>NZ_CP098440.1:0-2557500 GCF_050644135.1 Rhizobium sp. YTU87027 | reverse complement strand
CGAGTCTGAATAGGGCGATTTAGTTTGTTGCATTAGACCCGAAACCGAGTGATCTAGCCATGAGCAGGTTGAAGGTTGGGTAACACCAACTGGAGGACCGAACCCGCATCTGTTGCAATAGATTGGGATGACTTGTGGCTAGGGGTGAAAGGCCAATCAAACTCGGAAATAGCTGGTTCTCCGCGAAATCTATTTAGGTAGAGCGTCGACCGAATACCCTGGGGGGTAGAGCACTGGATGGGCTATGGGGACTCACCGTCTTACTGATCCTAACCAAACTCCGAATACCCAGGAGTACTAGTCGGCAGACACACGGCGGGTGCTAACGTCCGTCGTGAAAAGGGCAACAACCCTAACCTCCAGCTAAGGTCCCCAAGTCATGGCTAAGTGGGAAAGGATGTGAGGATCCCAAAACAACCAGGATGTTGGCTTAGAAGCAGCCATCATTTAAAGAAAGCGTAACAGCTCACTGGTCTAAATAAGGGTCTTTGCGCCGAAAATGTAACGGGGCTGAAGCCATGCACCGAAGCTGAGGATGTGTAGCAATACACGTGGTAGCGGAGCGTTCCGTAAGCCTGTGAAGGGACAGTCGTGAGACATCCTGGAGGTATCGGAAGTGCGAATGTTGACATGAGTAACGATAAAGAGGGTGAGAGACCCTCTCGCCGAAAGACCAAGGGTTCCTGCTTAAAGTTAATCTGAGCAGGGTTAGCCGGCCCCTAAGACGAGGCGGACACGCGTAGTCGATGGGAACCACGTTAATATTCGTGGGCCTGGTGGTAGTGACGGATTGCTCAACTTGTAAGGTCTTATTGGATTGATCTTGCAGGGACGCGGTTCCAGGAAATAGCTCCACCGTATAGACCGTACCCGAAACCGACACAGGTGGTCAGGTAGAGTATACCAAGGCGCTTGAGAGAACTATGTTGAAGGAACTCGGCAAATTGCACGCGTAACTTCGGAAGAAGCGTGACCCCTTCGCACGCAAGTGTGGTGGGGTGGCACAGACCAGGGGGTAGCGACTGTTTATCAAAAACACAGGGCTCTGCGAAGTCGCAAGACGACGTATAGGGTCTGACGCCTGCCCGGTGCTGGAAGGTTAAGAGGAGAGGTGCAAGCTTTGAATCGAAGCCCCAGTAAACGGCGGCCGTAACTATAACGGTCCTAAGGTAGCGAAATTCCTTGTCGGGTAAGTTCCGACCTGCACGAATGGCGTAACGACTTCCCCGCTGTCTCCAACATAGACTCAGTGAAATTGAATTCCCCGTGAAGATGCGGGGTTCCTGCGGTCAGACGGAAAGACCCCGTGCACCTTTACTATAGCTTTACACTGGCATTCGTGTCGGCATGTGTAGGATAGGTGGTAGGCTTTGAAGCGGGGACGCCAGTTTCCGTGGAGCCATCCTTGAAATACCACCCTTATCGTCATGGATGTCTAACCGCGGTCCGTTATCCGGATCCGGGACAGTGTATGGTGGGTAGTTTGACTGGGGCGGTCGCCTCCGAAAGAGTAACGGAGGCGCGCGATGGTGGGCTCAGACCGGTCGGAAATCGGTCGTCGAGTGCAATGGCATAAGCCCGCCTGACTGCGAGACTGACAAGTCGAGCAGAGACGAAAGTCGGTCATAGTGATCCGGTGGTCCCGCGTGGAAGGGCCATCGCTCAACGGATAAAAGGTACGCCGGGGATAACAGGCTGATGACCCCCAAGAGTCCATATCGACGGGGTTGTTTGGCACCTCGATGTCGGCTCATCGCATCCTGGGGCTGGAGCAGGTCCCAAGGGTTTGGCTGTTCGCCAATTAAAGCGGTACGTGAGCTGGGTTCAGAACGTCGTGAGACAGTTCGGTCCCTATCTGCCGTGGGTGTAGGAATATTGACAGGATCTGTCCCTAGTACGAGAGGACCGGGATGGACATATCTCTGGTGGACCTGTTGTCCTGCCAAGGGCATAGCAGGGTAGCTACATATGGAATGGATAACCGCTGAAGGCATCTAAGCGGGAAACCAACCTGAAAACGAGTATTCCCTATCAGAGCCGTGGAAGACGACCACGTTGATAGGCCGGGTGTGGAAGCGCAGCAATGTGTGAAGCTTACCGGTACTAATAGCTCGATTGGCTTGATCGTTCTCATTGATCAATGCTCATCTCCGACACAAGCGTGTCGGGGTGACGCCTAAACGTGTTCAAAAGAAAACAGGCGAATGCCTGCCAGCTTCTCAATTGTTGCGCTTCGCTGACCTGGTGGTTATGGCGGGGCGGCTGCACCCGTTCCCATTCCGAACACGGCCGTGAAACGCCCCAGCGCCTATGGTACTTCGTCTTAAGACGCGGGAGAGTCGGTCGCTGCCAGGTCTGCTAAACGCAACAACAAATCTTCTCATCATGAAATGACGGCCCAAGCCGAAACAAAAAGGGCCGCCTAAAGCGGTCCTTTCTGATTTGGGCCCTATATACAGAATGAAAAATCGGCGCACCGGACAGCTCGTCTGATGGTGCGTCCCTTACATGAACAACTTGTCTTCGCAAGTTGCTCACGAAGAAGGCATAACCGCCAAGCGGTTACGCCGCCGCGACATTCGGTAAAGCCGAATGCGCTGGACGCGGGGTGGAGCAGCCCGGTAGCTCGTCAGGCTCATAACCTGAAGGCCGCAGGTTCAAATCCTGCCCCCGCAACCAAACAAACTTGAAAATCCTCCCACTCGGGATATTTGCTCTAAAGCTCCTCCGCCCAAGCGTCGAGGAGCTTTTTGCGTTTTAACTCCGTCTCAAGCTCAGCCTAACCGTCCGGGCGGGCGCATCGTCGAGCGGATGCTGAGTGGCTACTGGTCAACAATGGCCAAACGATCCGCCGGATGGCGATCGCCGGCGTGGGAATCGGGCGCATCGCCGACGATCACGTTCGCGACCCGATTGCGCGGGGGGAACTGGTCGAGATTCTCGCGGACAACACGGTCTCGGATTTCGGCGACATCCATGCGCTCTATCGCGCGGCACAACTCATGCCGGCCGCGTGCGGGCCTTCCTCGATTTCACGGTGCCGCGCACGCAGAAATTTCTCGCCGCGGACCCGACGACAGAAGCCTCGCCCATGATTGAATGAACGAGGCTCTTGATCGATCTCACGCCTTCAGCCCGCGACAGGCAGTGGCGCATCCGGATTGACCAGGCCGGCCTGACGAATCTCGCGCCAGAAATCCGGCGGGATCACCTCTGCGAGTGCTGCGCGATCCTCCGCGATGCGCTCCGGCTTGCTCGCACCGGGAATGACGGCTGCGACCGCCGGATGGCCGAGGGAGAATTGCAGCCCAGCCGCCTTCATGCTCACGCCATGGCGATCGGCGATTGCCTTGATCCGCGCCACCTTGTCGAGAATTGCAGGCGTTGCCGGGGCATACTCGAAGTTCGGGCCGCCTACCAGCGCGCCGGAACTGTAGGGGCCGCCGACGACGATACCGAGTCCACGTTCGGCAACTTTCGGCATGACGCGCTGAATGGCACGGTCATGATCGAGTAATGTGTAGCGGCCGGCGAGCAGGAAGCCATCCGGACGCGGACCCTCCAGCGCGAGCAGCAGTTCGATCGGCTCGACACGATTGACGCCGAGGCCCCAGGCCTTGATCACGCCTTCGTCTCGCAACCGGTCGAGTGCTTTGAAGGCGCCTTTGCGCGCGCTCTCGAAAACGCTGAGCCACTCGTCGCCGTAAAAATCCTGGGCGACGTCATGGACAAAGGCGATCTCGATGTGATCAGTGTTCAGCCGCTTCAGGCTGTCGTCGATCGAGCGTAGGGTGGCGTTTTCCGAGTAGTCGTTGACGATCTTATTGGGGCGGCCGTATTTGAACACATCGCCTTTCTCACCGAGGTCGCGGGTGCTGACATCCTCGATCTCGTCGAGGATGACCCGGCCAACCTTGGTGCTGATCACATATTGGTCGCGCGGCTTTTTCTCAAGCGCCTCGCCCATGCGGATCTCCGCGAGGCCGGCGCCATAGAACGGCGCATTGTCGTAATAGCGAATGCCATCATTCCAGGCGGCCTCTACAGTTGCCAGCGCCTCTTCCTCCGGAATATCGCGGAACATGTTGCCGAGCGGGGCTGCGCCAAAGCCAAGCTTGCTCGGCAAAATATCCTTGAGAGTCATCATCTTATCCTTTCGTTCTGGTTTGCGTGAACCAGGTCAAGCCCGGGTTGGATGAAGAGATAGAGGAGGTGGGGCCCCACCGGTAACCGGCAAGGGTTCGCAGGATATGCGAAGAAAATTCATAGATCCGGCAATGTAATGCAAAATCGTCGTCTTGAAAGGGCGGCAAGGGAAAGTATGTCCGCATTGGCACGGCTTATGATTGTGCGGAGATCTGGCAAATGGGGTCCGCCGATTTTGCTCACCCTAAAGCGACGATGCCGCCTCTATGATAAATTCCGTGACGACACCGGGTTGAGACAGCATCGGCACCTGCGAGCTTTCCGGCACAAGCGTTTCGGCGCGCCCTTTCGCTTGGCGAAATCGCGTTCGACTGCGGCTTCGGTTCCTTCGCCACGCCTCAAATGGGAGTAGAGCCCGACGTCGGTTCTCTCCAAAAAGCAGACTGACTGGCTGCGGCCCGATTTAGGACTGCAAGATTACTGTGCATCATGGCCGGTGCTGGCGTAGCGGAAATTGTCAATGCTGGACCGGCTTGAGGCTCATACAAGTCTCCATGCCATCAGGCCCCCGCAACCAATCCCGAACTGCTGACAAGGATCGAGGTTCCATAGTCCCGGTTCAGACCTTCCAGCCGCGAGGCGATGTTTGATCGCGGAAAGCACATTGATGTAGTTATTGCGGCGGGTCAGATCTTAAGCCACGTTCCTTCGAAGCCGATAGCGTAAGCGACAATCAGGTGCCGCGGATGCTGAGGAAACTTTCATAGGTCTGTTTGAGGCCAGTCGTGAGCGGGCGTGCATTGTTCCAACCAAGCTCATGCAGGCGGCGAAGGTCGGCAAGCTTACGCGGCGTCCCGTCTGGCCGCGTGGTATCGAAGGTCAGCGAGCCGTTGAAGCCAACGGTTTCGCAGACGAGGCGAGCAAGCTTGGCGATCGACAGTTCCTCACCGGAGCCGATATTAATCGGCAGTGGACCGGAGTAGTTCCCCAACAAGAAGACCACGGCCTCGGCCAGATCGTCCACGTGGAGGAATTCTCTTAGCGGGGTGCCGCTGCCCCAGATTGTCAGTGATTCTGCGTTGTTTGCCTTGGCCTCGTGTGCCTTGCGGATCAATGCTGGCAGAACGTGGCTCGTTTCCAAGTCATAGTTGTCGCCAGGCCCGTAAAGATTAGTCGGCTGGGCTGATATGAAGTCGCGTCCTTGCTCCTGCCGATAGGCTTGACAAAGTTTGATGCCGGCGATCTTGGCAATAGCATACCACTCGTTGGTCTTTTCAAGCGGACCCGTGAGAAGTGATTCTTCACGGATCGGTTGTTCGGCGTCACGCGGGTAGATGCAGGTAGAGCCGAGTAGGAGAAGCTTGCTCACCCCCGCGCGAGCCGCAGCTTCGATGATATTCGCCTCGATCATGAGATTGTCGTAGAGGAAGGCAACCGGCGAGGCGCTGTTGGCGGCAATGCCGCCCACGCGGGCTGCGGCCACGATGACGGCATCCGGCTTGTTATCCAGAAGCCAGCGCCGCGTCGCGGCCTGATCCGTCAGGTCAACCTTGCTGCGTGGTACCGTCAGCACCTCGCAATTCAATCGCGAGAGGATCCGGACCAAAGCCGAGCCAACCATCCCACGATGGCCGGCGACCCATATCCGTTTTCCGTCAAGCTCAAAAACAGGATTCATCCTCAGTCCTTGTCTCTCTGATGAACCGAGTTTGACGCATGTTCCTGAATATCGGAATTGACCATTTCAATGATCATTTCTTCGAGCGTTGTCGTGGCACGCCATCCGAGTTCTCTTTCGGCCTTGGTGGGATCGCCGAGCAGGAGATCCACTTCCGTCGGACGGAAATAGCGTGGATCAACTTCGATCAGGCAGCGATCCGTACCACGCACGAAACCGCGCTCCTCGACGCCGTCGCCACGCCACTCTATATGGATGCCGACAACCCGGAAAGCCGTTTCAACGAATTCACGAACGCTGACGGTGCGCCCCGTCGCCAGCACGTAATCACTTGGATTATCCTGCTGCAGAATGCGCCACATGCCCTCAACATAGTCGCGGGCATGACCCCAGTCGCGCATGGAATCCAGATTGCCAAGATAGAGGCGGTCCTGATCGCCAGCGGCGATGGCCGCCACGGCGCGGGTGATCTTGCGGGTCACGAAGGTTTCGCCGCGACGCGGGCTTTCGTGGTTGAACAGAATGCCGTTCGAGGCGTGCATTCCGTAGGATTCGCGATAGTTGACGGTGATCCAATAGGCGTAGAGCTTGGCGACACCATACGGCGAACGCGGATAGAAGGGAGTTGTTTCCTTCTGCGGTGTCTCTACCACCTTGCCGTAGAGCTCGGAGGTAGAGGCCTGATAGAAGCGGGTCTTCTCCATGCGCAGGATGCGCAGCGCTTCCAGGATGCGCAACGTGCCCATACCGTCGGCGTTGGCCGTGTATTCCGGAGTCTCGAAGCTCACATGCACGTGCGACTGGGCGGCAAGGTTGTAGATTTCATCTGGCTGTACCTCCTGAATCATACGGATCAGGTTGGTGGAGTCTGTCATGTCGCCATAATGCAGCGTGAAGCGGCGATTTGCCTGATGTACGTCTTCATAGAGGTGGTCGACGCGCGCCGTGTTGAAGCTCGATGACCGGCGCTTGATGCCGTGCACCTCATAACCCTTGGAAAGCAGGAGCTCTGAAAGGTAGGAACCATCCTGTCCGGTTACGCCGGTGATCAGCGCGCGCTTTGCAGCCGTATTCGTCGTCATGGTGTTCGCTCTTAGCAGGGGCGGGCGACAGAGGCGAAGGCGTCGGCCACGCGCACAATGTCCGCTTTATTCAGATTATGGTGGTTCGGCAGATAGATGCCGTAGTCGTGTACTTTGTCGGCGTTTGGAAGGGCGAGCCGCGGATGATCACGGAGCCAGAAGGGGTGGCGCGCAATGTTGCCGCAGATCAGCGGACGGCACTCGATGTCGAGTGCGTTGATATGTTTGTAGGTTTCGAGCCGGTTCTCGATAAAGGTGCCGTAGGCGAAGGACGATAGAACTTCCGTATCCCCTGACTGGGAGAAGAAATCAGGGAGCGCCTTGCAATAGAGGTCGAAATTGATGCGGCGACGTTCGACGATCTGATCGAGTTTCTTGAGCTGCGAACGGCCGAGGAATGCCTGGAGGTCGGTGGAGCGCAGATTGTAGCCAGCATGGTAGAAGGTGTAGAGGTTCTTGAACTCGTCGACCCCGTTCTTCTCTGCCAAGGACTGACGTAGTTCCGGCATGAGATCGCGGCTCCAGCCGTGCGAGCGCAGCGAAAGCATCAACTGGTGCAAGTCGGCGTCGTCGGTGACAACCATACCACCCTCGATGGTCGAGATGTGGTGCCCGTAATAAAAGGAGAAGCTGCCTGCGGTGCCGATCGTACCCAGCTTGCGGCCCTTGTAGGTTGAGCCGAGCGCCTCGCAGGAATCCTCCAGCAAGATGATGTCGTAGCGCTGGCAGATTTCGCGGATGGCGTCCATGTCGCCAGCATGGCCCAGAACGTGCACGAGGATAAGGAGCGCCGGCGGATCCTTGCGGCAAAGATCTTCCAGATGATTGAGATCGATGCCCAGCGACTTCGGATCGCAATCGCACAAGCGTACATCGAAGCCGAGCTGGAGGAGCGGGGAAACCGTCGTAACCCAACTGACGGCAGCAGCGATCGCCTTGTTGTTACGCAGGCGGCCTGCTTCTTTGAGTGCGGCGATCATCAGAAGGTTCGCAGACGAGCCGGAATTGACATAAACCGCGTGGCGGCAGTTCATCCAGGTAGCAAATTCCTGCTCGAAGGCGAGCGTCTGCTCGGCCTTGGTCAGGCGGTTGCCTGCGAGCATCCACTCGGAAAGCACCTCGAGCTCACTCTGATCGATGGTTTCCTCGGCAAGGCGAATCGGGCGCCCTAGAGTCATGCTTCCTCCCTGATGCGCACAGCGCGCATCACTTTCATTTCGAGATAGTGGCGGGTTACTTCTGCATAAGCGGCCCGCAGTCTCGCGGTCTTCTCGCCAGATGCGAAGGCGTCGATGGTGATAGAGCCCTCGTGAAAACGGAAGAAGGCGAGCGGTTCACGCACAAAACCGACCGCTGGATAGCGTAGCATCGAGAGCAGCGAGACGAAGGCGTCGGGGCCGACGCCGCGATATTCGTGAATCTGAAGCGGCAATCGCCCCGGATAGAGCGCGTCAATCAGGATCTGACGGCGATAGAGCGCCGCTCCGGGCGAAATCAGCGAGCCGAGAATCTGTCTCTCCACGGCGTGAACCGGATAGGTGCCTGTGGCCGGCAGCCAGTCGGTGAACTGGCGAAGCTTCGTGGGCAGGCCGGGGCCGTCTACCACGTCCGCGCCAGTAAAGGCGAAGCCGGTTTCCGGTGTGATGACCGAAAGACATGCCTCGATAAAAGTTGGTGCGATCCAATCGTCGTCATACTGAAGGTGGACAAATTCGCCGCTGGCATGCAGCGCACCTTCAAGCCAACAAAAATGCGGCCCGAAATCCCGTTCGCGGCGGACGTAGAGAATACGGTCGCCGTAAGCTTCGGCAACTTTCGGCGTGTCATCTGTGGAGCCGTGGTCGACGACGATAATCTCGCACGCCTTTGTTTGGCTTAATGCGCTGTTGATGGCGACAGGCAGCATTTCAGCCCGGTTGAAAGTGGGAATGACGATGGAAACAGTCTCAGACATCGGAGTCTCCTAGTAACTGTCTAAGCCGCGAAATATCCGCGACGAGGGTGTCGGAGCCGCCGGTGGCTCTGATGTCGAGGGGCCGCGGGCTGAAACCCTGCACGAAATCTCGGATGGTGGTGCCGCGGCCAGAACCGACGTTGACAGGCCCAGATGCCGAAGAGAGCGCAAGGCGCACGATAAGCTTCGCCGCTTCTTCCGCCGGCAGGAAATCCCGGATGCTGTCCCCGCCTGGAAGCTGGAAGGGTTGGCTCAGGTCCTCTTCTACCAGCCGGCGCTCTATGGATGGGCGAAGAAAGGAGCCAGTTTGGGCGGGGTCGTGAATCGAAAAGACACGCGCGGCGCAAAAGGCGCGGTCGGACGCCTCGCAAATGTCGGCGGCAACGCTTTCGCCCACCCATTTTGTACGCCCGTAGAAAGAGGAAGGGGCCTTTGCGGCGTCCTCGCTTATCGGCAGGTTAGATGGCGCGTAAATATGGCTCGATGAGCAATAGAGGAATGAGGCAGCGCGCCCTTCAAGTGCCGAAAGTAAATTGATCGTGCCACCGACGTTCACCGCATAGGCACTCGCAGGATTGGCCTTGACTGATGCTACCGACGCCAAAGCTGCCAGATGAATAACCTTGTCGATCGGCTCCAGGGCGGCGATTGCCGTTCGCGTAGCATCCAGATTTGTCAGATCGACCTTGTTGGTGATCACGTCCGCGCCGGGCGAGAGACGAGCAAAATGCCGTACAACATGCCTGCCCAGAATGCCACCCGCTCCGGTTATCAGGACACGCATGCACGCACCCCTCCACCGACTGGGCGCCCTGCCGAGACCATTCGGCTGGCAGAGGTCAGGTCGCACTTCTGCTGCATCCAATTCCCTTATTTCCAGCCGCTGCGAGTTCTTCGCGACGCAGCAAACACCTCAAAATGGCGATCTCAGATGCCCGGCTCGCCGCCCCCAGGATTTCTGGTCATGGCAATTGACGCGAATGCCCGGCTCATGCCATCTCCTTGGTCAACACCAATGCCGCCTGTGCCATGCGCGAACCTTACGCGAAAGGAATTCCCCGACATGCACTATACTCGAGTAAGGACGCAGAGCGATTTTGACACGGCGCTGGTCACCGTGTTCTGTGCGGTATGGCACCGTCAGAACGACAAGCATGAATTGCTGAAGTCACACTATATCAACCTGCGTCAGCAGAGTGTTGGGGTGCGTATTGTCTATATCTTCGACAATGGCGATATGCCGCCCCAATGGCTTGACGCGGACTGCTATGTCTTTTCCCGCCCGCTCTCGATCTATGAAGCCTGGTCAGCGGCGGTGGCCCTAAGCAAATCGTTGTTTGTGATGAACCTCAACATGGACGACCGGTTGGCCACCAATGCAGTTGAGCTATTGGTTGGTGCGGCCTGCGCTTCCTCCGCCGCACTGGTTGGCGGTGAATGGCTGGTATGCTTCGACAAATCGCATCTCGATGAACCTTTCAAAGCGCCGATGCTGATCGCCTCTGAATTTGCGCCGGATTGGCCGCCGCAGCCGCGTGAGCGCCTTAGACTTGGTTCAGGCGCGGGCGAACGCGGCACTTTCGGTCCGGCAACACTTTGGAATACCAAGGCGGTCGGTAAGTACTATCCGAGCTATTTTGGTGACGGCTCCCTTATCAAGTCGGTGGGCGATTCGTTGTTCTGGAACCATTTTCAGCAAAGAAGGCTGAAAAGCACCCGTCTGCCGCTTCTGATCGGGAAATATTTCTCTTCACCTCAGGACCAGGCCGAGTTCCGGGCCAATCAGGATAATGAGCTCTTTCAACGCTACGGCCTCTCAAATTTGTGTTTCGCTGACCGCATCCTTGGTGGCGAAGTGCCGGAAGTGCCGTTGCAGTCCATTGGTTGAAGGACTGGTGAGGCGGATCCTTCGCGAACTCTGAGCATCTAAAGCCCCGCATTGGTTTCGATACTCCCGCGACCGATTCCCAAAAATTAGAGAGCCCAACCCCTATCGCAGCGATTTCGGCTTCATCGAAGATCTCCTGAACGCGTCGGCAAGAGCCTGGCGCGACGGGTGGCTGAACGGGCTCGCCAATGCCGAACTCGAAGTCTCTCAGTCGCCGTGACCTCGTTTATCATCGACGCCAGCACTGTATCGACGCCAGCACGGTCCTGTTTGATGCGGTGGTCTTCCAACGGTCCCGCGCTGATAACCGATCCGCGGCGGCGAGCCCTTCCACACGATTTGATCCGTTGATTCTGCGTACTGCGGCTTTCTGGGGCTGCAGCCGCTCTGCACCCACTACCCGCGCGGTCTGTGATCGCGTCTTTTGGAGTGGTGTAGCTCGGCTTGTTGATCGCCGTGCCTTCCGGCTGGGCCGGGAATGGGTCAGCGCGCCGCAGCGGGCAGGCTGATGATGGGATCATCGCTCATTTGTGCGATGGTCTCAAGGGTCATGTAGCGGGATCGTTGAACGGCCCATTCGTCATTCTGTTCGAGCAGGAGTGCCCCGACCAACCGGACGATGGCATCGTCGTTGGGGAAGATGCCGACGACGTCGGTGCGGCGCTTGATCTCGCCGTTGAGGCGCTCGATGGGATTTGTCGAATGCAGCTTGGTCCAATGCTGCCTGGGAAAGGTCATGTAGGCGAGCACATCTTCCTCGGCATTGTCCATGAGATTTGCGAGCTTTGGCACTTTCGGGCGAATTTGATCGGCAACGCTACGCCACTGGGTGCTTGCGGCCTCAGGCGTATCCTGGGCAAAGGCGGTGGCGATGAAGGCGGACACCACCCGTCGACCACTCTTTCCGGCGTGGGCGAGCGCGTTTCTCATGAAGTGGACCCGGCAGCGCTGCCAGGTGGCCGAGAGGACTTTGGAAACGGCAGCCTTGATGCCTTCATGGGCATCGGAGACGACGAGCTTGACGCCGCTCAAGCCGCGCCTGGTCAGCTTGCGCAGGAACTCGGTCCAGATCGGCTCGGCTTCCGATGTGCCGATCTCCATGCCGAGCACCTCGCGCCGCCCATCGGTGTTGGCGCCGACCGCAATGATGACGGCGACGGAAACGATGCGCCCGCCGCGCCGGACCTTCAGATAGGTGGCATCGATCCAGAGGTATGGCCAATCGCCTTCGATCGGCCGGGCCAGGAACGCCTTGACCTTATCGTCGATCTCCTCGCACAGGCGGGAAACCTGGCTCTTGGAGATGCCCGACATCCCCATCGCCTTGACCAGGTCGTCGACAGAGCGGGTCGAGACACCTTGGATGTAAGCTTCTTGAATGACGGCGGTCAAAGCCTTCTCGGCCATGCGGCGCGGCTCCAGGAAGCTCGGGAAATAGCTGCCGGTCCGGAGCTTGGGGATACGCAGTTCCACCGTTCCGGCCCGCGTTTCCCAATCCCGCTCACGGTAGCCGTTACGTTGAGCAAGCCGCAATGCATTCTTCTCGCCATAGGCCGCGCCGGTCTTGGCGCCGACCTCCAGCTCCATCAGCTTCTCGGCCGCAAAGCCGATCATCTCACGCAACAAATCCGCATCGGCACTCTTCTCAACGAGCGAGCGCAGGTTCATCATGTCATCGGTCATCAGTGCTCTTTCCATCAGGTTGGTCTTGAACAACCCGACCCTACCGGAAAAACATTGATGACCACCCGCAAAGCCGCTCACTCGCTACAGCGCTGTTGAGGGCGCGCTCGCGAGCGGCTTCGCTACCGCCGAGTTACACCTCTCCCAGGGACACGACCCGGTCTGTCGGTAGGTTGGAGCCGGAATCTGGCGTTATCGGTGCCTATGCTGCGCATGTTATCGGGTGTTTTGGCAAAGTTTTGAAGCGAACGTTGTTCGCCAATTTCATAGCTTTTACTTATCGTAACGATCAATAAATCCAACTTAGAATTATGATCTGCTTCCGATATGAAGGAGCGAAGGGAGGATGTGTCGACCGGTACCCTCGGCCTGAGTGCCGAAAACCGTTTCCGGGCGATGTGACCGAGCCTCGTGGTTTGGCAGATCCCCCTTTGGACGGCAGAAAATTCAAAGCAATCAAGGAGAACGTTATGGACCAGAAACCCGACAGCGCAGGAAAATGTCCTGTCGCGCATGGCAGTGCGCCCCGTGGTCGATCCAATCGCGACTGGTGGCCGGACCGGCTGGACGTGCAGGTTCTTCACCAGCATTCCGCTCTTTCCGATCCGATGGGCAAGGCGTTCGACTATGCCGAGGAATTCAAGACGCTCGACCTCGATGCGCTGAAGAAGGACCTTCATGCGTTGATGACCGATTCGCAGGACTGGTGGCCGGCCGACTTCGGTCACTACGGCGGTTTGTTCATCCGTATGGCATGGCACAGCGCCGGCACCTACCGCATCACTGACGGCCGCGGCGGTGCAGGTGCCGGTCAGCAGCGTTTCGCCCCACTCAACAGCTGGCCGGACAACGCCAACCTCGACAAGGCTCGCCGTCTTCTGTGGCCGATCAAGCAGAAATACGGAAACAAGATCTCCTGGGCCGACCTGTTGATCCTGACCGGTAACGTTGCGCTCGAATCCATGGGCTTCAAGACCTTTGGTTTTGCCGGCGGTCGCGCCGACGTATGGGAGCCCGAGGAACTCTTCTGGGGTCCAGAGGCCACTTGGCTGGGCGATGAGCGTTACAGTGGCGAGCGTGAGCTCTCTGAACCACTCGGCGCCGTGCAGATGGGCTTGATCTACGTCAATCCCGAAGGTCCGAACGGCAACCCCGATCCGGTCGCGGCTGCCCGCGACATCCGTGAAACCTTTGCCCGTATGGCTATGAACGATGAAGAGACGGTAGCGCTGATTGCCGGCGGTCATACCTTCGGCAAGACGCACGGAGCCGGCGACCCGTCGCTTATCGGCGCAGAGCCGGAAGGCGGGGCGATCGAAGATCAGGGGCTCGGCTGGAAGAGTTCGTTTGGTACCGGCGTCGGCAAGGATGCCATCACTGGCGGTCCTGAGGTGACGTGGACGCAGACTCCGACGAAGTGGAGCAACTACTTCTTCGAAAACCTGTTCGGCTTTGAATGGGAGCTAACTCAAAGCCCGGCCGGCGCGAAGCAGTGGAAGGCCAAGAACGCCGATGCTTCGATTCCCGATGCCTATGACGCGTCGAGAAAGCATCTTCCGACGATGTTGACCACCGACCTGTCGCTGCGTTTCGATCCGGCATACGAGAAGATCTCTCGCCGCTTCCTTGAAAATCCCGATCAGTTTGCAGATGCCTTCGCTCGCGCCTGGTTCAAGCTGACCCACCGCGACATGGGGCCGAAGGTCCGTTACCTCGGGCCGGAAGTGCCGGCGGAAGACCTGATCTGGCAGGATGTGATCCCGGCCGTTGATCACAAGCTGGTCGACGATGCGGACATTGCCGAACTGAAGGACAAGGTTCTCTCAACCGGCCTGTCCGTGCAGGAACTGGTCTCGACCGCCTGGGCATCTGCCTCGACCTTCCGCGGCTCGGATAAGCGCGGCGGCGCAAATGGCGCACGCATCCGGCTTGCGCCTCAGAAGGACTGGGAGGTGAACCAGCCGACCCAACTTGCCAAGGTGCTTGGCGTCCTCGAGGGTATCCAGAAGGATTTCAATGCCGCTCAGACCGGGGCTAAGAAGATCTCGCTCGCCGACCTAATCGTTCTCGCCGGTGCCGCCGGTGTCGAGAAGGCGGCAAAGGCCGGCGGCCACGACGTCACCGTGCCGTTCACGCCTGGCCGCACGGATGCCTCGCAGGAACAGACGGATGCGGCCTCCTTCGCTGCGCTTAAGCCGCGCGCCGACGGTTTCCGCAACTATGTCGGCGGTCGCCAGTTCATGAAGCCGGAAGAAGCGCTCGTCGACCGCGCCCAGTTGTTGACGCTGACCGCTCCGGAAATGTCGGTTCTCGTCGGCGGACTGCGCGTGCTGAAGGCTGGCCAGCCCGAGCATGGCGTCTTCACGTCTCGTCCCGAAGCACTGACGAACGACTTCTTCGTCAACCTGCTCGACATGGGTACCCAGTGGTCTCCGGTCGCCGGCAAGGAAGGTGTTTACGAGGGGCGTGACCGCAAGACGAACGAACTCAAGTGGACCGGCACCCGCGTCGACCTGATCTTCGGTTCGCACTCTCAACTTCGCGCCCTTGCGGAAGTCTATGGCCAGTTCGATGCCAAGAAGAAGTTCGTCAAGGACTTCGTGGCAGCCTGGACCAAGGTAATGAACGCCGATCGTTTTGATCTCGTTTGATTGCTAAGAAATTGGTGGACGCGGCGCTGAGCCGCGTCCACGCTTCCTTCTCGGTTGTCGCCGTGCTTGGCTGTGGTCCGGGTCCCAATCGACGCCGGAGCTTACTGCTTCTCATCCCTTGGGCTTCGCCCGAAACCCTGCGAAGTTGGTCCTTGACCTTATCCAGCTCTTTGCGTTGCGGCTTGGAGAAGTGCTGTCCTGCATCGTTGATATAGAAATTCAGCATCGACATGGCTGATTGGAACGGACTCAACTTCCGACGCCGGCTTCGTTCGGCCGACTGCTTTAGCGGTCAGCAATTTTCTTGGCGCTGGGCTGCTTGGTCGAGCGGCTGCAAACAAGGCGATTGACCGTACAACCACGCAAAGCATCACCAAAGCCTCACTGCGAGCAGCTTGGGATCTCAGATCAAACCCCAGTAGCGCCCGAGCCTCGATCCGTAGGGACTGCATCCGCTAGGTGGTCTGGGATGAGATACCTGCGCGCTCCTTTGACCGCCGGCAATGAGAGCGAGTCCGTGCTCGTGCGAGTTACCCGGGAGAATGATCACGGCTGTTCGGCCAGCGTGCGATGTTCCTTGGCTTGGTCCCAGATGAGGATGCGGCGATCTCAGTTACTGCGCGGGTCCGAGCTTCCAGTCGGAGTCACCGGACGGGCAAGCAAGGCCCTTGAACCGAGTTTCTCCCTCGAGCGTACGCTGGGTGGTGACAAAGGCGCGGCATGAACTTTCGGGATCAACGCCGATTTCTTCGATCACGCCCGCACTTCCGGTCGAAGGGTTGGCCCAGGCAAGGGGCTTCACTCCGACAGGGCCGCGGCTGACTGTATCTGCGATAACCGCCTGATCCGTCTTCGCGGGCGTCGGGATCGACTGACTGACGGCGGCGGTTTCCAAAGGCTCCACCTTGGTGCATCCTGCCAGCAGCAAGGCCAGAACGGCCAATTGCAATGAGCCTATGTTTTTCCGCGTCATCTAGACTTTCCGATGATAGTTCTCCCGCATCGTAGCGTGCATTTCTGACAGCAAGCTTAGGAGCTACTATAGAAATGGGAACAGTGCCAGTCTGTTCTGTGGAATCTGCTGTTTTTGCTGGCGCGTTCCACCGCAATCTGACCTTTTCCCGACACCGGCCGCGCTCGATGTTGATGCTGGTGCATGTCTCATCGGGGCCTTCGGGAAAGGGTTTCTATGGCCGCCGACCTTGGCTTAAACGCAATCCGGACGGTTGCCACATGTCTGACGGGCAAGCCAATTCCTTACCGCAGCCACAGATGCGGGATGGCGCGGCTTACGTGGCGAGACGACGTAAAAGTCGGTGCCAACCGTGAGTTCCGTCGGCAGTACGCGGAGAAGGCGCCCCGCCGCCAAGTCGTCCTCCACGAAGAAGGTGCTTGTCAGAGCAAGGCCCTGACCGGCAATCGCGGCCTCTATCGCCAGCGACGTCTGATTGAACCGGATGTTCTTGGCGCCTGCCAGTGGGGTGTGCGGAAACGCCAACTCGAGAAACTGCGGCCAAAGGTCGTGGCCGTCGTGAAGGAGCGGATAGTGTGCGAGGTTGTCGCCTTGAGAAGGGCGGCCGAGCTTCTCCACCAGCAGGGGACTGCCGACGGCAATGATGATGTGATTGAATAAGAGCTCAGCGTTCAAGTTCGGTCCGAAGGGCGGTCGGCCATGGCGAACCGCGAGATCGACTGCGTCGGTCTGGAAATTGGCAATACGATCACTCGCCAGAATGCGCAGATCGATGTTGGGATGAGTTGCTGTGAAGTCCGGCAGGCGCGGGATCAGCCACTTCGAGGCGAATGTCGGCGTAACGCTGATCGTCAGGTGAAGCGGCTCCGGCTTCAGCGTTTCGGTTGCCTCCGAGATCAGTTCAAATGCGCGGCGGATGTTCGTCACGTAGCTTTGGCCCGCCTCAGTCAACGAGAGCGTTCGTGGAAGCCTGTCAAACAGCTTCAAGCCCAACTCTGCTTCCAAGCCCCGTATCTGCTGGGCTACAGCTCCTTGGGTCACCCCGATTTCCTCCGCTGCCAGGCGGAAGTTCAAATGCCGGGTAACCACCTCGAACACGCGAAGGCCGTTGAGGGAGGGAAGACGCCTGATACCTTCTGCCATTCGATAGATTTTCTACTGCTTGCTGGGAACGGAACTGGTTCGCACTGACGCCACACCAATGATATCACACTTCATGGCCAACTGTAGACCGCAATGGTGTGCGGATCCTCTTTAAGACAGGAGAGTGCGATGTCAGTAGAAAAGGTAGCGGTGATCACGGCCGGCGGCAGCGGAATGGGCGCTGCTGCCGCGAAGCGTCTTGCGGTCGACGGGTTCAAGGTGGCAATCCTTTCATCGTCGGGCAAGGGCGAGGAACTCGCAAGAACACTGGGGGGTGTCGGTGTAACCGGCTCCAACCAATCAAATGACGATCTCCGCAAGCTCGTTGATCTCGCAATCTCCACCTGGGGACGCATCGATGTGCTCGTGAACAGCGCGGGCCACGGGCCCCGCGCCCCCATCCTCGACATATCGGACGAAGACTGGCACCGGGGTATGGAGGTTTACCTCCTGAATGTCATTCGCCCGACGCGCCTCGTGACGCCGCACATGCAGAAGCAGAAGGCCGGCGCCATCATCAATATTTCCACGGCATGGGCGTTCGAGCCGAGCCCGATGTTCCCAACGTCGGCCGTGTTCCGTGCCGGGTTGGCGTCGTTCACCAAGATATTTGCGGAGACCTATGCGGCCGAGAACATCCGCATGAACAATATCCTTCCCGGCTGGATCGACAGTCTTCCGGCAACAGAAGAGCGCCGCGATAGCGTTCCGATGAAGCGTTACGGCACGAGCGAGGAAATCGCCGCGACCGTTGCGTTCCTCGCATCGACGGGAGCAGCCTATATGACGGGGCAGAACATTCGCGTCGACGGTGGCCTGACCCGTTCGGTGTAACCGGAAAAAGGCTTGCTGAGTGCGTCGCCGTTTGGATCGGCGCACTCAACAACTCGCCCCAGCGGATCTGGCTGCTGGGAATAGGAATGTCCACTAGAAGTGGATGACCGCCCCGATGATTGGGCCGTGCTGGATCATGTCGTAGGTGAAGCCGTCGTTGCTGTAGTTGACGCCGAGGGCGCGATACCCGGCAACGGCAGAGACCGTGTTGTTGAATTTGTAGCCGACACCGGCGAGCACATCCCAGTCCAGATCGGCGCCGCCGCCGCCGATCATCGCCAAGCCTGTCAGAAAGGCCTTGTCAGTCAGCAGGTAGTCGCCTCTGACGCCGACCACTCCATCCACCCAGTTGGCTGTGTCGGTGCGCGACAGATTTCCGATGAGCCCACCGTTCAGCGCGATTCTGGTTTCGACATGCCAGTATCTGGCACCTGCGGTCACATCCAGGCGGGCCTTCGCGTCCTGGTAAACGGTATATCCGACGCCCAGCAACGAGGTAAACGTGACCGATTTGACGTCGACTTCGTCGGCAACGACGCCACGCGTCGTGGCAGCACCCGTCGTTACGCGCGCATAGTTGATGTCGGTGAAAATGCTGAACCGGTCGTAGCGCGCGTCGCCCGCTGCCATGAAGGCAAAGTCCAGATCCTTCAGGATGTCGCCGAAGTTCTCATGCAGGTCGACGGTCGGAAGGCCGAACACTTGAGACTTGCCATCGAGGCCCGCAACCCAGAAGTAGGGAGCGAACGAAAACGTCCAGCCGTTCGGTTGCTGGGCTTGAGGTTGCGGTGCCGTAGCCGGCAAAAGGTCTGCAGCGCGCAAAGGCGTGACAAATGCCGATGCGGCGATAGCGCACGCGATCAACAAAATCCTGCTACCCATACATAATGAACCTGTCCCCCTCGCGTTCAGGTCACAAATGACCCCGATTCACCAACCTGAACTGGAATCGTAGATTCCACTAAGTCCTGCGTTCGCAAAGTGCTTATATTTCGTTTCTCATATCTGAAACGGACGATCGCGTTTTGTCGGCGGGTTTCGGAATGTGGTGCGCCGAGAATCTCCGGCAGGTTCGAGGGGTACAGGACTTCGGCAGTCTACTTCATCCCCGCCAGAACCTTTTTCGCTCCATCAGTTCGTCCAAAGACGATTGGGCAGCGTTGACAAGCTTCTCGCTGTTGCCGGCAACCAACAAGGATTCGGCGTCGGGATGCGAATCCAGCTCCAGATTGTGAATGACGGTGGGTGCGGTTGCCATGTCGTTGAGAAGGCCGAGTTCGTCCTGCAATTGTTCCATCGTTTTGATGAACTTCGCGTACCGTCGCTCTGCCCGTTTGCTGCTGAACAATGAGCTCAAGAATTCGCTTGCGTATCTGAGCTTCTTCGCGGCCTTGCGCGCCTCGTGCCGGTGTTCGTTGTCGGCTTCGACAAGAGACCTGCCCCGTTTTTTCAACTTTTTGCGTTGGCGGTCGAGAGCCTCGATTGCGAAGTCGACGATCGGCCCGTCGCGGACCTCCGCGGTTTCCGCCAGCGTGAGATACGCTCCGCAGTGGAGCCATTCGTTGAGGTCGAGCATAAGGGCTTTGGCACGCGAACCGTAAAGCGCGTTCAAAACGTCTTCATAGGCGCTGTCGCGCGCTTCAAGCAGACGGCTTTTGATCTCGCCGCCGTTTCCGACCCTTGTGACCATTACATCGATGTTCCGCGCTGCGCCGAGAACGCCGGCCAACCATCTCAATTCCTCCTTGAGCCGCTCAGATTCTGGATCGACCAGGATTGCCTTGTAGAGCGAGAAGGCAGACCGCAGTCGCCTTAGCGCCACGCGAGCTTGGTGGAGTGCGAGTGGATTCGCGTTGTCCAGGAGGATCGATTCGTTCAGTCGGAAATGCCGAAGACACGCTTCGGCGATGACTTGGAACGAAGCGGAGACACGTAGACCGCGATCAAGATGCACGGGGTCGGCCTTGTACACCGACGCTTGCTCGCCGACCAGGCGGTATCCTCGCTCGGCTTTTGCCGAGACACCAATGCGAATCGGGACAAGGGCTTCTATCTTGCGGGCGACGATGAACAGCGCGCTTGGCTTGCCGTCCTTCAGCTCCAGCTCCAGTTCTCTTATCTGCATCTGGCGGTCGCCGGCGGCAATCAAGCCCGTGTCCAGGGCAACTTCAATCTTGCTTCCGTCCTCCTCTACATCCCACCGATGCCGTTTGACGAAGGTGGAGAACTGTCGGACGAGATCGCTGCCCTCGATATCAAGTTCAGCTCTCAGCGGCGTCGTGTAATCAATCACAGGTGCGTTGCCTGCTACCGGGACCTCCCATTCGGAGCGCGCAAAAATGGCGTTGTTCGACCCGGTTGCCTTGACGGTTTGGACATGCGCTTCGCCAACCTGACGAACTCGGAGCGAATAACCACCGTGCCGCACTTGTTGGTCGGGAGTGTCAAAGTAAATGGAAGTCAGGGAATCCACAGAAACGGGATCGCCCAGCAAGCTGGACGTCAACAGTGTCTCGGCTGCATCGGCGCTCAGTTCGAGCTTCAATTCTGTTTCGGTTGCCAACGGCGGTCTCCGCTCGGTCGCATGATGGTGGGGACGCAATCTTGTGACTAGAAATAGAGCGGTGCCATCTGGACAAAACGTCCTGATGACAAAAAAACGTCAGCAACAATGCAACTGCAGGATACTCACAGGAAAGATCGCAGCCGAAGGTCGCTGCCCCTCCGACGTGCGGCGACATCCTTTCGATCATCTCGCGCTGGGCGCCTGATGGACGGTGGTACCTACACCGGCGCTAGGAGCCAGCTTGGCGAGCCGCCGTATCCAGCGCTGCAAAGTCCTCTTGCTCGAGGGTGATGTTTGCCGCCGCTACGTTTTCCTCGAGATGCTTCACCCTGGAGGTTCCGGGAATTGGCAGCATCACAGGGCTGCGCTTGAGCACCCAAGCGAGCGCGATCTGACTCGGCGTAGCCTCATATTTCCTTGCCAGCCTGTCGAGGATGGAACCAGGGCGGGCCAACTCGCCTGCCGCCAGTGGGTACCAGGGAATAAAGCCGATGCCCTCGCGCTCGCAGTAGTCAAGCACATCCTCACTGCCTCGATCGACAAGGTTGTAGCGGTTCTGAACTGTCGCGACAGGAAATACCTTTCGAGCCGCCTTAATGTCTTCAACCGAAACTTCGCTCAGGCCAGCATGGGCAATGAGGCCCTGGTCCAAGAGCGTCTTTACCGCGCCGAATTGCTCGTCGCGCGGAACCTTGGTGTCTATGCGGTGCAGCTGCCACAGATCGATCCGGTCGACGCGAAGTTTCTTGAGGCTGCCCTTCGTTCGCTCGAGGAGGTAGTCTGGCCGCCCGTTCGGCGTCCAGATATCCGGTCCTTCGCGAGTCAGACCTGCCTTGGTCGCAATCAACAGCCCCTTGTAGGGATACAGCGCTTCGCTGATGAGTTCCTCGGACACGTCGGGGCCGTAGGAATCGGCTGTATCTAGGAAATTGACGGCAACCTCGGGCAGGCGGCGCAAGGTGGCCAATGCTCCTGCCTTATCCGCAGGCGGTCCCCAAATACCTGGACCCGTAACACGCATGGCACCGAAGCCAAGGCGATTGATGGTTATGTTGCCGATCGAAAATTGACCCGATGCAGCTGCTGAGATCGTGGAACTATCTGGCACTGACCTTCTCCCGGTTGCCTATCTGGTTGGGTAGCTTTACTCGGGGCTTAAGGTGGAGCGGGCAGGGAGTAATACAAGTCATTCTTTGCAGCCCGTCATTGCCCTGGACAAGGGTCCCAACGGTGGCTCCGGGGTCCGGGTTTCATGGCTGAGTAGGGCCAACCGCACGTCTGGAAATCAACCGCAGCCAGGGCGGCAGGTGAAAGGCGCACATCAGCAGGTACATTGCCGCCATGCCATCCATTGGAAATGCGCCCTGCGTTGCGGAGCAGATCATATCTGCTCCGCCGCTTGCCATCGTGACAATCGCCATGATGGCGAAGGTTGGCGCTGCCGCAAGGCACAGCCACTCGGCGATGCTCGCTGCATTCTCGGTCGGTGGGTCGGCCGATGCGTTGCGCCGGGTCTGGTCGACGGAAAGCATCAGCCTTGCCTCTGGCCGTATTCGTCGTGACGCTGCCACCAGATGCCCTGCTCATTGCGGCCGAAGGGTGCGCGGTCGAGCCACTGATACATGCCCCAAATACCGTCCAGGCCACGGGCATAGCTCGAGTAGGTGTGGTAAACCACGCCATCCTCGAGTACGAAGGCGCTGAGACCCGGCCGGTCGCGCGTGTATGTAGCGATGTCGGTCCCGGTGGACGCCGCGATCTGGGCGATCGGGCTGTCGCTGCCTTTCAGGTTCCATTCCTGAACGGTCTGGCCTCTCGGCGGCCCCGCCAGGGGCGGTTCATGGCGATAATTGTACTCTATCCCGCCCTCGCGCTGCTGCTGCTCGCTGAACAAGACGCTGAAGTCGAGGTTGAAATCGCTACCGAAGGAGGAGGCCCAATCGAAGGTCCATCCCATCCGCTCCTTGAAGGCCTGCAGCTTGGGAAGCGGCGCGCGGGAAACGGCGGTGAAGGCGACGTCATGGTTTTCGAGATGGACGACAACGCCGTTGAAGCCGTCCGCGATCGACGAGCAGGAGGGGCATCCGGCCGTATAGTCAGGGCCGAACATGAAGTGGTAGATGAGCAGTTGCGAACAGCCCTTGAAGAGGTCGGCCAGCGAAGCGCTGCCGCTGTCAGTCTCGAACCGGTAGTCCTTGTCGATTCGTACCCAGGGCAGTTCCTGTCGGCGTTGCGCCAGCATATCGCTGCGCCGCGTTAGTTCCTTTTCTTCGGCGAGCAGTTCGAGCCGTGCCGCAAGCCATTCTTCGCGTGTGCCTGTAATATGCATCGTCATCATACTTCTCCTCTTGATGTCTGTTGACGTAGCATGCCGCCAGTTGCGGCCTGCTTGGTGGTCGTGAGCAGACTAGGGCCGGAGCGGGCGAGGGTGGGAGTTACAAGTTTGACGGGATTTCGATGGACTCGATGATCATCGCCGCGGCGAGGCTACTTTCGACCGGTGATCTTCTCGGCGCCTTGAAGAGGGTAGCGCTGCGCAACGATGCGCCCGCCCTTGCGCTTCGCGGCATCGTGATGGCGCAGCTTGGCGATCTCGTCCGGGCAAAGGCTCTGCTGAAGATGGCTGCCCGTGCGTTCGGAGCAAGGGAACCTGTTGCACGAGCGCGCTGCCTCGTTGCCGAGGCGGAAATCGCGCTCGTCTCGCGTGATCTGACCTGGCCGGCCAAGACACTTACCGCCGCGCGGGAAGTGCTGGAGGCGCATGATGACCGCTTGAACGCTGCCCATGCGCGGCATCTCGAGGCCCGGCGGTTGTTGCTCATCGGCCATCTCGATGAGGCCGAACGCCTGCTCACGGGCGTCGATCCGGCGCCGCTTCCGCCTCCGTTGCGGACTGCCCACGAACTGGTCGTTGGGGGGATTGCCATTCGTCGTCTTCGCACGAGTGCGGCACGCGCGGCCCTGCGTCGTGCGGAAAATGCTGCGCGCGAGGCCGGTATTCCAGCCCTCGACGCGGAAGTTGAGGCCGTGTCCCAAGTTCTGAAAATACCGGCAGCGAGGCTGATCGGGCAAGGTGACGAGCGATTCCTGCTGCTGGAGGAGGTCGAGGCGGTGTTGACGTCAGGGGCGCTGGTCGTCGATGCATGCCGTTATGTCGTGCGAAATGGCGACGAGCTCGTTTCGCTGACGACGCGTCCGGTCTTGTTCGCGCTGGCTCGTGCGCTTGCGGAGAACTGGCCAGTAGACGTGTCGCGGAACATGCTCGTTGCCCGAGCGTTCGGCGCGAAGGATGCCGATGAATCGCACCGCGCCAGGCTGCGTGTTGAAGTCGGGCGTCTGCGCGGTGAGCTTCACCGCATAGCGGATATCGAGGCAACCAAGGACGGCTTTGTGCTGGCGCCGCGTCGCGCCAGCGAGGTGGTCATCCTGGCTCCGCCCATCGAGGAGCAGAATGGTGAGATCCTCGCATTTCTGGCCGACGGGGAGGCCTGGTCGAGTTCGGCACTGGCGATTGCGATCGGAGCGAGCCCGCGTACTGTGCAGCGGGCGCTTGATGCACTCGCGGAAACAGGCAAAGTGCGCTCCTTCGGGCGCGGGCCCGCGCGCCGGTGGACGATCCCTTCGTTGCCTGGGTTCCCGTCAACTTTGTTACTCCCAGGTCCTTTGCCCAATGACTAGGATTGGCCCATGAAACACTCAAAAGCTGAAATCCTTCGTGAATATGGCCCCTTTCCGGATGTGAACCAGGTGGGCGGCGTCACCTATGACGGCCAGCATGTCTGGTTCGCATCCGGCGACAGGCTTAATGCCCTCGATCCCGATGTTGGTGAGGTCGAGCATACAATCGCCGTTGCGGCGCACGCCGGAACCGCTTTTGATGGGCGCTATCTTTTCCAGATTGCCGAGGACCGGATCCAGAAGATCGATCCAAAGACCGGCGAGGTGCTGTCGACGATCCCGGCTCCCGGCAATGGCGGCGATTCCGGGCTCGCCTGGGCGGAGGGGACGCTTTGGGTGGGAGAGTATCGTGGCCGGAAGATCCATCAGATCGATCCGGAGACCGGCACGCTTCTTCGCAGCATCGAGTCCAATCGTTTCGTTACCGGGGTGACCTGGGTCGATGGCGAGCTCTGGCACGCCACCTGGGAAAGCGATGAGTGCGATGTCCGACGCATTGACCCCGACTCCGGACGGGTGCTGGAACGCATCGACATGCCGGCGGGCATAGGCGTATCGGGACTTGAGTCCGATGGCGCGGATCGGCTGTATTGTGGCGGTGGCAACAGTGGCAAGGTCCGTGCCATCCGACGGCCCCGAGTCAGCCGGTCATGATCTCTCCTGGATATGCGGCGCCGGCGAAATCCCGCTGAAACCGTCTAGTCCAATGTCCTGCGGAAGCGGCGGACAGCAATCAGCATGGCGACTGCCATCAGGCATGCGAGGGCGATCGTGTCGTAGGCAAGGATCTCGATACTGGCGCCCTTCAGCATGATCGCCCTGACAATCCGGATATAGTGGGTCAACGGCAGGGCCTCGCCGATCCATTGCGCCCATTTCGGCATGCCGGCGAACGGAAACATGAAACCCGACAGCAGGATGTTCGGCAGGAAGAACATCATCGCCATCTGCATGGCCTGCAACTGATTGGCAGCGATCGTCGAGAAGGTGTAGCCGATCGACAGATTGGTGATGACAAAGAGCGTGGTCGCAGCCGCGAGTGAAGCCGGGTTGCCGAGGATTGGAATGCCGAAGACAAGCAGGCCGGCGGCAATAATAAGCAGCGACTGGACGAGGCCGATCAGCACATAGGGCGCAATCTTGCCCAGCATGATTTCCAGCGGCTTGATTGGCATGGAGAGCAGATTCTCCATCGTGCCGCGCTCGATCTCCCGGGTGACGGAGAGGGCCGTGAAGATCAGCAGCGTCATCGTCAGGATCGTGCCGAGCAGTCCGGGTACGATGTTCAGCGTCGATGAACCGGCCGGATTGTAACGGCGGTGCTGGACGATGGAGAAGGCGGGCTTGGTTGGTTCGGCGAACTCGACCTGCCTGTCGTTGGCGAGCGCCGACGTCACGATGCCGGAAAGCGCACCCAGCGCCGAGCTCGACGCGACCGGATCGGTGGCATCGGCAGCGACCAGCAGCGATGGCGTATCGCCGCGCCGAAGCGAGCGCTCGAAGCCGTTGGGGATCTCCACGACGAACAGGGCCTTGCCGGATTCCAGAAGCGAATCCATGTCTTCGGCTCGGGTGACGACATAACGGATCTGGAAGAAATCGGTATTCTCCAGCGCCGCCAGTATCGACCGGCCGACGTCGGTGTTCTCGCGCATCAGCACTGCGGTCGGCAGATTGTGCGGCGTCGTGTTGATTGCAAAGCCGAAAAGGAACAACTGCATGATCGGCAAGGCGACCATCGTCGCCAGCGTTATGCGGTCACGGGTCATCTGGATGAATTCTTTGATGGTCATCGCCCAGAAGCGCCCGAATGAGATCCCGTTGCCGTTGTGATTGCCGTTCGCCGTTGTCATCGTCATTGGAAATTGTCCTCCGAGCGGCGCATCAGATCGATGAAGGCATCCTCCAGCGTCGCTTCGCCCTCTTGCCACTTGAGATCGGACTGTTCTCGGTATGGCGCGATCGCTTTTTCAAGCGCCTTGGGGTCGCGGCTGGCAACATGCAGGCTGGTCCCGAAGGGCGCGACCATGTCGACACCCGGCTGGTTCTCCAGTTCGGCTTGGAGACGTTGCACGCCCGCCCCGGAGGCGGTCCAAGTCACGAGACCGGTGCTCGCGATCACTTCGTCCACTGTTCCCTGCGCCAGCAGTTTGCCATAGGCGATATAGGCGATTTCATGGCAGCGCTCCGCTTCGTCCATATAGTGGGTGGAAACGAGCACCGAGAGGCCGTCGGCGGCGAGCGCGTGTATCTCGTTCCAGAAATCCCGGCGGGCCTTGGGATCGACACCGGCTGTGGGCTCGTCGAGGAGAAGCAGAGCGGGGTCGGGTAGGATGCAGGCGCCGAGCGCGAGGCGTTGCTTCCAGCCGCCCGAGAGTTCTCCGGCAAGTTGCCCTTCGCGCCCTTTCAGGCCA
Source organism: Rhizobium sp. YTU87027 (assembly GCF_050644135.1). Classification (NCBI taxonomy): domain Bacteria; kingdom Pseudomonadati; phylum Pseudomonadota; class Alphaproteobacteria; order Hyphomicrobiales; family Rhizobiaceae; genus Rhizobium; species Rhizobium sp. YTU87027. Next base: position 2,530,810 of record NZ_CP098440.1, on the reverse strand, counting down.
AGACGCTCAATCGCGGCGCTTGCTTTGCCGCGAGCATCCGCCAAGCCGTAGACGCGGGCGACGAACTCAAGATTCTCCCGGATTGACAGATCCTGATAGAGCGAAAACTTCTGCGTCATGTAGCCGACGCGGCGGCGGATGCGATCGCTTTCGGTCAGAATGTCGAAACCCAGGCATGTGCCGTCGCCACTGTCCGGTGTCAGCAGGCCGCAGAGCATGCGGATCGTCGTCGTCTTGCCGGAGCCGTTCGGACCGAGAAAGCCGTGAATGCGGCCTTTCTTCACGGACATGGACAGATCGTCGACTACCTTTCGGCTTCCGAAACTTTTGGTGAGGTGATGGACGTCGATCACCGTTTCAGGAGTGTCGACCACCGTTGCCGTGTCGCTCATGGACTGGCTCCCGCGCTGACATCCACCGGCTGGCCAGGGCTCAGTGCGTTTGGATCAGTGGGGATCGCCTCGACGCGGTAGACGAGTTTGGCGCGCTCCTCGAGGCTGTAGATGACCGGGGGTGTATATTCGGCGGTCTTTGCGATGAAGCTGATCTTTGCATCGGTGGGCTGGCAGGCATTACAAGCGACGTGGATCGATTGACCCAGCGAGAACAACGCGATCTCGGTCTCGGGCACGAAGAAGCGGATGCGGACGTTTTCTGGCGGCAAGAGCGCGACAATCGGTCGGCCGGCAGGGACGACCTCGCCGGTGCGGTAGTAGATCGTTTCAATGCTGCCCGTTGCCGGAGCGGACACGAAGCGGCGGGCGAGCGCAGCTTCCGCCGAGGCTAGATCGGCCTTCGCCGCAGCGACAGCTTCCCTCGATTGGCGCAGCATTTCAACGCGGGCCGGCAGATTGGCAAGCGTGATCTGGCTGCGGACATTGTCGAGGACGGCGCGGTTGGCGGCTTCCGTGGCCGTCGCCGTATCGAGGGTCGCCTTCGTCGCGGTGCCGCGCTCGACGAGCACACGGGTGCGATCGAGGTCTTGCGATGCCAGCTCCAGCCGGGCGATCGCCTCACGTTCGCTGGCGCGCAGCATGTCGATCTCTTCCGGCCGCTTTTGCTTGGCTTCGGCGAGTTCCAGTTCGGCCTGCAGGCGCGCCAATGAAGCGCGTGCGGCGCCGACGGCGGCCTCCTCGCTCTGAGAGTCCAAGCTGAAGAGCGGCGCACCGGGCGCAATTGCCTGGCCCTCGGCGACATCGAGCTTGACCACGCGGCCGCTCGTGTCAGCGCCGATGAACAGCGTGTCGGCCTCGATCCACCCCTGGTAGGCGCGCTGGGATCTGTCGGAGAACAGGAAGGGCAGGGTGGCGAGTGCCACGGCGGCCACTATGACGACGATGAGGATCCGTTTCATATCGTGCCTCCTTCCGGCACGAAGAGCGTGTCAAGGAACGTGTCGAAGAGTTTCTGCGTATCGAGGTGCTCGTAGCCTTCGAAAAGCGTCGCCCAAATGATCGACATCACTGCCGGCGCCATAACCAGTTGCGGGACATCAGCGACAGCGGGATTGCGCAGTTCACCGCGCGCTGCGGCGCGGGCAAGCAGGACGCGTATGATCGCGAGGCCTTTGGTGATGATCTCGCGGTAATAGAATTCGGTCACAACGGGGAACATCGGACCCTCGGCGAGGATCAGCCGCAGCAGATGCCGGCGCTCCGTCTCCAGAACCTGGTGCTTGAAGAGCCCATAGAACATTGACACAGCTGCACGCGCTGGGATGGCCTCGTTCTGGACCATGCCGCCGACTTCACCGAGGAGAGGCGTCGCGATGCCAGACACAAGCTCGATGAAGAGTCGCTCCTTGTCAGGGAAATGCAGATAAACCGTGCCTTTGGCGATGCCGGCGCGGGCCGCGACATCCTCCATGCGGGTCGCGGCGAAACCGCGTTCCGCGAAGCAGGCGAAGGCGGCGGCCAAAATCTCGGCCCGACGCTGCTCCGGATCCCGTCTTTCTCGCTTTTTCTCTGGCATCGTTGCTGTTTTCTATTATGACTGACTGGACAGTCATTATCATTATGCGTGCTTTTTTGCAAGAGAATATTGAACACGCCAGTGTTCCCGAGCCCACGCGGTTGGAGATTCAGGCGGCCGAGATATCGGTTCCGGGTGCAGGGATGCTGTTGATCAACGCTGATCCCGCACTGGATCGCGTTTTAGTATCGCCCGGAGTAGCGCTTCTCCACGAAATGGGCAGATAAAACGGTGTGTTGCCTTTTTGCGTTCCGAGGCGTCAAGTGCGTCAGGTAAGATGGAAGCAGCGTGGATTTCCCATGATCATTCAAGCTTGCATCAATGGCGCGCGGCCGATCGACTACCATCCAAAATTGCCTCTGACACCTGAGACGATGGCAAGGGACGCAGCTAGGGCGGTGGCCGCAGGTGCTGCCGAACTCCACATTCATCCGCGGGGCATTGACGGGAGGGAGAGCCTCGCGGCGGTCGATGACACGATCGATGCGGTTCGGCGTGCCTGTCCTGGCTCGCTTCTCGGCGTGTCCACCGGCGCCTGGATTGAAGGCGACGACCGGCGAACTTGGAGGCCATTCGTCGCTGGAGTGTCCTGCCGGACTATGCGTCGGTGAACCTCTCGGAGAGCGACGCGCCGTCCATCATGGCATTGCTGCGTCAAAAAGGGATTGGGATCGAAGCCGGCCTGGCATCGGTTGCGGATGCCGAACGATACATCGGTCTGGAGGGACATGAGCACGTTTTCCGTATCCTCGTTGAGCTCGATAACGAGGCGGACTTGCAAGCCGCAATCGATGTCGGCGAGGAGATAATCGTCAGGCTACAGCGCGCCAATGTGCGCCGACCCATCCTTTTGCATGGTTTCGACGCCACGGTGTGGCCGTTCGTCCGGCTGGCGAAGGAGCGATGCTATTCCACACGCGTCGGTCTCGAGGATGGAAAACTTTTGCCAAGCGGGGAAGTGGCAGCCAACAACGTAGAGCTTGTCGCTGCCGCGGTTGCGATCTTTCGTGGTTAAAAGCTTCACCTGAGTTGCAAAATGCCGGCAAATATTAGAAGTTTGTTTTCAATCAGGGTAACGACCAGCCTTTTGTCGGAGGTCGCGGATGCCAACCTCCCAACCAACGGATCCGGTCAGTCACAAGGATGCCCAAATCTGCCGGGGGTGCTGGGATCAGATGCACGTTCCTATCCCAATCCGCGGCCCGCTTGCACTGCCGTTTCGCATATTTGGCGTCACCCGCAGCAAGATGAACCCCAATATCTGCACGATTTGCGAGCGGTCGTTTCGCTACGTCAAGAAACAGCGCCATGTTACTGCGACCGCAACCATCTTGTTTGCTGATATCAGAGGGTTCACTGCCCTCTCGGAGCATATCGAGCCGGTCAGGTTGAGTGAGATTGTCAGCCTGTTTCACGATCGATGTGCGCAAGCGATCTGGGCCCACGACGGTATCGTCAACAAGCAAATGGGCGACGGCTTGATGGCGATCTTCAATTTTCCGATCCTGAGAAGGGATCACGCCGCCGCCGCGGTTATGGCGGCGCTCGACATACAGCAACATTGCATAGCAGCGTTCGAAAGCCTCGATCGTGATCACACGTTCGGTGTCGGTGTCGGCATTCACACCGGCGAGGTTGAGATCGGTGAGTTTTCGAGCTTCCGCAGCGATTTCACGGCGATTGGCGGTGCTGTTAATCTTGCGTCGAGGCTGGAATCGCAAGCAGGGGCAGGCGAGATCGTCATGTCGCCGGAGTCCGCCGCTCAGGCCGCGCATCTTACATCCGCAGCGCATGTCCGTGCGCTTTCGCTGAAAGGTATTGAGCTGCCGGTACAGGCGAGCGTGCTGGTTCGGAGTTGATTTTCCGACTGCACAGCGGCAGATGGAGCCTTGCCAATTCGATGCCTAATGACGCCCCCTCTCGATCAGTGAGGAGGGCCAATCAACGAGCATAGACCTGAAGGCAGGAGTTTCTTCCAAACGAAGCGAACGCGGCGAACAAGCCGAGCTTGTTATCGCCGCGGTAGCGATCTTCCGCACTTGACTTGAGCCAGCCGCGCTTGCCGCGCCCTGGCGCTATCAGCGTGGGCAGTTGGCGACGTATCGCCGGCCGTACCGATCGCGGTAGTAGCATTGGCCGGGCTGCCCGGCGACATTGCCGATGACGGCGCCGGCGGCGCCACCTATGGCAGCGCCAACAGCGGCACCGCGGACGTTGCCGGTCGCCACGCCGCCGATAACCGCGCCCGAGGCTGCACCAATTCCCGCCCCTTGCTGGGTCGGCGTGCATCCGGCCATCGTGGCTCCTGCCAGAAGCAGCAAAATCGATACGCGTTTCATTTTGTTTCCTTCCTGCTGAGTTTGTTCGCGCGACGGTAGATAGAGACATTTCGGAAAAGACAATCGCTACGTTGCGTTCGCTGCTATTGCCGGCTTCTTTCGATCAACCGATGCTGGTGTCTCCATTGCCTATTGGATCGCTTGCGCCAATTAAGATTGGTTTCAACAGGAGCAGGGTCCGTCATGAATGAGCATGAAGAGAACATTCGCCGTCGTGCCTATGAGATCTGGGAGCAGGAGGGACGCCCTCACGGTCAGGATATGAAGCATTGGCTGCAGGCGTTCAAAGAGTTTGGCGAACGCGTCGATGCGGCGAAGAAGCCGACCGTCAAGGTGAAATCCGCGAAGCCGAAAACCGCAACGAAGTCCGCGGGTGAAAAGCCTGCCGCGAAGAAGACGAAAGCTGCCGAGATTGCAATAGCCGCGTCTCCCGCAAGCAAACCCCGTCGCTCACGCTCACCCAAGTCCGTCACGACGCATTAGATTTATCGGCTTTGAGCCAACGTGGTCCACGCGGCGTGTCCATTTATTTGGACATAGCGGTTGGGGCCGTCAGCAATGGGCGGGCGGCGAAGACGGCGATGATTGCACGCCGCCTCCGCCTCGGAATTGATTAGGCCAACACTTTGGCTTCCACAGCAGCTGCGACAAATGCATCTCTGGCGGCTTCCAGGTGCGCGAGGTGGTTCATGGCCTCCACGCACCGGCGCTTGGCCGCCTCGACGTGCATGCTGCTTTGGAGCGGCCATCGGTGTTCCAGATACTCAACCGCTTCGGCCGGACCATGGATATATTCAGAGGGTCGTGTCCCAATCTGGATTGCCACGGGTGCCGCCCACGTTGGTTCGGTTGCGTGGCCGATCGTGTTCATGACGAACCTCCTCTCTGCCAACGAGCGATAAGCGGGATGTAGGTGTTTGCGCAAAACGATCAACCTCTCATGAGATCATGACTCGGCTGGGATGTTCATTCGCCGATCTGTTCGGGACATCAGTGGACGCTCGGGTATTTGGCCAACACGGCATAGTCCTCTGCCACGAGTTCACTGATCGCAATCAGAACCTCTTCGGCTGAGAAGCCGGAGGCGACTGTTGTTTGAATGAGCTCCTGGAGATCAGGTTCGATCACCTCCCGGCAGTCCTCTAGCCGTTCATCGGAAACCGTCAGGCTGTGCAGTTCTTCCATAGTTGATCCTTTCGCGGGATGGAGCTGCCGTCGAGAACACCCGACGGCAAATGTTTCTGAACGCCTATCGGCTGGAGGAGCGCCGTCTCGGCGAGGCCAAAAGACCTTCGCGCTGCAACTTCTTCCTGGCAGCCTTGCGCTGCCTGGCGATTGCCTGCGCTCGCTCGCGCACTCGCCGCTCCGACGGTTTTTCGTAGGATCGGCGTTCCTTCATTTCGCGGAAGAGTCCCTCGCGCTGCATCTTCTTTTTCAGTGCGCGCATGGCTTGTTCGACGTTGTTGTCTCTGACGATGACCTGCATCTTTTTCTCCTTGCAGAGTTGGGGTGCGTCTCAGCCAAGTTGCTGAGCGATCAGTTCCTGCAGTTCACGGCGCGTGAGAAGGCAGGGATAAGGTTTCCAGTTTTTGTCCGGGCCGCGAGCGGCGTCGTCGCGCTCGCGCGGACCCGCCGCTGGGGCGGCGGCGATATCGGTTTTGTTCAGTTGAAGTCCTTTGCCGCTCTTGCGGCATGCTCGACACGGCGCCGGTTTTCGATCACGCAGACCGGAGAAAAGCGGCAAGACACGACGCGCGAGGCGTCGACCGTGTCAGGTTCGTATTTTTGGGTGACCGCCATAAGATGGGAACGCGAGCGACCCGTTGCAAGGCCTTGGTCCCGCGGACCTGTCATCCGTCCAGGAGCATCGCGTTTCGTCAACGGTCACATGCTTGATGTCATAGGTGCTGGGGGGCTGGATCCGCCGCTCGCGGATTTTTGGCGAGGTCACCGCAAAACAAACGATGTGAGTTTTGCAGTGACCTCTTGATGACTAGGAAATGTAATCATCCAAGCACATGCTACCTGAAGTGCAGCGATATGGAATTTATCACATGCGTTAATCCACATATACTTTCGAAGCGGCAGCGAGTTGCGCGTGTAACCGCCATGAGCCTTTCGGGGGAATGTCGGATTTGAACGGTGATATGGCGATCTGCCAGCAACCCCATTTTGTATGATGCACCCGTGCGCCGTCATGGCTGCAGATGCGGTCCACATTCGTCGCGGACATCCCAGGGGGCGCCCGCGCGGTCTATCGCTCAGATAAGTAAAGAATGCTTCGGCCACTCGCACTTGAACACAAAAATCGCATCCGATTAAATCGCAGATATGTTGACGTCGAGATTTGGTTTGCGCATTTAAAGCGCGTACGATGTATTCGGACGCGATATAAATTGAGCAGAAAGGATTTGGCACGGGAACAGGTTCATGCACTCAGCGCTATCGGCCATCGCTGCCGCGAACGCCGATGAACGCTCGATGGCTAGTGATCGTCCAAGCGTTGCCGAGATCTACAGCGAGTTTTCGCGGTTGCTGCCCGACGATTGGCTGATCGGTGTGGCATCTGCCACCAGATTAGGGGCGAGCGCCGAACGCATCGACGCTCGCCGGCGGAGAGAATTCAATCCTTCTCAGATCCGTCCTGCGTTGCCTTCAGGAGGTTGTTGCGCAGCCGTACCACGGACTTCTGGACGGCCGGAAAGTCCTCGCCGAGGCCGGTTGCTTCGACCAGCGGAGCGCCGGGATCCGCCGCGACGAGATCGCGTCCGGCTGCAGTCAGGCTCAATCTCACCTGCCGCTCGTCGGCGGGATCGCGTCTGCGTTGGATATAGCCCAAGGTTTCAAGTTTCTTGAGCATCGGCGTCAGCGTGTTTGATTCCAGGAAGAGCTTTTCGCCGAGCGTTCCCACGGTCTGGTCGTCCTTCTCGGAGAGGGCGACCATTGCGATGTACTGTGTGTAGGTCAGGTTCAGCTTGTCCAGGATCGGCTTGTATGCGCGGCCAAAGGCCAGATTTGCCGAGTAGACCGCGAAGCACAGAAAGTTTGAAAGCTTGTTGCTCTTGCTGTCGCTCTCGCCGGAAGAGGGCATCCCTGTCTCCAGGTTCTTGGCGGTTTTGGATGCGGACATGGGAGATCCTATTCGATTGTTCGTCATGTCCTTTATATAAATCGCATCCGATTAAATCGCAATCGTATTGACAACGGGTTTTCGTCAACCTATTTAGATCGTATCCGATTGAAGCGGATACGAGTAGTTAGCGCAACCAAAAAGGATTTTACCATGACCGAGAAGCTCCTCTTTACCGGCAAGACCCACAACAAGGGTGGCCGCGACGGTTTCACACGCAGCAGCGATGGCGAGCTTGACCTTCAGTTGTCACAGCCGCACCCGGCCGCCGAACGCCTCTTCGGCGCCGCATGGTCTGCTTGCTTCATCGGCGCCATTGAGGTCGCTGCAGCGCAAAGAAAGATCAAGCTGCCCGTTGAGCCTGAGATTGACACGGAAATCGATCTGAACGCCGACGGTGGTTCATACTTCCTGCGTGCACGCTTGAACGTGAGCGTACCGGGCATCGAGCGTGATGTCGCGGAGGAACTCATCCACGCAGCACATGAGATCTGCCCTTACTCCAAGGCAACGCGGGGCAACATTGACGTGGCGCTCACCCTCGTTTGAACAGGTGAGAAGGCTCTCTGCGAGAACCGATCCAAGGTATCGCCAACACCATCATGCAGCAGGATGCGCGCCGCCTTCAGTGAAATTGTGGCCGCATCCCGAGCAACCTCAAGATGGAGGATGTCATGACAGCTCCAGCATCATCGATCACATGGCATAGCCTGCTTGGCTCCGCCGCGGTTGCCGGCGCCGTTGGTGGTGTCTTTGGCAACGGTAATCCAGCCAAGCGATTTCGAGAATTCACCGGGATTGAAGGAGAACAAGAATGCGTGACATCGTCGAATTGCAGTTCGATCTCACCCCTCCCACTCGGGAACTGATGCAGCAGCTTGTGGCGGACCTCAGCGAGGAGGATCGGCATCTGCTCTTGGAGCATGGTGAGGAGGCACCGTTCTGTGGTGTGTTTCTCCACGAGCGACGCGAGGGGCTTTATACCTGCCGGCTCTGTGGCCTTCCCCTGTTCAAGGCAGTTGCGAAATTCGAAAGTGGTACAGGCTGGCCGAGCTTCACTGCCCCGGCAGCCGACGACCACCTGCGGCGCGTTTGTGACACCCGGTACGGTATGCTCAGGACAGAAGTCGTTTGTGCGCGTTGCGGCGCGCACCAGGGACATGTCTTTCCTGACGGCCCACCTCCTACAGGTGAGCGCTTCTGCATAAACTCGGGCTCGCTCGAATTCACCCCGAACGGACTGCCGCTTCCTGACAAGCTTGCACGTGGTCGTCCAGAAGGAGAGCCAGCACGATAGATGCTTGCCGTGCCTGAGCGCAATCGTCGGCGTCGAGACGGCGATTGCTCCGGCAAGCAGAGCACTTTTAACCGTTCATCAACGCTGATGGGCGACTTCCTCGCGATTTGTTGTAAATGGCGTGCAGCCTAGGCTGGAGATGATTGCGCTATGCATCGGTCCGGCTATTTTGGCCGCATCATCTCGGCGCTTGTGGCAACACTTCGCGCGCAATCGAGGCAGGGGTTATGAAGGCGGCCTTCCATACGACCTTGGGGTTTTTCGCAGTCCTTTTGCCGGCGACGGCTTTAGGCCAGTCAGGCGGTTGGCAATCCAACGGCAGTGGTACGAGCACGTGGCATGTGTCGCCATCGGAAGGCACCTGCAACGTCAGTCAGGCGCAGAACCGGGCCCGCCGCGCCGGCATCTACCGCACGGATCTTGTCTATCGCGACGAGAACGTTTTGACGCTGAGGGGATTGACCGAATGGGGCGATCGCCGCGAGATCACCTTCGCCAACATCCGCGGATGTCCTGAAGTCGGGTTTCAGGATATGCAGCAGAGCCAACCGGGACGGGCGCCGACCAACCGCTGACTTGACGTCGCGCCGCTCGCCAGCGTAACTGAGCGCGACGGTTCCCCGAGGACGACTCTGAGGGGATTAATAGGGAACACGGTGAGGACGACCCAAGAGGGACCAAAACCGTGGCTGCCCCCGCAACTGTAAGCGGATTGCCGCTCATCCAAGGGCCCTTGGGCCATGCCACTGCGACGAAGTCGCGGGAAGGCAGATGAAGGCACATATTCGTGAGCCAGGAGACCTGCCGTCAATCACGATCCAATCACCCGGGCGGGGATGCCCGGAAAGGAACAGACATGATTGACCTGCGCCTCCACCGACATAGAGCACACATCCGTCTCGATTGGGTTTTCCGCCGCTAGCGTTAGCGCGGCGTGCCGTCATTCCTGGCGGTTGCGCCGGCAATAAACGCTGGTTCCTTCCCTCCCAATCGAGATCCCTATGCGTAAATTTCTTGCAGCCATTGCACTTGCCTTCGGCTTTGTTGGCTTGACAGCGCCAAGTCTCGCCGCCACCCAGTACCCATTGATCATCAACAATTGCGGCCGCGAGGTCGTCTTCGACAAGGCGCCGGCCAAGATCGTATCGATCGGTCAGGGGATGACCGAAGTTCTTTTCTCGCTCGGGTTGGCGGATAGGATTGCCGGAACGGCAGTTTGGGTCGGCCCGGTCTTGCCGCAATATGCCGAAGTCAACGCCAGGATCAAACGGCTTGCCGACAACGATCCGAGCTTTGAATCCGTCGTCGGACGGGAGCCGGATCTGGTTGCCGCCGAGTTTGAATGGCACGTCGGCCAACAGGGGTCTGTCGGCAAGCGAGAGCAATTTGCCGAACTCGGCATCAACACCTACATCGCGCCGGCAGATTGCGTCGCCAAGATCAATGCCGACAGCGGCGACGGCGTTCGCAAGGAACTGTTCACGACGGACCTGATCTATCGGGAGATCGCTGAACTTGCCGAAATCTTCGACATCAAGGAACGCGGCGATGCGCTCATTGCCGAACTGAGGCAGCGTGAAGCGCGGGCGGTCGCATCGGTTGCGGGCGCTGCTGCGAAGAACCTCCTGGTCGTCTTCTGGTTCTCCAGCAAGGAAGTCAACGGAGATGCATTCATCGCCGGAAAGAACACCGCCCCGGCCTATATTCTGAAGACGCTCGGTGCGCAGAATGTGGTTGCGACAGAGGAGGAGTGGCCGCTCGTCGGCTGGGAGACGATTGCGGAGGCCAATCCGGCTGTGATCGTTATCGCGACGATGGATCGGAGACGGTATGCGGCCGATGACCCTGCGGTAAAGCTCGACTTTCTGGCAAAAGATCCGGTCACGAGCCAACTCGATGCCGTCAGGAACAAGCGCATTGTGACGATGGATGCCCAATCGATGAACCCGACGATCCGGACGATCGACGGCATCGAGATACTGGCGAAGGGCATCAATTCCTTCGGTCTGGCGCAGTGAGCGGCGCCATTCTCAAGCAGCAGCAATGGTGGGCGCATGCTGCGCTCGTCATTGCTGCATTCTCCTTGCTCGCGCTGATGATCGGTCTTGCTGTTTCGATAGGGGAAATATCGATCCCGCTGGCGACGACCGCGAAGGCCGTGTTGAACCGCCTGTTCGGTTCGGCTTTCGAGCTTAGCCGCATTCATCAAGGCATCATCTGGGACTATAGATTGAGCCGGGCGTTGGTGGCTGCAAGTGCGGGGGCGTCCCTCGCGCTCAGCGGGGCAGTTCTGCAGGCGTTGCTGCGCAACCCGCTAGCAGAACCCTATGTGCTCGGTGTTTCCGCAGGAGCCTCGACCGGCGCGGTTTGCGTGATGCTGCTCGGCTTCGGCTATGGTGTTCTGAGCCTGTCAGGTGGCGCGTTCATCGGCGCTGTTGTCGCCTTCCTGCTCGTGGCCTTTCTTGCGGCACGCGCCGGAGGTAGCAGCGAGCGCATCATTCTTTGCGGCGTCGCCGGATCGCAACTCTTCAACGCAGTCACGTCCTATATCGTCACGACTTCGGCAAATGCCGAGCAGGCAAGGGGCGTCATGTTCTGGTTGCTTGGGTCGCTGAGCGGCGTCCGCTGGCCTGACGTCTATCTGGTCGTGCCGGTGACGATGTTCGGTTTCGCCGTTTCGCTGTTCCATGTGCGACCCTTGGATGCGTTCGCCTTCGGAACAGATGCAGCGGCATCGTTGGGCATTGCGGTCAGGCGCGTGCAGGTGGTGCTTCTTGGAACGACGGCGTTGATGACCGCAACCGTGGTCAGCATGGTTGGCGCAATCGGTTTTGTCGGGCTGGTCATTCCGCATGCCGCGAGGTTCCTCGTCGGGGCCAGGCATGATCGCCTGCTTCCGGCGACCATGTTCGGCGGCGGGATCTTCCTAATCGGTGCCGACATCATCTCGCGGATCATCATCCCGCAACAGGTCCTGCCGATCGGGGTCGTCACGGCCTTGTTCGGCGCACCGGCCTTTGCGGTCATCCTGTATCGCGCTCGGAGGACCGCATGAGCATCAGGCTCGAAGATGTAAGCTTTGCAGCAGGCAACTCGCTGATCGTCAACGGCGTCAGCCTGACGGTGCAGACAGGAAAGGTTCTAGGCCTGCTCGGGCCGAACGGATCCGGCAAGTCGAGCCTGTTGCGGCTGATCTGTCGTTTGCGCAAGGTGCGTAGCGGTATTATCCGCTTGGGCGAGAGCGACGTTACGACGTTGGCGCGGAGCGATCTCGCGCGCCGCATTGCTTTCGTCGAGCAGCAGGCCACAACCGAGACGCAACTGACGGCAAGGGATGTTGTACGCCTCGGTCGCACGCCACATCGCGGCGCCCTTTCACCCCTGGGAGTAAAGGACGATGCTGCAGTCGATGAGGCGCTGTCCCGCGTCGGCATGGAAGGCCGAGCGACGCAACTTTGGCAGACGCTCTCCGGCGGCGAGCGCCAGCGTGTCCATATCGCGCGTGCCCTTGCGCAGAGCCCGGCTGAACTACTCCTCGATGAACCGACGAACCACCTCGACATCCAGCATCAGCTCGAAATCCTGGGCCTGATTTCCAGGCTCGGCGTCACCTGTGTCATCGCCCTGCACGATCTCAACCTAGCCGCTATGTTCTGCGATCAACTGGCTGTTCTCCAGCAGGGTTCGGTCGTTGCGATCGGGACTCCGCAGCACGTTCTGACGCGGGATCTGATCGGCGACGTGTTCGGCGTGCAGGCGCATGTCGAGACGTCTCCGATTCATGGGCGATGCAACATTCAATACATTATCGCCTGACTGGCTTCTCAATGGGAGGTGCGCGGCTGGGCCGGTCATCGAGCCTTGTCAGGGCGAGATGGACCAGGCCTTCGGGCCTGCTGCGGATTTACAAGAGAGCTCGCCGAGAAACCGGCCTTCCCTACATGGGCGCCATTCAAGAACGGCGTATGCTACCGTAAAATACGTTGGGTGCTCCGCCCGATGCGCCTATGCTGCATCTGCTAACAAAACATGTGTCTGACAGCGCGAGCTGTTCGTTCACAGAGTGGACGCAGAGCGAGAATACTATCGCGAGCATAGGAACTTGATCCTCGATGAGAGGGTGAACGAGGGAGCTTTGGCATGCGGTACTCTTCCTATCTTCCGACGGCCGGTTTCGCCGCTCAGTTTGGCCCAGCCGGTCTTGCTTTCGATTATGCCTTGGATGCCGCTCAGCGCAGCGTGCTGTTCTGGGACGTCATGCGCAAGCGCGGCAACCAATACCGGGCTCATGCCGAAGCGACAGCGCCGCATGTTCTAAGCTTCACACCCGAAATTGTGCTCGATGGACGCACGCTCGAGCGGCCGGTCAACTACGCGCTGGTCCGGATTGTCCCGCCTGATGGAATAGAGGTTGACCAGACACGCCGACCGTTTGTTGTCGTCGATCCGAGAGCCGGACATGGGCCGGGCATCGGAGGGTTCAAAGCAGACAGCGAAATCGGCGTCGCGCTGAGAGCTGGGCATCCATGCTATTTCATCGGCTTCCTTCCCCAGCCGGTGCCGGGACAGACGATCGAAGACATTGCTCGAGCGGAAGCGATCTTTCTGGAGAAAGTCATTTCGCTGCATCCGCAGGCCGACGCCAAGCCCTGCGTGATCGGAAATTGCCAGGCGGGCTGGGCCGTCATGATGCTCGCTGCCATGCGCCCGGAACTCTTCGGATCGATTATCATTGCCGGCGCGCCGCTGTCCTATTGGGCTGGTGAGCGCGGCAAGTATCCGATGCGCTATACGGGCGGGTTGCTGGGTGGCAGCTGGCTCACCGCGTTGACAAGCGACCTTGGCCACGGACAGTTCGACGGCGCCTGGCTGGTTCAGAATTTCGAGAACCAGAATCCTGCCAACACGCTCTGGACCAAGCAGTATAATCTCTACTCGAAGATCGACACCGAAGCGCCGCGCTATCTCGGCTTCGAGGAATGGTGGGGCGGACACGTCAGCCTGAATGCCGAAGAGATCCAGTTCATCGTCGATGAACTCTTCGTTGGCAACAATCTCGCGGCAGGTCGTATCGAGGCATCCAACGGCGAGGCAATCGATCTTCGCAACATTCGTGCGCCGATCGTGGTCTTCTGCTCCAAAGGGGATAACATCACGCCCCCCGCACAAGCGCTCGGGTGGGTCCTGGACCTCTATGATGACGTAAACGAGATACGTTCGCACGGGCAGACGATCGTCTACACCGTTCACGAAACCATCGGCCATCTCGGGATCTTCGTGTCCGCGAGCGTTGCCCGCAAGGAGCACGGAGAATTCTCCAGCAACATCGACCTGATCGATGCGTTGCCGCTAGGCCTCTATGAGGCGATTTTCGAAGCTAAGACCGATGAGACCATCGGCGGCGATCTCGTCGAGGGCGATTGGATCATGCGCTGCGAGGCAAGGACGCTCGATGATATCAGAGCGCTCGGCTGCAATAGCGCCGAGGACGACCGCCGCTTTGCGACGGTCGCCAAGGTGTCGGAAATCAACCTCTCGCTTTATCGGACGTTCCTCCAGCCTGTTGTCCGCGCGATGATGCCCGAGTGGGCGGCCGATCGGTTGCGCGAAGCGCATCCACTCCGGCTGCAGTACGAGCTGTTTTCTGACGTCAATCCCCTGATGGCGCCGATTGCAGACCTTGCCGTTGACGTTGAGGACGAGCGGCGCCCGGTTGCTGCCGACAATCCCTTCCTGGCGTTGGAACAGGCATTCTCGCGGCAGATTGTTGCGGGGCTGGATGCATGGCGCGAAGGAATAGAGGCGTTGAGCGAGGCGACGTTCCTCTCCGTCTATGGCTCTCCGCTTTTGCAGGCGGCGGTCGGTATCGACCCGTCGGATACGAAGCCACACCGGCGCGCCAGCAAGACCGGACTCCATCGTCAGGTCCTCAGGACGAAGGTGGAGGAACTCAAGGCGCAGATCGGCAATGGCGGGCTTCGCGAAGGCCTAGCGCGCAGCCTGCTTTACGTCGCCATGGCAAGCGGCGCAGCCGATGAGCGTGGATTTGCCGCGATCCGGCGGATGCGGAGCGCCGAGAACGGAATGCCTGCAATGACGCTTTCGGAGTTCAAGGCGTTGATCCGTGATCAGTTCCTCATGCTGCTGATCGACGAGGAAGCTGCCGTGAATGCAATTCCCCGTCTGTTGCCGGCAGAGGAGGGTGTTCGCAGGGAAGCGCTTTCTTCCCTCCAGCAGGTTTTGAATGCGCGTGGGCCGCTTTCCGAAGAAGCCGAGCGGCGTTGGCAGCGGATCGTCGGGCTCTTTGATCTTTTGTCGGAGCCGCTTGCCGAACCTGCTTCGCCGCCGAAGAAACCGACGCCACTCAAGGCCGTGAGGCGTGCAAACTAGCCAAAGGTTGCGCAAACGTCGGGGACTTGCCCTCGTCCTTCAACACGGAGCATGTGCAGATGTCGGATTTGGACAGCGTTGATGAAGAATCTGGTCGTCATCAGAAATATGAGCGGCTGATCGCAAAGGCAAAGCAGGTCCCGCAGATGCGAACGGTCGTCGCCCATCCCTGCGACGAGACATCGCTGCGTGGAGCGGTCGAGGCGGCTGAGGTCGGATTGATGCGTCCGATCCTTGTTGGGCCAGCAGAGAAGGTGCGCGCGGTCGCCCAGTCACACAACCTCGATATCTCGCCGTTCGAACTGGTCGACGTGCCGCATAGCGATGCAGCGGCGGCCAGGGCAGTAGAGATCATCCGGGAGGGCGGTGCCGACCTCCTGATGAAGGGGAGCCTGCACACGGATGAGCTCATGCGGGCCGTGACCTCGTCCACCACTGGACTTAGGACGGCGCGCCGGATCAGCCACGTGTTCGTCATGGATGTCCCGCACTATGCGGAAACGCTATTGATCACTGATGCCGCAATCAACATTGCGCCGGATCTCGATGCCAAGCGGGATATCATCCAGAATGCGATCGATCTCTTCACGCAGGTCGGCCTCGGCGTACCGCGGGTGGCGATCCTTTCTGCCGTCGAAACCGTCACGTCGAAGATACCCTCGACCATCGACGCAGCCGCTCTCTGCAAGATGGCAGAGCGCGGGCAGATCACGGGTGGCATTCTCGACGGTCCACTTGCTTTCGACAATGCGATCGACCCGGAAGCGGCAAGGATAAAGGGCATACAGTCGCCGGTTGCCGGACATGCCCAGATCCTGGTTGTGCCCAATCTCGAGGCCGGCAACATGCTGGCGAAGAACTTGACTTTTCTGGCACGGGCGGATGCGGCAGGCGTCGTTCTCGGTGCGCGCGTGCCCATCATCCTGACATCCCGCGCCGATTCGGTCCGGGCGCGTCTCGCCTCCTGCGCCGTCGCAGTCTTGCTTGCCGATGCGCGTCGTCGCACGGCACCGATACAGGGCGGTTGAAGCCATGGATACCATCCTCGTCGTGAATGCCGGTTCATCGAGCCTGAAGTTCGAAGTGTTTTCGGTCGCAAATTCGCTGGTACGGCTGATTAAGGGACAGATGGAAGGGATCGGAACCGCGCCGCACCTCGCCATTAAGAGCGCCGGCGGCGAGCAACTGACGAACGAAAATTATCCGCTCGAAGCTGTTCCCAACCTGCCGGCGGCGATGCGTCTGGTCGGAGAATGGCTGCGGCAGAGACAGGAGGGGCGGCCGATCGCCGTCGGTCACCGCGTTGTCCACGGCGGCCCCAACCATTCACGTCCGGCGCGCATCGATACGGAGTTGCTTCGCGAACTTGAGCAGTACGCGCCGCTGGCGCCTTTGCACCAGCCGAACAATCTCGCGCCGATCCATGTGCTGCTGGAACGCCAGCCAGAGCTTCCGCAAATAGCGTGCTTCGACACGGCCTTTCATCGCGGCCATGACCCGATGACGGACCACTATGCGATTCCCCAACGTTATTTCGAGGAGGGCGTCCGCCGCTATGGCTTTCACGGCCTGTCCTATGAATATGTGGCCGGAAGGTTGACTGAGATCGCGCCCGCTGTCGGCAAGGGACGGGTTGTCGTTGCGCATCTTGGGAGCGGGGCATCGATGTGCGCGTTGCATCAGGGCGTGAGCGTCGAGAGTACGCTCGGCTTTACCGCGCTCGACGGCCTGCCGATGGGCACGCGATGCGGCCAGATCGATCCCGGTGTGCTGCTATACCTCCTCCAGCAGCATGGCATGACTGCACCACAACTGCAGGACCTCCTCTACAAGGAGTCAGGCCTCAAGGGGCTTTCCGGCATCAGCAACGACGTGCGCGACCTGCTTGCCAGCGACGAGGCCAGCGCGAGGCTCGCGCTTGACCATTTCGTCCATCGCATCGGCCTCAATGCTGGTGCATTGGCGGCTGTGCTCGGCGGGCTGGACGCCTTCGTTTTTACCGCTGGCGTCGGGGAAAATTCGCCGGTGATGCGTGCACGGATTGCAAAGAAGCTGGAATGGCTTGGCGCCTTCCTCGATCCGGCGCGGAACGACGCCGGTGATCTGCTTGTCTCCAGCGACGACAGCAAGGTCGCCATCTATGTTGTGCCGACAGACGAGGAACTGATGATCGCGCGGCATACGCTCGCGCTTATCGCAGCATAGGTCGCGCCACGTGCAAGTTTTAGGGCTGAAGAGAGGGCTGACATGATTCCCGAGGTAAAAGCCAAGCTTCTCGAAGGAAAACGCGGACTGGTGGTCGGCATCGCGAACGATCAGTCGATCGCTTGGGGCTGTGCCAGAGCGTTTCGCTCCTTGGGCGCGGAGCTCGCGGTGACCTATCTCAACGACAAGGCCAAGCCCTACGTCGAGCCGCTGGCCGATGTGCTCGAAGCGTCCATCTTCATGCCGCTGGACGTTGCGATGCCGGGACAGCTCGAGGCCGTCTTCGATCGTATTACGGAGCAATGGGGCGAACTCGATTTCGTTGTGCATTCAATTGCCTTCTCGCCCAAGGATACGCTGCAGGGACGTGTCGTCGATGTGCCGCATGACGGCTTCCTGAAGACGATGGACGTCTCCTGCTGGTCGTTCATCCGCATGGCCCATCTCGCCGAACCGCTGATGAAACGCGGCGGCACGCTGTTCACGATGACCTACTACGGCAGCCAGATGGTGGTGAAGAACTACAATGTGATGGGTGTTGCCAAGGCGGCTCTCGAAAGCGCCGTTCGCTATATTGCCGCCGAACTTGGGCCTAAGGGCATACGCGTTCACGCCATCTCACCTGGCCCGCTGGCGACACGTGCGGCGTCCGGCATCCCGGAATTCGACGAACTCCTGAGCAAGGCGCAGGAAACCGCCCCGACTCGCAGCCTCGTCTCCATCGATGACGTTGGTATGGCGACTGCTTTCCTGGCTCATGACGCGGCGAGATTGATGACGGGCGATACGATCTACATCGACGGCGGCTATCACATCATTGACTGATGCGATGCGTGCGGGTTGCTCTTCAAGGCAATGCACGAGCGCCAAGACCCGCCGCCTATGTGGCGACGGGTCCGGCACGGGCGTTCGGCAGCGTCAGGAATTGGCTGCGGCGGCGCGCTGTTTGCGGTATTGCACAGTGGGCAGACCGCCCCAGCCCCAATTGTCGAGATCGACTTCTTCGATGACGACATAGGTGGATTCAAGCGGCTTGTTGAGGACGTCGAGCAGCACTTGGCTGACGCCCTTGATGATCGCGGCCTTTTCCTCGGCCGTTACCGAATTGCGGTCGGGTGTGCTTCCCTCGCGGGTAACCTGTACAGTGACGATAGGCATTGCAGTCTCCAATGAAAGAGAATTGTTTGCGTCTTTGACGGCTGCCGCGCTGCTGCAGCGCTGCTGCTCCGTAGTGTGCTGGCTACCAGCGGCCGGCGTTCGCGCCGCCGTCGACATGGAGGATCTCGCCGGTGATGAAGCCCGCGGTCTCGAGATAGAGGACGGCGTCGACGACGTCGCGAATGTCACCCATGCGGCCGACCGGATTCAGCCCGGCGAGTGCCGAATGCCTTTCGACCGGATGCATCGGTGTCTTGATGATCCCTGGAGAGACCGCGTTCACACGAACGCCGCTCTTCGAGAACTCCATCGCCAGCGACCGGGTGGCCGCGTTCAGACCGCCCTTGGTCAGGGAAGCAAGCACGGAGGGCACGCCAGCGATCGGCTGGTCGACGAGGCTGGTGGTGATGTTGATGATGTGGCCCGAACCCTGTTTCACCATCTCCGCGGCGGCGCGCTGGGTGATGTGGAAGAAGCCGGCCACATTGACACCGAGGTTATGGTCGTAGTCTTCCTGGGTCATTTCGACGAACGGCTTGGCCAGGAAAACGCCGGCATTGTTCACCAGTGTGTCGATGCGGCCGAAGCGCTGAAGCGCCTCGCGGACGACGCGCTCGGCAGTTTCGGGCTTGCTGATATCGCCGGGGACGGCGAGGACGCCGCTGTCCGAACTGGGCTCGATCGACCGGGAGGTGGCGACGACGCGATAGTTCCGGTCGCGGTAGGCCCGCACCAATTCTGCGCCGATGCCTTGCGATGCGCCTGTGATAATGGCGACCTTCTGTTGCATGCTCATGATGTGATCCTTCCAATTGCCGCGGCCGTTGCGTTGGGCCGCCCTACGCCCTCGGCGTGGTGCAATTGATTTAGATCCGTTCTGCATCTGGGAGAATTGCCGCTGCCTGAGCGACAATCAACCGGATTTCGGCATAATCAGGCGAGAGTGCCTGCAGCTGCTGCCATTTGCGCGAATTCGGACCGTAGGCGAGGCGTTGCGAAATCCACAAAGGCGCGAACTTTCGGCACCGACATGCGGCCATGCGGCGCAAGCAGATGCACGGGCAGCGGCGGGTATTCGGCGTCGGCGAGGACGATCTTCAACCGTCCGTCGCGCACATAAGATGCGACATGGTAGGAATAGAGCCTCGTCAGGCCGCCGCCAGCAGCAGCGGAAGCGGCCGCGGCACGAACGCTATTGACGATGCACCGCGGCGCGAAGTGAACCGTGCGCGGGATAGAGGAACCTTTCGTCGGCGTGAAGCTCCAGGAATCCAAGCCGAAATTGCTGAACGCGACGATCTGGTGCTTCGCCAGGTCTGCGGGTTCGTTGATGCGCGGATGGTCGGCGAGATAGCGAGGAGAGGCGACCACGACGCGTCGCACGTCGCCACCGAGACGGGTGGAGACATGCGAGGAGTCCGACAGGTGGCCGATACGCACGGCAAGGTCGACGCCCTCGTCGACGAGATTGACGAACCGGTCCAGCATCAGAAACCGGACAGAAACCGTCGGGTGAAGGTCAAGGAAGTCGTCCAGTATCGGGCGCAGCACCTCTTCTCCAAGAATCGGCGGTGCCGAAATGGTCAGGGTTCCGCGCGGTGCCGCCCGCTCGCCCCCCGCCAGCATGTCGGCCTCCTCAAGATCGACCAGCACGCGCCGACAGGCTGCCGCATAGCGTTGACCTGCCTCGCTCAGCTTCAGCGTCCGGGTCGTCCGGTGTAGCAATTCGACACCGACATGCGCCTCCAGGAAGCTCAGGGCGCGACTGACTGCCGTCGGCGATCGTTTGAGATTGCGGGCCGCTCCGGCGAGACTGCCCTCGTCAATCGCCGTCACAAACACCTTCATTGCGTCGATGCGATCCATTGTGCCGCCTCGCGGAATAGTGATTGTCCGGCGGCGAGTATTCACCCGAAATCGGCAGGAAGTAAATACCGAGAGGTGGGGCAGGACAGGTTGCGACACCGCTCTATCTGTTGGGTAAGCCGGCACCTGTTCAGGGGTCGATGACAAGCCCAGGGGGTGAAGTGCTCGCGGGATACGAGAGTGACCGGCCAAACCGCGTCTTGCGTTCGCTCAACAAAGGGAGATTGACGATGAAGATTCTGATGGTTTTGACGTCGCATGATCAACTCGGGAATACCGGCCGGCCAACCGGCTTCTGGCTCGAGGAGTTTGCTGCGCCCTACTATGTGTTCAAGGATGCGGGCGCCGAGATCACCTTGGCGTCGCCGAAGGGTGGGCAGCCGCCGATCGATCCCAAGAGCGACGAGCCGGCCAACCAGACGGAGGCGATGGCGCGTTTCAAGGGCGATCCTGCCGCGCAAAAGGAGCTGGCAAACACGGCAAAACTCAGCGACGTCAAGGCGGAAGGTTTCAACACCGTCTTCTATCCCGGTGGTCACGGTCCGATGTGGGACCTTGTCAACGATAGGAACTCGATCGCCCTGATCGAAAGCTTCTACAATGCGGGCAAGCCGATCGCCTTGGTTTGTCATGCTCCCGGGGTCCTAAAAAAGGTAACCCACCAGGGGCAGCCGCTCGTCAAGGGCAAGCGTGTCACCGGCTTTGCGAACAGCGAGGAGGAGGCTGTCCATCTCACCGAGGTCGTGCCCTTTCTCGTCGAGGATGAGTTGAAGCGTCTAGGTGGACACTATGAGAAGGCCGGCGATTGGATCGATTTTACAATTGTCGACGGGCGGCTGATAACGGGGCAGAACCCAGCGTCATCCGGCTCGGCTGCCAAGAAACTGCTGAAGCTTCTGAACTCTTGAGCCAGCGGCTGCGGTCGCTTGCATTCTGATACAAATCGGGTGGAACACGACATATCCGGGATACTTCGGACTGATCCCCTGCAGCCACCGTCAACGACCAGTGCGTAAGCACCGGTCAACTGCAGGGTACGAAAATGATCCTATTTCTCATCGCCTATCTTGCAGGGGCGCTGACCATTGTCAGCCCCTGCATTCTTCCGGTCCTGCCATTCGCCCTGTCGCGGGCAGGTCAACCGTTTACAAGAAGCATCCTGCCGATGCTGGTCGGCATGATCCTGACCTTCGCTGGCGTGGCAACGCTTGCTGCGGTCGGTGGAAGCTGGGCCGTGCACGCCAACGAAATCGGCCGATACGCTGCCATCGCTTTGATCGCCGGCTTCGGCGTGACGCTGCTTTCACCGCGCATGGCGGCGGTGGTAACGCGGCCGGCCGTGGCACTGGGCAGCCGCCTCTCGCAGCAGGCAAGCGGCAAGAAGGGGAGTGCCGGCACCTCCTTCCTTCTCGGCGTCGCGACCGGTCTTCTCTGGGCACCCTGTGCCGGCCCGATCCTCGGGCTTGTCCTGACCGGTGCCGCGCTGCAGGGGGCGAACGTGCAGACGACGCTCCTCCTGGCGGCCTACGCCGCAGGTGCCGCTACCTCGCTTTCAATGGCTGTTCTTGCCGGAGGAAAGGTGTTTGCCGCGATGAAGCGATCGCTCGGGGTTAGCGAACGTCTGCGGCAGGCGCTCGGCGTCGCCGTGTTGGCCGGCGTTGCGGCAATTGCGCTTGGACTCGATACTGGTTTGTTGTCGCGCCTCTCCTATGCGAGCAGCACCCGCATCGAGCAGTCGCTGCTCGACAGGCTGCATGACGCAAGCGATGTCGCCGGTAGGCCGACCGGCAATGCGATGCAGCTTGCCGCGAACGATCCGCGTAAGGGATACCAGAGCGATTTGCCGGTGCTTGGTCGCTTCGTGTCGCTTGAGGGTGCGGTGGAATGGTTGAATTCGAAGCCGCTCACGGCCGAAGAATTGCGCGGCAAGGTCGTTCTGGTCGATTTCTGGACCTACTCCTGCATCAACTGCATTCGGACAATCCCCTACGTTCGGGCCTGGGCCGAGAAATACCGGGATCAGGGCCTCGTCGTGATCGGCGTCCATTCGCCGGAATTTGCCTTCGAGAAGCGGATCGACAATGTCCGTCAGGCGATCGACAAGTTTCAGATCGGCTATCCCGTCGTGATCGACAACGACTTCAAGATCTGGCGGTCATTCGGCAACAACTACTGGCCTGCCCACTACTTCATCGATGCTAAGGGCCAGATCCGTCACACCCAGTTTGGCGAGGGAGACTACGAACAATCCGAACGGGTGATCCAGGATCTGCTGGCGGAAGCTGCGGGCAGCAAGAAGGCCGACGCGGCCACCGTCACGCCGGACGCCAAGGGTTCCGAGGCGGCGCCCGACCTCGCGCAGTTGCAGTCCGGTGAATCCTATATCGGATACCTCCGCGCCGCCAACTTCGTCTCGCCGGAAGGTGTGGGAACAGATGTTGCGCGTGATTACACGGTGGGAAAACCTAATCTCAACGAATGGGGTTTGACAGGCAAGTGGACCGTCGGCGATGAGCAGGCCTCGCTGGATCAGGCCGGCGGAGGCATCACCTATCGGTTCAGCGCGCGGGATCTGCATCTCGTGCTTGGACCCGGCGCGGACGGCAGGAAGATCCGCTTTCAGGTGAAGGTGGACGGCGCAGCGCCAGGCGCGGACCACGGTTCGGATATTGACGCCGAAGGCAACGGCACTGTTTCGGAAACCCGGCTCTATCAACTGGTGCGCCAGTCGGGAGACGTGCGGGAACGGACGTTCGAGATCCGCTTCTTCGATCCTGGTGTCGAAGCATTCGTCTTCACTTTCGGATGAAAGGACAGAACAATGAAAAATCGACGGGAAAACTCTTCGACCTCTGTCGGTACTATCGCACGCCTCGGCCTTGTGGTTCTGGCGGTGATGGGTGGCAGCGGCCTTGCGCTGAAATTGAACGGCGGATCGAAATCTGAGGAGGCCAGGCGCGTTCCTCTAGCCCTGCATGACGTGGCCGCAGCGCCGGAAACGCAGTCGCTGGTGCTGGCTGGCGGCTGCTTCTGGGGCGTCCAAGGGGTGTTTCAGCACGTTGTCGGCGTTGTGAGCGCCACGGCTGGGTATGCCGGCGGGAGTGCTGCGACTGCGACCTACGAGATGACCGAGACCGGGCAGACCGGTCATGCCGAAGCGGTGGAGGTCGTCTTCAATCCGCAGCAAGTCACCTACGCCCAGTTATTGCAGATCTTTTTCTCTGTGGTTCACGACCCGACGCAGGTGGATCAGCAAGGGCCTGATATCGGGATGCAGTACCGCTCGGCGATCTTTCCACGGAACGGCGAGCAGGCAAAGGTCGCCTCCGACTACATCACGCAACTGGGCAAGGAACGCGCGTTTAATCGCTCGATTGTGACTTCGATCGAAGTCGGGAAGACGTTCTATCGCGCGGAGGCCTATCATCAGGACTACGTCTACAACAATCCCAGCCAACCCTATGTCTACATCTACGAGCAGCCGAAAATCGACGCTCTGAAGCAGCTTTTCTCGGCGCAGTATCGGGAGCGACCAGTGCTCGTCGCGGACTAGGCAGTTGACCTTGGCCATAGGTATGCCGCGGGCGGATGCATCGCCTGCGGCATTGGAGGGTCGATATGATTCCGGATCGGGGTCGGTCGAAGCGGCTCAATCGGCGCCTACACCGCAATACAGTTTTGACGCGTCCGAACACATTCGAGATACGCGCAGCCGTCACGCTGAATTTTACCGCTCCCCTGGAGGGATCCGGGTTCCGGATTGGTCTAAACGGGCCAAGCAATTGAGGAGAAAGCAATGCGCATTCTAATCACCACCTTCGCAATGCTCGCGTTGGCCGCTGTGCCATGCGCCTGGGATAGTGCTCCGGATGAGCCGCCGCCGATCGCGGCACTGTTCCTACCGTTGTCATTGCCGGATGCTGGCTCGAAGGCGCCCGCGCAGATTGCGAAGGCCTCCTTCGTGGCGACGTCGTCCGACAACGTATTCGCAGCTGTCGTCGGCGGACTCCGCTAGATTCCCGCGTTTGCCAACAATGGCCCGGTTCCCCGAACCTGAGTGTCGCTGAGCCGAACACTCAGCTCAGGTCGCTCAATTATCGCCGAATGTATGCCAATGTATCTCTCGACCTGATCCCTACACCTGCATGCAATTCCCGCCATCGGGCACACATTGGGTACACACGCCTACCGGCTTCTAAGAATGTCTTTAACGCAATCTGGAGAACATCGATGGCAGAGGAAATCAATCAAAAGAGGCGGCGGTTCATGGGCGTGGCGGCTCTGACTGTCGCGGCCGCGCAACTGGGCGTCATCGGGACGAGCGTTGCACAAGCTGCGACACCGGGCGCCGCCCGCATTCCCGCCATCGCGCCGGGCACCAACACGTCGTTCGGCACAATCAAGCAGATCGATGCCGGTCTGCTAAATGTTGGCTATGCCGAACTTGGAGCGAGCGACGCGCCTCCGGTCATTCTCCTGCACGGCTGGCCCTATGACATCCATACCTATGTCGATGTTGCACCGCTGCTCGCCACAGCCGGCTATCGCGTCATCGTGCCCTATCTGCGTGGCTACGGCACGACGCGTTTCCTCTCCGACCAGACGATGCGCAACGGTCAACAGGCTGCAATCGCTGCTGATATCATCGCGCTCATGGATGCGCTGAAGATCGAAAAGGCGCTGATTGCCGGTTGTGATTGGGGAGCCCGGACCGCAGACATTATCGCGGCTCTTTGGCCTGAGCGTTGCAAGGCGCTGGTTTCCGTCAGCGGCTATCTTGTCGGCAGTCAGGAAGCCAACAAGGCGCCGCTGCCGCCGAAGGCGGAGCTCGCGTGGTGGTATCAGTTCTACTTTGCCACCGAACGTGGGCGCGAAGGCTATCAACAATACCGGAGCGAGTTCGCCAGGCTGATCTGGCAGCTTGCGTCACCGAAATGGAATTTCGACGACGCGACCTTCAACCGCAGCGCCGCTGCGCTTGAAAATCCAGATCACGTCGACATCACCATCCACAACTACCGTTGGCGGATCAGTGCGGCCGAGGGCGAGCGCAGGTATGACGAGTTCGAAGCGCGGCTGGCCAAGTTCCCGGTTATCGGTGTGCCGACGATGACCCTGGAAGGCGATGGGAATGGCGCGCCTCATCCGCAACCGGCGGCCTATGCCAAGAAGTTCTCGGGCAAGTACGAGCACCGGCTGATCACCGGCGGCATTGGTCACAACCTGCCGCAAGAGGCACCGCAAGCCTTTGCGCAGGCCGTGATCGACGTCGATCGATTCTGATCGGCTTCCCGGCGGCAGCGCAGCGGTTCGCCGCGACGTCCTCCAATTCACGTGGTTTGAATTTTGCGGTGTTGGGTAGCGAAGCCTACCAACCGCGGCTTTCGGCGAGTTGGTTCAAACCATTCATGGGCGGCTCATTCATATGTTTGATATGTGACACCCAGCATGTTGGATTAACCGTCCCTGTCGGAGCGGCTATTCTACCTATTCGTCGCTCTCTTCCGCCTTGGGCGTGGTGCTAAAGAGGTTCTTGAGCGCATTGGTTTTGGTCTTTTGCGCCTTGCTCATCTTCAGCGCGCGATTGGCGGCCTTGGCCTGTTCCAGCATCATTTCAATCTGGATCTGCTGGATCTCGGTCAATCGTTCCCACTGCCGGTTCA
Organism: Rhizobium sp. YTU87027; assembly: GCF_050644135.1. Classification (NCBI taxonomy): domain Bacteria; kingdom Pseudomonadati; phylum Pseudomonadota; class Alphaproteobacteria; order Hyphomicrobiales; family Rhizobiaceae; genus Rhizobium; species Rhizobium sp. YTU87027. The sequence continues at coordinate 2,504,791 of NZ_CP098440.1, read as the reverse complement.
ACAGGTGATCGACCTTTTCATGGAGGTGGCGGATTTCCAACTCGGCCTTCAGATTGACCTTATAGTCGTTGAGCGCCCGCAACCGATCCTTTGATTCCTGGCGGCGCTGGCTCATCATGATGATCGGCGCCTGCAGCGCTGCAATGGTCGAAAGGATAAGGTTCAGCAGGATGAAGGGATAGACGTCGAAGGCAGCCTTCTCGCCAAGCATCAGATTGATTCCCATCCAGACGGCGAGGAACAAGCAGAAGGAAATGATAAAGGTCCAGCTTCCGCCGAAGGCTGCGACGACATCGGCGACGCGGTCGCCGATCGAACGGTGTTCCTCGTAGTCCTCTTCGATGTTTTCGGCGAGCGTGTCGTGGCTCTTCAGGCTCTCGACGACTTCGTCCTCCAGGTTGGAGAGCTCGCCTCGTTCGTCGCGCAGTAGCTCGGCAATGTACTGGCCGCGATAGTCATCGACCACCTTGCGGCTGATGTAGTCGTCCGAACGGAGGCCTGGGTGCTTCTGCCGCATGAAATCCGCGAGCGAGGGGCGCATATCGTCAAAATGGATGGCCTCCTTTTTCTTCAATGTGGCGCCCGTGATCGCGTCCACCAGCTTGACTGACTTTGCCTTGGCCTGAGCGAGGCTCTTGGTGTAGTCATCCATCTCGACGGTGGCAGCCTCTCCGTGGCCGGCGTCGAAGTCGACGATTTCTCCTGCAAAGTCCAAGGGCTTCTCTTCTGCCATCTGCTGATCCTCGTTCCCGATTTTCGCCCGTCTAGCCATCAATCCGAACAGGATTGTGACATTGATCTCCCCCGCAAACTTAGGGGCTTGATGGCTGCCCTCGCAGGGGTTCCAAGAGACCCGCCGCAGCCTGCTTTAGAGACGCAGGCGGATGTTCTTTTGCCATATTTTCGGTCCCTCGGCACTGGCAGGAATGGCGCCACCACGGCGTTACGAGTAGCGGATGCCACCAATTGCAGCAATCGGCCCATCACCGCCATTGGAATAGTCTCGACGTGCCTTGGCGGGACTCCCTTTGATACTCGGATGACCGGTTTCAGCGACAGCCGTCAAGGGCTGCCGTTCTTTTGTCCATAGTGAGTGATGGTTATCTCGGCCACCAGGCCGCCACCGTCCCGGTTGTGCAGCGTCAGCGACCCGCCGATTGCAGCGGCAAGCTGCACGGCGATAGCCAATCCAAGGCCGGTTCCGCCGGTGTCGCGACTACGCGACTGCTCAAGGCGGAAGAAGGGTTTGAGGACAGCTTCCAACTGGTCATCGGGGATACCGGGCCCACGATCCATCACCCTGATGACGATGGCCTCGTCGGCGCGACGCTGTACCTCGATCTCGGCGCTGCCGCCGAACTTCAGCGCATTGTCGATGAGATTCGTGAGCACGCGCCTTAAGGCGTGCGGGCGCGTCATGATCGCGCCGTTGCTTATCTGCGTTATCGCAACATCCTTGCCGGTGTCCTGATAATCGTAGACAAGGCTCTCGATGAAGGACGAAAGGTCGATGCGCGACGCTTTCTCGACGTTGCCATGGGCGCTGCGCGCATAGGTGACGCCTTCCTTGACGAGCCGTTCGATCTCGCTGAGATCCTGCATCAACTTATCTCGATCGCCGAAATCCTCGGCCATCTCAGCCCTGAGCTTCATGCGCGTGATCGGCGTTTGCAGATCATGCGATATGGCCGCGAGTATCTGTACGCGCTCCTCGAGATATTGGGCGATGCGCTCGCGCATTGCGTTGAAGGCGGTCGCAGCGTAGGCGACTTCGCTTGGCCCTGTCTCGCTGAGGCGAGGGGTTTTCACGTTCGGATCGAGCGTGTCTGCCGCTTTCGCCAGGTTGACCAGAGGGCGAATGGCCTGACGCACGGCAAACCAGCTGCAGAGCACCAGCAAAGCCAGTTGTGCGACGAGTACATAGGGCAGCCAGTCGGCGAGAGGCATGACGCCAGCCGGGTTGACGTCTATCGTCAAGGGCGTGCCGTCGCTGAGAGCAAGATGCGCCTGGAGGCGAAAGTTCGGACCGGGGATGGTTTCGACCGTGATCGGATATTTGGACCCGATCGCCGTCCTCACCTTGGAGGCAATTTCGGTGCCGCGCGCGTCGAGCGCCGGCGTTCCCGGCAGGCCCGGCCCCAGAACAAATCTGTAGCTCCCCCGATCAAGACGATCGAGCCAATCCGCGCGCTCGTCCGGTGGGAGCCGATCGAGGATAGCGATTGAGGTCGAAACATCGTTTTCGAGGGTGTTGAACATCATCGACTTTGCAGCCGTGTAGCGCTCGAAAAACAGCACTGTGAACGACATGGCATGCGCAATCGCCAGACCGGCAAGCAGAATAAGAAACAGGCGCGCTCCGAGGGTGCGTGGCCACAGGCGAAATCCATTCAGAAGGGCGTGCGTCGCCATCAGCGGGCCTCGGTGATCTCGATCGGCATTGAAAAGACATAACCCTCGCTGCGGACGGTCTTGATATAGATCGGCTCTCGGGCGTCGTCGCCGAGACGCTGGCGGACACGGCTGACCAGAAGGTCGATCGACCGATCGAAAAGCTCGGCGTCGCGGCCCTGCGTCAGGTTGAGAAGCTGGTCGCGGTTGAGAACGCGCTGGGGGTGGTCGATGAAGACGCGCAGCAGGCGATATTCGGCACCGCTAAGCGCGATCACCGTCCCGTCGGAATCGATAAGGTGGCGTGCCGTGGTGTCCAGTTTCCACTTGCCGAAGCTCAGCAATTGACCGGCCTCCGACACCTGCAGATTGGGTGGCAGCATACGGGTACGCCGAAGGACAGCTTTGATGCGGGCCAACAATTCGCGTGCCGAAAACGGTTTGGCGAGGTAGTCGTCCGCACCCATCTCGAGACCGATAATGCGATCCATCTCGTCGGTGCGGGCCGTCAGCATGACGATGGGTATGGCCCTGTGTCGGCCGGCACGCAACTCGCGGCTAAGAACGAGGCCGTCGTCGCCGGGCATCATGACGTCAAGGATGATTAGATCAACCGAGTTCGCTTCGAGAAAGGAGCGCATATGCCGCCCGTCCGAAACGGCGGTGACGCGCAGGCCATTCTTTTTCAGGTAGCTCGATACGAGCTCCCTTATTTCGCGATCGTCATCGACAATCAGGATGTGGTCGATATGTTCCATCGCGCGATCTCCATTATTGCACTGCTACCGACGCCCTTGATGTATCCGGCATATGTTTGCGGCATTCAGGCTTGCATCTCGCTGTATCCTGCTGCTCGTTGGATACATTGCGACACAATCTCTGTACCTTGAATTCTCTTGAGAAGTCATGGAAATCGCTCAAGTTGGCGCGACGGCGGTTGGTCGGTAACTATCCAGCAAACAGGCTGTCGATCAGTTCGGAGGTCGAGCCCTGCCAAAGCTCACCTTCTCCAGTTCCTGCCCACAACGACAGAAAGTCCGCCGAGCCTTTTGCGACCGAGGCGGCTCGCAAATCGCGGGTAAACTTGTTTTGCGCGGGAAACGGCATGATGGCATCCGCATTCGGCGTCATCTCTCGTCGATCTCGGCACATCCGGTCTCCTTTCCTAGAGGGTATAGTTCCTTCGTTCCCCCGAAACAGGCTGTATTGCATGGACGATGCTTAGCGAAACCTATCTCGCAGATGCCGGCGTCGCGACTCTTGCGCTCAATCGCCTGCTTCGACAAGCTGGTTGGGCAGGTCCGAGGATTTGGACGCCCAGCGTGATTTTCCAGACAAGCAATGTGCTTTCGGGGAGGGGTTCAAACCACTTCGATTTTGAAATCCGTACCTTCCCACCGCTGCGTATCCGTCCAGAAAACCGTAAAGACGATCGTGCCGGGACCGAGCGCTTTCGTCGGCAGGTCGCAGACGTAGGTGCCAAAGCCGGTATCGCGGGCATGGCTGTCGGTGGCAGTTGCCCAACCGTCGGTGGACCAGTGTATCAGGGCGGGCTCAGGCAATTCGATGCGCAGGGCGCGGCCGGGCGCCATATGGATGCGCTTGGCGTTTGGCCGCCACGAGAAAGGCGCTGGCGCAGGCTTTGCCGCGACATAGCGAGCAAAGGTCTGCGGCGGCATGTCGAAGATTACGCCGTCGCGGATCGAGCGCAGCAGCTTTATATGTTCCGCATGAGCCCAGACCAGGGGCATGGCACTGCCGGAAGGACGACCGAGGAAGAGCTCGCGTTCCGGCACATCATCGCTATCCCAGATCTGCTCCGGCAGGAGCCCGCCACCGCTAGCCGAGGCCTCCAGCGCTGCCAGTAGGCGTTGCGCCTCGTCCCGTCGTCCGGCGGCGAGTTCGTAGTGGGCGCGCTCACCGGTCAAAAGTGGCCAAAGCCTCCCGACACCGCGGCCGGCGAACGGGGCGCCACCGATCCGTTCGCCGTAGCCGTCTTCATTGTACCGGTACCAGTAAGATCCGGTCGGCAGGTCACGGCGCAACTCGGCGTCAATCGCTGCGATCGTGCCTAGGATGCGGGGGTCGTCGGCGGCCCGGAGACCGAACCGTACGAGGGCGAGCGCGTCGGGGCTGAGGAGAAGGTCCGCCTCGAGCACGGCGCCGCCATCGTCGCGGTTGCGGATCGGGATGAAGTCTCGACCGAGCGAAGACGCGCCGTCCGTCGCCGTGGCAATGCGAACATAGTAACCGTCGATGCCAAGACGGCGCGACAACTCCGTATCGGTGGCGTAGGTCCACTCCTCGATGCGCTCGTTCCAGCCATCAGCCACCTCCCGCAGATATTGCGCAGCAGACAACCGCCCGGCCGCTTCCGTCGCATCAGCCGCTGCGAGCAACCCGGCGATCTCGACGGCGAGCGTGAAGGGCGAGTAGCCCGCGTCCTCTTCCCAGCGATCCTGCTGGGTGGCGGGCCCATTCGTGACGATATAGGCCGCGGCGGCCTCGATCATCGGCAGATATCGGCCGGTCTCCGAGAGACCGATCACGCCGGCACGCAAAAGCATGTCGTAAAGCAGGATGGGAAAGGCCGTCTCGTCCATCTGGATGCCGTGCCAGTAGGGCCGACCATCGAGCCAGGCGTTTTGCACCCAATGGCCGTCCGCTTCCTGGATCGCCGAAAGATAATCGAGCACCGAACGCGCATCGGCCTTGGCGCCTGCGGCGAGCAATCCGCCTGCCGTTTCCACCAGATCGCGGGTCCAGACCAGATGATAGCCACCGAGGTCGTCGTCGCTCTTGTTGAAGCCCCACGGGATGGAAAGGCTGGCGATGATGGCGCCGGAGGCATCGTCGCAGTGGGTGGCAAGCACGCTGGTACTGACACGATATTGGTTCAACTGGGTGGGATTATGGGGCTCGTCGAGGGCAAGCAGGCCGGCCTGCCAATCCCGCCAGCCGCTCAGATAACGTCTGAGCGCTGGCTCGATACCCTGTTCCAAGCTGAGGATTGCACGGAATGCAGCCTCTTCCGGCTGCGTTCCGAAGCCTATGGCGACCAGTGCCCGCCCTTCGCCAGCCTGCAGGTCGAGCGTTCCCGATAGCGCAACGTTGCCGGATGCGGCATAGCTGTACTCTTCTTTCAGTCCCTCGCCACGCGACAGCGTCTGCCAGCCATCGGAAAAGCCGACATAGCCTGCCGAACGTGCCAGCCAGGGTACAGAGGCGGCAACCGCGAGCACCCGTCCGGAGCCCTCGGCAAACAGCATCGGCCTGCCCTTGAAATCGGCGCACCAGGCGGTGTTGTCGGCACCCCCATTCACGAGATGCGGCGCTACGAGAGCATGCAGCTGGTAGCGGGAAAGGTTGCCGATCAACGCCTCGAAGCGGACGTCCTGCAGCACGACCTCCCGCTCAGGATCTGAGAAGACGGTCTTGGTGATGCGATAGCGACCATCGCGGGCAGTGTTGATGAGGCGGAAAGCCGGAACGCCATCCTCGATCGCCTGCACCTGATGATCGGCGTCGCGCTTCTCCTCGGAAAAGTAGTCATCGGCCGTCACGATGAAACCGAAATCACGCACGCAGGCCATATCGAGCCGGGGCGCATAGATCTCGTTGAGGATGCCGTGGCTTGCCGTGAACCAAACGGGACTTGCCGGGCCAATGGCGGTACCGACCGCGCTCTTATCACTTGATGTCCAGCGAGGCTCAATACCGGGAGCGCCGGGAGGGTCTATGGAACCGGGGGGTAAGATCGGAAAGCTCAAGTGATGATCCTCCGCTTAGTATGCACCATCTTCAGTGAGCCATCCTTGGGTTGAAATCAAGCGACACCGCATTGCGCGTGGCGCTTGACAGACGGTACCGATCTTGCGCCGATACGCAGCGCGGGAAGGATTGAGTGCACGGACCGGGCAAAGGAGCGTGAAAGAGATGACAGACATAGCTGGAAGCCCTGTTGCGGAGCAGGTGCGGACCTCTGGCAGGCCCGAGGCCGGTGCTGCGCCAGCCGGCCGTATCGTGCTTGCCGTCGATGTCGGTGGGTCGCATGTGAAGGTCGAACTCAGCAGCGGCAGCGAGCGGCGCGCGGTCGAATCTGGCGACCAGATGACGGCGACCAAGATGGTGGCGTCGCTGCGCGATCTTACCAGCGACTGGCATTACGATGTCGTCACCATGGGTTACCCCGGCCCCGTGGTCGGCAACCGGGCTGCGGCCGATCCCTTCAATCTTGGCCCCGGATGGAAGAATTTTGATTTCGAAGTCGCCATCGGCCGGCCGGTGCGGATGGTCAATGACGCACTGATGCAGGCGATCGGCAGCTATGAGAAGGGCCGGATGCTCTTCCTCGGCCTCGGCACCGGCCTCGGCTCGGCCATGATCGCCGAGAATGTCTGCATGCCTCTGGAATTGGCACACATGCCTTACCGGAAAGCAACCTTCGAGGACTATGTCGGCGAACGTGGTTTGAAGCAGCGGGGCAAAAGCAAATGGCGAAAATCGGTCTTCGATGTCGCGGATCGTCTGGCGGCTGCTCTACTGCCTGATTACATCGTCATCGGCGGCGGCAATGTCGACCGACTCAAGGAGTTGCCGCCGAAGTGTCGACGCGGCAATAACGACAACGCTTTTCGCGGCGGCTTCCGTGTCTGGCTGGACGATAGCCTGCAGATTTGAGCGACAACGCCTCCGGCCGGATCGCGCCAAAGGCCGATATGGAGCCATTCCCCAAAGAGCGCTGCCATCCATCTTCAAAGGGAGCGGGGCCATCGGAAACCAATAGCTGCAGGAAGCGCAGCGATCCGCGTCTAAGCCGTCGCGCGCTACAGCCGCGAGGCGATGTGCGTGCCCGGTGAAGGAGCACGCGCACCATCAACGGATCATTAGCGAAAACCGCCGCTGGCGACCAGTCGTTCGCCGGTCAGCCAGCGGGCATCGTCGGAAGCGAGGAAGATGGCGATCCCGGCGATGTCGTCCGGCTGACCGATGCGGCCGAGCGGGGTCTGGGTCACTGCGCTGCGCTCGAAATCCGAGCCGATAAACCCTGCTGTGTGGGTTCCCTCGGTCTCGACGATGCCCGGGAGAATCGCGTTGACCCGGATTTTGCGCGGCCCCAGCTCATTGGCAAGCACGCTGGTAATGCTGTCCACTGCGCCCTTGGTCCCGGTGTAGACGCTGGAGGCTGGCGGAGCCAGACTGGTCGCCGCCGACGAGATGTTGATGATGCTGCCGCCCTCATCGAGATGCTTGAGCGCTGCTTTGGTGCTCAGCAGGACGCCCAGAACGTTCACGTCGAACATGCGACGATATTGTTCCTCGGTCACCTGCTCGATCGGCGCGAATTCGTAGACGCCGGAGTTGTTGACCAGCACGTCGAGCTGACCGAATTCCTTGACCGCAGCGTCCACCAATCCCTGCGCCTGTTCGGCCTTCGAAACGTCGCCCTGGACTGCGATGGCTTTGCCACCTGCCGCCGTGATCGTCTCGACCACTGCGTCTGCTCCCGCCTTGCTCGAAGCGTAGTTGACCACCACCTGTGCGCCTTCGGCTGCGAGTGCCCTTGCGATCGCGGCGCCGATCCCTTTGGAGCCCCCCGTCACGACGGCGACTTTTCCAGCGAGCTTACCCATCCTGCATTCCTTTCTACTTGGAGTGCCGTCGGAAATGGCGGCATTGTTCCGTAGTTCGGAAATTCGGAACTGTTGATCTTGGTTTCAAGCCCCCATATACAAAAATCATGAGACCGCTCTTTCATCCAGCAATAGAGGACGTACGGCCTGAAGCGATCCTGCATGCCCTCTCCGATCCGGAGCGTGCGGCGATATTCGCGCAAATTGCAGGCAGCGGTTCGGGCGGGACGTGCGCTGCGTTTGCCAACATGCGCGAGCGCGTAATCCCCAAGTCATCACTATCGAACCACATCAAGGTGCTGCGCGAGGCAGGCCTTGTCCGCTGCGAGCGTCAGGGTGTGGAAATGCGTAACCATTCGCGCTGTTCGGAATTGGATGAACGCTTTCCAGGTCTCGCTGCGGCCATTCTGAGTGCTTACGGATGGCTTCCCCGAGAGGCGAAGGCAGATTGACAGCCATAACGGGTTGGGCGAGCCGTCTTTGCGCTCGGCGTTTCGTTTAATGGCTCATCAGCAGGGGAACGGTGGCATGGGACAGCAGGCGATAGGTGACACGGCCGAGGAGAAGTTCGAGCAGATAACCGTGCTTGAACGCGCCAATCAGAATGCACGTGGCGTTCACCGATGCGCCAAAGTCGAGGATGGTGTTGCCAACCGAGCGGCCGGTTGACGAGGTCACGACAATCTCGGCATCGAGCCCCAGCTGACGGCAGATTTCCCTCGCGGTGGTCTCGTAGTGCCTGTTCGGCCTATCGTCGACGCAGAGCACGGTTATGCGGCTGGCGGCAAGGAGCCAACGCCTTGCAGCAACCATTGTGCGCCGCGCATGCTCATGCGGCTTCCAGCCGATCAGCACGTGGTCCAGCAGACGTCCGCGGTAGCCGCTGGCCGGCGGGACGAGCACAAGCTTGCCTTCATGAAAGAGGACATTGTGGAAGACATCGCGGGCATCGAGGTTGCCCCTGTAGGGCGTTATGACAAGCGACGCATTCTGACAGACGTCGCCGACGCAGCGGCGCAGGTCACCCTGGCAGTCGCCGAGTACCAGGCTTTGCCGGTGAGGAGCGCTGAGTTTCCATTCGCCGAAGAGCCGCTTGACGCGCTCGTAGCGCTCGTGGGTCGATCCTTCCTCAAGCTCCCGCAGCATCTGCAATTCGATTTCCTCAGCCGACACAAGCATCGCCAGTGGGTCGGCACCGATGTGTACGGCGGCGATGCTATCCTGCACGGCATCGGCCGCGTCGTCGGCCAGATCCAGGCAGGACTGTGCCGAAGCCGGATCGGGCAGCAGCGCGATAACATCGGCATCCCGAGTGAGGTCACGAACGTTGCGCGGCACTGCGCCTGCGTTAGGCGCGTTGAAGCCTTGTGACCAGTTTTGGTGATCGCTGGCTGTCGTGGTCAAGCCGGCCCTCCTTCCTTGGATCGGCCTCGCAGAGTTACCCGGTGATAATACGCCAATACGGTCGGTGTTGAAATCGTCTCGGCAGATGTAGGCGACCTATTTTGAGAACTTGTCGACTAGGCGGGCGCCGGCACTACAGGTGGCGTGATGTCGCTGGCATTGTTTGCAGCGGTCTTGCGCCTTGATCGCGACCTGTTAGAATTTCGGGTGCCAAGCTTTTGTGTTGGCTGCATTTTTGGGTTCCCTCTGGCGATGTGCGGTGCGCGATGGAGATGCCAGCTACCTCTAAGCTCAGTTATGGCGCGGAGCCCGGATTACGCTTCGCCCTGCTCTTGGACGGGCGGGGTGGCTGTACTCAGCTGGATATTGCCCAAGCGCGACGATGGAAGCCCGAGGACGGGATCATCTGGCTGCATTTCGAACGCAATCATGCGGCGGCGGCCGATTGGATCAACAGGGAAAGCGGCCTCGACAGCTTCGTCAGGGAAGCGCTTCTCGAAGAGGAGACGCGGCCACGCGTCGAACCGGTCGACGATGGGCTCTTGATCATCCTTCGCGGCGTGTGCGCGACCGCTCCGGACGAAGAGCTGGAGAAGCAGACCGATATCGATCTCGTGCCGCTGCACATGTGGGTCGACGTCGACAAGGTTATCTCGCTACGGGACCGCGGTCACTACATTACCGCGCTTCGCGACATTCGTCTGGCGCTCGAGAAAGGCAAAGGCCCGCATCGAACTGGAGATCTCCTGGCGCTGATCGGCGACAAACTTGTGCGCGACCTGGAGCCCGTGCTCGACTCCATGGATGAAGAGGTGGACGAGCTTGACGAGATGATCTTTCACGGTGAGGCAAGCGAGGTGCGCGAGCGCTTGAAGCTGTTGCGCCGGCGGTCCGTTCAGCTTCGCCGTTACCTTGCACCGCAACGCGATGCTTTGAACCGTATCGAGCATGACGACGCGCCATGGCTCCTTGAGCGCGACAAGTTGCGGATGCGCGAAGTGATCGACAAGCTGATGCGCTTCATTGAATACCTCGACGCTATCCGCGACCGCACGGGCATTCTGCATGACGACCTTTCGACCGTGATCAGTGAGCGGATTGCGCGCAACTCCAACCGACTGGCGGCGCTGGCGGCCCTGCTGCTGCCGCCAAGCGTGGTGGCCGGCTTGTTCGGGATGAACGTCGGAGGCATTCCGGGGGTCAACGACACCTGGGCCTTCATCATCATCGTTGTGTTCGTGACGGTCACATCGGTTGCGACGCTCTGGGTGCTTCGGCGGATCGGCTGGCTCTAGCCAGTGACAGTTACGTGTACAGGCAATGCGTTCCGGCAGTGAGGGCAGCACGCGCCATGTGGGTGGCCACGGCCTTCATCGTCATTTCGCTATGCGCGCCGCGTCGCTGATCTCCGCGCCTTACCCGAGGTTTCAGTCACGTCGCCGTGATTTCAACCACGCGTTCTTGACAATGGATTTGCGCGGCAAATATCTGTGATCTCCGGCTTCAGACGTAAGGCCCCAACTCAGCATGATCGACACGCGCTTTTCGACTGCTTTACAGATTGTCATCAGTGTGGCTGTCAACGAAGAGGCAAATCTCCGCACCACGAGCCAATCACTTGCGCAAGGGCTCGATACAAGCGCCAGCTTCGTACGCAAACTGCTGCTGCCGCTTAATGAAGGCGGCATCCTCGCCACCGCTCAGGGTGGCAAGGGCGGTATCAGCTTGGCGCGGCCGCGCAACCAGATATTGCTCAGCCAGATCTATGCTGCTGTAACCGGCGACAAGAAGATCTGGGCGACCCGGCACGACATCCCGCATGAGGGCCTTGTGGGCGAGAATATCGGCGATCTCTCGGAGTTTCTTTGCGATCGAGCCGAGCGGGCCGTCGTCGACATGCTTGGTTCGGTGACCATCGAAGACAGCGTGGCGGAGCTACGCCGCCTCGAGGCACAGAAATCGGCCGGCGCCCGGCAGCCGGCGGATGCGAGCTTCGTGAGCGACCGCCACGCCGCCGAATAGTGTTATCCTCAAAATGAAAGGGGCGGCCGGGCAGGGAACCCGAGCCACCCCTCCTAACTGATCGGAGGTCAATCTGATCAGAAACTGTCAAGCGCGGCGCCGCGCTGCCTCTCCCTGTGGCTTTAACCACAGACAGAGGCAGAAACGCGGCGCCGCTTTTTGATTAGAATGCGCGCTGGAGGCGGAAGAAGCCAGTCGTCACGTCGTCGCCGTTGTCCGGGTCGAGGTAGTTGACGGTTGCCTTGGCGTAGAGGTTGTCGACGATCTGATAGTCAACCGTCAGGCCGACCTTCCAGGCATCGTTGTTGTCGTTGAAGTCGCCCGCAGTGATGCCGTAGTTGCCGTAGTACTGGACAGCCGGGGTGATCTTCAGCTTGTCGGTCGCCTTGATCGCGTATTCAGCAGCGATTGCCCATTCAGCAGCCTGATAGTAGGAGTTCGGGCCGCTCGAATAGACGCCTGCGAGGCCGAGGGTGCCCGGGCCGATAGCGACCGTACCCATGGCGCGAACAGCGCCTTCTTCGTTATCCGTGTCGTAGCCAGCCGTGACTTGGTAGGTGAATACGCCAGCCTTGCCGCCGATGCCGACTGCTACGCCGACGTTGTTCGGGTTTTCGCCGGTGCTGTAGTAGCCGTCTTCCAGCTCGTCAACGCTGATGCCAGCGTAGAAGTTGTCCGCCTCATACTGATAACGGATCGAGTTATGCAGCGTAACCTTGCTGCCGACGTCGTCGGTTTCGCCCGAGAGGCCATCGTCCCACCAGCTGTAGAACAGACCGGCGCGGAAGCCAGCGATGTCGATGTAGGCGGAGTCAAGCAAAGCCGCCTGTGAGGAAGCGTTGTCGGCATTCGTCTGCAGGACGATCACACCAGTGAGCGGGCCGTATTCGGTGTCGCTCTTGGCAGTGAACTGAACCTGGCCACGGGTGTAGGCGTCCCAGTCAGAGTCGTTGGCGACATTGGCGCCGCTGCCCTTGGTCGCGCTGGCATTCGGGCCGGCGTTGACCTGGAAACGGATGTAGCCGCTGATCTTCAGGCAGGTTTCGGTGCCCGGGATGTAGAAGTAGCCGCTGCCGTAAGCGTCGCAAACGCGGACGTATTCAACCGGCTCCGGCTCGGCAGCAACGATGGCGTCAGCAGCCTGTGCGCTCGAGATAGCAGCCAAGGCCGCCGCCGAGCTCATGAGGATCATCTTAATGTTCATAATCAGTCCAATCTTCTGTCGATTGGGCACAGGTCATCACTGCCGAAAACCGGCTCTACCTACCCCAAATTGTTTCGTACAAGCCCTTGCGGGAAACGCGGTACGTCCGCAGCGCCAAATTACATTTCCGATCAAATGTATCAATCATAGATACCGTCAAAATTGAGTTTTGCTGCAAGGCGGAATTTGGGTGTTGCGCAAAGGCAACTATCGTTTTCTGCGCAAGAATACGTTTACTACCGCAGGCTATAACCAATTGTTACTCAACACGTTTTTGTAGTTCATGTTATCCGGATAACAATGTTGCATTGCAGCATTTCGTCGCGCGGTCGCGTTCATCCTTTCTTCAGTCGCGTGCCGGAATCATGGTGAAAATGCGCCTTGCTGGATGCGCCTTATCCGTGAGCGCGGCCGTTACGGAATCGCCGGGATCGAGCCGGAGAGTGCCATGTCCGTCGATCAGGTGTTCCAGCAAATTTGTCAGCCCGCTACTAAAGTGCCGGCTCGCCTCGGCTGCCTCGTCGCTTGCAAGCGTCGTGGAGCCGATGATTCGAACGCCGAAGATGTTGATGGTCTCATCGGACTTGGTCAGCGCACAATTTCCGCCACTTTCAGCGGCGAGATCGATGATGACCGTTCCCGGGCTGAGCCGCGAAACCATGTCCTCGTCAATCAGCGCGGGGGCAGTTTGACCGGGATTCACGACGCTGGTCGTGATCAATTGCATCTTCGACAGGGGACCGGAAAGCTCTTGGCGAAGCCGCGCCAATTCTTGCTCCGAGGACGTGTCGAGAAATTTGGCACCGAGTCGTTCGATCTTCGCTTGCAAATCTTTTCCAAGGCCAAAGCCATGGGTCAGTGCGCCGAGGCGGCGTGCGGTCGCCAATGCCTGCAGGCTTGCTGCGTCACTGCCCAAGGCGGCCATTTTGACCGGTCGTACGAAGCTTCCGTCCACCATTAGCATCGGATGCGAAATGCCGAATTGCCTTGCTGCCTCCAAGACGGCGGCGTGACCGGTGATGGCTGCCTGTCTCGAAGAGATATCCGCACCCTTTAGGCCTTGCATCCCGGAAAGCTGGGCGATGTCGAGATGGAGTGGCTGCTGTCCAGCGAGAGGACGGGTGTCCTGGGGTGCATTCGAACCAAGGAAGACAAGAATCGAGGTCGCCGGAAATACCCGCGTGGCTGCCGGCTGTCGCACGCTGACGAACATGTGCGACGAGGATACCATGTCAGCGAACTCGATGGGCTTTGCGCCGGCGGCGATATAGGCGTCGTCCGCATGGCCTGCGCCGACGCCGCATCCGCGCTCGAACCAAATCGACATTCGTCCGGAAAGGCGCCGCACATCCTCCGGCGTCAACGCGACACGACGCTCACCGGGATGTGTTTCCCGAAGAAGCCCGGCACGGACGCGGACAAGGTTGGACATTCATCGCTCTGGAAAAGGGGTAAATCGAAATGCGGCGCGCGAGCGATATAGGCCGTCTCTTCCATAGTTTTATGACAGTTTCGTAATTTTATTTTGGGCTGCTTTGTAAATTTTTGCATCGTCACAACTGGTGATAAGTCTTTCATTTTAAAGGATACTGGTCGTAGCTTGCATGAGTGATGTCGAATAAGGTCGCTGGCAGTGTGAGATCAGGTTTTGCCTGGCGGCTTTTGGATGTAATGGTCAGGCATAAGACGCGTGGCTGCTGGAGGCATTGGTGAATTTCTATTCGGTTTATGATCAAGGTTTTGTCCGCGTCGCGGCCTGCACGCCGACGTGCCAGATCGGCGATCCCGATTTCAATGCGCAGGCGACGTTGGAGCTGGCGCGACAAGGACATGCCGAGGGCGTTGGCCTCATGGTGTTCCCCGAACTCGGGATCTCCAGCTACTCGATCGACGACCTGCTGGGGCAGGACGCGCTACTCAAGGGCGTGGATGCTGCGATCGGCGAGATTGTCCGGGCAAGTCGCGAGCTCACGCCGGTACTTCTTATCGGCGCGCCGCTGCAGAGCGGCGGACGGCTCTACAATTGCGCTGTCGCCGTTCACGCGGGGCGTGTTCTGGGCGTCATTCCGAAGATGCACCTCCCGAACTATCGCGAGTTTTACGAGAAGCGCTGGTTTGCCTCCGGACGAAGCGTCCGCGGCGAAAGCATTCGGGTCGCCGGCGAGAGCGTGCCTTTCGGCACGGACCTCATCTTCGCGGCTGAGGATATGGACGATTTCGTCTTCCATATCGAGATCTGCGAGGATCTCTGGGCTCCGGCGCCACCAAGCGATTTCGGCGCGTTGGCGGGCGCGTTGATCCTCGCCAACCTTTCGGCGAGCAACATAACTGTCGGGAAGGCCGATACCCGCAAGCTTCTCTGCTCGGCGCAGTCGGCACGCAGCCTATCCGCGTACGTCTATTCCGCCGCAGGCCCCGGCGAATCGACGACGGATCTCGCCTGGGATGGTCAGGCTTGCATTTACGAGCTTGGCAGCATGCTTGCCGAAACCGATCGCTTTCCGACGACATCGCAGATGTGCGTGGCGGATATCGATGTTGAACGGCTGCGGCTCGAGCGCTTGCGAACCGGCACGTTCAACGATGCGGCCACGCTCAATCTCACCGCCGAACACGAATTCCGGCGGGTCGGGTTCCCGTTCAAGAAGCCGAAGGGTGACATAGGCTTGAAGCGCGATGTTGCGCGCTTCCCCTTCGTGCCGGCTGATGAAAGCCGGCTCGATCAGGATTGCTACGAAACGTTCAACATACAGGTGCAGGGGCTGATGAAGCGGCTGCGCTCGACCGGCATCAAGCGGCTTTGCATTGGCATTTCGGGCGGGCTCGATTCCACCCATGCACTGCTCGTCGCGGCGCGCGCCTTCGACCAGCTCGGCTGGCCGCGGTCGGACATTCTCTGCTTCACCATGCCGGGATTTGCAACGGGCGACGCCACCAAGTCGAACGCCTGGGCGCTGATGCGGAGCATGGGCGTCACCGCCGAGGAAGTGGACATCAGGCCGCTGGCGCTGCAATTGTTGAAGGACCTGAAGCATCCATTCGCGGGCGGCAAGCCGGTCTACGACACGACCTTCGAAAACGTCCAGGCTGGCCTACGCACCGACTTCTTGTTCCGTGCTGCAAATCAGCGGAATGCGCTGGTGCTCGGAACCGGAGACCTGTCGGAAATCGGCCTCGGCTGGTCGACCTACGGCGTCGGCGACCAGATGAGCCACTACAACGTCAATGCGTCGGTGCCGAAGACCCTGATCCAGCATCTGATCCGTTGGGTGATCCGCTCCGGGGATTTCAACGCGGAGGCAAATGAGACCCTGGAGAGTGTTCTTGGCACGCTCATTTCGCCCGAACTGGTTCCGGCTGATGAGAACGGCGTCATGCAGAGCACGGAGGATAAGATCGGGCCATATGATCTACACGACTTCGCTCTCTTCTACACGACGCGTTTCGGCCTTCGCCCCTCGAAAATCGCCTTCCTTGCCTACAATGCCTGGCGGGATGCCGAGGCAGGCGTCTGGCCGCCGCACTTCCCAGCCGACAAGCGCCGCAGCTTCGATCTGCCTGTGATCAAGCACTGGATGGAGGTTTTCCTGTTCCGGTTCTTCACGATCAGCCAGTTCAAGCGGTCGGCATCGCCGAATGGCCCGAAAGTGACGTCGGGCGGTTCGCTGTCTCCACGTGGCGATTGGCGTGCGCCGTCCGACGGTAACGCACGGATATGGCTGAAGGAATTGAAAGCCAATGTTCCTGATGTAAAGGGTTAAGCCAAAGAGTGCCTTGCAAAAGGGGGGCATCGCAGCAGATAAGATCCAGGAGAACACCGAGGGAGCTTTGAAGCGTGACGGATGAACCTTGTCCACCTGAAGATCTCCCAGATCTCCCCCGCTACGAGATTCGTCAGGACCTACGTGGAAGGTGGGCGATCATCGATACCTTGACGTCCCTGCCGGCGGCGACGGACGGTAGGGATTTCGTCGGCCTCAGCAAAAGGGATGCAGAGGACATCGCTCGCGAACTGAACCTCAGCGTGGCCGAGGGCCGCGATCCTCTGATCTGATCTCCTGGAACTTGCCGAACACCGGCTGCGTTTCGTTGCCGGAGGTGCAACGATGACAGCCAATGACAACAGGCCGGACGATCACTCGACCGATCGGCACACTGCCTACGAAGCGCAGGAAGAGGCCCTGTCCAGAGAAGGGCGCAGTCTTTCCATCTGGGCGTTGCTGGGCGCCGTCGTCTTCGTGGTGGCGATGGTCGTTTTGGCGTTCAGTGTTTGGACAAGCGGCGGCACAAGCCCCGCACCAAGAGTGCCGGCCGGAGCCAACAGCCCTAACGTCGCGCCACCGCCGACGCAAAACACGAACTGACCGAGGGCCTTACGTCATCCATTTTCGATGCTCCGCGAAGCGCTCCGCGAGCAGATCGATGAACAGGCGAACTTTCGTGGGCAGGTGATTGCGGTTTGGGTAGATGGCGTTGATGCTGAACTCGACGGCACGATAATCAGTCATCATTCGAACGAAACTTCCCGAGGCAACATCATCGAACACAACGAAACTCGGTGCCAGGAAGACGCCCTGACCGGTCGTTGTGAGGTGCCGTAGCGTCTCGGCGCTATTGGATACGATGTTGCCGCCGATCTTTACGCTCACCTCGGCGCCATCTGAACCTTCGAAGCGCCACTCGTCTCCGTAGGGGTAGTAGGCATACTGCAGGCAGTTGTGGTTGGTCAAATCCGCTGGCACCCGCGGCATGGGATGGTTCTCAAGATAGTTTGGCGAACATACGAGGATGTGCCTCCACGGCGTCAGCTTTCTGACGATAAGGCTTGAATCTGGCGGCGGCACGGTGCGGATCACGAGGTCACACCCTTCCTCGATCATATCGATCATCCGTTCCCCCACGCTCAGGTCGAGGGCGACCGAAGGGTAAAGCTCAAGAAATTCGCTGACAACGGGCAGCAGAAAGCGAACGATAGCGGCGCTGGTATAGACCTTGAGCGTGCCGCGCGGTGTCGAACTCATCGCTCCGGCGATGCCGTCGGCTTCCTCGAGGTCAGCCAGGATCTGAGCGGAGCGTTCGTAGTAGTATTTGCCGGTTTCCGTAAGGCTGACCTTGCGCGTCGTGCGGTTGAGCAGTCTGACGCCGAGCCTGTCCTCGAGGGACTGCACGTGGTTGCCAACCATCGTCACCGACATGTTGAGACGGCGTGCGGCTGCTGAAAAGCCGCCACACTCCACGACGCGGCCAAAGACTGCAAGGCTCGTCAGCCGGTCCATTGGGGTTCTCCGATTATCCGCTCTGAGTTGATGATCCTTCCCGATCTAAGCAGATTATCAGAATAGACCTGACGGTGCATTGTCCATCTCATCGAATTTGACCTCGCGTGGCGAGGCAAGTCACAGGAGAAGGACAATGGTCGAATTACCCCGCAAGGAAGCCTTCGAGGTCGCCGGCGACCCCGCGGTCGCAAAGGTCGCCGAAGCCCCGGTCGCACCGGCTGCGGATGTCGCACCTGCCGTCGAAGCCAGCGGCAAGAACAGCCGCAAAATCGTCAAGCGAACGATCATTGCTGCTGCGCTTCTTGCCGGCGCCGCCTTTGCAGCCGACTATGGCCATCACTATTGGACGGTTGGCCGCTTCATCTAATCTACCGACGATGCCTATGTGAAGGCCGACTATACGACGGTTGCGCCGAAGGTTTCGGGTTACGTCGCCGAAGTCCTTATCGGCGACAACGATGCGGTCAAGGCTGGGCAGGTGCTTGCCAAGATCGATGATCGCGACCATCAGGCAGCGTTGTCCGAGGCCAAAGCCGACGTAAAGGCAGCCACCGCTGCCATCACCAATCTCGATGCTCAGATCGAGCTGCAGCAGTCGATCATCGGCCAGGCGAGGGCGACGATCGATGCGTCACTGGCGACGCTCGATTTTGCCCGTTCCGATGCGGCCCGTTCGCAGCGGTTGATCACCAACGGTGCCGGCACGCAGTCGCGGGCGGAACAGAGCCAATCACTTCGCGATCAGGCGCAGGCGGCACTTGAACGGGATCGGGCCGCGCTGGTTGCCGCGGAAAAGAAGGTGCCCGTTCTTCAGACACAGCGCGAGCAGGCTGTCGCGCAGCGTGAGCGCGCCGCCGCCGCCCAGCATCAGGCTGAGCTCAACCTTTCCTACACAAAGATCATCGCTCCGGTCGACGGCACCGTCGGCGCCCGCACCATTCGAGTCGGACAGTTCGTAACCTCGGGGACGCAGTTGATGGCAGTTGTCCCGCTCAATTCCGTCTACGTCGTCGCCAACTTCAAGGAAACACAGCTCACCCATGTCCGCGCCGGGCAGCCTGTCGAGGTCAAGGTGGACAGTTTCCCCGACGTGGAAATCAAGGGCCATGTCGGCAGCATTTCGCCCGCGAGCGGGCTAGAGTTCTCGCTGCTGCCTCCCGACAATGCAACCGGCAACTTCACCAAGATCGTCCAGCGCATCCCGGTAAAGATCGTCATCGATGACGAGAAAGTGAGCGGTTTGCTTCGCGCCGGAATGTCCGTCGAGCCGGAAATCGATACCAAAGCGGCCGTCAGATAGGTGGTCCCGGGAAGGATCATCCAGTCAGACTGGATAATCCTTCCCTCCTTTCCCGAATTATCAGCCGAACCTCGTCATGAGATTGTTTCCGCATAGCCGGAAGGAGAGACGTCATGGCTACACTTCAGATCGTCGCCAACAATTCGAGCCCGCGTCCTGTGGACGCTGCGGCTCCGAAGCCCGCAGCTGCGATGAGCGCCTTTCGCATGTGGAGCGCCGTCGTCGGTTCGACGCTCGGTGCGTTCATGGCCGTCCTCAATATCCAGATCGTCAACGCTTCGCTCGCGGACATCCAGGGCGCGATCGGCGCGGGTAAGGACGACGGCGGCTGGATTTCGACTTCCTACCTGATTGCGGAGATCGTGGTCATCCCTCTCAGCGGCTGGCTCGCTCAGGTCTTTTCCGTCCGTAGGTACCTCCTGACGAACGCGATTTTGTTCCTACTATTTTCGGTCGCCTGCGCTTTTGCATCGAACCTCCAGCAGATGATCGTGCTGCGTGCTGTCCAGGGCTTTGCCGGCGGTGTGCTGATCCCCATGGCCTTCACCATTATCATCACGCTGCTGCCGAAGCCCAAGCAGCCGATCGGTCTGGCGCTCTTTGCCCTCTCGGCGACCTTTGCTCCCGCCATCGGGCCCACCATTGGCGGATATCTGACCGAGAACTATGGCTGGGAGTTCATCTTCTACGTCAATCTGCTTCCCGGTTTGCTGATGGTGGGAATGCTCTGGGCGTCGCTCGATCGCGCTCCAATGAAACTCGGCTTGCTCGCAAAGGGCGATTGGCCGGGTATCATCACCATGGCAATCGGCCTTGCCGCCCTACAGACGGTGTTGGAGGAAGGAAACAAAGAGGATTGGTTCGGATCGGATTTCATCATCCGACTGTCGATCATCGCCGTCGTCTCGTTGACTTTGTTTCTCATTATCGAGCTGAAGACGGCTCATCCGCTGCTAAACCTCAGGCTTCTCGCCCGTCGCAATTTCGGCTTTGGCATTGTGGCGAACGTCCTGCTCGGGATCGCCCTTTATGGCTCTGCCTTCGTTCTTCCGATCTATCTGTCGCGCATCCAGGGCTACAATTCCGAGCAAATCGGCATGGTCCTCGCCTGGACGGGCATTCCACAGCTGTTGTTGATCCCGCTGGTGCCCCGTCTGATGAAGCGCTTCGACGTTCGTTTGCTGATCGCCGTCGGTTTTGCGCTGTTTGCCGCTTCGAACTTCATGAATGTCTACATGACCGCCGACTATGCGAGCGACCAGCTCTTCTGGCCGAACGTCATCCGCGCCGTTGGGCAGGCGCTTGTTTTCGCGCCGCTCTCGGCCGTCGCAACGGCAGGCATCGAGCAGGAGAATGCAGGCTCTGCATCCGCGCTGTTTAACATGATGCGAAATCTCGGGGGCGCCGTCGGCATCGCAAGCCTGCAGACCTTTCTGACCAAGCGCGAGCAATTCCATTCCAACATCCTGACAAATCCGGTCTCGGTGTTCGAGGAAGCCACCCGGGATCGTGTCGCAAAGCTGACCGCCTACTTCATGAGCCACGGTGTCAGCGATCAGGCCGTTGCCACCCACAAGGCCGTCGTTGCCATCGCGTTCAAGCTGCGCAAGCAGGCCAACATCATGGCCTTCAGCGACACGTTCTTCGTGCTCGGTGCCGCATTGCTCGTCGCACTGCTCGCAACGTTGCTGCTGAAGAAGCCAGGTCATCTGTCCGGGGGCGGCGCTCACTAGCGCCTCACTCCGCCATCAGGGAGAAACGCCATGAACCGCCTCCTCCAAATCGAAACTGAGACGCGCGCTTCAAAGACGGATCGCGTAGCAGCCAGTACAAACTCACTATTGTCGCTGATCGAGTGGCTCTCCGGCGATGAATGCCATGCGCTCGATGAGCCCGGCCTGATCTCCACCCTCGGCCGCCGCCTGCTGCTACTAGGACTGCCGATCGATCGCTTGACGCTTCACCTCATGACGCTTCATCCGGAACTGATCGGCCGCACACTCGCCTGGGCTCCCGGCGACCCGGTCGAGATCCACGATCGCGAACATAGCGCGCGCCAGACTTTTGCCAGCAGTCCCTTGCGCAAGGTGATGGACAGCCGCGAGCCGCTCGTCGTCGGGCTGGGCGAGAGTATGCATGGGCGCTGGCAGGATATTGATATCTTTGCCGGCCGTGGGCTCGTGCAATTGATGATCGCGCCTCTTTGCAATGCCGACGGGCCGGTGAGTGCGGCGGCCTTCGGCACACGGCGACCGGGCGGCTTTACGCCTGCCGAAATTCAGGTTCTCGAGCGGATCCTACCAGCGTTGCGCAACACCTGCGAATTGCGGGTGATGCGGCAAGTCGAACTCAGCCTGCTCGATACTTATATAGGTCCGCTGACAGCGCAGCGCATCCTTGCCGGGCGAGTTCGGCAAGGAGAGATCGAATCCATCGAGGCGGCTCTTTTGCTTTGCGATCTGCGTGGTTTCACGGAGATCTCGAATAGGCTGCCAAGCAACAGCGTGCTCGAGTTGCTCAACGCTTATTTCGACAAGGTCATTCCCGCCATCACGCGGGAAGGCGGCGAAGTTTTGAAATTCATGGGTGATGCCGTCCTTGCGTTCTTTCCCGGATACGATCCTGCCCGCAGCAGCGCTTCGGCGTTGATGGCAGCCAAGGGCATTTTGCGTGAGATTGATCGGTTTGAGTTCGAGGATTTTGCTCTCAATGTCGGCATTGCCCTGCACCATGGCGAAGTCAGCTACGGCAATATCGGCTCCGGCCGTCGCCTCGACTTCACCTTGATCGGCCCCGATGTGAACCTCGTCAGCCGCATCCAGACGGCGTGCGGAGACTTGCGCGTCCCGCTCTTGATGTCAGGCAGATTTCGGAAAGAGGCGCGCGCCGAAGCCGTCTCGGCCGGGCGGCACGCGTTTAAGGGGTTCCCGGAGAAGGTAGAGCTCTTCTGCTTGCCGGAATCGTGAGCCTTTTCAACGATTGCTCGAAAGGACCATCGCGCCGTGAAGTCGGGCGCAAGCGCCGATATGTCTAAGGGAAAGTGGAAGGCGAATATAAACTATATAAATAATAGCTATTTGTTGTGTGTTCACGGTTTTGGCGTTATTTGCTGAATAATGGGATGGAGAGTACGGGGGCGTAGGGCAACAAGAAATGCTGACGAAAAAGGGAAAGTATGGTTTGAAGGCACTGGTCGACTTGGCGCGGCTTGCACCGGGGGAAACGGCCTTCATTAATGACGTTGCTTCGCGCAACAACATTCCAAAGAAATTCCTTGATACAATTCTCTTGGAATTGCGAAATGTCGGCATTCTTCGTTCGAAGAAAGGCCCGGGCGGCGGTTATTCATTGTCGCGTCCGGCATCTGAAATTCGGATCGGCCATGTCATCCGTACGCTTGATGGTCCTTTAGCGCCTATCCGTTGTGCCAGCCGTACGGCCTTCGAAGCCTGTGACGACTGTTCGGATCCCGAGACCTGTCAGGTGCGGCGCTCCATGACTGAGGTCCGGGACGCGATCGCCGACATTCTCGACAACATGACGCTCGAGCAATTCGTCGCATCCGGCAACAAACTGGACGATGCCGACGAAGAAGCGGCTCTCTCGGTCGCCAACTAAACGTCAGCCGCCGAAATAGTGCGTTGCGGCCGCCCGGTACAGATCGTCAGCGGCCGCATCGTTCGCACGAATGCGTGCATTTCTCCAATATCGATCGAGATTCCGGCCGATGCTTGTCGCGCCGTTGCCCGACAGCTCGAACAGTGCGTTGGCGACATCAAGGGCGGTCCGGCTTGCGGTGATCTTGGCGGTGGAAGCAGAGAAGAACGCGGCATCGATCGTGCTGGCAGACGGCCCGACCTGAGAAAAATCGAGCTTGCCGCCGGCACTTTCCACGAGCGCGGCAGCCGCTTGCACGGAGAAGGCAAGCTTTCCGATATCGGCTGAGCGCGGCAACTCCCGAAGATTGGCGAGAGCGGCCCGGGCAATGCCGAGGTCTGTGCCCGCATGGAGAAGGGCAGCCAGGGCCGAAGCCGTCGTGTGACGGCGCGGCCCATCGTCCGTTGCAGCCTTCGCGTCGCCGGTGACGCCCTGGGCGACCGCTGTCCCGGCACCATTCGTCCTCTGTCCGAAACCATCCCAGTCATCGATGATTTGCAGGCCTTCGCTCGCGCGGGCAAGATAGAAGCGAACCTGCTCGCCCTCGGCATCGATTGCGTCGGCCACGATCCAATCGGCGAAAAGCAGGCCGGGGGACCTCAAGCTCCGCCCCTTCAGTTCATAGGCGACACCGAGCGGACTGGCTGCGCCCGCCGTGTCGAAGGCTGTCGCCGTGAAGTGATCGCCGGCGAGCGCACGAGCGAAGAGCAAGTCTCTTCGCTCCTCGCTCGGGTCGTTCCGGAACTGTTCGAGTACGGTGAAATGATGCTCAAGGCACTCGGCAATCGAAGAATCGCCTTCAGCGATGATGGCGACGATCTCGCCGAGAAGTGCGTTGGCGACATCCAGCCCCTCGTTCTCAGGGGGAACTGTGACGGCCGTCAGTCCCGACTGAAAAAGGGCGTCGAGTTCCGCGCGAGGAAAGACCCGATTGATATCTCGCTCGCTGGCCTGCAGCGCGAAGTTCGCGGCAAGACGGCGTGCGGTCGCTATCGCCTCTTCCTCGCTTTCTATACGGTGCGCGGTGGGTCTTGTCCGGTCATGAAACCGCGATACGGTCCCCATCACTCCTCCCATCAGTTGCGCCTCTAGGATTGATGGATTGCAGGTGCAATGATAAGGCGCGTTTTTCTACGAATGCACGAGCGATTGAATTTTATTGTCGTTTGATTGCGCCAATGCGAAGCACTGTGATGCTTCGATGCCTGCAATGAGAGGTTCAACATGCCTTCGACGGTCCGTGAGCGGCTGAAACTGGATCCTGGCGATATTCCGATCTATGCCATCGGCGACATTCACGGCAGACTCGACCTGCTGCAGAAGGCAGAGCAGGCGATCATCGACGATGCCGCCGCGATCCCGGGGCGCAAGTTGATCATCACGCTCGGCGACTACATTGATCGCGGGCCGTCATCGGCACAGGTGATCTCGCACCTGATGGGGCTTCCGCCCGAGAATTTCGACCGTATCTGCCTGACCGGGAACCATGAGACCACGATGCTCGACTATCTTGATGGTCTGGTTTCCTTCTCGGATTGGATGCGAATGGGGTCGGATGCGCTTCTGCGCTCCTACGGGCTCGACCCGGAGCAGCTACCGCTGGTTTTTTCGAGCGCCGCCAAGCTCGATAGCTTCGTCAAGCAGTCGATTCCGAAGCCGCACGTGGATTTTCTGCGTTCCCTGCCGATCTTCGTTGATACACCGAATGTGCTATTCGTGCACGCGGGCATCGATCCAATGCTGCCGATCGATGCGCAAAGCGACGACGACCTCGTTTTCATCCGTCATCGCTTTTTTGAAAGCCGTCAGCCGCTACCGAAGGTGATCGTTCACGGCCACACGCCGAATGAGGAGCCGGAGGTTCTGCCAATGAGGCTCAATCTCGATACCGGCGCCTTCCACAGCGGCAAACTCACCGTTGCCAGGCTATGGAAGGGGCGGGTGCATCTATTCCAGACCTGATCAGGCGCCGGCTTCCGCCGGCTCCCGCTTCTTCGACGTCTCTTCGGTGTAGTAGCTCACGTATTTGTGGCGGTAGCGTTCGGTGCCGCCGAAGTTGGTGAACTTGCCGAGTTCGGTCATGTCGGTCTTGTTGAGGATCACACCTAGGATCTTGGACTTGATCTGCGGCTCGGCGTTTAGAAGGTCACGCACGACGCTCGTTGGTGTCGAGCCCCATTCGGTCACGAACAGGAAGCCGTCGACCTGCGGGGCGAATGCCTTGGCGTCGATGACCGGGCCGAGTGGCGCGAGGTCGACAACGATGTAGTCGAACATCTTGCGCGCATTTTCCATCAGATTGAACATGCCCTGCGAAGCCAGCAGTTCGCTCGTGTGCATGAGATGATCGTTCGGCAGAACCGGCAGGATTGCCAGCTTCGTCAGCGGATCGACCTTGACGGCGCTCGCCCACGGAACCTCACCAAGAACGGCCTCGACGAGACCCTGCTGCGGAGGGGTTCTCAGCATGCGCGTCAGGCCGGGGTTGCGAAGGTCGGCGTCGATGAGCAGCGTACGCTTGCCGCTGGAGGCGAGAAGCGCCGCGAAATTGGCAGCCGTGGTCGACTTGCCTTCTCCTGGCATCGCTGAAACGACACCGATGACGCGGTCCGATTTGCCCTGGAACATGACGTCGCTCGCAAGCTTCGCATTGCGCAGGGTTTCGGCAAAGACCGACCGCGGCGCTTCCAGCACAACACGCATGATGCGTTCGAAAGTTGCGCCGGAATCGGCAGCCGTTTCCGCCGGGTCAACCGGAGGATTGGCGCGGGGCCGGAAGATCTTGCTCTCCCGGGGTGGCTTGCCGATTAGCGGCAGGTAGCCGAGGAATTTGAGTCCAAGGATCGTCCTGACATCGCCCTCGACGCGGAAGAAACGCTCACGGAATTCCTGGAATGCCGTGAGCGCACCGCCGGCCATCAGGCCGAGGACGATGGCAAGGCCGAGCGTCATGGTCTTTTTCGGGCTGGACGGCGAAACCGGCACGCCTGCCTCAGAAATCACACGAGCCTTGGCAATGGGGAAGGACTGCTGCTGCGAGGCCTCTTCGTACTTGCCGAGGTAGGATTCGTAGAGTGTCTTCAAGGCCGTTGCACGCTGCTCGAGATCGTTGAGCTGGACGAGCGACTTGTCGGCTTCCGAATTCTTGCCCGTCAGGTGTTCAATGTTCTGGCGAAGCGAGGCTTCCCGTGAACGGGCGACCTCGAACTCGTTGCGGTAGCTGGAGGTGAGTTGCTGCAGTTCCTGATAGATCTGCCGGGTCAGGTCCTGCTTTTCGGCGCGCAGTGCGACGGCCTGCGGGTGGTTCTCGCCGAAGTTTGTGGCGACCTCCTGTTCGCGTTTGTTCACTGAGACATAGCGAGTGCGCAGGTCCTGGATCACCGTGTTGTCCGTCTGGCCGGACGAGATTGCCGCGTTATTGACGGCGCTGTCGGGGCCGAGGTCGACGATTGACTTGAACTGGTTGTAACGGGCCGAAGCACTGGCGCTGTCGGCTTGCGCGACGATCAGCTGCTTGTTGAGGTCGGCAAGCTGCTGTTCCGACATCAGTTCACCATTGGCGGACGTCAGGCCATTCTCGGCCTTGAACTTCGCGACATCGAGTGCTGCCTGCTGCGACCGTTCGCGAAGATCCGCGAGGCGCTGCTGCAGCCACACCGAGGCGCTTTCCGTCGCGTCGAAGTTGGCGTTCAGCTGGTCATTGAGGTAGGCGGTGGCGTATGCCTTGGTGATCCGTTGCGCGAGCTGCTTGTCGGTCGAGCGGAAGGAAACTGCGAGAACGGAGCTGCGATTGACCCGCGATACCGCCACAGCCTCTTGCAGCAAGGCGGCTGCCTTCTGACGGCGACCGTTTCGCGCATCGTCTTCCGTTACCGGCGGACCGCCAGGCGCCAAGGCGCTGACGATCAGCTTCACGCCGGACTTGATTAGCTCGACCGGCGACTGTGAAGGGTCAAGAATTGTAGAATTGTCCTGCAGCTTCTCGGCATCAACCACGCGAAGCGCAAGTTGGTTCGATTTCAGGATTTCGACGGCGCTGGCAATCTGCATGTCGACCTGCTGCGAGCTGGCGGCCGGCGTCGGATCCTGCGCGTATTTCGCGATGTCGTCGTCGAGGAGGATCTGCGTCATCGACGTATATTGCGGCGTCGCGAAGAGCAGAAAGACGACGGCAAGCGTCACGGTCGCCGCAACGCAGAGCGCGATCGATCCGGAGCGGCGGATGAGAATTGCGATCAGGCGATCGATGTCGATGAAGGAATCGGAATCGTCGTCCGCTTTGGGCAGAGTGCTGTGCAAGGTCAGGTTCCGTTGGTTCATGGCTCTATCCTTTGCGGGAGCGGGTCACGCCATCGATGGCTGTCAGGTCGGTCCGGGGACTTACCAAGTGGCGAAGCGGCGCGAGTGCGCGATGGATCCGAATGGCGATCGGCATCTTGAGATGCGCCACCGCCGACGGATTGCTCCAAGCCGTCTTGATCGCTCCGGAGATCGACCGGTCTTTGATGTTCTGTACGAGGATGAGGAATGCGCGGCCTCGGCGGAGGCTTCGTTCGCGAAACTCCTGTGCGGCCGCCGCCTCCGCATCCAGCGTGTGATCTCGAAGGAAAGCCTTATCGCCTTCGATCATGGCATCGATGTGGTGAAGGGCGAGAACGCGCGAAATCGATCCCTCGCGGATCTGATAGTCGTAGCCGGGGATTGGCTCGATCACGCAGCGTCCACCAAGTGCCATAGCCGAGGCGAGGAACAGATAGTCCTCGCCGACTTTGAGGGCCTCGTTGAAGCGTAGCCCATGCTGTTCGATGAAGGCGCGCTGAAAGATTGGCTTGAGATAACCAAAATTATGCGTTGTCTGAAACAGGGCATTCGATCGTATGAATAGGGGAAGCGTCAGCTCGGGCGTCTCTGCCAGCGATTGTGCGGTAAACATCGTCTCCGGCGGAGTGCCGTCGGCGCGAATGACACGGAGATTGTCAACTACAATCTGAGCGTCAGCCTTCTCGGCGCGCTCGATCATACGCCGCAGCCGGTCCGGTTCGACGGTATCGTCGGAATCGAGAACGGCAAGCCAACGGCCTGTCGCGGCCGACAGGGCCGCGTTACGCGCTGCCGCAGGCCCACCGTTGCGGGCGAGCGCCAGCAGCTTGACGTTCCTGTCTGCGTAGCGATCCGCAATGGTTCTCGTCTCGTCCGTCGAGCAGTCATCAGCGACGATCACCTCGACCGAGACGCCTCTTTGTGCAAGCGCGCTATCGATCGCCTTGGCGAGCGTTTCCGCCGCATTATAGGCGGCGACGATGAAGCTGACGTCGGGTTGGGTTTGCGTCATGCGGCCTCCGCCGTTCCATACTGACGAATTTCACGCACGCCCAGCAGACCGCTGACCACGCCGGTATGCATGAGGCCGCGAAGGGCGTAGCGATACCGAGGGATCGGGGAAAAGATGCAGGCAAGCGCCGCGGCATAGCAGAAGACTGCTTTGGCGCCGGCGAGGCCGATCTGCTTTAGCCGCTGCAAGCCGGTGTTCTTTTCCTGGAGCAGCCGCCCATGTGTCTGGCCGAAGCGGAAGCGGCGTTTGGCGAGCCAGGATAGGCCAGCGCGGCTTTCTGTCACCGGTTCATAAACATAGGCCTCGGGCGCAAAGGCGATCCCGCCGCCATCGGCATGCATGTGGCTGAAAAATTCGGTGTCCTCGCCACCGGTACGCCCAAGCGCCAGGTTGAAGCGGCGCCCGACAACATGGGGCGAGTCGAGGCGAAGGAGGACGTTACAAGTGTATCCGGTGCGGATTTCGCCGCCGACCCAGACGGGCAGGGTGGAGTGGAAGTCGCCCTCGCGCATCCAGTTCGGAGCCGTGGAGGAATAGACGCTGCGGACAGGGCCAAGGACGGCATCCGCCTTGGTCTTGCTGGCGACAGCAAGCAATTCCACCAGCCATTCTTCGCTGGCGTCCTCATCATCGTCGATGAAGGCGAGGAAGTCGCCGGTCGCATTGTCCAGACATGCATTGCGGGCAATCGAGATGTTCGAGGCGGGGCAGTGCACATAGGCAATTTCATGCGGAATGGTCGGGCGAAGCGCATCGGTCCGTTCCTTCGCACTCGGAATCTTGTCGTTGTCCGCCACAATGATCCGCAGCGTTGCGCCATCAGGCACGGCGAGGACCGCCAGCGAAAGCAGCGCTTCGTCAAGCGAGGCGCGGCGATATGTGCAAACGCCGATGTCGATCTGCATGGGTTTCACATCACTCACGAGGAGACCTTTCTGCCGCGGAAGCTCAGAAGCTCCATCCAGAAGCCTGCGGACCAGGCAAAGTGCATCACCATCGCTGAAACGGCGGCGAGCGGCCCGTACGGGTTCCGGTGGCCAATGGCCATCCAGAAGCCATAGCCCACGCATGCAACGGCCCAGAGGCTGAATGGGATGACGGCCGCCCAGTTCAGAACGGCAAGAAAAGCGCCGATAAAGACCGGTACGACGAGAAGCGGAAGCATCTGCCGAAGATTAGGCAAGCTGCCATGCTTGAGAATGTTCTTTGCCCGACCTCGACCGTAGCCGAGGTACTGGCGAAACAGCGTCGAGATGGTCGAGCGCGGATAGTAGGTCATCCGGGTCTTGTCGGTCATCCAGATGCCGAAGCCTGCCTGCTTCAGGCGGTAGTCAAGTTCCGCGTCCTCGTTATGGCTGAAGGTCTCGTCATAGCCGCCGACGGCATCGAAGGCTGCGATGCGCATCAGTGCGTGGTGGCCGTGATTGGTCCAATGACCCTTGGCGCCCTCGCGATGCTTGGAGCCGCCGTTCCCGAGCTTGGAGTTCTGAGCAAAGGCCGTTGCCTTCTGGAAGGCGCCGAAGCCGACGGTTTCCATCGCGACCACGACGGAGTCTGCCTGAGTCAGCACGGCTTCCTGCACAAGGCGACGGCAGTAATCGGCTGGGTAGTCGCCATGCGCGTCGATGCGGATCAGGTAATCGTAGTCTCGGCCAAAGGTCTGCACGGCGAGATTGATTGCTGCGCTCTGGATCCGACGAGGATTGTGCAGCAACACGATCCGCGGATCGGCGGCGCTGATGCGGGCGACGATGTCGCGTGTCGCGTCCTTGCTGCCGCCGTCGGCAACGACGATCCGGGCATTCATGTGATCGAGTTCGAGGCTCAATTTGGCCAGCAGAGCCTCGATGTGTTTTTCTTCGTTCAGGCAGGGAATGATGATGAGACTGGAGACGCTGGCACCGACATCAGGCTTCATGGTTGTCCACCCTTCTGGAGATACGCTTGTGGGAGTAATTGCGCCGGCGCCGCCCCTCTCTGCGGTGGCCGGAACAAGGCGGGAAAGGCTCGCGACGAGAGCAGCGCAATCGCTGCGGTCGGCAAGCCAGGTCTTGCGATCCTTGGCGGCGACGGCCTCGCTCAATGCGCGGTAACGATCGCCGGTCATGCTTTCGAACAGATGTTCGAGCTGCGAAACGGTCGCTTCCGAAAGTGCAAGGCCGATGTTGCGGCTCTCAAGGAAACGTGCCGTCTCGGTGCCCCCAAGGGCGATCGGGACAGCGCCGTACAGGCAGCCCTCATAGAGCCGGTTCGGCAGAAGCCAGCTCGAATTGAGGCCTTCCTCGAAAAAGTCGATCGCCCATGAGAAGTGGACGTCATCATAGATCGTCCGCAAATCTTCGGGGTTGCGGTAGGCGCCTTCGAAACGGAGATAGGGCTCGTCACGCACGAACGCGTCGAAATCGTCGAACTCGGAGTAGGCCGGGCGACCGCGCAGAACGATTTCGACCCTGCCTTCCATGCGGCGCGAGAAATCGGCGAGCAGGCCGAGCGATTTGCGGCACCGAAGCGCACCGAACCAGCCAATCTTCCACGGCTCCCCCGGTTGCTTCAGGGGGCGGCCGAATGCCGGCTCGATGGCTGCTTCCTCGAGGGAAATAACCTTGTTTTCAATCAGAAGCGTCTCGGCTTTGACGCCGGATCGAGGATTGAAATAGTTTTCTATGAAGGCAGGGGAACTCGTCAGGATCAGCTTTGCATGTTTGCCGAAATGCGCCTCGGCACGGCGGATCGCCTTGCCGATCATGTCGTCGCGCAGCAGAAGGCGATGGATATCCAGGCATTCGTAGACAACGGGAACGCTGCCGCCGAAAAGTGCGTTTGCTTTGTGCGCGACGGCCAGCGCTTCCAGATTGCGCCCCATGATGAGATCGGGCTTTTCCACGTTCCTCAACAGCGCCTTGAGGCCCGCTATCGCCTTTGCGACAGCACTCATGCGTTGCGCAAACTTCGCATCGGCCGTGCGCCCGAGTTCGATCAGCGTGACGCCATGCATTTCGGCAAGCCGGTTCTCTCCACGGCGGAAACCGGCGAGCACGACTTCAGCACCTCCCTCGCGCAGCATCAGCACCCGCCGCCGCACGGCGGGGTCTGACAGATCATGCACGAGGTAGAGCACTTTGAGCATCGACGTTCCTTTTTGTGTGTCGGCCTCTGCCGGGCTGAGTGCCTGCGGGACGCTGGTCAGTTGAGCGTGCATGCGATCGATTCAGGGAACTGGCACTTGTCGCCGAGCGCGGTGAAAGCCACGCGATCGACGCTGAGAACGGCCGGCTTCGTGTAGTCGAAACGACCCATCCAGTTCGAAAGCGTGTCCGAACCCCACAGGCTGAAGAAGATCTTCTGCGGGGTGGACGGTATCTTCGAGGGATCAGTAACGTCCTGAACAAGCTTGCCGTTCAGGTAGTAGCGCAGACGATCCTTTTCCCAGATGAAGGCATAGTCATTGAAGCCCTCATCGGCTTTACTGCCCACCGGAACGAGCTTCTCATTGTCGCCCTTGGCCTGCACATACTGGTTCACCTGCACCTCGCCGGTGTTCTTGCCCAGCACTTCGAAGTCGATCTCATCGTGCTTCTGCTTGTCGGCAGGGCCGATGTAGGTGAAGAACGCGGAATTGAGACCCGAACCGGTGCCGGCTTTGATACGGGCTTCATAGGTGCCATAGCCGTAACGCTTGGTCGTCTGGATCTCGCCACACAGATAGTTCCGGTCCTTGGACTTTCCGTCCGCGAACGAGAGCTGCAGGGCGCCGTTCTCGACCTTAACGTTGTTCTTCGACCAAGTGCAGTTCTGGTGGGCGCCGTTGTTCCAGCCGTCCGAAACGTACCAGAAGCCACGATTGATCTTGTCGAAGTCATCGACAAAGGACGTTCCGGATGCCTGTTGTGCCAAAGCCGGCAGCGCTGAAACGCAGGCTGCCGTGATGCTTAGAAGGCTGAGGCAAAGTTTTCGCGCATGGGCGATTTGGGTCGTCATGTGTCACCTTTGCTGTGTAACGAGTTTGCGAGAGACGTCCTTGGGCGACGCCGGGGTTGCGGACCGTTTGGTCCGGCCGCCTGTCAGAATTGCGTAGAGGCGCGGAAAGTTCCGTCGGCACAGCCCGTTCGACAGTGCGAGAAACGGAAACAGCAGGGCGAAAGACAGGACGAAAAAGAGCGGATAGAAGCTCATGTCCGTCTTGCCCCACAGGATCCAGAGAAAAATGAGCAGCGGATAATGAGCACAAAAGATCCAGAAGCTAAGGCTTCCCGTCTTCGCAAGCCGTTGACCTAGCTGCGTCTTGATCAGCGGTGCCGACAATAGCCAGAAGCCGAGCGCGCCGACGATTGCTAGCGCATTGCGGAAGAATTGCACCCAATCGGGCAGGGAAGGGCCTGTGAAGAAGATGGCCGTTGCCAGAAGTGCCGAGGCCGCCAGCAACAGGAAGATGCCAACCAGCGCAAAGCGGTCGAGAGCCTTCAGGTCGACCTGCTGCAGGGCAATGAAGATGCCGAGACTGAAGCTAAAGAGGATCGAGCGCTTGAGAACGATATAGATCGAGAGCTCCGGAACCAGTGCGATCACAAGCAAGGCGGTCAACGTCAGAATCGGAGCGCGGCTGATCAGCCACGCCAGGATCGGCGAAAGCAGGATGCAGACGAAGAGATCACGGAGGAAATAGAGGGGTACGTTCGCCGGAAAATTCTCCACCGCCAGCACTTGCGTCATGAGATCGCGGCCGGACGCGTCTAGCGGGTCAGGCAAATAGCCGTCGCCAATCCCAACGCTGGTGGCGAGAATGATCGCTGCAATGAACGCGCAGTTCCAAAGCAGGAACGGCAGAAACACCGTCTGCACCTTCGTGCGCACGGTTTTCTTGTAGCTGAAGTTTTCCTGCCCGCTACGAAACAGCAGATAGCCGGAGATCGCGCTCAGGCAGGGAACGCCGACGCGAAAAAGCGCCTCCGTCAGGAAAACCCGGATCCAGTCAAATGCGCCGTAGGTCCCGTCATAGGGACTGCTGGCGGCGTCGAACGGTATATGGACGAACACAATGCCCGAAATGAGCACGATGCGCATCAGATTGATCCGCGACGATACATTCGCATCAACATTCACGTTATCAGTCACCCCTTTTGGGCCGCACCTCCCCTTGCGACCGTTTTCAATCAGAGCAGACTCGAGCCCGCACGCCGAAGTTAGGGCGGATTCACGGAAGAAAATATGGCACTGCAGCAAAAAGTGATCGGCGGTCCCACTTCGTAACAATCGTCCTGTCCTGGCTCAGTATGGGAAAAAGCCGACGTGTCGGGCTGCCGAATCGTCCTGAACGTCAACAGGAGCAGTGCATTTTATAACTTGATGATATTCATGAATTTCTGGGTCCTTTCCCCGCCAAAGGACCTGAAAGTTTTTGTTGGCTGGTGAACGATTGTTACAACGCGAGGCTGACGAACCGTTCTGATCGTGGCCGAATTGCGGCCCGGGACCGAGCAGTCGTTTCGTTTCGATACGGCGTGGCATGATCCGATCTACTCATCCGCTTTGACAAACTTCGGCCGAAATGAGCGTCATCATTTTGCAGTGCAGCAGACTTGCTATGCCTTCATTCACCCCTAGATGCGCTGGGGCGGAAAACATCACTTCCCGTATCTCAAGGAGAGAGTATGGCGACCTTCACGATCATCATCCCCTTCTACCAGCGTCAGGACGGCATTCTCAGCCGCGCCCTGGCGTCGGTTTTCTCGCAAAGCTTCAAGGATGTTGATGTCATCGTCGTCGACGACCAGTCACCATGCTCTCCGGATGCGGACCTCGCGCTCCTGTCGGATGAGGATAGGGCGCGCGTCACGGTGATCGCTCAGCAGAATGCTGGGCCGGGCGGCGCCAGGAACACTGGCCTCGATCATGTGCCGCAGGCAACGCGATACGTCGCCTTTCTCGATTCCGACGATGTCTGGACACCCGATCATCTGGCCAATGCGGCCACGGCGATGGAGGCTTTCGGTGGCGACTGCTATTGGGCGTCCATCGAAGGGGGCGAGGAGTTCGACTACCATTTCGGCATCGCCGCTCTCGAGAGAGAGGAGGGGGCGCGGCGTCTGTTGGACAAGCCGCTGATCCTCGATGTGCCGGATCTCGCCGGCGTCATGCTGAAAAACTGGGCCTTCCTGCACATGTCCTGCATGGTCATTGGCCGCCCGCTGTTCGAGAAGGTTCGTTTCGACGCTGCCCTGCGATTGGCGGCCGAGGATGTGCTGTTCTTCTGCGATTGCATCATCGCGGCGAAACAGGCGCTGCTCTGCGGAGAGCCGGGGGCGTTGCGTGGGGAAGGCATCAACATCTTCCACGGCGTCGACAACGCTTCGCCGGAGTTTCTCAAGCAGCAGTTCATCACCTGGATGGCGCTTGACCAGCTGGAAAGCCGGTTCTCCAGCAGGCCCCAGGAGGTCGAGACGATCAAGGCGCACAAGAACACCGCGCGAAAGCAGGCGATCTGGAGCCAGATCGGCCTACTACGTCGCCGCAAGAAGCCGGATTTCAGATTGCTCGCGCGCTGGACAGCGCGCGACCCCCGTTTGCTTCAGAGCGCGCTGCAGTTGGCAGCCGCGAAGTTTTCGAGATAGTTGAACCCCGGCTATTTGGCCGGGGCGCTCAGAAGATATCTCAAGCCATTGCCTTGCGCGGTGACGGAAACGCCACCCGGATTTCGCAGGCGCTCCGTCTTGTCCATCAGGATGCCTGTTGCAACGGGCGGGAAGGCTGCCGGGTTCGTTGCGATATAGGCGATTGCTGCCAGCGGGCCCGATTGCGATTTGATGTCGAGGAACCGCCGCAACTCATATTTGCCGCGCACATGCCGCTCGTGCCGACGCACGGCCTCGGCGGCTTCCGGCGCCAATCTTGACGATGTCAGGAGCGCGCGATCGGCCTCGTAAAGGCGGCGAAGATCTTCGGTGCGGTGGCGACCGCTGAGCGAATTTCCGCGCACGACAGCCCCGTAGCCGCAGCTGTGGATGACCTTATAGCGCGCTCCGAGCGCCAGCGCCCTGATGTAGAGGTCGTAATCCTCCCCAAGCCGCATCTCCTCGCGATAGCTTAGGCCATGCTTGTCCAGGAAGGCCCGCCGCATGATCGGCTTGAGGAAGCCGATTTCACCGCGGCGGACGCCACGCTTGGAAATGTTGCCATCGACAAAGGTGGGTAGATCCAGGAACAGCGGGCTCTCGGCAAATTGCTGGAGGCGCTGTGGTGCCTGGCTTGCCGTATCTGCATCGACGAAGGCGATGTTGTCTGCAACGAACTCCCAGTCGTCTTCGGCAAGCATCCGGCGAAAGCGTCCCTCGAAGAAGAAATCGTCCGCGTCGAGGATTGCGATCAGGGGTGCCGAAGAGATGTCGATGGCGTGGTTGCGGGCGGCGGACGGGCCTTTGTTCTGATCGAATCGGACGACATTCAGCCTTCCGCTGGCGTCGTCCGCACGTCTTGCAGTCTCTGCCGTGCCGTCGCTGGAGCCGTCGTCGACGACGACCACTTCGGCCACTTCTGGCTCCAGAAGCGCCGATCTAACGGCGGCTTCGATGGTATCCGCCGCGTTCTTGGCTGCGATGATGACGCAAATGCTTGCCGTTTTTGCCACGCGTAGCCTCCGTTGTTTTTCGCTCCAACAACTAAGACGTCAAAATGTGGCGGACAACGGGTGGCCGTTCAAATGATGTTACGGGCGCGGACACTCACCATGCCGGAGAGGCACGACCGCGGTTCGAATCGCGATGCTTAGCGGTTGAACGGTTCAGAGCCCTTGAAGGGCGTCACGGGCAGCTTTTCCGTTTCTTCGCGCTTCACTGCGGGACGAATCGTACGGCTCTTCGATTCTTTCCAGACAAGGTAAAGCACGCCACCGAAGTAGCCGGCCTGGAGCAGGACGGCGCAAATCGCGGTCTTGATCGCGGTGCCGGCGAGGGAACCGCTCAGCCAATACGTTGCCACAGCAAATACGGCCAGCGCGCCGAGCATGCTGAAGATAACGCGAGGTGCATACATCTGTTGCCTCCTCCATCGGAGCTTCGTTCAACAAACAATCGTTGAAGACGAAACCGCCATCAGGATCCTTCCTAGGATAATGTTTTACAGGACTTCCTGTTTCAACTGAAGCTCTGGAGACGTTTTTTGCGTCTGCGAAATGGGTAGTACAGCGACGATCTTAAAGGTTTCTTCCGGCTATTGGTAAAAATGCCACTTGCTGCCGCTAGTCGGCCGCTTTCGCGAAAGATGATTAAAAATTATCAGGCGCATCACTGGTTGCGCGCAATTTGGCAATACACGTTACTATTAGTGCCACAATGTCGACCGTACGGAGCGGGTCAGGATGGTTTTTCGTTCAACTTTTATTACAAAGTTTTAATTTCAAACGTTTAGCTGGTGCAGTGCAAAATGTATGGTGCGATGCAATAAGCAAGCTCTGCGGCAAATAGAAACCAGGGCTTTCCCAGAAGCCGCGAATGCAAACCATCAATTGCCAGCACCGGGCCCGAACGACCTAGACTTCAGTATCTTTGGCCCACACAGCAATGCCTGAGACTTTTATTGATACACGCGGAGATTATTTCGGCATCGCCAAAGAATTGTATAGCTGTTTCAGCAGAACCTTAAAAACAAAAAAGTTGAACGGCGGCCGCAAAAACCCCTCGTAAAGCCTCAGTCTTAAAATTGTGGCTTAAAAAAACAAAATCACCTCATACACTTCGAATTCGTCAGGGCTAGCTAAGCGCCTGAGCCTACCCGACCAAACGGCAAACATAAGTGGAGTTACCTCTATGAAGTCTGCGACGAGATCGGACAGTTCGCCATTTTATGGCGCAGTTCATCAGAGCGTGTTTCCGCCGACTGGCGGGATCGCGAAACGGGCATTCGATGTGTCCGCCGCCTGCCTCGGGCTCATCTTTCTGAGCCCGCTTTTTTTGATGGTGATGTTGCTAGTGAAGCTCTCCGACAGGGGGCCGATCTTTTACGGGCATCGCCGCATCGGCCACAATGGCCAGGAGTTCCGTTGCCTGAAGTTTCGGACAATGGTCACCAATGGTGACAAGGTTCTGCAGGAGTACCTGCGCAACAATCCGAAGGCCATGGAAGAGTGGCGTGCAACGCGCAAGCTGCAGGACGACCCCCGGGTCACTGCGGTCGGTGCTGTTTTACGCAAATTGAGCCTTGATGAGCTGCCCCAGCTCTTCAATATCATCCGCGGCGAAATGAGCGTCGTCGGTCCGCGTCCAGTCGTTCGAGACGAACTCGAAATGTACGAAAACGCGGCCGTCTATTATCTGCAATCCCGCCCTGGCCTGACGGGCCTCTGGCAGATCAGCGGACGCAATGACGTTTCTTACGCAACCCGCGTCGCTTTCGACACGCACTATGTCGAAAACTGGTCGCTGGTTCGGGATGTCGTGATCATCGCACGCACAATCCCGGCAGTATGCGCTCAACGCGGCAGCTACTAAGGCCGCATCTCAAAATCCAAACAGTACTGCGCGGCAACGCCTTGCGGCTTGTCGTGCCGAAATACGGGGAAGGTTCATGGAAAAACGCTTTCTTGACGGCAAGGCCGGAAGACGTCGCACGCTAAGATCCGGTGTGGTTATCGCAGCCGGACTTGGTGCTTTTCTGGCTTCGTCATCGCTTGCCGCTGCCGACGACTACCGTCTCGGTATTATGGACAAGCTGAAGATCCGGGTGGCCGAATGGCAGACCGCGGATGGCAGCATCCGCGACTGGTCGGTCGTCAGTGGGGACTACACCGTCGGGCCCTCAGGAAGCATTTCCCTGCCTTTCGTCGGTGATATGCCTGCATCCGGCAAAACGACGGATGCGATCGCCCAGGAGATTGGCTCGGCTCTGCAGAAGCAATTTGCTTTGAAGGACCGACCGTCTGCCTCGGTGGAACTTTCGGAATTCCGGCCGGTCTATCTGTCCGGTGACGTTGAAAAGCCCGGCGAATATCCGTTTGCGCCCAATCTCACGATCGTTAAGGCAGTGAGTCTTGCAGGCGGTCTGCGCCGCGCGGACGCCGGGCAACGGTTCGCCCGCGACTTCATCAACGCCAAGGGTGACGCGGTCGTCTACATGGCCGACCGGGCGCGCCTGTTGGTGAAGGAGGCGCGGTTGCGCGCTGAGATCGCGAATCAGGATACGATCGAAATGCCGAAGGAGCTTCAGGACAAACCGGAGGCGAAGCCTCTGCTTGACAGCGAAACGGCTCTCATGAACACGCGCAAGAAGCGCTTGACGCTGCAGCTTCAGGCGCTCGCCGACCTCAAGCAACTGCTTCAAAGTGAGGTCGAGACGCTTGCCAAGAAGACCGACACGCAGACCCGTCAGCTGCAGTTGGCAACTGAGGATCGCGACAAGGTCGAGGATCTCGCCGAGAGAGGGCTGGCGCTCAGCAACCGCAAGATGGCCGCTGAGCAGCGGGCCGCGGATACCGAGGCGACGCTCCTCGATATCGATACGAATTCGCTGAAGGCCAAGCAGGACATCAGCAAGGCCAATCAGGACGAGATCACGCTTCGGAACGACTGGGATGCGCAGCTTGCCCAGGAACTTCAGAATGCCGAGGCTCAACTCGATGAACTCAATCTCAAGCTCGAAACCAGCAACTCGCTGATGGCGGAGGCGTTGACGCAGTCGACTGATGCTGCCCGCTTTGACGCGAGCACCGGGGCCGCGAGCATCGCCTATTCGATCGTCCGCGAAGTCGACGGCAAGGCGAAGGAGATTCCGGTTCAGGAAAATACCGCACTCCAGCCCGGCGACTTGATCAAGGTCACTGCCGGATTGGCGATGAGATAACGAGGCCGCAATGCGGATCGCAAAATCTGTGCTCATTCAGCCAGGCGGGAATGCGGCCTATGCCATCCCCGCCGTGGCGCTGTCACTTTTTTGTTTCGCCTACTCGATCAAGTTCGGGCAGGTGGCGATCCTGCTTTACTATGGGCTGTGGCTGCCGCTGATTGCCGTGGACTACAAGAAGGTCCTCGGTAGCCATGGGCGCTATCTCTGGATCTATGCCTTCGCGGCGCTCGCCTTCCTGTCTGTCTTCTGGTCGGCCGTTCCCAGCATTTCCCTGCGAGCCAGCATCCAGTACCTCACGCAGGTCATCTGCGCCCTGATTGCGGTACGCGTGCTCGACGTCAGAACCCTGACGGTGGGCATGATCGCGGGCGTCGGGATCGTTCTCGTGTACTCGCTGCTGTTTGGCTACTACGAGTATGATCCGCTGGACGGTACCGTCAGTTTCGTGGGGGCCTTCGCCTCGAAGAACCAGCTTGGCTTCTATGCGTCGCTTGGCGTGATTGTCTCCTTCGCGGCTGTCTTCATCTTCGGTGAGAGGCGCCTCTGGATGGCGGCCTCTGGCGTGGTCGGGCTTTTGTCTGCTTACTGCCTGATCGCCTGCCAATCCGCGACATCGGTGCTGACCACCGCCGTCGTGATTGCTTTGATGATGGGACTGCGTGTCGTCCTCGCACTGACGCCCGATCACCGCAAACTGCTGGTCGTCGGCGGTGGCGTCGCGGTCATCATTCTTGCCGTTGCGGGTGTTTATCTAGGGGCGGTCGATGCCGTTCTCGGGATCTTCGGAAAGGACTCCACGCTGACCGGACGCACCTATCTCTGGCAGCAGGGGATCGAGGCGGCAAAGCAGAACCCGGCCTTCGGCATCGGCTACCAAGCCTACTGGGTCCAGGGCTTCTCCGAGCCGGAGCGTCTGTGGGAAGAATTTTTTATCGGGTCGCGGAGCGGCTTCCACTTCCACAACACCTATATCGAAACGGCAGTCGAACTGGGGCTCGCCGGCGTCATCACCCTGGCGGCAATGCTGCTGCGGATTTTGTGGGGGCACTTGCGGCGCGTCATCGAGGATTTCAGGAATGTCGAATCCTATCTGCTTTTCTCGATCGCGGTCCTGCTGACGATCCGCTCCTTCGTCGAGATTGATATCCTGACTCCGTACAACGTTGGGACGTTTCTTTTCTACTTTGCGGCCGGAAAGCTGGCGACCGCACGCCGCCAGCCGGCGGTGAGTTCATGGCGAACTCAGAAGTCGCTAGAGCCCATCACTCAATAACGTCATGCACTTTTGACCGGTCTTGATCGGTCTTCCGAGGAAACCGGATGAAGACACTTTACGGCATCCAATATCTGCGCGCCTTCGCGGCACTCGCCGTTGTGGTCTTCCACGCGGCGGAAAGGACCGGTGAGCATTTCGCTATTGGTGCCGCCGGCGTCGACGTTTTCTTCGTCATCAGCGGTTTCATCATGTGGGTCATCAGCGACCGCCGACCGATGACGCCGCAAGGGTTCCTGTTCGATCGCATTCGGCGCATCGCGCCGTCCTACTGGCTGGTGACGAGCGTAATGATTGCCGGTGCCATGGTCGGCCTGTTTCCGAACCTGAAGCTGACCGGCGCCCATATTCTGTCCTCGCTCTTCTTTATTCCAGCTCAATCGCCGAGCACCGGTGATATCTGGCCGGTCCTCGTCCAGGGTTGGACGCTCGATTTCGAGATGTTCTTCTATGTGTTGTTTGCCGGGGCGCTTTTCCTGCCGCGTCGCTGGCGGCTGGCGTATCTGACGGCTATCTTCGGTGGCTTTTTCCTGATCGGCCTTCTCTTCGAGCCCGCCTCACCGGTGCTAAAGACCTATACGCGGCCGATCATTCTGGAATTTCTCGGAGGCGTCTTTCTCGCCGAATTGTGGATCCGGCGGTGGATCGCAGGCACCAGCCTGGGGCTTGCTTGCGTCGGCGCATCGTTGTCCGGCTTTGCCGCGATCTTCCTGATCGGTGCCGACTTCGACGAAACGATTTGCGGGCCGCTCGCCATGGCGCTTGTCTATGGAATGGTATCGCTAGAAGCGGACGGCAGCATCGGCCGTGTGCCGCTTCTCACCTATCTCGGCGATGCATCCTATTCGATCTACCTTTGGCACACGCTGGCGATCTCCGTGATCGTCAAGGCTGCAGGCGTGGTCGGGCTGTCGACAACACCGACGATCGCGATCGCCGTTGTCGGCGGGACGATCCTCGGAGCGGCGGCCTACGAGCTCGTCGAGAAGCCGCTTCGTAAGATCCTTTCCTCAGATCTGCTCAAACAGAGCGCCGCCGAGCGGCGCCCTTCATGACGAGGTCTCGGCGGCAGCCTCCTCGGAGGGCGGCGCGGTCTCGGCCTGCGCCACTTGTTTTCGCCGGCGCGCGCGCAGCACGACGTAGAAAACGGGCGTCAGGAACAGACCGAAGATCGTTACGCCAAGCATCCCTGAGAAAACGGCCGTCCCGAGCGATTGACGCATTTCGGCGCCGGGGCCGGTCGCGATCATTAGGGGCACGACGCCGAAGATGAACGCGAAAGCGGTCATCAGGATCGGCCGCAAACGCAGGTGACTGGCCTCGATTGCGGCCTCGACAGCCGATTTGCCCTCGTCCTGCGCCTGTCTCGCGAATTCCACGATCAAGATCGCATTCTTGGCCGCCAGCCCGATCAGCACGATCAGCCCGATCTGCGTCAGGATGTTGTTGTCCATTCCGCGCAGATGGACGCCGATCAAGGCGGCAAGGATCGCAAGGGGAACGATCAGGATGATGGCAAGCGGCAGGACCCAGCTTTCATACTGTGCCGACAGTGCCAGGAACACGAAGACGACCGAGAGGGCGAAGATGTAGATCGCCGTGTTGCCGGTGTTCCGTTCCTGAAAGGCGATTTCGGTCCACTCGAAGGTTGTACCTGCCGGCATTATCTGCTTCGCAAGGCCCTCCATTTTGTCCAATGCGGTGCCCGTCGAAACGCCGGGAGCGGCATTGCCCTGCACGGGTACGGACACGTACATATTGTAATGCTGGACGAGCGAGGGGCCGCTGGTATCGCGAATATCGACCAGCGTGCCAAGCGGGACAAGTGCTCCGGTTGCCGATCTCACTTTGAGCGCGAGGATATCGTCGCGCTCGACGCGATATTGCTGGTCGGCCTGGGCCCGCACCTGGTAGACGCGCCCGAAGGCATTGAAATCGTTGACGTAGGATGTGCCAAGATTGATCGACAGCGTGTCGAATATGTTGGAGATCGGTACGTTCAGGGTGCGCGCCTTGTCGCGATCGATCTCGAGGAAGTATTGCGGGCTGTTGGCGGAGAACGTCGTAAAGACGCCGGTCAGACCCTCTGTCTGGTTCGCCATGCCCATGAGCTGATAGGCAACACCGAGAACGCGGCGCATGTCCGAACTCTCTCGATCCATGAGCTGCATCTTGAAGCCGCCCGCGTTGCCGATACCGGAGATCGGCGGCGGCGGGATGGCGATGATGAAGGCTTCCTGAATCGCCTGGAGGCTGCCATAGAGCTGCCCGATGATCTTCGTGGCGGTCTGGCCGTGCTCCAGGCGGTTTTCGAAGGTGTCGAAGGCAGCAAAGACAACGCCGGCGTTGGAAGCGTTGGTGAAGGTCGCGCCACTGAAGCCCGAGAAGGCCACCGCATTCTTCACGCCCGGCGTGTTGCGGATGATCTCCGAAGCGCGTTCGATAACCGCGTCGGTGCGGGAAAGCGCTGCACCATCCGGCAGCTGCACGACGACGATGGCGTAGCCCTGATCCATGACCGGGACGAAACCGCTCGGGACGATCCTACCCATATAATATGTCGCGCCGAGCAGACCGGCGAAGATG
Organism: Rhizobium sp. YTU87027; assembly: GCF_050644135.1. NCBI lineage: Bacteria > Pseudomonadati > Pseudomonadota > Alphaproteobacteria > Hyphomicrobiales > Rhizobiaceae > Rhizobium > Rhizobium sp. YTU87027. The sequence continues at coordinate 2,461,880 of NZ_CP098440.1, read as the reverse complement.
AGCAGCGCGACGCAGAGCGCGGCGACCGTCTGCACGGTATGTCGCACAATCCAGGAGTAGCCCGCACTCAGCCCGTCGAAGCCCTTGTTAAACCCGCTCGCGAGCGCACTTCCAAAACGCGCGATAGGGTTGCGATGCTTCTCGTGCTCCTCGTGGGGCTTCAGCACCAGTGCGGCAAGGGCTGGCGACAGGGTCAGGGAGTTCAGCGCCGAGATCGCTGTCGCGACCGAGATCGTCACCGCGAACTGACGATAGAATTGACCTGAGATGCCGGGGATGAAGGCCGTTGGAGCAAACACGGCGATCAGCACGAGCGAGATTGCAACGACCGCTGTGCCGACCTCGTTCATCGTCACATGCGCGGCCTCTCGCGGCGTCATTCCCTTTGCCAGATTGCGCTCGACGTTTTCGACCACAACGATCGCGTCGTCGACGACGATGCCGATTGCCAGCACGAGACCGAACAGCGTCAGCATGTTGAGCGAGAAGCCGAAGGCAAGCAGGAAGGCGAAGGTACCGATCAGCGAGACCGGGATAGCGACAATGGGGATAATCGCCGTTCGCCAGGACTGCAGGAAGACAAGAACGACGATAGCGACGAGGATGGCCGCTTCAGCGATGGTCTTGTAAACCTCGTTGATGGATTCCGCGATGAATTCGGTCGGGTTGTAGACGATATCGTAGCTGAGACCCTGCGGGAAATCCTGAGAGACGGTTTCCATCGTCTTCTTGATTTCCGCTGCTGCCGCGAGAGCGTTTGTGCCGGGACGCGCGAAAATGCCGAGCGCGACGGCCGGTTTGCCGTTCAGATAGCTGTTTGTGACGTAGTCCTTGGCGCCGAGTTCGATGCGGGCGATATCCTGCAGTTGGACGAGACGCCCTTCCGCGGTCGCTTTGACGATGACGTAGCGGAATTGTCTTGCATCCGAGAAACGCCCTTGGGTCGTCACCGTATACTGGAAGGCGTTGGTGCCGGCCGCCGGTGGTCCGCCGATCGAGCCGCCGGAGACCTGCACGTTCTGCTCGCGCAGCGCATCGACGACGTCGCTGGAGGTCATGCCATAGGCCGACAGTTTTTGCGGATCGAGCCAGATACGCAGCGAATATTCGCGCTCACCGAACAGGATGACGTCGCCAACGCCATCGAGCCGAACAAGCGTGTCGCGGATGCGCGTGCGTGCGTAGTTGGAGACGTAGAGCTGATCATACCGAGAGTTCGGTGACAGCAGATGCACGACCATCATCAGGTCGGGCGAACTCTTCGCCGTCGTGATGCCGATGCGCCGAACTTCCTCGGGAAGGCGTGGTTCGGCGATGGCAACGCGGTTCTGGACAAGCACTTGTGCCTTGTCGAGGTCCGTGCCGAGCTTGAAGGTGACGGTCAGTGCCATCGAACCATCGGCAGTAGAATAAGAAGACATGTAAAGCATGTCTTCGACGCCGTTGACCTCCTGCTCGATCGGGGTCGCCACGGTGTTGGCGATCGTCTCGGCGTCGGCGCCGGGATAGGAGGTACGGATAACGATGGTCGGCGGTGCAATCTCCGGGTACTGCGCTACGGGCAGCTGGAAATAGGCAATGCCGCCGACGATCAACAGCACAATGGAAAGCACCGACGCGAAGATCGGCCGGTCGACGAAGAAGTGTGCAAATCTCATCGGCTGAGCTCCAGGCCGGCGGCTTCAGGCGCAATCTCCTCGCGGCTTTGCGGGAGCTCGACCACCTGCGGCGTGACCTTCGAGCCGGGGCGGGCGCGCAGAAGGCCGTTGATGACGATCGTCTCGCTGCCGTCCATGCCTTCGCGGATGACACGATAGCCGTACAGGCGTGGACCCGGACGGACCGGTTTTGCCGTGACCGTTCCATCATCTCCGACGACATAAACGACGCGCTGGTTCTGGTCCGAGCCGATAGCCTCGTCGGGGACGAGGATCGCCTTGTAGACATTCGACGCTTCAACGGAAACGCGACCGAAAAGCCCTGGCTGCAGCACGTAATTCGGATTGTCGAAGCGCGCCCGTATGCGCTTGGTGCCGGTCTCGCTGTCGATGCGGTTTTCAGCGAAGTCGAGCTTGCCCTTGAACGGCTTTTCGTTCGAATCCGTGATCTTGACCTCGACCTCGACGCCGCCACCGCCCTGCTGCAGATCGACCCCGCGGGCGCGGGCCGTCTGTGCGAAGTTGAGAAGGCGGCGTTCATCGACGTCGAAGTAGAAGTCGATCGGATCGACCGAAACGATGGTCGTCAGAATCGATTGGTCAGCCTGAACAAGGTTACCAACGGAGATCAGCCGGCGGTCGATGCGGCCGCTGATCGGAGCTGTGATCTTCGTATATTCGAGGTCGAGTGCCGCGCGATCGGCTGTCGCTTGCGCGCCGCGGACGTTCGCCTGCGCCGAGACCCATTCGCGCCGGCGGTCATCAAGGATCGAAATCGACTGGCTGCCGCTCGTCGCAAGGCTCTCGGCCCGCTTGAACTGTGCTTCCGCGTAGACGAGCGTGGATTTGGCGACTTCCAGCGCCGCGTTCGCTTCGTTCAGCGCGGTGATGAACGGCCTTTGGTCGATCACGAAGAGCAGGTCACCCTGCTTGACGAGCGCGCCGTCGGTGAAGTGCACTTCCTGCAGGTAACCGCCGATACGCGAGCGCACGGATACCTGATCGACCGGTTCGAAGCGGCCAATGAATTCGTCATTGTCGATGACATCGCGGACGACAGGTTTGGCGACAGAAACGGGAGGGGGAGAGCCTGGCTGCTGTGCCATCGCCGCGGTGAACGGCAGGAGAGCCAGGGTGCCAATAGTCAGCAGACGTCGAAAGGAGGAAGGCATGGCGGTTTCCTTATCCGGACGGCCGCAAGCGCTGCCGTCGCTTATGCTGATGTGATGCGGTTCATGTCTTTGATGTCTCTGAACAAGGGCTCTGGCCCTTATTCGCCTATGCTATTGCAAATCACGATCACGGCGGTCGGCCGCGCACTCGTCATCAAGAAAAGGTGATCGACCAAAGACCACGGCATTTCCGATAACCCTCTGGATTTCTACTTTAAACGGCTGCCGGTCGAAATTGCAAATGCCAACCGGTTGCAATTTCGAAAGGCCTTCGAAATCTCCGCGCGTATCCTTATGCGGCATTTTGGCCGCAGATGCGGAATCTGGAACGGCGCCTATTGTGCCCTGCACACGCTTAATATATCTGAGCATATAATAAGTGTGCTATTTATTATCGACACTGGTTCCCATGAACGGAAATCCTACTCTCGGCTTCTTGTTGCACGACGTTGCACGGCTGCTTCGCAAGCGGTTCGAGCAGCGTGCGCGCTGCCTTGGGCTGACGCGGTCGCAGTGGAAGACGCTTGCTTACCTGCGCAGCAATGAGGGGATTCATCAGGGCGGGCTTGCCGAGATCCTGGAGATCGAGCCGATCACACTTGTCCGCATTCTCGACAAGCTCGCCGACCGCGGTCTTATCGAGCGCCGGCAGCATCCGACTGATCGCCGTGTCTGGCTTCTCTATGTGCGCGACGAGGCCCATCCGCTTCTGGCCGAGATGCGCGAGCTTGGTGATCTGACACGCGGCGAAGCATTCGATGGCATCCCTACCAAACAGCGCGATCAGCTGTTCGGCATTCTAACCGCGATGAAAACAAACCTAGTACAGGCCTGCCGAACCCCAGTCGCCGAAAATGAGACAAAACATGGCTGAGAAGTCCTCCCTGCGCGTCGTTGCAGACGCAAATGCCAAGAACCCAGTTGAAGAAAACGACGCTTCCCCTCGCGAGGAAACGGTAGCTGAGGCGCCTTCATCCAATTCCGCGCCCGCTACTGCAGTGGCTGCGCCCGGCGGCACTCAGGTCCGCCGCCGGCGCAGTCTCACGCGTCCCGTTCTGTTCGCGTTGTTGCCGGTCGCGCTCGTCGTCGGCGGGTACTACTACGTCAACGGCGGTCAGATCATGTCGACCGACAATGCCTATATCCAGGCTGACATGGTGGGGCTGACAACCGACGTTTCCGGTATCGTCGACCGAATCAACGTGCATGAGAACGAAGCGGTGAAGAAGGGCCAGGTGCTCTTCAGCTTGCGGCAGGACTCTTTCAAGATCGCTCTCGACGGTGCTGAAGCGCAGCTTGGCGCCGTGCGCAACCAGATCCTCAATCTGAAGGCCAGCTATCAGCAGTCGCTTGCCGAGATCACGCAAGCCGAAGCCGATATTCCCTACTATCAGACCGAGTTTGATCGACAGCAGAACCTGCTGAACAGTTCGGCTGCGACGCGCACCGCCTACGATCAGGCCAAGCACAATCTCGATGCTGGCCACCAGAAGGTTGCCGTCGCGACGGCCGAGGCCGCCGCAACGCTGGCACAGTTGGGTGGCAATGCCGACCAGCCAGTTGAGCAGAACCCGCTCTATCTCGAAGCCAAGGCGAAGGTGGATGATGCAGAGCGCGAACTTGACCACAGCGTCGTCAGGGCGCCCTTCGATGGCATCGCGACGAACGTCAATTCGCTGCAGCCGGGCTCCTACCTGCAGGCGTCCACGCAGGCCTTCTCGCTGGTTTCGGACAACAATCTCTGGATTGCCGCGAGCCCGAAGGAAACGGAACTGACCTCTGTGAAGCCCGGCCAGCCGGTGACTATCTATGTCGACACCTATCCGGGCGTGGAATGGAAGGGCAAGGTCGAGAGCATAAGCCCGGCCTCCGGTTCCAGCTTCTCACTGCTGCCGGCGCAGAACACGACAGGCAACTGGGTCAAGGTCGTGCAGCGCATTCCGATGCGCGTCAGCATCGATGACGCAGCGGGCAAGCCGCCGCTTCGTGTCGGCATGAGCACGGTCGTCGACGTCGATACGGGTCGCGCCCGTGGTCTTCCGGATTTCGTTTCCAAGCTTTTGGGCCGCTCCGGCGGCAAGGATCATGAATAACGCTGCATCATCTCCGGTCACCCCGGTTGCCAATCGCGGTTGGATAACGGCCTGCGTCATCCTGGCGGTGATCATGCAGGCGTTGGACACGACGATTGCCAACGTCGCGCTGCCCTATATCCAGGGCAGCGTCTCGGCGAGCGCCGACCAAATCAACTGGGTGCTGACCTCCTATATCGTGGCGGCCGCAATCATGACGCCGCCGTCCGGTTTTCTGGCCGCCAAGTTCGGGCGCAAGCGCGTGCTTTTGGCGGCGATTGCCGGCTTCGTCGTTGCCTCGGTCCTCTGCGGTCTAGCGCAATCACTGAACCAGATCGTGGCCTTCCGCCTGCTGCAGGGCCTCTTTGGCGCATCTCTGGTTCCACTCTCTCAGGGCATCCTCCTCGACATTTATAGTGCCGAGGAGCGCGGCTCGGCCATGGCCTTATTTGGCGTCTCGGTCATGGTCGGGCCGGTCCTGGGACCCGTGATCGGCGGCTGGCTGACCGATAACATCAGCTGGCGCTGGGTGTTCTACATCAACGTGCCGATCGGCGCGCTGGCGTTTGCAGGCATCGTGATCTACGTCACGGAGACGAAGCTCGATGCGCTGGCGAAGCTCGACTGGTTCGGTTTCGGGATGATGAGTCTCGGCATCGCATCGCTGCAGCTCTTCCTCGATCGCGGCGAACAGCTGAACTGGTTCGCATCCGGCGAGATCATGATCGAAGCGATCGTCTGCGCCGCCGCCTTTTACCTCCTGATCGTGCATACGCTGACGGCGGAGAAGTCCTTCGTGAACCCGAGGCTGTTTCTCGATCGGAACTTCTCGGTCAGCATGCTTTTCATCTTCGTGATCGGCATCACCTATCTCGCCTCACTGGCGCTGATGACTCCCTACCTGCAGACGCTGATGGGCTATCCCGTCATCACCGCGGGCATCGTCATGGGGCCACGCGGGCTCGGCACGATGCTCTGCATGTTTATCGTCGGCAGGCTGATCGGCAAGGTCGATACGCGCTTGCTGCTGGTATCGGGACTCGGTCTGACGGCCTGGGCGATGTACGACATGACCGGCTGGACGCCCGATGTTTCGCAGTGGACAATCGTTTCCGTCGGCTTCGTTCAGGGCGCCGGGCTCGGCTTCCTCTTCGTGCCGTTGACGACGATCGCCTTCTCGACGCTGCCCGCGCACATGCGCGGCGACGGGACCGGCCTCTACAACCTGTCGCGCAACATCGGCTCAAGCGTCGGTATCTCGATCGTATCAGCGCTTCTTGTCGAGAACGCCCAGGTGAACCACGAGAATATCGCTGCCTATGTGACGCCGTTCAACCGGGCCTTCGAGGCGACGGCGGCGCAGGCGATGAGTCCGTTGACAGCCGCCGGTCGCGCCTCGCTCAACGACGTGATCACCCTGCAATCGACGATCATCGCCTACATGGACAATTTCAAGCTGTTGATGCTGATGTCGCTCGCGGTCATTCCGCTGGCGCTGCTGCTGCGCAAGCCGAAAGTCGCCCCTGTCATGGATCATAGCGCCGTCATGGAGTGATGCTCAGCGGAACGGTTTGCTGAGATAACGAGAGCCGGAAATGCCGAAGCGCCATGGTGCTTCGGCATTTTTTGTTATGCCGATCCTTTTGCCGGCAACGATTTCGACAGGAGCGGATGGGGCGATCGAGAAGGGTGGGCGATCGAGCAGCTTGTCGTTCAGCGTGAAATCGATACCGAGCGCCTGGCAGAGTTTGCCGGGACCGCTGCAGAGCTGCGTCAGTGCATCGTTGGCGCGGCGCTCAATCATGGTCGCGATGCCGGCTTCCGGCTCGATTGCGCGGATCAGCACGGCGGATCCGGGCGTGCAGACGAAATTCAGGCACCAATGCATGCCGTAGATGCGGTAAATGTAGACATTGCCTGGCCGACCGAACATCGCACCGTTTCGCGGCGTGGGACCGCGAAAGCTGTGCGAGGCTTCATCATCAGGGAAGTAGGCTTCGGTCTCGGTTATCCGTCCGCCGACATCGCCGACGCGCAACTGGCAGCCGAGCAAATCCCGGGCGACGGCAACCGCATCACGCGCGAAAAAGCGCGAGAGATCAGGACCGGCGAGGGGAGCGGCGCCGATCGCACCGACGGCATGCGTCATCTGTTTCAGGCTTCTGGTCCGTGAGGCTTTAATGGCCGACCTTCGGGTCATGCGCCGGGATGGAGGAGCCCGTCACCGATACGGGATCGCTTGCCGGGAAAGTGTCCTCGAGACCTTCTTCCAGTTCTTCTTCGAGAAGCGCAGCATCCTTGCCGCGTGCGCCATCTGCCTGCGAACTCTGCAGTGTTGTTGCGAGCAACGCCCTTGCACGGGTGATTGCATTGTCGCTCGTCAGGCCGGGAGAGGCCGCGGCGTAGAGCGTGACCGAGATGTTGTTGCCGGACTGATCCGTGAAAATGATGGCGAAAGAGCCTTCCTTCGGGTGCACGGTGACGTCTGTGATAGCCATGGAAAGTCTCCTGGTTCTTACAGTTGCTCCAAGTGAAACGCTTTTCGCTAGGATTGTCGAGCAAAGACCTTCACTAACCAGTCGATGAAAACGCGAACGCGTGGAGAAAGCTGTCGGTTGCGGGGATAGAGGAGAGAAACCGGCGTCTCCGTCAGTGGGAAATCCGGCAGCACGTGAACGAGCGTGCCATCGGCCAAATCCTTTTCCGCATGATATTGCGGCACTTGTATCAGGCCGAGGCCGAGCCGTGCTGCCGACATGAAGCTTTCGGCGGCGTTGACGGTTACCGTTGCGGGCAGGGTGACGTTGCGGATGATGCCGCCGACCAGGAATTCCAGAGGCAGGACACCGCCTGTTGCGCTCGAGCGGAAGCCTACCATCCGATGACCGTGGAGCCGGTCGGGATGTTCGGGGAGGCCATGTTTCTCGATGTAGCGGGGAGCTGCAAGGGTAACTTCCTCCAACATGGCGACGCGTCGCGCCACCATGTCGCTGTCACCAGGCACGCCAACCCGCAGCACGCAATCGATGCCTTCGCGAACGAGATCGACCAGCCGGTCGCCCTCGCTCATGTAGAACTCGATGTCCGGGTACGTCTCGAGGAAGGACGGAAGGCTCGGCAGTACGAAGTGGCGGGCAAGCGTGCCATGCACGTCGACGCGCAGCATGCCCTTCGGCTTGGCGCCGGCGAAGGCACCTTCCGCGTCCTCGATGTCGGCGAGTATGGAGAGGCAGCGTTGATAGTAGGCTTCACCATCGAGCGTCGGGCTGACATGGCGCGTGGTTCTCTGCAGCAGGCGCACGCCGAGCCGGGCTTCCAACTGCTTGACCGCATCCGTGACCGTGGAGCGCGGAAGGCCGGTATCTTCTGCTGCGAGCGTGAAGCTGCGTCTCTCCACAACGCGGGAAAATACCCGCATAGCATCGAATCTGTCCATTTTGTTTGTTCGCCATATCCGGATAGTGATGCCGAATAATGGCTGATTATCCGCGCTTCGAAAAGCGGCATCTTCTTCTCATCGAAAACGCGGCGAGCCGCACAGGATGAAGGAGAAAGGCAATGAGCAACGAGAACAAGGTCGCACTGGTCACTGGTGCATCGAGGGGCATCGGCGCCGCAATCGCGGAACGTTTGGCCAGGGACGGTTTCACCGTCGTCGTCAACTACTCAGGAAACATGGCGCTCGCCGAGGAGCTTGTGAAGAAGATCGAGCAGAGCGGAGGCAAGGCGCTGACGGCGCAGGCCGATGTCAGCAACCCCGAAGCCGTCCGCCGGATGTTCGATGCTGCGGAAGCAGCCTTCGGCGGCATCGATGTGCTGGTCAACAATGCAGGTATCATGCAGCTCTCGTCGATTGCCGATGCCGACGATGCCAATTTCGACCGTCAGGTCAGCGTCAACGTGAAGGGCACCTTCAACACCCTGCGCGAAGCCGCAAAGCGTCTGCGCAACGGTGGCCGCATCATCAACTTCTCGACGAGTGTCGTCGGTCTGAAGCTCGAAAACTATGGCGTCTATGCCGCGACCAAGGCGGCTGTAGAAACGCTGACGACGATCATGTCGAAGGAAATGCGCGGCCGTAACGTCAATGTCAACGCAGTGGCTCCCGGGCCGACAGCAACTGACCTTTTCCTTGATGGGAAATCGGATGAGCTGATCGCCCGCATGGCCAAGATGAACCCACTGGAGCGGCTGGGAACGCCAGAAGATATCGCCGCGTCCGTTTCCTTCCTCGCCGGCCCGGACGGCGCCTGGATCAACGGCCAGGTGCTGCGCGCCAATGGGGGCATGGTCTGATCTCCGATCTCGCTACGGCGAGTTTGGCCCGCCGCCGATCTCCAACACTAGATGTCAACAGTCGCGTTAGAAGGAATAGGACAATGGAAAAGCAGGTCATCGTCATTACCGGAGCATCCAGCGGCTTCGGCGCTCTCACCGCCCGCACTCTCGCCAGGGAAGGGCATATCGTCTACGCCGGCATTCGCGATACAGCGGGTCGCAACGCAAAGGCTGTCGCTGACATCGCTGCATTCCGCCGGGACAACAATGCCGACCTCCGTTCGGTCGAACTTGACGTTGTCTCGGAAGCCTCCATTGACGCCGGCGTCGCCAAAGTCCTCGAAGAGGCGGGCAGGCTCGACGTGATCATCCATAATGCCGGTCATATGTCCTTCGGACCAGCCGAAGCATTCACGCCGGAGCAATACGCGGAGCTGTTCGACATCAATGTGCTGTCGACGCAGCGGGTGAACCGCGCCGTGCTTCCCCATATGCGCAAGCGGGGCAAGGGGCTCGTCGTCTGGGTGTCATCGTCCAGCACGCGGGGCGGCACGCCGCCCTATCTCGCCCCCTATTTCGCGGCCAAGGCAGCGATGGACTCGGTTGCGGTCTCCTATGCGTCCGAGCTTGCCCGCTGGGGTATCGAAACCGCGATCATCGTGCCGGGTGCTTTCACCAAAGGCACCAATCACTTCGCACATTCCGGCTCGCCGGCGGATACGGCGCGCGCAGCCGAATACAACGACGGACCCTACAAAGGTGTGCCGGAACAGGCGCTGCAGGGACTTGCAGCGCTGGAACCTGTCGACGCGGATGCCGGTTCAGTCGCGACGGCGACCGCGGAGGTCATCGCGATGCCCTTCGGCAAGCGTCCATTCCGTACGCATGTCGATCCGTCGGAAGACGGTGCCGAGGTGGTCAATGGCGTTGCCGATCGGGTTCGCGCCGAAATGTTCCGGCGGATCGGGCTGGAGGATCTCCTCAAGCCGGCTGTTCACTAAACCGTGATGGTTCCCATTGTTCCGTTTTCGCGAACCTGCTGTGCACGAATCAGCACTTAACAAATGGCAAGAAGCAGGATTATATAACTCCAGTAAAGGCGACTGGAAGACCTCCAACTCTTGGCGCCAACCTCAGATACCGGTCGAGCCATTTCCCTGGTGACGCGGCAGGGTCTGAAAGGAATTCGATGACAGACAGTTGCGGCCCGTTGAAGGAACTCCTTCCGGGCCGCAACTGCGTCATCGGTCGTTCAGTTTCGCATCCGAGAGCAGTTTCACCAGCCAGTCGACGAAGACGCGGACCTTATTGCTGAGGTGCCGGTTCGGCGGATAGACGATGTAGAGCGGGAAGGGTTCACGGCTCCATTCCGGCAGGATTTCCACGAGGTCGCCCTTGGCCAAAGCGTCGCGAATCATGAAGCGCGGCAGCTGAGCAATGCCAAGCCCGTTCAATGCCGCATTGACGAAAGTTCGGCTGTCATTGACCGATAGCAGGTAACGAGGATTGATCTCCAGATCTTCATTGTCCTTGCGGAATTCGAAGGGAAGCGTCCGGTTGGTCTGTGCGCGGAAGTAACTCACTGAATAATGGTCGTTTTCCAGCTCTTCGGGGCGAGTCGGAATGCCGAATTTTTCGATGTAGAGCGGTGCGGCACAGGTGAGCATTTCCACTTCCGAGACGCGCCTTGCGATCAGCGATTGGTCGGCGGGCGTGCCGCCGCGAAGCGCGCAGTCGACGTTCTCCGCGAGGTAGTCGACGGTGCGGTCGCCGACGCCCAGATCAACCCGGATATCCGGGTATTTCTGGTAGAAGTCGCAGAGCGCGGGCACGACGATCCAGTCGGCGAAGGCGCCCGCCATTTCGACGCGCAAACGGCCGGTGGGCAGGCCCTGCGAGTTCGAAAGGCTGCCGTCCAGTTCCTCGAGTTCGGAGACGATCTGTGCCGCTCGCTCATAGTAGAGCGCGCCATCGGTCGTCACCATGACGCGGCGCGTGGTGCGGTTAAGAAGCTTGGTGTGCAGATGCGCTTCAAGCCCCTGGATGAGATTGGTCACCGTCGCCTTGGGCATGGCGAGCGTGTCGGCGGCCCGTGTGAAATTGCCCGTCTCTACGACGCGGATGAAAGCGCGCATTGCCGAGAGCTGGTCCATCGGAAATCACCTAAGCAGGTTGCACTGCAGTATTGTTCGAAATTCGGAACAGTGTAATCGCTCTGAAGCTTCTTATTCCGTCAGAGGAATAACAATATCTTTTTTGCAGAAATTGCAAGCCGTCGCGGCTCGCAACACGTTATGTCGGTGAAAACGAGAGCCGAAACGATGACGGTGCAGGTGAAAGACATAGTGATGGAGAAGGTGGCCACCGGCCCCGTTTCCGCACGCGTCTATCAGGGCGCCGAATTTGGCAAGGGTTCGCCGATCGTACTGTTCTTTCGCGGCGGAGCTTTTCTGCAGTCGGGCGTCAAAGATAGCTTGGTTGCGGAGAGCTTGGCCAAGGCCGGCGCAATCGTTGCCGTCCCGGATTACAATGCACCGCTGGGCAATGTCTTTCCGAAGCCGCTCGAAGTTGGCTATTCTATCTTTTCTTATCTTGCCAACAAGCGCGCGTCCGGTATCGGCGACCGCAATTCGCTGCTGATCGTGGCCGGTGAAGAGGCTGGTGGGAACATTGCTGCCGGCGTCGCTTTCAAGGCGCGCGACCACTATGCGGATGCGCTCAATGGCCAGGTGCTGATTTCGCCGCTGCTTGATCCTTTCATGGGCACGTCGTCCATCCGCAAGGCGGATGGTATCGGCATGCGCCAGCGTTGGGCCGAGGGCTGGAGCCACTATCTCAGTGGCGGCGGCTGTCATCCCTATGCGGCACCTTGCTTGTGTTCGCGTATTGCAGGGGTGGCGCCGGCACTCGTTTTGACGGCCGAGGATGATCCTCTTCGTGACGAGACGCTGGGTTATGCCGACCGCCTGAAGCAGGCAGGCGTTGCAGTTCGCCGGAATGTCCTACCCGCCGGGGCAGGCTGGCCATTGCTTTATGGCGGGAAATGCGAACAGGCACCGAATTGGGAACAGACGATCACGGACCAATTCGAAAGCTTTGTTCGGGATATTAGCAGCCAACCTATTGCATTGAAGACGAACTGATTGAATTCGGCCACTGAGAGAGGGCCGTAAGGAGAGTACCAATGACGTCCAGTAAGAAGCGCTGGGCCCTCGTGGGCGCCGGCTTAGGGCTTGTCGCGTCCGTTTCGGCCGCGGCCATCTTTTTCGAACTGCCGATGAGCACGACCGCCACGGCTGCATCCACACCTGCGCAGGCTCCCGCTGTGCCGGTAACGGTTGCCGTCGTCGCCAGCCGTGATGTAACGACATGGCAGGAGTTTTCGGGGCGGCTCGAGGCCGTCGACCGTGTCCAGATCCGTTCACGCGTCGCTGGGGCGGTCCAATCCGTGCACTTCCGCGAAGGCGCGCTGGTGAAGGCGGGTGACCCGCTCTTCTCCATCGATCCCGAGCCCTATCAGGCGGCTGTTTCCCAGGCCGAAGGCCAGGTTGCTTCCGCCGATGCGAAGGTCAATATCGCTCAGATCGAACTGGAGCGTGGCCGCAGGCTTTCTGACAACAAGACGATTTCGCAAAGTGATCTCGACCAGCGTCAGAATGCCTTCACCGAAGCGCAGGCCGGCCTTCGCACCGCTCAGGCAGCCCTTCGTTCAGCACAGTTGGAGCTCGGCTACACCGAAGTCCGCGCACCGGTTGCCGGCCGTGTCGGCAAGATCGAGATCACCGTCGGTAACCTCGTTGCCGCCGGCTCTACATCACCGGCCTTGACGACGCTCGTGTCGGTCGATCCGATCTACGCAAGCTTCAACGCCAGTGAGGAAATGGTCACCAAGGCGCTCGCCGAGTTGCCGGCTGGCGATGGCGCCGTCCCGGCGGTCGAGCAGATCCCGGTCGAGGTCGGCACGCTGGCGGATCAGGGAACCCCGATCAAGGGTAAGCTGCAACTGATCGACAATCAGGTTGACGCGGCAAGCGGCACCATCGGTGTTCGCGCTGTCTTCGACAATCCCGGCGGCAAGCTGATCCCCGGCCAGTTCGTTCGCGTCCGCATGGGCGAGCCGAAGGCCGAGAACAAGATCCTGATCAGCGACCGCGCAGTCGGCACGGACCAGGACAAGAAGTTCGTGTTCGTCGTCGATGCCGAAAACAAGGTCAGCTACCGACCGGTCCAGCTCGGCGCGACAGCCGACGGCCAGCGTATCGTCGAAAGCGGGCTGACCGTTGGCGACAAGATCGTCGTCAATGGCCTGCAGCGTATCCGTCCCGGCGCCGTGGTTGCACCGCAGGCGGAAGAGAAAGTGGCGACGGCCCAGTAAGCCGAAGCTGCGGCGCGCCTCGGCGCTCCGCCGGAATTCCGAAATGACCTGACCCACCGGCGGCCTCTCAACCGCCGGAGAGGGTCGTTGCATCCCAGATTTCATCCCGGAGAGGGCTTTGAAATGAATTTCTCCAGATTCTTTGTCGACCGTCCGGTGTTCGCCGGAGTCCTATCGGTCCTCATTGTGGTCGCCGGTCTGCTCGGCCTGCGTTCACTGCCGATTTCCGAATATCCGGAAGTCGTTCCGCCATCGATCGTGGTGCGCGCTACCTATCCCGGCGCAAACCCGGAGGTTATCGCCCAGACCGTTGCCACGCCGCTCGAAGAGCAGATCAACGGCGTCGAGGGCATGCTCTACATGTCCAGCCAGGCGACATCGGACGGCGTCATGACGCTGACGGTCACCTTCAAGCTTGGCACGGACCCCGACAAGGCACAGCAGCTCGTTCAGAACCGCGTGTCTCAGGCCGAACCGCGCCTGCCGGAAGAGGTGAAGACCATCGGTATCACCACGGTCAAGAGCTCTCCCGACCTGATGATGGTCGTGAACCTGATCTCGCCTGACAACCGCTATGACATCACCTATCTGCGCAACTACGGCGTCCTCAACATCAAGGACCGGCTGGCGCGTATCGACGGCGTCGGTCAGGTACAGGTCTTCGGTTCGGGCGACTATTCGATGCGCGTCTGGATCGATCCGCAGAAGGCTGCCGAGCACGGCCTTGCCGCCAGCGACGTCACCAATGCGATCCGCGGCCAGAACGTGCAGGCCGCAGCCGGCACCATCGGCGCTTCGCCAAGCCTGTCGGGTGTAGACCTGCAGCTTAACGTCAATGCGCAGGGCCGCCTTCAGACGCCTGACCAATTCGGCAACATCATCGTCAAGACCGGTACAAACGGCGAGATCACCCGCCTGCGCGACGTGGCCCGTATCGAACTCGGCGCTGCCGATTACTCGCTGCGCTCGATCCTCGATGGCAAGCCGGCGGTCGCCATCCCGGTCTTCCAGTCCCCGGGCTCCAACGCCATCACCATCTCGGACGAAGTCCAGAAGACGATGGAAGAGTTGAAGACCGCCATGCCTGACGGCGTCAGCTACGAGATCGTCTATGACACGACGAAGTTCGTTCGTTCGTCGATCGAGAAGGTCGTCGATACGCTGCTCGAAGCCATCGCGCTCGTCGTTATCGTCGTCATTCTGTTCCTGCAGACATGGCGCGCCTCGATCATCCCGCTGATTGCCGTTCCGGTCTCAATCATCGGCACGTTCGCGGTGATGTATGTTTTCGGCTTCTCCATCAACGCGCTCAGTCTCTTCGGACTCGTGCTGGCGATCGGTATCGTGGTGGACGACGCGATCGTCGTTGTCGAAAACGTCGAGCGAAATATCGAAAACGGGCTCAGCCCGCGGGCAGCCACCTACAAGGCCATGAAGGAAGTGTCTGGCCCGATCATAGCGATCGCGCTGGTGCTCGTCGCGGTTTTCGTGCCGCTCGCCTTCATTAGTGGTCTCTCCGGACAGTTCTATCGTCAGTTCGCGCTGACGATCGCGATCTCGACGGTCATTTCGGCCTTCAACTCCTTGACGCTGTCTCCGGCTCTGGCTTCGCTGCT
Organism: Rhizobium sp. YTU87027; assembly: GCF_050644135.1. NCBI lineage: Bacteria > Pseudomonadati > Pseudomonadota > Alphaproteobacteria > Hyphomicrobiales > Rhizobiaceae > Rhizobium > Rhizobium sp. YTU87027. The sequence continues at coordinate 2,446,709 of NZ_CP098440.1, read as the reverse complement.
ATTGCAGGACCATCACGCCAAGCGTGACTGGCTGACACGCGCTATGGACGTGGTTTTCGGCTGGTTCTTCCGTGGCTTCAACAAAGCCTTTGGCGCCGGTTCGCGGGGCTATGGCAAGGGTGTCGGCGGTCTGCTGTCGCGCAAGAGCATCGTCATGCTTGTCTATGTGGTGCTGGCGGGCGCGACCTACGGTCTCTTCAATGCAGTACCTGGCGGCTTCGTACCGGCTCAGGACAAGCAGTATCTGATCGGCTTTGCGCAGCTGCCGGATGCCGCCAGCCTCGACCGCACCGAAGACGTCATCAAGCGGATGAGCGACATCGCCATGGCCGAGCCCGGCGTCGCGCATGCGATTGCCTTCCCGGGCCTGTCGATCAATGGCTTCACCAACTCCTCGAACGCCGGCATCGTTTTCGTGACGCTGAAGGATTTCGAGGAACGCAAGTCGCCGGCGCTTTCGGGCGGTGCGATCGCCATGTCCCTGAACCAGAAGTTCGGGGCGATCCAGGATGCCTTCATCGCGATGTTCCCGCCGCCGCCGGTCAACGGTCTCGGCACGACGGGCGGCTTCAAGATGCAGCTCGAAGACCGCGCTGGTCTCGGCTATCAGGTGCTCGACGAGGCCAACAAGGCGATGATCGCCAAGGCTTACCAGACGCCTGAGCTGACGGGTATCTTCTCCGCATACCAGATCAATGTTCCGCAGCTCTATGCCGATCTCGACCGTGAGAAGGCGGAACAGCTGGGCGTCCCGGTAACCGACGTTTTCGAGACGCTGCAGATCTATCTCGGTTCGCTCTATGTCAACGACTTCAACGCCTTCGGCCGTACCTACAGCGTGCGCGTCCAGGCCGATGCCAAGTTCCGGGCGCAGCCCGAGGATATCGGCAAGCTGAAGGTTCGTTCGGCATCGGGCCAAATGATCCCGCTGTCTGCGCTCCTGAAGGTGAACGCGACAACCGGGCCGGAGCGGACCAACCGTTATAACGGTTTCCTCTCCGCCGATATCAACGGCGGTCCAGCTCCGGGCTTCTCCTCCGGCCAGGCTCAGGCGGCGATCGAGAAGATTGCCGACGAGACCCTGCCGAAGGGCATCAGCTTCGAATGGACGGATCTGACTTATCAGCAGATCCTGGCGGGCAACTCCGGCGTGATCGTCTTCCCGCTGGCACTGCTGCTGGTGTTCCTGGTGCTCGCTGCGCAGTATGAGAGCCTTGCCCTGCCGATCGCGATCATCATGATCGTGCCGATGGGCGTGCTGGCTGCGTTGACGGGTGTCTGGCTGACCGGTGGAGACAACAACATCTTCACGCAGATCGGCTTGGTCGTCCTTGTCGGCCTCTCTGCGAAGAACGCGATCCTGATCGTGGAATTCGCTCGCGAGCTGGAATTCGAAGGACGGACTCCAGTTCAGGCTGCCATCGAGGCAAGTAGGTTGCGCCTGCGCCCGATCCTGATGACCTCAATGGCCTTCATCATGGGTGTCGTGCCGCTGGTCGTCTCGACCGGAGCCGGTGCCGAAATGCGCGCCGCCATGGGTGTCGCCGTGTTCTCGGGCATGATCGGCGTCACCTTCTTCGGCATCTTCATGACACCTGTCTTCTACGTTCTGGTTCGCAAGCTGTCGGGCAACCGCCCGCTGATCCAGCACAAAGAGCACGAGCACGACGCAGAGGAAGCCGAAATCATACGACTCGCTGCCGAATAGCCCCCACTCAGGCGGCGAGACGTGGAAAGGCGGAGCATTGCTCCGCCTTTCCTGTTTTCATGAACCGGCCATGCGGCTATGTCTCGAAGAGCATGGCGGGCGAGGGCAGTCGCGCGCTGCAAGGACTGATGGAGGCGGCCAATGCATATCGCGATTATCGGTGCAGCGGGAATGATCGGGCGCAAATTGACGGCGCGACTCGTCGCTGACGGGCGTCTCGCAGGCCAGGCCATCACTCGCCTTTCCCTTGTCGACGTCGTCACACCGGCCGCCCCGGACGGCTTTGCCGGCCGTGTGGAGACGAGCGCTGCCGACGTTTCTGCCCCAGGGCAGGCCGCGCGAATTGTCGCCTCGCGACCGGATGTGGTGTTTCATCTGGCTGCGATCGTGTCCGGCGAGGCTGAGCTGGATTTCGAAAAGGGCTACGGAATCAACCTCGAGGGCACGCGTGCTCTCCTTGAGGCGATCCGTGCTGCGCATCTGCAGGACAGTTATCGGCCCTGCGTCGTCTTCACCTCGTCCATTGCGGTGTTTGGAGCGCCTTTCCCCGAGGTAATTCCTGACGATTTCAATCTCACGCCACTGACGAGCTACGGCACCCAGAAGGCGATGGGCGAATTGCTGCTGGCGGACTACACGCGCCGAGGCTTCATCGATGGCATTGGCATCCGGTTGCCGACGATCTGCGTCCGTCCCGGCAAACCGAATAAGGCTGCCTCCGGCTTTTTCTCCGGCATTGTGCGCGAGCCGTTGGTCGGGCAGGAGGCGATCCTGCCGGTGCCCGAAACTGTCCGCCATTGGCATGCGTCGCCGCGTTCGGCCGTCGGCTTTCTGATCCATGCCGCCAGCATCGACCTCCAGCCACTCGGCGCACGCCGCAGCCTGACGATGCCAGGTGTCAGCGCTACCGTCGGAGAACAGATTGAGGCGTTGCGCAAGATCGCAGGGGAGAAGGCCGTCGGCCTCATCCGATGCGAACCCGACGAGTTGGTCATGAAGATCGTGTCCGGCTGGCCGCAGGCATTCGAGGCCGAGCGCGCGAAGAAGCTGGGTTTCGTCGCCGATGCTTCGTTCGACGACATTATTCGCGTGCATATCGAGGATGAACTGGGAGGGCGGCTATGACGACCGGAAAATCGCGCAGCATTGCGTTTCTGGGAACCGGGCTGATGGGAGCGCCGATGGCTCGTAGGCTGCTGCGCTCGGGCTTTGCCGTCACGGTCTGGAACCGCAATCGCGCGAAGGCGCAAGACCTTGTTCGCGATGGCGCGGTTGTGGCCGATACGCCCGCTGAAGCTGTCAGGGGGGCATCCGTGGTTCTCACCATGCTGACTGACGGAAAGGCAGTGGAGGACGTACTATTCAAACAGGGCGCCGCAGAGGCGCTTGACGCTGGCGCGGTGGTCATCGATTCCAGTTCTATTTCCCCGGACGCGGCGCGCGAACATGCGTTGAAGCTCGCCGAGCGTGGCATCAGTCATCTCGATGCGCCGGTCTCGGGCGGCGTGGTTGGGGCGACTGCTGGTACGCTCGCGATCATGGCGGGCGGCGATGCCGCTTTGATCGGCGAGCTGGCCGACGTCTTTGCGCCACTTGGCCGGGTTACCCATGTTGGACCCAGCGGTTGCGGCCAGCTTGCAAAGCTCGGGAACCAGCAGATTGTTGCAATAACGATAGGTGCCGTGGCCGAGGCGATGCTGCTCGTTGAGGCGGGTGGCGGTTCGCGCGAGGCGTTCCGCCGGGCGATCCGGGGCGGCTTTGCCGAAAGTCGTATTCTTGATGTCCACGGCCAGCGAATGGTCGATCGTGACTTTGGCACCGCCGGCCCTTCAAAACTGCAGCTGAAGGACCTGAACAACATCGTCGCAACGGCGGGAAGTCTCGCTTTGACTCTACCTCTGACGGAAGCGGTCCGTGCCGAGTTTGCCGAGTTTGTCGAGCACGGTGGCGGTGAGACCGATCACAGTGGTCTGTTGTTGCAGCTCGAAGAAAAGAACGGTCGTTCCTCGAAAGGCTGAATTGCCTAGACACTCGGGTCTCTGACAAGATTGGTGACGCATTCGGCCTGCAATTGTTGATGGATTTTTAGTGCGTTCTAATTAATCTCTCGCCAAAAGGTTGGTTCGGCACGCATAATGAACTTCCTCATTGGAGGTCTGACACCATACTGTAACTTGAAGTTACGTGAGGCTAGGACGGCGTTGGTATCGAGCAGTCCCACACGGTCCGAACGAGAGTTCCAGGACATCCTGCGGCGCCTTGAGCTTGCACTCGATGCGTCACAGATTGGCGTATGGGAGCACAACCTCGATCAGAATGAGATCTCCTGGGATGTCCAGATGCATCGACTTTACCAGACCGGAATGCGGAACGGTCCGGTTCCGACCGCCGTCTGGTCAAATGCGATTCACCCCGACGATCGAGAACGCGCCGAGAAAGAGTTCGACGACGCTGCTGCCAGAGGCGGGCAATATAATTCGGAATTCCGGATCGTCTGGCCGAGCGGAGAGATAAGACATATCCGATCGCGTGCTCATTTCTACGTGAACGAGGAAGGGTCTCCTTCCTTCATCGGTGCTGAGTGGGATGTTACCTCTGATGTACTCCTTGCGAATGAGGCGGCGCGCCAGCGCGCGGTCGCCGAGGCACGGGCCCTCGCTTTGGAAGAGAGCAGCGCACGCATCGAATATGCGGCCGAGCACGACTATCTGACGGGCCTTCCCAACCGTCGCCTTTTCGACAAGCGCCTGGCGGAACTGGCCGAAGACGCCTCAGTCTCCACACTTGCGGTCCTGCATCTCGACCTCGACGAGTTTAAGCAGATCAACGACAGTCATGGCCATGCGGCGGGCGACACCGTATTGCGTGCCGCAGCCTTGCGGATTGAGGCTGCCATTCCGAAAGCCACAATGGCGGCGCGTATCGGTGGCGACGAATTCGTTATTCTGCTCGTCAACTTCGGAGGGTTGACGGAACTGAACCGGATGGCGCGTGACGTGCAGCGGCGCCTGAAGAAGAAGATCCGCTTTGGCCACGAAATGCTGCAATCGGGAGCGTCGATCGGCATTTCCTGGTCGGCAGATCGCTCTGGCTCCAATCTGCTCGCCGAGTCTGATATCGCGCTCTACCAGGCAAAGACATCAGGGCGCGACCGCATCGAGTTCTTCTCGCAGCAGCTCAAAGACGATCTGATGGGCAAGCGGCGCCTTGCCGAAGAGCTGAAGCTTGCGCTGGAACAGGGCGATATCATTCCGTTTTACCAGTTGCAGCTCGATGCCAACACTCGCGATGTCGTGGGCATCGAGGCGTTGGCGCGCTGGCATCACAGCGAGCGCGGCACGCTCTCGCCCGGTATATTCCTGAAGATCGCCGACGAGTTCGGCTTGTCTTCCGGGATCGATGCTTCGATCCTGCGACGCGTGCTCGCGGACCGCCTGACGTGGGAGCAGCACGGTACAACCTTGCCTCGGATATCGGTCAATATTTCAGGACAGCGCCTCTATGATCCGCAATTGATCGGCGATCTGGAGACACTCGAGATACCGGAAGGTGCCCTGGTTTTCGAATTGGTCGAGACCATCTTTCTGGACGACTGCGACGATGAACTTCTGCAGACGGTCGACCGCATCAAGCAAATGGGAATCGAGATCGAGATCGATGATTTCGGCTCGGGCCACGCCTCGCTTATTGGCCTCGTTCGGCTACGCCCGGCTCGGCTCAAGATCGATCGGCAATTGGTCAACGAAGTGGATACTTCCTCCGAGCAGCGTCGCGTCGTCAAGTCGATTGTCGAGATCGGCAAGGCGCTCGGTGTCGACGTGATCGCTGAGGGTGTGGAGACTGAAAACCATGCCGTGACGCTCGCCAAGCTTGGCTGCCAAACGCTACAGGGCTTCGCGCTCGGTCATCCGCTACCGGCATCAGAGATCGACAGCATTTTCGCTTCGAAAAAGGCGACGCAGGCCGCCAATCTTCGCCGCTAGCCGGTTGCAGTGTCTCTATGGCTCGAGTTCGCCGCGTGCTTCCAGATACCAGTCGACGAAGGCCCTCACGCCGACATCCAGTGTCGTCTCCGGCTTGTATCCAGTCAGGGCCACCAGCAAATCAGGGCTGGCAAAGGTGCGCGGCACGTCGCCCTTTTGCATTGGCAGCATCTTCCGCTTTGCCGGCTGGCCGAGTGCTTTTTCGACGGTTTCGACGAAGGTCATCAGATTCTCCGGCTGACCGCCACCGATGTTCACGACACGGAACGGCGCCTGGTGCGAGAGCGTCTCCACCTGTTCGTCGGCCACGCGATTGGCTTCCGACGGGACGACGGACGACAGTCGAACGACCGCCTCCACGAGGTCATCGATATAGGTGAAGTCGCGGCTCATCTGGCCTTCGCCATAAATCTCGATCGGCTGATCCTCCAGCATGTTCTTGACGAACTTGAAGAGGGCCATGTCAGGACGGCCCCAGGGGCCGTAGACGGTAAAGAAACGGAAGGCTGTTGTCGGGATCTTATGGAGATGGGCATAGCTGTGCGCCATCAGTTCCATCGATTTCTTTGTCGCCGCATAGAAGGTCAGCGGCTCGTCCGCCCGGTCTGTCTCGCGGAACGGAATGGACGGGTTGGCACCGTAGATCGATGAGGTCGAAGCCAGCATGAGATGGTTGACTCCGACGTCCTTGGCGATCTCGAGGATATTCCAGGAGCCTTCCAGGTTGGACGTCAGATAGGCTTTCGGATTTTCGAGGCTATAGCGTACGCCGGCCTGGGCTGCGAGATGCACGATGACATCGGGCGCAGCGCTCGCCACGGCCTCTTCCAGGGCCTTGCGATCTTCCAGCATGGCTGTCACCGGGCGAAAGGCCGGAAACTGGGCCAGCGCCGCGTTGCGCATGTGCTTCAGCTTGATATTATAGTAGTGCGTCATGCCGTCGAAGCCGACGACTTCGTGGCCATCCTGCAGCAAGCGGCGGGCGAGATGAAAGCCGATAAAGCCCGCAGTGCCGGTGATGAAATAGCGCATCTCTACTTCTTCTCGTTCTTCTTTCCGACCGCGAAATAGCTGAAACCGTGCTTTGTGACTTCGGCGACAGGATAGATGTTGCGCAGGTCAACGATCGCTGGTGTCTTGACGAGCGATTTCATCCGCTTGAGATCGAGCGCCCGGAATTCATCCCATTCCGTCACGATGACGATGGCGTCCGCGCCTTCGGCAATCTCATATGGGTCGTTGCCGTAGGTGATCGGGCCGATGACCTCCTTCGCCATTTCCATGCCTTCGGGATCGTAGGCATGAACGTTGGCGCCGCCGTCCAGCAGCGCCTGGATGATGGTGATCGACGGTGCGTCGCGCATGTCGTCGGTGTTTGGCTTGAAGGTCAGGCCGAGGATAGCGATCTTCTTGCCCCGAACATTGCCGTCGCAGGCGGCGATCACCTTGCGGCCCATGGCACGCTTGCGGTTGTCGTTGATCGCAACGGTGGTCTCGATGAGGCGAACCGGGCTGTCGTGATCCTGGGCGGTCTTGACCAGCGCCAGTGTGTCCTTGGGGAAGCACGAACCGCCGTAGCCGGGGCCGGCATGCAGGAACTTGTCGCCGATGCGCTTGTCCATGCCGATGCCCTTGGCCACCTTCTGTACGTCGGCGCCGATCTGTTCGCAAAGGTCGGCGATCTCGTTGATGAAGGTGATCTTCATCGCGAGGAATGCGTTGGCCGCGTACTTAATCAGCTCGGAGGTGCGGCGTTCGCAGAAATAAAGTGGCGCTTCGTTGAGATAGAGGGGGCGGTAGACCTCGCGCATGATTTCGACTGCGCGCGGCTCCTCGGTGCCGAGAACGATGCGATCAGGGCGCTTAAAGTCGGTGATTGCCGCGCCCTCGCGCAGGAATTCCGGGTTAGAAACGACAGAAATGTCTTTCTCGGGGAATTCCTCGCGGAAGATGCGCTCGATCTCGTCGCCGGTGCCGACAGGAACGGTCGACTTGGTGACGACGACGGTAAATCCGGATACCGCGGCCGCGATCTCGCGGGCGGCGGCATAGACGTAACTCAGGTCCGCATGGCCATCGCCACGGCGCGACGGTGTGCCGACGGCGATGAAGACGACGTCTGCTTTCGCAACAGATGTCGCCAGCTCTTTCGAAAAATCCAGGCGACCGGCGGTGCGGTTATGCTCAATGATGTTGTCGAGACCGGGTTCGAAAATCGGAACTTTGCCGGCTTCCAGGGCGTCGATCTTCGCGACGGACTTGTCGACACAAGTGACATGATGGCCGAAATCGGCAAGGCAGGCACCCGAGACGAGGCCGACATAACCCGAGCCAATCATCACAATACGCATGGATTCATTCCCTGAGATAGCGATCGCGGCCCGGCCGGTTGGCGGGACCGCGATCGTGTTACAGGCGGAAGTTTATAAGTTCAAGACAACAGTGATCAGCTGCGCCCGAACTCGTCGACGATGCGGATGATATCGTCCTCTCCGAGATAGGAGCCGGTCTGGACTTCGATCAGTTCAAGCATGATCTTGCCCGGATTGGCGAGGCGATGGACTTCGCCGAGCGGGATGTAAACGGACTCGTTTTCCCTGAGCATCTGCACGTTTTCGCCGATCGTCACTTCGGCCGTGCCCTTGACGACGACCCAGTGCTCGGAGCGGTGATGGTGCTTTTGCAGCGACAGCTTCTTACCCGGCGTCACGAAGATGCGCTTGACCTGGAAGCGGTCGCCGTTCAGCACCGATGTATAACCGCCCCACGGGCGGTAGGACGTCGGGTGTGTCTCTGTCAGCTGCGATGTCGACGGGGCGGCAGCGAGCATCTTCACCAGGTTTCCGACGTCCTGGCTATCCTGCAGGCGCCCGACATAGACGGCGTCCTCGCTGGCGATGACGGCGATGTCGTCCATGCCCTGGACGGCGAGATGCACGCCATGGGTCATGATGAGCGAGTTCTTGGTGTTGACGACCGTCGTGTTGCCGGCTGCCACATTGCCATATTCGTCGCGGCTGCCGCTCTTCCAGACGGAATCCCAGCTGCCGAGGTCCGACCATTTGAAGGGCGAGGGGACGACGGCGGCGTTGCTCGTCTTCTCCATGATGGCGTAGTCGATCGAAATGTTCGGGCTTGTGGCGAATGTCGCCTTGTCGAGGCGCGTGAAATCGAGATCGGTCTTTGCATTTGCAACGGCCTCTCCGGCGGCCTTGAGCGTCTGCGGAGCATGGGTGCGCAACTCATCGAGCAGACACGAAACCGAGAACATGAACATGCCGGAGTTCCAGTAGAAGCCGCCTGCGGCGAGCATCTCTTCCGCATTGCTAAGTGGCGGCTTTTCGATGAAGCGCGCCACAACCCGTGCACCGGTCGCCAATGTTTCGCCGCCTTCGATATAGCCGTAGCCGGTTGCCGGTTCGCTCGGCTGGATGCCGAAGGTCACGAGCTTGCCCTGGGCGGCTGTGGCGGCTGCGATGCGGACGCAGTCGAAATAGGTGTCGTCGGCAACGATCTCATAGTCGGAGCCGAGCACATGCATGATCGTGTCTTCGTTAAAGCGCTTGCGCACGAGCGTCGCTGCCGCTGCGACAGCGGCGGCGGTGTTGCGGGCAACCGGCTCGAGCAGGATGGCGGCGAGGTCGATATCCAGTTCACGTGCCTGCTCGGCGACGAGAAAACGGAACTCCTCGTTGGTGAGAACGACGGGTGCCTCGTAAAGCGATGGATCGGACACGCGTAGCAACGTTTCCTGGAAAAGCGTCTTATCGCCGATGAACTGGATGAACTGCTTCGGCGCTGCGGCACGCGACAGAGGCCAGAGGCGAGTGCCCTTGCCGCCGGCCATGATCACGGGAACGATTTTCTGTGTCATTTGGAGTGTCCTTGAATATTTACTTGCTTCGCCAATCAATTCGCCTGTGCCCACCAGCGGATGCGCTCCAGACCGGAACGCAGCAACGTCGCCGCGGCAGCTTCACTTTCCGCCTCGGCGTAGCAGCGCATTTCGGGGGCATTGCCCGAGGGGCGGAAATGAATGATGCGCCGATCCGCCAGTGTGATACGAAGCCCGTCAATGTCGCTGACGCTGCCGACCTCACCGATCGGCTGCAGAAACACCGCGAGATTGGCGGGGCCGGCGCGAAGATAGGCCATCAACCGGGCACTGGTCTCCACCGGAAAATTCTCAAGACGGTCGGCTGCGGCAAACGGCAGATGGTACGCCGCGGCGATCGTCGACAGCGGTTGGCGTCTGGATGCGGCAAGAGCGAGCGCCGCCAGGATGGGTACGAAGCAATCGCGCGTCGGCAGGGCGCGCAGCACCTGGCCATTGACCGTAAAGTCGCTGGCGGTCAGCACGCCTCCGTTTGCTTCGAAGCCGGCGACATGGGTCTGGCCGGCCGCGACTGTGTCCTGCATCCCCGCTATGACAAAGGGAGAACCGACACGGGTGCGCATGACGCTGAAGTGACCAGCAGCTTCGATGCCGGAATTCGAGGTCACCGGCGTGACGATTGATCGCGCACCGAGAAAGTTTGCAGCGATCAGCCCGAGCAGGTCGCCCCGCAACGGCATGCCGGTTTCGTCTGCCACCAAAGGACGATCGGCATCACCATCCGCAGACACAACGGCGTCAAGGCCATGCTGTCTTGCGACTTCCTCGAGTTTGACAACCGTCTCGTCCGAAACGGCTTCGGTGTCCACAGGTATGAACATTTCCGAACCGCCAAACGGCACGACCGTTGCGCCGAAATGCTCAAGGACCTCCCCCAGCAGGTCACGGGCGACGGTGCTGTGCTGGTAGACGCCGACCTTCAGGCCGACGAGCCAGTCGGCAGGGAGGAGGTTGAAATTGCGCTCGCGGAAAACCGCCAGGCATTCGGCGGAAACGTCCCGTGGTTCTGTCCCGCGAGGCTCGAACGCAAAGCCGGCACGATCGAGTTCGGTTGCCACGCTCGTAATCGCAACTTCGTCTGCCTTGTCGATCTCGCCGTCCGGCCGGTAGAACTTTATGCCATTGCGATCGGCTGGAATGTGCGAGCCCGTGACCATCAGGCAGGCGGCCTTTTCTTGAAGGCCGTAAAGGGCCAGCGCCGGCGTTGGCACCGCGCCGCAGTCGCCGACGTCGAAGCCGAGGTCATCAAGCGCATCGGCGCAGTTTGCTGCGATCTCCGGACTGGAATCCCTGAAGTCCTGGCCAATCAGGATAACATCGCCGCGGCGCGCCATCCCAGCATCGAGCAGATAGCGACCAAAGGCTGTAGCATAAAGCGCCGAAGCCCGGCCCTTGAGGTCGACAGACAGGCCGCGAAGCCCACTCGTTCCGAATTTCATTTTGAATAAGCCCCCGGATGCCTTGAATTCGTCAGCGATTTGAACGCAATTACGCAATGCTCGTAAATATTAACGCCCGGCGAACAATAAAATGTCTGCCAATTCCCGCCTCGTGGCAAGCTGAAAGCGCGTGTGAGCGGGCGAGGACCGTCGATGAATGAACAATCGATCGCATTGGAAGAGAGCTGGCGGAACGCTCTCGCCGGCGAATTCACCAGCCCTTATATGCAGCAACTCAAGGCGTTCCTCCTCGCCCAGAAGCAGGGTGGCAAACGGATATTTCCCAAGGGATCTGAATATTTCCGTGCTCTCGACCTGACACCGCTGGCGGATGTCAAGGTCGTGATCCTGGGGCAGGATCCCTATCACGGGCTAGGGCAGGCGCATGGACTTTGTTTCAGCGTTCGACCCGGCGTTCGCATTCCGCCTTCGCTCGTCAATATCTACAAGGAAATGCAGAGTGATCTGGGGATTACGCCAGCGCGACACGGGTTTCTGGAGCATTGGGCGCGGCAGGGGGTCCTGTTGCTGAACAGCGTGCTGACAGTTGAGGAGGCGCAGGCTGCGTCACATCAGGGCAAAGGCTGGGAGCGTTTTACCGACGCGGTCATTCGTAAGATCAATGACGAATGCGATGCCGTCGTCTTCATGCTCTGGGGCTCCTATGCTCAGCGCAAAGCGGCCTTCGTCGATTCAAGGCGTCACCTCGTGCTAAAGGCGCCGCATCCATCGCCGCTCTCCGCTCACAACGGGTTTTTTGGCTGCAGCCATTTCTCCAAGGCCAATGCCTTTTTGCAGGCGCATGGTCGGGCGTCGATTGACTGGCAATTGCCGGTGAATCCGGGAGACGTCTAATCATCTCTGAACGATTGCGTTTTGTCGTTCACCAAAAAGAGACAATGCGTTCCGGTCGTCGGGGCTATTCCAATCGGTCCCCAGCGATCATCTATACCCCATCCGAAGCCCGCTGGGCGGGCAAGAAAGGGGTCTCAAATGCTTGATCAAATCAAGGGTCTGCACCACGTCACATCAATGGCGGAGGATGCCCGCACAAACAACCAGTTCTTCACCAACACGCTGGGTCTGCGCCGCGTCAAGAAGACTGTGAACTTCGACGCACCCGATGTCTATCACCTCTATTATGGGGACGAAACCGGTGCACCCGGCACGATCATGACTTACTTCCCATTCCCGAAGATGGCGCAAGGTCGGCCGGGAACCGGCGAAGTCGGCACGACTGTTTTCTCGGTCCCGCAGGGCTCGATCGGCTTCTGGAGCGATCGCCTGAAGAAGTTGAATGTCACCGGCCTGAAGAGCGAGGAGACATTCGGCGAGAAGCGTCTGAATTTTGCCGGTCCCGATGGTGATGGCTTTGCCCTGGTTGAAGTCAAGGATGACAGTCGTCTGCCCTGGACGCATGGCGGCATCAGCGAGGATCATGCGATCCGCGGGTTCCACTCGGTCGCCATGCGTTTGCGCGATAATGGCGCCACGTCAGAACTACTCAAGTTCATGGGCTACGAAGTTCAGGAAGAACGCGATGGCGTCAAGCGCCTGGCCATTCCGGGTGGGAATGGCGCGCATCTCGTCGATCTCGAAACCATGCCAAATGTCTCTCGCGCTCTGCCGGGTGCAGGGTCCGTACATCACGTGGCCTTTGCCGTAGAAAATCGCGAGAAGCAGCTCGAGGTCCGCAAGGCGTTGATGGATACCGGCTACCAAGTCACGCCAGTGATCGACCGTGATTACTTCTGGGCGATTTATTTCCGGACCCCGGGCGGCATCCTGTTCGAGGTCGCGACCAACGAGCCTGGCTTCAACCGGGACGAAGACACTGCGCATCTCGGCGAGGCACTGAAGCTGCCACAGCAACATCAGCACCTGCGTGCCCTTCTTGAACAGCACTTGCAACCACTGGAAGCTTAAGGGGACGCACAATGACCGATAATAGCTATGTGCACCGGCTGCAGGCCGGTGCACCCGGAAAGCCTATCCTCTTCGTGCTGCACGGAACGGGTGGCGACGAAAACCAGTTCTTCGATTTCGGGCGGCGCCTACTGCCGGAAGCGACGATTGTCTCGCCGCGAGGGGACGTCTCGGAGTTTGGTGCCGCACGCTTCTTCAAGCGTACCGGCGAGGGCGTCTACGACATGGCGGACCTTGGCCGGGCAACGGAGAAGTTGGCGTCCTTTGTCGCAACGCTGGCCAAGCAACACGAGGCGAGCGCTGCGCTCGGCCTTGGTTTTTCGAACGGGGCAAACATCCTTGCCAACGTGTCGATCGAGAAGGGATTATTCGATGCTTCGGTTCTGATGCATCCGCTGATTCCGTTTCAACCGAAGGCAAACCCCGCCTTGATCGGGCGCAAGATACTGATCACGGCCGGCGAGCGCGACCCGATCAGCCCGGCGCCGGTGACAAAGGCCTTGGCGGACTACTTCGAAGAACAGCGCGCTTCCGTCACGACGGAATGGCATCCAGGCGGGCACGATATCAGGCCGAACGAGATCGATGCCATTCACAGGTTCTTCGAGCCGTATCAATAAGCGAATCCAGTGGGCTGGTCATTGTCATCCCACTGGCCTCATTCGAATGCGGAGGGTGATAATCCAATAGGCTTATCTCTGGTTGTGAAACGTTTCCGCTGTGGTAATTGTTTGCGCGATAAAACCTAAGCGGGTATTCAGCTGTAGCTAGTTGAGGGTTTGCATTCGCATGAACGATGTCGCGGACCTCCGAACGCTGATTGGATTGGCCCACCGGCGAGCTCGGACAATATTGCTGGTCGGACTACCAATCTTCCTGGTGAAGCATCGCCCTGGTCTTCTCGCTCACGCCTCGCTACACCGCGCAGTCGTTGGTTCTTGTCGATACAAGTTCAAGGAATCTCCTTGACCCGGCAGCCGCCACCACAAACGGGCTTACCGACAACTCCCGAGTGGAAGGCGAGGTTCGTATTATTCAATCCGATGCGGTGTTGGTGGAGGCGATCAAGGACGGTAATCTGCTTGCTGACCCGGAGTTCGCATCCAACCGTTTCAAGGACTGGCTACTCTCCAGGATTAGATTCGGTGCCAACGCGGCCTCAGGCGACACGGCGGCTGGGGAGGTATTGTCCGCCTGAATGAGTAGGAGATTGAAGCCGTTCACGCTGCTGGTCGAGCCGCCGATGAGTTGAGCCTCGCCCGATATGGTCCAGTGGCTACCTGGTTCGACTTCGCGGTTTGCGGCTATGGAGCCATATATCTGTCGTCCGACATCCGTGAACGTGGCGGTCGCTGTTCCATGAATGCGAACGTCGCCTTAGGGGAGCCCGGCGTCGTCGATCCCCGAGGCTAGCAACTCGTGAGCCAGTCCGTCGATGACACCGGCGTCAAAGGAAGCCATCCAGTCGCGGCTACGCGGAAACAGGTTCTTGGATTCGGGACCCTGCACCGCGAGCAGCAACGGCTTGCCTCCCTGACGAGCGGCGATCTGGGTGGACGTCTGGCCACCCATGCCGCAATTGAGGATAATACGAGGCGGGTCGAACAAAGAGGCCGCCAACGCGGGGTAGGAGTGGTCGGGGGACGATGCGCCGGCGCCCGCTGTCAGGCTATCTCCGAAGGCGACAACGGAACGTTGTTTGGGCATGGCGCGATGCGCTGGCTGAATTGGACTGACACTGAGACCGAGAAACATGAAAGGCTCCACAGCGATGAATGGGAATGTGGTCCTATTTCGATTGGAGCAAGCGAGGAAAATCAGCCGGGTAGCCAAACCCATTTGCCGAAACTAGCCATGGCGGCTTGCGGCAATCGGGCGGCTCAGGCGGTTCGTTCGGAAGGGGAGGTGCGGTCGTTGTTCTTGCCCGGCTGTGACCATTGGACGAGATGGTATAAGATCGACTGCACGGCGACCGCCGAACAACCGGTGTCACGCCATTGCGGAATATGGGTTGTTTCGATCAATCGCGACCCATCGGCTGAGCGTTGCGAAATCAGAGACCAAAGAGCGGAGTTTCGAAATTGAGTGTTGCCTTCGTCAAAGAGGAAAGTGCCGAAGCTGCTTCGGAGACACTTTTGCCTGACCGTCCAATTTCGTCGCATCCGAACCTCGTTACGGAAGCGGGCCTGAAGGCTCTTGAATTGCAACTGCAGCAAGCGCGCGAGGCCTATGATGCCGCGAGCACGATCGAAGATGTAAATGAGCGGCGGCGGCAAGCAGCGAACCCGTTATGGGATCTACGCTACTTTACTACGCGCGTCCGCACGGCGCAGGTTATGCCTGATCCGATTTCATTTGATATCGTTGCCTTTGGAAGCACCGTGACCTTCAGCCGGGACGACGGGCGCGTGCAGACATATCGGGTCGTGGGAGAGGATGAAGCCGATCCCAAAGCCGGATCGATTTCCTTTGTATCTCCGGTGGCGAGAACTCTCATCGGCAAGACGATCGGAGATGTCGTCAGTCTCGGTGGTCAAGAGCTTGAGGTCATCGCCATCGCGTAGATGCGAATGTGACGCTCGTACGATTTTCGATCAGCTTATGCTTCTCTGAACTCTGAAGCTGGGCGCATCTTCATGTTCTCTTAAGTAATTATCTTGAGATTGTAATCTCCCTGTTCCATGATGGTTGCGATGCGAAGAATTTTCGGGTCGTGCTTCATGACGATCGCTGCAGATCGCCTTAGCCGTGAACATGTTTCTTCGCCGTCGGTTGGCTTACGGCTGTTAGACTTTGATCTTTATTTGTCCCGCAAGTGCGAACTTGCGGTCGATCTGATTTAGGGACGTTGCATGAATTCGGAGTTTGCCGTTCGCCCGATGCGACCCGGTGAGTTAGAGCTAGTGCTCGAGTGGGCACGTCAGGAGGGATGGAATCCCGGCCTCGACGACTCGGTTGCCTTCCATGATGCGGACCCGTCCGGATTTTTCGTTGGCGTGCTAGGGGAGGTGCCGGTCGCCTCGATTTCCGTCGTCAAATATGGCGAAGATTTCGCTTTCCTGGGGCTTTATATCGTCCATCCCGATTTTCGGGGTAAGGGCTATGGCAGGGCCATCTGGAATGCTGGCATGGCGTCCGCGGAAGGCCGCAGCATTGGGCTGGACGGTGTCCCCGCGCAGCAGGACAATTACCGCAAGGCCGGCTTCGAAGAGGCCTACCGGACGGTTCGCTACGGCGGTGTGATATCGGCCGTGCCTGGGTCAACACTGGCCGCTCAGGCTGTATCGGATAAACTCGACGGATTGCTGCGCTACGACGCAACGATCTTTCCGGCACCGCGGCCGGCGTTTGTGGCGTCATGGTGTGCGGCGCGCAGGGACCGGCATTCGGCGGTGGTGCGCAAGAGCGGCAAGATTCGTGGGTACGGAACTATCCGTCGTTGTTATGACGGCTACAAGATCGGTCCGCTGTTTGCCGCCGACAGTGATAGCGCGGCAGCCTTGCTTTCAGCCCTCACGCCACACGCCAAAGGGGCCAAGGTCTTCATTGACATTCCGACCAGCAATGGCGAGGCGGCTGAGCTTGCCGAGAGCATGGGCTTGGCGCCGGTCTTCGAAACGGCGCGGATGTATCGGGGAACAGCGCCCGTCGTTCCGCTGAAGAATATCTTCGGCGTCACGACGCTGGAACTCGGCTAGTCCATAGGCGAGGCGGGGGCGGTTGAGGCGGCCTTTTGGGGGCGACCTTTTTCGGCGATGGCAATGCCGCCCAAGGCGAGCGAAAGCGCAATCAAATGGAAAGGCTGAAGGCGCTCGCCAAGCAGCGCTACGGATAACAGCGTTCCAAACACCGGCACAAGGTTGATGAAGAGCCCGGCGCGATTTGCGCCGATTGCCTCGACGCCCTTGATATAGAGGATCTGCGCAAGCAAGGAGGCGAAGATTGCCGTGTAGAAGGCAATCAGCCAACCCTTGTTGTCAGGTAGCCGAACAGCGCCCTGTGTGCTCTCCCAAATAAGAAGCGGCACTGCGGTCAGCGTCGCACCGAGCGCGGGGATAGCCATCAGGGTGCGCCAATCGAGCAGCGGCTTCCAGCGCAGGAAGATGGTATAGACCGAGTAGGCGGCGACAGCGATCAGCATCAGGCCGTCGCCGTTGTTGAGGCCAAGTTGCAGCAGGGTTGTCAGGTCGCCATGCGCGGCGGTCAATGCGACGCCGCCGAGTGTCATGGCGAAGCCGACGATTTGCGCGGCCGAAACGCCTGTGCGGAAGAAGACGAAATTCAAGAGGAAGATCAGCATCGGAATGCCGGCCTGCTCGATCGCAACATTGATCACGGTCGTATATTTGACGGCCGAGTAAAGCATCGCGTTGAAAAGCGTGTAGCCGATGACGCCGTAAAAGAAGAGCAGCGGCAGATTCCTGCGGACGATCGGCCAGTCGCGTTTCAACTGCGGCACCGAAACGGCGGCAATGAGCGCTGTCGCAAGGAACCAGCGCAGAAACGTCAGCATCATCGGGCTAACGTGACCAAGCGCGAGCTTGCCCGCCACCGCGTTTCCGCCCCAGCAGAGTGCTGCGACGACGAGAGAAATATAGGCGGCGACCTGCACAGGCGATTCTTCCAGATGACGGCGATGCGGTTCTCAACCTCAGAGTATGATTGGCCAATAGCCCGATGATGGCTGATTTGTCACGTAAAAAGCCGATTCCGGCGGCACAACAGGGTCGCTTTCCCCGTGACAAAGCTTTATAGATGCGCGGGTTTGAGAAGGGTGCGGTTAAATCCGCCTTTAACAGGAAGACGTGAATGACGAACGTAGTCGTGGTCGGTTCGCAATGGGGTGACGAAGGCAAGGGCAAGATTGTCGATTGGCTTTCGGAACGTGCGGACATCGTTGTGCGCTATCAGGGCGGACACAATGCAGGCCATACGCTGGTTATCGACGGAACCAGCTACAAGCTGTCGCTTTTGCCATCCGGCGTCGTGCGTCCCGGCAAGATGGCCGTGATCGGCAACGGCGTCGTTGTCGATCCGCATGCGCTGATCGCCGAGATCGAGAAGCTGGAGAAGCAGGGCGTAAAAATCTCTCCCGAGAACCTGCGCATTGCCGACAACGCAACGCTTATTCTTTCGCTGCACCGCGAGCTCGACGCCTACCGCGAAGACGCCGCGTCCAACAGCGGTACGAAAATCGGCACCACGCGCCGCGGCATTGGTCCGGCCTATGAAGACAAGGTCGGCCGCCGCGCCATCCGCGTGATGGATCTCGCTGATCTGGACACGCTGCCTGGCAAGGTCGACCGTATTCTTACGCATCACAATGCATTGCGTCGCGGCCTTGGCGTCGCCGAGGTCAGCCATGACACGATCATGACCGAACTGACGTCGATCGCCGATCGCGTGCTTCCCTACCGCGATACCGTTTGGCTTTTCCTTGACAAGGAGCGCCGCAAGGGCGCCCGCATTCTGTTCGAAGGCGCGCAGGGAAGCCTGCTCGACATCGACCATGGCACTTACCCGTTCGTAACATCTTCGAACACGGTTGCCGGTCAGGCTGCGGCCGGTTCGGGCATGGGCCCAGGATCGCTCGGCTATATCCTCGGCATCACAAAGGCCTACACCACGCGCGTTGGCGAGGGGCCGTTCCCGACCGAGCTGCATGATGACATTGGCCAGTTCCTCGGTGAAAAGGGCCACGAATTCGGCACGGTAACCGGCCGTAAGCGTCGCTGCGGCTGGTTCGATGCGGCGCTGGTGCGCCAGTCCGTTGCAACCAACGGCATTACCGGGATCGCGTTGACGAAGCTCGATGTTCTCGACGGCCTGGACGAACTGAAGATTTGCGTCGGCTACAAGCTCGACGGTGAAGAGATTGATCATCTTCCCGCCAGCCAGGGCGCACAGGCACGCGTTGAGCCGATCTATGTTACACTTGAAGGCTGGAAGGAATCGACTGTCGGCGCGCGCAGCTGGGCCGATCTGCCGGCCCAGGCAATCAAGTATGTCCGCCAGGTCGAAGAGTTGATCGGGGCGCCTGTCGCTCTCTTGTCTACAAGTCCTGAGCGAGACGACACGATACTTGTGACCGATCCGTTTGAGGACTAAGGTCACGGGTCATTATTTGTGCGGTTCGCAGGGCGAACCGCACTCTTAGAGAAAGTACGAATGGCGGATTTTATCGCAGTTATCCGGCGGGCGGTTGACGGCCTGTCTGAAAATACTCCCGAGATGCGGGTGAAAGTCTACGAGCGTGCTCGCGGTGCTGTTCAGCGGCAGCTCGAGAATATGAAGCCGCGCCCACCGGAAGCGATGTTGCAACGGCAGCTTGAAAAGCTCGAAGCTGCAATCCGCGAAGTCGAAGCGGAACATGCCGAAGCCGTTCCGGTCGATGATGCCTCGCTCGCAGATGAGACCGCCGTTGAGTCAAGCGTCGATGCCGCCCCTGAGCCGGAGGCTGCCGCGCCTGAACCGCTTGCCGACGAAGCCGTAGTCGAGGAGCCGTCGCGTGCGGCGGTCCACGAAGATCACGTGGCAGCCGAAGAATCGGCGCCTGGCTACGAAGAGCCGACCGAAGAGCCTGCGCCTCACTATGAGGAACCTGTTGCTGCCGAGCCGGAGCATACGGCGCAGCAGGAGGAACCTTGGGCGAATGAGGAGCAGGCGGCTCCCGTCGAGGAAGCCGAGCCTGTAGAGCATTGGCAGGCTGCTCATTCCGAAGAGGTTGTCTACGAGGATCGGCGCGGTCAAGAAGAGCATGTTGTCGCGCAAGAGGAGCCGCTGGTCGAACCGGTCGAGCCAACCTATGCTGAACCGGCGCAGCCGATTGCGCGTGACTACGATCTGACCAACCGTCTGGTCGAACCGGTCCTTGGGCTGGACCGTCCTCCGGAGGAATTCGTGGATCGCAGCCAGGAGGAGCCGCTCCGGGCAGATGCCGCCGGGCATTTCGATCCGGTGTGGACAGAGCCCGTGGAGGAAACACCGGCGCCTCCCGCCAAGGATGCGCAGACGGATTGGGCACTCGAGGAACTCAGGCAGTTTTCGGAAGCGGCGCCAGTTGCTCCCGCAAATGAAGCGGCACGTGCGTTCGAAGACGTCATCGCAGGGATCGACCATACGCCAGGCGGCGTGAAGATGCCCGCCGCAAATGAGGGCTTCTCCTGGGAGTCCGCGGCCTTCGACGACTTGCCGCCGATTGAAAGCGGCAAGAAGGTTCCGATCAACGCCCATTTTGACGACGGCGATCTCTTCTCGGAAATTCATGGGACGCCGGCAGCAAAATCTGCCTCGGAAACCAATCCGGCCTGGCAGGAGGCAAAGCCACTTCGCGGATACGACAATCGTGGCGTCGTTGCCGAGGATGATGACGGCATTCCGGCAGCCGATCTTGACAGTGCGGTTGCTGCGAAGTTCCAGGGCAAAAACCTCCGTATGGAGCCGAAGCGCCGCCGTTTCGGCATCGGCTCCATCGTAACGATTCTCATTGCGCTGGGCGCGGTCGGTGGTAGCGGATATGCCGCCTGGACCAATAAGGACGCGCTGTCGTCAATGGTGAAGAACCTCGTGAGCGCGGCTCCTTCGCAGGGCACGAAGAACGAGCAGACGCCCACCAAGCCCGGTGCGGCAACGCCGCAGACCGGCGAGGCAAAGCCGGCTGAGGCAAACAAGGAGGTTGCTTCCTTGAATGATGGCGCTTCCGTCAACAACAAGTTCAACCAGCGGCTTCTTGTCGATGGTACAGAGGTGGACAGCGGCCCCGCTTCCGTGCCGGGAACGCCGACGGCCGAAGGAAAGTCGGTAGCCGAGCAGAACGTTGCAGCGGCGGATACGACCCCGCCAGTGACCTCGACGACGCCCGCAACGAGTGCCCCGCCTGCGACTGCGCCAGCGGCGACGACGCCAGCGGCGGCTGGAGCCACGCAAGCTGCGCCGGTAGGTTCCACCGAGAAGATGTTCCTATACGAGGAGCGGATCGGTCAGAGTTCGCCGACCGCCATCCAGGGGGCCGTCGTCTGGAGTCTCCAGCACGAGGCGGGCTCCGACGGCAGGCAGGAAGCGACGGTACAGGCGACGGTAACCGTTCCAGAACGCAATCTGTCGGCACAGCTCACGTTCAAGCGCAACTCCGATCCGTCGCTGCCGGCGAGCCATATCGTCGAGGTGGTCTTCTCGCTGCCGCCGAATTTTGAAGGCGGCGCCATCGAAAGCGTTCAGCGTATTTCGATGAAGCGCACCGAACAGGATCGCGGCGACGCCCTGATTGCTGTGCCTGCAAAGATCACCGACGATTTCCACATGATCGCCCTTAACGACTATCCGGACGCGCGCAAGGCGAACCTCGATCTCCTTTCAAGCCGCGACTGGATCGACATTCCGATCACGTATCGCAACGGTCGCCGTGCACTTCTGACAATGCAGAAGGGCACTACAGGCGCGGAGGCGTTCAACGCCGCGATCAAGGAATGGGCCGCTTTCGGCGATGTATCGACCAGTCAGTAGGCGACTGTCGAGTCGACAAAAAGAAAGGGCGGGACCAAACGGTCCCGCCCTTTTTGCTTGAACTACAATCGAGCGTTACGCCGTCGCTTCCACCACCCGAACGGCCTTGGCGCGTTCGAGAGCTTCCTTGCGAACGGCGTCCTGAACCTTTTCGAATGCGCGGACTTCGATCTGACGAACGCGCTCGCGGCTGATGTCGAACTCGGACGAGAGGTCTTCCAGCGTTACCGGATCTTCAGCGAGACGACGCGCCTCGAAGATACGGCGTTCACGGTCGTTCAGAACACTCATCGCCTTCGCCAGCATACGGCGACGCGTGTCGAGTTCGTCCTGCTCGATCAGAACCTCTTCCTGACTGTCATGGTCGTCGACGAGCCAATCCTGCCATTGGCCGGACTCGCCTTCCGAGGCCTTGATCGGTGCGTTCAGCGACGCGTCGCCCGACAGGCGGCGGTTCATCGAGACGACCTCCTCCTCGGAGACGTTCAGCTTGGTGGCAATCTCAGCGACGTGTTCCGGCTTCAGGTCACCGTCGTCAATGGCCTGGATACGGCCCTTGAGGCGACGCAGATTGAAGAACAGTCGCTTCTGATTGGCGGTCGTACCCATCTTCACCAGAGACCAGGAACGCAGGATGTATTCCTGGATCGAGGCCTTGATCCACCACATGGCATAGGTGGCAAGACGGAAACCACGTTCCGGATCGAACTTCTTGACGGCCTGCATCAGGCCGACGTTCCCTTCGGAGACGACTTCGCCGATCGGCAAGCCATAGCCCCGGTAGCCCATCGCGATCTTCGCAACGAGGCGCAGGTGGCTGGTGACGAGTTTGTGTGCGGCTTCGCGATCGCCGTGTTCCGCATAGCGCTTCGCTAGCATATATTCCTGCTGCGGCTCCAGCATCGGGAACTTGCGGATCTCGTCGAGATAACGATTGAGACCGGCTTCGCCGGCGGTAATGGACGGCAAGTTATTTCGGGCCATAAAAGCACCCTCCTATCTGAATTCCGGTTCCCGATGGAACGCGCCCCTGCGTCGAAAGGCAAACCGGGACGTGCGGCTTTATCCAAGCCCGCACTAAGTCAATGTACAGATAAGTATGGCGGAACAGGGGTTCAAGGCCGCACGCCCTTTCACGAAGGCGTTACTCCGGCTGGGCCCTTAGGGCGTTTGCCAGTTCCTCCATGTCCTCTGGCAGCGGCACTTCGAAGTGCATAACCTCGCCGGTGCGCGGATGCTCGAATTGAAGCATGTAGGCGTGGAGCGCCTGTCTTCCGAAGGCGTTCACTGTCTTCCTGGCAGCATCCGGAAGCAGGTTTGCCTTGGTTTTGAAACCTGCTCCGTAGACCGTATCGCCGAGCAGCGGGTGGCCGATATGTGCCATGTGCACGCGGATCTGATGGGTGCGGCCGGTTTCGAGGTGGCACTCGACAAGCGAGGCGAGTGATGTCGCGTCGGGGTTCTCATGGAAGCGCTCGAGAACTTCGTAGTGCGTGATTGCCTCGTCGGCATCCTGCGTTTCGGGTCGCTTGACGGCTCGGCGCGTACGGTCGCCGACGGAGCGGCCGAGCGGGGCATTGATGGTTCCGGTCAACGAGCGAGGACGGCCCCAGACGATCGCCTGGTAGGCGCGCTCCAGCGGCATCGTCCGCCCGTGATCGGCAAACTGAAGCGACAGGTGGCGATGAGAGATATCGTTCTTGGCGACGACCATTACGCCCGTGGTGTCCTTGTCCAGCCGGTGGACGATGCCCGGACGACGCACGCCGCCGATGCCCGACAGACTGTCCCCGCAATGATAGATTAGCGCGTTGACGAGTGTGCCCGTCCAGTTGCCAGCCGCGGGGTGCACCACCAGGCCAGCCGGTTTGGAGATGACGATGACGTCGTCGTCTTCGTACAGAATATCGAGCGGGATTTTCTCACCCTGCGGCGTCGGATCCTCGGGCTCAGGCAGCAGGATCTCAAAGGTATCGCCCGGACGCACCTTTTTCTGCGGATCGGCGACAACCTTGCCGGCCACCGACACCTGGCCTTCCTTGATCAGCACCTTCACGCGGCTGCGCGAAAACTCTTCACCAAGCTGTGCCGTCATCCACGCGTCCAGACGGCCTTCAGCGTTCTCGTCAGCGGTGAGGACTTTTCTAATGCCGGATGCTTGTTTAAAGGGGTCGCTCAAGACGCTTCTTCTCCGAATGATTTATAGAACGGAACGCCACATATGACGAATATCCAGCCAGACGACGATCAGGACGAAAAGCCCCTTGATCCGGCGATGGAACGTGTCCGGCGCAAGATGATCCGCCTGCAGATCGTCTCAGGCATCATCATGTTCGTGAGCCTTATGGCTGTCTTCGGCGCCGTTGTCTACAAGACGATGCGGGCTCCTGCGAAGGAACCCGTGGCCGCAACATCCGCGGGCGTTCCCTCCGATGCGCCGGTGTCTGTGACGGCAACGCTGCCTCCGGGTTTTGTCATCCAGTCCTCGTCGCTCTCGGGAGGCCAGATCATGTTCTTCGGGGCCACAGCCAACGGAATTAAGAAGTCGCTTGTCGTCGACATTCTGTCGGGGCGCATTGTTGCCGATGTGACGATTAACGGCGGCTAGAGCAATGGCTTCTCGCCTCATTGCCATCGAGAGTGCCGACGATCCGCGTATCACTGACTTTCGCGACATTCGCGAGCGCGATCTGACCGGCCGGCAGAACCGCTTCATCGCGGAGGGTACGGTGGTGCTTCGGATGCTGGCGGAGGCGAGCCGCAGCGGCAGCTTTGCGACTGAAAAAGTGCTGTTGCTCAAGAACCGTGTCGATGGCGTCGCTCCAATCCTCGAGAGGCTACCGGACAATGTGCCGGTTTATGTCGCCGAGGCGGAGGTTTTGGACCGGATCGTCGGATTTCATCTGCATCGCGGCGTGCTGGCGCTTGGCAGGCGCGAGGTGGCTGAATTCGACCTTATCGACCGACTGCCGGCGCGTTCGTTGGTTCTCGTGGGATGCGGCATTTCCAACCATGACAATGCCGGGTCCATGTTCCGCAATGCGGCCGCCTTTAAGGCGGACGGTGTCTTTCTAGACGAGACGTCGTGTGACCCGCTCTACCGGAAGGCACTGCGCGTTTCCGTCGGTTCCGTGCTCAGCGTTCCTTACGAACGGAAGGGCACGGCGCTTGACGTGCTGACACGGCTTGCGGCGAACGGCTTTTCAATCTGGACGCTTTCGCCCCGCGGCGAGACCGACATTCGGGCCATACCACCGGCGGAGCGCATGGCACTGGTTGTGGGTACGGAAGGCGAGGGGTTGCCTCCCGCGGTGCTGGAGCGCTTCCGCAGCGCGCGCATCCCACAATCGGAAGGATTGGACAGCTTGAACGTCGCGACGGCAACGGGCATTGCCCTGTTCGCCATGTCATCGGCTGCAAAACTGATCTGATTTCAGCCCGGCTCGGACAAGATCGTGGCCGCGCGTTGCGCGAGGTTGATGCGCTCGCCATCCTGAGCGTCGGTGGCGTCCGGCAAAAGGTCGCGGATCGGCGAGGAGGGACCTTCGTTGATGGCGGTCAACGCAACCATGCTTGCGGCGATGCCGGCGATCTCCTCGCGTATCGCGCCGTCGTGGCCAGAGTCGGATTTCGCTTTCAGAAGTTGTTCTGAGACGGCGGCGCTGCGCTTGCGCACTTCGTCGCTC
Source organism: Rhizobium sp. YTU87027 (assembly GCF_050644135.1). Classification (NCBI taxonomy): domain Bacteria; kingdom Pseudomonadati; phylum Pseudomonadota; class Alphaproteobacteria; order Hyphomicrobiales; family Rhizobiaceae; genus Rhizobium; species Rhizobium sp. YTU87027. Next base: position 2,421,570 of record NZ_CP098440.1, on the reverse strand, counting down.
AGGCGCGCCGCAATCGCAGCGGTATCGAGTTCGGTTGTCATCGTTTCCTCTGTTGCCCGCTCCTGTGAAACCGAATCTGCGGTTACAGGCGGGAGGCCTGCGCTGCGGAGCGCGCGGTTTGCTTTGCGCAGTTCAGCGTTTACGGCCTTGACCTGTTCCTTCAGCTTGGCAATTTCCTGCTGGCGGCGTCGGAGGAGTGCATCCTTGTCGGCCACCGATGCCGCATCGCGGTCCGCCTGGTCCTTGAGCCGGATGACTGCGTGCTCGTGCTGGGCGAGCGCCTGCTCCGCATCCTTCGCGCGCTTCTGCAACAGGCTCACGTCCTGGCGAAGATTGTCCCGCTCGACGCGGATCGCGTTTGCTTTGAATGTCACACTCTCGATTTCGGTCTCGCGCGCCGCCAAATCGATCTTGAGATTGTCGGTCTGCTCTGCAAGCTTGTTGAGGCGCATGCGAAGAGCGTCTAGCTCGCCTTCCTTGGCGGCGCTTGCCTGCTCGGCAATGTGAAGGCTGGTCTTCAGCTGGCTGATATAGTTCTCGTCCTTGCGCAGGTGCGAGCGCTGTTCCGCAGCTTCGACACTCATGTCACTGATTTGGGCCTGCAGCCCACCGATCTCGGCGGCAAACCGTCCCGCATCGAGCGCCAGCGCGTCATGCTTCAGTTGCAGCGCCAGCGACTTTTCGCGCTCGCGCACCAGGTCCTGTGTGGTCTTGGCATTTTCCGCGGCATAAAAGGCCCGGACCATATCCTTCTGTGCCCGCACTTCCTGCGGGCTGAGCGGCATCGTCGCGCGCATCCGATTTTCCGTGTACCAGACAATGCGGCGGTGAACAGCAGGCGACACCAGGAAAACGAGGAACGCTGCCGTCAAGAAGCCCAATCCGAACAAGAGAGCATATTCGATCACGGCGTCGCCACGGCTTCCAGAGGTTGATTTGCGTCAGGACCAATGATTAAGCGGACCTGACGCGTAGAGCAAGTGGCGGAAAGGTAACGGCGAGCGAGAGTTCGCTAGCGCGGATGGAAATCAGAAAGGATTCCAGGTTGGGTTCGGCGTTACCTTGAGGTAGCCGACATTCAGTCCGAGGCGCGCGCCGACGCCGGTGCGGATCGGCACGACAAGCACGTTCTCGTTCTTGAGAAGCGTCATGCCGAAGCCAGCGATCACGAAGGCCTGACCGCTGACGCCGCCGAAGCGGGCGTAGATGGCGTCTGTCGAGGGCAGGTCATAGACCAGCATCATGACTCGCGTGCCCTGACCGCCATAGTCGATACCGAGCGACGGACCCTGCCAGTAGAGCGGATGTTCGCCAGCATTCTTTGTGTTCAACTGGCCCTCGCCGTATGTGAGGCCGGCGATGAAGGCGCCAGAGCCTTCCTGGCCGAGAATGTAGCCGTTCGGAAGGCCGTATTTCTGAAAAGCCGCTTCGATCACCTTGGCCAGCCCGCCACTCGTCGAGCCGAAGAACGAGTGCCCGGCGTCGACGATTTCCTGCATGGAGTACTGGCCGCCGTTGGACTGTTGCTGTGCCGTTGCCTTGGTCGGAACAAGGATGAGGGGCGAAAGGGTCAGCGCAACAAAGAGTCGGCAGATGGCGGAAAATCTTCCGAGGAAATGGGAGCGCATGGTGTCATCCGTTCATCATGGTCGGTACGATGAGCCGTTTCCGGCGTTTGATTCATTTTGCGCGTATGGTCTTAACAATCGGTTTACCAAATATGGTGTCATTATGGCGCCGAGTACGGCCGCAAACTTCGCGCAATTTTGATGATGCAAGATAGATGGCGGAATGATCTTGCCGCCCCTGGAGACGATGATGTCGAAGAATCCAAACCTCACCCTGACCGGCCCGGACCTGGCAGCGCTTCTGTGCAGTCGCGTCTGCCATGACGTTATCTCGCCGGTCGGTGCAATCAACAACGGTCTGGAGCTTCTGGACGAGGGCGGCGCCGATGCCGACGCGATGGATCTTATCAGGACAAGCGCGCTCAACGCCTCTGTCCGTCTGAAGTTCGCCCGGCTTGCCTTTGGTGCTTCCGGATCGGTCGGGGCTTCGATCGATACCGGCGAAGCCGAACGCGCGGCGAAGGACTTCGCAGCCGCCGAGAAGAAGACCGAGGTTGTCTGGACTGGTCCGCGTGCGATCATCGCCAAGAACCGCGTCAAGTTGCTGCTCAATCTCTTCCTGGTGGCCTATTCGTCGATTCCACGCGGCGGCGTCATCGAAGTCACGCTTGAGAACCCCGAGCTTGACGCAAAATTCAAGATTGTCGCGAAGGGCAAGCTGATGCGCCTGCCGCCGAAATTCGTGGAGATTTCGATCGGGGAAATCGAGGAAGCCATCGATGCCCATTCGATCCAGCCGTATTATACGGTGCTGCTCGCTGACGAATGCGGCATGGCGCTCGGCCACGGCGCAACCACGGAAGAGCTGACATTTACCGCTGACGTTGTCGCTGTTTGATGAAGACCTCGGCCCGTTTCGGCTCGTCGAGGTAATAAATCCTTAGCCTAATGTTTCTATCCTTGGCTGGGTAAGACGCCAGCCGGGACAGAAGCTGGGGCAAGGAGCAGCCATGCAGAGGTTTATGATCGCCGACTCGTCGGATGTCGTTCGGAAGGTGGGAAAGCGCATCCTTTCCGAGCTCGACTTTATGGTCAGTGAAGCCTCGAGCGCCGTTGAAGCTCTCGCCAGCTGCCAGGTTCAACTCCCCGAATACCTCATCGTCGATTCCGGTATGGACAATGCACTCGAGCTGATTTCGACCATTCGCGGCATGGAAGGCGGCAAGGAGGTCAAGATCTACTATTGCGTGGTCGAGGCCGATCTCAAGAAGCTGATGATGGGCAAGCGGGCAGGGGCGACTGATTTTCTGCTCAAGCCGTTCGACCGCAAGATTCTCACGGCCGTTTTCGGCAACCGTGCGATCGCCGCATAGTTTCCAAGATCTCTCAGCCGATCGAAGCCGCCTCCGGGCGGCTTTTCGATGTGTCCAAAACGGCTTGCATGCCAAAAACAGAAATCCCGCCACAACGGACGGGATTGCTTTGAGCTGGCAAAGGGGATGAAACGTTAGGCGGTTTCGGCGTACTCGGCACCATCCGGCTCGCGCAGAACGTAGCCGCGGCCCCAGACAGTTTCGATATAATTTGCGCCGCCGGCAGCATTTGCGAGCTTCTTGCGCAGCTTGCAGATAAAGACGTCGATGATCTTCAGTTCCGGCTCGTCCATACCGCCGTAGAGGTGGTTCAGGAACATTTCCTTGGTGAGCGTGGTGCCCTTGCGGAGCGAAAGCAGCTCCAGCATCTGGTATTCCTTGCCCGTCAGGTGGACGCGCTGGCCGCCGACTTCGACGGTCTTTGCATCGAGGTTAACGATCAGCTCGCCGGTCATAATAACGGACTGGGCATGGCCCTTGGAACGGCGGACAATCGCATGAATGCGCGCGACCAGCTCGTCCTTGTGGAACGGTTTGGTCATGTAGTCGTCAGCGCCGAAACCAAGGCCGCGAACCTTGTCTTCAATGCCGGCCATACCGGACAGAATCAGGATCGGTGTCTTGACCTTGGACAGGCGCAAAGTGCGAAGCACTTCATATCCGGACATGTCGGGAAGGTTCAAATCGAGAAGGATGATGTCGTAATCATACAACTTCCCGAGGTCGACGCCTTCTTCACCGAGATCGGTGGTGTAGACGTTAAAACTTTCTGATTTGAGCATCAATTCGATGCTCTGCGCTGTCGCGCTATCATCTTCGATGAGTAGTACCCGCATTCTTATCCCCTTTACCGCCGCCGAAAGGTGGTCTGGCCCCCTACGCGATACCGAATATGTCACTGCGTGATTTGGAAGCTGCCACGAAATGGTTAACAAATTCTGATTCACTCTGGCAAGAGGTAATCAATTTATTAAATAATTTGTCCATTCCGCTGTTTTCCAACGAGAATTCGCAAAGCCAAATCCTTAACTTTTACATTAAGAACGGCTGGTAAGCGATTCATTCGACTCACCAATGAAACGGTATCGGAAATCGCGTAGTTGTGTTTACCGACCCTTAAATCATCGGCACTATCATTAACGATGCCCGTAAACGAAAGGTTACCAGCGGTAGGTTTTTGTTAATACCGACGGAAATTTTTTCGGCAGTCCGTGTCAAAGCGGCCCGCCGGGGCGATTTAAAGTGGAGCAGGGGTCTCGCATCACTGGAGTAATGCGTATGAAGTCGCGTGAGAGCCTAGTTCGCCTGAAGGAATTTCAGGTGAACGAAAAACGTCGCCAACTGCAGCAATTGCAGATGATGATGTCCGAATTTGAGCGGATGACGAAGGATCTGGAGAGCCAGATCGTCGTCGAAGAGAAGAAGTCCGGCATTTCCGACCCGAATCACTTCGCCTATCCGACTTTCGCGAAGGCAGCTCGCCAACGCGCGGATAATCTTCAGGTCTCGATCAAGGAGCTGAAGATGCAGGAAGAGTCCCTGGAACAGGCGCTCGAAGAGATGCAGGCGGAATATGCACGTGCAGCCGCGCTGGAAGAGCGCGACGGCGCAGTCCGGGCAAGAGCCTGAAGGCAGGAAACGGGCGCAACTTGGCGCTTGGGCATCGCCTCGAAAAAAGCCATGCATGATGGGCTGTCGCGTCCGTCATACATGGCTTTTCGTGTTTGCAACGCTAGCCGTTGACGACGTCGCGCCATTCCTCGTGACGTTGTGCCTGCGCCTTGAAGAAAGGGCATAGCGGAAAGATCTTCCATCCGCCTTTGCGTGCTTCCTCGACTGCATGCAGCGCAAGTGCCTGGCCAACGCCTTTGCCGCGCAACGCATCGGGAACGCCGGTGTGGTCAATGATGACGAGTTTGGGCGAAGTGCGGGAGTAGGTCATTTCGGCCTGGTGGCCTTCCACCTCTGCGACGTAGCGGCCGCCGGAAGCGTTCTCTTCGTTCTTGATGTCCATTGCCATTCCTCATCAATATTTCGCTGTTGGTGGAAATTGGCATGTCGTCTCAGCCGCGCCAAGCCGGCCGGCAAGGACACTGTGTTCGATTGAGACGCACGGTAGGGGAGATTGCTGCCGGTACCAGGCCGGCAGCGATTTCTGGTCACCGATCGAGTTCCTGCCGAGTGGTCCATGGGGCAGAAAAGCTATGGTGAGGCTTCTAGCAGCTGATGGAAGCAGGGCATCATCTGGCTGCGTTAATGATTTCGGGCCGTCTGTGGATCCTCCTCAGGAGATCCAATCGGCCCGAAACGTAGAATTCGTTGCCCGAAAGGGCTTGTCAGTGACGATACTGCTGGATGCGCGTTGTGCGCAAACCGGCAAGGCCGTGGCTGTTAATGGAAGACTGCCAGGACAGAAACTCTTCGACAGTCAACGTGTAACGCTCGCAGGCTTCTTCCAAGCTCAACAGGCCACCACGAACGGCCGCTACAACCTCTGCTTTGCGGCGGATAACCCAGCGCCTTGTGTTCGGCGGCGGCAAATCCGCAATCGTCAGCGGGCTGCCATCGGGGCCGATGACATATTTTACTCGGGGACGTATCATTTCGGTCATTGGACTCTCTACACAACTCAAGACCACGGCAGCCACTCTAGCTTGTCACATTTAAGAATTGCCTAAGCGCATCGTAACACTTTGATAAGAAATTTAGGCGTCGACCGGCCAAGAAGCGATTTGCGTCCGTTGCAGACTTCCCCGGCGTAAATTTGTGGTGAGCGCATAGGAGCCATGCGTAATGGTCGGTGGGCAATTGATAATCGCCAATTTATAAGCGCTGCAACATAGTTGTGAGCGCAAGAATTCGTCTCCGTTCTTACTGTAGTGTCCGGAATGACTAAGGCTGTTTGCTTCGTATCCTTTTGATACGGAGGCTTTTGCTTTTCTCGGATGCTGTGCGACCTCTCTAGGGTCGGCAGATGAAGAAGTCGAGCCGAAGGTTGCCGCCGAGGGACAAGAGAATGAAGAGACAAGAACGTGCCGTCCGCGACGGCGCGGGCGATACTGTTTTTTCGCGGATCGCGTCTGGGCAGAAAATGTCCATGGAACGATTCAGCGACTACGTCGCCGAAATAGCAACAGAGGCTGGATTCAATCACTACTTGCTGGCCGAATTTCCGCGCGGAGACCGCAGTGGCTTCGTCAGCAACTATCTTGTCGGCAATTGGCCACAAGAGCTCATCAATTTCTATGAGGAAACAGACCTCTTCTATTGCTGCAAGCTTCTCGCTGCTCTCAAAAGGACGGCGATGCCGGTCTTTTGCGATAACCCGCCTTTCGAGAGCGCGGCGGCAAATCAAGAGAACCAGCAGCTGACGACACTCTTCAGGGTGCATGGCCTGAAAAGCACCTTTGCGTTTGCTTTGCATGACATGCATTTGCGGCAGTACGTTTTTGTGTTCTCGGGGGATCGCGTGCGCCTAACTCGTGCGGAGGCGATGGAGCAGGTTTTTCGCGCGATGGAATTCCTAGAGTTATACGGACAGCAGAACCCTCCGGAGCAGCCCACGGAAAGCCTCAGCAGCCGGGAAGTCGAATGCCTGCGCTGGTCGGCTGCGGGAAAGAGCAGTGAAGAGATCGCGATTATTCTTGATCTCTCCGCCCATACAGTCGTCGGCTATTTGAAGAGTGCGATGCGAAAGCTCGATTCCGTCAATCGCATGCAGGCAATTGCCCGCGCATTCCGCTATCGCCTGCTCTAGGCATCATCGATCTAATTTACGGCATGATTGCTGAGAGTTCGGTCTTCGTGGCTCCAAACTCATATTGCGCACTGCCGTCATGCAGGAGGGCCAGCCAATCCCCTTCAGTCAGTGACACCAGCGCGCACGCAGTATGACGCGCCACGCCAGCCGAAGCCGGGCCAACAGCGGATGCAAGTGCCGTTGTGCCGTTTGCTTCTACCACTGCCGCGTGCCCGTAAGAAGATAATGTGCTTGCTGTCAGCAGCAGGATGTAGAGACCGGTCTCCGGAATAAGCAGGCGATCGCCGACGCCGGACAAAACGACCGGGCCGAGGGTGAAGCCACCCTGCAGCACATGAAAATCGCTGAAACCGGTTCGGCTGCCGGATGCCGGTGTGGATGTTCCTGCGGCCAAGGACACCCGCGCGGTCGGCCTTGCTGGAGTTCTCACGGCACCTCGGGGTGAAATTGTCAGAGCAGTCAGCCAATCGCTGCCGTCGCCGCTGACCTTAACGGAAAACTCGTCGCTTCCGGCGAGACCCATTTCCGCCCGACCCGACCATGCAGTCTGAAACAGCAGGGTGCCCGTTTCCGCGGTGGCGGACTTGTTCACCTTCAACTGGTGTCCAGTGCCAGAATGAGTTGAAGAGACTTGCGTCCGAAGCGACTGACAGGCGGTTAACAGCATCGGGCGATGTGTTGACGCCGATCATGGGAACGGAACCGTCGTCATCAAGCGATATCGCCCGCCACGCGTCGTTGCTGAGGGCACGGAGTTGGCCTTGCGTCATGAAAAAGGCGCGCCAGCCCGTCTTCGGCTCGATGTAGATGCAGGCGCCGTCCTGGCGGAGGGCCAGCATTCCGTCCTTTCCGGACCACGCGCCACCGGCTCCTTCGGCAACAAGATAGCATTGCCCCTCGGAAGCGTCAGACGGTGGAAGGGAGGGCTCGCCCGCGATCGAGAGTTGGATTATGGCATCGAGACGTTGCAGCGCCTCGTTGTGGGTCACGTGCTTCTGTGCCTGGGACGGCAGGATGTAGGGCAGGGCGAGATTGTTCGTCTGGTCAGACACGGCTTGCAGCTCCCGGAATCGCCGGCGCAGCCCGGCGTGGTTTCATTCACCGAGGCTCCTAGATGCGGTGAACGGGGCGTGGACCGCGAGGCGCGCGTCCTGCTGATTTTGCTTGGTTTTTCGACGGGGTTATGCCCGCTGCAGCGCGGATTTGGTGCTGCCCCAGGAAATGAAGCTCGGGTTGGCGAAGTCGCTGTCATGCGCCTGTGAGGTCTTGCCGTAGGTCAGCGGCAATCCGTCCAGCGTGACCGTCGAGCCGCCCGCGGCGCGCAGCACGGCGTCGCCGGCAGCCGTATCCCACTCCATCGTGCGCGTGAAGCGCGGATAGACGTCAGCCAGCCCTTCGGCCAGCATGCAGAATTTCAGGGAAGAACCGATGTTGGTGCATCGCGAGATGGCGTTTGCCGCAAGAAAGGCGTCCGTCTCGGGGCTGTTGTGGGATCTGCTTGCCAACGCCGTCCGGTCGGACGGTTGCGAGCGCACCTGGATAGCTGTCCGCCGGCTCACGTGAAAATGCTCATCGACCAAGAGCTTCTCGGCCCTGTCGTTCTCGCCGGCAAAGGCGACGCCAAGGGCAGGGGCGTAGACGATCCCGGCAAGAGGGCGTCCGTCGCTGATGAAGGCGATATTCACGGTGAATTCGGGCCGCTTGTCGATGAATTCCCGAGTGCCGTCCAGCGGGTCCACAAGGAAGAACGACCTGCCGATCACAGGGGTGTTGCCAGCCGCCACCGATTCTTCCGCGATAATCGGCGTGTTGGGGAAGGCTGCTTCAAGCTGTGCGATGATAATGCGCTCGGCCCGCTCGTCGGCGATGGTGACCGGGCTGTTGTCAGCCTTCCTGGCCGACGGGCATCCCTCAAGGTACACCTGCATGATTTCCTTGCCCGCTTCGAGAGCGGCGCGCTCAAATGTTTCGAGCATTGCTCGCCTTCCGGATGTCACATGTCGCGCCTGTGTAAAGCGCTTTGCTCTATATAGGCAATTCTTCCGGCGATGGGAATCGTATCCCGCGTAAGTTCGTCGTGTGCATTTGGTCGCGTTTCAAAAATGCGAAGCGATGCTTCCATGAAGAGAATTCCAGCTACGTGCAGCTGGCAGCGACTGGTCTCCGGTGGCGATGTTCTGCGGCATCTGTGCCGTTTACAGTCAAAAAGCGCTTTCTTGAGCTCTGCGTGCCAAAAAAAGCGAATTCCTGACCGTAAAAAAGTCATTTTCACTAAAACGGCAAAGAACTTTGGAGCTTTGCGATTTTGCACTTCCCTTTTGGTTTGAAAGCGGTATGAAATCCTTAATCAAGGGCTCATCAAAGGCTCTAATAACAAGAGATGCCGGCTGAAGCGGTCTGCATCCAGGGGAAATGACATATGGAATATTTTGTCCAGCAGCTCGTTAATGGGCTGACTCTTGGATCCATCTATGGCCTTGTGGCTATTGGCTATACGATGGTTTACGGCATTATCGGCATGATCAACTTCGCCCATGGCGATATCTTCATGCTTGGCGGTTTTGCCGGCCTTATTGTCTTTCTCGTCCTCACTTCCATGTTCGCGGGCCTTCCGGTTGCAGTTCTGCTTCTGGTCATGCTGCTCATTGCGATGCTGATGACGAGTTTGTGGAACTGGACGATTGAGCGCGTTGCTTATCGTCCGCTGCGTGGATCCTTCCGTCTCGCGCCGCTGATCACCGCGATTGGCATGTCGATCACGCTGTCGAACTTCATTCAGGTCACGCAGGGTCCGCGCAACAAGCCGATTCCGCCGCTGGTCAGCACCGTCTACAACATTGCCGGCATTTCCATTTCGCTGAAGCAGATCGTCATTATCCTCATTACGGTCGTGCTGCTGACGGTGTTCTGGTATCTCGTCAATCACACGTCTCTCGGCCGTGCCCAGCGCGCAACCGAGCAGGACCGCAAGATGGCGGCTCTTTTGGGCGTCAATGTCGATCAGACGATTTCCATCACCTTCATCATGGGTGCGGCGCTCGCTGCGGTCGCGGGCACGATGTATCTGATGTATTATGGTGTCGTGAACTTCAACGATGGCTTCGTACCGGGTGTGAAGGCGTTCACCGCGGCCGTTCTCGGCGGCATCGGTTCGCTTCCAGGCGCTGTTCTGGGCGGGTTGATGATTGGCCTGATCGAGTCGCTGTGGTCGGCTTACTTCACCATCGCGTACAAGGATGTGGCGACATTCGCCATCCTCGCTTTCGTGCTGATCTTCAAGCCGACGGGTATCCTGGGCCGGCCGGAAGTCGAGAAGGTTTAACGTCATGGAAAATGTTGTACGTTCCGCTGACAAGCCCGCCAAAGCCGGACTTGTCCAGACGGGTATTAAAGAAGCCCTGTTCGCAGCCCTGATCGCGTTCGGCATGTTCGTGCTGTATGTCGGTCTGAAGACCGATCAGAACATCAGCAACGAACTCATCATTGTTCAGCGCTGGGGCCTCCTGGCCATCTTCGTCGCGATTGCTGCCGTCGGCCGCTTCCTGATGGTCGTTTTTGTGAAGCCGCATCTGGATGCCCGCAAGCTGAAAAAGGCACGCAGTGGCGAGCTGGACATCTCGACCGAGAAGGGCTTTTTTCACACGCATTTTCTGAAGATCGCGCTCGTGGCGCTGCTGCTCTATCCCCCGTTCATCTATGCTGTTGCTGGCCCGCAGGGTTCGCTGAAGTGGGTGGATAACTTTGGTATCCAGATCCTGATCTACGTGATGCTGGCCTGGGGGCTGAACATCGTTGTCGGTCTCGCCGGCCTGCTCGATCTCGGTTACGTCGCGTTCTACGCAATCGGAGCGTATTCTTACGCGCTTCTATCCAGCTATTTCGGACTGTCGTTCTGGGTGCTGCTGCCTCTGTCCGGTATTTTGGCAGCGCTGTGGGGTGTCATTCTGGGCTTCCCTGTCCTGCGCCTGCGTGGTGACTACCTCGCGATCGTGACACTCGCTTTCGGTGAAATCATTCGTCTCGTGATTATCAACTGGACGGATCTCACCAAGGGCACGTTCGGCATCTCGGGTATCCCAAAGGCAACGCTTTTTGGCATTCCCTTTGATGCGAGCGCCGGCGGCTTTGCGAAGCTCTTCCATCTTCCGATGTCCTCGGCCTACTACAAGATCTTTCTGTTCTACCTGATCCTGGCCCTTTGCATGCTGACCGCCTATGTGACGATCCGCCTGCGCCGGATGCCGATTGGCCGCGCATGGGAAGCCCTGCGCGAGGATGAAATCGCCTGCCGCTCCCTTGGCATCAACACGACGACGACGAAGCTCACGGCCTTTGCAACGGGCGCCATGTTTGGCGGCTTCGCGGGCTCCTTCTTTGCTGCCCGCCAAGGCTTCGTTTCTCCAGAATCGTTTGTCTTCCTGGAATCGGCTGTCATCCTCGCCATCGTCGTCCTCGGCGGCATGGGTTCGCTGACGGGTATTGCGATTGCCGCAATCGTCATGGTCGGCGGCACGGAACTGCTGCGTGAGATGGATTTCCTGAAAGCGATTTTCGGACCGGACTTCACACCCGAGCTCTATCGCATGCTGCTGTTCGGTTTGGCGATGGTCGTCGTGATGCTGATCAAGCCGCGCGGTTTCGTGGGATCGCGTGAACCGACAGCCTTCCTCAAGGAGCGCAAGGCCGTATCCGGAAGCTTCACCAAGGAGGGCCACGGTTGATGAGCTCTCAGGAAATCAATATGACCAGCGATACTCTGCTCAAGGTCGAGCACCTGTCGATGAAGTTCGGCGGCCTGATGGCGATTAACGACTTCTCATTTGAAGCCAAGCGCGGCGACATTACCGCACTCATCGGCCCGAACGGTGCCGGCAAGACGACGGTCTTCAATTGTATCACCGGCTTTTACAAGCCAACGATGGGGATGATCACGCTGAAGCAGAAGGGCGGCAAGGAGTTCTTGCTGGAACGCCTTCCGGACTTCCGAATTACCAAAGAAGCTAAGGTCGCCCGCACGTTCCAGAACATTCGGCTGTTTTCCGGCCTGACGGTTCTCGAAAATCTACTCGTCGCCCAGCACAACAAGCTGATGAAGGCGTCCGGGTTCACCTTGATGGGTCTCGTGGGCATCGGGCCGTATCGGACCGAGGCGAAGAACGCCATCGAACTGGCGCGCCACTGGCTTCAGAAGGCTGATCTCATCGATCGCGCCGATGACCCGGCTGGTGATCTGCCTTACGGCGCTCAGCGCCGGCTCGAGATTGCGCGCGCCATGTGTACCGAACCGGAGCTTCTGTGCCTCGACGAGCCCGCCGCTGGCCTCAATCCCCGCGAGTCGGCTGCGCTGAACGCGCTGCTGCGCAGCATCCGTACGGACAGCGGCACGTCGATCCTGCTGATTGAGCACGACATGTCGGTGGTCATGGAAATTTCCGACCATGTCGTCGTGCTAGAATACGGCCAGAAGATTTCCGACGGCACGCCTGAAGAAGTGAAGCACGATCCGCGGGTTATCGCGGCCTATCTCGGTGTCGAGGACGAGGAAGTGGAAGAAGTGATTGCAGCCGTAGAGAACCTCGAAGGAGGCTCGCACTAATGACTGGTCAGCCACTTCTAAACGTTCAGGGCGTTGAAACCTATTACGGCAACATCCGGGCCCTGGCCGGAATCGACGTCGAGGTCCATCGGGGCGAGATCGTCAGCCTGATCGGTGCCAACGGCGCCGGCAAGTCGACGCTGATGATGACGATTTGCGGAAGCCCGCAGGCACGCGCCGGCTCGGTGATCTTCGATGGGCAAAACATCACGCGTTTGCCCACGCACGAGATTGCACGGCTGCGCATCGCCCAGTCGCCGGAGGGGCGGCGTATTTTCCCGCGCATGACCGTCATGGAAAACCTCCAGATGGGTGCCGGCCTCGACAATCTGAAATACTTCAAAGAGGACGTCGAGAAAGTCTTTGCGATGTTTCCGCGCCTTAAGGAGCGGCAGGGCCAGCGCGGCGGCACGCTATCGGGCGGCGAGCAGCAGATGCTTTCGATCGGTCGCGCGCTGATGGCGCGTCCGAAGCTTCTGCTCCTCGATGAGCCCTCGCTTGGTCTTGCTCCGCTGATCGTCAAGGGCATTTTCGAGGCGATCAAGAAGTTGAACAAGGAAGAGGGGTTGACCGTCTTCCTCGTGGAGCAGAACGCTTTTGCAGCACTGCGCTTGTCGGACCGCGCCTATGTCATGGTCAACGGCAAGGTCACTATGAGCGGTTCCGGTGCGGAGCTGCTGGCTAATCCGGAAGTTCGTGCCGCCTATCTTGAAGGCGGGCGTCATTGAGCATGACGAAGAGGAGACTTTGATATGCAGGGACTTTTCTTTGAGGGCGATACGGGTGTGCGCAGCGCCATTCGGCTTTTTGTCGTGCTGATCGGGTTCTGGACGGCGTGGCGGGCCGGCAGAGCCGCGGCGGAGAGCTGGAGCGGCTATCCTCTGGTGATCGCCTATACGGTTCTGCTCGCCGGCGCGATGCAATTCCTGCATCACGCACTGTTCGATGGACCGGTCCTCAGTCTCTTTTACTATGTGATCGACTTCGTCCTTCTTTTGATCTTCTCGACGGCTGGCTATCGCTATCGCCGGACCAATCAGATGGTCAATAACTACTACTGGCTATACCAAAAGACGTCCCCCTTCTCCTGGAAGGCAAAACATTGACAGCCGGTTGAATCTAGGGACAGATTGCCCCTTCGAGTGGAACAAGTTTCCTGGCGCAGTAAAGTGGGTAATGCGCCGGGTAGTGGAACAGAACCCGCTAAAAAATTGGGAGTAATAGAATGAAAAAGTCTCTCCTGTCGGCTGTAGCTCTGACGGCGATGGTCGCCTTCAGCGGCAACGCATGGGCCGACATCATCGTTGGCGTTGCTGGTCCGCTGACCGGCCCGAACGCCGCCTTCGGCGCTCAGCTCCAGAAGGGCGCAGAGCAGGCGGCCGCCGACATCAACGCTGCTGGCGGCATCAACGGCGAGCAGGTCAAGATCGTACTCGGCGACGACGTTTCCGACCCGAAGCAGGGCATCTCGGTTGCGAACAAGTTCGCTGCTGACGGCGTCAAGTTCGTTATCGGCCACTTCAACTCGGGCGTTTCGATCCCGGCTTCCGAAGTCTACGCTGAAAACGGCATGCTCGAAATCACCCCGGCCGCTACGAACCCGAAGTTCACCGAGCGCGGTCTCTGGAACACGTTCCGTACCTGCGGCCGTGACGACCAGCAGGGTGCAATCGCCGGCAAGTATCTTGCTGACCACTTCAAGGACGCCAAGATCGCTGTCGTTCACGACAAGACGCCTTACGGCCAGGGTCTCGCTGACGAAACCAAGAAGTCTCTGAACGCTGCTGGCGTTACCGAAGCCCTCTACGAAGGCATCAACGTTGGTGACAAGGACTTCTCGGCCCTCATCGCCAAGATGAAGGAAGCCGGCGTGTCGATCATCTATTGGGGTGGTCTCCACACCGAAGCTGGTCTGATCATCCGTCAGGCTGCAGACCAGGGCCTCAAGGCTACGCTGGTTTCCGGTGATGGTATCGTTTCGAACGAACTGGCATCGATCGCTGGCGACGCAGTTGCCGGCACGCTGAACACCTTCGGTCCCGATCCGACGCTTAACCCGGCCAACAAGGACCTCGTTGCGAAGTTCAAGGCCGCCGGCTTCAACCCGGAAGCGTATACGCTCTACTCCTACGCTGCACTCCAGTCGATCGCTGGCGGTGCGAAGGCTGCTGGTTCGACGGACGCAGAAGCCGTTGCCGCTGCACTGAAGGCAAAAGGCCCGTTCCCGACCGTTCTCGGCGACATGTCGTTCGACGAAAAGGGCGACCCGAAGCTTCCCGGCTACATCATGTACGAGTGGAAGAAGGGTCCGGACGGCAAGTACAGCTACTTCCCGCAGGAAGCCAAGTAAGGGTTCATCCCCGCTTGTGCAGATTTTGGAAGCCCGGTCGCAAGACCGGGCTTCTTCCGTTTGGCCCGTCGGTCTTTTTGCGCTACTGGCTAGAAGGCCAATCACAGCATCCGGAACAGGTGACCATGTCCAAGCCACGCATTCTCGTCACACGCCGCTGGCCGTCAGCCGTCGAACGCATTCTTTCGGAACGGTTCGATGCAACATTGAATCTGGACGATCAGGCGATGAGTGTGGAGGCGCTGGCCCGGGCGATCGGAGAGTACGATGCAATTCTGCCGACGGTCTCGGACAAGTTGCCCGCAGCTGTTTTTGATGTGGCGACACCGCGCACACGCATACTCGGCAATTTCGGCGTCGGTTACAATCATATCGATACTAATGCCGCCAGGGATCGCGGGATCGTGGTGACAAATACTCCCGGCGTGCTGACCGATTGCACGGCTGACATCGCCATGCTGCTGCTGCTGACGGTTGCCCGGCGGGGCGGCGAGGGAGAGCGTCAGGTCCGCTCCGGCGAGTGGGACGGGTGGTGCCCGACGCATATGATTGGGACGAAGGTCACCGGCAAAACGGTGGGCATCATCGGCTTTGGGCGCATCGGCAAGGCGTTCGCGCAGCGTTGTCATTTCGGCTTCGGCATGGACGTGGTTTTCTACAACAGGTCTCCCGTCGATCCCGCGGAAGCCGCGCGCTATGGCGCCCGTCAATTGCCAACGGTCGAGGACGCATTGGCGCAATCCGATTTCGTATCCCTGCATTGCCCAGGCGGCGCGCAAAACCGGCACCTGATGAACGCAGAGCGGCTTGCGGCAATGAAGCCCGGTGCTTTCCTGATCAATACGGCACGCGGCGATGTTGTCGACGAGGTCGCTTTGATTTCGGCCCTCAAGGGCGGCGTCATCCGCGGCGCCGGGCTTGACGTGTATGCGGCCGAGCCGCACGTACCAGACGCGTTGAGGGCCATGGAGAATGTTGTTCTGCTACCTCATCTCGGCAGCGCGACGGAGGAAACCCGCACGGCCATGGGGATGAAGGTGGTGGACAATGTTACCGCCTTCTTCGAGGGCAGATCGCCACCTGATCGCGTTGTTTGAGCTGTCGGTTCGATCCGCCGGATGGTCGGTCACGTCTCGTGCAGAACATGAGCGGCTTTGACCGCTGCGGAGGCGCGGTTTTCGACGCCGAGCTTCACATAGATCTGTTCGAGGTGCTTGTTCACCGTGCGCGCCGACAGACCGAGAATCTCGCCGATATCGCGGTTGGCTTTGCCCTTCGCAATCCATAACAGCACTTCGGACTCTCTCTGTGTCAGCGAGAAATGCCGGCGCAGCACCTCGTCGTCGGCGCGTGCGTTATTTGCTGTCAGGCGAAACAGATATTCGTCAGCACCGATCGCGCCAAGAAAGGCAAGCTGAAGCACGTCCTTGCCGGCATGCGAAAGCGAGATCGCGCCGTCGCGGGCTGAGGCCGGGCGGGTCTTCATCCATTCGGCAATCTTGCTGACCACCGTGTCCATAGCGTCGTCTCTGTTCATTGCAGCGTTGACGAGACGTGTCGCCTGTGGCGTCGACCAGTGAATGTCACCGTCGCCCTTGACGGCAAGCAAATGCCGACCGGCGGCGTCCAGCGCAACGCGCGCGCTTTGTGTCGAGCGTGCGTTGCGCAAGTGGACACCGATCCGCGCTCGCAGTTCATCGATATTGATCGGCTTCGTCAGGTAGTCGACGCCTCCGGATTCAAGAGCGCGAACGACATGTTCGGTCTCCGTCAGACCGGTCATGAAGATGACTGGTATCTGGCTGATCGCCGGATTGGATTTGAGTTTCCTACAGGTCTCGAAGCCATCCATGGATGGCATGATCGCATCTAGCAGAATGATGTCGGGGGTAATCCGTTCCACGATGTTCAGCGCGGCGGAGCCCGCTGTCGCTATCAGTACGGAGAAACCGGACTGCTCTAGAGCATCGGTCAGGAACCCCAACGCCTCAGGCGAGTCATCGACCAGCAGAACGATATCGCGCGGGAACTCAGCCAAGGGTCTCTACCTTCTCATCGAAGCGGTGCAGGAAATTCATGAGGCCGTTCAGATCGAATGAGGCCGCATAGGAACGAAGTTCATCTGTAAATGGCTGATTTGCTTCCACCTTGGCAAGGTCGGTGAGCTTTGCCTCGATGCCTCGGATGTAGCCGATCTCGGCAAGCCGCAACAATTCCTGGATGTGAGCGGGTCCCGGGCTGACCATCGATCGATCATGTTTCGTGGGGGCAGGCTGGATCGCCTCCGCATAGATCCACTTCAAGCCCAGATGCAGCGCAAGCTTGTCACGCAGCTGCTTGATGTCGACCGGCTTGCCGATGGCATCGCTGTGGCTGTCGTCGCTATCGCGGTGAGCGGCGGCGTCGCCGATATTGGCGGACAGCATAACGATCGGAGCGGTCTGGCCACTTGCGCGCAGGCGCGAGACGAGTTGCCAGCCATTCATGCCCGGCATCGAGATATCGACGAGAAACAGATCGGGCTGGATGCCTTCGATCAAGGTCAGGCAGTCTGCGCCGCTTGCCGCGGTCAGAACGACGAAGTCGAGAGGAGCAAGCACCTCGCGCATCATGTCGCGATGGTCCTCATTGTCGTCCACGACGACGATCGTGCGTCGTGGACCGTCGTAGCTGACGATCTTCTTTTCCTGCGGCGGAACCGTCATTTCGCGAAGCACGGCGGAAAGCATGAGGCGAACGCGGAAGACTGTTCCGCGATCCTTCTCGCTGCTTACCGAGATTTCACCCCCGAGGGTGTTCGTCAGCAGCTGCGTGATCGTCAGGCCGAGACCAAGGCCCGGCATTGGGCGGATGCTGTCGGCCTCGCCACGCTGGAAAGGCTCGTAGATGCGGCTCAAGTCCTTCTCGGCAATGCCACGCCCGGTGTCGGTAACGGTGAAGGTCGCGACCTGACTGCGATACCCGACGTCGAAGGTAACGCTGCCTTCGTCGGTGAACTTGATGGCATTGGAGAGCAGGTTGACGAGGATCTGGCGCAGCCGCTTCTCGTCGGTGCGTACGAACTGGGGCAGGGCGGGTGAACGGTCGTGATGGAAGGTCAATCCCTTAGCCTGCGCCTGCGGGCGGAACATGTCGACGATCTGATCCAGGAAGTCCTGAATGTTGATCTCGTTGGAATAGACCTGGAGGCGCCCGGCTTCGATCTTGGAGATATCGAGGAGACCATCGATGAGGCCGGAGAGATGCTCGGCGCTGCGGCGGATGACCTTGATCGACGACTGCCGCGGAGTGGGAATGGTTTCGTCGCGCTCGAGAATCTGCGCGTAGCCGAGCACGGCATTCAGCGGCGTACGCAATTCGTGACTGAGGCCGACGACATAGCGGCTCTTGGCGCGGTTGGCGGCTTCGGCGGTTTCCTTGGCGGTCTGGAGTGCCGCGTCGGTCTTCTTGTGGGCGGCGATTTCCTTCAGCAGCAGCGTATTCTGGCGCGAGGACTCTTCCTCGGCAACGACCCGGCTGTCATGCGCGAGCACGTAGAACCAGCAAACGACGCCGCCGATGACGGCGAAGACGAAGAAGACGATCAGGATGGTGCGGTTCACCACCTCGGCGGTTTCCGGCGAGGCTGCGGAGACCTGATGGGCGATCATGGCAAGGATCGTGCCGACGGCCGTCAGTGCCAGCACAACGGCGATGCCGTAGCGGCCGAGGCGGGTGGTCAGCTTCTCAACGACCGTGTCCGGTAGGACTGCCTTGGCGACCGCACCGACCTGTGCGTTGAAGCGCGCCTTCGGCTTGCACATGTCGTGACAGCGGCTGTCGAGCGAACAGCAGAGGGAGCAGATCGGCGCCGCATAGGCCGGGCACCAGGCCATGTCCTCCGGTTCGAAGGGATGCTCGCAGACAGAGCAGGTGATGTTTGTCAGGTTCTTCCAGCTGTGGCGCGGCTTGCGCGCGAGGTAGAATTTGCCCTTCGTGCCCCAGGCGATGAGCGGCGACGCGATCAGTGCGGCGACGAGTGTGATGTAGGGCGCGAGCGAGGCGGCGATGGAACCAAAAACGCCGAAATGCGCGATGAGCGCAATGCCGGCCGACAGCGTCATGGCGCCGAGGCCGACCGGGTTGATGTCGTAGAGGTGGGCACGCTTGAACTCGATGCCGGGAGGGGCGAGCCCGAGCGGTTTGTTGATGAAGAGATCGGCCGAGATCGTGCAGAGCCAGGCCATGGCGATGATCGAGAAGATGCCGAGTGTTTCTTCCAGCAGCTTGTAGATGCCGAGCTCCATCAGCAGAAGCGCGATTGCCACATTGAAGACGAGCCAGATGACGCGGCCGGGATGGCTGTGGGTGAGGCGGGAGAAGAAATTCGACCAGGCAAGCGAGCCGGCATAGGCATTCATCACGTTGATCTTCAACTGCGAGACCACCACGAAGGCAGCCATCAGCAGCAGCGCGGCATTGTGCCAGGGGATCATGTAGCCGAAGGCTGTCAGGTACATCTGGGCCGGATCGGCGGCACGATCGACCGGCACGCCCGACGCGAAGGTGAGCACGACGAGGAAGGAGCCGGCGAGCAGCTTCGGCGCACCGATGATCACCCAACCGGGGCCGGCGAGGAAGACGGCGAGGCGGTGGCGCCAGTTGCGTTGCTTCTCCGGCGGCAGAAAGCGCAGGAAGTCGGCCTGTTCGCCGATCTGCGACATCAGCGCCAGAATGACGGCGGAGGCGGCGCCGAACTCGACGAGATCGAAGGGGGCGACGGTACCGGGCGGGCCGGACGCATGGCGGATACCGGCAAAAGCCCGCCAGAGATCGAACTTCTCCCAATCCATGACGGCGATGAACAGGAAGGGCAGGACGTTGAGGACGATCCAGAAAGGCTGAGTCAGCAATTGAAACCGGCTGATCAGCCGAACGCCGTGCGTGACCAGCGGAATGACCATGAGGGCGCTGACGATGTAGCCGATCCACAGAGGGATACCGAGCGTCAGCTCCAGAGCGCCGGACATGATCGAGGCCTCGATCGCAAACAGCATGAAGGTGAAGCTGGCATAGATCAGGGACGTGACCGTCGAGCCGATATAGCCGAAGCTCGCGCCTCGCGTCAGCAGATCGATATCGACGCCGTGGCGGATCGCATAGCGGCTGATCGGCAGGCCGATGGCAAGCATGGCGATCGAGGCGACGACAATGGCGAAAAAGGCGTTGGTTGTGCCATAGGAGAGGGTGATCGCGCCGCCGATCGCTTCGAGCGCGAGGAAGGAAATGGCGCCGATCGCGGTTTGCGAGATGCGTTGCGACGAGAACTGCCGGGCGCTCTTTGCGGTAAAGCGCAGCGCGTAGTCTTCCAGCGTCTGGTTCGCCACCCAGCGATTGTATTCGCGCCGGACCGGAATGATGCGTTGCCGCGCTGCCATGCCTTGGTGCCAGCCCCTTTTGTTCCCCTTGTCATGCGTTCGTAACACGGAACGACACGAGGCTTAAGAGTGCGGCGCAGCGCAAAACTGCACATTTCGCCCCGTCCACTACGTCATATTGCGTATACGCTTTCGCGCTGCAGCACCGGATAGTCCCTTAAGCAACAGTTAACTGCCGGTTTTCGGCCTGTTGTCGAACAAGAAGAGGGGATCAACCAGATGAATCTCAAGTCCTATATCACGGGCGCCGCACTCGGCGCCGTCATGTCGGCCACGGCCGCATTCCATGGAGCCGTTGCGGCTGACGACACCATCAAGGTCGGCGTTCTGCATTCGCTGTCCGGCACGATGGCGATCTCCGAAACGACGCTGAAAGACGCCATGCTGATGCTCATCGACGAGCAGAACAAGAAGGGCGGTCTTCTCGGCAAGAAGCTCGAAGCCGTCGTCGTCGATCCGGCTTCCGACTGGCCGCTGTTTGCCGAAAAGGCACGCGAACTGATCGAAAAGGACAAGGTCGCGGCCGTCTTCGGTTGCTGGACGTCCTCGTCACGCAAGTCGGTGCTGCCCGTCTTCGAAGAGCTGAACTCGATCCTCTTCTACCCGGTCCAGTACGAAGGCGAAGAGTCTTCGCGCAACATCTTCTACACGGGTGCTGCTCCGAACCAGCAGGCGATCCCGGCGGTCGACTATTTGATGGAAAAGGAAGGCGTTAAGCGCTTCGTGCTCGAAGGCACCGACTACGTCTATCCGCGCACGACGAACAAGATCCTGGAAGCCTACCTTGAATCCAAGGGCATTCCGAAGGAAGACATCATCATCAACTACACGCCGTTCGGCTTCTCCGACTGGCAGACAGAAGTGAAGAAGATCAAGGAATTTGGTTCCGCCGGCAAGAAGACGGCTGTGGTCTCGACCATCAATGGTGACGCGAACGTCCCGTTCTATAAGGAGCTCGGCAACCAGGGTGTCAAGGCAACCGATATCCCGGTTGTCGCTTTCTCGGTCGGCGAAGAAGAGCTTGCCGGTCTCGACACCAAGCCGCTCGTCGGCCACCTCGCTGCCTGGAATTACTTCGAGTCGGTCGAAAGCCCCGCGAACAAGAAGTTCATCAAGCAGTGGCACGACTTCACCAAGAACGACAAGCGCGTGACGAACGACCCGATGGAAGCTGCCTATATCGGCTTCAACGCCTGGGTTAAGGCTGTTCAGGCTGCGGGCACGACCGACACGGACAAGGTTCTCGATACGATCATCGGCACCACGGTTCCGAATCTTTCGGGCGGCTATGCGACAGTCATGCCGAACCACCACATCACCAAGCCGGTGCTGATCGGTGAAATCCAGGCGAACGGCCAGTTCGAAATCGTTCAGCAGACCCCGGCAGTCGTTGGCGACGAATGGTCCGACTACCTGCCTGACTCGAAAGACCTAATCTCCGATTGGCGCAAGCCAATGAACTGCGGCAACTTCAACGTTGCCTCGGGCAAATGCGGCGGCAAGGGCTCCTGAGTGCGCGCCACCCCGTCACTCTGACGCCTGAAGACTTCCGCCCGGTCTCTCCTGTCCGGGCGGAAGGTCCATCTGCGAAGTGCAGCCTTCAAGCTTCGCGGCGATCGATCCACCGGATCGCGCCGATTGGAAGGCAGATTTCCCCGATTGCGCCGGAAGGCCAATGATGACCGAGGCAAGAAAGCCGATGTATCGCGCCATCAAGATCCTGCTTCTTACGTTGTGCCTGGCGATGCCCGCATTCGCGACCGCCCTGAAGGCACAGGAAGATATCCACCCGTTGATCGACGCGCTCGGTGTCGGCGATTTCCCTGAGCGCGAAGCCGCGATCAAAGCACTCGTCGCCTCCAAGGATCCACGTGTCGGCGAGATCCTGCAGCTTTTGAGCGACGGCCAGCTTTATGTGAATTCCGAGACCGGCGGCCCCGTGCTGGTGCAGGGCGGCACTGAAGATGAGCCGACCTACGCCGACCCGATTTCCGGCGATGTCGTCTCGGACGTCGATCCTGACTATATGTCCAAGGTCAAGATCAACAATTCGCTGCGCACGGTGATTGCCACCGCCATGAGCCAGCTAACCCTATTGAGCCCGGATCGCGGCGCCCGGCTTGCGGCGGCCCAAGGACTGCTCAAGGACGCCGATCCGGCAAATCTTGATCTCCTTACCTCTGCGCTCGCCGAAGAGAAGGATGCAGAGGTCAAGAATGCGATGGAAGCGGCGCGCGCCGTCATGGTGCTGAAGAGCGACGTTAGCGCCGAAGAGAAGAAGGCCGCGATCGACACGGTTGCGGCGCGCGGCGGGCGCGATGCGCTGACCATTCTGAATTCCGCGATGACGACCGCCCCAGACGAGCTCAAGGGCGCCATCCGGACACATATCAACGCGATCAACCGCAGCCTGGCGCTCTGGGATATCGGGCAAAATGTCTGGTACGGGGTGTCGCTCGGATCTGTGCTGCTGCTGGCAGCGATCGGCCTTGCCATCACCTTCGGCGTCATGGGCGTCATCAACATGGCGCATGGTGAAATGGTGATGATCGGCGCCTACACGACGTACGTTGTGCAGGAGTACACCAGCTCCGCCTTTCCGGAACTCGGAAACTACTCGCTGGCGTTCTCCGTGCCGGCGGCCTTCCTCTTTACCGGCTTTGTCGGCCTTGTCATCGAGCGCGTCGTCATCCGCTATCTCTATGGTCGTCCGCTTGAAACCCTGCTTGCCACCTGGGGTGTGTCGCTGATCCTGCAACAGGCGGTCCGCACGATCTTCGGACCGACGAACCGCGAGGTCCGCAATCCGAGCTGGATGTCCGGTGCATTCGAACTAGGCGGTCTCTCGATCACCTGGAACCGCCTCTGGATCATCGTCTTCTCGATGGTCGTGTTCTTTGCGTTGCTCGTACTCCTGAAGCGCTCGGCCTTCGGCCTGCAGATGCGCGCCGTCACGCAGAACCGCCGCATGGCGTCCTCGATGGGCATCCGCACCGGCTGGGTCGATGCCTTCACCTTCGCGCTCGGCTCCGGCATTGCCGGTATCGCGGGCGTCGCGCTCTCGCAGATCGACAACGTCTCGCCGAACCTCGGCCAGAGCTACATCATCGACAGCTTCATGGTCGTGGTCTTTGGCGGCGTTGGCAATCTCTGGGGCACGCTGGTTGGTGCCTTGTCGCTCGGGGTCCTCAACAAGTTCCTCGAACCCTTCGCCGGCGCCGTTCTCGGCAAGATCCTGGTGCTCGTCCTCATCATTCTCTTCATCCAGAAGCGTCCACGTGGGCTCTTCGCACTCAAAGGAAGGGCGGTGGAAGCATGATTACGGCCTTCCTTCTCCGGTCTCTCGATCGCAAGATCATTGCTGCGATCGTCATGCTGCTTGCGGTCGCGTTGCTGGTGCCGGTGCTCAACCTGATGACCGCGCCGACCAATCCGCTGCACATCCCCACCTACATCATGGCGCTGTTCGGGAAGTACCTCACCTACGCGCTGCTGGCACTGGCACTCGATCTCGTCTGGGGCTTCTGCGGCATCCTCTCGCTTGGTCACGGCGCTTTCTTCGCACTCGGCGGTTACGCGATGGGCATGTATCTGATGCGCCAGATCGGCTCCCGCGGCGTCTATGGTGACCCCATTCTGCCCGACTTCATGGTCTTCCTGAACTGGAAGGAACTGCCCTGGTTCTGGTACGGCTTCGACAAGTTCTGGTTCGCGGCGCTGATGGTTCTGCTGGTGCCGGGGCTGCTGGCCTTCGTCTTCGGCTGGTTCGCCTTCCGCTCGCGCGTCAACGGCGTCTACCTGTCGATCATCACCCAGGCCATGACCTATGCACTGCTGCTCGCCTTCTTCCGAAACGACATGGGTTTCGGCGGCAACAACGGGATGACCGATTTCAAGGAGATCCTCGGTTTCAACGTCCAGGCGGACGGAACGCGCGCCGCGCTTTTTGCCGCGACCGCCATCTTCCTGGCGTTGTCTCTGATGATCGCCTCGGCCATCGTCCGCTCGAAGTTTGGCAAGGTGCTGGTCGGCGTGCGCGATGCGGAAAGCCGCACACGCTTCCTCGGCTACCGTGTCGAGCACTTCAAGCTTTTTACGTTCGTCGTTTCGGCGATGATGGCGGGCATTGCCGGTGCGCTCTATGTGCCGCAGGTCGGTATCATCAACCCCGGTGAATTTGCGCCCGCCAACTCGATCGAAGTCGTCATCTGGACGGCGGTTGGTGGTCGTTCGACGCTGATCGGTCCGATCATAGGTGCCATTCTCGTCAACGGCGGCAAGACGATCTTTACCGGTCTCTTCCCCGAGTTTTGGCTGTTTGCGCTTGGCGGTCTCTTCGTGCTCGTCACGTTGTTCCTGCCGAAGGGTATCGTTGGCACGATCGGACAGTATCTCACGCGCCGCAAGCCGAAGACCGAGGCCACGCCGCCCGCGCTTCAGGAAGAGGGCGTCGACGCAAAAATCCAGCCGGCGGAGTGAGCGATCATGATCCCTGACGTCAAACCAAGCAGCGTTCTCTATCTCAATAACGTCTCGGTTTCCTTCGACGGCTTCAAGGCGCTGAATTCGCTGTCGATCGTCATCGAACCCGGTGAGCTGCGCGCCATCATCGGCCCGAACGGTGCCGGCAAGACGACGATGATGGATATCATCACCGGCAAGACGCGACCGGATGAAGGCGAGGTCTTCTTCAGCGGCGACGTCGACCTGACGAAGAGAGACGAGGCCGACATCGCCCAACTCGGGATCGGCCGCAAGTTCCAGAAGCCGACGGTCTTCGAAAGCCACACCGTCTGGGACAATCTGGAACTGGCGCTGAACCGCAAGCGTGGGGTCTTTGCGACGCTGTTCTATCGGCTCGCCAGCGAAGACAAGGCGCGTATCGATGAGATCCTTGAGACGGTGCGGCTGACGCATCGGCGCGACGAACTTGCGGCCAATCTCTCGCACGGCCAGAAGCAATGGCTGGAGATCGGCATGCTTCTGGCGCAGGAGCCGAAGCTGCTTCTGGTCGACGAGCCGGTCGCCGGCATGACCGATGCCGAGACCGCCGAAACCGCGATCCTGCTGAAAGAGATCGCCAAGACCCGCTCGGTCGTCGTCGTCGAGCACGACATGGGCTTCATCCGCGACCTCGGTGTCAAGGTGACGTGTCTGGCCGAAGGCTCGGTGCTGGCCGAGGGATCGATCGATTTCGTGAGCTCCGATCCGAAGGTGATCGAGAATTATCTGGGGCGGTGAGATGCTGACAGTCGAGAATGCAAATCTTCATTACGGTGCGGCGCAGGCGCTGCGCGGCATCTCCATCAAGGCTGAAATGGGCAAGATCACTTGCGTGCTGGGGCGTAACGGCGTGGGCAAGAGTTCTCTTCTCCGCGCCGTTACCGGCCAGCATCCCTTGTCTGCCGGCAGCGTCAGCTTCAATGATGTGAAGCTCAACGGACTACCGCCGTTTGCGCGGGCCAAGCAGGGCATCGGCTACGTGCCGCAGGGCCGTGAGATCTTTCCCTTGCTGACGGTCAAGGAGAATCTCGAGACCGGATTTGCGCCGCTCGGACGTCGGGATCGCTCCATCCCCGATGATATTTTCAGCCTCTTTCCGGTGCTGCAGTCGATGCTCGGGCGGCGCGGCGGGGATTTGTCCGGCGGGCAGCAGCAGCAGCTGGCGATCGGCCGGGCGATGGTGACGCGACCGAAGATTCTGGTGCTCGATGAGCCGACCGAAGGCATCCAGCCGTCGATCATTAAGGACATCGGCCGGGCGATCCGCTATCTGCGTGACAGTACCGGCATGGCGATCCTGCTGGTCGAGCAATATCTCGATTTCTGCCGCGAACTTGCCGACTATGTCTACATCATGGATCGCGGCGAGATCGTTCACGAGGGTCTTGCGGAAACGCTCGATACGCCGGAAGCACGTCGTCATCTGACCGTCTGATCCCATGGTTATCTGTTGGGCAGATGCTGTTTTCCTCGGCAGTCTCTGAGGGATCTCGCTGCCGCCGGCCCGATCGTGGAGAGCGTCTCGGCACGGCACGGGAATTGCTTGATTTCTGCAGGTTAGTGACTTCAATGAAAAACGGCCGGGTCAACCGGCGGTGCATTGGAAAGGGATGGAATGACGAACGCGGCGGCAGCCACGAGACCGCAGAGAGCCGAGGGGCGCGCGCATCTGGCTGCGAAGACGCT
This sequence comes from Rhizobium sp. YTU87027, assembly GCF_050644135.1. Taxonomy (NCBI): domain Bacteria; kingdom Pseudomonadati; phylum Pseudomonadota; class Alphaproteobacteria; order Hyphomicrobiales; family Rhizobiaceae; genus Rhizobium; species Rhizobium sp. YTU87027. The sequence continues at coordinate 2,395,317 of NZ_CP098440.1, read as the reverse complement.
CGACGGGCGGACGCGCCTAAAGGAGCTCTATCAGGAAGGAGCGGCCAAGATCCGCCTTCCGGATACGTTCGATTCCTCCATGGAAGCCGTCATCATCAATACCGCGGGTGGCCTCACCGGCGGCGACCGGATGAACTGGAGCGTTGTGGCTGGCCCCGGCGCCCGTATCGACGTCACCACACAGGCCTGCGAGAAGATCTACAAGGCGTCAGCCGGAACAGCCGAGGTCAACACCAGCATTACCGTCGGCACGAACGCCCGGGTGGACTGGCTGCCGCAGGAAACCATTCTGTTCGATCGCTCGTCGCTGTTTCGTCGGCTCGAAGTCGATATCGAGGATGATGCCGAATTCCTGGCGGTCGAGGCCATCCTGCTTGGCCGCAAGGCGATGGGGGAGGCGGTGGACACCGGCCTCTTTCGCGACCGCTGGCGCATTCGCAAGGCAGGCAGGCTCTGCCATGCCGAGGACCTGCAGATGCAGGGCAATATCGCATCGCTTTCTGGCGCCGATGCCGTGCTCGGCGGCAAGGTCGCGTTTGCGACGGTGCTTTATGTCGGGCCGCGGGCGGAAGCCTACCTTGGCGCGGTACGTCCGTTGCTCGATGGCCATATGGGCGGCGCCAGCAGCTGGGCCGGCAAGCTTATCGTGCGCCTTTCGGCGCCTGATGGCTTTGCGCTCAGAAAAATTCTCATCCCGATCATTTCGATCTTGCGCAATGGAGCGCCGGTACCGAAAGTCTGGAATCTCTAGTTCAAGCAGATGGATGCACGATGAACCTCACACCGAGAGAAAAAGACAAGCTGTTGATTTCGATGGCGGCGATGGTCGCGCGGCGGCGGCTGGAGCGGGGCGTCAAGCTCAATCATCCCGAAGCGATCGCGCTGATTACCGATTTCGTCGTCGAGGGCGCGCGTGATGGTCGCCCGGTTGCGGAACTGATGGAAGCCGGCGCCCATGTCATCGGTCGTCACCAGGTCATGGAAGGTATTGCGGAGATGATCCATGACGTGCAGGTCGAGGCGACCTTTCCCGATGGCACGAAGCTGGTGACTGTCCACGAGCCGATCCGCTGAGGTCCCGATGCTGGAGCTACGCCCCAATTGCGAATGCTGCGACAAGGACCTGCCACCTGACAGTTCCGAGGCGATGATCTGCACCTTCGAGTGCACGTTCTGCGCCGATTGTGTTGCCGACGTCCTGTGCGGCGTCTGCCCGAATTGCGGCGGCGAGTTCGTGCGCCGCCCAGTGCGTCCGGTTGCGAAGCTTGCCAAATACCCCGCGTCGACAAAGCGCGTTCTGAAGGCCGAGGGTTGCGCGCCCACCAAGGCCGCGTGAGGAGAAAATCATGATCCCAGGAGAAATCATTGCCGCTAGCGGCGAGATCGAGCTGAACGTCGGTGCGCCGACCGTGATGATCGAGGTCTCGAACACCGGCGATCGTCCGGTCCAGGTCGGCAGCCATTATCATTTTGCTGAAACGAATGCCGGCCTCTCCTTCGATCGGGAGAAGGCGCAGGGCATGCGGCTCGATATCCCGGCAGGTACGGCCGTCCGTTTCGAGCCCGGGCAGACGCGTTCGGTAACCCTCATTCCGCTTTCCGGCAAGCGCGAGGTCTATGGCTTCCGCCAGCTCGTCATGGGCAAGCTCTAAGTGATCGGGGAGGAGACGATGCGCGCGAGCTTGTATCTTCTGGCGGCCGGCGTTGCCACGTTCATCGCCTTTGGCGCCAACGCGGAAGATCTGGATTGCAAAAAACCTGTCACACAGGCCGACATGACGGCTTGTGAACAGGCGCGTCAGGAAACCGCCGATAAGGCACTGAACGCTCAATACAAGGTCACCCGTGCCGCGCTTGCTGGGCTCGATAAGGATCTCGGCGCCGATGGCGGTGCCGAGAAGGCGCTTGTGAAAGCGCAGCGCGCGTGGGTGGATTTTCGCGATGCGGAGTGCGAGACGACAGGCTTCCAGGCGCGCGGCGGCACGATGGAACCGATGCTCGTCGCCAGCTGCATCGCCGGGCTGACGGACCAGCGCACCAAACAGCTCAAGGAACTCGCAGAGACGATGGGCAACTGAGGTGGTTGGCAGAATCATGATCATCGGCAACGGAGAGATCGGAGCGCAGGCGGCGGCCGCGGTAGCGGTAGCGGATGCCGCGTTCGTGATCCGCTTTAACGAATGCCGGTCTTACGAGGCGAGCCCGGGCCGTACCGATGTCGTCGCGGTCTGCAATACCGGGCGCCCCGGTAAAGCGATGCTCGCTTCGCAGGCGTGGCGGGAGCATCCCGCGGTGCGTGAAGCTGCGGCGATCTGGAGCGTGCGCGATCCGCGGAAGTTCGCGGAACTGCGTGCGCCGCTTGCGGTGACGCATCCCGAGCTGGACGATTTCTGCAACGACTACACGCGTCAATTCAATGCGTTCTGTGCGGAAGTTGGCAAGGCGCATGTGGTCGTTGACAAAGTGATTCATGAAGCGGTGGACGAGGCGCTCGCGGCCTACCACCCGGCGCCTTACGTCGTGCCGAGCAGCGGCATGATCGTGATCGCCGAGGTGATGAACAGATTTCCCGAGGCGGCCATCGATCTCGCGGGCTTCGGCCACGCTGGCTGGGAATGGCATCCCTTCGCTGCCGAGCGGCAGCTTGTCGATAGTTATGTCGCCGCCGGTCGCGTCACGCGGCTGCCGGCGAGCGCATCCCTTTCTTCCTCCCAAGGAGCCTGACATATGCCCTACAAGATTTCCCGCGCCGCCTATGCCGGTATGTTCGGCCCGACCACCGGTGACAAGGTGCGGCTCGCCGATACGGAGCTCTTCATCGAGATCGAGAAGGACTTCACTACCTATGGCGAAGAAGTGAAGTTTGGCGGCGGCAAGGTGATCCGTGACGGCATGGGGCAGAGCCAGGCGACGCGGGCGCAAGGTGCCGTCGACACCGTCATCACCAATGTGGTGATCATCGACCACACAGGCATCGTGAAGGCCGACATCGGGCTCAAGAACGGCCGTATCGCGGCGATCGGCAAGGCGGGCAATCCCGATACCCAGCCGGGCGTCAATATCATTGTCGGCCCCTCGACCGAGGCGATTGCCGGCGAAGGCAAGATCATCACGGCCGGCGGCATGGACGCGCATATCCACTACATCTGCCCGCAGCAGATCGAGGAAGCGCTGATGTCCGGCGTTACCTGCATGCTGGGCGGCGGCACAGGCCCCGCACATGGCACGCTCGCTACCACCTGCACCGGCGCCTGGCATATTGAGCGGATGATTGAGAGCTTCGACGGCTTCCCGATGAACCTCGCGCTTGCCGGTAAGGGCAACGCCTCGCTGCCGGCGGCGCTCGAGGAAATGGTGCTGGCCGGCGCGTCGTCGCTGAAGCTGCACGAAGATTGGGGCACGACGCCGGCGGCGATTGACTGCTGCCTTTCGGTCGCCGACGAATACGACATCCAGGTGATGATCCATACCGATACGCTGAACGAAAGCGGCTTTGTCGAAGACACCATCGGTGCCATCAAGGGCCGCACGATTCACGCTTTCCATACGGAAGGCGCCGGTGGTGGCCACGCCCCCGATATCATTAAGATCTGCGGCCAGCCGAACGTCATTCCGTCGTCCACCAACCCGACGCGTCCCTACACGGTCAACACGATCGCCGAGCATCTCGACATGCTGATGGTCTGCCATCACCTGTCACCGTCGATCCCCGAGGATATCGCCTTCGCCGAAAGCCGCATCCGCAAGGAGACGATCGCCGCTGAAGATATTCTCCATGATATCGGTGCCTTCTCGATCATCTCGTCCGACAGCCAGGCCATGGGCCGCGTCGGCGAGGTCGCGATCCGCACCTGGCAGACGGCCGACAAGATGAAGCGTCAGCGCGGCCGACTGAAGGAAGAGAAGGGCGAGAACGACAACTTCCGCGTCCGCCGCTACATTGCCAAATACACGATCAATCCGGCGATCGCACAGGGTCTCAGCCATGAGATCGGCTCGATCGAAGTCGGCAAGCGCGCGGATCTCGTGCTGTGGAACCCGGCCTTCTTCGGCGTCAAGCCTGAGATGGTGCTGCTCGGCGGCTCCATCGCAGCGGCACCCATGGGCGATCCGAATGCGTCGATCCCAACGCCACAGCCGATGCACTACCGACCAATGTTTGCCGCCCACGGCAAGCTGCGGACAAGTTCATCCGTTACCTTCGTCTCGCAGGCGTCGCTTGACGCCGGTCTGAAGGGCAGGTTGGGTGTGGCCAAGGATCTCGTCGCGGTGAAGAACACCCGCGGCGGCATTTCCAAGGCGTCGATGATCCACAACAGCCTGACGCCGCATGTCGAAGTCGATCCGGAGACCTATGAAGTCCGCGCCGACGGCGAGTTGCTGACCTGCGAGCCCGCGACGGTTCTGCCGATGGCACAGCGTTATTTCCTGTTCTAGTCGATCAGGTGAGGCCGGCGCGAGGTGCCGGCCGCTCTTAAAGCTATACGTTAAATCGGAATCTTCCCAGAGTTGTTTTCTGTTTTTGCCTGTTCCACCTTGGGGCGGTCTGTCCGTAATAGGACATTCCCCGCTGCGAAGTCAGAAAATTCTCATGAAAACAGTAGCTTATTTCCTCTGACTTATTGAGTGATTCATCTCTGAGAACGTCACGTTCTTGAGCAGTTTTCAATCGGCGATCAATTCACCAAACTCGTTCGAATCTTAACAATTCACTTAAGAACTCGGCAGCAGTTGGCCTCTAAGCAATGTGCCTAGCGGTGGGCAAGAAGGTCGATTCGCATGAGAATTTCACTCCAGGCGGAGCTTGGCGATTTCCAGGATCGCCACACAATTTACGTGTTCGCTCTCAAGATGAGCTTCCTTGCGGTGACGCTGTCGTCGGTGGTGACTACGCTCGTATTGCCTCTGCTCGACTGGATAGGAATGTTGCCAGTGCCGCTCGCTCACGGCGTCGTCTACGGCGTCTTGCTGTCGTGGCTTATAGGCGGCGCGGTTTCGAGTGTATTGTCCCTCGTGGCGGGTCACGCGATGCATCAGCTCAGCGTCTCGCGTGCGGAGTTCGAGCAACTGAGCCGGACCGATGTGCTGTCAGGTCTTCTCAACCGGCGTGCCTTTACCGAGGCATTGGAGCAGGTCGACGGAGACGCCTGCCTCGCAATCTTCGACGTGGACCGTTTCAAGGCTATCAATGATCGCTTCGGCCATGCCAGTGGCGATGCCGTGATCGTGACCGTGTCGGCCATCCTGGCCGCCGCCTTCGACGGGCACTCCGTCGCGGCGAGGCTGGGCGGTGAGGAATTCGGCGTGATCGTTGTCGGCGGCTCGCAGGAGCAGCGGGTCGAGAGAGTGCGGTCGGTCTGCGACCGCTTGGCGGCGCATCCCATCGTTACCGACGATTGCGTGGTCGCACTTACCGTGTCGGCCGGCATCGCGGAGCTCGAACCGGGGCGGAGCAAGGAGGGCGCCTACTCCTCGGCAGATAAGGCACTCTATCTGGCGAAGGCGCTCGGTCGAAACCGTGTGGTACATGAGAACGAAGGGCTCCATCCGGGTTGGCGCAGGCATCTGCCGGCGGAGGCTGCGGCTGCTCGCGCGATGAATGTGGATTGTGACGAGGCGCGGCTGGCCTGAGGAAAATCGCGCGGCGCTGCCGTCAACGCCTCATTCCTTCTTGCATCGCAAGGGGCTATTTTGCATGGTCGCAATCTCAAGCGAATTGGACATGTCATGCAACGCGTTACTTCGTATCTGCCCGCCGGAACGCCTTCCTCGAACCCGATCGGAAAGGTCGTTCTGCCGCACGACTTGAGGCATTTGCGGCGGAAGCTGCTCCATCTCGAAAACGGCGAGATGGTCATGCTCGATCTCAAGGAACCGGTGCTCTTTGCAAGTGGTGATATGCTGGTTCTCGAGGATGGCGAGCTCATCGAAATCGTGGCCGCCGACGAGAAGCTCTTCGAGGTGAAGGGCAGGGATCGTCTGCACCTGATCGAACTCGCATGGCATCTCGGCAATCGGCATCTCGGTGCACAGATCGAGGAAGACCGCATTCTCATCCTGCGTGATCATGTGATCCGTTCCATGCTCGAAGGGCTTGGCGCGACGGTTCGGGAAGTCGCCGAGCCGTTCCAGCCTGCTCGCGGCGCCTATCATTCGCATGGTCATGACCATGCGCATGATCATCACTCGCACGACTGAACTGATATGACTGAAGATGCCGAGCTGCAGGCGTTGCTGCGGTTGATGGCGTGGCTTTCGCCAGCCTTCCCCGTTGGGTCCTTCGCGTATTCAGGAGGTTTGGAGCGCGCCATCCACGATGGATTGGTCACCGATGCTCATTCGCTTGCGACGTGGGCAACGAACCTGTTGGAGCGTGGCGCTGTGTGGAATGACGCCGTTCTTCTCACCGAGAGCCACCGCTGTCACGGACAGCCGGCGCGGCTCGGTGAACTCGCCGAGCTGGCTGAAGCGCTTGCCGGCTCGCGCGAGCGTCATCAGGAAACGATGTTGCTGGGCGACGCGTTCCTGTCTGCGGCCAGTGCATGGCCGGACGAGGTCTTCGATCGATTGCCGCGGCACGTAGCGTATCCGGTGGCCATCGGCGCCGTTGCGGGCGCGCATGGGGTTGGGTCGGAGAAGGCGGTTGCGGCATTCCTGCACGCCTATCTGTCGCAGGCGGTTTCCGCAGGCATCCGTCTCGGCGTTGCCGGGCAGAAGGATGGTGTTGCCATCCTGTCGCGGCTGGAGGGCGACATAATATCGGTTGCGAAGCGGGCAGCCGTTTCAACATTGGACGATCTCGGATCGGCAACCATCCAGGCCGATATCATGTCGCTGCGCCACGAGACGCAGTCGACGCGGCTTTTTCGGTCATAGCTTGTCCGGGAAGGTTCGGTCACGACCTGCGTCATTTGCCGGTGGTCGCTCTTCGAGCGGGGCGCTATCATCGGCTATTATTGGAGTTCAGAATATGAAATCAGGAAACGGACCCTTGCGCGTAGGCATCGGTGGGCCGGTTGGCTCGGGCAAGACGGCGCTCACCGAGAAACTCTGCAAGGCCATGCGTGACGAATACTCCGTCGCGGTCGTCACGAACGACATCTACACGACCGAGGATGCCGAGGCACTGATGCGCATGCAGGCTTTGCCATCGGATCGGATCGTGGGTGTGGAAACCGGCGGTTGCCCGCATACGGCAATCCGCGAGGACGCGACAATCAATTTGCAGGCTATCGCCGGTCTCAACGAGCGGATTCCCGATCTGGACGTCGTTTTCATTGAATCAGGTGGCGACAACCTGGCCGCCACCTTCTCTCCTGATCTGGCTGATATAACGATCTACGTCATCTCGGTTTGCCAGGGTGAGGAAATCCCGCGCAAGGGTGGCCCTGGCATTACCAAGTCCGACCTTCTCGTCATCAACAAGAAGGATCTGGCCCCCTATGTCGGTGCGGATCTGGAAGTCATGGACCGCGACGCGACACGGATGCGCCAGGCACGCCCCTTCGTTTTTTCCGACATGAAGCGCGGCGATGGTGTCAATTCCATCGTCAGCTTCCTGAAAGAGCATGGCGGTCTCTAGAGGTCAGACCTGCCTGAGCAGGTCCACATCCTCGATCGCGATAGCACGGCCGCAAACGCTTACGCCTGATGCGCGCAACGTGGAGAAAGCGCGCGACAGCGCTTCCGGTGCCAGACCCAGCTTTCGCGCCAGGAGGCTCTTCTGGAATGGAAGACGCAAGGAGGCCCGCGTGCCTTCACTGGTGCAGTGCGCTAGCAGATAGTGCGCGACGCGCTGGGGGCTCGTCTGCATGCGGTCCTGCGCCAGGCAATCCATGGTCGAAAGCAGATGCTGCGAGAGGCTGCGCGCGATGGCGACGCCAATGCGCGGCAATTCGTCCAGCAGCGCCTTAACCTGCGCGATGTCGAAGCGGGCGAGGATCGCGTGTTCCATCGCTTGGGCACCATAATTGTATGCTTCGCCCGCGAGCACGAGGCCTTCTCCGAAGCTCTGGCCCGGCTCGCAGATGCTGATGTCCGCTTCGCGGCCTTCAGAGCCGCGATAGAGACGAACATAGCCGCTCAGCACGCAGTAGAAGTACCGTGCCTTCTCGTGCTGACGAAACAGAACATCCTGCGGCTCATAGCGCACCGCCGCCGCGCAAGACAGCAGAGCGCGTCGCTCATGCGCGTCGAGGCTGGACGCGATCAATGCACCACTAAGCATCGCCTGCTGCGCGCTGCTCAGTTTCAAAACTTCGGTCATCTGTTTCTCCTGTGGGGCGGCGGATGCCACCTGATATTGGCCAGGGTAACCGGGAGACGCGGTTCAGGACTTGATCTCGATCAAATGTCAGCCAATAAAAAAGCCGGGGTGTTACCCCGTGGTGTTACCCCGGCTTTAAGTTTGAGCGGCTACTCCGCCGCGAAAGGCGGCAGACGCACGACATTGCCGGATTTGGCGCGCTTGCCTTCCGGAGTCTCGATAGCGGTTACCCGACCTTCGAGAGCGCTGACAGCCTGCGTGAGCTCTTCACGGGACATTGCCAGATCTTCCTTGTCCTTCTTGCCCACGAGGCGACCGAAGATCCAGCCGAGCAGGCGTGACAGATCGTCCATGATCAGGAAGAAGGAGGGCACGACGACCAGTGAAAGCACGGTCGACACGATAATGCCGCCGATCACCGCAATCGCCATCGGTGCGCGGAAGGAGCCGCCTTCGCCGACGCCGAGCGCCGACGGCAGCATGCCTGCCGACATCGCGATGGACGTCATGATGATCGGACGGGCGCGTTTGCGGCCCGCCTCGACCATGGCTTCCACGCGTTCCATGCCGCGATGGCGCATCTCGATTGCGAAATCGACGAGCAGGATCGCATTCTTCGTGACGATGCCCATCAACATCAGGATACCGATCATCACAGGCATCGAGAGCGGGTTCTGGGTGACCAGCAGTCCGACTGCCACGCCGCCGATCGCAAGCGGCAGCGAGAACAGGATGGTGAAGGGCTGGATCACGTCCTTGAAGAGGAGGATCAGCACGGTCAACACCAGCATCAGGCCCATCAACATGGCATTGACGAAGCTCTGCTGCATTTCGGCCTGCACCTTCGTGTCGCCGCTCTCGGCGAGCTGGACCGTCGGAGGAAGATTTGCTTCCTTGACGATCTGGCGGAACCGGGCGGATGCCGTATCGAGTGCGACGCCCTGCGGCAGGTCGGAGCCGATCGCGACGACGCGGTAGCGGTTGTTGCGCTTGATCGAGCTGACGCCTTCCGAATAGTCGATATCGGCGACGGTGGAGAGCGGCACGGTGCCGCCGCTCGCGGTCTGGATCTTCAGTGCCCGGAGAGCGGCAAGATCGCGGCGCATGTTGAGCGACGCCTGTACCCGGATCGGAATCTGGCGATCATCCAGGTTGATCTTGGCGAGGGCGGCATCGATGTCACCGATGGTGGCGACGCGGATGGTCTCGGAGATCTGTTGCGGAGTGATGCCAAGACGGGCAGCCTGGTCCTTGCGAGGACGGACCTGAAGTTCAGGACGGGGCAGGGCGCCTTCGGCACTGACGTTTGCCAGCAGCGGATCGGCACGCAGCTTTGACTCCAGGATACCGACAGCGTCGTTCAGGTCCTTCTCGTTCTTCGAAAGGAAGTTGAACGACAGGTCGCGCTCTCCGCGGTCGTTGAGTTTCAGAATGCGCACATCGGGGATACGATGGAGTTTGGCGAAGACCTCCTTCTCGATATCCCACTGTGGCCGAACGCGGCCCTTTGGCTCCACCTTGGGGAGATGTGGTCCGATGATCGGGAGACCGCCGAGGAAGTTATCGACCAGTTTCTTCGAAAGCCTCTGGTCAAGCTTATCGAGCGTGAGCGTTACGGTCGCGCGACGCAGTTCGAGGTCGCCCTTCGGCGACGCGCCGCCAAGAACGAAGACGCTTTCAACGCCATCGATATCCTTTACGTCCTTGTAGATCGCATCCGTCGCCGCTTCAGTATCCTCGAGGGTCGCGTTCGGCGGCAGCTCGACGGATAGGACGATGCGTGACGCGTCTTCCGGCGGAAGGAAGCTGCCGGGCACCTGCGCAAGCAGCATGACGGAGCCGATAAGGAAGCCGATCGCCGCGATCAACGTCAGGTAGCGCGTCCACCAACGCCGGGTCGTGGCGCGCACAAGCCGCGTATAGCCGCGGAAGAAGCGACCATCATTGTCGTGATGATCTTCGATGCCGTCTTCCGCGCGCATGAGATATGCGGCCATCATCGGCGTGATGAGACGGGCTACCATGAGTGAGAAGAAGACCGAGAAAGCAACCGTCAGGCCGAACTGAATGAAGTACTGGCCGGGAATGCCGGGCATGAACGACACCGGCACGAACACTGCAATGATCGTGAAGGTCGTTGCGATAACGGCGAGGCCGATTTCGTCTGCCGCCTCGATTGCCGCGCGATAGGGCGTCTTGCCCATCTTGATGTGGCGGGCAATGTTCTCGATCTCGACAATCGCATCGTCGACGAGGATACCGGTCGCGAGCGTCAGGGCTAGGAAGCTGACGAGGTTCAGCGAGAAGCCCATCAGGTCCATGATCCAGAACGTCGGGATCGCAGACAGCGGCAGCGCGATAGCCGAAATCAGCGTTGCGCGCCAGTTCCGGAGAAACAGGAAGACCACGACGATGGCGAGCAACGCGCCTTCGATCAGTGTATCGATGGCGGCTTCATAGTTTCCGTAGGTGAAGTAGACGGAGTCACTGATCAGCTCGATGCCGACGTTCGGGTTCTCGGCCCGAACTTTGTCGAGGCTCTTGGCAACAGTCTCCGCCACGCTGACTTCGCTGGCGCCCTTCGAGCGGAAGACGCCGAAGGTGACGACTGGTGTATCATCGAAGCGCGAGAAGGACTTCGGCTCCTGATAAGTGTCCTTGATGGCGCCAAGGTCGGACAGCTTGACGAAACGACCGTTCGGCAGCGCGATCGTGGTGTTGGCGAGTTCCGCGACATTGCGGGCATCGCCGAGCACGCGGATCGCCTGCTCGCTGCCCGCCACTTGGCCGCGGCCGGAGCCGAGGTCGACGTTGGTGCCCCGCAGCTGTTGGTTCACGCTCGCGGCGGTGATGCCGTGGGCATTGAGCTTATCGGGGTTGAGCTCGATGCGTACCTCACGCTCGGCACCGCCGTAACGATCCACGCGGCCGATACCGGCCTGCCCCTGAAGGGCGCGCTTGATCGTGTCATCGACGAACCAGGAAAGCTCTTCGAGCGTCATATCGGGCGAGGAGACCGCGAAGGTCTGGATCGCCTGGCCCTCGACGTCGACCTTGGAGACGATCGGCTCTTCGACGTTTGCCGGCAGGTCGCTGCGGATGCGGTCGATCGCATCCTTGGTGTCCTGAACAGCCTGCTCGGTCGGCACTTCCATGCGGAACATGACGACCGTCTGCGACTGGCCATCTGTCACCGTCGACTGGATCTCATCGATGCCGGTTATGCTGGCAACGGCGTCCTCGATCTCCTTCGTGACCTGTGTCTCGAGCTCGGCGGGCGAAGCGCCGCTTTGGGTGACGACGATGGAAACAAGCGGAACGTCGATGTTCGGAAAGCGCGTGATCGGCAGCTTGTTAAAGGACTGAATGCCGACGAAAAGCAGAAGTGCAAACGCCAGAAGCGGCGCGACTGGATTTCGGATAGACCAGGCTGAAAAGTTCATCGGTCATCTCTCAGTTGGAAGCCGGTGGCTGTTCGTGTACCGGCGTGATGTGGTCGCCATCGCGGACATAGGCGCCCGCCTTGGCTACGACTTCGTCGCCGGCTTTCAATCCCTTTACGATCTCAACATAGGCACCGTCTTGGATGCCGGTCTCCACCGCGGCGAACTTGACGACGCCGTTTTCGACCTTACGGGCGGAGGATCCCTCGTTGCCGCTCAACACGGCCGACACTGGCAATGCCACGTTCTGTGCCGTGCGTATGACAATGTCAGCGCTGCCGTACATTCCGGAACGGGCCTTGCTGCTGTCATCGATCAGGATGTGGACAAGACCCAGGCGAGTGAGCGGATCGACCGTAGGCGAGACCAGGCGCACGGAGCCAGTGATCTTCTCGCGGCTGCCCGAGAGCGAAAGTGTTGCCTTCTGGCCGGGCCCGATCTTGACGATGTCACTTTCACCGACTTCGGCAACCAGTTCGATCTTGTCGTCACGAATGATCGTGAAGAGCGGATCGCCGGTACCGAGCGCAATCGCGCCAACCTTGGCATTCTTAGCGGCTACCGTGCCGCCGACTGGTGTCTTGACGTCGGTGCGCGCCAGCTTCAGATCCGCATCGGCGATCTGGCTTTCGGTGACCTTGATGTCGGCAATCGCCACTTGGATCGCCTGCTGTGCGGAATCGACGCGCGCGTTGGCAGACGCCGCTGCGGCATCCGCCTGCTCGACAGTTGCCGTGGAAACCGTGCCCTTCTTGCCCATTTCCTGGGCACGCGCCTGCTGTTGGCGCGCCTGCTCTGCATTGGCCTGCGCTTCGATGAGCTGCGCGCGAAGCTGCGCGAGGCTTGCCTCGTTTTTGGCCTTTGTGGCCTGCATCTGGCTCTTCTGCAGGATGAGTGCGTCGTCGTTCAGCGTCGCGAGCTTGCTCTCGGCCTGAACCTTGTCACCAACATCGGCATTCAGGGTACGGATCGACAATCCTTCGACCTGTGGCTGAATGTAGACTTCCTCGACAGGCTTGACCGTACCGGTCGCAACGACGCGGTCAACGAGCGTGCGGGTTGACGCCGTGGTCACCACGATGGCCGGCAGGTTCTGCTGCGGCTTTGTAACCGGCTGTTCCTGGGCAAATGCCGCCGAGGCAACAGCTGCCGCGATCAGCAGGGTGGAGGCGCGAAGTATCTTAACAGGCGTACGTGCCATGCGTCGTTGTCCAGTTTGCTCGGCCAGGCTCGCGCGTCGTCCACGTCGCGAATGGTCAGTTCCCGTATCGGTGTTCTCAGAAGTATTTCCGCTCTTTTGCCGACACCTACTTAAGAAGTTCCTCATCCGGCAAATTCGGCTTTTACGTGGTAGCTATTTGCCCCTCGCGCAAGCCCGGCGGAAAATAATTCCTCATTCGAACACAATAATTACCATTGTGATGCAGATCAATCACTGCACGGTTATGCAAGCATTCCGTTAGTTGATCGTGCATCGTCGCTATGACGTCCGAGCCACGCTCGATGCGACATCGATCGCGAAACTTCTTAGTAAAAAATAGCAAAAAAATGAAAAACGCGCGGAAGTTCCGCGCGTTTCGTGTCTCGTCGTTGCAAATTACTTGGATGCAGCGTCCGTGATGTCGTGCGTCCAGGCGCCTGCTGGCTCCTTGTTGATGATCTTCTGGTCGAGGAGAGCCTTGGCCGTGCGATCGTAAAGCGTCGTGTCGAGCTTGCCCGTGCCGTCGCCGATCAGCTTGGCGACTTCGCCCATCATGACCTTCTGGTGGTGTTCGTCCTGACCGCCGGCGTCCACGACGATTCCGGCAGCTTCATCGGGGTTCTCGGTTGCGTATTTCCAGCCCTTCATCGAAGCCTTGACGAACTTGACCATCTTCTCCTTGAAGGCCGGGTCCTTCAGCTTGTCTTCCATGGCATAGAGACCGTCTTCGAGAAGGTCGTTGCCCATGGCGGTATAGTTGAAGACGATGAGGTCTTCAGGCTTGAAGCCAGCGTCGATTGCCTGCCAGTATTCATTGTAGGTCATGACGGAGATGCAGTCGGCCTGCTTCTGCAGCAGCGGCTGCACGTCGAAGCTTTGCTTCAGCACCGTTACGCCATCCTTGCCGCCGTCGGTCTTCAGACCGAGCTTGTTCATCCAGGCGAAGAACGGATATTCGTTACCGAAGAACCAGACGCCCAGCGTATGGCCCTTGAAATCGGCCTCGCTCTTAATCGGGCCGTCCTTGCGGCAGATCATTTCCATGCCCGACTTCTGGTAGGGCTGGGCGATGTTGACGAGCGGAACGCCTTTTTCGCGGGCAACCAGCGCGCCGCCCATCCAGTCGACGATGACGTCGGCGCCACCGCCGGCGATCACCTGTTCCGGCGCGATGTCAGGGCCGCCCGGCTTGATCGTGACATCGAGGCCTTCTTCCTCGTAATAGCCCTTTTCCTTGGCGACGTAATAGCCGGCGAACTGCGACTGCGTCACCCACTTGAGCTGCAGTGTCACCTTGTCGGCAGCCATCGCATGGGCTGCTGCAAGCGACATCGCGCTCGCCATCATCGCAATAATCAGTTTTTTCATTTTCTTTTTCCCTCTGAAGTTATGCCCCAATCCCATTCGCGGGAATAAAGCGACGCCTAGCCACCACGGATAGACGGATGCCAGAAAGTCACCGCCCTTTCGGCGAGGGCGACGACGCCATAGAAGATCGAGCCGACCAGCGCCGCAACGGCGATTTCGGCCCAGACCATGTCGACATTCATGCGCCCGATCTCCGTGGAGATGCGGAAGCCCATGCCGACGATCGGCGTACCAAAGAACTCCGCGACGATGGCACCGATGAGCGCCAGCGTCGAGTTGATCTTCAATGCATTGAAAATGAAGGGCATCGCTGCTGGAAGCCGGAGCTTCAGCAGTGTCTGCCAATAGTTGGAGGCGTAAGTCTGCATCAGGTCGCGCTCCATCGGACCGGACGCGGCGAGGCCGGCGACCGTGTTCACCAGCATCGGGAAGAAGGTCATGATGATGACGACGGCCGCCTTCGACTGCCAATCGAAGCCGAACCACATCACCATGATCGGAGCCACACCGATGATCGGCAGCGCCGACACCATGTTGCCGATCGGCAAGAGGCCGCGACGCAGGAAAGCAACACGATCGGCGAGGATCGCGACGACAAAGCCTGCACCACAGCCGATGATGTAACCGGCAAACACTGCCTTGAAGATCGTCTGACGCACGTCGTCTGCCAGGATTGGCAACGAGCCAGCGATCCTTGCGCCGATGGCGCTCGGCGGCGGCAGCAGGACGAAGGGAATGCCGGCGCCGCGTGTCAGCGCTTCCCAAATTATCAAGATCCAGGCGCCGAAGATCGCCGGGATCAGCAGCCGCAGACAGGTTCGGCCGAAACTTGAAGACGGCGTCACTGCCGAAAGTTCGGTGACGCAGCGCCAGGCAAGCAGCCAGCAGGCGGCCATCAGCAGGAAGAAGGACTTCGTTGCCAAACCTTCGTTTCCGGTCACGCCGGCGAGCAGTACCCATGCCGCCCAGTGCGCACCGACAAGCAGAACGGCAGCGATATATGGCTTCGGCAAGGACGAGAAGGAAACGAAGGCGAGGGCGACGATCAGCGCGATCGTTAGGCTTACCGTTATTGACGACACCGGGTCCGGTGCGCCTTCGGCCATAATCGGCAAGGTGATGATCGCAATCGCCGTCAGCACCAGGGCAAGAACGCCCTGCCAGGAGAAGGACATTTGCTTCATGCCGGCCTCCCGCCCATCGAACGGTCGACGATCTTGGCGACGAGGCCGACGATGGCGACCAAGCTTGCGGCCAATACCGAGCCCGCGACCAGTGCCGCCCAGATGTCGATTGTCTGGCTGTAGTAGGAGCCTGCGAGCAGCTTCGAGCCGATGCCGGCGACAGCGCCGGTCGGGAGTTCGCCGACGATGGCGCCGACAAGGCTTGCTGCGATCGCAACCTTCATCGAGGTGAAAAGGAAGGGCACGGAGGCCGGAACGCGCAGCTTCCAGAAGGTTTGCGCGGGCGTCGCGTTATAGGTCCGCATCAGATCGAGAAACATGACCTCCGGCGAACGCAGCCCCTTCACCATGCCGACCGTGACCGGGAAGAAGGACAGATAGGTCGAGATCAGCGCTTTCGGGATCAGGCCAGTGATGTTGATGGCGCCGAGGACGACAATCACCATCGGCGCGATCGCCAGGATCGGGATGGTCTGCGAGGCGATGACCCACGGCATGAGGCTGCGGTCAAGCGCCTTGATATGAACGATGCCAACCGCGATCACGATGCCGAGCAGCGTGCCAAAGCCGAAGCCGAGCAGCGTCGACGAGAGCGTGACCCAGCTGTGGTAGACGAGGCTGCGGTTGCTCGAGAGCTTCCGCAGGAACGTGTTTTCGAATACGTTCTGCGCCACCTGATGCGGGGCCGGCAGCAACGGCTTCGGTTGCGAAAGCGTCTTTTCGATGAATTCGATGGTATCAGGCGTCTGGTTGGCCCGCTGATCCATGTCGCGCTGGAAGGCGGCGTTCATCAGGACCGCCGCGACGTACCAGACCGCGACCAGAACCACGAGGATTGTCAGGACGGGGACGAGCCTGTCTTTCAGCGTATCCGACTTCATGGGCGCCCCCGCGTACCGGTTCTGACGCTTAACGCCTTAGTGCTCATAGCTATGCCCCGCTCTCAAACCATCACGTACACGATGGGCGATTTCGAGGAACTCCGGCGTCTCGCGAATGTCGAGCGGGCGTTCACGCGGAAGCGTTGAATCGATGATATCGGTCACGCGGCCGGGGCGAGGGGACATCACCACGATCTTGGTGGAGAGATAGACCGCCTCGGGGATCGAGTGGGTGACGAAGCAGATCGTCTTGTTGGTACGCGCCCAGAGCTTCAGAAGCTCCTCGTTCAGGTGGTCGCGAACGATTTCGTCGAGGGCGCCGAAGGGTTCGTCCATCAACAGCAGGTCGGCGTCGAAGGCGAGCGCGCGGGCGATCGAGGCGCGCTGCTGCATGCCGCCGGACAGCTGCCAGGGAAACTTCTTCTCGAAGCCGGAGAGGTTCACGAGGTCGAGCGCGTCGCCGATGCGCTTCTTCTGGTCAGCTGACGCGTAGCCCATGATCTCAAGCGGCAGGGCGATGTTCTTCTCAATGGTGCGCCACGGGTAGAGGGCCGGCGCCTGGAAGACATAGCCGTAGGCGCGAGCCTTGCGTGCCTCCTCCGGCGTCATGCCATTGACGGTGATCTCGCCCGATGTTTTCCTCTCCAGATCGGCGATCACGCGCAGGAAAGTCGTCTTCCCGCAGCCTGACGGGCCGATGAAGGAGACGAAGTCGCCCTTGCGAACGTCGAGGTTGACGTTCGTCAGCGCCTGCACAGGAGCATCGTCTGCCGGGTAGGTCAGACAGAGGTCCTTGGCGGATACGACGGAGGCAGCTTGCGTCAATGCTTGTGTATCCTGTTTTGCCCGCGCTTGTGCGGTTTGCGTGATAGTATGAGTAGCGGTTTTCATTGTTCCGGCAAGGTCCATGGAGGATGACGATGGACGCGACATCAAAGCCCACCTGTCACATTGTCCGCCCCAGTCATGCCTATGACGGCAAGCAGGGGCTCAGTTACTTCGAAGGCATCGCGGCCGAGACAGTCGGCGCCAAGGGTATCTGCATGCATTTGCTGACGATTCCGCCCGGCGTTCGGGCCAAGGCGCATCTGCACGAGTCCCATGAAACGGCGATCTACATGCTCTCCGGCGAGGCCCACACTTGGTACGGCGACGAGCTGGAGCATCATGTCGTCGTGCATGCCGGCGAGCTGTTCTACATCCCCGCCGGGGTGCCGCATCTGCCTGCCAATCTCAGCAGTACCCCGTGCACCGCGATCATCGCCCGCACCGATCCGAACGAGCAGGAAAGCGTCGTTCTGCTTCCGGAGCTTGATCGGCTGGTGCGGGAGTGATGCCAAGGATCAGACCCCCGTCGCCGGGATGCCTGAACGTTCGACCTTGCGGGGCGCCACGAGCTCCTTCCATGTCGATAGCGCCTTGTTGACCGCCTGGAACGGCTCGCGCTTGACGAACTGGCCGTGCCCTTCCTTCGTCTTGACCGTGCTTTCCTCGATCGCGACTTCGCCGCGCGTCAGCGTGTAGCGCGGTAGGCCGGTGACCTGCTTGCCTTCGAAGACATTGTAGTCGATCGACGATTGCTGTGTCTTGGCCGAGATCGTCTTTGAGCGCTTCGGATCCCAGACGACAATATCGGCGTCGGCGCCGACCAGGATGGCGCCCTTCTTCGGATAGACGTTGAGGATCTTGGCGATGTTGGTCGAGGTGACGGCAACGAACTCGTTCATCGTCAGACGGCCAGTGCTGACCCCATGGGTCCACAGCATCGGCAACCTGTCCTCCAGGCCTCCGGTGCCATTGGGGATCTTGGAGAAGTCCTTCACGCCGAAGCGCTTTTGCTCGGTGGTAAAGGCGCAATGGTCGGTCGCCACCACAGACAAAGAACCGGACTGCAGGCCGGCCCAGAGGCTGTCCTGGTGCTGCTTGTTGCGGAAGGGCGGGGACATGACGCGGCGGGCGGCATGATCCCAGTCCTTGTCGAAATATTCGCTTTCATCGAGCGTCAGATGCTGGATCAGCGGTTCGCCGTAGACGCGCATGCCCTTCTGGCGGGCGCGGCGGATCGCTTCATGCGCCTGTTCGCAGGAGGTGTGCACGACATAGAGCGGCACGCCGGCC
Source organism: Rhizobium sp. YTU87027 (assembly GCF_050644135.1). Classification (NCBI taxonomy): domain Bacteria; kingdom Pseudomonadati; phylum Pseudomonadota; class Alphaproteobacteria; order Hyphomicrobiales; family Rhizobiaceae; genus Rhizobium; species Rhizobium sp. YTU87027. Next base: position 2,376,856 of record NZ_CP098440.1, on the reverse strand, counting down.
ATGTCGGCGAGCATGATGGCGCGATTGGTTGCCTCGCCTTCGACTTCGGGCGGGCGGGAATAGGCGTGCGCTTCGGGGCCGTTGTTGCCTTCGGCGAGGAGCTTTGCAGTCATCGAGGCGACGACGTCGCCGTTTTCGGCATGGACCAGCGGCAACGCGCCGAGTTCGGCGCAACGTTGGAAGGAGGCGAACATCTCGTCATCGTTCACCATCAGCGCGCCCTTGTAGGCCATGAAGTGCTTGAAGGTGTTGATGCCCTTGTCCTTGACCACCGTCTCCATCTCGTTGAAGACGCGCTCGTTCCAGCCGGTGATTGCCATGTGGAACGAGTAGTCGGCGTTGGCGCGGCTCGTCTTGTTGTCCCACATCTGCAGCGCCTCGAGGAGCGACTGTTCCGGCCCCGGCAGGCAGAAATCGACGACCATGGTCGTACCGCCGGCGAGGCCCGCGCGCGTGCCGCTTTCGAAGTCGTCGGAGGAATAGGTGCCCATGAACGGCATCTCGAGGTGGACGTGCGGGTCGATACCGCCAGGCATGACATAGCAGCCCGTCGCATCGAGCGTTTCGGTGCCGGAGAGGTTCGGACCGATCTCGACGATCTTGCCGCCTTCAATCTTCACGTCCGCCTTGTAGGTCAGGTCCGCAGTGACGATGGTACCGTTTTTAATGATCTTTGATGTCATGATGAACCTCCGCTTTTCAGGCGCGCATGGTTGCGAGTTTTAGACCGAAGCCGACGAAGACGACGCCTGTTGCCGCCTTGATCCAGCGCTGCATTCTGCCTCCTCGGGTCAGTGTGGCAAGGCGGGAAAACACGACGACCATGGCGCTAAACCAGACCAGGTTGATCATGGAATGAATGAAAACCAGAAGGAAGATATTGGCTGCGGTCGCTTTTTCCATCGGCACGAATTGGGGGAAGGCCGCGAGATAGAACATCGCAACCTTGGGATTGAGGGCGTTGGTCAGAAAGCCTTCGATATAGGCCGCCAATAGGGTCCGCCGGCGTTTTGAAGGGGCAGCGATCGGCCGCGATGAAAGCGGATTACGCCAGGCCTGCATCAGTGCCTTGACGCCAACCCAGCACAGATAGGCGGCACCAAGCATCTTGACCGCGAAGAACAGCTCCGCCGAGCGTGCGAGAATGACCGAGACGCCAAAGACGACAAACGCGCCATGCAGGTAAAAGGCGGAGACGAAGCCGGCGACATTGGCAAAGCCGGCCAATCGGCCCGAGGCGGGGACGGTCTTGGCGATCAGGACACCGTTTGGGCCGGGGGAGATAACGAGCAAGGTCGTCACTGCGACGAAGGCAAGGATAGTTGTCAGATCCATGGGTGCTTTTCCTATGTCAGCCGCAGGTCTTCTTTAAGAATGTCGTCCGTTGCCGATTGGGCGGTCACGCCACGATCTCCGCCGTCTCGACCACGGCATGAAATAGGACGTCCGCGCCGGCTGTTGCCCATTCCTTCGAGATGTCCTCCGCTTCGTTGTGCGAGAGACCTCCGACGCAGGGGCACATGACCATCGTGGTTGGAGCGACCTTTGCTGCCCAGCAGGCGTCGTGGCCGGCACCGGAGATCAGGTTCATGTGGCTGTAGCCGAGCCGTTCGGCAGCGCCGCGCACGCGGGAAACAAGTGTCGGGTCGAACGTCACTGGCGCGAAGTGGCCGATCGCCTCGATCGTGCAGCCGACGCCGAGTGCTTCGCAAATCTTTGGCGCTTCCGCTTCGATCCTGGCGCGCATTCCGTCGAGCTTCGCCCGATCCGGCGAGCGGATATCGACAGTGAAGACGACCTTGCCCGGCAGGACGTTGCGCGAATTCGGGGTGAAGAACACCTGACCGACGCCGCCGACGGCACCCGGCTGGTTCTCCATTGCCACGGCCTGCACCATTTCGATGATGCGCGACATGGCAAGCCCCGCGTTGACGCGCATGTTCATCGGCGTAGAGCCGGTGTGGGCTTCCCTGCCGGTCAAGGTGAATTCGAGCCACCACAGGCCCTGACAGTGCGTGACCACGCCGATCTGCTTGTTCTCGACCTCAAGGATCGGACCTTGCTCGATATGATACTCGAAATAAGCGTGCATCTTGCGCGCGCCGACCTCTTCGTCGCCAACCCAGCCGATGCGCTTCAGTTCGTCGCCAAAGGTCTTGCCTTCGGGATCCTTGCGATCATAGGCATATTCCAGTGTATGGACGCCGGCGAAAACGCCGGAGGCGAGCATGGCCGGTGCAAAGCGCGCACCTTCCTCGTTGGTCCAGTTGGTGACGACGATCGGGTGCTTGGTCTTGAGGCCGAGGTCGTTCATGCTGCGAACGACTTCCAGTGCGCTGAGGACACCGAGCACGCCGTCGTATTTGCCGCCGGTTGGCTGAGTGTCGAGGTGCGAGCCGACATAAACAGGTAGAGCGTCCGGATCGGTGCCGGGACGGGTCGCGAACATCGTGCCCATCTTGTCGACGCCGAGCGTCAGGCCGGCGCCTTCGCACCATGTCTTGAAGAGGTTGCGCCCTTCGGCATCGGAATCCGTCAACGTCTGGCGATTGTTGCCGCCAGCAATGCCCGGGCCGATCTTTGCCATGTCCATGAGGCTGTCCCAAAGACGGTCCCCGTTGACGCGCATGTTCTCGCCTGGTGCTGCCACCATGTCTAAAGTCCTCACCTGTTTTCTGCGGCCATGCAATTCACATGTCCGCCTGTTCCCGTGGTCAGTATCCGAGCGCTCTTGTTTGTTTTGTTAGCGCCGGAAAATCGCCAGTTGCCTTTGTTTTGCATCTGATCGATAATTTGACCGATTGGTAAACATTACAACTTCCGGCGCTGGGCTCAAGACGAAAATCAGGAAAAATACAGACAAAATTACCGGCATCTGCTCGTTTTTGCGGCAAGGTGCCGCGCTCGTCCAATCTTGAGTGAAACGGTTGAATTTGAAGGGAAAACAAGATCGATATGGCAATCCCGAGAGCAGCCAAGACCCAGCGGCGCACGCGCATTCAGGAAGAGAAGGAAGAGCAGATTCTTGAAGCCGCGCTCGATGTGTTCTCGGTCAGCGGTTTTCGTGGTTCCACGATCGACCAGATTGCTGAAGTCGCCGGCATGTCGAAGCCCAATTTGCTCTATTATTTCCGCACCAAGGAAGCGATGCATCGGGCGTTGATCGACCGGGTGCTCGATACTTGGCTCGAGCCACTGAGAGCCTTCGATGCCGACGGCAATCCCGAAAGCGAGATCCGCAGCTATATCCGCCGTAAGCTTGAAATGGCCCGCGATTTCCCGCGCGAGAGCCGGCTTTTTGCCAACGAGATGCTACAAGGGGCGCCGCACGTCGAGGATGAGCTGAAGGGGCCGCTAAAGGAACTCGTGGACGAAAAGGCGGACGTTATCCGTAGCTGGGCGAAGGCGGGGAAGATTGCGAAGTGTGACCCCTATCACCTGATCTTTTCGATCTGGTCAACGACGCAGCATTATGCCGACTTCGACGTTCAGGTGAGGGCGGTGCTTGGGCAGGAGCATGCAGGCGCCGGTCGCTTCGAGGATGCGGCGCGCTTCCTCGAGCAGTTGTTCATCGATGGGCTGAAGGTCAAGTCCATGCCAAACGTGTCCTGATGTCACGGGCGCGCAAGCGTCCGGCATGGTGTTATCATTCCTCTAAATCGAAGAGCGCGTTGACTGCTGCAAGAGCCTTGGTGTGGCGGGCGCCGTAAGCCTGGCGGATCACCCTGCGTCTTGCATGCAATTCCGGTCCCGGCGCCATGGCGGACAGCCACGCCAATGCCGTCGGCACGAATTCATCGTCGACGGGGGCAAGCAGATCGTTTTCGTCCAGTTGCTTCCTGATACAGCCACGGTCGGTGGAAATCACCGCGTTTCCGGCCGCCTTCGCCTCGAAAATCACCAGCGGCTGCGCCTCGTTGCCGTAGGTCGTCGGGAGGACGAACACGTCGATCTCACGATAGAAGGCGGCTTTCTCGTCGTCATACAACGCACCCCGGTAATCCAGTATATCGCCCACTTCCATGACGGCGGCGTCAATCGCGGCGCGCTCGCCAGGGCCGGCTGGACCCGCCAGGATCGCCCTGATCGGCAAGCTTTCATGCCGTGCTTGCCTTGTGAGATCAAGGAAGGTGTCGAGACCTTTCTCGGTGCTGAGATTGCTCAGCATTCCGATCACAAGAGTCGTGCGGTATTGCGGTGCGCCGTTCTGTTCCGTTGGTACCACGAAAGCAGCATTGGAGACGATATTGCTGCGCATGCGGCGCTGGTAGGTATCCGTGAAACTGTCTCGCATGACATCGCACAGGAAGATGTGCCGCAATCGGCTACCGCCGAAAGCCAGGACACATCGCATCAGTAAGCTGGCACTGCCGATATCGCTGAAACTGTGATGATGCAGATAGATGGGATAGGCCAGCCGTCTCGCGACCAATACGATCAGCGCCGTGTAGAGCAAGCCACGGCCACCTTCACAGGCAAGATAGCAAATCCGGTTGACATGCTTGCGATCACGGAAGAGCTGGCGGCAGGCGCGGAGGACACGACTGAGCTTGATTGGATGCTTGAGCAACGACAGTTTGCCGAATGGCGGGGAAACGTTGCGGCTGGTGACGCTGTTTCCTTCCTCGAGAAGCGCGATCATGCTTCTGGTCGCGAGCGAGAAGCCGTTGAACGGCGGAGGCAATTGACCGATCGCAACAATATGACGTGTCATGCAGGAGGCTACCCTTTGCGCCTCCCGACTATCGCATCGATGGACGAAAATTCAATCTCCCGCTTGTGTGCTGCAGGTCCTCGCCCGCAGTACACCCGACGCTAGGCTGCAGCGGTTTCCGAGCCGCTATCGAAGGCAAAGCCTTCGTCGGTCCAACCCGTCATTCCGCCAATCATGACCTTCACCTGAAGTCCGAGCCTAGCAAGACGCAGGGCTGCCTTGTCGGTGCCATTGCAATGAGGGCCGGCACAATAGACGACGAAAAGCGTGTCGGCGGGCCATTCCGCCATGCGGTGGGCCGTCATCTTCCCATGCGGCAGGTTGATCGCGCCCGGAATGTGCGAAGCGGAGTAGTGCGTCGGGGAGCGAACATCGAGCAGGACGAAGTCCAGGTGGCCTGCGACGAGCGATGCGTGAACATCCCAGCAGTCGGTTTCGAAAGCGAGCTTCCGGGCATAATAGGCGGCGGTGGCTTCAGGAGAGGCGGTGGGGATTTCGGCAACGAAGCTCGGCATGGCGTTTCCTTCCGGTTCAAGTTGCCGTCGACCATCGCTGATGTTATGGCTTTGCGAAATTGGCCATAATGACGGTTAGCGTAAAGATCATGCCAAAAACACTGAAAGGCCTGCATGTCGTGGTGCTAGCCTACGATGGGCTCTGCACCTTCGAATTCGGCATCGCATACGAAGTCTTCGGCCTGCATCGGCCGGAAATGGGGGAAGAGTGGTATCGCTACTCGGTATGCGGGGTTGAACCCGGGCCTCTGAGAGCGGGTGGCGGCCTTGCGGTTTCCGTCGACCATGGGCTGGAGGTGCTTGAGGAGGCGGACCTGATCGTGGTGCCGGGGTGGCGCTCCATAGATGCCGAGGTTCCGCATGCACTGATCGATGCGTTGTGCGCGGCCCATCAGCGTGGCGCCCGGATCATGTCGCTATGCTCCGGCGTTGCAGTGCTTGCAGCGACCGGGCTTCTTCGCCATCGCCGTGCCACGACGCATTGGCGGTATGTCGCCTCGATCTCGAAGCGTTATCCCGACATCAACTTCGATGCCGATGTGCTTTACATGGACGAAGGTAGTCTGCTGACGGCCGCCGGCAGCGCTGCTGGCATCGATCTCTGCTTGCACGTGGTCCGTCGCGACTTCGGCGCCGAGGCGGCCAACAGCGTCGCGCGGCGTCTGGTTCTGCCGCCGCACCGCGAAGGCGGACAGGCTCAGTTCATCCAGGCGCCCGTGCCGCAGGAGCGCGAAGGCATCCGGCTTGGTCCGCTGATCGACTGGATGCGGCAGCGGCTGGACGAGGAGCAGCCGATTAGCCTGCTCGCGGCGAAGGCCAGGATGAGCCAGCGAACCTTTCAACGTCGGTTCGAAAGCACAACGGGGCAAACCGTGGGCGAATGGCTGCTCAAAGAGCGGCTTCGCCATGCGCGTGAACTTCTGGAAAGAGCAAGCAGCGCGTCCCTCGACGATATCGCAGAAGCCAGCGGCTTCGGAACGCTGGCGACGATGCGGCACCATTTTCGCAAACGGCTGGGCACGAGCCCTGGGGCATATCGGAAGACGTTTGCGGGTGTGGACGGCTAGACCGCAGGCAAGCGCACGGTTTTTCATGCGCTTGCCGTCCTGGATTTAGTCGCGTTCCCTAAAAGTAGTGGTGGCGATGGATGCCGTCATGGCGGCCGGATTTCAGGCAGCAGTTCTTGAAAGCGCCTCCGTGAACCACAGGGGCAGGGGTCATTTCGGCCCAGCTTTTCGACCAGTTCGACATCGCCGTTGACAAACTGTCGGCCGGTTTTGACACGCGTTTCGGATGGATAGGATTTACGCCGCTTGGACGTGATCTCAAAAGCTGAAATCGGTGAGGTGTTTGCGAGCCATGGCTGCCTCCTCTGGAAAGAGAGCTGCGACAATGCAGCGAGGCGTCGATAGCATAGGGCCTTCCATAGGCAACGCCGCGAAAGAAACTCTTCCGCGGCGTTGCAAAGCAGTTACTCCGCCGCCTGGCGAGCCATCGGGTTGTTCGGATGGGTCGTCCAGTTTGCATAGTTCGGATCGACGATCTTGCCGGTGCGCTTGTCAAGGTCGCCGACGGGGAGTTGCTCCATGGTGATGCAGTTCTCGACCGGACAGACGTTGACGCAGAGGTTGCAGCCGACGCATTCCTCTTCCATCACCTCGAAGTGCCTGACGCCATTGACGAATTGGGTGATCGCCTGATGCGAAGTGTCCTCGCAGGCGATGTGGCAGCGACCGCACTTGATGCAGGCATCCTGGTCGATCTTCGCCTTGGCGATGTAGTTGAGGTTGAGGTACTGCCAGTCGGAAACATTCGGCACTGCGCGGCCGGTGATATCGTCAAGGTTGCGGTGGCCTTTGGCGTCCATCCAGTCGGAGAGACCCGTGATCATCTCCTGGACGATCTTGAAGCCGTAGGTCATCGCCGCCGTGCAGACCTGTACGTTGCCGGCGCCGAGCGCCAAGAACTCGGCCGCATCGCGCCATGTGGTGACGCCGCCGATGCCTGATATTGGTAGGCCGTAGGTTTCCGGGTCGCGGGCGATCTCGGCGACCATGTTGAGCGCGATCGGCTTCACCGCCGGGCCGCAATAGCCGCCGTGGCTGCCGCGCCCGTCGATCGACGGTTCGGGCGAGAAGGTGTCGAGATTGACCGAGGTGATCGAGTTGATCGTGTTGATCAGCGATACCGCATCGGTGCCGCCGGCTTTCGCGGCACGGGCCGGCTTGCGGATGTCGGTGATGTTGGGCGTCAGCTTGGTGATGACAGGCATGCGCGTGTACTGCTTGCACCAGCGCACGACCATTTCGATATACTCAGGCACCTGTCCGACCGCGGAGCCCATGCCGCGTTCCGACATACCGTGCGGACAGCCGAAGTTGAGTTCGATGCCATCGGCGCCGGTCTCTTCGACCAGCGGCAGGATCGCCTTCCAGGCGTTCTCCTCGCAGGGCACCATGATCGAGGCGATCAGCGCCCGGTCCGGCCAGTTCATCTTCACCTGCTTCATTTCGCGCAGATTGGTGTAGAGGTCGCGGTCGGTGATGAGCTCGATGTTGTTGAGACCGAGCAGGCGGCGGTCGGCGCCCCAGATCGCGCCGTAGCGCGGGCCGTTGACATTGACGACCGGCGGCCCTTCCTCGCCAAGCGTCTTCCAGACGACACCGCCCCATCCGGCCTTGAAGGCGCGTTCGACGTTGTAGGCCTTGTCGGTCGGCGGCGCGGAGGCGAGCCAGAATGGGTTCGGGGACTTGATGCCGACGAAATTATTGCGGAGATCAGCCATTGTTCATTCTCCCCTTCACGCGACGGCAACGGCCGGCTGCGCGCCGGCAGCAAGCATACGGTTGATGGATTCAGCGGCGTCGCGCCCCTGTGCGACTGCCGAAACGGTCAGGTCGTCACCGCCGACCACGCAGTCGCCGCCGGCCCAGACGCCGTCGAGCGAAGTCTTGCCATCCGCATCGATGGCGATGCGGCCGGATTCCATGCGCAGCGCACCTAGGCCCGACGCGTCAAACGTCTGACCGATCGCCTTGAAGATCTGATCGGCAGCAATGACGCCGGTTTCACCGGTCGTCGACAAGCGGCCATCGACCAGCCTGGTATATTCCACCTCGATCGCGGCGACCTTGCCGTCCTGTGCGAGAATGGACTTCGGGGCGAGCCAATGGCGGATGATAACGCCCTTGGAGGTGGCGAGATCCTGCTCGAATTCCGAGGCGTTCATGTGCTCTTTGCCGCGGCGATAGCAGATCGTCACCTCCTCGGCGCCAAGCAGCTTGGCCTGCACGGCGGCGTCGATGGCGGTCATGCCGCCGCCGAGAACGACGACACGGCGGCCAATCGCTACCTCGCCCTTATCGGTGGCCTGACGCAGGCCGGCGATGAAATCGACAGCGTCATCAACGCCGGGCAGGCTTTCGCCTTCGACGCGCAGCGCATTGACGCCGGCAAGGCCGATGCCGAGGAAGACGGCGTCATACTGCGACTGGAGATCGGCAAGCGAGAAATCACGACCCAGTTGCTGATCGTGGCGCACCTCGATGCCGCCGATCGCGAGGACGTAGTCGACTTCCTTCTGGGCGAAGTCGTCGACCGCCTTGTAGGTAGCGATGCCGTATTCGTTGAGGCCGCCGGACTTTGCCTTGCCATCATAGATGACGACGTCATGGCCGTTCACCGCAAGGCGATGGGCAGCGGCAAGGCCGGCAGGCCCGGCGCCGACCACGGCGATCTTCTTTCCGGTCGAGGCGGCGCGGCTGTAGAACTGCTTGTCCGCCTGCATGGCCGTATCGGTGGCGTAGCGCTGAAGACGACCGATTTCGACAGGGCGTTCCTCTGCCGTGTTGCGCACGCAGGCCTGCTCGCACAGATCTTCGGTGGGACAGACGCGGGCGCACATGCCACCCAGAATATTCTGGTCGAAGATCGTCTTTGCCGATCCGATCGGATTGCCGGTGGCGATCTGCCGGATGAACAGCGGAATGTCGATGGAGGTGGGACAGGCCGTCATGCACGGCGCGTCGTAGCAGAAATAACAGCGGTCAGCTGCGACCAGCGCCTCGTGCTTGTCGAGGCGCGGATGAAGATCGGAGAAATTCGACTCGTACTCGGCGGGCGAAAGCCGGCCAGCACGAATCCCAGTTCCCAGTCGTTCCATTGAAGTTCCCTCATTATTGGTAAACGGCCAGTGAGGGAAAGCGTAACTCAGCTTCAAAAATTTATCAAACGGTAAATTTTTTGAAGAAACCAATGTCTATCATGTTGTTTTAATATCATTATTTTCGCCGTTGGAGACGGCTGGTTGCTCGTGCTCGCCGCCTGCAAATAAAAAAACAAAGAAATCGAAATTTTTCTGATCTGTGCCGGGAACCATTTGGATACTTGACCGTTACTGCGGTATCCAAACGATGACCGCATCGACCCAACATGCGCGCCCCCAACCCATCGTTTGGACGTACTCACGGTCCCCTCCCGGTGAGTGAAAGAACAGCCGGTGCGCCGCCCTCGCACTGGCTGTTCTTCGTTTAGCGCATTGCCGCTTTTTGAGGGGGGTGCCTGAGAATTTCGAATTCGGCGTCGGGGATTGTCAGGTGATATTCGATCCGTCCGGGTACCAGCGTCAGCTCGGCCTTGCCGTTGACAGAGGAGGGGACTACGCGCTCCAGCACCGTTTTGCCGAAGCTGTTTTCGCTGAACTCGTGAACTTCGGTTGGATCGCAGAGCGTTTCCGCCCACGAAACCTCGATTGCCCTTCGCCCGGCGGAGGCGATTTCGTGGCAGCTGAGGGTGACGGCGGGCGTGCTGCCGGCGATCGCGCCGTAAGAGGCGGAGTTAACGATCAATTCGTGCAACGCCAAGCCGACGTGGACAGCGGCGTTGGGCGTCAGGTGGACGTTGAGCCCTGTGATCGGCATCGGTCCGGCCGTTTCGGGCCAGTAGGGGGCGAACTGCTTTTCAGCGAGTTCGAACAGGAATGCGCCACGCCAACTGGAGTCGGTAATCAAGTCCTGTGAATTCGACAGGGATTGCAGTCGCCCGCGAAACTTCACCAGGAAGCCCTCCAGCGAGATGGTGTTGCGGGCCGTCTGTGTGGCAATGCCCTGAATGATGGCGAGAAGGTTCTTCGAGCGGTGCGATAGCTCGCGAAGAAGGGACTTCAGCACCTTTTCGCGGTGCCGTGCGTCCGTCACCTCGGAAATGACGGAAAGCAGCCCGAGGGCCCGGTCGGTGCCAACACACTCGATCTTCAGCTCGTAGGTGCGCATCTCTCCGTCGACCGAAATTTCGACCTCGGTGGTAGCCGATTTGCCGGTCTCGAAGACCTGCCGCTTCATCTTCTCCAGATTGCGCCCATGTGTCTCACCGAATAGATCGGCGTCTGTACCACCCGGTATCGCAGCTGGCTGAAAATGCGGAGGAAGGTTGTCAGCGTAGATTATCGACAGGTCAGGATCCTGATAGATCACTGATATTCCGGCACTTCCGAGGGCGCGCTGCAACAGCGCCGCTCTATTTTCCAGCGCGAAGGGCATGCCGGGCACTGGTTCACTCCTATTCACCTAGTCGCCTTTCCCATATTGATCCTCTCTCGGTGCCGCTGAGAGAGATGCCCATTGATCGGGAAGCTCATCCTAGAGGAGGGCGCTGAAAAAAAGCCTAAGGCCGGAAAAGCGTCCCAGTCTCACCGAAACGCCCTTCCGTTCCTATTGTTCCTCAAGGCGCGAACTCCTTCAGGCCGCCGCCTTGGTGGATTCGTTGAAGAAAAGCGCCTGGCTGATCAATGCCTTGACCATATCGGGGTTGAACGGCTTCGTGACCAGGAACGTCGGTTCCGGGCGTTCGCCGGTCAGCAATCGTTCCGGGAAGGCGGTGATGAAGATCACCGGCACGCTCGCTGTCTTGAGAATGTCGTTGACCGCATCGATACCGGAGCTGCCGTCGGCAAGCTGAATATCTGCCAAAACCATGCCTGGACGGGTCTTGTTGTAGAGGGCAACCGCTTCAGTGTGCGTGCGCGCGATCCCAGTGACGCGGTGACCGAGGCTTTCCACCATCTGTTCGATGTCCATTGCGATCAACGGTTCGTCCTCGATGATCATGACGTCCGTGGCAACCTGGCGAGAGATCTCGCGTGATGCGTTGTCGAGCAAGCTGACGACTTCGTCGTCTTCCTCGCCCAGGATTTCGGCGATCTCCGCAACTCGAAAGTTCTCGACAGAGGCGAGGATAAAAGCCTGACGGGCACGGGGCGAAACCTTGGCAAGGTTCAGCGTCGCGCGCTGTTCCCACACGTATGGTGAGGCAGGTTCTGGAATCTGGATCGTGACGGAACCAAACAGCGTGGTGAAAAGTTTGTACAATGCGACGCGGTCATCCGCGGTATCCGGGAAAATGGATATGTCGGTAATGATCGCCTCGAGCACGGCGGCCACATAGGCGTCGCCCGACGTCTGCGTTCCAGTAAGCGCGCGGGAATAACGACGCAAGTAAGGAAGGTGCGGCGCAATTCGAGTCGAAAGTGTCATTTAAAGCTCCCACTAGCGGCCGGTAAACGGCCTCAATGGCGGTTAAAACGCGACGGAGTGTAAAAATGTTCCTGACACATAGGAACTTTTTTTTCTCAGCGGCATTATCGTGCCTACAAACAGAGGGCTCATCGCATTGGTTTCATGACACGCGACGGGATGTTCACTGATCAGCCGGTCTAAGCGGCTGAGTTAGTTATGACAAACTTAAGGCGACGTGTCAGAACGAGCGGATAACAAAGTAAAGTGACGACGATTGATGACGACACGGAAAAATGAAAAGGATCGGCAGCGGCTGGAAATGCGCGCAAGCGATATTCTGGACCCGAACAGCCAGATCGGCGTGAAGTTGCGATCGCTTTATGCTGCCGTGCAGGACGAGGCGATTCCGGACCGCTTTCTCGATTTGCTCGAGAAACTTGACCAGGCCGAACTCGTGGCGTCAGCCAAGGCTGTGAAGTAAGGTGGCTCCATGGAAAAGCAGCAACCAAGCTTCAAGCGCGAGCTTCTCGCGTCGCTACCCAGCCTCCGAGCCTTTGCGATTTCGTTGATTGGCCGGCACGACCGGGCTGATGATCTCGTTCAGGATACCATCATGAAGGCCTGGGCGAAACAGGATCATTTCGAGATGGGCACCAACATGAAGGCCTGGCTCTTCACGATCCTGCGCAACGAGCTGTATAGCCAGATGCGAAAGAGTGGACGCGAGATTCAGGACAGCGATGGCCTGTTCACCGAGTCCATGGCGACGCACCCGGCTCAGTATGGGGCGCTCGATCTGCAGGATTTCAAGAAGGCGCTCGATCAATTGCCGCCGGACCAGCGCGAAGCGATCATTCTGGTCGGCGCCTCGGGGTTCTCCTATGAGGAGGCCGCCGAGATCTGCGGGTGCGCAGTCGGTACGATCAAGAGCCGCGTGAACCGCGCTCGTCAGCGTCTGCAGGAGCTCCTTCAGATTTCGGGCGAGGCGGATTTCGGACCAGACGCGACATCGTCGCCGCTTACCTCCAAAGCCTTTGCCTTCTGATACCTGTATAGACGGCGAGAAAAAGGCCGGTCGCCCGCGAGCGCCGGCCTTTCTCGTGTTGCACGATAGAGCTGTCTAAGCGTCAGTCGTCTCGCTTCGGGCCCATGAGATTGGCCATGACGATCGCCGCGAGAAGCCCGGCCGTCAGCAGGGGCTGAGCCCGTACGAGGCCAATGCCGACTGCGGCAAGTGATTCCAGCGCCTGCTTGCGTTCCTTGGCGCGACGCGCCTCCTGCGCATTGATCACCATCATGACGATGAGAACGACGACGGCAATCAGCAGCGCCGCGGCAGCAAGGAAGAGTGCTGCACCGATCGGACCGTAAATGCCCGAGAGCCATATCGCGCCAGCCACGACGGCGAGCGCGTAGGCGGTCAACAACAGTACGACGGCAATTGCAACGAAAATACCGTTGCGCTTGGTCCGCGCAACGGTCCGGTGAACACTCGTGCCTACCAGCAGGCTGAGGAGCGGGAAGAGCATCTAGCCTCCTTAACGGCGGGCAAGGAGAGCAAGGACAAGCCCGAAGGCTGCCGCCGCCCCGACGGTTGCGACGGGGTGCCGGCGCACGGTGTTGCGCACTTCGCTCGCGCCGCGAAGGTAGCCTTCTTGCAATTCGTGGATTAGGTCCTCGCTGCGAGCGAGCAGATCGTCGTAGCTGGCAGCTGCCTGATAGCGGATGCGATCACTCGATTTCCGCGACTGCTTCCCAGCAATCTTCGTCAGTGCTGCGATCTCCTCGCGAAGAGACTCGATCTGCTCTTCGATGGTGGATTCAATATTGTGCAGCGTGCCGCCGCCATTGCGCCGGCTGCGGATGGGGTGGAGGAGCGAAGAGGCCACGATTTTCTCCATTAGTAAGGCACGCTCGGACGCGGCCTGGTTCAACACAAGGCCGTCGCCGAAGTTTGCATGAAGATTGTCGCCCGGCAATGACCTACATCGTCAATTGCTTAACGCGGGCGCCGGTCAAAAGTTCCGCTACGCTGGATTGCATCAAGTTTGGACCGCACTATGAGCAAGCACGAAAGGCGTGCCATCTTCCGGAACCTGATTGATCCGCAGAGCACAGCCAAAGACGGACTCCATAGTCTCATCCGTCAGTACTTCGCGGACGCGACCGCTCGCAGCCACTTGGCCGGATTTCATAAGAATGATCTGGTCGGCAAAAAGCGCGGTCAGGTTGAGGTCGTGCATGACCGCGATGACGCCGCCACCGGCTTCGCAGAATTTTCGCGCCAAGGTCATGATTGTCAGCTGGTGGCTGATGTCGAGGCTGGATACCGGCTCGTCAAGTAGAAGCCAGCACGGCTTTCCGTCGACAATCGGCTCGGCAATTTGGCAGAGGACGCGGGCAAGTTGCACGCGCTGCTGCTCGCCGCCCGAAAGCTCCTGATAGAAGCGCCCTTCGAAGCCGCCGAGGTCGACGGCGCTCAGCGCTTCCGCGGCGGTCTGCTCCGCTTTCTCGGGATTACGATTGACGCCAGTCGTGAGGCCCATGCGGACCACTTCGCGCACCGTGAACGGGAAGGAGATGGTGCTTGCTTGCGGCAGCACGCCACGCATCGTTGCCAGCTGCCATGGCTGCAGCGCGGTCACTTCCTGCTCATTGAGCCGAATGGAGCCGGAGTAGGGGAGTTCGCCCGAGACCGCCTTCATCGTGGTCGTCTTGCCTGATCCATTTGGGCCGGCAATCGCCGTCAGCTGACCAGCCTGTGCGGCAAAGCCGACCTGGCTAACAATGGTCTTGCCGGAAAGGCGCACGGAAACACCGGATACTTCGATCATTGCTTTATACTCAAATGGCAAGGCGTGCGCGATGGCGCAACAGAATCCAAAGGAAGAACGGGCCGCCGACAGCCGCCGTTATGATACCGATCGGCAATTCGGCCGGCGCGACGATGGTCCTGGCAAGGACATCGGCGAAAATCAGCAGAGAGCCGCCAAGAAGCGCCGAGGCAGGCAGCAGGAAGCGATGATCAGGGCCGATTGACATGCGCAGCACATGCGGAACCACGATGCCGACGAAACCGATGCCTCCACTGACCGCGACCGAAGCACCCGTCGCTGCGGCGACGCTGACGATGGCGATATTCTTCAGCCGTTGAACGGGGACACCCATGTGAAAGGCCGTCGCTTCGCCAAGCGTGATGGCATTCAGACCACTGGCGATGAACGGTATGGCGGCAAAGGAGAGAAGAATGATCGGCCCGGCGGCCGCAATCTTAGCCCATGTCGCCCCGGCAAGTGATCCCATGCCCCAGAAAGTGAGGTCTCTGAGTTGCTGATCGTTGGCCATGTAGATCAGCAGTCCGGTGAGCGCCCCGGCAAGCGAGCCAAGCGCGATACCGGCAAGCAGCATCGTGGCGACCGAGGTCTGGCCGTTCCCCGTTGCAATCCGGTAGAGCAGCCACGTACTGGCTAGGCCACCGCCGAAAGCGGCGATCGGAAGCGCATAGATGCCCAGCAGCGTGTAAAGTGGCGCGGCAAAGGTGCTGGCGAGCACGATGATCACGACAGCGCCCAGGCTCGCCCCAGAGGAAACGCCGACAAGGCCGGGATCCGCAAGCGGATTTCGAAAAAGACCCTGCATGATCGCACCCGAGACGGCAAGCGAGCCGCCGACCAGGAAACCCAGGATCGCTCGGGGCATGCGGATATCGAAGATGATGATCCGGTCTCTGGCGTTCAGCGCATCATCTGAGCCGGCCACGTTGGCGATGACGTCGAGGAACGAGGCGTTGGAAGCACCCGTTGTCACCGAAAACAGCAAGGACAGGACGGAGCCGACTGCAAGCAGAAGGATTGCCAGCAGGGCGAGGCGGCTACGATCGCCAGCCCTGCGAAGTTCCCGGAGACCTGTCAGCGAAAACATGGCGCGCTTCCGTCGCATGGCGTCCTGCAGAGCCATTATTACCCCCCGTAGATCGCCGCGTTCAATTCACGGACGGCGCTTGCGGTGCGGGGGCCGAAACCGAGCAGGTACAGGCCGTCCATGCGGATGATCGCCTGGTTCTGCGCGGCAGGCGTCAGGGCCAGCGCCGGCTGCTTGAGAAGATCTTCATTCTTCGTGGCCGACCCGTCGCCGCGATTCATCATCAGGATGACATCAGGCTTGGCCTCGATGATCGCTTCGTCGGTCAGGGGCTTATAACCGGGAAAGTTGCCCACGGCGTTGACCGAACCCGACAGCGTGATGATGCCATCAGCAGCCGTGCCGGTTCCGGAAGCCATGACCTTGCCGCCCTGCATGTTGAGGATGAAGAGGATACGCTTGCGCTCGCCTTCGGGACGTTTGGCGGCGTCGGCGATGGCGGCGTCCAGGTCCGCGCCGACCTTTCCTTCCAATGCCTTTGCCTTTTCGGGCTGGTCGAGCAGCTCGCCGACCCGATCGATCTTCGCAAGTATCCCTTCGCGCGTGTAGGCGTTCGGCACCGTCTCGAACGGGACGCTCGCGTTTTTCAGCACGTTCAGCGCCTCCGGCGGTCCTGATCCCTCGATCGCGATGATCGCTGTCGGGTTCATCGCAAGGATACCTTCGGGCGACAGGGCGCGCATGTAGCCGACATCGGGCAGCTTCATGACCGCTTCCGGATACATGCTGGTCGAGTCGCGAGCGATCAGCCGATCCTGCTCATCGAGCGCATAGATGATCTCGGTGACATCGCCGCCGACGGATACGAGACGCGTCGTATCCAGTTTATCGGCTGCTGTACCATTCGAGACGGGAGCCAGCGACAGCACAATAGCTGCCACCGAAAACGCCATCACCTGAAGCCGCTTGCTCTGCGGTTCCTTACGCATCGTCATCCCCTTGCTCAAGCCGCGACGCTGGTTTCTGCGCGCGGCAGGTTTTCCATGATGGAGCGCCAATCGTCGCGCTCGTCGTTGCCTTCTTTGCGCTTGCCGAAGAACTGAATGATCATTTCACCCTCGGCATTGTAGGCCTCGAGCGAGGTTACATGGCCGTCCTTCGTCGGCTTGCGCACGGCCCACGTCTCGGCAATGTGATCCTGACGAAGGTGCAGGTGGAAGGTCGGATCGAGAACGTTGATCCACGGACCCATCGGCTGCACGTTGAAGATCGGGCCGGAGTGGATCTGGACGATGCCGCTGTTGGCGACAAAGCACATGATCGGCAGGCCTGCGGTCACCGAAGCGTGCATCATCTCTGCCGTCGCCGTTTTGTCGAGCTGCCATGCATAGTCGTCGCCGACGGTGCGAACGGCAGCCTGGCGGCCGATTTTCAGCTTGCGCAGCATGCCGAAGAATTCATGCGTGTCGGTGATCTTGCTCCAGTGCTCGCGCAGTTCATCGCGGGTGACTTCGCCGCTTTCATCCATGGACGAGAGCGTCAGATCCGCGACGAACTCCTGCGACTGGTCTTCAAGCTTCAGATCACGGACGATGGCGCGATAGGCCTCGACGTCAGAGTTCGGGCGGAGATGGATCTTGTGAACGGCGTTTCCGGCCTTGTCGAAGTACTGGAGGCTCAGGCGCTCCTGGTCGCCATCCTTCTTGGAGACGGCGAAAGCATGTGCCCAGCGATTTGGGAAAATGCGCAGGTCGATGTTTTCCCCAAGCACGATCGACGCGTGTGGTCCGGCGGTGATGTTCTCGTAACCGCCGATCTTCTCGTGAACAGCGCTTTCGTTGCGGGAAAGAGCCATGACTTCGCCGAGTTCGGCGACCCGTTCCAGGAGCTTCAAGGCGCTGCCGTCGATCCGGGTTGCGCTGATGCCGACCTCGGCTGCAACAAGCGCTGCTTCCGAAATTTGAAGCTGAGCGGCGATATCGCGCTCGCGCATCTTCGGATTCTCTGCACGGAATGCGCGAATGTCGGCGGGAGCCGGTTTCGTGGTTTCAGTCATGTCCTAGCCCTACTTATTGAGAATGAGTTTGCCCTGACGGGTAATTTTCATGCGGTAGACCACGCCGTCGTGACGGATCATGATCTCGGTCGCTCCGCGAAAAATGTCTGCACTTTCCAGAACGCGCATTTCTGCCGTTGGGGCGCGCTGCAGCGACGCGTGACT
Source organism: Rhizobium sp. YTU87027 (assembly GCF_050644135.1). Lineage (NCBI taxonomy): Bacteria > Pseudomonadati > Pseudomonadota > Alphaproteobacteria > Hyphomicrobiales > Rhizobiaceae > Rhizobium > Rhizobium sp. YTU87027. Next base: position 2,359,033 of record NZ_CP098440.1, on the reverse strand, counting down.
AAAGCTATCTGGCTTCTCAACCATCATTTCGGTCGGTTATTTCCGCTCGATCCGCGGCGCCCAACGCCGGGAAAACCCATAATTATCTTGACTTTCATAGTCATCATTTTTTAATGACGCAATAGCGGAGTTTATAAGTCAAGTTTTAGACCCTACTGATGGAGGAATGGCAGTGAGCAAGGTTGCGGCACTTTTGACGAGCGGTCTGATCGTGGTTGCGGGTGCCTCGCAAGTCTTTGCTCAGGATGCAGCAGCAGCGTCGGCGGCCAAGGGCCTTGAAGTTGAGTTGAACGGTCTCGCGCCTTCACAGAAGGGCTGCATGATGACCTTCGTTGCGCTCAACAATCTCGCCGCGCCGATCAACAAGATCTCCTTCGAGCTTGCTTTCTTCAACGACAAGAATGCGGTCGACCGGGTCACCGTGTTGGACTTCCGCGATCTGCCGCAGGGCAAGAAGCGCGTCCGTCAGTTCGACATGCCGAATGTCAAGTGCGAGAGCATGACGCGCCTGCTGATCAACGATGCGCCGGTCTGTGACGGGCCGGCTGCAGGCGAGTGCATGAAGGGTCTTGTGACCCGTTCCCAGGTTTCGATTCCCTTCGAGGGTTGATTGGCTCGCCGGCATGACAGCCGGCGATTTTCTGTTTCAACGGGCCGAGGCAGGCACAAATGGCAGTTCCAGCAAAATCCGAATCGAGAATCATTCTCGTTGAGGAGCCGGTCGCTGACGGCGGAATGAACGACAACAATCCCGGCATGCATCCGGGGCATGAATTGTCGGACCTTCGCAATGTGCCGCGCCAGCCAGCCGCCGAGGTTACGCTCCACTACGCGCGCCTTGCCTTGATCGAGTCCTTCCCACAGGACCCGCAAACCGCGAGCAGCAGCGTCGCTGCCGCGCCGTCGATGGATGCAAGCGTCGAAAAGGAAGAGAGCGCAAGACCACGTCAGCGCAACGTGGTGATGGCTTGTCTGAGCTCCTTCGCGTGTCACGCGGCTGTCATTGCAATCCTAGTCGCCGGGTTTGTGGTCACACCGCAGGATCCGGTCGAAGAGGCCGGCGAAGTGGTGAGTGTCATCATCCTTGGCGATTCGGAGGCGGACCAAGCGGCGGCGGGCGAGAAGGCTGAGGAGCCACAGCCCGAGCAGATCGTGGCCGAGACCGTGCAAACGCAGACGGTGCAGCCGACCGTGGCGACCCCGACGGAGATGGCACCTACCGAGCTGGTGGCCGTTGCGCCCCCTCAAGAAGTCGCTCGCGTCTCACAGGAGAATATCGTTGCCGCTGAACCGGAGGTTTTGACGTCGTTGTCATCGGCTGAGACATCCGTCGTGCAGCCTATGGCGACCCAGGTAGCACCCGCGGTTCTTGCAGAAACGCCTCCGGTTACTCAAGCGGCGCCGGACGAGATCAGGCCGGTTCAACCGGTGGAAACGGCAACGGTTGCTCCCGAGCCGGACAAGCCGACGCCTGAGCCCAAGCCGAAAGTGGAAAAGCCCGTCAAAAAGCCGATCGAGAAGAAGGAGCCACCGAAGAAGGCTCAACCATCCGCAGGATCTGGCGGTGAAAACAAGCAGGATTCCAAGAGAGGGTCCGCCGACGGGAGCGAGACGGCAACATCGAACCAGAATTCGCGTGGGGCTGGTAGCAGTGGCGGTGCGGGAAGTGCGGCTGTCGCCAATTATCCCGGCAAAGTGCAATCCCGGATCCGTCGCTCCGTCAAGGTGCCGTCGGAATACAAGCGCATGAGCACATCAATGAGTGTTCGCGTTCACCTGACAATCGGGGCCAGCGGCGATCTGAACGGTCTTTCGATCGCGCGCAGCTCAGGTATTCCCGAGCTGGATCAAGCTGTTGTCGAGGGTATTCGCCGCGCCGCGCCGTTCCCTCCACTCCCTGCTGAGTGGGGCAAGCCAGTCTGGTCGTTCAGTCAGGACGTTCAGGTGACGGGGCGCTGATAAATATGATTTATATAATCAACTTTATACTTTACTCTAAAAATCAAGTTTAATAAGGTCGCCCGGCACACGCAGGAATCGTGTGACGATCAACGAGCGAACGGGTGGGAAATGGCTCGAAAGACGAAGAAGGGTTCCAACCGCGAGATCCGCGTCAACGCCGCTGTCGAGTCGGTTCAGGAAACGCCCGGGCAGTCCAAACTTGATGGACGCAGTTTCCTGTATGTCGGCGGACGGGACTGCCAGGTGGCGCACCTTCGCCAGATTGCCAGCAACTTCGGGGCAGAACTGATCCATCACGACGGCGGTTTGCGCGAGGCGGTCTCCCGAATCGATACCGTGCTTCCCTCGGTCGACTGCGTTTTCTGCCCGATCGACTGTATCAGCCACGATGCCTGCCTGCGCGTGAAGACCGGCTGCAAGAAGTTCGGCAAGGCCTTCATCCCGCTTCGAAACGGCAGCAAGTCGAGTCTGGAACGTGCGCTGCAGACAATGAACGAGCGAGACAATTCCCGATGAATGAAGAACACCCTGACGGGGTCATGATGATCGGCCTGCACAAGCTTGCCGCTCAAACAGGCGACGGCCTTGTGCCGGAACTTTACGAACTGCTGCTCCGGAATGCCGAGCGACGCAGAGACTATCCCAACGTATCGGAGTTTCCCCTTTGGGAGGCACGGATGCCCGGGCAGAATCCCGAGAAGCCGCTTGGACTGGAGGCTGCTAACGGCAATAATGTCGTGGCCTTCGCGCCGGCGCGCGCGGGCGCGAAAAACAAAGCTTGAGGGTCATTTTATGTATATTGCGATGAACCGCTTCAAGGTTGCGATCGGGTCCGAGGCAGACTTCGAGAATGTCTGGCGCAATCGTGATTCCAGCCTCTCGCAGGTGCCCGGCTTCGTTGAGTTCCGTCTGCTGCGGGGCAAGACGAATACGGAGGAGGACTACACCCTGTTTTCCTCGCATACGCTCTGGCAGAGCGAAGAGGACTTCCTGAACTGGACGAAGTCTGAAAACTTCCGCGCCGCGCACCGCAGTGCCGGCGAGCGCAAGGCCATGTACAAAGGGCCGCCAGTTTTCGAAGGTTTCAACGTCGTGCCCGGCATCTGAAGGGGCAGAGTTCGATCTTGGTGGCGGTCGGATTGCAGCACTCCATGCGGAACATCAAGAGAAGCGGTTGGGCGCCTCTGACCTCCCTGAAGCGACGGCGGTCGTGGGGCAAAGAGTTCCATGTCCATGACCCGCATGGCAATCTACAGCGGTTTGGATGCACACTCTTCAACTGGTCGATCAGCGTGGGCGGATGAAAGCGCCCGCTGCAATCGCTAGCCAGCCGAACATCATGGCAAATCCGCCGGTGGGCGCGGCCACCGGAAACAATCCGGAACCCGCATAGCGCAAGGCGACGAGATCACCGGCAAACAGAATTGTGCCGACGCCTATAAGAATGCCGGCGAGCCATGCGGTCCGGAGTTTTTCAGCGCCGATGGCAAGAGCAAGCAGGGCGGGGGCGTGCGCCAGGCACATTGCCGAGGCGGAAGCAACCAGGTGCGCGTCGCCACCACCATGCGCCGCGGCTGCAGCCAGCGCCACGCCGACAAAACCGAACAGGCCGGCAACCAGATAGAATAGCGGCGCAATACGCGCGTTCAGTGTCATGGTTGGTTCTATTCCTTGTTCTGCATGTGATATGCGAGCCGCTCGATAGGCGGGAGAATGATCTCGCGCAGCTTCGGATTGGCGATGGTTTCTTCAAGTGCCTGACGGAAACAGAGCAGCCACTCCTCGCGCTCCACAGGGCCGATCTCGGCAACGAAATGCCGGCTTCTGAGGCGCGGATGGCCGCGCTTGTCGGTGTAAAGCGGCGGGCCGCCGAGATAGCCGGTCAAGTATTCGTAAAATTTCTCCTCGCTGTCTTCCAGCGTCGGCGGGTGGACGGCGCGAACGTGCCTCGCCTCCGGCAGCGTCTCCATCAGCGCATAGAAGCGGCGCGTCAGCGCACGCACGACCGCATCGCCGCCAATTGCCTCATAAAGCGTAATGACTTTTTCCGTCACGGTTCCATTCCTCGAAATCGAACTCTTAATGCACCGCGAGGAACGGGACTGCAACCGCCTGGAACACTCCGCGGCAATTCGCCCGTCGTCTGCCCGTCGCTCACAAATTCCTTGACAAAACCGTCTGGACGGTATCTTTTATCGCCATGTCACTCGCTCATCATCGCCGCAAGCAGCCTCTCATCGTACGCCAGCAATTGCTGGACGTAGCCGCTCGGCTGACGATGGAGCAAGGTATGGCGGCTGTGACACTGGATGCCGTGTCCGGCGCATCAGGGGTTAGCAAGGGTGGACTGTTGCACCACTTCCCGACGAAGAATGCGCTCTTGGATGCCCTTTTCGAAAGCCTCCTGGATCGCTTCGACGCCGATATCGATGAGCGCATGCGTGAAGACCCGGTGCCGCATGGCCGCTTCAGCCGCGCCTATCTGCATGCCGTCTCCGATCTCAAGGAAAGCCCAGACGAAGCCGCCCATTGGGCGCAGATCACCGTGGCGCTGCTCGCGGAGCCACGGCTTCGCCAGCGCTGGCGCGCATGGGTGCAGGAGCGGACGGAGGAATATGTCGGTACGGATTCGTCCGTCGATGCACAGATCGTCCGGTTTGCAGCCGATGGCCTATGGCTTGCCGACATGCTCGGCAGCCATGATAACGGCGGCGATCGGCTTGCGCTGATTGCGCGTCTCGTCGAACTGACCAACAAGTAGAGTAGGACTCCCCGCTATGGCTCCCGCCCTCGTCTACGCGCTGCTTTTTGCTGCGATCGCGCTTGAGGTAATCGGCACGACGGCGCTGCAGTTGTCGCAGCAGTTCACCCGCGTCGGGCCGGCGGTTGTTGTGGTTGTCTGCTACGCTGCCGCATTCTATTGTCTGTCGATGACGCTAAAGATCATTCCTGTGGGCATCGCCTATGCAATCTGGAGCGCGCTCGGGATCGTGCTGATTTCTGCCGTCGGCCTCGTCTATTTCAAGCAACGGCTTGATGCGCCTGCCATCATCGGGCTCGGGCTGATCATCGCCGGCGTGCTGGTGGTCAACGTTTTCTCGAAATCCATTTCCCATTGATTTGGGGCACATCTAGCTAACCACCTTGAGCCGCTGCGCTCCCGCGAATGTCGACGCGACATTTGACCGCTTCCGCGCGGGCTTGTGAAAAAATGCTGCCATATCCATATCCTCCTGAGTTTTTCACGGCTTATTCTACGCATTGGACAACCCATGACTGACGGTACCGCCGACGTAGGCCTTTCTGAAAATCCATCCGCAACGGGAGGCCAGTCCTTCAACACCGCCGGCATTGCGCCGATGGATCGAGCGGGAGCGATCACTCGCTTTTTCATGGGGGTCGTTGCGTGGGCGGAAAGGCTGAATTTCAAATACGCCAAGCTAGGCAATCCGCCGGTCTACGATAACGCAACATTCCCATGGGCCTCTGAGGTAGAGAAGGCGTGGCCGCAAATCCGTTCGGAACTGGACCGTGTGCTTGTGCGGCAGAGCGAACTGCCGACATTCCAGGATATCTCGACAGACGTGAAGACAATTTCCAGCGATGGTGGCTGGAAGACCTTCTTCCTTGTCGGTTTCGGTGTGAAATCGGAACAGAACATCAAAGCGTGCCCGCAAACCTGGGAGGCGGTGCAGAAGATACCTGGATTGAAAACCGCCATGTTCTCGATTTTCGAGCCCGGCAAGCACCTGCCGGCTCATCGCGGACCTTACAACGGCGTGCTTCGCCTCCATCTCGGTATGATCGTGCCTGAGCCTGCGGACAAGTTGGCCATCCGGGTCAAGGATGAGATCTGCCACTGGCAAGAAGGTAAGGCTCTGATTTTCGACGATGCTTACGAGCACGAGGCCTGGAACCACACCGATAAGACGCGCGTGGTGCTCTTCGTCGATTTCGTGAAGCCGTTGAAGTTCCCGGCTCGCATCGTCAACTGGGCGCTGATGAACCTTGCGGTGTTTACACCATTCATTCGTGAAGGGTTGGATAACCACAAGGAATGGGAGAAGAAGTTCTACGCGGAAGCGGAGGCCTTCAGAAACAGGCCGCAGAATTGAACACCCGATCGCGCAACCAATAGAGAGGCTCCGTAAGCGCGGGGCTTTTGTCGTCAGATACCGTAAAACGGTCAAGTTCTGAGCCAACGCCGATGGAAATGAATCGCGCCGGCGGTCGAAGGTTACTCAGTTGTTGTTGGCCGCCATCACCTTGCGTTTCGCTTTGGTGGCCAGATACATGACATAGTTTTCAGCAGCATCCGCGAGATGAAGGGCGATTTCCTCTTCCCGCCATCCCGCCGCTACCGCGCGACGGACAACATCGGTGATTGCCGTTTTGCAGACGGCTTCGCATTCCCGCGATCGTCCCATGTCTTCGGCGCTGTATTTCGGAGAATTGATGTTCGACATGGCAGCAGGGTGCCACAATCCGCCGTATTTTCAATTGGATGCTAATTTAGTGGTTAGCCTGTATGGTTAAGCGCATGAGGTCGGTTAAGACGCGGCCGCCGCGGTTGCATCAAAATGGAAATGGCGGCCGCGCATGCACTAATATGGTACTTCCAGCACTGCTAATATGTGCCGTTTTCGTTAAAGAACACTGAATGGAGTTTTGCGCTCGAATGAGCAAAATTTCGCCCGGCTGCCCTTAGCTCAGTATCTGTTGGAAAGCTGCCAAAAGCTTATCGCACTCAGCATCGGTCCCGATGCTTATACGAAGATAGTTTTCTATCCGTTCCGTCGGAAAATGCCGCACCAGGATCGCTTTGTCCCGTAATCCTGTCGCCAGTTCCGCACCGGATCTTTCGCGATGCCGTGCAAACAGAAAATTGGCGGAGGATTGGAGAACGTCAAAACCAAGCGCTCGCAGAGCGATGGTCAAACGCTCCCGGCTCGCCACAATCAAATCGCGGTGCCGCTGAAACCAGTCTTCGTCTTCCCAGGACGCAATTGCTCCCGCCAAGGCGAGCCTGTCCAGTGGGTAGGAGTTGAAACTATCCTTGACCCTTTCCAGTGCTTCGATCAGCGGTCGTTGTCCGGTCGCAAAGCCAACGCGGAGTCCGGCGAGACCCCGCGATTTTGAAAAAGTCTGGACAACAAGAAGGTTCGGATACTCCCTTACGAGCGGGATCGCGCTTTCACCGCCGAAATCCACATATGCCTCATCGATAACGACCACTTGATCAGGATGCTCTCGGATCAGGGTCTCTATTTCAGAGAGCGGCCGCGCCACGCCTGTCGGTGCGTTGGGATTCGGCAGGATGATTGCTCCGCAGGATTGCTGGTAGTCCGCAATCCGAACCTGCATGTTCTCATCAAGGGGAACTCGACGAGAGCGTATTCCATACAAGCGGCAATAGGTTGGATAGAAGCTGTAGGTTATGTCGGGAAAAAGCAGCGGCTGTTCATGATTGAGGAGAGCGTGGAAAGTATGCGCCAGAACCTCGTCGGAGCCGTTTCCAACGAAAACCTCGTCCGGATCGAGGTCATAGCGGGCGGCGATCACCTCGCGCAACCGTAAGCCTGTCGGGTCCGGATAGAGCCGGAGAGTATCGTTTGCAGCTTCTGAGATCGCTGCGATGGCGCGTGGCGATGTGCCATAGGGATTTTCATTGGTGTTTAGTTTGACCAACCCACTGATTGTCGGTTGCTCGCCCGCAACGTAAGGCGTCAAAGAATGAACAAGCGGACTCCAAAAACGGCTCATTATAACTTCCAATTCGATGCTGTCGTAAATACCGCAATTAAAGCAGCCGTTTAGCCGCTGATTTCGCACCGTCGCAAAATCGGTGGCCGGCGGCAACCAGCGCAACGCAGATATTTTCGGCAGGTGGCTCCGGCTAGAGCGGCCCTATTTTGCAAGCGGTCCGGGCGCTGCTGATGCGCCGGTGCGTGTCGGCGCATGGGCTCTTCAACGGGATGCTCGGCGTTTCTCCGAGCTATCACGACCTGCGGCAATTTTTGCTTCCTCAACAGACTTCCACGGGTGGTCCAAAGGGAAGGCGCCTACGACAACGAAGGGGAGGTGATCGGTCATGAAAGCGATCAGCAAACCACAATCCCGCGTTCCGGCAAAAACATCATTGCATTCTAATCGATAGGATATTATCTAATTTCATGCCAATGAATCTGAAACAAACTTGGGCTGAGTTCGCGCCGCTGCTTATGGTCTGTGGGCGCGGGTGGCGTCGGGCTTTGAATGCCGTCCTGACCGAGCACAACCTGTCGGACGCCAGCGCTGCGCCATTGATTGCGCTGCTTCGACATGGCGACAGGATACCGCAGGGTGTTCTGGCTGAAAGGGTCGGTGTTGAAGGGCCGACGCTTGTGCGGGTTCTCGACAGTTTGGAAAATGACGGCTTGATCTGCCGGGTCCCCGATGAAACGGACCGGCGCATCAAGCTGGTGCAACTCACCGGAGGAGGCACAGCGGTCGCCGAGCGCGCCGAAAGCTGTGCGGCGGAGCTGCGAGCACAGATCCTAGGCGACCTTGATCCCGAACAGGTCGAGGCCGCCCTGGAGGTCCTGCGCGCCATCGCGGCGAAAACCGCGGCCCTATCCGGAATACAGGAAAATGACGAGTAGCAAGAATGCGACCGATCCCAGCCTGGGGGACGTCGTTTTTTCCATCAAGACCTTCGCCGCCGCAATGCTGGCGCTTGGTCTTGCGCTTTGCTTCGACCTGACAAACCCATACTGGGCGGTCGGCACGGTTTACATCGTCGCCCATCCGCTATCGGGTGCGAGCACGTCGAAGGCGCTCTACCGACTGATTGGCACCGCACTCGGCGGTACGGTTACGGTGATCCTGATCCCCAACCTCGTCAATTCGCCTGAAATGCTGACGCTTGCGATCGCGCTGTGGATGGCCTTTTGCCTTGGTGTCAGCCTGCTCGACCGGACGCCACGCAGCTACAGCTTCATGCTGGCCGGATATACCACCGCGCTGACCGGTTTCCCGATCGTCGCAAACCCGGATACGGCCTTTACCTATGCAACGGCCCGTGTCGTCGAAATCGCGCTTGGCATTATCTGCGCGGCGGTTGTCAATCGTATCTTCTTTCCTCGACACGCCGGGCCGGTTCTGGCGGCGCGCATCAATGCGTGGCTACGTGATGGCGCCGAGCTTGCGACCGGCACGCTAAAGGGCAGGGGACGCGATCCTTCGCTCCTGGCGGCGGCCCGCCGGCTCGCTGCCGATGCGGTCGATCTCCATAGCTTCACCACCCACGTCGCCTACGATACCTCGGCGCTGCGCGACATCGTCGGCCGCACCAGAATATTGCAACAGCGCATGGTTGCGATGCTGCCGATCGTTTCCGGCCTAGCCGACGTACTGCACGCGCTCGACAAGGCGACAGCTGGCAACTTCACACCTGCGATCACCGCGCTGGTAAGCGAAGTCACAACGCTGCTCGAAAGTGGTGCGCCTCTTGCCGAGGATAAGCGCCAACAGCTCCTTGCCCTGATGGCGAAGGCCGAGGAGGAGGGGCGCGAGCAACAGGAGTGGAACGGTCTGCTGGCCCATAACTTCACAGCGCGCATCCGCGATCTCGTGCAAATCTGGGGAGACTGTCTCAGCCTCCGCCAGGACATCGAATCCGGGTCTCATCATGATCTTCGTTGGCGTCGTTTCGGCACGTCCTTCGACCGGGCTCCGATCCACAAGGATTACGGAATGGCCATTCACTCCGGCCTGTCCGTAATGCTGGCGACATTCATCGCGACAGCTCTCTGGATCTATACCGGTTGGCCTCAGGGCAGCGCGGCTGCGATGATGGCTGGTGTGCTCTGCTGCATCTTTTCGTCGATGGACGATCCCGCGCCGATGATGATCAAGTTCGTCAATGTGGCGATCGTGACCGTCATTGCAGCCTTCGTCTTCGAATACGGTCTGATGCCGCTGATTCACAACTATGTCGAACTCGCCGCCGCACTCGGGTTGATGCTCGTGCCGGCCGGGTTGCTGATGACCAAGCCGTCTCTTGCTCTCTATGGCATGGGTTTCTGCGTGAACCTGCCGAACATGTTGACGCTGCAGGACCGCCTGAATCTCGATCTCGCCTCTTTCGTCAATTCGAATGCGGCCATGATCATCGGAATGGTGATTGCCTGCGGAACGACAGTCCTCGTTCGCTCTGTTGGGGCTGAGTGGACGGCCTACCGCCTGCTCCGGTCCGGCTGGACCGATATCGTCGCTGCGGCGCGCCGACCTGAGGAGGTCGACTTCACGAAGTTGCTATATCGCATGGTCGACCGGCTTGGTTTGGTCGCTCCGCGCCTGGCGATGATCCCGGCCGAATCCGCAGTCGCACAGACCGACATTCTGCGCGACCTGCGCAACGGCCTCAACACGCTGGATCTCCAGCGCCACAAGCAGCTGGTGTCACGCGACAAACGCGAGCCGATCGAGAACGTGCTGTCTGGTATCGCGGCCCACTATCAGCGGAAGCAGAAGAGCCGGGACGCGCAGCCTGACGAAAACCTGCTCAAGACGCTGGATCAGTCGCTGGGGGCATTGGTCGAAGCGGGCAAGTCTTCGGCGATCGAAGGAGCGCGCCGCTCGATGACCGCGCTCAGATATACCCTCTACCCCGATGCAGCTTCCCTCCCTGTAGTCGCTGCAGCCGGCGCGGGAGGACGAACCGCAAAGGAACATGCCGCATGAGACCTGATATCGACATTTACGGGATCTTCATCCCGACGCTCGGCGTCATCGCGCTCGTCGCTTACCTCCTCAACGCCATCCTGCGGCGCGTGCTGGCGTCTGTCGACTTCTACCGGCTGGTCTGGCATCGACCGCTCTTCGATACGGCCATGTACTTCTGCCTGCTTGGCGCAATCGCGCTGTCTTTGAATAAGGTGTCATTATGAAATCGCTTCTCGCTCATTCCGGTCGCTTCTTGCTCACCGGCGTCATGGTTGCCTTGGCGGGAGTGCTCGGCTGGCATCTGTGGGACTATTATATGGACGAGCCCTGGACGCGGGACGGCAAGGTCCGCGCCGACGTCGTACGGCTTGCGGCCGATGTCTCCGGGATCGTCAGTGAGGTCGACGCCAAGGACAATCAGGCTGTCCACAAGGGCGACGTGATCTTCCGCATCGATCAGGCGCGCCTCATACTTGCCCTGCGCCAAGCCGAAGCCCAAATGGAGAGCAGCAAGGCGGCGCTCGACATGGCAAGAAGTGATGTCGAGCTCTATCGCAAGCTCGGCGAGGGCTCGGTAACGCGGCAGAAGATCCAGCAGGCCGAAACGACCGTTCAACAGGACGAAGCCGCCTATAACCAGGCAGTGATCAGCCGCGACACCGCGCGACTTAATCTGGACCGCTCCGTGGTGCGCGCGCCAGTCAACGGCGTGCTGACCAACTTCTCGATGCAACCGGGGAACTATGTGACGGCGGGCACCGCCGTTACCGCGTTGATCGACAGCGATTCCTATTACGTCGCGGGCTATTTCGAAGAGAACAAGCTGAACCGCATCAAGGTCGGTGATCCCGCGCTCGTCTATCTGATGGGGAGCAAGACACCTCTGAAGGGGCATGTCGACGGCGTTGCTGGTGGCATCGAAGACCGGGAGCGAAGCGATACCAGTGCACAGCTCGCCAACGTAACGCCCACATTCACATGGGTTCGGCTTGCTCAGCGAGTTCCGGTACGGGTGGCGCTCGATACTCTGCCAGACGATACGGCGCTGGTCGCCGGTCGCACGGCAAGCGTCACTATCGTCAATTGATCGGGCGTCTCCGAGAGCCGCTTTCGCAAACTTTAAGGCCACCGGTCTGGGCGTCCATCGATGACCGGGTGAAGGGAGCTGTGGCACGGCGAAGGTGCTCGGCTCGAGAAAAACAAATGGACGCCCCGGTTCTAGGAGACCGCCGTGGACGACCGCCACGTCATAGAAATCACCGCCTGGCTGATGCAGAGCGGACTGAAGGGCGTGGCGGAAGCGGACCTCCTCGCCGGGTTTTGCGAACGGTGTCGCGCGAACGGACTTCCGATCGAGCGCTCCGTTGCCGTCATGGATACTCTGCATCCGATCTATGAACGCCGAGCGTTCCGCTGGGACAGCAGGGAGCCGATCGAACGCGTCTCGGAATACGGCTTCTCCGATCCTGGCGTGATCGCTGACAACTGGCTTCGCTCCGCCTTCCATCACTTGGAAACGACGGGGTCCGGAGAGGTCCGCAGAAATCTGACCGAGGGCGATCCGACCGAGTTCTATCTGCTCGATGATCTGAAGGCCGCTGATTTCACGGACTTCATCGCCATGGCGCACCGGTTCGGAGACGGTGGGACGATCGGAGACATCGACTGCTTCTTCTCTCACTTCGCCACCCGGTCGACGGGAGGCTTCTCTGAAAGTGACATTGCCGTACTGCGCGATCTGCTTCCCTGCCTGGCGCTGGCTGTTAAATGCGTGACGATCAGCGGTGTGGCCGGCACGATTGCCAAGGTCTACCTGGGGCAGGATGCTGCCAATCAGGTATTGCACGGCAAGATCACCCGCGGTCAAAGCGACCGTATCTCGGCGGCCCTTTGGTTTTCCGACCTCGCCAATTTCACGCATATATCGGATACGGTCGATCCGGAAGAGATCATTCCGATGCTCAACGACTATGCCGATGCAGTGATCTCGTCGGTCCAGCAGGCCGGAGGCGAGGTACTCAAGCTGATGGGCGACGGCACGCTGGCGATATTCAAGGGCAGGCGGCCCAGCGAGGCCTGTTCTGCGGCGCTGAAGGCGCGATCGCTGCTCGACAAGCGCCTGCTCGATCTCAATGCGCAACGGCGCATCGAGGGCAGGCCGGTGACCGACGTCTATCTCGGGCTTCATCTCGGCGACGTCTTCTACGGCAACATCGGCAGTGAAGACCGCCTTGATTTCACGGTGATCGGGCCAGCCGTCAACGAGGTTAGCCGCATCGTCTCCCTCTGCCCGTCGCTGCACAGCCGTTTGCTGATGTCGGCGAGTTTTGCGGCGATCATTCCGCCATCACAGATCGACAGCCTGCATTCGATCGGTCTCCACGTACTGCGCGGTGTCAATCGCGCGCAGGAACTCTTCACGCTGATACCGGCCATCTAGCCGCGCCCGGTTGCGCCGCGAACATTTGTGTTTCGTTTCCGGCGAGTTTGGGCGTTTCGACTGGACAAGCGGCTCCTTCTGCACCTCAGTTCATTTGTGCGGATGCGCAACGCGCTAATGCCGACGTAACAAGAGCCGGCGGCGTCGATTGATACGCGTTTGTTACCGTTGCGTACTTCCATCGAACAGCCCCGTCGATAACATGCCTCCGACGAAGCCGACCGAAGCCGGGGTGGTCTTCATGGGCAAGGAAAACGACGAGGTAAGAACGTCCACAGACGCTGAGCGCCGAGGACTGCGTCGCCTTATGCTGAAGCTGCCCGCCGTGCGTGGACGACTTCACTCGATCGGGGAGAAGTCGGAATCCCTTCGCAGTCTTTGCGAAGCCTATGAAGATGCGAGCTCCACTCTTGACCGGCTGAGAAGTGCCGGCGGAGATGCGAACCGTGCGATGGTCAATGAGTATGAAATCGTCTGCGCGGAGATCGAGGCAGATGTGACGAAGTACTGCCTTGAGCACTGAGGCGGCGTGCCGGATTAGGACCAGTGGATAGGCCAGCCCCCAATCACGTTTCGGTTTTGTTAGCATTTCATATTGCAACCTCTTGTTTTCTGCGCAATAGCCCCATCTGTTCTACTTGGCATTGAGCATTGCGTAGCAGGGGCGGGGCTGCAGTGATGAGAGCTGAAGAACAGCATGGCGCGGGTCAAGAAGTCCCATGCCCAGAAGCCCTTGCAGAGCTGGAGCGTCTGCTCGCCGACGAGCGGTTTAGAGCTACCGAACGAAGCCGGAGCATTCTCAGATATATCGTGGAACAGCAATTCGCCGGTTGTGCGGAGGGCGTGAAAGCCTATTCCATCGCCGTCGATGTGCTCGGGCGGCAAAGCAATTTCGATCCCTCGCTCGATCCTATCGTCCGCATCGAACTGAGCCGGCTGCGATCCTCGCTTAGCCAGTACTACGAGGCCTTCGGCACGGAGGGTGGCGTCACGGTTCAACTGCCGAGGGGGCGCTATGTCGCCGTTTTCACGCTGCCGCCGGGAAATTTCCCGCACGTCGATGCGGAAGAGCATTCCGCAGTGGTCGACGTAGACCCTATAGACGTCGTTTCTGCTCAGGTTTCCCCAACCGTTGTTTCCGCCGCCCGAAGCTGGTCGTGGCTGGCGGTGGCAACCCTGGGGCTGCTGATGATTGCGGCGGTGGCGGGCGGTGTCGCCGTCTACGCGTCACGCCCGATCATGACCGCCAAGCCGACCGTTGTCATCACCCTGGCCGCCATGGACGAGGCGTTGCGCGGTGAGGCCTCTGTTACGCGGGACATGCTGTTGACCGCCCTGACGCAATTCCAGACTTTGACGGTTTCACAGGTTCCGCGGCGCGAAAGACCGCTTGCCTCGGTGCTTCGCCCGGCAAAATCGAACACCTATGCGATCGATATGAAGTACTATGGTGATGGCCACGATCGCAGCATCTGGTGGCAGATCGTCGACACCGAGACGGGCGACCTTCTGAAATCCGGCCTTGAAAGGGTCGATGCCACCGGGCGAACGGCTGCGGCGGTACGCGGTGAACTGGTTGCGCAGCTTGCACGCCGCTTTGCTACGATACGCGGCGTGATCAACAATATCGAAACCCACAATGCGGCCGAGCGCTCGCTTGGCAACGCATGCGTCCTTCGGGCCGAGTACGAGCTCGACGGCGGTGGGGCATCGGGCATCGGGCAGACGATCGGTTGCCTCGAGCGAACGATCGCGGCTAACAGTTATGATGCCGACGCAACGGCAGCGCTCGCAACGGTGCTGGCGGCGGAACAGGCGGAAGCTGCCGACGACAGCAAGATGGCGCGTGCGCTTGAACTTGCTGGCCGGGCCGTTTCTTTAGCGCCGCTCTCCGATCGGGCTCATATCGCATTGATGTTGGCACAATTCTACAGTGGGCGGATGGACGCGGCACTCGCCGAAGGCAACCGCGCGCTGGCGCTCAATCCCAATAACCCCGATGTGGCAGCAAAGCTTGCCCTTGTCCTGTTCTCGTCGGGCTATTTCGATGCGGGCATTTCTTTGGCTCGCGATGCCGGCAAGTCGGTTGATGTCGTCCCGCGCGACGCGGTTCTCGTGCTCGCGCTCGACGCTTACCGGCGAAGAGATTGGTCGGAGGCCTCGCTGCTTGCTGAGCAGACGAGCGATAGCGCTTTCCTGATCAGCGTCCTGCGTGTGGCAGCACTGGGACAGCTTGGGTCGGATGAAGCCGCCCCGCGGCTAGCCGAACTCCGGCAACTCGCGCCAGATTTCGAGACGACCTTCCGGAAGAGAATGGCGCAGCGACGGTATCAGCCGGTGTTTTCCGCATCGATTGAGGAAGGGCTGACGAAAGCGGGCGCCCGCTTCAAGGTTGAGGGTGTAGCTACTGCGTTTTAAGTATCTTCGTCGCGGATGTCTTGCGCCGGGCCCCCTTCGGCTTCGCTGCAACGCGCCTAGCGACCGTCTAGGGAGTTCGAATTGCCCTCGAGTAGTCATTCGGGGTTGGGGCGGCTTGTGCCCGGCTGCTGATCTCGGCTTGTTTCCTGACCTGGTCGAGGGGGAGGTCGGTACGGATCAGTCCGTGGTCGTAGAGATAGTCCGGCAGGTAACCGGATATGATGATGCGCCAGTCTAGCGGGATGCCGGGATCGATCAGCCGAGCGAGCTTGAAGACGATTGTCGTGCAGTTTGCTGTGATCGTTTGGTAAAATTCCGGCTGAGCCGCAAGCGCGTTGGCCTTCTCTAGGTAGGACAGGAAGAGGGCGCGTGCGATCTGAGGCGAGAGCCGGAGCGGATAGAGCGACACACTTTCCCGGCGGGTGTTGGTGCGCAGGCGGACGATGTCGCTTTCTTCGGCAGCAATCAGCACCAGTTCGAATTCTTTGAAGAAGCCGCCGATCTCCGAGAATGCCTCGCCTTGCTCCTTTCGGATCTCGGCCGAGAATACGACGTGTCTACCATCTGCAAAACCGAAGCTGATAAGGGTATGGGCAATCGCGGGATTGCTCCAGACGGAGTTCAACAGATCGACCGACTGGAGTGAGGCGAGGTCATATTGCCCGGTTTGCCAAATTGGATCGAAGTCCTCAGTTGTCCGCCATTGAAAGTTGCGGACGTTGTGGAGGGTGATTTGGTCGCCTGTTATTGTTGCTGTGACACCGTGGGCAACGTCGGCCGCCCATTCCCGATCGTTGCTCGGCTTGATGCTGTTCCACCAGTAGGAAACGGCGAGCATTGCCGCCAACAGAAGTGCACCGGCAAGCAGCGGCCGCCGTCTGACAATCAGAATGGCCATGAGTCCGACGAGAAAGCTGGCAGCGATGGTCGGCCATTTCCATGCCGAAGGGGCCTGATAGAAGGCGGCGAGCGCAAACCATCCCGCGAAGGCGACAACGGCCAGCCGGAAGGCGAAGCGAGCGATAAGTGCGAGAATTCGCCGCTTCGCCGCAGTGGAGATGATTGCCATTGTTTCGCCCCTCGCGAACGCGCCTGCCTGCCAATCGGAAGGGGCAATATCGCGCGGTCTCGCAGGAACCGCAAACCATCAGAAACAGGGACGTTCGCTTCAACGGCGACCCCGGATCACACTAGCGGTGCGAGCGGGGCCGCCCGTTGAATTATGCGGATGCGGCTTCGCTCGGATTGTCCGAGAGCGCCTTGCGCAACCGCTCTTCCTGATCAGGCGCCAGCGACGTTTTCAGGACGCGGCCACGCAGCCCCTGGAGCTCGGCGAGAACCTTCTCCGGTTGCGCCTTGCGCACGAGGACGAAGAGAGCGGAGGAGGAATTCGGTATCGTTCCGCCAAGAGACTTGATGAATTCGTCGTCGATGCCGTAGTCGGCAAGCGAGCCGGAGATCGCGCCGGTGCCTGCACCGACGAGGCCGCCGATCGCAAAGCCCGCGAGCGGATTGAGGAAAAGCAGGCCGACGAGACCGCCCCAGAGGGAACCGGACAACAGGCCTGACGTGGCACCGATTGCTGTCAGGTTGAGGCTCTGCTTGAGGTGGACCTTGCCGGCCTCGTCTCGGACCACCACGACTGCATCTTCGAGATCGACGAGGTATTCCTTCTTCAGGCTGTTCAATTTCAGCAGCACCTTGTCTGCTTCATCCATGGCATCGAAGCCGATAACAACGAGTTCCGACATTGTCTGTTCCTTTCGTTTGACAGCGAGCATATGGAGCATGACGGCGGGCAAAACTGTGCCAGCCGGGACTATTGATCGAACGCGTAGATCTTCTTCCAGTCAGCTTTCATGTCGACGAGCAGCCAGTTGCGCGCAATGGCCTCATCAAGTGCCTTGTCGAGCCTTCCGAAGTCGGATTTGCGATCGTATGCGTATTCCCGATCTGCATCGGTATGATGAACGATCATTGCGAAGTGAGGCCCCTGACCGGCCATCACCCAGCGCAGCATTTCGTAGTCTCCGTCCGAATTGCCGGCAGCAAAGACCGGGCGTCTGCCGATGAACTTGTTGATCCCTACCGGTTTGCCGGGACCATCATCGACGAAATCGATCTTCGGGAGCCGGTTCAGAACCGGCGTATCGCCGACCAGGGCATATTGCGTCGTGATCGTGCTGCCGACGACCTGTTCGGGCGGAATGCCGTATGCCTTCTCCGTGATGGGGCGCATGAACTCGACGCCGCCGCCGGAGACAATGAAGGTCTTGAAGCCATTTGCGCGCAGGTAGTCCAGGAGTTCGCGCATCGGCAGGAATGTCATCTCATTGTAGGGCTTTCCGGTCTTGGGGTGTTTCGCCGTGGCGAACCAGTCGGTGACGATCTTGCGGAAGTCGTCGGTCGTCATTCCTGCGTGGGTCTCCATTCCAAGCTCGACGATGCCCCGCTCGCCGCTCTTTGCGACGCCTTTGAGATCGCCGGCGAGGATCGATTTGAAGGGTTCCTTCTCTTTCCACTCGGGGTGTTGCGGGGCGAGTGTCTTGACCCGATCCAACATGAAACCAAGCTGGAAGTAGAATGGCTGCTCCGTCCACAGCGTTCCGTCATTGTCGAAGACGGCGATACGGTCCTCAGGCGCCACGTAGTCAGTACCGCCCTCTGTCGTCACCTTCTTGACGAAGTCGACGATCGCCTGCTTCGACTTGCCCTCATTCCACGAGGGAAGTTCCTGTCCGAACGCGCTCACTGGAAGCAGCAGAAAAAGCAGGACGGCGCGCGCATACCGGGACATCTGGATACTCCTGATCAGGTTGCAACGCGCTTGATGCAGCGAAAGCCGACATGGCTGGTCGAGGTATCTTCCGGCTCAGCGTGGCGGGCTGCCGGGCGATAACGCCGGCAATAGTTCGGGGCGCAAAGGTGCGAGCCGCCCTTCAGCACGCGCCTTGGGATAAGAATGTTGGCTTGGTTGGGATCATAGCTGGCCTCTTTGCCGCCGCCGCGAGGGTTCTCTGGGATGCAGCAGGCTTTCGCAGCTGGTTCCGGATGGCGGGTCGACCAGTAGTCCGATGTCCACTCCCAGACGTTGCCGATCATGTCATAGGCGCCGTAGCCGTTCGGCGGAAACGAACGCACGGGCGTCGTTCGATCCTTGCCGGCCGGTTTCGTGCTGTGGGTCGGGAACGTGCCTTGCCAGGTGTTGGCCATCGCGACGCCTTCGGGCATGAGTTCGTGGCCCCAGGCAAACTCGGTGTCGTCAAGCCCGCCGCGGGCTGCGAGTTCCCACTCCGCTTCCGTCGGCAGGTCCATTCCCGCCCATTCGGCATAGGCCTTCGCATCGGAATAGGCGACATGCACGACCGGATGGTCCAGCTTGCCGCGGAGATCGCTCAAGCCGCCATAGGGCCGCCGCCAGTTGGCGCCGAACTTGAATTTCCACCACTGGGTAATGTCGGTGCCGCTTACCGTTTTGGGTGGCGCGAAGACGAGAGATCCCGCCCGTAGCATGTTCGGCAAGGCGCCGGGGTAATCTCTCGGGTCTGGGGCTTTCTCGGCCATTGTGACATGGCCGGTTGCCTTGACGAATTCCTGGAACTTACGGTTCGTGACCGGCGTTGCCTCGATCCAGAAGCCGTCCACGGTCACGGGATGAGCCGGGGCCTCTTCCGGATAGTGGTCGTTGGAACCCATCACGAAGGTCCGGCCAGGTATCCACACGAGGTCGTCATGGTCGCCGCCCTGACGTTGCGGTCGGTGTTTTGCGTCAAATGCCAGTGCCATCGTCGCCTCCGAAAGCCTGCCCTGAGTATCGCCACGCGTTGCTTCAGCCGTAAGTACGTTACGGTAACATGCCTTCCAGAAAACGTTACATCAGGCGTAAATCTGCTGCTCGGCCCTATGGATTCAACTCGGGCAACGGATTTCCGCGCGTCGTGCGTGGCGCGTGTTGCCGCGCATGCCTGTTTCGCGTGATCGCAGCCGCGAGTGCTGCCCCATCGAGCGTAGCCTCCGATGAGCCGGAGCCGTAGAGCAATCGATCGAGTTGCTCGACGTGACAGCAAAGGTCTGTGTCGCCACAGGCGGCTGCCCAGGCCGAAGCCGTCCGGTAACCAACGGCACGGCACCAGTGGTCGAGCGAAGCGTAAACGCCCTGCGGTGTCTCATGCTTGACGGCGTGCAGCATCCGGCGGAAGCGCTCCGGCTCGGATTCTGCGCGCATTTGCCGCTGTTGCGTCAACCATTGCCGGATCGCGGCCACCTGTGTCGCTTGCGATCTTTTGCAAGGCCGCAGTGTCCAGCTTGTCTTCGCCGGTTGCCGCCGGGTCGCCTATCCCGACTGCATGGATAACAACGCCCTTCTGCTTGGCTATGTCGGCTGCTTTAGCTGGCGGCATCGGTGGTCTTCTCGAACATCTTGACGGCAAGGCCAATCGTATCGCCAAGCGCGGTCCGAGGCCCCGCCATTCCGGGCAGCGTTTCGGCAATCATTGCCTGAACAGTACGGTGATCCATCGTGAAGGGGACGAGTGGGTAGGGAGCGTCACCAAAGGCGATCAAGCCAATGCGATCGCCCGGTCTCTTGGTAACGAAATCGGCGGCGACCGTGCGAACCGCGTCGACGCGTGGACGTGTGGTCCCATCCGGAGCACGAAAGTCACGAGTGTCCATGGATTGCGAAAGGTCGAGTGCCAGCGAGATCACGCTGGGGTTCGATTTTCTCGATCGGCGGCTCGACGAATTGCGGGCGGGCGAGGGCGACCACGATGAGGCACCAAGCAAGGGCTTCGGCAACCAGTTGCGGCCAACTTCGCCGGGCGATCACCGAGCCCGATGTCGGCGTGATGCCGACCGCGCTTGCGACCTGGTCAAAGAAAGGCAAGCGCACCGATGCCGAGGTTTCATGATGGGCAGGCAACAACCACCAGACTATGAGGGGTAGCGGCAGCAACACCAGCAGCCATGGATGATCAAGCTGATACATGATGACGCTCGATCCAGTTGCGCGCACCAGCAATCAATTCGGTTTCCGTATTCGCGCCGCTCCCTTCGCTGGTTTGATATTCGAGATCATCAAGCACGGCTTGTAGCGCACGGCTGGTCGCACGATCACCGTGGACCTCGAGAAACTTCACCCAGGCCGCGCCGGCGAGGGAAGCAACATCGTCGCGAGGCCAGCCGGCAAGAGCGACACGCTTTAGAAGTATCGCGAGGTCACGAACACCGAACTGCCGTGTCTCGGGATTGCGGATCTTCGCTTCCACGCCAGCAAGCAGCGTCAGCGCCTCGCGCCGGTAGGCATTGGCGCGATAGTGGCGAAGCCAGAGCAGAAACGCTATAGCAAGGATCAGGGTCAGGATCGCGGCCAGGACGGCCCAGCCCCATGTCTGAGGCATCCACGAAACCGGCGGCGGCACGGCGATGTCCTTCAGCGAACGCAGCGCTGTTTCAGTCATCGGGTCCAACGAGGTGCCGGCCGGTTCCATGTCACCGCCGCCTCTGGCGCCAGGCGGCCTGTTCCAGCAATTTGCGGAGCTGAGGCGCCGTTTCTTCCGCTGTGGAGATGGGCAGCATGGGAAGGCCGAGTTCACGCTGCCGGGTGCGCAGTTCCCGGCCGCGTTCTCGGGCGAAGCGGTCTATCGATTGGCGCACGTTGCCTTGCCTCAGCGCCAGCTCAGCCTGGAGGTTGCCGCCGCTGACCACGATGTTCCCCGATTGCGGCAGTTCCAGCATGAAGGGATCATAGACCAAGAGGCAGATCACGTCGTTATGGGCGGCAAGGCGCAGCAAACGGTCGCGGGTCGCCGTCGTGTGGCCGTCGAAGTCGCTGATGATAATCACGAGATGATCGTGATGCGCGATATTGGCGACGCGTTCGACGACGGTGTCGAGTGCATCGAGAGACGGTGCCGGAATAGCTCGCGCTCAATTCGGCGTTCTGAGTCGCGATCCGGTCGGCAAAGCCGATCACTGCTTCGCGGCTGCGATGTGGGCCTATTTCGTCGATCCTTTCGTCATTAAAGACAAAGCCCCCGACACGGTCGCCGGAGCCGAGAATGCGCCAGGCGCAAAGTATGGCCGCTTCCGCCGCCGTGACCGATTTCATCGAGCGGCGACTGCCGACGAGCATATTGATGCGTTGGTCGACGACGACCAGTGCCGGCCTTTCCTTTTCTTCGCAGTAGACACGGACTGCCGGCTTCGTCGTGCGCGCGGTGACGCGCCAATCGATCGTGCGGATGTCGTCGCCAGGCAGGTAGTCCCGCAGTTCCTCGAATGTCAGTCCGCGGCCACGCATGGAAGACTGCATGCGACCGGCAAGCAGGCGATGGCTCTTGGCTCTCTGCACGAAACTCAGATCGCGGGCGCGACCTTCCAGAGCTACCAGCTGGCTGGTTGAGACGTGGATGCCTTCTGCATCGGGATTTGTCGGCATTGCGCGGTCCTCAAGAGACGGCCACGAGCTCGACGATGCGATTGATCACCTGGTCAGGCGTCGTATTCGACGCATGTGCTTGGTAAGACAGGATGAGACGATGGCGGAAGACATCGTTCACGACTGCCTTGACGTCATCGGGCGTCACGTAATCCCGCCCCTTGAACCACGCAAAGGACCGGGAGACCTTGTCGAGGCCAATCACGCCGCGCGGGCTGATGCCAACCTGCAGAAGCTCCGCCAGATCCTTGTCGTATTTGTCAGGATAGCGGGTGGCGAGCACCAGTGCGACGATGTAGTCCTCGACCGGACTCGAAACGGTAACCGCGCCAATCTCCTTGCGGGCGTCGAAAACGGACTGGGGGGTTAAGCTTCTGCTCTTCGGCGGGCTTCGTGCCACCGTGTGCTGCGGTTTCCTCGTCCCGGTTCAGACGCATGATGGCCGCCTCGGACTTTCCATCGGGATAACCGACCTCGACATGCATGAGGAAGCGGTCGAGCTGAGCTTCGGGAAGAGGGTAGGTGCCTTCCTGCTCGATCGGGTTTTGCGTTGCCATGACCATGAAGAGAGGCGGCAAGACGTAGCTCTTTCCGCCGACCGTCACCTGCCGTTCCTCCATCGCCTCGAAAAGCGCTGACTGCACTTTGGCCGGCGCGCGATTGACTTCGTCGGCAAGGATCAGGCTGGCAAAGATCGGTCCCCGCTGGAATTTGAACTCACCCTTGCCGCCTTCGCTGAAGTAAATCTCCGAGCCGGTGATGTCGGCGGGGAGCAGGTCAGGGGTGAACTGGATGCGGGAAAGGCTCTGCATCCAGGTTTTTCGCCAAGCTCTTGATAGCACGCGTCTTGGCAAGCCCCGGCAAGCCCTCGACCAGGAGGTGGCCGTTGGCGAGGAGGCCGAGCAGCAAGCGCTCAACCATCGTCTCCTGGCCGATGATTGACTGCCCGATCCTTTTGCCGAGGTCGAGAATATCGTCGCGCGCAGTCATGGTTCCCCCCTAAACAGATGAGCGGGCGCTCGAAAGGCAGCCCGCTCATGGCTGTTGCTACTTTCCTGTCGCAGGGCCTTGGTCCATGGAGCGCATCAGGGCCTCGACCATCTGGTCGATACTGAAGCTCGCCGAGCGCTGGCTGGGAGGGTAGTCTTTGAACGTCTGCAGGAATGGAGCGACCCGCCAGACGCCGTACTGGATGAGATAGGCATTCTTCGCCAGCCAGTCGTAATACTGGTCGGAGACGACATCGGCGCGTTCGTAGGGGTCCATGCGCAGATTGAAGACCTTCGGTGCACGCAGGCAGGTGAAAGGGTTAGCCCATACGACGAAGCCGCCCGGCTCCCTCTGTTCGCAGAACACGATCTTCCAGTTGCCATAACGATAGGCGACGACTTCTCCATCATCGTTGAAATAGTAGAATTCGTCGCGTCCCGACTTCGGCTGCTGTCCCGTCAGATAGGGAAGCTGGTTATAGCCATCCAGATGGACCTTGAACTGGTTGCCGTTGATGCTGGTGCCATTGAGAAGCCGCTCCTTGATGTCGTTATCGCCGGCGGCCGCAAGCAGGGTCGGGAACCAGTCGAGCCCGGACATCATTTCGTTAGACACGTCGCCGGCCTTGATGTGGCCGGGCCAACGAACCATCGCGGGAACACGGAATGCGCCTTCCCAGTTGGTGTCCTTCTCGCTTCGGAAGGAGGTCGTCGCCGCATCCGGCCATGACCATTGGTTGGGACCGTTGTCCGTCGTGTAAACGACGATCGTATTGTCGGCGATGTTGAGATCGTCCAGCGCTTTCAGGAGCTTGCCGACATCGCCGTCATGCTCGAGCATGCCGTCCGCATATTCGTTGCCGGGCATTCCGCTTTGGCCCTGCATGGAATCGCGCACGTGCGTAAAGGCGTGCATGCGAGTCGTGTTCATCCAGGTGAAGAAGGGCTTTCCTTCCTTGGCCTGCCGCTGGATGAAGTCTATCGCTGCTGCTGTCGTTTCGTCGTCGATCGTTTCCATGCGCTTGCGGTTCAGGGCTCCGGTGTCGTCGACCCTGCCATCGGCAAACGAATGCAGGACCCCGCGCGGCGAGTTGCTCTTCACGAACGCCTGGTCATTCTTCGGGTAGTAGGGACGCTCGGGCTCCTCCTCGGCATTTAGGTGATAGAGGTTGCCGAAGAACTCGTCGAAGCCGTGCTTCGTGGGCAGGAACTCGTCGCGGTCGCCAAGATGGTTCTTGCCGAACTGGCCCGTCGCATAACCGAGCGGCTTCAGCGCCTGTGCAATGGTAATGTCACGCGCCTGCAGGCCGACGGTCGCACCGGGGATACCAACCTTGCAAAGGCCCGTGCGGAGGCAAACCTGGCCTGTGATGAATGTCGAGCGGCCGGCGGTGCAGCTGTTTTCGGCGTAGTAGTCGGTAAACAGCATACCTTCCTTGGCGATCCGGTCAATGTTGGGCGTTTTGTAGCCCATGACCCCCATCGAATAGGCGCTGATGTTCGTCTGGCCGATGTCGTCGCCGAAGATGACCAGGATGTTCGGTTTTGCCGTGTTCTGAGCCGGTGCCGCCAGCTGTGCATGAGCAGCGCCGTAGCTGAGCGAAGTAGAGGCCAGCGAAAGGGCAAGCGCCGCGCCGGCATGCCGAAGCCGTTTCGAGAGAGACGCGCTCATTGCGATCCCCCTTGTCTATTCAGGTCATCCAACATTTACGCTCTCCTGGTTGTGGGCAGGTCGTCGCATTTTTCGACGAGCCTACGTTCCCACTGAAGAGCGTCACTCGGTAAGTACGTTACGGTAAACAAACGAGCGTCAAAACGTAACAACGAGTGGAACGCGCACGCTTACTGCGTGAGCGGCTGCACCTTGAGGTCGCCTTGCAGCGTTTCATCGACCGGACGCTTCTTGGCCCGCGTTGGCTGTTCGAGCACCGTGACAGGCGCCGCGACCGCGGTGGCGGCGACATTGCCGATGGTGGTGACGGTGCCACCGACGACGGCAGTGAGACCTTGACCGAGCGAGACGTTCGAGTCCGTCAGCGTCTGTCCCGTGATGATGCGCTGGCCGATCAGTTGAACGATCTCGGGGCTTTCGGCGAACTTGCCATGGTTCAGACCTTCGCCCTTCACCTTGGTAAGATCGATTGCGGTAATACCGGCGGCTTCGAGTTTCGAACGATAGGGCTCGACAGTCGGGTCGATCGCGCCCAAACGCGAGACCTTCCCCGTGATGAAACTCGACACCGCAAGCGCCTTGTCATCCTGAGATACGAAGATCGTGAACTTTGGCGTCGGCGTGCCCATCTCCGCGAATTGCTTGGCAAAGACCTGGATGTCGATATCGGGCGAAGCGAGAATGACGTTATGAATCTTGCTGTTCACGTGGCCGTCGCGGATACCCATCTGTCGCAGCGACTCCATGGTGAGCCAGGTACCCATCGAGTGTGCAAGGATCGTGATGTCCTTTACATCAGGGTCGGCGGCCAGCGTTCGCAAGGCCTGTTCGAGCGCCGTGCGCGAATAGTTGGTGCTTTCCTTGTCGTATTCGTAGGCCGTGACCTGCGCGCGCGAAGGCCACGTGAAAAGGAGAGGGGTCGCCTGCATGCCGGAATCGTGGACGATCTGGGCGAGCCGGAAAACCGAATCTTCGTATTTGTTATTGAAGCCGTGAACGAAAACCAGTGCTCGCCCATCCTGGATATTCTGGTGGAACCAGGCGCGCCCCTGTGGAATCGTGTCGATTTCCTTCACGCCGGTCACTGCAAAGTCGGTCGCCGGATTGGGCGGCAGTCGCTTCGGCCATTGGACGGTGCCGGGCTCTCGTTTCGGCGGTATGGAGACGTCGACGGCAGTCAGATAGGGCTTCGGGCTGCGTTCGCCGGTGAAGAGCGTTGCAGGGTCGCCGGAGGGTTCGCGCGTGGTCGCGACCAGCATGCTGACCTTGGCGGTGTTCGACGTCGCCGCAACGGGTGCCATGACCCCGCTTGGGTGACCACAACCGGCAAGAAGTGCGGCGACGAGCAGCGGTACAAGTGTCCGAACAGTGCGGGCAGCGATCACGTTTCCGGTTCCCTCATTGAAAACGCAAGCACCTTACGGTGGCCGGGCGAAAGTGAAAGTACATTACAGTAACCAAGCCGATGTTATGTGCAATTCGCGTCAGATGCCTACGTGCCGCGACGAGTTTTGGGCAAGTGTTACCGAACCGCAACGAGCCTTGCGCGCTGTTCCGTCGCTAGCTGCCATCGATCCGCTCCCTGGGGCACTCCTTGCTGTACTTCCTTTGCTTTTGTGAATTCAGTTCATAGATCCTTGGACGAAGTGACCGCTTATCACTGAAATCCAGTGCCTCCATATGTTCGCCAGTCAACCACGCCGGCAGGCCGGCAGTTCATTCGAGGCACGTCATGCCAATTGCTCTCTTCGCTTTGACGATCGCAGCCTATGCGATCGGAACAACAGAATTCGTCATCGTCGGCCTGTTGCCGACTGTCGCTTCAGATCTTCGCATCAGCCTGCCGTTGGCCGGACTGATCGTCAGTGTCTACGCCTTGGGCGTCACCTTCGGCGCACCGGTGCTGACGGCGTTGACCGGACGTATCGAGCGCAAGCCACTGCTTCTGGGCCTCATGGCGCTCTTCGTCATCGGCAACGGGATGGCGGCAATCAGCCCGAGCTACGCGCCATTGCTGGTCGCGCGCGTGCTTTCGGCCTTTGCGCATGGCGTCTTCTTCTCTGTCGGCTCGACCATCGCGGCTGATCTCGTTCCCGAAAACCGTCGCGCCTCAGCCATCGCCATGATGTTCATGGGCCTGACGGTTGCCATCGTCACCGGCGTTCCGCTCGGAACGCTCATTGGACAGGTGTTCGGCTGGCGGGCAACTTTCGCTGCCGTTGCCGGCCTTGGCGCAATCGCTTTTATTGCGATTGCCGTGTTGCTGCCGTCGAACCTGAAGAAGGCGCCGGCCGCCAGCATCGGCGACCAGATCCGTGTACTCGGCAGCGGCCGTCTGCTTATCGTCTTCGCCATGACCGCGCTCGGCTACGGCGGCACATTCGTTGCCTTCACATTCCTTGCATCGATCCTGCAGGAGATCACCGGATTTGCAGCCGGCACCGTCAGCCTCGTTCTCGTGCTCTACGGCATCGCGATCGCCATCGGCAACGTCGCCGGCGGGCGGTTTGCCAATCGCAGCCCGGTACATGCCTTGACCGGATTGTTCGTTGCCCAGGCAATCGTGCTGGTGCTCTTCAGCTTCACGGCGCCGTCGCCCTGGCTGGCCGTTCCGACGCTGGCTGCGCTCGGCTTCCTCTCTTTCGCTAACGTGCCCGGCCTGCAGATCTATGTCGTGCAATTGGCAAAGCAGGTACGCCCCGCCGCTGTCGATGTGGCATCGGCCCTGAATATCGCGGCATTCAACCTCGGCATTGCCGCGGGCGCATGGATCGGCGGCCTCGTGGTGGAATCCTCGCTGGGGCTCGGGGCGACGCCCTGGGTTGGAGCAATCCTCGTCGTGGGAGCCCTGGTTCTGACGCTATGGAGCGGCGCTCTGGACGGTCGCTTGGCATCGAACGCCGACAGAGCGACCCAGCCCGCCTAGTCAGGGCGACGAGAACGTACACGTCCTAAAACGGTGGTCGACGCGAGTCCAATCGCGTTGGCCAACGTGCTTTGGCACCGCGGAGTATCTCGCCCTAGCCCGGCGGGGAAGACCGGTACTCCGGGGGAGGGGGGAGCGTTCGAACCACTCTAAGGGTTTCTTTTCCCGGTAGAATTGTGTCGTCGTCGGCCACAATTTTCTTGCCTAGTAGCGGCATGCTGCGACATACTCAGCGCAGTTAATAGCCACTTGTATGCATGCCTCGAGACTCTTCACGCAGTTGAGGTTCGATCAATGGTATATCTGTCGCCTTTTCTTAAAATATCGATTGCAATGCTCGCCACTTGTGGGGCGTCGCTTCTGTCCGGCACGTCTGCGTACGCACAAGATCCCTTTAAGGATTTTCCGCTGGTTATCAGCTGTGAGTACAAGGGCACTTATCACGCATTCTATTTGTCGAGGGTGACCCAGGACGGAACCGCGACTTTTTCAGCCTCCGACCGGATTGCCGGCACGATTACGCTGAACGGTAAGGCAAAGGCCGTGGGCGGATCCGACGGGGGAAGCTGCGTGGGCAAAACCCTCAAGGAACTGCGCGCGTCAGGGCAGGCGCACGACCTCAAATCTTAGCCCCGCAACGCTGCGATTTCTGGGCCATTGGCCTCGAACAGGGGCTGTCATTCGTGTGGGCGGTGGAGAGTTGCCAGGATATCGTTCGAAGTTGAGCTCCCAACTTATGTCGCACGAATAGCCTTCGAGGAGGCGTCGCGGAGACGGGCTTCACCGATAAAGCGAAGCTCAGGCATTGGTGCGACGCGAGGGGAAAAGGCATGGAAGAACTGCGAACTCCTTTCAGGGTAACGGCGGGGCGCTTTCTGCGCTCGGTGCGAATTTTCATGTCCTCGGAGGTCGGTGGCGCGGCAAAGCTTCTGACGGTATGCCTTGTCGCGCTCTTCCTCGCGATCAACGGGCTCAATGTGCTGAACAGCTTCGTGGGCCGGAACTTCATGACGGCGATCGCCGACAGGCAGATCGCGGAGTTCGTCCGGCAAGCCGTATTCTATCTTCTCGTGTTTGCTGGCTCCACGATCGCATCGGTTTTTGCGCGCTTTACCGAGGAGCGGCTAGCACTCACCTGGAGAGACTTTCTGACGCGTCGCGCCGTCAATCTCTATCTTACCGACGGAGCCTTTTACCGTCTCGGTGTTTCGGGAGAACTCTCGTATCCGGATCAGCGAATTTCGGAAGATATCCGCGCATTCACCGTGACGACATTGTCTTTCCTGCTGATGATCTTCAGCAGTGGACTAACGATCCTTTCTTTCTCAGGGGTGCTCTTATCGATCAACCCCGTCTTGTTTTCCGTGGCGGTCGTTTATGCGGCCTGCGGCTCGCTTCTTACGATCTGGCTGGGGCGCCCGCTCATCAAGCTGAACTATGACCAGCTCGATAAAGAGGCAAGTTTCCGTACGGGTCTCATTCAGGCGAGGGAGAATGCCGAGCGGATAATGCTGACGGGCAGTGAGCCGCGCATGAAATCCTTTCTTGCGGGCCGAATTGATGATTTGGTGACCAACTTTCGCAACATAACGTCCGTCAACCGCAATGTCGGCTTCTTCACGACGGGCTACAACTGGCTGATCCAGATCATCCCCGCCTTGATTGTCGCACCGGCCTTCTTCCGCGGTGATATCGAATTTGGGGTGATTACGCAGTCCGCGGCAGCATTCGCGATGCTGGTGGGTGCTTTTTCGCTGATAATCAATCAATTCAACTCGATCTCCAATTTTGCCGCAGTGGTGGCGCGGCTCAGTACGCTCTTAGAGGCGATAGAGAACTCGCAGCGCAGTCGACCCGAGATTCAAATCGATAGCACCCGGGAAGAGCTGTCGTACGAGAAGCTCACGATATTGTCCAAGCGGGATGGCTCGCCGTTGTTACAGGATCTGACGGCGGTTATTCCGGCTCGTGCCCGCGTTCTGGTGACGTGCGCCCGAGAAGACCAGGGGAGCGCGTTTTTCAGGGCCACAGCAGGTATTGCTTGTCCCGGTTCTGGCCGAATTTTTCGCCCGGCTGGGGAACGGATACGCTTCCTGCCGCAGCAGCCCTATCTTCCGCCGAGTACACTTCGACAGCTGCTTGTTCCTCCCGCTGCGAACTCAGAAATTTCGGACGAACGGATTTCGTTGCTACTTGCCGAATTCGAGCTCGAGCGCATTTCTAAGGCAGGGGGATTTCAACAAGAAGTGGAGTGGCATACGTTTCTGACGCAAAGAGAGCAGCACTTGCTGATGCTGGCGAGCGTATGCGTTGCGAAGCCGTATGTCATCTTGCTTGAGAGGACCGAGGTTATGGTTGGCTGGGATACATTTTTCCGGATCGTGACACGCTTTGCAAATGACGGCATTGCCTGCGTCCACATCGGGAGCGCCGCTAACATATCGGCCTACGATGCCATTCTCGACCTTGGCGATAGTGGCGGATGGCAATGGAGGAAACCCAGATAACCGTGCGGATGCTTCGCGGCGTGCAGCACGGAGATTGAGACGACGAAAAAGTCGATAGGAGGCTGATGATGACGAACACCGCTCTTGCAACCGACGACTATCAGGCAACGGCCACTCCGCTTGGAGCAGAGGAACTCCGCTTGATGGACGCCTACTGGCGCGCATCGAACTATCTCTCCGTCGGGCAGATTTATCTGCTCGACAATCCGCTATTGAAGGAACCACTCAAGCGGGAGCACATCAAGCCAAGGCTGCTCGGCCACTGGGGGACATCGCCCGGCTTGAACATGCTTTATGTGCATTTGAACCGCGTGATCAAGCGCGACGACCTCAACATGATTTACGTGATCGGACCGGGCCATGGCGGGCCGTCGCTGGTCGCGCATGCCTATCTGGAAGGGACCTACAGCGAAGTCTACCCGAATATCGGCCAGGACGCCGAAGGGATGCAGGCGCTGTTCAAGCAGTTCAGTTTTCCCGGCGGCATTCCGAGCCACGTCGCTCCCGAAACGCCAGGAAGCATCCATGAGGGCGGCGAACTGGGCTATGCCTTGAGCCATGCCTATGGCGCGGCGTTTGACAATCCGGATTTGATCGTCGCCTGTGTCGTTGGCGACGGCGAGGCGGAAACGGGTCCGCTTGCGACGGGGTGGCATGGCAATAAGTTTCTCAATCCCGCCCGTGACGGATGCGTGCTGCCGATCCTGCATCTCAACGGGTACAAGATCGCCAATCCATGCTTCCTAGCCCGCATCCCAAAGGACGAATTGCGGAAGTTCTTTGAGGGGATGGGCTATGCGCCGATCTTCGTGGAAGGGCACGAGCCCGACAAGGTCCAGCAGCAACTGGCCGCCGCAATGGATACAGCCGTTGCCGAGATCAAGCGGATCTGGGGGGAGGCACGCGAGAAGGGCAATCTGAAACGGCCGGCCTGGCCGATGATCGTTTTCCGCACGCCAAAGGGCTGGACCTGCCCAAGCGAAATCGACGGCAAGAAATGCGAGGATTATTGGCGATCGCACCAGGTTCCGATGGGCGAGATGGACAAGTCGGAACACATCGCGATCCTTCAGCAGTGGATGAAGACGTACAAGCCTGAAGAGCTTTTCGACAACGACGGCAAGCTGCGCGCCGAATTTGCGGCGCTCGCTCCGGCTGGGACTCGCCGGATGAGCGACAACCCGCACGCGAACGGTGGTTTGCTGCTGCGTGACCTGAAGATGCCGGATTTTCGTGACTACGCCGTCTCGGTGCCGAGCCCCGGCGCGACGACGACCGAATCCGCCCGGGTGATGGGCAAGTTCCTGCGCGACGTCATGAAGCTGAACATGAACAGCAAGAACTTCCGGCTGTTCAGCCCTGATGAGAACAACTCGAACCGCTGGCAGGACGTGCTTGAGGTTACCAACCGTTGCTACATGGCAGAGATCTACCCCGAGGACGATCACCTGTCGCCCGATGGCCGGGTGATGGAGGTGTTGAGCGAACATCAGTGCCAAGGCTGGCTAGAAGGTTATCTTTTGACCGGACGGCACGGCTTCTTCTCGTGCTACGAGGCCTTCATTCACATCATCGACTCGATGTTCAACCAGCACGCCAAATGGCTGAAGGTGTGCAATCACATACCTTGGAGGCGGCCCATTGGATCGCTCAACTATTTCCTGAGTTCGCATGTCTGGCGACAGGATCATAACGGTTTCAGCCATCAGGATCCGGGGTTCATCGACCATGTGGTCAACAAGAAGGCCGAAGTGATCCGCGTCTATCTGCCGGCGGATGCCAACACGCTGCTTTCCGTCACCGACCATTGCTTGCGTAGCCGCAACTACGTGAACGTCGTCGTTGCCGGCAAGCAACCGGCGCCGCAGTGGCTGACGATGGATGAAGCGATCAAGCATTGCGCCGAGGGTCTCGGCATTTGGGAATGGGCCAGCAATGACAAGGGCAGCGAGCCTGACGTCGTGATGGCGTGCTGTGGCGACGTTCCGACGCTTGAGACGCTGGCGGCGGTTCAAATGATCCGCGAACATTTGCCGGAATTGAAAGTGCGCGTCATTAACGTCGTCAACCTCATGAAGTTGCAGCCGGCAAGCGAACACCCGCACGGGCTTTCGGACCGTGATTTCGATGCGCTCTTCACCAAGGACAAGCCGATTATCTTTGCTTTCCATGGATATCCTTGGCTGATTCACCGACTGACCTACCGGCGCACCAACCACGGCAATCTGCACGTGCGCGGATACAAGGAGGAGGGGACGACGACGACGCCTTTCGATATGGTCGTTTTGAACCAGCTAGATCGCTTTCACCTTGTCGAAGACGTCATCGATCGACTGCCGCAGCTCGGTGCCCGCGCCGCTTACTTCAAGCAGGCGATCCGCGAGAAGCTGATCGAACACCGGCAGTATATTGAAAAGCATGGCGATGACATGCCTGAAATAACCGGTTGGAAGTGGGGCGTCCAAGGGCGGCCAGCGAGGACGCAAAAGACGTCGACGGAAGGCGACAACATCTAAGCCGTCCAGACGCGACTGAGGCAGGGGAGCAGATACGGTGCGCAGGCCATGATTGCGCATCGCGGTGGACAACGAGGCGCGATTTCGAGGCGGGATAGCGTCGTGTGGGAGGGAGGAAGCCATGATCGAGGTACCCTCAATCGCCCCGGGTCTGGAGGACGCGCCGAGCGACCAGGCCTTCGCACGATTGCAATTCTCGACGCTGCTCTACTATCTGCATTGTACGAACCCGGACAACGGGTTGGTTCGCGACAAGACGGAGGAGAGCGCACCGGCGAGCATCGCAGCGATCGGCATGGCGCTCGCCACCATTCCGATTGTCGTGCAGCGCGGCGTCATTATTCGCAAGTTCGCTGCCAAGATTACCAGGCGGCGGCTCGAGTTCCTGATGCAATGTCACCAGGGGCCGGAACCCGACGCGTCCGGCTACAAGGGGTTCTTCTATCATTTCCTCGACATCGAGACCGGGCGGCGGGTGTGGAACTGCGAACTGTCGACGATCGACTCGGCCTTTCTATTTGCCGGGGCTTTGACGGTCGCCACCTTTTTCGATGGAGACACAGCCGACGAGGTCAGGATCAGGCAGCTTGCGGCAGCACTCTATGAGCGAGCGGACTGGAACTGGGCGCGCAATCACGGCGCGACGCTGACGCACGGCTGGCGGCCGGAAAGCGGCTTCATTCCATATCGCTGGCGTGGCTATGACGAGGGCCTGCTTCTCTACATACTGGGGCTTGGTTCGCCTACACATCCTTTGCCGCCTGAGAGCTACGCGGCCTATACGGAAAGCTACGACTGGCGGAATATCTTCGGGCGTGAACTGCTCTACTCCGGTCCGCTCTTCACGCATCAACTGTCGCATATGTGGATCGATTTCCGCGGCATCAACGACGAATTCATGCGCGAGCATGGCAGCGACTATTTCGAGAACAGCCGGCAAGCGACCTTTGTCCAGCAGGAGTATGCGATCCGGAATCCGATGCAGTTTGAGGGATACGGCGAGCATTGCTGGGGATTTACCGCGAGCGATGGCCCGGGCTGGGTGAAGGCGGATGTCGGCGGGGTCAGTCGCGAGTTCTTCGACTACATCGCACGCGGCGCGCCATTCGGGCCGGATGACGGGACCGTATCGCCCTGGGTTGTTGTGGCGTCCCTGCCTTTTGCGCCGGAG
Organism: Rhizobium sp. YTU87027; assembly: GCF_050644135.1. NCBI lineage: Bacteria > Pseudomonadati > Pseudomonadota > Alphaproteobacteria > Hyphomicrobiales > Rhizobiaceae > Rhizobium > Rhizobium sp. YTU87027. The sequence goes on along the minus strand of NZ_CP098440.1, from coordinate 2,325,287 downwards.
ATCGTTATCCCAACGGTGCGGAATTTCGCTCAGATGAATCTGGGGATGACGCGGCTTTACGGTTTCAAGCCGTCGTTCAACCAAACCTTCAAGGATGCAACCAGCCAGACCGGGTGGTGGATCAGCCCTTACCATTTCGGGATCGATCAGGGGCCGGTGGCGCTGATGATCGAGAATTATCGAACCGGCTTCCTGTGGAATCTGATGCGCAATTGCGAACCGATTGTCAGGGGACTGCGGCGGGCCGGCTTTTCTGGCGGATGGCTATAGCCGATCCGCTGTGGGGTATCGTGCAGTTTCGACAGTTAGGCCGGATCAATGGGAGCCTCGGAGCTGATAGTCGTTTAACCAGTTTGGATTGAAGACCCTCTTCGTGCTGTCGGTGACATGCGACGCGTGCACAATATCCTCCCGCAGCCACCAGTCGATCGATGTGGCGGGCGCCGTTAGTTTTCCCTGTTCGAGGTTTGCCGCGACCAGGATTGATATCGATTGGTTCCGCGCTGATTTGACCGCCGCCGTTTCGGCGGCTGACAAAGCGAAGATCGGCGCAACTATGCCCGTCACCAGGATGGACGCGTAGACTGGTAGTGCTTGCGAGTACGACATGACATGCATCCCGCTGGAACTGCAGCAATACTACAATGTCGCAAGTCAAACCTTTAGTCGACCCTGTATTTTCTTACCCTTGCTTGGAAGCCTTGTCACCATCTCGGAACGCGCCGCCTGTACGTTCTCGGTTTCATTCGCCATAGGAAAGGAAGGCGCGCGCCAGGGTTGTTCGTCATGACAGGATGGCCGCTATGGCTCTTGCGCTCGGCTGTCTTTCATCGACAATACGCTCGTCGTCCGGGCTAGCGGCCGCAAGGCGGGGCCAGAAGCCGATCCTAGATTCCTCCAAAGGCCGCCATACCAGCTCCGGCAAGCAAGAGCGCTGCGCCGAAAAAGTAACTCCGCCGATGTTCCCGGAGCTGTCGCATAGGGCGAGAGCTTCCTTTTTGTCCTGCCCCTTACGCCGATCTGCGCGGATCACTAGACGGACCAAAGTCTCGCAGGGCCAAAAGAGAGCCCCGCAGTGGGCCTAGCGGGGCGAGGAAGGGACGTGAAATAGGAACGGTAGGGAAATGACAGCCCACCGTCTCTGGTCGCTCAACGCGGCTCGCCAAGTTTCGTTCCTACCTATCGCCCGTTTCTCTTTCTTCGGCTTCTCCCGCTTCGGTGGATCGAACCTGTCGGCGTCGGCATCGCCCATGATCAATGCGTGCTTCGCTGCGCTTTCGCGAGAGCTTCGTCGAGCCATCTGTCATGCACTATCAAAGTGTCACAGCGCGGATAGCCGCACCTCCTAAACTCGTAGCTGAAGCGGCTCCGATCCATGCCTTCGAGCGATAAACCGGATAGCGAATATGCTCCGGCCAAGCCGGCAAAAAGGCAGAGCAGATAACCGCATAAGTGAGGTGACGGGTCGTGATCAATCGCACTGCTCCAAAGCCGGAAGCTTACAGGAGGCTGATTTTGGTTTCGTCACTAAGCTTGTTAAAATCACGAACACTTCCGATCCAGCCGAGGCGACTTCACTCCTCCGCACCGTAGTCGTAGGCATCCAGTTCATCGAGCTCGTCGTCGATGTCCCCGATCCGCATCGAATACCTGCTCGAGGCGGAGCGCTTTCAGCTTTTCAGCGTTGGTCATGGGAATGCCCTGCTAAAATCTCTTCGCAACCTGATACTCATTTTCTTCCCAGGATCGCAGTTCGCCGGCTTCGCAAGTGTAAATCTCGTCCGTCTCGTCCAGTCCGATGCCAATACCGTCAATGTTCGGATCGTCGAACGTGACGAGAATCCTCGACTTGGGGATTTTTCGCTCCTGAAAGTCCTTCAATATGAAGGCGAGGCATTGAACGTTCTTCCTCGTGTTGCCGCGCTGAATGTGGGCCTCAATTTTGCGATTGATTTTCGAAAGTGGGAGCGTGTCCGCTCGAACCGCTTCTGATAGGAGCAGCGCTGGCAAGGCTAGAATGAAGATTTTTATCAAACGCGATTTCGTCATCTCAGAGTCCCCCCAATATCAAGCGCGCGCGCTTGTGGCCGCATTTGCATCGCATGAGGCCAGCAAGCCTACCCGGCGTCAATCCCTCGGCCTCCGGCGCTTGCAAGCTTACTGGTCCCTTTTCCAATAGTCGTGGTCCAGATCTTTCCAGACGTAGAAACCATACAGGTTCTCGTGAAGCCGCGGCAGTTGCGCCAGCAGGGCTTCAGGCGTCATTGCCTGATCTGAAACGACATACCCGTCTTCCAGCTCGCGGATGATCGCCTGGGTAAGCGCGCCACCGTCGGGGCCGTCGAGGAGCCGTCCGCGATGATACACATGTTTCATTGCCACGTATCCCGATCCCGCCATGATCGCGGTTGTCGTCGGTCTGCACCCCGCCTGACTGTGCCAGCTTACCTCCATTCCCATTCAGGCCCCGTTCTCACTTATGGCGATGAAGCGGCCTCGAACGATATCAACTCGGCCCTCCGGACCGCGGATGTTGCCCTCAAGGAAATAGTCAAAATCAGCATCGCGGAGCAAATCGACAAACTGGCCGGCAATCACCCGCGGTTCGCACGCCGCCGGACAGAATGCCGATATGGATGTGGACATGCTCAGTCCAACTGAAGAATGCTGCCTTCAGGGCTGCGATATACGCGGCACGCCGTTCGCCGATCTTTTGCAGGTCGGCACCGGCTGTCCAATCTATGGGCTCTGTCCCGTAGACCTTGTCCAGCACAGTATCGGCTGGGAAGACCTCGAGAAGTTGCTAGCGCTTCCCGGCGTTTCGAGAACGCATTGGAAAATGGGTAACTGCATATGTTCTTGAGCAAATTGGTACCGCGGATAAACAAGAAGGTTGGCGCCCGACTTTATTATCCCGAAGATGTGCCGCCAGCGGAGACCGTCCCAAGCAAAACAAGGTGCGCGATATCTTCATTCCGAACCTTCATATCGACACCCTCAAGGTCCAAAGCCGGAACTTCCACCAAAGCTGCTGGCGAAGGGGAGGGCGTTTGCCTCCGCTTTAGCACTCAGGAACTGGGCTGATCGGACCGTAGCGTGACGAAATGTTGAGGAGCCATCGGGACCGTCGACCACCGTCACCGTTTCAGATTCCGCAATAAAATCGAAACTATTGGCGCAATTGTGAGCGCCCTACGCTTGCGTCACTATCAGCCCGTCAGACGAACGCAGTGTCGCCTGATGCCTCAACGAAGAAGCCGCAGGCAGCCGAAAATGACCCAGACCTTTTCTTCCATGACACGCAGGAGCGCACTCCTTTCCGCTGGTGCCGCCGTCGCAGCCATGGCGATTTCACCGTCTCTCAATCTAGCAGCCGAGGCTGCATCAGCATCCAGCTCAACCGAAGGAACCAAGACAATGGCATATGTAACCACCAAGGACGGCGTCGAAATATTCTACAAGGACTGGGGTCCGAAGAACGCTCAGCCGATCGTCTTCCACCACGGCTGGCCGCTGTCGTCGGACGACTGGGATGCCCAGATGCTGTTCTTCCTGTCGAAGGGTTATCGCGTCGTTTCTCATGATCGCCGTGGTCACGGACGTTCCGCCCAGGTTTCCGACGGCCATGATATGGATCACTACGCCGCGGATGCCTTCGCAGTCGTCGAAGCGCTCGACCTTAAGAATGCCGTCCACATCGGTCACTCCACCGGCGGCGGTGAAGTCGCTCGCTACGTCGCCAAGCACGGCCAGCCAGCCGGCCGCGTCGCCAAGGCGGTTCTCGTCTCCGCTGTTCCGCCGCTGATGCTGAAGACCGAAGCCAACCCGGAAGGCCTGCCGATCGAAGTGTTCGACGGTTTCCGTTCGGCGCTTGCCGCCAATCGCGCGCAGTTCTTCCGCGATGTTCCGGCCGGCCCGTTCTACGGCTTCAACCGTGATGGTGCCACAGTCCAGGAAGGCGTGATCCAGAATTGGTGGCGTCAGGGCATGATGGGCGGCGCGAAGGCCCATTACGACGGCATCAAGGCCTTCTCCGAAACCGACCAGACGGAAGACCTGAAGGCCATCACCGTGCCGACGCTGGTCCTACACGGCGAAGACGACCAGATCGTGCCGATCGCAGACTCCGCACTGAAGTCTTCCAAGCTCCTGAAGAATGGCACGCTCAAGACCTATCCCGGCTTCTCGCACGGCATGCTGACCGTCAACGCCCATGTCCTGAATGCCGATCTCCTGGCCTTCGTGAAGGCCTGATCGGTCCGGCGGCGAGTGCGGCCTCCCACGCATCCGTCGCCTCCATGAACCACGAGTGCCTACTTAGCGCGCCATCATTCAATGAAAGGAACCTAGCATGACGAACAGCAATCCGTCCAAGAAAGTAGAGAACCATGGCGTCGCCTGGGAGCGCGCCTTCGGATACGTTCAGGCCGTGCAGGTCAAGGACACAATCTATGTCTCGGGCCAGTTGAGCCACGATGACAACGGCAATCTTGTCGCTCCGGCGGAACTCGATGACGATAAGCGGCCTGCGGACTTCTCGCAGATGGAGAGCCAGATCCGCCAGACCTACGTCAACGCAAAGACTTTACTCGCCAGATATGGTGCGACCCTCGACGATGTCGTTGAAGAGACACTGTACGTGCTTGATGTTCCTAGCGCGTTTGCGGCCGGATCCAAGGTCCGCAAGGAAATGTACGGCACGGATGTGCCTCAGTGCGCCAGCAACCTGATCGGGGTTTCGGCGCTGGCTTTCCCCGAGCAGATCGTCGAAATCACTTTCCGGGCAATCATCAACCGTCCCGCTGATTGATCGGGCGGCAGCTACTCCATGAACCGCCGGAGACGATGGGTCTCCGGCGGCAAACTCGTTGAACGGTTCACACGATGCCAAAGACACCGTCCGCCAAGGCGCCCGCACCTGCTACCATGGAACTTACCCCCGACCTCGTCGCCACGACCATCAGAATCGTCGAAGACGAGGGACCGGAACCCAATTGGAATCCGATCCCGCCCGAGCAGCTCGACGACCTCGTCAGCAGGGTTGAGGAAGAGGCTGGTGACGAGGAGATATGGGTGTTCGCGTACGGATCCTTGATGTGGAACCCGGGTTTCGAGGTGGCCGCCAGCGAAGAGGCGGTCGCTTACGGCTGGCACCGTGCGTTCTCGTTGAGGATTGAGCGGCTCAGGGCCACCTCAGACGCGCCCGGTCTCATGCTCGCGCTTCGGCCAGGAGGAAGCTGTTCGGGTCTTGTGCTCAAGCTTCCGTGCACCACCAAGAGGGAGAATCTGCGTGCTCTTCTGGCGCGAGAGATTCGGTATGCCGAAGTGTGCGACATGGTTCGTTGGGTTGCGGTCAAGACACCGACGGGTGTGCGCCGGGCGCTCACGTTCTGGGCGAGCGGCAGGCAATCTCCGCTCACGGAGAAGATCCCCCTCGAAGAGGCGGCAGGGTTGATCGCCCAGGCATGTGGACCTGCCGGATCTTGCGCGGAATACCTGCATCGGACGGTTTCAGATCTGGAGGATCGCAAAATCTATGATCGAAACCTGTGGCAGCTACAGCAAATAGTCGCAGCTAGGCTTCGAGCACTCCAACAGCATGATCGAATCTGAAACGGGTGTGCCAGATCATGGTGACGGACATTTGCGTGCGTCAGTCCAACATGACCATCTTTGCCGCGACCTGCTCCTCGAAGAACTTGGAGAATGACGCAATCCTTGGCGGGAGGGCTTGGTAGGGCGGGTAGAACAGCGTCAGCCACAGGTCCGGCGGCGCCCATCCCTTGAAGACGTGGACAAGGCGACCGCTACTGATGTGATCGGCGATGTTGAATCCTGGAAGCAGCGCGACACCCGCGCCGCCGGCGGCCATGTCCGCCAGAACCTCTCCGCTGTTCGCGCTGAAGGCTCGACCTGCCGAAATCGTAATGCTTGACCCGCCGTCCGACAGCACCCAGTTCTCACGCCGGCTTTCGCCGCTGTACGCGAGGCAGTCGTCGGGCCTCAGTTCGTTAGGGTGCTGCATGTCGGCGAATCTGCTTCCAGGAGCGGCGACCAGGATGCGCGGCACCACCCGGATCTTCCTCCAGATCGTGAACTTGTCCGAAGGCTGCGACGAGATGCGGATCGCCAGATCGTAATCGTCGTCGACGATGTTCACCAATCCATCGGACAGCGAGATCTCGAAGCTCATCTTCGGATAGCGTTCATTGAACCCAGACAGGATCGGCGGCAGCACCGTCTTGCCGAACCATGTCGGCGCACTGATACGCAGCCGACCCTCGTCCGCCTTGTGTGCGTTCATTACTTCGCGTCGCGCGTCCTCCAGAGTCTTGACCGCTGGCTGGATCTGCGCGGCAAAGATTGCGCCGTCGGTTGTCAGCGATACCTGTCTCGTCGTGCGAACGAAGAGCTGCACGCCAAGTTCCGCCTCGAGGGCGGCGATTGCCCGTGTGACGGCTGCTGGCGTCATGTCCAGTTCGCGGGCGACCTGGGCAAAGTTCCGCTTCTCAGCGGCGAGCAGAAAGGTTCGAAGAGCTTTGTAGTCGTTCATCTCATTGTTTCATAAATTGCAATTCAATCAAAAGGAATATTGCAATTCCGAGCAGCGATCAACGGGTCTACATTCTTATCAACACCGGAACACAACCGAGAGGATTCAAGATGATCAAGGACATCAAGGGACTGCACCACGTGACGTCGATGGCATCGGACGCGCGGCAGAACAACCGCTTCTTCACCGACACGCTTGGTCTTCGTCGTGTCAAGCAGACTGTTAACTTCGACGACCCGAGCGTCTATCACCTCTACTATGGTGACGAGACGGGCTCGGCCGGAACGGTGATGACCTACTTCCCGTTCCCGAACATGATGCTCGGCCGCCCCGGTGTCGGTGAAGTCGGCGAGACCCAGTTCTCGGTTCCCGAGGGATCGCTGAAGTTCTGGCAGGATCGCTTCACAACCCAAGGCGTGGACGGTCTGGAGCGCGATACTGTCTTCGGCGTCGACCGACTCGGCTTCATGGGACCGGACGGCGACAGCTTTGCGCTTATCGAGTCCGCTGACGACAAGCGTGCTCCATGGCTGGCAGATGGAATTCCAGATGATGCGGCCATCCGCGGTTTCGCTGGCGCACGCTTCAGCCTGCACGACACCGCTGCAACGGAGGAGCTGCTCGGCTTCATGGGCTACGAGCGCGCCGAAAAGGAGGGCGACGTTGTACGCTTCATCATACCCAACGGCAACGGAGCGGACACGATCGATCTACTGGCATTGCCGAAGACTCCGTTCGCGCGACAGGGTGCAGGTTCGGTGCACCATATCGCATTCGCTGTCGACAACCGCGAGAAGCAGCTCGAGGTGCGCAAGGCGCTGATGGACACCGGCTACCAGGTCACCCCCGTCATCGACCGCGATTATTTCTGGGCCATCTACTTCCGCACGCCGGGCGGTATCCTCTTCGAGGTCGCCACAAACGAGCCCGGATTCAACCGCGACGAGGATACAGCCCATCTCGGGGAAGCCCTTAAGCTTCCGGTCAGATACGAGGAATACCGCGAACAGATCCAGGCTAATCTCGTGCCGCTGGCGGCATAAGCAGCAGTCACCGAAAGCTTGGAATGACAGCGCCGTGATCCGAAAGGATCGCGGCGTTCTTCCTTTTCTAACGTGCTCCCCCGACCAACGATTATTTCAAATCACGCAATTCAATCGAAAGTCTTATTGCAATTCCTCGGATCGTGACGGCGCGGTAAGTTTGTTTTCAGCAGCCAAGACGACGAGTGCACCGGCCCGGAACGCAGCCAGCAACACTCAAAGAATTGCAGAGGGAGCGCCGCTCGACGGCGTCCGTCGACCGCTGCTGACCATTTTCTGGCACCGCACGCGGGCCGCAACCGAAGAGGAAAGAACCATGTCCAACCTTGAAGTCCTGACCCCGGCGAACAGCCAGCTCATCTTCATTGATCAGCAGCCGCAGATGGCCTTTGGTGTCCAATCGATCGACCGCCAGACGCTGAAGAACAATGTCGTCGGCCTCGCCAAGGCCGCCAGGATTTTTAATATTCCGACCACCATCACGACGGTGGAAACGGGATCCTTCTCGGGCCACACCTATCCGGAACTTTTAGCCGTATATCCTGACAATGATATTCTGGAGCGCACTTCGATGAATTCCTGGGATGACCAGAATGTCCGCGACGCGCTGGCGAAGAATGCCGCGAACGGCCGCAAGAAGATCGTCGTCTCCGGCCTCTGGACGGAAGTCTGCAACACCACCTTCGCACTTTCGGCTCTGCATGATGTTCCGGATTATGAGATCTACATGGTCGCGGATGCTTCCGGTGGCACTTCCGCCGACGCGCACAAGTACGCGATGGACCGGATGGTGCAGGCAGGAGTGATCCCGGTCACCTGGCAGCAGGTCCTGCTCGAATGGCAACGCGACTGGGCCCGCAGGGAAACCTATGATGCGGTGACCGCGCTGGTGAAGGAACATTCCGGCGCCTACGGCATGGGCATCGACTACGCCTACACCATGGTCCACAAAGCCGCCGAGCGCGTTACGCACGGCAAGCGCATCGGCCCGAACCCCGCAAAGTAAGGGCCAGATCAGGCCGCTCCGATGACCCCATCGGTGCGGCTTTTTCCGCAACTGGAGAACATCCCATGAAAGTCTATCTCCTATCGCTTGGCGCAGGCCTGCTTGTCGGCATCGTCTACAGTCTGCTCAATGTCCGATCACCCGCGCCACCTGTCATTGCCCTGGTCGGCCTTCTCGGCATTCTGGTGGGCGAGCAGATCCTCCCGCTCGCGAAGTCGCTTTGGACAAAGGAGCCGGCGGCCATTTCCTGGATCCATCAGATCAAGCCGCACGTGTTCGGCCACCTGCCGAAGGGCACCGATCGTATCGAGATTGCCCATCAGGCGAAGGCGAATGTCGAGGAGCGGAGCTGATGACGACGCGTCGATCCTTTCTTGGAGGCGCATCGAGCCTGGCGTTCTCGAACCTCTTGTTCCCGGCAACAGCCGCCAATCTCAACCCGACCGGAGTAGACACCATGTATCCCGACCTGATCCTCCACAATGGCCGCGTGACGACCCTTGACCGGACCAATCCGAATGCGACGGCGATCGCCATCAAGGATGGGCTGTTTCTGGAAGTCGGATCCGACAGCGAGGTCATGGCTCTGGCTGGTTCCGGCACCAGGATCGTCGACCTCAAGGGCAAGCGTGTTCTGCCCGGCCTGATCGACAACCATACCCACGTCGTTCGCGGTGGCCTGAACTACAACATGGAGCTGCGCTGGGATGGCGTGCGCTCGCTCGCTGATGCGATGGATATGCTGAAGCGCCAGGTGGCGATCACGCCCGCGCCGCAGTGGGTGCGCGTCGTCGGCGGCTTCACCGAACATCAGTTTGCGGAAAAGCGCCTCCCGACGATCGAGGAGATCAACGCTGTCGCGCCCGACACGCCCGTGTTCCTTCTGCACCTTTATGACCGTGCGCTGCTCAACGGCGCCGCTCTCCGCGCAGTCGGCTACACCCGTGACACGCCGAACCCGCCCGGTGGCGAGATCACCCGGGATGCCAACGGCAACCCGACGGGCATGCTGCTGGCCAAGCCGAATGCGGGCATTCTCTACTCGACGCTTGCCAAAGGCCCGAAGCTTCCTTTGGACTATCAGGTCAACTCGACCCGCCACTTCATGCGCGAACTGAACCGCCTTGGAGTGACAGGCGTTATCGACGCGGGTGGCGGGTTCCAGAACTATCCTGACGACTACGAGGTCATTCAGAAGCTGTCCGACGAGAACCAGATGACGGTCCGGCTGGCCTACAACCTCTTCACCCAGAAGCCGAAGGAAGAGAAGCAGGACTTCCTGAACTGGACGCAGTCGGTCAAATACAAGCAGGGCAACGATTACTTCCGCCACAACGGCGCCGGCGAGATGCTTGTCTTCTCCGCCGCCGACTTCGAGGATTTCCGCCAGCCCCGTCCGGAGATGGCCCCGGAGATGGAAAGCGAGCTTGAAGAGGTCGTCCGGGTCCTGGCGGAAAACCGCTGGCCATGGCGTCTGCATGCCACCTATGACGAGACGATCTCTCGCGCCCTCGACGTGTTCGAGAAGGTCAACAAGGACATTCCGCTCGAAGGACTGAACTGGTTCTTTGACCATGCCGAAACCATCTCGGATCGCTCGATCGACCGCATCGCCGCACTCGGCGGTGGCATCGCCACGCAGCACCGGATGGCATACCAGGGCGAATACTTCGTTGAGCGGTACGGTCACGGCGTGGCCGAGGCCACGCCGCCGATCCGTCGCATGCTCGACAAGGGCGTGAATGTCTCCGCAGGCACCGATGCGACGCGCGTTGCTTCCTACAATCCGTGGGTTTCGCTGTCGTGGATGGTCACCGGCAAGACTGTCGGCGGAATGCAACTCTATCCGCGAGCCAACTGCCTCGACCGGGAGACCGCGCTGCGCATGTGGACTGAGAAGGTCACGTGGTTCTCCAATGAAGAGGGCAAGAAGGGCCGCATCGAGAAGGGTCAGTTCGCCGATCTTGTGGTGCCGGACAAGGACTTCTTCTCCTGCGCCGAGGACGAGATTTCGTTCCTCACCTCGGAACTGACCATGGTCGGCGGCAAGATCGTCTATGGTGCAGGCGACTTCAAGACGCTCGACGAGAACGACATCCCGCCCGCGATGCCCGACTGGTCTCCCGTACGCAAGTTCGGCGGCTACGCGGCCTGGGGCGAACCGGAGGGCGCGGGCGCTCGATCCTTGCGCCGCACCGCCATCTCCACATGCGGATGCGCCAGCGATTGCGGCGTCCACGGCCACGACCATGCCGGAGCCTGGACATCCAAGCTTCCTATCGCCGACCTCAAGGGGTTCTTTGGCGCACTCGGTTGCTCCTGCTGGGCCGTCTGACAAGCCCTAGCTCGGGTGGCATCCAGTCGCCCGAGCATCACTTCATAATTGCTCATTTTGCAATTAAATCGAAACTATTGCTGCAATTGTTGGTGCCGCTGCAACCAGTCAATATCGCTCCGTCAAAAGCAGCCGCTCGCGGCGAACATGCAGGAGCAGATTATGACCCACCTATCCCCCACGTCGAACCCGATCTTAAGCGGCCTGACGCGCATTATGGGCTCTCCGATCACGCGAACCGTTTCACTGCTCGCACTCTGCGCTGCCTACATACAAGGTCCGCTTACCAAGATCTTCGACTTCAGCGGCGCACTGGCTGAGATGGATCATTTCGGTCTTCATCCTACCGCGTTCTTTGCGGTCGCCGTCATCGTGTTCGAGCTGACGGCTTCAGCCATGGTGGTATCGGGCTTGTTTCGCTGGATCGGAGCGCTGGCGCTCGCTGGCTTCACGCTCATGGCAACGCTCATCGCCCTCCGTTTCTGGGAGATGGCTCCCGGCATGGACCGCATGATGGCGACCAACGCCTTCTTTGAACATGTTGGCCTCGCTGGCGCATTCCTCTTCGTCGCCGCATTCGACCTCACCAAGGGAGCAGGCAGATGAGCGCCGCAAAAACATCCGGGGGAACCTTTGCGCCCCTTGCCCAGCCTGTCTTCGCGGTCCTCTGGATCGCCACCGTGATTGGCAATACCGGAAGCTTCATGCGCGATGTCGCAAGCTCCTGGCTGATGACGGATCTTTCGGCATCGCCGGCCGCGGTCGCCATGGTCCAGGCGGCCGGAACCCTGCCGATCTTCCTGCTTGCCATTCCTGCGGGCGTTCTTACCGACATCCTTGATCGCCGCAAGTTCCTGATCGCCGTCCAGCTCCTGTTGGCATCCGTCAGCACCTCGCTTATGGTCCTTTCTCAGACGGGCATGCTCTCGGTAAGCGCTCTGATCGGGTTGACCTTCCTCGGCGGGATTGGAGCCGCGCTAATGGGACCGACCTGGCAGGCGATCGTTCCGGAACTGGTGAAGCGCGAGGACGTGAAGAGCGCGGTGGCGCTGAACTCGCTCGGCATCAATATCGCCCGCTCCATCGGGCCTGCCGCGGGCGGCCTGCTTCTCGCAGCCTTTGGAGCTGCGATCACCTACGGCGCGGATGTCGCAAGCTACGCCGTGGTGATCGCAGCTTTGGTCTGGTGGCCGCGGGCCAAGAATGCCAACGACGCGCTTCAGGAGAATTTCTTCGGTGCCTTCCGCGCCGGGCTTCGCTACACCCGCTCGAGCACGCCACTGCACGTCGTCCTCCTGCGCGCCGCGATCTTCTTCGCCTTTGCCAGCGCCGTCTGGGCGCTCCTCCCGCTCGTCGCCCGGCAGTTGCTGGGTGGTGATGCCAGCTTCTACGGCATCCTGCTCGGTGCAGTCGGTGCAGGCGCGATCGGTGGCGCCTTGATCATGCCGAAGCTGCGCGAACGGCTGAGTTCCGACGGCCTACTTGTCGGCGCGGCGGTTATCACCGCCGCCGTCATGGGAGTCCTTGCTCTCGTTCCACCGAAGTGGGTCGCCATCATCGTCCTTCTCTTCCTCGGTGGTGCATGGATCACCGCCCTGACAACGCTCAACGGCACTGCGCAGTCCGTCCTTCCGAACTGGGTGCGCGGTCGCGGCCTCGCCGTCTACCTGACCGTCTTCAACGGTGCGATGACTGCCGGGAGCCTTGGCTGGGGTGCGGTCGGCGAGGCTGTCGGCATCCAGTCCACCTTGATCATCGGGGCCGTCGGCCTGCTTGTGGCCGGAGTCCTCATGCACCGTGTGAAGCTTCCGGCCGGCGATGCCGACCTGGTGCCGTCGAACCACTGGCCCGAGCCTCTTGTCGCCGAACCCGTTGCCCATGACCGTGGCCCGGTTCTGATCCTGATCGAGTACAAGATCGAGACGCAGAACCGGAGCGCATTCCTGCATGCCCTCGACCATCTTTCCATGGAGCGCCGCCGGGACGGTGCCTACGGATGGGGCGTCACCGAGGACTCGGCCGACCCGCAGAAGATCGTGGAGTGGTTCATGGTGGAATCCTGGGCTGAACATCTTCGCCAGCACAAGCGGGTTTCCAACGCCGACGCCGACCTGCAGGGCAAGGTGCTGGCCTACCATGTCGGTTCCGATAAGCCCGTTGTCCGCCACTTCCTGACGATCAATCGACCGCGGGCGGCGTGACGGGTAAGTTGAGGGTGGCGGCTACGGCCGTCACCCAACCATGTGATCTTGAGAACTGGGCTGATGATCCTCCTCTGAGTGTCACCACCCAAATTGACGATGCATGCAGCGACGATGATCGTCGCGCGTTCACTGTCGTGGGTGAAGAGGAGTACTGGGCATCGGTGACCAACTCAAGCCAGTCGACAGACTTGCCATCCAAGGACTCCGAGAAGGCGATGTGCGTCATTCCATTCCTCGGAGACGCGCCGTGCCAGTGCTTCACGCCAGGCGGTATCCATACGGTGTCACCGGACCGCATCTCCTGATGCGGCCCTTCCCACATCTGAACAACGCCCACCCCGCTCGTCACAATGAGGGTCTGGCCGAGAGGGTGGCTGTGCCACGCAGTGCGCGCGCCGGGTTCGAAAGTGACGGTTGCGCCGCCCACCGTCGCTGGCGCCTTTGCCTTGAAGTTGTCTTCGACCCGCACGGACCCGGTGAACCTGTCAGGGGCTCCGACGACCGCCGGCTGCGATCGCGCGTGCGTGATGGTGATCGCTTCGCTTGCCAAGGCGGCCGACGTTGACGCGAACGCTGCGGCCGCCACCGCGGAAGCCATCGTCATCTTCTTCTCGGTCATTCGGCGAAGACCTCCTTGGCAATTGCCACCGACGAGACGGCGCTCGGCCATCCGGAGTAGAAAGCCATGTGCGTGATCGTCTCGACGAGCTCGTCCTTGCTGAGGCCGTTCTGCAGGCCGAGGCGAATATGTGATTTGAGCTGATCGGGGCGGTTCAGCGCGACTAGGGCCGAAATGGTCACCAGGCTCCGGTCCCGCTTGGACAGACCGGGTCGCTCCCAGATGTCCTCGTAGAGTACGTCATCAGTCAGTTCGGCCAGTTTCGGGGCCGTGTCCCCCATCAGTTGCTGGGCACGAGAGGTCATTGGACTTTCCTTCGGTTCGTTGACGGGCTGGGCGCAGACGACGCCGGGGAGCGCCGCCAGAACTATGCCGACGGTTAGAAACGCGTTCAGGAACAGGTGGCGCGTCATCGCTTCCTCCTCAGACCAGCGTGCGGTCGAAGAACGGCGCCAGCTTGCCCAGCGCCGCATCCACGTACTTAGGGACCCAGTAGGTTTCGATGTGTTTCGCACCCTCGATCTTGAAGAGTTCCTTGTCCTTCGTGCCTGTGGCCTTGAGGAACGCGTCTTCGGTCATGTAGAGGGTGTCGGCGGCGGTGCCTGCGATCATCAGAAGCGGGACATCTATGAGGCCGATCTCCTCCGTTGCGTCCCAGCGCATCAGGTCCATCAGGCTGCTCATCGTGTACTTGAAGGTCGAGCCAGGGTGGGCGTTGGTCCGCCAGTAGTAGTGATACCCCTGGCGATAGAGGTCGAAGGGGAGCGCGTCGATCTGCGCGTCCGTGAGGTTGGCGTCGCCGGCATAGAGCACTTCGCCGCCCGCGGCTTCCTGCGCACGGGCCGCCGAAGCCTGCTGCAGCCGCTTCTGGATCGTGTCCATCTGCGAATCCTGGAAGCCGTTCCGACGAACGCGCCCAGAATTAAACATGCTCAACGTCGCAACCGCCTTGAAGCGCTTGTCGGTCTTGGCGGCAGCAAGAGAGTAGCCGCCTCCACCACAGATTCCGAACAGCCCGAGGCGCGAGGTGTCCACGCCGGGGAAGCCGCTGATGAAATCCGCCATCCCGTGAATGTCCTCGATGCGGTACTGGGGCTTGTCGACGTTGCGCGGCGCTCCGCCGCTTCCACCCTGATAGGCGGCGTCGGCGGTTATCGTGATGAAGCCCCGCTCCGCAAGTCGCTGCGCATAGAGACCGGTCGTCTGTTCCTTCACGCCACCATTGGGATGGGCGAGTACGATCGTCGGATATTTTTTGCCAGGATCGTAGCCGGCGGGCGTATAGACGTTCGCCACGATATCGAGATTGTTGAGCTTGCAGGTCACGGGGTGGATATTCACCTTGCCCGGTTCGTTCTTGGTGATCGCACCGTCGTAGACGAGTGTGAATGGGTTCTGCCTGTGGTCGGCTGCCACAGTTTCAATGGTGGTCATTGCTGGAACTCCTATGATGGCACCTGAGATGATCAGCGCGGTCGCGCCCAGAAACTCGCGTCGTCTGCTGTCTATGACTTCCGTCATGTCCGGCTCCTGAAGTCGGTGGTATCGTCGGAGAAAAGATAGCGGCTCACATCTCGTGCGATTAGACGGCTTGTGCCGCTAGAGCCTATTAGGAGTCCTTATTAATCACGATCACTTGATAAGCTGTGATGGAATAAAAATCGGCGGACCTCCCGACGGATGATCGAGATGGCGGGGCTGCAAGTAGCAGCGGGCAAGGTTTCGCGTGGTTTCGCTAGAGGGTGGCCATGCCTGGTCGGGCGCCGATGGCGTAAGGTTCGGTCACCCGAAATCCTTCGTCATTTCGACCATTGTCGCTCTGAAACCCATTTGGTCGAATAGAGCTTGAGCGCCCTTATTCTTGTAGGCGGTTGAAAGGACGATCCGCGGAGCCCCTTTTCCTGCAAGCTTTGTGATGGCTTGTTCTAGCAAGCGTCTGCCGACACCTTCCCTCCGCCTCTGCGGATCGACGAAGATGTCGTGAAGAACCCCCGCAGGACCTCGGAGAGCCATGTAGTCGGCGCCCTCGAGCGCACCGTAGACATAACCGATGATAGAATTCCGATCCTCGGCTACGAGGACGACGACGTCCTCGCGGACAACCTGGCTCGCGAGCCACGAAGCGTATTTGTCGGGTGTGGTTGGCCCGGCGGGAATGAACCGGGCTGGATCCAACTTGTTGTGCAGCGACATCAGCGCGGCGCCGTAGGATCCGAGGACTGTGGCATCAGCTCGGACTGCGGGTCTTATGATGATCGATTCGAGGTGCTGATCGGACATGTTGATACCGCGAGATAGGCACCGGAGGCCCGGCGATTGTCTTCGAGCCTAACGTGCCCGCCGGGAGATCGTTCGAAATCTTGTGTGCCTGCTAGTGTGATGCTGAAGCGACGCGACGAGCGTCTTTCATCGCTACAACCACGGGGGCCTCAATGGATCAGTCGAGCTTCTTTTCCGCCAGGAACTTTGCGATCTGGTCGGCAATCTCGACGTTGTTGAGGTCCGACATCAGGAAGTGCGTGCCGCCCTTGATGCCAATGTCAGGCAAGTGAATGAGCGTAGCGTCGCCGCCGTGTTTGTTGACCGCATCGACCCAGAGCTTCGCCATCGCGAGCCGCACACGCCAGTTGTCCTGGCCGCGTTCGGCCGTCGGCTCGGTTGGGAAATTGTCACCGTAGTAGATGACGATCGGCAGCTTGGTCA
This sequence comes from Rhizobium sp. YTU87027, assembly GCF_050644135.1. NCBI lineage: Bacteria > Pseudomonadati > Pseudomonadota > Alphaproteobacteria > Hyphomicrobiales > Rhizobiaceae > Rhizobium > Rhizobium sp. YTU87027. The sequence goes on along the minus strand of NZ_CP098440.1, from coordinate 2,308,824 downwards.
GCTTCTCGAAATCGGCGACAGGCACCGCTTCGCCCTTGAGCGTTCCAGCGGCGCTCGGCATGTCGGCTGGAACCTCGCCCTCCGGAAAGATGAAGCCGCTTCCCGGCTCAAGCGCGACGATGGCCTTGACGTTCGGATTCTTGATCGCCGTCAACCAGCCGGGGCCGCCCGCCTGCGAATGAGTGAATAGGATGGCCGGACCAGTCTTGTCGAACAGCACGGACATGGCATCGGAGATCACGTTGGCGTCGAACGGCCCGGTGTTGGGTGTCACCGAGCGGAAGAACTGATCAAGTGCTGCGGTGTCGCGGGAGAACTGGACGTTCGGGAAATACTCCGGCCATTTGCCGATACGGAACTGGTCGAAGAAAAGTTGATCGTATGGCGTCGGCTCGATCGTCGTCGCGACGGTGCTGTTGCCTGCGCGGCCGCGGCGCGGCTGATCGACGAGATAGACCGGGTAGCCGCGGCGAAGGAAGATGTTCTGGAAGCCCTCGCGGCCGTCAGGCGTCGTCTCCCAGCTTCGGGCGGACTGGAACGCACCGTGGAGCATCACGATCGGCAGAGGCTTGGGATTCGGCGGGATTTGGTAGAACACGTAGGCGTGGTCGCCATGCAGGGTTTGCCCTGCTGCCGTGGGAGCGTTGTTGTCGAAGGTTCCGGGCGTACTCGAAACGGTGCCGCCGACGGCGAAGCTTCCTTGCTCCTCAATCGTCAGCGGCTCCTGCTTCGAACCACTCTGGGCATTAGCTACGCCCGATGAAAGGAGCAGTACGGAAATCGAGATGGCTGATAGAGTTCTGGCGAACATGTGCGGTACCTGCCTTGAAACGTTGAGCTGGCAGGAGACTACCCGACCACCATTCAGATGATTAGGGAGGCATTTCCGATTGAGGGTATTAGCTCTCCTTATCAATTCATCCTATCAACCTCTGTACCGGAGCGCGTCGACGACGAGCTGGAATGCCGGGGAAGCGTGGCGGCGGTTCGGATAATAGAGGTGATATCCGGGAAACGGTGCGCACCAGTCTTCGAGAACGCGGATCAGAGTGCCCCTGGCGAGATCATCGGCCACCAGATCGTCTGGCATGTAGGCAAGGCCCAGACCGCGTCGGACTGCGTCCAGACGCATCGCGATGTTGTTGAACACCATCTGTCCCTCCACACGGACATTCAGTTCGTGGCCATCCTTCTCGAACTCCCACTGCAGAATGTTGCCATGTGTGGGCATGCGCATCTGGATGCAGTTGTGGGCCGTGAGATCCTGTGGGACTTCCGGCCACGGGTGCTGGCGGAAGTAGGAGGGTGCGCCCACCACGGCCATGCGCATCTCTGGTCCGATCTTGATCGCGATCATGTCCTTGGCAAGTTGCTCGCCGAGCCGGACGCCTGCATCGTAGCGCTCCGCAACGATATCGGTCAGGCCGTAGTCGACGGTGATCTCGACATTGACATCGGGATTGTCAGGCAGGTACTTGTCAAGCGAGGGCGCGAGGACCGAGATCGCGGCGTGCTCTCCGGCCGTGATCCTGACCGTCCCCGCTGGCTTGTCACGCATCTCGGTGAGGGCCGCAAGCTCCGCCTGTATTTCCTCGAAGCGCGGCCCGGCCGTCTGGAGAAGCCGCTCGCCCGCCGCCGTCGGAGAAACGCGGCGTGTCGTCCGCGTCAGCAGGCGCAGGCCGAGCCGTTCTTCCAGTCCCCGGACGGTCTGGCTAAGCGCCGACTGGGAGACCCCGAGCTTCACCGCCGCCCGCGTGAAACTCTCCTCCCGCGCGACGGCTACGAAGGCGACCAGATCGTTGAAGTTTTCCTGCGGCATTCATTAGACATCCTTATAGCTTCATCCTGATTACTGCCCCTAATCGATATGGTGAGCAAGAGCTATCTTCCCGGCATCGCAACGCAGCTTGCCGCGGAGGACGGTCAAGCGAGCAAGTCAATGGGACTGCAATGTCTGACGCAAACACAGCTACCACGCCATCGAACAAGACTGCGATCCTTGCGATCATCCTCATTAGTTACGTGATGATCGTGCTCGACATCTCCGTCGTTCTCACAGGCCTGCCGAAGATCCATAACGAACTCGGCTTCACGGATGCCGGGCTTGCATGGGTTCAGAGCGCCTACACGCTGACCTTCGGCGGCTTCCTCCTGCTTGGCGCGCGGGCCGGGGACATACTTGGCCGCCGTCGGATGTTCGTCGTCGGCATGACGATCTTCACCGTCGCCTCCATCGCCATCGGAGCCTCGCAGTCATCGGTATGGATGCTGTCGTGGCGTGCGATCCAGGGACTGGGATCGGCGATCCTCGCGCCGACAACACTCGCACTTCTGCAGACCACCTTCGACGAAGGCGAAGAACGTGTCCGGGCGGTCTCGCTCTATAGCGCGGCGGCTGGAGTCTCCGCGACCGTCGGTCTGGTGGTCGGCGGACTTCTGGCCGACTGGCTCTCCTGGCGCGTCGGGTTCCTGATCAATCTGCCGATCGGGATCTCCATGGTCATCGCCGCCCGCATCTACATCCACGAGACGAATAAGCGGCCGGGAGCGTTCGACCTGCCTGGCGCAGTGACTTCGACCCTGGGCATGGCCGCTTTCGTCTACGGATTCATCCGTTCCGCACAGGCGGGATGGGACATCGCAACGCTCGCAACTTTGGTCGCCGCCTTCATCATGCTCGGAGCCTTCGTGTTGATCGAGTGCCGTGCCAAGCAGCCGATCCTTCCGCTTCGCCTGTTCGCTGACATCGAGCGCTCGGGCGCCTATGGTGCGCGTGTCCTCTACATCAGCGCCATGGTCGGCTTCTTCTTCTTCACGACGCTGTATCTGCAGCAAGTCGCAGGTCTGCGCCCGGCGCTGGCGGGTCTTGCCTTCGTCCCGGCGACGATGCTGCATGTCCCGGTCGCGGTGATCGTGCCTCGCCTCATCAGGCGCTTGGGCCGGAATACTGTTCTCGTCGTGGGGATGCTGATCGGCATCGCCGCCATGGCATGGCTCAGCCGGGCGGGGGTCAGTTCGAACTATTGGACGGCGGTGGCGTTACCGATGGTGTTGATCGGCATCAGCCAGGGACTGACACTCAGCCCACTGACATCGTCCGGTGTCGCGCTGGTCGATCATGCGGATGCCGGAGCAGCATCGGGGGCTGTGAACGTCGCACACCAGATCGGCAGCTCGGTCGGCCTCGGCGTTCTCATCGCCATTGCCGCCATCGGATCGAATGGTCTCAGCGGAGCCGGGCTGACAGCCTACCGGGTTTCCCATGCGTTCGACGCAGGAACCGTCATGCTGGTGGCGACACTGGTGATCTCGCTTCTGACCATCGTTCCTGCCGCACGGCGGCAGTCTCAGTCCCAGGAAGAAGCTGCGCCGACCGAATGCGCGGCCTGATCAAGGAGAATGAAAATGAAGAAAAGAACTATCGGATCGCTCGAGGTATCGACGCTCGGTCTCGGATGCATGGGCCTTAGCCACGGCTATGGAGCGGCGACCGATACGAAAGATGCCGTTGCTCTCATCCGGGCGGCTCATGACCGCGGTGTGACCTTCTTCGACACGGCACAGGTCTATGGCCCGTTCACCAACGAGGACGTCGTCGGGGAAGCTCTCCAGCCGATCCGGGACAAGGTCGTGATCGCTACCAAGTTCGGCTTCGAACTCCCGAGCCCGGATGGTGGCCAGCACATGAACAGCCAGCCCGCCTACATCCGCCAGTCCGTCGACGGATCGCTGAAGCGGCTGCGAACGGATGTGATCGATCTTCTCTACCAACACCGAGTCGATCCAAACGTCCCGATCGAGGACGTTGCCGGAACCGTCAAGGACCTCATCGCGGAAGGCAAGGTCCGGCACTTCGGCCTGTCCGAAGCTGGTGCGCAGACAATGCGCAAGGCCCATGCTGTGCAGCCGGTGACCGCCCTCCAGAGCGAGTACTCGCTGTTCTGGCGCGAGCCCGAGAAGGAGATTATCCCGACGCTTGAGGAACTCGGTATCGGCTTCGTGCCATTCAGCCCGCTCGGCAGGGGCTTCCTGACGGGCAAGATCGACGAAACGGCGACGTTCGGTCCCGGCGACTTCCGCAGCGTGGTTCCGCGCTTCCAGGCGGAGAACCTCAAGGCGAACAAGGCTGTCGTGGCGGCTCTGACGCAGATCGCCGAAGCCAAGGGCGTCACGCCTGCCCAGATAGCGCTCGCGTGGCTGCTGGCCCAGAAGGATTGGATCGTGCCGATCCCCGGCACCACCAAGCTGCACCGCCTTGAGGAAAACCTCGGCGCCGCCTCGGTAGAGCTCACCGCCAGCGACGCTTCCGAAATCGCCGACGCCCTCGCGAAGATCGACATCGTCGGAGACAGATACCCCGCGCACCTTCAGGCACGCGTCGGAAAATAAGACCAGCGAGCACAAGCTCCCCACCCAGACAAAGGATATGAAGATGACTACCACCGTACCCACAGTCACACTGAACAACGGGGTCCATATGCCAATCCTCGGATTCGGCGTATTCCAGGTTCCCGATCCCGCCGAGTGCGAGCGCAGCGTCCGCGATGCGATCGACGTCGGCTACCGTCTGCTCGATACCGCGACCTCCTACGGCAATGAAGAAGCGGTCGGCATCGCGATCCGCAATCACGGTATCGATCGAAAGGAGCTGTTCGTCACGACCAAGCTCTGGATCGAGGACGCGACGTACGAGGGGGCCAAGGCCGCTTTCGATCGTTCGCTGAACAAGCTGCAGCTCGACTACCTTGACCTCTGGCTCATTCACCAGCCTTACGGCGACGTCTACGGCACTTGGCGCGCGATGGAGGAGTTGTACGAGGCGGGCCGCATCCGCGCGATCGGGGTCAGCAACTTCTATCCCGACCGTCTGGTGGACTTCGTGCTCCACAACAAGGTCGTCCCCGCGGTCAACCAGATCGAGATTCACCCATTCCATCACCAGGACGACGCTCAGCAAATTCTCAAGGAATACGGCGTGCAGCCTGAAGCGTGGGGTCCGTTCGCGGAAGGGAAGAACGGGCTGTTTACGAACGAGCTTTTGCAGTCGATCGGCAAGAAGCACGGCAAGAGCGTTGCGCAGGTCGTGCTTCGGTGGCTGATTCAGCGCGATATCGTGGCGATTCCAAAGTCCGTGCGGAAAGAACGCATGGTCGAGAACTTCTCGGCCTTCGACTTCGAACTCGACCAAGACGATGTCGTCTCGATCAGCGCGCTCGACCAGAAGACCAGCAGCTTCTTCGATCATCGCGATCCGGAAAAAGTGAAGTGGCTGGGCACCCGCAAGCTTTGAACTGAGGCAGGGACGGGTATCGGCATGGCGCTCTCGCGCTTCAGGTTCGAGGCCATAGGGACGTCCTGGGAGATCGACACGCCTGCGCCAATCGACGCTGGGATCCGGCAAGAGCTCCTGGGAATCGTCAGTCGCTTCGACTGTACGTATTCCCGGTTTCGCAAGGACTCGATCATCGCGAGGATTTCCGAAGCCGTCGACGGCGGTTCGTTCACCTTCCCATCCGAAGCAGAGCCGATGTTCGATCTCTACGATCGACTTCACGCAGCAACGGATGGGGCCGTCGATCCACTGATCGGCCGAGACCTCGAACTGCTCGGCTACGACCGCGAATATTTTCTGTCGCCGCGGCTGCGCGACGACAGCCTGCCGCGCGCAAGCTGGCCGCGCGACGTGGTCCGGAAAGGAAGCGAGCTGTCGACGCGAAGGCCGCTTACGATCGACCTCGGCGCCGTCGGAAAGGGATATCTCGTTGATCTTGTAGCTGACGTCCTCGAGACGGCGGGCGTTCGGGACTTCATCGTTGATGGCAGTGGGGATATGCGCCACCTCGGAAGGTCTGCCCTCGAAGTCGGTTTGGAACACCCTCTCGATCCGACAATGGTGATCGGCATCGCGAAGTTGCTGAACAGATCTCTCTGCGCTTCCGCAGCCAACCGGAGACAGTGGGGCGGCAATCTCCATCACGTTCTCGATGGTCGTACGGGTGAACCGACCATGGATGTAATCGCAACCTGGGCCATCGCCGACGATGCGGCGACCGCAGACGGTCTTGCAACCGCACTTTTCTTCGGGTCCGCCTCGCGTCTGGCGACCGCCTTCGACTTCTCATACGTCCGCATGTTCGCAGACGGGCGCGTCGAGGCTTCTAAAGACTTCGAAGGCGAACTATTCACATGAGAAAGGATCCACCATGCGAAAATATGCCAGCAATATCCTGATGGCTGCGGCGCTCTCCGTGACGCTCTCAGGGCAGGCCGAGGCACAAGGCGCGCGTCCCCCGCGGTACGCCGACGGCGATTATACGGCGACAGGCGAATATGGCGGGCAGCCCTCTCACATCACTGTCCGGGTGACGCTGAAGGACGGAGTCATCACTGCAGTCACTGTGACACCGCACGCCTATGTGCCTCGTTCGTTGGAATTGCAACGTGCGTTCGCGGATGCTGTGCCAAAGGTCGTCATTGGTAGACGTATCGATCAAGTCAGGGTGGGAAGGCTGGCAGGTTCCAGCGGGACGCCGAAAGGATTCAACGACGCGCTCCGCCAGATCAGAGAACAAGCAGCGCGCAGGTAGACCATAAGCTAGCATCCGTGGCGCTGACCGGTGGGCCAGCCTACCTGGACGCTCAGGGCACCCCAACGACGCTCAGTGCAATCGGAAGCCGTCCAATCTCGATGGACTCGGAACTCGAGCGCCAATCCGTGTTTATGTGTTCACAGTCCGCGTTTAGTGGTGTCTAGTCCGCATTTATGTGGCGATCTCACTCTGGAAATGGCGCACCCGACAGGATTCGAACCTGTGACCTTTGGAATCGGAATCCAACACTCTATCCAGCTGAGCTACGGGTGCATGCCTGAGGCGGGTTGAATCGCCTGTCCGATGGGTGGTTCTTAGCCTAGCTTCTCGCTGGCTTCAATCTACAAAATGAAAAGTCCGCCGTTCTTGCGAGCGGCGGACTCTTATGTCTCACATCTGCGGCTCAGACCTGCATGGCGCCGGGGCCGGGGATGGCCTTGGGCGGCACCTTGCCGAGGATGATCATGCCGAGCACTTCGTCCTTGGTAACGTCCTCAGTGCGGGCGTGGCCGACGACTTGGCCGTTCTTCATCACCGAGACGCGGTCGGCGAGGTCGAAGACGTCGTGGATGTCGTGGCTGATGAGGAAGATGCCGATGCCTTCCTTCTTCAGCTGCTTGATCAGCTCGCCGACCTGTGCCGTTTCCTGCGGACCGAGAGCGGCCGTCGGCTCGTCCATGATCAGGATGCGGGCGTTGAAGAGGATCGCGCGGGCGATTGCCACCGACTGCCGCTGCCCGCCGGAAAGCGCTTTTACCGGCTCCTTGAAACGGCGGAAGTTGGGGTTGAGACGTCCCATCACCTCGCGCGCCGAGGCTTCCATGGCGACGTCGTCCAGCGTGCCCCAGGGGGTGCGCAGCTCGCGGCCGAGATAGAGGTTAGCGGCGGCGTCGACGTTATCGGCGACGGCGAGCGTCTGGTAGATCGTCTCGATGCCGTACTTCTTCGCATCGCGCGGATTGCGGATGTCGGCCGGCTCGCCGTTGATCAGGATCTCGCCGCTGTCGCGTTTGTAGGCGCCGGAGAGGATCTTGATGAGCGTCGACTTGCCGGCACCGTTGTGGCCGAGAAGAGCGACGACTTCGCCGGGGTAGAGATCGACCGAGGCATTGTCCACGGCGTGAATACCGCCGAAGGAGATCGAGATGTTCTTCAGTTCGACGAGAGGAGCGTTCTGGGGAGTAAGTTGATCAGTCATATCTGGGACTCCTCTTACTTGGCACGCGAACGATAGACAGTGTCGAGCCAGACGGCGACAACGAGCACCGCACCAACGACAACGCTCTGCAGCGGAGTGTCGACATGGGCAAGCACCATGCCCGACTGGAGCGATTGCATGACCAGCGCGCCGAGCATGGCGCCGGCGATCGTGCCGGTACCGCCGGCGAGCGACGTGCCGCCGATGACGGCTGCCGCGATGGTGTAAAGCTCGTCGAGGGTGCCTTGAGCGTTGGTGGCTGCGTTGAGGCGCGCCGTCGAGATGGCGGCAGCGACCGCGGCGAGCATGCCCATCAGCGCAAAGATGCGGACGGTGACCCAGCGGGTCTTGATACCGGCAAGTTCTGCCGCCTCAGGGTTTCCGCCGATCGCGAAGACGTAGCGACCGAAGCGCAGGCGGGTGGCGATGAAAGTCATGATGATGCCGACCACAATGGCGATCAGAACCGGCACGGCAATGCCATAGGGGATATCCAGGCCGGTTTCGGGCCAAGGAATATTGTTTGTCTCTGCGTATTTCTTGGCGATGTTGATCGGCCAGTAGTAGCTGTTGGCGATCCAAACAGCGCCGAGGATCAAGACGCAGGACAGTGCCGACAGGAAGTACTCGGCCCAGATCGGGCGCCGCGGGAAGCCGAAGCGTTTGCGCTGGCGGCGCGAGTTCAGGATGCTGCCGATGACGAAAAGACAAGCGAGCACGCCGACGATCCAGCTCCAGGTGGCTCCGATCGAACCTTCGGCACCGCCGCCCATGATGCGGAAGGTCTGGTCCATTGGGGCAACGGTCTGGCCGCTGGTGACGAGCCAGGTGGCGCCACGCCAGACGAGCAGGCCGCCGAGCGTCACGATGAAGGAGGGAACGTTCAGGAAGGCAATGATGAGGCCCTGGAAGGTGCCGATTAGGGCGCCGGCGACGAGGCCGACGATCAGCGTGATGATCCAGGTGAACGGGCTGTCGAAGCCGATAAATTCGGGCAGGATTTTCGCCTGTGTCACGCCCATGATCATGGCGCAGAGGCCAAGCACGGAGCCGACGGAGAGGTCGATATTGCGGGTCACGATAATGAGAACCATGCCGGTCGTCATGATCGCAATATCGGTCGTCTGGACCGAAAGGTTCCAGAGATTTCTTGGCGTCAGAAAGAGGCCGCCGGTGATGATGTGAAAACCGATCCAGATGATGAGCAGCGCGCCGATCATACCGAGAAGGCGCGTGTCGATTTCGGTCGCACGGAAGAAGCGGCTGACGAGGTTACCCTCAGCCATGCTCGGTCCGCCTGAAGTTGTGGATTTTACCATTTCGGCCATGGGTTTGCCGTTCCCCCATTGTTTGGACGTTTGATCCGCTTCGCATCACATCGATGCCGCGGCGTCGCCCCGTTCTTGTACTGACCATCGCCGTGCTTCCGAATTTCGGTCGCTCTGTCCCGCGACATGAAACCGGCAGGGAATCAAGGCCGCGATGGTTGGGTGAGGCGGATAGACCATCGAGCGACGGCTTAAATCCGCATCCGGCGCCGCAACGGTTTCAGCCGTTGCGGCGCCGGCAATCTATGCCTTGCGGACGTCGATTAGTCGCAAGCCTTGACGCTGCCGGCCTTGACGCCCTGGCAAGCTTCAGCCTTGGAGATCCAGCCGGCGTCGACGACGACGTTCAGGTTATCCTTGGTGATCGGAAGCGGCTTCAGGAAGACCGACTCCATCGGAACGCCCTTGGCGCCACCCTTGAAGGTCTGAACACCTTCAATTTCGCTCATCTTCTTGCCGGCAGCGAGGTCGAGTGCGACTTCGGCGGCGCGCTTGCCGAGTTCGCGCGAGTCCTTCCAGACGGAGACCGTCTGCGTGCCAAGCGCGACGCGGTTCAGAGCGGCCTTGTCGGCGTCCTGACCGGAAACCGGAACGGAGCCGGCGAGGCCCTGGGCGTCGAGGGCTGCGATGGCGCCACCGGCGGTGCCGTCGTTCGAAGCAACAACGGCATCAACCTTGTTGTTGTTCGCGGTCAGGAACTGCTCCATGTTGCGCTGCGCATTTTCCGGCAGCCAGCCATCCGTGTAGGCTTCGCCGACGTTCTTGATCTTGCCGGCATCGACTGCGGCCTTCAGCACTTCCATCTGGCCCGAGAACAGGAAGTCCGCGTTCGGGTCGGACGAAGAGCCCTTGATGAAGACGTAGTTGCCTTCCGGCTTGACCTTGAACACGCCTTCAGCCTGGAGACGGCCGACTTCCTTGTTGTCGAAGGTGATGTAGAAAGCGGCCGGATTTTCGATCAGGCGGTCGTAGCCGACGACCGGGATACCTTCAGCAGCGGCCTTTTCGATGGCCGGGCCGATCGCATCTGAGTCCTGAGCGAGGATGATGAGTGCATTCGCGCCCTGCGAAATCAGCGATTCAACGTCTGTCAGCTGCTTTGCGGCAGACGACTGGGCGTCAGCCGAAATGTACTTGGCGCCCTTGGCTTCCAGTGCCTTCTTGATGGCTGCTTCGTCCGTCTTCCAACGCTCTTCCTGGAAGTTCGACCAGGAAACGCCAACGACGAGATCGGCAGCCATGGCTGCAGTGTGCACCGACACGAGGATGGCCGCCCCGGCCATCAGCTTCAAAATAGACTTCACAATATCCTCCCGAGTGAGATGCGGCCAGCCCCAGCCAGTGGTTCCTCCGGCCGCCGCGGTTCGCTGGCGAGAAGTTCGAATTATTTTCTCGACAGTCGAGAAATTTAGTGTCAGAGATTTTTTCAACTGTCAACACCGCACTATCAGCTTCGTTTCCGTTGCGGAAAACTGCTGGAGATGCTGTGTGAGCGAGGGCGGAATACGAGGGGGAGAGGGCCGGCATATATGCTGACCAAGTCGAGCACGGAATTGGTCCGGCAGCGAAATAGCGTTCTCGTGCTCGCCGCGCTTCGAAGACATGGTGCGCTCGCGCATACGGAAATTGCCGACTTTACTAAGCTTTCCTCGGCGACGATTTCAGCGATCACCGCCGACCTAGAGAAAGCGCAGATCATTGAGAAATCCGAGCACCAGGCAACGAGCGGAAGAGGGCGTCCGCGCGTTCTCTTTCGGCAACGGCGCGACTGTGGCTACCTCGTCGTCGTGATTATTTCGTCGGATGGCGTGCAATATTCGCTGGTCGATTACGCCGGCAAGCTGATTGATCGGTTCAGCGAGGAAAGATCGCATGATCCCGCCGGTGCCGAGCGGTTTGTTGCCTCCATAAGGGAGGGGCTCACCCGCATTCTTTCGCGCTCGAAGCTACCCCAGGAAAAGGTGCTGCTGATATCCATCAGCAGCAAAGGACTGGTGCATCCCACGGACCCTGTGCTGGTGTGGTCACCGATTTTCGGCAGCAACCAGATCGACTTCGAATCGGCCCTGCGACCGGACTGGCAGGCCAGGATCATTCTGGGCAATGAGACGCAGCTTGTCGCAGCCGCACTCGGCGCGCACGAGGCGAATACGAGGCCGGCCGATTTCCGGTCGCTTGCGGCGTTATCGCTCGGACATAGCATCGGGCTTGGCATTGTCCGGCGCACGGGGCAGGGCGAGCGAGAGATATCGGCCCCGAATTTCGGACATATGCTGCACATGGCAAACGGTGGCCTTTGTCGCTGCGGCAGCAAGGGGTGCATCGAGGCCTATGCGGGTTTCTACGCGATTCTGCGCATGGCCTTCGAGGTGCCGCTCGATACGATCCCGGCCAAGTTCGTGCCGGTCGCGGAACTCGACAAGATCGCTGCGCAAGCTCGCCAGGGGCATCGCATGTCTGCCTTTGCGTTCAGGCAGGCCGGTATCGCACTCGGAAACGGACTTTCGCGTCTCCTCAGCCTGACGGAGCGCATGCCGATCGCCATTACGGGTCCGGGGACACGCTATTATGATCTGTTGCGACAGGGGATCGAGGAAGGGCTTGCCCAGGCGCATGTCGTGCGGATGGAAGGGATGCCGGAGATCCGCGTTGTGCCTGACGAGCCGATCCTCGTCTTCGGGGGGCACCTGGACAGGGCATTGTCATTGATCGATCAGGAACTGGTTCTATCCGGCATTCAGGGATCGGACTAGACCGTCGACCCAAGAACTCTGACACGGCTCCGTTTCATCTATCCTGGGGCGGTCCATCGGGCACGACGATACGAATAGGACGTGTTCCGACCGGAGCGCCGGTGGCGCGGTCGACAGTGACGGGATCAATCTCCGTTCCGGTCTCTTTGTCGAAGAAGCGGTTCACCTCGCCGCCGCCGCGGTGCTTGCGTCCCCAAGCGCCGATCGCAAACAGAACCGGCAAGAAGTCGCGGCCAGCTTCCGTCAGCACGTATTCGTACCGCGGGGGACGATCGGAATAGCGACGTTTCTCCAACAGTCCCTCCTCGGTCAGCGCTGAAAGGCGTCCCGTCAGCATCGTCGGCGCGATCCCGAGGCTCTTGCGAAAATCATCGAAGCGGGTCAGCCCCGCATGGGCGTCGCGCACGATCAGCATGCTCCACGCGTCCCCCACAATCGCCAAGCTTCGGGCGATCAGGCAGGGTTGGTTCGAAAGATTCTTCATGTCAGTATCTTTTTAGTAGTGACTTGCTATCAAAATGATAGTAACTGATTGCTCATCGATGTTCCATGACAAAATGAAAGCGGAAACCGATGAGTAAAAAAGAACGCTGCATTGCTCTGGTAACGGGTGCCTCCTCCGGCATCGGGCTTGTGACGGCGCAAGCGCTGCAGCGCGATGGCTATCGCGTCTTCGGCACCAGCCGAAGGCCGATGCCCGATACCCCGGATGGGATCACGATGCTGATCTGCGACGTCATCGACGATCAATCCGTGGAGAGCGTCGTCGACGAGGTTTTAAGCCGGGAAGGGCGGATCGACCTGCTCGTCAACAATGCCGGGATCGGCTTGCTCGGCGGGGCAGAGGAATCGACGACGACGCAGGCGAAAGCCGTATTCGACGTCAACGTCTTCGGCACCATCCGAATGACGAATGCGGTCCTGCCGGTGATGAGGCGGCAGCGCCGGGGCCGGATCATCAATCTCAGCTCGATACTCGGGCTGATCCCGGCTCCCTACAACGCGCTCTACGCGTCGACCAAGCACGCCATCGAAGGCTATTCGGAATCTCTCGACCACGAAGTGCGGACGCACGGCATCCGCGTCGTGCTCGTCGAACCGGGCGTCACCCGCACCGCCTTCGAAGAGAACATCACGCGACCTGACCGACCGCTAGCAGTCTACGATGCGGTGCGCGCTAGCGCTGAGACGCTGATGCGCGAGATCGTCGCGAAGGGCGATGCACCCGAGGTGGTGGCCGAAACCATCGTCCGGGCTGCCAATGCGGCGTTGCCCAAGAGACGCTATACTGCCGGAAAAGCAGCGGGACAGGTCCGCTTCCTCCGCCGATTCCTGCCTGAGTCCCTCGTCGACAAGAGCCTTCGGAAATTCAACAGACTTCCCGATTGAGCGTCAATCGCGGCATTCCAAGCGCTTTGCGCTGGTGAACCGGATTTTCGCCGTACGTTCCGCCGGGCGTGCCGACGAAACGAGAAATGGCCGGGCAGGGACCCGGCCATTTCACAGGTGGCTTTCGGTCGGGAGAGGGCCGTCAGCCAATCTTGATGAGCTTGCCTTCCTTGACGGACTGAACGGCAGCATCGGCCAGTGCCAGAGCCGCCAGGCCATCGGCGCCGGAAGGCGCAATCTTCGTGCCCTTCTCGATCGCGGCGATGAAGCTCGCGATCTCGTTGGCGTAGGCTTCGGTATAGCGGGTCATGAAGAAGTCGTGCAGCGGCGGGCGGGTGTAACCATCGCCATTGGCGACCTCGATCGAGACCGGACGCTGATTCTCCGCCGCGACCATGCCCTTCGAACCATGCACTTCGATGCGCTGGTCGTAGCCGTAGGTGGCGCGACGGGAGTTGGAGATGATTGCCTGCTTGCCGGACTTCGTCTGCAGGATTACCGAAACGCTGTCGTAGTCACCGGCTTCGCCGATCGCCTTGTCGACGAGGACAGCGGCGGTCGCGCTGACGGCGACCGGTTCTTCGCCAAGCAGGAAGCGGGCCATGTCGAAGTCATGGATCGTCATATCGCGGAAGATGCCGCCAGAACGCTTGATGTAGTCGACCGGCGGAGCACCTGGATCGCGCGATGTGATCGTCACCATTTCGACGTCGCCGATCCGGCCGTCGTCGATCGTCTTGCGAACGGCCATGAAATGCGGGTCGAAACGGCGGTTGAAGCCAACCATCAGCTTGGCCTTGGTCTCGTCGACGACCTTGATGCAGGCCTTGACGCGGGCAACGTCGAGATCGATCGGCTTTTCGCAGAAGATCGCCTTGCCGGCGCGCGCGAAGCGCTCGATCAGATCAGCGTGGGTGTCGGTCGGCGTGCAGATGACGACGGCGTCGATGTCCTTGGCGGCTTCGATCGCTTCGATCGTGCGGACCTCGCAGCCGTAGGCCGACGCGATCGCTTCGGCGGCCTGCGGAAAGGCGTCGGCAACGGCGACGAGCTCAGCGTTTGCGTCGCTGCTGACCGCCTTCGCATGAACCTTGCCGATACGGCCGGCGCCGAGAAGACCAAATCTGACAGTCATGAGAACCTCCCTTGGATTCGGAACAGATGAACCGAATTGCATGTAATGTGGAATTTTCATTCCATTTTATGTCCGCTACGTCAAGCCGGCGCTCTTTCACATTTTCAAAATCCACCTTAAAGACGTGTGACAATTTAGCTATGGGAACGAGATGCAACTGATTGATCCACAACATCCGGCCTATCGCCCGCTCTGGGTCCGCATTCTGATTGTGGCCGTTTGTTTCGGCTGGGCGCTGGTCGAAATCACCACCGGCGATCCGTTCTGGGCAGTGTTGTCGGGCGGCGCCGGCGTCTACGCGGCCTATATGCTGTTTTGGACCTACAAGCCGCAATCGGCGGAGAGCTCCACGCCGCCATTGTCCGATGACGAGGAAGACAAGAAGGACGCGGACTAGTTAGCGGGCAAGGCGACGCAGCGCCTGGTCGATCAACAGGTTGGCTGTCGTCATCCGCCTCGTGGCATTCTCACGGAACCGCGGATCGACGCGGTCAGGGTGGTTCTTCTTGGCAAAGGCGCGGCGTTTCATGCCGAGACTTTGCGCCGTATCGAGCGCTGAAATGTCCAGTTCGGCAGCGATGTCGTCTGCCGTGATGCGTGCGAGATAATCCGGCATCATCGGTTTTGGCTCCGGTTCGGGAGGCGGCGAGGGCTCGGCTGCAGTCTCCGACGGGGCGAACTCCATTGTCTCGAAGTATGCCTGGTCGGGCCGAGCTGACGATGCCGAGACTCCTTCCATGACGTTGAAAGCAAGTCCGGTGTTGAGACCACTGACACGGGCCGAAGCGGGCGCATCCTGTTCGACAGTCTCGTCCTCCGCTTTCAAGCGGTCGAGCACGGACTGGAATACCGATTGGCCGAACAGCATTTGATTGCCCTCCTTTGGCGGCGGGCATTAGATGCGAGCAAAATGGTGCAAGGCTTGTCAGCTAGCCGCGGCCTTCTTGCTTTCGTCCAGCACCAGGTCGTAGAGCAGCCGCGCGCTCGGGGGGAGTGCCCGCTCCCTCACAGTGATCAGGCTATAAGGTCTGACATTGATCTCGAAATCGATCGGCAACACCCGCACATCGGACGCCTTCGACTTGTGGGTTGCCAGGAACTGGGCAACGTCAAGCGCGATCGGAGCGATTGCATCGGTCTGGCAAACCGTCGCGCAGGTGAGCAGTAACGACGAGGTATTGACGATATTTTCCGGCAGGGCCACGCCTCGAGACAGGAACAGGTCCTCGATCGTCCGGCGCAGCAGCGTCCCCGCCGGCTGGAAGACCCAATCATATTGCGGGAGGTCCTCGAGGGAGACGATCCCCTTCTTCAATAGCGGATGGCCGCCCCGCACGATCAGGCAGGCTTTTTCCACGCCGATCTCCTGGACCTGGAACAAACGCGGATTTAGATCGTCCGGGATACGGCTGATGATGAAGTCGTGCCGAGCGGCAAGCAATTCGCGTGCGAGCACATTGCTCGTCTCTACCTGTATGGTCACCTCTATGCCTGGCAGGGCAGTTCTAACCCGCTTGATCGCCGGCACCACAAGGCTCATGGCCGGCGCGGTAACCGCGCCGATGAAGACGGCGCCACCCTTTCCCGTCTTCAGTTCTGCAATCTCGCGGCCAGCCTCGCGCAATTCCAGCATGATCTTGCGCGCCCGCCGAGCAAGCGCCTGTCCGAAGGTCGTCAGTACAACGCCGCGGGCCACGCGTTCGTAGAGCGGCATCTTAACGATCGACTCCATTTCCGACAGGATTCGCGATGCCGCCGGCTGCGAAATGTTGAGCACCTCGGCAGCGGCTGAAATTTGCCCGCTATCTTCGATTGCGACGATCATTCGCAGGTGATTCAGTTTAAGCCCCGATCTCAAAAGGGCGTCGTCACCGAAGATATCCGTTTGAATATCCACATGGGCATCGGTCTGTGGGTCTGAAATGAACGCCATGGTTGCGGCCTCCCAACCGCGTTCCATCAAAAGTAATACTTTTTAACGATATACCAAAATTGTTATGCACTTTGCCAGTTATTCTATTTGACAGTTATAGGAATCCATACCAGTTTGCCGCCGTGTGCTGGTTGGCACTCAACACGTGTGAGAGCGTGGAGGAGACCTACTTCGTTTCTCACCATCTGAAGTATTATCCAAGACGGAACCTGCCACAGTTTCGGAGCGGGCGATTTTTCGTCCGTGCGTTTATTAACTAAGGGAGAGAGAGATATGAAATCCATTATCTCGTTGATGGCAGCGGCGGCCTTTGGCGTCGCTTCGTTCGTAATGCCGGCTATGGCAGCCGACAAGGGGACTGTCGGCATCGCAATGCCCACAAAGTCGTCCGCTCGCTGGATCGATGACGGTAACAACATCGTCAAGCAGCTCCAGGAAGCTGGCTACAGCACCGACCTGCAGTACGCTGACGACGACATTCCGAACCAGCTGTCTCAAATTGAGAACATGGTCACGAAGGGCGTTAAGGTTCTCGTCATCGCCGCTATCGACGGCACGACGCTTTCCGACGTTCTCCAGAAGGCTCACGACGCAGGCATCAAGGTCATCGCTTATGACCGTCTGATCCGTGACTCGGCTAACGTCGACTACTACGCGACGTTCGACAACTTCAAGGTCGGCGTTCTGCAGGCAACTTCCATCGTTGATGCCCTCGGCCTCAAGGATGGCAAGGGTCCGTTCAACATCGAGCTCTTCGGTGGTTCGCCTGACGACAACAACGCCTTCTTCTTCTATGACGGCGCAATGTCTGTCCTGCAGCCCTACATCGACAGCGGCAAGCTCGTCGTGAAGTCCGGCCAGACCGGCATGGACAAGGTTGGTACGCTGCGTTGGGACGCGGCAACGGCCCAGGCTCGTATGGACAACCTGCTCTCGGCTAACTACACCGACGCGAAGGTCAATGCAGTTCTGTCGCCTTACGACGGTCTGTCTATCGGCATCATCTCGTCGCTGAAGGGCGTTGGTTATGGCACCCCGGACCAGCCGCTCCCGGTCGTTTCCGGCCAGGATGCTGAAGTTCCGTCGGTCAAGTCGATCATCGCTGGCGAGCAGCACTCCACGATCTTCAAGGACACCCGTGACCTCGCAAAGGTTACCGTCGGCATGGTCAACGCTCTGATGGAAGGCAAGGAGCCGGAAGTCAACGACACCAAGACCTACGACAACGGTGTGAAGGTTGTTCCGTCCTACCTGCTGACCCCGGTTGCAGTTGACAAGACCAACTACGAGAAGGTCCTCGTCGAAGGCGGTTACTACAAGGCTGACCAGCTGAAGTAATAATTGTACCACGTTGGCCGGAACCCGCTGCTTGCGGGTTCCGGTCTTCAATTTTATGATCGCCGCGTCCCTTGTGGCTGCTGGCGCTGGATTATGACCATGGACAATACAATCCTCGAAATGCGGAACATCACCAAGACGTTCCCAGGCGTGAAGGCGCTTGAGAATGTGAACCTCAAGGTTCGCCAGGGTGAGATCCACGCATTGGTGGGTGAAAACGGGGCCGGAAAGTCGACCCTGATGAAAGTTCTCTCCGGCGTATACCCGGCCGGAACCTACGACGGCGACATTGTCTACGAAGGTGACGTCCGTCATTTCAAGGCGCTCAAGGATTCCGAAGAAATCGGCATCGTCATCATCCATCAGGAACTGGCCCTGGTGCCGCTCCTGTCGATCGCCGAAAACATCTTCCTCGGCAACGAAGTTGCGCAGAACGGCATCATCAAGTGGCAGGAAGCCTTCAAGCGCACGAAAGAGCTGCTGAGCAAGGTTGGCCTCAAGGAGTCGCCGGAAACGCTTGTCACCGATATCGGCGTCGGCAAGCAGCAGCTTGTCGAAATCGCCAAGGCGCTGTCGAAGAGCGTGAAGCTGCTGATCCTCGACGAGCCCACGGCTTCGCTCAACGAGAAGGATTCCGACGCGCTGTTGGAGCTTCTGATCGAGTTCCGCAACCAGGGCCTGACATCGATCATCATCACGCACAAGCTGAACGAGGTGCGCAAGGTCGCCGACCAGATCACCGTTCTGCGCGACGGAATGACGGTCAAGACGCTCGACTGTCAGACCGAAGAGATCAGCGAAGACATCATCATCAAGAACATGGTGGGCCGCGAGCTCGCCGATCGTTACCCGCCGCGCTCCGTTCCGATCGGCGAGACGATCCTCGAGGTGAAGAACTGGAACGCCTATCACCAGCATCACCGTGACCGTCAGGTCCTGCATGACATCCAGGTCACCGTCCGCAAGGGCGAGGTGGTCGGCATCGCGGGCCTTATGGGCGCCGGTCGCACCGAGTTCGCTATGAGCCTGTTCGGTAAGTCCTACGGCCACAAGATCCATGGCGACGTTTTCATGCATGGCAAGCCGGTCGATGTCAGTACCGTTCGCAAGGCAATCGATGCCGGTCTCGCCTATGTGACCGAGGACCGCAAGCATCTCGGCCTCGTACTTGGCGAGAACATCGTGCACAACACGACGCTCGCCAACCTGGCTGGCGTGTCGAGCGCCACGGTCATCGACACGATCAAGGAATCGAAGGTCGCGTCGGATTATCGCTCGAAGCTGCGCATCCGCAGCTCCAGCATCTTCCAGGAAGCGGTCAATCTTTCGGGCGGCAACCAGCAAAAGGTCGTGCTGTCGAAGTGGCTGTTCTCCGATCCCGACGTTCTGATCCTGGACGAACCGACGCGCGGTATCGATGTCGGTGCAAAATACGAAATCTATACTATCATCAACCAGCTCGCCGCCGACGGCAAAGGCGTTCTGATGATCTCATCGGAAATGCCGGAATTGCTTGGCACGTGCGACCGCATCTACGTCATGAATGAAGGACGTATCGTTGCGGAACTGCCAAAGGGAGAGGCGAGCCAAGAAACCATCATGCGCGCTATCATGCGCTCAGGGGAGAAGAAACAATGACTCCGGTCAACCCTTCAGCCACCGAGGAAAGCAACGTCGTTTCCGTTGCGGACTACATCCGCAGCAACATTCGTGAATACGGCATGCTCATTGCGCTCGTCGCGATCATGGTGTTCTTCCAGTTCTATACGGGCGGTATCCTGTTCAAGCCCGTCAACCTGACGAACCTCGTTCTGCAGAACTCGTTCATCGTCATCATGGCGCTCGGCATGCTGCTCGTCATCGTGGCGGGGCATATCGACCTGTCGGTCGGCTCGATCGTCGCCTTCGTCGGTGCGGTCGCGGCTATTTTGACCGTCAATATGCAGATGAATTTCGTGGTGGCGGGCATCCTCTGCCTGGTCCTCGGCGGTGCAATCGGTGCTGCGCAGGGCTATTGGATCGCCTATCATCGCATTCCGGCCTTCATCGTCACGCTCGCTGGCATGCTCGTCTTCCGCGGTCTGACGCTCTTCGTGCTCGGCGGTAAGAACATCGGGCCGTTCCCGAAGGACTTCCAGGTCATTTCGACGGGCTTCCTGCCGGGTGATATGATCGATATTGGTGGCATCCCGCTGCATTCAACCTCGCTGGTCCTGACCATCATCATCCCGGCCGTGCTGTTCTTTCTTGCCTGGCGTCGCCGCAAGGTGAACGAGAGCCACGGCATCGATGTTGAGCCGTTTGGTTTCTTCATCGGCCAGAACGTGGTCATCGCGCTGGCGATCCTGTTCCTCGGCTTCCAGCTGTCGACATACAAGGGCCTGCCGAACGTTCTCGTCGTCATGCTTGTGCTGATCGCGGCCTACACCTTCGTGACACGTCGCACGACGATTGGCCGCCGCATCTACGCCATGGGCGGCAACGAAAAAGCCACCAAGCTTTCCGGTATCAACACCGAGCGGCTGAGCTTCTACACCTTCGTCAACATGGGTGTCCTGGCTGGTCTTGCCGGCATGATCGTCGCGGCTCGCCTGAACTCGGCGACCCCGAAGGCGGGCGTCGGCTTCGAGCTTGACGTCATCGCGGCCTGCTTTATCGGCGGTGCTTCGGCGTCCGGCGGCGTTGGTAAAATCACCGGCGCTGTCATTGGCGCGTTCATCATGGGCGTCATGAACAACGGCATGTCGATCGTCGGTCTCGGCATCGACTTCCAGCAGATGGTCAAGGGACTGGTGCTTCTCGCCGCCGTCTTCTTCGACGTCTACAACAAGAACAAGGGCTAAGCGCTCCGGCGCTGCCCAGGCATTCGCAGTCATGTGAAGTTACCAATCCGGCTCTTTGGGGAGCCGGATTGGCGGAGCATTTTCCGCGCTATCGAAAAAAGGATGAAGACCGTGCTCATTTCGCAGATCAAGGGTTCGAACGGAGAGATCATTGTCGCCGTGCGCGAGCCGGGCGGTACCGCGAAAGCCGTCAAGAATGCCGGCAGCGTCTACGCGCTGGCAATGGAAGCCGCAAACAGCGGCAAGTCGCTGCTAA
Source organism: Rhizobium sp. YTU87027 (assembly GCF_050644135.1). Taxonomy (NCBI): domain Bacteria; kingdom Pseudomonadati; phylum Pseudomonadota; class Alphaproteobacteria; order Hyphomicrobiales; family Rhizobiaceae; genus Rhizobium; species Rhizobium sp. YTU87027. The sequence goes on along the minus strand of NZ_CP098440.1, from coordinate 2,288,061 downwards.
AGGTAATCGAAGCGCATGGCCTGGGCGATGCGGTCGACCTCGAAAAGGCTTATGCCGAAGGCAAGTTTTTGCCACCGATGACGCATCCTGACGCCGCGCACCTGCATCTGACGGGCACCGGTCTAACGCATCTGGGTTCGGCTGCAACGCGCGACTCCATGCACAAGAAGACCTCCGAGGCGGCTGACGACACGCTCACCGACTCGATGAAGATGTTCAAGATGGGCCTGGAGAACGGCAAGCCGAAAGCGGGCGAGAAGGGCGTTCAGCCCGAGTGGTTCTACAAGGGCAACGGCTACGGTTCGGCTGCTCCCGGCGCACCCCTCGTTTCTCCGTCCTTCGCGCTTGATGGCGGCGAAGAGCCCGAAATGGCCGGCATCTATGTCATTGCGCAAGACGGCACGCCGTTTCGCGTCGGCTTTGCGCTGTCCAACGAGTTCTCCGATCACGTCACTGAGCGGATCAACTACCTCTACCTCGCGCATTCCAAGCTGCGCCCGGCAAGCTTCGGTCCCGAGATCCGTATCGGTGCTGCGCCCGAGGATATCCGCGGCACATCGCGCATCAAGCGTGGCGACAAGGTGATCTTCGAGAAGCCCTTCCTGTCAGGCGAAGCGAACATGTCGCACACCTTCGCCAATCTCGAATATCATCACTTCAAGTACGGCCTGTTCCGTGTGCCCGGCGACGTTCACGTTCATATGTTCGGCACCGCGACGCTCTCCTTCGCAGAAGGCATCAAGACGGAAGAGGGCGATGTCTTCGAAATCGAAGTCGCCGAGTTCGGCCTGCCGCTGCGCAACCCTCTGAAGATTGCCGCTGAAGAAGAGATTGCTGTCAAGCAGCTCTGATTTTGTAAGGCCCGGCCGCTTCGGCGGCCGGACCGTTTCTACAGAACGGTGAAGGAGGCCTAGTCAGCCCATGACCATTTATAAAAACCTCATAGCCGGCGAATGGGTCGGCTCGGACGTGACGAAGAACATCAATCCGTCGGACACTAACGAGGTCGTTGGCCTCTATGCGGACGGTACGACCGAAGATACGAAGAATGCGATTGCCGCCGCCAAAGCAGCTTTCCCTGCCTGGTCACGCTCTGGTATCTGGGAACGTCATGTCATCCTCAAGAAGGCCGGCGACGAGATCATGGCGCGCAAGGATGAACTCGGCGCGCTGCTCGCCCGCGAAGAGGGCAAGACGCTTCCCGAGGCGATCGGCGAGACCATTCGCGCGTCGCAGATCTTCGAATTCTTCGCCGGCGAGGCGCTGCGCCTTGCTGGCGAGGTCATCCCATCTGTTCGCCCCAACATCGGTGTCGAGATCACCCGTGATCCGCTCGGTGTCATTGGTATCATCACGCCCTGGAACTTCCCGATCGCGATTCCCGCGTGGAAGATCGCGCCGGCGCTTTGCTACGGCAACACCGTCGTCTTCAAGCCCGCCGAACTCGTTCCGGCCTGCTCCTGGGCAATCGTCGACATCCTGCACCGTGCCGGCCTGCCGAAGGGCGTGCTGAACCTCGTCATGGGCAAGGGCTCGGTTGTCGGCCAGGCGATGCTCGACAGTCCGGATGTTACGGGCATCACGTTTACCGGTTCCACCGGCACCGGCCGCCGCGTCGCAGCCGCCTCGATCGAGCATAACCGCAAGTTCCAGCTCGAAATGGGCGGCAAGAACCCGATGGTCGTCCTCGACGATGCTGACCTCACGGTTGCTGTCGAAGCAGCAGCCAATTCCGGTTTCTTCTCCACCGGCCAGCGCTGCACTGCGTCCTCGCGTTTGATCGTCACCGAAGGCATCCACGACAAGTTCGTGGCGGCGCTGACGGAAAAGCTTCAGACGCTGGTCGTCGACAACGCGATGAAGCCGGGCACGCATATCGGCCCTGTGGTCGATGAAAGGCAGCTGAAGACGGATACCGATTACATCGAGATCGGCCGGAAAGAGGGCGCCAAGCTCGCCTTCGGCGGCGAACTCATCAACCGTGAGACGCCTGGCTTCTATCTGCAGCCGACGCTGTTTACGGAAGCCACGAACCAGATGCGTATCAGCAGGGAGGAGATCTTCGGTCCTGTTGTCTCGGTCATCCGCGTCAAGGACTACGAAGAAGCGCTCAGCGTCGCCAACGACACGCCGTTCGGCCTGTCAGCCGGGATTGCTACGACAAGCCTCAAGCACGCGACGCATTTCAAGCGCAACTCCGAGGCCGGGATGGTCATGGTCAACCTGCCGACCGCAGGTGTCGACTTCCACGTTCCCTTCGGTGGCCGCAAAGGCTCGTCCTACGGCCCGCGCGAGCAGGGCAAGTACGCGGCCGAGTTCTATACGAGCGTCAAGACGGCCTATACGCTGGCTTAACGATGGCCCAAAAGGAACCGAGCCGCTGTGCGGCGGCTCGGACAAGGTCTCGATACGAATTCTTCGCAGGCCTCCTTCAGCTCTGGCTTTGGCTCTGCATCTGCCCCTGATCTTCGACCTTGACGACGACCGAGAGCTTTTCTCCCGGCGTGCCGATGCGCATGCCTGAAACGGGGGCCGCGTCGCGGTAACAGAGGCCGGAGGCGACGCGCACATAGCGTGCATCAGGGCAGATGTTGTTGGCCGGGTCGAAGCCGACCCAACCAAGGCCCGGGACATGCGCCTCGCCCCAAGCGTGCGTTGCCGCCTGCTCGACTTTCTCTTCCATCATCAGGTAGCCGGAGACGTAGCGCGCCGGTACGCCGAGGCTGCGTGCCGCGGCGACGAAGACATGGGCGTGATCCTGGCAGACGCCGCTCTTCTTCTCCAGCGCTTGCTCCGCTGTCGTTTCTGTGTCGCTGGTTCCGCGCCGGTAGGCCACTGCCTCGTGAATCCCCGACATCAGCGCATGCATGCGAGCCAGTTCGTTGTCACCGCTGACGCCCTTGATCAGTTCCTTGACGAGCTTGCCGGGCTTCGTCCTCGGCGTCTCGCGCAGGAACAGCCACAGCGGGCAGAACCCGCTGTGAGCGCCGAGGACGCCATTTTGATCTTCGGTCTCGACTTCGCCTTCTGCGACGATGCGGGTCGTGCGCTGCTCGCCTTCCAGCGAAACGAGGTTGATGTGATTGCCGAACTGGTCGTCATATTCGACCTCGGGTTTCGCGCCCTCGACATGCAGCGACCAATTGAGGATCCTCTGTCCGGTCACGGTCGGCGGCGTCAGCCGCAACCGCTGTAGCGAGAAGGCGGACGGTTCCTCATAGTGATATTCGGTAACGTGGCTGATCTTAAGTTTCATGTCGTGCCCGCCTATGCATAGAACCGGTAACCGTCGGAAATTTCCATGCCGAGCTGGTTGTTGCGCGTGACAAAATCTTCCAGAAACTCATGCAGGCCCTGGTCCATGATCTCCTTGATGGCGCGCGTCTGGAGGCTCTTGCGGATGGCATCTGCCGTGTCGTGTGCCGGCAACCGTTCGCCGTAATCCTTGGCGAGATAGCCGAGTTCGCTGACGATCTTTTCGTAGCAGTAGGCAAGCGAGCGTGGCATCTGGCCGTTGAGGATCAGGAAGTCGGCGATGTTCATCGCCCGATATTCGCCGTCATAGGCCCAGCTGTAGGAGCGGTGGGCGGAGACGGACCGCAGGATCGACTCCCATTGGATGTTGTCGATCGACGTGCCGACGGCGGAGACCGAGGGCAGGAGCACATAGTACTTCACGTCGAGAATACGGCTCGTATTGTCCGCGCGCTCGATAAAGGTGCCGATGCGGGCGAAATTGTAGAGTTCGTTTCTGAGCATGGAGCCGTGGAAGGCACCGCGGATCAGCCCGGCGCGATGCTTGATGGCATCGATCGCTTCCGGCAATTCCGCTGCCTTCAGCCGCTTGGACAGCAGCGCCTTCAGCTCGATCCAGAATTCGTTCGTTGCTTCCCACGTCTCGCGTGTCAGCGCGGTGCGCACCATGCGGGCGTTGTTTCGCCCATAGTCGACGCAGGACATGACGCTCGAAGGGTTGCTCCTATCGCGTAGCAGGTAGTCGATCGCGTCGGCGCTCGTCAGCTTGCTGTGGCCCTCGTCGTAGGTCTCGCGGACGCCCGCACTTTGCAGGACGCCGTCCCAATCGTCGTCACCGGTTCCGCTTCTCGTCAGAGACATGCGCAGACCGGCATCGATGAGGCGCGCGATGTTCTCGGCGCGTTCGAAGTAACGGAACATCCAGTAGAGTCCGTTTGCAGTTCTTCCGAGCATCAGTCCTCCAATACCCAGGTATCTTTTGTGCCGCCGCCCTGGCTGGAATTGACCACAAGCGAGCCCTGTTTAAGAGCCACGCGGGTCAATCCGCCAGGGATGATCTGCACCTTGTCGGAAACGAGAACATAGGGGCGCAGGTCCACATGACGCGGCGCAATTCCCTTGTTGACGAGGATCGGCACGGTCGAGAGCGAAAGCGTCGGCTGTGCGATGTAGTTGGCGGGCTTTACCTTCAGCTTTTCGGCAAAATCGGCGCGCTCCTTCTTGGTGGCCGTCGGTCCGACCAGCATGCCATAGCCGCCGGAGCCGTGTACTTCCTTGATGACAAGCTCTTCGAGATGCTCGAGGACGTATTTGAGGCTCTGTGGTTCGGAACAGCGCCAGGTCGGCACGTTTTCCAGGATCGGCTTGCGCCCAGTATAGAACTCGACGATCTCGGGCATGTAGGAATAGATCGCCTTGTCGTCCGATATGCCGGTGCCCGGTGCATTGGCGATGGTGATGTTGCCGGAACGGTAGACGTCCATGATGCCAGGAATGCCGAGCGCCGAATCCGGCCGGAAGGTGAGGGGATCAAGGAAGTCGTCGTCGACGCGGCGATAGAGCACGTCGATCGCCTCATAGCCGCGGGTCGTGCGCATTTTCACCTTGCCGTCGATGACGCGAAGATCCGAGCCCTCGACCAACTCGACGCCCATGGTGTCTGCGAGGAAGGAATGCTCGTAATAGGCGGAATTGTAGATGCCAGGCGTGAGCACGGCGACGCGCGGCTTGCCCTTGCAGCCCGGAGGCGCCAGCGACGCCAGGCTCTGGCGCAGCAGGTAGGGATAGTCCTCGACCGGCCGGACCTTGTTGGCGTGGAACAGTTCCGGGAACATCTGCATCATCGTCTCGCGGTTTTCCAGCATGTAGCTGACACCGGATGGCGTGCGAGCGTTGTCCTCCAACACGTAGAACTCGTCCTCGCCGGTGCGCACGATATCGGTGCCGACAATGTGCGTGTAGACGCCGCCCGGCGGACGGAAGCCGATCATCTCCGGCAGGAAGGCGTCATTCCTCTCGATCAGTTCGCGCGGAATGCGGCCGGCGCGGATGATTTCCTGCTTGTGGTAGATGTCGTCGAGAAAGGCGTTGAGCGCGATCACCCGCTGTTCGATGCCCTGGGCGAGCTTGCGCCATTCGCGACCTGAGATGATGCGGGGGATGATATCGAAGGGGATGAGCTTTTCGGAGGAGTCTGCGTGTCCGTAGACAGCGAAGGTGATGCCCGTCTTGCGAAAGATGTTTTCCGCGTCCCGGGATTTGGCAATTAGATGCGTTCGATCTTGGTTATTGTACCACTCAAAATATTTCTCATATGGCTGACGAGGATTTTCGTCCCCGGTGATCATTTCATCAAATGCCAAAGGTGTGGCTCCCCTTTTTTGTTCATTTGAATACAACGCAATAAGCAATGCAAGAACCATGCACAGTTCGGGGGTGAGATTTGTAAAATCCTCCCAAGTGGCCAAAAGAGCCAAAAAACTGGGCATTTATCAAAATCTGACATGGCTGCGGTGGCCGTCAATCCCTGGTGGTCGCTCAAAATATAGGCGCCTGATTATTTTCAGATCGGCATTCGATTCATTTTCGGGCCCAGCCGTATCTCTGTCGATCGCGCCACCCATCAACGAAACTGCAGGTAAGCATCAATGCTTCGCCTTTGACGGCGGGGCCACCGGTCGGCTATCAGCGCGGCAATCCGTTGCCCCAGGACCAATTCATGTTGCTTGATCGCATTGCACCCGTCATCTTCGTTTTCCTCTGGTCAACCGGCTGGGTCGTGGCGAAATACGCCGCGATACATTCAGAGCCCTTCACGTTCCTCGCGGTGCGTTATGCGCTTTCGGCGCTGGCGTTTCTCAGCCTTTGTCTTGCCATGCGCGCGGCGTGGCCGGGCCGGGCTGTTGCTTTCAAGGCACTCTATTCCGGTATGTTCCTGCACGGCTTCTATCTTGGCGGCTTGTGGTGGGCGATTGCGAATGGCGTGCCGGCGGGAATATCCGGAGTCATTGCTGCCATGCAGCCGCTTTTGACGGCGATGGCTGCGCCGCTCCTCGTCGGCGAGCGTTTGCAGGGCGTCCAGAGGCTGGGCCTGCTGCTTGGCTTCCTCGGTATCGCCATCGCGATCTCGCCGAAGCTCTTCGATCCGGCAACGGCCGATCTGGCGCATGCGGCCGTGCCGCTGGCGATCAATCTTATCGCCATGTGTTCCGTCACCTACGGAACGCTCTATCAGAAGAAGCATCTGCAGACCGGCAAGCTTCTTCCCATCGCCACGTTGCAATTTGTCGGTGCCCTGATCGTCACGATGCCGCTGGTGCTCTGCTTCGAGCGCATGCGCTTCGACGGATCGGCACAGGCCATTGGGGCGCTCATCTGGTCCGTGTCCGGCCTGTCGATGGGCGGCGTCGGACTGCTGCTCTATCTCATCCGCCGGGGCAAGGTTTCGCAGGCGGCATCGCTCATCTACATGATGCCGCCGACGGTGGCACTCGAGGCTTTTATCGCCTTCGGCGAGCCGCTGACATTGCCACTGATCCTCGGCACCATCGTCGTGGTGACCGGGGTATATCTGACCAACAGACCGGTGAAAGTTCCTCTGCGGGATGCGAAGGAGCTTCAGCGCGCCTAGGGAGCCGTCCCTGAAAAGGCGATCAGGTTTCCGTCGGGGTCCTGCACGATAAAAGTGCGCGCGCCCCATGGCTCGTTGCGTAAGGGCTGATGGAACGAAGCGTCGGCAGCCCGATACTCCAGAAACAACTGCTTCGGATCATCGACCGTAAGCGTTGCGGAGAGGGCATCGACCTCTCGGGCTCTGAATCCAGTGTCGAAAACCGGCGCCCCGACCTTTCGCAGGTTTAAGCGTGCGCCGCCGCGAAAGACTTGAGCATAGAAGGGCGGCTCGCCGTAGAGGAACGCAATTTCAAAGCCGAGTTTTCGGACGTAGAATTGGGATGAGGCATTGATGTCGGAGACGAAGAGCTGCGGCTCTGCGGAGAGCATCAGCGGGCGTCTGCTGTCCAACACTGTCGATTTCGTCATGGTTTCGATCCCTTCGACCAGCGCCGGCCAATTTGCAAAGCCATGCTTTCTGGCGGCAAGCTCCTGCGTGTCGCTGAGCCTGAAGTCTGCATCCATGATCGCTCGGTCGCTTTGATCTCGATATCTGGGCAGAATCCATCTGATCTGTGCGGCAACGGGAAAGTACTGTTCGCGATGCCATCGCAGGTAAGTCTTGGCTTGCTTTTTGAGGTTTTCGATATTTGGCATGGGCGCGGACTACGTTTGACTTTGTCGTACGTAGGCGGGCAATGCCCCTCCGGCTTGAAGCCGACGCGCCCTACAGCAGCGCCATCATGCTACCGCGGCTGGCGGGTCGGTACAAGGCAGGATTGAAATGATGAGGAATCAATCTGGCGCCGCAAGATGCGCATTGTAAAGGGCGGGATTTCTCCCGCCCCTGCTTTTGATCAGGCGCGTTCGCGGCGCTGGCTGTTGCCACCACGCGAGGGACCACCGCGACGGTTGCCGCCGTTGCCTTCGCGACGTTCACCGCCACCGTGGGCCTGTGCACCGCGATCTTCGCCGTGCTTGCGGGCCGGGCGGCCGTGTGCATTGCGGGCGCCGCCGCCAGGATGATGGCGGTTCTCGCCGTTGGCATGGTTACCATGCTGCGGGCGCTGCGCCTTGCGGGCCGGACGGAAGTCCGACGTCGTGGCCAGATCATTATCGGGGCCCGATGTCATCGGCGTCGGCTCACCGCGACGCTGGCCCCGGAAGTCCTCGTTGCGCTGGGGCTGGCGCTCGGGGCGGGCACGACGCTCGCGGCGTTCCTCGTTGTTGGCGCGGACTTCGTCGCCGGCTTCGGGGCGTGGACGACGCTCTGGGCGGCCGCCTGCACGATGGCCCTCGCCGCCACGACGCTCACCACCACGGTTCTCACCACCACGACCCTGGCCGCGGTTGCCGCCATTGCCGTTGCCGCGGCGTGGGGTCGCGTTCATGTTGGCCGGTGCTTCGCCGCTTGCGACTGAGATGCTGATGTTCATCAGGCGCTCGATGTCGCGCAGGAGGCGGGTTTCATCGGGTGCGCAGAAGGCGATCGCGATGCCGTCGCGGCCGGCGCGGGCGGTACGGCCGATGCGGTGGACGTAGGCGTCGGGAACCTCAGGCAGGTCGTAGTTGTAGACATGGCTGACGGCCGGGATGTCGATGCCGCGGGCTGCGACGTCGGTCGCGATCAGGGTCTTGATGTCGCCGTCACGGAAGGCCTTGAGGGCGCGCTCGCGCTGGCCCTGGCTCTTGTTGCCGTGGATCGAGGCGACGGAATAGCCGACGTGGTCGAGATGCTTCATCAGCTTCTCCGCACCATGCTTGGTGCGCAGGAAGACGATGGCGCGGCCATCCGGGTTCTCGGTGAGCGACTTCTTCAGAAGGTCGGTCTTGTCATTCTTGCCGTTTACGAAGTGGACATACTGCTCGACCTTGTCGGCAGCCTTGCCCGGAGGCGTCACTTCGACGGTGACCGGGTTCGTTAGGTATTCGCCGGCGAGATCGGCGATCGACTTCGGCATGGTTGCCGAGAACAGCATTGTCTGGCGCTTCTTCGGCACCATCTTGGCGATCTTGCGCAGGTCGTGCACGAAGCCGAGGTCGAGCATCTGGTCGGCTTCGTCCAGAACGAGGTAGCGCACGGCGGTGAGGCCAATAGCACGGCGGGCAACGAGGTCGAGCAAGCGTCCAGGCGTAGCAACGAGAATGTCGGTGCCCTTTTCAAGCTGCAGCTGCTGCTTGTTGATCGACACGCCGCCGACGACGACGTTGATGCGCAGGTGCGACTTGCGCAGGAAGTTCTTCAGGTTCTGGGCGATCTGGTTCACCAGTTCGCGGGTCGGGGCCAGGATCAGCGTGCGGGTGGTACGGTTGTCCGGACGGCGCTCTTCAGGGATGAGCTTTTCGATAAGCGGCAGGCCGAAGGCAGCCGTCTTGCCGGTGCCGGTCTGGGCAAGGCCGATGAGATCGCGGCCTTCGAGAAGAAGCGGGATCGCCTTTTCCTGAATGGGGGTCGGCTTTTCGATGCCGAGCTGGAAAAGTGTGGCGACGATCGGCTTGGAGACACCAAGCGATTCAAAATTGGTCAATTCATAACCTTTTTAGGGCGCGCCAAAACAAATCCGCCGGATCGCAGAGTGCGGCCCGGTGTCATTCTGGCGTCAAGCACCCCGCGTGAAGTGGGAACTTGTCTTGTTGGAAAAAGCTTTCCAGCGCTTCTGCCGCGTCTTGGGATGCGGCCTGTATGAAATGCGCTTTTGCCCTTCTTCCTGCATCCTATTTGCTGGCAGGAGCACGCTCACGCGGCGGCCGGAAGGTGAAAGCTGGCCTGCATTTGGTCTAGTTCGGGCCAAAAGTCAATAGCGGCCGGTCGACCGAGCGCCGGCGCGAAGGCCCTGTGACACTTCAAACCAGCTCAGTTTTCAATAGCAAACCCTTGTACGGTAAGCCTCGCCCCATCCATTGCGGTGCCATTGAACATGACAACGGGGGGCGTAGTAGTCGCGGTAATACGGTCTGTAGTAGCTTCGATAGGCCGGATATCGATAGTACGATCCATAATAGGGCCGGTAATAGGAGCCATAGTAGGGCCGATACGCGGATCCATAGTAAGGCCTGTAGTAGGGCCTGTAATAGGGCCGGTAATACGGCCCAGGATAGTAGCCGTAGTAGGGATAGGGGCGTGCGATCTGCGACAATAGGATGCCACCGACAGCCCCAGCCGCGACGCCGCCCCAGAAGTCGCTATGGGCATTCGCGGGCGTTGCCGGGAGGAACGTTGTCCCGGTCAGGGTCAATGCCATTAAGCCCGCCGCCATGCTTTTATGAAGTACAGACATGGTCGTCTCCTTTCGTTGACGAAGCTTGTTCTTGAAGCCGTCAGGAGAAGCCGTTCGGGTCTACGGGGCCAGCTGAACGAGTTCATTTTAGAAACGACTGAAACTATACCACAGTTCCTGGATGTTTACTGCTTGTGATCATACGGCGCCGGCCAATGCGCACATTGCTCATTGCCCCCTAAATCATGGTTAAAGCCTTGTTAAAGCGGCGCAGCTATAGTTGCTCGACGAGCGAACTTTTTCTGACTGGGGACTGATTTTGACATCGGACGGGGACCTTCTCGAACTGGCCTGCCGCCGGATCGCAGATCTGGATCGCCCTGCCTATGTCAAGAACAGCGAGCTTCGTTACGTCGCAGTCAACGAGGCCTATGCGTCCTTCTTTGGAAAGGAAATTTCTGATTTTATCGGCCACCGGAGCCGCGAATTGATCGACACGCCGGAAGAGGAGACCCGCGAAGACAAGGAGCGGCGCGCGCTCGTTTTCGCAAGTGAGGAAAATGCCGTTTGCTTTGACAGCAGCGGCGCTGAACACGAGCGGGTGCGCATCGAAAGCTTCTCGCCTTCCGAAGACCGTGTCTACGTGCTCGGTCTTTTCGAGAGGCGAGCACCTCGCCGGGATGGCGACAGGCCGGCGTCGGATTTGGCCCGCAGCCAGGCCCTGACCGAGGATCTTGACAACATCCTTCGCGCTCTTCCCGTCGGCGTCATGATCCTGGACGACAGGCGCAACGTTCTCTACGCCAACGACGAGTTTTACGATGTCTGGGATCTGCCGCGCGACAACCGCTTCGACGGCTGGGCGTTCATCGACGTAATCCGCCACAATCACAAGCTTGGGCGCTACGGCGCCAAAGTGACGCCGGAGCAGATTCTTGTTCGGCGCGAGGCGCATTTCCAGGCGGCGGAGAGGGAACAGCGGCCGGTGGAGCTCGGTTGGGTCGGTGGCAAGCGGGTGCTGTTCGATGGCAGAAGTCTCTCCAATGGCCGGGTTCTACTTTCCTATGCGGATGTGACCGCAGTTCGTGAGCGCGAAAGGGAAGTCCACGAAACGCGGGCGGCGCTCGAGCATATGGGCGATCTGATGCATGATGCGACGCGCGCCATGTCCCAGGGTCTTCTGATCGTGCAGGACGGGATCATCCTGCTCGCGAGCGATCCGCTTGGCGATATCCTGGCGATACCGCCCGAGTACCTGACTGTCGGTCGGGGATGGATCGACCTCTTCCGGTTCTGCGCCGAGCGGGGGGATTTTCACGGCCAGGAGGACGAAATCCTCACGAGTTGGCGAGACAACATCGCAGCCGGGAAGCCGATCTCGACTCCATTCCATGTCGCTGGCGAACGTTGGGTTAACCTTGACGCTACCATCAGCGAGCGGCAGCATTGGATTGCGTTGTTTACCGATGTCACCGAAGCGAAGGAGCGAGAGGCCGAGCTCGAGCGGCTCCTGTCGCGGGCGGAGGCGGCCGATCGCGTCAAATCGGAATTCCTGGCGAACATGAGCCACGAGATCCGGACACCAATGAATGGTGTCCTCGGCATGGCGGAGTTGTTGGCGAAGACCGATCTTGATACGCGCCAGAAGACGTTCATCGATATCATCGTCAAATCAGGCAATGCACTGGTGACGATCATCAATGATATTCTCGATTTCTCGAAGATCGATGCCGGCCAGATGACGCTCCGGCGCACGACGTTCGATCTTGTCGAAGCGATCGAGGATGTTGCGACCCTCTTGTCTTCGCCCGCGGCCGAAAAGAACATCGAACTGCTCGTGCGCACGGCGCCCGATTTGCCGTCGGCTGTGATCGGCGACGCGGGGCGCTTCCGGCAGATCATCACCAATCTCGTCGGCAATGCGGTAAAGTTCACGGAGCACGGTCACGTCCTTGTGGACATTAGCTTTGCGCCGGGCGCGCAAGACGAGATCATGGCGAGCATCCGGATCGAGGATACTGGCATCGGCATTCCGGATGACAAGCTGGAGTCCATTTTCGACAAGTTCTCGCAGATAGACGCATCCTCTACACGTCGTCACGAAGGAACAGGCCTCGGCCTCGCCATCACTGCAGGGCTAGTCGACCTGTTTGGTGGCTATCTTGAGGTGGACAGTCGGCCGGGTGAGGGCTCGGTCTTTACCGTGAACCTGCCTTTCGTCGTGGCCGCGGCTCGGCTGGCGCCAAAGACGCTGCCGGTCAACGTGAGGGGCGCCCATGTTCTCGTCGTCGACGACAATGCGGTCAACCGACAGATTCTGACCGAGCAGTTGGCTCTTTGGGGCTTCGATGGCGCCGCCGCCGAAGACGGACCTGCGGCGTTTGCAATCCTCGAGGCTGCGCATGAATTTGGCTTGGGGGTCGATGCAGTCGTGCTGGACTATCAGATGCCTGGCATGAATGGCGCCGAGATCGCACGGAAACTGCGCACCGACAGCCGCTTCGAGCGCCTGCCGATTATCTTTCTGACATCGATGGACATTTCCGGAACCGAAAAAGAGTTCGCGGCTCTTAACGGCCAAGCCTATCTGATGAAGCCGGCGAGGGCGAACGTGCTGAGGAACACCATCGCAGACGTCGTGCGTGCAAGCCGGACAAAGCAGGTCGCCGCTGCTGCTGTCATGCAGTCTAGCGCGGAAGCGATGCCATCGCCGCTGCCCAAGGCCGAGCCTTCCGAGACGGCGCTGACGGAGTTCATTGACGTGCTGGTCGCGGAAGACAACGAAGTCAACCAGATCGTCTTCACCCAGATCTTGCGGGAAAGCGGTCGTAGCTTTCTCGTTGTCGGCAACGGCCAGGAGGCGGTGGAAGCGTGGCACCGCCACACCCCGCGCATCATCGTGATGGATGTCTCGATGCCCGTGATGAACGGCCATGACGCGACGCGCGCGATACGCGATCGGGAGCGCGGGCAAGGCCATCGCGTTCCAATCGTTGGGGTAACCGCGCATGCGCTGGAGGCCGATCGCGACCTTTGCCTGGAGGCAGGCATGGATGATTACATGTCAAAGCCAATCAGCCCGGAGCTGCTCGAAGAGAAGCTGGAGCTGTGGTTGGGCAGGAACGGGCGACAGACGGGTCGCTCGGCGAGCTATAGCTAGAACGGGAAGCTGCAATCAGACGAGCCCCGCGTTGGCATCGACGAATTGCGGCAGGAATGCAAACATGAAAGCAGGACTTTGGGTTGGTCAGGCTGTCAATCGTGTCTTCACCGACAGCCTTCCATCCCGAAACAGGCTTGGCTTTTAGCCTGTTCGGATTGGCGTCCGAAGCCCGCCCAAACCATCTTCGAGCCCACGCAGGCGAACTTGGTGCCGCCGGAAACGCGTATAGTCACGAGATCGCTGAATTTCACGATGCGTTGGGGGTTGCGATCGAGGCCGCTAAGCCCGGGCGAGCGGATAGGAAGAGGGCCGCCGAAGGTGAGATCGAAGAAGGCGAACCAAAAATCACAGAGGTCATCCAGGCATGATCCCGTACAACATACCGCAGACATAAGAACAGATCCCGCCGAACAGCGGGTTTTACGGTTGGACGAGCTTCAGCGCGACTCCGAGCGCAACCGCGATCGAGACGAGTTCGAACGATTGGAGAGATGTGCGCCGCCCTTGCAGCATGACGCCCGGCTGGAGCTTGATTGTACTTGCAGGCGCTTTCCCGTATAACGTTTAGATGCGCAATCACCATGGAACCGCTACGATGGATGCGATTCTGACCGAAGGCTTTGACGCGGCTTTGACCCTGACCGACCATATCGAACATCTGCCGGACAGGAAGCGGCGCGAACTGGCGCGCATCCTCGAGATCCTGTTTGCCGAGGTCGATGGCTTCCAGGCCGGCAAGCTGTCGGCCAAGCGCAATTTCGGCAGGATCCTGAAGGTCATTCTCTATGGTTCTTATGGCCGCGGCGACTGGGTCGAGGATCACCTGAGCGGCTATCGCTCCGACTACGATCTGTTGATCGTCGTCAACAGCAAGGCGTTTGCCGAGGAGCAGGAACTCTGGGAGAACATCGAGGAGCGGCTGTTGACGGAGCAGATCGCGCACCGCATCGAAACCCCGGTCGTGCCGATCATCCACACGTTGGCCGATGTCAACGACCAGCTGTCCCGCGGTCGCCCCTTCTTCGTCGACATCGCCAGAGACGGCATTCCCCTCTACGAGGAGCCCGGCCATCCGCTGGCGCAACCGAAGCCGCTGACGGCGGAGGACGAGCGGTTTGAAGCCAAAACGCACTTCGACCGATGGTTCTTTAACGCGGGAAAGTTCTTGGAAGGCGCGCAATTTTACGCAGTTCAAGAAGATAGAAATCATGCAGCCTTCATGCTTCACCAAGCCTGCGAAAGCTACTATCACTGCGCTCTACTGACGCTGACCCTCTACAGCCCCAAATCTCATCGTCTGAAGGTTCTTCGCTCTCAAGGCGAAGGGCTTGATATCAGGCTGGTCGAGGCATGGCCGCGTGAAAGCCGGTTTTCACGGCGCTGCTTCGAGTTGCTGTCGCGGGCCTATGTGGAAGCGCGATATTCGTCGAAATACACAATCAGCAACGAGGAGCTCGCCTGGCTCGTCGAGCGCGTGAAGGCTCTTCAAACTCTCGTCGAAACGGTATGCAAGGAGCGACTTTCCGTGTGAAAGTTAGTCAATACCGGCGCGGGACGACGGTTGGTCTAAGCGGCTTCGTCATGAACAGCAGTCAAATGGAAACGCACCGCCTTCAGTATGGTACCGGTCGTCTCCCCACATCCTCTCTGCCGCCAAACTCCCGCAGAAATCGACGAAAAACCGCCGTTTATGGACAGGCACGAACTAGGATTTGATGCCACAAAGCATCTCGCGCTTGCCGGCAAAGCCGCTGCGACGCTCGACGACAAAGCCCGCCGCGAGCAGATTGCGCCGGACGAAGCCGGCTGCGGCGTAAGTCGCAAAGGTTCCGTTCGTTTGCGTCTTTTCGCAGACGAGGTGCATCAGTTCCCCGGACCACATGTCAGCGTTGCGCGACGGCGCGAAGCCGTCGAGATACCAAGCATCGAAGCCCGCTTCGGCGGCTTCGACCCCGTCTAGCGCGCGACCACAGACGACGCTGAGGGTCGTCTGGCTATCAAGGCTTAGGGACACGGTGCCCTTGGGTGTCTCCGGCCATGCTGCAGCCAGGGCTTGCCGTTCCGCGTCGATCTCGGTCCAATGAGACAGCGCGCGGTCGATTTCCCTGCGTTGCATCGGATAAAGCTCGAACGACATGAAGTGCAATTTCTGCCCCGTGCGCCGATTGAGTTTCCACTGTCGCCAGGTTTCGGCAAAGTTAAGGCCGGTACCGAAGCCGAGTTCGCCGATCAGGAAGTCGCCCTGATCCTGCCAGCGCTGCGGCAGACCGTTGCCGGCAAGGAAGACATGCCCACATTCAAGCCTACCGTCCGTCTGGCAATAAAAATGGTCGCCAAAAGCCGGCGAATAGGGCATATCGCCGTCGCGCCATTCGAGCGGCTGCTGCGCGCCAGGAGTTTTTTCAGGATCCGTATCTGTCATGACCAAAGCCGATAGTCCGGCCCAGTCGTCCGGTCAATCATCGACTTCCCTGCTGATCGTCGGCGGCGGCATCATGGGATTGTGGGCGGCGGTTCACGCGGAGCGTCTTGGCATTGACGCATTGCTCGTCGACGCCGATCGGCTTGGCCATGGCGCAAGCGGTGGGCTGCTCGGCGCGCTCATGCCGCATATGCCGGACAAGTGGAACGCCAAGAAGCAATTCCAGTTCGATGCGCTGGTTTCGCTGGAGGCGGAAATTGCTGCTTTGGAGGAGCAGACTGGCCTTTCGGCAGGCTATCGCCGTTCAGGGCGTCTCATCCCACTGCCGAAGCCTCACTTGCGCGAGATTGCGCTTGGCCATAGCCGCGATGCCGACGATCGCTGGATCGCGGGTGAGCGGCGGTTCCACTGGCATGTCCTTAATAGGCCTCCTCAGGACAATTGGCTCGATGCCATGGCTTGCGAAAGTGGCTTCGTGCACGATACGCTTGCCGCTAGGGTTGCTCCCCGGTCGCTGACTGCTGTACTGGCCACATCGCTGCGCGAAGGCCGGCATGTGCGGGTTGCCGAGCATGTTTCGGTCGAGGATCTCGATTTTGGACGCAAGGTTGCAAGAACGACCGCAGGTGACGTTGCGTTCGGCCGATGCCTTGTTGCGGCCGGGCACCAATCCTTTCCATTGCTGGGCCGCTACACCGCTGGCCTTGCCAGGCCGCTCGGCCAGCCCGTCAAAGGACAGGCAGCGTTGTTGAAAGTCGATATAGACCCGTCCTTGCCGACGATCTTCCGCGACGGGCTGTATATTGTTGCGCATGAGGGAGGCCACGTCGCCGTCGGCAGTACCAGCGAGAATCGCTTCGACGAGCCGTTTTCGACCGATGGACAACTCGACGCGCTGCTTGAGGCAGCCGGACAATTGGTGCCGGCGCTGCGGAGCGCACCCGTGCTTGAACGATGGGCCGGTCTGCGGCCGAAGGCAATCGACCGTGACCCGATGATTGGCGTCCACCCCGACCATGACGGATTGATCGCACTGACCGGTGGCTTCAAGGTCAGTTTTGGTGTCGCCCACCGTCTTGCCGCCGCAGCGGTCGACCTGGCGGCCGGTCGCCAGCCGCGCTTTGCTCTGCCAGACAGCTTCCTCCTTGCTAATCACATTCGTGTGGCTTCACGCTAAACGTGAATTAGCAATTCCTGCCTTTCGTTAATCTGTCATGCAAATCACCTATCTGCTAGCGCAACCGCGGCGCCAAGGGATGGCCGCGCCGTATGTTCGACGGAGGAAATTGCATGCGCTATGCCATTTGCTTTACGCCAGCTGCGAGCGACCCGCTCTCGCATGTGGCTGCAAATTGGTTGGGCCGGAACGTGTTTTCCGGGGAGATGGTCGAGCCGACCGCCATCCGCGGATTGAGTATCCACGAGATTGCCTTCCATACGGCAATGCCGCGCCGCTACGGCTTTCACGGTGTTCTGAAGGCGCCCTTCCGCCTTGCCGCCGACATGTCGGAGGTGCAACTTCTGCGGGATCTCATGCGCTTTTGCGGTACGCTTTCGCCGTTCCAGATCAGGAAGCTGGAGGTCGCGCGGGTCGGCGGCTTCTATAGCCTCGCTCCGTCGTTGCCCTGCGAGCATCTTCACTATCTCGCCTGCGCCGTTGTCCAAGAGTTCGATCGTTTTCGTGCGCCGTTGAGTGAGGCGGAAATCGAGCGTACGGATCCCGGCGGTCTGTCGGCGGCGCAGTTCACCAACCTGCACCGCTGGGGAAACCCTTATGTGATGGACGAATTTCGCTTCCACATGCCGCTGACCGGCCCTGTCAGTCAGTGCGACATGCCCAGGGTCGAGCAGGCGCTTCGCAATGTATTCGAGCCAGTGCTTGCCAATCCTATCAAGGTGGCGAATGTCGCTCTGATGATCGAAGAGGGGAATGGCGGACCGTTTCGCGTGCATTCGCTGCACCCGATGGGCAAGGTCAGTGCCCGGCGGGATCGCGTGCCTGCATTTGCCTAAGGCTTTGTCCGTAAAGGTGAAACTCTGTTGCGTACTTTCCGTCTCGACATTCCCTCTCCGGATGCTACCGTTTCGCCGACTTTCAGGAAGGTGATTTCATGGTATCCGAGACTTATCCGCGCAATCTGATCGGTTATGGACGCAATACGCCCGATCCGAAGTGGCCGGGCGATGCGCGCGTCGCCGTCCAGTTCGTCATCAACTACGAGGAGGGTGGCGAGAGCTGTATCCTTGATGGCGATCCGGC
Source organism: Rhizobium sp. YTU87027 (assembly GCF_050644135.1). NCBI lineage: Bacteria > Pseudomonadati > Pseudomonadota > Alphaproteobacteria > Hyphomicrobiales > Rhizobiaceae > Rhizobium > Rhizobium sp. YTU87027. Next base: position 2,270,131 of record NZ_CP098440.1, on the reverse strand, counting down.
TTCCGAGAACCTGCTGTCGGAAATCGTCGGTGCCGCGCCCTGGCCGGGCAAGCGCAACCTCAACATGGAATCGATCTATGAGTATGGCTCGCGCGCCGGTTTCTGGCGCCTGTGGCGGATGTTCACGGAGCTCGACGTTCAAACCACCGTCTACGGCGTGACCTTGGCCATGGCGCGCAATCCGGAAGCGGTTGCGGCCATGAAGGAGGCCGGCTGGGAGATCGCCAGCCATGGCTACCGGTGGCTGGAATACAAGGATTTCCAGGAGGACGTCGAGCGCAAGCACATCCAGGAAGCCGTGCGCCTGCACACGGAACTGACCGGCGAGCGGCCCTACGGCATGTATCAGGGCAAGCCCTCCGACAACACGCTGCGCCTCGTCATGGAGGAGGGCGGTTTCCTTTATTCCTCGGACTCTTATGCCGACGACCTGCCGTTCTGGGTGAAAGGTATCGACGACAAGCCGTTCCTGATCATCCCCTATACACTCGAGACCAACGATATGCGCTTTGCTACGCCGCAGGGCTTCAACTCGGGCGATCAGTTTTTCACCTACCTCAAAGATGCCTTCGACACGCTCTATGAGGAAGGTAAGGCGGGCAGCCCGAAGATGATGTCTGTCGGCCTGCATTGCCGCCTGGTCGGTCGTCCCGGTCGCGCGGCGGCGCTGAAGCGCTTCATGGAATATGTGCTGAAGCACGACAAGGTGTGGATCCCAAGGCGTCTCGAGATCGCCCAGCATTGGCATACGCACCACAAGCCGGAGACGATCTGATGCTTTCGCGTGACGAGTTCGTATCGCGCTACGGCGGTGTTTTCGAACATTCGCCGTTCATTGCCGAGCGTGCCTATGAGGATGGTTTCGTCGGAGATGAATTGACGGTGGATCGTGTGCATACGGCGCTCGTCGCGATCTTCCGGGCGGCGAGCCCGGAGGAGCGGCTGAGCGTACTGCGCGCCCATCCCGATCTTGCAGGACGCCTCGCGATAGCGGGCGAACTCACCGAAGACAGCAAGAAGGAGCAGGCAGGCGCTGGGCTCGACCGGCTGAGTGCGGAGGAACATGTCCGTTTCTCCGAGCTCAATACGGCCTATGTCGAGAAATTCAGCTTTCCCTTCATCATTGCTGTCAAGGGCTTGAACAAGGACGACATCCTGACGGCCTTTGAAAAACGCATCGGCAACACGCGCGACGAAGAGTTCGAAGCGGCCACGGCTGAGGTCGAGCGCATCGCGTTCCTGCGTCTTGAAACGATGCTTCCAGGGCGTTGAGACAGGCGGCTCCTTGGTGCTTTTCTCTTTTGCGCCCGTGACTTATAGTTGCGTCATGAAGCCCTCAGAAGTGTTGCAGAAGAACAGGCAGGCGATTCGCGAAGCGACCAAGCGCTTCAGCGCGGCGAACCCGCGTGTCTTCGGTTCGGTGACGCGCGGTGAAGATCGGCCGGACAGCGATCTGGATATTCTGGTGGATACGTTGCCGTGCACGACTCTTTTCGATCTCGGCGGGTTGCTGGAGGAACTGAAGGAAACGCTTGGTATAAAGGTCGATCTTGTAACACCAGAAGGGTTGCCGGACAGGAAACGCGAACGCGTTCTTTCGGAAGCGACCGTGGTATGAGCGTCGAACGGCTGGTGGAGCACATCGATCGGATGCAGCAGGCGGCCGAGCAGGCACGTACACTGACCGACGGTATGACCGAAAGCGCCTTTCTGGCGGATATCAGGACCCAACTGGCTGTGACGATGTCGCTGGTCTTCTTGGGCGAGGCGGCGGCTCGTATTGGCATCAACGACCCAGATTTCATTCGCGAGCATCCCGAACTTCCTTGGTCAAAGATAGAGGGAATGCGGAACCTAGTTGTGCACGACTATTACCGTGCGGATCTTTCGGCCATTTGGGCTACCGTCAAATGCGATCTGGCGGACCTTATCTCGCAGCTTCAGTCGATACGCCATTGGCGCATCCAAGGCGAATAACGACATGTCTCAGTTCCTTGATATTCTTCCCCTGACCAAATCCGCCTTCGCGCCTTTCGGCGATGTCATCGAAGCCGATCCGGCAACGATGCGCTATATCAACAACGGCACGACCGAGCGTTTCCATGCGCTCGCTGCCGCCGAAGCGGTGGGCGAGGGCGCGCGCGTCATCATCAACCTCTTTCGCGGCCAGCCTCGGGTCTTTCCCTATGAGATCGGCATGATGGAGCGGCATCCGTTTGGCAGTCAGAGCTTTTCGCCGGTCTCCGGTCGCCCGTACCTCGTTGTCGTCGCGGAGGACGAGGACGGCCGGCCCGGTCGTCCTCTGGTGTTCCTGGCGCGGGGCGATCAGGGCGTGAATTATCGCCGCAACGCCTGGCACCATCCGCTGATGTCGCTCAGTGCCCTCAGTGATTTCCTTGTCGTCGATCGCGAGGGACCCGGCAACAATCTGGAAGAATACTTCTTCGAAACGCCCTACATCATCAGCGAGCCCAGCCTATGACCGGACTGACCACCCACGTACTCGATACCGCCTCCGGCAAGCCGGCCGAGGGGCTGAGGATCGATCTCTTTCATGTTGAAGGCGACGTCCGCCGTCACCTGAAGACGGTCAGGACCAACTCCGACGGCCGCGTCGACGGCGGGCCGATCCTGAATGGCGACAGTTTCAAGGCGGGAACTTACGAACTGCTCTTTCATGCCGGCGACTATCTGCGCGCGGCGGGCATCGCGTTGCCGCACCCGGCCTTTCTGGACCTCGTGCCGATCCGCTTCGGCATTGCCGACGTGACCGCGCATTACCACGTGCCGCTGTTGATCTCGCCCTACGGCTACTCGACCTATCGCGGTAGCTAAGCCATGCGATTTGCGGCGATCGCGGATGTTCACGGGAACGATATGGCGCTGGAGGCGGTGCTGGCCGATATCGCCGCGCAGCGCATTACCGATATCGTTAATCTCGGCGACTGCTTTAGCGGCCCGCTGACAGCAGGGCGAACCGCCGGGCTGCTGCGGGCGCGGGACATGCTGACCGTCCGCGGCAATCACGATCGCTATTTGATCGAACAACAGCGCGAGGCCATGCACGCTTCCGATGCGGCGGCGTTTGATCAGCTGACGGCGGACGACCTGCAATGGTTGCGCGGGCTGCCGCCGAGCGCGGTCTACCGTGATGAGGTCTTCCTCTGCCATGCGACGCCGGCGAACGACAGTACCTATTGGCTGGAGTCCGTGTCTACGGAAGGACATGTCTTTTTGAAGCCGCTGGCGGAGATCGAGGCGCTGGCCAAGGGCGCGGATTTCCCGTTGATCCTCTGCGGCCACAGCCATATCCCGCGAATGGTTCGCCTCAGCGATAGCAGGCTGATCGTCAATCCCGGCAGCGTCGGCTGCCCGGCCTATGACGATGACCTGCCGCACCACCACAAGGTCGAGACCGGCCATCCGCTGGCGTCTTATTGCATACTGGAGAAGGGCGAGACCAGCTGGCTCCCGATCTTCCGCACCGTCGCCTACGACCACATGGCCATGTCGCGACTCGCAAAAGAAAACGCCCGCCCGGAGTGGGCAGGCGCGCTCGCGACGGGCTGGATACCGTAGCTGCCGATTTTCAAACGTCCTTCTTGCCAGGCGCCTTGGGAGCGGGCGGGGCGGTATCGATGGAGGCTGCGTTTGTCGACGTCGTTGCTAGTCCGTTGGCTTTGCCGGTGTCCAGATTGTCCAGCAGAGACGAGACAGCGTTATCGCCGTCGAAGCCTGCTTCTTTCATCAACCGGTCGAGAATCGGCTTGTTGGCTTGATAGGAGAGAAGCTGCGCGGCCAGGCCGTCGCCCATGCCGATGCCGTTTCCGGTGGTCGCGCCGTTACCGCGACCAAGCATGCCTCCGGTATCGAAAATCTTGATGTCGGAGATCTTTTCGATCGGCTTGATAGCCGTCACTGCTGAGGCGGGTTCCGTCAATGTCGTCTCCGCGGGCCTCGCCCGCAAGACCAGCGACGGCTACACGACGACGACATCGACCGATCAGCAGCAGTCGCAGCTTTCGGCCGGCACCGATGCGACGATCAAGGCTCGCGACGATATCCTTGTCGCCGGTTCCTCGCTGAAGGCCGGCGGCAGTGCCAACCTCGAAGCTGGCGACGATGTCAACATTGTCGCCACCCAGCAACGCTCCGACAGCACCTTTGGCAAGAACACGGCGTCGGCAACGTCGCCCAGGCGAGCAACAGCATCACATCGACGACCAGCACGTCAGGAGGGGCAAGCTTCGGCACTTCCGCCGGCGTCGGCATCAAGGGCGTCAGCGGCGGACTGACAGGTAGTGCCAGTGCGTCGGCTGGCAAGTCCAACGCGGATGGGACCACTCAGGTCAATAGTCACGTCAACGGCACCGGTGACGTCACCCTGGAGTCAGGAAACGATACGCGTCTCGCGGGCGCGGTGGTCTCCGGCGATACGGTGACCGCAAATGTCGGTGGCGATCTGACCATCCTCTCCGTTCCCGACACCGGGGCCAGCTCCAACCACTCCGTTTCCGGTGGCTTCAGCCTGGGCGGCGGCCAGCTCCTGTCCGGCGTGCAGATCGGTGGTGGCAGCGGCTCCGGCGAAACCAACTGGATCACCGAGCAGTCGGGTCTCGTCTCAACCGGGACGATGGACATCATCGTCGGCGGTAATACTCATCTGGGTGCCGGTAAGATCATCTCCGAATCCGGCGACCTCATCCTCGATACCGGCACGCTGACCTATGACAACTTCGATGGCCAGAAGAACTACGAAGGTTTCAGCGTCGAGCTCGGCATCGATCTTTCCAGTGGCAAAGACGAGAACGGCAATTCCACCACTAACCACACGTTGGAGGGCTCCTATCAGCTCGACGATACGCGCCAGACGGTTCGCGCCACCGTCGGGCCAGGCGACATCGTCATTCGCGACCAGCAACAGCAGGCGGCGCTCGAACAGGACGGCACTTCCACGCGCCCGCTCGATGAGCTCAACCGCGACCCAGACAAGGCCTACGAGATCACCAGGGACAAGCATGTAGAGCTTGAGGTGTATTTGTCGACCAACAGCCTAAAGGCGGTTGTGGAGGCGGGCAAGACCATCGCCGAGGCGGTTAGCGCGGCAATTGACCGGATGGTCAATGACGGCAAGTTATCACTGCCTGATTCGGACTCGGTTAAGAAGCTCTTGGCTTATGAGGATGATCCTACGGTTCGAGCCGCGTTGATGAGCTGCGGCCAGCAGAGTGGAGATGCAGGTTTCAATCTTTTCGACTGGCTTGTCACTCCTGCTCATGCCGCATCCTCCTGCCTGATCCCAACGCCCGGCGGAACCGTGGCCGTAACGCCGCAAGGAGCATTGACTTGCCTTGCGTCCTTCGAGAGCATGGTCGCCGTTGCCACCACAATTGCAAAGCGCGCTGCCACTCCAACAATCGCTGGAGCCATCTTCCTCCTATTAGATCCGACTTCTGCCGGCGCTTCAGTTGATCATACGCAGACGCTCGCTGACGGTACGACAATCCGCATGACTGGCCAACAAGATGAGCTCAGTCGCCACGTCGTCGTCACTCTGCCCACAGGTCAGCAGGTCTCGCTCGTGCTGGTCACTACGGATAACGGTGGTTATGAATTGATGTCCGGGAAGGTCGCCGGGGCAAACATGCCAGCCTCAATGCTTGGCGATGTAGCAGGTCAGCTTTCTTCCGGCGGCATGCTGGTCGTGTACAACGAAAAGACTGACACCGGAGGCGATCAGGCGGATGATGGTCGGCTGACAAATCCCACAAAAGGAGAGAGCAAGGTTTGGCAGGAGTTGGACAACGCCGGCAACGGCCGCAAGAAATCTGGAACAGGTTCCAAAACGCGCTACTATGAGTGGGATTACACTCACAACGATATTGAAGTGTATGATAACAAAGGCAGGCACCTCGGGTCCGCAGATCCGACGACAGGTGAAATTTATAAGCCTCCGGTTCCAGGGCGGAAGATTAAGCTATGAGTGAAGGTGACATTCTCAGTGATCTCATCGAGGGGCGGATCAGTGTTCAGCAAGCAGAGCAGGCGCTTGACGAAATACTAGATTCTTCTTTAGCTGCGGACGTGCAAAATCAACTCGGGTTCAGTAGAGCAGAATGGACAGCATATGCATATGGTGCCTCACTGTCCGAATTAGCAAGTTGGCGCCAAGATGGTTGGCCCGATCGATGTATCGTTTGTGGCAATCAAATTGAAATCGATCGTTTTGGGTGGATTGTGATCGATGTGATGGGCGCCTCGCGTTTGAAGCACATCTCCTGCCCTGAGAGCTAGGGGGCGTTTGCCCGATATCCATGGGCCATCATTATCGGCCCCGTTGCCATGGCCGAATTGGAAGGCAGCTTCGGTCTCCGGAACGCCAAGTACCTCTCGCCCCGAGCAGGTCGCGGCCCTGACCGAACCGCTGGTCTGGTACGGGAAGAAACTCGTCAACGGCATCGAGGTGCCGGCGCCGGCCGTCTATATCCCCAGCACTGAGATGGGTGAGCTTACCGCCTCCGGTGCGCTGATGGCAGGCGATAGCGTCAACATCAAAGGTGACTTGATCAACACTCCGGCACGATGCTGGCCAAAAAAGATCTGTCGGTATCTGGCACAAGGCCAATGGCGATGCCGCCATGGTCTCGGAGCAATCCGGCATCCATTCTGGTTCCAGTGGTTTCGATATCACCGTCGGCAACAATACCGCGCTGATTGGCGGGGTCATCAGCAGCCAGGCGCTGGCAAGCGACAATCGGCTCGAGACTGGCACACTTACGTGGCAGGACGTCGACACCTATTCGAAGTGGAAGGCCGACACCTATGGCGGCGGCCTGTCGCTGCTCGGGCCATCGCTTGCTCCGCACCTCAGCGAGGGCGAGAGCGCCACCGGAAAGGCGCTGGCTGCCGTCTCTCCGGGGCAGATCATCATCACCGACCCGGCGAACCAGACCCAGAACGTCGACGACCTGCGTCGCGATACGGCGAATACCAACACGTCGCTTCCCGGACTTCCGGATCTGCAGAATATCCTGCGTGAGCAGTTGAAGACGCAGGAACTCTATCAGGATGCGGCGGCAAAGGCCGCCAAGGCGATCGGCGACATCTCGCTCAAGCTCGAGCAGGCGGCAACGACGCCCGAGGAGCGTGTATTCCGCTGATGGAGGCTCGAAGGACTGCGTCGGAAGCGTTTGAAAGAAACGGCAGCGACACGAAGTGGACGACAACGACCGCGCCGCAGCCTGTCGTGGCCTATCCGAGGTTTACCTCCTGCTCCTACGTCGACAACACTGACGGGCCTCACTTTCGCGCATATTGGCACAATCGCCATCCGCACCAGATGGCCAGTGCCGAAGTCTGGCTCACTTCGGATCTCCAGAGGCTCAGTAAGGTCGTACGCCGGTTTCCCGATGATGATGCGCGGTATCCGTCCAAGACTTTGTCCGAGACCATGGATTATGACACCACACGTGTGGTGGCTCCGCCCGCCGAAGACATCCTGCAATAGCGGAATCTCATTGAGCTACTGCCTTGGAAAAGCGTCGAGCTCCTGAGGTCGACTGAAACATGGAGAGCGCTACAGGTTTCGCTCGCTCCGCCCAATGATATCAGCCCGCTGGCAAGTTCCAGTCGCTGGCACAATGTCGAGCTTATCCCCAACCTTAAATCCATCACGAGGCGTGCCGATCTCAAAACTGTATCTGCATGCGAGGGACTCCCCAGTGGGAGCAGTCCTTGAGAAAGACAGTTCTGCCATCGTTATGATCGTCGCCCCACGACGATTAACTTCCTCTTCCCAGACCGCTTCTATCGTCGCGACGGAGCGCTCAAAATGATGCAGTCGCCATAGATAAAGGCCAAGAATGGTGATGCAGATCACCAATCCAACCAATGGGAACACTACCCTGATCACTGCGAATTCTCGCGTCACCTTCGGACCGTAAGTTTGTCGAAGCATCACCACCCACCCTCACATGACGCCATCAAGCGCAGCAGTTGCTAGCCGAGAGTCGGGCTTCCCTCATGCATTTCGTCGCGCACGCGAAACAAACTCAAACGCCAATCGAGGAAATCCCGCAACGCATACCGTACAAAGGATGCAGCAGATCCAATACGAGGAAAATAGACCTTCGTGAGTGCCAAAGAGTGCCTCGCCCGTCCGGCACGAAACCCGTCTTCGCGACAGAAGCGCCGTGGCATCTCCGAGCCTGCGCCGGATCGAGATGATCCCGCCAATGGAAATCGATCAGGGACTGACCTCTCTCATTTCCACGAGCCTGGGTGCTACGGAGAACGAAGCCGTGAACGCTGTCGCCCGCGGCTTAGGCTTCAAGGCGACCAGCAGCCAGTTGCGTGACGTGATCATTGCTCGCATCGAAGCGCTTAAGTCCGATGGCGAGTTGTTGGTTCGAGATGACATGCTCGTCTCGGGGAATGCGATGGCGTCTGCACAGTGAGGAAGCCTTTCAATGGGACGGGCGCTGGCCGCTCGCGCGATAATTCGCTCCGCAAAGGACTTCTCGCTGTCGTGCTTGCGATTGTGATGACCCCGACGAGTGCGATCGAAGCTGCCAATCGTCCATGCAGTGGCGCCAAGGGCGGTATAGCGGGTTGTCAGGGCGAGACTTTCCTTTGCAACGATGGGTCCGTCTCGGCCAGCAAGAAATCGTGTTCGGCATATATGGGAGGAGCCGTCGGGCTCCTCGGCGGAGCGGAAGCGGAGATGTCACCTGCCGTCAGCGGCGAATGCTCTTGCCGATCGGGGACTTACTGCACAGGTCCGCGTGGTGGTCGCTATTGCATGTCCGATGGCGGAAAGAAGAGCTATCTGCGGAAATGAAGAACCGGGAGCTTTGCTCGGCGTTCGCCGCGGCCGCTCGCTGTCGAGTCGTCTATCGGCGAGAATGCCGTAATCCATCGAAACTAGTGGACAACGGTTCTAACTGGCTACACGCGGAAAATGACCGCGTTAAAGTCGAGCATTAAGCACCACACCGAAGAAGAGTCGTGACCTCGTTCAGATTCATTCATGCCGCTGACCTTCATCTCGGGAGCCCTTTCCGAGGCCTTTCGGTAAAGGATGAGCAGCTCGCCGCGCTTTTTTCGAGGGCGACCAGGCAGGCTTTGACGCTGCTGGTCAGCCGAGCGGTCGAACTCGCCGTCGACTTCGTGGTTATTGCCGGAGACGTCTATGACGGGGACTGGAAGGACAACAAGGTCGGTCTGTTCTTCAATCGTGAAATGGGGCGACTGCAGCGGGCGGGAATTCCAGTTTACCTGCTACGCGGAAACCACGATGCAGCGAGCGTGATTACCAAGACAATCACGCTACCCGACAACGTGCACGAATTTACAACGAGCAAGCCCGCTACCTTCTTCATCGAGGAAAAGAAGGTCGCCCTCCATGGACAGGGCTTTACAGACCGGGCGGCATACGAAAATCTAGCCATCGGCTATCCTTCGGCAATTGCAGGCTGGTTCAACATAGGGGTTCTGCACACCTCGATGACCGGGCGCGAGGGGCATGAGGCCTATGCTCCGTGCTCGGTCGACGATCTGCGCTCCCGCGCATACGATTATTGGGCGCTTGGCCATGTCCACGACTTTGAGATAGTCGCTTCCGATCCGTTGGTTGTCTTCCCAGGTAATCTCCAGGGTCGAAGCATCCGTGAGCAAGGCGCAAAGGGTGCAGTACTTGTCACTGTTGATGATGGCATCGCGACCGTTGATCGCCTTATCGTGGACAGTGCCCGATTCATCTCAATCGGCGTCGAAGTCAGCGAGGGCGACCTCGATGTGGATGTATTGAAGCGGATCGAGGAAGAAACGACCCGGATGTCAGCGGAGTTCGACGGCAAGCCAGTTGCTGCACGCATCCGGATTTCTGGGACCTGTGCGTTCTATGACGATCTGGCGCGTGATCGAGCGCAGTGGCAGGACGAGATGCTCGCGGCCTGCCAGCGGGCCTACGGTGACATCTGGATCGAGAAACTGGAGTTGCGGCTTTCCCCTGCGGTGTCCGTCGCTGAGACCCCCTTTGCGGGAGTTGAACTTCTCGGAGCGCTGGAGGCTCATGGGAATGACGCTATCCATGTCGATGAGATTTTGATGGAAATCTTGCCGAAAATGCCGGGAGGCCTCGCCTCCAACGATAGCCCGCTTGGCGCTACAAATGTGGAACTGCTGAAAGAGGCGCGTGAACTGCTTCTGGCACGAATGGCGTCCGCGGGTTGAACCATGCGCTTCGATCGGCTTGATTTTCTCCGATACGGCTCACTTTCGGACCGATCCATCCCGTTTCGGCCGGATGCCAAGTTGCATATCGTTTTCGGGCCGAACGAGGCGGGCAAGTCCACCATGCTCCGTGCCCTATCCGACCTCCTGTTTGGTTTTCAGAACGAAGTTGCCGGATTGCACAAATTCGAGCCCTCTATTCTCAGAGTTGGCGCAAGTCTGACGCGACGCGACGGAGCATCGATCGATTTCCGGCGTCGGAAAGGCCGCAAAGCAACATTGGTCGCCAATTCGGAACAGGAGACCCCTCTTGCGGATGATATCCTTTCTCCCTTTATCGGCGGGGTGAACCGGTCAGTCTTTGAAAAGGCTTTCGGAATGGATTCTGCCAGACTCCGTCAAGGGGGTGAGGAGATGGCGACAGGCGATGGCGAGATCGGCCGCCTCTTGTTCTCGGCCGCGTCCGGACTGACTGGCCTCACTCAGTTGCGCAAGAGTTTGGACGGTGAGGCTGACGCGATCTTCTCTCAGCGGAAATCGAAGGATCGGGCCTTTTATCAGGCGCTCGATCGTCATGAAGCTGCGCGGCAGTCCGAGAAAGTTCATGAACTCCGTTCGCCCGACTGGAAGCGGCTTTCTGATGAAATCCGTGAGGTCGAGCGCCAGTTGGAAGAGCTCGGTCACGCGCGTTTGCGAACGAAAACTCGTCTTGATCTTCTACAGAACCTACGCACGCTCGAACCGCTTTTGACCGATGTCGATGCAGAGTTGGCCGGACTTGCGGAGTTTGACGAGATTGCCGCAGTCCCGAAGGGGATCGAGCAGCAGCTTGAAGACCAACTGGAGCGTCTCCAGCAACTCGCCACAAAGGAAGCGGCCGCCATTGAGACGCGCGAGCGTATTCGGGGCGAGTTCGAGGCACTACAGCTCGACCCTGCTGTTTTGAAGCAGCGAGATCTGATCCACGAACTCCTCACGGAAAAAGTGGCGTATTCTCAAGCGAAGGCCGATTTCTCTAGGGTCCGGGCAGAGGTGGCGGATTTCGATCTTGAGCTCGCTGGTCTCGGTCGACGGGCGGGTCACAGGGGATCGGTTGAGACACTCATCCAGGCGCAGCCAGCTGATGCCCAAATCAATCGTCTCAACGGTCTTATTCGCGATGGCAACGAGCTGAAGCGCGCCGAGACGGGTTTGCGGGAGCGCCTGGAAGACCAGGCCTCAGAATTCAGCCGTATGCAACGAACTGAGAGCGGTGGTACGCTTCAAGATGTCGGGCATCTGCAGGAGCGCCTTGGTGCCCTCCAGCCAGATATCCGATCGGTCGAACGGATTGACGAGATCGACACCGCGCTAGCAAGGGCACGCCAGGATATTGGCGAGGCGAAGGCTCGCCTGGCCCCTCCGGTCGAGGATCTCGAAGGCCTTCTAAAGCTTCCTCTTCCGGACGAAGTTGAGTTGGAGAAACACCGCCCGAATCTTGTTGCAGCTTTCGACCGTGTGAAGCGTGCCCGGGAAAGGCAGGCAGAGCGGCGTTTGGAGCGTGAGGACGTAACACAGCTCATTTCGGACCTCGAAGATGATCGGCACCTCATTACCCGTTCGATGATCGAAGAGGCGAGGGCAGTTCGCGATGAGGCCATTCTCGGACTTCAGTCCGGCACGCTCTGGGACGGTGCGTTGCCAGTGCTCGTTCACGAGGCGGACAAGCTTTCGGACGGAGCACTTTCGCAAGCTGAGCGAACCGCCCGCCACTCGGAGCTAACGCTGAGGTTGGCTCGAATTGATAGTGACCTCGGTGCCGGAGAGCTTGAACTCGAGGCCGCACGGGATCACCAGGAAGGTGTGTTGGCCGCGTTTTCGCGACTTTTCGACCATGCAGGAATCCCTGTTCTCGATATCGATCAGATGGGCAAATGGCTCCGCAGCATCGATGCCATCGCCAAAAGGCGCGAGAGCGTCCGGGACCTGGAAGATCAGCTTCGCATTCTTCAAAGCCGGAATGTCCAAGTCACATCTGAACTCGCGAGCATCGCAACCGCCATCGGGCTCAATGCCACGCTTGCCGGTCCGCTTTCGTCGAATGTCAGGCTCGTGGAGGCAAAACTGACGGAGCTGGCAAAGGCGTGGGATGAGAGGCGTATGGTGCGCGCCCGCCAGGAAGCTCTGGCGAGGGACATTGCTGACGGTGAGCGCAAGATTGCTGCCTTGGCTATGAAAGTTGATGAGTGGCAATCCCAATTCGCTGAAGCATGCGCTGCTTTCGGCCTCGACAATGCTCCAACCCTGGAGATGGCGGAGGCTGCAATCCAAGTCTGGAAAGAAATCCCACGCTGCTATGCCGAAAGACAGAACAGGCAGCGTCGCGTGGACGGTATGACACGCAACATAGACCAATTCGAGGAGAAGCTGTCGACAGTATGCAAATCGATCGGCGACGATCTTGCCAGACTTGCTCCGCTGCTCGCTGTCGATATCCTCCACAAACGAATGACCGACGCACAATCCGCAGAGGATCGTGACCGACATCTCGCTACCAGCCGGGAGCGAGTATCCGGCGAACTTCACCAGATAGCCGAAGAACGCAAGTCGATCAGTCAGGATGTAGCGGCTCAGTTGGCTCGCCTGAATGTTGAGATGGACGGCAAGACACTTCTCGAGCGTCTGGGAAGGCGTCGTGCCGTGGTCGAGAAGCTCGACGACAGTCGGCGGAGGCTGTCGCTCCATTCAAGAGGCATCAGCGAACAAGACATCCGGGTGAAACTGAACGACTTCGATCGCGTCGCCGCCGATTTGGAGATCGAGGCGCTGGCGGCCGAGGATTCTCAACAGTTCGACATGTTCGGCAAGCTCAAGGGAAGACTCGCTGAACTGGCATCGACAAAAGAGTCGCTTGAAACAGGAATGAGCGCGGAGCAGGCTGCTTTCGACAAGGCATCTGCGGAACAAGAGACACAGGATCTGGCCCGTCAGTGGGCTGTTCTGAGGCTCGCCTCGAAACTGCTATCCACCTCTTTGGAACGCTATAGAGAGTCACAGGCAGATCCGCTGCTCGCGCGCGCAAGCGAGTACTTCTCCACCTTGACGAACGGCTCCTTCGTTCGCTTGGTTCAGGAATTCGACGATCAGGATGCGATAAGGCTCAAGGCAGAACGAGCCGACGGCGAGCGGCTCCCGACGAAAGCGCTGAGTGAAGGATCCGCAGATCAGCTTTACCTCGCCTTCCGGTTGGCCTTCATCGAGGACTTCTGCAGCCGCAACGAGCCACTGCCTTTCATAACAGACGATGTATTTCAATCGTTCGATGACGAGCGCAAGGCTTCCGGGTTGAGAACTCTGGCATCTGGAGGGGGGGCGTTCCAGCCGATCCTGTTCACACACGAGGGCAAGGTCGTCGAAATCGCATCCGAGCTACTGGGACGTGACGTTGATATCATCAGATTCGAGCGCGTCGCTGCCGCGTCAGGCTATTGATTGGTAGACGCAACGATATTGCGGTGCATCCGTAACATCGCGGGTTGGACGTCGCCGTCGACGGAAACTACCCGACCTCCCACTTCTTCAAATACTCTTTGGTGTGTTCCCTCAGTACGCATCCGAGGTGCGCCGTCTTGAGTCGAGCGCTGGCTCTTGAAAAACCCAAGTTGTTAGGTTATTTTGGAGCATGGTCACCGTTCTCCGCGAAGCAGGAATGCGATTTGTCATTTACACGGATGACCACGAACCGGCGCACACTCATGTCTATGGAGATGGGGAAGCCCGCATCAATATCCTCGATCTCACCGTGATTTCAAACCGAGGAATGAAGAAGCGCGATTTAAGCGTAGCGCTTGCCATCGTTCAGGCGAACAAGCGCCTGTTCATCGAAAAATGGGAGAGCATCCATGGGTGAAGTTGTCTTTGAAGATCGTCACTACCGAGAAGCTACCGTGAAGGGGGAGGCAGAACGCGCCCGCGCGCCCATCCCGGCATCAGTCCGTTTCGATGAGGCATCCGGCCGCATCGTCGTGGATTTCACCAATGGCGCGGCGTTCATGGTGCCTGCCCGATCGATGCAGGGCCTGGAGAATGCAACCGTTGCGCAGTTGGCGGAGGTAGAGCTTCTCGGCGAGACCGGCCTGCATTGGGAAAGCCTAGACGTGGATTTTACCATCGCCGGGTTGATGAACGGCATATTCGGCACTGCGAAGTTCATGGATGCGCAGCGCCGAGGCGGTCAATCCCGTTCAACGGCCAAGGTGGAGGCAAGCCGTGCCAACGGTGCCAAGGGCGGACGCCCCCGGAAGAACGGCTAGGCGCTTGCAGATGGCTGGCGCCTAGCCCGGCCGTCACGAGCGCTCAACGACGTTGCCACCCGGACCGAAGACCCAGTCGCCAAACCGTTCGCTGCCGGGGTAGGGCTCCGGCGCGGATGAAAGGTCCGCCTGCGGCCCAACCCGGTCTTCTACTGTGGGCAAGGACACGCCCGCAATTTGCGCGTAGTTGTCATCGCAATTCACGGCCGAAGGCAGGCCCGATCCCCAATTCTTCGCGCTTGGCGACGGTCCGCTAGGGCAAGTCGAAGCCGCTTTGGGTCTTCTGCAAAAAATCTCCGGCATTCGGCAATACCCCCTACAACCGACGTTGTAACGGACATTGCTAACGACGAGTCCATATTTAGGTAAGTGGCTGGGCTCGATGACAGGTTTTCGCCATTTGGTCCTGGAGAATAAGCCTTCTGGGGGATTTTTAGCTCTACCGTTGCGCGATATTGTGACTTTTCACTTTACCACGCCAAGATCCGGGCAAGAACAATGTTGCGATCCTCAGCGCTTCTCTTTGTCGCCATGCTCGGTATTTCGTGGTTGCCGGCAACGCCTTCTCGTGCCGAAATCAAGGTCATCGGCGGACCCCTGCGAACCACTGGCGACTTCGATCTGGAAAAGAAAACCCGCAGGTCGTTGAGCGGGGTCGCATGTGCTGTCGTTGTTGACGGGAAGCACATCTGCCTTGTCGCCTTCGACGAGGGGGCCGAAGCCCGAACCATTGCTATCAACGAGACAGAATACGAAGTTCGAAAGAAATCGATCGACCTCGGTCCTGACGACAGTGAAATGGATGCGGAAGCGGTCGCAGCCGACGGTGCCTTCTACTATGTCTCGGGTTCGCACGCCGACAAGAGAGACCCCTGCCAGGTAAACGAAGGAAGCCATCGACTTGTCAGGATCGCTTATGATCCGGCGACCGGACTCCCACTTCGCAAGTCAAACGGCAAACTGAAAGATCTGGAGGACGGGTTCGATATTACGAAAGTACTCAGCGACGACCTGCGGGGATCAGTCGGTAAGTGCCTCGGCTCCAAGGAGGGCGGTTTCGACATAGAAGGAATGGCTGCATACGACGGACGTCTTTATTTCGGTCTGCGGGGGCCGACGGCACGGGACGAAACGGCGGCCGGAAGCGGAGCTATTGCTTATGTCTTCGAGGCGGGCACATCACCATCGCTCGTCACCCAGGGCAATGCCAGGGATCCTTTTCGCATTCGTGTGGCGAGGGGTAGGGCGATCCGCGACATGGCCTCGGTCGATGGAGGGATCCTTCTCCTTCTCGGGCCTGACGACGACAATCGTGATGTAGGCTGGTCGATCGCGTTATGGAAGGTCGACGAGGAGGCTGATCGCAAGGCACCCGTGAATACCACAGACCTGGGACCTCTCGATCTATCGGAAGCGAAGAGGGCGCAGTGTGACAAGGAAGTCAAACCGGAAGGAATGGCGGTTTTGACCAGCCATGCGGAGGGATCCGTCGAAGTTTATCGACTGGCGATATTCTCCGACGGTATGTGCGACGGCGGACCTGTGATTGTCGACGCTATTCTGTCTGCGGACTGATCCGAACCATACCTTTCCCAAAGCTCGTGCGCCGTGCGCGCCGCTCGGTCCGTCAGGGACCTTCTCTTGGATCTGCGATATTTGTGATTGTCCATTCGCCTATCTGCATATGTTGCGTGCCGTCCAGAGACTTGCTTGCCCCGAAGTCATACGCGTTCATTGCGAGTATCGCATTCATCAAATCATCAGTCATAGGTCATCTCTCCTTAGATACCTGACTAGGTTTTGCATCTGCACGTATCGAGAAAAGTCCACTTTGGAAGCATCCAGATGAGACTTGAAAGTAGAGAGCCACGGAAGATAATTGCTCATAACGCGCGTAACGGGGTCATCAGTCACCGCAATGGTTGCATTGACATACTTGGCGCCAGGGCCGCCTACCTCATCGATCTTTTGTGGATCGACAATAGTCATTGAATAGGGATCGTCGGTTCTCGAAAAATAGACAATGTCGGGGAGAAATTTGTCGCTTACTGCAAATTCCTGTTGCGCTGATGCACTCAATTTTCCGGTCGCGGAACTCCTAGGCAACTCGTGGCTGGGATATTCCCCGACGGCAATTCTGTGACCATCAACGACCAGCAGGAGCACAAATGCCGATTTTCCATTGGGAAACTGCACGGGAATAGCGTCGCCTTTTATCGACACGTGCCCACATGTCTGTTCCAACAAAATGCAGGGTGGCTTGTGAATGGTCTCCTGCACGACACCGCTGGCAGACAAAGGCTTACCGTCGACCATAAAGTTGACTGTGAGCCGGTAACGATAGGTATCCACGACGTAAAAGACGTCTCTCGACCAGACGAATGCAAAAAGGGCCAGGGATGCTGTGAGCAGCAAAAGAAGGGTTGCTACTATAAACGCGCGCATAGACGTTGCGTCTCCCACCGAGCGCTATTTGCCACCACTGGATGATAATTTTCAGAAAATGTTACTGTAAGGCGATATTTAAAATCATTTTTCGCGGAAAAATACATCTGATTTACGGTCCACGCTGCGACAAACCCTACGACCACGAGCGTGTTCAGAAGCAGCAGTCTCTTCGCCATGTATGGAACCGATACGTTGATGATCCGGAAGAAAATGCAATGCGGTCTTAATAAAATGACGTTGGGATGCCCGGTCGAAGGCCGATCGAAATTTTGGCTTCTCGCAACCGCCTTGTTCAGTCGAGTCGCGCTCTAGTGGTATCTGGTGCAATTGCGTTATGCTAGAGATAATTCAATCCGAAGTTTTAATTTTGCGCATATTGTACATTAACAACGCAAAGTGGCTGAGACCCTGCTCGGCCAGGGTACAGCCTGACAAGTAGGTTTTAGCATTGCGCTCGTTCACGAACATGAATTGAGCTTGGAAACGATCCGGAACATCGCTGATCAAGTTCCCTTCGTCATCGACCCATCCAATCACCCGGATGGCATCTTCGGTTGTCCTTCTTTCAATTCTCGGCATGGGTGACCTCCTGTGTTGGCTCGATCATCGCTGCCGGTATTGCAAGGAAGAAGGCCCGATACTTTAGTAAGGTACCCTTGCTCGATGGATGCGGCTTGGCAAATGATCGAGGCGAACGTAGCCGGTCTCGGCGCGCCTGTCCGGGAGCTTTGATGCATGACATTGCCGACTTCAAGATCGTCAGCCGAGGGCGGCCAGGCACGAATTTCCGTTCGCAGCCAAGCAGTTTCCAGATCTCCGTCCGCATTGAGACCGAGAGTCTTGAGCCGATAAGGCTTAGATCGGCTAAGGGCTTGCGAAGGCGGGCCTTTTAAACCGTGTCGGATGTGACCAGTCAAAAATGTCGCAAAAGTCGGGATTCGTGACTTTTCTGAACCGCCTACTCATTGAAATGCTTACTGACGGCCAAGCAGGATCGACGCGTTGACATCGTTGATGTCGCGCTTACCGCAGAGCGCCATGGTGACATCCATTTCCTTGCGCAGGATGTTGAGGGCGAGTGTGACACCTTCCTTGCCCATGGCGCCGAGGCCGTAAAGGAAGGGGCGGCCGATATAGGTGCCCTTGGCGCCGAGAGCGACTGCTTTCAGCACGTCCTGGCCGGAGCGGATGCCGCCGTCCAGATGCACTTCAATCTTGTGGCCGACGGCATCGACGATTGGCTCGAGCATGCTGATCGAAGAGGGGGCGCCGTCGAGCTGGCGGCCGCCATGGTTGGAGACGATGATGGCGTCGGCGCCGGTTTCGGCGGCCGATTTGGCGTCCTCGACGTCGCAGATGCCCTTGATGATCAGCGGGCCGCCCCATTGTTCCTTGATCCAGGCGACATCGGCCCAGGAGAGCTGCGGGTCGAACTGCTCGGCGGTCCAGGAAGAGAGCGAGGAAAGATCGGAAACGTTCTTCGCGTGGCCGACGATGTTGCCGAAGGTGCGGCGCTTCGTCTGCAGCATGTCCAGGCACCAGAAAGGGCGTGTCGCCATCTGCCAGACGTGCTTCGGGGTGAATTTCGGCGGTGCGGAAAGGCCGTTGCGCAGGTCCTTGTGGCGCTGGCCGAGGATCTGCAGGTCGGCGGTCAGCACGAGGGCGGAGCATTTCGCCGCCTTCGCGCGGTTGATCAGGTTCAGCACGAAGTCCTTGTCGCGCATTACGTAGAGCTGGAACCAGAAGGGCTTCGTGGTGACAGACGCGACATCTTCGATCGAGCAGATGCTCATCGTCGACAGCGTGAAGGGAACGCCGAATTCTTCTGCGGCGCGCGCCGCCAGCATTTCGCCGTCGGCGTGCTGCATGCCGGTCATCCCAGTCGGGGCGAGAGCTACCGGCATCGAAACCTTCTGGCCGATCATCGTCGTCTCCAGCGTGCGGTTCGTCATGTCAACGAGCACGCGTTGGCGCAGCTTGATCTTGGCAAAATCGTTCTCATTCGCCTGGTATGTCGACTCGGTCCAGGCGCCGGAATCCGCGTAGTCAAAAAACATCTTCGGGACGCGGCGCTGGGCGAGGCTTTTCAGGTCGGCGATCGTGAGAGGATTGGCCATGGATAAGACTTTCACATCTGAATAACGCCATGGCCCTTAACATGATTTCCGAGGCTTTGTGTATCTCTTTCGTCGCCTACGGAACAAGAATCAGGCTGCCTGCGGCATGCCCGTCTTCGAGGTATTGCTGGGCTTGCGCAGCCTCTTCAAGAGGGTATTCACCGGCAATTGTCGCGGTGACGCCGCAAGCCAGCATCTTGACCACGGCTTCAGCCGCCGTCAGGTACGCCGGGGTGTCCGCTATGTAGGCCATGATGCTTGGATGCGTCAGCGACTTTCCCGGGCGAAGCTCGTCGACCGGGACAGGCGGGATCGGCCCGCCAGCCTGTCCGATTGTCGCGACGACACCGAACGGACGGACTGACTGGATGGACTTTGCGAGCATGCCGGCGCCAATGCCGTCGTAGGCGACATCGACGCCGCTGTTGTCTGTCAGCGCCTTAACAGCGGCTACGACATCCGCGTTGCGGCCGACGATCAGATGGTCTGCGCCGTGGCGGCGCGCGAGATCGGCCTTTTCCTCCGAGCTCACGGTTCCAATCACCGTGGCGCCGAGGTGCTTTGCCCATCGCACGAGAATACTTCCGAGCCCGCCGGCGGCGGCGTGGATGAGAACGGTGGTTCCGCGCTCGACGCAATAGGTCTTCGTCAGCAGCATGTAGGCCGTCAGCCCCTTCAGCATGGACGCGGCCGCGATCTTTGAAGACACGCCATCGGGCAGGCGAACGGCGCGGGCCGCTGGCAAGAGCCGCGTCGCGGCATAGGCGCCGACCGGCGCGCCGGCATACGCGACGCGATCGCCGGGCTTCAAGGTCGTGACTACGCTTCCGATGGCTTCGACGGTACCGGCGCCTTCGACGCCGAGCACGGTGGGATAGGCCGGCAGGGCGTAGAGCCCGCGCCGGTGGTAGATATCGAGGAAATTCATGCCGATCGCGTCGTGGCGTATGCGGATCTCGCTTGCGCCGGGCTCCTGCGGCAGCCGTCCCGAAACCTGCAGTTGCTCGATGCCGCCAGGCGCGAGAAGCGTAACGACCTTGTCCATGGGTTCTCTCCGATTGCTGGTACAGGCATCATCGCGCATGGTGTTGTGATCGAAAATTCCCTATTGTTTCTCATTGAATGGGAAGAAATGAACAATGATCGATTGGGAAAGCCTTCGCTATTTCGCGGCGCTCGCTCGCGCCGGAACGTTGCTCGGGGCCGCTCGCGCCCTCGGCGTGGAGCACGCGACGGTTGCCCGCCGGGTTGCCGGGCTCGAGGAGCAGATGGGCGTGAAGCTGATCGACCGGCGCGGTCGCCGCATTGTGCTGACGCCGGAGGGCGAGCGGGTGGCTGGAATGGCGGAGCGGATGGGGCAGGAGGCGCAAGCCGTCGAGCGGCTGGGGCTTGCCGCCGGCGCAACGCTTGCCGGGGAGGTCCGGATCAGCGCGCCACCGACACTTGCGGCGGCGATGTTGCCGGCGGCGCTCGTCGCCTTGCAAGCCCGGCACCCGGATATCGGCATTACTATCGTCGGCGAGACGCGCTACGCCTCGCTCGACAGGCGGGAGGCGGACGTTGCTGTTCGCATGACGAAACCGGAGCAGGGCAATTTCGTCATCAGCAAGCTTGGAGAAGTCGCCTTCGGCTTTTATGCCAAGGCTGCTTATCTGGCCGCGACGCCGGAGGCGCAAAGAACCTTCATTGCCTATGATGAAACGATGGCGAGCGCGCCGCAGTCGATCCGGCTTGCTGAGGCGACTGAGGGGAGAAAGGTGACGCTCAGGGCAACGACGCTGGAATTCCAGCTGGCCGCTGCGCGCGCAGGCGGCGGCATTGCCATGCTGCCGAATTTCATGCTGACTGGTGTTGATGATCTCGTTGAGGCGATCCCGCAGCGGCAGTCACTGACGCGGGAGCTCTGGTTGGTCGTGCACGCCGATATCCGCAACGTGCCGATCATCCGCGTTGTCATGGATGCGCTCAAATCGATCTTGTGGTCGGGCTAGCCACTGCCGGCATTACCGCGGACGGTAGCGTAGATAGACGACATCGCCTTCGAAGTGCTTCCGGAAGTCAATGCTCGATCCCATATGCAGGATGACATAAGGCTTCACGTTATCCTCCGGTTCCGGTCGGTGGCTGAGCCGGCCACCCTCGATGATACCGTCAGTGATGGCAGATCCTCTCCGTTCGTCTGGCCGCCGCTCAGCGGTCGACCCTGGCCTGCAGATGCGCCGGATAGCGGTCGCCCTCAACCTTTATGCCGGCGAGCGCGGTTTCGATGGCAGCAAGATCGTCACCGGTCAGTTGCACGGCGGCGGCGCCGATATTCTCTTCCAGGCGGTGCATCTGCGTCGTGCCGGGGATCGGAACGATCCAGGGCTTGCGAGCCAGCAGCCAGGCAAGGGCGACCTGAGCCTGCGTTGCACCCTTCTTGAGGGCGATTTCGCCCAGGCGATCGACGAGCGCCTGATTGGCCTTGCGGGCTTCGGCTGAAAAGCGCGGCACCACGTTGCGGAAGTCCTTGCTGTCGAAGGTGGTTTCCGCGTTGATCGCGCCTGTCAGGAAACCCTTCCCGAGCGGGCTGAACGGAACGAAGCCGATGCCGAGTTCCTCGAGCGTCGGCAGGATGTCCTGTTCCGGCTCGCGCCACCACAGCGAATATTCGCTCTGGAGGGCGGCGACCGGCTGGACCGCATGCGCGCGACGGATCGTCCTGACGCCCGCCTCGGAAAGGCCGAAATGCTTGACCTTGCCTTCGCGGATCAGGTCCTTGACCGTGCCGGCGACATCCTCGATCGGCACGTCCGGATCGACGCGGTGCTGGTAGAAGAGGTCGATCACGTCGGTGTTGAGGCGCTTCAGCGCCGCATCGGCAACCTCCCTGATATGGGTGGGGCGGCTGTTCATGCCGCTCTGGCTGCCATCGAGGCCGAAATTGAAGCCGAACTTGGTGGCGATGACGACCTTGTCGCGGAACGGCGCCAGCGCCTCCCCGAGCAGAATTTCGTTCTTGTAGGGGCCGTAGGCTTCCGCAGTGTCAAAGAATGTGACACCGCGTTCGAAGGCGGCGCGGATCAGTTTGATTGCGTCCGCGGTGTCCGTTGCCGGCCCGTAGCCGTAGCTCAACCCCATGCATCCGAGGCCGAGGGTGGATACTTCGAGGCCGCTGTTTCCGAGTGTGCGCTTCTGCATGGATTTTTCTTTCCTAGGCCCGGTATTGTTCGTCAGTGACCTTTTCCATCCAGTCGACCACCTTGCCGTCGAGGGCTTCGGCGATCGCAATATGGGTCATGGCTGTTGTCGCAGACGCACCGTGCCAGTGCTTCTCGCCCGGTTCGAACCAGACGATGTCGCCGGCGCGGATTTCTTCGACCGGTCCGCCGTCGCGCTGCGCGCGACCGCTGCCGGAGATGACGATCAGTGTTTGACCGAGCGGATGAGTGTGCCAGGCGGTGCGCGCGCCGGGCTCGAAGGTCACCGCTGCACCGCCGACGCGCGCCGGTGATGTCCCCTGGAACGGCGCATCGATGCGGACCGTTCCGGTAAAGTAGTCCGCCGGTCCCTTGGCGGATGGATCGGAGCCGTTTCGCCTGATTTTCATCTTTCGTCCTTTCGTGATCTGAGGAGCGCGCTGCTCGGCTGACTAAAGGAAGATCTAGTGCGGATGCTTTCCTGCGATTAGATGGTATAAACGGCATAAGCTTATGAGTGAGATTCATGAATGGCGCGACAATCGATCAACGACCTCATCGCCTTTCTGTCCGTGGCGCGGGAGAGAAGCTTCACGAAGGCCGCAGCCAAGCTTGGCGTGTCGCAGTCGGCGCTCAGCCATACGATCCGCGGCCTGGAGACACGCCTCGGCCTGCGGTTGCTGACGCGCACGACGCGCAGCGTGTCGCCGACGGAGGCAGGTGAGCGGCTGCTGAGTTCGATCGGACCGCGTTTCGACGAGATCGAGAGTGAGCTGGCCGCGCTCAGCGAATTTCGCGAGAAGCCGGCGGGTACGATCCGCATTACGGCGGGAGAGCACGCCGCCGATGCGGTCCTCTGGCCGGCGCTGGAAAGGCTGCTGCCGCACTATCCCGATATCAACGTCGAGATCATCGTCGATTATGGGCTGACCGACATTGTCGCCGAGCGTTACGACGCCGGTGTTCGGCTCGGCGAGCAGGTGGCGAAGGACATGATCGCCGTGCGCATTGGCCCTGACATGCGGATGGCCGTCGTGGGAGCGCCTGCCTATTTCGAGCGGCGGCCGAAGCCGCAGACGCCCGCTGATCTGACCGACCACAACTGCATCAACCTGCGCCTGCCCACCTATGGCGGGGTCTATGCCTGGGAGTTCGAGAAGGACGGGCGCGAAGTGAAGGTGCGCGTGGAAGGCCAGCTGGTGTTCAACAACGCGCAGTTACGGCTGAACGCAGCCCTTTCGGGGCTTGGTCTGGCTTTTGTGCCGGAAGCGCTGGTGCGGCAGCCTCTGTCCGATGGACGGCTCGTTCGCGTTCTTGAGGATTGGTGCGCGCCTTTCCCAGGATACCATCTCTATTACCCTAGCCGTCGGCAGACGTCGCCGGCTTTTGCCTTGCTGGTCAATGCGCTTCGCTATCGGGCGTGACACGAGCCTGATCTGCCCGCTGATTGCGGGCAGAGGGCCGATGTCGACGTGCGGCGGATCTCAGATTGCGCTTTTGGCCGCAACGCCCGCCACGTAAGTCTCCGCGATCGCGCGGTCGTCGCCCATAGTCTGCAACAGGAACAGCTCTTCCGGCAGCGTCTTCACGACCTCCATCTTCAGTGCCATGGCGGGCGTTGCGGCGGCGTTGAGGACGACGATATCGGCGTCGGAGCCGACATCGAGCGTGCCGATCCTGTCGGCAAGTGACAGCGACCGGGCGTTGCCCAATGTCATGTGGTAATAGCTTTCAAGCGGGTTCAGGCGTTCGCCGAGCAGCTGCTGGATCTTGTAGGCCTCGTCCATCGTGCGCAGCATCGAATAGCTGGAGCCGCCGCCGATATCGGTGGCGACGCCGATGCGCACCGGCTTTTGACGGCGTGCGAGCGCCTTCAGCGGGAAGAGACCGGAGCCAAGGAAGAGGTTCGAGGTCGGGCAGTGGACCGCGACAGAGCCTGCCTCGCTCATCGCATCGGCCTCGCGATCCGAAAGATGGATGCAGTGGCCAAAGAGCGTCTTGTCGCCGAGCAGGCCGTAGCGGGCATAGATATCGGTGTAGTCGATCGCCTCGGGATAAAGCTCGCAGGTGAATTTGATCTCGTCGTGGTTCTCGGAGAGGTGCGTCTGGATGTGCAGGTCGGGAAACTCGCGGGCAAGCGCCTGGGTGGCCTCCATCTGCGCCGGCGTCGAGGTGATCGCGAAGCGGGGGGTGATGGCGACGTGGTTCCGGCCCTTGCCGTGCCACTCGGCGATGATCTGGCGGGTTTCGTCATAGCCCATCTGAGGCGTGTCGAGCAGGCCTTGCGGGGCATTGCGATCCATCATCACCTTGCCGCCGACCATGCGCATCTTGCGTCTCAGCGCCTCGGCAAAGAAGGCGTCGGCGGAGGTCTTATGGACGGAGCAATAGGCGACAGCCGTCGTCGTGCCGTGGCGCAGCAGCTCATCGTAGAAATGCGTGGCGATCCGCTCGGCGTGATCGCTTTCGACAAAGCGGCACTCTTCGGGGAAGGTGTAGGTGTTCAGCCATTCCAGCAGGTTTGCGGCGTAGGAGGCAATCACCTGCATCTGCGGGAAATGCAGGTGCATGTCGATGAAGCCAGGCATGATCAGATGCGGACGATGATCGACGGTCACGGCTTCGGCGGGGGCTTGCGCACTGACTTTGTCGTAGGCACCGCAGGCAACTATCAGGCCGTTCTTGATCAAGAGGCCGCCGTCGCTTTCATAAAGATAGCTTCCGGTGTCACCAAGGTCTTGAGGCGCACGCAGGAAGGAGAGGAGGCGGCCGCGGAGAAGGGTGTGTGTCATGGCTTTCTGCCTCTCGATTGTCTTGTTGCGCGGCGTTCGCGTCAGGGCGCCGGCTGGGCGGCAATGGCCGCCGGAGCGTCGGCGCAGCCGTACATGGTCTTGTCTGCGAATACCAGAACCGCGTTCAGTGTGTAGTGGCGATCGGACATGCCATCTGAGCAATCCCCCTTGGTCAGTGTCAGCTTGAAGGGCGTCGGTCCGTCGGCGATCGCCCAGGTGGCGCGATCCTTGTCGATGACCGGGCCGGGGTTGGCGATCTTGACGTCCTCCGTTCCCGGGCGGCTGAAGGTGAGGCCGTCGGTGCGTATCTTGATCGCCCAGAAGGGCTCCGTGCCGAGCGCGTTGAGATCGCCCGCAAAATCGCCTGCAGGTGCCGTCGGGCTGCCCTTGGCTGTCGTTGCGTCCGCACTGCTCTGGCCGCATGCGGTCAGAGTGGACGCAAGGAGCATGAAGCGAAGGGCGGCTGACATCATTCCTGTTTGCCTTCGACTGCGCTTTCGAACCAGGCGACGAGTAGCTTGCGCTCATCCGGGGTGACGTCAGTCACGTTGCCGGGCGGCATGGCGTGGCTGCGGCCCGCCTGTATATAGATCTCGCGCGCATGAGCGGCAATTTCCGCGTCGGTTTCAAGAAGGACGTTCTTTGGCGGTCGCGCCAGCCCCTCATAGACAGGCTCGGCGGCATGGCACATTGAACAGCGCGTACCGACAAGCTGCTTGACCGCCGGGAAATGCGCGTCGCCGGCGAATTGCTGGAAGGCGGGAGCAACTGCCTGCGCATCCTTCTCGCCGGTCAGCACCTTGGGCACCGTGGACAGCCACATGATCAGGATGAAGAGGATGACGGTGACGATCCAGGTCCAGGTCGGGCGACCCTTGCGGGCGTGCGTCGTGTTGAACCAGTGGCGGATTGTGACGCCCATCAGGAAAACGAGAGCCGCGATCACCCAGTTGTAGGCGGTGCCGAAAGCCAGCGGATAATGGTTCGACAGCATGAAGAAGATGACAGGCAGCGTCAGGTAGTTGTTATGAAGCGAACGCTGTTTGGCGATCGCACCGTATTTCGCGTCGGGCGTGCGCCCGGCGATCAGATCGGCGACCACTATCTTCTGGTTCGGGATGATGATCATGAAGACGTTGGCCGACATGATCGTTGCCGTAAAAGCGCCGAGATGCAGGAAGGCGGCGCGCCCGGTGAACAGCTGCGTATAGCCCCAGCCCATGAAGACGATCACGGCATAGAGCACCGCCATCAGGCCCCAGGTGTTCTTGCCGAGCGGCGACTTGCACAAGAGGTCGTAGATGATCCAGCCGACGGCGAGCGAGGCAAGCGAGATCAGGATCGCGACCGGGGCGCTGATGTCGAGCACATGGCGATCGATGAGGAAGAGGTCGGCGCCGCCATAGTAGACGATGCAGAGCATCAGGAAGCCGGAGAGCCAGGTGAAATAGCTTTCGTACTTGAACCAGGTCAGGTGCTCCGGCATTTGCGCCGGGGCTACGAGATACTTCTGGATATGGTAGAAGCCGCCACCGTGAACCTGCCACTCCTCGCCATAGGCGCCGGGTGGAAGATGCGGCCGCTTCACCAAACCGAGGTCGAGTGCAATGAAGTAAAAGGACGAGCCGATCCAGGCAATCGCGGTTATGACGTGGAACCAGCGGGCCGCAAAGGCCAACCATTCCCACGCAATGGCATATTCATACATTGACTTCCCCTGTTCTTCTCTCGACTCGTCACATTGCAGAAAGTCGTGCCCGGAGGAAAGGGGATTGGCGGCTCGCACCTAGCTATTGGCGAGAGAATAACCTGCACTCGATCGCGGTAACGAACTTTTGAAAAGGTGACCCGGAAGCATCCACGCAGTCCCGGGCTCAAAACCTGATGGGAAAGGCCAGGCCTGTTGTTTTGATTTCAGCTCGGCTAGAGATCAAGGCGGTGTGAAGCATGCCGACCCGGGAGACGGTGATCGACAGGACGGTCCAGCCCCTGTAGCCGATTGCGTCGAATCTCGCGTCTGTCCGGTCTTGTCCTTCAAACGCGAACGAACTCGATCCGGATGGGGCCGTAATACACAAACATATCAATGTCCGAGCACTGATCTTGTGGATCTCGCCGCGCAATCAGTTTCTCTGCCCGAACTTGATGTTCCCCGGCATGCAGCAAGACCGGGGTTAAAACGCCGCGCACTAAGCCAACATATCGACGTTTTTTCATCGGATGCTCGTCCGTACTGGAGATGTCAGCCATCGCGGAGACGGCTTGCCAACGGTCGATCGGTGAACACCGCGAATGGTAAAGCATCTTTGAAAATGCGGTTCGTCTACGCCGCCTTGCAGCACGCAAAGTGGCTTGAAATGTAACGGTTCGATTACAATTTCACTTTGAGGCCGTCGGGATGAGGTGGAAACCGCTTCATTCCGGCGGCGCATTCATCAACGGAGAAGATGCCAATGCGCAGCATTCTTGTGTGGGTGATGATTGCATTCGCGTCCGGCGCTTACGGCCATGACGCGCCGTCCGGCTGGAGCTATGAGCCCTTCTGCTGCAACGGCGATAGCGAAACCGGGGATTGCCAGATGATCCCGCCGAAAAGTGTGGCGATCACGCCGCGCGGTTATCGGGTGACGCTTCTGCCGGGCGATCACCGGCTTGTCACGCACGCACATGTCTTCCTGCTTCCCATGGGGAAGGCGATGCGTTCCGGTGACGGGGATTATCATCTTTGCCTGTTCCCGAACGAGGATACACCGCGCTGTTTCTACGCCCCGGAAATGGGGTATTAGATGCCGTTGGTGCCAGTGACGTTCATCTCCTCGAGAATCCAGTTTCGAAATGCCTTGATCTTCGGAACGTTGCGACGGCTCTCCGGATAGGCCAGCCAGTAGTCTCGCCCGTCATTGGCCGTTAGGGCAAACGGCTGATAAAGCCGTCCCGCGGCAATGTCCTCCAGGAAGTGGCCGGGGCTCAAAATAGCGACGCCTTGGCCGGCCATGGCGATATTGGCGTCCAGCACCTGAGTGCCGAATTCATTCTTCGGAAACTTCTCCAGGCCCGGCTTATCGACATCGGCGGCTTTGAACCACTGCAGCCACCACGGATCCCTCGCACTTATCAGTGTCAGACGCAGCAGATCGGCGGGCGTGTTGATGCCGCCGGCCTTCTCGGCCAGCGCCGGACTCAACATCGGCGTGAAATCGAGACTCATGATCTTATGTGCGGTCAGACCCTGCCAGTCGCCCTTGCCCCAACGAATGGCGATATCGGCGGCCTCGCGATTGAAATCCACCAGCGATCCCGAGGTGATTAGCCGTACAGCGATATTTGGATGCTTCAGCTGAAACGAGCCGATATGGCGTGACAACCATTGTTGCGCAAATGTGGCCGTCGAGTGGATGATCAGCGTGTCCTCGATCTGCTCGCGAACCGACGCCATCGCGTCATGCAACATCGCGAAGGCTTCTGTCACCTTGGGCGCCAACCGCTCGCCAGCGTCGGTCAGCGCGATCTGACGCGGACGCCGCAGAAAGAGCGGCTCTCCGATATTCTCCTCCAGCAGTTTTACCTGGTAGCTGACGGCCGTTTGCGTCATGCCGAGCTCGTCGCCCGCCTTGGTGAAACTGCCGAGTCGCGCGACGGCCTCGAAGACCCGCAAGGCGTTCAACGGAAACTGCTTCGACAGCTTCATGGATAAGCTCTCTTTATGCATCCAGATGATCGTTCGATTGGAATTGCAGCATTTATTGGCGCAACCTGCAACCTAATAGATCAGATTATTGAGGTGATGTCATGGATTGCGCTGCTATCGAGCAGGACAAGCAAGCAAGGGCTGCCCGGGCTTCCAGTTGGCTGTCCGACCTTGGCCGGAGACTGCTGCGTCGGCTTTCGGGATGGGACCGGCTGGAGCTCGAGGGTATGCCGGATCGCATCAAGCGCGACCTCGGTTTCATGGACGGGCGCGAGCCGCGCTGCGACATCGAGTTCCTGCGGTAGCCGTGAGGCAGCATTCAAGTGCTGCCCTTTTTGCTAGACTTTCTTCATTCGCTCGACGGCCATCAGTACGCGCTCGGGCGTTGCCGGTGCGTCGATCCGAGGGCAGACCTTGTAGTTGGCGACACTGGCGATGGCCATCGACAGCGCTTCCAGTACCGAAATCGCCAGCATGAAGGGTGGTTCGCCCACCGCCTTGGAGCGGCCGATCGTGGCTTCGGTATTTTCAGACCATTCCGCCAGCCGGACGTTGAAGCTCTTCGGGCGATCGGAGGCGAGGGGGATCTTGTAGGTCGAGGGCGCGTGCGTTCGCAGCCGACCCTTCTCGTCCCACCACAGCTCTTCCGTTGTCAGCCATCCCATGCCCTGAACGAATGCCCCCTCGACCTGACCGATATCGATCGCCGGGTTCAGTGAGCGACCGACATCGTGGAGAATATCGGTCCGTTCGATCATGTATTCGCCGGTCAGCGTATCGATCGATACTTCCGAGCAGGCCGCGCCATAGGAATAGTAATAGAACGGTGTGCCACGGCCGGCCGCGCGATCCCAATGGATCTTGGGCGTCTTGTAGAAGCCCGCGGCGGAAAGCTGGATGCGGGCGAAATAGGCCTGCTTGATGAAATCGGGGAAGGCAAACTCCTTGTCGCCAACCCGGACGCGGTTCGGCAAGAAGACAACGTCCGTCGGCGGCACGCCCCATTTTTCGGCGGCAAAAGCGACCAGCCGCTCCTTGATCTGGCGGGCGGCATCGTAAGCTGCCATACCGTTCAGATCCGATCCTGACGATGCTGCGGTGGCCGAGGTGTTCGGGACCTTGCCTGTCGTCGTGGCCGTGATCTTTACCCGCTCGATGTCGACCTGGAAGCCGTCGGCCAGCACCTGCGCCACCTTCGTGTAGAGACCCTGGCCCATCTCCGTGCCGCCATGGTTCAGGTGGATCGAGCCGTCTTGATAAACGTGAACGAGGGCGCCCGCCTGGTTGAAAGCGGTCATGGTGAAGGAGATGCCGAACTTCACCGGTGTCAGTGCAATGCCCTTGCGGATATAACGGTTATTGCGGTTGAACTCGACGATTGCGTTGCGGCGCACCTGATAGTCGGCGCTTTCCTCAAGCTCGTCGACGATGCGACCGATTATGTTGCCCTCGACCTCCTGATGATAGGGGGTGAGCGTGCGACCCGAGCCGGGTTGTCCGTAGAAGTTCAGCTTGCGGATCTCAAGCGGATCCTTGCCGACGGCGTAGGCAATTTCTTCGATGAAGCGTTCCGCACCGAGCATGCCTTGCGGGCCGCCGAAGCCGCGGAAGGCGGTGTTCGAGACCGTGTGCGTCTTCAGAGGCTTCGATGCCAGGTGAACATGCGGATAGAAGTAGCTGGAATCCGCATGAAACAGCGCGCGGTCGGTAACAGGCCCCGAGAGATCGGACGAGAAGCCGCAGCGGGCAGCGTAGGTCGCATCGACCGCGTGGATCCGTCCGTCGTTGTCGAAGCCAAGTTCGTAATCGACAAGAAAATCGTGGCGCTTGCCGGTTGCGGCCATATCCTCGTCGCGGTCGGGCCGGAACTTGATCGCACGCTTCAGCTTCTTGGCGGCGATTGCGGCAAGGGCTGCGAACTGGTTGCCCTGGGTTTCCTTGCCGCCGAAACCGCCACCCATGCGGCGGACATTGACTGTCACCGCGTTCGACGGGATATCGAGAATGTGTCCGACGATATGCTGGATCTCGCTCGGATGCTGGGTCGACGACCAGACGGTAACCTCGTCGTCTTCGCCGGGGATTGCCATGGCGATATGGCTTTCGAGATAGAAATGCTCCTGGCCGCCGATCCGCATCTGGCCCTTCAGGCGCCGCGGTGCATTGTCCATTTCCGACTTTGCATCGCCGCGCTGCAGGGTCATCGGTGTGATGACGAGGGGGCTGCCGTTGGCAAGCGCGCCGTCGATATCGCTCCAATGCGGCAGGTCGCGGTATTCGATGTTCGCCTTACGGGCCGCCCGCCGGGCAATCTCGCGTGTCTCGGCAATGACGGCGAAGATCGGCTGGTTGTGAAATTCGACCTTTTTCTCGGCGAGCAACGGTTCGTCGTGGCTACCGTTGGAACTGACGTCGTTGACGCCTGGGACGTCCCTGCCGGTGAACACCCAGATGACGCCCGGTGTTGCTTCGACCTCCGAGAGATCCATGCTGACGATCTCGGCGTGCGCCCGGTCGGACAGGCCCAAAGCGCCGTGCAGCAGGTCGACAGGCTCAGGAAGATCGTCGATGTAGTCGGCAGAGCCAGTCGCATGCTTGTGCGCGGAATCGTGGCGCTGCTGATCGTGCATCGCGCCGTTGATGATGAATTTGGGATCGGCGAAGCTCGACTTGTCCATCATGCCACCTCTTCGAAGCGGTGGAGTTCAGCGGGTGCGCCTGATGTTTCCAGGAAGAATCGCGTCAGCAGATTTTTCGCCGTCAGCTGGCGGTATTCGGCCGTTGCGCGCCAGTCGGTCAGCGGCTGGAAGTCGGCGTCGAATTCTGCCCGGGCCGTCTCGATCGTCTGTTCGGTCCAGGGTTTGCCCATCAGCGCGTTCTCGACGTGGCGCGCGCGCTTCGGCGTTGCTGCCATGCCGCCGAAGGCGATCCGGATATCGTTGACGTCGCCTTCGTCGTCCAGCGTGAGATAGAATGCTCCGAGAACCGCGGTGATGTCCTCATCACGGCGCTTGGTGACTTTGTAGACGGCAAACTGCGTGTCCTCGGCAGGATAGGGGACGAAGATGCTCTCCACGAATTCGCCCGGGCGCCGATCCTGCTTGCCGTAAGCGATGAAGAAGTCCTCGAGCCGCAGCATGCGTGCCCCGTCCAGAGACCGCAGCGTCACGGTGGCGCCAAGGGCAATCAAGGGCGGTGGCGTGTCGCCGATCGGCGAGCCATTGGCGATATTGCCGCCGATCGTGCCCATGTTGCGCACCTGATCGCCGCCGATGCGGTTGATGAGACGGCCAAGTGTAGGCACCTTCCTGGCTATGGTCTCGAATGCGCGGCTGTAGGTAACGCCTGCGCCGATGGTAAAGCCGCCATCGCCCGCGGTGATCGATTGCAGATCGGTCAGATGGTTGATGAAGACAACCGGATCCAAGGCACGCATCTGCTTGGTCACCCAGAGCCCTACGTCGGTCGATCCCGCGACGATGGTGGCGGCAGGCTCTTCGGCCAGAACGCGTGCCAGCGCGTCTAGCGACCCCGGCAGGACCAGCCGTCCCTCTGTCGAAGTGATCGAGATGGTCTGGCTGCTTCGCATCGCCCAGAGGCGCGAGATGATTTCGGAGCGGGTCTTCTCGAGCGGGTCGAAGAGCGCGCTCGGACGGGTGTAACTCACCTGCTCGGCGGCCTTCACGATCGGCTCATAACCGGTACAACGACAGAGATTGCCTTGCAGCGCCTTTTCGATATCGGCGCGGCTCGGCTTGTCGTTGGAAAGCCAAAGGCCATACATCGACATGATGAAGCCCGGAGTGCAGAACCCACACTGCGAACCGTGGCAATCGACCATTGCTTGCTGCACCGGATGCAGCGTGCCGTCCCTGGCAGCCAGATGCTCGACGGTAACGACATGGGTGGCGTTCAGCGATCCCATGAAGCGGATGCAGGCATTGACGGACTCATAGTGCAGTTTGCCGTCGATCAGCCGTCCGACGAGGACGGTGCAGGCGCCACAATCACCTTCTGCGCATCCTTCCTTCGTGCCGGTCAGCCGGCGCTTCAACCGGAGATAGTCGAGAAGCGTCTCGGTCGGCCGGACATCGCTGAGCGTGACGTCCTCGCCATTCAGGATGAAGCGGATGCTGTCGGTCATATCGTTCCCAGGTTTTTATCTTTGTTTTGAATGGTTATGCCGCAGTCCAGCCACCGTCAATCGAGATATGGGTGCCTGTCACCTGCCGGGCTTCGTCGCTTGCGAGGTAGAGGGCCAGCGCGCCAATCTCTTCCGCCTTGACGAACTCATGCGTCGGCTGGGCCTTGAGGATCACCTCGGTCTTGACCTGTTCCTCGGTCATGCCGCGTGCCTTGGCCGTATCCGGTATCTGTTTCTCGACGAGGGGCGTCAGCACATAGCCCGGGCAGATCGCGTTCACGGTCACGCCAAATTCGGCAAGTTCGAGCGCCGCGGTCTTCGTCAGGCCTAATATACCATGCTTTGCCGCGACATAGGCGGATTTGAACGGCGACGCGACCAGGCCGTGCGCGGAGGCTATGTTGATGATGCGGCCCTGCTTTTTCGCCTTCATCAGCGGAATCGCCGCCCGCATCGTATGAAACGAGCTGGAGAGATTGATGGCTATGATCTGGTCCCACTTTTCGATCGGGAAATCCTCGATCTTCTCGACATGCTGAATGCCGGCATTGTTGACCAGCACATCCACGCTGCCGAAGGTCCTGGCCGCTGTCTCGATCAGATCCGCGATTTCAGCCGGCCTTGCCATGTCCGCCGGATGATGGATCACCTTCGCCTTCGAGACTGATTCAAGCTTCTCGACTATCGTCTTGATTTCCTCGGGCTTTCCGAAGCCGTTGATGATGATGTTGTCGCCCTTGCCGACAAAGGCTGTCGCAATCGCAAGCCCGATGCCGCTGGTGGATCCGGTGACGACGACTGTTCTGGCCATTCTCTTCTCCTCAAGCCTTTTTGCGACGCAATGGAGGTGAGGTTATGCGCAAAGCATCGCTGCTGGCAATTGCGCTGCTGCCAAATCTCTTGTGTCGAAGAGAGGCTGGGTGCTTTCCTCGCTCGCCCTCCTGTCCTATTGATTTTTCCCGACAATCACGATCAGCGGGGGGCAGGCATGAGCGGATATGTTCTGGCAATCGATCAGGGGACGACATCGACACGGGCGATCGTCTTCGACGATAAGATGCAGATCGCCGGTGCGGGCCAGAAGGAATTCCGCCAGATTTACCCGCAATCCGGCTGGGTCGAGCACGATCCCGAGGAAATCTGGGATTCCGTTGTCTCGACCATCAAGACGGCGATCCGCGAGGCGAGAATCGAGGCAAAGAACATTGCGGCGCTCGGCATTACCAACCAGCGCGAGACCGTTGTCGTCTGGGAGCGCGAGAGCGGCAAGCCGATCCATAACGCGATCGTCTGGCAAGACAGGCGTACGGCCAGCGACTGCGACAAGCTGAAGAGGCAGGATCTCGAAAAGACCTTCACCAGGAAAACCGGCCTTCTCCTCGATCCGTATTTTTCCGGCACCAAGCTTTCGTGGCTGCTCGCGAACGTCAAGGGCGCGCGGGCGCGCGCCGCGAAGGGGGAGTTGTGCTTCGGCACGGTCGATACCTTCCTGATCTGGCGGCTGACCGGCGGCAAGGTGTTCGCGACCGACGCGACGAATGCGTCCCGCACGCTGATGTACAACATTGCCGACAATACCTGGGACAAGGATCTGCTTGATATCCTGCGTGTTCCGGCGGCGATGTTGCCCGAGGTGAAGGACTGCGCCGATGATTTCGGTACGACCGAGAAGGGGATACTTGACGCGGAGATCCCGATCCTCGGCGTTGCCGGCGATCAGCATGCCGCAACCATCGGGCAGGCCTGCTTCGAGCCGGGCATGATGAAGTCGACCTACGGCACCGGCTGCTTTGCGCTGCTCAACACCGGCGGCGACATGGTTCGCTCGAAGAACCGGCTGCTGACGACGATCGCCTATCGGCTGAACGGCGAGACGACCTATGCGCTCGAAGGATCGATCTTCATCGCGGGCGCTGCGGTGCAATGGCTTCGTGACGGGCTCGGCATCATCGATACGGCCGCGCGTACCGGCGAGCTTGCCGAGGCCGCAGATCCGACGCAGGAGGTCTACCTCGTTCCGGCCTTCACCGGCCTTGGCGCGCCGCATTGGGATGCGAATGCTCGCGGCGCGATTTTCGGCCTGACGCGCAACAGCGGCCCGAGGGAATTCGCGCGTGCCGCGCTCGAGGCTGTCTGCTACCAGTCGCGTGATCTGCTCGACGCCATGCACAAGGATTGGAAGGGCGGCGTGGAGAGCACTGTTCTTCGCGTCGATGGCGGCATGGTTGCTTCCGACTGGACGATGCAGCGGCTTGCCGACATTCTCGACGCGCCCGTCGACCGGCCCGTCATCCTCGAAACCACGGCGCTTGGCGCCGCATGGCTTGCCGGCAGCCGGGCCGGCGTCTGGCCGGATCGCGCGGGCTTTGCCAAGAGCTGGAAGTGCAACCGCCGTTTTGAACCCGAGATGGATGAGAAGACGCGCGTGGGAAAGCTCAAGGGGTGGCGTAGTGCCGTCAAGCGTACGCTTGCCGATCTGTGACGGGCGCGGGTGTCGCTTGGTTGGGGATCAGGCATCTTTTCTGTATGGTCGCCAATCCGCTGTGCCGTTGCGTGGCGGTTTCGATCGGGCGGCCGCCTAGCTCTGCATTCGCGCGTAGACCGGTTTATTTGCCAAGTCCCACGACAAGGCGGGCGAGATCGATCTGACCACTCGTTCCGGTCTTCTCGAAAACCGTGTGGAGCTGAGCGCGGACCGTACCGACGGAGACGTTTCGGGCCTTGGCGACAACTTCCACACTCTGGCCAAGCCCGATCTCGCGCGCGACGCTCGCCTCGGCAGGCGTCAGGTCGAACAGACCCGCAAGGAGGCCGTCGTCGACCTTAGCCTCCCTAATCGCCGGAGTTATCACAAGAAGCAGGTCCGCAGCGGCGAAAATGTCATGGGCCTCGCCGGCGATCGGCAATGCATGGACGACCATTGCCGGGTGTTGTTCGTCGGCGGCGATCGGAAAGGATCCGCCCAGCTTCACGACGCCGCCCTCGATCAGCGCCTGCCAACGGGCTTCCGTGGTTCGCTGTGCAAAGACCAGCCTGTGACGCGAGTCACGGATGACCTCCGGTATCAGCCTACTGAAGCCGCTGTTGGCAACGATCAGCTTTCCGTTCCTCAAAGCGCCCGCCCAGATCCCAAGGCTCTCCAGCGCATCGACCGTAGACTTGATCTGTTCAAACTTGAGGCGCGACGCAAGCAGGGCCGCTCGGGCAAGGTGAGGCCGTAACTCAGTGAGACGACCTGTCACCTCGCTCGGCAGCGGCCCCTCCTCGAAGCTCCGATGCACCGACAGTTTTATGATGTCCCCGGACGGCGAACTGATCGATGTTCCGGTATGCCAGAAGCAGCCGTAGCGTCGCATGAACCCTTGATAATAGTCGCTTTCCATCATCTCTTCGACCGACATCACCTCGGTATCCATCAGGAAGCGAGGCTCGCTAAACTTCCGAACACGTTCCTCGTTCAGAAGATAAGGATTACGAGCGATCCAGTTCTCGCTGACATAAACCTCCATTTTCGGAACCGCAGAGTCGTTTCCGATCCAACGGAGTTCCCCTCCCGGAGGCATTCCCATCAGCACACCGTCTTTGCAATGGCTCCGCAACGCAAGCTGGTCCAAAAGCCCGCGCCCCTTCCATAAGTCCGGTATTGCAGCGGCCTCGTAGATTGAGGCTATGAATTCATAATCCATTTCCGCCCCTCTTTTCCGCGCACTTTAACACAGGCGGAAACGACGGGACATCAGCGGAACTTGAGACGAACCGAACCTGGTGAGCAGGAGCACTTACTTCTTTAGCTTTGCCTTCAGCGCATCGATCTTTTGAGAGATCGTGTCGCCATCAGACAACTTCGGCGAGAATTTCGCGTATTTCCCGCCCTTGCTCGTTTCGGCGCGATAAACCGTTTGGGACTTGCCTTGATCGTGCGCCCAGGCTTGACAATCGTTTGACTGAGAGGTCCCCCAGGATCCTTCCCAGTGGTTCGATACACATAGCTTGCCGTCGGATGCCGACCATGTGCCCTCGGCATAGGACGGGCCGTTACCGGTATAGCCTAGCATCTTCCCTCCTTCGCCAAGGTACCAGGCAATCGGCTTCATTTTCCCATCCTGGCCCTTTTCCTGAAAGGAATAGGTCTTTCCGGCGAACATAGCGTTGATCTCGGCTGCAGACAGCGGCGTCGCCCCCTTTGGCAAAGCCTGTGCATGAGCGACAGCGGGTAACGCCATCAGCAGCACCAGAGAAATCGACCGCATTTCCTCCCTCCTGTCGCTTGATATCTGGTATCGGGCTCACGACCCCTCGATCAAGGCAGGATAGCGAGGCATTAGCCGCAGCGCATATATCAAGTGATATAGACCGCATGGAGCATGAAGTCCGGCGGATGCCGGCGAGGGCGCCGTCGTGTGGGTTGCCGTCTTCGATCGCGAACCAAAGAAGGAATTGGCCAATGACGGGTTGAGATAGCAGCCAGCAAGGGTTATGTGCTGCCGACCGCAAGCGGCCGTCGCAAACAACCAAGGCGCATCCTGGCATGACACCAGATTTCCTCGTCACCCATTCCGGTGGTTTCCATGCCGATGAAGTGCTGTCGAGCGTCATCCTGACCAGGCTTTTCCCGCAGGCCCGTCTGATCCGCAGCAGGGCACCAGAGTGGATCACGCCAGGCGCCGATCGCATCATCTATGACGTCGGCGGCGGATATGACCCCGCTTTGCGTCTCTTCGACCACCATCAGCGTGGTGCGCCGCTGCGCGAGGATGGGCAGCCCTACAGCTCGTTCGGTCTGATCTGGAAGCACTACGGCCGCGACTACCTGGTTGCCACAGGTGTTTTCGAAGCCCACGTCGATGCATTGCATGCCTCGTTTGATCTCGCCTTCGTGCTGCCGATCGATCTGACCGATAATGGCGCGCTCAGCCCCTCGGGGCCGCTGGCCGGATTGACCTTGCCGGCCTTGCTCGAAACATTGAAGCCGGTGTTCGATGAGACTGATCCGGATGCTGAAAATCTGAGATTTCAGGATGCAGTGGCCGTCGCTCGAAGTTTCGTCGACGCGAAGATCGCCCAAAGCGCTGCGAAATTGCGGGCCGAGGCGCTTGTCCTGCAGGCAATCGAGCGCACGGGGCCGGGGCGCGTCCTCGAACTTCCGGCTGGAATGCCTTTCCGTCCCGCGATCGTTAAGGCGGGCGCCGACCATCTTCTCTTTGTCGTTCACCCGCGAGAAAGGGATTGGTGTGTGACCGGCATTCGCCGTGGGGACGAGGGGTTTGAGCTTCGCGCGGATCTGCCGGCTGCCTGGGCCGGCCTGACCAATCACGATCTGGAGGCTGCTTGCGGCGTGGAAGGCGCAACGTTCTGCCACAACGGCCGCTTCGTTGCAGCAGCCAAGACCCGCGGGGCTGCATTGGCTATGGCTGAGTTGGCGGTGCAAGACGCCGTTGCCGTCGGCTCGGTCCAAACAGATGGGAACTGAGGTAGCGTAACGCTTCTCGGGCTGGTGGTCTTGAGAGGGCAGCGGCGTAGGCGCCGTCTGCCTGGTCTCATATCGCGTTCGCCATTCCTGCTGCTCCTGACGAGCACTCAGCATCTCCTTCTGCACGCTACAATTTTTTGCTGCGTCCTGTCGGATGTCGCGCTACTCCTTCGTCATTCAGGAAGAGGAGCAAGACATGCTTTATGCAATCCTTTGTTACGCCAATGAAGAGACCGTGTTCTCCTGGACCAAGGAGGAAGAGGACGCCGTGATGGCGAAGCTCTACGCCGTCCAGGCACCCTTGGCAGAACGCGGCAAGCTTGGCCCTGTCGGCCGGCTGATGCCAACGACGGCGGCGACGACTGTGCGCAAGGGCAAGGAAGAACCGCTCGTTCTTGACGGTCCCTTCGCGGAAACGAAGGAAGCGCTTCTCGGCTTCTACGTGGTTGATTTCGATACTCTGGAGGAGGCCGTCGCCTTCTCCAAGGAGCTTTCCACCGTCAATCCCGGTTCCACCTCTTATGAAATTCGGCCGTTCTACGTGTTCCGGCCGGGAGCTTCTGCGACATGACAGACATTGCCTGGATCGACGTGACGCTTGCTTCGGCCCGACCGAAGGCGCTTGGCGCGCTGCTCAGATACTTCCGCGATCTCGATATCGCGGAAGAGGCCTTTCAGGAGGCCTGCCTGCGCGCCATCCGCACCTGGCCGGACAAGGGGCCGCCGCGCGATCCGACGGCATGGCTGATCTTCGTCGGCCGCAACAGCGGCATTGACGCCGTGCGCAAGCGCTCAAAGACGCAGGCGCTTCCGGATGAGGAACTGATCTCCGATACCGGCGACGCGGAAAGCGATATTGCAGAACGGCTGGACGATTCCAACTATCGCGACGATATCCTGCGGCTGCTCTTCATCTGCTGCCATCCAGATCTGCCGGCGACGCAGCAGATCGCGCTGGCGCTGCGCATCGTCTCGGGTCTTAGCGTGCAGCAGATCGCTCGTGCCTTCCTCGTCGGCGAAAGCGCCATGGAACAGCGGATTACACGGGCCAAGGCGCGGGTTGCCAAGGCAGGTGTGCCCTTCGAGACGCCGGATGCGCAGGAACGTGCCGAGCGGCTCTCGATCGTCAGTACGATGATCTACCTCATCTTCAACGAGGGCTACAGCCAGGCCGATCCGAAGCACGAGGCCTGTGCGTTCAGCGACGAGGCGATCCGGCTTGCGCGGCTTCTACTGCGCATTTTTCCCGGCGAGCCCGAGCTAATGGGGCTGCTCGCGCTGATGCTCCTGCAGATTTCGCGGCGCCAGGCCCGTTTCAACGGCGAAAACGATATCGTGCTGCTCGAGGATCAGGATCGCTCGCTTTGGAACCGCGAGCTGATAAATGAGGCGCTGGCGTTGCTCGACAAGGCGATCCGCCATCGCCAGCCGGGGCCTTACCAACTGCAGGCCGCCATCGCGGCACTGCATTCCCGCGCCGAGCGCGCCGAAGATACCGATTGGGAAGAGATCGAGCTGCTTTATCGGACGCTGGAGCGTGTTCAGCCGTCGCCCGTCATTACGCTCAACCGCGCTGTCGCCGTCTCCAAGCTCAAAGGACCGGAAGTGGCGCTGGCGCTCGTCGAAACGCTCGGCGAGAAGCTCGACGGCTATTTCTACTATCACGGTCTGCGTGGCGGCCTGCTGAAGCAACTCTGCCGCGCCCATGAGGCGCATGAGGCCTTCGATCGCGCCATCGCGCTTGCTCACTCGGCAGCGGAAGCTGCGCATATCCGCCAGCAGATCGACAGCCTCGCCCATGGGGCTGCGCAGCCGGTCGCGAAATAATCTTTAAAAAGATCCTATCCGGTTGTCGGAACCGGAAAAGCTCCCACGTCCTTGTAACAACCTGATCGAAAACAGGTTTCGTTCAACAGGAGAATGCTGAAATGA
Organism: Rhizobium sp. YTU87027; assembly: GCF_050644135.1. NCBI lineage: Bacteria > Pseudomonadati > Pseudomonadota > Alphaproteobacteria > Hyphomicrobiales > Rhizobiaceae > Rhizobium > Rhizobium sp. YTU87027. Next base: position 2,229,836 of record NZ_CP098440.1, on the reverse strand, counting down.
CCGAGGAAGCTCAACACGAACTGGTTCTCGTCCGCGAATTCGACGCCCCGCGCGAGACGATTTTTAAGGCCTGGACGGATCCCGTGCTGATGAAGGAGTGGTTCGTTCCGCGTCCCTGGAGCATCGCGGACGCCAAGCTCGACGTACGTCCGGGCGGCTCGAACCTCATTGTCATGCGCAGCCCCGAGGGCCAGGAATTTCCAAACCGCGGCGTCTATCTGGAGATCGTCGAGAACGAAAAGATCGTTTTCACCGACGCCTTCACCAGCTCCTGGGTGCCGTCTGAAAAGCCGTTTTTCGTCGGCATCATCCTGCTCGAAGACCTCGGCAACGGCCGAACGAAATACACCGCCAAGGCCCGGCACTGGACGTCCACCGACAAGGAGCAGCACGAGCAGATGGGTTTCCACGAGGGCTGGGGCAAATGCGCCGATCAGCTCGCCGAACTCCTTCCCAGGATCTGAAATCGGACTTGAAATAGGGGGATAGAGGGATGTCCGCAATTGTTGATTCAACTGCCCGGCTTCCGCGCTGGCAAACCGTCACCGGCACTGTCATGAGCGGGTTGATCGTGGCCTTCCTCGTTTTCGACGGGGCGATCAAGCTGGTGCCGATCGCGCCGGTCACGGATACGATGACCGCGCTCGGCTACTCGGGCGATCCGATGCTTGCTCGCGGCCTCGGCATCGTGACGCTGTTGTGCGCGCTGCTCTATGCAATCCCGCGGACGTCGGTACTCGGGGCAATTCTGCTCACAGGTCTGCTCGGCGGCGCGATCGCGACGCATCTGCGCGTCGGGAGCCCGATCTTTTCGCATTTGCTGTTCGGCGTCTATCTCGGGCTGATTGCCTGGGGCGGCCTTTATCTGAGATATGAGGCCGTTCGGAAAATGATTCCATTCAAGCTTTGAAGTCGTTGATTTCAGAATCAGAATTCCGCCGCGATCCCAAGTCGTGGCGGACTACCTATCGATATTCTCGAACGATCGCTTCCAGAATTTGTATTTGCGCCGAGGTCGCTCCGTCCCTATCTCCATCTGTAGATTCAACGGGATGCGAGCCATGGAACTAGGCCTTTACACCTTTGCCGACGTAAACCCGAGTCCTAACCGAAGCAAGGGTGAGGAGGGGGTAGAGCGCCTGAAGCATCTGCTTGAGGAAATCGAGCTCGCCGATCAGGTCGGGCTGGATGTCTTCGGGTTGGGCGAGCATCACCGGCCGGACTATGCGGCCTCCGCTCCCGCCGTTGCGCTGGCTGCCGCTGCCGTGAAAACCAAGAATATCCGGCTAACCAGCGCCGTGACGGTCTTGAGTTCGGACGATCCGGTTCGGGTCTTCCAGCAGTTTGCGACGCTCGATCTGCTTTCCAGCGGACGCGCCGAAATCATGGCGGGACGAGGCTCGTTCATCGAGTCGTTTCCTCTGTTCGGCTACAATCTGGAGGATTACGATCAGCTTTTCGAGGAAAAGCTCGATTTGCTGATGGCGCTCCGCGATCAGGAAACTGTCACCTGGTCGGGTGAATTGCGCGCGCCGATCAATGGACGTGGCGTCTATCCTCGTCCGCTGCAGGACCCATTGCCCTTGTGGGTCGCCGTCGGCGGCACGCCGCAATCGGTTGCCCGCGCCGGTGCCATGGGCTTGCCGGTAGCACTGGCGATCATCGGCGGCGAGCCGCGACGCTTCGCACCGCTGTTTGATCTCTACCGCGAAGCAGCGCGCCGGGCCGGGCAGGAGGGATCGAAGCTGAAGACCAGCATCAACGTGCACGGCTTCATCGCAGATACCACGGATGCCGCGGCCGATCAGTTCTACGGCCCGCAGGCCGAGGTGATGAACCGGATTGGCCGCGAGCGTGGCTGGGGGCCAACCAACCGGGCACATTTCGATATGTCGTGCGGACCGAACGGTGCGCTCTTCGTAGGTGAGCCGGAACTGGTGGCCGAGAAGATCATCACGCATCATCGGCTGTTCAAGAACGACCGCTTTTTGCTGCAGATGGCGATCGGCCTGATGCCCCACGACCAGATCATGCGCGGCATCGAGTTGTATGGCACGAAAGTCGCGCCAATCGTCAGAAAGGCATTGACTGAAAGCAGCCAAGAGGCGAAAGCCACCGCCTGAAGCTAGAGCATGATGCCGAAAGGATGAATTGGATTCCGAACGCCGTCGTGCTCTCATCCTGATCGAGAGCCGGCCGACCGGCCCCAGAAGGCCGGGTAGACATCCATGATCATTGAAAGCGAAGACGAACTCCTCAAGCTGAAGGAAATCGGCCGAATCTGCGCCAACGCCTTGCAGGTGATGAGCGCATCGCTTGAGCCCGGCATCACGACACTGGAGCTCGATCAGATCGGCCGCAAGGTGCTTGAAGATGCCGGCGCGCGTTCCGCGCCCGAACTTTGCTATCAGTTTCCGGGCGCGACCTGCATCAGCGTCAACGAGGAAATCGCCCACGGCATTCCGGGACCGCGCATCATTCGCCCGGGGGATCTGGTCAATATCGACGTATCCGCGGAGAAGGACGGCTTCTTTTCCGACACGGGCGCGTCGTTCAGTGTTCCACCTCACAAGTCAAAGATCGAAAAGCTCTGCCGTGATGGCAAAAGGGCGCTGTGGGTCGGCCTCAATCAGGTGAAATCGGGCGAGCCGCTCGCCAAGATCGGACAGGCGGTCGGCGCCTTTGCCCTGAAGAACCGCTATACCCTCGTCGCCAATCTGGCGAGCCACGGGATCGGCCGCTCGCTGCACGAGGAACCGGCCGAACTCTCGACCTGGCCGGATCCATCCGAGAAGCGGATGATAACGGAGGGCCTTGTCTTCACTGTCGAGCCGTTCCTTTCGCTTGGTGCAACTTGGGCGGAGGGGGGCGACGACGCCTGGACGCTCTACTCGGACCCGCAGGCTCCGACCGTGCAATACGAACACACGATCGTCGCAACGCGAAATGGTCCGTTGATCATGACGCTGCCGGAAGGCAGCGCCTGAGCCTTCACTCGCCCGAACGTCCGCCGGCAAGAATTTCACCGGCCGCGCGCTCGAGAATACCGGCGATACGCTTGGCCTCCTCTTTCGACCAGGGATAGCGCAGCCGAAGTGCGGATTTCAGCAGCATGCGTGCAGTTGCGACCTCGCTCTTGTCTTCCGGGAAGCCGTCCTCGTCCCGATCGCCATTGCGGCTCTCGGGGTCGAAGATCCTGCGGACATGCGCCATCTTCGCGCCGATTTTTTCCAATTTTCCGAGCGTCATGTCGATCATCGACTGGTTGTCTTCGACAAGCCTGCGACCGCTCTGCGTGATGCGGTAAAGCTTCTTGGTGCCTTCGCTCTCGACGTCGGCAAGGCCGGTCTCTTCCAGGTAGGTTAGCGCCGGATAGATTACGCCGGGGCTTGGAACATAGAAGCCGCCCGAGCGCTCTTCCAAGAGCTTGATGAGCTCGTAGCCATGGCGGGGTTGCTCCACCAGTAGGGCCAGGATCACCAGTTGCAGGTCGCCCGACGCAAATTTCCGCCCCATGCGAAAACCGCCGCCGCCCATCATTCCACCTCTAAAACCTCTCATAAGTCACTCCTTTGATGTATCTTTCACTATGTCGTAAAACATATATCGTAAGATAATCACTTTCAAGGGGCGTCGGCATGATTTCGTGCGATTGATCAATCGATCAGAAATTCTTGATTGTCGCCGCCATGCTGCAGCGCGATAAACACGCCATGTTGGCACGCAATGAAACTCTCCCCGAGAACCTGTTCAGGACCGGACTTGCAGGCGCGATCGCCATGGCAGCTGCCATGGGTTTTGGCCGCTTTTCTTACACCCCAATCCTGCCGAGCATGATTAGCGGCGTGCCGCTATCGGCCGCCGATGCAGGCGTCATCGCCTCTGCGAATTTCGTCGGCTATCTCGTCGGCGCGGTTCTCGCTGCCTATGGCTGGGCAACTGGGTGGGAGCGCAAGGTGGCGCTTCTTGCACTGGCGGCGACGGCGTTGCTTCTTGCGGCCATGGCCATGACGACATCCGTTCCGGCCTTTGCCGTCATTCGTTTCCTGGCGGGTGTTGCGAGCGCCTTTGCTCTCGTTTTCAGCTCGCAGATTGTGCTCAGCCACGGGGCCTTGGCCGGTAATGACCATGTGCAAGCGGCGCATTTCGGTGGCCCGGGTGCTGGCATTGCGCTCTCGTCCGTCATGGTTCTGCTGGTCGGGCTGCTCTTTGATGGAAGCGCAGACGCTTGGCGGGCATCCTGGATCGGCGGTGCCCTATATTCGGCCTTGAGCCTGATAGCGGTCTGGTGGTTGCTTCCGGCGGGGCCGGCTGCCGCGGCGCAGACTGGCAAGGAACCGCGGATCGCCTGGAGCGTCCCAATGCTGCTCGTGGTGGCGTCCTATGGCCTGTTCGGGTTCGGCTATGTGATTACCGGCACGTTTCTGGTCACGATCGCGCGCATGGACGCTGCCGGGCCGACGGTCGAATTTCTCTGCTGGTTCATCGCCGGTCTGACGGCGTCGGTGGCGCTCTTCGCCTGGAAGCCCTTCGTCCGTCCGCTCGGATTGGGGAGGGTGTATGTGGCCGCATTGCTGATCGAGGCCGTCGGGGTGCTGGCGACCGTTCTCCTGCCTCGCTCGGTGGCTCCGCTCATCGGTGGCGCCCTGTTTGGCGCGACCTTCCTCGCGATCACCGCCTATGGCCTACAGATCGGCCGCAAGCTCTCGCCGGCCAGCCCGCGGCGTATCCTTGCGACGATGACGGCGGCGTTCGGGGTCGGGCAGATCATCGGTCCCATCGTCGCGGGCTGGATGGCCGAGCGAACCGGCAGCTTCACGACGCCGACTTACGCCGCGGCCGCGGCGCTGCTGGTGTGCGCGATGCTGGTGATGCCGGTCGCCAGGAAGCTGTGATAGTGCCTTACAAGTGCGTAACAATAGGGTGAGCCCATTGCCGCCCTTTGCGAACTGCCGTAGTTTTCGCCGCAATTGGTCTGTTTAGAGACTCCGAAGACTCCAGTTCAGGAAAGCAAGCTCTCCCGTGTTCGTATCCTATTTCCCCAAGCCTAGGCTTTTCTTCATCTCAGCTGTCGCTTGGGCACTTCTGGCCGTTCTCTTTTGGTATTTCGTGGGCTCCAGCCTCGGTTCGGTGATTGGCCTCGCGCCACTGCCTCCAGGAGAGGAAGCTCCGATCGGTGTCTCGGTCTTCTGGTCGGCTCCATTCCTCTGGTTCTATATTTATTATACTGTGGCAGTCGCGCTCTTCGCCGCGTTCTGGTTCACCTACAGCCCGCATCGCTGGCAGTTGTGGTCGGTGCTGGGTTCCGCCCTGATTATCTTCAATACCTATTTCTCGGTTCAGGTGAGCGTTGCCATCAACGCCTGGTATGGGCCTTTCTATGACTTGATCCAGCAAGCGCTCGCGAAGACGGCACCAGTCACCGCGGCGCAGCTCTATCTCGGCATGTTGGGCTTTGCCGGCATCGCCTTCGTGGCAATCACCGTCGGCGTGCTCAACCTTTTCTTCGTCAGCCACTGGATCTTCCGCTGGCGCACGGCGATGAACGAATACTACATGTCGTACTGGCCGAAGCTTCGCCATATCGAAGGTGCTTCGCAGCGTGTTCAGGAAGACACGATGCGCTTCTCTTCGACGGTGGAAAGCCTTGGAGTCAGCCTTGTCAGCTCGGTCATGACGCTGATCGCCTTCCTGCCAGTGCTGTTCAAGATCGGCGCCAACATCACGGAATTGCCGCTGATCGGCGAGGTGCCGCATGCGCTCGTCTGGGCGGCACTGTTCTGGTCGATTTTCGGAACGGTTTTCCTCGGTTTGGTCGGTATCAAGCTGCCGGGCCTCGAGTTCCGTAACCAGCGTGTCGAGGCCTCGTACCGCAAGGAACTCGTCTACGGCGAAGACCACGCGGACCGCGCGACGCCGCCAACGGTGGCCGAGCTTTTTGCCAACGTGCGCCGCAACTATTTCCGGCTCTATTTCCACTACATGTACTTCAACGTCGCCCGCATCTTCTATCTGCAGGCCGACAACCTGTTCAGCCTCATCGTGCTCGTGCCGTCGATTGTCGCCGGCAAGCTGACGCTTGGCCTGATGACGCAGATCAACAACGTGTTCGATCAGGTGCGCGGCTCCTTCCAGTATTTGGTCAATTCGTGGACAACGATCGTCGAGCTGTTGTCGATCTACAAGCGCCTGCGCACCTTCGAATCCGCGATCGAGGGCGAGCCGTTGCCAGATATCGACCAGCGCTATCTGGAGCGCGAGGCGGGCATCATCCACGCCGACGGCTAATTCCGTCGGCTGCAGGAAACCGGAATGGGTCGCAAATGCCGTCATGCCGTTCGTGCCGCTTTTGCGCCGGCAGCTGCCTCGGTTGACAAATGGCGGGCGGCCCATAATCTGCGAGTACGCCTTTGAGGTTGTACTCGTTTTTCGGAGATGAGGATCATGCCTGTCGCAGAGTGCATGAGACGGTTTCTGCTGGCGAATCTTGCCCTTTGCCTTTCTGCTTTCGCGGCGGGTGCCGCGACGCTCGACTCGATCACCCAGCGCATGAGCCTGCGCATCGGCTATATCGCTGACGAGGCGCCCTTCTCCTCCAACAAGCCGGGCGCCGCTCCGACGGGATATGCTATCGACCTGTGCGGCAAGATTGCCGATGAAATAGCGCATCAGTTTCCGCAATTGAAGCGCGAATACATTGAGATGACGCTCGCGAACGGCTTCGATGCAGTGAAAAATGGACAGGTCGATCTGCTTTGCGGTGCGATCACCGTCAATTTGAAGAGGCGGGAGATCGTTGACTTTTCACAACCAATCTTCCTGACGGGGGCGACCGCGCTGCTCCGCAAGGATTCGCCGAATTATCTGCAGACTCTTTTTGTGGAAAAGCCCGCTGTTCGTGCCGTTAGCGAGCATGTTGCATCCACACGCGTAATCGGCGTGCGCGCAAGCACGACAACAGGCACAACGCTGCGCGAGGCATTGGCAACCCAGGTGTCGAAGACGAAACTTGCCGATTTCGAAACGCACGAGGACGGTCTCAAGGCGCTGGAGGATCACAAGATCGATGCCTATATCGCTGATCAGGCGCTGCTGATCAGCCTCGCCAAGCGGGCGCACGATCCGTCCTCACTCGAGATCGGCGATCGGCTCTTTACGCATGAACCCTATGCGATCGCGCTACCACGCGATGACGCCGATTTCCGCCTGCTGGCCGATCGGGCGTTGACGGAGTTCTATCTGTCGGAGGATTTTCTGCCGCTGCTGGAAACCTATTTCGGAGCCGAGGCGGCGCCGATGCTGCACACGCAAATCATCATGGAGCATGTGCCCGATTGAGAGCCCACGCGTCCAATCTCATGCGCGGCGTTTCTCATGCCCGGCAAAAGCATACGTGATGGCAGTACTTCCTATAGCCCTGACGTTTGCGTCTGTTCCTGCAACTTGCCGCGCGCCTCGATCATTGGAATAGCTTCGGAATAGCTGACGCAGGCGACGTCTGCGCGGTGACAGACATCGCTCACCAGCCGGTCGAGCGCGCGCCAGTAGGCGCCGCCGTTCATCTCGACGAAGTGGAAGCCGAGCTGCAGCGGAATACGGTTGCCCGTGTACTGCTTGTCGAACGCCTCCTTGAAGGCCGCATACGAACGCTCTTCAAATGCCTTCGAATCGGCCTTGTCCTCCTCGCCGTTGGAATGGCGAACGAAAAGGTTGTAGTCCATGCCGATGATGGGCTTCTCGCGCGGGCCTTCGGGAATCAGCGGCAGGCCGAAGCGGACGATGCCGGCCTCCTCAAGCGGCATGGCGGGTCCCTTGGTCACGAGGCTTGCGTCATAGGTGAAGCCGGCCTTTTTCTCCGCTGCTATCATGTCTGCGCCCGGCGTCGCCGAGAGGTAGGGGGCGCGGAAGCCGTGGATGCCGTGATCGACCAGGTCCTGCCAGCCCTTCGGCTCTTCGAGATCGACGCTCCTCCAGGCGCTCTTCAGTGTGGCGCGGAATGTCGCGAATTCCTTCGACCAGTCGGCTTCGCTCCACTGGCGGCCATCGAAATGGCCGCAAGCATGGCTCGATATGTCGTGGCCCTCGAGGTGGGCGTGCCAGATATTGCCGAGCCTCTGGCGGATCTCGTCGTCGCTCTGGGCAAAGCCGACGTTGGATTTGCCCTGTTTTTCATGCGGTGCCTGATAGGCCTTCTTGGCCGCCTGGTTCATCAGGAAGGTGCAGGAGAGGAAATAAGTGAAATGCGCGCCGTTCTTCGCGGCCATTTCACGGCTCTTCTGCCAGAGCGCGTTGTCGTGCGCGCCGTCGAAGGAGATGATAACCAGCTGTTTCGGCTGGTCGACTGCGCCCGCCGCGCTGGGAATGAGCAAAGAGAGGGCGAGGGAGGCTTTGAAAAACGAACGAAACATGGACACCGCGACAATTTGTTTGCGGTTTTCCTGTTACAGAAATGCGGCGAAGCTGCGGTGACGCTAGCGTTTTTGTGCCGCTGCGGCTAAGTCTCGGAAAACGCACAGGAGATCGCCATGGCATTGCTCGTCGTCGGTATTATCATTTTCCTAGGGCTTCATCTGATCCGTGTCATTGCGCCCGGTTTTCGCCAGTCCATGATCGACAGTCTTGGCGAGAACGGTTGGAAGGGCGTCTATTCGGTCGTCAGCATTCTCTCGCTGATCTTGCTCATCTATGGCTTCGGTCAGGCCCGACAGGTGACCGGCATTCTCTACACTCCACCGGTCTGGATGGCGCATATCACGCTGACCCTGATGCTGCTCGCCTTGATCTGTCTGGTCGCCTCGCTGCTGCCGATGGGGCATATCGCGGTCAAGACGAAGCATCCGATGGTGTTGTCGGTGAAGATCTGGGCTTTCGCGCATCTCTTGGCCAACGGCGAGACCTCTTCGGTGCTCCTGTTCGGTGCCTTCCTCGCATGGGGCGTCATCCTGCGCATTGCGCTAAAGCGCCGCGAACGGGCAGGCAGGCTTACGCTACGGCCCTTCGTCTCGGGGAAGTATGACCTCTATGCCGTGATCATCGGCGTCGTGGCCTGGGCACTTATCACGTTCAAGCTGCATGAGCTGTTGATCGGGGTGGCTCCGATCGTTATGTGACGAATCTTTCCAATCCCCCTTACAACTGCTGAAAAATGGGGTAGAAGGCCCCACAATGTGCGTGCAATCCGCATGTCGAAGCATATCCGCGCCCGGAGACGAGAATGGCATTCAACGACGACAGCTTCATTCGTGAAGTCAATGAGGAACTGCGTTCCGACCAGGTGAAAGGCGCATGGCGTCGGTTTGGTCGCTACCTGATTGCGCTCGCTGTCCTGATCGTGCTCGGTACCATTGGCTACAAGGTCTATGAATATTGGGACGATAACCAGTCCTCCGGCACGGGCGACAAGTTCATCGCCGCGATGAAGCTTGCCGATGAGAACAAACACGACGAGGCGCTGGCAGCGCTCGAGACGCTGGAAAAGGAAGGTCACGGATCCTATCCGATCCTGGCGCGGCTGCGCGCGGCCAGCGTGCTGGCCCAGAAGGGTGATACGGCAGGTGCCGTTGCCGCCTTCGGCGTGATCGGCAAGGACAATGCCGCACCGGCAGCCGTGCGCGATGCCGCCAAGATGCGCGCCGGCTGGTTGCTGATCGAGAGCGGCACCTACGATCAGGTTTCCGCACAGGTGGAGGAAATGGCTGTTCCCGGCAACGCCTTCCGCCACTCCGCCCGCGAAGCGCTTGGCCTTGCCGCCTATAAGGCCGGCAATATGACCCAGGCGCGCCAGTGGTTCCAGGCGATCGCCGACGATGCGCAGAGCCCGCGCAATGTTGCCAATCGTGCCCAGATGATGCTTGATAACATCACCGCATCCGGCAAGGCGCCCGCCGCACAGGGCTGAAAGTAAGGAATTTCAATGAGCTTTACGGTCGCCATTGTCGGTCGCCCGAATGTCGGCAAGTCGACGCTTTTCAACCGCCTGGTTGGGAAGAAGCTGGCGCTTGTCGACGATACGCCGGGTGTCACGCGCGACCGTCGCCCGGGCGAGGCACGGCTGGTCGACCTGCGTTTCACCATCGTTGATACCGCTGGTCTTGAAGAGGCCCATGAAGAGAGCCTGCAGGGCCGCATGCGTGCGCAGACCGAAGCGGCGATCGACGAAGCCGACCTTTCTCTGTTTGTCGTCGATGCCAAGACCGGTCTGACGCCTGTTGACACGGCGCTTGCTGAAATGCTGCGCCGTCGAGGCAAACCGGTGGTTCTCGTGGCCAACAAGTCGGAAGCGCGCGGATCGGACGCCGGTTTCTATGATGCCTATTCGCTCGGCCTTGGGGAGCCGACGCCAATCTCGGCCGAACACGGGCAGGGGATGCTCGACCTGCGAGACGCTATTATTGCCGCGCTCGGCGAAGATCGCGCGTTTCCGCCGAAGGAAGATGTCGCCGTCACCGACGTCGACATCCCGCAGCCGACCGGTGAGGACGGCGAGGAAGAGGAAGAACCTCTATATGACGACACCAAGCCGCTGCGCGTGGCGATCGTCGGCCGTCCGAATGCCGGCAAGTCGACGCTGATCAACCGCTTCCTCGGTGAAGACCGGTTGCTGACCGGACCGGAAGCCGGCATCACGCGCGACTCCATCTCCGTGGAATGGGACTGGCGTGGTCGCACCATCAAGATGTTCGATACGGCAGGTATGCGCCGCAAGGCGAAGGTAATCGAAAAGCTGGAAAAGCTCTCCGTCGCCGATACGCTGCGCGCCATCCGCTTCGCCGAGCTCGTCGTCATTGTCTTCGATGCGACGATTCCGTTCGAGAAGCAGGACCTGCACATCGTCGATCTCGTCCTGCGCGAAGGGCGAGCTGCCGTGCTCGCGTTCAACAAGTGGGACATGATCGAGGAGCCGCAGGCGGTTCTCGCGGATCTGCGCGAAAAGACCGACCGGTTGCTGCCGCAGGCGCGTGGCATCCGCGCCGTGCCGATCTCCGGCCAGACCGGCCGCGGGCTCGACAAGCTGATGCAGTCGATCATCGATACGGACAAGGTCTGGAACAAGCGCATTTCGACCGCGCGCCTCAATCGCTGGCTGGAGCAGCAGCAGGTTCAGCATCCGCCACCGGCAGTTTCCGGCCGTCGTATCAAGCTCAAGTATATGACGCAGGTGAAGGCTCGCCCGCCGGCCTTCATGATCTCCTGCACGCGCTCGGACGCGCTGCCGGAATCGTACACCCGCTATCTGATCAACGGCCTGCGCAACGATTTCGACATGCCGAGCGTGCCGATCCGCATTCACTATCGTTCGCCCGACAATCCGTACGAGTCGAAGAAGAAGCGGACCTGAGGGCAGGCCGCTCAGGCTGCGCTGCTCTCCAACGCATCGCGCAGCGCAACGACTTCCGCCCTCAGCCGCTTCAGTTCCGAAAATTCCTGGCCTGACGCGTTGACGATGCAGCCGGGAATGGAAGCTGCGCGCGCTCTAAGTTTCCGGCCTTCATCGGTCAAACGGATAATAACGACACGTTCGTCGTCCCTGCCACGCTCGCGCTTGATGTAGCCGGTCGCTTCCAGGCGTTTGAGGAGAGGGGTGAGCGTGCTCGATTCCAGAAGCAGCTTCTGGCCAATGGCACCGACCGTTTGGCCATCCTCCTTCCAGAGCGTAACCATGACCAGGTATTGCGGGTAGGTCAGGTTCAAGGCGTCCAGCATAGGCTTGTAGACGCGGTTCATCGCATGGTTCGCGGTGTAGAGGGCGAAACAGATGAAATCGTCGAGATTCAGATCGTCGCTCATGTCGGGATCTCCAAAATCGCACAACAATATATCGCGCGATAAATAATCGCAATGATCTTTTTCGCATAGTTGCGTTGCTGAAATTTAAATCGCGCAATAAATAATCGTGCGATAAATCAAGGCGTGTTCACAACGGACCGCAATCGAAAGGACAAGATGATGTCGACCATCAAGACCGCAGTCTCCGCAGCGACCATTCTGGCAGCCACGACCTTCGGCGCCGCTGCCGATCCGGTGCTGGAACCGACGACCCAGAAGTTTATCGACGCGCTCGCTGGCGCCAAGCCGATCTATACGCTGTCTCCATCCGATGCCCGTGGCGTGCTTGCCGGCGCCCAGAAAGGCGACTTCAAGAAAGTCGCAGCGAAGGAAGAGAATGTGACGATCAAGGCCGGCCCGGCCGGCAGCATCAAGTTGCGTATCGTCCGTCCGGCAGGCGCGAAGGGCAAACTGCCTGTCGTGATGTATTTTCATGGCGGCGGTTGGGTTCTCGGCGATGCCGACACGCATGACCGTCTCGTCCGCGAGATCGCCAATGGCGCCAACGCCGCCGTTGTCTTCGTCGATTATGAGCGTTCGCCGGAAGCGCGTTATCCGATCGCGATCGAGCAGGCCTATGCCGCTACGAAATACGTCGGCGAACATGAGAAAGAATTCAATGTCGATGCGAGCCGTCTGGCGGTGGCCGGCGACAGCGTTGGCGGCAACATGACGGCTGCAGTCACCCTGCTTGCCAAGGAGCGTGGCGGTCCGGCAATCGACCAGCAGGTCCTCTTTTATCCCGTGACTGATGCAAACTTCGAAACGGGCTCCTACAACGAATTCGCCAACGGTCCCTGGCTGACGAAGGAGGCGATGAAGTGGTTCTGGAACGCCTATCTGCCGGATGAAGCCAAGCGCAAGGAACCGACTGCTTCACCGCTTCAGGCCTCGCTCGATCAACTGAACGGCCTGCCGCCTGCCTTGATCATCACGGATGAAAACGACGTGCTGCGCGACGAAGGCGAGGCCTATGGCCGCAAGCTGATGCAGGCCGGCGTGAAGGTGACCTCGATCCGGTACAACGGCACGATCCACGACTTCGTGCTTCTGAACGCCATCGCCGAGACGCCGGCAACGCGCGGTGCAATCTCTATCGCCAGCCAGACGCTGCGCGAGGCACTCAAGAAATAGCGGATCAGGCTCCCGATGAGACAGGCCCGGCGGCGTCGCCGGGCTTTTTTGTTCTTGGCAGCGACTTGGCAGCAAATTGCCAGGCCTTTTTCCACTTTGGCGTAATGACGCCGTTGGCGGCGCGAATGTTGTTTATGAACTGCGTCGTTGCCGCTTCCCATGAATATTGCAGCGCGAGTTCACGGGCCTTTTCGCGCGAGGCAGACAGCGCAGCCAAGCAAGCCGTCCTCAGATCATCGTCGAGCGTGCCGACGTCGGTATCCTCGCCGATAATGTCGAGCGGACCGGTGACAGGATAGGCGGCGACAGGAACACCCGAGGCGAGCGCCTCCAGAATTGTATTGCCGAACGTATCCGTCAGTGATGGGAAGACGAAGACGTCCGCCTGGGCATAGACCCTCGCCAGTTCCTCGCCGACCTTCAGGCCGGTGAAATGCACATCCGGGTAGCGCTTCTCGAGCTCGGCGCGCGCCGGTCCGTCACCCACGACGACTTTCGATCCGGGCAGGTCGAGATCCAGAAAAGCCGGCAGGTTCTTTTCCAGGGCAACGCGGCCGACTGTCATGAAGATCGGGCGAGAAAGGCCGAATGGCGCATCTTCCAGAGGCATCGGACGAAAATGATCGGCGTCGATGCCGCGGCTCCACGGCATGAGATTTCGGATGCCCTTTTCGGAGAGTTCGCGCGCAAGGCTCGGGGTTGCGACCATGCAACCGGCGCCTGAGTTGTGGAACCAGCGAACGAACGCATACAGCCAGCTCTCTGGCACGGGAAGGCGGGCCGAGACGTATTCCGGAAAGCGCGTGTGGTAGCTGGTGGAGAAGGGCATGCGGTTCTTCAGGCACCAGCGCCGCGCCGTCAGCCCCAGAGGCCCTTCCGTCGCGATATGAACGTAGGAGGGCATGTGTTTCTTTATCTCGCGCGCGACGCGGCCGTAGCTGGCGATCGACAGACGAATTTCGGGGTAGGTGGGGCAAGGGATGCTGTGAAAGCCCTGCGGCGTCACCATTGCCACCTCAATGCCCATCTTAGCCAGTTCGCGATTGGTGTTCTCGATCGAACGGACGACGCCGTTGACCTGCGGATGCCAGGCATCGCTGACAATAACCAGCCGTTCCGCCACATCTAGCCGAGATGCATCCCGGCCTTCGTTGCCTCCAACATCCGACATATGTTGTCGCACGCCCCAATTCCATCCATGCCGCGCCCGCGGGGGCGCCGGCCCAATTCCGGGCAGACCCGGAGACTCGATTCCCGCGCCTCACATTCTGGCGGCAGTCGATGATGGAAATATTACAGTCGCGTTACGCCGATCGTTCGGTGTTGCTCAAGCCTTCTTGATGCCGAGCTTTTCCCAGGCGACGAGGGCGCCGTGTTCGCTGACCACACGTGCAGCGACCTTTGCGGCAAATGCCGCTGCCGCCGGGGCGTCTTTCGTTTCAAGGTAGCGGGCGAGAAAAGCTCCGTTGAAACTGTCGCCAGCGCTGGTCGTGTCGACAACCTGCTCGACCTTTTCGGCCGGGACGAAGCTCTCCACGCCGTCAAAACTCAGCGTAGCGCCTTCTGCGCCGTTCTTGACGACCACGTCGGTGGCCCCAAGTGTGCGGTACCGCTGGATCGTCGCCTCTATCGAAACGTCGCCGAAGTGCGTGGCCTCGTCATCGAAACTCGGAAGGACGAGAGACGAGGCGCGGGCGCCTTCGCTGATCGTCGCATGCATCACGTCATAACCCGACCACAGCCGTGGGCGGATGTTGGGGTCGAACGCAACAATCTTGCCGGCCGCCTTGGCGCGGCGGACCTCGGCGAGTAGCGTATCGGCGTCATTGCGCGACAGAATTGCAAGCGTGATGCCGGAGAAATAGATGACATCGCAGGCCTCAATCGCCTCGCGCAGAAGCTCCGCTTCAGCAGCCAGCTGGCGAGCGGCGGAGTTGTCGCGCCAGTAGCTGAACGAACGTTCGCCTTCCTTGAGGCTGATCATGTAGAGACCGGGCGCCTTGCCCTTGATGCGCCTGATAAATTCGGTGCCGACGCCAGCCTGATTGAAGAAGGCAATCATCTCATCGGACATGGCTTCGTCGCCGAGCGCGGTAAAATAGTCCACCGACCACCCTTTAGGCAGGCAGGCGCGGGCATACCAGGCGGTGTTCAGCGTATCACCGGCAAAGCCCTTGCGCAGCAAGCCGGCACCCGCCTGTGAAAGCTCCACCATGCACTCACCGATCGATAAAAAACGCCCGCTCACAGAAAGCCTCCCTGAATTTTCCCGCTTCGCTGATACGCGCAGAGCACCTTCCTGACAAGCCGCGAGCGGCATGGGACTGCGGCTTTAGGCCGGATTGTTGACCTCGTCGGCGGGGCCGATAATGGCGATCATGCGGCTATGGGGACAGCCATGCAGAAGATCCCAGTTTCTCTGATCGCCATTTCACTTGTCGCGGCGCTATCCCATTCAACTGCTCCCGCTTACGCACACGGAGGCGGAGGCAAGGGGCGAAAGATGGATTGTCAGACACTTGCCATGCAGGAGCGCAACGCCGTGGGCGGCAAGCTGCCGAGCAAGGACATCAAGCACCGTGAAAAGATAAGGCGCAAAATGCGGAAGCTGGGATGTTCGACGGATCTCGGCTGAAGGTTGTTTTTTGTCGCGCCCGCTTTAGTCTTGGCATCATTGGATGATGCGGGAGATGATTGGCTGATGTCGGTTGCAGGCAAGACGGCGGACTGGTGGCGGGGTGCAGTTATCTATCAGGTCTACCCACGTTCCTTTCAGGATACGAACGGAGATGGCCTCGGGGATTTGAAGGGCATTACCCGGAGATTGCCCTATATCGCCAGCCTTGGCGTCGATGCGATCTGGCTGTCGCCGTTCTTCAAGTCGCCCATGGCCGATATGGGCTACGACGTTTCGGACTATTGCGACGTCGATCCGATCTTCGGCACGCTTGATGACTTCGATGAGATGATGGCCACGGCCCATGGGCTCGGCATCAAGATTGTCATCGACCAGGTGATCTCGCATACGGCTGATGTTCATCCCTGGTTTGTCGAAAGCCGCTCGAGCCGGACCAATCCCAAGGCGGACTGGTATGTCTGGGCGGATCCGAAACCGGATGGGACGGCACCCAACAACTGGCTCTCGATCTTCGGCGGGCCGGGATGGGAGTGGGACGGCGTGCGCCGGCAATATTACCAGCATAACTTCCTGACCTCGCAGCCGGATCTCAATTTCCACAGCGCGGAGGTCCAGGACGCCGTGCTTGCCACCGTGAAGTTCTGGCTCGACCGCGGCGTCGACGGGTTCCGCCTCGATACGGTCAACTATTACTTCTGCGACAAGCTGCTTCGCGACAATCCTCCGCATGCGCCAGACGAAAGCGATGCCGGCCTCGATGCACCGGATACGAACCCCTACGGTATGCAGAACCACCTCTATGACAAGACGCAGCCGGAAAATATCGGCTTCCTCCAGCGGTTCCGCACGCTTCTTGACCGCTACGAGGCGCGCGCGACGGTTGGCGAGGTGGGTGACGGTGCCCGCTCGCTGAAGACGGTGGCCGCTTATACGGGTGGCGGCGACAAGCTCAACATGTGCTACACATTCGATCTGCTCGGACCAGACTTTACCGCCACACATATCCGCGGCTGCGTCGATGCCTTCCAGAAGTCGGTCGCCGATGGGTGGGTCTGCTGGGCTTTCTCAAACCACGACGTCAACCGTCATGTGAGCCGCTTTGCCAAAACGGAAGCGGAGCGGCCTCTGATCGCCAAGCTCGCCTTGTCGGTGCTGGCCATGCTGCGTGGATCGATCTGCCTCTATCAGGGCGAGGAACTCGGCCTTCCCGAAGCCGAGCTTGCCTTCGAGGATCTGCGCGATCCCTATGGCATCCGCTTCTGGCCGGCCTTTAAGGGGCGCGACGGATGTCGCACGCCGATGCCCTGGGAAGCAGCTAAGGCACATGCCGGCTTTACGACCGCCGAAAAATCCTGGTTGCCGGTGCCTTACGAGCAGGCGGCGCTTTCCGTCGACACGCAGGAGAGCGATCAGCATTCCGTGCTGAACCACTACCGGCGGACGCTCGAATTCCGCAAGAGCCACGCGGCATTGCTTGACGGGGCGATGGAGTTCATCGGGACCAATCAGGACCTCCTCGCCTTTACGCGTGCCAAGGGCAGCGAGAGGCTGCTCTTTGTCTTCAATCTGACGCGCAAGCCCGCACAATTCATTCCGCCGGCGGGAATGGTGATCGGAGAACGATTGGCGATGCCGGGCTTCGCTTCGGCAACCGGAAGCGGTCCGATCAAGCTCGCAGCGCTCGACGCGTTCTGTGCGCGGGTGGCTGGCTAGACGCTCACCCGATCAGGGCGAACTTGTCGACATCCACCATTCCGCGATCTGAGATCTTCAGGTGCGGAATGACCGGCAGCGGCAGGAAGGCGACTTGCAGGAAAGGTTCTTCCAGTGTCGTGCCGAGCGCATAGGCGGCCTTGCGCAGATGGTGGAGCGTGTCGCGCACCGTCTCGTAGGGATCGAGGCTCATCAGGCCAGCAACGGGCAGGGCGATCTCACCGGTGACCTTGCCATCCTCTACGACCACGAAGCCGCCCTTGATTTCGCCGAGGCGATTGGCGGCGAGCGCCATGTCATCCTCGCCGACGCCGACGACGCAGATGTTGTGGCTGTCATGGCCGACGGTCGAGGCGATCGCACCCTTCTTCAGGCCGAAACCCTGGACAAAACCGTTGGCATGGTTGCCGTTCTTGCCATGCCGCTCGATGACGGCGACCTTGATGATGTCGTTGCCGAGATCGACGTCGGTCTGGTTGCCTTTCACGGGCAGGCGGTAGCGGCGATGTTCGGTGATGATCTTGCCGGGGGTGACGCCGATCACAGGGGTTTCGCCATCGGCCACAGGAACGCCGAAATGGGCGGCGTTGACAGGCCTAGCCTTGACGCTGTCGAGGCCGACCGGCTCCACGAGCTTGCGCGTGGCGAAAAGCTCTGTCGTCACCTGGCGACCCGCCGCAAAGACGAGGTCCGCACGGCAGTTTTCGAGGCGGTCGATGACCACGAGGTCCGCGCGCCAGCCTGGGGCGACGAGACCGCGGTCTCTCAGGCCAAAAGCACGGGCAGCCGAGATCGAGGCAGCGCGGTAGATGGCGAGCGGCTCCACGCCGCTTTTGATGGCAGTGCGGATCATGTAATCGAGATGGCCCTGTTCTGCGATATCGAGCGGGTTGCGGTCATCTGTGCAAAGCGCGAGGTAGGGTGACAGGCGTTCGGTGATGATGGGCATCAGGGCTGCGAGATCTTTCGACACGGAGCCCTCGCGTATGAGGATGTGCATGCCCTTGCGGATTTTTTCCAGCGCTTCGGCAGCACTCGTGCATTCGTGCTCGGTGCGGATGCCGGCTGCGAGATAGCCGTTGAGATCGTTGCCCAAGAGCAGTGGGGCGTGGCCGTCAATATGCTGGCCCTGGAAAGCGTCGAGCTTCGCCATGCAGATCGGATCCTTGTGGATCACGCCGGGGAAGTTCATGAACTCGGCAAGGCCGATGACCTTAGGATGATGGCGGAAGGGAAGGAGCCGTTCGATCGGCAGGTCGGCGCCGGATGTTTCCAGATGCGTGGCGGGCACGCAGGAGGAGAGTTGGACGCGGATGTCCATGATTGTTTCCAGCGAGGAATCCAAAAAATACTGAATGCCTTCGGTGCCGAGAACATTGGCGATCTCGTGCGGGTCGCAGATGGCGGTGGTCACGCCGTAGGGCAGGACGCAGCGGTCGAACTCGTGCGGCGTCACCAGCGATGACTCGATATGGAGATGGGTGTCGATGAAGCCAGGCACGACGATCTTTCCCGAGATATCGATCTCGGTTTCGCCGTCATAGCTGCCGCACGTGCCGACAATACGGTCTTGAGCGATCGCGATATCCGACTCCACCAGTTCGCCGGTCACGAGATCGAAGAAACGTCCGCCTTTCAGCACGATATCGGCGGGCAAACGGCCCGTTCCCTGGTCAATGAGGCGTTCGAGCTTGGCAGTCATGGGCATCCTCGTGCTGGCGTTTTACCACTTATAGCCCATGTGTCCGACAAAGCGAGATCGGCTTACCATCCGGGCCACAAACGAAAACCGGGCGCCCACAGGGACGCCCGGCGATTGCGATCGGGAGATCGACAGCTTATTCAGCCGGAACGATCTTGCCGCCTTCCCACTTGTAGAGCGCGAAGCTCTGCGAGCTCAGGTCGCCGGTTTCGCCGTAGGTCAGCTTGCCGATTGCGGTCGAAATCGGCTCGCCGCCCTTCAGCGCCTTGGCGACTGCTTCGGAATCTTCGGCGCTGCCTGCCTTCTCGATGCCGGCCTTCAGCACTTCGACTGCGGCGTAGGCGTTGAGCGTGAAGGCTTCGGCCGGGATGCCCTTGGCCTTCAGCGCGTCGGCTGCTGCCTTCGAGTCCGGGCTCTTCGTTGCGTCCATGGCATTGGTGAAGATCGTGCCACCAGCTGCGTCGGTGCCGATGTTCCAGAACTCGCTGTTGGAGAGGCCGTCGCCGCCGATGATTGTCGCCTTGACGGAGAGGTCATGCAGCTGGCGGGCCAGCAGGCCACCTTCCGGGTGATAGCCACCGAAATAGACGACGTCGACGTTCTCAGCCTTGAGGCGGGTGGTGAGCGCGCTGAAGTCCTTGTCGCCAGGGGTCAGCGAGTCGTCGAGTACTTCTTTCATGCCGCCGGCATTCAGCGTGGCCTTGAAGGCATCCGCCAAACCCTTGCCGTAGGCGCCCTTGTCGTTGATGATCGCGACACGCTTGTCCTTGAAATTCTTCAAGACGTAGTTGGCGGCGACTTCGGCCTGCTGATCGTCACGACCGCAGGTGCGCAGGACGTTGGCGAGGCCACGCTTGGTGAGATCGGGAGCCGTCGCAGTCGGAGTGACCATCAGGACGCCGTTTTCGGCGAGAACGTCGGATGCCGGGATCGCCACGCCCGAGGTGACCGGGCCGACGACGAAGCGGATGCCATCGCCGACGAGCTGGTTTGCGGCGGAAACGCCTTGCTTGGGTTCACCGGCGTCGTCGGCGTATTTGAGGATGACTTTTTCGCCGAGGATGCCGCCCTTCTTGTTGATCTCGTCAACCGCAGTTTGCGCGCCATTCTTCACCTGATCGCCATAGGCGGCAACCGCACCGGTCAGCGGCGCAATAAGGCCGATCGTGATGTCTGCATGGGCGAGCGGCGCGAAGGCAAGCGAGGCGACAAGGGCCGCCGACAAAGTCTTCAGACTCATTTTCTTTCTCCTTGGGTGGGTTTCAAACCCGCGATTTAAGTACCGCAGCGGCAAGCCCAGATCGTACAACAGCCCTTGCGGGATGCGCCAAGAGACGATCAGCGGCCGCGCGGCCGAAGCATCCGCCTGCCATGTTTGGCTTCGGCGGGTGCGCAGCAAGTTTCTTAGGAATTTACTGCTGATTTCGCAAGAAGATAAAGAAATAGGGCCCGTTTTTGCCGGATTTGGCAAAAACGGGCCCGAAAACGCGTTGTTTAGATGTTGTTTTGCAGGATTTCGCGCAGTTTTCCGAAAAGCTCGTCGATGTGGTGCTTCTCGATGATCAGTGGCGGCGAGAGCGCGATGATGTCGCCTGTGGTGCGGATCAGCAGGCCCTTCTCATAGGCCTTCAGGAAGGCGGTGAAGGCGCGCTTGGTCGGCTCGCCGGCAATCGGATCGAGCTCTATGGCGCCGATCAGGCCGGTGTTCCTGATGTCGATGACATTCGGGCAGTCTTTCAAGGAATGCAGCGCATCGGCCCAGTAGTCGGAGAGTTCCGCCGCACGGGTCAGAAGGCCTTCTTCCTTGTAGGTGTCGAGCGTGGCAAGTGCGGCCGCCGAGGCGATCGGATTGCCGGAATAGGTATAGCCGTGGAAGAACTCGATCATGTGCTCCGGGCCGTTCATGAACGCATCATGGATCTCAGCGGTGACGAAGACCGCGCCCATCGGAATGACGCCGTTGGTCAGGCCCTTCGCGGTGGTGATCATGTCAGGCTTGACGTCGTAATACTGCGCAGCGAACGGGGCGCCCAGACGGCCGAAGCCGGTGATGACTTCGTCGAAGATCAACAGGATGCCGTGCTTGGTGCAGATTTCGCGAAGCTTCTGCAGGTAGCCTTTCGGCGGGATCAGGACGCCTGTCGAGCCGGCGATGGGCTCGACGATGACGGCTGCGATGGTCGAAGCGTCGTGCAGCGTGACGATGCGCTCAAGCTCGGTCGCCAGGTCGCCGCCATGCTCGGGCTGGCCGCGGGTGAAGGCGTTCTTGCCCGGCTGGTGGGTGTGCGGCATATGGTCGACGCCTGTTAGCAGGGTGCCGAACATCTTGCGGTTGGAGACGATACCGCCAACGGAGATGCCGCCGAAGTTGACGCCGTGATAGCCGCGCTCGCGGCCGATCAGACGGAAGCGCGAGCCGTTGCCCCTCACGCGATGATAGGCGAGTGCGACTTTGAGCGCCGTCTCGACCGATTCAGACCCCGAATTGGTGTAGAGAACGTGATCCATGCCTTCGGGCGCGATATCGACGAGGCGGTTCGCCAGTTCGAAGGCCTTGGGATGGCCAAGCTGGAAGGCCGGCGCATAATCGAGTTCGCCGGCCTGTTCGCGGATCGCCTCGGTGATCTTCGGCCGGCAGTGGCCGGCATTGACGCACCACAGGCCGGCGGTGCCGTCGAGCACCTGGCGGCCGTCATGGGTCTGGTAGTACATGTCCTTGGCGCTGACAAAGAGACGCGGCTCCTTCTTGAACTGACGGTTCGCAGTGAAGGGCATCCAAAAGGCCCGGAGGTCGTTTGGCGTGGTATTGAGGCGGTTGGACATCATGTTCTCCATGGCCGTTTTGGAGGCCGTTCCCGGTATTGGCTGAGGCGGTTTTTTACTGCCCGGTCAAATTATCAGCGCTTCTCCGGGCGTCAAGCTGCGGACGCTGCGGCTTGCTCGTCGCTCCAGTGGACACCACAAAAAAATAGACCGGCATTTCTGCCGGTCTAAGAATATGATAGACGTGCTGAAATAAGGTGCCGCACTATTCCGGATGCATCCCTCGGCAGCGCGGCTTATAGGCTGACGTTATGTCAGCGCGTCCCTACGCCGCAGACATTGTGCGGTTTTGAACAGTATAGATGTCCGTGAGTGCTTCGAGGATTTTGAGAACCTGCTCGGAATTGCTCGAGTAGTAGATCGTCTGGGCGTCGCGGCGCGTCTTTACCAGTTTCTGGGCGCGCAGTTTGGAAAGGTGCTGCGAGAGCGCGGACTGACTCAAACCGACCTCTTGCGCCAGCGCGCCAACCGGGATTTCGCCCCTCACGAGGTTGCACAGAATGAGAAGTCTCTTCGGGTTCGCCATTGCCGACAACAGGGCAGCGGCAACGTTTGCATTGGCGGTTAAATCGATTGTGTCCATACCTTCTTCCTGATGTGAAACTAATTTCAAAAACGCACGTTCCCGCTCAATGCCGGACGGCGAAAACTATCAATACAGCGTCAAGATTGTATATAGCTAAATTTCAGGTATTGCGTATTTCATGTTAGATATATGTGAATAAACGTCCTCAACGGTCTGTGCGACGGCGTCGAACTCGCAACGCAAAAGCAAATCACCCGAAATGAGATCGAAACCGGCGCAATCCACTCCACAAATGCGCCAATCGCCGTTGCCGGCCTTCAGGCTCGCTGCGGCCCTGGCCGCGAGGTCTGGGTGCCTGGCTAGCAATTCTTGCACTATCGCGTCCGCTTGCGCTGCCACGGCTTCGTTGCCGGGAGATCGAATCGTCAGATCTTCGCCTTCCAGCACATAGGCGCGACCAAATCCGCCATTGAGGCTTGCGGACTGCGGCACAAGCCGGAAGAAACGGAAATCAGGGAAATCGATATAGAGCTTTGCCTTTGCGTGGCGGTTGAGGAAGCGGCTGCGAATTCGCGCGTGGACCTCACTGTCGCGCTCGACCGGTTCGGCAAGGCATTGGGTCGTCAGGCGTGGATGGGCAAGCGGATCGCCCTTGCCAGGCTCGCCTGTCAGAAGCGAAGCGCGGCGATCGGCGTCGAGCGCGCGGGTATGCGTCGACAAGCCCGAGACGAGAATGACGGGAACACCGTCGATGTCGGTGCCAAGGAGAACCCGGCTGGCAAAGGGAAAACCGGTCCCGGGGTCGAGAACGGCGATTGCGGCGTAACGGGCCGAACGGAGAAGCGTGCGAGCGAGCTTGCGGGCTTCTCCGTCGGTTTCCCTGAGAACGGAAGCTTGATCTTTCATGTCCACTTTTTTGGCGGAAGCGGACGGTAGGATCAAGCCTCTTCTTTGCGGCGATGCTGCGTCAAGCCTTCGACGACGTCTTGCGCCGAAATGGTGCCGACGATCGCACCGTTTTCGACAACCCCGATGCTGCCAGGTTGGCGTGAAAGGGCATCGAGGATGTCGATCAGCGGCGTCTCGGCACGTGCCGTGCCGCTGACGCTGGCGCCTGCGGCTGCGTGGCC
This sequence comes from Rhizobium sp. YTU87027, assembly GCF_050644135.1. Taxonomy (NCBI): domain Bacteria; kingdom Pseudomonadati; phylum Pseudomonadota; class Alphaproteobacteria; order Hyphomicrobiales; family Rhizobiaceae; genus Rhizobium; species Rhizobium sp. YTU87027. The sequence continues at coordinate 2,206,344 of NZ_CP098440.1, read as the reverse complement.
GAGACCGGCTTGCATGACGTCCCGCGCCGTCAGCATGCTGATCGGGTTCATGTGCTGGACAAAGTCGGCGACATACTGGTCGGCCGGGTTCTTGACGATGTCTTGCGGGGTGCCGCACTGGATAATGCGCCCACCTTCCATGATGGCGATCCGGTTGCCGATGCGGAACGCCTCGTCCAAGTCATGACTGACGAAGAGGATGGTCTTCTTCAGTCGTCGCTGGAACTCGAGAAGTTCGTCCTGCAGGCGCGTGCGGATCAGCGGATCGAGCGCCGAGAACGGCTCGTCCATCAGCAGGATCGGCGCACCCGTGGCAAAGGCGCGGGCAAGGCCGACACGCTGTTGCATGCCACCGGAGAGCTCATTGACCTTGCGGTCGGCCCATTTGGTCAGGTTGACGAGTTCGAGCTGTTCACCGACGCGTTTCTTGCGTTCGGCCTCCGGCATACCCGCGAGCTCGAGACCGAAACCGACATTCTCCGCCACAGTGCGCCATGGCAAGAGCGCGAACTGCTGGAAGACCATCGAGACAGTGTGCATGCGCAGGTCGCGCAAGCCCTTCGCGGTGGTCTTGTAGGGGTTGCAGAGCCCGTTTGGCGTTGCGACCGAAACCTCGCCGCGCACGACGGGCGCCAGCCCGTTCACGGCACGAAGCAAGGTTGATTTACCGGAGCCGGAAAGGCCCATGAGGACCAGGATTTCGCCTTCCTGTACGGAGAGCGAGGCATCCGCCACGCCGAGAACGAGACCGGTCGCGGCCCCGATTTCGTCACGGTTTTTGCCCTGATCGGCCAAGGCGAGGGCGCTTTCTGGTTTATCGCCGAAGACGATGCTGACGTTGTCGAAGCGGACCGCGGTCATACGCCTTCTCCTTCACCTGTCGCACGGAACATGCGGTCGAGAATAATCGCGAGAATAACGATACAGAGTCCAGCTTCGAAGCCCTTGGCGACATTGACCGTATTGAGCGCGCGAACAACCGGCACGCCGAGACCATCGGCGCCGACGAGCGCGGCGATCACGACCATCGAGAGCGACAGCATGATCGTCTGCGTCAGGCCTGCCATAATCTGCGGGGTAGCGTAAGGCAGTTCGACTTTGCGCAGCACCTGCATCGGCGTTGCGCCGAAAGACTCTGCGGCTTCGACGAGCGACGGCGGCGTCGAGATGATGCCCAGACGTGTCAGGCGGATCGGGGCCGGGATCGCGAAGATGACAGTGGCGATCAAGCCAGGAACCATGCCGAGGCCGAAAAGAATAAGCGCGGGAATGAGATAGACGAATGTCGGAATGGTCTGCATCAAGTCAAGAATTGGGCGCAGTGCCGCGTAGACCCAAGCGCGGCGCGCGGCAGCAATGCCAAGCGGGATGCCGACGAGCATGCTGACGAAAGTGGATGCCAGAACCAGCGCGAGCGTTTCGGTGGTTTCTTTCCAGTAGCCCTGGTTCATGATGAGCAGCAGCCCAAGCCAGGTGAATACCGCCACAACGATCGAGCGCCGCAGCCAGTAGGCAATCCCGCCGATGGCAAGGATGACGATCAGAGGATGCGGCTTCTGCAAAACGAACAGCAGCCCGTCGATGACGTGCGACAACAGGAAGGCAAGCTGGTTGAAGAACCAATCGGCATTCGACGTCAGCCAATCCACGAAAGCTTTCGCCCACGCGCCGATGGGAATTTTAGATTCAGTGATCCAAGTCAAGGGCTCGCCTATCCAGAAAGAGCAAGAACAATAGCGATGATATCGGAAGCGGGGTGGTGCAAACCACCCCGTTCGTCATTGTCACAGGCCGAGGCTTTTCTTGACAGCCGCAAGGCCGTCACCGCTGCCGTCGCGAGTCTTCACGCCCGCAAGCCACGGATCCAGCGCGGACGGATTGGCCTTCAGCCATTCCGTCGCAGCCTTTTCCGGCTCGTCACCGTCGTTCAGGATCTTGCCCATCACCTGATTTTCCATTTCCAGAGAGAAAATCATGTTCTTGAGCAAGGCGCCGACGTTCGGGCATTCGTTGAGGTAGCCCGCACGAACGTTGGTGAACACCTTGGCGCCACCGAAGTCCGGTCCGAAGATGTCGTCGCCACCCGTCAGATAGGTAAGCTTGAAGTTGTCGTTCATCGGGTGGGGTTCCCAGCCGAGGAAGACGACCGGCTTTCCTTCCTTCTCTGTGCGGGCGACTTGCGCAAGCATGCCTTGCTCGGACGATTCAACCACTTCCATGCCCTTCAGGCCGAAGGTGTTCTTGTCGATCATGTCCATGACGAGGCGATTGCCATCGTTGCCCGGCTCGATCCCGTAGATCTTGCCGTCGAGTTCGTCCTTATGGGCGGCGATGTCCTTGAAGTCCTTGATGCCGAGTTCAGCGCCCTTGGCATTGGTTGCCAACGTGTATTTTGCGCCAACGAGGTTCGGGCCAAAGGACTCCACCGACTTATCGTCGAGGAAGGGACGAACGTCTTTCTCCTGGGTCGGCATCCAGTTACCCAGGAAGATGTCGATGTCCTTGTTTTTCAGTGATTGATAGGTAACCGGAACCGAAAGAACCTTGACGTCGGGGGCATAGCCCAGTCCTTTCAGGACCACGGAAGCAGTGGCGGTGGTTGCGGTGATATCCGTCCAACCAACGTCCGAGAAATGGACGGTCGAGCAGCTGTCCGGGTCGGCGGAGAATGCAGCGGTTGCGACAGAGAGAGCGGCAACTGCGGTGGCGGTGGTCAGTTTGAATACGCTTGTTGTTTTCATTTTAGACTCCCAGTCTTACGTTCCCAAGCCAATCACCAATAGCCGAGTTTTACAAGCGACCTGAGCGCGTTTGCGCCGCATTGGAGTACCCGATTGCGACGTGAGCACTTTTTCGCGGAGTGCCGGAATTTCAAGGGTTTTGGGCATTTTCGGCCGGGAATTTCCTGTGATTATCAAAATGGGGGACTTTTCTTTGACGTTTCGAGCTTTCAAGAAGCGAAAGACGGAGAAAACGATGGCAAAACTCTATTTTAACTACTCGACCATGAACGCCGGCAAGTCGACGATGCTGCTGCAAGCTTCCTACAATTACGAGGAGCGCGGCATGCGCGTCGTTTTGCTGATAGCGGCCTTCGACGAGCGTGCCGGAAAGGGGATCATCGGCTCCCGGATTGGACTGCAGGCCAGCGCCGTCGCCTTCGAACCGGAGGCAGACTTGCAGGCCTTGATTGGCGAGCTCAGCAAGGAGGGGGAACCCATTGCTTGCGTCTTCGTCGACGAAGCTCACTTCATGACGCGCGAGCATGTCTGGCAGCTTGCCCGGATCGTCGACCGGATGAACATTCCGGTCATGGTCTATGGCCTGAGGACTGATTTCCAGGGGAAGCTTTTTCCGGCTTCCGAGGAGCTTCTCGCGATCGCTGACGAGATGCGTGAAGTGCGGACGATCTGCCATTGCGGACGCAAGGCGACAATGGTGGTGCGTCTTGATGCGGAAGGAAAGGTGCTGCGTGAAGGTGCGCAGATCGATGTCGGAGGCAACGAAAAGTACGTGTCGCTCTGTCGGCGCCATTGGGATGATGCCATGAACGGGCAATGGCTCGCCGAAGCGGTGTGACCATTCCTCAAATCGATTCCGGTTCGGCGGCTTATACGCTAGGTTCGCGGTAACCGATTCATGGAGGCGTCCCGGTGCGCAAGCCTTTCTCCTTCGATACTCAGCTGGAAGCGGCACGAGCGCTCGTGGAACAGCTGCGTCTTGAAGCCAAGGTTTGTGTCGATTTCATCAGTGAGTTTGCCCGCCAAGGGGCTGCTGTCGACGATGAGCGTTTCCTTGTCGAGAATGGACGGTTCCAGGCCTTTGTCACGAACGGCGCGAGCCTGACCAATCTCCTCGCGGAACTCGTGTCCGTCCTCGACACGCTGACGGTCAAGGTGTCGGCAGATCTCGACAGTTTCCGTGGCCTGACGCCAGGCGAGAAATTCATTGGTCGCTTTTCGCGCCAGCGGATGTGGCGTCGCCATAGCGCGCGGGTGCGCGCTGCGCCTGTTGTGGAGCGGTTGCGCGACCTCCTGGTAAAGTCGAACGAAACCGCCGCGGTTATTGCGAGCTACCGCACGATTGCCATCGACTTTCACAAGTTGGCCGAGCACGGATTGATCGGCATCGTCGAACAGCGCCGTCGGCTTGTTGACAGGATCGATATCGCCCGCCTTCGCATCCGGGAATTGAACGCCAAGGCGTTGACGACGCAGGGCAGGATCGGTCTCTACGGAAGCAGGGCCGAATGGGAACGCATGGAAGAGGAGCGCCGCGCGCTGAAAGCGCAGGCCGACCGTGCAGCCGATGAAGAGCGCGCAATGCGCGAGGAAAGTCAGCGCCGCGAACGCTTCATCAATCTCTTCCAGGTTTTCGTCGATGCGCTGAATAGCCAGGTCGGCCAGTGCAACGTTCTCGGCCGCAAGATGGTGATCGACACCGAAGAGCGGTTACTGATCTATCAGGCGCAGGTGGACACCGACATTCCCGGGTCAAAGGTACAGATTTCGGCGGAGCTTTTTCCCGCGATTGCCGGTCCGATTGAATTGTTCGAGCGCAACATGCTGGTGCCGCAGGAACTGGAGCACCGCAAGCGAGCCGCCGATGCCGCCTTCGCGAACAAGTTCGAGACCTTCGGGCCCGAGCCGGACGATGGCTCCGGAGGGCCGCTCATCGATGCGACGAAGATCTCCAAGCGGCTGCGTTTCCGCTTTCTGCGCTCCTAGGCTCCGAAGAAACAATAATATCAGCACGATATTGTCCTTCCCCGAGCGAGCGCATATGTCATTGCGCAGGCAATTTTTGTCCACCACGGCAAGGAGAAGACGATGCTCGACCGGATCGCCGGTTTTTTCAGGCTGATCGGCCGGACCATCGGACGCTGGGCGCGGATTTTCTTTGCCTGGGCGTTCTGGCCATTTATCGCCGCCCGCGGCTGGTACGTGCAGCGCACCTGGATGGTTCGGTTGCCGATCCTTGGTTTTATCGGGCTGCTTGCCGTTCTCTATTGCTATTTCATCTGGCAGACGCAGGTCTGGTCCGGATTCAACCCGTCCTTCGTCAACGAATACAGACTTTCTGAGCGAAAGGTTGCTGCCGGGCAGGAGCTACCGTCAACAGACGGCGCGGCGACTACCAAGACCTGCCAGCGCTCTGCCATCGTCGATGTCGTTGCCGACCTGGTCGACTTCAACGTCAATCAGAATGCGTGGATCTCGTCCATGCTGCTCTATCGTCTCGGCCTTTTCGGCATCGACTGGGATCATACGCCGTTTCTCGACAATAAGGCGTCGTTCCAGCGTGGTGTGAATCAGGCGGTTCGCCGCACCTCGGTTGAACTGGTCGACACGCTCGGACGTGTGCGCGGCACCTCGGGGATCAACAACGACCTGCAGAAAGCGCGCGGCAACCTGCAGTTCGACGAATACAGCTGGTATTTTGGACTTGATCCGTTCGGGCCGAAGACGCCGACACCGAGCTATTATCGCTCCGCTCTCGAAAGCCTGCGCAAGTTCAATACGGATCTGGCAGCCTGCAACGCGATCTTCGATGGACGCGCGGATAACCTCATCCAGTTCATCGATCGTATCGCCAACGATCTCGGCAGCACCTCGGACGTGCTTGCAGACCGCTCACAGAATCATCATCGCGGCTGGTTCGACACACGCGCAGACGACCGCTTCTGGTTCGCCTATGGGCAGCTCTATGCCTACTACGCGATCCTTGCCGCCGCACAGTCCGACTTTTCCCAGGTCGTTGCGGAGCGCAATCTAGGCGCCATATTCGGCGCAACGATGAGGCAGTTCCAGGCGGCGTTGCAAATTCAGCCGGCAATTATTTCCAACGGTCGGGAGGACGGCTGGATCATGCCGAGCCATCTGGCGACGATGGGCTTCTATATTCTTCGCGTCAGGTCGAATCTCGTCGAAATTCGCTCTGTGCTCGATCGCTGAGCGTCGCGTCAGTTGATCAGCTTCATCCGGATCGCCTTGGCGACAAGTTGCGTCCGGTTCACGCAGTCGAGTTTCTTGATGGCGCTGGTCATATAGGCATTCACGGTGTGATCCGACAACGAGAGGATCTGGCCGATCTCGATCGACGTTTTTCCCTGCGCCGTCCAGCGAACGACCTCGCGTTCGCGAGCAGAAAGCGGCGTATGCTCGGTGACCTTCGACTGCTTCGTGCGGTGATAGGCGTCAAGCAGATGGAGCGTCACCATCGCGAGTTCGTTGAGCTCGGTTTGTCCAAGTACCGGGCGGTCCCCGGCCAGCCAGAACAGGATTCGCTCACCGTTACGGGTATATGCCGGGAGCGCAACGCCGGTCGGAATGCCGAACTCGTGCTGAAGCTTGTTCAACTCGTTCGGGAAAGTGTAGGCGCAGGAGTTGTCGGAAAGGCTCCATGAGCGCGGCAGAGCCGAGTCGCCCATTCCCATCGACAGCATGGGAAAACGCATGATGCGGGCGCGGTCGAATTGGTTGAAGTAGGCGGATGGAAGCGATGTTTCAATGAGGAGGGTTTTGAGGAGAACGCTTTCAGGAGCGGGCGCAAGCATCAAGGTGATATGCCGGAAGCCATAGGCGCGCGCTACTTTGACGAGAATTTGTGCGAATTCGGCCCTGGTATTGGTAGCTGAAATCTCCGTGGCCAGAGACAGCTGCCTTTCCGAGGTAGTCATGTAAGACATCAATGCGTCCCTGCTTACCTTCATTTCAGCGCTATAGAATATGCAAACTGATATATTTGCTAGTGCGAAACGGCCGCGCACGCAGCGATTAATTTCAAATGTATTACTTTAACCACAGAATCGTCCTATGGTTGCGGCGCTTGTTGTTCGAAACGCAACCCAAGGAAACGGGACCGGCTCTCCGCGCAGCATCGAAGGAAATATGGAAGTTCGTCCGGAAGACACCAATCGCCTGCGAATCGCTTCACGATCAGATCTTGTCCGCCACTTTCGCCTTTTTGGTTATCTGCTCGAGGAAGCCGAGCATCACCGCGGAGACGACAAACGCCAGATGCATCGCCGTCAGCCACATGATCTTGCTATCGGTGTATTGCTCGGCATTCAGGAAGACCTGCAGCAGATGGATCGATGAAATTGCCACGATCGACGACGCGACCTTGATCTTGAGGCTGCCGGCGTCGAGCTTGCCGATGAACGAGACATCGTCCTCGCGCTCGTCAAAGCGGCTGACGAAATTCTCGTAACCGGAGATCATCACCATGACGATGAGGCTGGCGACCAGTGCGGCGTCAATCAGGCCGAGCATGGCGAGGATCATTTCGCCCTCGTTGAGGACGAATACGCCGCCGGCCACCTTCAGGAATTTGTAGCCGAAGGAGACAGCATAGACGGCGAGCGCGAGAGATAGGCCGAGATAGAAGGCCACGAGTATCCAGCGGCTCGATAGGATGATGCGCTCGACGATGAGCTCGAGTGATTTCATGTCTGGTCCTCGCAACATATGGAATCAATGCCTGACAGATAGCTGCTTGGATGAGCTTTGGGCAACCAGCGCACTATTCACAGTCTCGGCATATTTCGCTATCCCGTTGAAACAAATATGTGACGCCGATCGAGCGTGGAGAACCGCGGGGAAACGGGGATGACAGCGTACAAATCCGACATCGAGATTGCGCGTGCGGCGGAGAAGAAGCCGATTTTCGAAATTGGTGAAAAGCTCGGCATCCCTCAGGCGCAACTCGCGCCGTATGGGCATGACAAGGCCAAGCTCAGCGCGCAATTCATTGCCGCGCAGGCAGACAAGCCCGATGGCAGGCTGATCCTCGTCACGGCAATCAATCCGACCCCAGCCGGCGAGGGCAAGACGACGACGACCGTCGGCCTCGGCGATGGGCTGAACCGGATCGGCAAGAAGGCGATCGTCTGCATCCGAGAGGCTTCGCTTGGACCATGTTTCGGAGTGAAGGGCGGGGCCGCGGGCGGCGGTTATGCGCAGGTCATTCCGATGGAAGACATCAACCTGCATTTCACGGGCGATTTCCACGCGATCACCTCCGCCCACAATCTGCTCGCTGCAATGATCGACAATCACATTTATTGGGGCAACGAGCAGGACATCGATCTGAGGCGTGTCACCTGGCGACGCGTGATGGACATGAACGACCGGGCTCTACGCGAGATGGTCTCCTCGCTGGGCGGTGTGGCCAACGGCTTTCCCAGACAAAACGGCTTCGACATCACCGTCGCTTCCGAGGTTATGGCCATACTTTGCCTCGCCAAGGATCTCGAGGATCTGGAAGTGCGTCTCGGCAACATTATCGTCGGCTACCGTCGCGACAAGTCGGCCGTTTCTGCCCGTGACCTGAAGGCGGACGGGGCAATGGCGGTTCTCCTGAAGGACGCCATGCAGCCGAACCTCGTCCAGACGCTAGAAAACAATCCGGCCTTCGTGCATGGCGGCCCGTTCGCCAACATTGCGCATGGCTGCAACTCGGTCATCGCCACGAAAACGGCGTTGAAGCTCGGTGACTATGTCGTGACCGAAGCAGGCTTCGGCGCGGATCTCGGGGCGGAGAAGTTCTTCGACATCAAATGCCGCAAGGCGGGATTGAAACCGGATGCCGCTGTCATTGTTGCGACGGTGCGCGCGCTCAAGATGAATGGCGGAGTGAAGAAGGACGATCTTGGAACCGAGAATGTTGCCGCGCTGAAGAAAGGCTGCTCCAATCTCGGCCGCCATATCGCCAATGTTCGCAAGTTCGGCGTTCCAGTCGTCGTCGCCATCAATCACTTTGTCTCGGATACGGACGCGGAAATCGCAGCGGTGAAAGAATATGTCTCGCGCTTGGGGGCGGAGGCGATCCTCTGCCGGCACTGGGCCGAGGGCTCCGCCGGCATCGAGGAGCTTGCCTACAAGGTGGTCGAGCTTGCGGAATCGGGACAGTCGCGATTTGCGCCGCTCTATCCCGACGATGTCTCCCTGTTCGAGAAGATCGAGATCGTGGCATCGAAGATTTACCACGCAGGTGAGGTGACCGCTGACAAGGCGGTCAGGGACCAGTTGCATGCCTGGGAGGAGCAGGGTTACGGGCATCTGCCGGTCTGCATGGCTAAGACGCAATACTCCTTTTCGACCGATCCGAACCTGCGGGGGGCGCCCGAAGGGCATATCGTGCCGGTTCGTGAAGTGCGTCTCTCGGCCGGCGCGGGCTTCGTCGTTGCCATCACCGGTGAGATCATGACGATGCCCGGCCTGCCGCGATCGCCCTCGGCGGAGCGGATCTATCTCAATGATCAGGGCTATATCGAGGGATTGTTCTGAATCTCTCCGCAATGCGGGGAGCTATGCGGTTCACCGGCTTGGATTGGAAATGGCGATGTCACCTTGTAGCTTTGCTCAACGCCATGTTTTTGCGGTGGCGGCAGTCCTTTTGCTGGCTGTTAACGGCGCTGTGGCTGACGAGCGGGTTGCTGCCGAACAAAGCATGGCCGATTTTATGAACAGGAATCCCGACTGCATGGAATTCAGCGATCAGTGTTCGATCTGTGCCGTGGTCGATGGTAAAGCCGCTTGTTCCACGCCTAGCATCGCCTGCATCAAGGCACCCTATGTCTGCACTCGGCAAAGAGGCGACTGACTGAGCACGCCCGGAGCGTCGGCTGAAATTAGCGAAGCCTGCTAATGGCAATAACGATATCCTCCGTTCCGCTCCAACACGTCGAGATGGAAGTGCGTTTCGTGGGCTGCGTCACTTTCGGGATCCAGCACCGTGGTGAAGTAGAGACAGCCGGCGGCGCTGATCGTGCGCTGGAAGGCTCCGATCAGTGTTGGATCTTCCCTGCGGGGCTGCACGGCGATGTCCTTGCCCTTGTCGAAGCTGAAGCTTGCAATGTCGATCGCGTTACCGCGTGCATGCTCTGATACCTTGCCGGTCTCCGCCCCATTGCGCAGGCGGCAGATATAGGATGATGCCTGATTGACGCTGACAATGTTTCCCTGATCCGATGCCGCGACGCTGGCGGCCGGTATCACGCTCTCCTTCATCCAGCGAGCAAGTGCGAGGGCGACAGGGCATCGAAAGACCGCGTCCGGTTTAATTTTTATGCCCGGTAACACTTCGGTGACCTTGATCGGTTTGTCGATGCCGCAGCCGTTGCCATCGTCGATCCGCGATATGTCCTTGAAGACGACGCCAAGGCCCTGCAGCTCTTTGACACATTCGGAATGTGCCTCGTCGCTTTCTGCTGCGATTGTCAGATGCTGCTCTTCCAGCGTTTGCTGAGAAGGCAGCTTCGGTCCCTGCTTCTCCGGCTCGGCAGAAGTGTCGGTCGGCAGCGGCTCGGTCGACGGTGTTCCCGCATCGGGCCGATCCGGCTTTGGTTCAGGCTTCGGCGGAGGCGTTGGAGCTTGGGGGGCAGGGCCGTATTCGGCTGGCCGTATTTGCGGCTGGGGGCCCTTCTTCGGCAGGCTGGCGCTGGCCAAAAGTCCGATGCAGCTCAGCGCTGCCAGAATCACGATGATCTTCTTCACGCATCCACCCGTTGTATATTGATGCGGGAGGAGAACGTGCGGATGTGATTTTCGTTGCAGTTTCGCAACGCTGATCGTTGCGATAAAAATATGAGTTATCAAATCAAGATAACTTTGATCTTATATATTGACAATAATACTCATGTTTTTTATGCGGCAAAAAGAAGGCGAAAATCTTCGCCTGAATGCCTAGCCAGCCCATCGAAAACGCAGTCGCGTCACGACCAGCCAGCCCGGTGACATTATCTCAAGGGGTTGTTTTCATGATCGTCCGGCACTCTCGCTCGGTTCTACTTGCCTGCACGGCACTCGCCATCGTTATGCCTTCCGCCATCGCCTTCGCACAAAGCGCACCTTCGACCGCGCAGACCGCCGAAGAGCAGAAAGCCAAGAACGAAGCTGATACGTTCCTCTCGCCAATCATCGTGAAGGGCAGCCGGCAGGCGGCCAACGATCCCTACACCAAGCCGGGTCCTTCGAGCACGGTCACCGCGGACCAGATCAATCTCCAGGCCGGTCAGGGTACGGATGATCTGTTGCGCAGCGTTCCCGGAACGTCGACGGCCAACAATCCTCAGAACCCCGGTGTAGCCGTCAACATTCGCGGTTTCGAGGGGTCCGGCCGCGTCAACATGTCGATCGACGGCGTCCGCCAGAACTTCCGGTTCACTGGCCATGAGGCGCAGGGCTTTACCTACATCGATCCGGCGTTCCTGGCGGGCATCGACGTGACCCGTGGATCAGTTACCGGTATCGGCGGCGGTGCGCTGGCCGGCACGGTCAATTTCCGCACCTATGACATCGATGATCTGATCCAGGGCGACAAGAACTACGGCGGCATCGTCTCCGCGACGGTCGGGACCAACGAACTCGGCTGGTCCGAGTCGGCTATCGGCGCCTATCGGTTCAACGATGTCTTTGCCGTTCTCGGTGGTATCAGCAAGAGCGATCCGCGCAATTTTGAAAACGGTGATGGCGTTACGGTGCCCTACACCGAGCAGGACCTGCTTTCGGGCATGCTGAAGGCGGAAATCACGCCGAACGCCGAGAACACCATCAAACTCGGTGGGATCAGCTACGACAACGACTTCTTCGCGAACTCCTACTTCCAGAACGTGAAGAACAAGACGTTTGCCGCCAGCTATGCCTATACGCCTGGCGACAACGACTTGATCGATTTCAAGACGAACTTCTATTATAACCGCCTTGAGATGCAGTACGACACGAACGCCACGGGCGGCGGTTCGGCTGCCGGTCGCCGGATCAAGGACACCGGCATTGGCTTCGATGTCTCCAACACGTCCAAGTTCGATGTCGGCGACGTCGCTGTCACCACCAAATATGGTGTCGAATACTTCCACGACGACTATGACGTGATCAACAGCCGGACGCAGCCTTTGGGTGGCGTCAATGGCAGTGGCAAGAGCGCTATCCTCGGCGTCTTCGACACGACCACGCTGACCTACGGCATGGCGGACCTGACGCTTGGTTTGCGCTACGACCATTTCGACCTCGACGGATCGGGCGCTGTCGTTGCCGGGAACCCGTTGGGCTTGCCAGCTGGTCCCTACACCGTGGACAAGTCAGAGGGGCGTCTGAACCCGAGTGTCACCTTCGCACTGAATCCGACCGAGTGGTTCCAGCCCTACGTGACGTACGCGGAAACCCAGCGTGCGCCGACCGTCAACGAGATCTTTGCCGGCGGTACACATCCAGGGGGAACGCAGAGCTTCTTCCCGAATCCGTTCCTGGAGGCGGAAACCTCCAAGGGTTGGGAAATCGGCGCGAATATCAAGTTTGATGGACTGCTGGATGCGGGCGATAGCTTCCGCCTGAAGGCAAATTACTTCTACGACAACATCGACAATTACATCACCGCCGCACTTCTCAACGGTGGTCGGCAGATCTTCTTCGTCAATAATCCGGGCACATCCAGAGTGAGCGGCTTCGAGCTGCAGGCCGCCTACGATGCGGGCTTTGTCTTCGGTGATCTTGCCTACACCTACACGGATACGAACCTGCCCTCGCAGGTCAACGGCTTCGGAGTGCAAAGCTACCTGCCTGACAGTATCTTCAGCGCGACGCTCGGTGCTCGCTTCCTCGAGGATCAGCGCCTCACCGTTGGCTCGCGCTTCTATGCCGTCAGCCGAGCTTACGTCGGAAGCGTGAATGTTGCCGCCGGAACCAGCCCGTATCAGCCGGGCTACGGACTGGTCGACCTCTTTGCGAACTACAAGTTCGAAAAGGGCTTCGAGCTGACTGGAAGCGTCACCAACGTCTTCGACAAGACCTACACGCCTGCGTCTAGCACGATTGCCGGCAACACCATTGAAACCGGTCGTGGGCGCACGTTCATGATCACGGCACGCGCACGCTTCTAAGCGGCTCGCGCATCGCGAAGGGCGGCCACTGCGCCGCCCTTTTTCATTCGTGGGATTAGGCTCTTGCGCTCGGTCCGATCTCACGCTAACAATTCCGCCCATGCACACGTCCTTGAACATTGCAGTTTGGTGGTGGGCTCGCTGAGGCGGCCTCGACCAATCGTGTCCAAAGACGACGAGTGAGCCGCCCGGAAAACGCCAGGCGGCTTTTTTGTTTTTAGGCTGCCTGTCATCCGGGCCCGATAACGGAGTGGAACAATGGTAACGATCCTTCGGGATGACGGAGCGGAAATCTACGAGACGAAGGGCGGCATATCGGTCACCCGGCAGCGCAGGGCGATCCCCTACGCTGACGCGGTCTCGTCCTATATCGACAAGCTCGACGAGCGCCGTGGCGCGGTGTTTTCGTCGAACTACGAATATCCGGGCCGTTACACCCGCTGGGATACCGCTATCGTCGATCCGCCGCTCGGTATTTCCTGCAACGGTCGCCACGTATGGATCGAAGCCTATAACGAGCGCGGCGAGGTTATCCTCGGCTTTGTCGCGGAGCGGCTAAAGACGGTTTCGGATCTGGTGCTTGGCACTTCGACGGCGCGGCGGCTGGATCTGACTGTCAAGACGCCTGAGCGCGCCTTTACCGAGGAGGAGCGCTCGAAGATCCCGACGGTGTTCACCGTTCTGCGCGCCATCACCGAGCTGTTCTATTCCCAGGCGGATGCCAGCCTCGGTCTTTATGGCGCCTTCGGCTACGATCTTGCCTTCCAATTCGATGCGATCAATCTGAAGCTGACGCGCCAGGCCGACCAGCGCGATATGGTTCTCTACCTGCCCGATGAGATCCTTGTCGTCGACAACTATTCGGCCAAGGCCTGGATCGACCGCTACGACTTCGAAAAGGGCGGGCTTTCGACCGAGGGCAAGGCCGGCGACATTCCGGCAGAACCCTTCCAGCGCACCGATGCCATTCCGCCGAAGAGCGATCATCGCCCCGGCGAGTATGCCGACCTCGTTGTCAAGGCGAAGGAGAGCTTCCGCAAGGGTGACCTCTTCGAAGTGGTTCCGGGCCAGAAGTTCATGGAGCGCTGTGACAGCAAGCCGTCGGACATTTCCAAGCGGCTGAAGGCGATCAACCCGTCGCCCTATTCCTTCTTCATCAATCTCGGAAATCAGGAATATCTGGTCGGTGCCTCGCCCGAAATGTTTGTGCGTGTCTCCGGCCGCCGCATCGAGACCTGCCCGATCTCCGGTACGATCAAGCGCGGCGACGATCCGATCGCTGACAGCGAGCAGATCCTCAAGTTGCTGAATTCCAAAAAGGATGAGTCCGAGCTGACGATGTGCTCGGACGTCGACCGCAACGACAAGAGCCGCGTTTGCGAGCCGGGTTCGGTGAAGGTCATCGGCCGCCGCCAGATCGAGATGTATTCGCGTCTCATCCACACGGTCGATCACATCGAGGGTCGCCTGCGCGACGACATGGATGCCTTCGACGGCTTCCTCAGCCACGCCTGGGCCGTGACGGTCACCGGTGCGCCGAAGCTCTGGGCCATGCGCTTCATCGAAAGCCACGAGAAGAGCCCGCGCGCCTGGTACGGCGGTGCAATCGGCATGGTCGGCTTCAACGGCGACATGAACACTGGCCTCACGCTGCGCACGGTTCGCATCAAGGACGGGATCGCCGAAGTCCGGGCAGGGGCGACCTTGCTCAACGATTCCGATCCTCATGAAGAAGAAGCCGAAACCGAACTGAAGGCCTCCGCCATGCTTTCCGCCATCCGCGATGCCAAGGCCGGCAACTCCGGCAAGGTCGGCCGCGACGTTGCTGCCGTCGGCACGGGCGTCAAGATCCTGCTTGTCGATCACGAAGACAGCTTTGTCCACACGCTCGCCAATTATTTCCGCCAGACGGGGGCGACTGTTTCTACCGTCCGTACGCCGGTGCCGGAGGAAATCTTCGACCGGCTAAATCCTGATCTCGTTGTGCTGTCGCCGGGTCCCGGCAATCCGAAGGACTTCGATTGCAAGGCGACGATCAAGAAGGCGCGGGCCCGCAATCTGCCGATCTTTGGCGTCTGCCTTGGCCTGCAGGCCCTGGCCGAGGCCTATGGCGGCGAGCTGCGGCATCTGGCGCTGCCGATGCACGGCAAGCCGTCGCGCATCCGTGTGCTGGAGCCCGGCATCGTCTTCTCTGGCCTCGGCAAGGAGGTGACGGTAGGGCGCTATCACTCGATCTTTGCCGATCCCTCGACGTTGCCACGTGACTTCATCATCACGGCGGAAAGCGAGGATGGCACGATCATGGGGATCGAGCACGAGAAGGAGCCGATCGCCGCCGTACAGTTCCATCCGGAATCGATCATGACGCTCGGCGGCGACGCCGGCATGCGGATGATCGAGAATGTCGTCGCGCATCTGTCCCGCAAGGCAAAGACAAGGGCGGCCTGACGACGGCGGTTGTCGATGGAAACCTCGCTCTATCTGCCGGTCAAAGGCTTTCTGGAGGCGGCGGGCTACGTCGTCAAAGGCGAGATCGGCGGATGTGATCTCGTCGGCCTAACCGAGGGCGAGCCGCCGGTCGTCGTGGTGTGTGAGCTGAAACTCAGCTTCAATCTCGAGCTTGTCCTGCAGGCCGTTGATCGAGCCGCGATGAGCGACGAGGTTTGGATTGCCGCCCGCGTCTCCGCCAAGGGACGCGGGCGCGAGGCCGACAAGCGCTATCGCGATCTTTGTCGCCGGCTGGGGATCGGTATGCTCGGCGTGTCTGATGCCGGCGAGGTCAGCGTCATCGTCAGTTCGGTTTCGCCGATGCCGCGCACCAATCCGAAACGCCGGTCGCGGCTCGTCAGGGAGCATCAGCGTCGGCGCGGCGATCCAGCGGTCGGCGGCAGTACACGTGCGCCTGTCATGACGGCCTATCGCCAACGGGCGCTAATCTGTGCCGCGGCACTCCAGCAGGGGATGGTGCGGCCGCGCGATATGAAAGCGCTGGCAGCGGACGCGGGCAAGATCCTGCTCGCCAATGTGTATGGCTGGTTCGAACGGCGGGAGAAGGGCGTCTATGCCCTGACGCCAGCAGGTAAGGCGGCGCTCCTTCGTTGGCCACAATCGATCAGCATCGCGGCCGAGATCGCCGGTGGTCCAACGTCTGCAAGCTCTGAACGCTCCTCGGTCTATTTATAGCGATCCTGTCTGCGGTGGCATCGACGTTGGGCGGGTGTGCAGCTTGCTTTGGCGCCAGGACCCGGCCGACGGGACAATCGTGTCGGATTGCAGAAAATGAGGGGCTCGCCAGCTTTCTTGCAGCCTGTGTTTGACAAAATAGGTATCATCGCACATATGAGCCTCATGGGCCGCCTGCGCGATTTTCGCGCGGGCGGTTTTGCGTTTGAATGGGCTGATTTCTGCAATTCATTCGCATCCGCACTGATGTCTGCGCAGGGGATGAAAATGGACGAGAAGGGCAATCTCACGGTTCGGCGGCTGGCGCTCTGGGGTATCCCGATGTCGTTGGGCGTCATGGGCTTGAAGATGGTCGCATGGTGGGTGACAGGTTCGGTGGCGCTGCTGTCGGACGGCCTGGAGTCGACGGTGAACGTCGTTGCGGCCTTCATCGCCTTCTTCGTCATCCGCTATGCGCAAAAGCCGGCCGACCACGACCATCCCTTCGGACATCATAAAGCGGAATATCTTTCGGCCGTGACCGAGGGCGCGTTGATCATTGTGGCGGCGCTTTTGATCGTCAACGAGGCGATTGGGCAGCTCTTCCAGCCGCGTATGCTGGACGCGCCAGCGCTTGGTCTTGCGATCAACTTCGTCGCTGGCGTCATCAATGCCGTCTGGGCGCAGACCCTGATTAGGACCGGGCGTAAGTATCGCTCGGCAGCGCTAACGGCGGATGGTCAGCACATCATGTCCGATGTCGTCACCTCGGTCGGCGTCCTGATTGGTCTCATGCTGGCGCTGGCCACCGGATATGCAATCTTCGACCCCGTGCTCGCCATTCTGGTTGCGGTCAATATTCTCTATCAGGGTTGGAAAGTGATCTCTCATTCGATCGGCGGTCTGATGGATCAGGCGGTCACGCTCGAGGAGGAGGAGGCGATCAAGCAGGCGATTGCTACCCATGCCGCTGGCTCGATCGGCGTGCATGATCTGAAGACGCGCCGCGCCGGCACGGTCACCTTCGTCGATTTTCATCTTGTCGTGCCGGCTACCATGTCTGTAAGGCAGGCGCACGATATCTGCGATCGCCTTGAAGATGCCATCCGCGCGGCGCATCCGGGCTCCAGCATCGCCATTCACGTCGAGCCCGAAGGCGAAAAGGCCCACGGCATCCGCGTCAAAGTCATCAAGGAGGCTTGAATGCCCAAAACAGACGTATCCAACCTGTCCATGCTGGGCAGCCAGACGGAATCTCCGAAATCGCCCGAGGAGGCGGTTCTGGAGAGGGTGCCGTCGAGCCACGCCGGCACCAATTATGTCGTCCGCTTCACGGCGCCGGAATTCACCTCGCTCTGCCCCATGACAGGGCAACCGGATTTCGCCCATATCGTGATCGACTACATCCCCAACGAGTGGCTGGTCGAATCGAAGTCGCTGAAGCTGTTCCTGCATGCGTTCCGCAACCACGGCGCCTTCCATGAGGATTGCTCGGTCTATATTGCCAAGAGGCTGGTCGAGTTGCTCGACCCGGAGTGGCTCAGGATTGGCGCCTACTGGTATCCGCGCGGTGGCATTCCGATCGACGTGTTCTGGCAGACCGGCAAGCCGCCCGAGGGCGTTTTTCTGCCCGACCAAGGCGTTGCCACCTATCGCGGTCGCGGCTGATCCGTTGGGCTGCCTGAGACAGACCGTTATCCCGTCGCCAAAGGGGCGGCGGTTGCCGATTTGGCTGAGCAGCCCAGACCTCAAACGTTGTTGTGGTCGAGTGGAAACTTGGCGACATCCATTTGGATCTGCCGCTTCTCGCTGTGAAGCCCTGCTCTGAGAAGATTGCGCGCCTTCACCAGTTCGAGACGCAAGCGCATCAAATGCTTGCTCAGCTTGCTCTTTGGCCTGAACACATCGTCTTCCGACGCCCGAAGGAAGGGCGCCTTGCTTGCGCTGTCTTCGAGAAAGCGGAGCTGGACCACGGGGGCCGGTTCGATCTGAACGGCCGCAATCCACGATCGATGCCAGAAGTATGCATCGACCAATGCATAGTTCTTCGTATCCTCAAGCATCCTGGCGGCTGCACGCGGGCCGATGACATAACCTGCCAAGCCGAGCCGGTTTTGAAAGACACGTGTCGCCCGATAGCCGCTGGGATCATCTGTCCAAAGCGGTAGTTTCGCCACGATATGGGGCAGGGGGACGAATTCCAGATCGTAGACGCAGTTCCAATCGTCGTCACGGTCGCGGATAGTTCGTATCACGTCGGCAATATTACTCGAAAGGACGGCATCGTCTTCCAGTATGATTGTCTTTTCATTTCGCTCTACGACGGCCTTCCACGCCATTCGATGCGATGTGAAGCAGGCAATGTCCTGGCGCAGCGTTGGGCTTGGCCAGTGGTTGGCTGCTTCCTGGCAGTCTTCGGGCGACAGATCGCTCGCCTCGAATGCATCGAGAAAGCGATATTCCAATCCAAGTCTCGCCATCTGGCGGGACTGAAAATGTCTTCTCGCGTTCTCGGACTTGCGACTGATAATAAGGATATTCAACAGATCTTGCCTGGTCGATGGCCGTTGCGTTCCTGATCTTATTGAGAACTCTGCTTCTACCGTCAAGATTGATCATCGGCGCGCCGCGACGTCTTCGCGTGGATGCGGCAGCGGATCGGGCGGCCTCCGGGAAGGCCGTCAGGCTGGCTCAGACATCGAAGCTGTCGTCATTGTCGAAGTCGGATTGATCGTCATCGACGGCGTCGTCGTCGTTCGTGTTGTAGTCGGCTTGCTGAATACTGGCAGTGCCGTTGTTGTCGTTATCGTCATTCGCGTTGTCAGCTGTCTGCTGCTTGTCGCCGTCGTTGTTGAAATAGTTGTTGATGACCGTCTCTTCTGTCGGCGCGTTGCCGAGGGGATTGCTCCCGGCAAGCGGTGCGCCCCAGCCAAGCGACGACATGTGGCTCCCGAAGATCCCGCTCAGCGAATTGGCAAGCAACATGCCGCCTGCGACGCCAGCCGCCGTCCCGAGTGCGCCCTGCAGGAAACTGCCGCCTGCAGAGGGTGCTGCCGCCTGCGGGCTCCAGGGCCCGGTCGGTTGCGGCGGCATGGCGCGGGGGGCGGTGTCGAGACCGCGATCCTGCTGGATCTGTTGACGCGGGGCGCTACCCCAGGGACCTGAGGAGGGTGGCGGTGGCGCCGGTTGCTGTGGCGCCTGGCTGCTGCCGAAGATCGAGCTCAGGAAGCCGCCGCCCTGTTCGGCCTTGTGATATTCGCTCTGATCGGCCTCGAGCACACGAATGCGCTCTTCGAGCTGCTTGATGTGATTGGCCGCCGCTTCCAGCCCCTTTTCCTGCACGATCACGGCCTGTGCAAGATAGTAGGCGGCATAGGGCTGCTCGCGTGTTCCCTGCTCAATCAGCGCTTCGGCGTCGTGGTCACGCGGCGTTGCCGATGCGGTGCGGACGCGCTCGAAAAGGGCGGTCAGCAGTTGGCGTTCTTCGGGCGACATGGCCGGGCTCCTTTGTTGCTTGCGATGCTTCGCTAGGGATGACGTAGGAATGGATTCCGACTTTTCAAAGCCACCCAAATTACATTTCCGTAAGCCTCGCCGCCTGCCTAACCATATCTTCATCCGTTCCGTGGCTTGTCTTTTTCCCGCATTGTTTTACGCATGGAGTCGCACTATGTGCGAGGAACCCGAATTCGACGTAAGAGAGGTTCGAATGTACGAAGAAGAAGAACAGGACGACAAGACGAAGGAACTGCCGCTCGGCAAGGAAACGGAGGCGAACCTTTTCAAGTCGCGTTCGATCTTCATCTACGGGCCGATTACGCAGGAACTCGCGCAGAAGGTCTGCACGCAGCTTGTGGCGCTCGCAGCCGCCAACGACGACGATATTCGCATCTACGTCAATTCCCCGGGTGGTCACGTCGAATCTGGCGATTCGATCCATGACATGATCAAGTTCATCAAGCCGAAGGTCTGGATGATCGGAACGGGCTGGGTCGCATCGGCCGGCGCGCTGATCTATGTCGCGGCGCCGAAGGAGCAGCGCCTTTGCCTGCCGAACACCCGCTTCCTGCTCCACCAACCGTCCGGTGGCACGCGCGGCATGGCGTCCGACATCGAGATCCAGGCTCGTGAGATCATCAAGATGAACGAGCGCTTGAACAAGATCATGGCGGAAGCCACGGGCCAGCCTTACGAGAAGATCGCTACCGATACCGACCGCGACTACTGGCTGTCGGCAGAAGAAGCCAAGGCCTACGGCCTCGTTTCGCGCATCATCACGTCGCAGTCCGAGATCTGATTTCGTGTTATGAGAAGCGCCCTTGCTTGCCGGATGGCGGGCGAGGGCGCTTTTTGCGTTTGCGCAACCGAACCGCGGAGTTTTGATATGCCCGATCTGCACTACGAGCATCCGCGTTTGGCCGCCCTCTATGATCTTGCTTGCGGCTGGTCTGAGGATCGGGATTTCTACCTCTCGCTCGCGGATGGCGGT
This sequence comes from Rhizobium sp. YTU87027, assembly GCF_050644135.1. NCBI lineage: Bacteria > Pseudomonadati > Pseudomonadota > Alphaproteobacteria > Hyphomicrobiales > Rhizobiaceae > Rhizobium > Rhizobium sp. YTU87027. Next base: position 2,185,813 of record NZ_CP098440.1, on the reverse strand, counting down.
CCGAAGTCAATCCTCGATCTTGGTTGCGGCACCGGGCTGATGTGGGACGCCTATGCGGCATGCAGGCATGATGTGACCGGTGCCGATCCCTCGCGGACGATGCTTGATATCGCTAGAGGCAAGCTGCATGGCGACAGAATCGAATGGGTAGAGTGTCTTTCCCAGCACTTCCGATCCGATAAGCGCTTCGATCTAATCATCATGACCGGACATGCCTTTCAAGTGCTGCTCGACGAGACCTCCATCCTCGCCACCTTTGCCGCCATGCGCGAGCATCTGGCGCGTGACGGCTGCATCGTCTTTGAATCCCGCAATCCCGAAATAGACTGGAAGGCGCGATGGAACGGCGGGGCATTCGAGGTTAATCAGGAGGGGCGCGTCATCCGCGAGGCGCGTGACGTAATCTCCTACAGCAGTGGCCGGATTCATTTCGAGACGCGTTATCATTTCCCGGATGAGATACTGGTTTCGAAAAGCGAGTTGTTGTTCTTATCGCGCGAGGAGATTGAACGCTACCTCCAAGCTTCCGCGCTACAGGTCGAGGTGGTCTATGGTGACTGGCACCGCGGACCTTTCGACGAACGGACCTCAGAGGAAATGATTTTCGTCGTCCGAAAGGTCTAGCCGTATAGAGCCGACCGATAGGTACCGAATGGTGCCAATCTGCACTTGCGCAAGTCCGCGCGATACGGCTTCCATGCGGACTTTCCGCCGATCGAGTTCCGCTATGCTCAAAGACTTTTCCATCCAAAGCCTGTTCATGGGCATCCTCACCACTTTCGTGGGGTTTGCCAGCTCCTTTGCGGTGGTGCTTCACGGCCTGCAGAGTGTCGGTGCGACGGATGCGCAGGCGGCGTCGGGCCTTATGGCGCTGTCGATTGCGCTGGGGCTTTGCGCAATCTTCCTCAGCTCCGTCACGCGGCTGCCTATCAGCATCGCTTGGTCCACTCCGGGTGGGGCACTGCTTGCAAGTACCGGTGTGGTCGAAGGCGGGTTCAATGCGGCGGTCGGCGCGTTTCTCATCTGCGCGTTGCTGATCGTCATCGCCGGCCTGTTCAAGCCGCTCGGCCGGGCGGTTGCGGCCATTCCCGCGCCTCTTGCCAATGCGATGCTCGCCGGCGTCCTGATCGGATTGTGCTTTGCGCCGGTGAGGGCGATCGGCTTCAATCCGCTGCTCGGCTTGCCGATCGTGGTGGCGTGGATCGTTGTCGGTGCGTTCAAGCGGCTTTGGGCGGTGCCGGCAGCGCTGGCGGCCTTCGTGCTGGTGGTTGCCCTCGGCGTGGATATTCCCGAGGGAGCGCTCGGCTCGGTCGAGCAGGCGCTGCGGCCCCCCGTCGAGTTCGTTATGCCCGTCTTCAACCTGCCGGCCTTCGTCTCCATCGCCCTGCCGCTTTTCATCGTAACCATGGCGTCGCAGAACATTCCGGGCATTGCCGTCCTGAAGGTCAATGGCTACCAGCCGAAACCGGGGCCGCTTTTTTCCGTGACCGGACTGTTTTCGATCTTGTCGGCGCCATTTGGTGGCCATGCGGTGAATCTCGCTGCGATTACGGCGGCGATGTGCGCCGGTCAGGACGCGCATGCCGATCCGGCGCGGCGCTACTGGGCCGTCCTCGTCTCGGGCATATGCTATGTCATTCTCGGCCTGCTGGCGGGGGCGGTGACGACCTTCGTGGCCTTGGCGCCGCCTATCCTGATCCAGGCGGTGGCCGGTCTCGCACTGGTCGGCGCGTTTTCCAGTTCCGCTATGTCGGCCTTCCAGGCGCAGGAGTCGCGGGAGGCGGCGGCCATCACGTTTCTGGTGACGGCATCGGGCGTTTCCTTCGCGGGTATCTCGGGCGCATTCTGGGGATTGCTCGCCGGAGGGCTGATGCTGGCGCTGTCACGTTTTGTGCAAGCAGCGAAAAAATAGACGGAGGGATTGCCAGTTTTTTGTACCCCGGCTATAAGCGCGACCATGAAGAACACGGGCATCATGATTTCCGAGCAGATTGTTCGCGGGCGCATCGCGCTCCGTGACAATACGCGCGCCCTGACATCGCTTCTTCTCCTCGGCCTTACGCGCGGTTGCCGGGTCCGTTGAGGAGCGCCCGGCGGCCGAAAGCCCGCCCAGGCCATCGCTCCTCGTGACCAATCCCGAAAACTGATCAACCGGATGCTTTTGCACCGGATTCGTCATCGCCAAGCCAGACCCGATACGCTATGACGCGGCTGGCCAGATGACGGGAAGAGGAAGAGAAGACATGGACACGAACACCCGCTCCCAAACCAAAGGCATGCCCGAGGCGGCGATCAAGTATCGCGCCTATCCGCAGGTGAACATCCCGGACCGCACATGGCCGTCAAAGACGCTGACCAAGGCGCCCATCTGGTGCTCGGTCGATCTGCGCGACGGCAACCAGGCGCTGGTCGACCCGATGGGTCACGACCGCAAGGCCCGCATGTTCCAGCTGCTGCTCGACATGGGCTTCAAGGAAATCGAGATCGGTTTCCCTTCCGCTTCGCAGACCGATTTCGATTTCGCGCGGTGGTGCGTCGAGCAGGGCAATGTGCCCGACGACGTATCGCTGCAAGTACTGGTGCAGTGCCGTCCGGAGCTGATCACCCGCACCTTCGAGGCGCTGGAAGGCGCGAACCGCCCGATCGTTCATTTCTACAACTCCACCAGCGAATTGCAGCGTCGCGTTGTGTTCGGCAAGGACGTCCAGGGTATCAAGCAGATCGCCGTCGATGCGGCAAAAATGATCTCCGATATGGCCGCCAAGGCCGGCGGTGGCTACCGCTTCGAATATTCCCCGGAGAGCTTCACCGGCACTGAGCTCGAAGTGGCCCTGGACATCTGCAATGCTGTCATCGGGGTGATGAAGCCGACGCCCGACAACAAGCTGATCATCAACCTGCCTTCCACCGTGGAGATGGCGACGCCGAACGTCTATGCCGACCAGATCGAGTGGATGTGCCGCAACCTCGACAACCGCGAGAACCTGATCATCTCGCTGCATCCGCACAACGACCGCGGTACCGGTATTGCCGCCGCCGAACTGGCACTGCTGGCGGGTGCAGACCGTGTCGAAGGTACGCTGTTCGGCAATGGCGAGCGCACGGGCAACGTCGATGTCGTCACCATGGCGCTGAACATGTTCACGCAGGGCGTCGACCCTGAGATCGACTGCTCCGATATCGTGCGGATGAAGGAAGTCTTCGAATATTCGAACCAGATGCCGATTGGCGAGCGCCACCCCTATGTCGGCGAACTGGTCTATACGGCTTTCTCCGGTTCGCACCAGGACGCGATCAACAAGGGCATGAAGGCGATCAAAGTCGCCAATCACCCGATCTGGGAAGTGCCCTACCTGCCGATCGATCCGCAGGATGTCGGCCGCACATACGAGGCGATCATCCGCATCAATTCGCAGTCCGGCAAGGGCGGTATCGCCTATATCCTCCAGCAGGACTACGGGCTGAACCTGCCGCGCAACCTGCAGGTCGAGTTCCGCGAAGACATTCAGCGGATCACCGATGAAGAGGGTAAGGAGTTGCCGTCGAAGCGGATCTACGACCGCTTCATCGAGCGCTACGTGACGCAGCCGGAGGGCCGCATCAAGTTCGTCGACCATCACACCTATGCCGACCCCGAGCGCAAGGGGCAGCGCATCGTTGCCGCCGAGATCACCGATAACGGTGAGGCGAAGCGCATAGAGGGCAGGGGCAATGGCCCGGTCGATGGCTTCATCAATGCTCTCTCGCATTATCTCGGCATCGACATGTCGGTCGAGGACTATTCGGAGCATTCACTGCAGCACGGCTCGAACGCTGCCGCCATCTCGTATGTCGAGACCTCCTATCCTGGCGGCAAACTGTTTGGCGCCGGCATCAGCACAAACATTGTCGGTGCGTCGCTCGAGGCGATCGTCTCTGCAGCAAACCGGGTGCTCGAGGTCAAAGCCGGAAAATCCTGACGCGATCCGTGCAGCGGATTAATCCGCTGCACTTCTTTCCTATACAGTGTCGAGAGAGCGTCGCACCGTTGATCGCGGGCGGCCAGTGGCAGCGCGAGACGTGCGGATATCAGATCGACGTAGCGACCTGTATGGCGAGTTGCCCGAGCGAGGCTTCCGACGATGGGCCGACAAGCACATAGGACGTGCCGGCATTGTGCCAAGCGACCACGCCAATCTCGTCCTTGATCGTTTCTTTGAAATCGTCGGCCTCGGACGGCAAGTTATCCTTGCGGAAGCAGATGGAAGCCAGGTCGCCATCGGAGCTGGTGTAGACGAGCTGGCCGACCGGCCGGCCGTCGCCGATGAAGACGCGCGCGCCTTGGAACGTCCAGCCCTGTTCCGTCAGATCAGGCACGCGGAACGCAACGCCCACTGTTGAGGTCAGCCAGGTGGCAATTTCCTCCGCCTGCGTCGACGGCACCTCGAAAATATGACGGGGCTGGCGGGCGATAAGCCGCTGGTTGGCGACAACGTCTGTCAACCATTCGCTGGATTCCACGGCGGCTTCGATCGCTGTCGGGGCGGCCGGTTGCATCTTGCTGGTGCTGCCAGCGGCGAAAAAGCCGATGCCGCAACCGACGATGAAGAGGATGATTGCCGCCGCGAGGGCCTGCGGCCTGGTCGGCGCAAGCTTGAGCGAGGGGCGCGAAACGCGCGGCGCAACCGGGGCCTTTGGCGGCTCTGCGCTCTTGATCGAGCGAACGAGGGCGAGGGGAACCGGTTCCTTGAGAACGTCGTCGAGGCGGTGCTTTCCGAAATCGGTGCCGTGTCGCAGCTTGTCGTAGAGCCGCTTGGCGCCCTCGTCGATGGCTAGGCGCTGCTCGAGCTCATGCTTCTGTTCGGGCGTCGTCTCGCCGTCCAGCAGGGCGGCTAGCTGAGCGTCGAGCGGCAGTTTTTTGAAATCGAGCAATTCAGTACCTGTGAGGATAGTTGTCGGCGACACTGGCGAAATGCAGCCTAGCCGCGGCAAGCTGGGTTACGACGATGTTGATGGTGATGCCCATGATGTCGGCCGCCTGCCGATAGCTGTGTCCTTCGACGACAACCAGCAAAAAGGCGCTGGACGTGCCCTCGGGCATGTCGGCGATCATGCGGTGGATGACATCGGGATCGACGAGCGAAATACGATCGCGGCTCGCTTCCCGGATATCGGTGACATTGCCCCTGGCGATCGGGTGCGGCTTGCGCCGGCGATGGTCGTCGCTCCATTGCTGGCGGGCGAGGGCGTAAACCCAGCTCTCCAGGCGGCCTTCGCCATTCCATTGGTTGCTCTTGGCGATCGCGCGCTCACACGCCGCTTGCGCGAGTTCGTCCGCACTCGCCGCGTCACCTGCAAGGGTCATCGCAAAACGCCGCAGCCGGGGCAGAAGGCCCACTAGGTCGCGTCTAATATCGATGGTCGTCACGGGTTGACGCATGGTCTTTCCAAGTAGTGCATGGGCGTTCGGGCAGAACGCCCAGCAGGCAATCGATTTATATCGCCTCTGTGTCCTTTATGAAACAAGTACCGGATGCTTCGCAAGCATCCCGCAGCCTATCCCACGGGTTCTCAAAGCTTTTCTTCGTCAGGCTCTGCCTCGGGTCTCAATACGTGCGGTAACCGTTCAATGCCTGCAGCAGCGAGCGGTAAGCCCAGGTCTGCTCACCGCCCCGATCCCGGATCTCGACGAGTTGGACGCGCGCTCCCTGTACGTCACCCTGTTCCACCAAAGCTTGGCCCATATATGACCGTGCCAGAATATAATTCTCGTCGGCCTGCAGGGCCTTTCGGTAATACGACATTCCCAGCTCTATTCTACCCGCCTTGCGGTTGGCATAGCCGAGGTAATTCAGGATGCGCGGATCGTTCTGGTTCTTGGCAAGCTGAAGTACGGTCAAGGCGTTGTCGTATTGGCCGGCATAGGCGAATTCGCGCGCTGCTTTGTAAAGCTCGTCGTCGTTGAACGAGTTCTTCTTCGGGACCACGCATTCCTTGCGCTTTGCATCCCAGACCTTGCCGTCCGTGCATTTCGTCGTCGTTTCAGTCTTTGGCGGTGGCTTGGTTTCGTCGCTCTCGTTGCCGATCGCAAAGGCGGATGAAGAGACTGCGAGGGCAAGCAAGCCTGCCAAAGCCAGACCGCGAAGACCGATAGGCGCCATGGGCATGCAATGACTCCCGTGAATTGATAATGCAGAGACGACAAGTTTACGTGGCGATCGCCAATTGCCAAGATCTCGGATGCTTCCCGAAATTCAAGTTATCGTCATCTTGAATTTCTGAATCAGCTTGACAAGAAGATGATTCCAGAAACGGCGCTAAGCCTTGAAGATATCGACGCTTTCACTGGAAACGCCGTCGCCCATCGAGTTGATGCTGAAGCGTTCTCCAGTCAGTTCCCAAGCGCCTGGAGCCCCATCTATCGAAAACAGATTGTAGGCGGCGCGGGGTTTCAATCCTCCCGGTCCCTGCGATGCCGAAGCGATGCCGACCACTGGGACCGGGCCTGTCTGGCCGCGTAGCCAGTGGAGCGTGTTCAAATGCGTATGGCCGTGAAGCACCAGCTCGGCTCCGCCGGTAGAGATCACGGCGCCGAAGCGGCGGATGCCGATCATCCGCTTGTGGAAGGAGGTGGCGCCACGGATGGGCGGATGGTGGATCATCACGACCCGAAACAGGCCAGCCTCGCCGGCCGCGCGCAGCATGTTCACGGTGTCGCGGGCCTGGCGCTCACCGAAGAAGCCGCTGGCCGCAAAAGGGGGCGTTGCGACCGCCGTCGAGCAGCCGACGATGGCGATCTTGCCGCGGACGCGGAGATAGGGAAAGACGTGGCGATCTTCCTGCCATTCGGCCGGAGCGAGGTCGCCGCGCACATTGTCGTACCATGCGCGCACCGATTTTTCGTAGGCGCCGGGTACATAGGCATCGTGGTTTCCGGGTACGACGGAATTGTCGGCGGGATCACCGAGTTCTTTCAGCCATGCGGCAGCGGCACGGATTTCCAGCCCGCTCGCGAGGTTCACCAGATCGCCGGTGACGGCCAGATGGTCGGCTTGCTTGGCACGTATGTCATCGAGCAGCAGATCCAATGTGCTACCGAAAAGGTGCTTGCGCCGATTGCGATGCCAGTTCACAAAGCCGGTAATGCGTTTGGAAAAGAGCTCGCGGACCGAAAGGCGAGGGAGTGGGCCGAGATGAATGTCGGAGATGTGCGCGAGCTTGAACATGCGACGACACATAGCCCAGTCGGTCTGCAATTCAAACACATCTGCTTGAACGGATTAGTGGAATTGGAAAGAGCGTGATCGGAACTATCCGCCCCTGGCAGTCGCGAGTGCTGATGCGCATCGTGCATATTTATTTTGCGGTGGCGCGTGGAATGACGATGGGTGTCCGCGCCGCCTGCTTCGATTCGGCGGGCCGTATCTTTCTCGTACGGCACAGCTACGTACCCGGCTGGCACATGCCTGGCGGCGGGCTCGAGCGAAACGAGACTGCCGAGGAAGCGCTGGTCAAGGAGCTCCGAGAGGAGGGGAATTTGCGTATTCTCGGCCGGCCGCAGCTCTTCCACATCTATTTCAACAGGGCGGCCAGCCGCCGCGACCACGTCCTTTTCTACAAGACACAGGTGGAGCAGACGGCACCCCGGCCGCCGGATCGGGAAATCGTCGAGTGCGGTTTCTTCGCAGTCGATGATCTGCCATCGGGTACGACCGAGGCAACGCGCCGCCGTCTGGCGGAACTCGCGGGCGAAGAGGAGCCCGCTCACGTCTGGTAGTGCACAGGGCTAGGCCGCTGCCAATCGGGCACGACTATGCGGGCGATCGAGATCGAGCGCAGGGCCGACAGGCACAACGCCGGTCGGATTGATTGTCTTGTGGCTGCGGTAATAGTGATCCTTGATATGACGGAAGTTCACCGTCTCCTTGACAGCCTGCGTCTGGTAGAGATCGCGCAGATAAGCCGACAGATTGGGATAGTCGTTGATGCGACGGATGTTGCATTTGAAGTGGCCGACGTAGACGGCATCGAAACGAACCAAAGTCGTGAACAGTCGCCAATCGGCCTCGGTCAGCCGATCGCCGAAGAGATAACGACCCTTGCCGAGACGGTCTTCGAGCATATCCAGCGTTTCGAAGAGCCTGACGACATTCTCGCCATAAGCTTCCTGCGTCGTTGCAAAGCCGGCCTTGTAGACGCCGTTGTTGACGGTGTCATAGACGACAGCGTTGAGTTCATCGATATCGGCGCGCAGGTCGTCGGGATAGAAATCGGCGGTCGAGCCCGTCAGATGATCGAAGGCGCTGTTGAACATCCGGATGATTTCGGAGGATTCGTTATTGACGATCGTGTTGGTCTTCTTGTCCCACAAGACCGGAACAGTCACCCGGCCGGAATAGTGCGGATCGGCCTTCACGTAGATTTCCCAGAGCGTCTTGGTGGCGAAGAGATGGTCGCCGGTGGCGCCGTCGCCGACCTTGAACTCCCAACCGTTCGACAGCATTAGCGGATCGACGACGGAAACGCTGATGACGTCCTCGAGCTTCTTGAGCTTGCGGAAGATCAGCGTCCGATGCGCCCAGGGGCATGCCAGCGAGACATAGAGGTGGTAACGATCGACCTCCGCCTTGAAACCGCCCGTTCCGGATGGGCCAGCGGCTCCATCGGCTGTAATCCAGTTTCGAAACTGGGAAGCGGCGCGCTTGAAGTGCCCCTTGGTTTCTTTCGTATCGTACCAGACGTCACGCCAGACGCCATCAACCAGCATGCCCATGTTGTGATCCTTCAAATTTTCCTTGGCTCGAACATATCGTACGCTCAACGCGTTTGCAGGGCGGTAAAGATTGAACACTGCGTCACGCCGCGCGACGCTGCGCTAAATTCCATTGGACGACTGAATTTTTTCCTGCTATCGGCCATTTTACATTTCTGGAACCCGATTTGATGTTTGCACCGAGAAACCTGCGACGACGCTGATGCTCCCGAACGCCGAAGGGCGTGCTCGAGATCCATCAATTCTGTCTATCTGGTTTCCGTCTCATCATGCACAAGCACGATCTGGTCTACCTCACTGAGGATGCGTCGCACGACGCTACAATCGAACATATCAACGAAGAAGCATTCGGCCCTGGCCGGCATACGCGCGCCGCAGCGCGGATCCGTGAGCAGGGACCACACGATCTCTCGCTTTCCTTCATCTGCGCCGATGACGGAGAGACGATCGCGTCGGTGCGCATGACGCCCGTTCAGGCCGGTTCGGTTAGTGGGCACCTGCTTGGGCCGCTTGCCGTGCGGCCGTCGCACAAGGGTCGTGGCATTGGCCGGGAACTCGTCCGGATTGCCATCGACGCCGCACGTCGCAAGGGATCGGAGGCGGTCATCCTCGTCGGCGATCCGCCTTACTATTGCCCGCTTGGATTCGAGCGGGTAGCCCACAATGCGCTGACGTTTCCGGGCCCCGTTGATCCGTCTCGCGTACTGGTCGTGCCGCTTGCCGAGGATGCACATAGCAGGCTGAAGGGCACTATCGGCTGGCGGAAATAGGCCCCCTGCAATATTAAGCCATAGACCTCAGACGCACTTCGTGTGATTTTTCAGTGGCTTGAGAGGCCAGCGCAAGAGCAGTATTTCCATGGACGAGGCGCTGGATCGCGGTGCTGGTCAGGAGTTTTGCCCTGCTTGGGACATGGGGGGCATTATACGCCTATATGTCTGAGCTCTATCCCGCGGCGTCGCGGGCGACGGGCATGGGCTTCGCGGGTGCGATGGCGCGGCGGTTTGCTTGCTCCATCGCTGATGACGTTTGTTGTCTCGGGCGGATTAGGTCTGGCGATCGGCTTGTTGGCGGGCCTGCTGGTCGTGGCGGCGATAGCCGCGATGGCAATTGATGCCGAAACGCGGCCGGCTGCGCTCAGCTGATTTCCGGAAGCGACTTACGCAGAAAGGTGCGGGTACGGCCTTTCGGAAACTCCGGCAATTCGCCGAATATCTCGTAGCCCTGCCGCTGATATGCCCGCAGGGCTTGTGGATTGAAGGTATCGATCCAGGCCCCGTGACAGCCGCGCGCGGCCGCTTCCTCTTCAGCCAAAGCCAGAATCTTGCCAGCCATGCCTTTGCCGCGTTCCTCGTCGGGAATGTACAGCAACTGCGTGAAGAGCCAGCCCCAGGCGGTATAGCCGGACAGGCCGCCGGTGACGTTGCCGTCGGTATCCCGGATGAGAACTGCCAGCGGTTGGCGTTCGGCAGGGCCGACGTCATGAATATTGAAGGCCGACAGTGCGTCGCCGATCGCCGTGAGATCATCGGCGGTCGGCGAGCAAGTCACTTCAAACTCGGCCATGCCGCTAACGCCCTTCGCGCCACCACATGGCGCCGAAGGCAAGCAGCAAGATACCGACACCGGCGAAGCCGGCAAATAGCGGTAGGGTGTTGATGCCCTTCAGCACCGTTTCGTTGGTGAGATGGATCTGCATGCGATCGTCGTCGGCGACGCGGATCTGGCCGCGGACCGGCAGGATCGGCGGAATGCTGATCGTGCCGCTGGTATCGGAAACGCGGGTGACGAGACCCTTTGTCTTATCGGAGACAGGCTTCAACGCGTCAGTCGTCGAGATCATTGCCTTGAATTCGGGAGCATCGACCGCGCCGACATGCGCGAGTGTCGTCACGTCGCCATTACGGATCTCAAAAAGGCCGATCTCGTCCATCTTCTTCTCGGCCTTGAACAGGCCGGGCTCGGCCTGCGTCAGGGGCAGAGTTTCCATCCTTCCCGAGGGATAGCGAACCGTCGCGTTGCCAGGATCCGCGCCAATGGTCTGGCGCGTGATCTCCAGCGTGCGGCCGGATGCGCGCGCCGTGAGGGCCTCCTCCTCAAGCGCCGGCTCTTTCATCAGCCAGTGGGCGACGCGGCGATAGAGAGATACATGCGGGCCGCCGCCTTCGAAGCCACGGGCCCATAGCCAGCCCTGATCAGAGAGCAGCATGGCAACGCGGCCCTGTCCGGCGCGGTTGAGAACGAGCAGCGGATGGTTGTCTGCGCCGACCATGACCGTCTGGCCCTGCGGGGGGTCGACATCGACGCTGCGGAACCAGCGGCCCCAATGCGGCGGTTCGTCAGCGGAACCATCGAGACCGCGGGTAACGGGGTGCTTGCGACCTTCTTCCGAAAGCCGAGGGTAGAAGGCTTTCTCGATCATCTGGCCGGTCGGAGCGGCCGGGAGTACCGACGACAACGGCGTCAGCGCAATCGAATCCTGGCCGGCATGTTCGGGGCCCGCAGCGATCAACAGGGCGCCGCCATTTTCAACGTACTGGGCAATATAATCGTAGTAGAGGATCGGTAGCACGCCGCGATGCTGGTAGCGGTCGAAGATGATCAGGTCGAAATCCTTGATCTTGTCGACGAACAATTCGCGGGTCGGGAAGGCGATCAGCGACAGTTCGTTGATCGGTGTGCCATCCTGCTTTTCGGGCGGACGCAAAATGGTGAAGTGGACGAGGTCCACCGAGGCATCCGACTTCAGGAGATTGCGCCAGGCGCGCTCGCCGGCATGCGGTTCGCCGGAGACGAGCAGAACGCGCAGATTTTCGCGAATGCCGTCAATCAAGTGGACCGCGCGGTTGTTCGCGTCGGTGACTTCGCCCGGGAGGGTGGCGACCGAAAACTCCAGAACGTTGCTGCCGCCGCGCTCGACCTTGAACGAAAACGGCGTGTCGCGACCCGGCGTGGCTTGAAGCGTGGCGATCTCGTTACCGTTGAGCTTCACCGTGACGTTTGCGGTGCCACCAGGGCTCGGCCCATCGTCGAAGACGCGCAGCATCAATTGCTGCTCCTCGTTGACGATCCCGAATCGCGGCGCCTTCACCACCTCGATGCGGCGGTCGAATTCATTCGCTTTGCCGGTGATCAGGCCGTGGATCGGAGCATCGAAGCCGAGGGCTTGGTTGACGCCGGGAACGTCGTGGATTTCACCGTCCGTCAGCATGATGGCGCCGCCGATGCGGGCGGGCGGCACATCCGCGACAGCGGCGGAAAGCGCATTGAACAGCCGCGTCGAGGGAGCGTCCGAGTCTTCCGGTTCCGTCGCGTCGACGTAGCGTGGTTCGATGTTGGGGAAGCGGGCGAGGCGATCCTTCAGCTGCGCCAGGGCATCGTTGGTCATCTTGATGCGTTCAGGCGTCTGCTGGCTCTGGCTGCGGTCAACGATCACGGGCACGACCGTCGACAGTTGCTCGCGATCTTCCTGCAGCAAGAGCGGGTTGGCGAGGGCAGCCAGCAAAGCAAGGGCCGCGATCGAGCGGATCCACGCGCCACGCACGCGGCGCCAGATGGCAAAGGCTGCAGTTACCAGAACAATGATCGCCAGACCCGCCAAGAGCGGCCAAGGGATGAAGGGCGAAAGATCAACTGTCATATCACTGTCCCAACCGTTCTAGGAGAGCTGGGACATGGACCTGATCGGTCTTGTAGTTGCCGGTTAGCATGTACATCATGATGTTGACGCCGCTGCGATAGGCGTATTCGCGCTGTGTCTCGTCCGGCGGGACCGTCGGCAACATCGGTACCCCGTTGTCATCGACGGCCCAGGCGCCGGCAAAATCGTTGCCGGTGATGAGGATTGGGGAAACACCGTCGGCCGTGGCCGCCGACTTGGCGTTTTCGGGACGATTTTCCTGGCGTGCTTCAATCCAGAGCGGGCTGCCCGTGTAACGGCCGGGGAAGCTTGAGAGCAGATAGAACGATTTCGTCAGCACGTGGTCCGACGGTACCGGTTCCAGCGGCGGAATATCGAGATTGGCAAGGATCTGCTGCAATCGCTCGCCATTGGCGCTGACCGAGCTTCCATTGCTGTCGAGCGCGCTAAACTGATCGCGCGTATCGAAGAGCACGGTTCCGCCCGCGCGCATATAGGCATCGATCTTGTTGATCGCAGCGGCCGAGGGCATGGGCGCGGTCGCCGAGATCGGCCAATAGATGATCGGATAGAAGGTGAGCTCATCCTTCGTGAGATCCACGCCGACAGGCGGCGATGGCTCCAACGTGGTGCGGTATGTCAGGAATTCCGTCAGGCCTTCCAGCCCGCGTTCGGATATGTGGTCGACCTCCTGTTCGCCGGTGACGACATAGGCGAGGTGCGTATTGTCGAGCCGCTGGAAAGTCTGATCGTCGCCGGGCTTGGAGTCATCGGCATTTGATTGTCCCGGCTGCAGTAAGAAGGCCGCACTGACCGCCACTGCGACAAGCGCTGCTGTACGCGCCGCCGAGCGCAGCCTCGAAAAGGCACCGCTCATGAACATCACGATCAGGCTGTCCGCCAGCAGCAACAGGAAGGCGATCAGGAACAACGCAGGCTTTGCCGACCAGGTTTCACCGCCGATCAACCCTTCGCGCACGACGGTGAGACCTGAGGCATCTAGCGGTTTCAGTTCGGCATTCTTCGGCAGGACGTTCAGCGCCGTAAATCCTTCTTCCGATCCGTAGAGGCCGGGTGGGTTATCGAAGCTTGCAACCGGCGTCACTTTGGCGTTCGGGATCAGCGGACGCGCCGTGCCGGTTTCGGTCGTGAGTGCGCCCTTCGCGGTCAGCAACCGGAAAGGCGGCAAGGCCTCAGCAGTCGAGGCGCCGGCGGCCTCGGCGGTAACGCCGCCGGAACGCGACAGCTGGACGAGGCGACGCAGCATCTCGACGAAATTGCCGGAGATCGGCAAGTCGGACCACGTCGCTTCGGCGCTGACATGGAACAGGACGATCCTGCCTGCATTGATCGGCTTAGTCGTAACGAGGGGCGTGCCATCGGCGAGGCTTGCCCAAGTGCGTTCTGCAAGGTCCGGCGTCGGCTCCGCGAGAACTTGCCGCTTGACCGTAACATCCGTCGGCTTCGGCATTCCGGCAAAGGGGCCAAAGGTCGGAAATTCGGCGAGCGGCTGCGGCTCGGCCCAGGACAGCGCGCCACCCAATGCACGTTCGCCCTGGCGCAACGTCACCGGCACCAACGGATCGTCGGCGGGTGCGGCGGCAAGGCGCGGACCTGCAAAGCGAACGAGCGTTCCGCCGTTCGCGATCCAGCGCTGCAGCGGCTCGTAGGTTCCCTGGGGCAGGCGGCCAATATCCGCCATGATGATGACAGATGGATTCTGCGACAGCAGATCCGGGATCGAGGTGGCAAGATCGGGCGTGTTCGGTTCGATCAGGTCGGCATAAGGCTGCAGGGCGCGCTGGATGTAATATAGCGGCGAAAGCAGTGGTTGGAACGTGTCACCGACCTCACCTGATAGCAGAACCACACGGCGACGCTTGAAACCGTCGTCGAGCAGATGCACGGCGCCAGCCGTTGCGTGGTTATCGATGCTGACGCGCGCGAAATCGTTGCGCATTTCAAACGGTGCGGTGATCGATCCGGTCGCGACGCTCTGACCCGGTTGGAAGTCGATCGAGCCAGCCGCGATCGCGCGTCCCTGCGTGTCCTGCGCGGTGATCAGGCGCGAGGCGGCAGCGGCATTGTCAAGGCGCGTGGCGGTTACCGTCATCGCATCGGCGGCATTGTTTGCCGACGTGATCGCGATCGTCTCGTTCGCGTCCCCGGAAATCAGTCGCAATTGAGCTGGCGAGAGATCGGAAAGCTCGCGGACGGTCGCGTCATTCTCGCTTGCAGCGGCACCGTCAGTGAGAAAAGCGAGAGTGCCTGGATGGACGCCGTTCAGCGCGGCGCGGAGAGCTTCGAAAGCGCGCTGGCGATCCGGCACAAGCGGCTTCGGTTCCGCGGCACGCAGCTTGTCGCGGGCGACGGCTGCCGTACCGGGGACGGCATCGTTGGTCGGGTCGGCGGTGAAGGCGATCGCCACCGGAGTACCAGCAGATTCTGCGTCATCAATCAGCGCGTCGGCCGTCTTCACGCGGCGATCCCAATCTGGTGACGTGGCCCAGCCGTTGTCAACAAAGAGCACGAGCGGGCCACCGGAAGCGATTGAATTCGTACGCGGATTGAAGACCGGGTCGGCGATAGCCAGAATGACGGCAGCGGCCAACAGCATGCGCAGCAAGGTCAGCCACCAGGGGCTCTGGGCCGGGGTTTCCTCCCGCTTCAGGACCGTCGCCAGAATCTTCAGCGGCGGAAAGACTTCCGTCTTCGGGCGCGGGGGCGTCAGTCTCAGCAGCCACCAGATGATCGGCAGGGCGAGGAGCGCGCCGAGGATTGCGGGGTAGGCGAAGGCAAAGGGAAGAGCGCTCACGTGCGTTCTCCCTGCGTTATCCTCGCGGGCATGCCCGAGAGATACATGTGAACGGCGACCAGTGCTTCGGAGGCGAGATGGTCGGTCCGGTGGCTGACAAAGGTCCAGCCCATATGACGCAACGCCTGGCCGAGATCATCCCGGCGGCCGAGGTAGGCGCGGGTATAAGCTTCGCGAACATGCTCGGCCCGGCCGGATGTCAGCTTCGACCCCGTCTCGGGATCGGTGAATTCGGTGCGGCCATCATAGGGGAAAAGCTCTTCGGCCGGATCGGCGATCTCGATGACGTGGCCGCGCAGACCGCGCCGCGCCAGGGGACCGATGCGCGCCATGACCGCGGATGCATCATCAAGGAAATCACCGATCAGCACGAGTTCGCTCCAGCCGCGGATCATGGCTGTGTCGGGCAGTCCTCCGCTCAGCGGCGCGTGCATCAGCGCCGTTGCAAGTCGTTCCGCGGCGTTGCGCGCGGCGATCGGTTCCATGACGCCTGGGCATCCTATTCGTTCGCCAGAGCGCGCCAGGATTTCGGCAAGCGCCAGCATGATAACGAGCGCCCGGCCTTCCTTCGAGGCATTTCCGAACGTCGATTTGTACATCATTGAGGGAGACATGTCGGCCCAAAGCCAGACCGTATGGGCTGCCTCCCACTCGCGGTCACGGATGTAGGTGTGGTCGTCGCGTGCCGAGCGGCGCCAGTCGATGCGGGACAGGCTCTCGCCTTCGCTATAGGGACGGAACTGCCAGAAGTTCTCGCCAATGCCGCGCTTGCGACGGCCGTGCCAGCCGGCGATGACGGTGTTTGCGATCCGCTTGGCCTCGACCAGACAATCCGGCACAAGGCTGGCCCGCTGCCTTGCGCGGGCGAGCGCATCATTGCCCGAGGTCGGATTGACGATCTGTCCGATGGGTGCCACGCAGACGCTTCCTTATCCCTTGGCCTGCTTAACCAGCCCACCAATGACGTCACGAACCGACATGCCTTCCGCCCGCGCGGCAAACGTCAGCGCCATGCGGTGCTGCAGTACGGGTTCGGCGAGCGCGTGGACATCGTCGACTGATGGTGCAAGGCGGCCTTCGTATAGAGCGCGAGCGCGGGCGCAAAGCATCATAGCCTGGCCAGCGCGCGGACCCGGACCCCAGGCGACGTTCTTGTCGGTTGCCGCATTTCCCTGACCGGGGCGAGCCGAGCGGACAAGCGCGAGGATCGCGTCGACAACCTTGTCGCTGACCGGCATCTGGCGGATGAGCGTCTGGATTTCGACGAGGCGCTCCGCGTTCAGGATTGCTTGCGGCGCCGTTTCGCTGATTCCGGTCGTCTCGAGCAGGATCTGTCGTTCCGCGGCGAGCTCCGGATAGTGGACGTCGACCTGGAGGAGGAAGCGGTCGAGCTGTGCCTCTGGTAGAGGATAAGTGCCTTCCTGTTCCAGCGGGTTCTGGGTGGCAAGGACGTGGAACGGAGCGGGCAAGTCATAGCGATGCCCGGCGACGGTGATGTGGTATTCCTGCATGGACTGCAGCAGGGCCGACTGCGTGCGCGGCGACGCGCGGTTGATTTCGTCGGCCATGAGGAGCTGGGCGAACACCGGGCCCTTGACGAAACGGAAGGAGCGGCGGCCGCTGTCGTCCTGGTCCATCACTTCCGAGCCCAGGATATCGGAGGGCATCAGATCCGGTGTAAACTGGATGCGGTTGGAGGCAAGGCCGAGCACTTCGCCGAGCGTCGTGACGAGTTTGGTCTTGGCAAGGCCTGGGACGCCGACCAGCAAGGCATGGCCGCCCGAGAGAACCGCGAGGAGGGTGTTCTCCACGACGCTTTCCTGGCCGAAGATGACCTTGGAGACTTCGCCCCGGGCGGCGGCAATATCTGCAAGGGCCTTCTCGGCCGCGGCGATGATCGCCTTTTCATCGAGAGGGGCTTCGGTCTTCATCATACCCATAAGGCATCTCCAGCGGCTGATATCTTTCGTCGCGAATCGGCAGACTTACACGCAATCGTCATACCAGATAGAGTTATGGAGATGTTGCGGGCTGACAAGTTCGTTCCGAATGACTATCTCGTGACCCTCTGGAGTTAAAGACAAACCGGGACAGAAGAATGGCAGCCGAAGAGATCAAGGCGATAACGGATGCGGCCGGTCTTGCCGCGCTGATTTCGCGCGCGGCCGGCGACGCAGGAGCCAAAGCCCGCGGCCTTCCGCCCGTCGACAAGTGGAATCCGCCGTTCTGCGGCGATATCAATATGGAAATCCGAGCGGACGGCACGTGGTTCTACATGGGAACGCCGATCGGCCGGACGCCGCTTGTCAGGTTATTTTCGACGGTCCTACGCAAGGATGAGGATGGGAAGACCTACCTTGTAACACCCGTGGAAAGGGTGGGTATCCGCGTTGTAGATGCGCCGTTCGTGGCCGTTGAAATGAACGCCGGTGAAAGGGATGGTGAGCCGCTGCTGACGTTCCGGACCAATGTCGGCGACGTGGTCGAAGCCGGGCCAGAGCACTCCATTCGCTTTGTAATTCATGGTGAAAACAGCGAGTTGAAGCCCTATCTTCATGTGCGTGGGCGGCTGGAAGCACTGGTTTCGCGGCCCATCATGTACGAACTCGTCGAACTCGGCGAGCGCCTTGAAGTCGATGGCAAGACGATGTTTTGTCTCCGCTCCGGGGGGATGACCTTTCCCGTAATGCCCGCGGACGAACTGGATGCACTTTCCCGATGACCAATGCTTTGATCGAAAACCGTTCGCTCTACTCAGCGGCTGAATTCCGCCGTCGCGCCCTTCACCAGAGTGGTGGCCCGGTGGATCTCTCCTGGCGCGACCATGGCGATCATATTCTCAACCCCGATATTGTTACTCAGGTTGAGACCTTCAAACTTCGAGATGCTGCGGTGCTGGTGCCGGTCATCGACGATGGTGATGATGCGCATGTAATTTTTACACAGCGCACGGCGACGCTGCGCAAGCACTCCGGACAGATTGCGTTTCCGGGTGGGAAGATCGACGCTATCGACGGCTCCGCCGAAAAGGCTGCAATCAGAGAAACCGAGGAGGAGATCGGTATCGACGGGTCGTTCGTAGAGACGGTGGCGCGGCTTCCGAACTATCTCGCGTCGACGGGCTTCCGCATTACGCCGGTGCTGGCGGTTGTCCGGCGCGGTTTCGAGCTGAAGCTTAATCCAACGGAAGTGGATGACGTCTTCGAGGTGCCGCTGTCCTTTCTCATGAATCCGGCCAATCATAGGCGCGACCGGCGCGTGCTCGACGGACTCGAACGGCATTTCTACCGGATGCCCTATGAAAGCCGGATGATCTGGGGCATTACCGCCGGCATCGTTCGCACCCTCTATGAAAGGCTCTATGCATGACCAACCTTGGCAACGAGGCATGGTTCAAGGACTCGGCGCTGACGCGCGTGTTCACGCTGCTCAACGCCGATGGAGGAGAGGGGCGCGTCGTCGGCGGTGCGGTCCGCAACAGTCTCATGGGGCTCCCGGTCAGTGATATCGATGTTGCGACGACGCTCACGCCGGAACAGGTCATCGAGCGTGCGGCTGGCGCTGGCATCAAGGCTGTTCCGACGGGGGTCGCACATGGCACCGTCACTCTTGTCATTGATGGCAAGCCCTTCGAGGTCACGACGCTGAGGGCTGATGTGGAAACTGACGGGCGCCGGGCCAAGGTCGCCTTCAGTTCGGATTGGCAGACGGATGCGGAGCGTCGCGACCTGACGATCAATGCACTTTATGTCGACGCCAAAGGTGATGTGATCGACCTGGTCGGTGGTCTTGCCGATATCGAGAAGCGCAATATCCGCTTCATCGGGGACGCGGCGACGCGTGTTGCCGAGGACTATCTGCGCGTCCTGCGATTTTTCCGGTTCTTCGCCTATTATGGCTCCGGTCGTCCGGACGCGAATGGGCTGAGGGCATGCGCATCGGCTCGGGACAAGCTGAAGACGCTTTCCGCCGAAAGGGTGTGGTCGGAACTCCGCAAGTTGCTCGGCGCCGGTGATCCTGGCCGGGCACTCCTGTGGATGCGGCAGGTCGGCGTGCTCAGCGAAATCCTGCCGGAGACAGAGAAGTGGGGTATCGACACCATTCCGACGTTGATCGGCACGGAGCAAGTGCTTGGCTGGAGACCGGATCCGCTTCTACGCCTCGCCGCCATCATTCCACCCGATGCTGATCGGCTGGAGAAGATGGCAATACGCCTTAAGCTTTCCAATGCCGAGGCCGCCTGGTTCAAAGCATGGGCCAAAGCGCCTGTTATCAATGATGAATTGTCGTCGGCTGCCTTTGCGCGATTGCTCTACCGGCACGGCGCGGACGGGATACTAACACGCTTGAAACTTGCGCTGGCAACGGCACGGGGCAAGGCGGAAGGCGACATGCAGGAGATGGCTCGCTCCGCGAGGCTCAGTAAGCTGCTTGAATTGGCGCAAGGCTGGAGGAAGCCGCAGTTCCCGATCAATGGCGGCGACGTCTTGGGTGCGGGCGTGCCGGCCGGGAAGCAGGTTGGTGAGACGCTGTCGGCTTTGGAAGATTTCTGGGTCGGAGAAGACTTCACTCCGGACCGGGCGGCGCTGCTCGCCCGGCTGAACAGTCTGACAAATAGCTAAGCGGCCGTCGCCTCGTTGCGAATCCGGGCCTTGATGTTGTCGATCATGTTCTCGCGGATCACGGTTTCCCCGTGAGCGCTCCTCATGTGCTCGACGACGCGGCGGACGATCTCCGCATCATCATTCGCCCGGGTATGCCAGTCGCATCCGGGGACAAGAGTTCCACATTCGAAGAGTCTCATTTTTTCCTCCTTCTGTCGGATTTCATGCCATTGCGCGCTACCGCAATGTTTGAATGTTCGAAGCGGTAAGAAGGTTCCGGTCCGGCCGGCGCGAAGGACCGGCCGGCGGTCATTTTCTCGTTATTCCGGCATCGCCCAGGCTCTGTAGCAATCTACTGCTGCTTTGTTGTCTTGATTTGCCGCGAGGTCGAGTTCCTCCGGCGTCTTGCCACCGGCCAGTTGTAGCTTTACCTGCTCGATGAAGCAGGAAAGCGGCAAGTCGGAGCCGCTTTTTGCCCGCAGCCGTTCCGCAATCCGGCGTAGAAACTCGGGCGTATCCAACGGCATAAGAGGCTCGTGAGCACCCGCCGATGCCGCAGAGCTGCTTTGTATCGTCATGAACAATCCTCCTCCGATTGTTACGCGTACATGCCTAAACTTAGTGGTCCAGTTTCCGAATTTAAGCCCTCCAGCCCTCTTTATTTGTCTGGTCAAGGCCAGAGCACGAGAGGGGGCAGAGACGAGAGAATGGACTCTACATTTCCTCCTGTCTTGAGGCCAAAGATTGTACCTCGATCGTAGAGCAGATTGAACTCAACATAGCGCCCACGGCGAATCAATTGTTCGTCACGATCCGCGTCTGTCCACTGTTTATTGAAGTTCGAGCGAACGATCCGCGGATAAACCATGGCGAATGCCCTGCCGACATCGCGCGTGAAGGCGAAATCGGCATCCCAACCGCCTGCTTCCTCGCCGGAATGGAGCCAGTCATAGAAGATGCCGCCGATGCCGCGCGGCTCGTTGCGATGCTTGAGGAAGAAATACTCGTCGCACCATGTCTTGTAAGCAGCGTAATCGGCGACGCCGGAGTGGCTGCGACAGGCGATCTCCATCGCCTTGTGGAACAACTGGCTGTCCTCGTCTTCTTGCGTGCGGCGGCGGTCAAGCACCGGCGTCAGATCGGCGCCGCCACCGAACCATCGGCTTGAGGTCACCACCATGCGCGTGTTCATGTGCACGGCGGGCACGTTAGGATTGACCGGATGGGCGATGAGCGAGATGCCGGAAGCCCAGAAGCGAGGATCCTCCTTGGCGCCAGGCATCTGAGCGCGGAGGTCGGGCGCGAACTCGCCATAGACGGTGGAAGTGTGCACCCCAACTTTCTCGAAGACGCGACCGTGCATCATCGACATCCGGCCGCCACCGCCTGCACCATTCTCGCGGGACCAGTCCTTGGCCACGAAACGGCCTGGCTCTCTGTCCGATAGCGGGCCGGTCAGTTCGTTTTCTAACGCTTCGAAGGAGGCGCAGATAGTGTCGCGAAGGCTCTCGAACCAGGCGCGGGCGACGGACTTCTTCTCTTCGATATCGTCAGGCAGGCCGATCGGAAGTTCGGGTCTTTCCATCTTATCTTTCTCCGGGCACGTCAGAGGTCGATTCGCGCTTTCGTCTTTTCAGTTCTGATAGCAGGTGAGGCACGGTCCTGCCAGCATAGCGGGTGATTGAGGCTTCCTCAGATTCGACTCGCAAAACGCGACTTTCGATATTACCTTTTCCCACAGAGGTAGGCTCATGACGAAAATTCCTGGACCTCCGTCGTTCGAGGGTCTCAAACGACGGATTGCTACCCACCGGGCGGAGGGCACACGCCGGAAGAATGACCGTTTCGTGCGTCAAACATATTGCCTCAACCTGCTTGAGGCTCGCGCCAAGGCGCGCGAATGGTTCGACGAGTATCCCAAGGCGGCGTACTGGACAGAAGTCGAGAGCTGGCGTCAGCTGGAAGGCGATCAGATCGAATTCACGATGCGCCGCTTGCCGTCCGCCGATTGAGCGCTATTCGGCCGCACCTTTCAGTCTGCTTTCGATCAGCAGTCCGCTCTCGTCGAGGATTGGGTGTGCGACGGAGACGATGTGAGCGTTGATGCGCTTCAGGTCGCGCAACATGTCAAGGTGCAGCGAGCTTGTCTGAAGGCTGTCGGCGCGACCATCGCGCAGGCGCTCCAGATGTCGCTCCGACGATTGCTTCTCCATCCGGCGAACCTCGACCTTTACCTCCATCAACTGCTTGGCGAGATTGAAGTCGCGGGTGACGAAGATCGTCTGGGCAATCCGCAGATTGTCGATCGTCAGGTGGAAGAGCTTTCGTAGTTCTTCGTAGCCCTCCTCGGAGAATTTCAAGCCGAGCGAGATCTTCTTCGTCACCTGCGGCATCAGGCCCTTCTCGATGATGTCGCCGATGTGTTCGAGGTTGATCGCATAGTCGATGATGACGATGGAGCGGCGACCGTCCTCTTCGCTCAGGCCACCATGCCCTAGCTTGGAAAGGTAGATTTTCACTTCCTGCTGCAGGCTGTCGACGCGTTTCTCCAGTAATGGAATTTCCTTGAGCTTCGCCAGGTCATTGCTTTCAAAAGCGCTTGACGCGCGCAGCAGCATCCGTTCGATCAGATCGCCGACGCCGAGAACCTCGCGCGTGGCGCTGGCAAGGGCGACAACTGGCGTCGAAAGTTCGTGTTGGTCGAGATATTTCGGTCCGCTGTCCGGCTGCGCCTGTTCCGGTACCAGCCTGAGCATCAGTCGCGACAAGGGACGCGAGAACGGCCATGCAAGTGCTGCAAGCATCAGGTTGAAGCCGAGGTGGGCGTCCACAGGCAGCTTTGCGGGTGCCAGTGGCAGTGCTTCCAGCAATTCGGCACCGAAGCTCGCGAGCGGTAACGCAACCAGGCAGCCGATGGCCCGGACGATCAGATTGCCAAGGGTGACACGCTTGGCGGCAGCCGGTCCGGAGAGCGATGCTATGACAGGCGGAATGGCGCCACCAAGGTTGGCGCCGAGCACCAGCACGATGATCAGTCCCGCCGACAGGATGCCCGTTGAGGCGAGCGACAGAATGAGGACGACTGCCGCAAGGCTCGACGACGAGATGAAAGCGATGCCGGCGGAAAAGGCCAGTGCGACCGGCCAGGCATTGTCGAGCAGGGCAATGAAGGCACCAAGCGCCGGCGACTGGCGCATCGGCTCCGTGGCGCTGCTCAACAAATGCAGCGACAACAGCATCAGACCGATGCCGATCAGCGCCGTACCGCCGCCCTGACGCGACGACGAGCCACTGCGATGGAGGACCATGCCGGCGAGGATTACCAGTGGAGACAGCCACTCTATGCCGGTTGCCACGATCCAGGCGGTCACAGCGGTTCCGACGTTGGCACCGAGCAAGACGATTTGCGCCATGCGCGGCTTCACCAATTCGCGCTCGACGAACGAGGCGACCATCAACGCCGTGGCAGTCGAGCTCTGCAGCGCGATCGTCGCGAAGAAGCCCGACACGAACGAGCGCAGGCCGCTGCGCGTGCCGGTGGCAAGGCCGGTGCGCAACCGCGCCCCAAACGCTCTAGAGACACCGTCCTTCACCTGTGCCAGACCGAACAGCAGCAGAGCTACCGCGCCGAACAGGTTGATCATGACGATGGTGGATTCCATGCTGCCTTTCTTTTACGTCTTGCACAAACAAGCGTCGTTCTGTTCGAATCTCTCTTTGCCAAGTGATTGAAAACATGGCTTTCCGGACATTCTTTTTATTGTCCGGCTAAAAACTATACGCCGCTTGAGGAAATTCACAACGCCCTTCGCGACATATTCTGAGGCTGCATCGGCATTTGCGTCACTGAGGCCAGAAGTCAACGCCAGACTGTCTGCCGCATGGCCTCTCCAACGATCATTGCCGCCGAGACGGCGACGTTGATTGAGCGTTGGCCCTCCACCATGGGGACAAGTATACGGGCGTCCGCTGCCGCGTGCACGTGATCGGGGACGCCGGCGCTCTCGCGGCCGAACAGGAGGATGTCGTCGGGCAGGAACTCCAAGTCGGTGTAGCGTTCGGCCGCCCTGGTGGATGCCAGTATCAGGCGGCGGCCCGTGGACTTTCGCCATTCCTCGAAGCGGTCCCAATTGACGTGGCGGGTGAGGGCGGCAGCAGCGATATAATCCATACCAGCCCGCTTGAGATTGCGATCCGATATGTCAAAACCTGCCGGCTCGATGATGTCGACGGCAAAGCCGAGGCAGGCGGCAAGACGCAGGATGGTACCGGTATTCCCCGGGATGTCAGGCTGATAGAGGGCTAGTCTGAGGTCTGCCATAGTGGATGTCGTCGTTTCCGCTTTCGTCGAGAGACACCTATTGCAACTGTGATTTTGGCGCAACAGGACGCATTTAGGCCTATAATTGTTCAGTTTCCGGCCGGTCGGGGCTGGAAATTCTGCTTAATTCGCGTTAAGGGTGCACATCTTTTAATCGCCAAAAGGGAGCGCCAGATGGAAATGTTGCCGCGTATGCGCTCTCGATGCGTGAACCCACGAGTGGCGATCTGGCACGCCTAGTGCCATTTCTTTCCTGAATTCCCATTTCTAATCCATTGCGCGGCTGTCGTGGCCTCGCCCCGTGAACGTCCGGTTCCCATATGAGCTCAAGCGCCGTTTTGCGCGAGTCGGGAGGCCGGAGCGATCAAGTTTCGGAGCATTTTCATGTTTGGCTGGTTCGAACAGCGACTCAATCCCTTCCCCAGCGAGGAGCCGATTGCTCCTCCGAAGGGCCTCTTTGCATTTTGCTGGCATTATACGAAGCCGGCAGCACCGTGGCTCGCCATCATGGCAGTCCTGACAGCGCTGATCGCCGTCGGCGAGGTGGCGCTCTTCCAGTTCCTGGGCGACATCGTGGACTGGCTGACCAAAGCCGACAAGACGACATTCCTGCAAACGGAGTGGCCGAGGTTGGCGTGGATGGGATCGTTGATCCTCATTGGCCTGCCGCTTGCGGCCGGGCTGGATTCGCTCATCATGCATCAGGTGCTTCTCGGCAACTATCCGATGATCGCACGCTGGCAGATGCATCGCTTCCTGCTGCGTCACAGCATGACCTTCTTTGCCAACGAGTTCGCCGGACGCGTTGCGACGAAGGTGATGCAGACGTCGCTTGCGGTTCGCGAGACGACGATGAAGATCCTCGATGTCTTCGTCTATGTTGTCACGTACTTCCTGTCGATGATCATCGTTATCGCTGCCGCCGACTGGCGGCTGATGATACCGATCCTCGTTTGGCTCGCCGTCTATATCGGCATCGTCTCCTACTTCGTGCCACGGCTTCGCAAGATCGCGGCGCAGCAGGCGGATGCGCGCTCGATGATGACCGGGCGGGTGGTTGACAGCTACACGAACATCGCGACCGTCAAGCTGTTCTCACATGCCGGCCGCGAGGAGACCTACGCGCGTAGCGGCATGGAGGAGTTCCTCGGAACCGTTCATGCGCAGATGCGCCGCGTCACGTTGTTTCACATATCTGTCTATGTGAACAACTGCGTGGCACTCTTCGTGGTGTCGGGTCTGTCCATCTGGTTCTGGCTGAACGGGCAGATCTCGGTGGGCGCCATCGCCATCGCCATTGGTCTTGCCATGCGTGTCAACGGCATGTCGCAGTGGATCATGTGGGAAGTCTCGGCGTTGTTCGAGAACATCGGCACGGTCTATGACGGTATGGAGATGATGACGAAAAAGCACGACATCGTCGACAAGCCGGGCGCGCCGCAGCTGTCAGCGAAGAAGGGCGCAATCCACTACGATCGCATCCGCTTCCACTATGGCAAGGGCAAAGGCGTCATCGACAATCTCTCTCTCGACATCAAGGCGGGTGAGAAGGTCGGTCTGGTCGGTCGCTCCGGCGCCGGCAAGACCACGCTGATGAACCTGTTGCTGCGCTTCTACGATCTGGAGGCTGGCCGTATCACGATCGATGGGCAGGACATTTCGGGCGTGTCCCAGGAGAGCCTGCGTGAATTGATCGGTGTTGTGACGCAGGATACGTCCTTGTTGCACCGGTCGATCCGCGACAACATCGCCTATGGCCGCCCGGATGCGACGGATGCCCGGGTGATCGAAGCCGCCAGACGCGCCAATGCCTGGGACTTCATCGAAGGGCTTGTCGACATGCAGGGCCGGACAGGGCTTGACGCGCAGGTCGGCGAACGCGGCGTGAAGCTCTCCGGCGGCCAGCGTCAGCGCGTCGCGATCGCCCGCGTCTTCCTGAAGGACGCGCCGATCCTGGTGCTCGACGAAGCGACGTCGGCGCTCGACTCCGAGGTCGAGGCAGCGATTCAGGAAAACCTGTTTGCGCTGATGGAAGGCAAGACGGTGATTGCAATCGCTCACCGCCTGTCGACCCTGACCGAGATGGATCGCTTGATCGTGCTCGACAAGGGCAAGATCATTGAGGCAGGAGCCCATGCCGAGCTTGTCGAACAGGGCGGCATTTACGCCGACCTGTGGAACCGCCAGTCGGGCGGCTTCCTGGCCGACCATTCCGAAGAAGCGGAAGAGGCGGCCGAATGAACCAGAAGCCCTCCCTGCGGGTGCGGGGAGGGCTTCTCATTTGCGTTTGACGTGTTTCGGATCAGAGGCTGTCTGCCCAGTCTTTCACGCGGTTTCCTTCGACAAGCATACTGTTGGTCGACGCAAGCGTACGCAACGCAAACAGACGCCGCTCTTCCTCACGATCGACCCAGGCAGAGATCGCCTCGGCGATAACTTCGTCGTAGGATATTTCCAACTGTTCAACGATTGCATCAAGTCGTTCCGCAAGGGGCAGCGGAATACTCGACATGACTGTCTTCCTTGCTTGCATCGCGGCCGTCTCCCGTAAGAATCCATTGTACCCCGAGATTGTCACGAGGTCAGTCTCATTCAACGGCGATGCCGTTGTTGTTACCGATTGTTACGAAAATATAAGGTTGCGCCCTGGGGCCGTTGCTTTCCCGCTCTGGTTAATAAGCCTATATCGCATTTATGCTGATAAAACGACTCCTCCGTGTCTTCGAAAATTGGATTAGTCCCTTTGCGCCGCGGGAAAACATTCAGCCACCGCGCTCCACGTTTGGATTCATCTGGTTCTACATCGGTCAGGCGAAGGCGCCGTTCGTGGCCATGCTCGTCCTCGGCGGCATGTCGGCGGCAATCGAAGCGGCGCTCTTCTGGTTCGTTGGCCGGCTTGTCGATATCCTCGCGACGATCACACCGGCGGCAGGCTGGAGCGGCCTTCTTGCAGCGCACGGCGCTGAACTGTTCGGTATGCTCGTGCTTATCGGCATCGTCCGCTTTGTCGTTGCGCTGTTGATTGCGCTCGTGGATCAGCAGGTGATCACGCCCGGCTTCTATAATCTGGCGCGCTGGCAATCCTACCTGCATGTTTCGAGGCAATCGCTCTCTTTCTTTCAAAGCGATTTCTCCGGCCGCGTCGTCACTAAGGTCTGGTCGGCCGGCCAGGCCACGGGCGACCTGGTGACGTCGCTGATGGAGAGCGTCTGGTTCGTCGGTATCTATGCGGCGACGACGCTGGTCCTTGTCGCCAGGCTGGACTTCTCGCTTGCCGTGGTCGTGCTCTGCTGGCTCGGTGTATTCGGCGTTCTCGCGCGTTATTTCGTGCCGCGCATCCGATTCCATTCCCGGCAAACGGCTGAAGCCGCGTCGATGATCAACGGGCGTATGGTGGATGCCTACAGCAATATCCAGACACTGAAGTTGTTTGCCCGCGACGATGAGAGCGACCGCTACATGCGGCAGGGCTTCGACTTCTATCAGCATACCGTACTGCGGTTCACGCGCTTCATCACCGCTGTTCGCGCCTCGATGGCGCTGCTCTCGGGCATCATGATCGTTACAATGGCCGGACTGAGCGTTCATCTGTGGCTGGCCGGTCTCGTCAGTTCCGGTGCGGTGGCCTTCTCGCTGGCACTTGTGCTGCGCCTCAATTTCCTTCTCGGTCGGCTGATGACCCAGTTCAACGGCATCATGCGTAACCTCGGCACAATCCAGAATGCCGCCGAGTTGATCTCGCAGCCGCTCGGGCTCGTCGATCGCCCGGGTGCCCGCGATCTTGTTATCCGCCAGCCTGGCATCCGCTTCGAGAACGTCTCTTTTCACTATGGCAGGCCAGATGGCGTCATCGACAACTTTTCGCTCGCGATCGAACCAGGTGAGAAGGTCGGCATCGTCGGGCGCTCCGGTGCGGGCAAGTCGACGCTGGTGAACCTGCTGCTACGGCTGTACGACCTCGAAGGCGGGCAGATATTGGTCGACGGCCAGAATATTGCGGCGGTCAGCCAGGAGTCTCTGCGGATGCAGATCGGCGTCGTCAGTCAGGATACGTCGCTGCTGCATCGCTCGGTCCGGGACAATATCCTGTTTGGGCGCCCTGATGCGGGCGAGGCGAAACTGACGGAGGCAGCATTGCGTGCGGAGGCGCTTGGCTTCATCGAGCGCCTGCAAGATCAGAATGGCCGTAAGGGCTTCGACGCCCATGTCGGCGAGCGTGGGGTGAAGCTCTCCGGCGGCCAGCGCCAGCGCATCGCGATCGCTCGTGTCATGCTGAAGGACGCGCCAATACTCGTTCTCGACGAAGCCACATCGGCGCTGGATTCCGAAGTGGAAGAGGCGATCCAATCCAATCTGATCGGCCTCATGCAAGGCAAGACGGTGCTTGCCATCGCGCATCGGCTCTCGACCATTGCCGCACTCGACCGACTGATCGTCGTTGACGATGGCAAGATCATAGAGGAGGGCACGCATGAGACCCTCCTGAAACGTGGAGGTCTCTACGCCGATCTCTGGGCGCGGCAATCCGGTGGGTTCCTTGCCACCGATTTCGACGTGTCGCGGCCAGCGTCAAGGGTCGATGGCAAACTCGGCGATGAGGCCAAAGTGGTTTGATCCCATATTGTCCGCGATCCGCTGCACGGACTTCAATCGCAGCGGCGGACGGACGAGGACGTGATCGATGCTGATGCCGAAGTCACGCGCCCTGATCGGCCAGGTCGCCGGCTCGGGAAAGATCGTCTGAAAGCCAGTCGTGCGTATGTAACGCTGGATGCGTGGGTCCAGGATCGCTGAATTAAAGTCTCCGGTAAGGACGAGCGGCCCGTCGATAGCGCCCGTCACGGACCCGAGATCGTCGAGTTCGTCTCCCTGGAAGTCATCGAAGTAGGGTTTGGCGAGATGGGCCGCGAGGAAATTGATCTTCGTTCCCTCGAAGTCGATGACCGAATATGTCAGCCGATTTTGCCACAGTTCGCCAAGGCTGCGGACTTTCTTCTCGATGAATGGACGCTTCGAGAGGACGAGCGTGTCGCATTGGTTGATCTCTTCGCCGCAGCCGATGCGGTAGGGATATGTGCCGGACAGGCGTGCGATATAGGGGCGAAGCGGAGCTGCCTCCAGGATGTTCACGACATCGACATTCGAGGCGACGATGAAAGCCGCAATTTGCCCGGCATTGGAGAAGTTCTCGTGCTCGATGTTGAAGGACATCACGCTGAAAAGTGGTGGCGTATCAGCAGCCGCTGGCGGGGAGGCGAATTCCCTCAGCATGATAACGCCATGCCCCAGCAATACTGCCGCGACGGTCAGTAGCAGGTAGGCATACCAGTGCCGTTTGAGGAGTAGAAGGACGAGGCACCCCGCGACCGCAGCCAGGGCAAAATGGATCTGAAAGCTGTAAACGAAGGCGAGAAGCCAGACGTGTGTGATGTAGCGCAAAGACATCAGCGCCAGCAACAGCGAGAGGAGGACACTCCCTATGCAGTATAAAGTGTCTTTCATCGGCGGGCGCTGGGATAGGGAGAGGTTAGTGGCGCTCGCCTAGCACGAGGTTCGAATTGGTGCAATGCACAACTGTGGCAAGCATGTGATTGTCTTCGAAAATCATCTGAAAATTCCCGCGACATTGTGCCCTCATGGCCTTGCCAAGGCTGGACATAATTTGCGATCAAGCTTAGAACGCGCCGGATTGGTGGGGAATCTATGGTCGAATTGTGTCGCGACAGATTCGCCGCCGCGAGGGGAAGGGCGGAGTTCCGCAAAAATTGCGCAGAGGATGGTTTAAGCCGTGAGCGAACACGAAACGACAAGCGAGATCACGGGTGAGCCCACTCGCCGTGATTTCCTTTATCTCACCACTGGTATGGCGGGCGCCGTGGGC
Organism: Rhizobium sp. YTU87027; assembly: GCF_050644135.1. Classification (NCBI taxonomy): domain Bacteria; kingdom Pseudomonadati; phylum Pseudomonadota; class Alphaproteobacteria; order Hyphomicrobiales; family Rhizobiaceae; genus Rhizobium; species Rhizobium sp. YTU87027. The sequence continues at coordinate 2,155,800 of NZ_CP098440.1, read as the reverse complement.
GCCGTTGCGGTCGCTTGGCCGTTTATCGATCAGATGCGTCCGGATGCTTCGACATTGGCTCTGGCTTCCATCGAAGTCGACGTTTCCAGTCTTGAGCCCGGAATGTCGCTGACCGCCAAGTGGCGCGGCAAGCCGATCTTCATTCGCAACCGTACGCCCGAGGAAGTGAAGGCGGCCGATGAAGTGTCGCTGTCCGACCTGAAGGATCCGGTTGCCCGCAACGCCAACCTGCCTTCCGACGCGCAGGCGACCGGTGTCGACCGTTCCGCCGGCAAGGACAAGGAAAACTGGATCGTCATGATCGGCTCCTGCACCCATCTGGGCTGCATCCCGCTCGGTCAGGCCGGCGAATACAATGGTTGGTTCTGTCCCTGCCATGGCTCGGTCTACGATACGGCCGGCCGCATCCGCAAAGGTCCGGCGCCGCAGAACCTGGCGATCCCGACCTATTCGTTCATTTCCGATAAAGTAATCAAGATCGGTTGAGGGGGACTGATTTATGAGTGGCCATTCCAGCTACGAGCCATCAACCGGCCTTGAGAAGTGGATCGACGCGCGCCTGCCTTTGCCGCGCATGGTCTATGACAGCTTTGTCGCATATCCGGTTCCGCGTAACCTGAACTATGCCTACACCTTCGGCGCCATGCTTGCGGTCATGCTCGTCGTGCAGATCCTGACCGGTGTCGTGCTTGCCATGCACTATGCCGCGGAAACGACGGTTGCGTTCAACTCCGTCGAGAAGATCATGCGTGACGTAAACCACGGCTGGCTGCTGCGCTACATGCACGCCAACGGCGCGTCCTTCTTCTTCGTTGCCGTTTATCTGCACATCGCCCGCGGTCTCTATTACGGCTCCTACAAGGCGCCGCGCGAAATTCTCTGGATCCTCGGTGTTCTGATCTACCTCCTGATGATGGCGACCGGCTTCATGGGCTACGTTCTGCCCTGGGGTCAGATGTCCTTCTGGGGCGCGACGGTTATCACCGGCTTCTTCTCGGCATTCCCGCTGGTTGGCGAGTGGATCCAGCAGTTCCTGCTCGGTGGCTTCGCCGTCGAAAACCCGACGCTGAACCGCTTCTTCTCGCTGCACTACCTGCTGCCCTTCGTTATTGCCGGCGTTGTCGTCCTGCATATCTGGGCGCTGCACGTTGTCGGCCAAACGAATCCGACAGGCGTCGAAGTCAAGACCAAGACGGATACCGTTCGCTTCACGCCTTATGCGACCCTCAAGGATGCGCTTGGCGTTTCGATCTTCCTGCTGGTCTATGCCTACTTCGTCTTCTATATGCCGAACTTCCTCGGTCACCCGGATAACTATATCCCGGCTGACCCGTTGAAGACGCCGGCCCATATCGTTCCGGAATGGTACTTCCTGCCGTTCTACGCGATGCTGCGCTCGATCACCTTCAATATCGGACCGATCGACTCGAAGCTTGCAGGCGTTCTGGTCATGTTCGGCGCCATCATCGTACTGTTCTTCCTGCCGTGGCTCGACACCTCGAAGGTTCGCTCGGCTGTCTACCGCCCGTGGTACAAGCTGTTCTACTGGTTGTTCGTCGCCAATGCGATCGTTCTCGGTTGGCTCGGTTCCCAGCCTGCCGAGGGCCTCTACACAACCATCTCGCAGATCTGCACGCTGCTGTATTTCGCCTTCTTCCTGGTTGCCATGCCGGTTCTCGGCCTCGTCGAGACGCCGCGCCGCTTGCCCAATTCAATTACGGAAGCGGTTCTGGAAAAGCGCAACAAGGCGGCGGCCGCTGAGCCGGTCAAGGCCTGAACGTGCGACAGGAAGGGAAGAGAAACATGAAAAAGCTTGTTACAAGCCTCCTGTCGCTTGCTGTCGTCGCTGGTTTGAGCGGCGCGGCATTCGCCCAGGAAGCCGCATCATCGAACGGCGCTGAGCCGGCACATCATGCGGAAGGCGCAACGCCGCACTATCCGCTGCTTCATCCAAAGCATGAAGAGTGGACCTTTGCTGGTCCCATCGGCCACTATGACAAGGGCCAGCTGCAGCGCGGTCTGAAGGTCTACACGGAAGTTTGTGCAGCCTGTCACTCGATGAACCTTGTGGCTTTCCGTACACTTGGGGATCTTGGCTACTCCGACGCTCAGGTGAAGGCCTTAGCGGCGAACTACGAAGTTCAGGACGGTCCGAACGCAAGTGGTGACATGTTTACCCGTAAGGCCATTCCGTCGGATCACTTCCCGTCGCCGTTCCCGAACCACGAAGCGGCCGCAGCGGCCAACAACGGTGCGGCTCCTCCGGACTTCTCGCTGATCGCGAAGGCGCGCGGTATCGAGCGCGGTTTCCCGCAGTTTCTGATCGACATGATCCCTTTCGTCGGCGGCTATCAGGAAGGTGGTCCTGACTACATCTATTCGCTGCTGACCGGCTACGATCAGCAGCCGCCGGCTGGTGTTCAGGTCGCTGAAGGCACGCACTACAACCCGTACTTCGCCAATGCTGCCGCGCTGGCCATGCCAAAGCCGCTCTCCGACGGTCAGGTAACATATGACGACGGCTCGCCGGCGACGGTCGACCAGTATGCCAAGGACGTTGCATCCTTCCTGATGTGGGCCGCTGAACCGCACCTTGAGGAGCGCAAGCGTACGGGCTTCATGGTCATGGTCTTCCTGGCCATCTTCACGGGATTGATCTACCTGACCAAGCGTTCGGTCTACGCGAACAAGGAACACTGAGAGCTTCGCTCCAGAGTCTAGTGAAAGGCGGCCTTTGGGCCGCCTTTTTTGTTGGTTCCGACTGTGGCAATTGATACTGTGCGGCCGAATTGAAGCCTGCAGAGTATGGACATTCCATGAGCGATACGATTTCGGAGCTTGCAGCCAGCATCCGCTCCATCCCGGACTACCCGAAGCCCGGCATCATTTTCCGCGACATCACCACGCTTCTCGGCAATCCGCGCGCCTTCCGCCGCGCCGTCGATGAACTGGTGCAGCCCTATGCCGGGTTGAAGATCGACAAGATTGCCGGAACCGAAGCTCGGGGCTTCATTCTGGGCGGTGCGGTCGCGCATCAGCTTTCGGCGGGGTTCGTACCGATCCGCAAGAAAGGCAAGCTGCCGCGCGATACCGTGCGGGTAGCCTATAGCCTGGAATACGGTGTCGACGAGATGGAGATGCATCGGGATGCGGTGCAGCCGGGTGAGAAGGTCATTCTCGTCGACGACCTGATCGCGACCGGAGGAACGGCGGTCGCCGCCACGCAGCTTTTGCGGCAGATGGGGGCGGAGGTCGTTTCAGCCTGCTTCGTCATCGACCTGCCGGATCTCGGTGGCCGCAAGAAGCTGGAAGAGCTAGGCGTCGACGTCCGTACGCTGGTGGAGTTCGCGGGCCATTAGAGCCTTTCAGGGCAAATTGAAGCGTTCTGTTGGCTCAAACGGAGTCGAATGGTCGACCGGCCGGCGCGCGTCGTAGCCATTTCCTACGGCCAAGCCGGACGGTCGATCAGCGGGCCGTTTCAGCCAACCCCGGTGGTTTGCTTGCAAACCAGCTAGGGCCGGGCATCGTTCCACCAGGATCAGAGGCGATCGGCTCGGACGTACTTTGGGATATGCCCTTCGCCAATCGTCTCTGCCCTGACGAAAACCTGTTCCGGCAGAACGCTTCAATTTGCCCTGAAAGGCTCTAAGGCCCGCGCTTACTCGAATTCGATGACGGTGCTTTCGAACCGGATGACCGGCGTGCCGTCAGCGATCATCCCCTCGCACAGAATACTGTTCAGCCGGCACCCTGGACGGGACGCCAGGGGACGACTCGCAAGGAACGTGACAGAGTAGGCCACTTCCTCGCCGGCGTAGACCGGTCGCAGCCATTGAAGCTTCTGAAACCCAGGGGAGGGACCAAGCTTGGGTGGTTTCACTCCCTCGCTTGCAAGGCGCGCGCACTCGGCGCTCCAGTAGGCGATGAAAGTTTTCATCCAGGCCGCGCAAGTGTGCCATCCCGAAGCGCAGAGACCGCCAAAGAGCGTGGCCTTCGCAGCCTCCGCGTCCAAGTGAAATGGTTGAGGGTCGAAGCGCTCGGCAAAGTGAATGATCCGTTCGGCCGTAAATAGATAGCTTCCGATGTCGGTCTTCTCGCCGGCGGCGTAGCGTTCCGCCATAATCATGCGATCTTCTCCAGCGTTTCACGCCTGACGAACATGATCGAGTTTTCGGCGCGACAGACGAGTTCTGCTTTCTGATTTAAAACTTCATGGCGGAACTTCACCATGCCGATGCCGGGCCTAGAGCGCAGTGCTCGGGTTTCTATGACCGTCGAATGGCCTGAAAGTGTATCTCCGGCAAGAACAGGCTTTCGCCACTCCATGAAATCCACGCCGGGCGCGCCTTGGGAGAACGAATTGACGAGAAAGCTCTCTGCCATCATGCGCATGAACAGCGCCGAGGTATGCCAGCCGGATGCCGCCAGGCCGCCGAGGATGCTGGCGCGACCGGCCGCCTCGTCCAGATGCATCGGCTGCGGGTCAAATTCGCGGGCGAACTCGATGATCTCCGCTGCGGTTACCGACCGCGGCCCGAGCGCAAAGCGTCGCCCCGGCTGGAAATCTTCGAAGGTAAGTTTCTGAACGGACAAATTCCTCTTCCCTCGTAGGAGTTTCAAAACGACTACAATAGCATTCGAAGCGACTCAACGATTCCCGCGAGAATTTGACCATGCCCGAATTGAAGTTGATCCTTGATGAAGCCGCGCGGGAGGGTCTCATTCCGCGCCAGGCTGCTGAGCGGCTACTACCATTCCTGATCGCGCACGGCGTCAGGGTCGATCAACTGTCGTCCGAAGCGCCTTCACGGTCGGTGCCTTTTTCGGATACCGAAACGCCAAGCTTCGTCCGTGGCTTCCATGACGTGTTGATAACCATCGGCATTGTCGTGGCGTTGGCCGGCTTGTGGGGTATCGCTTCGGTTTATGCCGTGTTGCCAGCGATCGTCGTCCTCGTCGAGATCCTTGTTCGACGTCAGAGGCTGGCGTTGCCCGCCGTCGCGCTGACGATTGCGCTTGCCATCTGGACGGCAGTTGTCGCCGCGCAATGGCTGGAAGATTCGCCTTCCTTTATCCCGATAGGTGGCAACGTTGCGCTGCAGTACACCCTTGCCTTTCCCATCGTGCTAGGGCTCTTCTACCTGCTCTATCGCGTACCGCTCGCGCTTGCGTTGACGATCATGGGGGCGGCAGTGGTCGCGCTGCAATTGATTCTGCGGGCGCTTGGCTGGCTGAGCGGTGATCCACTCTTCGAGGTCAATCATCCCATCGTCTTGTCGATTATCGCGATCGCGTGTGCGGTCGGTCTTTTCGCACTGGCGATGACATTCGATCTGCGCGACCCGCTTCGTCGTACAATCAATTCCGACGTTGCCTTCTGGCTCCATCTCGGTGCAGCTCCGGCCTTGCTCTACAGTGTCATATCGCTTGCTGGGCTCAGCGGCGGCACGCTGGCCGCGCTGCAGACGGTATCGTTTCGTACGCCGGTTGTGGTTGTGACCGTCGCCGCGCTCATGCTGATTGGCCTCATCATTGACCGGCGCGCATTCGTGACGTCAGGCCTGCTGTCGCTGGGCTTTGCGCTCTACGGAATCTTCCGCCTGGGGGACGCGCGGGTCGATACCTACATCTACATCACGCTTCTGACTGTTGGCGCGATCGTGCTGGTCATCGGGACGGGATGGATGCCGCTCCGTCGGTTCGTCATGGGCAGGCTGCCGGTTGCCATGCAGGCGAAACTGCCGCCGGCATAGGGCGGCAGCTTCTCGGTTCGCGTCAGGTATTGAAGCGGAAGTGGATGACGTCGCCGTCCTGGACGACGTATTCCTTACCTTCGTCGCGGCCCTTGCCGGCTTCCTTGGCGCCGACTTCACCCTTGAAGTTGATGTAGTCGTCGTAGCCGATGGTGAAAGCGCGGATGAAGCCACGTTCGAAGTCCGTGTGGATCACGCCAGCCGCCTGCGGCGCCTTGGTGCCGCGCACGATCGTCCAGGCGCGTGTTTCCTTGGGGCCAACCGTGAAATAGGTGATCAGGTCGAGCAGGTGGTAACCGGCTCGGATCAACCGGTCGAGACCGGCTTCCTCGAGGCCGAGCGCCGAGAGGAACTCCGCCGCTTCCTCCTCGGGAAGTTGGGCCACTTCGGATTCAATCGCGGCCGAGATGATGACGCATTCGGCGCCCTGCTTCTCGGCCATGGCGGCGACTGCCTTGGTGTGCTCGTTGCCGGTCGAAGCGTCGGCTTCCGCGACGTTGCAGACATAGAGGACCGGATGCGAGGTCAGGAGGTTGAGGCTCTTGAGGATCTCGATTTCTTCCGGCGCCAGAGTCTTCAAAAGCAGGCGAGCGGGCTTGCCTTCGTTCAGCAGCTTGATGACGGCTTCCATGACCGGCAGCTGCGCCATCGAATCCTTGTCCTTGCCAGTGGCGCGCTTGCGCGTCTGCTCGACACGGCGCTCAAGGCTTTCGAGGTCGGCGAGCATCAGCTCGGTTTCGATCGTGTCGGCATCGCCGACAGGATTGATGCGACCCTCGACGTGCGTGATGTCGTCGTCCTCGAAGCAGCGCAGCACGTGCACGACTGCATCGACTTCGCGGATATTGGCGAGGAACTTGTTGCCGAGGCCTTCACCCTTCGAAGCGCCGCGCACCAGGCCGGCGATATCTACGAAAGAGATGCGGGTCGGGATGATTTCCTTGGAGCCGGCGACCGCTGCGAGCTTCTGCATGCGGGGATCAGGAACGGCGACTTCGCCGGTGTTCGGTTCGATCGTGCAGAAGGGATAGTTTGCCGCCTGTGCTGCTGCCGTCTTTGTGAGCGCGTTGAAGAGGGTCGATTTGCCGACGTTCGGCAGACCGACGATACCGCATTTGAAGCCCATGGCCAGAAACCTGCTGTTTTTGAATTCGTTGGTGCTGGCTATGGGATAAAACGCGCCTTGCGGTCAAGCTTTTCGCGCAAGTCTCTTGCATTCCGAGGGTTGAAGGGTCGCCTTTGCAGCGCAATATAGATATTGGCGATCTGTTCTCGCTTCTCCATGTCATCAACGGTGGGTTTCCGATGAGTGACAACGATATTGCCCTTAAACCGAAGACAAAGTCGAAACCGAAGCTGGATCGGCCGAAGCTCTATAAGGTCATCCTGTTCAACGACGATTACACGCCGCGCGAATTCGTCGTGATGATCCTCAAGGCTGTCTTCCGCATGAGTGAGGAGGTTGGCTATCGTGTGATGATGACAGCGCACAAGATGGGATCGAGCGTCGTCGTGGTCTGTACGAAAGATATCGCCGAGACCAAGGTCAAGGAGGCGATGGATTATGCCAAGGAGGCCGGCTTTCCCCTGATGCTGACGGCGGAGCCGGAGGAATAGCTTGGCGTTCTCTAACCAGGCTTCCTAGCTTTCTCCTTCTTTTCAGGCTCGGGCTGCTTGAGCTTAGTCGTCAGCCGGTCGTCGGATCTGGTAGCCGGTCTTGTCCTGTCTGAAGCCGCAGTTCTCGTAGAAACGCAGCGTTGCCGGATCCTTCGAGCCGGTAAGGAGCATCACCTTGTAGCAGCCGGCCTTCCATGCAGTTTCGATGGCATGCAGGATCAAGGCCCGTCCGTAGCCACGCTGCCGGTGATCGGCAGCAGTAACAACGTTCTCGATCAGTGCATAAGACGCGCCATGCCGGGTCAGATTGGGGACGATGACCAGCGTCACCGACGACGCGGGGGCTCGACCCGCCACGCCGAGGAAAATCGTCATGCCAGGCTGTGCGAGGATCGCTTCAAACCGTTCTTCGGCAAACGCGCGGTCCATGACCGGATCACTTGGGTTGAGCTCATGGTAAAGGGCAAGCACGCCCGGCAGATCGCCAATCTCGGCGGCGCGGATGACGAGTTCGCCGGCAGACATGGTTCAGTCGCCCTTGTTGCCGAACATTTTCTTCAGCATTTCAGCCATTGGCCCAGTTGCAGGCAGCTTTGGCTGATTGTGATTGCGGGCCTGGTGGATATGGGACTTTGCCGCCGCCTTCTTCTCCGGCTTCGGCTTCTCCTCTTCGACCTTGCCTCCGAGCGCAAGGGCCAGCTTGTTCATCAGCTGGGAATCTTGCTTGCGAACCAGCATGTCGGCATTGTCGGCAAGCGCATCTAGCAGCGGTTCAAGCCAGGCCTGGTCGGCCTTTGCGAAGTCGCTGAGAACGTGATGCTGCACAAGTTCCTTGACACCGGGGTGACCGATGCCAAGTCGCAGCCGGCGATATTCCTTGCCGCAATGAGCGTCCAGCGACTTGATGCCGTTGTGGCCGCCGTGGCCGCCGCCTGTCTTGAGGCGGGCCTTGCCGGAGGGCAAGTCGAGTTCGTCATAGATCGCAACGAGGTCGGCGGGCTGCAGTTTGTAAAAACGCATGGCCTCGCCGACGGCTTCGCCCGAGAGGTTCATGTAGGTCTGGGGCTTGATGAGCAGCACCTTCTCGCCTGCTATCTCGCCCTCGGCAATCTCAGCCTTGAACTTCTTCGACCAAGGCGAAAAATTATGGCGACGGTAAATGGCATCGACGGCCATGAAGCCGATGTTGTGGCGGTTTCCGGCGTATTTGCCGCCGGGATTACCGAGACCCGCGATGATCAGCATGGCTCGTTCATTCCTTGCAATGTGCTTTATCCGTTCACCATCGCGAAACGGCGTCAAAGTCAAGGCGAAGTGGCCGCAGCCGCAGAAAAATCAGTCCGCGGAGCTCAGGCCATATTTGGTGAAGATGGCCTTCTGCGTGCCATCGGCAATCAGCTTGTCCAGTGCGGCTTGCATCTTGGTCAGCAGATCGCTTGGGAAGTTCTTCTCGCAGGCTATCCCCATCGGCTGGGTGGAGAGTATCGTAACCATCTCCAAGGGCTGTTCCGCCTTGAGCTTGCCGAAGTAGATCTCGGAGATCGGCATCATGTCGATGCGACCGTTGAGTAGCTTGCGCAGTGTGGCGTTGAAGTCGGTGGCGATGTCGAGCTTGGTGAAGCCGTCCTCCTTCAGCGTCATCTCGGTGTAGTCTTCGCGCTGGGTACCGACCGTGTATTTCTTGGCTTCCTCGAGATCCTTGGCTGTCACGCCGGAGCCCTTCTTGGTAATGAGGATGTTGCGATCGACCAGTAGTGGTTCGACCCATTTGAACATCGGATCGCGTTTCGCATTATGCGCGGTCGTGAAGACGCAGCCCAAAGGCGTGTTTTGGGCGAGGGCGTAGGCTCGCGCCCAAGGCATCATCTCGATTTTGTATTCAATGCCGGCGTCCTTCATCACCTTTTCGACTTGCTCGACCGAGGCGCCTTTGATTGCTTTCCCGTCGCGGTAGCTGAAGGGAGGATATTCCTCCGTCGCGAGTGTGACGGCGGCTGCAATGGCATGGGTCGAGGCAGCGAGACCCAACAGAATGGAAAGCAGCAGTCTCTTCATCGTGTTGACCTTCTTCCCTGTGTTCAAGAGGCCCGCGCGATAGGCTGTTCCGCTGCGGACAAACGCTCGATCAAAGCCGCGGCATGCTGTGGGCGGTGGAACAGATATCCTTGGCCGAAGTCGAGGCCCATTTCGTGAAGCGTCTGGCATTCATCCTCGGTCTCGATGCCTTCGGCGATGACAGTGCAGCCCATCTTGTGGGATAGCGTCGTGATGCTTTCCACCAGCGTGCGGCTCTTTTCGCGGACATCATCATTTGTGTCGTTGATCGACTGGGTGAACGACTGGTCGACCTTGATGATGTCGACCGGAAAGCGATTGAGATAGCTCAGTGAGGAATAGCCGGTACCGAAGTCATCGAGGGCAATTCTGCAGCCGAAACGGCGCATCTCGGTGACAACAGTGTGGATTTGCGGATTGTTATGCATCAGCACCGCCTCGGTGATCTCCACAACGATGCGTTGAGGGCGAATGCCGTGGCGGCCAAGCAGTGCCGCCAGACGCGCGGGCAGGGCGTCTTCGAACTGCAAGGGAGAGAAGTTGATGGCGAGATAGCTATCCTGCATTCCCGGTAACCTGGAAATGGCGGCAAGATGGGCGATCGCCTTCTCCATGATGACGTTGCCGACTCGAATAATCTTCGCTGTTTCCTCGGCGACATGGATGATTTCCGCCGGTGCCATCAAGCCCTTTTGCGGATGGTTGAGGCGCATCAGGGCCTCGAAACCCGCGATGCAGCGGCCGTTCAGATTGACGATCGGCTGCAGGTAGGCGTCGAACCAGTCCTCGGCGAGGCCGGCCTCAATGTAGGTCTCGATTTCGGCGCGGGCCCGAGTACGGTCCATCATGCTGTTGTCGAAGAGCTGCGCACCGTTCTTGCCGTCACGCTTCTTTGCGTACATGGCCATGTCGGATTTCTGCAGCAGCTCGGATGCATTCGCAGCATGGAGCGGGTAAATGGCGATACCGACGCTGGCGCTCATTTGCAGGTCCGGACCGAACGGCTCGATGAAGATGGAGGCAATCTGCTCGGCCATCGCGCTTGCCCGGCGGGTGGCATCCTTTGCCGGGAGAAGGATGGCGAATTCGTCGCCGCCCAGGCGGGCCGCTTGATCGGATGGTGCCAGGTGCATCTTCAACCGGTCGACAAACTCACGAAGGGCCCTGTCGCCCTCGGCATGGCCGAGATTGTCGTTGATCCATTTGAAGCGATCGAGATCGATAAACAGGCAGGCGAGTTCCTGGCCTGCCGCATCCGCCTCCTGAATTTTTGTGTCGAGCACTGACTCGAATCCCTGACGGTTCAGCAGGCCGGTCAGATGGTCCCTGATGGCCTGTTGGTGGTTGCGGGCCTCGGAGGCTTTGAGCTCGGTGACATCGGTCATAACCGACAGCGAGAGCCGATCATAACCCGCGGTCGCCGCCGTCGATTCCAGGATGAGCACATCCATAATGTTACCGTCGGCGCAGATGAACTTGACCGTGACATCGACTGCGGGGCCGCCCTCGAGATCGTTCTTGCGCTTGAGGAAGGCTTCGCGCGTATCTGTAGCGACGAGGTCGGCGAACCGGCGGCCGATCACGCGCGGTCGGTCGTAGCCGGTCGCGACGAGCCAGTAGTCGCTGACGGCGGTAATGCGATCGTCCTCGTCAAGGGAGAAGAGCATGGCGGGGGTCAGGTCGTAGATGTCGACGGCACGGCGATGCGCGAGCTTCAATTCGCGTTCCTCGCTTTCGAGCTTCGACTGCATCTCGTTGAAGCCACGGGCGAGGCGGCCCATCTCGTCGTTAGACTGCCAGTTCACGTGTTGCCGTGATCCGAGTTGGCGCGTGGCCTCGACCGCGGCCGTCAAGCGCATCAGCGGCCGGATGATGAAGATACGATTGCCGATCAAGGCAGCGCTGAATACGGCAAGCACGGCGAAGATGAAGATCGACATGAAGACGACTTCTTCGTGCTTGAGGCCGGAGAAGAGACCGAGCGCCGGATAGAACACGGAAATGGTGCCCAGATTTTTCGGGCCGTCGATGGTGTTGTATATGATCGCGCGCGACACCTGGACGAGGCTGCCGTTAAACGACTTCGGTATAGTCGACTGTGTGACGTCGAGCTGCCCCGACTGGTCGCGGACCTGAACCTTGACGATGGCGCCCTGCGAAACGATCGTCGCGCTGATCTGGGTCACGCTGTCGTCGTCAAGGTCCCAGAGCGGCTTTGCGAGCGCCTGAGAATTGGCGACAAGAAGAACCGAGATGTGGTCACGTATTTCCTTGTCTGCGCGCTCAGAGGAAAGAAAAAGAAAAAGGACGAACAGTGGGGCGACGAAGAGCAGCAATGCTCCGCAAATAATTGCCAAAAAACGATTTTCAACGGAATTGTTCATTGTTCCGTTTGCTCCCAGCCGCACTTTGCATCCACGATTTTCTACGCCCGCGGGTCTTCAAAAACGTACCGGCATGGTTTCACGAAATGTATTAAATGTTGCTGAAACGGGCTCCCTACCGCCAACGAAAAGGGCCCGCTTTCGCAAGAAAGCGGGCCCTATGCTTTACAAATTATGGAAGCGATCAGGCTTCTGCTTCGCCTTCTTCCGCAACCGTCTCGTCAACGCCGCCGGCCGGGGCGATGATCGTTGCGATCGTGAAGTCGCGGTCGGCGATAACCGGCGCTACACCCTTCGGCAGGGTGAGGTCGGAGATATGGATGCTGTCGCCGATCTTCTTGCCGCTGAGGTCAATGTTGAAGAATTCCGGGATTGCATCGGCCGGGCAATGAACTTCGATTTCGTGACGAACGATGTTCAGAACGCCGCCAGCCTTGAGGCCCTGGGACTTCTCTTCGTTGACGAAGTGAACCGGGATTTCAACGGTAACCTGGGTGTTGCCGGAAACGCGCAGGAAGTCCACGTGCATCGTGAAGTCGCGGACCGGATCGAGCTGATAGTCCTTCGGCAGAACCTTGTACTTCTTGCCGTCGACTTCGATGGTCGCGATGGTGGTCATGAAGCCACCTGCGTGAATGCGCTTCGTCACCTCATTGGTGCTGAGAGCGATAGAAATGGGGGCCTGCTTGTCACCATAGATGACAGCGGGAATCAAACCGTTGCGGCGAAGTTCACGGGCGGACCCCTTACCAACCCGTTCGCGCGCCTCGGCCTTGAGCTCGTAGCTTTCGTGGCTCATGACTTTTCCTTCCGAGGTTATTTGGAGAGCCCCGCGGAGGCTTATGCTTGCCGCGGAACTGGAGGCGGGTTACCCCATCCTCATCCGCGTTGCCTCCAAGGGTGTCTGCGCGGACGCGTGCGCTATAGTATAGATGTGACGGAAAGGCAAGCTGGTGCCTGTCATCGATAAGGGGCCACGATTCCAAACAAGCTGCCGGCGAGCGGTGTCGCTCGAACGATTCCGGAGGTTGAAGCGGATCGCGAAAGCTTAACCATACAGCTGGATTTCCCGCGAGATTAAGTAATACAAAATGTCGGCGTTGCTATGAAGGCCAAAACGCAACCTGGTCCCTCCGATGCCTCGTCTTCTTACCTGCATTGTTGCCGAACAAAGCTGGCCGCATCTGATCTTCGCAACCGTGATCTGCCTGCGTCAAGGTGGCAATGGACGACTACGGCACCGGATATTCCTCGCTGTCGACGCTCCAGAGTTTCCCCTTCGATAAGATCAAGATCGATCGTGCCTTCGTCGATGGCGTCGTCACCAACAAGCAGTCGGCTGCGATCGTTCGCTCGACGCTCATTCTTGCGCAGAGCCTAAATATTCCGGTTCTCGCCGAGGGCGTGGAGCGGGAGGAGCATGTTGATTTCCTTCGCCGCGAAGGCTGCCTGCAGGTACAAGGCTTCCTTTTCGGAAGGCCGGTGCCACGTCCCGACATCGAGGCTTTCGTCAATGCCGACGGAACAGGTGTAGTCGAGAACGCGGATCGCTCGTCAGTTGCGGTGGAAACCGACGCCGCGGCCTGACCGCTGCGCTGTAACACAGCTTGACATCCGCCGCCCGGAAACCTCACATGCTCGCAAAACGCAGGTGGCGGAGGAATTCAGGTTATGCGGCTCAATCTCATTGCGGCAACGAGCACGATCGCAATCGGTCTGGCATCCGCGGCCTATGCGGCCGACGTCAACCAGGCAGGGGCAAAGAAAGTTGAAGAGAGCCTGACGAAGCTGCTGCCGAGGAGCGTCGCGAAAGAAGGCTTCGTGACCGTGAATCCGGCAGGGACTCGCTACGAGATTATCTACGATCTTGCGAAGCTCCTGAAGAAAGTCGATCCGGGCAGTTTGGCGATCACCGGCTTGACGCCGTGGTCGATGTTCGCGACACCGCTAGACACCGGTCTATGGAGCGTGGAGGGGAACAACTCCCTCAATGTTTCCGGCAACTTCAAGGCGCCGGGACAGGCGAAGACGGATTTTACCTACGCTATCGATGCCTTCGTGTTCAGCGGTATCTTCGACCCGGCGATTAGCTATTTCCGCTCGGGTGATTTCTCCACGAACGCCGTGAACTTTTCGTCGAAGACCGAAACCGAGGAGGTCAACGCCAGCTTTGACGGCATGAAGTACAAGGTGACGTCATCGGAGGGGGCCGCGGCTGGCACAACGAACTTTGCCACCAGCGGTTCCGCTACAGGGTTCCTCGAGAAGATCAGTAGCCAAGAGGTGCCGCCGGTCGAAATTCGCGCTGACGCATTTGACTTCGCGGCGGCGGTGAACGGCCTGCCTGCAAACAAGGTTCGCGACATCATCATGTTCGCGATTGACCACGCGGACGAAAAGAAGCTTGCCACGGCGGACAGCGACAAGTTGAAGGCGATGCTTCGCGATGCGTTCCCGTTGCTCACGAGCTTCAACGAAACGATTGGCTTCAACAACTTGACAGTGTCGAGCGCTGCAGGAAACGGCGGTGCGAAGAACGTCGGTTACGAGGTCACGCTCGACGGTCCGACCAACGCCACGCGGTTCGGAGTCGGTGTGACGGCGGAAGAGATCAGCTTCGCGAGCCCCATCGTTCCTGCGGCCTACTCGGCGTTCGTGCCGCAGGAATTCCAGCTGAAGTTCGCCATTGCCGATATGGATTTCGCGGCCTTTGGCGACGAGTTTCTCAAAGTTGACTTCGCCGGCGGCACCGCATCGGAGGACAGCGGCAAGAAAGCGGCCGAGCGGCTCTTCAAGGGCGGTGAACTGGTCATGGATTTCCCGAAAATCAGCGCGGTGTCGAGCGTGTATGATGCCGAGATTTCCGGCAAGGTCCGCGGGCGGATCGACACGTCCAAGGATTATTCCATGGATGTCACCGTTCTGGCGCGGGATCTGGACAAGACCATCGCTGCCGTTCAGGAGCTTGCGAAGACCAACTCCGATCTCAATCAAGTTTCGTTCAGCCTGATGATGGCGAAGGGCTTTGCGAAGACCGATCCGGATGGGCGTCAGCGCTGGGATATCAGCGTTGCTCGCAACGGATCCGTCACGATCAACGGCCAGGTCATCAAGGGTGCGGACTGAGCCTGTTGCAACTCTAGGTGCGGGGCTCTTGCAGGGCGCCCCAGGCAGGTTCATGCTGTCTTTCTAAGCGTTTGCTCAGGTGAGGGCGATACGCTTCCGAGAGGCAGGCCCGATGAATTGTGCCGCCTGTGGTTTTGCGATCGAAAGCAGTTTTGCGTTCTGTCCCAAGTGCGGCGCAAGACAACCTGTTCTGTGCGCGTCCTGCGGAGCGGCTTGCCAGCCCGATTTCGCGTTTTGCCCGAAGTGTGGAAATGCCCTCGGTCGGGCCGAGAGCTCTGCTGCTCCAGCTGAGGCGCCGCAGCCGGTCACGCCTCCGTCGCCACTGGACGATGTGGCCGACCGGCGTCCCCTGACTGTTCTATTTGCTGACCTCTGTGGCTTTACCGCTCTCAGTGAGAGAACCGACCCCGAACTGATGCGCTCCCTGCAGAACGAGCTGTTCGAAGAGTTGACGCGCGCGGTAGAAGCCTACGGCGGCTTTGTCGACAAGTTCGTCGGCGACGCGCTGCTTGCGTTGTTCGGTGCGCCGACGGCACATGAGGATGATCCCGATCGTGCGCTTTGCGCAGCGCTCGACATGATCGCGGGCGCCGAACGTCTTGGCGCCAAATGGCTGGATCTGGCCGGTGGTGATCCGCTGCAGCTGCATGTCGGCATCAATACCGGACCGGTGGTCAGCGGTGGCTTCGGGGCTGCGGCAGCGCGTTCCTATTCAGTGACCGGCGACACGGTGAACACGGCCCAGCGACTGCAAACCATGGCAGGGCCCGGTGAGATTCTCGTCGGGCCGGTAACCTGGCGCCTGACGCGGCATGCATTCGCCTTCGAAAATCTCGGCTCGTTGACGCTTCGAGGGAAGACGGGCAATGTGCAGGTGCATCGTCTCCTCGGGCGGATGGAGACACCCCATGCGGCGCGCGGACTGGAGAGCCTCGGACTACACGCCGAACTCATCGGGCGTGACGCGGAGTTGTCGCGAATGTCCGATTGCCTCGATCTTGCCTGTGGCGGAAGTGCGCAACTCGTCCAACTCATCGGCGAGGCCGGCATCGGCAAGTCAAGGCTGGTCAGGGAGTTCCTGAAGACGGTCTCTGAGGGAGAGCGATTTCGTGACGTTGTCGTGCGCCGCGCTGTCTGTTCGCCGCTTGGCGAGCAGTCATACGGTACACTCGCAGCCGTTCTGCGCAGCGCTTATGGAATAGCCGAGCGGGAAACGGCAGCCCGGACTGCGGAACTGCTGGTATCAGGATTGATTGATCTTGGTTTTAGCGAGACCGAGGTCGCCGGTCTGACGCCGCTTTTATCCTACGTCCTTGGCCTGGGCGATCCCGAAGGAGCGCTGCGCCATGTCGAGCCGGAGCAACTTCGGCGGCAGATCTTTTACGCCACCCGTACCCTCTTCGAGCGACGCCTGTCGCTCAGCCCGCTGCTGCTTGTCGTGGAGGATCTTCACTGGGCGGACGCCGCGTCGATTGAGGCGCTTCGTTTCGTGTTGGACAGACTGGAGCGAACGCGCCTGATGATGCTGACGACAGGGCGGTCGGTTGCGGAGGGCGAGGGCCTGGAGTCAAGCCGGATCAACCACACGCTCATGCGACTCGCGCCGCTCCCGGTTCAGGACGGCGAGGCGCTGCTGGCCCAGTTATTCGGCAGGGACAGCTCTGTGCCTGCAAAGACGCGTTCTCGCATTCTCGCACGCGCGGGCGGCAATCCTCTTTTCATCGAGGAGATCGTTCGTGCCTTGATCGAGACAGGCGTGCTGCGTTCCGATGGTGGAGCTTGGCGTGTTGCGGGCGCTGAAATGGGGACCGAGATACCGATGAGCCTGCAGGCGATGCTGCTTGCGCGCGTTGACCGTTTGCCGCCTGAAATCAAGCGCTTGGCGCAGGAAGCTGCCGTCATCGGCCCACGCTTCGATCCCGCGCTGCTTCGTGCTGTCGCGTCGGACGCTGCCCGCGTTGAGCATGGGCTGGACTATCTCTGCCAGGCGGAGATCGTCGAGGAGATGCCCGGCGCTGCTGCGACCAAGGCGACCTCCTATCGCTTTCCGCAACAGCTATTGCACGATGCCATCTATGGCAATCTCTTGCTACAGCGTCGCAAGCAGTTGCATGCACGCATCGGCGCGGCGATCAAGCGGATGCATCATGGAATACCAGATCGGCTCGAGGACATTGCACAGCTCGGCCGTCACTACTGCCGGGCGGGTGAGACGAGCGAGGGTGTGCAATATCTCATGGCTGCGGGCGATTTGGCCCGCAAGACCTACGCCAATGACGATGCGATGCGTCTCTACCGCGAAGCGCTTGCGGCGATTTCGGAAAATCCGCAGGCCAGTTCGCAATTGCTTGCCCTTTCTGAGCGGTTCGCCGATCTATGCGGGCCGGCGGGAGAGCGGGACATAGCACGTGAACACTATGGGCGCGTATTGGCGACCTTAAGGAGGGTCGGCGATCGGCCCGGTGCGGCACGGATCCTTCGAAAGCTTGGCCGTCTCAATCTCGCCGCCGGCAGAAGGGATCTTGCCGATGCCGACTATGCCCAGGCAGCTTCGCTGCTCGGCGAGAGCAATGCGCCGATTGAGCTTGCCCATCTTCTTCAGGAGCGTGGGCATCTTGCCTTCCGAATGGGCGATCAAAGCGCGGCGGCACGCTGGGCCGATGATGCGCTATCCTGCCTCGATACAGCGGCGATCGACGAGGCAGGTTCCGCTGCGTCTGAGTCCGCGCAGGTGCGTGCGGAAGCGCTGAATACGAAGGGCGTAGCACTGGCACGGTTGGGGCGGCATCGCGACGCGGTACACGAGGTCGAGCGAAGCCTGGAGGTGGCCGAGGCGGCCGGATTGCTGAGCGCTGCCTGCCGCGCCTATTCCAATCTTGGAGTGCTCTACACGATCGTCGATCCGGCACGCGCCATCGATGTGTGCCGCCAAGGCCTGGAGGTCGCCACGCGGATTTCCGATCTCGGCTTTCAGGCTCGTCTTTTTGCCAATCTCGCTGTCGCCTGCTGCACCTTCACGGACAATTGCGCCAAGGAGGGAGTCCCGGCGGCGGAGAGAGCGATCGAGATCGATCGGGCGCTGGACCAGCGCGATCACTTGGCGGTGCCGCTCATCGTGCTCGGACAGATCCATCAATGTCATGGCCAACCAGACCTCGCGTGGAACTATTATGAGGAAGCGCTTCAGCTCGCGCGTGAAATCGGCGAACCGCAGCTCCTCTTTCCGTGCTATGATGGGCTCGCGACGTTGAACCTTGAAAAGGACGACATGGCCGAGGCCGAGCGATACTTTTCACTCGCCCAAGACGTTTGCGTCAGGCATGGGCTCGATCCCGACGCACTCGTCGTGCTGCCCTTCCTGGATTGATTCAATGCCGGCAGGTAAAGTGCTGAGTTTTCGCTATTTTTTCTTCTGCTCGGCTTTCCGCCGATGCGCAAGCGAGGGAGGGTGTCATGCCCGAAAGTCAAAGCGAAAGACCACTGCAGCCCGGCGATCGCGCGCCAAACGTCGTTCTCGATGCAATCACGCGTCAGGGCAAAATTTCGATCGATGACTTCCGAGGGCAGAAACCTGTGCTGGTCGGCCTGTTTCGCGGGCTCCACTGTCCTTTTTGCCGGCGGCAGATCGCTGCGATGGCAAGCCTTGCCGGCGACCTCCAGCAGAAGGGCATCGAGAGCCTGACGATCGTCAATACGCCCATCGACCGGGCGCGCCTTTATTTCCGTTATCACCCCCTGCCAAACGTCTTGGCTGCATCTGATCCCGACCGAATATCGCATCGAGCCTTCGGGCTTCCGAACATCGAGTTCACGCAATCAGAAACGGCATGGCCTTACAAGGTGAGCCTCGACACACTCACCGCGATGCGCGTCGACCTGCCTGATCTGCCTGAGCCGATGGCTCCGATGGCAGCTGTCGACTATCTCGACAAGGCTGACGGCTATGAATTCACCGACGATGACAAGCGCATGATTGCAACGGGTGAGGGGCAACTGGTCGGCGAATTCCTGCTCGACCGCGACGGCGTCGTTCGCTGGTGCTTTACCGAAGTTCCAGATGAGGGACGGCACATGTTCGGAGTGCCAGCACCCCAAGAAGTTATGTCAGCCGCATCCCATATGGCTGCGTAATGCGGCTGCTTGAATCGAATAGGTTAGCCGCTGCTGAAATCAGCGGCGGCATTGACCTTGGGCGATGATCCGGAAGCCGCTGTTGCCAGCTTCGCAGGCATTCGGGAAGGTCCGCATCTGCTGACCACGCTGGCCGCATACCGGCCGGTATTCGCGTGTGCAGATACCACCGGGTCGCGGCGGTGCGGGAGGCTGCGGGCGGATTGTTATGCCGGGCTGTCGGCGGCACTGGCCGCGGCCGATCACCGTGAAGTTCGCTGCGCGGGCCTCGCACGCATTGGAGAAGGTCTGGACACGCGCCCCACGCTGGCCGCAAACCGGAGCGTATTCCATGGTACACATCTGCGGCCTCGGCGGGAGAGGCGACGGATGCGATGGTGGGCGAGGCGGCGGACGCGAATAACTGGGCCCGACGTCGACGCAGGCGGAAAGAAGCGGGATGAGCGCCAATAGGGCGAACTTTCGCAGCGACAGGAATCCGGCGAGCGTCATTATTCTTCCCCCACGTGGATTTCTTTTCAAATCCTAGCGCAAGTTGCATTTTCGGGGAAGATCAAACCTCTGCGGCCGTTGAGAATTTCGGGACGCTTCAGTCGAACAGGCTGGAAACCGATTCTTCCTGGCTGGTCCGGTTGATCGCCTCACCAATCAGGCTCGCCGTACTTACAACACGGACGTTGTGGGCTGACTGGACAGCGGTCGTCGGCTGGATGGAGTCGGTGATAACGAGTTCGCGCAGCTTCGAGGAGGTGATGCGGGTAACCGCACCGCCTGAAAGAACCCCGTGGGTAATATAGGCGGTGACGCTCGCGGCGCCCTGGGCAAGCAGCGCGTCAGCGGCGTTGCAGAGCGTGCCGCCGGAATCGACGATGTCGTCGATCAGCAGGCAATCCTTGCCTTCAACTTCGCCGATGATGTTCATGACTTCGGATTCACCCGGACGGTCGCGGCGCTTGTCCACGATCGCCAGCAGACAGTCGAGGCGTTTGGCGAGCGCGCGCGCACGAACGACGCCGCCGACATCTGGCGAAACGACCATGACGTTGCTGATGTCGTAGTTGGCCTTGATATCGCGGGTCAGGACCGGGATGGCGTAGAGGTTATCCGTCGGGATATCGAAGAAGCCCTGAATCTGTCCTGCGTGCAAATCGAGGGTCAGCACGCGATCGGCGCCGGCTTCCGTGATCAGGTTCGCGACAAGCTTGGCCGAGATCGGCGTACGCCCGGAGGCACGGCGATCCTGACGAGCATAGCCGAAATAGGGAAGGACGGCGGTGATGCGGCGTGCGGACGAGCGGCGCATCGCATCGATCATGATAAGCAATTCCATGAGGTGATCGTTCGTCGGGAAGGACGTCGACTGAACGACGAACACGTCCTCGCCACGGACGTTTTCCTGGATTTCGACGAAGATTTCCTGGTCGGCAAATCTTCTGACGCTGGCTTTGCCCAAGGGCACATTGAGATAGCTGCAGATCGCTTCGGCGAGATGCCGGTTCGAATTGCCTGCGAAAACCTTCATCTTGGTCCGCCTATTTCCTGCTGATAGCCGCGCTTTTTAGCCAGCTTGCTCCTGAATGCAAGGCCTAAGGCGTCATCTCGGCTCATATTTCTAAAAAGCTTGTGGCTTAACCGCCGCGAGCATCACGCCATGACGAGAATTCGGTGATGGTTTTCGAGGCGATTTGCTGCATGACCGAAGCCGGAACGCCAGCCCAAGGGTCCTGCGCTTCCGAGGGCACGCTCTCCTGTCCCTGAATGCGGTGCAGGCGTGCGCCTGCACCGTCGAGAACGTCCCAAACGTAGACCACGGTCACCTTACCGCTGTCGGAAAAGGCGGAGAGGTATCCTTTCAGAATGTAGGCGCTGGAGCTGTCATTCGAGCTCTTGATCGAAAACCCATGTGACCGCGCCTCGGCTCCGAGTTGGCGCGAAAGCGGTGTGACGGCTTGGACCGGCGCACCGATGATCGGCAGGAAGCGGACGGTCGTGCTACGTGACGATGCGCTGGTGTTCAGCGTCGCCGTCTGGGTCTGCTGCCGCGGCGGCTCACGAGCAGGCGCTTCCACCATGTCCTCTTCCTCGGCCTGGGCGTTGGATATCGGCTCCGACAGCGTCTGAGCCTTGATCGGCGCGGCCGCCGCGGGCGAGCGGGTGTCGTTTTCCAGCGCCAAAGCCTGGGCGTCCATCGTGGTCGGCGGTGCGCCGGAACCTTGCCGATAGCCCGTCTGATTGTAGGCAGGATGATATCCGTTCGACCGTTGTTCGGTGGCAAAGGCCTGCTGGCGGGGGGCGGTTCCCGCCATGCGCTCCACATCGCCCTGCGTTACCGGCGACGAGCGCATGTTTGTGGAAGAATCACCGATGTCGACCAGGGGGACCAAGGCGTCGGTGGTGTTACAGGCGGTCAGGGCAAAGCAGGCAAGGAGCATTGGCGCAGTCGCAACTCGCGTCATCCCTCGTTACATCCTTCCCAGTGCCGGCCCCGCACACTTTATGAAGGCCGGCGCCGGTCTGTGTCAATTCCGGATTCTTGCCCGCAATGGTTTGCGTCTAATGAATAGAGCGGATCTCAGCTGAAAACCGCTCACACTTTTCAGCATGCCGCTCTAGACGTTGATGAAGTCCAGAGACTGCCGGGAAAGCACGCGTGGCGCGTCGTCGGTCGTCAGATAGGTTTGCCCGAGAGTCATCGCTGTTCCAGTGTCGGAATCCATGATGATCATGTGCACGAAGAGCGACATACTCGGCTCGATCGGCTGCGGATTGCCAACATGGAACATCTGATGCTCCATCCAGGATGGCGAGAAACGGGCGCCCAGCGAGTAGCCGCAGGCATTGAGACGATGGCGGGACAGGCCGCGCTCGTCCATGATCTTCGCATGCATATCGAACACGTCGCCAAAGCTGTGGCCCGGCCTCAGGACCGTTTCGATCGCCTGGATCGTTTCGAAGCAGGCGTTGTAGAGTTCGCGGTGGCGATAGCTCGGTTCGCCGATGACGATGGTTCGCATCATTGCCGCATGGTAGTGGGCGTAGGCGCCCGCCCATTCGAGCGTCAACTGATCGTTCGGGTCCAGTTTGCGGCGGCCGGCCTTGTAGCGGCAGAGGAGGGCATCCTCGGCAGAGCCGATGATGAACTCGTTGGCGGGGTAGTCGCCGCCGCCCGCAAATACAGCACCCTGCATGGCGGCCAGAATGTCGGATTCATCTGCGCCCGGCGTGGTCAGCGCGAGTGCCGCATCCAGCGCATCGTCAGCCAACACCGCGGCGCGTTCGACATATGCGACCTCGGCCGGGCTCTTGATCAGCCTCAGGTGGCTAACGAGATAGGATGCGTCGACGATCTGGCCGAAGGACGTCAACTGCGCATCGAGCATCCGGGCAATGCGGCCCGTCATGCCGTGGGTATCATATTCGACGCCGATCCTGGCGCCGAGCAGGTCCATCTCAACGAGCAGGTTCCGGAGGTCGACGGTCGGGTCGGCATTGACGCGGTCGACCCAGATTTGGACATTTTCCAGGATGGAGGTGTGCTTGGCCTGGCGCAGGTCGGCGGAACGCGTGATCAGCGCCATCGTCCCATCGGCCTTGACGACAAGTGTCTGGAAGAAGCAGTAGCCGAAGGTGTCATAGCCGGTCAGCCAGTACATGCTTTCCTGGGCAAAGAGCAGCAGGGCATCCAGCTTCTCTTCGCGCATCTTGTCTGTCAGACGTGCGAGGCGGACGGCGAATTCGGGTCTGTCGAAGTGCAGGGCCATGCCTCTTAAATCTCCCTGATTGCAATTGCAGAAATCTGCCGGCCGTAATCCGGCTCCTTGTTATGTGTGGTCCGGCGATAAGAGAAGAAACGCTCGGTGTCGGGATAAGTGCAGAGCCCCAGGCTTTCTGCGCGGATACCGGCGGCGCGCAGCCGATCGACCGTCAGGGCCGGCAGGTCAAACATCGCGTGCCCCGGCTTTCCGGAGGGTACGAAGTAGCGCCCGTAAGATGGATCCTGTGTGACGAAGCGTTCAACGAATTCCGGGCCGACCTCGTAGCTTGCCTGGCTGATCGATGGGCCGAGGCAGGCTACGATTGCCTCGCGCTTTGCGCCTAGTCGGACCATCGCGTCGATCGTATTTTCTAGCACGCCGGTAAGAGCGCCTTTCCACCCGGCGTGAGCGGCGCCGATGACACCGTTTTCCGAATCGGCGAAGAGAATTGGTCCACAATCGGCAGCCAGCACGCCAAGCGCTATGCCCGGAGTTGCGGTCACCATCGCATCGGCTGCGGGGCGGGAGCCATCATAGTCCTTGTCAACAATGACCACATCGGGGGAGTGGACCTGGTGTACGGTAGCGAGGCGCTCGACAGGCAACTCGAACCAGCTTGCCACGCGGCGGCGGTTCTCCTGAACCTTCTCGCGTTCGTCATTCGAGCCAAGGCCGACGTTCAAGCCGCGATAGATGCCATCCGATACGCCGCCTTGCCGGGTGAAATAGCCGTGGAGAATCGCGTCACCGGTTGCCTCTTTCAGCAGCGCGCTTTGGATCGGTGCCGGAGATGCTGCTTGCGTCATTAAAACTTCCGAGATTGCTTGAATTGCCTGGGCGCCATTACCGATGGCGAAGCCTAGTCGACCGCGGCGGATGTTGGCCCAGTGGTGCTCGCGCTGTCAATCCACTGAACGGAAAGGCATCAAATCCACGGCGGGGTGTGAGACCGCCAGCACCTTGAAGAGTTCGCCCATACGGCCTTCACCTTCGCCCGCCAGCCGGTCGACTGCCGTCTGGATAATTTGCCGCATATGTGCTTCGCGATCCCGGCCAAGCGCGGCGGCGCGATCGAGAATGCCGAGGCC
Source organism: Rhizobium sp. YTU87027 (assembly GCF_050644135.1). Classification (NCBI taxonomy): domain Bacteria; kingdom Pseudomonadati; phylum Pseudomonadota; class Alphaproteobacteria; order Hyphomicrobiales; family Rhizobiaceae; genus Rhizobium; species Rhizobium sp. YTU87027. Next base: position 2,131,891 of record NZ_CP098440.1, on the reverse strand, counting down.
GACGAGAAAATCGCCCTGGTGGAGCATGCCGTTGACGTAGACACCGGCCGAAGTCGCGGTCTGCGCCAATGCCTGGAAATCGACATGGCTCGTCAGGTCCGCTTCGCCGGGGTGGGCCAGCGGCGGATCATACTCATGCATGCGCACCGCCTGCAGCGTGTCGCCATAGCCGCTCACGAGGTGCCCGTAGTCGATGGCGACAACCGTCCCGCCATGTTCTTTCAGCCGGTCGCAGATGGCGAGCATCACCGACTGGCGTGCCGGCGAGACTTCAAAGATTGTTCCCGGGAGCACGTCCGCTTCCGGCCAGGGGAGGAGGCCGGAATCGATCCCTGCCACACCGACACCAAACGTCAGTTCGCCCGCGGCGTCGATACCGACCATTCGTTCACGGAAGCCCGCCGGCGTCCTCACGAACTGACGGATCGGAATCGCATCGAACAACTCGTTCGCAGCGACGAGCGAAAATCCCGGCGGGATCTCATCGAAACCCTGATGCCAGCTGACCTTGTGGCCGTGGGACGCTAGCGTCTCCTGCTGGATGTCGCGCAGGCGCCCGCTTGTCTCGACGAGGTGCACTGTCATGTCTTCGAAAAGCGGTGGCGCGATCCGGGCAATGACGCGCAGCATATCCGACATCATCGTGCCGCGACCGGGGCCGATTTCGACAAGACGGACACCGGTGGGCGTTCCGTGTCGCTGCCAGGCATGGACGATGAAGACGCCGATCATCTCGCCAAAAAGCTGGCTCACCTCCGGTGCGGTCACGAAGTCGCCTGAGCTTCCGAAGGGTTCGCGGGTCTTGTAGTAACCATGTTCAGGATCGGCGAGGCACAGCGAGAAAAAGTCCGTGACGCTGATCGGGCCGTTCGCCTGAATGATAGCCTTGATCTTCTCACCGAGCGCGGTGCTCATGTATCTCCCTCCTGTCCAGCTGCGGTCAGTGCTGAAGCGCGGCCTGACGGCGGGCTCGAAGCATGGCCCAGATTCCCAGCAGTACCATCGGCGTGGAAAGCACCATGCCCATGGTGAGCCAATTGGTGCCCAGCAGGTAGCCCAGCTGGGCATCCGGTTCGCGGAAGAATTCAACGAGAATGCGAGATAGTGCATAGCCGCAAACGAAGACGCCGGTGACAAAGCCAGGGGTCTTCAGGGCACGGAAACCATAGATCAGCGCTGCCAGAACCAGAAGCAGCACGATGCCCTCGAGGCCTGCCTCGTAGAGCTGGCTGGGGTGGCGAACAAAGTCGCCGCCGGGGCAGTAGCCGTTGGCCCGCTCGATATATTGGTTGCAGAAGACCATGCCCCACGGCACATCGGTCAAACGGCCCCAAAGCTCACCATTGATGAAGTTGGCGATACGGCCACAGAATAGGCCGATCGGGACGACCGCCGAGACGATATCGAAGAGGCTCCAGATCGGTACGCTGTTGCGACGGGCGAAGATGATCATCGCGATGGTAGTGCCCGTCAATCCACCGTGGAACGACATGCCGCCGTTCCATATCTGGATCGCCCGAATCGGGCTCTCGATAACCGACGGTAGATCGTAGAAGAGGATGTATCCGATGCGCCCGCCGAGAACGATGCCGAGCGCGACCCAGATGATGAAATCGTCGAGTTGCACTTTGGTAATCGGGGAAGCGTCACCCGGCCACAGTTTGTCGTTTCCGGCGAGCTGGCGCGCATAGTACCAGCCGAGCATGATGCCGGCGACATAGGCCAGTCCGTACCAGTGAATTGAGAGTGGGCCGAGCGAAAAGGCGATCGGGTCGATCTCGGGGAACGGCATGATCGCCATAAGATTGGCTACTGTCGGCAAGGTTTTCCCATTCGCTGGCGTGAGTCCCATGGAGTATTCGATCGGACGTCAACGCGCTTCAGTTCAAGGCGTCCTTTGCGACTTTCTAAAGGCGCGCCAAGCTCGGTGTGGGCGGAAGATGGCGCTGGGATCAAAACCGGTCAAGTCGATTGTTGACGATCGCGCGGCTGCCGGAAGGCTTATCCAGAGCAAACCGCTTGCATCCTTGGTGGCGAAGCCCTACCTCATTCTCGAGGCGCGCCGAAGTGGCGCTAACTGGTCTATAGCAAAGGGAGAAAACCGCCATGACGACTGGAGCAAACCGCATCATGGACGAGTTCGCCAAGCTGATGACGGATGCGGCCGGCGCTGCCCAGGGTGTGCGCAAGGAAATCGAGACAGCATTCAATGCGCAGGCCGAGCGCTGGTTGAATACGCTCGATATCGTCAAGCGCGAAGAGTTCGAGGTCGTGCGCGAAATGGCGATCAAGGCGCGTGATGAAAATGATGCGCTGCTTGCCCGTATCGCCGCCCTTGAAGCCAAGCTTGCGGCTAAGGGTAAGTAATTCCCATTGTGACACAGGCCGTGGTGTGACCTTTATGAGACACGCCGCGGCTGCGGCCTAAAAACCAGGTGCCGTTATCCACCTGTGGACACTGCCAAAAAGATCAATGGGCAGAGTCATTTAAACCCTCCTTCTGAATGGAAATCCGAAAAGCTTTCCACAGTGCCGTTCCCTAAAACGGCGCTAAGGGGCTGGCGCGTCGCCTAGCCCATTATACACTGATTTTAAATGATGATTCGAAGCGGTTGGTAAGCTCCAGGCAGGTTTGACTGCGTTAAGTCTGGTAGCGGTTCAACGGTCATCAGGGTTGGTGGTTCCGGCTGTTGCGTGTGTTCTCCTTGTGTCTCGTTGACGAAGTTGGTTCGCATTCACTCCGGTCAAGAAGGTGCTGCATGAGCCTCATGGAATTGGAAGTCGAGCGTCAGTCGAACCCGGTCGATATGATCGAGTACGTCGCCGCCAATAACGACTGGTCTTTCGAGCGGTCGGGCGATGACGAGATTGCGATGACGGTTGAAGGGAAGTGGACCGACTACCACGTTTCCTTTTCCTGGATGGAAGAGTTTGAGGCGCTGCACCTTGGCTGCGCCTTCGACGTCAAGGTTCCCGAACAGCGTGTCAACGAAGTCACCAAGCTTTTGGCGGCAATCAACGGTCAGGTCCTGATGGGACACTTTGATCTGTGGCGCCAGGAAGATGTCATCATCTTCCGGCAGTCGCTGCTGCTTGCCGGAGGTGCCGAGCCGACCAATCGACAGGTCGAGGTTCTGCTCGCTAGTGCGTTGGACACCTGCGAGGCGTATTATCAGGCCTTCCAGTTCGTGATCTGGTCCGGCATGGACGCGAACCGCGCGATGGAAGCGGTTCTCTTCGAAACCGTCGGCGAGGCGTAAATGTCATCTGCAGCTTCAGGTCCTGTCGTTCTCATCGGTGCCGGCAATATGGGAGGCGCAATGCTCTCCGGCTGGCTGAAGAGCGGCGTGCCTGGTTCTTCTATCGTCGTCATCGATCCTGGCCCCTCGGACCTGATGCTGAAGACGATCAACGATGCCGGCGTGACCCATGTTACCTCGGCTCCCGCTGGGCTAACGGCAGGCGTTCTTTTCCTTGCGGTCAAGCCGCAAGTGATGGATGTCGTGCTACCTCCGGTCAAGGGAACGGTGGGGCCGGAAACCGTCGTTGTTTCGGTCGCTGCCGGCAAGACGCTGTCGTTCCTTGAAAGGCATCTCGGCGAGTCCGCGATGGTGCGCGCCATGCCGAATACGCCGGCCATGGTCGGTCGCGGCGTCACGGGCGCGTTTGCCAATGCGCGCGTCACGGATGCGCAGCGAGGGCAAGTCGATTCTCTGTTGCGTGTATCCGGTCCGGTGGAATGGGTTCCGACCGAAGCGGATATCGATGCCGTCACGGCTCTGTCAGGAAGCGGGCCGGCTTATGTGTTCTATCTCGTCGAGTGTATGGCAGAGGCAGGCCGTAAACTTGGCTTGCAGGCGGACCTTGCCATGCGCCTTGCACGGGAAACAGTCGCGGGGGCTGGTGAGCTTTTGCACCAGTCCCCCGACGACGCCTCGCGGCTTCGGCAGAACGTGACATCGCCGGGCGGCACGACGGCTGCGGCGCTTTCCGTGCTGATGGCCGACGATGCGATGCAGCCGCTTTTCGACAAGGCCCTTGCCGCAGCGCGCAAGCGCGCCGAAGAGCTTGCCGGCTGAGGGCATCAAGAACATGACCGACGAAATCACCTATGCCGACTTCGAGCGTGTCGACATCCGTGTCGGTACGATCGTCGAGGCAAGTCCGTTCCCGGAAGCCCGTAAGCCGGCCTTCAAGCTGCTGATCGACTTCGGGCCTGACATCGGCCTCAAGAAGTCGTCGGCCCAGATCACGGTTCACTATACGCCCGAGAGCCTTGTCGGCCGGCAGGTTCTCGCCGTGGTCAACTTTCCACCGCGACAGATCGGCCCGGTTCGTTCGGAAGTCCTGACGCTCGGGTTCGAGGATGAGGCGGGCGCCATCGTTCTTGCGGTGACCGACAAGCCCGTGCCGAACGGCAAGAAACTGATGTGATCAGTGGATCTCGCGCGACAGCGGATCGGTGAGCGAGAAATCGTGAAATACGGCTTCGAAGCCGGCGCGTTGCGGCGAGCAGAACGTGGGGCCGACGGAAATTTCCGTAAATGCCGGATCAAACCATGCAAGGCGTGCCATGCGCCAGTCTTCCATGCGGTTTGTCTTGTACTGAATGAACAGGGCATCGCCGTTTCGTGTCACCCGCACGCCCATACGCTCGAATGGGTGGTCGATCCGAAAGGCTGACCAATCGGAATTGCCATTGGTCGCGACGACGCTGAAATGCTTGGCGCCATCGGTATATTCGATCCCGCATTTCATCCAATGCTTTGCGTTAGCCCGTACCATGAGGCCGGCCTGGTCGTAGAGTTCCTGGTAGTGTCCCGAGAAGGAAACCTCGGCGGTGAAGTCACCTTGTCGCTGACGGTGCAGAAAATGTCCGTCGTCGCGATGAAAACCGTAATAAGTTCCCTGCCAGAAATCGGTTTTGTGTCCGGACCAGACATGCAACTCACCGTCGCGGTCTTCACAGCGAGACGGCGGGTTCAGCCATTTCATTCGATTGAGATCGATCGTCATCTGTTCTCACGCGGGTAGGCGGACGGTCGCCCGTAGGCCGCCGAGGGGACTGTCGCCGAGCGTGACGTTGCCGCCATGGCTTCGGGCGATGTCGCGGGCGATTGCCAAGCCGAGGCCGGTGCCGGAGGCATCGAGATTCCGTGCTTCGTCGAGCCGGAAGAACGGTTTGAAGACATCCTCGCGGTTCTTCTCGGGAATCCCCGGGCCATCGTCGTCAAAGGTTACCGTCAGCCACTTGGCGCTGTGCTTAGCGTTGATATCGAGCGTGTTGGCGTAGCGGCGGGCATTGGAGGCGAGGTTGGTCACAAGACGCGTGAAGGCGTTCGGGCGCACCAAGATCTCATCGTCGCCTTCGATCGAGTAGGTAAGCGCCTTGCCGTCGTGAAGCTCGAAGTCTGCCTCCAATCGAGCGAAAAGCTCGCTGAGCTTCATGTCGCCGACATCCTCTTCGACCTCGCCTCGGGCAAACGCCATGTAGGCCTCAAGCATCGACTGCATATCGTTGACATCGTCGTTGAGGCCATGCAGGTCGGGATTGTCGCCGGCGAGCGCCAATTGCAGCTTGAAACGCGTCAGGATCGTGCGCAGATCGTGGCTGACACCGGTCAGCATCGCTGTGCGCTGCTCGATCTGCCGCTCGATGCGCTCTCGCATCAGAATGAAGGCGAGGCCGGCACGCCGAACCTCGTCTGCGCCACGCGGGTGAAAATTGTCAGCTTTTTGGCCCTTGCCGAAGCTTTCGGCTGCGTTCGCCAGCGCAAGGATCGGTCGAATCTGTCCGCGCAGGAACAGGATTGATATGCCGATCAACACTAGCGAGGCGCCGACCATCCAGACGATAAAGATGTGTGTGTTGGAGGCGTAGGTCGAGCTGCGCCTTGCCAGCACGCGAAGGATCTTATCCTCGAGCTTGATGCGGATCTCGACGAGATTGGAATCGCCCAATGTGTCGATCCAGAACGGGCGCTTGACCTGGTCGCTGATCTCGTCGCTCAGGATTCCGTCGAGGATGGAGAAGAAGGGCTTTGTGCGCGGCGGCGGCAGATCGCCGTCCGGTTCGATCGAGATCTGCAGGTTCATCTGGTCGCGTGCGATGCGGGTGACTTCGCTGTAATCCGTATCCTGCGGGTAGGTCTCGATGATCTGGATGATCGCCGCTATATCGCGCGTGACCGCCGCCGAAAGGCGCTGCGTCACCATCTGCCAATGGCGCTCCATGAACACGGCGGCGACGACGGACTGCAACAGCACCATCGGGATAATGATAATCAGCAACGACCGAACATAGAGACCGGTCGGCAGATAGAGCCGTAGCCTGCGTATCATCCATCGCCATCCGCGGGCGGGCGAGCGGTCGTCGCGCCGAAGAGAGTCGAATGTCACCATATGGTCGCCGGTCCTGCGGTTGCGACTGTCAATCGATGCTCAATCGGTATCCTATACCACGAACCGTCTGCAGCCAGACCGGATTTGCGGGGTCATCCTCGATCTTGCGCCGCAGGCGATTGATCTGCACATCGATGGTGCGCTCGCCGACATCAACATCGTTACCGATGAGCTCATGTCGCGGAATGGTATCGCCAGCGCGCTTGGCGAACAGCAGCATGATTTCCTGCTCGCGATCCGTCAACCGGACCACTTCGGAGGCTTTTTTCAACTCCTTACGCGTCAGGGAGAAGGTATATGGTCCGAACATCACTTGTTCGATCTTCGGCGCATCGTTCGAGACATTGCGGCGTAGGATATTATTGACGCGCAGCACGAGTTCGCGCGGGTCGAAGGGTTTTGCCAGATAGTCGTCTGCGCCAGCCTCCAGTCCGGCGATGCGGCTGCCCGATTCCGCAAGCGCTGTCAGCATGATGATCGGCACGTTCTTGATTGTGCGCAGGCCCTTGGTCACCTCGATCCCCGAATCTCCCGGCATCATCACGTCCATGATGATCAGGTCGAAATCCAGGCCGGCGAGCTTGCGTTGTGCCTCAGCGCCATCCGCGGCTACCGTCACCCTGAACCCGTTCTCGGTCAAATAGCGGTTGAGCAGAGCGCGGATACGCGTGTCGTCATCCACAACAAGCAAGTGCGCAGCGTCGTCCGAAATCACTGTCTTTGTCGCCATTCAATCCGCTCTCGAGTTTGGTCTGTTTCGCATACCTCTCAGAAAGGCCTTTATGCCCTCCCGTACCTCCGGGGAAGCCCCGTCGAATGCTCTCTCAATACGGCGCGATTGCGGCTCTGCCAGAGCAAGAGCAAGCTTGCGCCCCATCGTGGTAGGATAGAGCTTGCGCTGCCGCCTGTCTTCAGGCCCCGCAATCTGTCGAATATACCCCGAATCGATGAGTTGTTTGAGCACTCTTGCAAGACTCTGCTTGGTAATCTTCAACGTATCCAGCAGATCGGCAACCGTCATGCCCGGGTTGCGGTTAACGAAATGAACGACACGGTGGTGCGCCCGCCCGAAGCCGATCTCCGCAAGAATGGCGTCAGGATCGGAAACGAAGTCGCGATAGGAAAAGAACAGAAGCTCGATGATCTCGAAATCGATGGTTTCGGTGTTTTCCATCGGCATTTTGAGCGGTTCGGGCTTGCCCGCCTTCGGGTTCGTCTGGCGTGCCAATTTGGCATTTCCTTTCTTGCTGCGCACCTTCCGGGAAGTCCTCGAAAAAATATGTCAGCATTAGTGACGTATCTTTGTGCTGTTGCTAGCTTCCCTATGCGTTGCGAAGCCGGAAGAGAGGACGCCATTTCCAATGGAAATTTGGCCTGACTTCGCAAACTTCACTACAATGCGTAATGTTCCGCTGCGCCAGTGGATAAAACGTATCGAGGACAACAATCAACAGCAATGGCGTGCGGGCGTCGGAGGAGTGCGACGTGACTTCAGTAACCCTTTGACCAATTGGACGGCGAAATCTGGTCCAACGGCACGTTCGTGCCGTGAAGACGCAAAGATCCACATATTGACCCACGGGCTGTACTACGCGAGCGCGATGTTCGGAGGAGGTCGCGCGCCTATGACGGTTGGCCGAAGTGACGTCGGTTTTGGAAATCAGCCCACATAAATTAGGCCGGGACGATCAGCGAAATGCAGATGAACGATTAACGGAAGAGGTATCTCGGGCAGCCACGGCAGCCGAGTGATCTTCGCTGACAGGAGCGGCCGGGTTCCTTGCGAGCTCGGCCGCTTTCTTGACGCCCTGTTTATCTTGCGCGAGCTGCTACGGCGCCGACGATCGTCGACAGGATACCGCCGCCGATCAAGCCGCCGATGCCGTCGGCAATGAGGCCGGTCATTGCGGCTTCACCACCTACCATGCTGAGCAGCATGCCGCCGATAGCGCCGGCGATCGTTCGGGCAACGGCATTGATTGCAACCTGTTTCAGCGCTCCGCTTGCGACGTTGCCGCCGACGGCGCCTGCTATCGCCTGCGTGATGATGGGCAATAAGGCTTCCACGATTTCCCTCCTTCGCGTTTCCTCAAAACGCCTCTGCCGGCTGGGTGGTCCGAGAAGATCGCCAGCCCTACAGGCGATCCGACGTCCGACCGGGAGCAGGGGATATCGTCTGAATTGCAGTATCTTATCATGATTGAATGTAAAGTGGAATGGAGAGCAACCCACGCGTGAAAGTTTTCCATGCTGCCGTCAAAAGAAAAGGCGCCCGAAGGCGCCTTTTTCCAACTGTCCACCATAGTCAGTTGTAGACGTAAACGATGCGACGGGTACCGGGATCCACAAGGACCGGCCGATCGTTGATGCGGACATATCGATACTGATAGTCCGGAATTTCCTGGAACGTCACGCTGTCGGGTACCGACGCGCCGACGACCACATCACCACGGAGGCGGACGGTCCGGGCCGGATTGGTTTGAACATAAGTCGTGACGGTCTCAGGCGGGCTGATCGCCTCGATAGAACCAACAGGTCCCAACAGTTCGTCCCCTGGAGCCGGGTCAGGAGCGATGCTTGCCGTCGTCTCATAGGTGACGATAGGCACGCCGAGGTCGGCCTGGTGTTGCTCGACAATGACGCTGCTGCCACCTTGTTCAACCTGCAGATATTGCGCATAGACCCACCCACGGACGCCATTGACGTCAACGCGGCACCAACGGCTTCCCTGGATGCAGCCGTCCAGGATTGTCTGCGAGCCGCGCGTCGCTATGCCGATGGAAGGATACTGCGGGCCGGGGCCGGCACGAACGTTCAGATCGTTGATGGCCGTGGCAACCATGTCCGCCTGGGCAAGACCGGCGCTTCCCACGACGATCGCGCCCGCCAGGAACAGATTTCGCTTCAAGGTCATCTCGTTTCTCCTTGTCTTCTACAGGCAGGTAACGTTTGGTTGATGGTGATGTTCCCGCGCCCACAGTCTCGCCGGTAAACGATTGTATCAATGTGTTAAATTCAAACGGAACCGGTGCCGAAGTCCCGGGTGTGGGGGCATTGACGGCCTTTGCTTCTATAAATCGTGGGCTGTGCGCGACGCCGTTTCGGACTATAGGGACACGGAACAGAGAGAGAGAAGCGAGGCACTCATGGGCATGCTCCAGGCCGGTATTATTCCGGTGACACCCTTCCAGCAGAACTGCACGATCCTCTTCGATCCTGAGACGAAGGAGGGCGTCGTGGTCGATCCAGGCGGGGACGTGCCGGCGATCCTAGAGGCCATCAAGTCGAACGGTTTCAGCATCAAGGAAATCTGGCTGACGCACGGCCATCTTGATCACGCCGGCGGTGCGAAGGAGCTCAAGGAGGCTCTGGGTATTGATATCGTCGGCCCGCATCAGGACGATCTTCCCCTGTTGCAGCGGGTCGAGGCGCAGGCGCAGAAATATGGCCTTCCGCCAGGCATGCAGAATGTCGTTCCCGACCGCTGGCTGAAGGATGGCGACAAGGTTTCCTTCGGCACTCACGAGTTCGAAGTCTATCACACGCCAGGCCACGCGCCGGGCCATGTTATCTATTTCAACCGCGCACAGAACTTTGCCCATCTGGGCGACGTCCTGTTCAACGGCTCGATTGGTCGAACTGATCTGCCGGGGGGCAACCACCAGCAATTGCTCGATTCGATCCGCGACAAGGTTTTGCCGCTGGGCGATGACGTAGGCTTCATTTGCGGGCACGGGCCGGGCAGCCGGATCGGCGACGAGCGACGCAGCAATCCCTTCCTGCAGGGGATCTGAGCATCAAAAACAAAAAAGCGCCGCTGAAAGGCGGCGCTTCGTGTCTGACCATGCGTTCAGGCTATCAGCCGGCGTTGCAGAAGTGGCTGCGACCGTCATTGCCGATAAACGTGCCGCTGGCCGGATCGAACGATCGATAGCGATAAGAGCAATAGCGCTCCCACTGCGGAGTCCAGGGCTCGATGTCAGCGACCGGACGATAGTAACGAGGCGGGGGAGCGCGATAAACCGGAACGGCTTCATATTCCGGCTCATAGACCGGCGGATCGATGTAGCGCGGCTCGTCATAGCGCGGCGCGCTGGCAATGGCAGAGCCGACGATCAGGCCCGTTGCGAGGCCGACGGCGCCGCCCACAAGTGCGTCGTCGCTGTGGTGGCGGTGCCAATCACCTGCCGATGCAACGCCGATCGATGATACCGTGAGGGCTGCAGCGGTTGCCGTCATTAGGAGCGTTTTCGCAAGCCTGTTCATTTGTCTTTCCCTGTTTAAACCGATTCCGGTTCTGCACCTTGATGATGGCAAGGTAAGGGCCGCGAGGTGAATGCAGGCTGAATGACAAAACCCGGCATCGCTGCCGGGCTTCAACTCGAATTGACAACGTTGGCTGGAGGCTCAGCCTGCAATCTGCAGGTTGACAGCCTTAGGGCCCTTGCCGCGGCGGTCCGGCTCCGTGTCGAAGCTAACCTTCTGATTTTCCGTCAGTCCGGCCAAGCCTGAAGCCTGAACGGCAGAAATGTGTACAAAGATGTCCGCCCCGCCCTTGTCCGGCTTGATGAAGCCAAAACCTTTGTCGGTATTGAAGAATTTTACAGTGCCAGTCTCGGCCATGCGTCAGGTCCTTTTATCTCTGCCCGCCATCCACACGGGCAGCATCACTGATATTGCCTCCTCGCGGAGACGTTAGCAGGCAATCATTGAAATGTGAGAAAAAGGTCCCCTCTAGCTCAACCACATTCCCCGCGAAACTGACGCCCGCTTTATTGGAACCGGTTGACCGGAATATTAGCGTCTCCGGCGCGCACATTCCTAAGGACTTCCCATGCTCGCAAAATGCCCGAACACGGTGAGAGTGCTGCGATTATTAAGTTTTGGCAAGCAAAAGTTTTTTAACGCCTCTGTGCAGATACGCCTCTCTGAGCGGCATTTTCGCGCGTCTTGAGCAAAAAATTGGTCGTTAGCCGCCGCGGATCAAGGCTTTATATCGTTGGCAATATAGTTTGGGAGCAGATTTTGCCAAAAATGCAACAATAGCGCGACTACGCAAAAGCTAAAGTTTTTTTCTTTTCGGGACATTCAACCCAAATTTGGGCTCGGTTTCAGTCTGTCCGAAGCACGACGGCGCGCTATTTCGGGCACGACTTCAACCAGAAGCATAGCGGTAAACATCAACGCGCAGCCGGCGTAGCCGAGTGGCGGCATGGTTTCGCCCAAGAGCAGGGCGCCGAGAGAGGCGCCGAAGAGCGCTTCCGAAGACAGGAAGATCGCTGCTTGCGATGGAGTGGTGTAGCGCTGGCCGATGATCTGCAGCGAAAAGGCGACACCGGAGGAGAAGAGGCCGACATAAAGGATCTCGGGAGCGGCCGCCCAGACCGCCTCCCAGCTGATCGGTTCCGCGATGACGGCAACGGCAAGCGCGCAGGCGGCGGTCACGGCAAACTGGGCGGCCGAGAGTGCAAGCGGACGACCGGTGTCCGATACCGTGGTGCCCGCCAGGGTGATCTGTCCGGCCCAGAAGATTGCGCAAACGACCGTAAGTAAGTCGCCGGTCGTCAGTGCCGAGAGTTGTCCGCCTGACAACAAATAGATGCCGGAAACGGCCATGATTGCACCCGGCCAGATGATCCAGTGCGGGGAGCGGCGAAGGACGACGACGGCGATCAAGGGGACGATCACGACGTAGAGCCCGGTGATGAAACTCGAGTTCGTCACGGTCGTCGTCTGCAGGCCGATCTGCTGGGTGGTGGCGCCACCGAACAGCGCAAGACCGGTCAACAGGTAGAGCTTGAGATGGCGCGGCGCGGTCTTGACCGGCGCCTTGCGTGCCTCAAACAGCATGAACGGCAGAACCGCCACAGCCGCGATCATGAAGCGCAGGCCGATGAACCAGAACGGACCGATCGCCTTCATTGCCGTCGACTGCGCGACAAAGCCACCGCCCCAGATGGCAGCTGCAAGCAATAGAAGGAGGTTCGCCTGAATGCGCGTCATTTCGTCCTCGGTGCGGGAGCGGGAGAGTATGGCCGAGCGTTAACAGTTGCCTTTCGTTTGGGCAAGGGTGAAGAATGTCGCCACTGCGCTGGCGCCTGAGAGCAAAAAACGAATGACAAGGAAAGCGGTTTCATTGCCGGGCGAAAAGGATGCGCTGCGACAGCAAGGGGATGCTGCGCCGGCGGGGTATTCGGGCAGTTCGCTGACACGAAAGCTGGGTCTGAGGGACGGGCAGGCGGCACTTCTGATCGCTGTGCCCGAGATCGCCGAAATTCAAGCCTTTGATCATTTCTCCTCCGTCGAGACTGCTCTGCCATCGATGATCGAGCGTCGCTTTGACTACGGCCACGTTTTTGAAACCCGCCGGTCGGCCCTAGAGGAGATGGCACCAGTTCTCTCGGGCGTTGTCAAACCCGATGGGATGCTATGGATTTCCTGGCCCAAGAAAGCGGCACGGGTGCCGACGACAATCACCGAAGATCTGCTGCGAGCGATTTTCCTGCCTTTGGGAATGGTCGATGTCAAAGTCTGCGCCATAGACGAGACATGGTCCGGCCTTAAGTTCGTGATCCGAAAGGAACTGCGCGCCGGTCTCTAGACTTTGCATCAGCCATTGTTGGCCGGCGCTCGCGACACTCTCAGCAAGGCACCATCGTCCTCGTCCGTGAGGATCAGCAGGGCGCCATCGGGCGCAACGACCACGTCACGCATGCGGCCATAGGAGCCATCGAATATCCGCTCCTCGGCGACGAAGGCTCCGCTGTCGTCGCGCTGCATTCTCGAAAGCAGCTGGAATTTCAGCGCCGCGACGAGGAAGTTGCCATCCCATTCAGGGAACATCTTGCCGTGGTATATGGCCAGTGCCCCCGGCGCGATGGACGGGTCCCAATAGTAAAGGGGTTGCTCAAGTCCTTCCTTGGCGGTTCCTTCGCCGATCTCGGCGCCGGAATAATCACGGCCATAGGTGATAATCGGCCAGCCGTAGTTTTTGCCGGGCTCTATGTGGTTGATTTCGTCACCGCCGCGCGCGCCGTGCTCTACCGTGTAAAGCTTGTCGTCGGCGGCATCAAAGGCGATGCCCTGCGGATTGCGATGACCTTTCGACCATATTTCAGGAAGCGCCTTGGCTCCGTCCTTGAAGGGATTGTCGTCAGGAATGCTGCCATCGGCGTTGATGTGGATGATGGAGCCGGCGTCATCCTTCCAGTCCTGTGAACGATCCCTGTCGCCGCGGTCGCCGATGCTGATGAACAGCGAGCCGTCCTTGGCGAAGGCGATTCGTGAGCCGTACTGGATATTGCCACCGGTGAAGCGCTTCATCGCGAAGATGGATCTAACATCGTTCAGCTTTGTTCCGTCCTCTGACAGCGTCGCGCTGAATACCTCGGTTCCGGAGCCGCCCTTGGCGCTAGTCGCAGCGGTTAGGAATATCTTGCGGCTCGTTGCAAAATCACGCGCGAGCGCGACGTCCATCAGGCCTCCTTGGCCGCGGGCATTGACATCAGGTATGCCTCCGATGGGAGCCGAGAGCTTGCCGTCACGGATTATCCGCAACCGCCCCGGTCGCTCGGTGACGAGGTAGGAACCATCTGGGAGAACCTCGACCGCCCAGGGATGATCGAGTCCCGTCACAATCGTATCGACCTGTAACTCGACGGTCTTCGTCTTGACGATATCGGCGGAGAGGCTTGGGGCAGCGGCCAACACTGCGGTTGCGAAAAAGAGCCCGTATCGAAGCCTTGCAAGTGTCGTCATGGTCCGTCCCAATTTCTGTCCGGGTCAACCTGGAGCGTCGGCCATCTGCTTCAACCTCATTTGCCCCCGGATAACGGCTTTGTGTTTGACGATGGCACAGTGGCGGCTGGCTGCGGATCAACGAGTTCCGCTTCTACGATATAGCGCAGCGGGCCGCGTTCCGTCGCGCCGAAAGGCCAGCAAGTCGCGAGTATGAGATGGCGACCTTGCGCTGCCGGATCAATGCCGCTCTGGTCCCACGGCACGACGCGACCTTCGCCTGCCTTGAACGTCAGCACCTTGCCGTCACGACGCGTAACCTCGATCTCATCACCGGGTTTAACATCCTTCAGCCAGCGGAAATGGGTGTCGCGGTGGGCGGCGATGACAGACGTTCCCTCATCGCCGGGTTGGGGCGTGTCGGCGAGCCAGGCAGGGCCGAAGGCCAGCGCCTCTCCGGAGGCGCCCGAAAGGACAATCGCGTGCTTGCCGAGACGAGGTGCGGAGACCTCCGCTTCGGTTGTAAAATCCGCCCAGGGCCACGGCTTGGTGTCTTCGCCGCGAAGTTCGGCGGCAAAGGCCCTCTTCAGGAGAATTTGCGAGAGGTTCGCCTTGGCCTTGATGTAGAGCCCGTCGGCGACCAACAGCGTTCCGTAGAGCGCAAGCGCCGCGATGCTTACGGCAATGGCCTTTTCAACAATGGAGAGACGGGGCAACAGCGTGCGGCTTTCCTGTCCCGTCGTCGTATCGTAAGCAGTCGCCGCCGCGGTTGCCATGGCGAGCTCGAGATAGGTTGGAAGCGGACCGAACTCCTCCGCTTCGTGGTTTCGAACTCCTGCTCGCGAGCTCACTGGCGTCATTGCTTGGCTCCTGCGAAGACGCCGCGCACGCGCCGGCGCCAGATGGCGAGCCCGCTTGCTGCGATCAGTGCGGCGAGAAGCATGAAGATGCCGCGGACGATCTGCTCGTCTGCTCGCGTTGCCGTTTGTGGCAGCTTTACCGATGCAGACTTCTGCGCAATCAGCCCGGCGGCCTTCGCAGTCGGCGCGGCAGCCATACGCGATGCCGCAAGCTGGGCAAATTCCTGCTGGGGCGTTGCCATCGCATGATCGGGCGGGCTGGCAGGTGCGGGCAGCGCTTCTTCGCCAACGACCTTCTCGAAATTCCAGCCGTCGGGCAGGTTCAGCGGCAACTTCGCGGAGCCGACAGGTTCGCCGGTCGGACGCGCCGGTGTGACGTCGACTGCGACGAGGCTGGTCACGCGCGAGACAAGGTGGTGGGCGAGCGCTATTGCCTCGATGTCCTTGTCGAGCGAAGCGCGGTCTTCCCGTTCGTAGGCACGGGCTTCGAGATCATCGATCTTGCGCCGCGCCCAGAGCTTCGAGATGCCCTGGCCATTGGCGGCATTTGCGATATCCATGTCGACGTGCCAGGGCTGAAGGCCGGTCTTGCCGATGATATGCAGCTTGCCGGCGGGTTTTTCCTCCGGCAGTTCGGCTGTCAGGACGACCGGCTCGCCCGCATAGAGGTCAGGCATCGGATTCGGGGTGATGTCCTCGGCCTTTATACCTTCGAAGGTTGCCGCGATATCGGTCATTGCCGGGGCTTGCAGCTTCGCGAAAAGCTCTCCCGTGCGGCTCGCGACCTGGTCCGCGGACCCGATCTGGGTGAAGGTGCCGCGACCCATCTCGGCGGCCTTGGTCATGAAATAGGAGTTCGGGGCCGAGCCGATGCCGACGGTGAAGACGCGAGCGTCGCCGCGGTTCTGGCTGATTTCGCCAAACAACTGCTGTTCGTTGCCGATTGCGCCATCCGTCAGGAACACGACCTGGCGAAGCGCGCCGTTTGCGACAGGACCCTGGTTGCGCAGCGCATCCTGCAGTGCCGGCAGCATTTCGGTGCCGCCATCGGCGGTCAGTCCGCGAACGTAGGCAATGGCCTTCTCACGATTGTCGGGTGAAGCGGCAACGAGGCCGTTGAAGTAGTCGGTTATCGTGTCGTCGAAGCGGATGACGTTGAAGCGATCGTCGGGATTGAGCTTCGAGATGGCAAGCGCCAGGCTTTCCTTGGCCTGCTCGATCGACGGGCCAGACATGGAGCCGGAATTGTCGATGACGAAGACGACTTCGCGCTTGGCCGCATGCGAGGATGCATCAGGGGTTGCCGGCGGTGTAACGAAGGCGAGCAGATAGGTCTTGCCGTTGATGACCTCACGGAAAAGGCCGGCGCTTGGCGCTTTGCCCGGCGCAGCCCTCCAGGTGAGTTCGAAGTCCTTGTCAGCAGGAACGCTCTCACCTTTGAGCGAGATCATCCGGTTCTGGTCGCCGTCCTGCTTTATTTCTACGTTGTGGAAGGAGGACTTTACGTCGCCGAGTGGGAAACCGGCCTTGAGATTGACGGTAAGCGCGACGGGATTGATCTTGGCGTTTTCGCGGGGATCGAGAACCGGCGCCTCGATCCTCTCGCGATTATCCGCCGGGTCAGTCGGGACCGCGAAACCGGCGCCATTGTTGAATTCCACGGTCTGGACGATCGGCGCGGGATTGTAGCGCGGGGCGACGACCATCGGAAAGCGCAGCGAGAACTCGCCGCCTGACTGATGGATAGCCTGTTGGTATTCGATCTGCACGACAATCGTTTCGCCCGGGCCGATGTTGGCGACCTGGTTGGTAAAAATGTTGGGGCGCTGCTGCTCGAGAAGGGCAACCTTCTTGCCTTCCGCCTTTGCCTGTTCGTAGATCTCGCGCGCTTCTTGGCGCGGCTTGATCTGACCCTCAATGAAGCGCTCGCCGATCTGCATCTTCAGCACGTCTACCGCGGCGTTTTCCGGAAGCGGAAAGACGTAAGTGCCCTCGACCCAACCCTTGCTTGGGTTCTGGAAGCGCTGCGTGACCTTGACGCGGGCGATGGGCCCGGACACGTCCATCTGCACATCGGTCTTCAGGCGCGGTGCCTCGACAAAGTAACCGGGTTCCTTGGCGGGAAAGAGGAGCGAGCCGCTGTTGACGTCGTTCGGTCGAACGAGACCAGCGAGCTGCTCGACCTTCTGCTGACCTTCTTCGGCGTAAACCGTCGTGACGAGGCCGAACGTCATAAGGATCGACGCGGCGAAAGCCACGAATGCAACCAGCAGTGAGATGGATACACGATGGGCGCGAAGGCGCCTTATGACAAGTTCGTCTTCCAGAAACATGGGTATGCCCTCAATAACCAATGTCGGATGCAACAAAATGCGGCTTCGATCTCGGCGCGCTCGCGACCGAATTGCGGCATGCCGCGGCATTTGTTGCGGCCAATTCGTGGCAAAGCCTGAAAAAGGCGAAGTTTTTGATTTCAGGGCGTAAATCGGGCTCTCTTCAGAAACTGCTTCAGGTACTTCGCAAAATGATTCATCGGGCTAAGCGGGCGATGTCGCGAATCGGCAATCGCATGAGCCGACCGATCACGAAGAATCATTGGCACCATCACGCCTTTGCGCTTGAAATGCCTGCTCACATTGGACATAGAGCTTAGCGCAGAATTCCGGTCCCGGCCTTCTGCCCAAATCAACCGTATAGGACCGATATCATGGCCTTTCTTGCCGATGCTCTTTCCCGTGTGAAGCCTTCAGCCACCATCGCCGTTTCCCAGAAAGCGCGCGAGCTGAAAGCAAAAGGACGCGATGTGATTGGCCTCGGCGCCGGCGAGCCGGATTTCGATACGCCAGACAATATCAAGAAGGCCGCCATCGACGCGATCAACCGCGGCGAGACAAAGTACACGCCGGTTTCCGGTATCCCTGAGCTGCGCAAGGCGATCGCCGCGAAGTTCAAGCGCGAGAACGGCCTGGAATACTCCTGGGAGCAGACGATCGTCGGTACCGGCGGCAAGCAGATCCTCTTCAATGCCTTCATGGCGACGCTAAACCCGGGCGATGAAGTCGTCATCCCGGCGCCGTACTGGGTGTCCTACCCGGAAATGGTATCGCTATGCGGCGGCACGCCTGTCATCGTTTCGGCAACGCAGGAAAACAACTTCAAGCTCCAGGCGGCCGATCTCGACAAGGCGATCACGCCGAAGACGAAGTGGTTCGTCTTCAACTCGCCGTCCAACCCGTCCGGCGCTGCCTATACGCAGGACGAGCTGAAGGCGCTGACGGACGTGTTGCTCAAGCATCCGCATGTCTGGGTTCTGACCGACGACATGTACGAGCATCTGACCTATGGCGACTTCAAGTTCGTCACGCCTGTGGAAGTCGAGCCGAAGCTCTACGACCGCACGCTGACGATGAACGGCGTCTCCAAGGCCTATGCCATGACCGGCTGGCGTATCGGTTACGCAGCCGGCCCGCTGCAGCTCATCAAGGCGATGGACATGATCCAGGGCCAGCAGACCTCCGGCGCAACCTCGATTGCCCAGTGGGCCGCCGTCGAAGCGCTGAACGGCACGCAGGATTTCATTCCCGCCAACAAGAAGATCTTCGAAGGCCGCCGCGACCTCGTCGTATCGATGCTGAACCAGGCCAAGGGCATCACATGCCCGTCGCCGGAAGGCGCCTTCTACGTTTATCCGTCCTGCGCCGGCTTGATCGGGAAGACCGCGCCATCGGGCAAGGTCATCGAGACGGACGAAGACTTCGTGTCTGAACTTTTGGAGAGCGAAGGCGTTGCCGTCGTTCATGGCTCGGCCTTCGGCCTCGGCCCGAACTTCCGCATCTCCTACGCGACGTCGGAAGCCCTGCTCGAGGAAGCCTGCAAGCGCATTCAGCGCTTCTGCGGCGCCTGCAAGTAAGCCTCCGATCTACCTATTGCTGAAAAAAGAACCCGTCGGAAACGGCGGGTTCTTTTTTGCAGGCGGGCAATTCAATCTTCGCTAACAACTGTCGCCTATCTGTCGGCCCAACTTCTCTGACTCTGATGTTTTCGGGATCATGACCATTCATCTCGACTTGGCGACCGTTCTCCTGCTGCACCAATGTTCGTTCCTGGTAGGTGCTCTGTGCTTCATTTACATGCGTCTTCAGTCGCGCAGCGGTGAAGGGTTGGGAGCGCTTGCCGCGAGTTACTTCTCACTGGCTTTGGCGTCGGCGCTTGCTGGATTGGGAGAACAGCATCTTCTGTCGGTTCCTGTTTGGGGATTCGGCAGCGTTACCTTGGGTGTCACCGGATACGCATTGTTCTGGATCGGCATTCGCGGATTGAGCAGCGGCAAGCAACGGCGCATGGACTGGTGGGCCCTTGCCATTCCGGCCGTTGTGGCGATCCTTGCGTTCGTGACGCAATTTCATGTCGTGGGTTATATGCGCGGCACCATCGGCAACGGCTTTGCATTTGCGTCGCTTGCAGCATCCGCGGTGTGCGTATTGCGAGATCGTGCACGCGAGCGATTGCCGGTCCGGCTCTTGCTTGCCATCCCAATCGCGCTTGGCGCGTTGCTGGCCCTGCTCGTGATCGTGGGCCTTCTTGTTCCTGACGTCGCGCCTATGACGCCGATATGGGCCTTCTTCTTGCGCATCATGTGCCAATTCGCAATTGCGCTGTTCGTCATCATCCTTGTCACCGAACGGACCGAAGCGGAATTGCGGTGTGCTGCCGAGACCGACATGCTGACGGGCGTCGGCAACAGGCGCTGGTTCATGTCGCGCATGCCGCGCACGGCGCTCGAGGGCAACGCGCTGTTGTTGATGGATCTCGACTTTTTCAAACAGGTAAACGACCGCTTCGGCCATGATGCCGGTGACGCTGTTCTTGTATCGTTTGTCGAGGCGATCCGTCGCAACCTGCGGCCTGGCGACCGCTTCGGCCGATTGGGTGGAGAAGAGTTCGGAGCGTACCTGCCAAAGACGGCTGCAAGCAAGGCTCTCGCGATGGCGGAGAGCCTGTGCAATGTCGTACACGGTCTTACGGTGGAATGTGGCGGCGAACGGATATCGCTGACGGTGAGCATCGGCGTTGCCGCCGTCGGGGAACGCCAGTGCTCACTGACCGATCTGTTCAAAATGGCCGACGCCGCGCTCTATACTGCAAAGGATTCCGGCCGTGACCGTGCGGTTCTATTCGAGCCGAGCATCCGCGCCGCTGCGTGACGATTTGTTTGTTGAGATCGTCAAAGACCGAGCGCCGACAGCATCAGGAACGTTGCAAAGAGGATGAAATGCGTCATGCCCTCGATGGCGTTGGTTTCGCCGTCGTTGAGGTTGATCGCGGCCGCGATCAGCGTGATCGCCACCATAACCGTCTGGACGGGCGTCATGGCCATGATGAAAGGTTGGCCGGTATAGAGGGCGATCGCCTCCATAACCGGAACCGTGAGGATGACAGTCGAAAGGGAGGCACCCATGGCAATGTTGACGGTCGCCTGCATGCGGTTGCGCAGCGCCGCTCGCAGCGCCGTCAGGATCTCGGGCGCCGCAGAAATCGCCGCCACGACGATGGCGGTCAGGGCGACGGGAGCGTTCGTATCTCGCAAGCCTTCCGTCATGAAAGCCGACATGAACTCCGCCAGCAGGCCGATGATCACTACGCCGATCAGGATCGTCGCGACGGACGCGGCCGTGGACTCCTCGGTTGAGTGCTCCGCCGGATCGGATTTCTTCCGCTCGCTTCGAGGGTAGGCGTAGCTGAAGAAGTAGCTGTGCTGACCGACCTGCATGCGCAGGAATAGGCCGTAGAGCGCGATCATCGCGACGATGGTGAAGGCGGAATAATAGTGCCATTTATCTGTAGGCACGAATTCCGGGACGATCATCGAGATGCCCATGGCGGTCAGGATCATGACGCCATAGGTCTTGCCCGAATTGTCGTTATATGGCTGTTCTCCGTGTTTCAAGCCGCCGAGCAGGGCGGCGAGGCCAAGGATGCCGTTGATGTCGAGCATCAGGGCCGCATAGATCGTGTCGCGAACAAGGGTGGGGGAGCTTTCGCCGCTCATCATGATCGCAAGGATGATCACTTCTACGGCAACGGCTGACAGCGTCAGAATCATCGTCCCGTAGGGATCGCCGACCTTGATTGCCAGAATCTCCGCATGATGGGCGACGCGAACCGAGGCAACGACGATGGTGGCGACAAGCGCTGCGGCCGCGATCAGCGCTGCGCCGCGCCCCATCTCAAGGACAGCGTGTTCCGAGAAATACGCGACAGCGGCGACGACCATTGCCAGCACCAAGAACATTTCGTCTTTCAGTCGCGACACGATTTCCACGGAAAGCTCCGACCTTGATTCACCCAACAAGTCTAAAGCGATGATTTTGCATGGCAAGCGAGCACGGGGAGGAGTGCGTTTGCAGTCTTGGGAATTTAATGGAATACTAACGTATCGGTCAGCCGGAAGCATATCGCGGCGCCCACTCGTCTCTTGCAACGCGGCCCGCGCAGAACTGGATGCAATCCGGTCAGTGTTCGGGCGCGAACAAGAAGAGGAGTGAGATGTATGGTCAAGGTGGTCTACGAGGTCGTTCCTCACGACGGGGGCTGGGCCTACCGGTTGGGCGGTGTCTATTCCGAAGCATTCCCGACACACTCCGAAGCGCTCGAAGCAGCCCGTATCGTTGCGGCCGAACAGCAGGTTGGCGGTGACTCCGCCGAGATCAGCTGGCAGGATGACAAGGGGAAATGGCACGAGGAATACGCCGAAGGTGGTGATCGGCCGGAGACGGAGGTTGTCGATGGCACCTGGAAAAGCCACGCCAGCGAAACCTCGCCTCGCGCATAAGGATGCTATATCGTTGCCGATGCGATGATCATCCTGCGTGCTTGCGCGCCGTTCCTTTCACATATTTCGTCAGGCCGTCTACCAGCGCGTCGAATGTGACGCGGTAGCGGCGCGCGGTTTTGGTTCCTTCATGCATGACGACCCAGGTGTCGAGCGGTATCCGGAAAGACTCCGGCAGGACTGGCAACAGATCGGGATCTCGTGCCGCAATACCCATTTGGCAAATTCCGATCCCCAATCCGGCCCGAATTGCTGCGATTTGCGCGTGTGGATTGTCGCTCTTGAAACCGAAGGCGAGGCCATCCGGCAATGGAAAGCGCGCCATCATGGTCCTGATATAGGCGGTCTGCCGGTCAAAACCGACAAGGCGGTGGCGGGCGAGATCGGCAATCTCCTGGGGCAGGCCGTGTTGCTCGAGGTAGCGGCGGTGGGCGTGAAAGCCGAGCGGTATCTCTCCGATACGGCGGCCGATGAGCTGTTCCTGAACCGGTTCTGCCATCCTTACGGCAATATCCGCCTCCCGATTGAGAAGGTCCTCGATGGCGTCCGATGCCGAGAGCTCGATGTTGAGGTCCGGATGCGCCGCCATGAGAGGTGTGAGTATGGGCGGCAGTACCTCGACACCGATGACCTCGCTGGCACTTATCCGGACGGTACCTGCAACCCGCTCCCGATGTCCCGACGCAGTTCGCAACAGGGCGGCGGATGTCGCCGCTAGCGTTTGGGCGTACGGCTTCAATTCAAGGGCCGCGTCCGTGGGCAAAAGACCGTTCGGCGAGCGGACGAAGAGCTGCGAGCCGATTGCTTCCTCCAGCGCGTCGATGTGCCGTCCGACCGTCGGCT
This sequence comes from Rhizobium sp. YTU87027, assembly GCF_050644135.1. Classification (NCBI taxonomy): domain Bacteria; kingdom Pseudomonadati; phylum Pseudomonadota; class Alphaproteobacteria; order Hyphomicrobiales; family Rhizobiaceae; genus Rhizobium; species Rhizobium sp. YTU87027. The sequence continues at coordinate 2,109,217 of NZ_CP098440.1, read as the reverse complement.
GTGTCAGGCCAAGCTCGCGCGCTGCCGCCGAAAGCGATCCATGTTCCAGTACAGCCAGCAGCGTTCGATAGAAATGCCAGTCGGGTTCTCTGTTCATGTATTTATGTATATCAGCGCTACGAATTTAGTCAATTTTGTTTAGGCAGGAGCGACGGCATGATGCGTTTACGAACTGACGGAGATCATCATGACGGAACAGAATGGACAGATTGCCTTGGTGCTAGGTGCAACCGGCGGGATCGGAGGCGAAGTCGCCCGGACGCTCGCCGCGCGCGGTTGGCGGGTAAGGGCGCTGAACCGGGATGCAGCAAAGGCCCGCGTGAAAGCGCCCGACTTCGATTGGGTCCAAGGAGACGCGATGAACGCGAAGGATCTCATGACCGCGGCGAAAGGTGTCAGCCTCATCGTTCACGCGGTCAATCCGCCGGGTTACCGCGATTGGGAAAAGCTCGTTCTCCCGATGCTCGACAACACCATTGCTGCCGCACGTTCCGTCGGTGCGCGCGTAATTCTGCCGGGCACAGTCTATAATTTCGGACCGGATGCCTTTCCGGTTCTTCGGGAAGACAGCCCGCAACATCCCGTTACGAAGAAGGGAGCGATACGCGTCGAAATGGAAAGGCGGCTGGAGATTGCCTCGCGGGCTGGTCTGCGGGTCACTATCGTTCGTGCAGGCGATTTCTTTGGACCCGGGGCCGCGAACAGCTGGTTCTCGCAAGGTATGGTCACGCCGGGGAAACCGCTGACCACCGTCAAGAATCCGGCGCGGCGAGGTATCGGGCACCAATGGGCTTATCTGCCTGATGTCGCGGAAACGATGGTCCGTCTCGTCGAATGCGGTGACCGCCTGCCATCGTTTGCCGTTTATCACATGGACGGATTCTGGGACGTCGATGGTTATCAGATGGTGGACGCCATCAAACGGGTGGCTGGCCACCGACTAAAGACACAGGCTTTTCCCTGGTGGGTGGTGCCGCTGGCCGCTCCCTTCGTTACCTTCATGCACGAGTTGAAGGAGATGCGTTACCTCTGGCGGGAGCCATTGCGGATGTCGAACGACCGATTGGTCGCCGAGCTCGGCAGCGAGCCACACACACAAATCGACGAGGCTGTTCATGCCTCGTTGGTCTCGCTCGGTTGCCTGCCGGCGACCGGCCGGGAGGTCGAAGGTCGCGTTTCGGTGTCAGCGGTCCATTAGTACGGGTTTCGAAGTTCGCGCATTCGGCCTCGTGGCGTCCTCGATGTCAGGTGCGCTGTAGCTCGGCCAGTGCGATGCGTGCGACGGCAAGCGGGCTTTCGGCTTGAACGGTCGATCCATCGCCGAGAAACCAGGCGGCCGACAGGCCGGAATAAGCAACAATCCATTGAAGCAGTCGTTTCGGCTGGAGGCGAGCCTCGCTAGCGACGATCCCAAGCTGCCTCTGCAGGCGACCGGGAGCGTTTATTGTCGGAAGGTCTTCGTTGGCGAAGATATTGGCGTAGTCAAAGCCGCGTTCGCCGATAAGGCCTTTCGGGTCGATCGCCAGCCAGCCGTGCTGTTCGAAATCAAGGATGTTGCTGTGGTGAATGTCCCCATGCAGGACGACGGGATCGTTCTGGTCTGCCAGCAATGTTTCGGCAATCGCATTGCACTGAACCAGTATGCCGCCATGGACGCTCGCCGCCGGCGCGAGGTCGCGAAACCAGCGGGTCAGCGGAATGAGCTCCGGCTTGGGCTGCTCGCGTGGCGCGTGAAGCTTTGCGACAGTGCTGCAAATGATGCGGGTTGCCGTATCGTCAGCGCCATCCATTGCCATCGCCAGAAGCGAGCGCCGGCCCATCGCGCGTTCGAGCAGAACGGCTTCGCCGTCGTGCGCGTAGACCCTTGCCGCACCGATGCCGTCCCACCACTGCATCAGGGCGCCTCCCGCGCGCTCTGCCTCGTCCCTGGAGGTTTTCAGCATCGCGGGCCTGTCGTCCCAAAGGACGGGCAACAGGTGGCTGGAATGGGTAATGATCGGTTCACCGTCGACAGTCAGTCGCCAGCGCTTGAGATGCGATTCGAACATGGTGTCATGCTAACCACGCACTCGAAAATGAAAATCCCGCCGGATGGCGGGATCTCCTTGGTAGATATGGCTCAGGCCGCCTTCTCTTGCGTCGGATAGTCGACGTATCCGGTCGCGCCGCCGCCATAGAGTGTCGCTTGGTCAAGGCCCGCGAGCGGCGTGTTGTCCTTGAGGCGCTGGACGAGGTCCGGATTGGAGATGAACGGTTTGCCGAACGCAACGAGGTCGGCGCGGCCGCTTTCCACGGCGTCGATTGCCATGTCACGGTCATAGCCGTTATTGACCATCCAGCTCGCCTTTCCACCAGCCTTCTCGTAGGCGTCGCGAAGCGCCTTGTAGTCGAAGGGCTTGTCGCCTTGCTGATAGTTGCGATCGCCGCCGGTCGCACCTTCCACGACGTGGATATAGGTGAGATCATACTTTGCCAGACCTTCGACCACATAGGTGAAGATCGACTGTGCATCCGGGTCGGAGGAGTCGTTTGCCGGCGTCACGGGTGAAATCCGGATGCCGGTGCGGCGAGCGCCGATCTCGGCGGTGATAGCGTCGACGACTTCGAAGAGGAAACGTGCGCGGTTTTCGACCGAGCCGCCATATTGATCCGTGCGGTCGTTGATGCCGGAGCGTAGGAACTGGTCAATCAGATAGCCGTTTGCGGCGTGGATCTCGACGCCGTCGAAACCAGCTTCGATCGCGGCGCGCGCTGCCTTGCGATAGTCTTCGACAATGCCTGGGATTTCCGAAGTTTCGAGGGCCCGCGGCTCAGAGGTCGGCGCGAAGCTTCCCGTACCATCCGGATTGACGAGATAGGTCTTGGACTTCGCGGCCGTATTCGTCGAGGAAACTGGCTTGCCGCCGTTCGGCTGCAGCGTCGTATGTGAGATACGGCCGACGTGCCACATCTGAACGACAATCTTGCTGCCCGCTGCATGCACGGCGTCAGTCACTCGCTTCCAGCCGTCGATGGCTTCCTTAGAGTAGAGACCGGGAACGTCTGCGTAGCCCTGGCCCTGATGCGTAATGGCCGTTGCCTCAGTCACGATCAGCCCAGCTCCCGACCGCTGGCGGTAGTATTCGACGTTGAGGTCGTTCGGAACGGCGCCCGGCGATCGGTTACGCGTAAGTGGCGCCATCACAATGTGATTCTTGATGGCAATATCGCCAACGTTTGTCGGTTCGAAAAGCTTGCTCATGGGAGTCCTTTCTTAGTGCTGGGAGATCACTCGGCCGAGGCGGACGTGCCTGCCATTCGGCGAAGGGATAGGTGAGGGCGGTTGCCACACGCCCGATCAACGGCAGAGGTCGCAAGCGGTGCTGCCCGGTCGTGGTTTCGTACACACGGGTGCCGAGCACGAGTGCGCTCGGACAACGCATCGCAAAGGCAACCAGCATCCTACAGATCCTTCGAGAGTTGATTGAGGAAAGCCGCGATGGTTTCTTCGTTGCGCTTGTAGAAGATCCATTGGCCAACGCGCCTTGTCGTTACGAGGCCTGCACGACTTAACGTCCCGAGATGTGCTGACACAGTCGATTGAGAGAGGCCGCATCGCTCGAACTGGCTGGCGCATATCCCCATCTCCAGCGGATGCTCCTGCGAGGAGAAGTGATCCTCGGGATTCTTCAGCCAATTCAGGATCTCCATCCGTGTCGGGTGGGCTATCGCCTTCAGGATTTCGTCTTTGTCCATCGTCGTTCGTCGAACTATAAATCGTTTCTAGACGATATATGGATTGACCATTCTCGATATGCAAGTCACGACGGCGTGAATTGTTATTGTTTCCTGCCTGGCTAAATTTTGGGCAAAAAAAGAGGGCCACCGAAAGATCGGGGCCCTTTAAAGGTGTGAAGGTCAATAAACCTCCAGAGGGGAACAGCTAACGCGGTGGCACTGGGAGAGAAGCCACGAAATGCATCAGCTGAGTGGGATATGATGCTTTGAGAGGCAGATTGCAATGCATGTTTGCGCATGCCTGCTATGCGCTGCACAATTTTCTGCTGCAGTGCGAAAAAATCGGGCAAAAAAAGAGGGCCGCCGAAAGATCGGGGCCCTTATAGGTGTGAAGGTCAAAACCTCCAGAGGGGAACAGCTAATGCGGTGGAACTGGGAGGAAAAGCCACCGTGTGCATCAGCTATAAGCGATATGGTGTTTTAATGAGCAGACGGCAACCCCAATTTATGCATGCCAGACATGCATGCATTGCAAGGCTTGTATTTCTGGGCTGGACAACTAAAAGTTCCAGTTGCGCGCCTTGCTGACAATGAAGTCCCGGAAAGCCTTCAGTTTGGCGGCATTCTTCATTTCGTCGGGATAGCAGAAATAGGTGTCAAACGAGGGCACGTCCGCGTTGATTGGCAGCTGGATGAGGCCAGGGTCGCGTCCAACAATATAGTCAGGCATGCAGGCGATGCCCATTCCAAGCAGGCAGGCGCGCTTGATCGAGGTCTGGCTGTTGATCTGCAGATGCGGGATGCGCTTGTTATCGGACGAGCGTCCAGCAACCTCAAGCCAGTTGACGTCAAGCAGATAGCTCGGTGCTGGTTCGCCGAATGTGATGATGCGATGGTTGTCGAGGTCTTCGACCGTCTGTGGCTCGCCATGGCGGTTGATGTAGGAGGGGGCCGCATAGACGTGCATGTGAACGGTGAACAGCTTGCGCTGGATCAGATCGGACTGCACCGGCTGACGTAGACGGATGGCGCAATCCGCGTAACGCATGTTGACGTCGACTTCCTCGTTGTCGAGGATCAGCTGGATCTGGACGTCCGGATAGAGCTGCATGAACTCCTGGATCTTGTCCGTCAGCCACCCTTGGCCGAGGCCGACCGTCGTGGTGACGCGCAGCTTTCCGGTCGGCGTCTCCGTCGTTTCGGTCAGCTGCATCTTCACGGTTTCGAGCTTCAGCAGCACGTCGTGAGCGGTGCGATAGAGCAGTTCGCCCTGTTCTGTCAGGATCAGACCGCGCGCATGGCGGTGGAAGAGCTTGGTGCCGACATCCTGCTCTAGCGCGCTTACCTGGCGGCTGATCGCGGACTGAGACAGATGCAGTTTATCCGCAGCGTGCGTGAACGAACCCGCTTCGGCAGCTGCGTGAAAGATACGCAGCTTGTCCCAATCCAATGGCATTCCACCACCCCTCATAGCCGATCCTACTCCGCGGCCACGGCAACGGGCATATGGCCCGTCAGATATCGTTCGGCTTCGAGAGCTGCCATGCATCCCATGCCGGCGGCGGTTATCGCCTGGCGGAACGTATCGTCGGTCACGTCACCTGCGGCATAAACGCCTTCGAGGCTGGTCGCCGTCGAATCCGGTGCGGTCCAGAGATAGCCATTGTCCTTCAGCTTCAGCTTGCCCTTGAAGAGCTCAGTCGCCGGAGCGTGGCCGATTGCAACAAAGACGCCGTCGACTGCAACCTCGGTGATTGCACCCGTGCGCGTGTCGCGAAGGCGGGCGCCCGTAACGGACGGCGGCATTGGCGGCTTGGACGGCGTGCCGGTGATTTCCGCGACCTCGGTGTTCCAGAGGATTTTTATGTTTTCCTTCGAGAACAGACGCTCCTGAAGGATTTTCTCCGAACGGAAGCTGTCGCGACGATGCACGACCGTCACCGACTTCGCGATGTTCGAGAGGTAGAGGGCTTCCTCCACAGCACTGTTGCCGCCGCCGACGACGATGACGTCCTTGTTCCGATAGAAGAAGCCGTCGCAGGTCGCGCAAGCAGAGACGCCGAAGCCTTGGAAATGTTGCTCGCTCTCGATGCCCAGCCACTTCGCCTTGGCGCCGGTCGCGATGATCAGCGTATCGGCTGTCCAGACCTGACCGCTATCTGTGCGGGCCACGAACGGGCGCTGGTTCATCTCGACTTCGGTGACGATGTCGTTGACGATCTCCGCGCCGACATGCTTTGCCTGCTGGAGCATTTGATCCATAAGCCATGGTCCCTGTATGGGATCGGCAAAGCCCGGATAGTTCTCCACATCGGTGGTGATCATCAGCTGTCCGCCTTGCTCCATGCCGGCGATCAGAACTGGCTTCAGCATTGCACGGGCTGCATAGACGGCAGCCGTGTAGCCGGCAGGGCCGGAGCCGATAATGAGCACCTTGGTGTGGCGGGCGGACATGGGTATTTCCTTTCGACTGTCAGGAGAGCGGCGGCTAAGAGGCGAATGAGGCCGTTTCGCGATCCATTCGCCATTTATGAACGTCCAGTGCTTTTATTCAAGGGCAGCCTTGCGTTACCAACAAGGCTTTCTCGGGCGCGCTGTGCAACGATCCATCGCTGAGTTGAAACTTTCTTGCGAATTTCGTCGCTTTATATAGAAGCTGGCGATCACGAATTAAAGGAAGGGCAGGATTGTGCTTCGCGCCGAACTCGATGCCATCGATATAAAGATACTGCGTGAGCTGCAGGCAGACGGACGGATGACCAATGTCGAGCTCGCCGACCGCGTCGGCATTTCGGCACCGCCTTGCCTTCGCCGGGTGCGAAAGCTCGAAGAGACGGGCGTCATCGAAGGCTATCACGCGATGCTGAACAGCCCGAAGCTCGGCTTCGATCTTGTTGCCTTCTGCATGGTTGGCCTCAAGCATCAGTCGGAGGCCAACCTCAAGGCCTTCGCAGCGGCGACGGCGCAGTGGCCTCTGGTGCGTCAGGCCTGGATGGTTTCAGGAGACAGCGACTTCCTTCTGCATTGTGTGGCAGAGAACCTGACGCGCTTCCAGGACTTCGTTATCGAGGTGCTGACGGCGAACGAGCACGTCGATACCGTCCGGACGATGCTGACGATCAGACAGGTTAAGCGCGTGGGCTTGGTCGAAGTCTGAGCGGCCAAAGAGCAGCAAGCAATGCTCTATGAATGAAACGGCTTATGCCTTAATGAAGGCGCTTTGCTAGCCGTTTTGCCGCGAAAGAAGACACGAAGCTCGTTCAATGACCAAGTTGCCTATTTCCGCGTTCATCATTTGCTTGAACGAAGAAGCGTATCTCGGCAATTGCATCGAGAGCCTGGATAAGTGCGCGGAGATTGTGGTCGTTGACTCTGGTTCGACGGACGGCACCGTTGCCCTGCTGCAATCCTACATCGACAAGGGATGGCCGATCCGGTTGTTTCACGAGAGGTGGCGTGGCTACGCGGGGCAGAAGCAATTTGCGCTTGATCAGTGCACGCAGCCCTGGCGCTTGAACATTGATTCCGATGAACGGCTCGATGCGCCGTTGAGAAAGCTTTTGCCAGAGCTTATTGCCGCTTCAGACGATATCGTTGGCTGGCGTGTAGCGCGCCGCCCCTATCTGATCGGCTACGGTTATACGCCCGAGCATGTGCACGAGCGGAAGAACCTACGGCTCATCCGCAAAGGCAGAGGCGCTTATGATCTCACGCAAACTGTTCACGAAGGCATCGTGCCGACCGGGCGGGTTCAGGATGCCCCATCGGGGAGCCTGCTTCACTTCCGGCCACTGGTCATCGACGAGCAAATCCTCAAGGAGAACAAATACTCGACCTTGAAGGCTGACCAGCACTTCGCCTTGGGCGAGGGGACAACCTTTGTCAGGCTAATTTTCAGTCCTTTGCTCTATTTCTGGCGTCTGTATTTTCACAACGGCCTGTGGCGCTGCGGACAATCGGGCTTTATCGAGGCTATGACTGGCGCAGTCTACGCGTTTCTCACGCAAGCGAAGTTGTATCAGCGCAGGGCCGCGGAGCGGCATCCGAGCTTTGACGACGCAGGAAGACACTAAGGTTCCATCGCGATGAAGGTAATGCATATTCATTTCGGCAAGGAGGGTGGTGCCGAGCGTTTCTTTGTCAACCTCGTCAATGCGCTCCACGATCGTGGCATCGAGCAACGCGCGCTCATTCGCCCCGATCGCAGCTGGCGCAAGGATATAGAAAAATGCGGCGAGGTTTATGAGGGGACGTTTCGGCGCATTTCGCTTTCGCGCTTTATCTTGTCGGCGCGCATGCGCGCCATCCTGAATGAATTTCAGCCTGATGTGATCATGTCGTGGCAATTGCGCGCGAGCCGTTTCATGCCGCGGTACAAGAACGCTCGGCGCATTTCACGGCTCGGAGATTATCCGGAGCACCTCGGCTACTATCGCAATTCCGAAACGCTTATCTGTATTACACCCGATATCGCCAAGCGGGTACGCGAACTCGGCTGGACGCGCGGCGTTGAAATCATTGCAAATTTCACCCGCTCGGCTCCAAGCGAGCCAATTGCTCGGGAAGCACTGCAAACACCTGCAGATGCCTTCGTCGTCATCGGCATGGGGCGCTTCGTAAAGCGGAAGGGCTTCGATGTGCTGATCAAGGCCATCGCAAAGACACAGGGCGCATTTCTGTGGCTGCTGGGCGATGGGCCGGAGCGCGAGAATCTTGAAAAACTTGCTGACGAGCTCGGCTTACGCGACCGTGTTCGATTTGCGGGATGGCAGACCAACGCCTATGCGTATCTTGCGTCCGCCGATGTCTTTACCGTGACCTCGCTGCACGAGCCGCTTGGGAACGTGTGCCTTGAAGGGTGGGGCGCCGGCAAGCCTACGATTGGTTCTCGCGCCGAGGGACCGAGCTGGGTGATGACGGACGGCAAGGACGCGCTGATGGTCGATTGCGGCGATGTCGATGGGCTTGCGAATGCGATCGCGCGCGTTCGCGACGATCCGGCCCTGCGCACCTCGTTGATCAAAGGCGGCCAAGACACCCTTGCGAACCGTTTCTCCGAGGAAGCGATCACGCAGGCTTACATCCGTTTGTTCGAAACCGGGAAGAGCGAACCGTGAGGGTGATGCATTTCCACTTTGGCAAGGATGGCGGAGCCGAGCGGTTCTTCGTGCATCTTGTCAACGCCTTGGCCCTGCGCGGTGTCGAGCAGAGCGCGGTCATCCGGCCCGATCGGATCTGGCGCAAGGATCTGCCGGCTTCAGTCGGGATTTATGAAAGCAACTTCCGCAACCTGTCGCTGGATCGGATTCTCCTGCCGCTGTGCGTTGCTCGCGAGGCCCGACGGATTCAGCCAGATGCGATCATGGCCTGGGCACCTCGCGCGAGCGAACTGATGCCTGACCACAAGGGATGCATCAAGATCTCCAGGCTGGGGGATTATCCGACCAATCTCAGCTATTTCAAGAACTCCGACATTCTCGTCTGCAACACGCCTGGCATTGCCGAACATGTGCGCGAGCTGGGCTGGACGAGGGGAGTCGAGGTGATCTCGAACTTCACGAGCACTGGGCAAGTGGCCCCGGTCGATCGCGCGACGTTCGACACGCCAGCGGATGCGCCCGTCGTGATGTCGATGGGCCGTTTCGTGCCGCGCAAGGAGTTCGCGCTGCTGACGGCGGCGGTTGCGAAGCTTCCGGGCGTCTATTTGTGGCTGGCGGGCGAAGGCGAGGAACTGGAGAACGTCAAGAAGGTCGCGGCGGATCTTGGCGTGACGGACAGGGTGCGTTTTCTGGGCTGGCAGAAGGACACGCGACCGTTCGTGGCGGCTGCCGATATCTTCGTCATGCCGTCAAACCACGAGCCGCTTGGTAATGTCATTCTGGAGGCCTGGGCGCAGGGCAGGCCCGTCGTTTCCAGCCGCTCCGAAGGCCCTTCCTGGTTCATGCGGGATGGCGACAATGGGCTTCTCGTTGATATCGGGAATACCGATGGGTTCTCGCAGGCCATCGCAAGGCTAATCGACAATCCGGTGCTCGCCGCAAAGGTTGCCGCGGGCGGGCGCGAAACGCTGATGAAGCAGTTCTCCGAAGAAGCGATTGCCAACGCCTATCTTGAGCTTTTCAGACGCAAACCTTGAGGCTGTCGCTCAAAGCGACTGGTAGACCGCGCTGAGCTTTCGGGCTTCACCCTCAATGCTGAAGGCAGCGGCTGCGTGGGCGCGCGCGCGAACCGAGGCCTGCTGGCGGCGGGTTTCGTTGTCCATGAAGAGACCGGACGTTTGAACCATTGCATCGAGATCATCGCGCGGGACGATAACGCCGGTTTCGTCGGCGCCCGTTACTAGCAGTTCCGGGAATGCGCCGACGTCGGTAGCGACAACAGGGACGGCCGTTGCCATCGCTTCGAGCGGCGTCAGACCAAAACCTTCCCAGCGCTGCGGCGCAATGAAGAGGTCGAGCGTTCGGTACCAATCGTTGATATTGGTGTGTTCGCCGACGAAAAGAATACGGTCGACCAGGCCGGCTGTAGCGACACGCGCTTTCAGTTCCTTCTCGAACTCGGCGTGCTGGGCTGTTGCGCGTCCGGCAACAATGGCGATCCAATCCGGCCGGGTTGGCAGCAGGCGGATCATGCTGTCGACGAAAAGATCCGTGCCCTTCTGATGGCGCACGCGGCCGAAGCAGCCGACGATCGTCTTCGTGGCATCGAGACCAAGCAACTGTTTGGCAGTTACCTTGTCATCAGCTGGCGAGAAGCGGGTCGTATCTATTCCGTGCAGCACGACCGTGTTCGGGACTTCCAGATAGTTCGCCGTCTTACCGCTGGTTGCGATGACGGCATCCATTCTGGAGATCAGCCATTTGGTCCAGCCGGTGTGGCGGCGCTGAGAGGCTGACGTGAAGACGATCTTCAACGGCATGCGCAGGATATCGCGCATCAGAATGGCGGGCAGCATCTCGATGTTGCGACGGGCGTGCCATATGCGAAAGCGCTTGGCACGCGGCGGCTGCCATAGCTTCAACAAGTCACGAAAGTGGATATGCGGCAGGGATGCCGGAAGGCCCGGTCCAAGAGCGGCAATCTTCTCGCCGAGTGCGCGCTGGACCGGAATCAACTGAATGATGGTTGAGGTGACGCCGGAGAGCCGCTTTTTGAAGTTCGGCGCAATAATCTCGACGTCACTAACGTTGACGATAGCCGGTTGGCCGAGACCGTCCACGGATCAATCAGCCCCAGGAAATGGAAAGGACTTCGTAGGCCTTGGAGCCGCCGGGCGCATTGACTTCGATGGAGTCGCCGACTTCCTTGCCGATCAGTGCACGAGCGATCGGGGACGAGATGGAAATTCGCCCAGCCTTGACGTCGGCTTCTTGATCGCCAACGATCTGATAGGTCTTTTCTTCTTCGGTGTCCTCGTCGACGAGTTTCACCCTGGCGCCGAACTTGATCTTGTCACCGGACATCTTCGACAGGTCGATGACTTCGGCGCGAGCAGTCAGGTCTTCGAGCTCGCTGATCCGGCCTTCGTTGTGGCTTTGGGCTTCCTTGGCGGCATGGTATTCGGCATTTTCCGAAAGGTCACCATGCGCGCGGGCTTCGGCGATCGCCTCGATGATCCGGGGACGTTCCTCCTGCTGACGCCAGCGCAGTTCTTCCTGCAGCTTGACGAAACCACCCTGCGTCATCGGTACCTTATCAACCATTTTTTTGTCCTTCACTCCCCGCATCCGCTTAGCCGCGGACACAAAAGAAAACAGGTCCCGAAGGGGAACTTCGGAACCGTGCAACAATCCTAACTTCTGTCGTTATAGCAGATCGCCACCGCTGATTTCCATAAAATTCGTATCGCTACTCGAAGGCGCGCTGTTTGCGACCGAAAACCCGGGCACTCCTGACTTTTGGGGACTGAAACCCATAGTGAATAGAGGATGGTGGGTTCTGAATGTAGAGCATTACCGCTGCCAGCTCCAGCAGGCGGAGCCAAGGCCGGTGATCGCAAATGGGGCAGCGGCATTGTTTGCGCTCACGGGTTGCGGTCGAGCGTTGGCGTCATCGGGTTGAATCTGTAAGCTGATACGATCGTCCCAGGCGGTATGGGCTGGTTGGCGCAGGAGGGGAAGATGAGCGACAACTATATCATCAGTGCCAGAAAGCGGTCCGGCGATGCATTAATTGCCGAACCTGGACCGATTAAATTTCTGAAGGTACCTGCTGCGCTCGACAGATACGATGCGCGCCAGGCAGTCTCCAGCGCGAAGGACTGGGTCGCGGAGGTGCAGGGGCTCGCGGATGGGGACGAAAACCCGAACTCGATCGGCCCGCGCGGCGATGTGCTCATCTTCGTGCACGGCTACAACAACGACATTCCGACGGTTCTAAAACGCATCAGGCAGCTTCGCGCCGACATGCGCGCGGAAGGCTGGCATGGCGAGATCGTGGCCTTCGACTGGCCGAGCGACAATCAGACACTGAACTATCTCGAGGACCGATCGGATGCCGCCGCTGTCGCAAGCGAGCTCGTGACGAAGGGTATTCGGCTCCTGAAGCAGAGCCAGCAGACCGGCTGCGAAACCAATGTGCATCTGCTTGGTCATTCCACCGGCTGCTATGTGATCATGGACGCCTTTGCACAATCGGACAAGCAGGGCGATCTTTTCAAGGCAGACTGGCGCATCGGCCAGGTCGCGTTTATTGGCGGCGATGTCTCTACCGACAGCCTATCGCTTGCGAGCGACTGGAATCAGCCGATGTTCCGCCGGATCATGCGGCTCACCAACTACTCCAATCCGTTCGATTCCGTGCTTGCGGTGTCCAACGCGAAGAGGCTCGGCGTCGCGCCGCGCGTCGGTCGTGTCGGATTGCCGGCGTCCGTTAACGCTAAGGCGGTGGATGTCAATTGCGGTGAATATTTCAAGACGGTCGATCCAGCTTCGCAGCCGCAGATTGGTTCATGGACCCACTCATGGCACATCGGCAATCGGGTTTTTGCCCGCGACCTTGCCATGACGCTGGAAGGTGCGATCGATCGCCACGCCATTCCGACGCGGCGTGAAGAAGGGGGTAAGCTGATTTTGCTGGATCGGCCGCGACCGGCCTTTCAGGATGCCTGGAACGTCAAGGCGGACGCGCAGGATGCGAGGGCGCGAATCTAGCGACTTCGAGGCCGCAAGAAGAAAGGCCGACGCTGATGACGCGCCGGCCCTATTTATCAGAAGTAGCTCTGCAGCGGACGAACTTCCAAGTTGCCGGCCCGCAGTGCCTTGATTGCCTGCGCGGCCGCCTCGGCCCCTGCCATCGTCGTGTAGTAGGGTACCTTCTGCATGAGGGTCGCTCGGCGCAGCGACTTCGAGTCGGAGATTGCCTTGTTGCCGTCGGTGGTGTTGATCACCAGTTGAACCTGGCGGTTGCGGATCGCATCTTCAATGTGCGGGCGACCTTCCAGAACCTTGTTGACCTTCGTCGCGGTGATCCCGTTTTCGGCCAGGAAGCGCTGCGTGCCGCCGGTTGCCAGCACCTTGAAGCCTTCGCCGACGAGAACGCGGATCGCAGGCAGAACGCCTGCCTTGTCCGCATCGCGGACGGAAACAAAGACGGTGCCTTCACGCGGCAGTTCGACGCCCGCCCCAAGCTGCGACTTGGCGAAGGCTAGCGCAAAATCGGTGTCGAGGCCGATGACTTCACCGGTCGAGCGCATTTCCGGGCCGAGCAGGGTATCGACGCCCGGGAAGCGCGCAAACGGGAAGACGGCTTCCTTGACGGCAATATGCTTCAGCGCGCGCGGATCCGGCTTTTCGCCGTAGGCGGCAAAAGTGGCGTCCAGCTTCTCGCCTGCCATGACGCGCGCGGCGATCTTGGCAATCGGAGCACCGATCGTTTTTGCGACGAAGGGCACGGTTCGCGAGGCGCGCGGGTTCACTTCCAGCACATAGACGGTGCCGTCCTTGATGGCGAACTGTACGTTCATCAGACCGCCGACGTTCAGGGCCTTGGCCATGGCCTTGGCCTGACGCTCCAGCTCGTCGAGCAGCTCCTTCGAGAGCGACCGTGGCGGCAGCGAGCAGGCGCTGTCGCCGGAGTGAATGCCGGCTTCCTCGATGTGCTCCATGATACCGGCGACGTAGACGTCGGTGCCATCGCAGAGGCAGTCGACGTCGACTTCGATGGCGTTGGTCAGGTAGCTGTCGAAAAGCAGCGGGTTCTTGCCGAGCAGGGTGTTGATCTGGCCGGTCTTGTCGTTCGGATAGCGCTGCTTGATGTCTTCAGGCACGAGTTCCGGGACGGTATCCAGCAGGTAGGTCTGCAGCTGGCTTTCGGCGTGGATGATCTGCATGGCGCGGCCGCCGAGAACATAGGACGGGCGCACGACCAGTGGGAAGCCGATCTCAGCCGCGACGAGACGGGCCTGCTCGACCGAGTAGGCGATGCCGTTGTTCGGCTGGTTGAGGTCGAGCTTCATCAGAAGCTTCTGGAAGCGGTCGCGGTCTTCGGCAAGGTCGATCATGTCAGGCGCGGTGCCGAGGATCGGGATGCCGTTCTTCTCAAGTGCTTCGGCAAGTTTCAGCGGGGTCTGGCCGCCGAACTGAACGATGACACCGACGACTTCGCCCTTTTCCTGCTCCGCGCGCAGGATTTCGATCACGTCTTCGGCCGTCAGCGGCTCGAAGTAGAGGCGGTCCGACGTGTCGTAGTCGGTCGAGACCGTTTCCGGATTGCAGTTGATCATAATCGCTTCGTAGCCGGCATCCTTCAGCGCGAAGGCGGCATGGCAGCAGCAATAGTCGAACTCGATGCCCTGACCGATACGGTTCGGACCGCCGCCGAGAATGACGACCTTCCTGCCGTCGGAAACCTGGGCTTCGGAGCGCAGCGCGCCGACGAAGGGCGTTTCGTAGGTCGAGTACATGTAGGCCGTCGGCGAGGCGAACTCGGCAGCGCAGGTGTCGATGCGCTTGAAGACCGGACGGACGTTCAGGCTGTTGCGGAGTTCGGCGACTTCCTTCGGACGCTTGCCCGTCAACGTGGCGAGGCGGGCGTCGGAGAAGCCCATTGCCTTCAGCATGCGCAGGTTCGCGGCGTCGGTCGGAAGGCCATGTTCGCGGATGCGGGCCTCCATGTCGACGATCGACTTGAACTGGGCGATGAACCACGGATCGATCTTGGAGCCTTCGTGTACCTCTTCCGGGCTCATGCCCGTGCGAAGCGCCTGGGCGACCATGCGCAGACGGTCCGGCGTCGGCGTGCCGATAGCGGCTCGGATCGCGTTCTGGCTGGATTCGCCTTCTTCGACATCCGGAATTTCAATCTCGTCGAGACCGGTGAGGCCGGTTTCCAGACCGCGAAGTGCCTTCTGCAGCGATTCAGCGAAGGTGCGGCCGATTGCCATGACTTCGCCGACAGACTTCATCGCGGTGGTGAGTACCGGCGAGGCACCCGGGAACTTCTCGAAGGCAAAGCGCGGGATCTTGGTGACGACATAGTCGATCGACGGCTCGAACGACGCGGGCGTTGCGCCGCCGGTGATGTCGTTTTCCAGTTCGTCCAGCGTGTAACCGATGGCGAGCTTGGCGGCAACCTTGGCGATCGGAAAGCCGGTGGCCTTGGAGGCGAGGGCGGACGAGCGCGAGACGCGCGGGTTCATTTCGATGACGACGAGGCGGCCATCCGCTGGGTTGACGGCGAACTGCACGTTCGAGCCGCCGGTTTCGACGCCGATCTCGCGCAGAACCGCGATCGACGCGTTGCGCATGATCTGATATTCCTTGTCGGTCAGCGTCAGCGCGGGCGCGACGGTGATCGAGTCGCCCGTGTGGACGCCCATCGGGTCGATGTTCTCGATCGAGCAGATGATGATGCAGTTGTCCGCCTTGTCGCGGACGACTTCCATTTCATATTCCTTCCAGCCAAGCACCGACTCTTCGATCAGGACTTCTGTCGTCGGCGAGGCGTCGAGGCCGCTGTTGACGATCTCGAAGAATTCCGAGCGGTTGTAGGCAATGCCGCCGCCGGTGCCGCCGAGCGTGAAGGACGGGCGGATAATGGCAGGCAGGCCGACGTGATCAAGTGCCTGCGCGCCGATCGCCATGGCATGCGCCATATAGCGCTGCTTGCGGTCGCTCTCGCCGAGGTTCCAGTGGTTTTCCAGCTCGTCGAGCGCCTTGTCGAGCTCGGCGCCGGAGAGGCTCTCGCGCAGCTTGGCGCGCTCGGCTTCGTGGGTCTTGCGGTCGGCATCCTTGATGTCGGTGGCGTTTGCAAGCATCGAGCGCGGGGTTTCGAGGCCGATCTTCGCCATCGCCTCTCGGAAGAGCGCGCGGTCCTCGGCCTTGTCGATCGCGGCCGGCTTGGCGCCGATCATCTCGACATTGTAGCGATCGAGGACGCCCATGCGCTTCAGGGAAAGCGCGGTGTTAAGCGCCGTCTGGCCGCCCATGGTCGGCAGCAGCGCGTCGGGACGTTCCTTGGCGATGATCTTGGCCACAACTTCGGGGGTGATCGGCTCGACATAGGTGGCGTCGGCAAGACCCGGGTCGGTCATGATCGTTGCCGGGTTGGAGTTGACGAGGATGACGCGGTAGCCTTCCTCTTTCAGCGCCTTGCAGGCCTGGGTGCCGGAGTAGTCGAATTCGCAAGCCTGGCCAATGACGATCGGTCCCGCGCCGATGATGAGGATCGATTTGATATCTTGGCGCTTCGGCATGGGCTCTTTTCCGTTTCCTAGCTGCGCAGAAAGCCGGCCAGGGTGGGAGGCACCGGCCGGGTCGCGCATATGATGGTCTTTTCAGGCTAGAAGCGGCTTATAGGCAAATGTATTTGTAAACGGAACCCCATAAATTGCGGAATCGACAGGAATTGGCAGAGCTTGCGAGAGCCTAGTCGATACCCGGTACGACAAGCGCCCTGATCTCGCCCCGGCGGGCGGGGTTGGAGATTGCTTCGACCGCCGCCTCGAGGCCGATTCGACGGGAGATCAGCGGCTCGACCTTGATGGTGCCCGACGCGATGAGATCGGCGGCTCGCCGGTGCGTGAACGGATTGATAAACGAGCTTGTAAGCTTGATCTCTCGAAAGAGGAGATCGAACGGTTCGATCCCGACTTTCACACCCTGCGGCATGACACCGAGGATGATGACCGTGCCACCGCGACGCGCGAGGCTCGGCGCTTGCTCGATCGTCTCGGCAACGCCGGCGCATTCGATCACGACGTCGGCGCCGCCGGGCAGCAAGCCGTTTGCTGCCGTCAGGCGTGCGACGATGTCTTCAGTCGAGGGGTCCGCGCTCGCGGTCGCGCCGAGCTTCTCGGCGAGCACGCGCTTCTCCTCACTGCGGGTCGCGAGGACGACGTTGGTCGCTCCCGCGAGCCGGGCCAACTGGACGACGAGCAAACCGATCACGCCGCCACCGAGCACGATGACGGAAGAGCCGGTGCGAATTTCGGCCAGGTCGACTCCGTGGATGCAGCAGGCAAGCGGCTCGCAAAAGGCGCCGTAGAGGGGAGGCAGCGTGTCGGGCAGCTCGAAGGCCTGCTGCTGCGGGATGCAGACATATTCGGCAAGGCCGCCGTCGCGATGGATGCCGATCGCCTGCAGGTTATGGCAGAGATTGACGCGGCCGCGCTGGCATTCGGGGCAGCGGCCGCAGGCGATGTTCGGATCGCCGGTGACACGCATGCCTTCGCGAAAACCGCTGACACCGTCGCCTAGCTTTTCGATGATCCCGGCGAACTCGTGGCCGAGCGTGACCGGGGGTCTCGAAGGAAACTCTCCCTTGAACAGATGGCGATCGGTACCGCAGATGCCGCAGGCCTCTATACGTAGAAGCAATTCGCCGCGAGCTGGTTCTGGCCGCTCCATCTCACGCAAGGCCAGCTTTCCGGGTCTTTCGAGCCGCACCGCTTTCATCGCCTGTCTCCTCTCAGACTTCCTTGCGCAAAGAGGCCCGATCGCCGATCCTTCGTCAAGGAGCCCGGCCTGCGAAGTACTCGTTGCCTGCATGAAGAAAATATTCGCTTTGGCTCGTGTTCTTAGGTCGGTGCGCATCCGCTATGTCTGCATGTTCATGTTTGTTTGGGTAGTCTGTGGAAACATCTTCGCCGGAATCTTCATATCCGCTGGACCGGTCTTCTACAGCGCGGCAACCGGTAACAGCCAGCGCTTTGCAGAACTAGCGAACTTCCTGGCATCGTCTGATGGTCCCACGACAGCGAGCATGTTTCAGCATTACCTATGGTCGCTTCACGAGCACGGAGCGTCTGGACTCGGCTCGGGCATCTGGCGTTCCCGAGCGTACATGTTGGGCTGATCGCCCTGAATGCATTTTTCGCTGCAGAGGTCTCGCGCAGGCTGGGGATCATCGCCTTTAGTTATACTGCATTTGTGATAGCGAGCTCCGTTTATCTCGGTTGGCACTATGCGATTGATGGCTATGCGTCGCTGCTTGTCGTTGGGTTAGGCCATTTTGCTCTCAAGACGCTGATGGATCGCGAATCGAGATCGGTCTCGGACACTCGACAGGCTACCGCCGTGACCGCCTAATGGACTGAGCTGTACCGAATTTCGGATCAGATTGTTCGATCGTCTTCTGCCAAGAACAGTTCCCTCGGGTAGCTGGAATTTCCCGATCGCCGAGATATATACATGACCCTTAACGACCGAAGCTTTAGCTCGAGGGAGCAGTCATGGAATGGAAAGGCCGGCGTCAGTCCGACAACATCGAGGATCGTCGTAGCGATCCGTCCATGGGCGGATTGGGCAGAGGTGGAGGTTTCAGTTTTCCATCCGGTGGCGGCATGGGCCGGCGTGGCGGTGGCTTGAGCATCGGCACGATCATCTTCCTCGTCGTCATCTACCTTATCTTCAAGGCCATGGGCATCGACCTGCTGCAGGTCCTTGACGGTGGCATGACGACCGGCGGACCGGGCTACGAGCAGAGCGAATCGGGAGGCCAGACGCCCGCCAACGACGAAATGACTGCATTCGTTCGCACCGTCCTTGCCGAGACTGAGGATACCTGGAACGGGATCTTCCAGTCCATGGGCCGTCAGTATGAAGAGCCTCGCCTCGTTCTCTTTTCCGGACAGACGCAGTCTGCCTGTGGCTTTGCCTCGGCGGCGACCGGCCCCTTCTACTGCCCGAGCGACCACAAGGTCTATCTCGACACGGCCTTCTTCAACCAGCTCAGCCGCCAATTCGGCGCCTCCGGCGATTTCGCCGAAGCCTACGTCGTTGCGCATGAAGTCGGCCACCACGTCCAGAACCTGTTGGGCATCCTGCCGAAATTCAACCAGGCGCGTCAGCGGATGAGCGAGGCGGAGGCTAACAAGATGTCCGTTCGCGTCGAACTGCAGGCTGATTGCCTCGCCGGCATCTGGGGTAAGTTCACTGATCAGAAGGGCATTCTCGAAGCCGGCGATCTTGAGGAGGCGTTGAACGCAGCCCAGCAAATTGGCGATGACACGCTGCAGAAGCGCAGCCAGGGTTACGTGGTGCCTGAGAGTTTCAACCACGGTACCTCGGAGCAGCGGGCGCGCTGGTTCAAGCGCGGCTTCGACAGCGGGCAGTTGACCGCCTGTGATACGTTCTCAGGGCCTGTATGATCTGAAACAGCCTCTCCACGCGGAGAGGTTGGCCATCTTACTTCTCACTGTCCATGTGCTTGAGCTGGGCGTCGGGATAGCGGGCGCCGGCCGCGGCATCCTTCGGTACGGCCCTTTCGATGGTAGCCATGTCCTCGGCCGACAATTGCACGCCGCGCGAACCGAGTGCTTCGGTCAGCCGGTCGCGTCTGCGCGCACCGACGAGAGGCACGATATCCTGCCCTTGAGCGGCCACCCAGGCTATGGCGATCTGAGCGACAGAAACCCGCTTTGCGTCCGCGATCTTGCGCAGTTCCTCGACGAGCGCGAGGTTCTGATCGACATTGCCGTCCTGAAACCGCGGGCTCATGCCGCGGAAATCGCCTGCGCCGCGTCCTTGACCCTTTTGCCAATGCCCGCTGATCAGGCCGCGAGAGAGAACGCCGTAGGCGGTGATGGAGATGCCGAGCTCGCGGCAGGTCGGCAGGATCTGCTCCTCGATGCCGCGTGAGATCAGGGAGTATTCGATCTGCAGGTCGCAGATCGGATGAGTGTTGGCGGCGCGACGAATGGTGTCCGCGCCGACTTCCGACAAGCCGATATGCCTGACATATCCTGCCTTGATCATGTCGCTGATCGTGCCCACCGTTTCCTCGATTGGAACGTTGGGATCGAGCCGGGCAGGGCGGTAGACATCGATGTAGTCGACGTCGAGGCGTTTCAGCGTATAGGCAAGGAAGTTCTTGATTGCCGCCGGTCGGGAATCGTAACCGCTCCAGTTGCCGGCTGGATCGCGCAGGGCGCCGAATTTGACGCTGATGACGACGTCGTCCCGCTTACTGCCCTTCAGCGCCTCACCGAGCAGCATTTCGTTGTGGCCCATGCCATAGAAATCGCCAGTATCGAGCAGATTGATGCCGACGTCGAGGGCGGCATGAATCGTCGCAATGCTTTCACCACGGTCGGATGGCCCGTACATGCCGGACATCCCCATGCAGCCCAAGCCGATGGCCGACACCATAGGCCCGGTTTTTCCCAAACGATACTTTTCCATTTCGGTCTCCTTCGTCGTGTCGGTGTTGATCGTCGGGAGTAGTCTTACCGCGCCTGGCGTCGTACGATAATCTGTATCAATGCGAACAGCCTGTACGGGAAAATGCACAATGGAAGATCTTCCCCTCGATGATTTGGATGCCTTCACGGCCGTTGCAAGGGAGCGCAGCTTTCGTGCCGCCGCCCGCAAGCGCGGTGTCTCGGCTTCTTCGCTCAGCGACTCGCTGCGGCGACTGGAGGAGCGCGTCGGCGTTCGCCTGCTCAACCGGACGACCCGCAGTGTTACGCCGACAGAAGCGGGCGAGCGGCTGCTGGAGCGTCTTACACCTGCCCTGGGCGAGGTCTCCCTGGCTCTGCAGCAACTCGATAGCTTTCGCGATAGTCCGAGCGGGACACTTCGCCTCAATGTGCCGACAATTGCAGCGCGGTTTTTTCTGCCCGATCTCGCCAACCGTTTCCTCAAGCGCTATCCGCAAATCTCGCTCGATATCGTCGGCGAGGATACATTCGTCGACGTGCTGGCGGCCGGTTACGATGCCGGCATCCGCTATGACGAGCGGTTGGAGCGCGACATGATCGCAGTGCCAATCGGACCGCGCAGGCAACGATATGTCACGGCGGCCGCGCCTGATTACCTTAAGCGGCGCGGTGTTCCACGTCACCCGCGCGATCTGCTCGAGCATGATTGCGTGCGGCATCGCTTCCTCAGCGGTGCCGCGTTGCCCTGGGAGTTCGAGCGGGGGGACGAGACGCTGATGATTACGCCGAAGGGGCCGATCATTGCCAACGCGATCGACATGCAAGTTTCGGCCGCAGTCGCAGGACTCGGTGTCATCCGGACCTTCGAGGAGGCCCTGGCGCCTGCCATGGAGACGGGAGCGCTGGTGCCGATCCTCGAGGAATGGGTGATGGAATTCTCCGGCCCCTTTCTTTACTATGCGAGCCGCAGGCATATGCCGCCCGCACTTCGGGCCTTCGTCGACTTCGTCAAAGGCGAGCAGCGGAAAGAGGCTAAAATCGCCGTTTGTTCCGGTTCTCGATCAACATAAGTCGTGAGCCTATCAAAAGATTTGAAATGTTCACGGATTGTTTCCTAAAATGCGTGAGCTATGTAACATGACCGGCGACGAGATCGTCTTTTCAGAAAACAACCTGCTGTAGAGATGTTTGATGCTCGATCCGAAATTCGTTCGCCGTGGGCTTTTCCTCGTCTTCATGATCCTGTTTCTCGACGTGATCGGGATCGCGATCATCATGCCTGTGTTGCCGGCCTATCTCGAACAATTGACCGGGGGATCCGTGAGCGAGGCGGCACTCGAAGGTGGGTGGCTGCTCGTCGTCTATGCGGTCATGCAATTCCTGTTTGCGCCATTCCTCGGCAATCTCAGCGACCGCTTCGGGCGGCGACCGATTCTGCTACTGTCAGTGCTGACGTTTGCGATCGACAACTTCATCTGCGCGGTGGCGACGAGCTTTTGGATGCTCTTCATCGGTCGCGCCCTTGCCGGGTTCAGTGGCGGCAGCTTTGCCACCTGTTCCGCCTACATCGCCGACATCAGCAATGATGATAATCGGGCGAAGAACTTCGGCTTGATCGGCATTGCGTTCGGCGTCGGTTTCACGATCGGTCCGGTCATCGGCGGCTTCCTTGGCGAGTTCGGTCCCCGCGTGCCATTCCTAGGGGCTGCGGCTCTGTCGTTCGTGAATTTCGTTGCCGCCTACTTCATGCTTCCCGAGACGTTGGAGGCAAAGCATCGCCGGACGTTCGAGTGGAAGCGCGCCAATCCGTTGGGCACTCTGAAGCAGATGCGAAACTACGCCGGTATTGGGCCTATCTGCGCGGTCATGTTCCTTTTTTGGCTGGCGCATGCCGTCTATCCCGCCGTCTGGTCCTTCGTGTCGACCTATCGCTATGGCTGGAGCGAGGGGCAGATCGGGCTGTCGCTAGGTATCTATGGTATTGGCGCTGCCTTCGTCATGGGTGTCGTCCTGCCGAAAATCGTGCCGGTGCTCGGTGAGTGGAAGACAGCAGTCCTTGGTCTTTCTTTTTCCGTGGTCGGGCTGACAGGTTACGCCTTCGCCTGGGAGGGCTGGATGGTCTACGCGGTGATCGTGCTGACTGTCATGGAAAACGTTGCCGACCCGCCGCTGCGAAGCATTGCGGCCGGCAAGGTGCCGCCGTCAGCCCAAGGCGAGTTGCAAGGGGCACTCACAAGCCTCAGCAGCATCACGACGATCGTCGGGCCACTCATCTTTACGCAGATGTTCGGCTACTTTACGGGGCCAGAAGCGCCGGTGCGCTTTGCAGGTGCGCCGTATCTGCTGGCGGCCATTATCATCCTGATTGCAGCGATCGTGTTTCTCGCCAAGGTCCGCACCGTCAAGACGGCTAAGGTGGTAGAGCAGCCGGCAGAATGAGCTATCAGGATTTGTGATGCGATGATGAATTTTTCATCATTTGCATGATTTTGAGTAGTTCTTTGCCGGGCTTTGATCTAAGCCCTCCTGATTATGTTGCCGCAACTTGCGGCCAATCAGCGATTCAATCACAGGACTGGTGTCATGGACACGCCGATCGACGCGCGCAAGCTTGCGCCGAAAACCGATAACCATTGGGCTGCGCATTTTCGCGCCACGCTGGCGCTCGGCATCCCGCTGATCGGTGCACAGCTTGCCCAACTCGGCATCAACACCACCGACGTGATGATCGTGGGGCGCCTCGGCGCCGAAAATCTTGCCGCCATGGTGCTCTCGGCGCAGTTCCTGTTCACGATACTCGTCTTCGGCTCGGGGTTTGCGATCGCCGTCATACCGATGGTCGCGCAGGCCTACGGCAGAGGCGATGTCGTCAGCGTGCGCCGGTCGCTGCGCATGGGGCTCTGGGTCGTGCTCGCCTATTGGGTGATCATGCTGCCGGCATTCTTCAATTCCGAGCGGATCCTGCTTGCCGCCGGGCAGAAGCCCGAGGTGGCGGCGCTGGCGCATGGCTACATCCTGATCGGTCAATTCGGCGTGTTGCCTGGCCTGCTCTACAACGTCATGCGTGCGCTCGTCAGTGCGATCGGTCGCGCCGCTGTCATTCTCAATGTGACGATCACGATGCTCTTGCTGAATGCCTTCTTCGCCTATGCGCTGGTGCTTGGGCATTTCGGCTTTCCGGCGATGGGGCTGGAAGGTGCGGCGATCGTTTCTGTGGTCGTGCAGACTGCTGGCTTCATGTTCATCCTCGGCTACGTGCAGAGCAGGGCGGACACGCGCCGCTACGAGATCTTCGTGCGGTTCTGGCGTCCCGACTGGAAGGCATTCTGGGAGGTCGTGCGTCTTGGTCTGCCAATCAGCGTCACGATCCTGGCCGAAGTGAGCCTCTTCACGGTTGCCTCGTTGCTGATGGGCCATATCGGGACGATCGAGCTTGCGGCCCACGGTATCGCTCTGCAATGGGCCTCGATCGCCTTCATGATCCCGCTCGGCTTGTCGCAGGCGGCAACCGTTCGGGTTGGCGTGGCGCACGGGCAGGGCGATTACACAGCGATTGTTCGGGCCTCGATCGCAGTCGTCGTCATCGCCTGCCTGATCGCGGGTGTCGGTGGCATCCTGTTTGCCGTTGCGCCTGAGTTCCTGGGAAGCTGGTTCCTTGATACGAAGTTGCCGGAGGCGCCACAGGTGCTTGCCTATGCCGGGCCGTTGATCGTTGTGGCAGGGCTCTTCCAGTTGGTCGATGGCCTGCAGGCAATCGCCAATGGCCTGCTGCGCGGTCTGAAGGATGCGCGTGTGCCGATGATCCTGGCGCTGATTGCCTATTGGCCGATCGGCTTCTTCCTCGCCTGGGCCTTTGCGTTCCCGCTTGGCTTCGGCGGCATCGGCATCTGGTTCGGATTCCTGGTCGGGCTTGCGGCGGCAGCCGTGATGCTTTGCGGACGCTTCTATCTGCTTCTCCGCCGCGAAAAGAACATGGCCGGCGTCTAGCCGGCCACTCGGGATCAAGCTGCGATCGGCTTGTAGTTGGCAATGTCGGCGCGAATGCCGAGCCGTTCGAACAGCGCCTGCGGATCGAAGTTTCGGGCGCGATGGGCCGCCTGCACCACGGCTTTGACCCGGTCGATCACGTCGGCACTTTCCCATTGGGCGATCGTCACGAAGTTGAATTCGCCAGGGCCCGAAACCTGTTCCAGAACCTGATGGCTGATGAAGCCTTCCTGTGCCTGCAAAACTTCGTGCGTTTTCAGCACGTTCATCAGGAATTCCTCGCGCGCAGCCTCCGGAACAGCAAACTTGTCGATCCGGTAAAACGCTCCGTTCATCTTTATCTCCTTTGCTTTGGATGTCACAAAGGCGGGTTGTAATTCCTCAAGTTAAGTTGAGGTCAATAGGTCGAAACATATGGCCACCGCATCTGACTAACCCTCCCGTCACCCGCATCCGGCGCGCCGGTCAGGCCGTGAGCCCATAAATCGGAATGACTGAGAGTGGTGGTTGGGCGGGTCTGCTTTGTGCGCACTGGTTACTGGTCGCGCTGACGAAGCGGCGTCAGATTGTCACCACCTTCATTTCTGCGTGGCATCGGGCGGGCCTTTCTTGAGGAGCTCGAGGAGGAGATCTTTCGGCATGGCTAAGCTCGTGTTCGCTTTGAACCAATCCCTGGATGGTTATGTCGACCACATGGAATTTGCGCCCGATCCGGTGCTCTTTCGTCATTTCATCGACGACGTAAGCGGCCTTGCTGGAAGCGTATACGGTCGCCGCATGTACGAGGTGATGCGATATTGGGACGAAGACCATTCCGAGTGGGACGAGGAAGAGCGTGAATATGCAGCGGCGTGGCGGCGCCAACCGAAATGGGTCGTGTCGCGCTCGCTGCAATCAGTCGGGCCTAACGCCACGCTTGTCGCGGATGACATCGAAGCAGCGATACGCGAGCTGAAGGCTCGACTGGATGGGGAGATTGAGGTTGCCGGGCCCGAGCTGGCGCGAAGTCTGACCGACCTCGGTCTTGTTGATGAATATCGAATGTACCTCCACCCCGTCGTGCTTGGTCACGGCAAGCGGTTCTTCGCCGGCCCGCGGCCGCCGCTGCGCCTCGTGGCAAGCGATCGAATTGGCGCGGACGTGATTAGGTTGACATACGTTCCGGCATAGTCGCGCGACCAACCCGCCTCAGTCCGGCGCTGGCTGCGCGCTTATAATCTACGACCTAGTAATTATACATCGACATCGGATCATTGACGCAGGCGTAATCCAGGAGGCACTGCTTGCCGGTACGGTCACGCAAACTGGCGGTACTCAGCTTGTCCCCGGGACCGCATTGGGCCGGCGGATAGCGAAAGTTGCGGCCCCCGAAGCCGAGGCGGACATAGACCTTCTTGGATTGCCGGATGATCTGCGCGAGCTGTGCGCAGCTGTAATCTTTTGCATCGACCTTCACGGGCCCGGCGGCAAGAGATACTGTCGGGAGCAAGCACGCAACTGCTAGAACCAAGAATCTCATGGCTGGTGGCCTCCTGACCGGAAGCTGAGTAAATCAGCACTCTCGACACTATTCAAACGGATATCGCGTGGCGGCAACTGCTGTTCCGCGTGGCGCTTCAAAACGAGAAAAGCCCGCCCGGAAGCGGGCTTTCGAAAAATGGAACGGATGCGTCTCAGCGTTCGGCGAGGGCTTCCTCGCCCTTCTTCGCGCGCACCAGATTGATGAAGCGGCGGAAGAGGTAGTGGCTGTCCTGCGGACCGGGGGAGGCTTCCGGGTGATGCTGCACCGAGAAGATCGGCTTGCCTGATACCCGCAGGCCGCAATTGGTGCCGTCGAACAGGGAAACGTGGGTCTCTTCAACGCCATCCGGCAGAGACTTCGTGTCGACCGCGAAGCCATGGTTCATCGAGACGATCTCGACCTTGCCAGTGGTGTGGTCCTTTACCGGGTGGTTGGCGCCGTGATGGCCCTGGTGCATCTTTTCGGTCTTGGCGCCGAGCGCGAGGCCGAGCATCTGATGACCGAGGCAGATGCCGAAGACCGGGATGTCGGTCTTGATCAGCTTCTGGATGACCGGAACGGCATATTCACCTGTTGCGGCGGGGTCACCCGGGCCATTCGACAGGAAGATGCCGTCCGGCTGCATCGCAAGCACGTCCTCGGCGCTCGTCGTAGCCGGCAACACTGTGACCTTGCAATCGAGGCCGGCAAACAGGCGAAGAATGTTGCGCTTCACGCCGTAGTCGAGGCAAACGACGTGGTACTTGGCATTTTCGGGCGCAAGCTCGCCGTAGCCTTCATTCCAGATCCACGGGGTCTGCGCCCACTGCGAGGATTGGCCTGACGAAGCGATCTTGGCGAGGTCGAGGCCTTCGAGGCCGCTCCAGGCCTTGGCTTCCGCCTTCAGCGTCTCAACGTCGAAGACACCGTTCGGATCGTGGGCGATGACTGCATTCGGCGAGCCGTTTTCACGGATCCAGGCGGTCAGCGCGCGCGTGTCGATGCCGCAAAGGCCGATGATGCCGCGAGCCTTCAGCCAGGCATCGAGGTGCTTGACGGCGCGATAGTTGGACGGATCGGTGATGTCGGCCTTGAAAATGACGCCGACCGCGCCGTGGCGTGCTGCGGGCGTCAGGTCTTCGATGTCTTCGTCGTTGGTGCCGATGTTGCCGATATGCGGGAAGGTAAAGGTGACGATCTGGCCGAGATAGGAGGGATCCGTCAGTATCTCTTCGTATCCAGTCAGCGCCGTGTTGAAGACCACCTCGGCCTGGACCTTGCCGGTCGCGCCGATCCCCTTGCCTTCAATGACGGTTCCGTCTGCAAGAACGAGCAGGGCGGTCGGCTTTTCGGTTGTCCAGGGTGCTGTCGCGGTCATCTTCATCCCGTTTTCCGGCAGCCACACGTTCTTGGGCAACGTTGGCTGGCCATTTGGTTCGCAAGCATATGCGCGCGGCAAGGCACGCGCTCTCAGGCCTGATCACGAATTTTGGTGCAGGTGGCGGTAAATAGCCACGCTATTGCGCAAGGTCAATCTTTGTACCGTACATTCTGCCGGTTTTCTCGCGCTTTCTGCCGGCATTTTCCGCAATTTATTTGATCCCATGCATTCGCGTGGTTTATGAAGCGGCATTCAAACAGGAGTGATTATGATGTTGCGCGATCAGCTCGCCGCCGCCCTCAAGGATGCCATGAAGTCCAAGAACGCTGAGCGACTTTCGACCGTTCGCCTGATTCAGGCCGCGATCAAGGACCGGGATATCGCCCATCGTGGCGCTGGCAAAGAAGAGGCCAGTGATGACGAGATTCTGCAGATCCTCGCCAAGATGGTGAAGCAGCGCGACGAATCGGCGAAGATCTACGAAGAGAACGCCCGGCCGGAACTGGCGGCCAAGGAGCGCGCCGAAATCACCGTGCTGCAGGACTTCCTGCCGAAGCAGCTTTCCGACGCGGAGGTTCGCAACAACATCGCTGCGATCATCGCCGAGATCGGCGCCGCCGGCCCGAAGGACATGGGCAAGGTGATGGCCGTTCTGAAGGAGCGCTATGCCGGACAGATGGATTTCTCCAAGGCTTCCGGAGCCGTCAAGGAACAGCTGAACTGATCAGCGCTGGCTCGCCGTCTTTCTGGCGGCGGGCCCCAGCACTGCCTCCGCGGCGGCGTCGATAACGGCGAATTTTGCCGCCTGATATCCCCAATATTCCATGACAAAGGCGTGCGATATCCAAGTGTCGCCCTTATAGGGCGGCTGGGTCCAGCCGATGCTTCCCATTTCGGACGCCTGCGTCAGCAGGCGTTTCAGGTGCGTGTTGGAGATCATGAACTGATCACGGATTTCCTTGAGCGGCAGCGGCCCGATGTAAGCCCGTTCCGAGCTGCGATCGAAGTTGTCGATACGGCTCATGAGGTAGTCCATGATCAGGCCGCCGGAATTAGCCCAGTTGAACAGACTGTACGTTGCGCCGGGGTCACGGACGGCGTCGCTATCGATGATCGCCTTGGAAATCAGCGGCTGTATCCTGGAGAAGGCCGCCGGGTCGGCGTTGATGCGGTCCAGCCGATTACCGCCGTCCAGACTGTCGAGAATGAAAAGATGGGTGGCGAGCCATCTGAAAAAGTGTTCGTGGGCGGTTTCCGTCGGCTCCAGCAGGCGTGTGCGCTTGTCGCTTGTACTCTCGACCGGACGAAGGAACCTGTAGGCAAGCATTTCCTGAATGAAGGCTGCGGCGGTGTTTCGGCTTGCAATCTTGTTGGCCACGACGAAGGCGATGAAGCGGCCCGAATAGAGGCCGAGTTTCGGTTCGCCCGGATAGCCGAAATGAAGGGCGAAGCCGGCATGGGCCATCAGCCAGCGCTGTTGCGCGGCAAAGATCGACGCGATGCGCGGACTCTCGCGATAGATTGTCAGCATTTCGCGGGCGCAATGCAGCACGGCCACGAAGAAGGCGTCGCTCTCTAAGAAATCTTCAACTTTATGTGGCATTCGACCATCCCGATAGGTCGCTTTCATTAGGCATCGGGCGATAACTGTCAATGCCTTCCACGGACGCTGATGGAGGCGGAAATATCGAACCTAAAACTTTTGGGTGAAATTAAAGAAGGCAGGAGCTGGGGGTGCTCCTGCCTTCTTGCTCTTTGCTTTCGGTGGCGACGCAGGACCGAGATCCAAGCCACCGGTTACTTGCAAAGACACCCTTGCGAGGCGGCGCCGGGGGTAGGGATGGTGCCTCGCACGGGGATCGCTGTGTTGGCCTTGAAGTTATTGCGACGCGGCAAGTGATTCAAATTACAAAAAAATAATGATTGGCGCCGGGGACTGCCTTATGTGTGTCATTGGTGGCGTAGGCTGTCGCTTCGCGATAGTCGATCACCATTGGCGCAATTGCGAAGCTATTGTTCTGTCATCGATTTTTGACGATTGGTAAGAAATGGGCGTTTGGCACGCTAGCCTCGCATACACGCAGAACGCGGGTTGAGGCTTTCAGTGTCGCACCCCCTGTCGCAGGGGTGGTAACGCATTTTTGAACGCCCAGCCCTAGAGAATTCCGAAGGTTGTAGGTTCCTGTGAATAGCGCGTCCTTTGGCCAAATGCCGTGGCATGTGCTGATGAACCTGCTTATATGGACCGCAATTAAGAGGTTCACATGCGCTTTTCCAATTCCTTTCTCGACGAGATACGCGATCGCGTGCCGATTTCGGACGTGATTGGGCGTCGTGTGAGCTGGGATAAGCGTAAGACCAACGTCTCGCGCGGCGACTATTGGGCCTGCTGCCCGTTTCACGGCGAGAAGTCGCCGAGCTTTCACTGTGAGGATCGCAAGGGGCGTTACCACTGCTTCGGGTGCGGCGTAACCGGCGATCACTTCCGGTTCCTGACGGATCTGGAGGGGCTGAGCTTCCCGGAGGCCGTGCAGCAGATCGCCGACATGGCGGGTGTTGCCATGCCGGTTGCCGATCCAGTCATGGAGAAGCGCGAAAAGGAGCGCACGTCGCTTCTCGACGTGATGGAGCTTGCGACCAAGTTCTTTCAGGATCAGTTGCAGACCGCTAACGGCGCGCGGGCACGGGCCTATCTCCGCGACCGCGGGCTGACGGGACGCACGATCGAGACCTTCCGGCTCGGCTTCGCGCCCGACAGCCGCAATGCCCTCAAGGAGTTTCTGGCGGGCAAGGGCATTGGCAAGGAACAGATCGAGGCTTGCGGCCTGGTTGTCCACGGCTCGGATGTGCCGGTCTCCTACGACCGCTTTCGCGACCGCATCATGTTCCCGATTCTATCGTCCCGCGAGAAAGTGATTGCCTTTGGCGGGCGGGCCATGTCTCCGGATGCGCCGGCCAAGTATCTCAACTCCAACGAGACCGAGCTCTTTCACAAGGGCAACGTGCTCTACAATTTCGCGCGCGCCCGCCGAGCGACACAGGGCGCCAACGGCGAGGGCACGATCATCGCCGTCGAAGGCTATATGGATGTGATCGCGCTGCATCAGGCCGGCGTCGAGAATGCCGTGGCGCCGCTCGGGACGGCGCTAACCGAAAACCAGCTCGAACTCCTCTGGAAGATGACGCCGCAACCCGTGCTTTGCTTCGATGGCGACGGCGCCGGCATTCGCGCTGCCAATCGCGCCGCTGATCTGGCGCTTCCTCATATCAAGCCGGGCCGCACGGTGCGCTTCGCCCTGCTGCCTGACGGTAAGGATCCAGACGATCTGGTGCGCAATGAAGGCCGAGCGCCTTTCGACAAGGTGATGAGCCAGGCCAAGCCGTTGGCAGAGATGATCTGGAGTCGCGAAATCAATACCGGGCAGTTCGAGACGCCTGAGGCCAAGGCAGAGCTGGAAGCGCGGCTGAAGCAGCTGGTTGCCGTCATTGCTGATGAAAATGTGCGTCGCCACTACCAGCAGGATATGCGCGACCGCCTGAACGGCTTCTTCCAGCCTCAATTCCAGAATCGCGGCAATGAGCGGCGAAGCTTCGATCGTGGCTCTGGCCAAGCTCGTGGCCGAGGCAACGAGGGCCCGCGTGGCCCGCGTCTTTCTGGCGGGGGCATTTCCGACCGGCTCGCACGTTCCGGTCTGGTTAAAGGTCATCAGGAAACCCCGGCCTTGCGGGAAAGCGTGCTGGCGCTGACGGTTATCAATCATCCTGCCTTAATGCAGGACGAGTATGACGAGATCGCCTCTATCGACTACGACAACCGCGAACTGCAGAGGCTTTGGTCTGTCATGCTCGGGGCTGCTGCGGCCGTCGCCGGGCCGCATCTGACCCGCGAGTATCTACTTGAGCGTATGGAGGAGCAGGGCTTCGGCTCATTGCTGCAGGGGCTTGAACAGCAGATCCGCAATGCCCGCCTCTGGATCGCCACATCGGAGGCGGCGATGGAGGATGCGCGCGAAGGATATCGGCAGGCGCTCGCCTTCCATAAGCGCGCCAAGGCTCTGCGCTTCCAGAAGATCGAGCTCGAACGCGAGATCGCCGAGGCGACCGAGGCTGGCAACGGTGAGGTGATCGACCAGCTGATGCGTGCGCTGCAGGAGGTCCATTTCGAGGGACTTCGCCTCGAAAACCAGGAAGCCATTATCGACGGTTTCGGCGTGCTCTCCGGCCGCGTCAAGGGAGCGGCGAGCCATTGATGGATTCGTCAGATCGGCAATTTTCCGCTGGCGATGCGTTGTTCTGCGCGGAGCGTTCGCCGCTTGGCATTCTCAACCGTGTCTACGGCTATCCCGCCTTCCGCGGCAAGCAGCAGCAGGTGGTTGAGCACGTCGTCTCTGGCGGCGATGCGGTGGTCCTCTTTCCGACGGGGGCTGGCAAGTCGCTTTGCTTCCAGATTCCAGCGCTTTGCCGCGAGGGCGTGGGGATCGTCGTTTCGCCGCTGATCGCGCTGATGCGCGATCAGGTGGAGGCGATGAAGCAGCTCGGTATCAGGGCGGCGGCGCTGAACTCCGCGCTGTCGCGCGAGGCGTTTATCGAGGTTCGTCGGGCGATTTCTGCGGGCAAGCTCGATCTTCTCTACGTCACGCCGGAGCGCATTCTCATGGATGGCTTCCGCGATACGATTGGCAACGCGCGGATCTCGCTTTTCGCCATCGACGAGGCGCATTGTGTTTCTCAGTGGGGACATGACTTCCGGCCGGAGTATCGCGAACTCGGCAGGCTTGCCGAACACTATCCCGGGGTGCCGCGCATCGCGCTGACGGCGACGGCCGACCCTCACACTCGCGACGATATTGTCGAACGGCTGGCACTGAACAATGCCAAGGTTTTTACAACCAGTTTCGATCGCCCGAACATTTCCTATGAAATTGTCGAACGCGATCAGCCGCGCCAGCAGTTGCTGCGGTTTCTTTCCGGACACAAAGGCGACAGCGGTATTGTCTACTGCCTGTCCCGCGCCAAGGTCGAGGATACGGCCGAGTGGCTGAACGGGCAGGGGATCCGGGCGCTTCCCTATCACGCCGGCATGGACCGGGCGCTTCGCGATGCCAACCAGGATGCCTTTCTAAAAGAGGATGAGCTTTGCCTCGTCGCTACCGTCGCCTTCGGCATGGGGATCGACAAGCCCAACGTGCGCTATGTCGCGCATCTCGATCTGCCGGGCTCGGTTGAGGCGTACTATCAGGAGACGGGGCGCGCGGGCCGCGATGGCCTGCCTTCCGAAGTCTGGATGACCTATGGCATGGCCGATGTTATCCAGCGCCGCCGGATGATCGACGAGGGTGGTGCAGCCGACGAAATCAAGCGCGTCGAGCGCTCCAAGCTCAATGCACTGCTGGCAATCTGTGAAACTGCCTCGTGCCGCCGCCAGGCGATCCTCGCGCATTTTGGCGAAGCCCATGCGGGCAAGTGCGGCAGTTGCGACACCTGCCTGAAGCCGGTAGAAACCTGGGACGGAACGGAGGTGGCGATCAAGGCGCTTGCGGCGATCTATCGAACGGGCGAGCGGTTCGGCACTGGGCACGTGGTCGACGTGCTACTTGGCAACGTCAACGAGAAGACGGAGCGTTTCGGCCACACGACGATGCCGGTTTTCGGGGTCGGAAACGACCTGCCGGCCCGCACGTGGCAATCGGTTTTTCGGCAACTGCTTGCGATGGGACTGGTCCGGGTCGACAATGAGGCGTTTGGCGCCCTGAAGCTCGAGCCGGAGGCCCGCGCCGTCTTCAAGCGTGAACGGTCGGTCTTCTTCCGCAAGGATCGACCGGCTGCGGAACGACGTTCGAAGCGAACGGCGCAGGTCGAACGTCGCTCCGTTCTATCCGGCGGAGACGGTGTACTCTTCGAAGCTTTGCGCGCGGAACGAACGGCGATCGCGCGTTCGCTTGGCGTGCCACCTTATGTCGTCTTTCCCGATACGACACTCATTGCGTTTGCGACCGAGCGACCGCGGACGCACAAGGAGATGCTCGGTATCTCGGGTGTCGGCCAATCGAAGCTTGAACGATATGGCGACGCGTTTCTCGATGTGATCCTCAGCCACGACGACTAGCCGCTGGATATGCTTTGACCGATCTACGCCCGCGAAACCGGGCGTTGACGACGGCAAGACAGGCGCTTGGCTATGTGTTAGTGCAAGGCATCGGGAAACATCACAAGAAGGGCATTCAATGACCTCGCAATTCCTCTCCCATCTTCGCACCGAACTTGCCGTACTGAAGGATGCCGGGCTCTACAAGTCCGAGCGTGTCATCACGTCCAAGCAGGCCGGCGAGATCGCCGTGGCCTCCGGTGAGCGCGTTTTGAACTTCTGCGCCAACAACTACCTCGGGCTCGCCGACAACGAGGACCTTGCCGAAGCGGGGAAAAAGGCGCTCGACCGCTATGGCTACGGCATGGCTTCGGTGCGCTTCATCTGCGGCACGCAGGAGGAGCACAAGCAACTCGAGGCGCGGATTTCCTCCTTCCTCGGCATGGAAGACACGATCCTTTATTCCTCCTGTTTCGACGCCAACGGTGGGCTTTTCGAAACGCTCCTCGGCGAGGAGGACGCGATCATCTCGGACGCGCTGAACCACGCCTCGATTATCGACGGCGTTAGGCTCTCCAAGGCGAAGCGCTTCCGCTACGCCAACAACGACATGAAGGCGCTGGAGGAGGAGCTGAAGAAGGCGGAAGGCAGCCGGTTCAAGCTGATCGCCACCGACGGCGTGTTCTCGATGGACGGCATCATCGCCAACCTGCAGGGCGTCTGCGACCTCGCCGAGAAGTACGGCGCGATGGTCATGGTCGACGACAGCCACGCCGTCGGCTTTGTCGGCAAACACGGACGCGGCTCGCCAGAGCATTGCGGTGTCGAGGGTCGGGTCGACATCATCACGGGCACGCTTGGGAAGGCGCTCGGTGGTGCTTCCGGCGGCTATACCTCGGCCAAGGCCGAAATCGTCGACTGGTTGCGGCAGCGGTCGCGCCCCTATCTGTTCTCGAACACGCTGGCGCCGGTCATTGCGGCTGCGTCGCTCAAGGTCTTCGATCTCATCGAGAACGGCGACACGCTGCGCGAGCGGCTGGCGGCCAATGCAGCGCTGTTTCGCTCCGAAATGACGAAACTCGGCTTCACGTTGGCGGGTGAGGGACATCCGATCATTCCGGTCATGCTCGGTGACGCCAAGCTGGCGCAGGACATGGCGGCGCTGATGTTGAAAAAGGGCGTCTACGTGATCGGCTTCTCCTTCCCTGTCGTGCCGAAGGGACAGGCGCGCATCCGCACGCAGATGTCGGCAGCGCATTCGCGGGCCGACGTCGAGCGGACGATTGCTGCCTTCGCGGAAGCCGGCCGCGAACTCGGTGTCATTTAAAGCGTTTGGGAGAGTAAGATCATGTCGAACATGATGAAGGCGCTGGTCAAGGCGAAGCCGGAGGTCGGGCTTTGGATGGAGCATGTTCCGGTTCCCGAGGTCGGGCCGAACGACGTGCTGATCAAGGTGAAGAAATCCGCGATCTGCGGCACCGATGTCCATATCTGGAACTGGGACCAATGGGCACGGAAGACCATTCCGGTGCCGATGGTTGTCGGTCACGAATTCTGTGGCGAGATTGCGCAAATTGGCTCGGCCGTCACGAAATACCATGTCGGGGAGCGCGTCTCCGGCGAGGGACACATCGTTTGCGGCAAGTGTCGCAACTGCCGCGCGGGCAGGGGGCATCTATGCCGCAATACGCTTGGCGTCGGTGTCAACCGTCCCGGTTCCTTTGGAGAGTTCGTTTGCATTCCCGAGGCGAACGTGGTGCCGATCCCGGACGATATTCCGGATGAGATCGCCGCGATCTTCGATCCGTTTGGCAATGCGGTGCATACGGCGCTTTCCTTCGACCTCGTCGGCGAGGACGTCCTTGTTACCGGCGCCGGGCCGATTGGCATCATGGGCGCGCTGGTTGCCAAGCGCTCGGGCGCACGCAAGGTTGTCATCACTGATATCAACCCGCATCGGCTTGATCTCGCCCGCAAACTCGGCATCGATTATGTCGTCGATGCCTCGAAGGAGAACCTTGCTGATGTGATGAAGTCGATCGGGATGACCGAGGGCTTCGACGTCGGGCTGGAAATGTCCGGGGCGGCGCCGGCTTTTCGCGACATGATCGACAAGATGAACAATGGCGGCAAGATCGCCATCCTCGGCATCGCACCCGCCGGCTTCGAGATCGACTGGAACAAAGTCATCTTCAAGATGCTCAATCTGAAGGGCATCTACGGCCGCGAAATGTTCGAGACCTGGTACAAGATGATTGCGTTCGTGCAGGGGGGGTTGGATCTTTCGCCCGTCATCACGCATCGGATCGGAATTGATGACTTCCGGGAGGGGTTCGAAGCGATGCGCTCGGGCAACTCGGGCAAGGTCGTTATGGATTGGAACTGAGGAGGATCGATGCTTTACGAAGGAAGCTGCCATTGCGGCAAAATCGAATTTGAAGTGGAGGGAGAGTTCACCTCGGCTCTCGACTGCAATTGCTCGCTTTGTCGGCGGCGCGGGGGACTGCTGGCCTTCGTGCCCCGCGACAAGTTCACCCTGAAAACGCCGCGCGAGAACCTGTCGACCTATACGTTCAACACGCACACGATCCAGCACCGCTTCTGCGGCACGTGCGGCATCGCTCCTTTTGCAGAAGCCAAAATGCCTGACGGCGCCGAGATGGCCTGTATCAACGTCCGCTGCATTCCCGCGGTCGATCTTGCAAGTCTGGAGATCCAACCCTGGGATGGGCAGTCTCATTAAAGCTTGCCCAGCACGAACAATTGGCAGCGGGCACCACGAATCTTGGCGGCAACTTTGCCGCCTAAGAAGAATGCCGGCCGCTCTTGTCTTCTTGTGGTGACATCCTATCTAAGCTTGGCAATCGCTTGAGCGGTTCCGGGCCTGTGGATAAGGCTTTTTCCGGGTTTTCTGAGGCTTTTTTGCTAGAAAAGCTTGACGAGAACAAAAAATGTGGGAATCACCGTTCGACTTGGAAAGCGGTGAACTGGGTCAAGGGCGGATCGCACAACCATGGCCGGACATATGATGACTTTTAAGTTCTGTCGTCCGGCGCCGGCAATCGTGGTTAATCAGGCATTAAATCTCATCCCATTAGGTGGGACTAGGTGATTCGAGACGGTCGTTTGCGGCGTATCGGCTGCGCACGGCCGTTCACTGCGGCGAGTTTGAATAGCGTCAGGAAGGCGACGACATAAATGGCAACGAAGGTCAAAGAGAACGAAGAAGCGGAAGTCGAACGCGACGGCGGCACCGACGGCCCTCTTCTCGATCTTTCCGATGACGCGGTCAAGAAGATGATCAAGGCCGCGAAGAAGCGCGGCTACGTGACGATGGACGAGTTGAACGCCGTTTTGCCGTCCGAAGAAGTGACGTCCGAGCAGATCGAAGACACGATGTCGATGCTGTCGGACATGGGCATCAACGTCATCGAAGACGAAGAAGCCGAGGAAGCCACTGCCGGCGGCGACGATGATGATTCCGGCTCCGACGAGGAAAGCGAAGGCGGCGAACTCGCACCTTCCGGCGGTACCGCTCTTGCGACCGCCAAGAAGAAGGAACCGACCGACCGCACGGACGATCCAGTTCGCATGTATCTGCGCGAAATGGGTTCGGTCGAGCTTCTGTCGCGCGAAGGCGAAATCGCGATCGCAAAGCGCATCGAGGCTGGCCGCGAAACCATGATTGGCGGCCTCTGCGAGAGCCCGCTGACGTTCCAGGCGCTGATCATCTGGCGCGATGAACTCAACGAAGGCACGACGCTGCTTCGCGAGATCATCGATCTCGAAACGACCTATTCCGGCCCGGAAGCCAAAGCTGCACCGCAGTTCCAGAGCCCCGAGAAAATCGAGGCCGACCGCAAGGCTGCCGAAGAGAAGGAAAAGACGCGCCGCGTCCGTTCCGGCGACGACGACATCACCAATGTCGGCGGCGAGGGCCTGCCTCCGGAAGAGGAAGAGGAAGACGAGGACGAATCCAACCTGTCGCTCGCCGCCATGGAAGCGGAACTGCGCCCACAGGTCATGGAAACGCTCGACATCATTGCCGAGACCTACAAGAAGCTGCGCAAGCTTCAGGACCAGCAGGTCGAGCAGCGGCTTGCTGCCACCGGCACGCTGTCGTCCGCCCAGGAACGCCGCTACAAGGAACTCAAGGATGAGCTCATCAAGGCCGTCAAGTCTCTGTCGCTGAACCAGAACCGCATCGACGCCCTCGTTGAGCAGCTCTACGATATCAACAAGCGCCTCGTTCAGAACGAAGGGCGCCTGCTGCGTCTGGCTGAATCCTATGGCGTCAAGCGTGACTCGTTCCTCGAGCAGTATCAGGGCGCCGAGCTCGATCCAAACTGGATGAAGTCGATCGGCAATCTGGCCGCACGCGGCTGGAAGGAGTTCGCCAAGGGCGAAAATACGACGATCCGCGACATCCGCCAGGAGATCCAGAATCTCGCAACGGAAACCGGCATCTCGATCTCGGAATTCCGCCGTATCGTGCACATGGTGCAGAAGGGCGAGCGCGAGGCACGTATCGCCAAGAAGGAAATGGTCGAAGCGAACCTTCGCCTCGTCATTTCCATCGCCAAGAAGTACACGAACCGCGGCCTGCAGTTCCTCGACCTCATTCAGGAAGGCAACATTGGCCTGATGAAGGCGGTCGACAAGTTCGAATACCGCCGCGGCTACAAGTTCTCGACCTATGCGACGTGGTGGATCCGTCAGGCGATCACCCGTTCCATCGCCGACCAGGCCCGCACGATTCGTATTCCGGTGCACATGATCGAGACGATCAACAAGATCGTTCGTACCTCGCGCCAGATGCTGCATGAAATCGGTCGCGAGCCGACGCCGGAAGAACTGGCCGAAAAGCTTGCCATGCCGCTCGAAAAGGTCCGCAAGGTCCTGAAGATCGCCAAGGAGCCTATCTCGCTCGAAACCCCCGTGGGCGACGAAGAAGATTCACACCTCGGCGATTTCATCGAGGACAAGAACGCACTTCTGCCGATCGATGCCGCCATCCAGGCGAACCTGCGCGAGACGACGACCCGCGTTCTTGCATCGCTGACGCCGCGCGAAGAGCGCGTCTTGCGCATGCGCTTCGGCATCGGCATGAATACCGACCACACGCTCGAAGAAGTCGGCCAGCAGTTCTCGGTCACGCGCGAACGTATCCGCCAGATCGAGGCGAAGGCGCTGCGCAAGCTCAAGCACCCGAGCCGCTCGCGCAAACTGCGCAGCTTCCTGGACAGCTAAGCTTCCATCTTCGACCAATGCATCCGAAAGCCGGGCCTTGTGCCCGGCTTTTGCTTTTGGCGCGCGTCCGCGGGCCATGGTGTTTCTTGTTGTCGAATGGGGACAGGAGTAAGGTACATTCCACGGGGGACAGGACCGACCACAGCGCATGAGCGACGGTCGCCATAGCCTGTTGCGTAGGCCAAGACCCTCCGGTGGGAGGTGTGCAATGACCACTTATGTCATGCTTATCAACTGGACAGATCAAGGCATTCGCACTGCACGCGACTCGGCAAAGAGACTGGACGCAGCAAAGAAGGCGCTCGGTGATATGGGCGGCTCCTTCAAGAATTTCTTTCTGACGATGGGCGACTACGACATGGTTGCCGTCTGCGAGGCGCCGGACGATGCCGTGATGGCACGGTTCACCCTGCAGCTTGCGACGGCCGGCAATGTGCGCACGCGAACGCTGAAGGCATTTCCTGAGGCCGCCTACCGCGAGATCATAGGGTCGCTCGGATAGCCTTGGGAGGCGGCACGGCCCAGGGCAACCATAGCAAACATGTGGACGAAGGGTCGCACGGACACGGTCGCGTCCGTGCGACAAGAGGCTTTTTTGTTTTACGGCTTGATGATGCCTTCTTAAAAGGCCACATCGGTAGCGTGGCGTAGGGCATCGTTCGTAGGTATGCAGCAGGTTTCGGCGAAGAAGTGGGGCGCATTCGGCTGGGGCATCGTGGCCTCCGTGCTGTTGCACCTTGCCGTCGTCGCCTTCTTTCTCGTGAAGCTGCCCGCACCGGCTCCCCAGCCTGAGGAGGAGACGGTCAGTGTCGACCTCGTGCCGCCGCCGGAGGAGAAGAAACCCGAGGAGAAGCCGCCGGAGCTGAAGATGCCGGAGGAGCCCAAGCCCGAAGAGCCTAAGCCGGAAGAGAAGAAGCCGGAAGAAAAGCCGGCTGAGAAGCCTCCGGAACCGCCGAAGCAGGAGAAGGCTGAGCAACCGCCGCCTCCACCACCACCGCCTCCGCCTCCGCCCGAGCAGGCAAAGGCGCCAGAAGAGAAGCCGCCGGAAAAGCCTCCGGAAGCAATTGCAAAGGATGCCCAATCCAAGGAGCAGGCTGCAAAGCCGCAGCCCCTGCCGGTGCTGCGGCCCGTGACGGAATTTGGCGACAAGGATACCGGACCAGAAAAATCGACTGAGGGAGATGCGTCCGTCGCCGGCGTGAAGTCGGATACGCCGAAGCCTTTACCGGAGACCAAGCCTGCGCCCCAGGAGGATCAGGCGAAGCCGGAGGAAACGGCAGAGGCGGCCAAGGCACCTGACAGCAACGACCCGCCGGCCAATCCGGTTCCTGATGATGTCGAACTCCCGCAGGTCAACCTAGCGGATAGCCATGCCGATCAGAACGGCCCTGCCGCCGGAGCCGAAAGCGAGGCCACGACGAGCTTCGAGCAGGGAAAGGCGCCCGCTGCGGCAAGACCCGATGCGACGGCAACCGTCAAGGCGGACAAGCCCATCGAACTGACGGAGGCGAAGACACTCTTCTCGCAGAACATGACGAACGACCCTGTGGCGCGAACCGCAATGGGTGATCTGCCGCGCCGTGCTCGCGTGGCGGAACTGTGCAGTTCGGAGCTGCGTCAGCAATTGATACACTCGCCCTCCGGGTATAGCCCCGAAATGGTACCACGCGCTGGATTGGCGCAGGGAACCGTCCTTGAACTGAGGGGAGTTGCATTCCGTGCCAGTGCCCGCTGGTATGATCTAAGCTTTCGATGCGAAGTCGATGCCGATGCGACAAAGGTGGTATCCTTTGCTTATGACGTCGGAAATCCGATCCCGAAGAGCCAATGGAAAAGTCGAGGGCTTCCAAGCTTCTAACTGTGGGAAAGGCCGCTGCGAAACTGGCTCCAGTTCGGCACAAGACAGCCGGGATAGCTTTGCCGCATCGCTACATGTCGGTGGCGCGTGAAAGGACAATGAGATGTCGAACGAGATCGAGCGCTTCTTCGAACTACAGGATGAAGCAACCAAGGCTGCCTTCGTCGAGAATCGCGGGGACGAGCTTACCGACATCCTGGTCGCCGCGCTTGAGGACGTTTTTTCGGTTCTTGCCGGCGACGATCTTTGCGAAACGATCCATTGATCAGCCACGGACATTGATCGCTGACGCGCTCGCGCTCCCAG
This sequence comes from Rhizobium sp. YTU87027, assembly GCF_050644135.1. Lineage (NCBI taxonomy): Bacteria > Pseudomonadati > Pseudomonadota > Alphaproteobacteria > Hyphomicrobiales > Rhizobiaceae > Rhizobium > Rhizobium sp. YTU87027. Next base: position 2,068,532 of record NZ_CP098440.1, on the reverse strand, counting down.
CCGATTTCCCTCCACATTGTTTTCAGCGGCCTGCGCTGGCACTATGCGTCGTAAGCTCGGAAGCGCAGACATGGCTCGCAATCAATTTCGCATGCTCAGGTCAGCCATCCGCGGCATCGAGGCGGTCGCGGCGGATAGCAGCCAAAGCTTCGCGCGCCATACGCATGAGCAGTTCGGGATCGGGCTGGTTTCGTCAGGTGCGCAAAAGTCCCTGAGTGGTCGCGGCATGGTCGAGGCTGGTGCCGGCGATATCATTACGGTCAACCCGAATGAAGTGCATGACGGCAAGCCGATCGGTGAGGGCAGGTCATGGCGGATACTCTACTTCGATCCCGATATTATCGCTGCCAACGTGTCCGAGATTACCGAGGGGCGACGATCGGCTGTCGAGATTTCTCATCCGGTCCTGCATGACAAAGCGATCGCCACGCACTTCGACGCGGCCTTCTCGCTTGTGACAAATGCGGGCGAGCATGGATTAAAGCGTGAGGAAGCACTGCTTGAACTCGTCGCTCGTGTCGTCGCGGAGGCCGTGCAAGGGGATGGGCAGGCGGCTCCCCAGTCCATCCTGAGGGCGAAGGAGTTGATTGACTGCGATCCGACGGCCTCGATCTCGCTGTCCGACCTTGCCCGCGCAAGCCGGCTCAGCCGGTTTCAGGTGTTGCGGGGTTTCGCCAAGGCGACCGGCATGACGCCGCATGCCTATCTGGTTCAGCGCCGCATCCATCTTGCCCGACGTCTAATTGCCGGCGGCACGCCCCTGGCGGAAGCTGCCGTTGGCAGCGGCTTCGTCGACCAGAGCCACATGACGCGGGTGTTCGTGCGCAAGTATGGCGTCTCTCCACGCGCCTATGCGAATGCGGTCGTCTGACTGCGCCTGCAATTTCATACAAGATCGCCAGGCGGTTTTCGTTTCTCTTCTGCGCAAACAGGAGAAGATGATGCAGCGACACTTGCAGGGTTACCTCTATCTGACTTTGGCCATGATCACCGTCGGCAGCACGGTCGTCGCAAGCCGGGTCATCGCGTCTGGCATGCCGCCATTCACCGCGACTGCGCTGCGCTTTGCCGCAGCCTTTCCATTCTTTGTATGGCTGATGCGCCTGACCCGGACGCGCTTGCCGAGCTTGGCGCCGCGTGACTGGATCATCCTTGTCGTTCAGGCCGGCGCGGGTAGTGTTGGCTACACAACATTGCTGATCTCGGGCCTGAAGCTGACCACGGCCGCCGACGCGGGGGTCATCATCGGAACGCTGCCGGTTGTGGCTGGTGCCCTTTCCGTTGTGGTTCTCGGCGAACGGCCTCATTCATCGATGGTGCTCGCAATCGCGCTGGCGGCAACCGGCGTTCTCTTCATTGCTCTTTCGCCCGATGCAGGGAGTGGCTCTCTGCTTGGCAACGCGTTGGTTTTTGGAGCCGTGGTCTGCGAGAGCCTGTTCATACTCCTGAACAAGAACCTCAGTTCACCGATCCCGGCGCTGACGCAATCCGCGTTGATGACGGGGATCGGCTTCGTCGTTGCCATGGTTGCGGCCGCTGGGGTGGAAGGGGTGCCGAACACATTTCCAGTAGGCGCGACGTCGGCGGTTATCTATTACGCGCTGGTGCCGACCGTTGCCGGCTTCATCCTCTGGTACGCGGGAGCGGAGCGTGTGAGTGGTGTTGAGGCGTCGCTTTTCACGGCGGTCGCGCCGGTCTCTGCGCTGTTAATGGCTTTTGTGGTGCTCGGTGAGCCGCTTTCCGGATACCAGATCGGCGGCGTCGGGTGCGTGCTGGCGGCTGTCCTTGGGCTTGGGCTGTTTCAGCGGCGGGCGGCCACGACCAATTAGCGTCGTGCTCGAGCTATCGCCGTCGGAAGAGGGCCGATAGTCCCTGGGCCCTGCAGTCTCCGAAATCCGCAGGAGCCGGGCAGGCTCCTGCAATATGATGTGGCAACTCCTATATCTAATTTCTGACTGAAAGGAGCTGCCGATGTCCGCACAACCGATGAAGATTCCGGGTCCCGATCATCCAATCACGGTCAGACCAAATCCGGCGCGCGTCGTCGTAAAGCTGCGCGGGCACATCATTGCCGACAGCCGCAAGGCGCTAACGCTGAAAGAAGCGTCCTATCCCGCCGTGCAATACATACCGCGCACCGATGTCGACATGGCGCTTTTCACTCGAAGTGATCACCACACCTATTGCCCTTATAAGGGGGAAGCTTCGTATTTTGATATCGGTTTGGGCGCTGAACGCTCCGCGAATGCGGTCTGGACCTATGAAAGTCCGTATGCGGCCGTCAGTGAGATCGCCGAATATCTGGCTTTTTATCCCGATCGGGTCGATTCCATCGAGGAATTGCCGGGCTAGCGTCGTTCCAAGGGAGCGGCGGTCGTACGTGAGGACCGTCCGCCCTAAGGGCACTCGTCAATCGAGATATTTCGCCGCGGAAGAGCGGCACGCTTGGGAGGAAACAAGGACTGGTCCGGCAGGGAAACCGGACCAATCCCCGTAACTGATCGGAGGTCAATCGGATCAGAAAACACGAATACTGAGCGGCGCCCCAGGTTGATCCAGGGCGCCGGGATTTCAAGTTAGAACGCGCGCTGCAGGCGGAAGAAGCCCTTGGTGACTTCGTCGGCGTCGTCCGGATCGGTGTAGTCTACCGTTGCCTTGGCGTAGAGGTTGTCGACTATCTGGTAGTCGACGGTGATACCGACCTTCCATGCGTCGCCCAGACCGTCGAACGAGTCGCCGTGGAAGTTGTCGAGATCAGGCACGTAGTTGCCGAAGTACTGGGCCATCGGGGTGATGGTCCACTTGTCGGTCGCCTTGATTGCGTATTCGGCAGCAACAGTCCATTCCGACTGAGAGTAGTAGGAGTTCGGGCCAGTCGCATAGACTGCTGCCAGGCCGAGCGTGCCCGGGCCGATATCAGCGAAGATCATGCCGCGGACAGCACCTTCTTCGTTGTCGGTGTCGTAACCGCCGATGAGCTGGTAGCTGACCACGCCGGCCTTGCCGCCAACGCCGAGGGCAACGCCGACATTGTTCGGGTTTTCGCCGGTCTTGAAGTAGCCGTCTTCCAGCTCGTCTACGCTGATGCCGGCGTAGAAGTCGCCGTTTTCATACTGGTAGCGGATGGAGTTGTGCAGCGTTTCAAAGCTGGAGAGAACATCCGGCTCGCCAGAAAGATCGTCATCCCACCAGGAGTAGAACAGACCAGCACGGAAGCCGGCGATGTCGATGTAGGCAGAGTCCAGGGTCGAGTTGGTCGAAGAGTTGTCGCCGTTGTTACGCAGAACGATTACGCCGGTGAGCGGACCATATTCCGTGTCGCTCTTTGCGGTGAACTGAACCTGAGCGCGTGTGAAGGCGTTCCAGTCCGACGTACCCTTCTCATCCGGACCGCCGTCAACCTGGAAACGAATGTAGCCATTGATCTTGAGGCAAGTTTCGGTGCCCGGGATGTAGAAGTAGCCTGTGCCATACGCGTCGCAGACGCGGACGTATTCAACCGGCTCGGGTTCGGCTGCAACGATTGCGTCAGCAGCAAAGACCGGCGTGGACGCAGCAGCAAAAGCTGCTGCGGAGGTCAACAAAGCCATCCGTATGTTCATTTAAAATCCATTTCCTTTTCGATTGAACCGCCGCCTCGGGAGATGGGGCCGTTCCGATAGTTTGCCTTTTGGCTGGCGGATCAGCGAACCGCTGAAGCCTTCATTTCATCCCTGATTAAATCTATCAATTCTCCGGGCAACGAAATCCGTGTTTGCGACTGTTCTTTGGTTTTCAATGTGGTTTTTATGTAACAATATCAAATACATAGACACAGAATCGGCTCTCGCCGCAGTTCTGCGGATCTCGGGATAACCAATGCTGTTTTCGGAGGCTCGAGAGAGCGCGTTTGGCGCCATCAGTGCAATGGCGCCCAAGGAAATCTCCCCGCAGATAGTCCCGGCGGCGACTGGTTTGAAGGGCAGGGATTGGAACGCAGTGTTCCAAATTTGGAACGAAAACTTGTGTTGGACTGTTGGCATCGCCCGTCGGGAACGCTAAGCGATAGCAGTTGCAGGCCCATCGCGTTTATCGAAAGAGGTGCCCAGATGCTCAACGCAGAGGGTGTTTTCCAGGATCTGAACGATTTCGTCTATTTTGCCGCAGTTGTTCGCCATAACGGCTTTTCTGCTGCCGGGCGAGTGCTGAATATGCCGAAATCGAAGCTCAGCCGGCACATTACTGCGCTGGAGGCGCGGCTTGGTGTCAGACTGCTGGAGCGGACGGTCAAGCGGTTCCGGGTAACGGAGATCGGGCGCGCCTTCTACAATCACTGCGAAAACATGTTGCGTGAAGCAGATCGCGCGGCGAAGGCAATCAACGATGCAACAGGCGAGCCACAGGGACTAATCCGTATGAGCATGCCTTCCGGATTGCTGGAGGGCTCGCTTGGCGCGATGATTCCGGAGTTTCTTAATCGATACCCGAAGGTTCAGCTACAGATACTCACCACGGATCGACGGGTCGACGTCATAGATGAGCGTCTCGATCTTGCGGTTCGCGCGCAATTGATTGAGGAGACCGATTCCGAGCTGACGATGCGGGTGCTCAGCAAGGTGGATTTGATTCTTGTCGCCAACCAGAAGGTGGCGAGCTCGCTGCCGTCGATCGAAGGCGTCGAATGTCTTGCCGACGCTCCAACGGTATCGTTTGCTGGGCCGCTGACAGAGTGGCAGGACTTGGATGTCTGGGAATTCACTGGACCGGATGGCACCCGATACCGGCACCAGCACAAACCTCGCATGAGCTGCCGAAGCGTCTCGGCGGTGCTTGAGGCTATCTATGCCGGCGTCGGGGTAGGGCTTCTGCCCGACCATATCTGTGCCGAAGGAATACGCGACGGCCGGTTGGTCCGCCTTCTGCCGGATCACCAGATGTCGCAGGCGACAATCTATCTCGTCTTCACCGCATCGCGAGGACTGCCGACGGCAGTTCGGGCGCTTGTCGATTTTCTCGTGGAACAGTTCCGAACATTGCGCGTCACAACACAGTGCCAGAAGGCCGACATGCAGGCGCAACCAAGGGATCGGGCGCAGCTTGTCGAGCTGTCGGGAGCCCAGCCCGCGTAGACCTCATCGAGCGCAGCGAGATCGATCTTCACCATCTGCATTCCTGTACGGAAGTTGCGGCAATTCACTTGCCTGTCGCCGATCCTGCCTAATCTTAATTCGCAGAGGGATGTCGGTCCAAGCCAACTCCGTTCGTCCTTGGACGTGCAACAACGCAGAAGGGAGAAAAGACATGTCCTATGTCGATGGGTTCGTCGTGGCCGTTCCGCAGAAGAACATCGAGGCGTACAAGGCCTTTTCCGCCACGACCGGCGCGGTATGGAAGTCATACGGTGCCAAGGAGTATGTGGAATGCATTGCAGACGACGTGCCCTATGGGGAATTGACCTCGTTTCCGCGTGCCGTGCAGGCGGCGGACGATGAAGTCGTCATCTTTTCCTGGATCGTCTATGACTCCCGTCAGGCGCGGGACGAGATCATGACGAAAGTGATGGCGGATCCTCGTCTTCAAGGCGACGAGTGGAAGTCGATCTTCGATGGCAAACGGATGATCTTTGGTGGGTTCGTTCCCTTCCTGCAGCTTTGAGCAGCAGAGCAGCGGGGAAACCTGCATTGACATGAGGGCAGCTCGGCGCCACGTCTGACAAAAGAGACGAAAGCGGAATCGTGGCCGTGGCCCAAAAGATCATCAACATTTCCACCAGAGGCCAGGGCCTCTACGAATTTACCTCGGAAGCGGTCTCCTTCGTTCGCGCCAATGGCGCGGCCGAGGGGCTGCTGACAGTGTTCGTGCGCCACACCTCGTGCTCGCTGCTCATCCAAGAGAATGCCGATCCGGATGTTCGCACCGACCTCGATGCATTCTTTCGGCGATTGGTACCGCCTAGCTCCGATCCCTCGATGCGTTGGATTGTTCATACTACCGAGGGACCTGACGATATGCCGGCGCATATCAAGGCCGCACTGACCCAGGTTTCTATCGGTATTCCGGTTATCGGCGGTCAGCTCGCGCTTGGCACATGGCAGGGGATTTACCTGTTCGAACACCGCGACAGGCCACATCGGCGCGAGATCGTGCTGCATCTCGGTGGCTGAACCACAACTGAACGGCCGGTTCGAAGATCGTTCATTTTCATAGGGTTATGGTCTGCATAATCCCGCACGGGAGATGCAAGTTATCGTTCAGAGAGTAGTATCATGGCCCATTTCCTCGCCAAGGCTTCGTTTGCCGCCCTCATCGCGTTGGCCTCGATTCCGTTCACGGCACCGAATGCTTCGGCTTCCGAACGGGGACGTCTGCCTGTCGTCAGCGCCCAATATCGTCCCGTGTATGCCTGCTCGCCGGTGCAGGCTGTTCGGAAGGCGCGCTGGGCGGGGTTGCGCTACGCGCGCATCACCAATGTTACACCGCGCCGTGTCGTCGTCTCCGGCCGGAATTACCGGGGCTGGGATCAGATGGTCTTCGCCAACGTTCGTGGCTGCCCGCTGATCCGCCGCTAAATTGTTTCATCCACAATGGCGCCCTCGGCTTGCCTTGGCCGCGCCATTTTCAGCCTGCCTTGTGCGAATCGCATATGAATGCGCAAATCCGGCGGGGTTACACCTGACCTTGCCGGGAAGAGTGTAGTGGGGCGGGCCCTTCCGTACCCTGATGGAGAACTTTCGATGATGCAATTTCTGGCCAAAGCGGGCCTTGCGACACTGCTCGCTGCCGGCACCCTAGCCGGAGCGGTTGCACCGGCTTCCGCCCAGGTAGACGTCTACATTGGCAGCGGTCGCCCGCCACCGCCCCCCGGCTACTACCGTCCCCCACCGCCTGACTACGATCGGCCCCCGCCGCGGCGTGTACGTGGCTGTGATCCGCGGCTTGCTGAAGACATCGCACGCGACTACGGCTTCCGTCGTGCACGCGTGGTCGATGTCACGCCTCGCCGTGTGATCGTCGAGGGCTGGACGCGCCGTGGCGCGGATGAAATCAGCTTCGGCAACGTCCGTGGCTGCCCGGTCCTGCGCCGCTAACGGTCACGATCGCCAGACTCCGAGCAATTAGAAACCGCCTTTGCCAAGGTCTTTCGACCTTAAGCAAAGGCGGTTTCTTTTAGGCTTGAGAAACCGCGTGCGAATGAGTTTGAGCTGGTTGGTCTACCTCGACGGTCTTGTTGGTCGAGGTTGCAAGCGGCGCCTGGTTGTCGGCCGAAACGACGGCCCGCGGCAGCGGCGTTCCGCGCTTCTTTTCACGAGCCAGTGTCAGCAAGCCCGAGCAGACAATCAGGACGATACCGGCGGCCATCGGAAGGTCGATCGTATCATCGAAGATCAGATATCCGAATGCGATTGCCCAGAGCATCTGGCTGTACTGGGGAGGGGCGACCAGGTTTGCCGGCGCCAGCCGCGCGGCGGTCATCAGCAGCACGTTGCCGGCGGCGCCAAGCAGGCCATAGCTTGCGATGAACAGCCACTGACGCGGGGTCAGAACAACCATCTCGGGCAGCATGAGGATGCCGCTGACGGTAATGGTGCCGAGCAGCGCGGCACCATATAGCGACAGGCGCTTTTCGGCTGGACCCATCTTGCGCATCACGACGATCGAGATTGCCGCAGCCAAACCACCGATCGCCGCCGCCAGATGGCCAACCGATAACTCGCGGAAGCCCGGACGCAGCACGACCAGAACACCGATGAAGCCGACGATCACCGCGGCCCAGCGCTGCCAGCGCACATCTTCTGCGAGGAAGATAACGGACAGTATTGTCACGAACGACGGCAGAAGAAACAATAGGCAGAAGGCTTCTGCCATCGGCAGTTTTGTGAACGTGATGATCGAGGCTATCGCCCCTATCGCACCGCAGGCGAACCTTAGCAGCCACAAAGGGCGGTTCGTGCTCCTGAGGACATCGAACCAGGAATCGCCCCTTCCTTTGATGAAGGGGAGTGCAGCACAGCCGAAAACTGCGCCGACGAAGGCGATCTGATAGGCAGGCACGCCGCCATGAAGCATCTTGATCGATGCATCGCTGAAGGCAAATACGGCATAGGCGCCAAACGCGACGAGAACACCGCGCAGTACTGAAGAAGGGGCTGTCATTTGTCAGATTCGTCTGGAGGAGGGTCTTTTACCTTTTACGGACAGCCAGTGGCAAAGCGATAGCCGATCGCGAATGGCTGCCATGCACAATCGCGAGCGCGGCTGTCATCGGTTCTTAGCTCACATATGCTTCCACCGGGCTCTGTGACCGCCGTCGAAGGAAATCCACGAGCAGCGGTTGCTGTCCTTTCAGGATCTTTTGCTCGGCATCGGACAGTGTGAACCATTCGGCTTTGTCGACTTCGGGAAATTCTGCCATCACGCCAGAGCGCGGCGGCCACTCCATCCGGAAGTGATTGCTGGCGACTGCCTCAAGATCGATGTCGGCTTCGACAGCCCAGGCCGCGACGATCTTGCCACCGGGTTGCTTATAGTCGCCGAGATGATGAAAGCTGCCTTCGACGTCTATTCCGAGCTCTTCGCGGGCTTCGCGTCTTGCTGCATCAAGTTCATCTTCGTCCTCTTCGACGAGACCCTTGGGGATCGACCAAGCTCCTACGTCCTTCTTTGCCCAGTAGGGGCCTCCGGGGTGAACCAACAGAACCTCGTAGTCACCGTCATGGAGGCGGTAGATCAGCAGGCCTGCACTTCGCTTCGCCATGTCGACTGCGTCCTTCTGCTTGTCGGGAGGAGTGCTGGGCGTGAGGCGCCCAGCACGCTGTCTCAATTCGGGGTCTGGCGAAGAGCCACGCCGTAGTCGCGATAAACGCTCAGGCAATCCGTATAGCTGAGCGAGCCATTCTCGCCGTAAATGACATGGGCGCTGGACGCGCTGGTCGCCGCTTCTTCGGATACGAAGAGGATCGCCTCGCCAAGCGACTTTCCCATGATCGGCTCCTCGGTGCCGTCTTCCTGCATGATGCCTTCTATGATTGCCGCTATCTGGCGGTGGCTAAAGACCGCCCGTCTGTCTTCCGGTGTCATCGTTCTTACCTCTGCTTGAAATCAATGGATCTATCTGCCTGGCCGAGCGGCTTTCATGATCTCATGGCAGCCTCCAGTGGAGAGCAGCACCGCTCATCGGATTGCCCTAATGGGGGCGGCGGGCGCTTGATGTGACCGTCGCCTGATATCGCCGTGCGCAAACCGCAGCTGCCGGCCGGCTTGGTTCGCGATCCATAATAGGTCGCGACACTCACTAGATAGAGTCGGATCATCGACCGGCAAGATGGCTGGTAACAAGTATCGCCATCTAGTGACATCGTCGCGCCCCCTGCCGATCACGATTGCGTTTGGCAATCGGCATGCGTGTCCCTATATCGACGCTCACCACGCAAACAGGATAACGGATATGTTTCAGGCTGCGACGATAAATTCCGCCAACAAGGCCGAATTCTACCGGGAGCTTTGCCAGCAGCTGAAGGGTCTGCTGCATGGCGAGACCGACACGATCGCCAATGCTGCGAATACGTCGGCTCTCATGTTCGAGATGATGCCGGATCTAAATTGGGCGGGCTTCTACTTTCTGAAATCGGAAAAGGAACTGGTCCTCGGACCATTTCAGGGCAAGGCCGCGTGCGTTCGAATCGCCGTTGGCCGCGGAGTGTGTGGAACCGCGGTGGAGAAGGGGACTTCCATCCTCGTCGAGGATGTGCATGCCTTTCCTGGGCATATCGCCTGCGATGCCGCCTCACGCTCGGAGCTCGTCGTGCCGCTTCATCACAATGGCAAGATCCTGGGGGTGATCGATCTCGACAGCCCGACCGCATCGCGCTTCGACGCGGAGGATCAGGCGGGCGTCGAAGCTCTGGCTCGGATTTTCATCGAGGCAAGCTACTGAGCTGCTACGGGCTCGGTGGTACTTTTCCTGTCTATAGCCGAGATCCTGATATGGCCCATGCATGTAGAGCAGGGGCGCGGCTTTGGAGCGCGCGCCCTCAATTGTTTTTGCAGACATGCGAGGTCGCTATTGCTTCTTCTTTTTTGCCTCGTCGTCCATAAGCTCATACCACATGGCATTGAGGACAGCGAAAGCGGCCGCTAGCGGCAGACCGAGGATCCATGCGAAGTACCACATCGTCTTTCTCCTTCAGTAAGCGTGGCCGCTTTTGTCGTTGACCGTCGCTTCGTCGACCTTGCCCCAAAGGACCTTGTAGACCCAGGCGGTGTAGGCGAGGATGATCGGCAGGAAGATCAGCGACACGACGAGCATAACGAACAACGTCGTGTGGCTCGAGGACGCATCCCATACCGTCAGGCTCGAATTCGGATCGAGCGAGGATGGGAGGATGAATGGGAACATCGAGAGACCGACGGTCGAGATGATGCCAAAGATCGAGAGCTTGCTGAAGAGCAAGGTCGCACCCTCCCACTTTGCCCGCATCGCGAGCAACGCTGCCGCTGCTCCAAGGAAGCCAAGAGCCGGCGCAATCATCATCCACGGATGGGCTCGGTAGTTCGCCAGCCAGGAGCCGTCGTGTGTGGCGGTCTTCAGAAGCGGGTTCGATGGGCCGGCCGGGTTGATCTCGCTGGTGATGTTGTAGCCGTTCACTCCGAGCGCAAGGAAAATACCGCCGAGCGCGAAAAGCACGATAACGGCGACCGCGGCCAAGCTGCCGTAGCTTCTTGCTCGCTCAGCGACCGGGCCGCTGGCTTTCAAGACCAGCCAGGAAGCGCCGTGCATGATGAGCATGGCGACCGAGAGCAGGCCGCAAAGCAGCGCATAGGGGTTCAACAATCCGAAGAACGACCCTTCGTAAAAGATACGCATGTCAGCCGGGTCGAAGCGGAACGGTACGCCCTGCAGTACGTTGCCGACGGCGACGCCAAAGATCAGCGATGGCACAAAACCCCCGATAAACAACGCCCAATCCCAGTTGTTGCGCCAGCGCGCACTCTCGCGCTTCGAGCGGTACTTGAAGCCGACAGGCCGCAGGATGAGCGCCAGCAGGATCGCGAACATCGCAAGATAGAAGCCCGAGAACGACACAGCGTAGAGTGGGGGCCAAGCGGCGAACGTAGCGGCGCCGCCGACGATCAGCCATACCTGGTTTCCTTCCCAGACAGGGCCGATCGTGTTGATGGCGACGCGGCGTTCCATATCCGTCTTGGCAACGAAGGGGAGCAGCGTGCCGACGCCAAGGTCGAACCCGTCCGTGGCGGCAAAACCGATCAGGAGCACGCCGAGAAGCAGCCACCAGATCAAGCGCAGGATTTCATAGTCTATGAGTTGGTGCAGGATCATGATGTGTCACTCCGTGGCTGGAACGAGGGTTTCGGAGATCAGTTCGGCTTCCGGCTCATTGTCCGGCTCCGGTCCCTTTTGGATTGCCCTGATCATCAGCGTCATCTCGACGATAATCAGCGTGGTGTAGAGCGCGGCAAAGCCGCAGATTGTCAGCAGAACCGTGCTTGCCCCAAGGCTCGACACGGCCATTGCCGTCGGCAGCACACCTTCGATAACCCATGGCTGGCGGCCGATCTCGGCAACGATCCAGCCCGATTCGATGGCGATCCAGGGAAGCGGGATGGCGAAGACGGCTATCTTCAGCAGGAGCGGGTACTTGTCCAAGTGGCGCCGCGCCGACAGCCAGAAGAAGGTTGCCGTCAGGACGATGAAGAACATGCCGAGCCCGACCATGATGCGGAACGCCCAGAAGAGTGTCGGCACATGCGGGATGGTATCGCGTGCAGCCTGGGTGATCTGTGCGTCGGTTGCCTGGCGTGGATCATCGATATAGCGCTTCAGAAGAAGGGCATAGCCGAGTTGGTGGCCGAGATCTTCGAAGGAAGCGCGGACCGCTGGTGCAACCCCATCAAGCGTTGGGGCGGCGCGGATCTGCATTAATGCATCGTAGGCCTTGATGCCGTCACGGATGCGGGTTTCTGCCTGCTGCTCAAGCTTGTCTATGCCAGGAGTTTCCGTTGTCAGCGAGCGCGTGCCGATCAGACCCATGACCCATGGGATGTGGATGGCAAAATGTGTTTCGCGGGCCTGTTGATCGGGGAAGCCAAAGGCGGTGAAGGCGGCGGGTGCCGGTTCCGTCTTCCACATGGCCTCGATTGCCGCAAGCTTCATCTTCTGGTTTTCAGTGGTGAGGTAGCCACTCTCGTCACCGAGGACGACGACTGACAGCGCCGAGGCAAGGCCGAAGGAAGCAGCCACCGTCATCGAGCGCTTGGCGATTTCAAGGTGGCGCCCCTTCAGCATGTACCAGGCCGAAACGCCGAGCACGAAGATCGAGGCGCAGACGTAACCCGCCGAGACGGTGTGGACGAACTTTGCCTGGGCGACGGGGTTGAAGACCACGTCGAAGAAGCTGGTGATTTCCATGCGCATGGTCTGCGGATTGAGCGCCGAACCGACAGGGTTCTGCATCCAGCCGTTGGCGACCAGGATCCAGAGCGCCGAGAAGTTGGAGCCAAGCGCCACACACCATGTCGCCACCAGGTGACCGACTTTCGAAAGCTTGTCCCATCCGAAGAAGAACAGGCCGACAAAGGTTGCCTCGAGGAAAAAGGCCATCAGCCCTTCAATTGCGAGCGGGGCGCCGAAGATATCGCCGACGTAGTAGCTGTAATAGCTCCAGTTCATGCCGAACTGGAATTCCATGACGATGCCGGTGGCAACACCGATCGCAAAGTTGATGCCGAAGAGTATGCCCCAGAACTTCGTCATCTGCCGCCAGATCTGGCGGCCCGTCATGACGTAGACGGTTTCCATGATGGCAAGCAGCACTGAGAGCCCGAGCGTCAAAGGCACGAATAAAAAGTGGTAAAGCGCGGTAAGCGCAAATTGAAAGCGCGATAGCGCGACTATGTCCAGTTCCATTGTCTTTCTCCCACGACCCCACGGGGTATGAAGAGTTTCCGCCAAGCCGGATTGCCAGACGGTCATGCGGTATGGCTCAGTCCGGTCTCAGCCGGTCCAGAGCCTTTTCGAACGCCGCCTCTCCACGGCGTGAAACCTGTACGATGCGCCCATCCTCCATGACGGCGATGACATCCGCTATTGCCGCCTCGCGACGGATATGCGTGGCGATGACGAGCGAGCGTCCGTAAGCTTTGTCCGACAGACGGTTCATGACGTCGCGCGCCGTCGTGCCATCGAGACCTTCCGTCGGTTCGTCCAGTAGCCAGAGCGGCGTGTCGCGGAGGAAGAGGCGAGCAAGGGCGAGGCGGCGCGATTGCCCGCCTGAGAGCCCCATGCCACCTTCGCCGAGAGGCGTGTCGAGGCCGCGCAGCAGTGCGGCGACATCCTGCAGGAGGCCGGCGGCGGCAACTGCCTCGCGCAGTGCCGCATCCTTTGCATCGGGGTTTGCGAGCTGGAGATTGCCGCGAAGGCTATCTTGAAAGAGCTGCGTGCGCTGGGTGAGCAGGGTGGCTTCGAGGCACTCGACACGTCCCTGGCGGGTGTGCATTTCGGCCGCGAGGAGCGAAAGGAGTGTCGATTTGCCTGCGCCGCTGGCGCCAACCAGCGCTAGTCTTGCGCCCGTTTTCAGGTCGAGGTCGACGTTGTGAAGCACGGGTGTCTCCGCGTCGTATCCGGCGGTAACTCCTTCCAACCGAAACGCAAATCCAGGATGGGGCGTCGTGTTGCTGCGCACCTCTTCATTTGCCGACAGGCGAGGCGCGATTCGGCGTGCGGAAAGAAGGGTACGACCTAGCTCCATGGCGCCGCGGCGCAGCGCACCGAAGGGTTCGACTGCGGTGAATGTGATCAGGATACCCAGTGTCGCGACCGGCGGGCTGATTTCGCCCCCGCCGGCCAGCGCTGCAACTGCCAGCAGTGAACCCGCGAGCAAAGCGGTCGTTGTGAGGCCGAAACCGAATGCGACGCCGGCTTCGATGCTGTTCAGGCGATCATCGGCACTTGCGGCGTAGCGGTCGGCATCGGCAATTGCCGCCCTTTGGGCATCGAGGCGTCCAGCCATCAGCAAGTCGGTCTGTCCCGCGACGAGGTCGATGGTGCGGGCACGAATGGCTTCGATGCCATAGGTGCGTTGACGGGCGTGCTTTACTGCTCGACTTCCGGCGAACAGGGGAATGCCAAGACCCGCGACAAGCAAGACGCCGCCGACAGCCAGTCCGAAATACGGGTTCATGAGGCCGAGAGTGACGCTCGCGGCAAGTGCTGCGACGATCGCAACGGCTGCCGGAACCAGCACGCGCAGATAAAGGGAATCGAGCGCGTCGATGTCGCCTGTCAGGCGGAAGAGGAGGCGGGCCGGCCGGCGTGCAAGCTCGCGCGCGGCGCCGGGTGCTGACCACCCACGGAACAGGCGTTCACGCAGAGCCGCGAGTACGCTCAGCGTCGCGTCATGGGTGGCTAGTCGCTCGCCGTAGCGCGAAGCGGTCCGGCCGAGCGCAAGCAGGCGAATGCCGGCCGACGGCATGAAGACGTCGAAGGTCGCAATCGTTGCCGCGGAAAGTCCAGCGATGCCGGCTGCGGTGATGAACCAGCCGGAGAGGCCGAGCAGGGCAATACCGGCCGATACCGTGGTCGCCGAAAGCGCGGCCCCGAGCAGCAGGCCACGGCGGCGTTCGGTAAGGAAAAGCTTGACGATTGGCTTGAGGTTGGAGAGCGATGCACTCATTCCGCGGCCCCCCGTGCAATCTCGGGATCGAGGACGACAGTCCGGTTCATGGGGGCAGCAAGCCGCGGATCATGGGTTGCGACGATCAGCGTCCGACCCTTGGCAAGAGCAAGCAGGCTCTCGGTGATCTCGTTTGCGGTTTCGGCGTCGAGGTGTGCGGTCGGTTCGTCCGCGAGCACGATACAGGCTTCTGGATTGCAGGCGGCGCGGGCGATGGCGAGGCGCAGCGCTTCGCCGCCCGACACTCCCACGCCACCATCGCCAAGCGGACGACGAGCGTGAAGGCGGGCGAAGCGGCCGAGCTTTGCGAGTTTGAGCGCTTCTGCGACGGACTGCGTGGAAACGTTCCGCCGGCCAAGCGAAACGTTGCCTGCGATCGTGCCCGCAAATATGTGCGGCTTCTGGCCGATCCACGCGATCCTGCCGTGAAGGGCAGGATTGGCCGGCCGTCCGTCGATCGTGACGCTGCCCGTCTCGCAGGCTGCATGGCCGGCAATCAGTGCGAGCAGCGTCGATTTGCCCGAACCGCTGGCGCCGAGCAGTGCAACGTGCTCGCCGGGACGGATACTCAGATCGAAACCATCAATGGCGGCGTTACTGTCCTTGCCATAGCGGAAGCCGACATTCTCCAGTCGGATGGCGCCCGCCGCTGTTTCGCTTGCGGATGCATCGCTCTCGATGGGCAGTTGAAGACCCTTCGCACTCAGCGCATCGATCGCCTTTATCGCAGCTTCGCCGGCGGCCCGGTCATGCCAGACAGCGGAGAGTTCACGCAGCGGCTCGAAGAAGGCGGGAGCAAGCAGCAGCACGAAGAGACCGCTCGTCAGGTCGAGGCCGCCGGCCCAGGCGCCGAAGCGAATTTCTCCGAGCAAGGAGAAGCCGATGTAAACGGCGACCAGCGCGACGCCGAGCGCCGCGAAAAGCTCCAGAACAGCCGACGACAGGAAGGCAATCTTCAGGACAGCCATGGTGCGAGCCTTCAGCGAATCGGCGTCGGCCCTCAACCTCGTCGCGGTGGCATCGACGGCATCGAGCGAACGGATCGTGGCCATGCCACGCAAGCGATCGAGCAGGAAGCCGTTGAGGCCACCGGTCGCAGCAAGCTGCTTCTCGCTGGCTGCCTGTGCACGCCAGCCGATCAATGCCATGAAGACCGGAATCAGCGGCATGGCGAACAGGAAAATGAAGGCGGCAATCCACGAAATCGGGAAAACACAGGCCAGGATGGCGAGCGGCACGGCGCTCGCCTTAAAGCGCGCCTGCTGAAAGCGCGAGAGATATGGAACGATCATCTCGGCCTGTTCACCGATGATGCTTGCGGCTTCGCCGGAGCTGGGTCTCGTGCTGTCGATCGGCGAGCGCCTGGCGAGGGCTGCTGTGGCAAGTTCGCGCCGCGCTGTCAGTTCGGTGCGTGCTGCGCGAAATGCCATGCGGCCGCCAGCCGCCTCGAGACAGCTTTTCGCGATCCCAAGCAGTGCGATATAGACCGCGAGCCGCAAGACGTCGTTGAAGCCCCCGCCGCTCGCGATGCGGCCAACTGCGGCGGCAAGAATTGCCGCCTGCGGGATCCAGAGGAGGGATGCCAGCGTCTGGACGGCAGCTGCCTTTCGCAGCTTGCCGTGCCTGGGCACAGGTTTTGCCGGCTTGCCGAAAGCCTGCTTTCCATTTGCGTCTAAGTAAGCACTCCCCATAGCGCTAACTCTTGTTCGCAGGATTGGGCCGGCGGCTGCGTCCGAGCGAAACGACTCGATCCTTGGCCTCCAGCAGCTTTGTCACTTTCGCACCTAAAGAGAGTAGCGTTGCAAGCCGCTCGGTTTCAAGTTGTTTTACGTCTTCATACCAATGCGTTAGCTGTTCGATTAGTGCGTGCATCTCGCTCATGCGCTCCTGAGCATGACGTTCGGCTTCGCTAGCGGGCCGCTGCATCAGGATTTCGCGAAGGACCGATAGTGTCGGGTCGACCTCGCGCTTCTTGCGCTCTTCCGCCAGTGTCCGCAGGATCTGCCAAACGTCGTCGGGTGTGGTGAAGAAGTCGCGCCGGTCATCCGGTTTGTGCTTCAGCAGGACAAGGTTCCAGGTCTGCAGTTCCCGCAGGCTCATCGAGACATTCGAGCGCGAGATGCTGAGGGAATCGGCGATTTCCTCGGCGCAGAGCGGAGAAGGGGATACGTAGAGCAGCGCATAGATCTGGCCGACCGTGCGATTAATGCCCCAGCGCGAGCCCATCTCGCCGAAGTGCAAAACGAAGGATTGAACAAGCGGCGGGAGGTTCATTTCGGTTTCCGTTATGTCTGTGATTTCAGAAATTTCTGAAATCACTATAGCTGGACCAGCTCCATGGGCAATTGGCAAGTCGGGGCTGCGGCAATTTGGTGTCGCGGTCAGTGATGAGAATATCGTCGGCGCCGCCGGCCCCGAATGCCGACACCTTGATTGCGATCAAGAAAACGCTGTTCTCTCGCTGCGGCTGTAGTCTATGTTTTTGCGTGGAGCTGATTTGATGCGCAAAGATATACATAATTCAAACATACCAGTGCGTTGCATAAGCTGTGAGGTCCGCCACAAGGGCATGTGCGGTGCACTCAGCGCCGACGAGCTGCTGGCGCTTTCCGCGCATACGCGCTTGGTCAATCATCCATCCGGTGATGAGTTGGCCGGCGAGAGGATGCCGGTCGAATCCTATGCCACCGTGATCCGCGGGGTCGTGAAACTCACGAAGACGCTGGAGGACGGACGCCAGCAGATCGTCGGCCTGCAGTTTGCGCCCGACCTTCTCGGCAGGCTGAATGCGGATGAGAATGACGTGTCGGTGGAGGCGGCTTCCGACGTCAACCTTTGTCGCATTCCGAAGGCTGCGCTGGAGCGGATGGTCAAAAACAACCCTACTCTTGCCGGGCGTCTGATGGAACAGACGCTGCGCGAGCTGGACGAAGCGCGGGACTGGATGGTGACGCTCGGGCGCAAGACGGCAGCGGAGAAGGTCGCAAGCTTCCTGTTTATGATCGCGACCCATCTCGATCCCGAGGCTGTCGGCGAAAAGCGCCAATTCGACCTGCCGCTGTCGCGGGCCGACATTGCCGATTTCCTGGGGCTGACGATCGAGACAGTGTCCCGCCAGATGTCGAAGCTGAAAACCGACGGCGTGATCTTTATCGTCGCCAACAGACATATCAAGGTGCCGAAGCTGTCAAAGCTCAAGGCCTGCTGCGGTTCCTGACGATCCCTGGGTGACATTCTTGAATGCATGTTGCCGAGTGGACCCATTCCGTGCAGGAGTGATGGTTCACCTCGTTCAATAAGAGATCTGCATGTCTGCCTTTGCCAATCCGCTTGTTTCCCGCCTTTCTCCGCCACCCATTCCGTCCGTTCTCGCCTGGGCTCGCGAATACAGGGGCGGCAAGGGGCCGCTGGTCGATCTTTCGCAGGCGGTGCCCGGTTATCCGGCCCATCCCGAAATGTTGCGGTTGCTTGGCGAAGCGGCATCTTCGCCAAAGACGACGGGCTATGGTCCGATCGAGGGTGAGGGCGTGCTGAGAGACGTCTATGCCCGGCATATGTCTGATGTCTATGGCGCGTCGGTTTCGGCCGCCAACATTCATATCACCGCGGGCTGCAACCAGGCCTTCATGTCGGCGGCCATTGCACTCGCCGGCTCCGGCGATACGGTGGCCTTGACCAATCCGTTCTACTTCAATCAAGAGACGACGCTATCGATGCTCGGCATCAAGCGCGTTCTGGTCGAGTGCGATGCTGAGAATGGCTTCTTGCCCGAGGTTCAGTCGGCGCAAAGGGCCCTGGCTGCCGGTGCCAAGGTGCTGGCGGTCGTCACGCCGAACAATCCGACGGGCGCCGTCTATCCACCTGAGTTGCTGCTCGAGCTGTTTACGCTCTGCCGCAAACACGGAGCATGGCTGATCGTCGACGAGACCTATCGCGACTTCCTCCCCGAAGGCTACGGCGCTCCGCATCCGCTGCTTGGCATCCCGGGCTGGGAAGAAACTCTGATCCTGCTCTACAGCTTCTCGAAATCCTTCTGCATTCCCGGCCATCGCCTCGGTGCGATCACGGCCGGCGTCAACGTCGTCGCCGAGATCACCAAGGTCATGGACAATATGCAGATCTGCGCGCCGCGCGCAGCACAGGTTGCCGTCGCTGAAGCGATGCCGATCCTTGCCGACTGGCGAGCCGATAATCGTCTGGAGATCGCGCGCCGCGCCGATGCATTAAGGACGGTGATGTCGGGACTGCCAGGCTGGGAGATCGGCGCGGTCGGTGCGTATTTCGCATTTATCCGCCATCCCTTCGAGGAGCTCAGCTCGGCCGCTGTCGCAGAGCGCCTGGCGAAGGAAGCCGGCGTCGTCTGCCTGCCGGGGAGCTATTTCGGGGAAGGTCAGGAGCACTATCTCAGGCTCGCCTTTGCCAACGCCGATGCGGCTTCGATTGCTCTGCTCGCGGATCGTCTCCGGTAGCTTCGAAATGATAAAGGCCCGCTGCAGCAGGCCTTTATTCTTCTCTGCTAATTCTCGTATCAGACGACGACCGTCAGCGGCGGTATCCGCTTGTCTGCCGGGCTATCCTGCTCGGTGGCCTCCAGCAGATTGAGCTCCCGCCGCTCCTTCTCCGACACGATCGCAAGGTCGAGGACCTTTTGCAGGTTTGCAGCGTGGCGGAAAGTCGGGTCGTCCTGTTTTCCGGTTCTGACCGCTTCGGCAAAGCGCTGATAGTTCGTCAGCACCGCGGGGACCTCGATATCGCGCCATGTGGCGGTCTCGATGTCGTCGCCGAAGCAGCCGCGCAGTTCGGAACCATCCGGGCGATGGATGACCTCGAGGCTGCCCTTTTCGCCATAGATGCGAAGCTTCAGCTCGTTGAGATGGCCGGTTGCCCAGCGGGTCGCATGGATGACGCCGAGCGCACCGTTGGTGAAATCGACCGACATGGTGAAGCTGTCATTGGCATCCAGCAGATATTCGCCGATCTGGCCGCCCGGAGCTTTGTTGAAGGTCTTCAGGCGGGCAAAGACGTGGTCGATATCGGTTGCCGCGCCGTAAGCCGCGAAATCGAGGATGTGGATGCCGACGTCGCCGAGCACGCCGTTCGAGCCGTGACCGGTCGAGAGGCGCCACAGCCAGCGCGATTCCGTGCGCCAGTCGCCCCAAGCGCGCGAGACCAGCCAGCTTTGCAGATAGGAGGCCTCGACGTGCCTGATGGTGCCGAGCTCACCTGCCAGCACCATTTCGCGGGCCCGCTGCAGCGGCGCGACGTTGCGATAGGTGAGGTTGACCATGTTGATGACGCCGGCAGCCTCTGCGGCTTCCGTCATCTCCAGTGCGTGGTCGTAATGCTCCGCCAGCGGCTTTTCGCAGAAGACGTGCTTGCCGGCAGCGATCAGCGCCAGGCTGGTCGCGTGGTGGATGCGATCGGGCGTGACGTTGGTGGCCGCGTCGAATTCACCCCATGCGATCGCTTCCTCGAGCGTCTGGAAACGCTTCTCGATGTGGAAGTGATCCGCAAATTCGGCAAGGTGCGCCGGGTCGGTATCGACGGCGCCGACAACTTCCACGCCGTCGATGGCGAGGAAGTTGGCAACCTGGTTTCTGGCCATCGAGCCGGTGCCAAGAACGAGTAGTCGCATATGTGTGCTCCTCAGCGGTAACCGGCTTCGCCGGCCTGATGCAGTCGCGGGCCGCGTTCGACGATCGGCTCGAGAGCCTTTTCGACCGGAACATTCGGGGCATCGGTGATGCTCTTCAGATCGCCCTGCGGGTTATAGGCCCATTTCACGCCGTTGATGAGTACCTTCTGGACGTTGGCATCATGATAGGTCGGATAGGTTTCGTGGCCAGGGCGGAAGTAGAAAATGTTACCGGCACCACGGCGCCAGGTGAGGCCCGAGCGGAAGACTTCGCCGCCCTGGAACCAGGAGATGAAGACGGTTTCCAGCGGCTCCGGCACGGAGAACTGCTCGCCGTACATTTCCTCGTTTTCGAGAACGAAGTTTTCGTCGAGGCCAGCGGCGATCGGGTGGCGCGGGTTGATCGTCCACAGGCGCTCGCGCTCGCCGGCTTCGCGCCACTTCAGCGCGCAGGGCGTGCCCATCAAGCGCTTGAAGATCTTCGAGAAGTGACCGGAGTGCAGGACCAGCAGGCCCATGCCTTCCCAGACGCGCTTGGCGACGCGCTCGACAACGACGTCGGAGACCGCGCCATGGTCCTTGTGGCCCCACCAGGTGAGAACATCGGTTTCGGCAAGGCGGGCTTCCGTCAGGCCGTGCTCGGGCTCCTGTAGCGTCGCCGTCGTCGCCTGGATCGCCGGATCGGTATTCAGCGCGTTGGCGATGGTGGTGTGCATGCCTTCGGGATAGATGCCCCGAACGATGGCATTGGTGGTTTCGTGGATGTTTTCACCCCAGACAATGGTGCGAATAGCCAAGTGATTGCTCCTTCATGCGAATGGTGGACCGGAACCGATGGGAAGCGGCCAGATCCTGTGGTTTTGGGTGGTGTCAGGCCGCGCCCTTGAGGGGAACCCTTTCGAGCGCGCGTCCGGATTGGTCGAAACGGTGAACTGAGCCTTGAACCGGGGCGACCCCGAGTTTCTGGCCGGGTTGATGGCTCGATACGCCTGTCTCGCGAACGACGAGCGGTTCCGAGGTGCCGATGTCGAGGTAGACGAAGCTGTCCGAGCCGAGGATTTCGGAATGGATGACGGTGCCCGTCCAGGCTGGTGCCTGCTGGACGATCTCCATGTGTTCGGCGCGAACGCCGATCGTGTGGGCGTTGTAGGGCGCCGAGAACCCGCCGGTCAGGAAGTTCATTTTCGGCGAACCGATGAAGCCGGCGACGAACACGGAATTCGGTGTTTCGTAGAGTTCGAGCGGGGTGCCGACCTGCTCGACGACGCCATCCCGCAGAACGCAGATGCGGTCGGCGAGCGTCATCGCCTCGACCTGGTCGTGGGTGACGTAGATCATGGTCGTGCCGTGCATGCTGCGGTGAAGCTTGGCGATCTCCAGTCGCGTTGCGACGCGTAGCGCCGCATCGAGGTTCGACAGCGGCTCGTCGAACAGGAACACCTTGGGATCGCGGACGATGGCACGACCGATCGCGACACGCTGGCGCTGGCCTCCCGACAGCTGGCGCGGCAGGCGTTCGAGATAGGGCGAGAGCTGCAGCATGCCGGCCGCCTGCTCGACGCGGGCCCTGGACTCTTCCTTTGTGCGTCCTGACAGCTTCATCCCGAAGGCCATGTTCTCGAACACGGTCATATGCGGATAGAGCGCATAGGATTGAAAGACCATGGCGATGCCGCGCTTCGACGGCGCGTAGCGGTTGACCGCCTCGCCATCGAAGGCAAGCGTGCCCGAGGTGATGTCCTCGAGCCCCGAGATCAGCCGCAAGAGCGTGGACTTGCCGCAGCCGGACGGGCCGACGAAGACCATGAACTCGCCCTTGCGGATATCGAGCGAGACGCCCTTGATGACGTCAAGCGCACCGAAGCTTTTGCGGATATTGTCGAGTCTAATCTGTGCCATATCGTGTTTTCTTCAACCTTTGACGCCGCCGGCGGTGAGGCCGGAAATGATGCGCCGCTGGAATATCAGGACCAGGACAACGACAGGGACCGTAACGATGACGGATGCTGCCATGATGTTGCCCCACGGGATTTCGAACTGGCTGCCGCCCGAAAGCAGGGCGATGGCAACCGGCACCGTTCGCTGAGCGTCCGATGAGGTGAATGTTAGGGCGAAGAGGAATTCGTTCCAGGCCGTAATGAAGGCAAGCAGGCCTGTCGTGACCAGAGCCGGCCACATCAGCGGCATGAAAACCTGGGTGATGATGACCCATGGCGAGGCACCATCGACGATCGCCGCCTCCTCGATTTCAATCGGCAGGTCGCGCATGAAGGTGGTCAAAACCCAGACCGTGAAGGGCAGGGTAAAGATCATGTAGGAGAAGATTAGCGCAAAGGGCGTGTTGAAGATGCCGATCCAGCGGATCAGCTCGAACAGGCCGGCGAGCACGGCGATCTGCGGAAACATCGAGACCGACAGGATGGTCAGCATCAGAAGCGCGCGACCACGGAAATTGACGCGGGCAAGTGCGTAAGATGCGGTAACGGCGAGGAGCAGCGAGGCGGCGACCACGAGGATGGCGACGAGCAGGGAGTTGCCGAGGCTGCGGATGAAGCTGCCCGTCGTCAGGACCGTCGTGTAGTTGGCGAGCGAGATCGAGGTCGGCCAGTAATTGACCTCGAATAGGGCGGTACCGGCCTTGAAGCTCGTCAGGATCGCATAGTAGAACGGGAAGACGGCGATGATGACGATGATCGTGACGAGCAGATAGAAGAGTGTGTTCTTTGTCAGGGTCAGCAGCATCAGCGTTCGCTCCCACCGAGTTTGACGCGACCGAGCCACATATAGAGCACGGTGATTGTCGCGATGATCAGGAAGAGCACCGTCGAGGCTGTCGCCCCGTAGGCGAACTTGTCGAAGTCGAAGAGGTTCTCGCGTGCCATAACCGACATGGTTTTGGTCTGCGCATTGTTCGGCGTCAGCACGTAAATCAGGTCGAAGATGCGCAGGGCGTCGAGCATGCGGAAGATCACGGCGACCATGATGGCCGGGCGGACCAATGGCAGTGTCAACCGCCAGAACACCTTGATCGGATTGATGCCATCGATTTTGGCGGCTTCGTAGATATCGGCGGGAACCATCTGCAGGCCGGCAAGGATGAGGAGCGCCATGAAGGGCGTCGTCTTCCAGACGTCGACAATCAGAACGGCAATCATTGCCGTCTCGGGATTGGCGGTCCAGGCGATCTTCTGGCTGATCAGGCCCATGCCGAGCAGGATGTCATTCAGGATGCCGAATTGGTCGTTGAGCATCCAGGCCCACATCTTGGCGGACACGATGGTCGGGATCGCCCAGGGAATGAGAATGGCGGCGCGAACGATGCCACGGCCGGGGAAATTGGCGTTCAACACCAAGGCAACGATGAGGCCGAGAATGGTTTCGATGGTCACCGACAGGAACGCAAACTTCATCGTGTTCCAGACGGCGCGCCACCAGTTTGGGTCCGCAAGCAGGCCGCTATAAACCGTGCGCCCGCTCTTAAGCGTGATCCATGAGAGATAATTTTTGAAGCCGACGAACTGGGCGTCGCCGAGGCTCGTGAGGGATGCGTTCGTGAAGCTGAAATAGATCGTTCTGAAAAGAGGCCATCCAGCAACGACGGCCAGAATGAACAGGGTGGGGGCCAGGAATATCCAGGCGGAACGGATGCGCTCGGAGCGCAGGTCCGACGAGGTCTTGACGGCGCGCGCTCGCGATCCGACGCTTGAGGAAACTGCGGCTTCAGTCATGAGGTACCCGCTTCTTGAGGCGATTGACGGTGGCGTCTTCAGAAAAAAGGCAGCGGCGGAACGTCCGCCGCTGCCGATGCTGTCGATCACCAGTTATCGCCCTTCAGCGATGTCAGGTCGGCTTCGAGAAGCTCGAGGTTTTCCGCAGACGTGCCGTTGCCCGAAAGCGAGTTGTGAACGGCGGTCCAGAACTTCGAGGAGACCTCGTTGTACTTGACCTTGGCGGATGCCGACGGACGCGGAACGGCGTTCTGGAAGATCGGCTTCCAGTTCGGCATGAACGGCTGCGCGGCGGCGATGTCCTTGTCATCATAGAGCGCCACAAGCGTCGGCAGGTTGGAGAGCTCAATGGCGCGCTGCTTCTGGCTTTCCTTGGACGTCAGGAACTTGACGAGGGCAATCGCGGCGTCCTGGTTCTGCGAGTACTTGGAGACCGCAAGGTTCCAGCCGCCGAGCGTCGAGGATGGCGAGTCGCCCTCCTTGGCAACCGGAAGCGTCGTTACGTCGAACTTGCCCTTGACGGCACTGTCCGCGCCATTGCCGAGGGAGTAGGCATAGGGCCAGTTGCGCATGAAGACGGCATTGCCGGTCTGCCAGACGCCGCGGGACTCTTCTTCCTGGTAGGCGAGGACGCCGGAGGGCGAGATCGTTCCGATCCATCCCTTGGCGCGGTCAAGTGCTGCCGCGGCATTCTCGTTGTTGACCGAGATCGTGCCGTCCGGCTCGATGATCTGGCCGCCACCCGACGACTTCACCCATTCGAGCGCGTTGCAGGTCAGGCCCTCGTAGGCGTTGCCCTGGAAGACATAGCCCCAGAGATCCTTCTGGCCGGCGGCGCGTTCCTTTTCCTGGATCTCCTTGGCGGTCGCGGCCATCTCGTCCCAGGTCTTCGGCGGTTGCTTGCCGTACTTGTCGAGCAGGTCTTTGCGATAGAAGAGCGCCGGCGCATCCGTGTAGAGCGGCATGGCGACGAGGCGACTATTCACGGTCTGCGAGGCGATGATCGACGGGAAGAAATCGCCGACGACATCCTTCGCGGCATCCCTCAGGTCAACGAACTGGTCGGCGAGCTGCGGAGCCCAGATAACGTCGGTCTGATAGACGTCGACGTCCTTGTTGCCGGCGGCGAGCCACAGGCGATACTGCGAGAACTGCTCCGTCGAAGAGGACGGCATGGTCACGATGCTGACCTTGTTGCCGGTTGCCTTCTCGAACGCATCGAGCTGCTTGCGGAACAGGTCGAGGTTCTTGCCGGTCGAGCTTGCGGAAATGCTGATATTTGCAGCGAGCGAGGGCTGTGCGACACCCATCAGCGCGGCCGCGACGGCGACCGCTGTGAAACGAAACTTCATATCTTCCTCCCAAAAGAACCAAACATCGGAAAAATTGAAAACGGTTTGGCTAGAAAAAACTGTCAGAAGGTCGATATTGAGTCAAGCGGGCACTCGTGTCAAAGTCGTACAACCGCGATCACATATTGATAACAAAGCAAAATCATAGGGATGCTCCTTGGTTCGGTTGTGGGAAAAGGTCAAAAACTCTCCTCGAGGAATATCTAAAATTGAAAACGGTTTGGCTGTTTGTAAGCTGCTATGCTTAGGTCATAAGAAAGATCAGCACTTGGCGGTGATCAGCCAGATAGACGAGCACGAAAGACGCAATGTTGAATGAAGCTTAAAGAGTTCGCGAAACAGGTCGGATTGTCTCCAACGACAGTCAGTCGTGCGCTGAGTGGCTATCCCGAGGTGAGCGAGACCACGCGTGCCCGCGTCGCGGAAGCCGCCGTCAGGCTGGGCTACAGCCCGAACGTCAACGCCGTGCGGCTGAAGACGGGCAGGGCCGGCGCGATCGGCGTGGTGATGGGGCGTGCCGGCGAATTCCATTTTGCTGAATTCATGGCCGGCATGGCGGAGCGGCTAGTGGCGGAGGAGACGGACATTCTCGTCATCCCGATGGCGCATCCGAACCAGGAAGACGAGATGCAGCTTTACCGCCGACTTGTGGAAAGCCGTCGCGTCGATGCGATCATCGTCCACTCGCCCAAACCCAATGATGAGCGCATTGCGCTGCTCCACGAACTCGGCATGCCGTTTCTTGTCCATGGCCGGTCGGCCATCGATGTTCCGCACGCCTGGCTTGATATCGACAACGAAACCGCGATCAAGCGCGCGACGTCACATCTGATCGATCTCGGTCATCGGCGAATTGCCATGATCAACGGCCGGCCGGGCGCGACCTATGCGCTTCATCGCGATAGCGGCTTCCGCAAGGCTCTTCAAAGCCACGGCATTGAACCTGATCCGCAGTTGATGGCGAGCGGCAACTTCACCGACGAACTCGGCTTCCGCTTCGCGCGATCATTCCTCGAGCAGCCCAACCCGCCGACGGCTTTTGTCGCGGGTTCGATGATGACGGCACTCGGCGTTTACCGCGCGGCCCGGTCGCTGGGGCTTCAAATTGGCCGGGACGTCTCTGTTATCGCT
Source organism: Rhizobium sp. YTU87027 (assembly GCF_050644135.1). Taxonomy (NCBI): domain Bacteria; kingdom Pseudomonadati; phylum Pseudomonadota; class Alphaproteobacteria; order Hyphomicrobiales; family Rhizobiaceae; genus Rhizobium; species Rhizobium sp. YTU87027. The sequence goes on along the minus strand of NZ_CP098440.1, from coordinate 2,042,017 downwards.
CATGACGACGTCTTTCCGTATCTGACGGCAGACAACATGGTGCCGTCGCTTTCGGCAACGCGGTCATCCATGCGCGCGGCTGGAACGCGATGTGCCGATCTTGTGCTGCAACTGTTGTCGGGACGGTCTCCATTGGAGATCCACGAACTATGGCCCGTCGAACTGATTTTGCGCGAATCGACGGGCCCGGCCAGGCAGTCCACGTCCTGATGTCATCGTTGCGGATGCTGCTTTCCTGGCGTGGCTGTGGGTCAAATATCGCGCGTTTTTCCGAAACGATGGAAAGATGATTTCCGCGTCAGTGGAATTTCGGTGCCTGGTTGATTGAGCGGGCGGCGGCAAAATCGCATATTGACGACAGTTGCTCACGCATGTCGACCATCCTCCCGGTCGATGGGCAACTGTTCCCTCTGGAGGTTATGACCTTCAAACTCCCAGCCACCGTGAGTAGCGGTGGCTTTTTTTTGCCTATCGCGTCGTCGACATGCCTCGGAACATTCGGTTGCGGCCACTCGTTTCCTCGGGAAGAAGAGCTGAAGGAGGTGACATGAAAGATGCCGCGGCCGCTGAGAGAACCGATCACTGAGATGCAGGTGATGATCGAGGGACAGTCACACTTCCAGCCTTTCGGCTTACCTTATTGGGGTTCGAAAAAACTCAATAAGGGAGAGCGTCATGCAGGTCGTCGGCACGCAGGTCATTCCCGAAAAGGGTGGCAAACTCGGTTTCACAATTGAATTCGTGGGCGATGGAGGGGAGATCATTTCCGTCCAGTTACGCAATGACGACAAGCAATCCCTCAACTCAATGAACGCGATCGAGCGAGCCCAGGCTGTGATGGCGGCAGCCGATACGGATGGGGCGAGCGCCGACCGATTGAAAGCGCGGCCAAGCGCTCGTGCTGCCGGCGATCAGACCGCAATGGACGAACAGCTGGACGAAGGACTGGAAGGAACATTTCCAGCGAGCGATCCAGTTTCGGTCACTGGTTCCAGTATCCCGACCGATCCGTAAAACACTAACGGCAGCGCCGAAAGGGTGTCGGCGGTTCCTGTTTGGCCCATCGGGCTGCAGGCAAGGAAAAAATCCGGCGCCCGCAGCCGAGCGCCGGAACTTTTTCGCCTCAGATCCATTGAATCCCTTCGTTGTCGACGCAGGCGGGTGATCAGGTGCCTCAGATCCGGAAAATTGATCGCAAGAGCAAGCAGGTGGATGCCCGGGACAGGCTGATCATTGCGCTCTATGCTCAGCTTAAGGCCGAGCGTCAGACTCGCGAGACGCTGGAATGGGTCATTCGCAATGGGGGACTGTCGAAGGAAGTCCTCGAGGCTATCGCTGCCGACCCGGTGCCAGTCGTCACGGGCGATGAGATCGCATCCGTCGAGAAGATCATAGCCATTGATGAGCGGCGGAAGCGCAAATTGCAAAACAACACCTGAGGGGAATGCAAAACAACACCTGAGGGGAATGCCATGGCAGCGCGGGCAAGCTGGAAAGGCCATCTCAAGGTTGGAGACCTTGTTTGCAGCGTGGGACTATACACGGCGGTTTCGACCTCGGAGCGCATCTCATTCAACATCATCAATCGGAAGACCGGCCATCGGGTCGAGCGGCAGTTCGTCGATAGCGAGACCGGCAAGGCAGTTGAGCGTGATGACCAGGTCAAGGGATACCAGCTGGACAATGGCGAATACATCGTCATAGAGGGTGATGAGATTGCCGGCGTCATGCCGGAGAGCGACAAGGTTCTGAACGTCCAGAATTTCGTGCCCTACAGCGAAATCAACAAGCTCTATTTTGACAAACCCTACTACTTGGCGCCCGTCAGCGAGGATGACGAAGAGGCACTCGGGCTGATCGCCCGTGCGATGCGCGATCAGAAGGTTGCCGCGATCGCGGAAGCGGTGCTCTTCCGCCGGAACCGTACGGTCCTGATCCGGCCGCAGGACGACTATATCATCGCGACGACCCTGAGCTTCGACTACGAGGTCCGCAAGCCGGACACGGTCTTCAAGGACATTCCTGAGATGAAGTTCGACAAGGAAATGCTCGAACTGGCCGGCCACATCATTGGCACGAAGAAGGGGACCTTCAATCCGCAGGAATACGAGGATCGATACGAGACGGCGCTCTCGGAGCTGGTGAAGGCGAAGATCGAGGGCAGGGAACTGCCGAAGGCGAAGCCAAAGCCGCAGGGCAAGGTCATCGATCTCATGGATGCCCTGCGCCAGAGCGCCAAACTGAGCGCTAAGCCGCGAGCCAGAAGGGCAGCGCGGGCCGATAGCGGGCAGACGAAGGCGAGCTGACGATGGCTCTGGAGGCCTATCAAGCCAAACGCAATTTTAAGGTAACGCCGGAGCCGCGGGGGAGCCGGCGTGGCGGCAAGCCTCCAGCACAAGCCGCGCTTAGCTTCGTCATTCAAAAGCACGACGCGACAAGGCTCCACTATGACTTCCGGCTCGAGCTCGACGGGGTGCTGAAGAGCTGGGCCGTCACGCGTGGCCCGAGCCTCAATCCCGATGAGAAGCGGCTTGCCGTCCATGTCGAGGACCATCCGCTGGACTATGGCGACTTCGAAGGCATCATCCCGAAGGGCCAGTATGGCGGCGGCACGGTGCTGGTCTGGGATCGTGGCACATGGACGCCGAATGGCGATCCCCACAAGGGCTACAAGAAGGGCCATCTCGAATTTGACCTCGACGGCGAGAAACTGAGCGGCCGCTGGCATCTGGTTCGCATGCATGGCAAGCCGGGCGAGCGCCAGGAAAACTGGTTGCTCATCAAGGCAGAGGATGCGGAGGCTACCCACAAGGGCAACATTCTCAAGCAGCGGCCTGAATCGGTGAAAACCGGCCGCAAGATCGAGGAAGTGGCGAAGCACCCTGACGCCACCTGGAACTCTCGTCCCAAGGGAGCGCCAAAGTCCGTCTCTTCTAAGTCTGCAGGAAGCCCAGCGAAGCCAAAACGTCACGAGTGGCCGAAGGGGGCCGAGAAGGCGGCGATGCCTGTTTTCATCGAGCCTGAGCTTGCCAAGCTCAAGGCCAAGCCTCCGTCAGGAGAAGGATGGATTCACGAGATCAAGTTCGACGGATATCGGCTGCAGGTTCGGCTTGAGAAGGGCAGGGCAACCCTGCTGACCCGCAGCGGGCTCGACTGGACCGGCAAGTTTGGCCCGGAAATCGTCGAGGCGTTTGCCGCACTGCCGGCAAAGTCGGCGATCCTCGATGGCGAAATCGTCGTCGAGCGCGAAACCGGCGCTTCGGACTTTTCGGCCTTGCAGAACGACCTCAGCACAGCCCGTCACGATCGCTTCGTGTTCTATGCCTTCGATCTGCTTTATCTCGATGGGTACGACCTGCAGCAGGTCTCGCTGACCAGCCGCAAAGCCTTGCTCGCGGACCTGCTTGCCGATGTCGACGCGAGACTTCGCTACAGCGAGCACTTTACCGAGAAGGGTGCCGTTGTGCTGGATCATGCCCGCCAGCTCGGGCTCGAGGGGATTATTTCAAAACTGGCTGACAGCGAGTACGTGTCGGGGCGTACCGGCGACTGGGTCAAATCGAAATGCCTGCAGAGGCAGGAACTGGTGATCGGCGGCTATGTGCCTTCGACCGCGATGAATAATGCGATCGGCTCGCTGGCAATGGGCGTTTACCGCAATGGCAAGCTGGAGCATGTTGGCCGGGTCGGAACGGGTTTCAGCGTCAATGTCGCGCATGAGCTCTATGAGATACTGTCGGCGATGGAGCAGACGGAGAGTTCGTTTGACGATGAGCTCACCGCAGAGGAGCGTCGAGGGCTCGTCTACGTCAAACCGAAGCTCGTTGCCGAGGTTGAGTTTCAGGCATGGTCGGCGGACAACAATTTGCGGCATGCCGCGTTTCGCGGGTTGAGAGAAGACAAGGCGCCAGAGGACGTGATGCCCGAAGCAACAACGACGACTGCTCAGGAACTGCCTCAATCCAGCGTCGCGCTCACCCATCCCGATCGCATCTACTGGCCGGAGGAGGGGGTCACCAAACAGGGCCTGGCCAGCTATTATGCCCGAGTATGGCGCTTCGTCGAACCCTATGTGACCAAGCGGCCGTTGGCACTGTTGCGGTGTCCCGACGGCATCGCCGGACAGCGGTTTTTTCAAAAGCACGCCTGGAAGGGCATGAACTCGCATATCGAGCAGATCACCGATCCGAAGGACAGGGGTGGCGAGAAGTTGCTGCGCATCACCGACTTTGACGGGATGGTGGCCCTCGTCCAATCGGCCGTGCTGGAGATCCATCCCTGGGGCGCGACGACAGCGAGCTGGGAGCGGCCCGACATGATCACGATGGACCTTGACCCGGCCGAAGACGTTAGCTGGGCCGAGGTGATCGCCGCGGCCTACGAACTGAAGGAGCGTCTGGAAGCTGCGGGCCTCGCGGCCTTTGTCAAGACGTCCGGCGGCAAGGGGCTGCATGTCGTGACGCCGCTGAAACCGAAGGCCGGCTGGGCGCCGGTCAAGGCCTTCGCGAAGGCGCTGGCCGATGGCATGTCCAAGGATCATCCGGACAAATATCTCGCGACCGCCACGAAGGCGAAGCGGAACGGCAAGATCTTCATCGACTATCTGCGCAACGGCCGCGGCAACACGGCAGTCGCCGCCTATTCGACGCGTGCACGTCCGGGGGCAGCTGTTTCGATGCCGCTTGAGTGGAACGAGCTGACCGAGGAAATCGGTCCGGCCTATTTCACGGTCGACAACGCCCCGGCACGCCTCGATGCCTTGCGCAGCGATCCATGGGCGGATTTCTTCGCCGCCGCCGTTCCCCTTGAGAAGCGAAAGTAGCGGAAGCGGCTGCGGTCTCTCAATGAGATTTCGGACGTCCCGTTTCCTTGGCGAGGCTCTTCTTCAGGGCATCCATGATGTTGACGACATTGCCCGTCGGTTTGGATGCCGGCCGCTTGGATGAAGGCGGTGCGGCTTTAACAAGGCTCTTCTGCTTCGCCCGGATCATGGCTCTCAGGCGCTTCTGGATCGGATCCTGCACCATGGCGGGCTGCCAATCCTCCGTCCGGTCCTTGACGAGCTTTTTCATCAGGGAGAGCACGGTGTCATCAACCTTGCTGTGGCTGTCCAGGGTTGCGGCCGGCGGGCGAACTTCGTCGCCGAAATGAAGCGTCCAGAGAATAATGCCCTTGCCTTGCGGTTCCAAAAGCACCGCGCGCTCACGCCGGTAGAGAACAAGCCGCGCTATGCCGACGACATCGTTCGCCTTCATGGATTCACGGATCACGCAGAAGGCTTCCGTGCCGACCTTGTCCTCCGGCGTCAGAAAATGTGGTTTGTCGTACCAGATCCAGTCGATCGAGCCGCGCGGCACGAAGGTATCGATGTCGATCGTCTTCGTGCTTTCCAGGCCGACTTCATCGAGTTCCTTGTCTTCGAGAATGACATAGTCGTCTTCGCCGCGCGGATAACCTCGGGCTTGATCCTTGTCGGCGATCGGCTTGTGGGTGACGCTGTCGACGTAGCGGCTTTCGACGCGGTTCTTTGTCTTTCGGTTCAGGACGTGAAATCGGAGCTGATTGCTATCAGTCGTCGCCGGTGTCAGCGACACCGCGGCAGTGACGAGTGACAGCTTGAGATAGCCCTTCCAATAGGTCTGACGTGCCATTTGCGCCCTGGCGCTCTGGCGCCATCTCCCTTGGCCGCATTTGCGGTAATTCCCCATAACGGCGCGAGCAACAGTTTGGTTCCATGGCAAGCGTCGCAAAACGTGCAAATACCGAGGGATAGCGCTCTCAACGCAGAGTAAGACGCTTGAGCCAGCGCAGCACGGCAATTTCATCCTGATCCATCCAGCGCAGCAGTCTGGCACTTCGGCTCGGTCGGGCACTCGCGAGCTTGGCAAGTTTGCCGGTCTCGAAGCTTTCGAATACCTTTGGATGGATGTAGGACGAGCGGCACACCGCGCGGGTGTTGACCAACCGGGCGGCAACTGTATCGACGACGATGTTAATCTGCCGAGTGCGTCCTCGTTGGCTTTCATGTGGTTCGACCGTAGCAAGGGCGGTAGCGGCCATCTGGGTTGCGCCCCAGGTGCGGAATTGGCGGGAACTGAAGTCGGCTCCGGATGCTTGTCTTATGTAGCTGTTGACATCCTGTGACTGGATGGGGTGGCAGATCGCATCGTCATCGATGTACTGGAAAAGTTGCTGGCCGGGTAGTTCCTGCAGCATGCGCACGGCACGGGTGATGCGCCTGTCGCTGTGGCTCAGGCGCCATTCCTTCCCTGATTTGCCCTTGAAGCGGAAGTGAATGCTCGATCCCGATATTTTCACATGCTTGTTGCGCAGTGTCGTCAGGCCAAAGGACGCGTTCTTAGCAGCGTAGCTCGCATTGCCGACGCGGATGTAAAGGTTATCGAGCAGCCAAACGATCGTTGCGAGTGCCTTATCGATGTTGGGTGTCCGTCGCCGGAGGTCGGAGTCTACCTTCCTGCGGATCGCGGGCAGCGCCGATCCGAAATCTGCGAGCCGTTCGAACTTGCTTCTTTCTCTCGCCGCGGTCCATTCGGAGTGGTAGCGATATTGCTTGCGGCCTCGCGCGTCGCGGCCCGTCGCCTGAAGGTGCGAATTCGCGTCGGCGGAGATCAGAACCTCGGTGTAGGCGGGTGGAATTGCGAGCGCCGAGATACGCTCGAGTTCCGTCCGGTCGCTGATGCGTGTGCCTTCGGCGTCGTAATAGACAAACCCGTTCTTTACGGCCCGCCTTGTTATGCCAGTCTCCAGGTTCGCGATGAAGACCAGACCGCCGAGCGCCGGTAGCTCGCCAGGCGCAGCCGCCGGTTTCTCGTCAAGTTGCTGTTTATAAGTCGCTCTCTGGTCCACAATGAGCGTGAAACGCCGTTGCCGTCGGTAGGTTCCGATTAAGCGACGGCAACCTTTTGGCGGCTCCACCGATGGCTGCTGGAACGCAGGGCGAGCCCGCTATTCGATGACCACCTGAACATAGGTGGCGCCGCTCTTTGCATAATAGAGTGATCCGCAGCGGTAGTAATACCCTCCGTGGTAAGCTCCATAAACACAGCCGGCAGGAAGGGTGCTGAGATAGACATTTGTCCTTCGTACAACGCGGCGTGTCGTGCGACGGGCGGCGCCTGCATAGGAGAGCGGCGTCAGGGGGCGGCCGATTTCGGCCTCGGCGGGGGGCAACGCCCTGACGGTCAAGGTGGTCAGGTCGCTTCCCTCCATGTTGACGTCAAGGCAGGTAAACGCAACTACGAGCGCAAAGGCGAAAACCCGTACGACAGTTTTCATTGTGCATCTCCCATCGGCTCGGTTGGCGCTGGCAGTTCATCGATCTGACCGAGTTCACTGAGGTCAACCTTCTTTGCGTCTCCGGGAATTTTGATCGCGAAATCTGCCAGCTTCGCATTTTCGCCGGTGCGGAAGTTTCGGACCTCAAGCATGTATTGTGGTGCCTGCACCACATGTTTGCTGGTGACGATGTAGCGTATCGGTATTGGCTTAGAACCGGCCTCGATCCAGATCTGCCAATCGACGCCGTTCTTGCGGAAGGTCAGATATTCGCATTCCACACCATCGACGACGGCGCTTGAGATATGCTTGGCTTCGGTTACGCCGTCCATCAGCGCATCGAAGCTGTTTGAAAGCAGGAGATCGGAGCCGGGGATTTCCGCACCGGCGTTTTGCAGCCGATCAAAAAGCTCGTCCAAGGTCCCTTTGGCATCGACCTGGGCGTACGCGTCGAGATTCTTGCCATGTACCGTCAGTTTCGTCCCGTCGAAGCCAACATCCAGGTCGGCAAAGCCGCCGATCCGCGTTAGCCGGATCTTGTCTGGTCGGCTGACGGTGGCGGTGCCGGAGCTGACGAATTGTAGCTTTTCAAAGGCTGGCGTCACCGCCTCCACCGACGAGACATAGTCGAAGGAGAACGTCTTCTGCGCCGCCATATAGTCGGACATCGCCTTCAGGAGTTCTTTCGAATCGTCCGCCCATGCGCCGTTGGAAAGCTCAATCCGGCAGTGATCGCGCAGATGGCAAGTCGTGCCCTGAATGGCGCCAGCATCGTGAATTTCGACATGTCACGCCCTCTTTTTTTACAATGGTAGATTGGGTGCGCGGTGAATGCAGCGTACCTTGAGGTTGCCGGCGGCATTGCCATCGTCAGAAAGGCGTAGACAAAGCTACTCCTTTGGAAGGCGTGCTTGTTAGGACGCGGAAAACGAACGGCCCAGCCCCCTCGATCCGATTCTGGACAGGGGTTCGGCTACTGTACGTTTCTTTTTCTTGCGGCCGAAATGTAACTGTAAGTTCATCTTTTGTCACACATTTCGGCCCGTATCGCCAACTATTTATCGCGTGCGCTACTATTGCCTTTCGCGGAAATGCGGAAATATTGTCTGATACTACACTCCGCCCCGGCGTATGGAGTGGTGGGATCCGCCAGGGGCACGCATGAAATCCGAAGCTCGTGCATGCATCGGGGCAGAAAAATGCGCGATAGGTCGTATCGAGGGCTGCATCTTATCGTTATTTTGACTGTGGTCGCTGCCTTATCGGCATGCGACAGCGGCAGCAATGCTTACGTGCCGCCGCCGCCGCCGAAGGTAAATGTGGCGCAACCGCTACGGCAGCCGGTGGTTGAATATTTTGAGCTGACGGGCAATACAGACGCGATCAACGCTGTCGACATCGAAGCCCGCGTGCAGGGCTTTCTGGAATCAATAGACTACAAGGACGGTACGCCGATGAAGAAGGGCGACCGCCTCTTCAGCATCCAGCGGGACACCTATAAGGCACAGGTCGACCAGGCGCAGGCGCAACTGGCCTCGCAGCAGGCGTCGCAAGTCGGGGCGAAGCAGGAATACGACCGGCAGCTCAATCTCATGAAGCAGGAAGTGACGACGCAGACGGCTGTCGACAGCGCCAAGGCGACGCTTGACGAAGCAAACGCCGCCATTTTGAACGCGCAGGCGAGCCTCGATCTCGCAAACATCAACCTCGGATATACCGAAGTGGTGGCGCCCTTCGACGGCACGGTGACCGACCACCTCGTTGATGTCGGAGCCTTGGTCGGCGTGTCCGGCCCGACAAAGCTTGCCACGATTGTTCAGACCGACCCACTCTATGTCTATTTCAACGTCAGTGAAGCGCAGGTGCTGATGATCAAGCAGAGCCTCGCAAAGGCAGGAAGTAAGCTGACTCAGGCTGACCTCCCGAGCATACCGGTGGAAATCGGGCTCGGCGATGAGGAGGGGTATCCGCACAAGGGTCACCTCGACTACGTGGCGCCGCAGATCGATGCTTCGACGGGCACGCTTTCGGTTCGGGGTATTATCGACAACATGGACCACGCACTCCTGCCGGGCCTTTTCGTCCGCGTTCGTGTTCCGGTTGCCCACAAGGAGGAGGCGCTTCTCGTCCGCGATGATGCGATCGGCACCAACCAACAGGGCAGCTATGTGCTGGTGCTAGGGCAGGACGACGTGATTGAACAGAAGCTCGTCAAAATAGGCCAGCGCAATGGCTCGATGCGGGTCATCGAGTCGGGTCTCGACGCAGGGGATTGGGTCGTCATGGCCGGGATCCAACGGGCCGTGCCCGATATGAAGGTTACGCCTGAGAAAGGCACGATAGACGCCGCCTCTGCAATAGGGGATCCGAGCGGATCGAAAGTCCCATGAACCGAGACCCGGCCCGATACAGGAGGCGAAGCAGATGATCTCGCGCTTCTTCATCGAGCGGCCGGTGCTCTCCAATGTTCTTGCCCTGGTCATCGTCCTGATTGGCGCGGTGGCGCTGTTTCAGTTGCCTGTCGCTCAATATCCCAATGTGGTTCCGCCCACCGTACAGGTGACGACGCGCTATCCGGGCGCGAGCGCCAAGACCCTCGTCGATACCGTTGCCTTGCCGATAGAACTGCAGGTCAACGGCGTCGAAAACATGCTCTACATGCAGTCGACCAGCGCCAGCGACGGCACATATTCGCTAACCGTCACCTTTGCCATCGGCACGGACCCCGACCAGGCGCAGGTCCTGGTCCAGAACCGCGTTGCGATAGCGATGCCGTCGCTGCCGCAGGCAGTGCAGGTGCAGGGCGTGACGACACAGAAGAAGTCGACATCGATCCTCGGTTTCGTCAGCCTTACTTCGCCGGATAGCCGTTACGACAGCCTGTTTCTGTCGAACTATGCCGTCATCAACCTGCAGAACGAACTTGCGCGGCTTCCCGGCGTCGGCAATGTCAGCGTCTTCGGCGCCGGCCAGTATGCCATGCGGATCTGGATGGACCCGGATCTCCTGCAAGCCCGGGGGCTGACGCCGCAGGACATCATCAACACGGTACAGCAACAGAGCCAGGAGGTCACCGCAGGGCAGGTAGGATTGCCGCCGGTGCCAAGCGGGCAGGACTTCCAGTACACGCTCAACGTCAGCGGCCGACTGAACGACGCCCCTGACTTCGAAGACATCATCGTCAAGGTCGATTCCACAGGCGGCGGCAGGATCACGCGTGTCCGCGACATCGGTCGTGTCGAGCTCGGGGCGCAGACCTATAGCCAGTCCTTCCTGCAGAACCGGCGACCGGCGACCGGTATCGGCATTTTCCAGTTGCCGGAGGCGAATGCCATCGCGGTGGCCGAGACCGTCAGGGCGAAGATGGCGGAGCTTTCGAAGAGCTTTCCGCCCGGCCTCGAATACAGCATGCCGTTTGATACGACGAAATTCGTCAAGGCGTCGATCCGCGAAGTCTACGTGACGCTGATCGAGGCCGGCGTTCTGGTCCTGATCGTGATCCTGCTCTTCCTGCAGAATTGGCGGGCCATGCTCGTGCCGGCGACAACCGTTCCGGTGACGATTATCGGGGCATTTGCTGCGATGGCGGCCCTCGGTTTCACCGTCAATCTGTCGACGCTGTTTGCGATCGTGCTTGCGATCGGCATCGTCGTTGATGACGCGATCGTCATCGTCGAGGGGGTTGCGCGTCACATTGAGGAGGGGATGCCCGGCAGACAGGCGGCAGAGAAGGCGATGGACGAGCTCCTCGGCCCCGTCATCGGTATTACGCTGGTCCTCATGGCCGTCTTCATTCCGGCCGCCTTCCTGCCGGGCCTAACCGGACAGCTCTACCGGCAATTTGCGCTTGTCATCGCCGCGACCGCGCTGATCAGCGCGATCAACGCCATCACGCTGAAGCCGACGCAATGTGCTCTTTGGCTGCGACCGCCCGTGCCGCCGGAAAAGCGCAACCTCTTCTATCGCGGCTTCAACCGAGTCTATGATGCGGCCGAGAACGGCTACTCCAGGCTCGTTGGCGGCCTCGTGCGCAACAGCGCGGTCGCAGTGCTTGTTGGCTTGGCGCTGATCGGGGTCGCCTTTTGGGGGCTGACCCGGCTTCCGACGGCCTTCCTCCCGATCGAGGATCAAGGCTACGTGCTGATCAGTGCGCAGTTGCCTGATGGTGCGTCGAAGGAACGTACCGATGCCGTGATGCAGCAAGTCAGCGCAATCGCGGAGCAGACGCCGGGCGTCGACCAGGTTCTGACGATCAGCGGCATTTCGGTCCTCGACAACAGCGCAAGCCTGCCGAATGCCGGTGTCGCCTACGTCATTCTCAAGGACTGGGACGTGCGCGGAAAGGAAAAAGGCCAGGACCTGCTGTCGATATACAAGCATTTGAACGGCGCTCTGGAAAGTGTCATGCAAGCCAATACTCTGGTCGTGGTCCCACCGGCAATCCAGGGTATCGGCAATGCCAGCGGCTTTACCATGCAGGTGCTGCTCAAGGACGGCAGCTTCGATTTCTCGCTATTGCAGACGTTGGCCGATACGATCGTCGAGCACGGAAATTCGCAATCCTCGCTGCAGCGGCTGCAGACGTCGTTCCGCGCGGACGCTCCGCAGCTTGAGGTGTCGGTCGACCGCATCAAGGCCGAGACGCTCGGCGTCACAGTCGGGCAGGTGTTCTCGGCTCTCTCAGGTTATGTCGGTTCGAGTTATGTCACCCAGTTCAATAAGTTCGGCCGGACCTTCCAGGTCTATGTGCAAGCGACTCCGGATTTTCGCGTGCGGCCGGATGATATCCGTAATCTAAAGGTCAAGGCTGGCGATGGCAGCATGGTCCCGCTTGGTACGGTAATTGACGTTAAAAGCTCGCCAGGCCCGTCGCTGATCAGCCTCTACAATCTCTATCCAACCGCCACGATCGTCGGCGGCCCCGCCACCGGCTTCAGTTCGGGGCAGGCGCTCGATGTCATGGAGCAGATCGCCGATCAGACACTGCCGCCTGGCGCCGGCTTCGAGTGGACAGCGCTGTCCTATCAGGAAAGGGCGGTGGGTAGCCAGATCTACTACGTCTTTGGTCTTGCCATTCTTCTGGTCTATTTCGTTTTGGCCGGACAGTACGAAAGCTGGATATTGCCGTTCGCCGTTATTCTCGCCGTTCCCCTTGCTCTGCTCGGGACGGTCGGCGCACTGACGGCGCTCGGGGTCGCAAATAATCTCTACACGCAGATAGGTCTCATTCTGCTCATCGCGCTTTCCTCCAAGAACGCCATCCTGATCGTTGAATATGCACGGGAAAAACGCATGCAGGGCATGGAGATTGCCGCTGCCGCCGTGCTTGCGGCGCGACTGCGTTTCCGCCCGATCCTGATGACCTCGTTCGCCTTCATCCTCGGCGTGTTGCCGTTGGTGCTGGCGACGGGGGCTGGCGCCAACGCCCGCCGATCGATCGGTATTTCCGTCTTCAGCGGCATGATCGCATCGACGTGCCTGGCGGTTTTGCTGGTGCCGTCCTTCTACGTGATCCTGCAGCATTTCGAGGAATATCGGAAGCGCCGTGCGCTGCCGATTCCGGGCGCGCAGACATCAAGCGATGCGGCGACAGACCGCTGAACGGAAATGATACCGCATTGAGAATTGCGATCCTCGGCTTGGGAAGCACACAGGCGCGTCGCGCTTGATCGCCCCGTGGATAAAGCAAGGAAGCGCCCTCGGAAGGAGAGGGTTAGGAGCAGCCTCACGATGCCGACATGGTCGACACTGTGATTTCCGCAGGAGAGGAACTATGGAGAATTTCTCGTCATCACTGGAAATCGCATCCCTGAAACATGGCATGTGGAAAATGAGACTTGGCTTGTCCGCGATCGGCGTCGTCGCCTTGTTCGCGAGCGCCTTGGCACAACAGCCGACCGACGCGCAGCGCAACGCAATAAAATCCGCTTGCCGTACCGATTTCATTTCCGATTGCTCCGGTGTCACGCCGGGTGGCAAGGAGGCCCTTGCCTGCCTGCAGCAGCATGAAGCGTCGCTGTCGTCGGGATGCAAGCAGGCAATCAGCGCGCTCGGCGGAAGCGGCAGCGCCGCCACTCCGAAATCGTCTTCAGGGGCGTCGAACGCGCCAGCAACGCCGGATGCTGGCACACCTAAAGCTGCCGCGCCCGCAGCAACGGCCGCACCGCAGCTTTCGCCGCGGGAGGAGATGGTCATTGCTCGCGAGGCCTGCGGGCCGGACTTCCGATCTTACTGCCGCGCCGTTCCGCTTGGCGGCGGACGCGGCATCGCCTGCCTTAGAGAGAATATGGCGCGGTTGTCTCCGGCCTGCCAAAAGGTCCTAGCTCACGGATTGTGATTTTCTTTTGCTTTCACGGTCTTCAGTACGCTGGGTGATTGGGTGCCGGGACGTATCGGTCTCGATTCGCAAAATGGTTGTGAATTCGTCAGACCTTGGTCCGACTACCCAATCGCTCCGCATGCGCTAACTGCACCTTGTCCTTCTGCCCCGAAGGATGAGGGAGGCTTTGGGATGTCGCGGACAAACCCTCCTGCAGCCTCCCTCCTTGCGGTCGGACCTTGGTCCAACTTTTCAAGCGTGCACGCTCTGACTAAGTTGGCCTTGTCCTTCCGCCAAAAAAGGACACGCAGGGGTACCTTCGAGTCCCCTGAGAGGGCTTGAGAGGTCACCAACGGGTAGGCTGACCTCTCGGGTCCCGCCTCCAGGGCAACACCTTGCCAGGGTCCTGCAGCAGGCGCTCGATATCAGCCTCCGTGAACCGTGCGACAGGTCAAAATTGACCCCAGAAAGGCAGATCGAAAATTCTCTCGCTTGGCCAGGATCGTGCGCTTCAGGAAACTAAGTGACTTAGTCAAGAAGACAAACTCATTCGAAGTCGACCACGCCGTGGAAATCGACAGGACGGCGAGGTGGGCGATGTTTTCGGGGCCAGCCGAGAACCAGGCGTTCGGGGTCTTTCCGCCCTCATCCTTGCTCGCCGGGTCCGGCTCCGCGAAGGTTGTCACGGGCACGAGGCATCGGTGTTCCACGCCGAACCAGCGCTTCCAATGTGGCAAAGTCAGATTTCGGATGTTCGTTACGCCGCCGTCCGGCTCCATCCGTAGCAGTTCGCCTATGTCGACGGGCAGTCCCTTTTTCCGCAGCTTTTCGGCTCGGGCCTCCGCCGCCTTCCGCTGCATATATGGCGGAGAGGGAAGGCCCCAGCGGCAGTTCGCGAGCTGCCTTGTGCCATCGGATGTGTTTCGGATGACAGGTGCCCATTGATCCGGGTTGATCTGGTATGCCGGCATAGGGTTGATCAGGCTCTCGGCATCCTGCGCCCACTTGTTGACCCAGTCGCGATCATCCATCCGGTAGAGATTACACATGCGGCAGTCATCTCCCTGTGTCTGCAGCCGAACGTCGGATATCCCGGCCGAACATTCAAGGCATCAACCGGATAAGGGCATCGACTCCTTTCGACTTCCGGCACCAGTTGCCGCTGAAAGCATCCCTTAGTTGTTTGCGGTCTAAAGTCCGTCAAACAGGATCGGGTGTTCAATGGAAACCGCCAGTAATCTCAGAAAGGATATCGAGGTCGCGTTGCGCCGCTCCAATCTGAACGCGTGGCAGCGAAAGTTCCTCACCGACATCCTGGCTCGCATCAATCGTAGTGGCGACAGCTTCGCTCTCACCGACAAGCAGTGGAGAAAGGTCTTCGAGGCGCTCGGAAATCGCTCCAACGTCGTCCAATTTCAACCACGGACATCATCGTCCAGTCATCACCGTTTACCCAGCTACCGTCAACCGAGGTTCACCAGCCGGCGGTCGTATCGCCCGAGTTGGAGCGCGAAGAGGTTCCTAGCGGCAGTGGTAGTCCTAGCTGTGATTGCATGCTTTCAGTTTGTCACCGGCAGCAAGTTCCACGCGGCAACCGTGGTGCCGTCGTCGGCCAGGAACGAGTTCGCGTCGTCGAGGTTCACGGTCACCGATGGCGATACAATCCATGTCGAAGGCGAGATCAGCGGTACCCGGCTCGTCGGCTACAATGCGCCCGAGGTGTTC
The DNA here is from genome assembly GCF_050644135.1 of Rhizobium sp. YTU87027. Lineage (NCBI taxonomy): Bacteria > Pseudomonadati > Pseudomonadota > Alphaproteobacteria > Hyphomicrobiales > Rhizobiaceae > Rhizobium > Rhizobium sp. YTU87027. The sequence goes on along the minus strand of NZ_CP098440.1, from coordinate 2,026,677 downwards.
AGTCCGCGTTGTACATCCGAAAAGGAACTTGGCGACCGTGCGACGGCACGCCTCAAGGAATTGGTGGTGGCCGGTCCGGTCAAACTCACAAGGGTTCCTTGCGCGTGCAAGCCGGATACCGAAGGAACTGACCGATGCAATTATGGTCGCTCCTGTGCAGTTCTTTATGCGGGCGGGCACGATGTCAGCAGCATCATGATCGGCGAGGGGCTGGCAGTTCCGTTCGTCTGTGGTGGAACCAGATGCCCGCCGACACCGCGACCGTGGTGCGGTTGAGCTAGTCGCTTTTCAAGTCCTTGAGTTCTTAAATCGATTTTAAACTTTTGAACTAAAATGCTAATCGATTTTAATTATTTCATTTAAAAATTCTTGTTGCGGTGCAGAACAGTTCAAACCTTAAATGGCTTACGAAGTCTGCTATTTGGAGGAACTTGGATGACTTTTACATTTCCGCTTACTGAGAAGCGCAACGTCGAAGAACTGCTCAAGCACCTTGCTCAGCACAAACTTAGCTGTCCGGGAAACTGTGTCATGTCGGTGAAATCCCACGTTGCGCATGTATCGTCCTCCCATTCGTTCGCGCTGGGTACTGCCCGTACCGCGTGGTAGCGACGGACGGAGATAGGCTAGGGGCACGTCACAGCAGTACCAATTGCTCTATGCCCATGTCGGTCTGGCGCTCCAGGGAGGAGAGCGTCACACCGAGGAGGCGTATCCCTTTCCGCGTCGGAAAGACGGACTCCAGCAACACGCAAATTGTCTCCTCGATTTCCTCTGCGGATCGGAACGGTTCGCCAATCGTCCTGGCGCGGGTGATCTGCGTGAAGTCGGCGTACTTGACCTTAAGTGTGATGGTCTTGCCCGTGATGCTGTTTGCGTCGCAGTAACGCCAGACCTTGGCGACTAACGGTTTCAATTCGTCCACTGCCTGGCCATAGGCATGAATATTCTCGGCGAAAGTGTCTTCCGCTCCGATCGATTTGCGCACCCGGTCTGGCTTCACCTGACGCTCGTCAATGCCGCGTGCGATGCCATAGAAGTACGGCCCTGACTTGCCGAAATGCCAGACCAGGAACTCGATGTCCTTGTCGCGCAGATCGGCTCCCGTCTCGATACCGAGACGATGCATCTTCTCGGCGGTCGCCGGACCGACGCCGTGGAACTTCTTGACGGGGAGGGCGGCGACGAAGGCCGGCCCGTTCTTCGGCGTGATCACCGCCTGACCATTCGGCTTGTTCAGATCGCTCGCCATTTTGGCCAGAAACTTGTTGTAGGAAATGCCAGCCGATGCGTTCAGGCCAGTTACCGCTTTGATCTTTGCTCTGATTTCGAGAGCAATGTCGGTTGCAATCTCCATGCCCTTGAGGTTTTCGGTCACGTCGAGATAGGCTTCATCGAGAGACAGCGGCTCGATCAGCGGCGTGTATTCGGCGAAGATTTCCCTGATCTGGGCGGACACGGCCTTGTAGACGTCGAAGCGCGGCTTCACGAAGATGAGGCCGGGGCATTTCCGCTTTGCCGTCACTGACGGCATTGCCGAATGGACCCCGGACTTGCGTGCCTCGTAGCTTGCAGCCGCTACCACCCCGCGCGCCTCCGAACTGCCGACGGCAACCGGCTGGCCGCGAAGCTCCGGATTGTCCCTCTGTTCGACGGAAGCATAGAAGGCGTCCATGTCGATATGGATGATCTTGCGGGTCCGCGCCGCGAGTAGGGTTGGGTCAACCATCGATGTGCGCTTCAGGAAGAGCCTGACACCGGTCGATGCCGTCTGCACCGTTCATCCTGGAACATACCCGCTTTTGAACGAGACGGAACCCTTGAATTGACGAAGGCCACAGATGGCGCAATCCGGCGCACCCCCGTCATCACCGAGCTTCGGGAACGCATTTCGCATCTCGAAGGCGGCATGACACGCCGGAAGCAGACCGTGCCATTCGGCGTCTCGCAAATATCGATGACCATCTACCGGGTGGTGGACTGTCCTTCGGGGCAATCCACGAGTTTGCTGGTGGCGGGTCAGGTCCCGTGACCTCTTTGTTCCGGGCCTGCACATTGATACGCTCGGTGACGCCAAAGCGCGTTTGATGAGCCGAAGGTTGCATTCCCGCATCTCTCCACCCTTTTCGAACGCACGAATAAAGGTCGTTGATCGGCTTCGGCTTGCCTATCGCACCGCCCCCTCAGTCCTCAGCAACCCCAACAAGATGAACGTCTCGGCAGAGAGATAGATTACCATGAGCAGTTGATCCTGTCGCGATCGCTGAAGCTGCTTTTCAGAGCAAGTGAGGCGATCGCAAGCGCTATCCGCCTGCTGGTCTGCGTCTCCTGTTAATCGATCTTGACAAGCGCGCCCACGTCGAGACGCTATTGGGCTCGCAACGTCGTAGAAAAACGAGGATAGGATGAGGTTCAGCAGACCGGAAGTCGCAGTCATGGTTGGCGTTGCAGCCTGTGTGTTTGGCGCGTGCCTTACGGCATTGCCCGTGCTCGCACAGGAAGTCGAGCCGCCTGCTCCATGGGTCAAGCTTACCGGTTCGCATGCCGGAGCGGTCGGAACATGCTCTCTCGTTGATGCGACAGACAACGAGGCTTGTTACATGGTGCGCTGCGACGCCAAGAACGGTCTCATTTTCGAGATTGGCGATGCCACGGTTGGTGAGATGGGCCTGCGATCGGCGCGCTTCGAGATTGGGAGGTATAAAGAGACGATCCGCCTCGACGGGAATAGTCCCGATCGGCGAACGACTGTTCTCTCAAAACATCCGAAGTTGCTTGCCGCCCTCACATCTGGCGTTGATTTCGCCACTATGTACGCCGTCGAGGCGGATGTGGAATACAGCACCGGCTTTGAACTCACGGGGGCGCGAGACCAGATATCTCGACTGGTAAAGGGGTGCCCAACGAAGCGGTGACGACGGGCAAGGGTCTTGGCTCGGCTGACGGCGGTCAAGAGGGTCGTGAACGGAAAGTCTGCTCTCGGCTCGTCTTTCTTTGCGGCGCAACGCGGCGCCGATTGTGCAGGAGGTCGTCTAGGAGAGATTTGAACTCCAATCTAAGCGGGCATGAAGCGCTCGCCAAGCGCCATGAAACTCCCAATATGCCACTGATATTAAATAATTTTCATCGCCGGCAGAGAATTCGCAGCGTGCCCGGAAATACGGCTGCTATCGTTGTCGCGAACGGCCCCAGATCGGAGGAAAATGGTGGGCCCGGAGGGACTCGAACCCCCAACCAAGCGGTTATGAGCCGCCGGCTCTAACCATTGAGCTACAGGCCCTGCAGCGGTTTGGCTGCCGTGTCCGGCGCAATGGTTCCCCGGAACGGGTTCCGCTCTAACGCAATTCTCCAGCGCTCACAAGGGACTGCCGCAATAGCTTCACAATCAATCGGCAAGACGACACTCGAGACTTCACAATCAGGGAGTGAAACACCGTGCTGCCGAACACCAGAACAATCGTCTTCAGCCTTCTGCTTGGTCTTCCGACCGCTACTATGGCGCTGCCGGCGCTGGCGGCTGATTCGCAGCCGCGTGAGGCCGTGATTTCCGTTAGCGGCGAAGGGCAGGCGAGTATCGCGCCCGACATGGCGGTGCTCAACCTTTCCGTCGTGAAACAGGCGAAGACGGCGCGCGAGGCGCTCGACGAAAATAACAAGGCGATGAGCGATGTCCTTGCCGCGCTGAAAAAGGCGGGCATCGCGGAGCGGGATCTGCAGACCTCAGGTTTTGCCGTGCAGCCGCAATTTAACTACCCGCAGTCCAACGATGGCCAGCCTAAGCCGCCGGAATTGATCGCTTACCAGGTCAGCAATTCGCTAAGCGTGCGCGTCCGCGACTTGTCCAGGCTCGGCGCCATCCTCGACGAAGCTGTCACGCTCGGCATCAACCAGGGTGGAGACATTCAGTTCACGAATGACAAGCCGGAGAAGGTGATGGAAGAGGCGCGAAAGAAAGCCGTCGCCAACGCCATTGAGAGGGCAAGGACTCTGGCCGGGGCTGCCGATGTCAAACTCGGGCGCGTGATCGAGATCAGCGAGACGTCGCCGCGTGCGCAGCCGGTACCGGTCTTACGGGCTGCCATGATGAAGGAGGCGGCAGACTCAGCCGTGCCGGTTCAGGGCGGTGAAACCAGCTACAATGTTACGGTCAACGTGACATTTTCGATCGCTCACTGATCGTCAACGGGTTTGATCCGTGACCAATGGCCATTGATATTCGCTGCAATATCAATGGCCTGTTTGTTTTTGTCGAACGCCGTGGAACCTTCGGGCAATAAAAGGCTTTATCACGCATATATTACACTATAACATCGATCGTGTTTTCGGCCCGCAGGGAACCCTGAGTTCTGTTTCCCACGTCGCTGCCGGCCGAAGAGGAGGAATGGCACTAGCCCTAAAGAGGAGACAGACATGACGAATGCCTTGCCGCCGCTTCACAATGGACACGCCCCGTTCACCCTTCAGGAACTCTTCCGCGAAGCCCTCTATGCCTTTGAAGAGTGGGATACGGAACTCACAGAACCGATCGTCACCTTCGAAGGACGCGTTGTACCCATCAGTCAGGTCTTCGAAGCGATGCGTCTATGCGACGATATCGTTCCGATGAACATCGTCGGAGCCGTGACCGAACGGCTTACCAAACCCTGGGAAGGCGAAGGACCGCTCGACCAGATGAGTTTCTCGACTGCCGCCCGTGTCATGGGCGTCCTCGTGCGCAAGCGCCTGCTTGCAAACGGCACGGCTGATATTGTCGCCGTGGCAGAACAGACAGCCGAGCGTCGCTCCGGCAATTGAGTTGCTGGATTGCGGTCATATGGCCGCAATCCCGCTCCCACGTGAAAATTTGCTATAGTTCGAAGGCCTCCTTGAGGCCGACGCTCTTGCGTTCGCGCAGGTCGAGATCGGCCTCGATGTGCGCAATATGGTGCAGCATCAGTCTGCATGCCTCGTCAAGATCATTCCGTTCGATTGCGGCGACGATGTCGCCATGCTCGGAATGGCCGCAACTCGATATGGTCGATTGGCCGTAAAGAGCAATCACCAGCGACGAGCGGGCAACCAGTTCATCCATGAATCGCTGCATGATGGCGTTTCCGGATATGCCGGCAAGCATCAGGTGAAAGTCGCCTGACGCCTTGATCTCGGCGCGCCGTGCCGTCTGGCCGCGCTCGCCGATCAGGCGCCCTTCTTCGAGCAGTAATTGCTTCAGGTGCTGGATTTGCGAAGGCGTAATCTTGGCTGCTGCCTCGCGCAAGATTCCGGGCTCGACGAGACGGCGGGCGGCAAAGATCTGGCGCGCTTCCTCTGGCGAGGGGTAGGCGACGAACGCTCCACGGTTCTTCTCGACGCTGACCAGGCCTTCATAAGAAAGAGCCTGCAAGGCGGCGCGAGCGAGCGTACGGCTGACGTTGAACAGATTGCCGACATCGCTCTCCGACAATTTGGTTCCCGGCGAAAGGCGGCGCTCGACGATCGCATCGCGGATCGCGTCGCGGATCTGTTGTGCGCCTGTGTCGGCTGAATCCTCTGCGATCTGCAGGGCCGTTGCGGTGGACTTCATGAACTCGGATACCTTTTGACCGGGAAATGATATCTGCGTTTCGCGCAAAAGTTAAATGGAATTTGTGCGCAAAGTTTCGGCTAAATTGTATACGATGTTCTGCACGAATTGCAGACGATAGCCTATTTTGTGTGCATATTCATATGCCGCCCGATTTTTCATATCTGGCGCAATCCTGATGGCAAGCCTTTGATTTACCGCCGCTTGATGCGCGGCAATGGAAACTGGCATGGCAGATGCATTGTCTTTCTCAAACAGAGGAAGACCAATGTCGAAAGCCGCAGAGATCGATATCGTATCCGTTTCCAAGGTGTATGGCGCCACCACGGCGGTCCATTCCATCAGCCTGAAGATTCCGGCCGGTTCCTACTGCTGCTTTCTCGGGCCTTCCGGCTGCGGCAAAACGTCGACACTGCGCATGATTGCTGGACATGAGAGCATTTCCTCGGGCGACATCCGGCTTGGCAACACTGTTGTCACGGACTTTCCGCCTGCCAAACGCGGCACGGCGATGATGTTCCAGTCTTATGCGCTGTTTCCGCATCTCGATCTCGTCGACAATGTCGCCTTCAGCCTGAAGATGAAGGGTGTCGAGAAGGAAGAGCGTCGCGCCAAGGCGCTGGAGATGCTGAAGCTGATGCAGATGGACGCCTATGCGACGCGGCGACCGGCACAGCTTTCCGGCGGCCAGCAGCAGCGCGTGGCGCTGGCGCGCGCGCTGATCACCGATCCTGAAGCGCTGCTGCTCGACGAGCCGCTATCGGCGCTTGATCCGTTCCTGAAGATCCGCATGCGTGCCGAGCTCAAGAAGCTGCAAAAGACGCTCGGCATTACCTTCGTCCATGTCACGCACAGCCAGGAAGAGGCGATGGCGCTCGCCGATATCATCGTCATCATGAATGACGGCAAGATCGAGCAGGCGGCAACACCGCGGAAGGTGTTCGAGGAACCGGCTACAGCGTTCGTCGCCCGCTTCATGGGTGACCACAATGTTCTCTCCGGCCGCGTTGTGTCCTCGTTGGACGGCGTCACCACGCTCGAGGTGCCGGAGGGGCAGACCTTCTCGGTGCGGGGTAACGGCAAGATGGCTGGCGATGCTGTCGACATCGGTGTTCGCACCGACCGGGTCCGGCTCGATGCGGCAAGCGACAAGACGCTCGGCTTCAACGGCGTCGTCTCCAACATCGAATATCGCGGCGCCTCGGTGAAGATGACCGTTGCCGGCGCGGGCAGTGACGACTTCACGGTCATCGCGAGTGACGGCGATTACTTCGCCAAACCCGTATCGGTCGGCGATGCGGTGTCTCTGAGTTGGGCTCTGGAGGACGCGGTCCTCCTTGGCCGCGCATAACCTCACCAGCAAAAAGAAGGGGAACTGACATGACAACTGAAACGAAAACGACCAAGACGGCAGCGGGGATTTCTCGCCGCAGCCTGCTCAAGACTGGGGCTGCTGCCCTCGGTGCGGCCGCCGGCTCCGGCCTGATCACCGGCTTCCCGACCATCTGGGCGCAGTCGAACATCACGCTTCGCCAGTTCGGCACCGGCGTCTCGAACATCAACGCGATTGCCGAGCAGTGCAAGAAGGACCTCGGCATCACGCTCGAGATGACGGCGACCGATTCCGACGCCGCTGCACAGCGCGCCGTGACGCAGCCTGATAGCTACGACATCGCCGATATCGAATACTGGATCCTGAAGAAGGTCTATCCGACCGGTGTCATCCAGCCGATGGATGTCAAGAAGCTGAAGTACTACGACAAGGTCGTCCCGCTCTTCAAGAACGGCAAGCTGAAGCCGGACAGCGTCATCGCGCAGGGCACGGCACCGCACACTGTCGGCTATGTCGAGAGCGCGGATGCCAAGACCTTCGCCAAGGGCGAAACCGAACTCTTCACCATGATGCCGACCATCTACAATGCCGATACGCTTGGCATCCGCCCCGATCTCGTCGGCCGCGATATCACCACCTGGGCCGATATCATGGATCCGAAGTTCAAGGGCAAGACCTCGATCCTCAACATCCCGTCGATCGGCATCATGGACGCCGCGATGATCATGGAAGCGCTCGGCAACATCAAGTACGCCGACAAGGGCGACATGACCAAGGCAGAGATCGACAAGACGATCGAGTTCCTGATCAAGGCGAAGCAGGATGGCCAGTTCCGCGCCTTCTGGAAGAGCTTCGACGAGTCGGTCAACCTGATGGCGTCGGGCGAAGTCGTGATCCAGTCCATGTGGTCGCCGGCCGTCGCCGCGGTCCGCTCCAAGGGCATCGCCTGCAAGTATCAGCCGCTCAAGGAAGGCTATCGCTCGTGGGGCGGCGGTCTCGGCCTTGCCTCACACCTCAAGGGCGCCCAGCTCGACGCAGCTTACGAGTACATCAACTGGTATACGTCCGGCTGGGTCGGCGGCTATCTCAACCGCCAAGGCTACTATTCCGCCTGCATGGACACGGCCAAGAACTTCATGACGGCCGACGAGTGGGGCTACTGGATCGAAGGCAAGCCGGCGCAGGGCGATATCCTCTCGCCGGAAGGCAAGGTCATGGAGAAGGCTGGTGCCGTTCGCGACGGTGGTTCGTTCGAAGAGCGCATGGGTCATGTGGCGTGCTGGAACTCCGTCATGGACGAAGACCGCTACATGGTTCGCCGCTGGAACGAATTCATCGCCGCCTAAAGCGGGATGCCGAAAAGTGTAGGTGGTTTTCGGCTGAAATCCCGCTCTAACTTTATGATTTAGAGGCGGATTCAGATTTTAGGTCGGCTCGACCTAAAATCGTCCGGCTCTAGGGCAAACCGCTTCTGCCAGGCCCTCTCCCCAGTTCCTTTGGGGGGAGGGCATCGACAACGGAGAGACCGGAACATGGCGACGATCGCGTCTTCGCAGGCCGACCAACAATCGGAACAGACAAGCCGTGGGAGGTTCGGATGGCCGGCATGGGCTGCCTCCTATCTGCAGGCAATGCCGCTGATCCTCATTCTCGGCTTCTTCTTCATCCTGCCGATCGCCATGATCGCCGTCGTCAGTTTCTGGGATTATGACTTCGCCGGTCTCTACCCGGCATTTCTCACCATGAACTACACCGACACGCTCGGTTCATGGGTCACTTGGAAAACCTATCTCAATACACTGAAATTTACGGTGATCGTCTGGGGACTGACGCTCGTCATCGGCTTCTGGGTCGCCTACTTCCTCGCCTTTCACATCCGCCGGACGACCACGCAGATGATCCTGTTTCTGGTCTGCACCGTGCCGTTCATGACCTCCAACATTATCCGCATGATTTCCTGGATCCCGGTGCTCGGTCGCAACGGTCTGGTCAATTCAGCGCTGGTCCAGATGGGCATCGTGCCGCAGCCGATCGAATGGCTTCTCTACTCCGATTTCGCCGTCGTTCTCGCGATGGTGCATCTCTACACGCTGTTCATGGTCACGCCGATCTTCAACACGCTGATGCGTATCGATCGCTCGCTGTTTGAGGCGGCGCGCGACGCCGGCGCCAGCGGCTGGCAGATCCTCTGGAATGTCGTACTGCCGCTGGCAAAGCCCGGCATGGCGATCGGGACGATCTTCGTCGTCACTCTCGTCATGGCAGACTTCTCGACGGTGCAGGTCATGTCCGGTGGCCAGAGCGCCTCGGTCGCGCTGATGATGAAGAACCAGATGTCGCTGCTGCAGTATCCGGCAGCGGCTGCCAATGCGGTCGTCCTGCTTGTGGTCGTCTTGATGATGGTCGCAGCGATCCTGCGCGTCGTCGATATCCGGAAGGAGCTGTGAGATGAACCACGAGAAGCGTACCTTCGAATTCTATGTGCTCGCAGCCTTCTTCCTCGTCTTCGTGCTGTTCCTGTACGGGCCGCTGTCGGCAATCCTGATCCTGTCCTTCCAGGGCCCGGATGGCGGCCTGACATTCCCGCTGAACGGCGTCTCGCTGCATTGGTTTTTCAATCTGTTCGAGAAGCAGGCGGTCGGGGATTTCGGCGCATCCTTCCGCCGCTCATTCACGCTGGGGCTGATGGTGATGGTCGTTACTGTCGTCGTCTCGCTGCTTGCGGGTCTGGCGTTTCGCCGCCGGTTCCGCGGATCGACCGTGCTTTTCTATGCGACGGTCGCAAGTCTCGTGGTGCCATCGATCATCATTTCGCTCGGGATCGGCGTGGTTTTCCAGCAAAGCGGCCTGAAGCCCGCCTGGTACTCCTCTGCCTTCGGCGCGCATCTGACATGGACGCTGCCGTTTGGCGTGCTGATCATGTTCGCCGTCTTCAACCGCTTTTCGCCAGCCTATGAGGAGGCTGCGCGCGATCTTGGAGCGACCTCCTGGCAGACCTTCCGGCATGTCGTGCTGCCGATGATCGCGCCGAGCCTGATCGGCGTCGGGCTGTTCGGCTTCACGCTTTCTTACGACGAGTTCGCCCGCACACTCATGACGTCAGGGAGCTATAATACGCTGCCGCTCGAAATCTACGGCATGACCACCAATGTCACGACGCCGGTGCTCTATGCGCTTGGCACGGTGACGACCCTGTTTTCCTTCACCATCATTCTCGTTGCGCTCGGCATCATGCTCATGCTGCGCCGGCGTCAGGCAAAGATAAGCTGATCCAATGCGCATTCTTCTGGTCAATCCCAATACGACAGTGTCCATGACCGAGAAGGCAGCCGTCGCGGCTCGCGCTGTCGCGGCCTCCGGCACCGACATCGTCGCCGCGACCTCTCGTATGGGGCCAGCGTCGATCGAGGGACACTATGACGGGGCACTTGCAGTTCCCGGACTGCTGAGTGAACTCAGGGAGCGGGCTGGCGCATATGATGCCGCGATCATCGCCTGCTTCGATGATACGGGGCTCGATGCGGCACGCAGCTTTGCCGACGTACCGGTGCTTGGACTTTGCGAATCTGCGGTCGCCACTGCCGGCTTTCTGGCGCAGAGGTTTACCGTCGTGACGACGCTGGAGCGCTCACGCGTGCTGATCGACAATCTTGTCCGACGCTACGGCATGGGCGGACGCGTCAAGGTGCGCGCCTCTGACATACCGGTCCTTCAGCTCGAAGATCCCGCCTCGGGCGCTATTGGCAAGCTGCGTGCCGAGATCGAACGGGCGCTGTCAGAGGATGGCGCGGAGGCAATCGTGCTTGGCTGCGCCGGCATGACGGATCTCGCTCGCGATCTACAGGATATCTACGGCGTGCCCGTGGTCGACGGGGTGGCTGCGGCGGTTAAGCAGGCGGAGACATTGGTCTCACTCGGATTATCGACCAGCAAGCGCGGTTCCTACGCATCGCCGCTGGCGAAGCCGTTTGCAGGCGCGATGAGCGCCTTTGCGCCGATCCGGGCGACAGGCTGATCCGTGACCGTGTCCTTCGATTTCGCGACGCTCTCCGAGCGCGAACGCTACAAGCTGATGATCGGCACGATCATTCCGCGGCCGATCGCGCTGGTGACGACAGTGGACGAACACGGCCGGACCAATGCCGCACCCTTCAGTTTCTTCAACTGCCTCTCGGCCGATCCGCCGATCCTGGCGCTTGGTGTCGAGAATAATCCCGATATGTCCTTTAAGGACACTGGTCACAACATCCGAATGACCGAGGTCTTCACGGTCAACATCGTGTCCTTTGCCATCGCGGAGGCGATGCATGTCTGCGGCTCGAAATATCCTCGCGGCGTCGATGAACTGAGGGAGGCCGGTCTGACAGCAGTCCCCGGCCAGAAAGTCGCCTCGCCGTGGATCGCGGAAGCGCCGGCAGCCTTCGAGTGCAGGCGTCACCTCACGCTGGAGCTCGGCAAGTCCCGGCAGATCATCATGGGCGAAATCGTCTATGCGCACTATCGCGACGGCGTCGTCGATCCGGAAAGGCTACGCGTCGATCCTGCAGAGGTTGACGCCATTGCGCGTCTCGGCGGTGATACCTGTTCGACGATCCGCGACCGCTTCGAAATGCTGACTCCCAAATTGTAAAGCTCCGTGGCATCGCTACGATTCCGCTTTACTTTTCCCCTCCGCTTGCATTTCTTCAGAAAAAAGCCTTGCAGGAGAGGGAGCCCACGTGACCATGCCCGAAGAAGACCTCAAGCGGATCGCGGAACAGGAAAAGGTATTGAGTTTCGATACCTTCGATCTCACGACCGCATGGCAGCTCGGCAAGCTCCTGCAGGAGCTTGGAACCGAACGTGGCCTCGGAATTGCGATCGATATTACGCTGCATTCGATGCCGGTCTTCTATGCTGCGCTCCCGGGCGTCACGCCGGACAACGTCCAGTGGGTGCGGCGCAAGCGCAATCTGGTGCTGCGTTATTTCAAGAGCAGCTACGCGATCGGTCTCGATCTCAAGCAGAAGGGCAAGACTGTCGCCGACAACGGCCTCGCTGATGCCGATTATGCACCGCACGGCGGCAGCTTCCCGATCAATGTGAAGGGCACTGGCTGCATCGGCGCGGTCACAGTCTCGGGGCTGCCGCAACGCGACGACCACAACCTTGCGGTCGAGGCACTGGCACTGATGTTGGCGAAGGATCTCGATGCACTGCGTCTGGCGTGATGTCAGGTAGACAACCTCGTTTGCGGACGTCGTCTAGTTTCCACTTGAACCGAATATGGCGTTTTCCAACCATGGGTTAGAGAACGTCCGTTCCGGATCCATCCTGTCTCGAAGGCGCGCAAACTCGGGAAGCTTTTCATATTTGGCGCCGATGTGGCGCCCGGTGAAGACCTTGCCCCAATGCGGCAAGGCCGCGAAGGGCAAGAGCGCTTGCTCAATTTGCTCCACGGCCGCGTTGACTGCTTCCTGGTTCCGAACCCAGGTAAAATGGATCGAGAGCGTGTCTCGGTGATATTGAGGGCTGAGCCACAGTTCATCGGCGGCGACTGTCCGGAATTCCGCTACTTGCACCAAATGCGCAAACCTTTCACGGATTGACAGCAACGCGTCGACAGCGGCTGCTCCGTATTCCCGCGGAATGTGGAACTCGGACTGTATCTCCTCGCCGTTGCTGGGCGTGAACCCCATCTTGAAGTGCGGGAGCCTGTCGGACCATCGGCCATGCTGCCCCAACTGTTCCGTGGAATTTTGCGCATCCAATCCGCTTATGGGATGCCTGTTGACCATCGCGCGCGCTGCGCCGTGGATGGCGGTGGGCCACTCATCGGCTGATGCGGTTCTCTTGACCCAAATCGATCCGGCTTGTTGACCCCATTGCGTGAACACACTGACACTGTAGCCCGCGGCCATGATCTCATCGAGGTTGGCCAACAGCTTGTCCCAGGCCAATCCCTCGTAAACGTACTGCGCGACCTGAAATTCCGGCTGGACGTCAAGCGTTACCCGCGTGACGATGCCAAGCGCGCCCAGATGTACTGCCATTCCCGGGAAATCGGCATCACCGCGTACTACCTTTATGAGGCGACCGTCGCCTGAAACAATTTCAAGCCCGGAAACCGCTGTCGCCAGGTTGCCATTTCGGTTGCCTGATCCATGCGTTGCCGTGGCAATTGCTCCGGCAATCGAAATATGTGGCAACGAGGCTAGATTATGAACGGCGAGATGATGCCGATGGAGGAAAAGTGCAAGCTCTCCATAGGTGCAATGACCGCCAACGGAAACCTGTGTTCCATCGCCTTCGATCACAGGGTTGATCGGTAGCTCGGCAAGCGACAGGGCCACTTCGCCATCGGCGATTGCGTTGAATGAATGGCCCGAGCCCACCGCTTTTATCTTTGGCGAACGCGCCACGATTTCGCAAACCGCGTCCACGGAAGACGGGTATAGGCAGTCGCGAAAGCCATAGTGAAAACTTGCTGCCCAATTGGTCGTTGGAACCCGCGTCATAGACAAAACCTCGCACCGATTTGTTTTCTATCGCACAGCCATTCCAACGACCAGTCGTCGTTTCTGCCGGTGCGTCGCGTCCGCCGTTCTAGTCACGGCGCCGACGCGATACCACTGGAAATGATGGCCGAGCGCCATTGAGGTGGCGTGCGCTTCAAATCAGATCTTGCCCGCCCGCTTCGGAAATGACCTTGGTCAGGCTTCCGTTCGCCGGGAAGAGGGGGATCAGGCACGCCTGCAGGGCGTGGTAGATGTCGCCCTTGCCAGGGAAGATCGTATGGGCAGGCACCAGGTCTTCCGTCAGTTCCTCATGCCAGCCGCCATTCTTGTGATCGATGAAGGAGCGTTCGATCACATTCCAGATCCTGCGGTAGTGTTCCTCATGGTAGTCACTCGGCAGGTGTTCGTTGAGGAAGTGCGCGGCGCCGGCGCCCTCGCAAGCAGGCCACCACAGCTTGTTGCGTTTGGCGGGCTTGTCTTGCCAGTCGAGCGTATAGAAGAAGCCGCCTTTACTATCGTCCCAACCGAGGGCGATCGACTGCGAGAACAGGCTCTTGGCTGCATCCGGCATCCAGTCATGCTTCTTGTTGCCAAGCACCCAGAGCTGAAGAAGGAGGCGCGCCCATTCCAGCCAATGACCGGGGGTGGTACCTGCCGGGCGGAACATTTCGTTCGGATGATAGTAATTCTTGTCGAGGACCCAATCGGTGCTGAAGTGTTCGGCCACGCGCCAGCCGACGGAGCCGGCGGCACGACGAATGACGAGGTCGGCAATGCTTTCGGCCTTGGCGAGATAGTCGCGGTTGCCAGTTGCCTCGAAGGCAGCCATCAGCGCTTCGGTCAGGTGCATGTTGGAGTTCTGGCCACGATAGTTGCCGCCGTCGAGAGGCTGCCAGTCGGCGGTGAACTCTTCGGCGATGGCGCCGTGCGCGGCTTCCCAGAACTTCGTGTTCAGGACGTCGGTGATGTCGGCAAGCATGCCGTCGGCAAGCGGATGGCCGACTGTTTTTGCGGAGGAGGCTGCGAGCAGGACAAAGGCGTGGCCGTAGCCCTGCTTGTTTGAATCGACGGGGCCGTTGTCGTCAAGAGACCAGAAGTAGCCACCGTTCTTGGTGTCGCGGTGATGCTTCCAGATGTACTGCATGCCGTGATCCACGACGTCGGCGGCACCCGGACGACCGAGCAACGTGCCGATCGCGAAGCAGTGAACGGCGCGCGACGCGATATGGATCGGACGGACCTGGCCCGCGGCATTGAGCGGCTTGCCGGTGTCGTCGAGATCGAAGAAACCGCCCTTTGGGTTGATGGAATTGTGCTGGAAGAAATCGAAGAGCCCGTTTGCTTGTGCAAGAAGCCAGTTGCGGTGGTAGGTGCGGGTGGTCCAGTTTCCGAGCGCGGCGTCACCGTTTGCAGGTGCCATGATACTCCTCCGATTTCGTGCACAAATCCTTCGCAACCGCCTATATAGGGGCCGCCCGAGTCTGTCATCTGTCAAGCGCCGCAAAGGCGCCACATGACAGGCATATATTGACATAAAGATATCTTTATGTGATTTGGTCAGCTGGTCTGCAACGACGTCAAGGAGTCCGCCCGTGTTTGATACTCTGTTTGGTTCCGAAGGGGCAAAGCGCGACGGTAGTGAAGTGTTTGCTGCGCTTAAGAAAGCCGCCAGCGAACGCATCCTCGTTCTTGACGGCGCCATGGGCACGCAGATCCAGGGACTGGGCTTCGATGAAGACCATTTCCGTGGTGACCGCTTCATCGGCTGTGCCTGCCACCAGAAAGGCAACAACGATCTTCTGATCCTGACGCAGCCGGATGCGATCGAAGAGATCCATTACAAGTACGCCAAGGCTGGCGCCGACATTCTCGAGACCAATACGTTCTCGTCGACACGGATCGCGCAGGCCGACTACGCGATGGAAGGCGAAGTCTACGCTCTAAACAAGGAAGGCGCCGAGATCGTGCGTCGTGCGGCAATCCGCGCCGAGCGCGAGGATGGGCGTCGCCGCTTCGTCGCCGGCGCGATTGGCCCGACGAACCGTACCGCGTCGATCTCTCCCGATGTCAACAATCCGGGCTTCCGCGCCGTCACCTTCGATGACCTGCGTTCAGCTTATGCGGAGCAGATCGACGGCCTGATCGATGGCGGCGCCGATATCATCCTGATCGAGACGATCTTCGACACGCTGAACGCTAAGGCAGCGATTTTTGCCTGCGAAGAGCGCTTCGAGGCCAAGGGCGTCCGCCTGCCTGTCATGATCTCGGGCACGATCACCGACCTTTCCGGCCGTACTCTGTCCGGCCAAACGCCGTCGGCCTTTTGGAACTCGGTGCGTCATGCCAATCCGTTCACGATCGGCCTCAACTGCGCACTTGGCGCCAACGCCATGCGTCCGCACCTGCAGGAGCTATCGGGCGTTGCCGACACCTTCATCTGCGCCTATCCGAATGCCGGCCTGCCCAACGAATTCGGCCAGTATGACGAGACGCCGGAACTGATGGCGGCGCAGATCGATGAGTTTGCCCGCGAGGGCCTCGTCAACATCGTCGGAGGCTGCTGCGGCTCGACGCCGGAGCACATCAAGGCGATTGCTGAGGTCGTTGCCAAGCACAAGCCGCGTCCGATCCCCGAGCATCGCCCCTTCATGTCGCTGTCGGGCCTGGAGCCTTTCGAGCTGACCAAGGACATTCCCTTCGTCAACGTCGGCGAGCGCACGAACGTCACGGGCTCCGCCAAATTCCGCAAGCTGATCACCAATGCCGACTACACGGCAGCGCTCGACGTCGCGCGCGACCAGGTGGAAAACGGCGCGCAGATCATCGACATCAACATGGACGAAGGTCTGATCGATTCCGAAAAGGCGATGGTCGAGTTCCTGAACCTGATCGCTGCCGAGCCCGATATTGCGCGCGTGCCTGTCATGATCGATAGCTCGAAGTTCTCGATCATCGAGTCCGGCCTGAAGCGTGTCCAGGGCAAGCCGATCGTCAACTCGATCTCGCTCAAGGAAGGCGAAGAGAACTTCCTGGCGCAGGCGAAGCTGCTGCATGCTTATGGTGCTGCTGTTGTCGTCATGGCCTTCGACGAGACGGGGCAGGCGGACAGCTACGAGCGCAAGGTCGAGATCTGCGCCCGTGCCTACAAGCTCCTGACCGAAAAGGCAGGCTTCCCTCCTGAAGACATCATCTTCGATCCGAACGTCTTCGCGGTCGCGACCGGCATCGAAGAGCACAACAATTACGGCGTCGACTTCATCGAGGCGACGCGGACGATCCGCAAGACTATGCCGCTCGTGCATATCTCGGGCGGCGTCTCGAACCTTTCCTTCTCGTTCCGCGGCAATGAGCCGGTGCGCGAGGCGATGCATGCCGTGTTCCTCTACCACGCCATTCAGGCGGGTATGGACATGGGTATAGTCAACGCCGGCCAGCTCGCCGTCTACGACCAGATCGATCCGGAGCTGCGCGAAGCCTGCGAAGACGTGGTGCTGAACCGCCGCGCCGATGCGACAGAGCGGCTGCTTGAGGTTGCCGAACGCTTCCGTGGCGCCGGCACCCGCGAAGCGAAGGTGCAGGATCTTGCCTGGCGTGAATGGCCAGTCGCCAAGCGGCTGGAGCACGCGCTCGTCAACGGCATCACCGAATATATCGAGGCCGACACCGAGGAAGCCCGCCAGCAGGCAGAACGGCCGCTGCACGTCATCGAAGGCCCGCTGATGGCCGGCATGAACGTGGTCGGCGATCTCTTCGGTTCCGGCAAGATGTTCCTGCCGCAGGTCGTCAAGTCCGCCCGCGTGATGAAGCAGGCGGTTGCCGTACTCCTTCCTTACATGGAGGAAGAGAAGCGCCAGAACGGTGGCGATGATCGGAAGGCTGCCGGTAAGATCCTGATGGCGACCGTGAAGGGCGACGTCCACGACATCGGCAAGAACATCGTCGGCGTCGTGCTCGCCTGCAACAATTACGAGATCATCGATCTCGGGGTCATGGTGCCGGCAACGAAGATCCTCGAGACTGCTGTTGCCGAGAAGGTCGACGTCATCGGTCTTTCCGGCCTGATCACGCCGTCGCTCGACGAGATGGTGCATGTGGCTGCTGAAATGGAGCGCCAGGGACTGGATCTGCCGCTGCTGATCGGGGGTGCCACGACCAGCCGTGTCCACACGGCCGTCAAGATCCATCCGGGCTACAACAAGGGGCAGACAGTCTATGTGACCGATGCCAGCCGTGCGGTCGGCGTCGTTTCTTCGCTGCTGTCACCTGAGGGTCGCGACGACTATGTGGCTGACATCCGCGCCGAATACGCGAAGGTGGCGGCGGCGCATGCGCGCAGCGAGGCCGAGAAGGTGCGTCTGCCGCTCGCCCGCGCCCGCGAGAACGCGCAGCAGGTCGATTGGGCGGCCTACAAGCCGACCAAGCCGAGCTTCCTCGGCACCAAGGTCTTCGACGGCTACGATCTGGCTGACATCGCCAAGTACATCGACTGGACGCCGTTCTTCCAGACCTGGGAGTTGCGAGGCCGGTTCCCGGCTATTCTCGAGGACGAGAAACAGGGCGAGGCAGCGCGTGCGCTTTGGGCCGATGCGCAGGCGATGCTGACGAAGATCATCGACGAGAAGTGGTTCCACCCGCGCGCCGTCATCGGCTTCTGGCCGGCGAACGCGGTTGGCGACGATATCCGTCTGTTCAAAGATGATAGCCGCAAGGAAGAGCTTGCCACCTTCTTCACACTGCGTCAGCAGTTGTCGAAACGCGACGGCCGGCCGAACGTTGCGCTGTCGGACTTCGTTGCGCCTGTCGAGAGCGGCGTTCAGGACTATGTCGGAGGCTTCGTCGTTACGGCCGGTATCGAGGAGGTTGCGATCGCGGAACGCTTCGAACGCGCCAACGACGACTACTCGTCGATCCTCGTGAAGGCGCTGGCCGACCGCTTCGCGGAAGCGTTCGCCGAGCGTATGCACGAACAGGTGCGTCGCGAATATTGGGGCTACGCCAAGGACGAGCATCTCAGCAACGAGCAGCTCATCACCGAGGAATATGCCGGTATCCGCCCGGCACCGGGCTATCCGGCGCAGCCAGACCACACCGAGAAGAAGACGCTGTTCGGCCTGCTCGATGCCGAGAAGGCGGCAGGGGTGAAGCTCACCGAAAGCTACGCGATGTGGCCGGGTTCTTCCGTTTCCGGCATCTACATCGGCCACGCCGACTCCTACTACTTCGGCGTCGCCAAGGTGGAGCGGGATCAGGTCGAGGATTACGCGAACCGTAAGGGCATGGACGTTGCTGAGGTCGAGCGTTGGCTTGGGCCGGTTTTGAACTACGTGCCGCGCAAGCGTGACGAGGACATCGAGGACGCGGCCTGACCGGCTGCGTCTTCAGGATTTGATTCAAGAACTGGACAGATTGATTCAGCTTGTCGCCGCAAGGCGCTGAAACTGAATCGGAAACCGTCTCAGGTGCTGGGCACCAATTCGACGAGCAGGGCCGTGGTGTCGTCGCTCTGCTTATAGCGCGGATAGCGCAGCCCCTCCGGATCGATCTCGCGTTCGAAGCGCCTGAGTTCCTCCACCATCGACCGCAGACCCTTTTCGCGCGCGGTGCGCACGAGGCTTTCGGAATCATAGGCCGCGTAGAGGACCGCGAGGTCCGAGAAGCCATCGCTGCAGACGATCGCATGCGCCCTGCCTCTGATATCAAGCCGCTCGGAAACCAGATGGTCGGCGGCCTCCGGTACGAGGCCGAGGGTCCAAACCCCGCTCTCCGGCGTATTCTGCCGCTCGCGATGCTGGCGCAACAAGGCGAGGGTCTCGGAATTGCCGAGCGCGCCGCCTTCCTTCGTGATGCCGCCCGTTCGCGCAATGTGCTTTCGCGCCTGGTTCTGTTCATGCTGGTAGGCGCCCGGAATTGCCATGTGCATGGTGGCGAAGCCGTTTTCCTCCAGTAGAAAAAGGCAGGAGTCGCCGAGGCCGATGAAATGGAAGCTATCGGCTGTCTGATGCAGCATCGCGAACGCGGTCAATGGCCAGGCGTAACGCGGCACACTCTCGTGGCGGCTCAGGAACGTTGCGTGGGCTGCCAGCGACAGACCGCGTGCAACTTCCGAGACACTGGACTCACGAGTGATCTGATCCTGAAAGCCGCGGGCGAAATGCCGGGCGATCCAGGCGGCGTCGCTGCCTGCCTCATCCATATACTGGCGATCGCCGAGGCCCGTCGCACCGTCGATGACGAAGGCGCAGGCGTCGTTATAGCCGAAGCTGTCGTCGTTCGGCTTTGCGGGATTTCCGGGATCGGAGATGCTGTCGAGGATCGTGATGCGAGTCGTCATGGGCATATTGAATAGACGCCCTTGGTCGTCCCTTCAATGCGACCAGGCATCACGGCGCACCGATTGTCAGTTCGGCGACAAAATCATAGGCGTCGCCGCGATAGAGCGAGCGGGTGAACTCGACCGCGCGCCCGGAACCCAGATAGGAGATGCGTTCGATCGACAGCCCCGCGGCGCCGACGGGGACGCCGAGGAGATGGGCGTCGGCCTCCTTCATGTTTGTCGCGGAAATCCGCTGCACGGCGCGCACCGGGCGGACCTGGCGACGCTCAAGTTCCGCATAGAGCGACGTCGTCACGACGAAGGGATCCGGAAGGAATTCGCCGGAGACGCTGGCGTTTTCAATTGCCAGCGGCTGATCGTCGGCAATGCGCAGACGGCTGAGGCGTGAAACTCTGACATCGGTTGCGAGGCCGAGAATCATCATTTCATCGGGCGAGGGTGTATGAATGCCCTTGTGGAGCCATTCGGAGCGCGAGGTCATGCCGCGACGGGCCATATCCTCGGTAAAGGAGGTGAGCTGTGACAGGCGCTGTTCGACCTTCGACACGGGCTTCGTCACGAAGGTGCCGGAGCCGTGGCGGCGGACAAGCAGGCCGTCGGCAACAAGCTCATCGATCGCCTTGCGCACAGTCACCCGGCTGACCGTTGCAAATTCCGCGATATCGCGTTCGGGCGGCAGGGCGTCGCCATGGCTGAGGGTGCCCGTGCGAATGGCATCTTCCAGCGTTCGGCGCAATTTGACATAAAGCGGGCCAGTGCCGCCGGCTTGAAGGCGCTCGGGGGAAAGGAGGCTTGCGAAATCGTCGGTCATGCCGCGCCTGTTCCTTCCTCGTGCAAAAACTTTACCGCGAGATCGATGGCGCCCTGCAGGACATCTCCCCTGGGCTCTCGCAGCAGGCTAATGTGACGTTCTGCAAGCCATGGACGGTAAGCTCTCGCGAGTCCACCCAACAGGCAGATCGCCTCGCACTCCGGCCAGAGCAGCGCATCAAGGCTCTCGCTGATCGAGGCCGCTGCGTTCCGCACGATCGCCGTCGCAACAGGGTCCCCCTTAGCGGCAGCCTCAAAGACGACAGGCGCATAACGAGCGAAGTCATTGGGGCGGGAGACATGGGCAAATTCCACGACACGCTCGGGATCGTCGCCATACTCGGCCATGACCGTCTGAGTCGCAGGCGAGGAGGGGCGCACGCCGTCGTGCGCTAGCAAGGACTGTTCCAACAGGTCACGGCCGAGACGGGCGCCACTTGCCTGATCGCCGACAATGAAGCCCCAGCCGCCGATGCCGTAAAGCTTTCCGTTGTGGCGCGCATTGTAGACAGAGCCGGTGCCGAAGGCGCCGATTACGCCGTCCGAATCGCCCAGTGCGCCTTGGAGCGCGGTGGTCGCATCGGTGACGATACGACGTTTGGCGAAGGGCAGGGCGCGCTCGATCCGTTCGGCATAGTCGCCGACATTTGCGCCGGCGACGCCGATGACGGCTGCTACGCTGGAAACGGTTTCAGGGGGCAGGCCGGCGTCGCTCAACGCGTTCTTGGCCGATGCAATGATGTTGAGCAATGAATTGTCGAGGTCGGACAGGATGTTCGATGGGCCGGCCGTGCCACGACCCAGGACACGTCCTGTCGCATCCGTCACTGCGGCACGGCAGCTGGAACCACCGCCATCAATGCCGATCGTAAGTTCTGTCATTGAACCACCAAAATCCGCTCATTCCCCTTGTTTTCATTACAATACCAAAAAAATACCATTTACCAAGTGCAAAGCGTGGCAAAAGTTCATCTTTTTATGCCATTGATTTTAAGTGATAAAATTTTTAATGCGGCATTTCTGTTGCTTCGATGTTAAAATTGGCTGGACAATTGGTATTTTTTTGGCCTTAATTCAACTCAAAGGGAACAGCGCATCGGGCAGCGATAAACCGGCAGGACAGAGATAAGCCGGGCCACTCGATGAAATGCGGACTCGGCCGTGGCGGCTCTGCCGCCTGCAAGCCGTTCTCGCCATCAGTTTTCCCTTTCATGGCTGTGCCGGATCGGTTTCTTGTTCGGGTACGCTGTCTGGCCGACGGGGTGACCTGTCGTGCCGGTTGAGCTTCGGGCCGGCAGTTGTTGACGGCCCTTAAAGTGGCGTTGCGTGTGACCTCATGCACGCGAACGCTTGTTTCAGGTCAGGAACAGCGCCTCATCGGCGCATAAAACAGGAGAGGGAAATGAAGAACACCGCACTTAAGGGCTTCTTGCTGGCATCCAGCCTACTGACATCAGTTGGCGTTGCTCATGCCGCCGACGTCACGCTGACGATTGAAAGTTGGCGCAACGACGACCTGCAGATCTGGCAGGAAAAGATCATCCCGGCATTCGAAGCCAAGAACCCGGGCATCAAGCTCGTTTTCTCGCCGACCGCGCCGACCGAATACAACGCCTCGCTGAACGCCAAACTGGATGCCGGTTCCGCTGGTGACATCATCACCTGCCGCCCGTTTGACGCCTCGCTCGAACTCTTCAACAAGAAACAGATCGCTGATCTAACGAGCCTGCCGGGCATCGAGAACTTCTCGGCCGTCGCCAAGGCGGCCTGGACGACAGATGACGGCAAGTCCACCTTCTGCGTGCCGATGGCCTCGGTCATCCATGGTTTCATCTACAACAAGGATGCCTTCGATAAGCTCGGCATCTCGGTTCCCAAGACTGAAGAAGAATTCTTCGCCGCCCTCGACAAGATCAAGGCTGACGGCACCTATATCCCGATGGCCATGGGTACGAAGGATCTCTGGGAAGCCGCGACCATGGGCTACCAGAACATCGGCCCGAACTACTGGAAGGGTGAAGATGGCCGCTTGGCACTCGTTGGCGGCAAGCAGAAGCTGACCGATGCGGAATGGGTCCAGCCTTTCGAGCAACTCGCCAAGTGGAAGCCTTATCTCGGCGACGGTTTCGAAGCCCAGACCTATTCGGACAGCCAGAACCTCTTCACGCTCGGCCGCGCCGCGATCTATCCGGCCGGTTCCTGGGAGATTTCGCTGTTTAACAGTCAGGCCCAGTTCAAGATGGGCGCGTTCCCGCCGCCGGTTCCGAAGGCCGGTGACCAGGGCTATATCTCCGACCATCCGGATATCGGCGTCAGCCTGAACGCCAAGAGCACCCATGCCGAGGAAGCCAAGAAGTTCCTCACCTGGGTCGCTTCGCCGGAATTTGCCGAAATCTATGCCAACGCGCTGCCGGGCTTCTTCAGCCTGAACTCGACGCCGGTGAAGATGAGCGATCCGCTGGCCCAGGAATTCGTCTCCTGGCGTGGCCCGTTCAAGTCGACGATCCGCTCGACCTACCAGATCCTGTCGCGCGGTACGCCGAACCTCGAAAACGAGACCTGGGTCGCTTCTGCAAACGTCATCAACGGCACTGTTACGCCGGCTGATGCCGCCAAGAAGCTGCAGGACGGCCTGAATGGCTGGTTCAAGCCGGGCAAGTGATTTGCGATGTGAGGGACGGCATCAGCCGTCCCTCACTCCGGCTCAAAGCCAATTTCGTGTCCGCTTTTCCTCTCCCCGCCTCCTTCGAAACCCGAAGGGACGGGGAGACGAATAGAGCGAAGGGCGTTCTGCCCGCCGTGTCAGATGCGCCGCGCCAGGTGCAGCCAAGAAGAACAGGCAAAAGCCATGAGCGAAGCCCTATCCGCTGTCGATGTCGTTCCAATCAAGCGCCCCGTGCGCTGGCACATCGGCGTCTTTCTCTTCCCGGCATTCCTCGTCTATTCGGCGATCATGATCCTGCCGCTGATCGAAACGCTGCGGCTTTCGTTCTACAACACCGTTGATGGCGTGCCTGCCTTCGTCGGCTTTGCGAACTACAAGGTGTTGTTCGGCGATGCCCGCTGGGCACATGACTTCTGGAACGCGCTAGTCAACAACTTCATCTTCTTCGTCATCCACATGTGCGTGCAGAACCCGATCGGCATCGCGTTGGCGGCGCTGCTGTCGACGCCGCGGCTTCGTTTCGTAGCGTTCTACCGCACGGCCATGTTCCTGCCGACGCTGCTCTCCTTCGTGATTGTCGGCTTCATCTGGAAGCTCATCCTGTCGCCGATCTGGGGCGTAGCTCCGTGGCTGATGAGCCTCGTCGGCATGAAGTCGTTCTTCGCTCCATGGCTCGGACAGTCGGGGCCGGCGCTGGTTGCCGTGTCGCTGATCTCCAACTGGCAATATATCGGCATTCCGATGATGCTGATCTACGCGGCGCTGCTCAGCATCCCGGAAGAGGTGATCGAGGCCGCCGAGTGTGACGGCATCACCGGATGGGCACAGTTCTGGAAGATCAAGCTGCCCCTTATCCTGCCTGCCATCGGCATTATCTCGATCCTGACTTTCGTCGGCAACTTCAATGCCTTCGACCTGATCTACACCGTGCAGGGTGCGCTTGCCGGACCCGATATGTCGACTGATATCTTGGGCACTCTGCTCTATCGCACCTTCTTCGGTTTCCAGCTGCAGCTTGGCGACCGCTCGATGGGCGCCACAATCGCTACAGTCATGTTCCTGATCATTCTCGCCGGCGTGTCGTTCTACCTTTTTGCCATCCAGCGGCGCATGCGCCGGTACCAGTTCTGAGGAGTGCGCCATGTCCAACAGAGCACGCACATCCCCCATCCGCACCGGTCTCGTACACTTGGCGCTCATTGGCTATACGCTGGTTGCCATCTTCCCGGTGTTCCTGACGATCATCAACTCGTTCAAGGACCGCAACGCGATCTTCCGCTCGCCGATGCAGGTGCCGACACCTTCGACCTTCAGCCTTGTCGGTTATCAAACGGTGCTGGGGCAGGGTGACTTCGCGACCTATTTCCAGAACAGCTTCATCGTCACGGTCGTTTCGATCTTCTTCGTGCTGCTGTTCGGCGCGATGGCGGCTTTCGCGCTCTCTGAATACAAATTCAGGGGCAACACGCTAACCGGTCTCTACATGGCGATCGGTATCATGATCCCGATCCGCCTCGGCACGGTCGCCATCCTGCAGGGGATGGTGGCAGCCGGCCTCGTCAACACGCTGACGGCGCTGATCCTCGTCTACACCGCGCAAGGCATTCCGCTGGCGATCTTCATCCTGTCGGAATTCATGCGGACCGTCTCCGATGACCTGAAGAATGCAGGCCGCATCGATGGGCTCTCGGAATATTCGATCTTCTTCCGGCTGGTGCTGCCGCTGGTGCGGCCAGCTATGGCCACGGTCGCCGTCTTCACGATGATCCCGATCTGGAACGATCTCTGGTTCCCGCTGATCCTCGCGCCGGCTGAGGCGACGAAGACCGTCACCCTCGGCTCGCAGATCTTCATCGGGCAGTTCGTGACCAATTGGAACGCAGTGCTTGCGGCACTTTCGCTGGCAATCCTGCCGATCCTCGTTCTCTACGTCATCTTCTCGCGGCAGCTCATCCGCGGTATCACCTCGGGAGCGGTCAAGTGAGTGCGTCCGACAAGCCAATCCGCGTTCTCGTCGCCGGCCTCGGCAATATGGGACGCAGCCATGCGCTGGCCTATCACAACAATCCCGGCTTCGAGATTGTCGGGCTGGTCAACCGGTCCAAACCAAAGCTGCCGGAGGAATTGCAGGGCTACGAGATCTACTCGGATTTCCAGGCAGCGCTTGCCGAGTTGAAGCCGGATCTCTGCGCAGTCTGCACCTATTCCGACACGCATGCTGACTATGCGGTCGCTGCCTTCGAGGCCGGTTGCGACGTCTTTGTCGAGAAGCCGCTTGCTACGACGGTAGCCGATGCGGAGCGTGTCGTGGCGGCGGCGAAGAAGGCCGGGCGGAAGCTGGTGATCGGCTATATCCTTCGCCACCATCCCTCCTGGATGCGACTGATCGAGGAGGCACGCAAGCTCGGTGGGCCGTATGTCTTCCGTATGAATCTCAACCAGCAGTCCAGTGGTCCGACGTGGGAGACGCACAAATCGCTGATGGAGACGACCTCGCCGATCGTCGATTGCGGCGTGCACTATGTCGATGTCATGTGCCAGATCACCGATGCCAAGCCGGTGGAAGTACGAGGGATGGGGCTGCGGCTCTCCGACGAAATCGCGCCTGACATGTACAACTATGGGCAGCTTCAGGTGCAGTTCGAGGATGGTTCCGTCGGCTGGTACGAGGCCGGCTGGGGGCCGATGATCTCGGAAACAGCCTTCTTCGTGAAGGACATCATGTCGCCGAAGGGATCGGTCTCGATCGTCATGGACCCGAACGCCAAGTCCGACGATATCGACGCTCACACCAAGACCTCGGTTATTCGCCTGCACACTGCGGAAACGGGACCCGACGGCAAGTTCATCCGACCGGACCAGGACATGACGATGGCAGGCGAGCCAGGCCATCAGGAACTCTGCGACCGCGAACAGGCCTTCATGCTGAAAGCCATTCGCGAGGACATCGACCTCAACCGCCACATGGCAGACGCTGTCGCTTCGCTGCGCATCTGCCTCGCCGCCGACGAAAGCGTGCGTACCGGCCAAGCCGTCAAGCTCCAAGAGCCGGTCAAACTGTAAGGAATACGACTAGTGGGATCGCTTCAACTCAAATCTATCCGCAAGACCTACGGCACGCATGAGGTGCTGAAGGGCATCGACCTGGAGGTCAAGGACGGCGAGTTCGTCATTTTCGTCGGACCTTCGGGCTGCGGCAAGTCAACCCTTTTGCGCAGCATTGCCGGATTGGAGGACGTCACCTCTGGCGCCGTATTCATCAATGGCAAAG
The DNA here is from genome assembly GCF_050644135.1 of Rhizobium sp. YTU87027. NCBI lineage: Bacteria > Pseudomonadati > Pseudomonadota > Alphaproteobacteria > Hyphomicrobiales > Rhizobiaceae > Rhizobium > Rhizobium sp. YTU87027. The sequence continues at coordinate 2,000,207 of NZ_CP098440.1, read as the reverse complement.
AGGAGACGTTGACGCCTCCCGCCAAACGCGGCATCGCGATGGTGTTCCAGTCCTACGCGCTCTATCCCCACCTGACGGTCAAGGACAATATGGGTCTTGGGCTCAGGCAAGCCGGCACGGCGAAAGAGGAGATCGACAAGCGGGTGACCAAGGCATCCTCGATGCTGTCGCTTGAACCATATCTCGCCCGGCGCCCGGCGGAACTCTCCGGTGGTCAGCGTCAGCGTGTCGCTATCGGTCGCGCGATCGTGCGCGAGCCGGCGCTCTTCCTCTTCGATGAGCCGCTGTCGAACCTCGATGCCGCCTTGCGTGTCCAGACGCGTCTCGAGATCGCCCGGCTGCACCGCAGCCTGAAGGCGACCATGATCTACGTCACCCACGACCAGGTCGAGGCGATGACGCTTGCCGACAAGATCGTGGTGCTGAATGCCGGTGCGATCGAGCAGGTCGGCTCGCCGATGGAACTCTACAACCGCCCGGCAAATACGTTTGTTGCAGGCTTCATCGGCTCGCCGATGATGAACTTCATTCCAGGTGACAAGGTCGCCGACGGCGGCGCAAAGACCGTTGGCGTCCGCCCGGAGCATTTGACCCTTTCGCGCGAGCAGGGCACTTGGCGGGCGAAGGTCGTGCATGTCGAGCATCTCGGTGCGGATACGATCATCTATCTCGAATCCGAGCAGTGCGGTCTTATCACCGCGCGGCTCTTCGGGGAGCACAAGTATGAGCCCGATGAGATCGTCTATGCGACGCCGGACACGAGCCACATGCATCGCTTCGATGCGAACGACAAGGCGATCCGCTAAGTCTGCCACAAACCAAAAGCCCCGCCATCGAGCGGGGCTTTCCATTTCTACCGATCAGCCAAGAACGGGGCGCATGAAACTGCGCTCGTAGCTGATGATGCTGCGGTTCCGCTTGTCGAGATCGAACGCGGCCTGGCATTCCGGGTCGCTTGCCATGCGCGTGCGATAGTCTTCGTAGGTCGCGAGGTTCGGGAACGAAAACAGCGCGACGGCAATGTTGTTGGCGCCCTCGGATGGCAGGAAATAGCCGTGATGGGTGCCGCCCATTCGATTGACGATCGGGATCCAGAGCTGCGCATATTCCTCGAATTCGGCGATCTTGTATGGGTCGATCGTATAACGCAGGTAGCAGGTAATCATTGAAACATCCTGTTTGGGGCCGTGCCGGCGTCGTCTTGGCGGGGAAATGACGCTCACTTTTCTGAACGAAAGCGTTTCAGCTGTCGTTGATGCAATTTCCGACGCTGTAAAATACAGCGCCGGAAATCCGGAAACGCGCGTGGCAAAACCGCAAAAGTGGACGCGGAGTGCCCGATCAGTCGCGGATGACGAGCAGATCAGCTGCCATGAAGCGAAGCGTCACTGTTTCGCCGGCTGCCGGAGGGGTAACGCCTGGGCTATTGAACATGTCGAAGGAAATGACATTGCCGCCGACGTTCATGCGCGTGCGGATGACCGAGCCGAGGAAGTGGGCGGACACGACTTGGCCCGTCAGCTTCGTATCGCTCGGCGTTCCCTCGGCCAGTGAGCCGGCTTCCGGACGGAGCGCCAGTGATACGGTATCACCGGCGTTGAAGGCGGCGACCGACTGCTTCAAGGTCACGCCCTGATCGCCGATCTGGATTCGGTTAGCGGCCGGATCAACGACCTTCGCTTCGATCATGTTGAGCGTGCCGACGAAGGAAGCGACGAAGCGCGTCGCGGGCGTGTTGTAGATCTCGAACGGCGTGCCGATCTGGTCGGCGCGGCCGGCGTTCATGACGACGATGCGGTCGGAGATCGAGAGAGCTTCTTCCTGATCGTGTGTCACGAAGACGGTGGTGATGCCGAGCTTCTGCTGGATGGCGCGGATTTCCTCGCGAAGCGATACGCGGATCTTGGCGTCGAGAGCAGACAGTGGTTCGTCAAGCAACAGGACCTGCGGACGCACGGCAAGCGCGCGGGCAAGCGCAACACGCTGCTGCTGGCCACCGGAGAGCTGATAGGGGTAGCGGTCGGCAAGATGGTCGAGCTTGATCAGCCCGAGCATTTCCTTGACGCGGGCATCAATCTCGGCGGGTTGCGTGCCGGCGACTTTCAGGCCGAAGGCGACGTTGTCGTGAACGGTCATGTTGGGAAACAGCGCATAAGCCTGGAAGACCATGCCGATATTGCGCTTGTTGGGCTTCAGATTGTTCTGCTCCTTGCCGCCGATCGCGATGCGGCCGCCCGAAGGCGTTTCAAAGCCCGCGATCATGCGCAGAACGGTCGTCTTGCCGCAGCCCGATGGGCCAAGGAAGGAGATAAATTCACCCTTCTCGATCTGCATGTTGAAGTCATGCACGACCTGCGTGTTGCCGAAGGATTTCTTGAGGTTTGCGAGTTCGAGAAAAGCCATGAAAACCAGATACCTTACGACTTAGCCGGGGCGGCTTTGTGGAAGCGGGAGACGAGTTGCAGCAGGCCCATGCTGAGCCAGGTGATCGAGAAGGCGATGACAGCCAAGGCCGACGGCTCGTAGGCGCGGTTGGCGCCGACCAGCTGGAGGTATGGCCCGAAGGCCGGACGATTGAGGAGCGCGGCCATGGTGAATTCGCCCATGACGATTGCAAGTGTGATGAAGGCGCCCGAGAGCACGCCGCTCATGACGTTCGGGAAAATGCACTTGAACATGATCGTCGTCCAACTTGCGCCGAGGCTTTCCGCCGCCTCGGTGAGCGTACGCACGTCGATTGCGCGCATGGCGGTGTCGACGGCGCGGTACATGTAGGGCAACGACAGCGTCATGTAGGACAGGACGAGCAGGATATTCGTACCCGAGGTCGAGCCGGTGAGCGGGAGGATCGACGACGAATTATACATTCTGAGGTAGCCGAACACGATCACGATTGCCGGGATAACCAGCGGCAGCAGCGTGATGAACTCGACGATAGGACGGATCTGCGGCAAGCGCAGCCGCACCCAATAGGCCGTCGGAACCACGAGCAGCATGCCGAAAACGATCGTCAGCAACGCCATCAGCATCGAATAGCCGAAGGTCTCGCGAAATTGCGCATCGGAGAAAACCGAAGCGTAGGCGTCGAAACTGTAGGTGCCGCGGCGCATACGCAGTGAGAATTCAACGGTGGCGATGAGCGGCAGGACAAAGTAGATCGCGCCGATCGCAATGGCGATCCAAGCTCCAAGGCGTGATGTCTTCATTTTTGCCACCGTTCGGCGCGCATGCGCAGCAGGATATAGAGGAGGTTGGACAGACCGGTGATGACGATCATGCCGAGGGCAAGGGCGTAGCCGAGGTTGGCATTGTGAAGCACGTCACCGCGGATCTGCGCATAGAGCAAGATCGGCACGATGTTGAGCGAGCTACCGGTCAAGGCATACGCGGTGGCGATCGCACCGAAGGCGTTTGCGAAGAGAAGTAGTGTCGTGCCCATCAGGCTCGGCCAGAGGATCGGGAAGGCGACCATGCGCCAGTACTGGCCATTGGTCGCGCCGAGGATCAATGCTGCTTCCTTCCATTCCTTCTTCATGCCGTCGAGCGCCGGCGTCAGGATCAGCACCATCAGCGGGATCTGGAAGTACATATAGGTGATGGTGAGACCGAAGAAGCTCAGCAGGTTAAAGCCGGTGGAATAGAGATTGAAGCCAAGCCAGTCACGCATCAAAACGGTTACGAGACCGGTGCGTCCGAGCGTGGCGAGGAAGGCGAAGGCGAGGGGCACGCCCGCGAAATTGGAGGCAACACCGGAGAAGGTCAGGAGGCCCGAACGAACCCAGTTCGGCAGGCCGCCGAGGACGACTGCCCAGGCGAGAAAGAAGCCAATCAACGCGCCACCGAGGGCCGATGCCACCGACACCTTGATACTGATCCAATAGGCACTGAGGATCGACGGCGTGAACAGGTCGGCAATGTTCCTGAGGGTCAGGTCGCCTTCGGGCGTAAGGAAAGCGCCCGCTACCAGATAAACCGTCGGGATGATCAAGAACATCAGCGCGAAGATCATGAATGGCGCGATGCCGAGCCAGTCGATCACTCTGTCACGGTTTATCAGGGGCGTGGTGCTGACGACGGCGGTTGAAACACTGCTCATAGACGGACGGCCTTATCGGGCAACTGACTGGACGCCTCTCCGCCTCGCGGCGGAGAGGCAGTTTCAAACATTACTTGACGTTGGCGCCGACCACCGAATCCCAGTTCTTGGTGATGGTTTCCTTGGCTGCTGCCTGCTGTTCGAGCGTCGGGAAGATTGCCTTCTCATACGCAGCGGCCGGCGGGAGCTTGTCAAGAAGGTCCTTCGGGATCTTGTTGTTCTTTGCCAGATCGTTGAAGCGGATCGGATGGCAATAGCCCTTCAGCCAGCCGAGCTGACCTTCGTCGGAGTAGAGATATTCCATCCAGAGCTTTGCAGCGTTCGGATGCGGAGCGAAGGCCGAGATCGCCTGAACGTAAACGCCGGCAACAACGCCGGTCTTCGGAACGACAACTTCAAACGGAGGGTTGCCCTTCAGGCTTTGACCCCAGGAAAGGGCATTGTAGTCCCACGCGACGATGATCGGGGTTGAGCCCTGAGCAAACGGTGCGGCCTTTCCGACGACCGGAACGAAGTTCCCGCTCTTGTTGAGTTCGGCAAAGAACTTCAGGCCTTCCTCGCCGGCCTTTGCGGCGTCGCCACCTGCAGCCGAAAGACCGGAAGCGAACACGCCCTGTACGGCCTGGTTTGCACTGCGCGGATCGCCGGCGAGAGCAACAGTGTTGGCGTAGTCGCTCTTCTTCAGGTCAGCCCAGTCAGCCGGAGATTCCTTGACGAGGTCCTTGTTCACGAGGAAGGAGAGAACGCCGTAGTAGTCGCCGTACCAAAAGCCGTCAGCATCCTTGGCGCTGTCGGGAATGGAGTCCCAAGTGGAGACCTTGTACGGCTGGATCAGGCCTTCGGCCTTGGCCGACGGACCGAAGGAGAGGCCGACGTCGACAACGTCAGGAGCCTGCGGGCCGGTGTTGCCTTTGTTGGCCTTGATTGCTTCGATTTCATCGCCCGAGCCTGCGTCCGGGTTCAGTTCGTTGACCTCGAGGCCGTACTTGGCCTTGAAGCCGGCAATGACGTCGCCGTAGCCGCACCAGTCGTGCGGAAGCGCGATCGTCGTCAGCGTGCCTTCCTTCTTGGCGGCAGCGATGAGTTCAGCGCTTGGTTCAGCAGCTGCGATTGCAGTAGAAGCAACGACAATCGCAGTAGAAAGCGAGAGCATTTTTGAAATATTAGAGATCACTGTTGTTCTCCTTCGGGTTTCAGTGTCCGACGATGCTGTTACTGACGTAACGTGAAGCTTTCGTGACAGTTTGATGACCTTCTTTTTTCTTTGTATAGCAGGCAGTTGGCGGCGATGCTTCGTTTACGACACGTTGTTCGCTCAAATGCTTCACGTCATCTGTCTGTCTTATTTTCCCTCCTAACTAAGTTTGCGGAAGAGCCTGGTTTGCTCGAACAGACCCTCCAGGGTCTTCATGCGTTCCTTCGTCTCATCCCAGGTTGAGCTCTGAACGGCCTCGATCAGTGCCTCGACGATGAAGAGAGTGACGACGGAAGAGTCCCATGCCGATGGCGCCTCGATCTGGACACGAAACGTGTGACGCGCGAGCTTGGCGACTGGCGACCCCCATTGATCTGTGAAGACGACGATCTCGGCTCCACTCTTGCGGGCGGCCGTCGCGAGGCTGACCATTTCCTGCTCGTAGCGACGGATATCGAAGATAACCAGGAGGTCGCCGGGATTCATGTTGAGCACGTATTGCGGCCAACTGCTGGAGTTGGAAGACAGCAACGCGGTGTTCGGCCGAATGACCTGCATATGGGTAAAGAAGTACTCGGCCAGCGCGCCGGTGATGCGTCCGCCGATAAAATAAAGGCTGCGCTTGCGATCCGACAACAACGAGGCAACATTGTCGAAGGTTGCGGTATCGAGCGCGCTCAGTGTCTGGCGTAGGTTGCCCATGATGGCGTCGGCGAAACGGTTGAGAATATGCGTGCCCGGCGCGTTGGAGGCCCAGCGGTCATGCTTGGTGATCGGGTTTGAGATCGTCGCTTCGACTTCCTGGTGCAAGTGCGCCTGAAAATCGGGATAGCCCTTGAAACCAAGCTTTTGAACCATGCGCACGACTGTCGGTGTCGACACACCGGCGTTCTCCGCAATCGTCGTGATGCTCCCCAGTCCGGAGACGGGGTAGTTGTCCAACAGGCTCTCTGCCAATTGCTTTTCGGCCCGCGTGAGCGTGCCGAAATGCGAATGGATTACGTCCGAAACTGTCTTCGACGCAGCGGTCACGCTTACTTGCTCCCCGGGATTGGTCTTGTGCCACTTTCCCACTGAAAGTTAACAACGCTGTCACAATCCATGTCAACTGCTGTCATGAAAAGAAATTTTCAGGGCGTGCTTGACAGTCGTCGGAACCTGAAGAATTCTTTTCTTGTACATTTTTTATTAATGATCGGGATGCGGCTGTGGTGCCTGCTCAGTTCAAGGTCCTAAGCGAAGCGGAAGGCGAGTGCGTTACGGTCGAACGGCCGAACGGCAGGAGCTCGTTACTGGTGATCTGCGAACATGCGTCCCGGTTGCTTCCTGAGCGGTACGGGACACTCGGTCTGTCCGCCGAGGCGTTGGAAAGCCACATCGCATGGGATCCGGGCGCGTTGGCGGTTGCACGCGGGATTTCCCGAACCCTCGATGCCACTCTCATCCACCAGCGATTTTCGCGATTGATCTACGATTGCAACAGGCCGCCGGAGTCAGCTGGCGCCATGCCCGAGAAGAGCGAAATCTACGAAATACCGGGCAACGCCGGCCTCAATGCGGAAGAACGCCTCGCGCGAACCGAAGCGTTGTATATTCCTTTCCACGACGCCATTCGCGCACTGATTCGCGATCGCAAGGCGAGGGGGCAGGAGACGGTGATCGCGACGATCCATAGTTTCACTCCGGTGTATCACGGCAAGATGCGGGCCGTGGAAATTGGTATATTGCATGACAAAGACAGCCGTTTCGCTGACAGCGTTTTGAACGTGGCGTTGACCGGCTCGCCTCTCTACAAAATCGAACGCAACGAGCCCTATGGCCCTGCGGATGGCGTGACGCACACGCTGGTTCTGCACGGGCTTTCGAACGGGCTGCGCAATGTAATGATCGAGGTCCGCAACGACCTCATCTCAGATCAAGACGGTCAAGGGGTCGTGGCCGACTATCTGACAGGGCTTCTCCGGCAAAGCCTGGACGCCTGAAAACAAAGAAAAAGACCCCAGGGAGCAGTCTAACTGCGATCGCCCGTAGGCGAAAACGTCACGGGCACTTTGGCACTGGATGATCACCCGCAATCCCGCGGCTGATCGCTAAACAGGGGGAAGTCATGTCCGACTACACGGATCACGACAAGAAGCAGGATATGCATATCCTGCATTCCATGGGCTATGCCCAGGAATTGGAACGGCGGATGAGCTCGTTCTCGAACTTTGCCGTCTCGTTTTCAATCATTTGCATTCTTTCCGGCGGCATCAACTCGCTGGCGCAAGCCACGGCGGGTGCCGGCGGCGCGGCCATCGGTATCGGCTGGCCGGTCGGTTGCTTCGTCTCGCTGGTCTTCGCCGTGGCCATGGCGCAAATCAGCTCGGCCTATCCGACCGCGGGCGGCCTCTACCACTGGGGTTCAATCCTCGGCAACCGCTTCACCGGCTGGCTCACCGCGTGGTTCAACCTGCTCGGCCTCGTCACGGTTCTCGGCGCGATCAACGTCGGTACCTATTACTTCTTCATGGGCTCCTTCGGGACGAGCTACTTCGGTCTGACGGACACGACGACAGTTCGCATCCTCTTCCTGGTTGTCATTACCGGCGCTCAGGCGCTGGTAAACCACATGGGGATCGGACTGACTGCGAAGCTCACGGACTTTTCGGGCTATCTGATCTTCGCAACGGCAATCGCTCTTGCCGCAGTCTGCTTGCTCGCTGCTCCGTCCTACGATTTGGCCCGCCTTTTCACCTTCGCCAACTATTCAGGCGAAGCGGGCGGCAACGTCTGGCCGTCGACTTCGGGCACTTGGGTATTCCTGCTCGGCCTTTTGCTGCCGATCTACACGATCACCGGCTACGACGCTTCGGCGCACACGTCGGAAGAAACAGTCAAGGCCGCTCATTCCGTTCCGCGCGGTATGGTCTCTTCCGTTTTGTGGTCTGCGCTCTTCGGCTACATCATGCTTTGCGCCTTCGTGCTGATGCTGCCGAACATGGACGATGCGGCAAAGCAGGGCTGGAACGTGTTCTTCTGGGCAATGGACAGTCAGGTAAACCCCGTCGTCAAGGATCTGCTCTACCTTGCCATCTTCGTCAGCCAGTGGCTGTGCGGTCTGGCAACCGTCACGTCGGTTTCGCGCATGATCTTCGCCTTCTCGCGTGACGGCGGTCTGCCGGCCTCAAAGGCGCTGTCGAAGGTCAGCCCGAAGCATCGCACGCCGGTCGCGGCCATCTGGACGGGATCGATCCTGTCGGTACTGTTCGTTTGGTTCACCTCACTCGACTTCATGAAGATCGGTGAGACGCCGGTTTACACGATCGTTGTCTCGTGCACGGTCATTTTCCTCTTCTTCTCCTTCGCGATCCCGATCACGCTCGGCCTCTTCGCTTGGGGCACATCGAAGTGGGACAAGATGGGTCCGTGGAACCTCGGTGAAGGCATGTTCAAGCTGTTTGCAGTCTTGTCGATCATCGCGATGGTCCTGATCTTCGTCATTGGCATCCAGCCGCCGAACGGCGCTGCGCTTTACGTTACCGTCGGCTTCCTCTTGCTGACTGCGATCGTATGGTTCGGCTTCGAAAGCCGCCGCTTCAAGGGGCCGCCGATCGGCGACGAAGTCGCGCGCCGTCAGGCCGAGATTGCGGCTGCCGAAAAGGCCGTCGGCGAGGCCTGAGGTTTCGACTTCCCTCCATAACCGCGGGGCCGCTCTGGCGGCCCCGTATCCCGGCTCAACGAAAACGCATCAGATACGGCGCGTCCGTTTCACGGCATGCTCTTTCGTTGCCCCGATTTTTCAGTTCAAGGTTCAGGCGGATTCAATATGAGCATCTATACTCTCGACGATCTCAAGCAGGATGTTGCCGACGGGCGCATCGACACGGTTCTGGCATGCCAGGTGGATATGCAGGGCCGCTTGATGGGCAAGCGTTTCCAGGCCGAATACTTCCTCGAGAGCGCATGGAAGGAAACGCACAGCTGCAACTATCTCGTTGCCACCGACATGGAGATGGAAACTGTCTCCGGGTACAAGGCGACGAGTTGGGAAAAGGGTTACGGCGACTACACGATGAAGCCGGACCTCTCAACGCTGCGGCGCATTCCGTGGCTTGAAGGCACGGCGCTTGTGCTTTGCGATCTGCTCGACCACCACACGCATGAAGAGGTGCCGCATTCGCCGCGCGCCATCCTGAAGAAGCAGGTCAAGCGCCTCGAAGACATGGGCATGAAGGCTTTCATGGCCTCCGAACTCGAGTTCTTCCTGTTCGATCAGACCTACGAGTCGGCGCATGCCTCAGGCTATCGCAACCTGAAGCTCGCCAGCGCCTATAACGAGGACTACCACATCTTCCAGACGACCAAGGAAGAAGAGGTCATGCGGGCAATCCGCACCGGGCTTCAGGGAGCCGGCATTCCTGTCGAGAATTCGAAGGGCGAAGCATCCGCCGGTCAGGAAGAGATCAACGTGCGCTATGCCGACGCGCTAACGATGGCCGACCGCCATGCGATCATCAAGAACGGCTGTAAGGAGATCGCCTGGTCAAAGGGCAGAGCAATCACCTTCCTTGCCAAATGGCACTACAACGCCGCCGGCAGCTCGTCGCACATTCACCAGTCTCTCTGGAGCGCGGACGGCAAGACGCCGCTCTTTGCCGACGAGAAGGGCAAATACGGCATGTCGCCGTTGATGGAAAACTACATTGCCGGTCTGCTCGCACATGCCAGCGAGATCACCTATTTCCTTGCGCCTTACATCAACTCCTACAAACGCTTCATGGCCGGCACATTCGCGCCGACAAAGGCGATCTGGAGCAAGGACAATCGCACCGCCGGTTACCGTCTTTGCGGCGACGAGACTAAGGCGATCCGCATCGAGTGCCGCGTCGGCGGCTCGGACCTCAATCCCTATCTCGCCTTCGCGGCGCTCCTTGCCGCGGGCATCGATGGCATCGAGAACAAGATGGAACTCGAGGCGCCGTTTGTCGGTGACGCCTACGGCGCTCGCCGCGTCCGCGAGATCCCGCGCACGTTACGCGCGGCAACGGTTGCCATGACGAAATCGAAGATGCTGCGCAGTGCCTTCGGCGATGACGTCATCGACCACTATACCCGTGCTGCCGAGTGGGAGCAGGAAGAGTACGATCGTCGCATCACCGACTGGGAAGTGGCGCGCGGTTTCGAAAGAGCATAATAGGCGTAGCCAAGGCCGGATGGCGTCCCGTCACACGATTTCCATATCTGAGGAGATTGTTTGGGGTGTCCGCCGGTTTCGGCATGCGAAAACATAGGATGAAGATCATGGGAATGATCCAATGCATTTCACCGGTCGACGGATCGGTTTACGCCGAGCGTCTGGCGCTTTCGCTGGAAGCGGCGAAGGAGGCGGTGGCGCGTGCGCGCAAAGCGCAGAAGGCCTGGGCGAAGCGACCGCTGGAAGATCGTGTTCAGCTTGTGCTGAAGGGCGTTGCACGGCTCAATGAAATGTCCGACGTCGTCGTGCCCGAGCTTGCCTGGCAGATGGGTCGCCCGATCCGCTATGGCGGCGAGTACAAGGGCTTTAACGAGCGTTCCAACTATGTCGCATCGATCGCTGCCGAGGCGTTGGCGCCGCTGGTCGTCGAAGAGAGCGACAAGTTCGAGCGCCGCATCGAGCGCGATGCGCATGGCGTCGTGTTCGTTGTGGCGCCGTGGAATTATCCATACATGACGGCGATCAACACGATCGCGCCAGCGCTGATGGCGGGCAATACGGTTGTGCTGAAGCATGCGTCGCAGACACTTCTCGTCGGCGAGCGGCTGGTGCAGGCCTTCGTCGAGGCAGGCGTTCCCGAGGACGTCTTCCAGAACGTCTTCCTCGATCATGAGACGACGTCTGCGCTGATCGCCGCCGGCAGCTTCAATTTCGTGAACTTCACCGGTTCGGTCGAAGGCGGGCGTTCAATGGAGCGGGCGGCGGCCGGCACGTTTACCGGTCTTGGTCTCGAGCTTGGCGGCAAGGATCCGGGCTACGTCATGGAGGACGCCGACCTCGATGCTGCCGTCGATACGCTGATGGACGGTGCGACCTATAATTCCGGGCAGTGCTGCTGCGGTATCGAGCGCATCTATGTGCATGAATCGCTCTATGACAGCTTCGTCGAGAAGTCGGTCGCATGGGTCTCGAACTACAAGCTCGGAAATCCGCTTGACCCGGAAACGTCGCTCGGCCCGATGGCCAACAAGCGTTTCGCCAAGGTCGTGCGCGAGCAGATCGCCGATGCGGTCTCCAAGGGTGCCAAGGCGCTGGTCGATCCGAAGCTGTTTCCCCAGGACGATGGCGGCGCCTATCTCGCCCCACAGATCCTCGTCAACGTCGACCACTCGATGGCATTCATGCGGGAAGAAACCTTCGGCCCTGCCGTCGGCATCATGAAGGTGAAGAGCGACGACGAAGCGATCGCCCTGATGAACGACAGCCAGTACGGCCTGACGGCTTCGCTTTGGACGAAGGACCCCGAGCGGGCAGGGCGGCTTGGTCGCGAGATCGAAACCGGCACTGTGTTCATGAACCGCGCAGACTATCTCGATCCGGCGCTCTGCTGGACCGGCGTCAAGGAAACCGGCCGTGGCGGCTCACTGTCGATCATCGGCTTCCACAATCTGACACGTCCGAAATCCTACCATCTGAAGAAAGTCACAGCATGACCAGCAACATCACAGCCAATTGGAGCTATCCGACAGCCTTCAAGCTCGGCCGGGGGCGCATCAAGGAACTGGCGGACGCTTGCAAGAGCCTCGGTATGAAGAAGCCGTTGCTGATCACCGATCGCGGCCTGGCGTCGATGGCGATCACCAAGACGGCGCTCGACATTCTCGAAGACGCCGGTCTCGGCCGCGCGATCTTCGCCGACGTTGATCCGAACCCGAACGACAAGAACCTCGAGGCCGGCGTCAAGGCTTTCAAGGATGGTGGCCATGATGGTGTGGTTGCCTTCGGCGGCGGTTCCGGCCTCGATCTCGGTAAATGCGTAGCATTCATGGCCGGCCAGACGCGGCCCGTCTGGGACTTCGAGGATATTGGCGACTGGTGGACGCGCGCCAGCCTCGAGGGCATCGCGCCGATCGTGGCGGTGCCGACGACGGCCGGCACCGGCTCGGAAGTCGGTCGCGCCAGCGTTATCACCAATTCCGAAACGCATGTGAAGAAGATCATCTTCCATCCGAAGTTCCTGCCGGGCGTCGTTATTGCCGATCCCGAACTGACGGTCGGCATGCCGAAGATCATCACCGCCGGTACCGGCATGGATGCTTTCGCGCACTGCCTGGAAGCCTATTCCTCGCCCTTCTATCATCCGATGTCAGCAGGCATCGCGCTGGAAGGCATGCGCCTCGTCAAGGAATTCCTGCCGCGCGCCTACAAGGAAGGCACCGATCTCGAAGCCCGCGCCAACATGATGTCGGCTGCCGCCATGGGCGCGGTCGCCTTCCAGAAGGGCCTCGGCGCCATCCACGCGCTGTCGCACCCGATCGGCGCCGTTTACAACACCCACCATGGCATGACGAACGCTGTGGTGATGCCGGCTGTGCTGCGCTTTAACCGCTCGGCGATCGAGGAGAAGATCGCGCGTGCAGCGGCCTATCTCGGCATCACCGGAGGCTTCGACGGCTTTTATAGCTACGTGCTGCAGCTCCGTTCCGAACTCGGCGTTCCCGACAGCCTGTCCGCGATGGGGATCAAGCCGGATCGAATCGATGAACTTTCGGCAATGGCGATCGAAGATCCAAGCGCCGGCGGTAATCCGGTCAAGATGACGCTCGAAAATACCAAGGCGCTCTTTAAGGATTGCTTCTGAACTTAGAGAAGATGGCGGACCTGAAGTGGCCCGGAAAGCCTTGCTTTCCGGGCTTTGTTTGTCCTGGCGCGTGGCCATTCGCGCGAGTGCAAGAAATGCCGGCCGCAATTTCAGGCGTTGCGTTTAGAAGTTATTAACCATGATTGGAAAGGATGCGTTAACCGCACAATGCTTCCGAGAGTGCGCGACAGAGCCATAGAGAGGCTCGCATCCCTTCGAGGACCGACCATGCCAGTCATCACTTTCGCAAACACCAAGGGCGGCGCCGGCAAGACGACAGCCGTTCTTCTTCTCGCTACCGAACTTGCCCAGAAGGGCTATCGGGTGACAATCCTCGATGCCGATCCACAGCATTGGATCACGCGATGGCATGAGGTGTCCGGGCATGTGGCGAATATCTCGGTGATCGATTTCGTCACGTCGGCATCGCTGCCGCTGCACATTTCGGAAAACAAGCACAGTACGGACTACTTCATCATCGATCTTCCGGGCGCGCGGAACCCGCTGCTTGCGACGGCGATCGGGCTCTCCGACCACGTGCTGATCCCGATACAGGGATGCGCCATGGACGCCAGGGGAGGCGCGCAGGTCCTCGAACTGTTGCAATATCTCGATGAGAAGGCCGGTATCCGCATCGGGCACTCGGTCGTGCTGACGCGCGTCAACTCGATGGTGACGACGCGGGCACTCTCGATCGTCAAGTCGCTGCTGAGCGAGCGGCAGGTTCCGGTGCTCGATACCGCGATCATCGAGCGGTCGGCCTTCCGCGATCTCTTTGATTGCGGGGGCACGCTCTACTCCCTCGATCCCGCTCGCGTCAGCAACCTCGACAAGGCGCGGGAGAACGCTCGCTGTTTTGCTGAAGAGATCATGGGCAAGGTCCCGGTGAAGCTTCCGGAGCCGGCGCGCAGCACTGGCCCGCTGATCCGCTCGGCGGCCTAGCGGAAATTGTCCGAAAAACAAAATGCGCCCGCTGGGGCGCATTTTTTGGTGGTGGAACGGGCAGGATAGGTCAGTCGGTGAACTCGACTGTAACGCCCGGCTTGACCATCTTTGCCAGTTCGGTGGCATCCCAGTTCGTCAGGCGGATACAGCCGTGGCTCTGGGTACGGCCAATCTTCGATGGTTCTGGCGTTCCATGAATGCCGTAAGTCGGCTTGGAGAGTGCCATCCAGACGGTGCCGACCGGGCCGTTCGGACCTGGCGGAATGTTCAGGATCTTGTCGTTGGCGCCCTGCTGGAAATTGATCTTCGGATTGTAGGTGTAGCCCGGATTGAAGGCGACGCGCTCGACGGTCACCGTGCCTGATGGCGAAGGCGTATCGGTGGAGCCAATCGAGGCGGGGTAGGCGGCAATCAGGTTGCCAGCGTTGTCATAAGCAAAGACCTGCTTGCGGCCCTTGTCGGCAATGATGCGCGCGACTGATCCCACCTTCACTTCACCGGGATTGACGACCTTGACGATCGTGCCGGGGACCGTGAAATCGACGCCCGGGTTCATCTCCTTCAAGAATCCTTCGTCCATATGGAAGCGCTCGGCGAGCATTTCTGTCGTCGAGGTGTAGCCGAGCGATGACATCGCAGCCTTGTGCGCATAGTCCTCGGGGATGGCGGCAACGTACGGGCCGGCGGCGTCCGCAGGCGTGATCGTATAACTGACGAGCGGCAGTCCGCCGTTCATGCGCAGCTGCTCAAGAATTGCGTCGGTGTTATTAGGATCGAGCGTCTCGCCCGTCATCTGCTGATAGGCATAGATCGCCTTCGTCACGTTTGCGCCCATGTGGCCATCGATCGCGCCAGGGGACACGCCGGCGCGATCAAGGAACACCTGCAAGGCGACGATCTCCGACTTCGACTTGTTCTTGAGGGTGATCACCGGCTCCTGAGAGGGCTTCGGCTGCGTCACATCTGGTGATTGCTGGTCCGGCTCGATGGACGCGTAGTCGTTTCCTTGCGGGTAGGGTTGATCATCGAGCGGCTGGCGGTCGATCGGAGCGTTGCGCGGGATCGAGCCCGTCACAGCGCCCCGCTCAGCGTAACGACCATCGCCGTAGGGATCGTCGCCGTAGTAGGCATCGCCATTGTACGCGTCGCGCACCGGCGGGCGTGGGTAATAGCCGCGGGCGCGCATCTCGGTCGCAATTACATTGCCGTAGGGATCGACCAGCACGCGGTTGCCGCGTCGATCGCGCGCATAAGCCGCGCCCGACGGGACATAATCGAGAATGTCACCGTTCGGCGCCACGAAAACAACGTCGCCTTGCCGTCCGTTATAAAACTGCTGGGCATCGGCAGACGGCGCTGCGATAGCGATGACGAGCAGGGCAGTTGCGGCAGACAATCCCATTATTACAAAGCGATTCACGTCTTCATACCCTTCAGTGACTTGGTCGACACACACCCGCGAATTTTGACGCTAGTGTGGAATTTATGGAATCGTGCTGAACAAAAGATAAAAATCCCGTGATTTCTCCTTTAGTCATAAACATTTGGAGAGGCCAGCCAGTTCCACATGGCAAGGCGAGCCGTCGTGATTGACGAAATCCCTGCCGAGACATAACGCTGCAGAGGCCGCTACCGGGAGGACGTTGGACGATGATTGAATTTGCTGCCGCAACAGGGCCGAAACTGATCCTGGACGAAGCGTCGCTGATGGACGTCGGCGGATGTGTCGTCAACGGTGTCGATATCGCTCCGAAGACGGCGGTTCCCGATGACGGCGATGCACGGATTTCGCATTCCGTGCAAGGCTTCCTCTTTACCTGTGGACCGGACCACATCCGTCACCGCGAACCGGTTCCAGGCCATACTGATGGCAAGGTCTATCCCCTGCATGGTTCGGGAGCTGGCCACGCAGCCAGGATTCTCTGGACGAAATTCGAGAACGGGAATGCCGAGTGCCGGGCGGATATCGACATCGTGACGGTCGAAGGCTTGCCCGCCCGTATCGAGCGCCACTGGTTCATCGACGGGCGGACAGGCGAGGTCAATCTCAAGGACAAGGTCGTCAACGCGAGCGACGAGATCGTGCCGACCTTCCTGATGTACCATATGAATATCGGCGGGAAATGGTTCGATGACGGCACACGTCTCGAAGGCAAGATGCTCGATGGCGGTGGATTCCCATGGAATTTCGGCGAGGAGCCGGGTGGAATCTTCTGTGTAGAGGCGCCGGCAACGGAGGGTGGCTTTGCCGAGGTCCGGCTTGGCCCTATTGCTGCGACCGGTGGCAAGGTTCTTCAGGTGCGCGTCCTTGCCGAGACGCTTCCGCACCTGCAGATCTGGCGCAATCAGAAGGCGCCCGCCGACGTGCTCGGTATTGAGCCGGTATCACATCGTTGGGTGTCGCGCTCCGAGTTGGAGGCATCGGGTGAGTTCGTCATGCTGAAGCCCGGAGAGAGCCGAAATTATGCGCTCAGCTTCGCCTTCGTTTGAGTGATCTGCGGTTGACGCTGGCCATGGGGCGGCGTAGTCATTCAGCCCAAGATTTCAGGAGGATTAGCGATGGACATTCGCCAGATCGACGACGAATATTCGGTTTCCGGGCAGATTTCGGTCGAGGATCTCGATCAGATCAAGACCCTGGGTTTCAAATCGATCGTCTGCCATCGCCCGGACGGCGAGAGCCCGGACCAGACACCCTATGCTCTGGTGGAAGCGCGGGCGAAGGAACTCGGCCTCGATATGGCACACGTGCCGGTCGGCCCGATGGGCGTCACCGAGGAAGCGATCGCCGGCATGGTCGACGCGCTCGATGAATTCCCGCGCCCGATGCTCGGCTACTGCCGCTCCGGCGCCCGCTCGACCGCGATCTATCAGAAAACGCACCACATTCGCGCCTAGCGTTGATCGGCAAACCAGATCCGGCGCCGCTCGATCCCAGCGGCGTCGTTCGTTCGTAAACAGGAGAACATCATGAGCATCAAGCGTATCGACGCCGGCGCCCGCATGAGCGGCGCAGTTGTCCACGGCAACACCGTTTACCTCGCTGGCCAGGTCGGCGAAGGCGAGAGCGTCACGGAACAGTGCAAGTCGGCGCTCGCCGAAGTCGATCGCCTGCTCGCTGCAGCCGGCTCGAACAAGTCGAAGATCCTGCAGACGCTGATCTATCTCTCCGACATGTCCTACTTCGCAGAAATGAATGCTGCCTGGGAAGCCTGGGTTGATCCGGCGAACACGCCGGCTCGCGCAACCAGCGAAGCCAAGCTTGCAGCCCCGAAGTACAAGGTCGAGTTTACGGTTACGGCCGCCCTCGACTAAGTCGACGGGCATTGAAATCTCGAAAGCCGGTGGGTTCGTTCACCGGCTTTTTGTTTGGGCGATTTCGGAAAGGGTACGCGTCGGCGTAATGGCTTCCGGATCGAGCTTTACCTCGATAATCGAGGGCTTGCCGCTCGCCCTTGCGCGCTCGAAGGCGGCTGCAAAGCTCTCCGTCGTCTCGACCGTTTCCCCATGGCCACCGTAGGCGCGGGCAAGAGCGGCAAAGTCCGGGTTGGTCAGATCGGTGCCGCTGACGCGCCCCGGATACTCGCGCTCCTGATGCATCCGGATGGTGCCGTAAATGCCGTTGTTGATGACAACGGTGATGATCGGCAGGTTATAGCGCACGGCGGTCGCAAATTCCTGGCCGTGCATCAGGAAGCAGCCGTCTCCGGCGAAACATATGACCTCGCGTTCGGGGAAAAGCTGCTTGGCAGCCACCGCGGCGGGCATGCCGTAACCCATGGAGCCGGACGCCGGCGCCGCCTGGGTGTTGAACTGACGGAATCGATGGAAGCGGTGCAGCCAGGTGGCATAGTTTCCGGCGCCGTTGGTGAAGATTGTGTCAGGGCGCGTGTTTGCCTCGATCCACTCCATGATCGGTCCCATGTGGACCGGGCCGGGACCGGTCTGAGGCGGTGTCGACCAGGCGATGTAGGCCTGGTGCATCCGCTCGGCGCGCTCCGCCCATCTGAGTTCGCTTGGTGCCTCGAGATCAGCAAGATCGGCAACGAAATCGCTCGGGCTCGCGCAGATTGCAAGGTCGGGGCGGTAGACACGGCCAAGCTCTGAGGGGTCAGGATGAATGTGGACGAGCGATTGCTGCGGGTAGGGGATGTCGATCAGCGTATAGCCGGAGGACGGCATCTCGGACATCCGACCGCCGAGCAATATCAGTAGATCGCTTTCCTTGATTTCCTTCGCTAGTGCAGGGTTGATACCGATACCAACATCGCCGGCGTAGTTCGGGTGTAGATGGTCGAACAGCATCTGCCGACGGAACGAGCAGCCGACAGGCAGTGCGAAGCGCTCAGAGAAGGCCTTGAGGTCGACGACCGCGTCCGCATCCCAGCGCGTGCCGCCGACGATGACCATCGGTCGCTCCGCTTTTAGTAGGCGCAGGTAAAAGTCGTCGATCTGGCGGCGGCCGGGATGGGCTTCGACGCGCGAATAGCGTTTGGCGCGAGGCGCCTCGACCTCATCGCGCAGCATGTCTTCGGGCAGTGACAGCACGACTGGGCCCGGACGGCCGGAGGTTGCAATTGCAAAGGCGCGGGTAACGAACTCCGGAATGCGCGCAGCGTCGTCGATCTCACCCACCCACTTGCTGAATTCCGTCAGGGCACGGCGGAACTCGACCTCCTGAAAGGCCTCTCGTTCCCTTGCGTCGCGCTGGACCTGCCCGATGAAGAGGATCATCGGAATGGAATCCTGCCGGGCGATGTGCAATCCTGCGGTAGCATTCGTGGCACCGGGGCCGCGGGTGACCATGCACACGCCGGGCTCGCCGGTGAGCCTGCCCCAGGTATCTGCCATCATGGCCGCGCCACCTTCCTGGCGGCAGACCATCACCTCGATGTCGCTGTCATAAAGCGCATCGAGAACGGCAAGGAAAC
Source organism: Rhizobium sp. YTU87027 (assembly GCF_050644135.1). Lineage (NCBI taxonomy): Bacteria > Pseudomonadati > Pseudomonadota > Alphaproteobacteria > Hyphomicrobiales > Rhizobiaceae > Rhizobium > Rhizobium sp. YTU87027. The sequence continues at coordinate 1,981,223 of NZ_CP098440.1, read as the reverse complement.
TCTCGCCGGGCACGCAGGAGAGGCGTTTCACCCCATTCGCTTTCAAGGCCTCGACGATCAGTTCCCCGCCAGTCTTTTTCATGATGGTCTTTTCCTCTCAAGTTCGGCGAGCTCCGCCAGAACTTCCTCCTGATGTTCCCCCAGTCTCGGGCTCGGACGCTCGTAGCGCAAGGGCGTCCGCGATAGCACGACCGGCGTCCTGACGCCGGGAATGACGGTGCCCTTTGCGTCGGCGAGATCTACCCGCAACCCACGCGCCTGAATTTGTGGATCCGCAAACATTTCCTCGATGGTGTTGATCGCGCCGGCAGGAACCGCGTCCGCCTCGCAGGCCCGCAACAGGTCGGTCTTCTGCCATTTCAGCGTTTCGGTGGAAACGAGCCTGCGGAGCTCGTCACGGTTCGCGACGCGCGCCTTGTTCGTCAAAAAGCGGGGGTCGTCGGCAATGCCCTCGAGGCCGAGGATCGCACACAGGCGGCGGAACTGGCCGTCATTGCCAACCGCGAGGATCAGATAACCATCGGTGGCCGGCACCACTTCATAGGGGGAAATATTCGGATGCGCGTTTCCAAGCCGCGTGGGCGCCCGACCGGAGACCAGATAGTTCATGTTCTGGTTGGCGAGTACGGCCGATTGTACATCGAGCAGTGCCATATCGACCAACTGCCCTTCACCCGTCCTCTGTGTGTGGATAAGCGCGGCCTCGATGGCTGCGACCGCATAAATGCCGGTAAAGATATCGGCGATCGCAACGCCTGCTTTCATCGGCTGCCCGTCGGGTTCGCCGGTAATCGACATGAAGCCGGACATGCCCTGAACGATATAATCGTAGCCCGCGAGGCTGGCATAGGGACCGTTCTGGCCGAAGCCCGTGATCGAGCAATAGACAAGCTTGGGGTTGATTTTCTTCAGGCTCTCGTAGTCGAGACCGTATTTGACAAGCCCGCCGAGCTTGAAGTTCTCGATGACGACATCGGCTGTGGCGACAAGGCGGCGGACCAGTTCCTGATCCTCTTCACGCTTCAGGTCGGCAGTAATTGAACGCTTGCCGCGATTGGCCGCATGGTAGTAGGCGGCGGAGAGGTTTTCGCCGTCGGCACACTCGACAAAGGGCGGTCCCCAGTGCCTGGTGTCATCGCCTCCATCCGGGTTTTCGACCTTTATCACGTCGGCGCCGAGATCGGCCAGCATCTGGCCCGCCCATGGACCCGCGAGCACCCGCGCAAGCTCGATCACGCGTATGCCAGACAGAGGCGGCTTTTGGGGCTGATTGTCCGTCATGTTCCTCCCACGAGCAGATCAGGGCGCCAGGGCCGATTGAGGTGTATCGGATACCGGCTTCGATGCAAAGCGTCGCTCGCGCCAAATGATGTACAAGCCCGATGCGATAATGATCAGGATGCCGAGCCACTTGAGCGCATCCGGAAAGTCGCCGAATACGAGCCAGGCGAAGATGGTCGCCGACACGATCTCGAAATACTGCAGGGGTGCCAATATCGAGGCGGGTGCCGCACGGTAGGCATAGACGCCGAAGATGCCGGCAATGGCCGCCGTGACACCGACGCCGAGCAGGTAGAGGTAGCCGCGGCCATCCGGCATCACCGCATCAAAGACGTCAGAGCCCGTGCCGCTACCGAGTGCGAGCAGGATGGCGCAGAAGAGCAAACCCCAGACGCCCATCTGAAGCTGCATCGCCCACGGATCTTCCCGGTGCGACAGCACGCGGGTCATCAAGGCGAATATGGCGATGCAGAACGCGCTGACCACAGGCAGGAGCGCGACGTAGCCGACCTCCTGGAAGCTTGGCTGAATGATCAGCATCGCGCCGAAGAATCCGACGCCGCAGGCCGTGTAGCGGCGCCAACCGATCGTCTCCTTGAGGAAGATACTACTCAGGATCGTCAATATGATCGGTTCGACGAAGAAGATCGCGATGGCGTCGGCGACCGGCATGTACTTCAGTGTCGCGACAAAGGAGATCATGGAGACGGTTATGATGGCGCCGCGGATGGCGTGAAAGATGTTCGCCCGCCAGGAGAAGGTTTTCCAGCTTCCGCGCCAGATGACGATCGGCAACATGCACAGCGCTTGCACGACAAAGCGGGCGGCTGTGATCTCTGCCGCAGGAATCGTGGCGATCGCGAGCTTGGAGAAGATGTCGATGATCGGCGATACGAGCACCGACAGGAACATCAGGAGAATGCCGGTCGAAACCTCCGAAGTGGAGGTGGGACGGGAAGAAATACCATGGCTCATCGCGAAATCCTTCAGTTCAGGATCTTGCGATCGCTTCGTCGCACCAGTCGGCGAATGCGGTGATGGCCGCGTCCGCTCCAATTTCATTCAGCGTTTCGTGGCGCATGTCCTGATATATCTGTGTCGTGATACGGGAGAAGCCATGCGCTTTCAAATGGTTTGAAAGCCAGATCACCGCTTTTCCGCCATCTGTTGCCGGATCCTGCCCGCCTCCTACAAGGTGGATGGGTATCTGCTTCGGCAGCCGGTCCAGATGCGGCGTTTGTGGTGCGCGAAACGTCAGTTCGAAGATATCGAGCCAGAGGGACACCGAGGCATCGAAGCCGCACAGCGGGTCGGCGATATATTTGTCAACCTCGACCGGGTCGCGACTTAACCAGTCAAACTCTGTTCGACGATTGGCAATGGACTTTCCCCAAGTGCCGAAGGTGAGCTTCGGCAAGATACCGCTCGGAACATCGGAGCCTTTCAGGGCTCGTTCGGCCAACAGGATCGCCTGCGCGGCTCGCCCGGAGATGCCCGGGTTGAAATTCGAATTCCAGACGGCGACGGCGTCATATTTCTCGGGGTGGGTGACCGCAGCGTTAAGCGCGATGAGACCTCCCATCGAATGCCCGAATAGGATGACTGGCAGGCCGGGATACCGCTTTGCCGCATATTCACGGACAGAGCCGACATCGTCGATCACCTGCCGGATACCGTCCCTGCGGGCAAAACGCCCGATCGGCGCATCCGGCGCAGTCGTTTCTCCATGTCCACGGTGATCGAAGGCAAAGACATGGTAGCCGCGAGCCGCCATCGCTGCCGCGAAACGGGCGTAGCGCTTGGAATGCTCGGCCAGTCCATGGGAGACAAGGATAATTCCGCGTGCCTCGAATTGTGCCGGTTCGTGATGAAAACCAAGCGAGGCGTTCGCCGTTTCAAGGCTTTGCGTATCTGCGAACATCAGATCCTCCCGTTGGCGGGAGAAGATCAGATCACCCAGAAAATGCAACACGTCCAAATATTTATGCGACGGGATTTTCGCACCCTACGGATTGAGGGTTGTGAAAACGAACTTGGCGTGATTTCCTGTTCATGAATTGTTCTTTGTGAGGATGAAGATGAGCAATCCATTTCTGCGCATGGCTGTATTCCTGATTGCGATCACGGCCGCGGGCGCTGCAGGAGCCGAGGATGCCGCGGGAAGAACGCGCTTCATTCTGGCGGCCAGTTGGCAACCCGCATTTTGTGAAACCAACCAGCGCAAACCGGAATGCAGCAACCAGACCAAGGACAGGTTCGATGCAACCAATTTCTCGCTGCATGGGCTCTGGCCGATGCGCAAGGACTATTGCGACGTCTCCGGCAACCTGCGCGCCGCGGACAAGGACGGCGACTGGAAGAGACTGCCGGAGGTAGAGCTGTCTGCCGCGACCAAGGCCGCGCTCGAGAAGGCCATGCCCGGAACGCAATCCGGCTTGGAACGGCATGAGTGGATCAAACACGGCACGTGCACCAAGCTGAGTGCCGACGACTATTTCGCCACGTCAGTCCGGCTGATCGACGAACTCAATGCCTCGGCGGTCCGCGATTTGTTCGCGACCAATGTAGGCAAGCCGCTGACGGCGGAGGCGATCAAGGCCGCATTTGATAAAAGCTTTGGGACTGGCGCGGGAGATCGCGTCAAGATGAGTTGCCGGCGTGCCGGTGGAAACCGCGTCATCAGTGAACTCACGATTGGCCTTTCGGAAGACGCGACATCGAATGGCGAAACAAGCCTGCGCGACCTCATCCAAGGAGCAGGGCGGACGTCGTTCGGCTGCAATGATGGCGTCGTGGACGCGGCAGGGTTTTGATCTTGCCGCTCACGGAAAGCCAAAGCTTGGGCCTGTCTGCTGCAGAGCAGTGGCCATCTAGGTCCCGTTCTCGACGACGGTTACAAAAGCCTCTGGTTTTTGGCCGCCGCGCGTTGCTCCTTTGACCCAATTCGCCTACATAGCGGCAAAACTTAAATTCCCCCGCGGAGCGAGCAATCAATGGCACGTCAGTTCATCTACCATATGGCCGGCCTCAACAAGGCGTACGGCAACAAGAAGGTGCTGGAGAATATCCACCTTTCTTTCTATCCGGATGCCAAGATCGGTATCCTCGGCCCGAACGGTGCCGGTAAGTCGACCGTGCTGCGTATTATGGCCGGTCTCGACAAGGAATATACGGGGGAGGCCTGGCTCGCCGAAGGTGCTACGCTCGGCTATCTCGCTCAGGAGCCGCAACTCGACAATTCCAAGACCGTTCTTGAAAACGTCATGGAAGGTGTTGCTCCGAAAAAGGCGATCCTCGACCGCTACAACGAGCTGATGATGAACTATTCCGACGAGACGGCGGAAGAGGGCGCCAAGCTCCAGGATATCATCGATAGCCAGAATCTCTGGGACCTCGAAAGCCAGGTCGAAATGGCGATGGACGCGCTGCGCTGCCCGCCCGGCGACTCCTCGGTCGAAAAACTCTCGGGCGGTGAGAAGCGCCGCGTGGCGCTCTGCCGTCTGCTGCTGGCGCAGCCGGACTTGCTGCTGCTCGACGAGCCGACCAACCATCTCGACGCCGAGACGATCGCCTGGCTCGAAAAGCACTTGCGCGAATATCCGGGTGCCGTGCTGATGATCACCCACGACCGTTACTTCCTTGACAACGTCACCGGCTGGATCCTTGAGCTCGACCGCGGCCGTGGTATTCCCTACGAGGGCAATTACTCGGCCTACCTGCAGGCGAAGGCCAAGCGCATGCAGCAGGAAGGCCGCGAAGAAGCCTCCCGCCAGAAGGCGTTGTCGCGCGAACAGGAGTGGATCGCCTCCAGCCCGAAGGCCCGTCAGGCGAAGTCGAAAGCCCGTATTCGTGCCTACGACGAGCTGGTGGCAGCCGCCGCCGATCGTCGTCCCGGCGACGCGCAGATCGTCATTCCCGTCGGCGAGCGTCTCGGCCAGGTGGTCATCGAGGCTGAGAATCTTACCAAGGGCTACGGCGATACAATGCTGATCGAGAACCTGACCTTCAAGCTGCCGCCCGGGGGCATTGTTGGCGTCATCGGTCCGAACGGCGCCGGCAAGACGACGCTGTTCCGGATGATCACCGGCCAGGAAAAGCCCGACAACGGCGAAATCCGTATCGGTGAGACTGTCGATCTTGGCTATGTCGACCAGAGTCGTGACGCCCTCGACGGCAACAAGACCGTCTGGGAGGAAATCTCCGGCGGCAACGACATCATCAAGCTCGGTAAGCATGAAGTGAACAGCCGTGCCTATTGCGGTGCTTTCAACTTCAAGGGTGGTGACCAGCAGCAGAAGGTCGGCACGCTTTCGGGCGGTCAGCGCAACCGCGTTCACCTCGCCAAGATGCTAAAAGCCGGCGGCAACGTCATCCTGCTCGACGAACCTACCAACGATCTCGACACGGAAACGCTGGCGGCACTCGAGGACGCGCTCGAGAACTTCGCTGGTTGCGCTGTTATTATCAGCCACGATCGCATGTTCCTCGACCGTCTGGCGACGCACATCCTCGCCTTTGAAGGCGACAGCCATGTCGAATGGTTCGAAGGCAACTTCGAAGACTACGAAAAGGACAAGATGCGCCGTCTCGGTGTCGACTCGATCAACCCGCATCGGGTAACTTACAAGCGTCTGACGCGCTGATCGCTTAAAATCGCTCCAGATCTAAAAGCCCCGGTTCGCCGGGGCTTTTTTTGCGCGCACCGATGTCGCGATCCGAGCAGCTAATTTCGTGAACGGATGGAATTCCAGCTTGCCACACTTGTTCAAATCACATAAAGATATCTTTATATGTTGATTGGATCGGGTATGAGTGAGCCTATCAGACTTGGATTGGATGCGTTGGTGGACGTCCTCAGGGCGGCCGGCGAACCGACGCGTCTGCGCCTGTTGGCTCTGTTGGCTGCCGGTGACCTGACGGTTACTGATCTTACCGAAATCCTCGGCCAGTCCCAACCTCGTATCTCTCGTCACCTAAAGCTGCTGGGCGAAGCGGATCTCATCGATCGCTACCAGGAGGGCGCATGGGCCTATTTCCGGCTCCGGCAGGATGGCAAGGCAGCGACGTTCGTGCGCAGCCTGCTCGCGCATGCATCCGAGAATGATCCGGTGATCCTGCGTGACAGCGAGCGCCTGGCTGCAGTGAAGCGTCAACGGGCTGAGCGCGCGCAGGCCTATTTTAGTCGCAACGCCGCCGAGTGGGACGAGCTTCGCCGTCTGCATGCGGCTGACGAAGAGGTCGATGCCGCCGTCATTCGGATGCTTGGGAGCCAGCCGATTGACTCGCTTCTCGATCTTGGCACCGGAACCGGGCGGATCCTTGAACTGCTGTCCGGCCTCTATCGCCGGGCGATCGGTGTGGATGCCAGCCGCGATATGTTGAGCGTGGCGCGCGCCAATCTCGATAAATCAGGAATCACCAAGGCATCTGTTCGTCACGCCGATATTCTGAATCTGCCGTTTGAGGCCCAGGATTTTGACGTGGTGACGATACACCAGGTACTGCACTTCTTCGATCAGCCCGAGATCGCAATCGGTGAGGCAGCGCGCATGCTGCGGCCAGGCGGACGGCTGGTTATCATCGATCTGGCGCCGCATGGGCTGGAATACCTTCGTGACGAGCATGCGCACGTTCGCCTCGGCTTCTCGCATCAGTCTATATCCGACTGGCTGCGCAAGGCTGGGCTGGATGTCGAGCAGGTCGTCGATCTTCATCCGGGTCATCAAAGCGGGCAGGGGCTCACTGTCACTGTTTGGCTTGCGCGCGACCCCCGGCGCCTTATGGCCTCCTCAGCGAGTGAAGGTGCCGAACCCATACTTGCCGGGAGATAATCATATGGCTTTGAACAGCGACGCGCGCCGCAAGATCGGCATTTCCTTCGAGTTTTTTCCGCCGAAGTCGGAAGAGATGGAAGGTCAGCTGTGGAATACGGTCAGCGAGTTGCAGGACTGGAACCCGGACTTCGTATCGGTGACTTACGGCGCCGGTGGCACCACCAAGGCACCAACGCTTGCGACAGTCTCGCGTTTCATTGCTGAAACCCCGCTTGCCACAGCGTCGCATCTTACCTGCGTTGGAGCGACGAAGGATGAAACGCACGGCGTCATCGAGACCTTCCGCAAGGTTGGCGTGAAGCATTTCGTAGCGCTTCGCGGCGACGCGCCCGGAGGCGTCGGGGCGCCCTACCAGCCGCATCCGGGCGGCTATGCGAATGCGGCGGCGCTGGTTGCCGGCCTGCGCGAGATCGGTGATTTCGAGATTTCGGTCTCCGCCTATCCCGAAAAGCATCCGGAGAGTCGCGATACGGCTGCCGACATCGACATGCTGAAGCAGAAGGCGGATAACGGCGCAACCCGGGCGCTGACGCAGTTCTTTTTCGATAACGATAATTTCGAGCGCTATCTGGAAAAGGTGCGGGCCGCTGGCGTCAACATTCCGATCGTGCCCGGCATTATGCCGATCCAGAACCTGACGCAGCTGAAGCGCTTCGCCGGCGCCTGCGGCACTGTCATACCCGCGTTTCTCGATGAGCGTTTTGCGGGCTTCGACGACAAGCCGGAGGAGAGAGCCAAGGTAGCCGCCGAGGTCGCTGCGGAACAGATCGAGGATCTAGCCCGTCGCGGGCTCACAGATTTCCACCTGTACACCATGAACCGGGCGCCGCTCGTTTCGGCCGTGCTGACCAATCTCGGCTTCACACGGGAAGGCGCTAAAAAGGCCGGTGCCGCCGCATAGGCTGCTTCCATCAGAAGACAAAAAGAAAAGCGCATCTCCTCGTGGGATGCGCCTTTCCGATTCATTGAACTGTTTCGCTACTCAGGAGTCTCGGTACTGTTCGATTGCCACGACGTTCAGATGAAAAGCATTGTCAATACAAATGCAAACGCCGCGCTGACCAAAAGGACATTCAAGGATTGTGTAAGTCCCATGTCTGTCTCCTCGCGTTAACGGTGCGATAATATGTCGTGATTGTGTCGCTTGGAAAGCGGATTTTATACTGCGCTGCGGCGAAAATGTCACATCGTCGACGCGGCGCTATCGCTAATTCGCTGAAATCGTGAAATAAATTCCTGCAGAAAAATATTCACAGATTTTAACCTGCCGTTAAAGTCGGCGATCCTGTCTTCACACTTGCGGCAAGATGAAGGCTTTGCTTGAAGCCTCTGAAACCATGGAATAATCCGCGCAAATGAAAGGCCGGGTGCGAAACCCGGCCCGAAGCGAGTGCTTAATGAGGCGTGATCAGAGAGAATTGAGGAGCGTCGGTGTTGCCCAGCCGTCTGCCGGTATGCCGAGACGCTGCTGTTCCTTCTGGATTGCAACCCGCGTCCCCGAACCCAGGATGCCGTCGACCTTGCCAACGTCATGGCCGAGCGTTCCGAGTTTCGTCTGCAGCTCCTTCATCTGATCGTTGGAAAGCCCCTGTTCGGGCGTGCCCTTGAGATAGGTCTCGGCGCCGGCGAGGCGGGTCGCGAAATAGGCCGCCGAAGTCGTGTAGATGAACGACTTGTTCCATTCGAGGTAGATCTGGAAGTTCGGGTAAGCGATGAAGGTCGGACCAAGGCGGCCCTGCGGCAGTATAAGGTCGCCATGCAGGTTACCGAAGCTCGTGTCGCCGTCGCGCGGCGTGACCCCAAGGGCAAACCACTCACCGGCCGTCAGAGGGCCGCCGATACCTGATTTTTCCCAGGGGAGGTTTTCCGGGAGAGTAACCTCCTGGATCCACGGCTGGCCCTTTTGGAAGCCGAGATGCTGGATGAACTTGGCCGCGGTCAGAATGGCGTCGGGGCCGCTCTGCTTGAGGCGTACGTGGCCATCACCGTCTCCGTCCATGCCGTAGGCGACGATATCGCGGGGCAGCATCTGAACCTGACCGATTTCGCCGGCCCAGGCACCGGTGTTGGTTGCCGGGTCGAGGTCGCCGTGCTGAACCATTTCGATGAGGGCAATCAGCTGCGGACGGAAGAGCTCCGGCCGGCGGCAATCGTGAGCAAGCGTGACCAGGGCGTTGCGGGTATTGAAATCGCCCTGCACGGCGCCGAAGTCGGTTTCCATTGCCCAGAAGGCGGTGATGACGCCGGCCGGCACACCAAATTCCTGCTCGGCACGGGCGAAGACATCGGCGTATTGCTTCATCTTCTGGCGGCCGACGTCGAGGCGAGCCTGGCTGACGGTCCGTTGCGAGAATTCCAGGAAGGTCTGCTTAAACACGCCCTGGGCACGGTCGCGGCTCAAGACTTTCTGGTCGATCTGTGCGCCTTCCAGCGCCTTGTCTGCCGCCGCTGCGGATGCGCCTGCTGCGATCGCGTCGGCCTTCACGCCGGCCAGAAATTCGGAGAGATCACCGTCACATGCCGGGGCAGCTGTCTGCGAAGCCGGTGCACTCGGTGCCGGCGTCTGCGCGGCAGCGCCGGTGGCGAGACCGGCAGCAAAAAGGAGTGCAAGTGCCGTGCGGCTTGCGGGCGAGCGGTACATAGTTTCGATCCTCGTCATCAAATGGAATTTCCGTCGATTTCCCAAATGATTGTGACGGAAGCAAGAAAGACCGCCGGACGTTACTAAGAATTCGTGTCCTTGGATACCGCGGCTACCCAGTTGTGCCAGTTCTGCGTCGATCCCGCGAAGACATTGATGTCCGTTGGCCCCTTGATTCCGGGGATGACGCCAGTCGACGTGTATTGCCAGAAGGCCCAACGGCGGTCGGCATAGGTAACTTCAGGATGCTTCGCGACGGAGCGAACCCAGAAGTGATAGTTCTGGAAATAGCCGACGAGATTGTCGCGATGGAAGTCGACCGATGTATAGATGATCGGGCGCTTGCCGTAATAGGCCTCGAGACGATCCATGAAGCGCTGGAGTTGTGCTCGGACGGTCGCCGGATCGGGTCGATAGCGGCAGGTCTTCGATTCCGAGTTCCATTCGACGTCGAGGACCGGCGGCAAGCGCATTGATTCCCTCGGCACGTTGCTGATGAACCAGTCGGCCTGTTCGTCGGGCGTCGAGCAGAAATAGTAGAAATGATAGGGAGCGTGCGGAATACCCACAGCGCGAGCGCGCTGCCAGTACTCATTGAAGCGCGGATCGACGCGATCCTTGCCCTCGGTCGCCTTGATGAAAGCGAAGGCGACGCCGGAACTCTTGACCGTCTGCCAGTCGATATCGCCTTGCCACTTCGAGACATCGATGCCGTGGATCGGTTGCAGCTCCGGATGCTTTGATCCGAAGTCCTGAGGATCGGTGTCCTTAAAGCGTGTTTTTGGCTTTACGGACGCTGTTTCGAGATAGTCATAGCCCGATGACGTGCATCCGGCGAGCATGACAGCCAACGGCAAAACGCAAAACAGAAGCCGGCGCATAGATGTTCCGTCGCGAAACGAATGGAATTTTTGCCCCACAGCTCGACCTTCGTAATAGACGCGTCCAGCAGAGGAATGTCCCCTCTATTTCCCATAACAACGTAAAAATTCGGTTAGTTTCAAGCGAAATGTCAAGGTTTGGTCACAATGACAGCCCGCCAGGCATATCCGCCGCAGATGCTCTCGAATATTAGTCGTGCTTGATTTTCAGAGGCTTGGGACTCGAGGACGTGCCTCAGATCGGCGCGCGGCGACACATGAAATTTCCGCAGCCATGCCTTGAGGAGGCGAGCAAACCAGTCTGGCAGTCGTTCCTGCTGACCAAAATCGACGATGTGCAATTCGCCACCAGGGACGAGGGCGGCGATGGCCGAATCGATTGCGCATTCCCAGTCTGGGATCATGGAGAGGGCATAGGAGATGAGGACGCGGTCGAAGCCGCCAACCCCGAACTCCCGTGGTGTGAAGGCCGTCGCGTCGGCGACGCGGAAATCCGGGAGCGTGGCTTTGGTCTCGAATGTCTTGCGCGCGGAGATCAGCATCTCCTGCGATATGTCCAGGCCATAGAGCCGAGCCGTCGGGTAGTATTTGTGGGCCAGCGCCAGATTTCGACCGGTTCCGCAACCGACCTCCAGCAAGGTTCCGCCGGCGGGCACATTCAGATTGCGGATCGCCTGATCGCGGCCGAGCAGGTAATACTTGCGCGTCAGATCATAGATGTGGCGCTGATAACGGTACATGCCGTCCATCAGGGCGGCATGGCCGTTGTCCTTTGCGACCGGGGTCACGCCGAGCTCGCTCACGCCGTCTTCCTGTAGATGTGGAAGCCACCGTAGATTGCCGAACGATCCAATGCCGTCAGTTCGAGCGAGCTCTCTGCCATGTAGGTCCACTGATCGCGGATTGCAGGCGACAGACGCCCTTCGATGATGCTCTTTTCGGCTGCGGTGCGGAAAATTACCCTTGCACCTTCGCGGGCGGTGCGGCTGATCTCGGCCCAGAGATCGTTGAGCTGCTGATCCGTCATCCAGTCCTGCGCGTCGAGAAGGATATAGCGATCGCGCGAGGCGGCGGGTTCGCCAGCGAGCAGCTCGGTGAAGCTTGCATGATGAACGGTGACGCGATCCACATTGGCACGGATCGCCTCGTAGTGAGCGGGCTCGAGATAGGTCGGAAGCGGACCTTCGCCCTTCGGCGCGTAGCGGCGACCGAATGCCTGCCAGGCAAAATAATTTTCCTGCATCGGGAAGTGGCAGGCGAGCTTCTCAAGACGGTGGCGCAGGACCGGCGCGATCGACTGATCCGCCGCGAGGCTTGCAAGTTCATCATACTGCTGTGGCGGGATGCCTAGGCCGAACAGCGAGCTCTTGCGACCGGTGATCCAGCGTACGACCGGTCTATCAAAGAGCGGCGCGATCTTCTCGTCGAAGAATTGGCGCTGCTCGCGCAACGAACGCGCTTTCGTCATCTCGGTCAGGTCGACACCGTGGAGGCGGGCAAGAAGATGAGCTGCACCGATAAACCGTCCGAGCAGACCGGTTTCGTAGATATTGCGGTCGAACACCGTGACGCGCCGGCGACCGAACTTGCGGCCGTTCCAGTAGGTCCGGGTCGGCTCGTCGAGATTGGCAGCGAGGAACTGGTCGAATGCGTGGCTGTTCGATGTCTCGCGCGGAGTGGCGAGGAAGCGGACGAGATCGGCATGGCTAGGAAGATGACGGAACGCGGCAAGCTTCAGGCGGTTGAGGGCGATGTGATGCGGATTGAGGTCTACGACATCGATCGATGCCGGGCTCTTGGAAAGATAAGCGAGCATATTGCAGCCGCCGGAGCCGATCGTCACGACGCGATGATGGGGCTGAAGCTCCATCGCAAGCATGTCGAGATCGGGATCTTCCCAGATCTGCGGATAGACCAAACCGGAAAACAACAGGCCGAAAAGCCGTTCAGAAAAGCCGGCCTTGGAAAAGGCACTGTGGCGGAGAAGAGCTGCCTTGAGTTTCCGGTTCTTGCGGAAGCCGGCATCCGGTGCAAATTCCGTCATATGAGTCTTTCACCCTTTTTGCGTTCAGGGCGTTTAGCGCGCCGTCACTACAGTTTGATGACGCCGGCTGTGGGCAGGGGCTTCGTTTGGCAGAAATGGAAAACCATGCGGGGCGTTGGGCCTTTCGCGCGGCGAGCTTTCCTGCTTCTCTTGCAGCAAGGAGGATCGTTCATGCGATTTGTGCTGCGTCTCTTGAAATCACTTGCTCTTCTGTTGGTCGTCATCGTCGCTGCGGGCGCTGCTTGGCTTTATGCCAGGCCACCTGAGTTGCTGCGCGTGGGTGACGGTTATGCGGCCAAGATCGTTTGCTCGAACGTGTTTCTCGCAGGGCGCGATCCTGAGCAGGTGCTCTATGAAGATGTTCAAGCTCCGGGAAATCCGTTGTTGCGGCTGGTACGGGTGGCTGTCGACAGGCAGGGAAAACGGGTTACTGCGCGCATTCTCGGGCTCTTCGCACCGGGCTATGCAATGTACCACGGCACGCTTGGCTGCAGCAGCGTGCCGGACGGTGACTTTGAAGCGGCGGCCGGCGCAGTGGCCGATCACCCGGTCGCCCCAGAACCGCAAAACGACGCTATCTGGCCGGACGGCAATGCCGTCGCGAAGGCTAATGACACCCACTTGGAGGCGCTGCTTTCAGACGGCGATTTGACCGGTCCGGCAATGCGTGCGGTTGTCGTCGTTCACAATGGCCGTATCATTGCCGAGCGCTATGGGGATGGTTTCAGTCCGACAATGCCGCTGATCGGCTGGTCGATGACGAAAACCATAAACGCGGCGATCGTTGGCCGGCTGATGCTGGACAACAAGATCGCATTCGATGACGCTGCACTCCTGCCGGAGTGGCAGGACGGCGATTATTCGAAAATCAAGCTCAGCGATCTGTTGGGCATGGAGAGCGGCCTGGCCTTCAACGAGAGTTATGGCACGGTCGCCGATGTCACACGCATGCTCTATCTCGATCCCGATATGACGGCGCTACCAGCGAGCCTCCCGTTGGAGGCGAGCCCCGGCGAGCGCTTCAACTATTCGAGCGGCACGTCGGTCCTGATCTCAAAGATATGGATGGACAGGATAGGCAACCTGCAGGCAGCGCTTACCTATCCAAAAACGGCACTGTTCGATCCGATCGGCATGTCGAGCGCTGTACTGGAAGTTGACGCTCGTGGCACCTTTGCCGGTAGTTCCTACCTTTACGCCACCGCGCGGGACTGGGCGCGCTTCGGACAGTTCCTTCTTCAGGACGGCGTCTGGAATGGACAGAGGCTGTTGCCGGAGCGGTTCATGACTGCGATGAGGACGCCGACGATGGCCTCGGGTGGCAAATATACGCAGGCGCAGGCCTGGCTTGCCGCGCCGGGCGGCGACAGCAGCGCCGTGGCCGGTCTGCCAGATGACACCTTCTGGATGGAGGGGCACGATGGGCAGAGCGTTGCGATCGTGCCGTCGGCCAAGCTTGTCGTCGTCAGGCTCGGGCTGACGCCGAGTTGGCTCCGTTATAAGCCACAGGTCCTAGTGAAGGAGATTCTAGCGACGCTGCCTCGGCAGTAGTCAGTAGTTGCCGTTCGCGACGTCCTGCATGCCCTTGCGCTTGGCGTCGTAATAGTAGCCGCGCGCATAAAGGCGGACTGCATTGTCTTCGCTGTTGTCGGAGACGAGCCATGCGCCACGAAGATATTTGGCGGCATATTTAATGTTGGTCTCGGCGTCAAACAGGCCGGCGGGTTCGCCTTCGTAGCCCATGGACTTGGCCGTATTGTACTTGATCTGCATCAGACCGAAGTAGCCGCGCTTGTTATAGGCCTTCGCATTGTATCGGCTTTCGCGATGGACGACGCGATGAAGCAGCGAAGCGGGCACTTGGTAAAGATTCGAGTACTTGTCGATGATCTTGGTGATCGCACTCTTCTCAACGGTCGGGGCGCCATCGTCGTCACTGTCGCTGAACATGGGAGGCGCAGTCGGCGGGTCGGATGGGCCCGACGTGTCGAAGCCGTAGTCCATCATCGGATGCGGCGTGGTATCGATTGCGGAAAGCGCCGCGATGGCGCTACCGGCCTGAGGCGTCGCGGCAAAAGCGAGCTGCGTCGACGGGGAAGGTGTGCCCGGGCGCGGGATCGGCACAACGGACTGAATCGCGGTCATCTCCGGTGTAAGCGGAATCTGCGCATAACCAGCTGCCGTCGTCGCCTGGACTTGACCGCTTAACTGAGAAGGATCGGCCGCCGGCATAGCGGGTGCTGCCAAAGCCGTTGCCGCTTGATCGGCGGCGGTGATCATCGCCGTCTGCGTCGCTCCCTCGCCGGCGGGCACGGCTGCAAGCGTAGCGTCTTCGCCCGGCTTGGGTGTCGGAACAACGGTCTGGGCTGCGGTCAATTCTGCCTGCGACGTGTATTCGACGCTCGTGCATCCGGCAACAACGCCGCAGAGCATCGTCGAAACGATGAGACTGCGTTTCAGGCCGGAAAAACCGATCGCTACCATACTCTCACTTTCGTGAATGCGCCGCCCCGGCAGCGTTAGAAGTTATCAAAAACCTTAAGCCCAGATTCCGCAATTAACGTATTCGTTGCTTCGCTGCAACCCGCCGAAAATCTTTACGCGGCGATGCGGCGATAGCCGGCCGTGACGGCGCCTGCGGCAATGAGCAAAGTGCCGCCGGTACGGTTGACTGCGCGCTGAACGCTTGCCTTGCGGATCAGGCCGCGTGCCGCGTTTGCAGCCAGCGCATAAATGGAGGCATTGATGGTTGCGAGCACCAGGAAGGTGGCTTCCATGATGAGCATCTGGCCGAAGAACGGCTGAGACGGATTCAAGAATTGCGGAACGAATGCGACGAAGAATACGATGCTCTTCGGGTTGAGAGCCGTCACGACGTAGGCGTGGAGGAAAACCTTGAGCGATTTCTTTTCGGGCAGGTTGTCATTGTCTGCCATCGGTTCGGAAATCACCGGCGCACGCCAGAGCTTGATTCCGAGCCAGATCAGGTAGGCGCCGCCGATCCACTTCAGCACGGTGAACAGCGTCGCGGAGGCCGCGAGCACGGCCCCCAATCCGAATAGCGATGCGGTCATCGCGGTGAAGTCGCCAAGCGCAACGCCAGTTACCGTCGCGAGCGCCGTCTTGCGTCCATGGCCGAGGGCATAGGAAACGACGAGGAGAATCGTCGGGCCCGGGATGGCGAGCATGATTGCAGACGCTGCGGCAAAAGCGAACCAGGCTTCGAGCGACATGGAATCTCCTCCTATTCCCTAGGGCAAAAACAAAGACACCATATTAACGGTCAGTCAATCATGCGGTCCGGTATTTCTGCCCAATCGTATCCATGACTTCGCCGAACCAGTCGGCTGAGACATCGAAGGCTTTGCCACCCTTGATGCGCGGAAATTCAATCGTCCTGAGCTTGCCGTTCTGCGCTTCGTCGTGACCGGTGACGCCAGATACCTTGTTGAGCGCGCTTTCGACGGCAAGGTCGGTCATGCTCTGAATGAGGCGAAGGTCATCGCCGTTGGCGGGGGCCGAACGCGCAAAGTAGCCGGACTTCTGCACCAGCGAGCGCTCGGCATTGATGAGGCCCGCGAACTGCTTCTGGAACCAACCGCCGACATTGATTGTGTCGATCTTCACGTGGCCGAAGGCGTCGCGCTTGATGGTCTCGCCGGCCGCTTCGCGTTCCGCCACGATGGCGTCAAGGCAGGCGCCTTCCGAGACGAATACGGTCGCATGGCCCGTTCGGTCCATGACTTCCTTCAAGCGAGCCGCTTCCGCATCGAGATCGAATGCCATTTCGGGCAGATAGACTGCGTCGATGCTCTTCATCTTGGCATTCGTCATCAATCCATCGACATATTCATAATTCTTCGTCCGCTGCAGATAGGCGCGGGCGGTCGCCGCCGTCAGCCAGCCGCAGTGACGTCCCATGACCTCATGGATGATGAGGGTGCGCGGTGCTGCCGTCTGCTCGTTGCTGACGTTGTCGAAGAAGTGCGCGCCGACTTCGGCGGCCGTCCACGCGCCGAGTGACTGGCGGATGGGCACGACATCGTTGTCGACCGTCTTTGGCAAACCGACGACCGTCAGATTGTAGCCATTGGCGGCGAGATATGCCGCGAGATCGGCGGCCGTGGTGTTGGTGTCGTCGCCGCCGATCGTGTGAAGGATGGTGACGCCATCGCTGGCGAGCCGTTCGGCAGCCACGCGCAGCGGATTTTCGCCTTCTTTGACGAGTCCGCGCTTCACGCAATCGGCAGCATTTGTGAGCTTGACGCGGCTATTGCCGATTGGCGAGCCACCATAGCGATGCAGAAGCGGCGCCTTCTCCCGCATGTCGGCAGTGATCTTGATGCTGTCGCCGAGGAGCACGCCCTGGTAGCCGGAGCGATAGGCGACAAGCTCGATGTCAGGCGCCACGTCGCTGTAGCGTTCTATCAGTCCGCCGACCGCGGACGACAGACAGGGTGCCAGGCCTCCAGCCGTGAGCATTGCGACTTTCTGTTTGGCCATGATCCCTCCAATGTCTCATATCAGCGCTGTTGCGTGCTGCTTACCTGACGCATGGATGCGACAGGGAAAGAGGCATGTAAAGTGTAGTTATTGTGAAAATAGGGCCCGGAACGGCGAAGATAGACAGAAGCGATGATATAATCGTTTCAAGCTCGAGATCGCACTTCAGAAGGGCTGTGGAAAGCGCGATCGTCGCTCGCCGGCCGCAATTGGAACCTGCCCCGTACGCGATCTTGCGAGGCTTCGCACTATGACCATAAACGAATTGTGAAAAGTCTATTCAACCCTACGACCAATCGCCGCCTTGCAAAGGCAGGCATTATTTGGTCAAGGTATTTCTCCTATTTGCACTGCGAGAGACCTTTATGTCCTTCTGGGAAAAACTGCTGAATGCCATAGGCAACACCGCGGGTAACGTTCTTTCTGCTGTGGTCGAGGCTATCCGGACAGTTTTCGAGGGTGATCCCGAGACGCGCCGCAAGGTCGCCTTCTCGGTCGCCATCATCGCTCTGTCGGCGAAGATGGCAAAGGCGGACGGAATCGTGAGCGAGAAGGAGGTGAATGCCTTCCGTGAGATCTTTGAATTCCCGCCCGAGCAGGCAAAGAATGTCGCTCGCCTCTATAATCTGGCGCGTCAGGACGTCGCCGGTTATGAAGCCTATGCGGAACGTCTTTCGTCCTTATGCGTGACATGCGCAGCCAATTGCCCGGTACTGGAAGAGGTGTTGGACGGTCTCTTCCACATCGCCAAGGCCGACGGGCTCATCCATGAAAAGGAATTGGCGTTCCTGCGGCACGTCGGCGAGATCTTCCATATGAATGAAGAGCACTTCGAACGGATCGCCGCGCGCCATGTCTCCATGGGTCGCGATCCCTACAAGGTGCTCGGCGTTTCGCCATCGGACGACTTCACGACGATTCGCCGCCGTTATCATGGGCTTGTGAGCGAACACCATCCGGATCGGCTGATTTCCCGCGGCGTTCCGGCCGAGTTCCATGCCATTGCCAACGAGCGTATGGCTGCGCTGAATGCAGCCTACGAGGCGATCGAGAAGGAACGCCGCGCCGCATGACCTCATTCGAGGCCGATTACCGGAAGGCAACTGTTCGTCCTTCGCCCAATCACGGCGAGCGTGCGGACGGGCGCAAGCCTAACATGATCCTTCTTCACTACACAGGCATGCCGACGCCCGAGGGAGCGCTGGAGTGGCTCTGTCGCGACGAAAGCCAGGTGTCGAGCCACTACTTCGTAGGTGAAGATGGCGCAGTTCTCCAACTGGTGCCCGAGGAGCGTCGTGCCTGGCACGCCGGCAAAAGTTACTGGCAGGGCGAGACCGACATCAACTCTTTGTCGATCGGGATCGAGATTGCCAATGCCGGTCATCCTGGCGGACTTCCAGAGTATCCCCAAGAACAAATTCGGGCGGTCATCGAATTGTGTCGCGATTGCGGCCAACGTTGGTCCATTGCCCCCGAGAGGGTGCTCGGACACTCCGATGTGGCGCCGATTCGGAAGGTGGATCCGGGAGAAAAATTTCCTTGGTCAGAGCTCCACAGGGCCGGTATCGGCCACTGGGTTGAGCCCGCGCCGATCTCCGGTGGAAGATTTTTCCAACGCGGCGACCGCGGCCAACCTGTCGAAGCCCTGCAGTCGATGCTCTCGCTCTACGGTTATGCGACGGAAATTACAGGCGAATTCTCCGACAAGATGGCGGGCGAGGTCGAGGCCTTCCAGCGGCATTTTCGGCCCGCCCGAATCGACGGAATTGCGGATTTTTCGACGATTGACACGCTGCACCGTCTGCTGGCGTCGCTTCCGCGTTACTGCTCATAAGTAGTACTTTTGAAGTGGCGCTGACTCCCGGGATTTCGAGAGTCTGCTACGTCGCCACATCATTTCCCTATTATCTCCTCATTGCGATGGTCTAACGCCAATCGTCGAACGGCACCGCTTGTTTTGTTTGGGGTTTCTAGCGGTCGTCAATTGAAACAAAAAGAATTGTTGCAGAATATCTAACATAGATCTGCTGCATGTGTCCGGATTGTTATTTCAAACAAGATCCGGAAGTTCTTTGGGTCGGAGTAATTAGACTGAATGAATAGGTTTATTTCTGCTACAGTGTGCGCGGGCGCACTGTTGATGGGTATGAATTGCGCGTTCGCGGGCGAATGGGGTGCAAGATCTCAGACGGTTCCTTTGAAGACTGTTGACCGGACTAGTGGCTATGCGATGCCGGACTTCACGACCACGACCAACCAGTATTCAGCTCTCATCGTCAAATACGCAAACCAGTACAATGTGCCGGTCGAGCTTGCTCAAGCGGTCGTGCGTGTAGAGAGTAATTTCAATCCGAATGCACGCGGTAGCGCGGGCGAAATAGGTCTCATGCAGATCAAGCCGGCGACGGCAAGGATGATGGGCTATTCGGGGACGAGTAAGGGATTGTTCGATCCGGAGACGAACATCAAGTTCGGCATGAAATACCTGGCCGCGGCGCATCAGCTTGGCGGTGGTGAGACCTGCGACACGATTCTGAAGTACAATGCCGGCCATGGCGCAACCCGCATGAATCCGGTCTCGAAGGCCTATTGCGGCAAAGTCCTGGCGATGCTCGATTGATCAGCTGAAACTGCCTGTTCGAGAGTCACTTCGACGAGGCACTTAACAATATGATTCAACATCACGCCTGTGTTATCTGGCCTCGGAAATGAGGTGACACGTGGCAGTTGATTTCAAGGTGATCATCGTCGGGCGCGGAATGATGGGCGCGGCTGCTGCCCGCCATCTTTCCGGGATGATTGAGGGTATTGCGCTCATCGGCCCCAGTGAACCGGTCGAGCGCAAGAGCCATAATGGTGTTTTTGCCAGCCACTATGACGAGGCCCGCATCACGCGGTCCTTCGACGACGATATGGTCTGGGCGACGCTCGCGGCTCGCTCGCTCGATCGCTCGATCGCTACGGGGAAATCGAAGCGAAAAGCGGTATTTCCTTTTTCTCGCAAGTGGGTTGTCTGTTTGCCGGGCCGCCCACGCGACGGGGTGAAGGGTATCTCGGTCGGGCGTTGCAGGTGAGCGAAACGCTCAATCTCGACGTCGAATTGTTGACGCCGGCGGCGTTGCGCGCGCGCTTTCCGCAGTTTTCCCTCAATCCGTCGTTCGACGGCTATTTCGAAGGGCTGCGGGCAGGCCACATCAATCCGCGCGCTTTGGTTCGGGCGCAAACCAAACTTGCCGAGGACGCGGGTGCGACGGCCATCGACGCGACCGTTACCTCCGTTCGCGACCAAGGCGCATCCATCGAAGTCCGCGCAGGCGGCAAGAGCTATACTGCAGAGCGCGTACTGGTCGCCGCCGGCGGCTTCAGCAATTTCAACAATCTCCTGCCAGCGCCCATCGAGATCAGAGTTGCTGCCCGCACCGTTGCGTTCTTTGAACTTGGCGAGCGGGAGACGGCGATTTTCGCAAAAATGCCTTCAACGATCGTCTTTGGCGACCGCGACGAGGACCACGTCTTTATCTTGCCGCCTGTGCGGTACCCTGACGGTCGGACCTATCTGAAACTCGGCGGCGATCTTGAGGCGCGGTCATTCGAAACGCTCGAAGATATCGCGGCGTGGTTTCACTCTGACGGCGATCTGCTGGAGCGCGATAATCTGGTCTCAACGGCACTCCAACTAATGCCGGCTCTGGCTGGCTGCCCGACCACCTCCGCGCCGTGTGTGGCAAGCTTCACGACAACAGCCTATCCCTATGTGGGCTATACGGATTCTCCCCGAATTGCAGTTTTGGCAGGTGGCAATTTTGTTGCCGCAAAGTCATCCGATGAGCTCGGCCGACTGGGCGCTATCGTTATGACGCAAGGCTGGCTCGGCGCCGAGGACTTTGGCAGGGAGCTGACGCCCGTCTTCCGTTAGGCACGCATCCGGTCGGGGAGGTGCCTTGTCGCCTATTGCATGTATGCGTAGAGACCCACGATATTTCAGTGGCATTCGCTTCGCGTCTCCGCTAAGGGAGCCGTGCCAGTTGGCCGGGCAGCCGCGCTTTACCAATGCCGAAAGGCGGTAGGGTGAGGAAAGTCCGGGCTCCACGGAAACACGGTGCCGGATAACGTCCGGCGAGGGCGACCTCAGGGAAAGTGCCACAGAAAGCAAACCGCCTGCCTCGGCAGGTAAGGGTGAAAGGGTGGGGTAAGAGCCCACCGCATCTCCGGTAACGGCGATGGCAAGGTAAACCCCACCGGGAGCAAGACCGAATAGGGATGACGTGGTAGGCGCGAGCCTTCCGGCCGGTTTCCAGGTCAGTCATCCGGGTGGGTTGCGTGAGGCAGCGTGCAAACGCTGTCCCAGAGGAATGGCTGCCACGTTCCGGCTTTGGCCGGGGCCATACAGAACCCGGCTTACAGGCCAGCTGGCGAACTGTCTTTGCAGAGACGTGTCTTGTTGATGTTGACGATTGTTAGTGGGCGGTCGGTGCCTTCGCCAGGCATTCATCGCAGGTGGTGCTGCTACGGGCGAGAATGGACCAGCGTTTGAATATCTTGCCGCAGGAATCGCATTGGATATCGGTCGTCATGCCAGACTGCGACAACGAAATACGCTTTTCCGGCTCAAAGCGACCGTAAAGAAGTCCCTTTAATGTGAAGTTTGTCATAGCATTACTCCACGATTACTTATTTAGTTTTTAGTAATATGCTGTAGCGCTGAACTAATTCAATTCTCCGGCTCCTTATTATTTTGCACGTGGTAATATCCGAATAGCTTGGTCGCCTACTTCAAAGGAGATAGCGGCCGCAGACCTCTTCATGCGGGCGCCTCCGACCGGCGTCCGCCACCGTTGAGGAGCGAGCCCTAAGCCTTTGTTGGAAATCGCATATTTGGCTGTACCGATATGAAACATGTGCCGCCTTCCGGAGCGTGCTTGAAGCGCGCCTGCCTGGCATCGGCAAGCGCGATCCTAACCCTTTGTTAAACTTAACAGCTTATAAATTTTCGATACTGCGCTCATCGTGAGACGGGCGTTTCCCATTGACGCCCATATGGTCCCATGTTATCCCATTCATGCACTGCGCAAGGGCAAGTATGTGCCCACCAATCGCAAAGCCAAGGTGTCTTCCGTTCCGGAAGCGCCGGATGGGGTCTTGCTCATTCGGCTCGCGAAGCTGTGCCTGAATTTCGAGGTTCCGGGCTTGTGAGTTCAGTCCGGGCTCTTTCGGGAACGGATGTTTCGTGTCATGGGCCGCTTCCTTTCAAATGCGACCAACAGAATCGATTCCAAGGGCAGGGTTTCCGTGCCGGCGGCCTTTCGATCCGTGCTGGCGCAGCGCAATGTTCAGGAGCTCTATTGCTTCCAGGACTTTGTGTTTCCGGCGATCAGTGTCGGCGGTCCGGATCTCCTGGAGAGATTCGAGCGTCAGATTTCTGCGGAGGATCCGTTTTCGTCGGACGCGAACGAGATGTCGCTTCTCATCCACGGGGGCGGTATCTTCATGAAGCTCGATGCGGAAGGTCGGCTGATGGTCACGGATTTCATCCGCGACTTCACCGGTATCTCGGACGAGGTGACCTTCGTCGGTCGGGCGGATCATTTTCAGCTGTGGCAGCCGCAGGCATTTCAGGCTGCCCAGATGCAGGCACGAGGAGGGCGTCGGCTGGCGGGCGGGCGTTCCTAACGGTACGAGGGAACGGAATGGCGGCGAATCCTGGCGGAGATTCAATTGATGCCGGTGGCGGACCGGTTCGCCACATTCCGGTTCTTCTCAACGAGGTTCTGGTTGCGCTCGAGCCGTTGCCCGGCAAAATCATTCTGGATGGCACCTTCGGCGCCGGCGGCTACACTTCTGCCATTCTTGGCGCTGGTGCCTGTGTGATCGCCTTGGATCGCGATCCGACTGCTATCGAAGCCGGTCAGGCCCTTGTCGCGGAGAGCCAGGGTCGTTTGAAGCTCGTTCATTCGCAGTTCTCTCAATTGGCCGAGGCTGCTCCATCCGAAGGGTTGGATGGGGTCGTGCTCGACATCGGCGTGTCTTCAATGCAGATCGATGAAGCAGAGCGCGGCTTCTCGTTCCAGAAGGATGGACCTCTGGATATGCGTATGTCGGCTGCAGGCGTTTCCGCGGCCGATGTGGTCAATCGCGCCAAGGTCGCAGATCTGATTCGAATCTTTCATTTTCTCGGAGAGGAAAGTCAGTCGCCGCGCATCGCGCATGCGATTGAAAAGCGGCGGGCTGAAAAGCCATTCGAGACCACGCGCGATCTGGCCGGGTTGATTGAGCTCGTCACGCCGCGCAAGATGAAGGACAAGATTCATCCGGCGACGCGTGTCTTCCAGGCGCTCCGGATATTCGTCAACGATGAGCTGGGCGAACTGGCGCAGGCGTTGTTTGCGGCCGAGCGCGTCCTGAAGCCCGGCGGACGTCTTGTTGTCGTTACCTTCCATTCGCTCGAGGACCGGATCGTCAAGACGTTCTTCTCCGATCGCGCGGGCAAGGCTTCGGGCTCCCGTCATCTGCCGGTGGCGCATGAGCGTGCGGCGACCTTTGAGCGTATCGGCAAGCCCATGGTCTCGGCAAGCGAGGCTGAAGCCGCTGCAAACCCGCGGGCTCGGTCAGCCAAGTTGCGGGCAGGGTTGCGCACTGCGGCACCCGCTGAAGCAGCAGATATTTCCATCTTCGGATTGCCGAATCTGGCGAGTCTCGGAAAGCTCGGAGCCTGATATGCTGAGAACCTTGGACCTCATCCTCGTCGGTGTCATGACAGCGGCTGCGGCTGTCACTTACACGATCAAGCACCATGCCGAGCTCAAGCTCGAGGAAGTTCATCGCCTCGAAGCGGAGATCAAGCTCGAGAAGGATACCATCGATCTGCTGAAGGCAGATTGGGCGCTGCTGTCCCAGCCGAACAGGCTCGAGCGTCTCGTCAACAACTACAATGGTGAGCTTCAGTTGCAGCCAACGGCTTCAACGTCGCTCGTCCATACCAAGGAACTGCCGATGTTGAAGTCGCAGGTCCCTGTTCCTGACGTTACCGAAGCGAAGGCCGGTTCTGGAAAGGCAAAGCCGAAGGCAGTAGCGCCACAGGCCGAAGAAGAAGACATGATGGCAACCGGATCGGTGGAGTAGAGATGTCGTTTCTTTCACGCATCATGGTCTTGAAGAGCCAGGCGCATTTCTCCGCCGGCACACACAACCGCCTCGGCGGCAATATGCCGATTGAGGGATCGCGAAAGAAGAGGGCGGGACAGGCCAAGAGCCGCGTTGGGCTCCTGATCGTCGGTTTCCTCGGGGTCTATTGCGTCATCGGCGGGCGTCTTGTCGAATACGCGATCCGTGATCCCGAGGTCGTGTCCAGTATCCTGCCACCGGATCGTCTGATGGCCTCGCGTCCGGATATCCTGGATCGAAACGGCGAAGTGCTGGCGACCGATATCCGCACGGTCTCGCTCTTTGCCGAGCCGAATAAGGTCGTTGACGCTGACGAGGCGGTCGAGAAACTTGCCACGGTCCTGCCCGACCTTGACATGAAGGGTACCTATAAGAAGCTCGCAAACCGCACCTCCCACTTTGCTTGGCTGCGTCGCCAGCTGACGCCGAAGCAGCAAAGCCAGATTCTCGCGCTCGGCATTCCCGGCATCGGCTTCCGGCCGGAGAAGCGCCGCTTCTATCCGGGCGGCCCGACTGCGGCGCACATCCTCGGTTACGTCAACATCGATAACCGCGGCGTTGCCGGCATGGAAAAATACATTGACGATCAGGGTCTTGCCGACCTCGCTTCAGTCGGCATGACAAGCGACCAGCCGCTCGAGCCGGTTCGCCTGTCGATTGACATCCGTGTCCAGAACATCGTGCGCGACGTCGTCGTCAATGCCGTCAAGAACTACGAGGCAAAAGGCGCCGGCGCTGTTATCCTCGATATTCATACCGGTGAAGTGCTGGCAATGGCATCGGCCCCGGATTTCGATCCCAACAACCCGTTGGAAGGCGCCAAGGAAGGATGGCTTAACCGCATGTCGAACGGCACGTTCGAGATGGGGTCAACCTTCAAAACCTTCTCCCTCGCAATGGCACTCGACACCGGGAAGGTCAGCCTCAACGACAGCTTTGATGCGACGCAACCGATCCGTATCGGCGGCTTCACCATCCACGACTTCCACGGCCAGCGCCGTTGGCTGACGCTGCCCGAGGTGTTCCAGTACTCGTCGAACGTCGGTACCGCCCGTATCATCGACATCGTCGGCATCGATGCGCAGAAGGACTATCTGACGAAACTCGGTCTGCTAACCAAGATGCGGACCGAGCTACCCGAGGTGAAGATGCCGAGCCAGCCGAAGGTCTGGAAGAAGATCAACTCGGTGACGATCTCCTTCGGTCACGGCGTTTCCACGACCCCGCTGCAGACGGCGGTTGCCGGTGCGGCACTCGTCAATGGCGGCAAGCTGATTGAGCCGACCTTCTTGCCGCGTAACCGCGAACAGGCCGACGAAGTTGCAGAAGTAGTCGTCAAGAAGACGACCAGCGACGACGTTCGTTATCTCTTCAAGCTGAACGGCATCAAGGGCTCGGGCCGTAATGCCGACGTTCCCGGCTTCAACGTCGGCGGCAAGACCGGCACGGCGGACAAGGTCGTCAACGGCCGTTATGCGTCGAACCTCAATTTCAACGCCTTCCTTGCGGCATTTCCGATCGATGACCCGAAATATGTGGTGCTGACGTTCTGCGATGAACCGCACAATGGCGAGAAGGGGCAGAACATCGCCGCGTACACGGCAGCGCCTATGGTGAAGAACATTATTGCTCGTGCAGCGCCTATTCTCGGTGTGGAACCGAAGTTCGGTGACGACGGATCGGCCATGTTGGTGTCTTATTGAGTCTGAATGAATGTCGGAGCCGATTCGCCACGGGGGCGCGGCGGCTTGAGAGAGAAAAGTACATTCGATGAACTTGCGAGACATCGCCGGAGATGCATTTCCGGAACTTGAAGATCAATTGGCTGGGTCTGTCGGAGCGCTGGCGGTTTCAGGCGTCTCGTCCGACAGCCGCAAGATCGAACCCGGAATGGTGTTTGTTGCTGTCGCCGGGACGAAGGCTGATGGAGCAGGCTTTATCGCGGACGCGGCTACACGCGGCGCCGTCGTGGCCGTTGCGTCCCATAGTATTGATACTTCCATACCCGTTCTCGTCGTGAACGATTCACGTCGCTTCCTGTCGATCGCAGCGTCTCACTTTTATGCCAGGCAGCCGGAAACGATGGTTGCTGTGACCGGCACAGCTGGCAAGACGTCTGTCGCTTCCTTTACCCGGCAGATCTGGGCCTATGCCGGACATCCGGCCGCGATGATCGGCACGACGGGCGTTGTCTCGCCGACACGCAACGAATACGGCTCGCTAACGACACCCGATCCGGTGTCGCTTCACAAATTGCTGGCCGAGCTTTCCGACGAGGGTGTCACGCATGCCTCGATGGAAGCCTCCAGCCATGGTCTCGATCAGGGTCGCCTCGATGGCGTCAGGCTCGCGGCCGCTGCCTTTACCAATCTCGGCCGCGATCATATGGACTACCATCCGACGGTCGAAAGCTACATGGCCGCGAAAATGCGGCTGTTCGATACGCTGCTGCCGAAGGGCGCACCGGCGGTGATTTTCGCCGACGATGCGTGGTCGGAGCAAGCAGTCAAAGCTGCGCGCGATGCGGGCCACGATGTTCGCACCGTTGGTCGCAAGGGCGACTACCTGACGCTGAAGCGCGTCGAGCATTTCCGCCACAAGCAGGTGGCCGAAATCCATGCCGGCGACGAAATCTTCGAGGTCGATATTCCGCTTGCCGGCGATTTCCAGGTCGCGAACGCCCTTGTGGCGGCGGGTCTTGCGATGTCGACGGGCGTGCCGGCGAAGGTCGCCATGGCGGCGCTCGAAAAGCTGCAGGGCGCATCCGGCCGTCTCGAATTGGTGGGCCACACCAGGGACGGTGCACTCGCTTATGTCGACTATGCACATAAGCCCGACGCGCTTTCCAACGTTCTGGAATCCGTTCGGCCGTTTACGACCGGCCGGGTGATCGTCGTATTTGGCTGCGGCGGCGATCGTGATCGCGGCAAGCGCCCGATCATGGGTGAAATCGCCTGCCGTCTGGCCGACGTGGTGATCGTCACCGATGATAATCCGCGCTCGGAAGAGCCGGCGTCCATTCGTGCCGAGATCATGGCGGCCGCAGGCTGCGCAACCGAGGTCGGCGATCGCGCGGAGGCAATTCGCACGGCGGTTGCTATGCTGACATCTGGCGACACGCTGATCGTTGCCGGCAAGGGGCACGAAGAAGGGCAGACGATCGGGAGCGTCACCCTGCCTTTTTCGGATCACGCGGAATTGCGTAAGGCTTTGGAGGAGCTGAAACCGTGAACTGGCTTTGGACGACGGAAGACATGATTGCGGCCATGGCAGGGCGGCCGTTCGGCACTTTGCCTGAGGGCACTACCGGGATTTCCATCGACAGCCGCTCCATTGCGCCCGGCGAAGCCTTCTTCGCCATCAAGGGCGACCGCGTTGACGGCCACGACTTTGCGTCGATGGCAATGGCAAACGGCGCCGCTCTTCTCGTCGTCAGCGAAGCTCGCCTTCCCGCCATGGGGCGGCTCACCGTTCCAGTGATCGTCGTCGAAGATGTATTGGCGGCACTCGGCAAGCTCGCGATTGCCTCGCGTGCGCGTTCTCGCGCCCAGATCATAGCCGTGACCGGTTCAGTCGGAAAGACCACGACCAAGGAGATGTTGCGGCGCGTCTTGTCCCCATCGGGCAAGGTGCATGCTTCGGTGGCCTCGTTCAACAATCACTGGGGCGTGCCTTTGACGCTCGCCCGGATGCCGCTTGATACCTATTTCGGCGTCTTCGAAGTGGGCATGAACCATCCGGACGAGATCCGTCCGCTGGTCAAGATGATCAGGCCGCATGTCGCCGTGGTCACGACGATCGCGCCGGCTCATCTCGGCAATTTCAAGAGCATACGGGAAATCGCGACCGCCAAGGCGGAGATTTTCGAAGGCGTCGTGCCGGGCGGGCAGGTCGTGCTCAATCGCGACAACGATCAGTTCAACTTCCTGGAGCGTACCGCGCAGGCCCAAGGTATCCAGCACATCCATTCGTTCGGTCAGCACGCCAAGGCGGATTTCCGCCTGGCGGAGTTTAACGGCTCCGATCAAAGTTCGACGTTGTGGATCACCATTGACGGCGATACGAAGGAGGTGGCGATCGGCGCACCGGGCCGGCACATCGCCGAAAATGCACTGGCCGCCCTTGGTGTTGTCAAGCTTGTCGGTGCGGACATGCACCAGGCAATCACCGCCCTTGCGACGCTCCAGCCGGAGAAGGGCAGGGGCCGCCGTCATCGGCTGACGATCGACCACGGCACTTTCACTGTCATCGACGAAAGCTACAACGCCAATCCTGCTTCGATGCGGGCGGCAATCGCTGTGCTTGCGAGTTCGGTGCCAGCGGGCGCTGGGCGGCGCATCGCTGTGCTTGGCGATATGCTGGAGATGGGTGACTACGCGGAGAAAGTTCATTCGGATCTGGCGGGGCCGTTGCTCGCAGCCGGTATCGAGCATGTTTGGCTCGCCGGGCCCGAAATGGTTGCGCTGAAGGAATCGCTCCCCGAGAGCGTGCAGGTCGTCCACTACGAGAAGACCGAAGAACTAGCAGAATATGTATTGAACGCTGTCGCGGCTGGCGACGTGCTGATGGTAAAATCGTCACTGGGCATCGGTTTCGGCAAGATCGTCGCCGCGCTCCTTGACAAATTCCCGCCATTTGCCGACACGCAACGCGATTTTTGAGCGGGTAACAAGGGGCCCTGAATGCTGATTTGGCTTGTCGAACTGTCGGAACACCTGAAATTCTTGAATCTGTTCAGGTACATTACCTTCCGCACGGGCGCCTCCCTGTTTACGTCCGCCTTCATTGTCTTCCTCTTTGGTCCGACGATCATCAATTCGCTGCGCATCCGCCAGGGCAAGGGGCAGCCGATCCGCGCCGACGGTCCGCAGACGCATTTCAAGAAGGCCGGTACGCCGACCATGGGCGGCCTGATGATCCTCGCGGGTATCGTCGGGTCGTCGCTGCTGTGGGCTGATCTTTCGAACGTCTACGTCGTTGCCACGCTGCTCGTCACCCTCGGTTTCGGCGCGATCGGGTTCTATGACGACTACCTCAAGGTCACCAAGCAGAGCCACAAAGGCTTCTCCGGCAAGGCGCGACTCGGCATCGAGTTCGTGATCGCCGGCATTGCCGTTTACTTCATGATGCGAACGGCACTTGCATCCGGAACCGCGGGCTCGACCTTCGGCTCATCGATCGCGTTCCCGTTCTTCAAGGACTTCATGATCAATCTCGGCATCATGTTCGTCTTCTTCGGCGGCTTCGTGATCGTCGGCGCCGGCAATGCCGTGAACCTGACCGATGGTCTCGATGGGCTCGCCATCGTGCCGGTGATGATCGCCGCAGCATCCTTCGGGGTGATTGCGTATCTCGCGGGTAATGCCGTCTTTGCAAACTATCTGCAGATCAACTTCGTACCGGGCACCGGCGAGCTTTCGGTGGTGCTCGGGGCCGTCATCGGCGCCGGTCTCGGCTTTCTCTGGTTCAACGCGCCGCCCGCCGCAATCTTCATGGGCGACACCGGCTCGCTGGCGCTTGGCGGCACGATCGGTACGGTTGCCGTCGCTACCAAGCACGAGATCGTCATGGCGATCATCGGTGGCCTGTTCGTGATGGAAACGCTCTCTGTCATCATCCAGGTCGGGTACTTCAAGATGACCGGCCGGCGGGTCTTCCTGATGGCGCCGATCCATCACCATTTCGAGAAGAAGGGCTGGACGGAAAGCCAGGTGGTCATCCGCTTCTGGATCATCGCGGTCGGTCTCGCCCTGCTTGGCCTCTCCACCCTGAAGCTGCGGTGAGGCGGCGATGATCCCCGTTACGACGCTGTCAGGAAAGAAGGTCGCGCTGTTCGGGCTCGGCGGTTCCGGCTTTGCCACGGCGCGCGCGCTGAAACTGGGCGGCGCCGAGGTGACCGCCTGGGATGACAATCCGGATAGCGTCACCAAAGCGGCGGCCGAGGGTATCCATACCGCCGATCTGCGTACCATTGACTGGAGCGCGCAGTCGCTTTTCGTGCTTTCACCGGGCGTGCCGCTGACGCACCCCAAGCCGCACTGGACGGTTGATCTTGCGCGTGCCGCCGGCGTCGATGTCGTCGGCGACGTCGAGCTCTTCGTGCGCGAGCGCCGGGCGCACGCGCCCGATTGCCCGTTCATTGCCATTACCGGCACCAACGGCAAGTCGACGACGACCGCGCTGGTCGCGCATATCCTGAAGTCGAGCGGTCGCGACACTCAGCTCGGCGGCAATATCGGGACGGCGGTGCTGACGCTCGACCCGCCGAAGGATGGACGCTTTTACGTCGTCGAATGCTCGTCCTACCAGATCGACCTTGCGCCGACGCTCAATCCGTCCGCCGGTATCCTGCTCAACCTGACGCCGGATCATCTCGATCGTCATGGCACGATACAGCACTATGCCGACATCAAGGAGCGTCTGGTCGCCGGCAGCGGTGTCGCTGTGGTCGGTGTGGACGACAGCCACTGCGAGATGATCGCAGATCGTATCGAGCGAGCCGGCGGCAAGGTTACGCGAATTTCCCGTCGCCATGCGCTTCCCTATGGCATCTATGCAGAAGGAACGAAGCTCATCCGAGCCTCGGGAGGCGCGACGAAGCCGATCGCCGATCTTGACGGCATCCAGACACTACGCGGTGGCCACAACGCGCAGAATGCCGCGGCAGCGGTTGCTGCGTGCCTTGCAGTCGGTGTCTCCGAAGAGGAAATACGTGCGGGGTTGGTGTCCTTCCCTGGGCTCAAGCATCGCATGCAGCCGGTCGGACGTCGCGGCAGCGTCGTTTTCGTCAACGACTCCAAGGCTACGAATGCTGACGCGGCAGCTCCAGCGCTGTCGAGCTATGACCGCATCTACTGGATTGCCGGTGGATTGCCAAAAGCCGGAGGCATCACCTCACTGACGGGTTTCTTTCCACGCATCGCTAAGGCCTACCTGATTGGCGAGGCGGCGGCCGAATTTGCCGCGACGCTTGGCGAGGCGGTGCCATACGAGATTTCCGGTACGCTGGAGCGCGCCGTCGCGCACGCGGCTGCGGATGCCGAAAAGGATGAAAGCGGCCCGCTGGCCGTGATGCTATCCCCGGCTTGCGCAAGCTTCGACCAATATAAGAACTTTGAAGTCAGGGGCGATGCATTTGTCAGCCATGTGGCAGCGCTCGACGGAATCACCATGCTGATCGATTCGGCAACAGGAGATAAGTGACATGGTAAGCCGCGCGGAACGTGGGCCTCTGGCCGATTGGTTTTGGACCATCGACCGCTTTTTTCTGGCGATGTTCATCTTCCTGATGGGCATCGGCTTCATGCTGTCGTTCGCCGCTTCGCCAGCCGTTGCCGAGCGTATCGGGCTGGAGCCGTTCCACTTCGTCAAGCGCCATGCGGCTTTCATGATCCCGTCACTCGCCGTGATGGTTGGGCTGTCCTTCCTGACGCCGCGCCAGGTGCGACGCACGGCGATCATCCTGTTGATCGCTGCGCTCGGCATGATGCTGCTGGCACTGTTTTTCGGCGTCGAAGTCAAGGGTTCCCGCCGTTGGGTCACGTTGGCCGGCATCTCGATCCAACCCTCCGAATTCATGAAGCCCGCCTTCGTGGTCGTTTGCGCTTGGCTCTTTGCCGAGCACGCAAGGCAGCCTGAGATACCAGGCAATCTCTTCGCCATCATCCTCTTCGGCATTGTCGCAGCACTTCTGGTCGCACAGCCTGACCTTGGACAAACGATCCTGACGACCGCCGTCTGGGGCGGCATGTTCTTCATGGCCGGCATGCCGTGGATATGGATCATCGTGCTCGGTGCAGGCGGTGTCGGCGGGCTCGTCAGCGCCTACTACATCTTCCCGCACGTGGCGCTGCGCATCGACAAGTTCCTGACCGGAGAAGGCGACACCTTCCAGATCGATACGGCGCGCGAAGCGATCATCCGCGGCGACTGGTTCGGCCAAGGCCCGGGCGAGGGCATCGTCAAACGTATCATCCCTGATGCGCATACCGACTTCATCTTTTCGGTCGCAGCCGAGGAATTCGGCATCGTCTTCTGCATGGCGCTGGTCGCGCTGTTTTCCGTTCTCGTGCTGCGCGGTCTCTCGCATGCCTACAAGGAACGGAACGACTTCAACCGCTTTGCCGTCGCTGGCCTCGTGTTGCAGATCGGCATACAGTCGATCATCAACGTAGGCGTCAATCTCGAACTGCTGCCGGCAAAGGGTATGACCTTGCCGCTGATTTCCTATGGCGGTTCGTCCATGGTCGCTATCTGCGTCACCGCCGGGTTTATTCTTGCGCTGACGCGTCATAGGCCGGAAAAACGTGCGCAGGATCGGAGCCTCTTCCGCGTCGCGCACGGTATGCCGGCGGAGTAACTGCCTATGAGCAAAGGCATCGTCCTGCTTGCCGCCGGGGGGACCGGCGGCCATGTGTTTCCTGCGGAGGCCCTGGCCCACAAGCTGAAGGAACGCGGCTATTCCGTGCATCTGGTCACCGATAGCCGTGCCGAGCGTTATGCCGGCAAATTCCCCGCCGACGAAATCCACGTCGTGCCGTCGGCGACGATCGGTTCGAAGAACCCGGTTGCCGTCGCTCGCTCTCTGTGGACGCTCTGGAGCGGTATGCGGGCCGCCAAGAAACTGATCGCGCGTCTCAAGCCCGTGGTGGTTGTCGGCTTCGGCGGATATCCGACCGTACCGCCGCTGCTGGCCGCCACGCGCCTTGGCGTGCCTGCCATGATTCATGAGCAGAATGCGGTGATGGGACGCGCCAACAAGGCGCTGGCGAGCCGTGTGCAGGCGATCGCGGGCGGGTTCCTGCCTGAGGGCGGCGGGCAGTTTCCCGACAAGACGGTGACAACTGGCAATCCGGTGCGCCCGGCAATCATCGAGGCGGCGAAAGTGCCGTATTCTCCATCCAATCCCGGTGAGCCTTTCAATCTCGTCGTCTTTGGCGGCAGCCAGGGCGCGCAGTATTTCTCCAAGACGATGCCGACGGCGATTAGCTTGCTTGAGGACGGGCTTCGCGATCGCCTGCGCATCACCCAGCAAGTGCGGCCGGAAGATATGGGCATGTTGAGCGCCTGCGTCGCTCAACTGAAGATGGCTGCGGATACGGCGCCGTTCTTCACGGACATGGCCGAACGACTTGCTGCGGCACATCTCGTCATCTGCCGTTCCGGCGCATCGACAGTTTCGGAGATTTCCGTGATCGGGCGCCCGGCAGTGCTCGTGCCTTATCCGCATGCGTTGGATCACGATCAGGCGGCGAATGCGGCAGCGCTTGCGGCGACCGGCGGCGCCAAGGTCATTGCGCAGGCCGAGCTTTCGCCCGAGAAGATCGCTTCGATCCTCACCCACGTGATGAACGACCCGGAAAAGCTTGCCCGGATGGCCGCTGCAGCCAAGCAGGCGGGTAAACCCGATGCTGCGAACTTGCTTGCCGACATGGTAGAGGCTATTGCGGCACGACGTACAATTGCAGAGTTCAAGGGGAAACGCGCATGAAAATGCCGAAGGCCATCGGCCTCGTTCATTTCATCGGCATCGGCGGCATCGGCATGAGCGGCATTGCCGAGGTGCTCCATAATCTCGGTCACCGCGTGCAGGGATCGGATCAGGCCGACAGCGCCAACGTGCAACGTCTGCGCGACAAGGGCATCGAAGTCTTCGTCGGTCACAAGGCAGAGAACCTCGGTGACGCTGAAGTGGTGGTCGTCTCGACTGCGATCAAGAAAAACAATCCCGAGCTCGTGGCTGCGCGCGAAAAGCTGCTGCCGGTCGTACGCCGGGCGGAGATGCTTGCCGAACTGATGCGTTTCCGCAATGCGATTGCGATCGGCGGCACGCATGGCAAGACCACGACGACCTCGCTCGTGGCGACGTTGCTGGAAGCGGGTGGGCTCGACCCGACGGTGATCAACGGCGGCATCATCAATGCCTACGGCACCAATGCGCGCATGGGCGAGGGTGAGTGGATGGTGGTGGAGGCCGACGAGTCCGACGGCACCTTCCTGAAGCTCCCCGCCGATGTCGCTGTTATCACCAACATCGACCCCGAACACCTCGACCACTACGGCAACTTTGATGCCGTTCGCGCTGCATTCCGCCAGTTCGTCGAGAACGTGCCGTTCTACGGCTTCGGCGTACTGTGTCTCGACCATCCCGAAGTCCAGGCGCTGGTTGGCCGCATCGAGGACCGCAAGATCATTACCTATGGCGAAAATCCTCAGGCTGACGTTCGTTTCATGAATGTCCGTGTCGAGGGTCCGCGTTCTATCTTCGACGTCGAGATCCGCCGCCGGCGAACCGGACAGGTCATCAAGCTCGACAATCTCGTCATGCCGATGCCCGGACGCCACAACATCTCCAATGCCACTGCCGCGATCGCGGTCGCCAACCGTCTCGGCATGTCGAGCGAGGACATCGCCAAGGGACTCGCCTCCTTCGGCGGCGTCAAGCGTCGTTTCACTCTGACCGGTGAGTGGAACGGCGTACAGATCTTCGATGACTACGGCCACCATCCGGTTGAGATCAAAGCGGTGCTGCGGGCTGCGCGTGAGGCCTGCAAGGGTCGCGTGATCGCGGTGCATCAGCCGCATCGCTATTCGCGGCTATCGAGTCTCTTCGAGGAGTTTGCGTCCTGCTTCAACGACGCGGACAGCATTTTCCTTGCGCCTGTTTATGCCGCAGGTGAGGATCCTATCGAAGGGGTGAACTCCGAGGCACTGGTGTCGCGGATCAAATCCGGTGGCCACCGCGAGGCCCGCTTCCTGCCGTCCCCAGAGCTTTTGCCTGAAATGGTCGCAGAGATTGCAAAGCCCGGGGATTTTGTGGTTCTGTTGGGGGCTGGGAGTATCACGTACTGGGCGGCAGCGTTGCCCAAGCAATTGGAAAGCCTTTCGGGAATATCTGCATGAAACAGGTGAATGGGGAAAAGCTTCTTGCGTCGCTCGGCGGCAGTGTAAAGGACATCCGTGGAAGAATCACGCCGGATGCACCGATGGACCGTGTGACCTGGTTCCACGCTGGTGGTTTGGCGGAACTGATGTTCCAGCCGCACGACGAGGACGACCTTATTGCTTTCCTCAAGCTTTTGCCGGAAGAGGTTCCGGTCACTGTCGTCGGCGTGGGCTCCAACATTCTCGTGCGCGATGGTGGCATTCCTGGCGTCGTCTTGCGGCTTTCGGCTAAGGGCTTCGGCTCGGTCGAGCTCGCGGGCGAGAACCGCATCCGCGCCGGCGCGATCTGCCCGGACAAGCACGTCGCGGCCATGGCAATGGATAACGGCATCGGCGGCTTCCACTTCTACTATGGCATTCCCGGCAGCATCGGCGGCGCAGCACGCATGAACGCCGGCGCCAACGGCGCGGAGACGCGTGAGCGGCTCGTCGAGGTGAACGCGGTTGACCGCAAGGGCAATAAACATGTCTTGTCGAACGCGGACATGGGTTACTCTTACCGCCATTCGTCCGTGCCGAACGATCTGATTTTCACGTCGGTGCTCTTCGAAGGGTACGGCGAGGATCGCGCCAAGATCCGGGCCGAGATGGATGCCGTACGCAACCATCGCGAGACGGTCCAGCCGATCCGCGAAAAGACTGGCGGCTCGACCTTCAAGAATCCCGAAGGTCATTCCGCCTGGAAGCTGATCGATGAAGCGGGGTGCCGCGGGCTGGTAATCGGTGGCGCGCAAATGTCGTCGCTCCACTGCAACTTCATGATCAACATGGGGCAAGCGACGGGATACGATCTCGAATATCTCGGTGAACAGGTCCGCCGTGAGGTCTTCGAGAATTCCGGTATCAAGCTTGAGTGGGAAATCAAGCGTTTCGGCGTCTTCATGCCAGGACGCGAAGTCCGCCCTTTCCAGGGCGTAACCAGCGAATAGCCAGTGTCGGGAACGTTCCTGCAACGAGCGACCGGAAGTAGCTCGTTCCGCTTGTGCTATAGATAACAAAAAGGCCGCAAAATCTTGATTTTGCGGCCTTTTTGTTATCAATGCAGGTTAATTTCAGATTTCGTCGCGGCCCGAGGCCAGGATGCAGATCAGAGTGATGACAGCAGAGAGACCGAGATAGTAGCCGACATACTGCATGCCGTAGTTTGCCTGCAGCCAGGTGGCGATGTAGGGCGCCAACGAAGCGCCGAAAATGCCGGCAAGGTTGAAGGTGATCGACGAGCCAGTGTAGCGGACGGCAGTCGGGAAGGGCGCGGCAAGAGCCGTGCCGATTAGGCCGTAGGTCATGCCCATCAGCGCCATCGCAACGATCGCGAAGACCACGATGCTTCCTTCGCCGCCGGTCATCAGCCCGGGCAGGAAGAACGAGAAGATACCGATCAGCACGGTGGTGATGATCAGGACCTCGCGGCGGCCGAAGCGCTCCGCAAGCTTGCCGACGATCGGGATAAAGATACCGAAGGCGACAGAACCGACGATCTGAATCTCAAGCGCGTCGAGGAACGGGATCTTGAGGACCTTGACGTTGTAGGACAGCAGGTAAGCCGAGCCGATGTAGAACAGTACGAAGGTTGCCAGCGCCACGAAGGTGCCGAGGAACAGGCTGCGCTTGTGCTTGCGCAAGAGCACGGCAACCGGGACGGCTACACGCTCCTGCTTGTCGATCGCCTTCTGGAAAGCCGGCGTCTCGGTGATCGAGAGGCGGACCCAGAGACCGATGACGATCAGCAGGATGGACGAGATGAAGGGAACGCGCCAGCCCCAGCTGAGAAGCGCATCCTGAGACATGACCTGCAGCAGCAGCCAGAAGATACCCGATGACAGGAACAGGCCGACCGGCGCGCCGAGCTGCGGGAACATGCCGTACCAGCTGCGCTTGCCTTCTGGCGCATTTTCTGTGGCGAGCAGCACTGCACCGCCCCATTCGCCGCCGAGGCCGAAGCCCTGGCCGAAGCGGCAAAGTGCGAGCAGCAGCGGCGCGACGACGCCGATCGATTCGTAGGAGGGCAGAAGGCCGATCACAACCGTCGAAATGCCCATGGTGAGCAGGGCGGCGACGAGCGTCGTCTTGCGGCCGATCCTGTCGCCGAAATGGCCGAAGACCACGGCGCCGAGCGGACGGGCGAAGAAGGCGATTGAGAAGGTGGCAAAGGACGCAAGCAGCGCGGTCGTCGGGTCGCTGTTCGGGAAGAACAGCGTCGGGAAGACCAGCACGGCGGCAGTTGCATATACGTAGAAATCGAAGAATTCGATCGTGGTGCCGACGAGGCTTGCGATCAGAACGCGCGCCGGCGAGTTGACTTGCGCACTGTTCGATGAAGCGGGAGCCGGCGATACTCTGGATATCGCGTCTGACATTTTCATTCCAATTGGGATCATAGAAATGCCTGTGAAAGGCAGGCGGCTCTTAACGCAATTTTAATGCGGCGCAAATGCCCGCAGGGCAATAAACGAAAAAAAGATTAGTAGGCTTTGCATTTTCTCAGCTCATCGACGCCGCGCATAGTCACTTGACCAGAATCAATATGAAGCAGCGTTCCTCATGAACGCTCTGGTTGAGCGTGGGAGGGAAATATGCAGAAAAGTCTTATTGCAGAATTTCTTGGAACGTTCTGGCTCGTGTTTGGTGGATGCGGCAGTGCCGTGCTCGCCGCAGCATTTCCCGAGCTTGGAATTGGCTTTGTAGGGTTGCATTTGCCTTTGGGTTCACGGTCCTGACAATGGCTTTTGCCGTCGGCGGCATTTCCGGTGGGCACTTCAACCCGGCAGTTTCCGTTGGTCTTGCCGTGGCCGGCAAGTTCCCAGCGGGTCGCGTAATTCCTTATATTGTGGTGCAGGTTATTGGCGCGATCGTTGCCGCGGGTGTGCTCTATGCCGTCGCCAGCGGCCGGTTTCGAGCTCGGGGGTTTTGCCGCGAATGGTTATGGCGAGCATTCGCCGGGCGGCTATTCACTTTCTTCTGCACTGGTGATCGAAATCGTCCTGACGTCGTTCTTCGTCTTCATCATTTTAGGCTCGACGAGCACCAGGGTGCCGGCAGGTTTCGCGCCAATCGCCATCGGTCTTGCACTGACGTTGATTCACCTGATTTCGATTCCGGTCACCAAGACGTCGGTCAATCCTGCACGCTCGACAGGGCAGGCGTTGTTCGTCGGCGGCTGGGCCTTGCGGCAGCTTTGGCTGTTCTGGGTCGCGCCGCTTGTGGGCGGTGTTCTGGGTGGTCTTGTTTGGAAGTTAACGGGCGAGGAAGCCCCGAACTGATGCGATTTCCTTGTGGAAACCCCGCACGGCACGCGCCGTTGCCGCGGGGTTTTGCATCTTGCGCGGCCATGCCCTGGCGGCCTTCCGCGGCAAAAATTAACGAAAGTAAACACTTCATTAACCATAATCGGGCTCTAATACACCTGCATCACCGAACGAGATTCGGACGAGAAACAAGCTTGGTGCAAGCGTCGGAACTCAGTGTGCAGGTTATTTTTGGGGGTGTTGATGAGTCGTAAGCATGTCGCTGTCCTGATGGGTGGGTTTTCTTCGGAGAGGCCGGTAAGCCTTTCTTCCGGGACGGCGTGCGCGGATGCTCTTGAGGCTGAGGGCTTCCAGGTGACGCGGATCGACGTCGATCGCGACGTGTCAGCGAAGCTTGCTGCATTACGACCTGATGCCGTTTTCAATGCGCTGCATGGCCCCTACGGCGAGGACGGCACGATCCAGGGCGTCCTCGAATATCTCGAGATTCCTTATACCCATTCCGGCGTGTTGGCGTCGGCGCTTGCCATGGACAAGGAGAAGGCCAAGGGGGTTGCTGCCGCTGCCGGTATTCCTGTTGCTCAGTCCGAGGTGATCAATCGCTTCGCCTTTCCGGCAGAGCATCCGATGAAGCCGCCCTATGTTGTGAAGCCCGTGCGAGAAGGCTCCAGCTTCGGTGTGGTAATCGTTCAGGAGGATCAATCCCATCCTCCGCAGATCATCAGCTCCCCGGAATGGCGCTACGGCGAACAGGTTCTTGTCGAGCGCTACATCTACGGTCGAGAGCTGACTTGCGGCGTTATGGGGGATCAGGTGCTCGGCGTGACCGAGGTCGTGCCGATGGGGCATGGCTTCTACGACTACGATGCCAAGTACGTCGCGGGTGGATCGAAACACGTCATTCCGGCGGAAATTTCACCGAATATTTACCAAAAAATACAATCATTGGCGTTAAGGGCGCATCAAGCAATTGGTTGCCGTGGCGTCAGTCGCTCCGACTTTCGTTATGACGATCGCTTCTCCGAAGATGGCGAAATCATCTGGCTGGAAATCAACACTCAGCCGGGCATGACGCCAACCTCCCTGGTGCCCGAAATGGCCGCTCATGCCGGCTACTCGTTTGGGGAATTTCTCCGTTGGATGGTGGAGGACGCTTCTTGTTCTCGGTGACGGTTAAAAGAATAGGGCGCCCGAGTCATCAGGCGGCGCCTTCGTATCCCGAGGGTGATGGTCGGCTGATTCTGCCGCGCCCGTTGCGGCGTGTCGTTCGCTTTCTTGTCAGTCTCGGAAGTGGCCGCATCCACATTCCGGCTCATGTCGGGACGGTCTCCGCCTTGGCTTTCTTTGCCGCGACCGGTCTTTACGGCATGTCGCTCGGTGGTCACACCGAGGCCGTTGCACAGGCGACGACGACCGCTGCCGGCTTTGCGATCGATGACGTGAAAGTGTCCGGTAATTCCGAGACCTCTGAAATTGAGATTCTGCAGTTGTTGGGGCTGGACGGTACAACCTCGCTCGTGGCGCTCGACGTTGATGCAGCGCGCCAGAAGATTGCCAAGCTGCCCTGGGTCGAGAACGTCGAGGTTCGCAAGATCTATCCGAAGACGATCGAGGTGAAGCTCAAGGAGCGCCAGGCCTACGCCATCTGGCAGCATGGCCAGGAGCTTTCTCTCGTGGAGAAGGGTGGCTCGGTCATCGCTCCGCTGCGCGACAACAAGTTTTCGCAGTTGCCCCTGGTGGTCGGTCGCGGTGCTGAGGTTGCTGCAACCTCGCTAGAAGCCGAGTTCGCAAACTGGCCGGAGATCAAGGCGCGGGTGAAGGCCTACGTCTGGGTTTCGGGTCGTCGATGGGATTTGCATATGGACAACGGCATTGCGGTCAAACTGCCGGAAGACGATGTCGATCTGGCATTGGCGCGGCTGTCGAAGTTCATGAAGGAGCAGGACCTTCTGGAGCGCGATATCGCTGCGGTTGATCTCAGGCTCACCGACCGCACGGCAATTCAGTTGACGCCGGAAGCGATGGCGCGCCGGCAACTTGTGCTTGATCAGCGGACCAAGGATTTGAAGAAGGCGGGGCAAAATATATGAGCTTGTTCGGTTCGTCCCATTTCGGATTGCCGCGCCTGAAGCCGCTTTCGTCGAAGCGGTCCCATGTCGTTTCGGTGCTGGACATCGGCTCGACGAAGGTCGTCTGCATGATCGGCCGCCTGACCCCCCGCGAGGAAAGCCAGGTGCTGCCCGGTCGCACGCACAACATTGAAATCATCGGGATCGGCCATCAGCGCTCTCGCGGTATCAAGACGGGTGCGATTTCCGACCTCGATGCGCTGGAAAGCGTGATCCGTCTTGCCGTTGATGCCGCCGAGCGCATGGCCGGCCTGACCGTCGAGAGCCTGATCGTCAACGTTACTGCGGGTCGCTTGACGAGCGATATCTACACCGCAACCATTGATCTTGGCGGCCAAGAAGTCGAACTGAACGACCTCAAGAAGGTTCTGTCGGCTGCCTGCCAGCAGTCGCTGCGACAGGATCGTGCCGTGCTGCATTCGCTGGCGACCGGCTTCTCGCTAGACGGCGAGCGCGGTATTCGCGATCCGCTGTCGATGTATGGTGACGTTCTCGGCGTTGACATGCACGTCGTCACCGCCGAGCGCACTGCGCTGAAGAACCTCGAACTCAGCGTCAATCGCGCGCATCTCTCGGTTGAGGGAATCGTTGCGACGCCTTACGCTTCCGGCTTGGCTGCTCTCGTCGACGACGAAGTCGAGCTCGGCTGTGCTGCGATCGACATGGGCGGTGGCACGACGACGATTTCCGTCTTCGCGGAAGGTAAGCTGGTGCACACCGATGCCGTCAGCCTCGGAGGCCATCACGTCACCACTGATCTGGCCCGCGGTCTTTCGACCCGTATCGAAGATGCCGAACGCCTGAAGGTCGTTCATGCGTCCGCCATGCCGAATTCCTCGGACGAGCGCGAATTGATTTCGATCCCGCCGATTGGTGAAGACGAACGCGACCTGCCGACGCAGGTGCCGCGCGCTTTGGTATCGCGCATCGTCAGCGCCCGTATCGAGGAAACAATGGAATTGATCCGCGACCGCATACAGCGCTCGGGCTTCAGCCCGATCGTCGGCAAGCGTGTCGTGCTGACGGGTGGTGCGAGCCAGCTCACCGGCCTTG
Source organism: Rhizobium sp. YTU87027 (assembly GCF_050644135.1). NCBI lineage: Bacteria > Pseudomonadati > Pseudomonadota > Alphaproteobacteria > Hyphomicrobiales > Rhizobiaceae > Rhizobium > Rhizobium sp. YTU87027. The sequence continues at coordinate 1,939,507 of NZ_CP098440.1, read as the reverse complement.
CCGAAGTTGCGCGCCGCATTCTTGCCCGCAACGTCAGAATCGGTCGTCCGATGGGCGTCTCGGGCCTGCCGACTGCAGCGAAGGGCCCTGCCTTTTCGACCGCCGTCGGTCTGATGATCTATCCGCAGGTCGCGGACCAGGAAACACATGCGTCACAGAGCGGTCTGCTCATGTCGCTTGGGGGAAATACCAGCCGCTTTGCCCGCATGGGGCAGTGGTTGAAGGAAAGCTTCTGATAATTGAGTGAATTGGCCGGCGTGGCGATGCGGCCATAAAGAGAAGGAACGGTAACATGACTATCAAGCTGCAAAAGCCGGATATCACTGAGCTTAAGCCGCGTATCACCGTGTTCGGTGTTGGCGGTGGCGGTGGCAACGCTGTCAACAACATGATCTCCGCTGGCCTCCAGGGCGTCGACTTCGTCGTTGCCAACACGGACGCCCAGGCGCTGACGATGACCAAGGCGGAGCGCATTATCCAGCTCGGCGCCAACGTCACCGAAGGTCTCGGTGCTGGTTCGCAGCCGGAAGTCGGCCGCGCAGCTGCTGAAGAGTGCATCGACGAGATCGTCGATCACCTGAACGGAACGCACATGTGCTTCGTCACCGCCGGCATGGGCGGCGGCACCGGCACGGGCGCTGCTCCGGTCGTTGCGCAGGCAGCCCGTAACAAGGGCATCCTGACGGTTGGTGTCGTTACCAAGCCGTTCCACTTCGAAGGCGGTCGCCGCATGCGGCTTGCCGAGCAGGGCATCCAGGAACTGCAGAAGTCGGTCGACACCCTGATCGTTATTCCGAACCAGAACCTTTTCCGCATCGCCAACGACAAGACCACCTTTGCCGATGCATTCGCGATGGCAGACCAGGTTCTCTACTCCGGCGTTGCCTGCATCACCGATCTGATGGTGAAGGAAGGTCTCATCAACCTCGACTTCGCCGACGTCCGTTCTGTCATGCGCGAGATGGGCCGTGCGATGATGGGTACCGGCGAAGCATCCGGCCAGGGCCGCGCTATGCAGGCTGCCGAAGCTGCAATCGCCAACCCGCTGCTCGACGAAACCTCCATGAAGGGTGCACAGGGCCTGCTGATCTCGATCACCGGCGGTCGTGACCTGACCCTCTTCGAAGTCGATGAAGCCGCGACCCGCATCCGCGAAGAAGTCGATCCGGATGCGAACATCATCCTCGGCGCGACCTTTGACGAATCTCTCGAGGGCATCATCCGCGTGTCCGTTGTTGCAACCGGCATCGATCGTGCGATCAACGAAGCCGCCGGCAAGACATTCCAGCCAGTCGCAAAGCCGGTTATCCGTCCTTCCGCGGCCGTCGCTCCGGCGCCGGCCGCAATTCAGCCTGCACCTGTCATGCAGCAGGCCCCGAAGCCTGTCGACCCAGTTGCGCAGGCAATCCGCGCGGCGGAGGTCGAAATGGAGCGCGAGCTTGAGATCCACGCCCCACGGGCAGCAGCTCCCCTTCAGCAGCCGGCGATGCAAGAGACCTTCCGTCCGCAGAGCAAGATCTTTGCTGCGCCGGAGGCCGCTCCAATCATTCGCCCGGCTCCGGTTCAGCAGGCCCCGGTTCATGCACCAGTCATGAGCCAGCCTGTTCAGCAGCCGGTTATCAGCCAACCCGCGCCGGTCATGCAGCAGCCGGTGGCCGCCCAGCAGGCCGTCCGTATGCCGAAGGTGGAGGATTTCCCGCCGGTCGTGCAGGCAGAGATTGACCATCGCTCGCAGCCGGCCGCTCCGTCTCACGCTCACGAGGAGCGTGGTCCGATGGGTCTCCTGAAGCGGATCACCAACTCGCTTGGTCGTCGCGAAGAGGAAGTTGCTCCGGAAATGACATCCGCTCCGGCAGCCGCGTCGCAGCAGCGCCGGCCGCTTTCTCCGGAAGCAAGCCTCTACGCACCACGTCGCGGAAATCTCGACGATCAGGGCCGTACCGTTCCACAGGCTCGCATGATGCAGGAAGACGATCAGCTTGAAATTCCTGCATTCCTGCGCCGCCAGTCGAACTGAGGCAACGGATAGAATCGCCACAAGGATGCCCGGGAGTACGCTCCCGGGCATTGCCGTTTCAAAACCTTGAATCCGGCGCTAATTGCCTTGTTATTTCAAGGACATGCTTTCGTAACAATGCGAAAGAAACAGTGATTTGGATTGGAACCCCGGCGCACGTATGTATGTGCTCAAGAAACCGTCCTCTTGCGCTTTATGGTGAGGCTTTGACGGAGTGAAATGAACCCTGGCAGATGGTTCGGCATGTTAGCCACAGCGGATCACCAGGGATAATAAAGGCAAAAATTTATGGTTATTGGCATGTTGGGTTTTCAAACGACAGTATCGCGCCCGATCGCGCTTTCGGGCATCGGGGTCCATTCCGGTGCTGACGTTTCGATTACCTTCAACCCGGCAGAAGCTGACACTGGCGTCGTCTTCAATCGCATGCATGAGAACGGCGAGGTTTCCGAATATCGTGCCGTGTCCTCGCAGGTCGGCAATACAGATCTCTGCACCGTTCTTGGTTTCTCGCCGGCGCGCTCGGTCGCGACGATCGAGCATGTCATGGCTGCAGTCTACGCGCTTGGTCTCGACAACGTCGTGATCGAGGTTGATGGCGCGGAAATGCCGATCATGGACGGCAGCTCGATGCCCTTTATCGAAGCGATCGAACAGGTTGGCCTGGTATCGCTTGGCGTGAAGCGCCGCTACATCCGTGTCACCAAGCCGGTTCGCATCGAGCATGGCGGTTCGTGGAGCGAGTTCCGCCCCTATGACGGCATGCGCTTCGAAGTCGAGATCGATTTCGACTGCCCGCTGATCGGTCGGCAGAAGTGGGAAGGCGACATGACGGCTGCGACGTTCAAGTCCGAACTGTCGCGCGCTCGTACCTTCGGCTTCATGCGGGATGTCGAGCGTCTTTGGGCCTCCGGCCACGCGCTTGGTTCGTCGCTTGAGAATTCCGTCGTCATCTCGGACGATAATACGGTTATCAATGTTGAAGGCCTGCGCTACGCCAAGGACGAGTTCGTGCGCCACAAAGCACTCGATGCCGTTGGTGACCTCGCGCTAGCCGGTGTTCCTTTCATCGGTTGCTATCGCTCCTATCGCGGCGGCCACAAGATGAATGCCAATGCTCTCAAGGCGTTGCTCAGCGATCCGACCGCCTACGAAGTGGTCGAGACGTCTGCGCCGCGTCAGCGCGTTGCTGCCCGGGACTTCATCCGGGTCAACGCACCGGAATTTGCTCCCTGGTCGGCATGACCTCCATCGCATTTACTAGGCCAGGGCCGCCTCCTTCGGGAGGCGGTTTCTTTATGGGGAACAGACTCACGGTGATTCCCCGATACATGTGTTGCCGCAGATGTTTAGCGACAACAGGCGCAGCTTTCGCGGTGTAAAACCGGTGTTTATCGCCTGCATCGCCACAAAAATGCGTTAATGCGTCATCATTGCGTTGCTCTGGCTCCACATTTGTGGCTAGAAACGCCAGCAAGGCGTGGCTGCCGTTGAGGGATGGCGGCGTTGGGATTGTTCCGATGGGTTATGCAGGGTCTGAAAGTATGATGAAGACAGCGCGCGCTTTGTTCGCATCGCTCTTGGTGCTGAGCGCAGGTGCCTTAATTTCCGGATGCCAGTCGGACCCCGATATCGATATTACCAAGCTCGGCGTCGAGAGCGATCCGCCGGATGTTCTCTACACGCAGGGCCTCGCCAACATGAAGGCCGGCAATATGGCCGAAGCGGCGCGCAAGTTCGACGCGATCGACCGCGAGAACCCGTTCTCGGAATGGGCGCGCAAGGCGCTCGTGATGAGCACCTTCGTGAAATACCGTCAGGGCCGTCTGGACGACGCTCTTGCCTCCGGTAACCGCTATATGGCGCAGTATCCGAAGTCGAAGGATGCTCCCTATGTACAGTATCTGATCGGCCTGACCTATTCGAAGCAGATCGTGGATGTCACTCAGGATCAGCGCGCGGCTGCGAAGACTGTTGAGGCCATGCAGGCGGTTATCGACAACTATCCGGATTCCGAATACGTCGATGACGCGCAGGCGAAAATCCGCTTCGCGCGTGACCAGCTGGCCGGCAAGGAAATGCAGGTCGGCCGTTACTACATGGAACGCAAGGAATATCTCGCGGCGATCTCGCGCTTCCGCACGGTCGTCGAGAAGTATCCGAATACCAACCAGATCGAAGAAGCGCTAGCGCGTCTTGTCGAAGCCTATTACGCCATGGGCATTGTCGAAGAGGCGCAAACGGCAGCTGCGGTTCTCGGCCACAACTATCCTGACAGTCAGTGGTACGCGGATTCCTTCAAGCTGCTGAAGAGTGGTGGCACCGAGCCGCGTGAAAACCCCGGTTCGTGGATTGCTGCCGCAGGCAAGAAACTCCTGCTCGGTACCTGAGGCCAATGCTGATCCAGCTTTCGATCCGCGATATCGTCCTGATCGAGCGGCTGGATCTCGCCTTTGAGACCGGCCTCTCGGTGCTGACCGGGGAGACCGGCGCTGGCAAATCCATCCTGCTCGATAGCCTTTCGCTCGCCCTTGGCGGGCGCGGAGACGGTGGTCTTGTTCGCCATGGCGAGGACAAAGGGCAGGTGACGGCTGTCTTCGACGTCGGCCCGGATCACGGCGCCCGCAAGCTGCTGCGCGAAAACGGCATCGATGACGATGGCGATCTTATTTTCCGTCGTGTCCAAAACTCCGACGGCCGCACGAAGGCCTATGTCAACGACCAGCCGCTCAGCGTTCAGCTGATGCGCCAGGCTGGACAGATGCTCGTCGAGATTCACGGTCAGCATGATGATCGTGCGCTCGTCGACACCCACGCCCATCGTATCCTGCTCGACGCCTTCGCCGGCGCGAACGAAGACGCTGCGGCCGTTTCCAACCTCTACCGGATTTGGCGCGATACCGAGCGGACGCTGAAGAAGCAGCGTGAGAAGGTGGAGAATGCCGCCCGCGAGGCGGACTATCTGCGGTCGTCCGTCGAGGAGCTGGAAAAGCTTTCGCCGCTGGATGGCGAGGAGGACGAACTCGCCGACCGTCGCCAAAAAATGATGAAGGCCGAACGAATCGCCGGCGATATTGCCGAGGCCTCGGAATTCCTCAACGGCAATGCTTCTCCTGTGCCGCACATCGCCTCGCTCGTGCGCAGGCTGGAGCGCAAGAGCCACGAGGCCCCGGGCCTGCTGGAAGATACCGTGGCGCTTCTGGACGCCGCTCTTGACCAGCTCTCCAATGCCCAGATGGAAGTCGAGGCTGCGCTGAGGAAGACGGAATACGATCCGAAGGAGCTCGAGCGCGTCGAAGAGCGCTTGTTTGCCTTGCGCGCCGCCTCCCGCAAATATTCCGTTCCGGTAACCGAACTGCCGGCGCTGGCGGTCCGCATGATCAGCGATCTTGCCGATGTCGACGCCGGCGAGGAAAAGCTGGCCAAGCTCGAAGCCGAGGTCGGTGTCGCCAGGGCGAACTATGACGCGGCGGCGCGGACGCTTTCCGACAAGCGTCATCATGCCGGCGACGCCCTGGCTGCTGCCGTCATGGCGGAGCTGCCGGCACTAAAGCTGGAACGTGCGCGCTTCATGGTGGAGATCACCACCAATCCGGAGGACGCGACCTCTGAAGGTATCGACGTGGTGGAGTTCCACGTTCAGACCAATCCCGGCACGCGTCCTGGTTCGATCATGAAGGTGGCGTCAGGCGGTGAGCTTTCGCGCTTCCTGCTGGCGCTGAAGGTGGCGCTTGCCGATCGCGGTTCCGCACCGACGCTCGTTTTCGACGAAATCGATACCGGGGTCGGCGGGGCGGTTGCCGATGCGATCGGTCAGCGGCTGAAGCGGCTTTCCGACCGTGTACAGGTGCTTTCGGTCACGCATGCGCCGCAGGTCGCCGCGCGGGCGGCAACGCATCTGCTGATTTCGAAAGGCCCCGCTGCCGAAGGTTCCGAGAAGATCGCGACACGCGTCGCGACGATGGCGCCTGGCGACCGTACCGAGGAAATCGCACGCATGCTGGCAGGCGCCTCGGTGACGGAAGAGGCGAGGGCAGCGGCTGCCCGGCTGCTGGCCGGGAACGGTTGAATTCTTGATCGCCGAATTGGGGAGAGGGCAAACGAGGACCTCTCGCTCTCTTTCAATCCACTCATTTTGCTCTAAAACCGACTCCAGATTCCGTGGAGCGAGAGCCGTATGTCGACCGAAGCCATAGCCGTTGATGCCCTGACGATCGAAGATGCCGCCGCCGAGCTTGAGCGGCTTGCCAAGGAGATCGCCCACAACGACGAGCTTTATCACGGCGAGGATCGCCCGGCGATTTCCGATGCCGAGTATGATGCACTGAAACGGCGCAACGACGCGATCGAGGCGCGCTTTCCGGAACTCGTTCGCGAGGACAGTCCGTCGCGGCGCGTCGGTGTCGCCCCTTCGGTAACCTTCGCGCCCGTTGTCCATGCGCGGCCGATGCTGTCGCTCGACAACACGTTCTCGCAGGAGGACGTGCAGGATTTTGTCGCGAGTGTCTATCGCTTCCTCGGCCGGCTGCCGGACCAGTCGATTGCCTTTACTGCGGAGCCGAAGATCGACGGTCTTTCCATGTCGATCCGCTATGAGAACGGCAGGATGGTGAGCGCGGCAACGCGCGGCGACGGCACAACAGGCGAGAACGTCACGGCCAACATCCGCACGATCAAGGAGATTCCCCAGACACTGCCTGCGGGGGCGCCCGCCATCGTCGAGGTGCGCGGCGAGGTCTACATGGCCAAGAGCGACTTCCTGGCACTCAACAAGCAGATGGAAGCCGAGGGCAAGCAGACCTACGTCAATCCCCGCAATACCGCTGCCGGATCGCTGCGGCAGCTCGACGCCAAGGTAACGGCGAGCCGCAAGCTGAGGTTTTTCGCCTATGCCTGGGGCGAAATGTCCGACATGCCCTCCGAGACGCAGTTCGGGATGGTCGAGGTGTTCAAGAGCTGGGGCTTTCCAGTCAATCCGCTGATGAAGCGGCTGAATTCCGTCGCCGATATTTTGGCCCACTACGATGAGATCGGCCTGAAGCGACCTGACCTCGACTATGATATCGACGGTGTCGTCTACAAGGTCGATAGCCTGGAACTGCAGCAAAGGCTCGGATTTCGTTCCCGCAGCCCGCGCTGGGCCACGGCGCATAAGTTCCCGGCAGAGCAAGCTTTCACGACTGTCGAGAACATCGATATCCAGGTAGGCCGCACCGGTGCGCTCACGCCAGTCGCACGGCTGACGCCAATTACGGTTGGCGGCGTCGTCGTGACCAATGCAACATTGCACAACGCCGATTACATCGAAGGCATCGGCAATTCGGGCGAACGTATTCGCGAAGTCGGGCACGACATCCGGATCGGTGATACGGTCGTCGTGCAGCGGGCGGGGGACGTTATCCCGCAGGTGCTGGACGTTGTCATGGAGAAGCGCCCCGCAAACGCCGCCAACTACGATTTCCCGCAAAAATGCCCGGTCTGCGGCAGCCATGCTGTGCGAGAGAAGAACGAGAAGACGGGCAAGCTCGATTCAGTCACGCGCTGCACCGGTGGTTTCATCTGCCGTGCGCAGGCGACCGAACATCTGAAGCACTTCGTCTCGCGCAATGCCTTCGATATCGAGGGCCTGGGGTCGAAGCAGGTCGATTTCTTCTTCGAGAGCGAGGATCCGTCACTGCAGATCCGAACAGCACCAGATATTTTCACGCTGGAGAAGCGGCAAGCTGGCTCGCTCACCAAGCTCGAGAACATTGAAGGCTTCGGCAAGGTTAGCGTCGGCAAGCTTTATACGGCGATCAATGAGCGGCGGAACATTGCACTGCACCGGTTCATCTATGCGCTTGGCATCCGCCACGTCGGCGAGACGACGGCCAAGCTTTTGGCGCGCTCCTACGGCACCTACACCGATTTCGAGGCAGCGATGAAAGCTGCCTCGTCGCTTTCCGGCGATGCCTGGAACGACCTCAACGCTATTGAAGGCATCGGTGAGATCGTGGCGCGCGCGATCGTCGAATTCTACAAGGAACCTCGCAATGTCGAGGTCATCTCGCGCCTGCTTGCTGAGTTAAACGACGGGACGCCCCTGCCGGCAGAGAAAGTCTCAGCTTCAGACAGCCCCGTCGCCGGTAAGACTGTCGTCTTCACCGGTTCGTTGGAGAAGTTCACGCGCGACGAGGCCAAGGCGCGGGCTGAAAGCCTTGGCGCCAAGGTCGCGGGGTCGGTGTCAAAGAAGACCGATATCGTCGTTGCGGGGCCGGGAGCGGGCTCCAAGCTCGACAAGGCGCGCGAGCTCGGTGTCCAGACGATGGACGAGGACGAGTGGCTGGCGCTCATCAGCGGGTGAGAAATCGGTTTTCGTCGACCTCAAAGCGTTCCTTTATCGCTTGATGCGCGCCATCGCATAAGCATCGACGTAGCTGCCGGCCCGGAAGGCGTAGGCACGAAGTATGCCTTCCTCTTCGAAGCCGAACTTTCTGTAGAGGGCGAGGGCGGCTTCGTTGTCGGTGTAAACGGTCAGCTCCAGGCGCATGACGTTCAGCCAGTTGTCCGCGGCGTCGATGATCGCCGCGAGCAGCGCGCTACCGATGCCGCGGCCGGTAAAATCGTCATGCACGCCCATGCCAATGCTGGCGACGTGGTTGCGACGACCACGATAGCGGGTCATGCCGATGTCGCCCACGATCTGCTCGTCAATCGTCGCGACGAGGCGCATCGCGTCCGGATTGCTGTTTTCGAGATGGCGGCGGGTTTCTTCGATACTCTGGTAGGGTGGACGCAAGGTCCCAGCGCGAAAGCCCGGCAGATTGACCAGCGTTGCCAGGGCTTCGGTGTCGGATGGACGGATGGCTCGGATCAGTAGTCCGACCGGTATTTTTCTGCGGCTTGGATTTTTCTGCATGCAACTCTCCTTTTCAGTTTGAGGAGAGCCGGTTTCCAAACCCTGCTCGCCTCGGCAGGGTTTAGGGGATGACGGACTGCTTCTAACGCACCATCGCTCCCGCCAACCCCGCAAGGGTGGTCGTCAGCACAAGCGTAGTGGTCATCGATCCGTTCATGGGCGCCATGTTTGGCAATCCGGTTGCGGATGTCAACCGCCGGATTTGCGCGGAGAGGGCGGGGAAGCTATGCCAGATCAATGCAATCGAATCGGAAATCTCGTTGAAAACCATTGCCATTGATTTCGAGACAGCCAACGAACAGCGTGGCAGTGCCTGCTCGGTCGGGCTGGCATGGATCGAGGACGGCAAGGTCACCCGCGTCGAGGAGCGGCTGATCCGGCCGAAGGAGATGCGCTTCTCCGGCATGAACATCGCCATCCATGGCATCCGGCCGGAGCATGTTGAGGACGCGCCGGAGTTTCCGGAGGTGATGGACGAGTTCCACGATGATTTCCGGGGCGCGACCATGATCGCGCACAACGCTTCTTTCGATTTCAGCGTGTGGCGCGCGAGCCTCGATCTCTATCGGCAATCCTATCCGGAATTGACCTATCTCTGCAGCCTGAAGATGGCGCAGAGGATCTGGCCGCACTTCCTCTCGCATCGGCTGAACATGATCGCCGAGCATCTCGGCCTGCGTTTCGCCCATCACAATGCCGGCGAAGACGCTGCCGTCTGCGCTCATGCGGCGATTGCGATGGCAAAGACAGTCGGGGCCGCAGCGGTCAACGCCATTCCGGCGCTGATCGGCATGAAGCCAGGGCGACTGACTTCAACCGGATACGAGGCCTGCACCTGCAGGAAGGCGTGAAGCCTTCCTTGTAAAGGCATCCCTCGCACTTACCTTAGATGCGGATCTAATCAGGGAATCGCCATGTCCGGAAAAAGCTACACCGCGCTCGCTGCCGCCTCGCTCATCGGCCTCTGCGCCGGCACGGCATCCGCTGATCAAGTCGGCAAGGTCGGGGTCGACTGGATCGGCAACGACATCATCATCGATGCGGTGGCTGACCCGCAAGTGAAGGGTGTGACCTGCCACGTCACCTATTTCGACCGCAGCGTCATCGACCGCGTGAAGAACGGCAACTGGTTCGAGGATCCCTCGAACAACTCCATCTCGTGCCGCCAGACAGGGCCGATCGAGATCGGCGACATAGATCTGTCGAAGGGCGGTGACGAAGTATTCAAGACAGGCATGTCGCTGATCTGGAAGAAGCTGGTCGTCAACCGGATCTACGACAAAGAGAATGACACGTTGATCTATCTCTCGCATTCCCGCGAACTGACCGACGGCTCGGCCAAGATGGCGATTTCCACCATCCCGCTATATGGGCAGAACGTCACGTGGAAGAACGGCAAGCCGCGATAGCAGCACGTCCGCGCTAGTCGCGACTTTTGGGGTGTGCCGGTAGCTCGTCGCAGATGACATCCCACGACACCTTTTCGGACGTCCAGACGTGAAAGGTTGGGTGATATGCATTCGGCTCGTCGAGACTGACGGTCATCATGTCGATCAAGTCGGGGTCCACATCGTTTTGATAACTGAGCGGAGAGCCGCACAAGCCGCAGAACGTGCGCACGACGCCCTTCGAAGAGGCGAAGGCCCGCGGAGCTCCTTGTTCATAGACCAGTGTTCGCACAGGGAAAGTGACGAACGGCAAGGTGGGAGCCGAAGCAACCTTTCGGCAGGTCTGGCAGTGACAGATGCCACTCGCCAACGGCGCTTCGTCAATTCTGTAGCGGATCGCGCCGCAGCCGCATCCCCCGGTGTGACGGGTCTTCGCCTCGCTCATGTTCCGTACCCCGTTGCTCTTCAAACACCCGCCCTGTGCTTTGTTCAGCCAAAGCTGTGCGGAACGCGCGGTGAGTAAATAGCCTGCAATGCGGCCCTAAGAATGGCATGCAGAAAAAAAGCCGCTCGCGCCGGTTCCGGCGCGAGCGGCTCAAAGTTCCCTTGGGATGGCGGGTTTTGCCGAACCCGCCGGTCTCGTCAAGCCGCCTGTGCCAGCTCGTCGGCAATGACTGTGTCGAGGTTCAGGAAGCAGACCATTGTCTTTTCGAGAGCCACGATGCCGCGGCAGAAGGCGCGCTGCGCTTCCGGAATGATCTCCGGCGCCGGCTGCAGGTCTTCGCTCTTGATGGTCATCATGTCGGAAACCTGCTCGACTAGCAGGCCGACGAGCTTGCCGGCGATATCGGTGACGATGATCGCAGAGCGCTCGGATGGCTCGGTCATCTTCATGCCGAGGCGGCAAGCCATGTCGATAACGGGGATCACCGCGCCGCGCAGGTTGATGAGGCCGAGCACGTAAGGCGGTGTGTGAGGCATCGGCGTTACCGGCGCCCAGCCGCGGATTTCGCGGATCGCCATGATATCGATGCAGAATTCCTGCTCTCCGAGATGGAAGGAGACGATCTCGAGATGCGAGCCGGTCTGGTTGATGATGGTGTTGTTCATGATCAGAATTCTTCCCAGTTGTCTCCGGCCGGTGCGGCCATGGCCCTGGCGGCTGCGCCGCCGCTGAATGCGCCCGCGACCTTGCCGATCAGGCTTCGTGCGGGAGATGGTTTCGGATGCGAGACTGCGGTGGCTTCCCGCGGCGTGGAACGGGCATTCATGCCCTCGCCGATCTTGAATGTCTGGATCAGGTGGATCAGGCTGTCGGCATCGGTGGCGAGCGCGTGGCTTGCTGCGTTCGTTTCTTCCACCATGGCCGCATTTTTCTGAGTGACCTGGTCCATCTGGCTGATGGCCGAATTGATTTCGTTCAGTCCGGTGGATTGTTCGCGCGCAGAGGTTACGATTGATTTAACATGCTCGTCGATGCGCAAAACATCTTCCCCGATCTGGCGCAACGCTTCACCGGCTGCCGTCACGAGTTCACCGCCTGCCTTTACTTCGGCACCGGATTTTCCGATCAAGGCCTTGATATCCTTGGCGGCACCGGCGGCACGACCGGCGAGTTCGCGGACTTCCTGCGCCACGACCGCAAAACCCTTGCCGGCTTCGCCTGCGCGGGCTGCTTCGACGCCGGCGTTGAGGGCGAGGAGGTTGGTCTGGAAGGCGATCTCATCGATGACGTTGATGATCGTTCCGATCTCGCGCGAGGCCGTGGCGATTCGCTCCATGGCGGCCATGGCGTCGGTGACGACCACATCTGATTTCGTCGTGTTCTGTCGGGTATGGGCCACCATGTGGCTGACTTCCTCGGCACGGCTGGCAGCGTTGCGGACCGTTGCCGTGATCTGATCGAGGGCCGCGGAGGTTTCCTCGAGCGAGGCGGCCTGCTGTTCCGTGCGCTTTGCAAGGTCGTCGGCCGCCGAGCGCATCTGCTGACTGTTCGCCTGAATGGAGACGCCGTTCTGGGAGATTCCGGCCATCGTCTGGCGGAGGGTGGCTGTGGCCAGATTGAAGTCGCTGCGGAGGCGTTCCAGTTCCTGCTTGAAAGGCTGCTCGATGGTGACAGTCACGTCACCGCCGGCGAGCCGTGTAAGGCCATGGCCCAGTGCATTTACCGCATTGTTGAGGGCTTCGGTATCCGCCAGTTTTGCCGCTTCGCGGCTGCGGCGTTCGGCATCGCTCTGCTGGCGTTCGCTTTCGCTCCGCGCTTGGAGTTCCAGCTTCTCGACTGCGGCGAGGCGAAAGCTCTCGGCGGCGCGCGCCATGTCGCCGATCTCGTCGCCACGGTCGGTGGCGGGAACATGGCTATCGAGATCGCCACGCATGATCCCCTGCATGCTCTTGCGCACGCCCTCGATGCCGCGGCGAATGGCACCACCATGGATGTACTGCAGGATCGCCATCGTCAGTATGGCCACGACGCCAAGTGCGAGCTGGATCTGGATCGCCTGCTGCGAGATCGCGTCCGCGTCATCAATCCGCTTCTTGGCTAGTTCGCCGCCTTCGCGCGCGAGCTTGTCCAGTGTCGAGCCCACCTTGTCGCCGCCGCCGTCGATGGCGTCATCCAGCTTGTCGAATTCGCTGTCTGGCGCGCCTGATTCGACGGCAGCCTTTAGGTTTCCGACAATGTTCTGCCCGAGGGCCGCCACGTCAGCATCGTAGGTAGACAGCAGGTCTCCTGCGTTCAGCTCTTCTCCCAGGCGATGCATCTCCTTGGAGCTGCTCTGCAACTCACTGATTGCATCGTTCATCAGTTTCAAGCGTTCGGGCTTGACGCTGCGATCGCCGCGATCGACGATGGTGTCCATGGCGGCAAGAATGAGAGTAAGGTTTGCGGCGCGCATCTCGTTGATGTGGTCTACACTGGCCTGGATCTCGTTGGCGTGCCTCAGAGCGAGATCGGCGCCCGAGTTCTGGTACCAACCAACCCCAAGCATCGAACCGAAGCCAATGAACGCCGCACCGGCCAGTGTCCACAAACGTTGGCCTACAGAGAGGCTCTTGCGCACTTTCATATCAGTCATTTGACGATCATCCCCCTCCGCGATGAGACGCGGCATGCATCTGGCGCTCACGCGGATAGCCGGGGTTGAAGTGCCAGGCAGACGTCATGTCACGAGAACGGCGGGCGTTCTATCCATGGCTAAATATAGAGGTGTATTTTTAAGTATTTGCTAACTCTCAAAGATTGCAGGCGCCCTTGATTAATTTGGTAGGTATTTGAAAATATTTTATTTTCCTGTCGGGATTGCGCTTTTTCCGTGTGTCGGTGGGGCAATCGGTCGCCTTTGGGAAAACGTCTTGTTGAATTGCGTCCCGGAGAACGAGGCGATATCACGCGGGAGGCGGGAATGATCCCGATCTCAGAGGTTCGATAGATGAAGACTGTCCGCATAGCGGTCTGGGTTGCGGTGTTGCTAATGGCCGGAATTCTCGGCTGGCTGACGCTCAATGTCACCAAAACAAACGAGGCGATCTCCGAGGGACCGTTCGGCGTGCCTTTCACGCTGGTCGGCCAGGACGGCAAGCCGATCACCGAGCAGGCCTTCCGCGGCAAGCCGACGGCACTCTTCTTTGGCTTCACGCATTGCCCAGAAGTTTGCCCGACGACTCTGTTTGAAATGAACGGTTGGCTGGAGAAGGTAGATCCTGAAGGCAAAAAGCTGCAGGCCTATTTCGTGACTGTCGATCCCGAGCGCGATACACCCGAAGTCATGAACGAGTACGTCTCCAATGTCTCCAAGCGGATCGTCGGCATTACTGGCGCTCCCGACAAAGTTGCCGACGTCATCAAGGGTTACCGGGTTTACGCCAAGAAGGTTCCGGTGGACGAAAGCAAACCGGACGGCGACTACACGATGGACCACACTGCCTCCGTCTTCCTGCTCGATTCAGCAGGGCGGTTCTCCGGGACCATCGCCTATGGCGAAAATCCCGATACGGCTGTAAAAAAACTGGAGAACCTCGTCAGCAAGGGATGACGGCATGGCGTCAGGGCATCGCAGCATCTTGATCGCCGGGGCCGGTGCGACTGGTCTGACTGCCGCTCTTGAACTGGCCCGGCGCGGACACCTTCCGCGCATCGTCGATAGCGATGCCGGGCCTGTGTCGCTCACGGAAAGCCGCGCACTTGGCGTCAATGCAAGGACGCTGACGCTGCTTTCACCCTCCCGCGTGACCGATGCCATACTGCAAGAAGCGCAGCAGATCGCGCGGTTCCGGATCACGGCTAAGGCGAGACAGCTAGTCGACCTCGACACGACCAGGCTTCGCGGTCCCTACGGCGCGATCTACGCATTGGCGCAGGGACATACAGAGCGCTTGCTGCTTGGCAAGCTCTCCGATTACGAGATCGTTCCGGAGTGGCAAACCGTCGTGGAGACGGTTTCCGGCGACCTTGCGAAACCGCAGGTGACGCTGCGAAAGGCTAACGGCTCGGTGGAAACCACCGATTTCGATGTCGTGATCGGGGCGGACGGATCCCATTCGGCGGTGCGCAAAGCCGTGGGCATCGATTTTCCTGGGCAGTCGCTGGAGAGCAGCTTCTATCTGGCCGACTTTCGTTATGCTGCGCCGATCGATCCGGGCTTTGCCGAGATCAGCTTGGTCGATCCCGGTATCATCGGGCGTATTCCTGTTACGCGCGATGTGCTGCGCTACATCTCGACGCTCCCGGATTTCGAAAGCCGCATTCAACATCCCGCGCCTGTCGCCGAGCGCGTATGGGCATCCGATTTTCGAATTCACTTCCGCCACGTCGACGCGATGGCAAAGGGCAATGTGTTTCTGGCCGGCGATGCCGCGCACGTACATTCGCCAGCCGGTGCGCGCGGGATGAACCTTGGGATTGAGGACGCATGCTGGCTCGCCTGGCTAATCTCCGAGGGGCGGGAGAGAGAGTATACCGAACTCAGGATGCCGGCCGTCAAAACAGTGCTGAAGCAGACGTATCAGTTGACATCGTTAATCACCATGAGCAATCCGATAGCAATCGCGATCCGCAATCTTGCCGTGCCGCTGATTTTGCGGATACCGGCGTTCTCGCAAAAATTGCTCCGCAGCGTGTCGGGATATGATACGCAGTCGCCGCCCTGGATCGATGGCGCCCTATAGAAGAAAGACGGACTGTGAGTGAAATACGCCTTTATGTGACGACGACCGAAGTGCAGGCAGGTGAGATTCTGGACCTGCTGTCCGATGTCTTCGGCGAAGAAGACTTCGCCATCGCGACGACTGAGATCGATGAGAAGAAGGACATTTGGGAAGCCTCGGTCTACATGATGCGCGAGGACGAGGCGCAAGTTCGGGCTCGTGTCGAGGAAGCACTGAAGACGAGCTTTCCCGACGCTAAGGTCAAACGTGAGATTATCCCGGATGTCGATTGGGTCGCGAAATCACTCGAGGGGCTGAAGCCGGTTCGGGCAGGGCGGTTTCTTGTCCATGGCTCACACGACCGCGACAAGGCGCGGCCTGGCGACATTGCTATCGAGATCGATGCGGGCCAGGCATTCGGTACCGGTCACCATGGGACAACGGCCGGATGCCTAGAGACGATCGATCGTGTTCTTCGCTCCCGCCCGGTACGGAATGCGCTCGACCTCGGAACCGGCAGCGGCGTTCTGGCGATTGCCGTAAGGAAGCTGCGGAACATTCCGGTTCTCGCCACCGATATCGACCCGATCGCAACGCGGGTCGCGGCCGAGAACATCAGAAGCAATGGGATCGCGTCGGGTATTTCAACGGCGACGGCGCCGGGGTTTCACTCGACCACGTTTGCGGCCAACGGTCCTTTCGATCTGATCATCGCCAATA
Source organism: Rhizobium sp. YTU87027 (assembly GCF_050644135.1). Taxonomy (NCBI): domain Bacteria; kingdom Pseudomonadati; phylum Pseudomonadota; class Alphaproteobacteria; order Hyphomicrobiales; family Rhizobiaceae; genus Rhizobium; species Rhizobium sp. YTU87027. Next base: position 1,923,339 of record NZ_CP098440.1, on the reverse strand, counting down.
TCCTGGCGCGACCGTTGATCAAAATGGCGCCACAGCTCGTCAATCACCTGGCGCCCGGCGGTTCCGTTATCCTCTCCGGTATTCTGGCCTCGCAGCGCTGGAAGGTACTGGCGGCCTATAATGGTGCGCATTTGCGGCATGTCCGCACGATCTGGCGCAACGGTTGGGTGACGATCCATCTCGACCGCCCCTGAGATGGGCAAAAGAAAAGGCGGTGCCAATGGCACCGCCTTGAGACCAGTTTCCCGGTCATGCCCGCGAGCTCGAAGGAGGAGGAGCGCTCGAGCGGGCTTCCACTTGTTCTGATCGCCGGTCCCGTGAGGGAGGAGGAGAAGGGAGCGGCGAGTTGCTCAGAACGCGTAGCTGGTTGCGACCTGATGGCGCGTAACCTTTTGGCCGGCGCCGAGCATCTTGAGGGTATCCTCATGCAGCGGACGGCGCGAGCCGATGATGTGACGCACAGTCTGGCGCTCGCCAGCCTGCACCGGGCTGCTGTAAGCGAAGCGCGACAGAGGGGCAGTCATATCTGAATTCCTTTTGTTTCGTTTCAGGTTCGTCTCGAACCCGTTTGATGGCGCCTATATAGCGATTTAGAAAAGCTGAGGGAGAGGGTTTCATTCATGGGAGCCATGCGTTGAATGCATAAAGCGTGCCAGTTTCTGAATCGGCGCCTCATTTCCGCCGAATTATTGGGCGGCTTTCGCTTAAGCATCACTCCGCGAATTTCTCGTATTCGCCTGAAATTCCGATAACATAGCCCAATCCCTTCGGTGAAGGATTCGTACACAAACCAGGTTATTGAGCATGTTCCAGTCTTTTGAAGTCACCTCGACGCCACAATTCGGCCGCGATCGCGTCTCGGCTTTGCGCGCAAGTTTTGATGCGCTTGGTATCGACGCCTTTCTTGTGCCGCGCGCCGATGAGTTCAACGGTGAATATGTCCCGGCTTGTTCGGAGCGCTTGTCATGGTTGACGGGCTTCACGGGGTCGGCGGGCGTCGCGCTGGTGACGCGTTCGGCGGCGATCGTCTTCGTGGACGGACGCTACGTGACGCAACTTGCCGAGCAAGTAGACAACTCCGTCTTCACCGGTGGGGACCTTGTGAACGAACCGCCTTGTGCCTGGCTTGCGAAGAACGGCTCCAAGGGACTGCGCCTCGGTATCGATCCCTGGCTGCATTCCGGCGCAGAAGTGCGGCGACTTGAAAAGGCACTTGCCGAGATTGGCGGTTCCCTCGTTGTCCTGCCTCACAATCCTCTCGACAAGCTCTGGAGCGACAGGCCGCAAGAGCCGCTCGGGCAGGTGACGATCCAGAACATCGTGCAAGCGGGCGTGCTCGCAACCGACAAGATCGCGACGATCGCAGCTGACCTTGCAAAGAAGAACCTGAAGGCGGCGCTGATCGCGGATCCGTCTTCGGTCGCCTGGATCTTCAATATTCGCGGTGCCGACGTGCCGCATACGCCGCACCCGCTGGCGCGTGCAATCATCTATGCCGACGGTAAGGCGGACCTTTTCCTCGATAAGCGCAAAACTGGTATCGAGGCCGAAGCCTATCTCGCGCAGATGTGTACGCAGCTTCCTCCCTCGGAACTCGAAAAGAGGCTGGCAGCGGTTGCAAAGGATGGCGGTCGAGTTCTCGTGGATCCGGACCTTACCTCGTATGCCCTGGCGGAGATTATTCGCAAGGGAGGTGGTGAGGTCGTCGAAGGGAATGATCCCGCCAAGCTACCGCGAGCCGTCAAGAACAACGTCGAGATCAACGGTTCCGCAGCCGCGCATCTGCAGGACGGCGCGGCGATGGTCGAATTTCTCCACTGGCTGTCGCAGACGAAGCCGGGGACCGTGACCGAAATCGAGGTGGCGGAGAAGCTGGAAGCAGCACGCGCCCGCGTCGGCCAGAGTATGCAGAACCCGCTGAAGGACATCTCCTTCGACACGATCTCCGGTGCCGGTGAACACGCGGCCATCATGCACTATCGCGTGACAACGGAAACGAACCGCAAGCTTGAGGCTGGAGAGCTCTTCCTGATCGATTCCGGCGCCCAGTACATCAACGGCACGACGGATATTACGCGCACGGTCGGTATCGGGTCGGTCACTGAAGAACAAAAGCGTTTCTTCACGCTGGTGCTGAAGGGAATGATCCAGATCAGCACGGCGCGCTTTCCGAAGGGCACGCGCGGCTGCGACCTCGATCCGCTGGCCCGCATCGCGCTTTGGCGAGCAGGGGTTGATTTCGCGCATGGCACCGGCCACGGCGTTGGTTCGTATCTATCGGTGCATGAAGGGCCGCAGCGTATCTCCAGGCTCTCAACGCAGGAGCTACTGCCAGGCATGATTCTCTCGAACGAGCCGGGCTACTACAGGCCCGGCGCTTTCGGGATTCGGATCGAGAACCTGATCTATGTCCGAGAGGCGGAAGCGATCGACGGCGGTGACATGCCGATGCTCGGCTTCGAGACGCTGACCTTCTGCCCGATCGATCGCAGCCTGGTTATTCCGGAACTTCTGACACATGACGAGCTGCATTGGTTCAATAACTACCATCAGCGCAGCCGCGAGGCGCTGATGCCACTGATCCACGACCACGACGTCAAGGCATGGCTGGAGAACGCGACCCTGCCGCTGGAATATTGAGAATCGCCGCTGGCGTCACATGCCGATCGTGTGGCGCCAGCTCATGACGACGAGCCAGGCGACAATCAGCATCCAGGTGTGCGAGGCGCGCAGACCGACGATGAGAGCCACGAGCAGGGCGAGCTTCGAGTCCCAGCCGCCGATGAAGAAGGCCGGCGCAACAAGCGTCGTCAAGACTGCGGCGGGGACTGCGGCCAGCGCGGCCTCCATGCGCGGCGGAATGCGCTTCATCGTGGTGATGAGGATGTAGCCGGCGATGCGGGTTGCGTAGGTTGCAACAGCCGCCGCGACGATCACGAGAGCCATGTGAAGATCGAAGGCCATCGTTATACCTCGTGCAGCTCGGATTCGAGTTCCTGCTCGTGCGGCGGAGGCGGGAACAGGGCGGCAAGGATGATGCCCGCCGCGGCACCCAGGCTGACGTGCCAAGGCGAGCCGACGTAGCGGTAGGCGATGACGGAGGCGACCGCGCTGATAGAAGCGACCGGGACAAAATTGTCGCGATGACGGAAGTCGAGGACGATGCCGAGGAAATAGGCGGGCAGCAGGATGTCGAGGCCGATCGACTTCGGGTCGCCGATGTAGCTGCCGAGCAATCCGCCGAGCAGGCTTACCAGGACCCACGGTATGTAGATGATGATGCCGAAGCCGAGATACCAGACGAAGGTAACCGGCTTGCCTGCTTCGCCCCGTTTGACCGTTTCCGCAAATTGCGGATCGACCAGCAGGAAAAACGTGAAGAATTTCTGTAGCGGCGAGAAGTGCTTGATATATGGGGCGAGTGCCGCCGAATAGAGGACATGGCGAAAGTTGACGGCCAGGATGGAGGCGACGATCAGCCACGCCTGGACGTTGTGACCAAAGAGCTCGATGCCGACCATCTGGCTCGCGCCGGCATAGACCGTGGCACTCATAAAGGTCAGTTCCGAGAGCGACATGCCGTTATCGACCGCGAGCGCTCCAAACAACGCCCCGAAGGGGGCCGAGGCCAGTGCTACGGCCGAGCCACCGCGCAAACCGTCGAAAAAATCAGCGCGAGTCATCAGCGATAATCCTTCTGGAATTTTGTCCCTCGTCTAAGGACGGGCGGTATTTGTCGCAAGCAAATTTCCTTGATTGAACGATCGATTTCGCTGAACGGTGCACGCGCGATTGATTGCCGTTCGGGGAGCAAAGATGGACCAGATCGAATTTTCGAAAGAGGAAAAGGCTGAACTCATCGCGCGGATCCAGCATTATTTCGACAGCGAACTGGACCAGCCGATCGGCCTCCTGAAAGCGGAGTTCGTTCTCGAATTCTTTGCGAAGGAAGTTGGGGCCGCGTACTACAGGAAGGGGCTTGAAGACGCGCAAGTCGCGCTCGCCAGACGCATGGATGACTTTTCCGAGGACGTCTATCAGTTGCAACGGAATGCGACGGAGTGATCAGCCTTCCAGAATTTGGCGGCTGGTGACGATGTCAATGCCGCGTGCGCGCATTTCCCCGATTGCCGCTGCAACGCCTTCCGAGGTAATGCCGCGGCTGGCGTCCTCGATGAGGCGAACCCGCACGCCGGGCATCATTTCGGTCGCATCCAATGCCGAGAACTTCACGCAATAGTCGGTTGCGAGGCCGCAAACATCGAGTTCCGTGACGTCCTGCCCTTCGAGAAAGTCGGCGAGCCCCGTGAGCGCGTCCTGATCATTGTCGCGGAAGGCCGAGTAGCTGTCGACGCCACGATTCTCGCCCTTCTGCAGGATGAGATCAATCTTGCCCATCTTGAGGTCGGGATGCAGTTCCGCGTCCGCCGTGCCCTGAATGCAATGGTCCGGCCACATCATCTGTGGCTTGCCGGACAGTGTGCCCAGTTCGAATGGCTTCTTGCCGAAATTTGAGGAGGCGAAACTGCCATGGCCGGGCGGATGCCAGTCTTGGGAGGCGACGATCAGGTCGTATTTGCCGCTCTCGATCAGCCGGTTTGCGATGGGAACAACCTCGTCGCCGTGGGGAACCGGAAGATTGCCGCCCGGGCAAAAGCCATTCTGAATATCGACTAGAAGCAAGGCTTTCATCGGTGCGACTCCCACGATTTTGCATTGCACCATGCCAAGGGCCGAACGAAGGCGCAAGCGCCGAGACGCTTCGCCGCAGGGGCGGAGCGAGCCTTGAAAAGGTCGGGTCCGTCAGCCCGTAAAAGGCGATGTAAGCATAGCACAGAACCGGCAACCGGGCTGCGAGATGTGCCAATGGTGTCGGCAACCATTTCTATTGCGCCTTGCTTTCGACGGAGATGACGGCGCGATATCGGGCCACTGATTGATCTCAATGAAATGTGCGTTTTCTCGTCCTTGGCCTCGGCTCGAGGCAACCAAGGGAAGCGTGACTTTGAATGCTTGCGGCAAAAATGCGCTGTCGCTATCAATTGCGCTGATCATTTTCGGCTCCCCCGGCGGAGCCGTCAACGATCGGTCAGGCTGTCTGAACTTCGTCGTTGCTACCGGTGTCGGCTGCGGCTGACGTGCCGTAGGTATTCTGATAGGCGCGCAGAGCCGTCTGCATGTCATCGAGCACTTCAGCGAGTATCGGATCGTCAGAGCCGGAAGCGCTGGACGCAATGCTGGAGGTGTCTGCGGAGAGGATCTCGTCGCTTGTCAGCTTGCCGTCGCCGTTGGTGTCCAGAGAGGCGAGAATGCCCTTGGAGTCGTCGTCGGTACTGCTGTCGTCGTCGCTCGCGCTCGACTGCTGCATTTGCAGCATGATCGACAGGATATCGCCGGCGATCTTCTGCGTGACACTGGCGCCATCGTCACTGCTTGTGGACGTCGCAGATTTCGACGAGGTGGATGTCGAGTTGCTGTTGGCGGCAGCGAGCTCATCGGCTGAAATGATGCCGTCGCCATTCTTGTCGAGGCTGGAAAGGGAGCTGTATTGGGACAGGCCACTTCCGATAGAGGAAACACTGGTCACTTGAACCTCCTTTGCAAATTCATCGTGAAATCCGCCTTTCATGGGCAGCCACAAAGGGGCTAGGGCGATTTGCACACTACGTCAAAGCAGGAATATCATGATGAACTTCGCCCGATTGACCGGCTGGGTGAAGCGAGTTAACCTTTCGTCAACCTATCTCATCCCGTTGATTTGTTTGGCTTTGCCGGCCAGTGATTTGCGCCCGGCGGAGGTGTTCTCACTCTCGTCGGTCGCGTTCTTGCTCGGATTTGCCATTTTGAGGTGCTTCAGCGTTGGCGGTCCGCCTGCGGCATTTTGTCGATCTCGCATGGCGGAGGCGCCTGTGCCATGCAAGATCGGCTCCCGACTCAATCCGCATGCGTCTCGTGGAAGTCCGCCCGGCCGCTTTTCCAACAGCGAGCTGTCTTGATCCAAGCTTTCGGGTGGTTGCACTCTTCCGCCATGATCGCGCGAAAGCGCTTGGTGCGCCATTGACGCGCCCGCAATGCAGCCAATCTATCCGATAGGAGATCTCGCGCTACCAAGACGCGAGTGGTGACGATGATGGTGAGTAGCGTTCAGAGTATCGGCCGGCAAGCAACGGTGGCGACGGTCAAGTTTTGTCTCGTCATGCTGGTAATGATCTTCCTAGCTGCGGGATCCCTATCTTACTGGCAAGGCTGGCTTTTTCTCGTACATTTCTGCGGGTGGTGCGCAGCCCTTACGGCCTACTTCGTCAAGCGCGACCCGGCTCTGGTCCGGAAGCGCATGAGCGTCGGACCGGCGGCGGAACGCGAGCCGTCGCAGAAGCGCATACAGTCCTTTAACAGCATCGCGATCCTTGCGCTCCTCGTGGTTTCGGCGCTGGACCACAGGTTCGGCTGGTCGGTTGTGCCGAGCTCCCTCGTGCTTCTCGGCAATGCATTGATCGCAGCTGGCTTTATCGGCTGCTTCTTCGTGCTCCGGCAGAATTCGTTTGCCGCGGCGACAGTCGGCGTGACGGCGGAGCAGCGGGTGATTTCGACCGGCCTCTACGGTGTGGTGCGCCATCCGATGTATGCCTCGGCGCTGGCGATGTTTTTCGGTGTGCCTCTGGCGCTCGGTTCTTATTTGGGTGTGCTCGTCGTGTTCCCCGTCATTGGCGGCTTGGTCGCACGGCTGCTTGATGAGGAGAAGTATCTTGTGAGGAACCTGGCCGGTTATGCCGAGTACCGTAGTCAGGTCCGATGGCGTTTGTTGCCGGGGATCTGGTGATGCATCAAACCGAGGCGGGCTGGTGAGGAGGCGACCCTTGCGGTAAATATCGCGTCAGGTTGAGGGAGGGCGCAGTGGCTATCAGTGTCGTTCAATTGGGTTCGCCGCGGGCAAAAGGCGAGGGCGTACGCATCGGCACCGTCCGGCGACCGCCCCGGGGCGTGCCGAAGGAAGAGTTTTCCAGCCGCAACTATTATGACGTCTGGCTCCCAGTCCTTTCGCCGAGCCAGGCGCTGGTGACGGAAGCGAAGGCAGCGACCACGGACGCTGAATGGGCGGCCTTCGTGAGCAGCTTCACGAAGGAAATGAAAGTGCCGGAGGCGAGCCATGTGCTCGACCTGCTCGCCACGCTTTCGCACGCCAGCCATTTTTCAATCGGCTGCTATTGCGAGAACGAGAAGCACTGCCATCGGAGCGTATTGCGGCGCCTGCTTGAAGAACGCGGCGCGGCTTTTGCTGCGGAGGGCTGCGCCTAATGGCTGCGGAGGATCACCCAGCGCCAAAGCCAATGACCGAGCCCGGTCCAGAGGAGAAGATCGATGCGACCTTTCGCAACGGTTCGCTGACGGCTGCCGGCATCATCCTCGGTTTTTCCCTGAGTTTCGTGAGTAGCTGGGCTTCGAATCCGAATGACTGGAGCCGGATCGATATCCTGCCGATGTTGCTGCTGACGGCAGGGATTGCCTTGCAAGTCAAGGTCTTCGCCGATCTGCTGGCCAGGGATTCGCTCATCGCCGCCAAATATGATCGGGCCAGGCGGCTGTTTTTGATCGGGATTGCCATCGTCGCCGCCGGGATCGGGCTGGCATTACTCAACGACATACTGGGGCTGGGGTCGATGACGATCCTGGGGTGAGCGGGCGCCATGCCAGCGCGGACTGGCTCGTTTGCGTATCTTCGGTATCAGGTCCGAGGACGATCTCGTTGCAGGCAAAGGCAATGGTCGGACAGTACGGGACGGCAACGATCAAAGATAGCGAATAACGTCGTCTGCGTCCCCCTTCTCTCCCGCGATCGGTGCGCGCGGGAGTTCAGTATGCAAGGAACTCGGGGTCGAGGGCGTCACTCTATAGCCTGAGGGTGAACTCAGGGATTACGGAAAGCGTGTCCTCGGTTTGACAAAGAATTTCGAGCACACAGTCCGTTGACAGCAATTTGCAGGAAACTACAATCTTTGATTGACAAAATATGGAGCTGAACAGTGAAAAACCAGGTGCTCAGAGACTATCTCTTCTTTCTCGTGCCCGCGTTTGTCATTCCACTGGGCTTGTACCTCACTGAGGAGACCTCCTCGCTGACCAGTCTCTTCAAGGTTGGTTTGCTGTTTCCGCTCCTTTTGCTTGCGATGAAGGGACTAGCTGGTTTCTTTCCGCCCGAAAACCTGCGGGAACGATCCGTAGCCCGAATAGCTGAATACGCTATTCTCCAGGGTTTGGTTTTTGCGGCATTTATGCTGATGTTCGGCGGCTTTATACAACCCGAGTTGCAGTCCAACTTCCTTTCGACGTTGCGCCAGTTTGCGTTCGGTGCTGTGCCGGTGTCTGCGTTCCAGTTTGTATCGGCACTGAATGAACAGAAGAAGCTACGTGCCTCTTAAATTCTAGAAAGGCTTTAGCGCTGGATCCGCAGCTGCGCAAACGAGGCCCACTACACGGGGGAGGCGACGGCATACGAAGTCACGAATGGGTGAGGGGCGCCTTGCAGTATCGCTAGGGGCTCATAGGGCTTTGCGAACCGGCGGGCTTCGCTTTAGGAGACCCGTTCCACAAACCCATCGAGCACGCGCTTCTGTCCCGCGCGATCAAACTCGATCGTCAGCTTGTTGCCCTCGATCTCCACGATGTTGCCGTTGCCGAATTTCAGGTGGAAGACGCGGTCGCCGGTCTTGAATTTGGAGGGTTCCGTGGCGGTGGATTTCGCCACCAGTTCGCCGTCGATGGTGCGGCCGCGCGGGCCGCTTTCGCCGTAGCCGATGCGTTCGACGGCATGACCGGAGCGGGTGCCCCAGTTGTCGCGGGTGGCGTCCGTCTTGTTCTGCTGGGCGCGCTTCCAGCCGGGCGTCGTATAGGAGGAGTTGGCGAAGGGATCGGCCTTGTCGAAGCGGGACTGGCCGTAACCGCCGCCCCGGCCATAGCCGCCATAGCTCTGCTCCGTCTCAGCAACTTCGACATGCGTTTCCGGCAGTTCGTCAAGGAACCGCGACGGGATCGTCGATTGCCAGAGGCCGTGGATGCGGCGGTTCGAGACGAACCAGATATGGCAGCGCCGCTTGGCGCGGGTGATGCCGACATAGGCGAGGCGGCGCTCTTCCTCGAGACCGGCGCGGCCGCTTTCGTCGAGCGAACGTTGGTGAGGGAACAGGCCTTCCTCCCAGCCGGGCAGGAAGACAGTATCGAACTCCAGGCCCTTGGCGGAGTGGAGCGTCATGATCGAGACGGCGTCGAGATTTTCGTTCTGCTCGGCGTCCATGACCAGCGCGACGTGCTCGAGAAAGCCGCGCATCGACTCGAAGCTCTCCATCGAGCGGATGAGTTCCTTCAGGTTTTCGAGGCGGGTCGGCGCATCCGCCGACTTGTCGTTCTTCCACATGTCGGTGTAGCCCGACTCCTCGAGAATCTGCTCGGCGAGTTCGGTATGCGCCGTGTTCTCCAGCATTTCCTGCCAGCGGCGGAAGGATTGTATAACGTCGAAGAGGGCCTTGCGCGCCTTCGGCTTCAGCTCGTCCGTCTCGATCATGTCGGCCGCAGCCGCCAGCATCGGAATGTCGCGGGCGCGGGCATAGTCGTGAAGCGCGCGCACGGTCGTATCGCCGAGACCGCGCTTCGGGGTGTTGATAATGCGCTCGAAGGCTAGATCGTCGGCAGGCTGCGCGACGAGGCGGAAATACGCCATGGCGTCGCGGATTTCGAGGCGTTCGTAGAAGCGGGGGCCGCCGATGACGCGATAATTGAGGCCGAGGGTTACGAAGCGGTCTTCGAACTCGCGCATCTGGAATGAGGCGCGGACCAGAATCGCCATGTCGTTCAGCAGATGCCGCTTGCCGCTGGCATCGCCGCGTTGAAGCTGCTCGATTTCCTCGCCGATGGCGCGGGCTTCCTCCTCGGAATCCCATGAGGCGTGCACTTGGACTTTGATGTCTTCAGGATCTCTGCGGTCGGTGAAGAGGGTCTTGCCGAGGCGGCCCTCGTTGTGGGCGATCAGATGGCCTGCGGCACCAAGAATATGTGCCGTTGACCGGTAGTTACGCTCCAGCTTGATAACCTTGGCGCCCGGGAAATCCTTCTCGAAGCGGAGGATGTTGTCCACCTCGGCGCCGCGCCATCCATAGATCGATTGATCGTCGTCGCCGACGCAGCAGACGTTTTGCGGCTCGCCCTTGGGGCGCTGCGCAAGCAGCCGCAGCCACATGTATTGGGCGGTGTTGGTGTCCTGATACTCGTCGACGAGAATGTAGCGGAAGCGGCCGTGATATTCCTTGAGAAGATCCGGGTTCCTCCGGAAAATCGCGATCGGGTGCATAAGGAGATCGCCGAAATCGCAGGCGTTCAGCGTCGAAAGCCGTTGCTGATAGGCGAAGTAGAGTTCACGGCCCTTGCCGTTGGCGAAGGCGCGGGCGTCGCCTTCGGGAATGTCCCCCGGGCCGAGGCCCTTGTTCTTCCAGGTGTCGATCATGCCGGCAAACTGCTTGGCGGGCCAGCGTTTGTCATCGAGGCCTTCCGCCTGGATGAGCTGCTTGATCAAGCGGACGACGTCGTCGGTGTCGAGGATCGTGAAATCGGAGCGCAGGCCGACGAGTTCGGCATGGCGGCGCAGAAGCTTGACGCCGATCGAGTGAAATGTGCCGAGCCAGGGCATGCCCTCAACAGCGCCGCCGACGAGCACGGCGATACGTTCCTTCATCTCGCGCGCAGCCTTGTTGGTGAAGGTGACGGCGAGGATCTGCGAGGGGAATGCACGGCCGGTGTTCAGGATATGGGCGATGCGGGTGGTTAGGACGCGTGTCTTGCCGGTGCCCGCGCCGGCGAGCACGAGAACCGGGCCTTCCAGCGTTTCGACGGCTTCGGTCTGTTCCGGATTCAGGCCAGAAAGATAATCGGGGCGCTTACCGCCATCGCGAGCGGCCATGGCGCGGGCGGCGAGCCCTCCGGTAACGGGAGCGGCAGGGGCCGGCTGCTTGCGCGGCGGCTCGCCCGGCTCTTCATCGAAGAAAGGGATATCGTCGAAACTATTGCTCATGGCGCGTAATGTAGTGATTCGGGTTGGAAAGACCAGAAAAGATGTTCTGCTTTCATTCCTGTTCGGGTCGCTGTCCTCAGTCTACGTCAGGTATGCAAGAGCGCTGGATTGCGGGAATTGCTTGCACATGCGGCTGGAGCGAGCGCCATCGTCGCTACGGGTCAGAAAACAAAACCGTTATTTGACCTTGAAGGCGAAACTCTACAACACGGATGCAAGCGGCTGGGAGATGCGTCGGTGGTAACTCAGTCTTGAATTACAATTCAGTAATCAAGGGTCAATTCGCTTGCCGGTGATCAGCAAAGGGACAATATTGTCGCAGACGTGCGGCAATTTGTCCTGCGAACGCCTCTTTCGATAGACCCTGGACCAGCCTCTCTCCCTCTGGAGACGTGAATGCCATTCTGGAAGCAGTTTATAATCTGCCTTGTCGTGATTGCGGCCGGCTTTGCCGGATGGGTTTACTTTGTGCCCGGTGCTGGAGAGACGCTGCGCAGGGCCGGTTTCGCTGAGGTTTCCAAGCTGGCGCCGGGGACGGCGCCGCAGCCTGCGGCTAACGCAGAGGGACAATCAAGGCGCCGCGGCGGCGGGGCCCATGCGCCCGTTCTGGTCGCCATACAAGCCGTTGTTCGTGGCATCGTCAATGATCGGCTGAGCGCCATCGGCACGGGTGACGCCATTCACTCCGTCGTGGTGATGCCGCAGGCGAGCGGCACGATCCGCGAGATCCTGATCAAGTCGGGTGACAAGATCACCAAGGGTCAGGTTCTGGCAAAGCTCGATAGCGAAGAGCAGGTCATCGCGCGCGGGCAGGCGGACGTTGCGCTGAAGAGCGCTATCGAAAAGTCCAGCCTCTACCATAACATCAAATCCAGCGTGTCGCGGATGGACGTCTTCGATGCCGAGATCGCGGAGCAGGGTGCGCGGCTGCAACTGCAGGCCGCCGAGCTCAATCTTGAGCGCCGCAGCATCGTTGCGCCGATCGATGGCATCGTCGGTATCATTCCAGTCAATGTTGGCGACAACGTCTCGACGACCACACCGGTCGCGACCCTCGACGACCGGACTGAAATTCTTGTTGACTATTGGGTGCCGGAGCGCTTCGCCAACACGATCACGGTCGGCCAGCCGGTCGAGGCAACATCGGTCGCTCGGCCTGGTCGCGTTTTCTCGGGTGTGGTCGAAGCGATCGACAATCGCATTGACGCCGCCAGCCGCACGATGCGCGTGCGGGCCCGCATCGACAACGCATCGGACGAACTGCGCGCAGGCATGTCGTTCAATGTCGGGATGAAGTTTGGCGGCGACCAGTATCCGGCAGTCGATCCGCTCTCGGTGCAGTGGGATTCTCAAGGGGCCTTTGTCTGGCGGGTTGTCGACGGCAAGTCCGGCAAGGTGCGCGTCAGCATCGTGCAGCGCAACCCCGACTACATTCTCGTCAAGGCCGATCTGAAGGACGGCGACGCGATCGTTACCGAAGGCCTGCAGCGCGTCCGTGACGGCGGTGCAGTGCGGGTTGCCAACGAAGCCGCGTCGAACTCGGAGCCTGCCACGCAATGAACGTGATCGAGATGCAGGACAAGCCGGCTTCCGGCAAGCAGACCTTTACCGCGCTGTTCGTCCGGCGCCCGATCCTGGCGCTGGTCTTCAATACCCTCATGATCGTCGCCGGCCTTGCGGCCTATGCCGGGATCGAAGTGCGCGAACTGCCTGATGTCGACCGGCCTGTCGTGACGGTTCGCACCACGTTCGACGGTGCCTCTCCACAGACGATCGACCAGGAACTGACGAAGGTGATCGAGGGCGCGGCCGCCCGTGTCAGTGGCCTCAAGTCTATTTCGTCCAGCTCTCAGTTCGGCCAGAGCCGCGTGACACTCGAATTCTCCGACTCGGTCGATCTCGCCGTTGCGGCGAACGATGTGCGCGACGCCATCGGTCGTATCGCCGATCGCCTGCCCGAGGAGGCGGATGCACCGCAGATCGTCAAGGCGGATTCCGATTCTCAACCAATCATGCGTCTTGCCGTCACCTCGTCCAAACTCAACATGGACGATTTGACCCTTCTCGTCGAAAACCAGGTTATCGATCGGCTTGCTTCGGTCGACGGCGTTGCCGATGTCGAAACCTATGGCGACCAGGAGAAGGTCTTCCGCGTCGACGTCAACCAAAGCGAACTCGCCAGCCGCGGGCTGACGGTTGGCGATCTGACGAAGGCGCTTTCCAGCGCTGCACTCGATGTGCCGGCCGGATCGCTGAAGAGCCCGACGCAGACGATCGTTGTGCGTGCGATGGCAAGCCTGCAGACGCCGGAGGATTTCTCCAACGTCATCCTGCAGAACCACGTGCGCCTCGGGGACGTGGCGAATGTCACGCTCGGACCGCGCGACGGGCAGACGGCGCTGCGTTCTAACGGCGTTCCCGGCATTGGCCTCGGCATCATCCGCCAGGCGCAGTCGAATACGCTGAATATCTCGAACGGCATCAAGGATGCCGTTGCTGAACTTTCGAAGACACTTCCGGATGGGACGCGGATCGCCATCACCAGTGACGATGCGGTCTTCATCCAAGGGGCGATACACGAGGTCGTGCTGGCGCTGATCCTCGCTGCCGTCATCGTCACCGGCGTGATCTATCTCTTCCTCAGAGATTGGCGCGCGACGATCATTCCGGCCGTCAGTATGCCGGTGGCCCTCATCGGTACACTCGCGGCAGTCTATCTCGTCGGCTTCTCGATCAACATCCTGACGCTGCTCGCGATCGTGCTGGCGACGGGTCTCGTGGTGGACGACGCGATCGTCGTCCTCGAAAACATCGTGCGCCGCCGTTCGGAAGGCATGGGGCCGCGGGCGGCCGCCGTGCTTGGCACGCGCGAGGTGTTCTTTGCTGTCATCGCCACGACCGCGACGCTTGCCGCGGTCTTCATTCCGCTGTCCTTCCTGCCGGGGCAGGTGGGCGGCCTGTTCCGCGAGTTCGGCTTCGTGCTGGCTTTCTCGGTTGGTCTCTCATCGATCGTCGCCTTGACCTTATGTCCGATGCTGGCGTCGCGAATATTGACGAAGGAAATGCTCGAGGATCACGGTATCCTCGGTCGTTTCGGAACCTGGTTCGCGAATGCTTACCGTTGGTCGCTCCATGCCTGCCTGAATGCACCACTCGTGGTCATCGTTGCATCCATGCTTTTCGCGGGAGCAGCTGTTCTTGCGTTCCAGACAGTTCGCAGCGAACTGACGCCGAACGAAGACCGCGCCCTCGTGATGATGCGCCTGACGACGCCGCAAGGCTCCAGTCTCGAATATACCCGCGACAAGATGCAACGGGTCGAAGAGTATCTCCAACCGCTCGTCGACAGCGGCGATATCAGCAACGTCTTTTCGATCTCAGGGCAGGGCGGGCAGGTCAATAGCGGCTTCATGGTGCTGACACTGGCGCCATGGGGTGAACGCCAACGCACGCAGGCGGAGATTGTTACCGACATCAACCAGGCGGCGGCAAAGGTCCCGGCACTGCGCGGCAATGCGATCCAGTCGAACAGCCTGCGCATTCGCGGCGCCGGCAATGGATTGCAGATGGCGCTTGTCGGCAACGACCACGAGGCGCTGACTGTCGCGGCCGCTCGGTTGGTGCAGGTCCTCGACGCGACGGGCCACTATGACACGCCGCGACTGACCAACGAGCCGACACAGGCTCAGGTGTCGGTGACGATCGACCGCGAGCGCGCGTCCGATCTCGGCATCGACATCACGGGTCTTTCAACGGCGATGCAGTCGCTCTTGGAGGGCCGGTCGGTCGTCGATGTTTTTGTCAAGGGGGAAGCCTATCCCGTGCTGCTCACCTCGAACACCCGACCGCTCGACGATCCGACTGATCTCGAGAACGTGTTCCTGAAGACGGGCGACGGCAAGATCGTTCCGATGTCGGTGATCGCATCGCTGACGGAAGGCTCGGTCGCGCCACAGCTGAACCGCGAACAGCAGCTTGCGTCGGTGGCGATCACGGCTGGTTTGAAGAACGGCCTCTCGCTGGGAAACGCGGTCAAGGAAGTGACCGAGATATCTAAGTCGGTCCTGCCGGCGGGCGCCCGTCTCGTCCCACTCGCCGAAGCGGCAACGCTGGAGGAGAATTCGAGTGGCATGGCGCTAACCTTCGGCTTTGCCATCGTCATCATCTTCCTGGTTCTGGCCGCGCAATTCGAGAGCGTCCTGTCGTCGGTCATCATCATGTCGACGGTACCACTCGGGCTCGCATGCGCTGTCTTCGCGCTTGTTATCACCGGATCGAGCCTGAATATCTATAGCCAGATCGGTCTTGTTCTGCTTGTCGGCGTGATGGCGAAGAACGGCATTCTTATTGTCGAATTCGCCAACCAACTGCGCGATCGTGGGGAGGAAGTACGCACGGCGATCGAGAAGGCGTGTGCGCTGCGTCTACGCCCTGTGATGATGACGATGATCGCGACCATCCTCGGCGGCGTCCCGCTGGTCTTCGCGCACGGGGCCGGCGCAGAGGCGCGTATCGCACTCGGCTGGGTCATCGTCGGGGGGCTCGGCTTTGCGACACTTGTGACGCTCTACATCACGCCGGTCGCCTACCTGCTGATTGCCCGCTTCGCGAAGCCGCATGCTCACGAGGAAGAGCGCCTCCACGAAGAAATGGCGCACGCCTCGCGCGCCCCGGCATCAAAGGCAGGCCGACTGCAAGCGGCGGAGTAAAGCCGCCCGCTGCCCTGGCGGGCAAAGGCTGCGACTTATAGTTTATGAAAACTTGTAGGATTGGATGAATTTACCCTGAACTTTAGATGTTTTTTAAGCATGGGCAGCAATCATTCCGACTGAAGCCGATAGGTCCTCCAGCGTTTTCAGAGGGCCGCCCTGGTGCCTCGTTCAGGCGCTCCCGGACAATGATCGTTCGCGGTACGGTTCGCTTGTATCAGTGTATTGTTGTGTTCGGAGTACAGTACCTTGAGCATTTATCGGCGCACTTCGGTGGATGCCGCGCTATATGTTTTGCGTGACATCGGTCGCGATATGACCAAGACCCAGAGGCAGGTCACTACTGGCCTCAGAGTGGAAAAAGCATCCGACAATGGCGCCTACTGGGCGATAAGTTCGACGTTGAAAACCGATCAGAAAGCCCAGTCGGCCATTGGCGATGCCCTTGGTCTCGCGGCTGCCACCATGGGCACAGCTTACAACGCGGTCGACAGCGCGATCGATCTCGTCAGCGAGATCAAGGCGAAGCTGGTCGCAGCGACCGAGTCCGGCGTCGACAAGGACAAGATCAACACCGACATCACCCAGCTGAAAGATCAGCTGC
Organism: Rhizobium sp. YTU87027; assembly: GCF_050644135.1. Taxonomy (NCBI): domain Bacteria; kingdom Pseudomonadati; phylum Pseudomonadota; class Alphaproteobacteria; order Hyphomicrobiales; family Rhizobiaceae; genus Rhizobium; species Rhizobium sp. YTU87027. The sequence continues at coordinate 1,906,970 of NZ_CP098440.1, read as the reverse complement.
GATCGGTTGCGCAGTCGGCAGAGTTCAACGGCGACAACTGGGTTGCGATCGACGATTCTGCCGATCCATCAAAGCCAAGGCAGATCCCGTCTTCCTTCATCCGCTATTCCGACGGAACGGTGAAGGTCGACATGCTAAGCTACGAGGCCGATCTAGCGCCGGTGGGAGCTACTACATCTAAGGATGCGCGCTACCTGATCGATGACCGCACGACTGGTTCCGGCGAGTATGGCGCTCTGACCTCTCAGTATTTTGCCACCGAGGCCGGCGCCTCGCAAAACTATGTGATGCTGAAGGGGGCCGGTAACACGGCAGGGCAAGTCGAAATTGGGGTTTCGAGCACGACGACCCAGGCGCAGGTGACGGAGATGATCACCGTCGTCGACATGATGCTGAACCAGATGACAACAGTCGGCTCGGCCTTCGGCGCACTCGAAAAGCGCATTAGTATCCAGAGCGACTTCGCGCAGTCGCTGGACGATTCCTATTCCCGCGGCATCAGCCGCCTGATCGACGCGGACATGGAGGAGCAGTCAAGCCGGCTGCAGGCCCTGCAGACGCAGGAGCAGCTAGGTTTGCAGTCACTGAACATCGCCAATGCCAGCTACGACAAAGTTCGCCAACTCTTCCAGAACTTTTGACAGGTTGTCTTGATAAGCGACGCCTCGCCCGTGTCTCAATGGGCGACATGACTGCTCGGCCTGCCACTGTGGCTTACGATCCGCAGTAGCTGTGCATTTTTCTCAATTTCCGGTATCTGAAGCATCAGCTTCATCTTGTTGCCGCAATCCTTAATACTGGTCGCATCAACACCGAATTGGAGACAAGCCTGTCCATGATCAAGAAATTCATACTTTTGTCTGTTGCTGCAACTTACCTTAGTGCCTGCACCACCACCGACCCCTATACCGGCGAGCAGAAAATGTCGAACACCTCAGGTGGGGCGCTGCTGGGTGCAGGCGTTGGCGCGCTTGCCGGCTTGGCTGTCGGCGGCTCGCCGGTTGGACGTCGCAATGCTGCGCTGATCGGCGCCGGCGTTGGCGCGCTCGCGGGTGGTGCGATCGGCAATTACATGGACCAGCAGGAATCCGAACTGCGCGCTCAGCTCCAGGGAACCGGCATCTCGGTGACCCGCCGCGGCGACAACATCATCCTGAACATGCCGTCCAACATTACGTTCGATGTTGATCAGGATGCCGTGAAGGCTGGTTTCTATCCGACGCTGAATTCTGTCGCGATCGTCCTGCGCAAGTTCAACCGCACCCTGATCGACGTGAACGGTCATACCGACTCCACCGGCAGCCTGCAGCACAACCAGGATCTGTCACAGCGCCGCGCCATGTCGGTTGCCGACTATCTCGGCACGCAGGGCGTCGATCCGCGCCGTGTTTCTGCCGTCGGTTTCGGTCCGTCGCAGCCGATCGCTTCCAACGCTACGGAAGCTGGTCGCGCCCAGAACCGCCGCGTTGAAATCCAGATCGCGCCTGTCACCCAGAGCTGATCCACATTTTCAGTCAAGAAAAACGGCCGGGCCAACGCCCGGCCGTTTTCGTTATTGATGCATCGTCGCACCCTTGGTGATCTTGTCGACGATCTTTTTCTCTGCCCGGATGGCTATGCCGACAACCTTGGCATTGTCAGGCGCATATTCGGCAAAGGCGGCTCTGTTGGCGGCGTCGTGGCCGGTAGCGAACATTTCCTCGATGAACAGCGACGAGGTTATGCCGCGCTCCAGGGAGCGACGGTGAATTGCGGATAGCGTCTCGCCTTCAGCCGACAAGACGATGATCGGCTGGATGGAGAGCGGATTATAGAGATTGCCTGCGCGATCCTTGTACGATTCACCGATGATCTCTGGGTTCTGTCCGGCAATTCCGCTCATCAGGAAAGCGGTGACGTTCAGCTTCTGCCAGGATGCAAGATTGTTTCGCAGGACGATCGCAATTTTGGTATCAAACATGCCAGTCTCTTTCATGCGGGTTCGAAAGTCGCGTTGGACCAGGATGTAAACAGTCACGCCTTCGAGGGTCTTGAACGTTTGTGCGCGCAGCCCGGCGCAGACGGGATCATGATTGCGCCGGGCTTTCCCGGCATCGAACGGATGGAAGCGCAGTTTTCCGGCAAAGCGTTCGAGCTTCATCGCCACGATACCTATGCGCTCGGCGTCACGATCAAGGGTGTGCAGACTTTCTCCTATCGCGGCCAGCGACGCTTCAGCATGCCGGGGCAAGTGATCGTCCTTCACCCGGACGAAGAGCATGATGGCGGTGCCGGTACCGATGACGGCCTGCAATATCGGATGCTCTATCTGGAGCCGGCGCTGCTGCTCGAATGCCTGGAAGTGGACAAGATCGGGCTGCCTTTCGTCGACGAGCCTGTCATCGGGGATCCCATGCTGGCCGGTACGTTGCTCGCAGCACTTGGCGAGCTGGATCGCGAACTCGACGAGCTCTTCGTCGACGACTTCGTTTCGCGTGTTGCAGGCGGACTTGCAAAGCATGCGAAGACCCCACAGCGGCCGCTCGGGAACGTGGCGTGGCAGCGCGCAAGATTGGCGCGCGATTATCTCGAAGCGCATGCGACAGAAGCTGTGCGATCCGGCCAGCTGGAGACTGTCACCGGTCTCGACCGGTTCTCCCTCGCGCGGCACTTTAGAGCGGCCTTTGCGACAAGCCCGCATCGCTATCTCCTCATGCGGCGCCTGCAGCAGGCGCGCGCCATGATCGGGGCGGGTGACGGACTTTCGGACGTTGCGGCGGCGACCGGCTTTGCAGACCAGAGTCATCTCACGCGCCATTTCAAGAAGGCCTATGGCATGACGCCAGGCCAGTGGGCGAGCCTTAGACGGGCTTCTCCGCAAGGCCGGATCGGCGCGCGATAAAGCGTGCCAGCATTGGGCCGGTAAACAGGATCACCAGGAAGCGGCCGGTTTGCATCGCCATCACGAAGGGCACGTCGACGTCGCTCGACGCCGCGATGATCGCTACAGAATCGGCGCCGCCGGGACTGGTGGCAAGGTAGGCCGTGAGCGGATCGACGCCCGCGAATTTGTGCAGTGCAAGGGCCATGCAGCCGCAGATCGACATCAGCAGTAGGATTGAGGCAGCCACGCGGGGGAGAGCACGAGCAGCATGCATGACGATGCCGCGGGTAAAACGCAGGCCGATGTTCCAGCCGATCAAGGCGTAACTGATCGCCAGCAGCCAGAGCGGAAGCTCGATGGTAAGCAAGCCTGAGCCCTGCAGCAGTGAGCCGAGCACCAGCGGCACAGTGATGGTGCCACCCTGGATGCGAAAGCGGACGGCAACATAGGCCGACAGGCCGGTGAGGGCGACAGTGGCGGCCAGCGCCTGCCAATCAACCGGCGGGAAGAGGATGAATGCCGGCGGCGCGCCGCCATCGGCGGCAACCCACAGGCGCGAGACGACCGAGGCGGCCACGGCGACGAAGACCACCCGGAGATACTGCATGAACGCGACGAGACGGGCGTCGGCACCGTAGGCTTCGGACATGATGACCATTGCGGAGGCTGCCCCTGGCGAGGAACCCCAAACCGCCGTCGTTCCCGGCAAGACCTGCCATCGCGTCAGCAGCCAGCCAAGACCGGCCGCGGCAACGATGACGGAGAAGATCATCGCGAGAAAGAGTGGCGCATCGGTCGCCATCATCTTCAGGATGTCGACGGTGATGGCGCGCGCCATCAGAAAGCCGACGAGCGCCTGCCCGAAGAGGAGGGGCCAGCGCGGCACCCGAAGCGATCCCTGACCGATGGACAAGGCAAGGATGATAGCCGCCACCATCGGGCCGATCAGGAGCGAGGCTGGCAGCCCGAGCATTTCGAGCCCGACTACAAGCAGGGTTGAGACGCTGAGCAGGAGGATCCACCGCGGCAGGCTGGCGTATCGAAAGAAGCGGCTGGCGTCGCGCAACGGCATGATTCCCATGCATGTCTTGCCAAATGCTGGAACCGCGATCGAGCGAAACAGGGGAGCAGCACTGGCTGGCAAAGAGGCCGGCCGGAGACCGGAGGATATGCGTCGATATAGGCGTCAGCCGGGGAAGCGGTCAATTGCGAAATCCTGCCGGTTTCGCGGTGTCAGAGGCTGACGCGCTCCGCCAGGAAGTCGAGCAGCGCCCGCACGCGAGCCGGCAACGGGCCGCCCTGGCCAATGTAGACGGCGTAGAATTCCTCGATGTCGCCCGGATTGATGTTTTCGAGAACCGGGACCAGCCGCCCGGCCTCGATGTCGGCGCGAACGGTGAAGGTGGCGAGGCGGACAAGCCCCGCGCCTGATAGCGCCATGTATCGCATCGCTTCGCCGTCGCCCACCTGGACGCCTGGGGTAATCGGCAGCGCGATGGTCTCGCCGCCATCGAGCAAGGGCCAGCCCTGAACGCTGCGCGCGTAGGAAAAGCCGACGCGGCGATGGCGCTTCAGGTCGGCGATGGTCTTTGGTTCGCCTTCGCGCTTCAAATAATCCGGCGATGCCACGATCAGCTTGCGGGTGAAGCCGAGCTTTCGCGCAATGAGGCTGGAGCTCTTCAGCGGTCCGGCGCGGATCGCGACATCGGCTCGATCCTCGACCAGATCGACGATGACGTCTGTATGCGAGATGTCGAGCGTGACGGCGGGATTGAGCGCCAGAAATTCGGAAACCAGCGGCGCAAGAATATGGTGGCCGAAGGAGGCGCTGGTGTTGATGCGGATGGGGCCTGTGGCTTGTTCGCCTGATGATGCGTAGCGCTCGGCTTCCGCTATGTCTGCAAGAATGGAAACGCTGCGCTCGTAAAAGGCGGAGCCTTCGGGCGTCAAATGCAGTTTGCGGGTCGAACGGTTGACGAGGCGAGCGCCAAGGCGGGCCTCAAGCCTTGCCACAAGCTTGCTCACGGCGGACGGTGTCATGCGGCAGGCGCGGGCAGCGGCCGTGAAGCCGCCGAGTTCGACGGCGCGCACGAAGACTTCCATTTCGCCGGAGCGATTGATGTCTTGCCTGCTCATGATGACTTCAATTCATGGATAGTTTTCCTTCCGGCAATCTATATCACGGTAAATTCAGTGTCTATCTCTTCTGAAGTCCACAACAGGAGACCGACCATGGAATATAGAAATCTCGGCGCATCAGGCCTCAGGGTGCCGGTTTTGAGCTTCGGCGCGGGAACATTCGGAGGCTCGGGTCCGCTCTTCGGTGCATGGGGCAATACGGACGCAGCCGAAGCCCGGCGCCTGATCGACATTTCGCTGGAAGCGGGTGTCAATTTCTTCGACACCGCAGACGTTTATTCGGGCGGCGCCTCCGAGGAAGTCCTTGGCCAGGCGATCGCTGGCCGGCGCGACGCCGTACTGATCTCGACCAAGATCGCGTTGCCGATGGGCGATGGACCTGCTGAGTGGGGAACGTCGCGCTCGCGCCTCATCTGCTCGACTGATGACGCGTTGAAGCGGCTTAGGACTGATTATATCGACCTGCTGCAGCTTCATGCATTCGATGCCTCGACACCCATCGAAGAGGTACTCGCAACATTGGACGGGCTGATCGCGGCAGGGAAAATCCGCTATGTCGGCGTCTCCAATTTCGCGGGATGGCAGCTGATGAAGTCGCTCGGGATCGCGGAGCGCCATGGCTACCCGCGCTATGTCGCGCATCAGGTCTACTACTCTCTTGCCGGTCGCGACTACGAATGGGAACTGATGCCGCTTGCTGCCGACCAGGGCGTCGGCGCGTTGGTCTGGAGTCCGCTTGCCTGGGGCCGCCTCACCGGGAAGATCCGGCGTGGCCAACCGTTGCCGGAAGGCAGCCGGCTGCACCAGACGGCCGACTACGGCCCGCCGGTCGATGATGAGAAGCTTTATGATATCGTCGACGTGCTGTTCGAGATTTCCGAAGAGACGGGCAAGACCGTCCCGCAGATCGCGCTCAATTGGCTGATCGGTCGCCCGACCGTTTCCAGTGTCATCATCGGCGCGCGCAACGAGGAACAATTGCGCCAGAATTTCGGTGCTGTCGGCTGGTCCTTGTCGAAGGAACAGGTGGAAAAGCTCGATAAGGCGAGTGCCGTGACTGCACCCTATCCGTACTTCCCGTACCGCAGACAGGAGGCCTTCGCGCGGCTCAATCCGCCGTTGGTCTAGGCGGCACCCGGCAGGGAACCGTTCTTCCCAATCTTGTACTAGACAGGCGCCGTCTCTTGTCTCATACCAACCTGCCTCCCGGCAGCGAAGGCGAAGGAGATCAAAGAGATGGCGCTCAAAGATGCACAGACCGGAACACGGAACGAGGCTGGCATCGCCGCCGCCCTCGGTGTTCTGAAACAGAGCTTCGGTGAGCGCTTCCAGACCGGTCAAGCCTTTCGCGCGCAGCACGCACATACCACCACTTACATTCCGGCGCAGCTGCCCGACGGCGTGCTTTTTGCCGAGAGTGCCGATGATGTAAAGGCTGCGGTGAAGATATGCGCCGAACACAAGGTGCCGGTCATCGGCTTTGGTACCGGTTCGTCGCTGGAGGGGCAAGTTAACGCGCCCAACGGCGGTATATCGATTGATTTCAGCCGAATGAACCGGATTCTTGAAGTCAATGCTGAGGATCTCGACTGTACCGTCGAGCCCGGCGTGACGCGGGAGGAGCTAAACACCTATCTCCGCGATACTGGCCTGTTCTTCCCGATCGATCCCGGCGCCAATGCCTCGATTGGCGGCATGACCTCGACACGCGCTTCGGGAACGAATGCCGTGCGTTACGGCACGATGAAGGACAATGTGCTTGCAGTAACCGCGGTCACCGCGAACGGAGAGGAAATCCGCACCGCGCGACGCGCACGCAAGTCGTCCGCCGGCTACGATATGACCCGGCTCTTTGTCGGCGCGGAAGGCACGCTGGGCATTTTGACCTCAGTAACGTTGCGGCTGCAAGGTATTCCGCAGAAGATCGGCGGCGGCGTCTGCGCGTTTCCAACCGTTCGCGCTGCCTGCGATGCTGTCATCATGACCATCCAGATGGGCATTCCGGTTGCCCGTATCGAACTTCTCGATGCGCTGCAAATTCGCGCGTGCAATGCCTATTCAAAGCTCAGCTACGAGGAAAAACCGACGCTCTTTCTCGAGTTTCACGGTTCGGACGAAACCGTTGCCCTGCAATCGGAGCAGTTTGCCGAGATCGCCTCCGAATGCGGAGGCGGTGAGTTCTCTTGGACAGTCAACGCCGAGGAGCGCAGCAAGCTTTGGAAGGCACGGCACGATGCCTACTGGGCGTCGCGAGCGCTGGCGCCTGAAATGGCCGCGCTCTCAACGGACGTCTGCGTGCCGATTTCGCGTCTTGCCGATTGCATCGGCGAAACGCAGGCCGATATCGAGGAACATGGTTTGCTGGCGATGATCGTCGGGCATGCCGGCGATGGGAACTTCCATGTGCTTCTGTTGTTCGACGACAAGACGGAGGAGGGCATTGCGGTAGCCGAATCCTTTGTCGGCAGGCTCAACGCTCGCGCTCTGGCAATGGATGGTACCTGCACTGGTGAGCACGGCATCGGTCAGGGTAAGATGGCATTTCTCGAAGAGGAGCTCGGCGGCACCGTCGAACTCATGCGGCAGGTCAAGAAGGCGCTCGATCCGGATGATATCTTCAATCCCGGCAAGATATTCCATCGCGGCTGAGAGCGGGAATTCCGCCGCGTCGTGGACCGGCCGAGATTGACGCAGCGGAAGATTGACTGGCGATGAGGCGAATTCATCTCCAAATCAAGTAAATAGAGCATGATGTTGCCCGAAAGCTGCTTCACAGCTTTCGGTATCATGCTCTAGTGTCCGCGATGGATTCCCAGATGGAGAAATGTTGAGTTGGTAGGCCGGTTCCTCGTCTTTTTGGGCGGAGTGATTGTGGTGGCGCTGTTCGTGGCGCTGCTGGCACCGCTGTTTATCGACTGGACCGACTTCCGAAAGAATTTCGAGGATCAGGCAAGCCGCATTATCGGCAAGAAGGTCGTGGTCCATGGTGCGGTGGATGCGCGCCTGCTGCCGTTTCCGTCGGTGACGCTGCATGACGTGCGCGTCGGGCAGGAATTCGACGGATCGCCGATCGTGCAGATCGAGCAGTTCTCGATGGACGCCGAACTTGCGCCGTTCCTGTCGGGCGAAGCGCTGATCTTCGACATGCGCGTCGTCAACCCGAAGGTGAAGCTGAGGCTGCTGAAGGATGGCACGCTCGACTGGACGCGCGGCAGTCAACCTGAAATTCCGGCCAGGACGGTTGTTCTCGAGAATGTTCACGTCAGCGGTGGCGATCTTCAGTTCATCGACGATCAATCGGGGCGCTCGCGGCACGTTACGGGTCTGAACGCCGAGATGTCGGCCAAGTCGCTTGCCGGTCCGTGGCGGATCGAGGGTGATGCAGCTCTGGACGGCGAGCATGGCAACTTCACGATCGCCAGCAATCAGCCGGATGAGAACGGAGTCCTGCGGATGCGCACGCGGCTGCAGCCTGACAAGCACCCCGTGACGGTCGATCTGGATGGTGAACTCAAGCTCGTAGACCGCAGACCGAACTATCAGGGAACGATTTCTGCGTCGATCGAGAACCGGAATGGCAAGAAGACCGACAAGGCCGATGTTCCTCCACGGTTGAAAGGGACGTTCGAGCTCACCAACGAAAGCGTTCGGATACCGGAATATCGTTTGGAGGTCGGGCCTACGGACGATCCCTATGTCGTCACCGGAGAGGCGACACTCGACACCGGAAGCAAGCCGCAATTCCTGCTGATTGCGAATGGCCAGCAGATCGATGTCAATCGTATCGGCAATCAGGGGGCAAACGGCAAGACGAACCGTGACCCCAGTCTTTCGGCCCGGCAGCGACTGAACGCGCTGATCCAGATCGTTTCGCAAGTCCCTGTGCCGCAGGTTCCGGGGAAGGCGAGCATCCGGTTGCCGGCGATCGTCGCCGGAGACACGACGATCCGCGACATTCAGCTTGATGTCGAACCCGCCGGCAAGGGGTGGACGATCGCCAATGTGGTCGGCACGCTACCCGGTCGCACGCAAGTGGAGGGCCAAGGCAATCTTAATTTGCAGGGGCAAGCATCCTTCGTGGGGCAGCTCACCGTGGCATCCAGCCAGCCCACTGGCCTTGCGGCGTGGCTTGCAGGCTCCGTCGATCCTGCAATCCGGCAACTGCGACAGGCGGGTTTTTCCGCCGATGTCAATCTCACGCACGACCGGCAGACGTTCGACAATCTGGAAATTGCCGTGGGGCAGGCGACGCTCAAGGGCAGGCTGGACCGGCAGGCGGTGGCCAATCAAGCTCCGACCCTGGACGTGGCGCTTGCCGGCGATGCGCTCGATCTGGATGCGCTACGCGCGCTGACAGGATTGTTCACCGGTCAGGATGCCGGCGACAACGTGCTTGATCACAAAATCAACGCGCGGCTCAAGGCCGACAAATTTACGGCCTTTGGTGTCGAAGCGGCCGACGTCGAAACAAGCTTCGCAATTGCCGACGGCGCTTTGGCCGTCGAGAAGCTTTCCGTCAAGAATCTGGCGGGTGCCGAGGTGACCGCGACGGGTCGCGCCGAGGGCTCCTTGCTGGACTACAAGGGGTCCGGAGAAATCACCTTCAAATCGGCCGATCCGGGCTCGTTCTTCACCATGCTCAAGCAGCATCTGCCGCAGCATCCGGTCATGGACAGGCTCGTGCGCAACGCTGCCTGGTACACCAATACCGCCCTGCGCGGAGCGTTGACACTTGGAGGAGACGAGGGCGACGGTCTGACCTTGACGCTGGCCGGGGTGAGCAACGGCAGCCGTGTCAATCTCGATTATCGCATGTCGGATCTTCTGGCGCTGACGGGCAAGGGTACGACAAGCCTGGAGGCGACGCTCGAAAACAGCGTCACGTCGATCCTGTTTGGGCAGGCCGGCCTCGATCCCTTGCCGGTCGATGCGGACGCGAACGGCCGTCTGACACTCAAGGTGCAGGCTGAAGGCACGGAGCCCGCGGATGCGCAGCTGACGTTTGCCACCGACCGTACCTCGTTCACCGCTGGCGGCAAGGTGGATGTTCGTCCGCAGGCCTTCATGAACGGGCAGCTTGCGGTATCGCTGGAGAGTGCGGACCTTGATCCGTATCTTGTCATGAACGGTATCGCCATGCCGCAGATGGGTACGGGCTTGCCGTTCAAACTGACGACGAACGCGACCATTGATGGCAACAAGATTGCCTTTGCGAATATCGCAGGACATGCCGCCGACAACGAGTTCAACGGCGTGCTGACCGTCGATCGCAAAGCGGAGAAGACAACGGCGACGGGCGAGCTGGCACTTTCCAAGGCCGATGCCGCCTGGCTCGGAGAAGCGGTCTACGGGCCAATGACGGATGCGGCGACAGGCGACCTGTCGGGCGCGGCGTTGGGCTTGCCAGTCTTCAAGGACATGGACGTCAACCTCAAGCTTTCGGCCAAGCAATTCTGGCCTGGCTGGTCGGGTCCGATTTCGGATTTCATCTCCAATGTGGCCTACAAAGGCGACGAACTCCAGCTGAACGACATCAAGGGCGGCTGGGATGGCGGTAGCCTGAACGGCAATCTGCTCTTTACCAACGCCGATGGTACGGGCTTCTTCCAGACAAAGCTTACTCTGGCGGACGCGGACCTCGCCGGGGTCGTGTGGCCGCGCGATGGAGCTCCCGTCGCAAACGGGAAGTTCGGGCTGGCACTCTCTCTGGAAGCTTCGGGGAAGTCGATGAAGGATATCGCCGGTTCGTTGAATGGCTCCGGTGAAGTGAAGCTCGGTGATATCAGCGTACGTGGGCTCAATCTTGGCATGCTGGCGCCGTTGCTGGCCGCTACTGATCCGATGCAGGATCAGTTGAATGCCGGCAAAGTCCACCCGATCGTCGAGACCTTGCTCAATAACGGCGAAGCGAAGCTGCCGCCGACCGCCATTCCGTTCAACGTGACGGACGGGGTTCTGCGCTTTCAGAACGTCAGCGTGACGACCGATCAGGCGAAGGTTGTTGGCAACGGCCAGATCGACCTGCCACAGCAGCGCATCAATGCGTCGCTCAATATTGCGCTGAATCCGGGCAGCGAGGTGCTTCCCGGCGCGGAGCCTGCGGTACGCCTCGACTTCTCGGGGCTGCTTGCGTCACCTGGGCGTACCATGGACGTTACCGATATCACCGGTTTCCTGTCGCTGCGCGCCTTCGAGCGCGAGCGCCGGCGCGTCGAGCGTCTGCAGTCGAATGTGCTGGAAAAGCAGCGACTGCGTCGCGAAGTCGCTCTCTACAAGTTCAATGACGCGGAACGCCAGAAGGCTGTGGCGTTCGAAGCAGAGCAGCAAGCTGAAGAGCAGCGTCTGAGAGCTTTGGCCGCGCAGGCCGAGCGCGAGAGACAAGCAGCCGAAGCGAAGGCAAAGGCTGAGGCAGAAGCCAAGGCGAAAGCCGATGCTGAAGCACGCGCCAGGGCGGCGCAAGAGAAGGCTGCCGCGGATGCCGCGCGGCGTGCGCAGGAGCAGCTTGCGATACCGCCCGAAAACTCTCTCAATTTCAAAACGATACCTGGGCTGCCGGGCGTGCAGATGCCGCAGTAATCACGTCTGAGACATCGTGGGCTTTGCCATCATAGAAATTCTGCCACCCGTCACTGCCGGTGGTTTACAGTCTGCAATGCATCGACATGCCGGTTGCAAAGCCTAACTGATATTCTCGGATTTCAGCCATTGAAGGACATAGACGCGTAGTGCTGACGAGAGGTTGCTCTCCGGCTGGCGCTGATCATCGATATCGGAAATCAGGGCTGCGAGCGGAATTGCGCGCGCCTTGGCGATTGTGTTCAGTTCAAGCCAGAATTCGTCTTCCAGGGAGAAGCTGGTGCGGTGTCCGTGCAGGGTCGCTGAGTGCTTGCGGATCATCCCAAGGCTTCAGAATTCGATTCAAGTTGCCGAGGATGTGATTCCAGAAAACCGTCCAACTGATTGATCTCTGAATCTTTTCCGTTTCTCTGGGCGCTCATTTGTCGTCTTCGGGTTTCTCGATCCGGCCTAGTTGATGAGAGCGTTCGGCTTTCTCGTTGAGCGCCTTCGTGAGCTGCTTTTCAGTCTTGGTGCGGCCGAAGGAGATGCGGTTTTGCTCCGCCTGTCTCTCCTTGTCGGCGCGGGCCTGTTTCTTTTTGAACTGACGGAGATTGACGACTTCGGCGGTCACGGCTGGCCTCGATCGGAATTGAAAAAGGGAAGCAGTTGCTTCCCTTTGTTTTACTGCTTCTTTCGGAAGGCGTCGAGCGAGACGACCGAACCAGGCTTCTTTTCCTCGCCGTCCGCTGTGGCGGCGGGCGTTTCCTCCGACTTGTCGGATGCCACCGGATAAGCGGTGATTTCTGCGGCCGGAAGCTCGTCGCTGTCGGCGAGAGGCACATCGAATTCCAGTTCGAAGTTCACGGACGGGTCGTAGAAGCCGCGGATGGCGTTGAACGGAATGAACAGTTTTTCCGGAACATCCGAGAAGGAAAGGCCGATCTCGAAGCTCGTCTCTGTGACCTTCAGCTCCCAGAACTGGTGCTGGATGACGATGGTCATCTGCTCCGGATACTTCGCCTTCAGATGCTGCGAAATGCGAACACCTGGCGCACCAGTGAGAAAGGTGATGAAGAAATGATGCTCACCCGGCAGGCGGCCCGTCGCGGCAACTTCAGACAAAACCTTGCGGATGACGCCGCGCAGTGCGTCCTGTGCCAGAATGTCGTAACGGATGTGATCCTGCCCCATGCTTTCCTGTCTTTCTTTTGGTTCGGACTCGTTTCCCAAGGCTGTATGGCATGCTAAGACGCCGCGGAAAAGGCCTGAGCCGAGTCACGCTTGACCAAACCATACATGATTTGCGCACAAGGGAGAAGGTGAAGGCTTCTGTTGCCAGGTGCCTTCGGACCCCGCCTAGAGGTGCGAACCACTAGGGCTTTATTTGAAGTGTCACACCGCGATTAAGCAGCGAGACGAGCTTCCGCATAGTTGTCGTTTGCAACTACAATTTTAGCCCGATAACGGCGGTACAATGCCGAGCAAAAAGACGATCTTTACACCCTTGTCGATCCTGTTTCGCCCCCATCAAAAGCCGGCCATCGATTTGGCAGCCCGCCGGTTTTTGGTGGAGGCGCCGGGTACCGCCCCCGGGTCCAATAGGTTTATTACACCGCTCATTTATCGCCATAGCCGGCCCGAGGACCGGCATGGCTGATATAGTGTTTTCCGCGATGGATGGGAAGAGGCCTTGTCACAAAACCGTGTCGTGGAGAGACAGTTGGCAACCGTCCTAGGAGGTTGCCTTGTGCTCTTTGAAGGCACCGCGCTTCTTGAGCATGCTCACTACGCCGGTTGCCGCAGCCACGATCGCAATCAAGGAGGCGAGGGCATAGACGTGCACAGGTGGCACACTCGTGGCGCCGACGACACGGTAGATCTCGATCAGGAGAACAGCCAGCAACGCGGCGGAGACCGTGGAATAGTCCTTCGCGATCACGCGCTTCACATTGAACACCATCCCCTGGGTCGACGTCGAAAAATTGCTGAAACGGAGAAGCCAGCGAGGAACGTCGGCACAATAGGCCCGATAGGCATCTCCAAATTTGTCCTCAAGGAACGCTTCTTCGGCATAGACGATGCATTGGTAGATGAACAAAAAGAGCGCTATGCCTAGAATTGCGACCACCGGATTTCCATGCAACAGGAATACGCCCGCATAGATCAGCATGTTTCCAACATAGAGCGGATTGCGGCAGACGCCGAACATCCCCTCGGTCACCAGGTCGTTGGCATAGACGCGCTTCTTCAGACCACCCCGCTTGATATAAGCGTAGCCGATCACACTTGCTCGAAGTGCCAGACCGGAAAATATGACCAGAAGCGCCATCAGGTCTTTGACACGCTCTGCCGCGACGCTTCCAGCAATTTCCGTCGGTGGCGGCGACATCAGGAACAAGGCTACGATTATGAGCGGAAACGCCTGATTGCGGTATTTGAAGAAGAAGTTCCCAATGCCGATCATGGTTGCTTTCATCTGACGTCCCAACCTTACTTAACGGCGACGATGCCGCAGAAATTATACCAGCGGAAAAAGACCTCGACGCTGCGGAATCCGACTTCTTTCAGAAGCTGCATGTTCTCTTCCAAGCGATAGGGGATGAGCACATTCTCGAGCGCCTCGCGCTTCTGCGATATCTCGATTTCGGAGTATCCGTTGCGCCGCTTGAAGTCGTAATAATGCTGGATGAACAAGCGGTTGAAGGCCGTATCCTCGCTGGTCAGCTTCTCGACAAGCAGCAGGCACCCCTGATTGTTTAATCCTGAGAAGATCATCTTCATCAGGCGCTCGCGAAATAGGGGGCGAATAAACTGCAGCGTCAGCAGCATCGTGACGACGCTGGCATTTTCCATGTGGAGACCCTGGTGGAGATCGGCGACTTTGAGATCTACCGATCGCTGCGTGTCTGCCTGCTCGATCTTCTGTCTGGCCTTTTCCAGCATGTCAGGGGCGTTGTCGATGCCGACGAAATTGACCGTTGGATCGATTACACGATCGAGAGTGAGCAATGTCGTCGCCGTCGAGCATCCGATGTCATAGAGATTGGTCTCCGGTCTGGCGAAATCTTGCGCCAGCTCGCAGACCATCCGCTGCATTTCCTCGTAATAGGGCACCGATCGGCTGACCATGTCATCGAAGACGTCGGCGACTTTCGCGTTGAAGGTAAAGTCGCCAATAGGCTGGTCCTGCTCGGCGAATACTTCGTCGCGCCGCTCCGTTCGCAGCTGCAACCGTACTAGGCTCTCTGTCATGATTTCCCCCAAACTCGCGTGCGGTTCCCAAGGGGGTTATGGCATGAAATGCCGTCGGTTGTCGTGTTGAATCCCCGTGGAGCGCCCCCGCGCCACGTAGAGGGAGACATGTGAACCTGACGCTAGCCTGAAAGCGCCTCCGTTCTGCATTGCGAGCCATGTCGTGCTCTGACGTCCTCCGCCGGTCCCCCCTCCGAGATTTGCCGGGATAATCAGCGCGCAATGATTGGTTTCGAAGAGCGAAGGGCTTAAATAGACGGGAAACGGAATCGGCGGCGAACGATGAAGCAGTATCTCGACCTCTTGAAGCATGTGATGGAACACGGAACCGATCGTGGCGATCGCACCGGAACGGGCACGAGGTCCGTGTTCGGCTATCAGATGCGATTCGACCTGCATGAGGGGTTTCCGGTTTTGACCACCAAGAAACTGCATCTGCGGTCCATCATCCACGAACTTCTGTGGTTTCTGCGTGGCGACACCAATATCGGCTATCTCAAGGACAATGGCGTCTCGATCTGGGATGAATGGGCGGACGAAAACGGCGACCTTGGGCCGGTCTATGGCGCCCAATGGCGCTCCTGGCCGGCTCCCGACGGCGGTCACATAGATCAGATCGCCAATCTCGTCGCGGGCATCGTCAAGAATCCGAATTCACGCCGGCATATCGTTTCCGCGTGGAACCCGGCCGAGGTTGACGATATGGCGCTGCCGCCGTGCCATTGCCTGTTCCAGTTCTACGTTGCCGACGGCAAGCTTTCCTGCCAACTCTACCAGCGCTCGGCCGACATCTTCCTCGGCGTGCCGTTCAATATTGCTTCCTACGCGCTGTTAACCATGATGGTGGCGCAGGTGACGGGCCTGAAGCTCGGGGATTTCGTACATACGCTGGGTGACGCCCACCTTTATCACAATCATTTCGAGCAGGCGAAGCTACAGCTTACCCGCGCGCCGAAGCCGTTGCCTTTCATGCGGATCAACCCTGATGTGAAGGACATCTTCGGTTTCAAATTCGACGATTTCGAGCTGATCGGCTACGAGGCCGATGCCAGCATCAAGGCGCCGATCGCCGTCTGATCGGAGAGTTTGATGTCTGAAATTCGCAGGACCATTGTGGTTGCCGTTTCCAACAACGGTATCATCGGGCGGGATGGCGACATGCCATGGCGCCTCTCGACCGATCTCAAGCGGTTCAAGGCTCTAACGCTTGGCAAGCCCGTGATCATGGGCCGGAAAACTTACGAGTCCATCGGCAAGCCGCTGCCGGGACGAGCGAATATCGTTATCTCCAGGCAGGCGGGGGCAATAGATCACCCCGATGTGCACATGGCCGGTTCGTTGACTGAAGCCGTCAATCTTGCCGAGGAAATTGCGCGCCAGAAAGGCGAGGGCGAAATCTGCATTATCGGTGGTGGGCAGGTTTATGCGCAGGCGGTCGATCTGGCCGATCGGTTGTGCGTCACCCACGTCGAAACCTCCGTTGACGGCGACACCTCGTTTCCAGCGATTGAGCCGGCACTCTGGAAGGCGACTGAGACCATTGACGTGCCGGCAGGCGACAAGGATAGCTATCCTACGAAATTCGTTGTCTATGATCGGCGCTAACCGCTGAAAAGCAACTATCTTCCAATAAATATCGCCAAGTTCCTCATGCTGCGTTGAAAGCGGATGCGGCGATACCTATAACGGTCACGATCGCCGGTATCCGCCGCCCCCGTGGGTTGGGCGATCGGGAGTTTAACGAATAACGAGGTTTTGATGCCCTGGAGCAATCAGAATGGCGGCGGCGGCCCTTGGGGCGGCGGCGGTAACAATCAGGGACCATGGGGGCAAGGGCCCAACCGCCCGCGCGGCGGCGGTGGTAAGGGCGGCCCGCCCGATCTGGAAGACATTATCCGGCGTGGCCAGGATCAACTGCGCAACATTGTACCCGGCGGGTTCAATGGCGGCGTTCTCGTCATTGTGGCGGCGATTTTGGTTGTGTTCTGGCTCTTCCAGTGCATCTACATAGTCCAGCCGGACGAGCGCGGCGTCGAGTTGCGTTTCGGTAATCCGAAGGAAGAGATTTCCACACCTGGCTTGCATTTCCATTTGTGGCCGATGGAGACCGTCGAAATCGTCAAGGTGACGATGCAGCAGCAGAATATCGGCTCAGCATCGACGTCTTCCTCCTCGCCGAGCGGGCTGATGCTTTCCGGCGACCAGAATATCCTCAACGTCCAGTTCTCCGTCTTCTTCACAGTCAGTGATCCGAAGGCATATCTTTTCAACGTCGAGAACCCGGCTGAGACACTGCAGCAGGTCGCAGAAAGCGCCATGCGCGAAGTCGTCGGCCGCCGTCCCGCCCAGGACGCATTCCGCGACAATCGTCAACCGATCGAGACGGAGGTCGCCAACATCGTCCAGGGAACGATGGACCGCTACAGGGCTGGTATCTCCATCGGGGCGGTGACGATCCAGGACGTGGCGCCGCCGCGTGAAGTGGCGGATGCCTTCGAGGAAGTGCAGCGTGCCGACCAGGACAAGCAGCGACTGGTCGAAGAGGCCAATCAGTATGCTAACCAGAAGCTCGGTCAGGCGCGCGGTGACGCGGCCCAGATCCGCGAAGCGGCAGCGGCCTACAAGGATCGCGTCGTCAAGGAAGCCGAAGGTGAGGCTCAGCGCTTTTCGTTCATCCACGAACAATATGCGAAGGCGCCCGAGGTAACCCGGACGCGTCTCTTCCTCGAAACGATGGAGCAGGTTCTGAAGAATTCCAAGAAGGTCGTGATCGACGAGAAGCAGGGGGTGGTTCCTTACCTGCCGCTCAATGAGATCGGCAAACCGGCACAGCAGGGAGGTTGAGCCATGACATCGAACAGGCTTCCTCTCATTCTCGGCCTCCTCGCCGTTGTCTTGGTTGGGCTCTACTCCTCGATTTTCGTGGTGAACGCTCGTGAGCAGGCAATCGTTGTCCGCTTCGGTCAGATCCAGTCTGTGAAGACCGAGCCGGGCATCTACTTCAAGCTGCCGTTCGCCTTCATGGATGCCGACCGCGTCCAGATCGTGGAGCGACAGGCGCTTCGCTTCGACCTCGACAACATTCGTGTCCAGGTTCGTGGTGGCGCGACCTTCGATGTCGACGCCTTCGTAGTCTATGACATCAGGGACGTCCGCAAGTTCCGCGAAACGGTCTCGGGCGATCGCGAGGCAGCGGAAGCTCGCCTTCGCACGCAGCTCGATTCTTCGCTTCGCCGTGTCTACGGTCTGCGCGACTTCGACGCCGCGCTGTCGGAAGAGCGTGTGGCAATGATGCTTGAGGTTCGCGACGATCTGCATCGCGATGCCGAAGATCTCGGCCTCAACATTCAGGACGTCCGCATCCGTCGTACGGATCTGACGCGCGAAGTTGCGCCGAAGACCTATGACCGCATGCGCGCTGAGCGTCTTGCCGAAGCCGAACTCCTGCGTGCGCAGGGTACGGAAGAAGGCCAGCGCCGCCGGGCTATCGCAGACAGGCAGGTGGTTGAGATCACCGCCGAGGCGCAACGCGATTCTGAAGTCTTGCGCGGCCAGGGCGACGCAGAACGGAACCGGTTGTTTGCGGATGCCTTCAGCAAGGATCCGGCATTCTTCGAGTTCTATCGCTCCATGGCCGCGTATTCGACGGCTCTGACGTCGCAGGACACGACACTGGTGATCTCGCCAAACTCGCAGTTCTTCCGTTTCTTCAACGACGCAAGCGGCGCGCCACGAAACGCACCGCCGCCGGCGATGCCGAGCGCGCCGGCGAACTGATCGGCGTATCGGGATCTGCAAAAACACAAAGGGCCGGCAGCTTTGCCGGCCCTTTTTACGTTCCAGCATGATGATGGTGAGCGCAGCGGAGAGATTGCACGGGATTTCGCGAAAAGGTGATTTCACCCTCCATCATTCCGCCTTATGCTGGTGCTCAGAGTGCGTTTTATTTGAAATGAGGATGCTTGATGGCCCCGACGACCCGCCCGACCTTCAGACGATCGCTCGCTCTCCTGGCCGGCGCCGCACTTCTGGCTAACATTGGTTTCACAGGCGCCGCCCAAGCACAGGCCACGCCATCGATGAACGGTCCAGCATCCGTTGCCGATCTTGCTGAAGGGCTCCTCAATGCCGTCGTGAACATTTCGACGTCACAGAATGTCAAGGACGATGAAGGGGTTGGCCCGGCGCCGCGCGCGCCCGACGGTTCGCCTTTCCAGGAGTTCTTCAACGACTTCTTCAACAAGCAGAAGGGTAACAAGGGCGGTAACCACAACGTCAACTCGCTGGGTTCGGGCTTCGTCATCGATCCGCAAGGCTACATCGTTACCAACAACCACGTGATCGAAGGTGCCGACGACATCGAAGTCAATTTCGCCGACGGCAGCAAGCTGAAGGCGAAGCTGATCGGAACCGATACGAAGACCGATCTTTCGGTGCTGAAGGTGGAGCCAAAGGCGCCGCTGACGGCTGTGAAATTCGGTGATTCCAGCGTGATGCGCATCGGCGACTGGGTTATGGCGATCGGCAATCCGTTCGGCTTCGGTGGTTCGGTGACCGTCGGCATCATTTCGGGACGCGGACGCAACATCAACGCCGGGCCTTACGACAACTTCATCCAGACGGATGCGGCCATCAACAAGGGTAATTCCGGCGGTCCGCTCTTCAACATGAAGGGCGAGGTTATCGGTATCAACACGGCGATCATTTCGCCGAGTGGCGGATCGATTGGTATCGGTTTCTCGGTGCCGTCCGAGTTGGCGGCCGGCGTCGTCGAGCAGTTGCGCGAGTTTGGCGAAACGCGCCGTGGCTGGCTCGGCGTGCGTATCCAGCCGGTTACCGATGATGTCGCGGATAGCCTGGGGCTTTCAAGCGCCAAGGGTGCGCTGGTCGCAGGTGTCATCAAGGGGGGGCCGGTCGATGACGGCTCGATCAAGGCCGGCGATGTTATCCTGAAATTCGACGGCAAGCCCGTCAACGAGATGCGTGATTTACCGCGGGTGGTGGCTGAGAGCCCGGTGGGCAAGGAAGTCGACGTCGTCGTTCTTCGCGACGGCAAGGAGCAGACCGTGAAGGTGAAGCTCGGCCGCCTCGAAGACAGCGATCAGGCTGCTTCGAACGATGCCGACTCCAACAACAAGGGTGGTGTCATCAACCCGGATCCTGGTGAAAACCAGGATATGGATGAGCCCGATGACCAGCAGAGCCAGCCTATGCCGGATGGCAAGGGCAAGACGGATCAGGCGACACCCGATGCAACGAATCCCAAGAATGTCCTCGGCCTCTCGCTGTCGGAACTGAGCGCCGAGACCCGGAAGACCTTCGGCATCGCTGAAAGCGTCGACGGTGTGCTCGTCGCTGAGGTCACACCCGGTTCGCTCGCGGCGGAAAAGGGCCTGAAGCCTGGCGACGTGATCGTTGAGGTGGCGCAGGAGTTCATGCGCTCGCCTGAAGCGGTGGCTGCGAAGGTGCAGTCGCTGAAGCAGGAAGGCCGGCGCAATGCGCAGATGATGATCGCGTCGGCAAACGGCGACTTGCGCTTCGTAGCCGTGCCTATGGAATAGCGAGACGAAGGCCCGCTCACCCCCTCACCAAATCGAATGGCTGCGTCTTTCGAGGTGTCGGCGAGGAGGCAATCGGCGTCAGCCGATACGACGCTCCCATTGCTGACGGGTGATCGTATAGAGAACGTGGCGCTTCAGATGCGGATGAGTGTCTGGAATGCTGGGATGGTCGAAATCGCGATCGGGTTCATGATGCAGACCAAGCCGGTGCATGACAGCGGTGGAGCGATGGTTGTCTGTCACCGCAAAAGAAACGATTTCGCTTGGATCGAACTGGGTGAAGCCGTGGCGTAGTGCTGCTGTTCCGGCTTCCGTCGCATAGCCTTTGCCCCAATGCCGCCTTACAAGACGCCAGCCGACTTCGATGGTGCCGGCGGGAAGAAATGGTTCGAGCTTCGGTTTCCAGAGGCCGCAAAAGCCGATCGGCTCATCGGTTTCCTTCAGAGCCATCGCGTAGAAGCCGAGCCCTGTCGTTGCGATGCTATCGCGGATGGTGTCCAGCATAGAATCCGCTTCGGCGCGATCGCGACGGAAAGCGAAAAATTCCATCACGTCGGGATCGGAATTGATTTCGTGGAAAAGCGACCGATCCTCTTCGGTCCAATTGCGCAAAATCAGGCGATCGGTCGTTAGGATCACTGTCATGGCGTTACGAAATCGGTTTTGCGGTAGCCCTGGATATAGAGCAGGGCGCTGAGATCGCCGTGATTGATCTGTATTTTGGCTTGCGCGGCAACGGTCGGCTTGGCGTGCAGCGCGACACCGGATCCGGCAAGTTGAAGCATTCCGAGATCGTTTGCGCCGTCGCCAACGGCAATGGCGTCATCTGGCGAAATGCCAAGCTTGTCTGAAATG
This sequence comes from Rhizobium sp. YTU87027, assembly GCF_050644135.1. NCBI lineage: Bacteria > Pseudomonadati > Pseudomonadota > Alphaproteobacteria > Hyphomicrobiales > Rhizobiaceae > Rhizobium > Rhizobium sp. YTU87027. The sequence goes on along the minus strand of NZ_CP098440.1, from coordinate 1,885,742 downwards.
TCGTTCAGCGCATCAACCTTGGCTTGTTTGCCGAGGATAGGTTCAGATACGAAACCGGAGAGCACACCGTTCTCTTCCAGCAGAACGTTCGCGCGGTTCTCGTTGAAGCCGAGCGTTTTTGCGATGGGGCCGGTGAAGACGGTGAAGCCGCCGGAGACCAGCGCTGTATAATGTCCCTTGGACTTCATGGTGGCGATCAGTTCTGGGCCGCCTGAAGTCAATGTGATGCGCTTGGAAATAACCTCGTCGACGACCGAGATCGGCAGGCCCTTCAAGAGTGCGACACGCTCGCGCAGTGCCGGCTCGAAGGCGATCTCACCATTCATGGCCCGAGCGGTAATTGCGGCGACTTTTTCCTTAAGGCCCACTTCGGCGGCAAGTTCGTCGATGCATTCCTGACCGATCATGGTGGAGTCCATATCCGCGATCAGAAGTTTTTTGCGGCGCGTCTCGGCATCCTGGACGACGAGGTCGATCGCAGCGCTGCCGATGACGGTGAGAATGTCGGCTCGAGCGACGTCCGCATCCGTCCCGTCCCTCAACGCGATATCGCAGGCGATTCCGTCAGCCAGCCAATAGAGGCCGGAAGCTTTCACCGTATCGGCTGCCTGCTCGGCAATGACGGGCGTGAGAACAGGATTTGACGGATTGGCAACAAGCGTGGCAACGAGGGCCATGATGGAAAACCTTCTGAGCGCATTGAATGCGATCCTGATAACCGGGCCGACCGCCAGCGGCAAGTCCGCGCTCGCCATCGAATTGGCGAAAGAGCACGGTGGCGTCGTCATCAACGCCGACAGCATGCAGGTCTATGACACGCTGCGCGTGTTGACAGCGCGGCCCTCTGAAGAGGATATGCAGGGCGTGCCGCATTACCTCTACGGTCATGTCCCGGCAGGTCGGGCCTATTCGACAGGCGCATGGCTGCGCGACGTTACGGATCTGCTGGAACGCCTTCATGCTGACCAGCGGAGGCCGATTTTCGTTGGCGGAACCGGCCTTTATTTCAGGGCGTTGACCGGCGGGCTTTCGGATATGCCCGCAATACCGGACGACGTGCGCAACAGCCTCCGCTCGCGCCTGCAGGAGAAGGGGCCTGACGAACTTTATCGACAACTGCAAGAGCGCGATCCCGCGGTTGCCAGCAGTCTTCGCCCGCAGGACGGGCAGCGGATCGTAAGGGCGCTGGAGGTTATCGAAGCGACTGGCCGATCGATTGTTAATTTCCAGACACAAGCCGGGCCTGTGATCGTCGACCCCTCGATGGCCCGCAAGATCGTCGTCGAACCGGAGCGAGCCGTCCTCCACCAGCGGATCAACGGGCGATTTGAAAAGATGCTGGAGCAGGGGGCTGAGGACGAGGTGAAGGCGCTGCTCTCGCTTTCGCTGTCCGCTGATATGCCCGTGATGAAGGCGATCGGCGTCTCGCAGATCGCGGCGATGCTGAGGGGCGAGCTCACCCGCGACGAAGTTCTGGAGCGGGGTGCGGCGGCGACGCGGCAATATGCCAAGCGGCAGATGACCTGGTTTCGCAACCAGATGGACGAAAGCTGGGAGCGCCTGCCGTAGGGCCGCGCGGCGCTATTCCTTGTTATTGAGGCTGCTGAGCGGTTTTTTCAGTATGCTGTCACGCAGGGACATGCCGGGTTCGCGGCGAATGCTCCCTGCGACCGTTGGATTGTCGCCTTGTCCCGGTGCCGGTTCTCGGCGGACTTCGCGCCTCAAAGCTTCCAGGCGACTGTCGATGGATGTTTCCGGTGCCGCGGAAGCTAGAGGTTCGCGCGGGGAGGCCGCTCCCGGCAGCATATCCCGGCGATAGGGTTCGATCGGGGCAAGTGGCGGTGTTGTTGGTACGCGGGCAACCATTGGTGTCGACGGGTAGGAAGATGGTGCGAGCGGCCCGTCGAAGTCGTCATAGTCGTCCTCGTCCTCATAGGGGCCGCTGGGCGGCATGGCGGCGGAATAGCTTTGCTGGAACGCCGAAATATCGGGGCCGCTGACAGCGCGCATGTGCGTCACGATCTTGCGCAAGTCTACGTTGTCAGGATCCTCGTCGCTAGCCTTCACGTTGGCGCCGTTTGCCTTCGGCAAGTAACGTTCCTCGACGCGCGAGAAGCGCATTCGCATCGGAACGCTGATCGCCTCACCGAAGGCGATCGCCTCGCCGTTGCCGATCGAAGAAATGAAACTCGTCGTCGAGATTGACGAATTTGGAATAGCCGAACGAATGATTTCCTGGTCGCGATCATTGGCAAGGCGCATGGCAAACAGCGTCGAGCACTGCGACAGGATCGTCTGATCGAGTTCGCCGGGACGCTGGGTGATGATTCCCAGCGAGACACCGTATTTGCGGCCTTCCTTGGCGATGCGGGCGATTGCCTGTCTTGTCGGGAAGAAGCCTAGATTCGGATCCGACGGAATGTAGCGGTGCGCTTCCTCGCAGACGACGAGCATGTGGATGGCGCCGTCGCTCCACAATGCGATTTCAAAAGCCATGCGGCAAAGAACCGAAGCGACTGAGTTCACGACCTCGGAGGGGATGCCGGACAACTGGAAGGTGCAGATCGGCCTGTTGTCGCCGGGGATGCGGAAGATTTCCGCTACCGTCTCCATGATCGTGTCGCTGATCGTGTTGCTGGAGAACATGAAGTGGTAGCGCGGATCGTTGATGGCAGCGAGAACGCGCATCTTCAGCGACCTGAGCAGAGGCTTTTCGCTGCGGCCTTCAAGGCGGCCGATGCGTTCGTCGATCAGGGCCAGCAGATCGGCCATGCGGTAGGGAACCGGTGTGTCCGCCGTGATCGAACTCTTCTCCGTCGTGCGCCTGACAAGAGAACTGTCGCTACCGCGGAAGGCGCGCTTTGCCTCCGGCAACAAGTCTCGCAAAATGTCGACCTCTTCGGGAATGGGCGCCCGACCTCTGAAGACGACCTCCGCGAACTCCTCTAGCCTCATCAGCCAGAACGGCAGATCGAGCGTATCCGTGTCGACGACGACGGAGTGCTTCGGGAAGGCAGCGGCAAACTCGTTATGCGGATCGAGAATCAGGACGCGCAGCTTCGGGTCGGCCTCGATCGCTTTATGCAGGAGGAGTGAGACGGCGGTCGACTTGCCGACGCCGGTTGAGCCGACGATCGCAAAATGCTTCGACAGCATTGAGGGGATGTGGATCGCGGCGTCGATGCTCTCGTCCTGGGTGAGCTTACCGATGACGGCCGTCGTTCCAGTGCCAGCATCATAGATCCGCATGAGGTCGCTTGCGCGAATGCGGTGGGCGATGGCGCCGAGATAGGGGTAGCGCGAGATGCCGGTCGAGAACTGCTCGCGACCATCCTCGTCGACGCGGACTTCGCCAAGCAGTTCGGTTTCGATCTGGAAGTAGTTGTCCTCGCCTTCACCCCAGCTGTGGCTGCCGGTGTTCATGGAGTAGACAAGGGCGACCACACGGTTTCGCCCGACGCTGATCGAAATCAGCCTGCCAACCGACCACAGTTCTGCCAACTCGGTGCCGCCGGCTTCGGCGACGGCGGCGATAGTGGCGCGAGAACCGCTGCACGCAACAACGCGACCGAGAAACCGGTTGCCTGGGGTCTGGTCATCGCGGCGGTCATGCTCGCCTGCCTTGCCTGACGTGTGCAAGTCCTTATTCAGCAAAGGGCTACTCCCTGCGGTAGCAAAGGAGGATATGAGCGAACGTTTAAGAAAGTCTTTTTGCGACAGGCGCGCCATTCTCTCGCACATGTTCGGCCGGTAAGATGCCGCTCGATTTTTTATTTCGGCATGCGTTGACGATGCGAAATTTTCTGTCTATCACTTCGCCCCATGAAAATCGCAGCAGCTCTTATCGTGGTGGGAAGGCGCATGGGCAGGATGGTGTAACCATCCGGCGATAGCCACCCATGCGCTAGACGAAGGCTCCCACAGGGGCCTTTTTTTATGCCCGAATTTCGGGCTCCGGACCACAAAACTCAAATCCCAGCAGTCAAAACGGAAAAGAAACATGACGGGCACGGACAATCAGGCAGCAGGCAATCGGATGACGGGAGCGGAGATCGTCCTTCAGGCGCTGAAGGACAACGGCGTCGAGCATATCTTCGGCTATCCGGGTGGCGCAGTGCTGCCGATCTACGACGAGATCTTCCAGCAGGACGATATCAAGCACATTCTCGTCCGCCACGAGCAGGGCGCCGGCCATGCGGCCGAAGGCTACGCCCGCTCCACCGGCAAGGTCGGTGTCATGCTCGTTACCTCCGGTCCAGGTGCGACGAATGCCGTCACGCCGCTGCAGGACGCATTGATGGACTCGATCCCGCTCGTCTGCCTGACCGGCCAGGTTCCGACTTCGCTGATCGGCTCGGATGCCTTCCAGGAGTGCGATACGGTGGGCATCACGCGCCCCTGCACCAAGCACAACTGGCTGGTCAAGGATGTCAATGATCTGGCCGCGATCATCCACGAGGCCTTCCGTATCGCGCAGTCCGGCCGTCCGGGTCCTGTTGTCGTCGATATTCCGAAGGACGTGCAGTTTGCGACCGGCACCTATACGCCGCCGTCAGCCCATGCGATCCAGAAGAGCTACCAGCCGAAGGTTCAGGGCGATCTTCACCAGATCCAGGCGGCCGTTGAACTGATGGCGAGCGCAAAGCGCCCGGTCATCTATAGCGGCGGCGGCGTTGTCAATTCCGGCCCCGAGGCCACCAAGCTGCTGCGCGAGCTGGTCGAGCTGACGGATTTCCCGATCACCTCGACGCTCATGGGCCTCGGCGCCTATCCGGCGTCAGGCAAGAACTGGTTGAAGATGCTCGGCATGCACGGCTCCTACGAGGCGAACATGGCGATGCATGACTGCGACGTCATGGTCTGCATCGGCGCCCGCTTCGACGACCGCATCACCGGCCGCATCAATGCCTTCTCGCCGAACTCGAAGAAGATCCATATCGACATCGACCCGTCCTCGATCAACAAGAACGTTCGCGTCGATCTCGGTATTCGCGGCGATGTTGGAAGCGTTCTGGAAGATATGGTCCGCCTGTGGCGGGCGCTGCCGAAGAAGCCGGAGAAGAGCCAGACCGCCGATTGGTGGGCCGATATCGCCCGCTGGCGCGCGCGCAACTCCTTCGCCTATACCAAGAGCAACGACGTCATCATGCCGCAATATGCGCTGGAGCGCCTCTATGCGCTGACCAAGGATCGCGACACCTACATCACGACCGAAGTCGGCCAGCACCAGATGTGGGCCGCGCAATTCTACGGCTTCGAGAAGCCGAACCGCTGGATGACCTCGGGCGGCCTGGGTACCATGGGCTACGGCCTGCCGGCAGCGCTCGGCGTGCAGATCGCGCATCCCGAAAGCCTCGTCATCGACATCGCCGGCGATGCCTCGATCCAGATGTGCATTCAGGAAATGTCGACGGCGATCCAGTACGAAGCGCCGATCAAGATCTTCATCATGAACAACCAGTACATGGGCATGGTTCGCCAGTGGCAGCAACTGCTGCATGGCAACCGTCTGTCCAACTCCTATACGGAGGCAATGCCTGACTTCGTCAAGCTCGCCGAAGCCTATGGTGCCGTTGGTCTGCGTTGCGACAAGCCTGATGATCTGGACGGCGCAATCCAGGAAATGATCGACGTGAAGAAGCCGGTCATTTTCGATTGCCGCGTCGCCAATCTCGCCAACTGCTTCCCGATGATCCCCTCAGGCAAGGCTCACAACGAGATGCTGCTGCCGGATGAAGCCACGGACGAGGCGGTCGCCAATGCGATCGACGCCAAGGGCCGGCAGCTCGTTTGATATCAAGGTAGAGGAAACCCCACGATCATGAACGCACATCTTCAGCCGACGGGCTCTGCCTACTTCATCTCGCCAGAGACGGCGGCGGCCGAGAGCCATACGCTTTCGGTCCTCGTTGACAACGAGCCGGGCGTCCTTGCCCGCGTCATCGGCCTGTTCTCCGGCCGCGGCTACAACATCGAGAGCCTGACCGTCTCCGAGACAGAGCATCAGGCGCATCTGTCGCGAATTACCATCGTGACGCGTGGTACGCCGCATGTCCTCGAACAAATCAAGGCGCAGCTTGAGCGCATCGTTCCGGTTCATCGGGTGGTTGATCTGACGGTACGCGCCCGCGAACTCGGTCAGGAACGTCCGATCGAGCGTGAAGTGGCGCTTGTCAAGGTCGTCGGCACTGGCGAGACCCGCGCCGAGACGCTTCGGCTCGCCGACGCCTTCCATGCGAAGGTCGTCGATGCGACGGTCGATCACTTCATCCTGGAGATCACGGGCAAGTCCTCGAAGATCGACCAGTTCGTGTCGATCATGAAGCCACTCGGCCTCATCGAGGTCTGCCGTACCGGCATTGCCGCGATGAACCGTGGCCAGCAGGGCATGTAAGTCTCCAGGCAGTGACACTTTAGGCCGCTGGGGATCAGACCGTCTCCAGCGGCCTTTTTCTTGCCGGAGGCGGGAAGGCGGCGTCCAGCACGGCCCAATCTCCATCGGTAATGTCGAGCGAGACGGCGTCCCGGTTTTCGGCGGCGCGAGTTGCGCTCGACGTCTTCGGGATGACGATCACACCGTCGCGTTCCAGCAGGAAAGCAAGCGCCACTTGCGCTGGCGTCGCCTGATAGGCCTTGGCGATGCGGATCAGCTCCGGATGATGCAGGATGCGTCCCTGCTCAATCGGCGAATAGGCCATGATCGGGATCCGACGTTTCTGACACCAGGGTAGCAGATCGTATTCAACGCCACGCCGCGACAGGTTGTAGAGAACCTGGTTGGCGGCGACATTGCGTCCCCCGGGGACCGTCAGCAGTTCCTCCATGTCAACAGTATCGAAGTTGGAAACGCCCCAGGCGCCGATCTTGCCGGATGCCTTCAGTGCTTCGAAGGCCTCGACGGTGTCAGCGAGCGGGTGATCGCCGCGCCAATGCAGCAGGTAGAGGTTGAGGTGGTCGGCGCCGAGGCGCGATAGGCTGCCTTCGCAGGCTTCGATCGTCCCCTTCCGGCTGGCGTTCCAGGGGTAGACCTTGCTGACGAGAAAGACCTCATCCCGTCGTCCTCGGATCGCTTCGCCTACAATCTTCTCCGCTCCACCTTCTGCATACATTTCCGCAGTATCGATCAACGTCATGCCGAGATCGAGGCCCGCGCGCAGGCTTTCTATTTCCCGCTTCGCCTCGGTGGAATTCTCGCCCATGTTCCAGGTGCCCTGGCCGAGGGCGGGGACCTCTGCACCATTCGGAAAGCTGATGGTTGGGATCGCGTCATCTCGCATGGTCATCATTCCGGCTTTCGAACGAGATTGTATGGCCCCGCAATCTTTCACCAATCCTGTCACCATGACAATGATTGCGTGGAATGGCGGATTTAGGTCAGTTATATTGACCTAAATCAATTGAGCTCGCCCAAGCAATCGCGGGCCTCTGGGAGGTCTCATGCCGCTGGATACATTCCTGGCACTCGTCCTGTTTGCCTTTACCACGTCGATAACACCCGGCCCCAACAACATGATGCTCTTCGCATCGGGCGTGAATTTCGGCTTCCGCCGCACCGTTCCGCATATGTTGGGCATCGGGGCGGGATTCTTCTCGCTGCTGATCGGCGTCGGGTTCGGACTGGGCGCGCTGCTTCATACGGCGCCAGTTGTTTACGCGGCGCTGAAGTTTGCTGGTGGGGCCTACCTTGCCTGGATCGCCTGGAAGATCGCGACATCGCGTACTCTCGGTGAAGGCAAAAGCGGCGCGAAGCCGATGTCGTTCCTGTCGGCGGCGGCCTTCCAATGGGTCAATCCGAAGGCATGGGTCATGGCGGTGACCGCAATGGCGACCTACACCATCCCCGACATCTACCTGGCGAGTGTCCTGATCGTCGGAGGCGCCTTCGCGCTGGTCAATGTGCCGAGCGTGTCGACCTGGGCCGGGTTTGGCTCTGCACTACGCGATTGGTTGTCGGATCCTGCACGGCTCAAATGGTTCAACATCACCATGGCCGTGTTGTTGGTCCTCAGCCTCTGGCCGATGCTAAAATAGCGCGATCGTCGGTTTGTTGACCATCAGCCACAGGACGCCGACAACTGCGAAAAATGCCGGAAATCCAAAAGCAAACCAGATGCGATAGAGCCGGAAATAGTCGGTGGGCAACTCCGTGCGTGACATGGCGGCCGCGCGGGCGAGGTTTCGCATACGAATCTGGATACCGACGACCGGCAACCAGAAAAGACCGGTAAAAACGTAGAGCAGCAGCGAGAGGGCGATCCAGCCCTCTGTCAGTTCCCAGCCGATCTGTCTCGCCAGCATATAGCCTGTTACCGGCTGGAAAATTGCAGCCGTCGCCGTAAACAACGTATCAGCGATGACGACGGTCCCTGCGACATGAGCGATCAGCTTCGGATCCCGTGTCCTGTGGGCGAGCACCATGAAGAAAGCGATCCCGGCGCCCGTGCCGAACAGGACTGTCGCGCCGATCACGTGTGCCAGCAGCAGCAATTGTTCGAGCATCATCTCTCATCCACGATCGCGAGGGCGGTCAATGTCAGCACCAGCGACGGCAGCACTTTCACCAAGGGGCCAAGCGGGTCGAGCCACAGAGAGGGTTCGATGATTGTGGCACCGGCTAGATAACTCAGCGAGACCAATATCATGCCCTGCATAGCTCTCCGGGCGAATGGTCGTACGAGGACGGCCGCACCGAGCATCACATCGATCAGGCAGGTGAATACGGTAAGCGACGTGGCCGAGCCTTCCCGCAGCAGGGGGTGGAAATGCGTGGCGACACGTTGAATGTCGAGGAGAGGCAGAACGCCCGACAGCAGCCAGAAGCTCGACAGTGTCGCAATCATCAGCGGTTTCAGGAGATAGAGCCTGGCAAACCAAAGATCCTGAACCCCGGCCGGGTTCGTGCGCAGCGTGTCCTGCGCCGACGCGGCCGCGATGCCTAGGTTACTGCCGGCGTTTGGCTGAACGCCTTCCGCCATGACGGCCATGGCGGTGGAACGCAAGGGTGATCGCCATCCAAGGTGACCGGCGGCATCCGCAAGCCGGGTGACAGGTCGGGCAACGATCTCAGGCAGGGAAACCACGTCTGCATGCGGCAAACCCAGCCATTGCCGGTGGAGGGTAACGAGTTTGGCGAGCGTCAATTGCTCAGTCGATGCAAGATCCGCGTCAGTGCACGATCCGAACTGTCCCATGACAGCGTTGCTTACGGCCGCCGCAACGTCGTCAAGCGCGACTGTCGCAACCGGACTTGTTGCATGGACCAAGGGGATGCCGAAGGGCAGGGCCGCGAGCGCGCGCAGCAGGGCCGAACCGCCATGGCTATTGCGGCCGAGGACGAGGGCAGGGCGCAGGATTACGCAAGGCAGGCCACTTGCCGCGAGCGCTTCGTCAGCGTGACGTTTCGTCGCCAGGAATGGCAGGTCGGCAGCGGCGCCATTCGTTCGTGCTGATATCTGCACTATGAGAGGGCGCGTTTCTTGTGCAGCCGCAAATAGCGCTTGCATCGCCTTGGATTGCGTCGCCGCCAGGTCGTCGCAGAGACCGTCCTGCAGGGCGCCAGCGCAATTGACGACCGCGCCATAGCCTCCAATGACCGCACTCCAGTCTTCGGCGTGCAGCATTTTTGACAGATCGGCTGCGATCCATTTGATATCAGGGAATTTTAGATGAGCACGCGACGGATTGCGGCCGAGGCCAGTCACACTATGCCCGTCAGCCAGCAGGCGGGATGCTACCGCCGAGCCGATAAAGCCTGTCGCGCCGAGAATCAGGATGTTCATGACACCGAACTTAACCGAAAAGTTGCATCTGGAAGAGGTCTTGGCGTGACACGCGCGAGAGCCTAAAGATACCCTCAGATTGGCCGAGGATTATTTCGTGCACCACGACGATCACCAGCATGACCATGATCACGATAACCGCTACACCGACATGCAGGCGCGAGTGAGGGCGCTGGAGACGGTCCTGACGGAGAAGGGGCTGATCGATCCGGCGGCGATCGACGCGATCGTGGAGGCCTACGAGACCAAGGTCGGTCCGCGCAATGGCGCGCGCGTCGTCGCCAGAGCCTGGAGCGAGCCCACTTTTGCGGACTGGCTGCGGCGCGATGCGACGGCTGCGATCGCGAGCCTCGGCTATACGGGCCGTCAGGGGGAACACATGCGCGCTGTGTTCAACACTGAGGATACGCACAATCTCGTCGTCTGCACGCTTTGCTCCTGTTACCCCTGGTCGGTGCTCGGCCTGCCGCCGGTCTGGTACAAGGCACCGGCCTATCGCTCGCGTGCGGTTATCGACCCGCGCGGCGTGCTGGCCGAATTCGGCGTGACACTGCCTGACTGCAAGAAGATCCGCGTCTGGGATTCGACGGCAGAGCTGCGATATCTCGTCATTCCTGAGCGGCCGGAAGGCACAGATGGGTGGAGCGAGGACCAGCTTGCCGATCTGGTCAGCCGTGACGCGATGATCGGAACGGGTGTTGCGACTGTGCCGGGAGATGCGTCATGAACGGTCCGCACGATCTTGGCGGTCTGATGGGGTTTGGCCCCGTCGCACCCGAAAAGGACGAGCCGTATTTCCATGCGGAGTGGGAGAAGCGTGCGCTCGGTCTTACGCTTTCCAGCGGTGCGCTTGGCGCCTGGAATATCGATGAGAGCCGGCATGCGCGCGAGAACATTCCGCCGGCGAATTATCTTGGCGCGAGCTATTATGAGATCTGGACGCGGGCGCTGGAGGTCCTCCTGCAGCGCCACGGCTTCGTGACAGCTGACGAGATCGATGCCGGCCACAAGCAAACGGACGGAGCTGCGCCCAAGCGTGTCCTGAAGGCCGACATGGTGGCGGGTGTGCTCGCCAAGGGCGGTCCTTGCGACCGACCTGTCACGACGCCACCCCGCTTTGCAGCCGGGGACAGGGTTCGAACCATAAATTTCAATCCGACGACACACACGCGGCTGCCCCGCTACGCTCGTTCAAAAGCCGGCGTCGTCGAGGCCGTTCAGGGCTCCTTCGTCTTTCCTGACGACAATGCGCATGGAAAGGGCGAAAATCCGCAATGGGTCTATACGGTCGTGTTCGATGGCAGCGAGATCTGGGGCGAGGGTGCCGACCCGACGCTCAGCGTTTCGATCGATGCGTGGGAGAGCTATCTTGAGTCAGTGTGAGACGCGTTCACCGCTCGCGCAATCGCCGCAACTGCCGAAGTCGTCCGATGGCGAGCCGGTTTTTCCGGAGCCTTGGGCTGCGGAAGCCTTCGCCATGACCGTGCACCTGCACGAGCGAGGCCTGTTCACCTGGAGCGAATGGGCAGAGACCCTGTCTCGGGAGTTGCACGAGCCCGGCCGCGCCGAAGACGGCGGTGACTATTTCGATTGCTGGGTGGCGGCCCTTTCGGCGATTCTCGTCAAACATGGCGTCGCTGATGCCGACATCATCCTCGATCTGCAGAAAAGCTGGCAGCGGGCGGCAGAGGCGACGCCGCACGGTAAGCCGATCGAGCTTGCCAACGATCCGCTGCGCTGACACTCAGGACGGAAACTGCCTGTAGCATTCCTCCGCCACTTTTCTCAGTACATCGCGTGAGACCTCGCCGGTCACGGCGTAGCCGAGTTCGCCGTCGATCCAATAGAAGGTTTCGACATTGCCGGACGAGGCGAACCGGAAACTGGTCGATCCGTTATTCGCGTTGCGGCCGACCAGGACCGTCAGCCGTTCGCCGGCCTGATCCTCGTACATGAACATCGCGCCCGGCCTGCCGTCGACGGGCAACAGGCGCCCCCCGACCAGCTTGAAGCCGAGCTCCTGCAGGTTCGGAACCCGAAGGTTCTGAATGGCGAGCCGCTTGCCGAGCCAGGTCGCCAAGTGGGCTTCCTCGTCGGCAAAGACCTCGACGGGATGGCGGACTTCACCGGCGTAAATCAGGAAGGCGTTACGGGCTTCGTTGGGAAGTGTTTCGAGTTCCGTCAGTTGCAAATCCGGCTTTTCAAACAGCGTCGAGCCGTAATGGCCGCTCACCGCGCCAAGACCGAAAACCGCTATGACCACGGCCGCCGCCGCCAGGCGCTTCGGCCAGTTTGCAGGTTGTCTGCTGCCGGTGACAAGCGCTGCGTCACCGTCCGCGGATCTTTCATAAGGTGCAAAGAGCGATCGGATTTCGGCATTTTGCGTGGACCATTCCGCCACCTTGGCGGCATCATCCGGATTGTCATTGAGCCATGCCTCGATGCGCGCGCGTGCCTGCTCGGGAAGCCGTCCGTCGGTATAGGCATGAAGATCCGCTTCGGTCACGGTCTGGTTGATCTCGTTCATTTCGGTCTCCGAAGCGTAATGACATTGTCAGCCTTCATGCGCTCTCCTATCCGTTGGCGTGCGCGTGACAGGCGCGACATAACCGTGCCGATCGGGATGTCGAGGGCGGTGGCGACCTCCTGATAGGTATAGCCTTCGACGACGACCAGCATCAGCACCGAACGACTTTCCTCCGAAAGGCTGTTCAGCGCGTCCTCCAGCCGCGAATGCTTCAGTGGATCGGGGGGCGGATCCATCGACACGATGTCCTCAGAGCTGTCGAGCTCCACGAACGGCGCGCGACCCGTCTGGCGGCGGCCATTGCGATAAAGGTTCGTCATGATCGTCAGCACCCAGCCGCGCAGATTCAAACCCCGCCATTGTCCGCGACGAGCTAGCACCTTCTCGACGCAATCCTGCAGCAAATCCTCCCCATCCGCGTCGGAGCGGGTGAGGCTGCGAGAGTAGCGTCTCAACGAAGGAAGGAGGGCCAGGATCTGGCCCTCGAAGCTATCTTGCCCTGGTGTCTTCAAATCGGTTCGCTCACGGCTTGACGAGATCCCAGTTGCCGCCGACGCCGTCACCGGTGATATCGCCCATCTTCTTGTCCTTGACCCAGAAATAGAGCGGCATGCCGTCCTTGGCCCACTGCTTGGTGCCGTCCTTTCGTTCGACAATCGAGTATGCCCCCTCTGGCTTCGCGCCGCTAGCGGCCTTCAGCGGCGGCCAATTCTTGGCGCAATCGTCGTAGCAATTGGAAACGCCCATCTTGTCCTTCTTGAAGGTGTAAAGAGTCATGCCGTTGTCGCCGGCAAGAACGTCGCCCTTGCTGGATTTTACGGCCTTGACCGGCGGGGCCGCAAAAGCGGACGTCGCGGCGGCGGATGCAATGGCCAAGGCGATCAGGATCTTTACGGATTTCATGGGCTCTCCTCACGTGTTGGGCACGCTTGATTGCGTTGCCGGACATGAGACACCTTCGACGGCGGTTTTATTCCCTTGCGATCCGCTGTTCGTCCAGATTTTTCGGGGTTGCCTATGTCAGGCGAATCCTGCCAAGTCGACTCACGATGCAATTTGCTCCGCAACAAGATGAAGCCCTCAAGGCCGTTTCCCAATGGCTGAAGGAAGGGCGGACACCGCTTTTCCGCCTGTTTGGCTATGCCGGTACGGGGAAGACGACGCTTGCGCGCCATTTCGCCGAGCATGTGGACGGCGATGTGCTGTTTGCCGCTTTTACGGGAAAGGCGGCACAGGTGTTGCGATCGCGCGGTGCCAGCAATGCCAAGACGATCCACTCGCTGATCTATCGTCCGCGTGGAGAAGAAGCAGTCGAGGATGAGGAGACGGGGAAGACTTCCATCGCTCCGATGTTCACGATCAACCGTCAAAGCCCTGTTGCGAAGGCAGCGCTGATCATCGTCGACGAATGCTCAATGGTGGACGAAGCGCTTGGCAGAGACCTAATGAGCTTCGGCACGCCGATCCTCGTTTTGGGGGATCCCGGCCAGTTGCCGCCTGTCTCCGGCGGCGGTTATTTTACCAATCAGGAGCCGGACTATCTGCTGACCGACATTCACCGGCAGGCGCGAGACAATCCGATCATCAAGCTCGCCATGCAGGTTCGCGAAGGCAACGAGATCATGCATGGCGATTACGGCGCCGCGCAGGTGATTTCGAAGAACGAAGTGAACCAGTCGCTGGTTCTCGATGCCGATCAGGTGCTCGTCGGCACCAATCGAACGCGACGCCGGTACAATCAGCGCCTTCGCGAATTGAAGGGCTTTACGGCCGAGTATCCGCAAACGGGGGACAAACTCGTCTGCCTGCGCAACGATCCGGCAAAGGGTTTGCTCAACGGTTCGCTCTGGCAGGTAATGACGTCGTCCAAGGAGACGACTAAGCCGGGTATAAACCTGTTGATCCGACCTGAAGACGACGACATGGATCGCGGCGCGGCGAAGATCAAACTGCTGAAGCAGGCTTTCGAGGATGTCGAAGGCGAGATCCCTTGGAACACGCGCAAGCGCTACGACGAGTTCGATTACGGCTATGCGCTGACGGTTCACAAAGCGCAGGGTTCGCAGTGGAACAATGTCGTTCTGTTCGACGAAAGCTGGGCCTTCCGCGATACGCGCGAGCGCTGGCTCTACACCGCGATTACGCGCGCAGCAGAGACGCTGACGATCGTACGTTAGGCCATTTGCCTAGGCGTCAGACCTGGACGACACCGAGCATGACCGCCTTGGCTATCGCTTGAAAGCGATTGTTGGCGTGAAATTTCTGGATAATGCCGGCTTCAAGTGATTGTGCAGCGTCATCTCGAAGGTCGAGCGTGCGCGCAATGCGTTGGGTCGAAAGCCCCGCCGCCATCAGCGCCAGGCACCGTAGCTCCTGATCCGTGAGGGTTGATCCGCTCTGATTGTCGTTGAGCGGCGGATCCTCGGTTGCTTCGCGATCGAGAAGGTCGCTGACCTGCTGCATCTGCCGATGCAATGTGGACATTTCCGCGCTGAGTTCGCGTTTACGGGTCACCAGCGCATCGCGAAATAAAGCCTCGGCGGCCTCCTGAGAGTCGGCCTCCACGAGGTCAGTCATCAGGTCCTGGATCACAGCCACCGCCATACCGGCCTCGCGGCAAGCGTTGATGACCGCCATGCGCATAACGTCGCCCGGCTCATAGACGCGCATAAGGCCGATTCGACTCGCCGAAATCAGCCCTTTTTCCTCGTAGAAATGGAGGGTTCGATGGGTGACACCGAAGGCATTGGCCATGTCGGCGATCGCTACTCTTCCGCGGGGCAAGTCGGCGGGGAGGGCCGCTGAAGGGAGGAAACGGTGCCGTGGTCGCGCTTTTGTCGCTAGGTCTGGCGTGAACCCGTGCTTGTAACCTTCTGCCATGGTCCCTCCCATTGCGCTCATGGTGCGTCTGCAAATTGCAAAAGGGTGTGGTTGAGTGGGGTTCCCTCTTATCGTTTCCGGTTCGGGCATCGAAGCACCTGGCGGCGTTCGCTTCGATATCATGGGCACACGTTACTCGTGATCGACGTAATTTGTTAGTATCAAAATTAGTGACTTTTAATTTGCAGCGCAATCTGGCTGGGACGTTGTCTTTGGCGATGGGGGTTCTCGTGAAAAATCAACGTTGCAGAAACGCTTTGCTCGCTTAGAGCGCGAAGATCGAACCAGTTGTACTTCAGGCGTCGCGCCGATGGGTGAACCAGGCGCTTCATCACAGATTCACATGCATTCATGTACGAATCTCGTTGGCCCGTACCGATCCATTGGCTTAGAAACGATCATCTTTTTGCTTCAGTGGAATCCTGTCATGCCGACCACGCTTTCCGTCAATCTCAATGCCATCGCGATGCTGCGCAACCGCCGAGACCTTCCGTGGCCGAGTGTCGAGGGGCTAGGGTGGATCGCCCTGCAATCCGGCGCGAGCGGATTGACTGTTCATCCACGGCCCGACCAAAGGCACATCCGTTTCTCGGACCTGCCCGTCATCCGAAACCTGATCGACGACGAATTCCCGAACGCCGAATTCAATATCGAGGGCTACCCGACCGATGAGTTCCTGGACCTCTGCGCTGGCGTGGCACCCGAACAGGTCACGCTGGTTCCGGACGATCCCTCGCAGGCAACCTCCGATCATGGCTGGGACTTCCGCAAGCACCGCGACTTCCTGACAGACGTCATTGCGCGGCTGAAGAAGATGGGTACGCGAGTATCACTGTTCGCCGACGGCGACGGCGACGCCGAGGCTGTCGCGATCGCCAAGGCGGTCGGCGCTGACCGGATCGAGCTTTATACAGGACCCTATGGCGGCTGCTATGACGCGCCCGAACGGGCAGAGCCAATCCTGGAGGCGCTCGGCAAGACGGCGGATGCGGCACTGGCGATCGGCTTGGGCGTCAATGCGGGACACGATCTGACAGTGGCTAATTTGCCGCCGCTCGTAAGGCGCATTCCGAAGCTCGCCGAGGTATCGATTGGACACGGATTGACGGCGGACGCACTCGAATTCGGCATGGCGGAAACGGTGCGACGGTTCTGCCGGGCGTGCGGCCAAGATATCTAAGACGGCAATAGCTGGAAGCCCGCTCCGGTGGTGCGAAGCGGGCTTCCTGGACCAACTCAGGCAATAAGAGCGGTCTTGTGTGCGACGAAGAAGTCCTTGAGCGTTTCGGGCTTCTTGCCGGTCAGCGTTTCATAATCGGCTGTTACCAGATCAAAGTTGCCGGCGCGGATGTTGGCGTCGGCAGAAACCAGCATGTCTGCGACGAAGTCGGGTAGGCCGGCGCCGCGCATGCCCTGGCCGAGTTGTTCGTCCGTGACACTGACGGCCTTCAACGGCTTTCCAACCGCATCGGCCAGGACGGCGGCGATCTGGCCGGCGCTCAGGGATTCGGCTCCCGTCAGCGTATAGGTCGCGCTCTGTTTGGCGCCCGAGGCGAGGGACGCTGCGATCGCCCGCGCGCAGTCTTCGCGAGAGATGTTCGAAACCTTGCCGTCGCCGCTGCCCGTGTACCAGCTTCCGGACTGGAGATTGTGCGGCATGCCGTGGAGATAGTTGTCCATGTACCAGGCATTGCGAACGATGGTGTAAGGGATGCCCGTCGCCTTGATGGCGTTTTCGGTGCCGAGGTGGTCCGGTGCGAAAGTCACCAGCGATTTGTCTGGTGATGGCATCGACGTGTAGGCGATGTGCTTGACGCCCGCCTTGATGGCTGCATCCACCGCCGACTTGTGCTGCTTGAGCCTCTGACCGGGGACTGTAAGCGCGTCGGTGCTGATGATCAGCAACCGATCGACGCCCGTGAAGGCAGATTCTAGCGAGGCGGTGTCATCGAAATCCGCCTTGCGGGTGACGACACCCTTGGCGGCGAGGTCTGCGAGCTTGGCGGGATCGCGCGTCGCGGCGATGATCTTTGCGGCAGGAACCTTTTCGGTCTCGAGCAGGTGATGAATGACCCGCTGGCCGAGCTGGCCGGCGGCGCCAGTGATGAGAATGGTCTCGCTCATGTCTTTCCTCTAGGTTCGTGAAGGTCTCAAAAAGAGACTAACTATAGATTAGGAATTGACTGCGCGCTGTAAAGAAGGCAGTTTTTCCGCTCTACGTTACCAAAAGGGAACCAAGGGATGAGTGGCGCCGTCGTCAACCTGAAGAAGAAGACCTCCAGCGTTCGTCGTGACGTCGATCTCAGCAACCTTGATTTCAACAATTGCCCGGTGCGGGACATGATGCAGCAGATTGGCGGCAAGTGGTCGACGCTGATGCTCGAGGCTCTGTCTAAGCGTCCGTATCGGTTCGGCGAACTGCGGCGGATGATCCCCGACATCTCGCAGCGCATGCTGACGCAGACGCTGCGGGATCTGCAGCGCGACGGCTATATCGAGCGGGAGGTGTTTCCGACCAAGCCGCCGAGTGTCGAGTATCGCATGACCGATCTGGGCCACTCCCTCTACGGCACCCTGGCCTTGTTGCTGAACTGGGCGGAAGAAAACCATGATTTGGTTCGCGCCGCCCGGCTCAGGTTCGATTCAGCCGCCGTCTGAGATTGGCTGCCGGCCGCGGGCTTCCGTCAAGAAAAGAAGGAACGCGAGGGCCGGGAAACAGAAGCCGATCCACGCGGTCATCGTCCAACCGCCGGTGGCGTATGCCCAGCCACCCACCGCCGATCCGATCGCCCCGCCGGTAAAGAACGTCGCCATGTAGAGACCGTTCAGGCGGCTGCGATGTTCGGCGCTGATCGCGTAGATGGCGCGCTGACCGCAGACCAGATTGGTCGTCACGCCGAAATCAAGCAGGATCGCCGCTACCGTCAGCAATGAGAGGGCTGTCAGCGAGCCGTCCGTCGCGAATTGGCTGATCAGGAAGGCCGACATTCCAAGCAGCATCGCCAGGGTGGAGGCAGCTTTCGTCAACCCGCGGTCGGCGAGGCGTCCGGCGATTGGCGAGGCAATGGCACCCGCTGCGCCGGCCAGCGCGAACAGTGCGATGCCGTTCTGCGTCAACCCAAATTCAGGGCTCGCGAGCAGTAGGGGCGTTGTGGTCCAGAACAGGCTGAAGGCGCCGAACATGCCGGCCTGATAAAGTGCACGTCGCTGGAGAACGCGCGAATGGAGAGCAAGATCTGCCATCGAGGCAAGCAGTTTGCCGTAACTGAGCCTCGTGTGGGGAACCCGGACCGGCAGGTTGGCCCTCAGGATGACGACGAGCGCGATCATGAGAGCGGCAGTCAGGAAGTAGACCATATGCCAGGACGTTGCCTCGGCAACGAAGCTGGCGAAGGGCCGTGCGAGCATGATGCCACAGAGCAGTCCGCTCATGACATTGCCGACGACGCGGCCACGCGTTGCGTCCGGCGCCATGTGGGCAGCAAAGGGAACAAGGACCTGGACGGCAACCGAGGAAAGGCCGATGCATAGCGAGGCCAGAAGAAACATCGCGGGTGTCGACGAAAGGCCCGCGCCGACCAAAGCGACAGCTGAGATGGCAATGAGTGTCAGCACAAGTCGGCGATTTTCAAGCAGGTCGCCGAGCGGAACGATCAACAACAGGCCAAGCCCGTAGCCGATCTGCGTCAGGGTGACGATCAGGCCGGTTGCTGCCGGTGTGAAGCCAAGGGATGCGCTAATCGGGCCTGCAAGCGGCTGGCCGTAATAGAGATTGGCCGCGACGAGCCCGCAGGTGGCAGCGAAAAGAAATGTCATCAACGGCGAGATCGTCTGTGGCGCGACGGTTTCCCGCGTGGTGGTCGAAAGACTCATAGTAGGCTCCGGTGGGACTATCGGATAGTTGAAAGGTTGCGCGTTTAGGCAGGTCGATCTCAACCCGATCACGTAATAAGCTTCATTGCAGTGTCGGCGACGGCGACCATGTCCTCCTCGCGTCGTCCCGTTTTGCCCACCACGCGCATTCCCTTGGTGACGCAAAGGAGCGTACGGGCGGTGGCCGCGACGTCAATCTCGGCTGCGATCGAGCCGTCGCTTTGGCCGAGGCGGAGGAGATCGATGATCAGGTTCTCGTTGGCCATAAAGGCCGCTGCGACACGTTCGGCTGCCTCCTCGTCGAAGAGTGCAAGGTCGTTCGCACTGCTAACGACAAGGCAGCCGCGACGGCCGGAGGCGCCATGTGACGAGAGCGCATAGTGGGCCAGGAGCTCACGGATTTTCTCACGGCCGGTTCCAACTTTTGCCATGCGTGCGTCCAGCAGGCCGCGACGCACGGTGCGATATCTGTCGAAGGCTGCGAGGAATATGCCGCGCTTGTCTTTGAAAGCCTTGTAGACGCTGCCCGAGGCAAGGCCCATGGCCTCGGTGAGTTCGCTGATTGACGCGGCATGATAGCCACGCTCGGAAAACACCTGCAGCGCCTTGTCGAGCGCTACATCGCGATCGAACTCGCGCGGTCTGCCGCGTGTCCGGGTTGAAAGGGTCGCCGTGGTCATGGCGACCTAATTAGGAAATGATCGTTTCCAAATCAAGCGAAACTTTTTCGATCCCGCAGATCAGAGATCAAGAACCCAGGTCTGCCCGTTTTCCTCCGGCCCGAACATCCGGTGTCGCTCCTCGGAGACAAGGCGGAAGCCGGCCTTCAAGTAAATGCCGCGCGCCGCGTGCAGGACATCGTTCGTCCAGAGCGTTATCTGTCGATATTTCTTTGCCCTGGCAAAGCGGATGCATTCGTCGACCAGCATTTTGCCGAGGCCAAGCCCGCGTGCCGCTTTGTCGACATAGAGCAGGCGGAGCTTCGCAACACCGTCTCCACCATTCGTGACAAGGATCGAACCGATGTTGATGCCGCCACGCTCGGCGATCCAGCAATACTCCATCGATGGATCGAAGTTCGCCAGGAACTTGCCCGCTACCTCAGCAACAAGACCCTCGAAGCGCATATCCCAGCCGTATTCTTCAGTATAGGCCTTGCCCTGACTCTGGACGATCCAGCCGATATCGCCGGGGCGATGGGCGCGAATGATCAGCGGAGGAGGCGCGGCCTCGGGATCCAGAAGCGCCCGAATGGCAGCCATTGCCGACACCACGCTTTGGGGCTCGCCGTCGATGAGGTTCGAGAAGCGTTCCGCTATCTGAGCGTTGGAGCGCCGGCCAAGTTCCTCGAATTGGCTGTGTCCCTTAGTGGTGACTGTGATGATTTGACTGCGCAGATCGCCGGGATCAGCCTTCGTCTCGATCAGGTCGTCTGCGCGGAAACGCTTCAGGATTCTGCTGAGATAGGCAGGGTCGAGTTGCAGATCGCGCGCAAGTGCGCCGGCGCTGACGCCCTTGCGGGAGCCGATCTCGAAGAGGACGCGCGCGTCGGTCAGCGTGAACTCGGTATCGAGATAGGCCCGGTTAAGAACCCCAAGGAAGTTCGTGTAGAAACGATTGAACTCGCGCGCGGTGTCAATCAAGCCAGAGTCGGACATGGACAAAATCTCCTGATAGAAGATTTTGTCCTGCTTTTATTGGACTGAGTCAACTACTTTTATCGCTCAGGCGGCGACGACCTCCTGGACCGCCTCATCACTAAGTGCGAACTCGACAGCGGCTCTCGCGTGGATTTCCGTCGTGTCGAAGCCGGGTAGGGGCAGATGCTTCGGGTCGAGGATCAGGCAGATTTCCGTGCAGCCAAGAATGATGCTGTCGGCGCCCTTGGCGCGCTCGCGTTCGATAATCTGCATGAGCTTGTCACGCGAGCCGTTGAGCACTTTGCCGGCGCAGAGCTCGTTGAAGATGATGTCGTGTACGACAGTTCGGTCGCTGGCTTCAGGAACAACGATGTCAATGCCGAAACTCTTCATACGGCTAGCATAGAAGCCGTGCTCCATCGTGTATCGCGTGGCAAGCAACAGCGGTCGTTTGCGACCGGAGGCCTTCAGCGATTTCGCGGTCTCGTCGATAATGTGGACCAGCGGCACGGAGATACGCGCGGCCACCTGGTCGGCAATGAGATGCATCGTGTTGGTGCAGATGAGTACGCAACGCGCGCCAGCGATCTGCAGACGCAGAGCTACATCGCCGAGCCGGTTTGCGGCGGCGCCCCAGTCGCCCGCTTTCTGCATAGCGACGATCTCCTCGAAATTGACCGAGTGCATCAGCAAGTCCGCCGAAGTGAGTCCGCCGAGGCGCTCGCGCACCATCTCATTGATCAAGCGATAATAGACCGCCGAGCTTTCGAAGCTCATCCCGCCAATCAATCCGATTGTCTGCATTGTTGTCATGCTCCCGTCTGGAATTTCCTATTGGCGAAATCATGCATTGATCATCGCGCAAATGGTTTGCATTGTTTGTATGAAACTCTCTGATTGCGCTGTAGTTTTGCGCAAATATCCGATATTGTGCAAAATTATATCTCGAGATCTATGGGGCCGATGCTGGACGATCGCGATCGACGAATCCTGGAATTGTTGCAAGCCGATGCGGGCATTTCGGTGACGGAGCTTTCCGAAAAGGTCGCGCTATCGGTCTCTGCGTGTTCTCGCCGCATCCAGCGACTGGAGGAAACCGGCCATATCGCACGGCGGATCGTCGTGCTTAATCGAGAGAAGATGGGAGTGCCGACGACGGTATTTGCGTTGATCAAGACCGCGCACCACACCGACGAATGGATTGACGCGTTTCGCCGGGTGATCGGCAGCATTCCGGAGATCGTGGAAGCGCACCGGCTTACCGGGAACCACGACTACATTCTGAAGATCGTGCTCCCGCGCGTCGAGCACTATGATGTGATCTACAAGCAGATTGTCCGCAAGATCGAACTCTTCGACGTGTCCGCGTCGATATCGATGGAATTGTTGAAAAGCGGAACATCGATACCCGTTGCCTATGCACATTGAGTGACCTCAACGTCGAATTGGACGCGCACGATAACCGCCGGAAGCAGGCGAGCTATGCTGAAACAGCGGTTGAAAGCTGCCTGCAATCAACGACATTCGCTACAGCGAAATGGCACGGAAAGGCAGGTCATGAGCAAACACCATGTCGTCGTTGTCGGCGGCGGCTTCGGCGGATTGCAGTTGGTCAACAGTCTGAAGGGAGCTGGCGTCCGCATCACCCTGGTCGATCGGCGCAATCATCATCTCTTCCAACCGCTACTGTATCAGGTAGCGACGACAATTCTTTCCACCTCCGAAATCGCTTGGCCCATCCGACACCTCTATAGCGACCGCCCGGATGTGACGACGCTGCTAGGCGAGGTGGTTGGTATCGATACCGCTATGAAGGAAGTCTCTTTGCGTAACGGCATGACGTTGCGTTATGACACGCTCGTGCTCGCCACGGGGGCAACGCACGCCTATTTCGGGCGAGATGAGTGGGAACCGGTCGCGCCCGGGTTGAAGACACTGGAGGATGCGACGACAATCCGGCGGCGTGTG
This sequence comes from Rhizobium sp. YTU87027, assembly GCF_050644135.1. Classification (NCBI taxonomy): domain Bacteria; kingdom Pseudomonadati; phylum Pseudomonadota; class Alphaproteobacteria; order Hyphomicrobiales; family Rhizobiaceae; genus Rhizobium; species Rhizobium sp. YTU87027. The sequence continues at coordinate 1,863,075 of NZ_CP098440.1, read as the reverse complement.
TTGCTGGCTTTCGAGCGGGCCGAGACGGAAACCGATGCCGCTGTCCGCGACGCTCTCCTGACGTTCACGATAGTTGGGGCCGGTCCGACTGGTGTCGAACTTGCCGGGATTATTGCCGAACTTGCGCGCAAGACGCTGCCGCGCGAATTCCGCAATATCGATACGCGCAAGACACGTGTGGTGCTCGTCGAGGCGGGGCCGCGCGTGCTTCCGACCTTTGCCGAGGAGCTTTCCGCCTATGCCAGCAAGGCACTTCAGGAGCTCGGTGTCGAGCTACATATCGGCGAGCGCGTCGTGGAGTGCATGACAGAAGGCGTCGAGACGAGCGAGGGATTTATTCCGAGCCGCACGATTGTCTGGGCTGCCGGTGTTCAGGCGTCGCCCGCCGCCAAGTGGCTCGATGTTGCGGCTGATAGGGCCGGGCGCGTTGTCGTCGAGAGAGATTTGACGGCTCCGGGGCATCCGGATGTTTTTGTCATCGGGGATACGGCTGCCGTTACGCGGGACGGAGGGGCGCCGGTACCGGGGATCGCGCCCGCTGCCAAACAACAGGGCGCCTATGCTGCGAAGGTGATCCGGGCACGCCTTGCGGGGAAACCAACGCCACCACCATTCCGCTATCGCCATCAGGGCAGCCTTGCGACGATCGGGCAAAGTGCAGCCATTATCGATTTTGGCCGTATCAAGCTGAAAGGCTGGATCGCCTGGTGGATATGGGGCATTGCCCACATCTACTTCCTGATCGGGACACGGTCGCGTTTTGCGGTGGCCTGGAGTTGGCTTTGGATTTACCTTAGCGGCCAACATAGCGCGCGGCTGATCACCCAGAAGGAAACAATGCGAGACGACAATCGCGCATAATAAAAAGGGCGGCTCGAAGCCGCCCTTTGCGTTGGTTACGCCGCCAGCGAGGCGATATCGATGACGAAGCGGTAGCGCACGTCACTCTTTAGAACGCGTTCGTAGGCCTCGTTGACCTGCTGGATGTTGATCTTCTCGATCTCCGAGACGATGTTGTGCTCGCCACAGAAGTCGAGCATTTCCTGGGTTTCCTTGATCGAGCCGATCATCGAGCCGGAAATGCTCTTGCGGCCCGGGATCAGCGCGAAGGCAGCAACCGGGATGGGGTTTTCCGGCGCGCCGACCACGACGAAGGCGCCGTCGACCTTGACCAGGCCGAGATAGGCATTCCAGTCGATTTCAGCGCTGACAGTGCAGATTACCAGGTCGAAAGCGCCGGCAAGCTTCTTGAAGGTTTCCTCGTCGCTGGTTGCATAATATTCCTTGGCGCCGAGCTTCAGCCCGTCTTCCTTCTTGGAAAGGCTCTGGGATAGGACAGTGATATCAGCACCCATGGCAGCGCCGAGCTTGACGCCCATGTGGCCGAGACCACCCATGCCGACGATCGCGACCTTCTTGCCCGGGCCGGCATTCCAGTGGCGAAGCGGCGAGTAGAGCGTGATGCCGGCGCAGAGCAGCGGGGCCGAAGCGTCGAGTGGAAGGTTGTCCGGAATGGACATGACGTAGCCTTCCTTGACGACGATCGAGTCGGAATAGCCGCCTTGGGTCGCCGTCTTGCCGTCGGCTTCCACGCTATTGTAGGTGCCGACGAGACCGGGCATGTACTGTTCGCGGTCAACGTCGCGGGTCGCGCAGCCGACGCAGCTGTCGACGAAGCAGCCGACGCCTACGCGGTCGCCGACTTTGAACTTGGTCACGGCCGAGCCGACAGCCGAGACGATACCGGCGATCTCATGGCCCGGTACGATCGGGTAAACGGCATTCTTCCACTCGTTGCGGACGGTGTGGATGTCCGAATGGCAGATGCCGGCGAACTTGATGTCGATCACGACATCATCAGGATTGGGATCGCGGCGCTCGAAGGTGAAGGGCGTGAGCGGCTTAGATGCATCAGTGGCGGCATAGCCTTTTGCAATAGGCATCCGGGACTTCCTTTCGGGTTGCTGGGCGGATGGCCGAAAATGCATCGGAACGTCTTCGGTGCGGTAGAGCGATCCTCCGAGCTTTTTGCACGATCCTGCAAAATTGAGGGGAAGGGCTATTCTCGGGGGCTCGAACCTATCCTAGATAGTCCACATCCCGCCGGCGCCGCAGATGAAGGTTTCTTTCGCATGACCCTGCCGTTCAATCCCTATCAGGAGATCGCTTCGATCGCCGCTCGATATGCCGGCGCCGAGGGCGAATTCCGCACTGCCATCGAGAGTTTGGGGATCAGCCGCCGACATACGCCGAGCGCGCCTTGCCACGGCAGCTACCGACCTTGCATCGCCATTGTCATCCAGGGTGCCAAGAGCCTTCGTCTCGGCACCGATGTCATCAACTACGGCGCCGGCGACTACCTTCTGACGTCGCTCGATCTGCCTGTCATCTGGCGGGTGGTCGAGGCGAGCGCGGAGGTTCCGCATATCTGTCTGACGCTTGCGATCAACAGCGAAAAGGTCCTTGAATTGCTGAGCCGGGCCGCTATGCCGCGGCCGGCTATGCCGGGGAGAGGCCGCGGGATTGCAGTCAATGTCGCGACACCGGAGCTTCTGGACGCGACCGTGCGGCTCTTGCGCTTGCTCGATAGTCCGAAGGATATCACAGCAATGGCGCCGCTGATCGAACAGGAAATCCTCTACCGCGTGCTTACAGGCCCCGATGGCGGCCGGCTGATCAACATCGCGGTCGCCGATAGTCATGGCAACCGCATCGCACGGGCCATTGCCTGGCTGCGGCAGAACTTCGCGCGGCCGCTGCGCATCGAGGATCTCGCCGAGCAGGTCAATATGAGCGTGTCGTCCTTCCATCATCATTTCAAATCCATCACGGCGATGACGCCGGTGCAGTATCAGAAGCAGCTGCGGCTGCATGAGGCACGTCGTTTGATGCTGGTCGAGCGGCTGGATGCCGGCACGGCCGGGCATCGGGTCGGCTATCAAAGTCCTTCGCAGTTCAGTCGCGAATACAGCCGGGTCTACGGTCTGTCGCCTGTGCGAGACGTCGAGGCGGCACGCGAACCGCTTGATGGTGCGTGAGGCGCCCGTTGGCGTTGTTGGATTTGGTCGGGGCAGGAGCTGTATTGAGATTCGGCGCTGCGCTGCAGCGTGAAATTTTCCCTTTGTGCCGCTTGACGCGCACAGTGGTTTGCAGCATAAAGCGTGCGAACCGTACCGTACGGTACTTATCGGGAGTGAGGCCGTGTCTGTCGATAATTTGGAGCCCAGCGAGTTTTCGCCGCGCCAAAACGCCGTTCTAGAGCAAGCGTTGCAGCTGCTCGTAGATGGCGGCGAAAAGGCATTGACGACATCGGGCGTTGCCCGCGCCGCAAATTGCTCCAAGGAAAGCCTCTATAAGTGGTTCGGTGACCGCGACGGGCTGCTATCTGCCATGATCGCCTACCAAGCGAGTAAGGTACGCACCTTCGAGCGAAATGGCGAGCGGCTGACCTCGGCGAGCCTCCACGACCACCTCGTCATCTTCTCGAAGGATCTGCTAGAAGTGCTCGCCGGCGACGTCTCACTGGCGCTCAACCGTCTTGCCATCGGTCAGTCGCATCGCGACGGCTCCAAGCTCGGCAAACTGCTTCTGGAGCGGGGTCGCCGCCAGATCGATCGCCGCGCCATGGGGCTGATCGATTCCGGCAAGCGCGCCGGCTTGCTTCGGTTCCATGATGCCGACGAGGCATATCACACGCTTTACGGCCTGATCGTTTCCGATCTGCATGTTCGCATGCTGCTCGGCGAGCCGGGCCTCAAGGATACCGCGCGTCAGGCGGAGAGGGCCGTTTCCGCCTTCCTGCGCCTGTATGGCACGGAAAAGGTTTTGGCGGAGATGCCGCTGGTCGGCTGATCCCACTTACAACAGTCACAGGACAAGCAAAGGGAAGGAAATTCAAATGCGCGTCTATTACGATCGTGATGCAGATCTCAACCTCATCAAGTCGAAGAACGTCGTCATCGTCGGCTACGGTTCCCAGGGTCGCGCACACGCCCTGAACCTCAAGGACAGCGGCCATGCCAACGTGGCGATCGCGCTTAAGGCCGGTTCGGCAACCATCAAGAAGGCGGAAGCCGACGGCTTCAAGGTCATGACCGTTGCCGACGCCGCCAAGTGGGGCGACCTCATCATGATGGCGACGCCTGACGAGCTGCAGGCCGACATCTACAAGGCTGATATCGCCGGAAACATCCGTGACGGCGCTGCAATCGCCTTCGCACACGGCCTCAACGTTCACTTTGGCCTGATCGAGCCGAAGGCTTCGCTCGACGTCGTCATGATCGCGCCGAAGGGCCCGGGCCACACGGTTCGCGGCGAATACCAGAAAGGCGGCGGCGTTCCTTGCCTCGTTGCCGTTCACCAGAACGCTTCGGGCAATGCTCTTGAACTCGCTCTCTCCTACGCTTGCGGCGTCGGCGGCGGCCGTTCGGGCATCATCGAAACCAACTTCCGCGAAGAGTGCGAGACCGACCTCTTCGGCGAACAGGTCGTTCTCTGCGGCGGTCTCGTCGAGCTGATCCGCGCCGGCTTCGAAACGCTGGTTGAGGCTGGCTACGCGCCTGAAATGGCCTACTTCGAGTGCCTGCACGAAGTGAAGCTCATCGTCGACCTGATCTATGAAGGCGGTATCGCCAACATGAACTACTCGATCTCGAACACGGCAGAGTGGGGCGAATACGTCACCGGCCCGCGCATCATCACGGCTGAAACCAAGGCTGAAATGAAGCGCGTCCTGCACGACATCCAGACCGGCAAGTTCACGTCAGACTGGATGCAGGAATACAAGGCAGGCGGTTCGCGCTTCAAGGGCATCCGTCGCATGAACGACAGCCACCAGATCGAGGAAGTCGGTGCGAAGCTTCGCGGCATGATGCCTTGGATTGGCAAGAACAAGCTGGTCGACAAGTCCGTCAACTAAGCGGTTTCAAACTGCTGGCTCACGAGGGCCGGGGCGAAAGCTCCGGCCTTTATTTTTGCGTCCGTACCGCGAGCCACCGGGTCGGCTTTCCGTCGTAGCCGGTGCCATCGCCCTCGCTGATGACGATGTTATGCCAGCCGCCGTTGCTCAGCATTTCCGAGAGCAGTTCCGCCGACGGGTAGTTGTAGTAGCGGCCAAAGCCGTCATGCCCTTCGGCCTCACCCGCCTTGAAGGTGGCGTGAAAGGTGCCGCCCGGCCGCAGAGCAGTGCGGATGCGTTCCAGCACATTAGAGAGGTTTGCCCGTGGGACGTGCAACAGGCTCGCCTCGGCCCATACTCCGTCGAAGGCTTCTTCCTCATCCAAATCCTCGAAGCGCAGAACGGCGACAGGGCGCTTCAGAAGGGTTTCCGCCTGCTGCGCGATCGCCGGCGATCCATCTGACGGCGTCACGTCGAAGCCCTTCGATAGCATGTAGGCGCTGTCCTGGCCGCCGCCGCAGCCCAGATCGAGAATGGCTGCACCTGGCGGCAGCAGCGACAAAAAGGCGTCCAGCCGTCGAACCGGCAGCGTGCGTTGCCGCGCGGCATAGGTGGCCGCGTTGTCGTCGTAGAATGAAGATGTACTCTCGTTTGCCATGATCGTTCGCCCGATGACCCAAGGCCGGAGTTACACGCACAAAGTCGCCGCCTTTGAGGCGGCGCTCATCCCGTCGACATAAAAACAGAGCTAGATGGAACGGCGCCCGCTGACGGCGTGGTACAGCCAGAGAACGACGACGGCACCGATGACGGCGACAACGAGGCTGTAGATATTGAAGCCCGTTATGCCGGATGCGCCGAAGAAGCTGAAGATGACGCCGCCGACGATCGCTCCGACGATCCCGAGGACGATGTCCATCAACATGCCCGCGCCCGACTTGTTGACGATCTTGCTGCCGATGAACCCGGCGATCAGTCCAAGGATAATCCAACCGATTACTGACATCTGCCATTCCCCTCCTTGATTGGTTGAATATTCAGACCATCTTCCCGTTTAAGCTAAATAGCTCGTCGGGGAATTCAAGGTTCGCGAGAACCTTATGCTTTCATTCTACAGTTGTTGTTCATGGAAATGAAGAAATCGAAAAGGAGGATGGCATGGGTATCTTTGACGACGCTGTTCCAGGCGGAAATATATCGAAGCCGATCATGATCGCACTTGGCGCGTTGCTGGTGGGGAAGCTCCTCGGCGGCGGAGGAAGCCAGACGGATCCAGCCGCTCAGCAGACCAACCCGCAGGCCGGTGACGGCGGGCTTCTCGGTGGGCTCGGCGGTCTCGGCGGTCTTCTCGGCAAGCTGACGGAAGCCGGGCAGGGCGATACTGTCGACTCCTGGGTCCAGCCTGGGCAGAACAGGCCGATCGCACCTGGCAGTCTCAATGATGCGCTGGGCTCCAAGACGATCAGCGATCTCGCACGTCAGGCGGGAATCAGTGAGCAGGAGCTACTGAACCAATTGTCGACCGTTCTGCCTGGAGTGGTCGACAAGCTGACGCCGCGCGGCCAGCTGCCGACGCAAGAGCAGATCGCGGCCCTGTTCCATTCCTGAGCTCGGCACGTTCGAGCTGCAGTCTCAGAAAAGATCTTCCCCGTTTCCCGTCGGGAAGCGGGGGCGAAGGAGTGTTTTTCCCGATACCACCCCGAAACTCCTTGATTTTGCCAACGGCTGAAGCATAGCGCCGCAAGCCATGACTTTTACTCTCGTCCTGCCAAAAAAACCGGGCGCCGCCCGGTTTCTAAATCTCTGAATTTACTGGTGGTCCGCTGCTCGCCGCCCCGTTGACCTCAGGCCAGGATGCGACGTGTCCAGCCGCGCTCATCGTTCGTTACGCCCTTCTGCAGGCCAACGAGCTCCTGACGCAGCTCGCTGGTCAGCTTGCCGGTTTGTCCGTCTCCGATCAGGAATTCGCCGCCCGCGTGCCGCACCAGGCCGATGCCCGCGAGTACTGCTGCGGTTCCGCAAGCGAAGGCTTCCACGAGCTTGCCAGTGGCCGCATCGTTCTGCCATTCCGCGAACGAGTAGGGACGCTGCTCGACGCGCAAGCCCCTTTCTTCGGCGAGAACGATCACCGAGGCGCGCGTGATGCCCGGCAGGATCGTGCCGCCGAGAGGCGGGGTTACGACAGATCCGTCATTCATGACGAAGAATACGTTCATCCCGCCGAGTTCTTCGACCCAGCGATGTTCCGCTGCATCAAGGAACACGACTTGGTCGCAGTCCTTCTTCGCCGCTTCAGCCTGTGCCACGAGGCTGGCGGCGTAGTTTCCGCCACATTTGGCAGCACCGGTGCCGCCGGCCGCTGCACGGGTATATTCAGTCTCGACCCACAGGGAGACCGCCTTCGCTCCACCTTTGAAGTAGGCGCCCACAGGGGAGGCAATGATACAGAAGATATACTCCTGGGCGGGGCGGACGCCGAGGAATGCCTCGTTGGCGAACATGAATGGGCGCAGGTAGAGGCTGCCGTCGCCTGATGGAATCCATTCCTTGTCGACACGGACAAGTTCTTCGACCGCCTTGAGGAAAAGCTCTGTCGGAACGGCGGGCATCGCCATCCTGGCCGCCGACTGCGCAAAACGGCGGGCGTTCTCTTCAGGCCGGAAAAGCAGAATGCGACCATCGTCCGCCTTGTAGGCTTTCATGCCTTCAAAGATTTCCTGAGCATAGTGCAGCACCGCGCTGGCAGGATCGAGTTCCAAAGACCGTCTGGGCGTAACCTTCGCATCGTGCCAGCCGTGCTCGGGAGTCCACCGTGCCAGAACCATGTGATCCGTGAAGACCTTTCCAAAGCCGGGCGATTCCAGGGCCTGAGTTCGATCGGCCTCCGAGACCGGCGACGTATGGAATTCGATCTTGATTTTAGGAGTGTTCGACGACGCGGGCATTGCTGGCACCTTCATAGCATATTGGATAGTGGCGGCGACACTACCGCCACAGAGTGGGTCTTGAAAAGATCGATTTCGGCCGGTTCTGGCTTCTGATCATAGAAGTGACCCTCGTTTCCTGAAATTGTCACGGTAGCAAACAAATAGGTCAGTAATGTTGACTTATCTTTTGTTGCGTGGTTCTGTCGCGTAAAGACAAAAAATTACGAGGAAATGCCCATGTTGAATTGGGAAAGCATATTCGCGACGCGTTCTTCACGTATGCGCGCATCGGAGATTCGCGAACTCCTGAAGCTTCTCGACCGCCCTGACATCATTTCCTTTGCAGGTGGAATTCCGGATCCGGCACTTTTCCCCGATCAGGAATTCAAGGCGGCTTACGCCGATATCTTCAACAGTTCAGCCGTGAACTCGGCGCTGCAGTATTCGGTCAGCGAAGGCTACAAGCCGCTTCGTGAATGGCTGGTCAAGCAAATGGCCGCGCTCAACATTCCGTGCGAGCTTGAGAACGTCTTCGTCGTGTCCGGTTCGCAGCAGGGCTTGGACTATCTCGGCAAGCTTTTCCTGTCGCCCAATGATACGGCACTTGTCACCTGCCCGACCTATCTCGGCGCGCTCCAGGCCTTCAACGCCTACGAGCCGAGCTACGACCAGCTGACGCCGAACGGCAACCGCACGCCGGACTCCTATAAGGCGCAGGCGTCGGCTGCGGGCGGCAAGGTGAAATTCGCCTATCTCTCGGCCGATTTTGCCAACCCAACTGGCGAGACAGTCGATCAGGCGGGGCGAGAGAACGTCCTGGCCCTGGCAGAAGATCTCGATATCGCGGTCATTGAAGACGCAGCCTATCAGTCACTGCGTTACGACGGGACGCCGATCGCGCCGATCCTTGCGACCGAAATTGCCAAGAAGGGTCACATCAACGATACCCGCACGATCTATTGCGGCAGCTTCTCGAAGACGCTGGCTCCAGGTCTTCGCGTCGGCTTCATCGTTGCCAATGCTCCCGTCATCCGTAAGCTGGTGCTGATGAAGCAGGCGGCCGACCTGCACTCCTCGACGATCAATCAGATGGCGATCGCGCACGTCGCGGAACGCGGTTTTGATGCTCAGGTCGCGAAGATCAAGTCTGTCTACAGTCATCGCCGGAATGTCATGCTGGCTGCGCTTGAGAAGTACATGCCTGCCGGTACGAGCTGGACCAAGCCGGAAGGCGGCATGTTCATCTGGGTGACGCTGCCTGATGGCATGGATGGTGCCACGCTGCTCGCCAAGTCGCTTGAAACGGCCAAGGTCGCTTTCGTCCCCGGCAAGGCATTCTTCGCCGATGGCTCCGGCGAGAACACGTTCCGCGTCAGCTTCTCCTGCGCCAACGATCAGATGATCGAGGAGGGGATCAGCCGCCTTGGTGCGCTGATCGCCGGTGAAATCGGCGGCTGATTGGCCGCCGACTTTTCAGAACCAACTAACGATTCAAGTGCGGGCCGAACAATTCCAGATCGGCCTCACTCAGCCGGTCTTTTGCAGTGTTGAGCTGGTGCCAATACGGATAAAGCACAGGTGGCAGGCTGACCGCATCGAGGCGCTTGCGCTCGTCTTCGGTCAGCTTCAGCTCGGCGGCTGCCAGATTGTCCTTGAACTGGGCTTCGGTGCGGCCACCGATGATGACTGACGTGACAGCCTTGCGGCCTATCAACCAAGCAAGCGCCACCTGGGCTGCCGACACAGCACGGTCGTCGGCGATCGCCACCAGCGTTTCCACGATGTTCCAGAGACGGTTTTCGTCGCGGATCGGGGGCTCGGTCCAACCTGCGAACTGACGCGAGCCTTCCGGTGCTGCCTGGTTGCGGCGATGCTTGCCGGAAAGCAGGCCGGCCGCGAGCGGGCTCCAGACGAGCACGCCGAGCCCCTGGTCGATGCTGATCGGGAGTAGCTCGTACTCGGCATCGCGCGCTTCGAGCGTGTAGTGGATCTGCTGGCTGACGAAGCGTTCGCGCTTTTCCCTCTCGCTGACGCCAAGGGCCTTCATGATATGCCAGCCTGAGAAATTCGAGCAGCCGACATAGCGGACCTTGCCCTGGCGGACGAGCGTGTCTAGCGCCTCCATGGTTTCTTCGAGGGGCGTTTGGCCATCCCATTCGTGAAGCTGGTAAAGATCAATGACGTCAGTCTTCATGCGTCGCAGGCTGGCTTCGCACGCATTGATGAGATGGTAGCGGGAGGAACCAACGTCGTTCGGTCCTTCTCCCATCGGGAAGCGGGCCTTGGTCGCGATCAGCACGCCATTCTTTCGCGGCCCGCCAATGATCTCGCCCAGGATTTCCTCGCAGACGCCCTGTGAGTAGACGTCAGCCGTATCGATGAGGTTGACGCCGGCGTCGAGGCAGATGTCGACGAGCCTGCGCGCTTCGGTGACCCCGAGATCGCCCACCATCTTTGCCCAGCCTTGGCCGCCGAACGTCATCGTGCCCATCGTCACAGTCGAAATCTTGAGGCCGGAACGGCCGAGAAGCCGGTATTCCATTTGCGTCCTCCAAAAATGCATGAGTCAAAACGTGCGGTAGAAGATAGGGGCGGGGTAGGCGGGTCAAGAGCACGATTGCACGTTAGCGTCGCGAAGCCGGCTGTCACAATCATGTTATCCGCGATGGCTAAGGAACAGCTCTCCCACCATCGAGGATCCGCCATGAAGACGATCGTTTCCGCCGCCGCGCTGCTCGCAGCGAGCTTGCTTGCAATTCCGGCATCCGCCGCCAATCTCGTTCTCTACACGAGCCAGCCGAACGAAGATGCGCAGGCGACCGTCGATGGCTTCATGGCCGCCAATCCCGGCATCAAGGTGGACTGGGTACGTGATGGCACGCCGAAGATCATGGCAAAGCTGCAGGCGGAAATCGAAGCCGGCAATCCCGTTGCCGACGTCCTGCTGATTGCCGACACGGTGACGCTCGAGCGCCTGAAGGAAGCCGGCAAATTGCTTGCATACAAGTCGCCGGAAGCCGCGAGCTACGACGCTTCGCTTTATGATACTGACGGCTACTATTATTCCACGAAGCTGATCACCACCGGCATTGTTTACAACACATCGGCTGCGTTCAAGCCGACCAGTTGGAAGGATCTGACGAAGGTTGAAGCCAAGGGTCTCATGACCATGCCAAGCCCGCTGACGTCGGGCGCCGCCCTCATTCACGCGCAGACGCTGGCCGGTGTCGACGGCCTCGGCTGGGACTTCTACAAGGATCTCGCCGCCAACGGCGCGACGGCTGCCGGTGGCAACGGTGCGGTCCTTAAGTCGGTCGCTTCGGGCGAAAAGGCATTCGGCATGATCGTCGACTACATGCCGATCCGCGAAAAGGCCAAGGGCGCGCCGGTCGAGTTCGTATTCCCGACGGAAGGCGTCTCCGCAGTAACGGAGCCGGTCGGCATTCTCGCCAGCTCCAGGAATGTCGAAGCTGCAAAGAAATTCGTTGATTACGTCCTCTCTCAAAAGGGACAGGAAGGTTTCCTCAAGCTCGGCTATATCCCGGCTCGCAACGGGATGAAGCTGCCGCAGGGCTTCCCGGCACGCGACAGCATCAAAGTGCTGCCGATCAATGCCGTCCAGGCACTGAAGAACACCGATCAGGACCTCAAGACCTTCTCCGGCATTTACAGCTCGAACTGATCGTTGCTGATGCACGGATATGTTCGTTCCGGAAGCAGCCAGCCCGGCTGGCTGTTTCCTTTTGTTGTTATCATTGTCCTGATCCTGAGCGTGCTGCCGCTGGCGCGGCTTGCGATGACAGGCATCGCCGCACTCTCAAATGATGGTATTGGCGCCGTGCTGAGCGATCCCGCGCTCTGGTCGGCCACCTACTACACACTTGTCACGGCCGTCTTCGGCACACTGATTTCGCTTGCGATCGGCTGCACCTTCGCGTTCCTGCTGACGCTGACGGATATCCGTGGCAAGGGTGTGCTGAGTTTCCTGTTCGTGCTGCCGATGATGATACCGCCGCAGGTGACAGCGCTGGCATGGGTGCAGATGTCCGGGCCTTCAAGCCCGCCGCTTAAGGCATTGCACATTGCGCCTCCGCTCGGATCCCCGCAGCCTCTCTACTCTGTTGGCGGCATTTCGCTGCTCTATGGAGTGCAGCATGCGCCACTCGTCTATCTCGCGCTTCGCGCCGGCTTGATGGTGTTACCCCGCGATGGCGTCGAGGCTGCCCGTCTTGCCGGCGCCGGCAGCTTTCAGGTTTTCCGCGATATCATTCTGCCGCTCTCGCTGCCGGGCATCATTGCCGGCGCCGCAATCTCCTTCGTTTCCTGCACAGGCAACTTCGGCATTCCTGCCATTCTCGGCATACCCGCCTCGATCTACACGCTTCCGACGCTGATCTTCACCAAGTTCTCTTCCTTCACAAGCCGGACTTTCGGCGACGTGGCGGTGCTTTCGGCGATCATCGCGATCATTTCCGTTACTGGACTCGCCATTCAGGACCGTACCTTGCGTGGACGCGACTACCGCGTGCTTGGGCTTTCGGGCCCGACCGCGGCCTTCGAGTTGGGAGGTTGGAAGTTTGTCGTGCAGCCGCTGCTCTGGCTCTGCCTTTTCTTCATGTTGGCAGCACCGTTCTTTGCGCTCCTCGCTGGTGCGCTCGTCCCCGCCTATGGTGTGTCGCTCACCTTCAAGACGATGTCGGCAAATGCCTTCCATGAAATCCTCTTCCGGCAAGTTGTTACGCGTACGGCCTTTGTCAATTCTCTTTCTCTTGCTGCCGGGACGGCACTGTGTCTCCTTGTGGTGACTGTGCTTGCGGCCTACGCGCTGAAGCGACGTAAAGACCTTTTCAGCCGCACTGTTTCAAGCCTGATCGAGATTCCCTATTCACTGCCCGGCATCGTCATGGCCGTGTCCTTCATTCTCGTGTTTGCCGCGCCGATTCCTATCCTGCACGTGACCCTTTACGGGACGATCTGGATCATCTTGATCGCCTATCTTTCCAGTTTCTTCGCCGTGAGCCTGAAGCCGATCATCAGTGCGTTTCACCAGCTCGACCCTGCGCTTGAGGAGGCGGCAAGGCTCTCTGGGGCAGGCTTCTTCCGGCGGCTCTTCGATATTGCCGTGCCGTTGATTGCTCCGGCTGCGGGAGCGTCGGTCATTCTGGTTTTCCTCATTGCTTGCAATGAGCTTACGATTTCCGCACTCCTCTGGTCTGCGGGAACACAGACGCTTGGCGTGGCGATCTACAATCTCGACGACAGCGGCAGTTCCGATTTGGCATCGGCCCTGTCTGTGCTCGTGGTCCTTATGGTCGTGTTCATGATGCTGCTTCTGGAACTGATGGCAAAGCGCTTGCCGAGAGGGGTCGTCCCATGGCGGAACTGATCCTCAACCACCTAGCGAAGGATTTCGGGACCGGTCGTGCGGCGGTGGCCGATTTTTCCCTGAGGGTGCGGCACGGCGGCTTTCTGGCACTGCTCGGACCGTCGGGTTGTGGCAAGACGACGGTACTGCGCATGATCGCCGGTTTCGAGGCGCCGACGGACGGTTCCATCCATCTCGGGGAGCGGCTGCTCGCCGACGCTTCCCGCTCGCTGCCGCCGGAATGGCGCAACATGGCGATGGTGTTCCAATCCTATGCGCTTTGGCCGCATATGAGTGTCGCGGACAACGTCGGCTATCCCCTGAAGGTGCGCGGTATCTCCGGCGAGACTTACAGACAGAAAGTAGGCGAGGCGCTGGCGACGGTAAGACTCGCCGATTACGCCGAGCGCCGCCCCGCCGATCTCTCGGGTGGCCAGCGACAGCGCGTGGCGCTGGCACGCTGCCTTGTCTCGTCACCTGACGTCGTGCTGCTCGACGAGCCGCTCGCCAATCTCGACCGTCACCTGAAGCAGGAGATGGAGGAAACGTTTCGCGAGTTTCACCAGCGCTCGGGCGCGACGATGATCTACGTCACGCACGATCAGAGCGAAGCAATGGCGTTGGCAACCGATGTCGCTGTCATGTCCGAAGGCCGCCTTCTGCAAGCTGCACCGCCGGCGGAAATTTATGCCCATCCGGAGGGGCGACTGGTTGGCGGGTTGATTGGCCGCGGTGCAATTCTCTCACTTCCATCTCCGGCTGGTGACATCAGGCAATTCGACTGGAGCGCACTCGAACCGTTGTTCTCGATAGAGCCCGACCATCTTCCGAAGGCAGACATACTGGCTCGTCAGGAGGATGTCCTGATCGTAGGGGAGGGCATTCCTGCCCGCGTCGGCAGCATCCTCTATGAAGGCGAGCGCTATGCAGTGAGGCTGCTGCTTGCCGACGGGCAGGCGCTTCGGGCTTTCAGCCGGAAGCGCCTTGAGGTCGGTGAATCCGTGCGGGTCGTAGTGCGCGCCGCTTGGCGTCTCTGATCGCGAAACGTCTTTCCGAAGCGGGACTTAGCCACTACTAATGGCATAACGCCAATCGGAAATGCTCGATGTCGCTCCGCCTTGCTACTTTCAACGTTGAAAATCTGATGACGCGTTTCGATTTTACCGGTTTCCGCAACCAGCTGCGCCAAGACCGGGTGATCAAGCTTTTCGAAGTGCGCAGCGAAGGCGTCTATCAGCAGCTCGAGCAGGCGCGGGTGATCGCTTCCACCGATGATACCCGACAGATGACGGCGCTGGCGATTGCCGACGCCGATGCCGACATTCTCTGCCTGCAGGAAGTCGATAACATGGAAGCGCTGCAGGCTTTCGAATACGGTTATCTCTTCAGGATGGTCGGTAACGGCTACCGGCAAAAGTATCTCGTCGAGGGCAACGACAGCCGCGGGATCGATGTTGCGGTCCTGATGCGTGAAGAGACACGCGATGGGCAGAAGATCGAGCTCAAGCAGATCAAGAGCCATGCGATGCTCACCTATCGCGATCTGGGGCTCTTCAACGACCAACTGGCGCTGACCAACCGCATCGACGACAAGATCTTCAAGCGGGACTGCCTGGAACTCGAGCTCGAGATCGGTGGCGTCCCGCTGTCGCTCTACTTGGTCCATTTCAAATCGATGGACGGGCCGCGCACGAATGGCGTCGACAGCAGGCTTGGCACGATGCCCGTGCGGCGGGCCGAGGCGCTGGCGGTACGCCGCATCATCGAAGACCGCTTCGGCGGTCACACCGATGACAAGCGGTTCGTTATATGTGGCGACATGAACGATTATCAGGAGCGCGTCGACGTCATCGGGCGCCGCCGCACGGGATACCGCTTCGAGCATCAGGACGAGGGCATCAGTGCACTCGACGTTTTCAGCCATGATGGCTTTGCAGAGAACGTCGTCCGTCGCCGTAATCCGCTCGATCGCTGGACGCTCTACCATGCCCGCGGACCCGAAGAGCAGTGGCTGTGTCAGCTTGATTACATCTGGCTCTCGCCGGTTCTCGCCAGAACGAATGCCAGTCGCATGCCGGAGATCGTCCGGCATGGACAGCCCTACCGTACGGTTTTCCCACCCGGCCAGGAGGTCGAGCGTTATCCCCGCACTGGCTGGGATCGACCGAAGGCTTCCGACCATTGCCCCGTTGTCATGACATTGGATTTGATATGAACCTTCATTTTTCCGAGGATTTCGCCGGCTGGCCGCCGGAACAGACCGTATTTCCCATTGCCGGGCTGGATCTTCGGGTCCTGGCCGGAGACCATCCCTTCTATGTCGCCGAGCGCGAGGCGATCCGGGAGAATTGGGAGAAGGAAACGGCGGCAAACCCTGCGCTGTTTGATGGCAGGATGGTTTTCCAGAAGCGACTGGCTCTGACGGATACCGGTTTGGTTGCCGAGGGCCACCTCATACCATTCTCGACATTCATGTGGTGGCGACGTCAGCTGAATAGGAACGGGGGCATCCATCTGTTCGCCTATCCCGTCCTTGAAAGCTCAGACAGTGCGCTCGTGGCTATCCGCATGGGGAGCCACACGGCCAATCCGGGTCAGGTGTATTTTGCCGCCGGCTCGCTGGAACCTGAGGACATCTCCGGCGGTCGCTGCGACGTCGAAGAGAACATGCGTCGCGAGGTGAGGGAGGAAACGGGCCTCGACCTCAACGAGGCCGAAGCCGGTGACCGCTACTATGCAAGCCATGTCAGGCGCACGGTGACAGTGCTGCGGCTCTTCCGCTTCGATCTGACTGCCGAGGAGATGATTGAGAAGATCGAAGCACACATGCTGGTTGCTGATGACAAGGAGATTGCCGGCGTGGTTGCGATCCGTTCGGCCGATCCGAAAGTGCATCCCTACAATATTGCAATGCTCCCCGTGATCGACTGGTACTTTGGAGAAAAGCACGGCTCTTAAACGCCTTGCGCTCGGTCGCCCGGTCGGGCAGTTTGGCGAAACGAGGACCGAGACAGGAGGCCGATGTGGCGCGAAGCTACAGCGTCTATGACGTGTTCACTGACCGCAGACTCGCCGGAAATCCGCTCGCCGTCATCTTCGATGGCGACGAACTCAGCGGCGACGCCATGCAGGCGATCGCCAAGGAAATGAACCTCTCTGAAACGGTCTTCGTCCTACCAGCAAACAATCCAGCCTATACGGCTCGGATTCGTATTTTCACGCCCGGTCGTGAGTTGCCCTTTGCGGGACACCCGACGGTCGGTACCGCGATTGCTCTCGCCGAGCACGCGCACGGCAAATCGACCATCGATCTCGTTTCAGTGCTGGAGGAAAATGTCGGGCCGGTGCGCTGCGCGGTTCGGCTTCGGGAGGGGGAGGCGAGTTTTGCCGAATTCGATCTGCCGCGGAAGTCGCAGCAGATCACCATGCCGCTCGACAAGCTCGGGATCGCCAATGCGTTGTCGCTGAAGACGACGGAAATCGGCTTTGAGAACCACGTACCGTCGCTTTGGAGTGCGGGAGTGCCGTTCCTCATGATTCCAGTTCACGATGTTGGCGCGGCGCAGCGAATGGATTTCGATCCGCAACTTTGGGAAGCGACCGTTCCTTTCGTCGATGGCGCACTTGCCTCGGCCTATATCTACTGTCGGGGTGGTGTAAATCATGCCGCGAAGTTCCATGCGCGGATGTTTGCAAGCGGCATGGGGATCGTCGAGGACCCGGCAACCGGGGCGGCAGTGGCCGCACTATCCGGCACCATTCACCATTTCGACCGCCTGACGGACGGACACCACGGCGTAATGATCGAGCAGGGTGTGGAGATGGGTCGACCATCCTTGATCCATCTGCATATGGATGTCGAAGGCGGAGCGATCTCGAATGCCCGGATTGGTGGGCAGGCGGTGCGTATCGCCAGCGGAACGCTGGACCTTTGATTTCATTGCATTTCAGCCATGCGCAAAAATCTTCGTCTTTAACCAAAGAATTTTCGGGCAGGTGCTAGACAAGCCGAACGATCCTGTTTATACGCCCCCTCACACCGCGCAACACGGCGGTTACGGGTGATTAGCTCAGTTGGTAGAGCAGCTGACTCTTAATCAGCGGGTCGTAGGTTCGAGCCCTACATCACCCACCATTTTTCTTATATATCAAAGATTTAAGAGGAAGCTCTCAAGTCGCGGCTTCCTCCCGAATCACCAACGTGACGCCGCTGCCGTTGCTCTCGGTCCCATAGCGCCGGAGCTCTGCGCTGTTGGGTTTCATGAGAGTTGGAACAACTGGCGGATTCGGGCCGCAACGGCATCGCTTCAACGCCGCGTGTGACTTTCTCAGTCGTTTGGAGGCGCTCAGCCTCCAGCTTTCTCGACAGGATGAGGCCAATCGCGATATTCAATTCGTTCTCCAACCGGTCGATCAAATGTATTCGCAAACTGTCAATCGCTCGACGGTGTCGCCGGCATTGGGGAGGCTAGCAGAAAGACGTCGCAAGATAATGGGAACCAACAGTCCGACGTCGCGTTCTCAGTAGAGTTCCAAGGCGACCCGCACACCCCGCCTTGGCCTTTCCAAACGTCCCTGTCATTTGCCCCGCTTCCTGCGGGGCTCCTTTCTGCCTCCGGAGGAGGGGGAACTACTATGTCTCACAAGCGCTACAGTCGCTGCGACGAGCCGTTGCATTCGAGAGACCCTGTCGGTCTGCCACCGCGTGCTTGATCACATCCGTAACGAGCAGGAAATCGACGCCTCCTCGGATGAATCCGAGCGGATCGCCTCAATCATCATTGAGTTTTACCGCCAGGGTGTCGGCGACGAGAAGCAATTGCGTGCATTAATCGATACCGCGCGTGGGTTTACGCCACGGCCGGCATAGGCAAGGAAGGATCCTCGGGAACCGAATCGGAACGAGGACGTTTCAGTTCAGGCCGTGCCGCCCTAGGCACGTCGTTTTAAGATGTCACGATTTTCAAGAGCCCCGCCGACACCGCGGGGCTCTCTTGCGTTTGAGATGTCTGATGGTGATAGGACTTAGGTCCTATAAGACCAAAAAATGCTGAACTACCGCCACGTCAACGCGTTAAGTCTCCATAGAAAGGAGACTGACCATGAAACGGTTGATTATCGCAGTGGCCGGCCTCGCAGCAGTACTGGTGAGTGCTCCTGCCGGCGCGCAAGGTGTTTATTTCGAATTCGGCTCCGGCGGCCCAAGGTACTATGACGATCCGCCACCACCTCGCTATTACCGATACGGTCCAAGATACCGTGACTACGATCGGCCGCGTTACGCTTACCGCGACGTATGCTGGCGGGTGCCTTACCAGCACCGGAGTCATAACCACTACATCACCAGGTACAGAACGGTTTGCGAATAGCGAACAGCCTCGCGTAAAGCGGGGCTCTTCTCGTTTGATAGCTTGCCGCCCCTCCGATTGGGAGCCAGCTGCAAGCTAGATTCTCCCCCAGGTGTTCGTTTCATCGATACAAGGACGGCCTTTCGGGGAGCTCGACGGCCGCACGGTTTCCCGTCTTCCAGGCATGCAGGCAGGCCTTTGTTACTAGCATTGCCATGTAGCCGTCCCATGCACTTGAGCCTGAGGGTGTCCGTGTGAGAATGCCCGCCGTCCAGGCTTCCAACTGTGCGCGATAGGCCTGCCGGAACCGTGGCCGCCAATCGGCAGGCGTTCGAAAGCCATCGTGGCCTTTGGCGCGGAGCGTCGTCGCCGGACTGGGGTCCAGAGCGACGGTTCCGTCCTCGCAGACGAGTTCGGCACGGACGTCGTAGCCATACTGCGCGTCAGTGAAGACCTCGATGTCGACTACGACACCGGACGCAGTTTGCAGCAAGATGAACTGGGGTTGTCTGTTCGGGGCGTTTCGGGTTGCCGGTGGGCTGGCGACAATCACTGAGGTGATCTCTTCACCGAGAAGATACCGAGCGATATCGAATTCGTGGCCGGCGGAATTGGCAATCACCAGTTCCGATGTGAGGTAGTCCGGGCCGACGGCGTTTCGGTGAACACAATGGAGGAAAAGCGGTCGCCCAAGTTCACCGGAGGCGAGCGCTTGTTTCATCTCGACGTAACCGGCATCAAAGCGCCGCATGAAACCGACCTGCACGAGACGCTTTCCGGCTGCGACTTCCGCTCGAATGATCGCCTCGGCATCCTCCAGGCTTGCCGCCAGCGGCTTCTCGACGAGGACGGGCTTTCCCGCGGCAATCGCCTTCAGCGCCAGCGCTGCATGAGTGCCATCAGGCGAGCAGACCATCACGGCATCGACGTCGCGATCGCTGATCAGCGCATCTGCATTCGCGATGGCGCGCACGCTCAGGGATGCGGCAATGTTTTCGGCGCGACCGCGATCGAAATCCTGCACGGCGACCAGCCTAGCGTTTGCGACGCCGTCCGCGAGAATGGCCGCGTGATCGGCACCCATGACGCCGGTTCCGATGATGCCGATCCTGGCCTCTTTCATTGCCCCTCCCATTCGAAAAATCGCTGCCTATCGGCAAGTCTATGACCGTGACAGGAGAGATTTCAAGCTCACCGCGGCCGACGATAACGCGTCCGGCGCGGGCCTTGCGCGCTGCGCAATCAACATCTCGGCCACTTTGATGTCCCGCGCAATCCGGTTGCCGCGTCCCCAGCCACTCGCCGCAAGGATCCGCTGATCGTTGGCAAGATGAAATAGCACCACCGTCTCTTCATCGATCTGCCGAGTGATCGTGCTCGTTGCCTCATTGGCCAAGCCGGCGATCTGCAGCGAGAAATCGTATTGGTCCGACCAGAACCAGGGAATGATCTCATAAGGCTTTTCCGCGCCCAGCATATTGGCGGATGCGTGCGCCCCCTGATCCTGCGCGTTGCGCCACGCTTCCAGACGGATCCTCTTGTCTCCGTAGGGGAAGGAGCAGCAATCTCCAGCGGCATAGATCGCCGGATCGCTCGTCTGCAGCGCGGCGTTGACGGCGATACCGTTCTCGACCGAAAGGCCTGCCTGTTGCGCGAGTTCGCAGCGAGGTTCGGCGCCGATGCCGACGACCAGGGTCGTTGCGTCCAGCACTTCACCCTCGTTCAGGGATAGAGTGATGCCAGCGGCGTGCGCCGCGATTCGCCCGGCGCTTGTACCGCAAAGGATGCGCACGCTATGTCTCTCGTGGAGCGCATGAACGCGCGAAGCGATCGCTTCCGGTACCGCCCGCATCAGGATGCGGGGCTGAGCTTCGATGACCGTGACCTCGAGACCTCTTTGCCTTGCCGCTGCAGCGAGCTCCAAACCAATGAAGCCTGCGCCGATGATCGCCAGATGTCCGCCGGGGACAAGACGCTGCGACAGCCGCTGTGCATCGTCGTGCGTGCGCAGATAGAAGACATGCTCCATGCCTTCCAGAGAGGGGAGCCTGCGTGGTGACGAACCTGTCGCGAGCAGCAGTTTATCATAGGTAACGCGGCGTCCGCTCGCCAGTTCTACCGAACGGCTCTCGCGGTCCAATATGACGGCGGTGTCACCCGTCATCATCTCGATCGACCGCTCCGCGAGCACGCCGCTGCTGACGATGAAGGGAGGCTCGATGCCTTCCGACGACATCAGGTGCTCCTTCGATAGGGGCGGACGCTCATAGGGAAGGTGCCGTTCCTCGCCAATCAAGGTGATGCGACCGTCAAATCCCTGATCGCGCAGCGCGAGCGCTGCTCTGGCGCCACACTGACCGCCGCCGACGATGACAAACTCCTGCATGGCGCGTCACTCCAGGCCGAGGTAGACGCTGCCGTCTTCCACCTTTGTTCTGTAGGTTCTGAGATTGACACAGACAGGGGCCCCGCGCGCCTCGCCGGTGCGGTAGTCAAACCTGCCATTGTGTTTTGGACACTCGATGATGTTGTCCATCACCAATCCGTCGGCGAGATGCACCTTTTCGTGGGAGCACATTCCATCGGTCGCATAGAAGCTGTCATCAGGACTCCGGTAGATGGCGAAGGTCTTGCCGTCGTGATCAAAACGGATCACGTCCTCATTGTCGATGTCATCGATCCCACAGGCCTTAATCCACGCGCTCATCAGGTCCTCCCAAGCTTGCATTGCTTGATTGAGGCTAGGCCAAAACGCGGTTTCGCGCGGTAGAAAAAATGATCAAAAAACCTCAATTGTCGATAGCGTGCCCCGGAGAGTTGGGTGCGGAACGGGATCTGCTCCTGATGAAAAGACTTCATCCGCTATGGCGGGAGCGGCCGGGCCGGCGAGAGAGTTGTGGCATAGCCAGGGCGCGCCATTGCTGCAGGCGCGCTCTGGTGCTGCGAGGGAAGTTCAGTCTTTGTGGACCGAGACTACGACACGCCTAATACAGTACCACGCTTCTGATGCTTTCGCCGGAATGCATGAGTTCGAAGCCCTTGTTGATGTCTTCGAGGGCCAGGGTGTGGGTGATCATCGGGTCGATCTCGATCTTGCCCTGCATGTACCAGTCGACGATCTTTGGGACGTCGGTGCGGCCGCGGGCGCCGCCGAAGGCGGTGCCCATCCAGGAGCGGCCGGTGACCAGCTGGAAGGGACGGGTGGCGATCTCCTGGCCGGCGCCGGCAACGCCGATGACCACCGACTTGCCCCAGCCGCGATGGCTGGCTTCCAGCGCCTGGCGCATCACCTTGGTGTTGCCGGTGCAGTCGAAGGTGTAGTCGGCGCCGCCGATCTGGTCGGCTCCGCGCTTCGTCATGTTGACGAGGTAGGGAACGATGTCGTCACCGACCTCCTTCGGATTGACGAAATGCGTCATGCCGAAGCGCTCGCCCCAGGCCTTCTTGTCGTTGTTCAGATCAACGCCGATGATCATGTCGGCGCCAGCAAGCCTGAGGCCCTGGATGACGTTCAAACCGATGCCGCCAAGCCCGAAGACGATGGCCGTCGATCCGATCTCCACCTTGGCGGTGTTGATGACGGCGCCGATGCCTGTGGTGACGCCGCAGCCGATATAGCAGATCTTGTCGAACGGGGCGTCCGGATTGACCTTGGCAACGGCAATCTCCGGCAGCACCGTGTAATTGGCGAAGGTCGAGCAGCCCATGTAGTGATGGATCTTGTCCTTGCCGATCGAAAACCGCGAGGTGCCGTCCGGCATCAGGCCTTGCCCTTGCGTTGAGCGGATGGCGGTGCACAGATTGGTCTTGCGCGACAGGCAGGACGGGCATTCGCGGCATTCCGGCGTATAGAGCGGAATGACGTGGTCGCCCTTCTTCACCGAGGTCACGCCCGGGCCGACATCGACGACGATGCCGGCACCCTCATGGCCGAGGATCGCCGGAAACAGGCCTTCCGGATCGGCGCCCGACAACGTGAAGTCGTCGGTGTGGCAGATGCCCGTCGCCTTCACCTCGACCAGCACTTCGCCGGCCCGCGGTCCCTCCAGCTGAACGATCATCACTTCAAGCGGCTTGCCAGCCTCAACGGCAACGGCGGCGCGAACGTCCATGTCGAATTCCTCCCAGATTGTTACGTGCGGTCGATTGTCAGGCGGTGCGGGCCCAGAGTTCTTTCACCCGCTCTTTCAGCAATAGTGCTTCTTCCCACCGGTCGGTCGCGTCCTCCCCGTCGCGGCCGGTGATGGCGTAGGGCTTCGGCCCGAGTTCACAGGTAAAGGCGAGTGTATCATCAAGGCCCGCCCGACGTCGCCAGCTTCGAAAACCATACTCCCACCAGTCCATGAAGAGATCGAGCCATGGCTGGTGGTGCGGGAACGAGATTTCTATCTGCACCTGTTCGCGCGACGCGACCCGCCCATGGAAGGACCATGAGCTGTCGAGGATGCGATGGATCATGTCATGGTTTTCCGCCGACACGGGCCATGCGAATTCGCGCCCGACAAGGAAATGCGACAGATCGCCGAGCAGCCGGAGATTGGGAAGCTGATCCAAGAGATCGAGCGTGAAGAAGAGGTCGGTGGTCATCCGGTCGCGATGGGTCTCGACATAGACCGGAATCTTCGCCTCTTCACTCAATCGCTGCCAGCCTTCGAGCAGCGGAAGACAGTTCTCGATGCGGCGAAGCCGGACATCGGGCTGCAGGCAGAGGTGTGCGACCCCGTATTCGGCGGCGTTCTCCAGCGCAGGCTTCAGATCGTCCAGGCTCTTCGGGAAGCATTGGCCCTCGGCCTTCAGCCCGTGCGGCTTCAGAAGCGAATGCAAGCGGCTGACGTAGCTGCGGTCGTACCAGTGGGCGCTCACCCCATCGAAGCCGGCTTCCGCGATCTGCTCGATGCTCTCTTCAAGCGACAGTTCCGGCTGGACGGCGCTGCGGCGCTCCATTGCCCAGAGCGACTGGAAGACGGATAGGGATTGCATCGGCGCCTCCTCAGGTTCGGTTGAGGGCTAGACAGCACGAAATTGCGGCGTTGGCGAGTGTGCTCCCTGAGGCGTTTTGATCAAATGCACAGTAGCTAAACATTCTGGGCATTGATCGTCATGAAGCGTACCGGATCGGTGATGATCTCGGTGTGAATGATGTCGAGCTTGTGCAGGATCATGTCGACGGCCCGTCGTGCCTGAACCTCGGGCGTCTGGTCGATGCATATGTCCATGAGGCCGGACTGCAAATGACGTTTCTTCTTGTCCGTCAGCTCGTGGCCGACCCAGTAAACGTCTTTGTGCTTTGCCCATTGTTGCAGGACGATCGCCACGCCTTCGTCGCCGCCGCCGGCCGAATAAACGCCGATGATATCAGGGTTGCGCCGAAGCGCCTCGCTCAACAGCTCCGCCGATTGAAGATCGTCGTCATGGCCGAACATGACAAGCGAGAAGGAATGCTCCGTGCGGCCGTGCTCCTCGATGTAGTCGGAAAACCCTTTGATGCGCTGACGGTGATTTGCGTAGGCGCCGCTATGACAGAGTGCAACCAGCTTTCCAGCGCGGGCAACAAGCATGCCGGTCATGTAGTAGGCGGCACAACGGCCCGCGGCGTAGTCGTCAATGCCGACGAACGGGATATCAGGATCGCAGCGGGCAACGATCTGAACCACTTCCACGCCGGCTGCGCTGGCCTTTCGGAGACTGGCGCTGACATGCGCATCGTCGGGTGCGCATATGATCAGTCCGGAACGCCGGAAGGCCGGATTGGCGACGTGACGCGCCATGCCAACTGGATCGCTTTCCTTGACGAAGGTCCGGTGCAATATGACATTCTTGTCCAGCGACGCGGCGATCCGTTCGAAGGCCTGATTCAACCGCGCGAAGAAACTCGTTTCGGGGCGAACGAGGATGACCTCTATGCGGATTGCGCCGCGGTTGAAATGCGACTGGCGTGTCCCGTACTCCAGCTTCTTGGCCGCCCGGATAACCTTCTCGATAGTTTTCTCGGTGACGCCGCCGCGGCCATTGATGACGCGCTCGACTGTCGCCAATCCGAGCTTCGCCTCTCGAGCGACATCCTTCAAAGTTACTTTGGACATGTTTGCTCCTCCCGCCGAAACTATCGGTCAGTGGCGGCATAGGAGCACAGTTGCAAAATGAGGAAAACACCTCAAGCAATCTGTGGGCTCCCACACGCTACTTCGGTATTTTTAGAGATATTCGATGCGGAGGAGTGGCGATGGACGATACACTTTACGGAAAGCGCAACAAACGGGGCGATTGGGCGCCCGCCAAGCTGCTTTCCTACCCACCTGTCTTTGTCTGGCCGGTTCAGCCGATCCGATTCCTGAAATGGGTCTTCGGCTATCCGGGCTATCTTATGCCCTGGAACGTCCTCTACGCGGTTATCGGGACACTTCTCTGGCTCTACGCGACGCCGTCGTTCGAAACGACGAAGACCTTCTCTATCGGCTGGATCGCCTATCTCCTGGTTCGCAATGCCGCGCTCGTGTTTGTGTTTTTCGGAATGTTCCATCTGCGCCTCTATATGCAGCGCAAGCAGGGAACGAGCTTCAAGTACAACGCAAAATGGCCGTCGGTCGGCAATGACGCGTTCCTCTTCGGAAATCAGACCGTCGACAACGTGATCTGGACCTTTGCCAGCGCCGTTCCGATCTGGACCGCCTTCGAGGCGTTAACGCTCTGGGCATTTGCGAACGGCATCGTTCCCTATGTCGCGTTCGCGGATCACCCGGTCTACTGCGGCATTGTCATGCTTCTCATCCCGACATTCCGCGACTTGCATTTCTACCTTGTGCATCGCCTGATTCACTGGCCGCCGCTCTACCATGCCGTCCACAAGCTGCATCACAACAACGTCAACCCCGGCCCGTGGTCAGGCCTGGCCATGCATCCCGTGGAGCATTTGCTTTATTTCTCGGGCGTCTTGATCCATTGGATCGTGCCGTCCAACCCGGTCCATGCGATGTTTCATCTCGTGCATGCGGGGCTTGCCCCAGCCCCTGGCCACGCCGGCTTCGATAAGATCGTCTTCGGCGAGGACAGCGCGATCGATACCCATGCATATGACCACTACCTCCATCACAAGTACTTCGAGTGCAATTACGCTGACGGCGTGATCCCGCTCGACAAGTGGTTCGGAACCTTCCACGACGGTTCGGCGGAAGCGCAGAAGCGGATGGACAAGCGGTTCATGGAGCAGGCCCGCCGGCGCCAGGAAAAGAAAGCCCGGCAACAGCAGCAGGCAAGTTGAAAGAGCAATCATCCTCCTGAGCTCAGAGCCCGGCGATATGCCGGGCTTTTTGTTGGTGCGCCAGGCATGGCGCGCGGTGCGCGAGCACCGATTGGCCGAGATGGTATCCGGCCGATGACTTGGAGGTGAGAGTCCTCTGCGGGCCCTGGTGATGGGAACCGTTAGCCGAACAGCAAGGGCGTCGCCGCGAGGCGGGGTCTGAAGGCAGCTGTAAGCAAAGTGCCGGCCTCGACGAGCTTGATCTGCTCGGCCAGTAAATCGAGCCGGTCGAGCTCGCGACCGATCTGGGCCTTGAGATGGGCGGGTAGCAGCTGGCTGTCGCCCGTCCGCAACTCCTCCAGGCGCTCGCGCCGGTCGCGACGCGTCGGCTCATAGTCCCGGATGCCGACACTGAAGAGCAACCCCTTGATCCGGGTGATATGCATGGTGCGCTCTGCGGTCAGGGCCTTGCGCTCCCGGCCGATCCTGCGGCTATCCTCATCCTCAACCGTCGGCACGCGCACCATTGAGCAGACCCGTGGCTCGCCTCGCATCCACGCCATCAGCGTGCGAACCAGTGTTTCGCCATCGATCTTGTCCGTTTTTGCGCGGCGGTGCCTGCGTGGCACCGCGATCGATGCGGCGTCGACCACATGGCTGGTGATCCAGCCTTGCGCGGCGAGGGCTCGATGGATCGAGAAACCATCGAGCCCTGCTTCTTGGATGGCGATCACCCGATAGAGCTTGCCTTCACGAGCGCGTGCCTTCTCGCGCAGCGCATTCAGGCACGCCAGTAGTGCCGGCATGTCGCCGCCAGGGACCGAGTGGCGGGACATCTTCTCGCTGCCCGGCGATAGCGATGTCACCAGCCAAACGGATTTTGACAGTTCCAGTGAAAGGAAAATCGCGCCAAGATCGACGCGGATGGAAAGCCTACTTCCGGCTGGCGCAAACACCTCGGTTCTGGCAAGTGCTGGACGAGTGGATGCGCCATCGTGTGAGGGCTATCCAGCTCAAGCAATGGAAGCACAGCAGGACGATCTTTCGGGAAATGATGGCAAGGGGAGCGAAACCTGGGGTGGCCCAGCAAGTGGCAGCAAATGCCGGTCGCTGGTGGCGCAATAGCGGCAAGCTCCTCAACAGCATCCTCACCATCAGATGGGCTGACCAACTTGGAATGCCCAGGCTCGTCTAACCTCAATCTCTCGAACCGCCCGGTGCGGACCCGCATGCCGGGTGGTGTGGCGGGCGTGCGATCACATCGATCGCCCCCTATGCCGATTTCCGAGCCAGCGAACCTCTCAAGTTGAGGTTTTTTCATCACTATTTTCGCGGACGAGGGGAGTGGGCGCAGCTACCGTCTTGATGCGGACATCGGGTGCCGCATCATCTCTGGGAGGAGAATATGCTTAAATTCCTGAGCGCCAGCGCGCTCGCCCTGGTGCTTGCAACTCAAGCTCATGCCGCCGAACGCATAGGCGTTTCAATGGGGACGCTGTCGAACAACTTCCAGACGCTGATCGTCAACGGCATGGACGCCTATGCCAAATCGATCGGCGTCGAATTGCAGATCGAGGATGCGACGACCGACGTCAACAAGCAGCTCGATCAGGTCCGCAACTTTGCGACCAGCGGCGTATCGGCGATCATCGTGGATCCCGTCGATTCCGACGGCACTCCCGCGCTCAGTAAGGTTGCGGAAGAGGCCGGCATTCCGCTGATCTACGTGAACGTGCAGCCGACCGATCTGTCGACTCTTGGCAAGCAGCAGGCGTTTGTCGGCTCCAACGAAATCGAATCCGGGACGCTGCAGACGAAGGAAGTCTGTCGCATGCTCGGCGGCAAGGGAAATGTTGTTGTCATGATCGGCGACCTGACGAGTCAGGCTGCTCGTCAGCGGACGCAGGATGTGCATGACGTCATCAAGACACCCGAATGCAGCGGCCTGAAAGTGGTTCAGGAGCAGGTCGGAAGCTGGAGCCGCGTCAACGGTGCTGATCTGGTCTCGAACTGGCTGACGTCGGGCCTGGAATTCGATGCGGTCATCGCCAACAACGACGAGATGGCGCTAGGTGCCATTGCCGCGCTGAAGAATTCAGGTGCCTCGACTGAAAAGATCCTCGTCGCCGGCATCGACGCCACGCCTGAGGCGCTGCAGGCAATGAAGGCCGGCGACCTCAAGGTCACCGTGTTCCAGGACGCTAAAGGCCAAGGCAAGGGATCGATCGACGCAGCCCTGAAGGCAGTGAGAGGCGAGAAGCTTGATCGCGAAGTCTGGATTCCGTTCCAGCTCGTGACTCGGCAGAATATGGGCCAGTTCGAAAACCTCAACTAGCTCGGATCGCCTCACGGTCTGAGCACACAGATCACGGCGAGGCCGACTGCCTCGCCGTGATCTGCTATTTCAGCGGCCCGGATCGGTGTTTTGTGCCCGTCGCAGCGGCGCGGACTACTGTCCAGACAGTTTCTTTAGGCTGCAAGATCCGAAGGGCAGCCATGCGTTCGCGAGCTTGGTAAATCGGTGCGATGCGCTATTTATCTCCGTGCAATACAAGGAGAAAATGATGAAGAAGATCGCAACCGTTGTTGCTGCCGCATCCCTGATGCAAGCCCTGGCCTCGAGCGTTTTCGCCGCCGATTTGGTGAGCACCTACAATGAGCCCCAGCCCGATTTGAGTGATGGGGTCAAGATCGGGATCCTGACTTGCGATGTCGGTGGCGGTATCGGTTACGTCCTTGGTTCGGCCAAATCGGTTGACTGCGTTTTTAGCCCGGTTTCGAACAGTGGGGCGCCGGATCGCTATACGGGCGCGATCCGCAAGCTGGGGGTCGATGTCGGCTTTACCACGCGCGGACGGATTGTGTGGGCAGTGTTTGCACCGACGACAGGATACCATCGCGGTTCCCTCGGCGGTCTGTACCAGGGGGCGTCTGCCGAAGCGACGCTCGTCGCCGGTGTGGGCGCCAATATCCTCGTTGGCGGCACCAGCGGTTCGGTCCAATTGCAGACGTTGAGCGTGACCGGTCAGCTCGGTATCAATGTTGCTGCTACCGGAACGTCCATGACGCTAACGCCGCAGGGTTGAGGTAAATCGGCCACCGGCGGTGATATGTAATTCTGGCCGCGGAGGTATGCGGCCAGGATTTTGGGGGCGGCAAAGGAAGTAGCCATGAAGTATGCCGCTATATTCATTGCGATGGCGCTCGCCGGCTGCAGCACGACTGGGCCGCCGCCGGAGCCTGTTCCGGGTAGCCTGACCTATGGACGCGTCGCGCACTCGCCGTACCCGCCGGGAACGGTGGTCAATAACACGTTCCTGGGAAAATGGGGTTACCGCACGTTCGAGAAATACGTGGTCCAGCCTGATGGAACGCTTAAGTTGACCTCCCAGCAGACGGCCCCGGATTTCCTGGTCTTCTGATACTTTGGGCCGCGGCTATCGAAGTTTCGGCGGCTTACTAGTGGTGTTCGTCTGAATTTCGTGTTCGGGGACGTGGCGTCCGAGAAGTTTGTGCAGTTTGCGCTCTTCTGCGGAATCGGCACCGGTGTGCCTGCCTTGCTTGGCGATACTACCCCGGGGCCCTGGATTTCTAATCTGTCTGTTTTGCGTACTATGCATGGCCTTTTCCTCCCACGGGGGAAACGCACAACCCGGGCCAATGTTCATGGGTGCGCCACAAAAAGTCTTCGCTGCGGTATCGGAACTATCTCAATTTCGAAAAACGGTGCAGGCGGCTCCAGCGGCGCGGACAGTCATACAAACCTTGTCAGCTTCAGCGCGAGTCTGCCTGCCGATACGGGCTGCGTAGCGCGGCCTGAAGCCGAAGCTGTGGTCACGCATGCGCACGATGACCGGCTCTTCACCCGCGAGCGGCGACGGCAGTTGACGTGCGACCGCGGTGAACAGGCGAAGTGCTGCGGCATCGCTGCTGTTCGCCGCAAGCTGGGCGCCCCATGGTGCCCATGGACCCTGTTGAGCCGAGGCGCTCTCGGTCAGGCGGCGGTTGCTGGCAAGCTCTATGCAGCCATCAATGAAGGGTTTGTCCGGACTAAGAAATTGCGCGGCGTCGACCGGAGGATCGCTTTTCCATTGCTCGATCGTATTCGCGGTTATGGCCAGGACGTAGCTGCGCGTTTCGAAAGGCAACAAGCCTGTGTCAAGATAATCGGCGAGTCCCTGCTCGCCGGCATTATAGGCTGCGGCGGCAAGGCCGAGATTGCCAAAGCGTGTTCGCAACTCGTCGAGATAGCGTGCTGATTCCTTGAGGGATTCGAGAACATCGAAACTGTCCCTCAACCCGCGCAGCCTTGCAGTGCCGGGCATGAACTGGGCAATGCCCTGCGCGCCTTTGGGGCTGACGGCGCCTGCTCGAAAGCTGCTTTCACGCCAGATCAGTCGGGCGAAATATTCCGGCGGCAGATGGTTTTCCCGCGCGAAGTGATCGATCGCGACACAGAGATCGCGGCCATACGTTTCGCGGGTTATGCAAAGGCGCTCGCCGGACTGAGGTATCGCTAGTGAGTAGACGCAGACGCGATGCGATGTAGCGGCTGGCGGTTGGGAAAAGGCAATCTCGGGAAGCGCCAGCAGAAAGCCGGCAATGAGAATCATTAAGCCTTTGCCGAACGATACGCCCACTGCCGCCATCGTCTCTCTACGATTCCTGGTCCAAGCCGGAAAAGATACGCCCGTCAATGAATGACGGGCGGAGTTGGGAGATTAATACGCCCTTACACGTTAGCAATGCTGAATATGACGTCAAGACAGAAACGACGCGTGGAAGGTTTTTGCCGTATGCCTGTTGCCGCCGCTCGACTATTGTCGGGAAGAATAGTTCCCGATTCAGCGAGGCCGCCAATGAGACTTTCCGCTTGCATCGAATGGCTGTTCGCTGCCGAGGCCGACAACTTTGCAGACAGGATCCGGCTTGCGCACAGGTATGGCGTGGAGGCCGTCGAATTTTGGAAATGGACAAACAAAGATATCGGCAGCATCGAATGGGCGCTGACGGAAACTGACATAGAGCTCACCAGCTTTGTCGCTGAACCGATGATCGCGCTGACCGATCGTGCCAACAAGGAAGCATTCCTGAAAGGCCTGAAGAGTTCGATGGAGACGGCCAGGCGCCTCGGTGCCCACACATTGATTGCGCAGGCGGGTGACGATCTTCCCGGCAAGTCTCGCGAAGAGCAGAAGGCGGCGCTGATTGAAACCCTGACTGCCGCCGGCGAGATTCTTGAAGGCAGCGGGGTTCGCCTTGGTCTTGAGCCTCTCAACACGTTGATCGACCACGTCGGCTATTTCCTCCACTCAACGGTCGAGGGCCTCGATATCGCAAAAGCAACCGGGCGCCCCGAGATCGGCATTGTCTACGATGTCTATCATTCCGCCGTTATGGGCGAGGAAACGGCCGAGGTGATCGGCGGCAATATCGCCCGCGTTTTCCACGTCCATATCGCTGATCATCCGGGACGGAACGAGCCCGGTAGCGGCAATATCGACCTTAAGCGACGGGTCGGTTGGCTCGTCGAACAAGGTTATTGTGGTGCAATCGGGCTGGAGTACAGACCGTTGGCAGAGAGCGCCGCGACAATTGCAGCGACCCGACGTATGCTTGGCTGAAAGCGGGGTAATTCATACTCGGATGGTTCTCAGCCATTTCAATCTGCAGGGCCGTGCACCATCTAAGGATGAGTAATGTCTTCCCGCAATCGGGAGGCGACTGTATTTGTGGAGCGTAGCCATGCAATCCCTGTCGGACGTGCCTTCGTATTTCATGGACCAGAGCGAAGGCGTGTGGCCCTCGCGTCGACGAAAGATCATCGATTGGCTAGTCACCGAAACGCGCGATGAGCGCTTCATCGACAACATATTCGTGCAGATGTGCCAGCGGCTGCGGGATGAAGGCGTCCCGGTGGCGCGAGCGTCGCTACATTTCAGAACGCTTCATCCCCAATGGCTCGGAGCACGTATTCTCTGGAAAGTCGGATTGGCCGAAGCGAAGATCGATACGTTCGGCTACGGCGTTGAGAAGACTCCGCAGTTTCGCAACAGCCCGGTGAACGAAATTTTCAGCGGCGCGATCGAAGTCCGCAAAGACCTCGAGGCGATGCACGACGGTGACGGCCACCATCAGTTCTATGACGAGTTGATCCATGACGGGCTCACGGAATATATCGCCTGGCCGATGGAACACACGCTCGGCAAGCGCCATATCGCGACCTTTTCCAGTGATCGGCCCGGTGGCTTCGCCGACGAACATATCGCTTTTCTCAAAGATCTTTTGCCAGCTTTGACCCTGGTGACCGAGATCCGGCTAAAGAACATTCTGGCACGCACGCTGTTGGAGACCTATGTCGGGCCGCATGCCAGCGGAGAGATCCTTGCGGGCGCGACGACGCGCGGCAGCGGGGCGACAGTTGGGGCGGCGATACTGATCTGTGATCTGCGCGACTTCACCACGATCTCGGATCACTGGCCGCGCGACGACGTTATCGAGTTGCTGAACGGCTACTTCGACGCGATGTCGGAGCCGATCGAGAATCACGGCGGCGAGATCCTTAAGTTCATGGGAGACGGCATGCTGGCGATCTTCCCGCTGACCAATCCGATGGCCTGCCAGAATCTGTTGTTGGCGATCAAGGAGGCGGAGGGCGCTGTTGCCGCGCTGAACGAGCAGAACGCGCGGGAAGGCCGCCAGGTGCTGCGCTATGGCATCGGCGTGCATGTCGGTGACGTGATGTATGGCAACATCGGCTCGCGACGGCGGCTCGACTTCACGGTCATCGGACCTGCGGTCAACGTCGCCTCGCGCCTGGAAAGCCTGACGAAGGAGATCAAGCGGCCAGTATTGTTCTCCAGAGCATTCGTCGAGATGGCCACATGCCAGGAAGGCATGGAGAGCCTCGGCTCATTCCCCCTCCGGGGACTAGGCGAACCTGTCGATGTCTTTGCCTTCAAGCAATCCTGAAAGCTGCAGTATCCGGGACGAAGGGCGCATAGGGTTCCTAAATGCATGGCGGGGTTGTAGGGCTACGATAGCCGAACGATCTTGAGTCCCTGCCAGGAGACAATCCCAGATGCCCGGTCCTTATGTTGTTCCCGTCCATGGTGACGAGGAGCTGCCGAAAGAATGCGATGTCGTTGTGATCGGTGGCGGCATCATCGGCTGCTCCTCGGCGCTGGAATTTGCTGAGCGCGGCTTGCGCGTGACGCTCTGCGAGAAGGGCGGGATCGGCAAGGAACAGTCCAGCCGGAACTGGGGCTGGGTGCGGATTGCGATGCGCGATCCGCGTGAAGTGCCGCTGATGGCGGAGGCGCTGAGGATCTGGGATGGCCTGGACAAACGCACGGGGCGCGATACGGGATTCAAACGAGCGGGGATCATCTTCACCTGCACCAATGAGAAGGATCTCGCGGACTACGAGCGCTGGCGGACCAACCTCGACGGCCATCAGATCGAATCCCGGATGCTGACGGCGCGGGAGTTCGCCGAAACCATCCCCGGCTCGAGACTGGGCATGGCCGGAGGGCTCTACACGCCGGCTGACGGCCGGGCGGAGCCGCAAAAGGCGGCACCGGCGATCGCCGAGGCGGCGCGTGACAAGGGAGCGACCATTCTGACGGAATGCGCCGTCCGCGGCATCGAGACCTCGGCGGGAGCCGTCAGCGGCGTGGTGACGGAGCGTGGCGCGATCGCCTGCAAGGCTGTGGTTCTGGCCGGCGGGGCTTGGTCCAGCCTGTTTGCCGGGCGCTTCGGCATCGACCTGCCGCAACTGAAGGTGCTGAACAGCGTGATGCGCACAAAGCCGCTGAACGGTGGACCGGAACAGGCGATCTGGACCAAGGATTTCGCCATCCGCAAACGGCAGGACGGCGGTTATACAGTCGCCTGCGGGCACGACAACATCGTCGATATCGTGCCAACCTCATTCCGCTACGCTGCAGCGTTTCTGCCGGCATTGAGGTCGGAGTGGAAGTCACTGTCCTTCCGCCTTGCTGGCCGCTTCTTTGACGAACTGCGCATTCCGCGGCGCTGGTCGATGGATGACGCGAGTCCGTTCGAATATCACCGGGTTCTCGATCCGGTGCCCTCGAAAAAATTGACGCAGGATGCACTCGGAGGCCTGAAGAGGGCGTTTCCGGTCTTCGAGAAGGCGGAAATCGCCCAGCGTTGGGGAGGCTACATCGATGTCACGCCCGATGCCGTACCTGTCATCTCGGCGGTCGATTCCATTCCAGGCTTCCACATCGCGACCGGGTTTTCCGGGCACGGCTTCGGCATTGGGCCGGCGGCAGGACGACTGATGGCCGATATCGTTATGAGCAGGACGCCCGTCGTTGATCCGAAAGCGTTCCGGTTCGAGCGCTTCAGCGACGGCTCGAAGGTCGAACTGATTAGTGGCTTTTGATTGGGCGAGGGGAGCGCTTCGCACGCGCTGCCTAACTCGGTGCCGCGCTGCCACCACTTCGAATGCGCTTGCCACGGCTACGGCGCCTGGATCCGGCTCGCCTTCCTTTGGCTTTGTCGACTCCGCACCTGTTACAGTGGCTCTTGCCGCGCCTGCGAGATCTCCCGATGCTAGAGCTCCAAGTGCCCGAAGGCAGCGCGTCGACCCTTGTGGATCCGCAACCGTGACGAGTTTTATATCGCTATTGCGCGCCGTCTGGGCCCAGCTTGTCATCGAGAGGTCTGGTACGCCCTAGGGGAATCGAACCCCTCTTTACAGAATGAGAATCTGTTGTCCTAACCGATAGACGAAGGGCGCATTAGGCAAAGAAATAGGAACGAACCGGCGGTTCGACAAGACGCTCGAGCTTCGCGGTAAAGAGAAGCTGCACGCCCTAGACGGGGAGTGTGGCGATCGTCGCTACTGCGGCAGGATAGCCCACATAATCGTCCCGAAGACGATAATGAATACCAACACGAGTAACAAGAGTCGGGCAATGCCGACGTTCACGTTGCCATTGCCGACAATGACCTCGAACCAATCTCGTGATTTTGTTTTCTGTTTTTCCATCTTCTCTGTCTTCTCGACTGCGATGGTATCGAAACCGGTTCGTAGCCGGATTTGGACTTGAGGTGAAGCCGAATGAGCGCCCCGTTGCCGATGACAGAGGCCTGATCTTCATGCGGCAAGGGCCGCATATGGATCATTCCTTAGGTATTGTATTTAGACTGGGAAAGATCATGAAGATCAAGAGAAGTGGCACGCCCTAGGGGTATGCCAACTTGTTTTGTTTTCAATAGCTTGCACAGCCGAGTCACTTATCGAAATGGCGCGATTGCCGCCGGGAGTCACTTATTCACGTTCCGCTTTCGTACCTATCTACGCTCGTCTGTTGGGACGCACGAAAGTGATTTGTGTTGCCTCGGCGTTGTGAGAACATGGCCGGGAGGGACCGAATGCAAGCTAGGTCACGGCATTGCACCGTTCTCATGACACGGCAGGCATCGCACGGCGCGGTACTTTTTCTTCTAACTGAAAAAGGCACTCGCCATGATAATAGACATAGAATGGGAGTTCATCGCTCCCGAAATGGACGCTTATCGTCTTGCTAAAGAGGCCGGGTTCTTGCTCGTCAGGAATCCGGACCCGGAAGTAGGGGGATATCTGCTGGCAGACGACAGAAATTGTGTTGTTTTCGGTTCGGACTATTCCGCCGACCTTGACGACGTTTTCCAATGGCTAGTCAGCTGAGGCAATGATGGGGCGGCGAGCCTAAACTCAGGCCCGCCGCCGCTTATGCCTCTGTGTCGGCGCACTCGTCTTCCCCGACAGCCAGACGATTGGTGATCGATACGGGCGGCGAGGTTTATACCCGCCTCGAAAGGTTGTAGCGCGCCGAGGGATACTCGGTACCCCAAGCTCAATCAAAAAACGCCACGATTAGGGTCACGACTATCGCGGTAAGGGCTGCAAACAGGAACGTGTATGAGAGGTTGCGTCCGAGAGTCTTGATTATCATTTGATCTGTGCCGTGAGTTTTATCGCCACCTTTGTCGTCCGATGACTTCGCCATCTTTGACGCCCTCCATTGGATGCCGCAACACTACATCCAGAATGCCATGAGTAACAATATCGCGTGGTGTCCTGCCTGACAGGCGGCGGCCTCTCAGGCTTTCGAGGCCGTCGCCCGCTATTCGCCAATTGCCTGACTTGGCTTGGCGAATTCACCATTTCACGCTCTGGACGAAGCTTACCCGGCCCGCCCGGCGCATCGCCCACGAAATATCCTCAATCAGCCGGATGGCGATGCAATCGACCTGCCACAGGCTGACATGCGGCGCGGCGGTATCCGCGCCCGCGCCGGACGTTCCGCTACTGACCGCGGTTGGGTCGTCCCGGCTGATGACCGTCGCATCATTTTCTACTCGGACCTCGCCGTCATCGACGGAACTGACGAAATCGGCGGCATCGAGGGCGATGACCGTTTTTGCCGGGACGGTATCGGAGGTGATGACATCCACCGCGCCGAATCCCGGCACCAGCATGGCCGCATTGACCGCCTGCGCGCTTCCCATGATGAAGACGAGCGATGCCGCCGCCGGATTGATAGCCGCGGCCAGCGCCGCCATATCTGCGGTTGCCGCGGTTGCTGCATCGGTTGCCGCCGCTGGCGTCAGCGGAGTCACGCCGAACAAGAGGCCGGGCGGCTGCGTAGCGGTCCCCGCCGCATTGCCGAGCAATG
Organism: Rhizobium sp. YTU87027; assembly: GCF_050644135.1. Classification (NCBI taxonomy): domain Bacteria; kingdom Pseudomonadati; phylum Pseudomonadota; class Alphaproteobacteria; order Hyphomicrobiales; family Rhizobiaceae; genus Rhizobium; species Rhizobium sp. YTU87027. Next base: position 1,826,607 of record NZ_CP098440.1, on the reverse strand, counting down.
CGGTATCGACGCTAATGCCGATATCCTCCGCCAGCGCCTGCCCGATGACAGCCTCGGCGGATGGCGTCGAGGCCTTGGCAAGCTCGGAGGTAAAAAGCGAAATCGCGGCGCACTTGTGCGGCGTCAGGTATGCGCCCTGCAACAGGCTAAGCTGCCTTACCGGGATCGGCTGGCCCTCGCCAACGAACGGCGAGGGGATCGAGCCCGTCGCCCTGGCGGGAAATCTCAAGCCGCTGGTGCCGGTCAGGTTCACGCTGATCCCGCGCGCTTTCAGGGCGGCATAGACCGATGTCGGTGAAATCTCGGCCAGCACGCCGCCATAGACGCCCGGATTCGCCAGTTCGGTGGCCCACCCGGCAACATCGGTTCGGGCCGGATTTGTCGTGGCCTTTCTCAGCCAGCCGACCGGATCGCGGGTGGCCTCTACAATCTTGCCCGCGCCGTAAAGCTGCTCGGCAAGTTGATCCGGCACGCCGTGCTTCAGCGCCATGGCCATCACCCTCGCCGTCAGGCTCTTGATAAGGATGGCGCGCGGCGACGAGCGCCTTTTCGCGCCGGTATCGATCTGCCGCCGGTTGGCTATGGCCAGCCGCTTGGTTTCATCCAGCCGGTCATTCAAAGTCTTGAACATCAGGCCGCTCTTGCGCTCGCGCTGGCCGAACTGGTCGTCCATGTAGGCGCGGACATCGCCAAATGTCTCCTCTACGGCTTTCAGGATGGATTCGGTATCTGGCGTGCGCATGAAACGGCCCTCGGCGCTGAGAAGAGAAAGCGCGAGGGCCATCGACCTTGCCAATGCCGGGCTGGGCCACCGGCGCTTTATCCAACGCGCCGATCATACCACAAATTGTTTCGCTACCGAAATGACATGTCGCCGGGCGGGGACCGCTTGGCGAGGCTGGTGGATAGGGGCCACACGGCTGGTTTGCGCCAAAAGCGGCCGTCGGACGATCATCGACTGTAATTCACCGTGGGCTGGATATAACCATCGGTCAGGTCGATTTCCGACTGACAGTATGCATTCTCGTTCAGTTCGTAGTCACCTTGTAATCGGCTAGTTTTGCGTCGTAGATCATTTCCATAGACACGGGCCAGTCGTTCGACGTCGCTTCGAACAAGGTACTGATCGTTTTGAATGGAACCCGCCAAATGACGTTGTTGCGGTCGTAGTCCGACACCACGAGCAAATTAGACCAATTTCTATCGGGACCGCGATCCACAAAGCTAATAAAGGCATGGATGCACTGGTTGCAGATGTAGGCAACCGACTTTCGCTCGGCCTTTTCCGCATTCCAGCTGTAATTTTCGTCAAGCGCGAATCGGTTCATTTTCGTCACATTCTTTGCGACGGGGGCGCTGAACACATCCAGTTGCATTTTCGATATCTTTGAAGACACCTTATGCAATTCGACCATCCTGCGGACGATAAAAAAGCCAATCATCACGTCGCGCTCAACTACGCAAACGGCACGCTCCGACCAACGCTTCGGCTTGGAAGCCGGGCGAATGCTCTTCGCGATCCGGGCAAGCTCTTCTTTCCAATACAGGGACTCAATCGCCATATTCACTCCAAACACGCGGCGCAGGTCATACATAGATTCCGTAAGTTGCCGGCAGCACATGTCTCGCACGAGAAGTCATGGACCGTCTCGCGATGTGGGGGGCTTCGACAAATCGCGGGTGTTTCATAGCAGCTGCGTTCCTTTATCCATTTTTCTGACGGGTTTTCCAATGACCGCTTAGGGCCAAAACCCGCCATTGAGACTGGCGTGCAGAACTACAAAACATACGTTAGTCCCGGTGAAGGCCGATCAGAGCGTGTTCAGGTAGGATTGCACAACTGTATCAATGAAGGAAACAGACCCTAAAAATCGATAACCCGGAAACTAGAACGCGATCCCCCGCGTCGGTCCTTAGAAGGTAGGCCTTCCTCTAGTGCCTTCCCCCCGCCACTGATCTTCTGTGCTTCGTTCTGGGCATTGTCGTTCGATGCAATCCAAATCCCGCTGGTGCACATCAAGGCATCGGGACTGTGGGCGCAGTCCACTACCGCTCCGGGAAAAATAGTGTCATGCCGGGTGGCCACTCTGGAACATACACAACGAATAGTTTACGTGAACCTGCGACAACAATCTGGCCTTATCTCCTCCTTGGACTTCCATCGCATGCAACAACTCACGATCACGAATTTCTCATGCATTAGGTCTGCAGAAATTACACCTGCTAATCTAACTTTGCTCATAGGGCCGCAGGCATCGGGAAAGAGTGTCATTTCCAAGCTTCTTTACTTTTTTAATGATACAATCATAAACCTTCCATTTGCCGCAGAAGATCGGCTCTCTGTCCACGATCTGGAAGAGCGAATCAAACAAGACTTTGAAAAGTGGTTTCCGTCGCCCGCTTGGGGTAGCGGCGTATTTAAGATCCGGTTTGAGACAGGCCCATTCTGGATTCAGATTAGGCGCCGAGGTTCTGCGAGCCGTCCCTCAAACAAAGTCGAACTCAAGATCTCTTTGGATTTGCTCACTCACTATGAAATCCTGGATAGCAATTTCCACAATGCGCTCCAGAACGACGCTGATCAGAGCGAGCTCTCAACCACTAGACCGTGGCGCGTGCTTTCCCAAATACAAAGGTTCCATAACGAAATTCTCGACGAAATCCTTGATGGACAGCATGTCAGGGACCAAGTGTTCGTGCCCGCAGGTCGCTCTTGGTTTACAAGTCTCGGCAAGAGCGTCGGTGCTTTCGAATATAGCGGGCTCCTTGACCCTGCCACTCTAAGTTTCGGGCGACTTTACACGACCGCGCGCGAGCGTTTGCGGATGGGACTGCTGCAAGAATCCTCGCAGGGATCCCAAGAACACCAACTAACCATGGCGCTTTTCGGCGGCGAAATTCGTTTCGAACGTGATAACGAGTACATCGAGACGGTAGATGGCCGAAAGCTCCAATTCAACGTCCTATCATCCGGCCAACAAGAGCTGCTCCCATTGTGGCTTGTAATATCCCTTCGTAACTGGCGCTCCACTGGGCTATTTGGCCTGCGCAACGATGGCTCGTCTCTAATCTTCATCGAGGAACCGGAAGCTCATTTGTTTCCCACGGCTCAAAGTACACTGTTGGACTACCTTGCGAGCATGGTTTCGGCATCATCCTCACGTCAGCAAAAGATGCTCGTAACGACCCACAGTCCGTACGTACTGACAAAGATCAACAATCTGTTGAAGGCTGGTGAATTGGGCACTGGCTCAGACAAAAAAGTTTCCGCGAAGATTGAGCGTATCGTGCCTCAACGGTCTTGGTTACAGGCAACTGAAACGACTGCGTACGCTATCATTGATGGCAAGGTGTCTAACATCATGTCGGAGGAGGGTCTGATAGACGGCGAATACCTTGACGAGGTTTCCGGCGACCTGTCGCGCACCTTCAACGAGTTGCTGGAGGTCGAGTTTTCCAATGATTAACGGGGCTTGCGTGGACACCACGACGGTGTCCAATGTAAAGGTGGAAGAGCGCGGTCGAAAGGCCGTTTTCGTTAATCCGCAGAACACAATTCACCACAAGATACAAATGGACGGTTGTGTTATTAAGAATTCAACCTGCGCCGATTGGGTGGTCACAAAACAAGGCGTCGGGACAGTTATCGTCGAACTAAAAGGGAAGCACATCGAGCATGGGGCGAAGCAAGTCGAAGCCACCGCGGTTTTTCTCCGTGGTATCGGCTACAACATGCCTAAGCTCGCTGGGCTGATTGTTGGAAACGGCTATCCAAAGGCGAACTCCACACTGCAAAAGTTTCAAGCATCGTTCCGAAAAAGTTTCGGGGGGCCGCTCCACGTCGTTACAAAGAACGACGATTTCGTTTTTGAAAAGGTATTGAGTTCGACTGGCCCAAAGTGAAACTTGGATAGCGGCTGCGTGAAAGCAGAGCGCCCGCCAAAGGATTGATACCTATTGGAAGGTGCAAAGAAGCGCCAGGCAACGGCACCTTTCTAGCGCGGCGAGCGTCCTCGTGCGGCCTCCCACATATGGGACGAAATCGCAGTTTGCTCATCGCGAAGGGCTTACCGGCAGCGCAGTAGGCGTTTCGTGGAATGCGCGTCAGGTTGGCCGTCCCCGCACCATTTCGCCAAACCAATCGCGCTGAGGACAGCCACCGTCGCTAGGATTGTCCCCATTGCCCATAGGACGCCAGCAATGGTGCTGCCGGCTGCCAATCCGGTCGCCTATTCTTGCTGTAGCCACTCGTCAGCGGCGGCAAAACGTCTCACAGGAAGCCCGATCACGGTCTCAATTAGAGGCGCGACCTTCGGATCCGGATTTATCACGTCAACGAATTCAGCTTTCTTAGCCCAGCCCCTATAGATCTCGTTCAGGTCGATGTCGCTTTCCGTCATCCCGATCCCCCACATTACGATGCTTTGAGGTGCTCTGCTTTCGACGGGGAGAAGCATCTTCCGCGCCATCGGGGTTTGCTCGTATGTTTTGTTCAGCCGAGGGGGTATCAACCCAACGTACGGTAGCCTCGGATCACCCGTTTGGAAAAGGGGAAAAAGGTTGCGAGGATCGCCGAAAGAAAAGCCGTTTTCATCAAAAGCCATGTTGAGCGAGCCGTGCGGCTTGCAGACAGGGATGTTCATTGCAGGAGTTACATTCGGCAGGTAGGTGAAGTTCGTTTCGTTTTGCTGAAGCCCTATTTCAACAAGCGTGTCGTAGTTGAGGCTTAAGATTAAATCGTCGCTGGTGAATCTGGAGAGCATCCTTCGCGTGACAGGTAGGTCTACGAAATCAATCCCGTGCTTCTGAAAGCCTTGGTTGATAAGAAGGGCGATAGGATCACCTATGCCGAAACGCATGAAGCCGTTCCAAGCACCATGCCATTCGGATGGTAGATTGTCTTTTATTGACCAAGCGAATTCGATGAATTGTTCGATATTGGCATTGCCGTTTTGCTCGAGCACGTAGAAGTCTTCTCTCGGATCGCTATCTGCCGCGAGCGTGACACCTTTATACTGCAGGAAGGCCTGTAGGAACGGCCACGGTGCGTAGTTCGCCCATGTTTTGCGGGCAAAGTTCGCCATTGTAGGCGGCCAAAACTCCTTGGGTACGCCGAGTTCAGAAGCTTGCGCTACAGAAGCTCCCGCGCCGACGACAAGGTGACGCATCCGAATCACTCCATCAGACTAGGGGGGCAGCTAGTCACACCAGTCGTGCGGATGTCCAGAGTGCCACTCGCGCGCCAAGCCTTAGCAGGTGCCCCAAATAGGAATGGGCCGTTCGATCCTTGGTCGCTCATGCCTTTCTCCTCCATTCGGGAAAGTGGCCCGCCGCCGGATGCTAATCCGCGGCCTTCGCCTGATTACCCCATGCATCCCAGCCCGGCCTTGCGGGGCCACGCCGGAAAAGCTCGATCTTTGCCAAACGGGGATAAAGCCGCTCAATCATTTCCGGGACGCAGTCCGGCTTCTGGCTATGCTCGCGGCGCGGCTCGCGAAAGATCGACGGCGGCTGCGTTCCGGCCAGTGGCGCGGGAACCTCGCCGCGCTTGCCGACCAGCAGCAGTTCGTGCTGGTTACGGAAATGGTAGCCGAGGCCGGGGACTCCTTTGTCCCAAATTGCCGACGCGCGGTACTGGAATCCCCAGGCGGCAAGAACTTGCCCGCATTCCATCAGCATCGGTGAAGTCGCCCAAATGAAGCAAATCGCGTCGTCGGCTATGATATCGGCTATCGGCAGCGCGCAAATCTCGTCCAGCCCCATCGTTGGATAATGGCGCTCCGGGCGGCGGTTCTCGCTGCCGATTGGCGGGTACTCGTAGCGCCACGGCGGATCGGCAAGCAAGACGCTGTATCGCTGGTTGCTTTGCAGGGCGCGATTGCCTTGACTGATAGCCTCCAGCTTCGCCAGCCGTTCGGCCTTCTGTAGCTCGATCCGCGCGTCATTGCGGTCCATGTCAGCGTTGATGGTGCCGTCCGCAAGCATAGCTGTGAACTGATCGGCTGGGAGCCTCGTCAGATTGTAGAGCGTCATACTATCGGCGGGGAGCCGTCCCACATGTGGGACGAGCCGCGGATCCGCAGCGATTGTCATTAGCCGGTGGGCCTGCGAACGCCCGAACGGCAGCATGCCTTGCCCCTCCCATTTGTCGCGCCCGACGAGGCGGGACCATTTGCCCGGTTCGTCCTTGAAGCGATCCCGGATCTCGATCAGCCGCCGCCCGGTTTCAAAGATCGACTGGATGCCCTTGTGCCATGGCTCGGCAATGTAGGCGGCGGCGGATTCGACGTCCGTCGCGATCAGGTCGTTCATGCTTTCCTCCCCATTTTCGGAAATACCGGCCTGCCTGGAGCGCGATGCGCCGCGCACCGCCGCGATGGCCGGAACTCGCAGTTCATTGCCGTGGTGAAAAAGAACGGCGCGAAGCAATGAGGGCAGCGGGTTTCCCAAACCAGCACCAGCCCGCGATCCGAGCCGTCGTCGGCCAGGAGCGGCGCAATGGCCTCGCATCGAAAGACCTGATGGTCGTAAAGTATGCGTGTGCCCGGCCTGACTTCGAGCTCTACGAAACTCCTATTCATCGCCGCTCCTCCATTGGAGGTTGCAAGCAGCGGTGGCTCCAAGTGCCTTGAGGAACGAGAAAAACCTTTTGGGTAAGTATGCCAGTCCCAAATACCTCCCAATTAAAGGGAGGTTTTGGGACGTACTTTCCCAAACTTTTTTTCTCTTAGGCACCTGAGACATTTGGGAAGCCGTTCTTGTCGGCACCATTTCCCAAATATTTTTGGGTTTGGGACACGTCACCATGGCATTGCCTCGGATGGCCTTTTGGTTGGATCAACGCGGACGCCGAGCTTTTCTCCACGGCTCTTACTCGCCTCAAACTTGCTCTCGTAGAGGAGCTTGCTGTCTTTCCAATCCTCGATCACGTCGGTGGCTTGCTGCTCCGTGAACTCCCACTCGCGGACGAGGACAAAGCCGACCCATCTTGCTGAGCCGCCACTGCGCTTGAAGCCGAAGAGATCGCTCGTTCCCGGCATGCCTTTGTCGATCAGATCGAGGACGCGGTTGATCTCGAATATCGATTTCTCACCTAGCCGGTTGCGGGGAATCCAGCGGATTGGGACGCCGACGCTATCGCCCTCGATCGCCTTTTCCTCGTTGCCATTTGCAAGTGTGAGGCTCTTGAATTTGAACCAGACCGCCTTGCCGCGTCTCGGCTCGTAGTTGGACTTCGCATTATCGGCGCGGAAGATCCGCGCGGCCTCCTCGGCGTCGTCTATGCCAAAAGCTGCTGCCTCGGCTTCGCTCATCGGCGAAAGCGTCCAGCATGTACGGACGAGGCCTATTAGGGAGCTTGCGCCTCTGGCCGCGTCAGCGTCGCCCGGCGAAACAGCACCCTTTCTTGTATGATGCGTCAGCAGAATACCGATATTGAGCCGACGGGCGATCTGGCGGATCAGCGCTGTCCCGGCCTTCATTTGGCCGTTGTCATTCTCCGCGATCTGGAGGACTTCGATCAGCGGGTCAACGATCAAAACCTCGATCTGCTGCACCCGGCATAGCCTTTCCAATTCAGCACAAATCTTGGTCGGCTCGACGGTCCCCTTGCTGTTGCAGGCGGCCAGAACGGGTAGGGCGGCAATAGTGACGATGAACAGTTGGGCCGCGTCGTCTTGGCCGAAGCCATAGTGATTGCGGATTGCATGCAGTCGCCGGTCGAGTTCGTCCTCATCCTCCTCGATCGAGAGAACGGCCACCCTGCATTCCCGGAGACATTTCCATGGCCCAAAATCGCGGCCCGCACAGATATGCAAGCCCAGAACGAGGCCGAGGACGGACTTCCCGACGCCGCCAGCGGCGATGAGGGCACCTACCTGGCGGCGAAGAAGCAGGCCGCGCATCAGCCACGGGCGAACCGGAATGGTCGCTTCGTCGCGGAAGCGGTACGGCTTGAGGATTACAGATGGAGATGGAACGGAGTCAGTCACAGCGGCCCTCCAGCAAGGTCGGGACGCCGGAGGTCCGCTGGAGGTGCGGGGAAATATTTCCAAAAAGGCAATATTTTGAGATTCGGCGGGAGAGAGCGGCCCCGGCAATGGGGCAATTGAGGCGGGGATGGAGCGCCCCGCCGCGCATATCAGAGCCTGCCTTGCATTACGGTTTCGCCTTTCGTACGGCGCTACCGGCGGGCTTGGATCGGCGCAGGGAAGGGGCTATATTGTCGGTATTCTCAGTGACTTTTGTTTCCCTTCCAGCGCCCGGTCCCGCCGGGCGTTACTCTGTTCATGCGGTCTTAAGTTCGGCGGCGAGGCGGCGGATACCCTCTCGCCACTTTTCGATCTGGCGCCGCGAGTATTTGACCCGGCTTGTTTTCAGTTCCGGCACGCGCTTTTCGCCACGCGGGAAGCCCGCATGCCTCTGCAAGACGAAAATTTCGAAACGGCGAAGGCCGTAAAGCTCGGTCGCCTCACGATTAGAGAGCCTGTCGTCACTCATCGGGTCACCCTTGCTTTCCAGATTATGGAACTTGCCAGATTATGGAACTTCAGGCTATCGTTATCAAGCTGAAGATGAAAAAACTTGAAGGCCATATCGGAGCGCCTTCTTGCCTTTGGAAGGGAAAGGGGACGCTCCATATGTCTGAAAAAGCCGGAAATCCGCATGCCTACCCGCCGCGCGGCCTTGGTAGATTTGACGCCGCCCGCTATCTCGGCCTCGGCCTTAGCCTCTTCGATACCTTAGTGAAAGAGGGCCGCTTGCCACCGCCAAAGCAGGTGAACAAACGTGTCATCTGGGACCGGGTAGCGCTGGATGTAGCCTTCGAAAGCCTGCCAGACCAAGAACAGGATACCCGTTCGGCCTTTCAGAAATTGCTGGATTCGCGGCCCGTCACGTAGGCGGGTTCGAGTTGCTTCTGCCCGTCGTGGGGATAACACCTTCCTGCCATCAGATCGAAAGGGAAGGGCAATGGAACTGAGCGAAACGGTAAAGGAATGGCGCAGGGACGGCGCATTAACACAGTCCAGGGCGGCGGAAATTCTTAAGATGCCGCTGAGAAGCTTGCAGCACATCGAGCAAGGCAGGTCATTCCGGTATCCGACCATACTGGCGCTGGCCATCGAGGCACTTAGGGGGCGCGGCAATGGCTCGTAAATCGAAATTCTTGGACTTCCCCCACGTCCTCCAGCTAAAGAACGGCAAACTGGTCTTTCGTCATCCGCGGATCGGTCAGAAGACTCTCCCGGCGGATATCGGCTCGGAGGAATTCGCCGCCGCCTATGAAAAGCTTAGGCTGCTGGTCGATGCGCCCGCCGCCGAGGCCAAGCCAGCCATCAAGAAGCCGACCTTTCGGGATGCCTTCATCGCTTGGCAAAAGAGCGATGAATGGAAAGCCTATGAGCATAAGACCATCAAGGGACATGTCCGGCATGCGCTGGCGTTTCTCGAAGCGCCGATGACGAAGACATCGAAGGCGACTTTCGCCGAGGCTCCGGTTGACACGCCGGAGGCCGAAATGCTGCCGTGCTTGCGCAAAACCGTCGCATCCCATGCGCCGCATAAGGCCAAGCGGGTCGCGATCGTGATCCGCAAGCTGTTTGCCGCGGCCATCCGCGAGGAATGGTGCTTGCGAAATTTGGGCTCTGATATCGAGCAAGTGGAATTGCCGCCGTCCTCGCCGGAAAAGGTCTGGCCGGACGATATCTGCGAGAAGTTCGAGCGCCGCCATCAGCCGGGAAGCGGCGCGAGAACCGCCTATGCCTTGGCCCGCTACGGTGTCGGTCGCCGTGGCGATGTCGCGAAAATCGAATGGGACAATTTACGGACCAAGCGCTACATCGATGAGAACGACCAGATACAGGTCGCCACCGTTATCGAATTCATGGCGCAAAAAAACCAGAACAATGGCGGCAGCGTCAAGGTTACGGTGGTCGTCAGGGCAGAGCTTGAGATGGTCTTGAACGCGCTGGACCGGTCGAAGGGCGGAACGATCCTAAAGACGCAGGCGGGCAAGCCATTCTCGCCAAAGAGCCTTTCAAACCAGATGCAGGTTTGGGCGCGGCAGGCCGGGCTGGAGCCGGGCTATACCCTGCATGGACTGCGGCGGACATTCGGAAGCGAGATTGCCGAGGGCGGTGCTGACCTGTTCACAGTGCAAAAAGCGATGGGCCACCGGTCGCCGACGACGACGGCAATCTACATGGATCAGCTGAATGAGGAGCCGATGGCGTTCCGCGCCGCCGCCGCCGCGAAGAAGCGGTCAGCCGAGGTAAAGCGCCTTCGCGCAGCCGAAAAGTGACGGTCACTTATCAATAAGTGACTCGATGGTGACCCGGCAACGTAAGTAATTGATTTTAAACAACGATGGCACGCCCTAGGGGAGTCGAACCCCTCTTCCCAGAATGAAAATCTGGTGTCCTAACCGATAGACGAAGGGCGCTTCCTTCGTGGTGGCGCCCTTATAGTCAGGCACTTTGAATCCCGCAAGCGGCAAATTCGATTTTTTTCAAAAAAATGACAGGATTTTTTGCGAGAGCGAAATGGCGTTTATTGTAGCCGAATCAAGACGCTATTCGTCCATGTTAGGAATTCGCGAGGCGAGCTTACGCAGCGTTATGAACGGCGAAGCGCCGGCCTCACAAAGCGCGAGCGATGGTCGCCGGAGCGGCCCTGCCGCCGCAAGCCCAGTTCCAGTCGCGGTTCTTTCCGGTATCGAGATGTACCGAGTCGGTATGGCAGTAGGTGCCGACGCCGCCGCGATCCGGCAGTGATCGGACATAGCTTGCGATATCCCATTTTGACACGCCGTCGATCTGAATGTCGGCCGCGTCACAGGTCTTGTGCATGGATTCTTCGGCGCCGCCGACCATGCGGTTGTGATTCGGGTCGCGGTAGCCCGATGTGACGATGACCGGCTTGCCGAAATGCGTCTCGACCGCCTTGATCACGTCCATCAGGTTTGGCTTGAAGCAGCCGACTTCCACCTTGTCGTTTTGAAGATGCAGGCCGTTGGGCGCAATCCGCGTCATGCCGGGCAGGGAGGCTTTTTGCAGCAGTCCAGAAAGACTGCCGAGCAGGTTTTGCCTCGGCGCGCTGTAGAGCGCATTTACCGTTTGCCCTGCCAGGGCTCCCGTCGAAAGTGACGCGCTCTGCACCGGCGCGCTCTGCGTGCTCGTGTTCTGTGAGGACTGCTGTGGCAACAAGGGTTGACCCTGCTGCGTCTGTTGGGACCGATCGACCGGCACCTGGCTACTGTAAACGCTCGAGCGTACGGGGCTGACACCAACCGGCGCGTAGGCATTGCCGCCGGCGGGCTGCAATTGGGTCGAGGTCGGATTGTTCTGCGACACTGCGCGCGCCGAGAAGATGCTCATCGCCTGCGCGTTGATGCCGGTTGATTGCATTGCCAGTCCGCCGATGTTTGCGGGAGCCGAAGCGGCTGATCCTGCTGCCATCGGCTGCGCGTCCGGAGCCTGCGCTGGCTGAGCGCCCGATACATTCGCGACCATGGGATCGCGATAGCCTGGTTGGACCGGCGTGGCTGCCGCGGCCTGCTGCGCAGCTGCTGCCGGCTCGACCGGCGCGAGGACGGACGCGACATCGGCGGCCTTTTTCTCCGACACGCAGCCGCTGAGCATCAGCGCCGATGTGGCGATCAGAAGGGCGGGTCCTAAAGCTATCCGTTTTTCAACAGCGAGCACGCGAGCATTCTCCAGGGGACGGCGAAAGCTGCGCGAAAACCGCATGCTTCGCCTCGAGTCGACTGGAGAGTGCCTGCGCCACCCGGCTGCGGCAAGCGTGACGCGGACACGCAAGTCCGAAATCGCAAAAGTCGCAAGCCTCGCAAAAGCCTCGGCTTACCAGGCGCCGGTATTGCCCATCGAAGCCCAGGGCTCGGCGGTCGGAAGGCTGCCGCCCTTTTGCAGAATCTCGATCGAGATACCGTCCGGCGAGCGCACGAAGGCCATGTGGCCGTCGCGCGGCGGACGATTGATCGTGATGCCGCTGTCCATCAGCGTCTGGCAGGTGGCATAGATGTCATCGACCTCATAGGCGAGGTGACCGAAATTGCGCCCGCCGGTATAGTCCTCGGTGTCCCAGTTATAGGTCAGCTCCAGGCAGGGCGCGCCCTTGGCACTGGCGTCGGCCTTGTCGCCGGGAGCTGCAAGAAAGACGAGCGTGAAGCGGCCCTTCTCGTTCTCCGTGCGCCTGACCTCCTCAAGACCGAAGAGCGTGGTGTAAAAATGCAGGGAGGCGTCCAGATCTTTCACGCGGACCATGGTGTGGAGATAACGCATTCTATTTCCTCTCTAAGCGGGGCGTCGGGTTCTTATGTGGCGGACCACCAGTTTCGGGCAAGACAGCGGAGTATGATTGGCAACTGGGAATAATCGAAAAGTAGGACTTGCGCTAATCCGTTACCAACATGTTAATCTTGATCTCAAGAATCAGTTAACCGTAACAGTGTGACGCGTATTGAGGGGCTGGCGACATGGCTGACAGAATTTCATCAAAGGAATTCACCGACCTCGATCAACTCGCGGGGGAAGCGGTCGACCTCATTGAAATCACCGGCGTCGTCAAGTGGTTCGACGTGGCCAAGGGCTTCGGTTTCATCGTCCCTGACAACGGCATGCAGGATGTCCTTCTCCATGTGACCTGTCTGCGCCGAGACGGCTACCAGACAATTCTCGAAGGCACGCGGATCGTTGCGCTGATCCAGCGCCGTGAACGCGGCTATCAGGCATTCAAGATCCTGTCCATGGATCAGTCGACGGCGGTACATCCCTCGATGCTGCCGCCGGTTCGCACCCACGTGCAAGTCACGGCGACGAGCGGGCTGGAACGCGCGCTGGTCAAGTGGTTCAACCGCACCAAGGGCTTCGGTTTCCTGACGCGCGGCGAGGGAACGGAAGACATTTTCGTCCATATGGAAACGTTGCGCCGATTTGGTCTCACGGAGTTGCGTCCGGGTCAGGTCGTCCTCGTCCGTTACGGTGATGGCGACAAGGGACTGATGGCCGCCGAGATCCATCCGGACGTGCCGAGCCCGGTGAGCCGCGCGCACTGATGCGTATGTCGGCCGTCCATTGGATCAGAAGCGCCCTTGCGGCGCTTTTTTTCATCCTCGCCTTTCCGGCTTTCTCCCAACAGCCGATGACCTTCGACAAGGAGCCGCTGATCATTCAGACAGCCTCCGGCAAACGGCTGAATTTCGTGGTCGAGATCGCCGATACCAACGAGCAGCGCCAGCGTGGGCTGATGTATCGCAAGGAGATGGCCGACGACGCCGGCATGATTTTCGATTTCGGCGTTTCGCGGCGGGTCCAGATGTGGATGGAAAACACCATCCTGCCGCTCGATATGCTGTTCGTCGATTCGACGGGCACGATCCGTAACATCAAACAGAACGCGGTGCCGTACTCCCGGGACATCATCGATTCGATGACGGAGGTGAAGTACGTGATCGAACTCAATGCCGGCGTGACCGCCAAGCTCGGCATCAAGCCGGGCGACAAGGTGATGAGCGCGACGACCACAAAGAAGAAGTAGGAGGGCGCCCATCGGAGCGCCTGTTCTCCGCCATGAGATCTCTGTCAGCGGCGGCGGCGACTAGAACTTGACGCCGATGCCCGCGGAGACGACTTGTTCATCAAGATCGACGTTTGCTCCCTGGATATCTTCGTTGCCGTAATCGTTGTAGCGATATTCCGCCCGACCGAAGAGGTTGTCGGTAAAGGCATAGTCGAGGCCCGCGCCGACCGTCCAGCCGTTGAAGGTCTTGTCTTCGTCGCCAGCCGGCGTATCAACCGTGGCACGTGTCGCGGCCCAGCCCGCTGTCGCGAAGATCAGGGCACGATCAACGGCGTAGCCGACACGACCGACGACAGAGCCGGAAACGTCTGTTCCTGCTTCCGTGGGCGTGCCAAGGACAGTCAGATCCTTCTTGTTCCAGGTGTAGGAAAGGTCGCCCTCAATACCGATCACGATGCTGTCCATCTGGTAGTTCGCACCGAGGAAGCCGCCAACGAGGCCGCCGTTAAAGTCATCCGACGAACTGGCGCCGGGTACGCTGAAATCGCTATTCAGGAACCCTATGCCGCCGCGCAGGCCGGCATATGGTCCGGTCCAGCTAAAAACTGGGGCAGGTGCAACGGGCATCACCGAGAGATCGGGTGCGAGGTCGGCAGCGCGGACCGGCAGAGCAAGCGCGGTCACGACGAGAGTGAGCGAAATCCGCAAAGACGACATCATGAGGTTCCCCGTAGCGTTAACAAAGTGCAGCTGAATATGGTGAACGATATCTTATGCAGCCTTAACAATCGGTTTCTTTGCAATTTTCGCGTGTTAGTGCCATTGCCGCCCCTGGAGCGAGCCAAGAACAGATGCTGTAACGAGGGGGAAACGGCGCAGCAATTCTCGCTCGAGGATCAGTCCGCGATCGTTGGTGACGCTGTGAAAGAGGAAAGTGGTCGGAGTGGAGAGATTCGAACTCCCGACCCTCTGGTCCCAAACCAGATGCGCTACCAGACTGCGCTACACTCCGTGCCGACGAGGGAGGGCAATACACGGTTCGCCTCGCGCCCGCAATATCTAAAATCGCGTATTCCCCAATGCTTGATGCAAGCGCCCTCTTCGTTCAGGTTGGTGTCAGGAAAGGTTGACATCAGCGCCAACGATCGAGCGGCCAGGATCATGCCGCCACCATTTAGGTCGCGGAGAGCGGATTGGATGATTTCGATGAGACGCAGCAGCATCGGAGGCTAAGGCCGTGCCTCGGCAGCGTCACGCTGTCAGTTCTCGTCGCCGTCTATATTCTTGCTGTGGCCAACGCGACTTTCTGGACACGGGCTTATACGCATCTCGCAATCTATCCGGTGGCCTTCATCGCCTTCGTCATCGCTATTGTTGCGGTTACGATTGCTGCGATGACAGCTTTTTCGGTGAAATATCTCATTAAGCCGGCTCTGATTTTTTTCGTGCTGGTCTCGGTGATGGCCGCTTGGTTTACTGATCAATACGGCATCGTCATCGACAAGGAGATGATCCGAAATGCGGCGATCATGACGCAAGAGGCAGCCGCGCACCTCATTACGCCGGCCTTTCTCTTGCATTTGTTTTTCACCGGAATGTTGCCGTCACTGTTTATTCTCTGGGTTCGCGTCGTGCATCGACCATTTCCGCAGAAATTTGCTTGGAACATGGCTGTCATTCTACCGTGCCTGGCCGTGTTCGTGGCGGCGGGCCTCGGCTTTTCGCAGACCTATGCAGCGGTTGGACGCCTGCATCGCGATATTATCCTATCCTTCAACCCCTTCATTCCGATCGGCAACGCCGCCCGCTACCTGTTTGTATCGGAGAGTGACAGCAGCATCGCGCGTCGCCCCCTGGGCTTGGATGCCCATCAGCGCTCATCGAACCCGAATCATAAGCCGCGAGTGATCGTTCTCGTGGTTGGGGAGAGCGCGCGTGCACAAAACTTCTCGCTCGGCGAATATTCCCGCGAGACCAATCCGGAACTGAAGGCGAGAGATGTCGTCTATTATACCAATTCGACGAGTTGCGGTACGACAACCGGCGTATCTCTCCCTTGCATGTTCTCGGTCTATCCGAAACGGCAATATACGCTACGCAAGGGACTCGAGACCGACAATCTGACCGATATTCTCGGCCATGCGAAAGTCAAAGTGGAGTGGTGGGACAACAATACGGGCAGCTACACAGTTGCCAATCGCATTCCCTACCGCTTCCTGCCAGATGCCGCCGATCCACGTTTTTGCCGTGACGGTGAATGCCTGGATACGGCGCTGCTCGATAGGCTGGATGAATGGCTCTCCGGCGTAAAGGGCGATAGCGTCCTCGTCCTTCACCAGAACGGCAGTCACGGCCCCGGCTACTATCAGCGCTATCCGGACGATTTCCGCCGCTTCATCCCCGATTGTCGGACCGCCGAATTCGGCGCCTGCACGCGGGAGGAAATCATCAATGCCTATGACAACACGGTTCTATTCACCGACCATGTCTTGGCGAGGGTGATCGACATCCTAAAACGGCATGGCAATTCCGAATCGACCGCTATGCTTTATGTGTCGGACCACGGCGAATCGCTGGGCGAGAATGGTCTATATCTGCACGGAGCGCCCGATCTTCTTGCGCCGCCGCAACAAACGCATGTGCCGATCATCGCATGGCTTGCGCCGGACTTCAGCGCGGCCGCGAAGATCGACACGGACTGCCTCGCGCGCCGGGCGGCGGAACCCACTTCCCACGACAATTTCTTCCACAGCGTCCTCGGGCTGATGGATGTGGCAACTAGTCTGTACGATGCAAAGCTCGACCTCTTTGCAGCATGCCGTGACGCGGCGGCTGGATAGGAAGGCTATCGGAAATGGTTGGAAACTCGAGCGTCGGCCGCCTTGGCTTTTTTCTTGAAAAGGAAGGGATTCGTCGGTAAGCAAAATTCATCTCTTTGTGCGACAGTTTGGATGAAGAGAGGCCTCGGATTGGGGCAGTGTGAAGTTTCGAGTGTGAAAGCCCGCTAATTCGGAGGCGTTGCAGCAATGTCTGCCAAGATCTACCGTCCAGCCAAGACCGCGATGCAGTCCGGTAAGGCAAAGACAAATACCTGGGTGCTCGAGTTCGATCAGGAGACGCCGCGTACCATCGATCCGATCATGGGTTACACGTCTTCCTCGGATATGCGCCAGCAGTTGAAGCTGACATTCGAAACGCAGGAACTCGCTGAAGCTTATGCGAAGCGCAACGGCATCGACTATCGGGTCATCGCTCCGAAGGATCCGCAGCGTCAGACTGTGGCTTACCCTGATAATTTCCGCTATACGCGGACACAGCCTTGGACGCATTGATCCGCTTTCATGCCCGCTGATTTGACCAAGGCCTGAGGCCTAGGTCACTCGGCCCCTTAGCTCAGCTGGATAGAGCACCTGCCTTCTAAGCAGGTTGTCGCAGGTTCGATTCCTGCAGGGGTCGCCACTCTTTTCTCCGGGCCGATGTTGCCGGCGATTTCCTCCGGATATTGCAGTTGGCCCATGCCTTTGCGGTACGGCAGCGGAACAATCCATCCCTCGGGAATTAGCGCATCCTAAGGGGCAGGAGCCGCCTCTCGAAGTCGTTTGGGGGTCTTGGTGAGCGCTATGGTAAATCCTACTACACCGTTGGTGACATTTTCGCGCGGTAGGTCGGACTGTTGAGGTTGCTGTGAACTTGGACGGCCCCTAGGATTTTCGTGGCTCGGGGGTACGCAGTCATGACTGAAACGATTGTCCAACAACTAGTCTTTACTCTAAACGTCGCGTGGGAAATCGCCTCGCGGGAGAGCCCGGACTACGACCTCGTCGTGTACTATATCCAGCAGGCCATCCAAGCGGCTCAAGAGGAGGCATCGCGACAGGGGACTGTTGTCGACTTCGATCGGAGGTCTGAAATTCAGTAGGCCGCTTGGCCAGAAAGCGTCGAGCCGAACTCCGTTTGTCTCAAGTGCGGGGCGGATGCCTGTTGACCGAGGAGGACGAGATTCCTCCGAATTTTCTCGGAGCAACATCATGATGTTTGGTCCTGCCAAGGAGAAACAGATGAACCGACTTCGCAATTTTTTGGTGGCCGGGGCGCTGATGAGTCTTGCGATGATGGCATCTGCTTGCACTTCGACAACCAGCCAGCGGAACCAAAACTCCTCGCTAAACTCAGCTTGTGCACTCGGATTCAACAACGACCGCCCCTGCAGCTATTAGTAGGATAGCCGAACAAGAGCCCAGATGAGCCAGGGCATGCGGAAAGTTCGTGGCTGGGAAAAGTACAATCCCGACCCGACCTGCGCCTTAAGCGCAGAAACTGTCCCCGGCTCCCCTTGTCCACGCCCCCGCGCAAGCCACTTCTTCGGTAGTTCACTCGATGCCGAATACGCCCATGAAATGCCGCATGCGTGCGACGGCAAGCTCTGGTTTGTCGAGGACGTTTGCCTTGTCGGCAAGGCGGAAAATGTCGGCATAGTGATTGACGCCACGCGCCGATTGCAGGCCAGCAGGAAGGCTGAAATGGCTCTGGTGACCGTTCAGCCAGGCCAGGAACACGACGCCGGCCTTGTAGTACTGCGTCGGCGCCTCGAAGATCTTGCGGGAGAGCGGAACGGTGGGCTCTATCACGGATCGGAAGGTGGCGGCATCACCCGCGGCAAGCGACGCCAACGCTTTCGACGCTGAAGGGGCAACGGCATCGAAAATGCCGAGGAGGGCGTGGCTATAGCGGCGGCCATCGCCTTCGATCAACTCCGCATAGTTGAAGTCGTCTCCGGTGAAGCACAGAACGCCTTCCGGAAGCCGATTGCGCAACTGCACTTCCTTGGCGTTGTCGAGCAGCGAAATCTTGATCCCCTCGACCTTCTCCCTGTTCTCATTGATGATTCTGAGAACGCACTCGAGCGCCGGTTCAAACTGCGCGCTCCCCCAGTAGCCGGCTAAGTTCGGATCAAACATGTCTCCGAGCCAGTGTAAGACGACCTTGTCCTTGGCCTGGGAGAGAATTCTGCCATAGACCTTGACGTAGTCGTCCGCTGAGGAGGCCACTCGGGCAAGGGCGCGGCTGGCCATCATGATGGCCCGGCCGCCGTTCTTTTCCACGAACTCGATCTGTGTCTCGTATGCCTTGATGGCGTCGTCGATCGATCGCGCATCGGATGCTGCCAGATGATCAGTGCCGGCACCACATGCAAGATCCGCCCCCTGAATGGTGCGAGCTTCCTCCAATGAACGCCGGATCAATTCCTGCGCGCCAGCCCAATCAAGGCCCATGCCGCGCTGAGAGGTATCCATTGCTTCGGCGATCTTGAAGCCGAGGCTCCACAGGTGTCGGCGGAAGGCGATCGTTGTGTCCCAGTCGATCGCGGGACGGCCCCAGGGGTCGAGCTCCCTTCGAGGATCGGATACGACATGGGCGGCCGCGTAGGCAATCCGGTTGAACTTCGGCGGTGTGGACGGGCGCTCGATCGGCGTCCCGACAAGACGGTACTCGCTGGGGCAGTCGTCAGTGTTCGGCAGATTTAAAAACAAACTCATTGCGATCCTCCTCGACAGGAGACAACGCAATAATTTGGATCGTTCCAAATTTCAATTAGATTCTTTTGATCCATCCTTTTTCACCAAGGGCGAGGATATTTTGATTGATTTTTATAGGATAAATGCAGTGTATACAGTTAGATAGATGGTGTTCTCCATTGAGTTTGAGCGTTGCGCTCATCGGAAATTGCTCTTGACATATTGGAACGTTCCAATTATGTGGCATTCAAGTTGGCGCGAACGCCGGGAGGAAATTCATGACCAAGGGGCGGGTGACCGTCATTGACATCGCCAAGGCTGCCGGCGTCTCGAAGTCGACGGTGTCGCTGGTGTTGCAAGGGTCGCCGCTCGTGAACGAGGGGACGCGGGTCAAGGTCAATGCCGCGATGCGCGAGCTTGGTTATGTCTATAACCGTGGGGCTGCGAACCTTCGCCAAGCGAGCGCGAAATCGAAGATCATCGGTGTTGTCGTCAATGACCTGACCAACAGCTTCTTTGCCGAGCTTGCGGTTGGCGTCGACATGGTTGTGCAGTCAGCTGGGTTCGTGCAGTTCCTCTCGAATACGAGCGAGAGCATCGACCGGCAGCGGGAAGTTGTTGCCTCCATGAGAGAACACGGAATCTCGGGTCTCATCGTCTCTCCTGCACGCGCGACCGAGGCGGCGGATTTCAAGCCGCTCGTTGCCGCAGGTATTCCGGTCGTCGTCGTTGTTCGCAGCCTGCCTGGTGCGAAAGTCTCATCGATTGTTTCCGACAATCAGGGCGGGACGTCCGCGGCGGTCGAGCACCTGGCATCTTTGGGTCACACCCGAATTGCGTTTCTCGGTGGATTTCCTGATACGGCGGTCTTCGAGGAGCGTCTTGCGGGCTATGCCGACGGCATGAGCGCGGCCGGCCTCGGCTTTCATGGGGAACTCGTTGTCTCGTCAGCGCCGTCGAGGGCGGGCGGCGTCGATGCGATCGGGCGAGCGATAGCGATTGGCGATCGGCCAACAGCAGCGGTCTGCTTCAATGATGCGGTCGCCTTCGGTGTGTGTGACGGCCTGCGCGCGCGTCGTCTGGAGCCGGGTCGTGATTTTGCTGTCGTCGGTTTCGACGACGTGATCGAGGCGCAGACGGCAGTCCCGGCGCTCACGACCATTTCCGTTGATCCGCAAAGCATGGGCCGGCGGGCAGCCCAGCTTCTGCTCAAACAGATCAATGCAGGGAAGGCGGAGCCCGAAAGCGTGACGACCGCTGTTCGGCTTGTCGTTCGCGAGAGCTGTGGAGCCGCGCAGAAGAATGCAGGAAGGAAGATGGCATGACGGTTCGTTGGGGGCTGATTGGCGCGAGCACCATTGCGCGCGAATGGGTGATCGGGGCTATCCGCGCAACCGATGGCGATATCGTCTCAGTCATGAGCTCCAGCGCCGAGCGCGGCCGGTCCTATGCGACGGAGAACGGGATACCAAGGCTCGTCACTGACGTCGATGCCCTCGTGAATGATCCTGATGTCGAGGCGGTTTACATCTCGACAACCAACGAACTTCACCGCGATCAGGCGATCGCTGCGGCGAGTGCCGGCAAGCATGTTCTTTGCGAAAAGCCGTTGGCGATGTCGCTGCGGGATGCGCACGCCATGGCGAAGGCGGCAAAGGACGCTGGTGTTGTGCTCGCCACGAACCACCATCTCCGCAACGCCTCCACCCACATTGCCATGAGAGACGCCATCGCTGCGGGCAAAATCGGCAAGCCGCTTGCCGCGCGCGTCTTTCATGCCGTCTATCTGCCGGTCCACTTGCAAGGCTGGCGACTGGACAAGCCGGAAGCCGGTGCCGGCGTCATTCTTGACATCACTGTTCACGACACCGACACGCTGCGGTTCGTGCTCGGGCGTGATCCGGTCGAGGTCGTTGCATTCTCGCAGGCGGCGGGGATGGGTAAGCCCGGCGTCGAAGATGGCGTCATGGGCGTGATGCGTTTCGAGGACGGTATCCTCGCGCAGTTTCATGATGCCTTCACCACCAAATATGCCGAAACCGGCTTTGAGGTGCATGGCACCAAAGGCTCGCTGGTCGGCCGCAATGTCATGACCCAGCGCCCGGTTGGAACGGTGACGTTGAAGAACGTCGATGGCGAGCAGCAGCTGCCGACCAATGCGAGCAATCTCTACGAAACTGCGCTGAAGGCGTTCCACGCTGCGGTAGGCGGCAAAGGCCGTCCTTCGGCAACGGCGGAGGATGGAATCTGGTCGCTCGCGACCGGCCTTGCTGTTGTCGAGGCGGCCAAACGTGGTTCTGCCGTGAAAATCGAAACAGGACTTTGAGTAATCCCGATGAGCAAGCACATCACTCCGGCTGAAGCTGCCGCACTGATCCCCGACGGAGCCGTCGTATCCGTGTCGTCATCAAGCGGCCTCGGTTGCCCTGACCTGATGCTGAAGGCGATTGGTGAGCGTTTCGACAGCACTGGCCATCCCCGGGATCTCACGACGCTGCATCCGATCGCAGCCGGTGACATGAGCGGTATCAAGGGTGTTGACTATATCGCCAAGAAGGGACTGCTGAAGAAGATCCTCGGTGGTTCCTATCCATCGGGGCCATCGAGCGCGGAGCCACCGCTGATCTGGCAGATGATCACGAACAACGAGATTCCTGCCTACAACATTCCCTCGGGCATCATGTTCGATATTCACCGGGAGGCCGCTGCCAAGCGCCCCGGCGTTTTGACGAAGGTCGGTATCGACACGTTCGTCGATCCGAGACGGCAGGGGTGTGCGATGAACGACCTTGGTGCCGAGGAACCCGTGGTCAAGCGCGTCCTGTTCGAAGGAGAGGACTGGCTGTTCTTCCCGTCGATCGTGCCGCAGGTCGCTATCATCCGTGCAACAACGGCCGACGAGCGCGGCAACCTTACCTATGAGCATGAAGGCGCCTATCTCGGCGGTCTGGATCAGGCTCTTGCTGCCCGCAACAATGGCGGCATCGTCATTGCCCAGGTTAAGCGGATCACCAAGGAAGGTTCGCTGAAGCCGCACGACGTGCGTGTACCTGGCATGTTGGTCGACTATGTCATCGTCGATCCGGACCAGAAGCAGACAACGCAGACGCTCTATGATCCCGCCATTTCGGGTGAGATTTTCCGGCCGCTCGACACGTTCCGTGTTCCGGAATTCAATATCCAGAAGGTCATCGCCCGCCGCGTGGCCCAGGAGCTTGAGGCCGGTAGCTGCGTCAACCTCGGATTCGGTATTTCCGCCAACGTGCCGCGCATCCTGCTTGAGGAGGGGCTGCACGGCTCGGTCACCTGGGTGATCGAACAGGGCGCTGTCGGTGGCGTTCCATTGCTCGATTTCGCATTCGGCTGCGCTTCCAATGCGGATGCCTATATGCCGTCGCCATACCAGTTCACCTATTTCCAGGGCGCCGGCTTCGATGCTTCGCTCCTCTCGTTCCTCGAGATCGGCAAGGATGGCTCGGTCAACGTTTCGAAGCTTTCCTTCCGACCTCACGTTACTGCCGGGGCAGGCGGCTTTGTCGATATCACCGCGCGCGCGAAGAAGATCGTGTTCTCCGGCATGTTCAATGCCGGCGCGAAGCTCGGCATCGTCGACGGCAAGCTTGTCATCGAGAAGGAAGGCAAGCTGAAGAAGCTCGTCAACGAGGTCGAGCATGTCACCTTCTCCGGCAAGCGGGCGATCGAGCAGGGGCAAGACATCACCTATATCACCGAGCGGTGCGTGATGAAGCTGACACCGGAAGGGGTTGTTCTGACGGAAATTGCACCCGGTATCGACCTTAAGGCCCACATCCTCGATCAATCCGAGTTTCCGCTCATCGTGGCAAAGGACCTCAAGGTCATGGATGCGACGCTCTTCGGCGAAGCAAACATCGGTCTGTCCCTGCCGAAGAAGTGCACCCGCGTCCTGGAGGGTGTCTTCAATGGCTAGCGGCACGGTCAAAATCCAGGTCGAGGATCACGTCGCGATCATGACGGTGTCGCGGCCCGAGAAGCTGAATGCGCTTGACCTGGACATGCTGAAGGCATTGGCGGATGCGGCCGATGAAGTCGAGGCGAACGCCGAGGTGCGCGCGGCGATCCTGACGGGCGAGGGCAAGGGTTTCTCGGCTGGTGGCGATATCAAGGCGTGGGGCGGAATGCGGCCGCAGGAGTTCGGCCATGCCTGGGTGCGCCACGGACACCGCGTTTTCGAAAGGCTTGCGACACTGAGGGTGCCGCTGATTGCGGCCCTGAATGGCCACGCTCTCGGTGGCGGGCTGGAGCTTGCCGGTGTCGCGGATATTCGCATTGCCGAAGAGCACATCAAGATCGGACTTCCGGAAACGGGACTGGGCATGGTTCCCGGCTGGTCCGGCACGCAACGCCTTGTGAAGCGCTTCGGGGCGCAGGTGGTTCGCCGCATGGCGCTGGGTGGTGAGCTATTCACCGCCGAGGAAGCCCGTGTGCTCGGGATCGTTGACGCGGTCACATCAAGCGGAAACGCGGTTGATACCGCCAAGGAATATGCGCGACGGGTCGCGTCGAGAGGACCTGCGGCGCTGGAGATCGTGAAGCTGATGATCGCGTCGGCAAATGGCGAGGACAACGGCACTGCCGTCGAGGCACTGGGGTCGATCCTAGTCGCGAAAACCGCCGATCTCAAAGAGGGCGTCGCGTCTTTCAGCGAGAAGCGCCCGGCTCAATTCAAGGGAGAATGGTAATGACGGTTCTGGTCAATCCGAGAGCGCTTAGCGACCACAAGGCCCGCGACTTCAAGATGCTGGTCGACGGCAAGTGGGAAGCTGGGTCTGCCCAGCCGATCGAGCGCGTTGCTCCGAGCCATGGCATCGTTGTGAGCCGCTTTCCGACCGGCAGCAAGGCGGATGCCGAACGGGCGATCCTTGCTGCCCGCAAGGCTTTCGATCACGGTCCGTGGCCGCGGATGACCGCTTCCGAACGCTCGGCCATCTTGCTCAAGGCTGCCGATCTGATCGCGGCTCGTGCGGAAGAACTGGCCTTTCTGGATGCGATCGAGGCGGGCAAGCCGATCTCGCAGGTGCGTGGCGAAATAGCCGGCTCGGTTGATATTTGGCGATATGCAGCGGCCCTTGCCCGGGATCTGCACGGCGAAAGCTACAACACGCTTGGAGACGGTACGCTCGGCGTCGTGCTGCGCGAAGCGATCGGCGTGGTCTCGATCATTACCCCATGGAACTTTCCGTTCCTGATCGTCGGCCAAAAGCTTCCCTTTGCCCTTGCTGCCGGATGCACCACGGTCGTCAAGCCGTCGGAGCTCACTTCGGGATCGACGCTCGTGCTTGGCGAAATCCTGCAAGAAGCTGGCGTTCCGGACGGTGTCGTCAACATTGTCACCGGTACGGGACCCGAGGTCGGAGCAGTGCTCGCCTCCCATCCGGAGGTCGATATGGTTTCGTTCACCGGCTCCACCGGTGTCGGCAAGCTAACCATGACGAACGCCGCGCAGACGTTGAAGAAGGTCTCGCTGGAACTCGGCGGCAAGAACCCGCAAATCGTGTTCCCGGATGCGGATCTCGATGCATTCAGCGACGCCGCAGTCTTCGGTGCCTATTTCAATGCTGGTGAGTGCTGCAATGCGGGTTCCCGCCTGATCCTGCACAAGAGCATCGCTTCCGATGTGGTCAAGCGCGTCGCTGAACTCTCGAAGGACGTCAAGGTCGGCGACCCGCTCGATCCAACCACGCAAGTTGGTGCTATCATCACGCCGCAGCATTTGGAGAAGATCGCAGGCTACGTGGCCGGCGCGACCAGCAGCGGGGCGCAAGTCGCACATGGCGGCGAGAAGCTCGACCTCGGCATGGGACAATATATGGCGCCGACCATTCTAGAGGCCGTGACGCCCGGCATGGCGGTTGCCCGTGAAGAGGTCTTCGGCCCTGTCCTCTCCGTGCTCACGTTCGAAACTACAGCGGAGGCGATCGAGATCGCAAACGCGATCGACTACGGCCTTTCGGCAGGCGTCTGGAGCCGCGATTTCGATACCTGTCTGACCGTCGGGCGCAAGGTGAGAGCGGGAACGATTTGGATGAACACCTTCATGGACGGGGCCTCCGAGCTGCCGTTCGGTGGTTACAAGCAATCCGGCCTCGGGCGTGAACTCGGTCGTCACGCAGTGGAGGATTACACCGAGACCAAGACGCTCAACATGCATATCGGCGGCCGCACCGGCTGGTGGATGCCGCGGTAAGGTTGCCGAAGGAACTCAAGTGAGAGAAAGGAGGGGTAATATGGCTGGGTGGGCATTCGCAGGTTGCGCGACGTTCGCGCGTTGGAAGTCGCGCGCTCCTCACTTCCTCGCGGCTGTGTCCCGGGACTTTGCGATGCACAAAGATACGCCGCCACGCTTGGACGTCATTTCCGGCACTCGCGGTTTCTCAATGCAGCTGTCAATTGCAGCCAACGGAAAGGGGAGGCTGTGGCGTCAGCAGCACCTGCAACTGGTCCATATCCGTCTCGCCGCTGATCCGTTTCTTGAGGATGCGGCCTATCTGCTCTCCGGTGGCTGTCAGGTCTTCGTAGATGGTCTCGACCTTGGGCTGAATGGCGGAGAGGAGCTGCGAGGTCTGCTTGGCGACGATGTCGTACTCGACACCGAGTGTAAGTCCCCAGTCGCTCATGCCTGTTATAGTGGCGAGCGCGCAGACTTCGCCGCCGCACGTGAAGGCGTCCGGCGGATCGGGTTCGCCATGGCGTCGGGCGATGCGGTCGCGGATCGCGCCGGCCGGATGATCGAGGTCTATTTCGGAGATGACCTCATAGGCGCAGCCGGCTTCGCGTACGGCTGTCATGAAGCCGTGCAGGATATGGCTGCCGAAGCTGAACTGCATCGGGCCGCTGATCAGGGCCGGCTTGCGGCGTCCCTTGGCGATCAGCCGCTTGGTTGCCTCGTAGGCGAAGGTGAAATTGTCGTAGTCGACATAAGGATGCGGGGTGGAGAGTTCGGTGCGGCCATGCGTGACGAACGGAAAATCGTGCTCCATCAGCAATCGCACGCGCGGGTCGAAAGGCTCGGTGCGCGACATTACCAAACCGTCGGCCATGTGGTTGCGCATGATGTAGTTGACCGCCTCGATGTTTGTCGTGTGGGGCAGGTTGGGCATGACGATCAGATGGTAGGCGGTGCCTTGCAGCGCCTTGGCGATGCCGGACATGATCGAGGTACCATAGCCGAGAATTTCCTCGTGCGGCTCAAGCAGGATGGCGATGACATTTGTGCGGCCGGTCTTCAGGCGCTGGGCGGCACGATCGGGGGAATAGCCGACCTCAATCGCGATCTCGCGGACACGCTTACGGGTTTCATGATTGATCACCGGGTCGTCCGACAGCGCTCGCGACACCGTGGTTACGGCGAGGCCTGCCATGTCCGCGATGGTGCGCAGCGTTGGTTTGCCGCTCCTGCGGGTCGATCTGGTCGTGGGCGGCACTGCGATGCGAGACACGCTCGGCTTTCCTCCAAAGGGGACGGATGGCGGGACACTAACGCGACAGCGAAGCCGATGCAATGCTGGACTGGAAACGTTTTAAATTTTGGACTCAGTTCGATTTATTCTGTAGCTTTGTCTAAAAAATCAACAAAAACAGGTCAAAATCGATGTTGCTCCTAACGTGGAAAGGGAAAGCGGGTCACTTGACTTGGTTAAGTTTATAACGTTTTAAATTAATCCACGCGGCGTTCGCGCCGTGGTACCCAGAGCCTTTGTGCGGGGAGTGTGCACGGGCTTTTGAACGCGGATTTTCCGCATTTGTGAACTTGCAAACCGGGAGGAAAACGATGCGCAAGTTTTTGATGACGACTGCTTTGGTGACAATGACGGTGGCTGGCCTCGGCGCCGCCAAGGCCGCCGACGTGAAAGAAGTGCAGATGCTGCATTGGTGGACGTCGGGCGGCGAAGCTGCGGCCCTCAATGTCCTCAAGCAGGATCTGGCGAAGGAAGGATTTGCCTGGAAGGACGTGCCGGTCGCCGGCGGTGGCGGTGATGCGGCGATGACCGCGCTCAAGGCCATGGTCGCTGCGGGCACCTATCCGACGGCCTCGCAGATGCTCGGCTACACCGTTCTCGATTATGCTCAGGCGGGCGTCATGGGGGATCTCACCGAGACCGCGAAGGCCGAGGGCTGGGACAAGGCGGTTCCGGCGGCTCTGCAGAAGTTCTCCGTTTATGACGGCAAGTGGGTTGCAGCCCCGGTCAACGTTCACTCGGTCAACTGGCTGTGGATCAACAAGGCTGTCATGGACAAGATCGGCGGCACCGAGCCAAAGACCTTCGACGACCTGATCGCGCTGCTCGACAAGGCCAAGGCTGCCGGCGTCGTTCCGTTGGCGCTCGGTGGACAAAACTGGCAGGAAGCGACCATGTTTGACTCGATCGTGCTGTCGACGGGCGGTCCCGAGTTCTACAAGAAGGCCATGAACGATCTCGACGAGGAGTCGCTGAAATCGGACACGATGAAGAAGTCGTTCGACAATCTCCAGAAGATCGTCACCTACGTCGACCCGAACTTCTCCGGACGCGACTGGAACCTTGCAACGGCCATGGTCATCAAGGGCGATGCGCTCGTTCAGGTGATGGGCGACTGGGCAAAGGGCGAATTCGTTGCGGCCAAGAAGACGCCGAACACGGACTTCCTGTGCTACCGCTTCCCCGGCACTGACGGCAGCGTGATCTATAACTCCGACATGTTCGGCATGTTCAACGTGCCTGATGATCGCAAGGCGGCGCAGGTCGCGCTTGCCAAGGCAACGCTGTCTAAGAGCTTCCAGTCTGCGTTCAACGTCGTCAAGGGCTCGGTTCCTGCTCGTACTGACGTTCCGGATACCGACTTCGACGCTTGCGGCAAGAAGGGTATCGCCGACCTGAAGAAGGCGAACGAAGGCGGCACGCTGTTCGGTTCGCTGGCGCAGGGCTATGGCGCTCCTCCGGCAGTCGCGAATGCCTACAAGGACGTCATCTCCAAGTTCGTACATGGCCAGATCAAGACCTCCGATCAGGCCGTCGAAGAACTCGTCAAGGCTATCGAGGACGCCAAGTAATCAAGGCCTCCCACGGTCTTCCCCGCCCTTCGTGGCGGGGAAGATTCCGCAACGGACGATCTCGTTGGAGGAGATGACCCCATGAGCACCATCGCTACAGATAAAACCGTTCTCGCGCCGCACCGGGGAACGCCAATTTCAATCCGCGCGCGGCTGCAGGACGCGCTGCCGAAGATCGTGCTCGCGCCGAGTTTCGCCATCACGCTTGTTTTCGTCTACGGCTTCATCATCTGGACGGTCTATCTGTCCTTCACCAATTCCAAGACCTTTCCGTCCTACGCCCTGACGGGGCCGCGCGCCTATCAACGGCTTTGGCGCTGGACGTTTGAAAGCGATCCGCCCTCCAGTTGGTACACTTCGATCACCAATATGGGCATTTTCGGCGTGCTCTATGTCGGCATCTGCCTGGCGCTCGGACTGTTTCTGGCGATCTTGTTGGATCAGAAGATCCGCGGCGAGGGCATACTGCGACCGATCTTTCTTTACCCGATGGCGCTTTCCTTCATCGTTACCGGCGTTGCCTGGAAATGGTTCCTCGATCCGGGCCTTGGCCTTGAGCAGACGCTGCATCAGTTCGGCTGGACGAGCTTCCACTTCGACTGGATCAAGAACAAGGATTTCGTGATCTACACCGTCGTGATCGCCGGCGTCTGGCAGGCGTCCGGCTTCGTAATGGCGATGTTTCTTGCCGGCCTTCGCGGCATCGATGGCGAGATCATGAAGGCGGCGCAGATCGACGGCGCAACCACGGTCCAGCTCTATCGGCGCATCATTATTCCGCTACTGCGACCGATCTTCCTGTCGGCTTTCATTGTGCTCGCCCACATGGCGATCAAGTCTTACGACCTCGTGGTGGCGTTGACATCCGGTGGCCCCGGCGGCTCGGCCTGGCTGCCTTCCAACTTCATGTACGAATACACGTTCAAGCGGAATGAGATGGCGGTCGGTTCGGCGAGTGCCGTGATCATGCTGATGACGATCTCGGCGATCATCGTTCCCTATCTCTATTCCGAGCTGCGGGAGAAATCGCGATGAGCGCTGTCACCTCGACCATGTCCGACGCAGCCAGCGCGTCCCGCCGCAGAATGTTCAGCCGGATCTTCATCTACGGCCTGCTGGTCATATTCGCGATCATCTACCTGATGCCACTGTTCGTCATGCTGGTTACCTCGTTCAAGACCATGGATGAGATCCAGAACGGCAACATGCTTTCGCTGCCGAAAGCACCCACCATCGATCCCTGGTTCAAGGCCTGGGGCGAGGCCTGTGTCGGCCTGACCTGCGCCGGCATCAAGGGCTACTTCTGGAACTCGATCAAGATGGTCGTTCCGGCCGTGGCGATCTCAACGATCATGGGTGCGCTCAATGGTTATATCCTGACCAAGTGGCGCTTCCCGGGCCATACGCTGGTCTTCGGCTTGATGCTGTTTGCCTGCTTTATTCCGTTCCAGTCGGTTCTCCTGCCCATGGCGACCATCCTCGGTAGCCTCGGACGCTTCGGGGCAACGCTGCGCAATCAGATCGGCGTGTCGCTGGGCTTCGGTAATTCGACGGTCAATCTGGTCACCGTTCACGTCATCTACGGCCTTGGCTTCACGACGCTGTTCTTCCGCAACTACTACGAAGCTTTCCCGACAGAGTTGGTGAAGGCTGCGCAGGTGGACGGTGCAAGCTTCTTCCAGATTTTCCGACGCATCATGCTGCCCAATTCGTTGCCGATCATCGTGGTCACGGTCATCTACCAGTTCACCAATATCTGGAACGACTTCCTGTTTGCCTCGGCCTATGCGGGAACGGGCGATTCCATGCCGATGACCGTGGCGCTGAACAACGTCGTCAACACCTCCACGGGTGTCGTTGAATATAACGTCAATATGGCCGCGGCGATGATCGCAGCCCTGCCGACACTCCTCGTCTACATTCTCGCCGGCCGCTACTTTGTGCGTGGCCTGATGGCGGGCGCTGTCAAAGGATAATCCAATGGCTTTCCTCGAAATTTCTGGTCTCAAGAAGCGTTTTGGCTCGTTGGAGATCCTGAAGGGCATCAACCTTGAACTGGAGAAGGGCGGCTTCCTGGTGTTGGTCGGCCCGTCCGGCTGCGGCAAGTCCACGTTGCTCAACACCATCGCCGGCCTGGAATCGATCACGGAGGGTGACATTCGCGTCGATGGTCGAAGCATCGCCGACCTGCATCCATCGAAGCGCGATATCGCGATGGTGTTCCAGAGCTACGCCCTCTATCCGAACATGACGGTCGCCGGGAACATATCGTTCGGTATGGAGATGCGCGGCGTACCAGTTGAGGAGCGCAACAAGGCGATCGACAAGGTCGCCAAGGTGCTTCAGATCGGCCATCTGCTCAATCGCAAGCCGAGCCAGCTTTCGGGCGGCCAGAGGCAACGCGTTGCTATGGGCCGCGCCCTGGTGCGCGATCCCAAGCTCTTCCTGTTTGACGAGCCGCTCTCAAATCTAGACGCCAAGCTGCGTGTCGACATGCGTATCGAAATCAAGCGGCTGCACCAGGCGACCGGTACGACGATCGTCTATGTGACCCATGATCAGATCGAGGCAATGACGCTCGCAACCAAGATCGCAGTCATGCGAGATGGCGAGGTGCAGCAATTCGGAACGCCTGCGGAAATCTACAACAACCCCGCCAACATGTTCGTCGCTGATTTCATGGGGTCGCCGGCCATGAATCTTCTCGCGGGTACGATCGAGAAGGGTGCTGCCGGGCTGACCGTATCGTTGGCCCGTCCGCACGGGGAGCCGGTCCGGCTCCCGGTCACAGCAGGCAATGGTGCGCTTGAGGCGCATGCGGGACGGGAGATCGTCTTCGGCATCCGACCGGAGGCGCTGACCGACCCGGATGGCGCGGACCGTAACGCTAAGGCGCTAGCCGAAAGCGATTGCCTGATCGAAGTCGTGGAACCGGCGGGATCGGATACATTTGCAGTGACAAAGCTTGGCGGGAAGGAAGTCGTGGCGCGTCTACGCGCGGACGCCCGAATTCAGCCGGGGCAGAGCGCTCGCCTGGCGTTCAATCTCGACAAGGCGGTCTTCTTCGATCCCCAAAGCCAGACGCGTATCGCGTAGTCGAAAGCCGGATTTTCGGAAATGAGCAGCACTCCTGATATCGTCATCATAGGGTCGGGCGTGGGTGGGTCCACCGTTGCCGCGGGGTTGGCATCAGCCGGGGCCGAAATCCTGATCCTCGAGGCTGGCGACTTCATTGCCGATTGCCCGGAGAACCGCGACCAACGGGCCATCTTTCAGCGTGGGCATTTTCGCCCGAAGGAGATGTGGTACGAGGCGGACGGTACCGCGTTCAATCCCGGCAACTACTACAATGTCGGCGGCAATTCGAAATTCTACGGCGCAGTGCTTTCGCGCTATCGCAGTGAGGATTTCGAGGAAATCCGCCATAGGGAAGGGGTCTCGCCTGCATGGCCGTTTCCCTATGAGGCTTTGGAGCCGTGGTATAGCCGCGCAGAACGGATGTACGAGGTTCGGGGAAACCTCGGAGACGACCCGACGGAGCCCGTACACTCGGTCAACTACGACTATCCGCCGGTTCCCGACGAGCCGCCGATTGCCGATGTCAGAGCGCGGCTTAAGGCGAAAGGCCTGCACCCGTTTTCGCTGCCGTTGGGGGTAAACGTCGACGCTTGGCTGTCCAAGGCCAGGACACCTTGGGACGCGCACCCCAATTCCCGCGATGGGAAAATGGACGCGGAGACCGCTGCGTTGCTAAAGGCCTTGGAATATCCGAATGTCCGCCTCGAGACAAACGCGAGGGTGACGAGGCTCGAGGCTGACGGAAACGGCAATATCGTGCGGGTCCGCTACCGCAAGAACGGCGAGGACCTGGCTGTCGCTCCGAAGCTGGTCATTCTATCGGCCGGCGCTGTCCAATCTGCTGTCTTGTTGCTGCGTTCGGCTGACGCGCGTTACCCGAACGGGCTTGCGAATTCCTCCGATCAGGTCGGGCGGAACTTTATGAACCACAATTCGTCGGTGGTGATCGCCGTGTCGCCGACCTATCGGAACACGTCTGTCTATCAAAAGACGTTTGGGTTCAATGATTTTTATCTGTCGGATGGCAACGGTGGTCCGCCGCTCGGGAACGTTCAGTTGCTAGGCAGAATCTCGGCAAAGGTCTTGAAGGGCTCACTGCCCTGGGCACCGGAATGGCTGCTCCAGAACATCACCGGCCATGCGATCGATTTCTATGCGATGAGTGAGGATATACCTCACCCGGAAAGCCGCGTACGGGTGGATGGGGAGCGTATCGTCCTGCAGTGGCAACGGACGAATTGGGATGCACACCTCGAACTGGTCGAGAAGCTGAAGGCGGTCCTCAAGTCGATCGGATTCCCGATCGTTCTTTCAAAGCCGTTCGATAAACGCACGCCGTCTCACCAGTGCGGCACCGTCAGGATCGGCAACGACCCCGCCAGCGCGCCGCTGGATCCTTATTGCCGTTCCTACGACCACCGGAACCTCTTTGTGGTGGATGCCAGCTTCCTGCCGACCTCGGCCGCGGTTAACCCGGCTCTCACGGTCGCCAGTCAGGCATTGCGGGTTGCCGACCATATCGCTTCGAAGGACCTGCAAGCATGACGGAAGGTGTTGAAAGGCCAGTCGCCATAGTCACCGGCGGACGCCGCGGCATCGGTCTCGGGATTGCGACCGCACTGGCTAAAGGCGGCTACAACATCGTGATTACGGGCGTTGGAGCAGCAGAGGAGAGCCAGGACGTCATCAACGAGCTTCGCGGTTTCGGAGTGGATGCGATTTATCTACAGGCGGATGTTTCGGATGTTTCTAGGCATCACGAGACCGTGCGTGCGGTGCTTTCGAACTTCGGCCGCATCGATTGCCTCGTCAACAATGCCGGCATGGCAGCGGTCGTCCGTGGTGATTTCCTAAGTCTGCTTCCGGAAAACTTCGATACGATCATGGCGACGAACCTCAGGGGCACGGTGTTTTTCACGCAGGCCGTCGTCAAGGCAATGCTCGTGACAGGAGCGGCTCCCCATCCGAGATCGATCATCAACATCACCTCGGTCTCAGCCGAGGCGAGTTCGCCGGAACGATTGGACTACTGCATCAGCAAGGCTGGTCTTGCCGCTTTCTCGCAGGGGCTCGCACTGCGGCTCGCGGATTCGGGGATTGCCGTCTTCGAGGTGCGCCCCGGGATTATCCGGACCGACATGACTGCCGGCGTGACATCGAAATATGACGCCCTCATCGAAAGTGGCCTCGTGCCGATGAAACGATGGGGCGAGGCTGATGACCTCGGGAAAATCTGTGCGGCATTGGCGTCCGGCGACTTCGGTTTTGCCACCGGCACCGTGATCGACGCCGATGGTGGCCTGTCCATTCCTCGCTTGTAACGGGATAGAAATATGCGTTTCGACTACATTATTACCGGCGCCGGTCCCGCGGGATGCGTGCTGGCCAACCGGCTCAGCGAAGACCCCAGCGTCAACGTGTTGCTGCTTGAAGCGGGCGGCGGCGATTGGAATCCCTTGTTCCACATGCCCGCGGGCTTCGCGAAAATGACGAAGGGCGTCGCGAGCTGGGGCTGGGAGACCGTTCCGCAAAAGCACATGAAGGGCAGGGTGCTGCGTTATACGCAGGCGAAGGTGATCGGCGGCGGCTCATCGATCAATGCGCAGCTCTATACCCGGGGTAACGCCGCAGACTACGACCTCTGGGCAAGCGAGGACGGATGCGAGGGATGGGGCTATCGCTCCATACTGCCGTACTTCAAGCGCGCCGAGGACAATCAACGCTTTGCCGATGACTTTCACTCCTATGGCGGTCCCCTCGGTGTCTCGATGCCTGCCTCTCCGTTGCCGATCTGCGACGCCTATATCCGGGCTGGGCAGGAACTTGGGATTCCCTACAATCACGACTTCAATGGCCGGCAGCAGGCGGGCGTCGGTTTCTATCAGCTGACGCAGCGCGACCGCCGTCGGTCCTCGGCATCATTGGCCTATCTTTCCCCGATAAAGGCGCGAAAGAACCTGGTGGTCCGGACTGGCGCCAGGGTCGCGCGCATCGTCCTAGAGGGGCATCGCGCCGTCGGTGTCGAGATCGCGACGGAGCGGGGCCCCGAAATCGTCCGCGCCGAACGCGAGGTACTTGTGTCGTCGGGTGCGATCGGGTCGCCCAAGTTGCTCCTCCAATCGGGGATCGGCCCAGCGGACCATCTTCGATCGGTAGGGGTGAAGGTACACCACGACCTCGCTGGCGTCGGTGGCAACCTGCAGGACCACCTCGATCTCTTCGTCATTTCCGAGTGCACCGGTGACCACACCTACGATGGCGTCGCGAAGCTTCACAGAACGATCTGGGCGGGTGTCCAGTATGTCCTGTTCCGAACGGGTCCGGTTGCCTCTTCTCTCTTCGAGACCGGTGGCTTCTGGTATGCCGATCCGGACGCGCGGTCGCCTGATATCCAGTTCCACCTTGGTCTGGGATCCGGCATTGAGGCTGGGGTCGAGCGGCTGAAAAATGCCGGTGTGACCCTGAATTCGGCCTACCTGCATCCACGTTCGCGTGGAACCGTGCGGCTTTCCTCGGCTGATCCGGGTGCTGCGCCTCTGATCGATCCGAACTATTGGTCCGACCCGCACGACAAGGCCATGTCACTGGAAGGATTGAAGATCGCGCGGGAGATCATGCAGCAGGCCGCGCTCAAGCCCTACGTTCTGGCCGAGCGACTGCCGGGCCCGAGGGTCATGACCGACGAGCAGCTCTTCGACTATGGCTGTGCGAACGCGAAGACGGATCACCATCCAGTTGGCACCTGCAAGATGGGGACGGGACCGGAATCTGTTGTCGGTCTCGATCTCAAGGTCCATGGTCTCGAGGGGCTTCGCGTGTGCGATTCGTCGGTCATGCCGCGAGTTCCATCGTGCAACACCAACGCACCGACAATCATGGTTGGCGAACGAGGCTCCGACCTTATCCGGGGGCTGCCACTGTTGCCCGCAGCGATCTTTGCTCACGAGCGCAACGAAACGCGACCGAGGGCAAGGGCAGTCGTCAGCTAGACCGAGTGTGCGGGCTGCGAACTTTGAAAATGGAGTAGGGTTTGACTTCCGATCCACGCGCTTTCCTGCAAACCCTGTTTCAGGAGGCGGTCAAGGCCGCCGACCCGTACGAGGCATTGGTTCGCCATCTGCCAGATCCGCCGAAAGGCAGGACAATCGTTGTCGGAGCGGGAAAGGCAGCAAGCCAAATGGCGGCGGCGTTCGAGCGCGCCTGGTCTCACCCATTCGACGGTCTGGTTGTTGCCAGGCACGGGCCGGTCGCGGACTGCCGATCGACCAAGATTCTACAGGCGGCTCATCCCGTCCCAGATAGAGCGGGTCTCATCGCCGCCGAGGCGCTCATGAACCATCTGCACGGGCTGACTTCCGACGATTTGGTTATCGCCCTGATATCCGGTGGCGGTTCTGCCCTTCTGCCGGCCCCACCGACCGGCTTCACCCTCGCCGACGAAAGCGCCCTGAACGAAGCGCTCCTGGCGTCGGGTGCTCCGATCTCCGGCATGAATGTCGTGCGGAAGCATTTCTCTCGCATCAAGGGCGGGCGGCTCGCCGCTCTTGCTCACCCGGCAAAGGTCGTCAGCCTTGTCGTTTCCGATGTTCCGGGAGACAATCCGGCCTTCGTTGCGTCGGGGCCAACGGTGCCTGACAGCAGCGATGCCGAGGAGGCGCTGCGCGTGATCCGGGATTACCGGATCGATCTCCCGGCGCGTGTGATCGACTGTATCCGAAACGCCAGAGCGCCAGGGGCCGGCGATCGCATGTTCGCCAACAACGAGGTCCATGTGATTGCCTCGGCGCGGGTGTCCCTGGAGGCTGCTGCCGAGCGTGCAAGATCCCTTGGCGTGCAACCTCTTATTCTTTCGGATTCGATCGAAGGCGAGGCGAAGGATATCGGTCGGATGCACGCGGCGCTTGCTCGTGAGTTTTTGGCGACGCCTCCGGTTGCAAAGCCTCTGGTGCTGCTTTCCGGTGGGGAGACCACCGTCAGCATCGGATCTGGAACATACGGCAAAGGCGGACGAAACTCCGAGTTTCTCCTCTCCGCAGCAATCGATCTTCAGGGCGTCGACGGTGTCGTGGCGATGGCTGCGGATACCGATGGCATCGACGGGTCCGAAGACAATGCCGGTGCCTTCTGCGACGGCGGGACGGTGGCGCGCATCAGGAGCGCCGGCGGCGATGCGCGGGCGTTCCTCGCGCGCCACGATGCATGGTCGGCCTTCAACCTCGCGGGCGATCTCTTCGTGTCGGGACCGACGGGTACGAACGTGAATGATTTCCGCGCTTTTCTTGTAAAGTAGGCTGGCAGCGAATGGGCGAGCAGCTTTAGCGTGTGCCGGTCGTTTGCGTCTGCGTCAAGCGCAGGCAACGGTAAATCAGTGCGCGGCAAGCCTTGTCGGCACGACGTCACCAACACTTATGTCTTTGTTGTGTTTGAGGAAGCCCGCCCCAGGCCCCTCAGGGGCGGGCTCTATCGATCCGGACCCCTCCGGACCGCGGCTGATGGTGAGCCGCTGAAAATACAAATGCCCGGTGTCGCGCCTTGAGACAACCAAAAGCTGCTTTGTTGGTTATTTGGTAAGGTTACCGGCGGTTCGGCGTACCGTCTGGACATCGGACGGGACTCTCTTCAACACTGCGTGCGGGTGCGTTCCTCGACGAGGAGTGAGCGAGGCTGAACAACGGAAAAGGGGATTGGTCATGGTCGACCGGCTGAAAGGGAAGATCGCAATTGTTTCAGGTGGCGCGACAGGCATGGGCGGGGCGGCCTCGCGTCTCTTTGCTGCCGAGGGCGCCAAGGTGGCGATCATTGACCGGAATGAAGCGGCGGCTCGCCAAACGGCGGAGGAGATCAGCGCGGCAGGCCATGTCGCCGATTACTGGATCGCCGACGTGTCGGAAGAGGCCGCCGTCATCGCGGCAGTCAAGGGTGTGGAAGAAAGGTTCGGCGCCGTCACGGTGCTCTTCAATCACGCGGGGACGATCGTCATCAAGCCGTTCCTCGAGACCACGCTCGATGAGTGGGAGTGGCTCCATGCGGTCAACGTGCGTTCGATGTTCCTGATGACGCGGGCCGTGCTGCCTGGGATGATAGCCGCGGGTGGTGGTTCCATCGTCTGCACTTCATCGATCTCGGCAGTGGCGGCAACGCCGATGGAAGTGCTCTACGACACCACCAAGGGCGCGGTGCATATGTTCGCGCGCGCGATCGGGGTGGAGTTCAGGGACCGGAACATTCGCTGCAATGCCGTCTGCCCCGGCTTCATCCGCACACCGCACGGATTGCGTGAGGTCAGCGAATTGCAGAAGCTTGGCGTCGATGTGTCGGACGCTGCCATTGCCGCTCAGCAGGGCCGGATCGGCGAGCCTGAGGACGTGGCGCGCGCCGCGCTCTACCTCGCCAGTGACGAATCGATGTTCGTCAATGGCGCGCATCTCTTTGTCGATAATGGGTTCACCGCTATCTAGGTGCGCGAGACTTGCCAGCGCAAAATAAAGGGGCCGAGATCGTGATCTCGGCCCCTGTCATCCGTGCGCTGCAGAACTCGCTTACTTGCCCGCTTTCGTGGCGTGGCGGCGGCCTTTGCCGATATCGGGCAGGAAGATGGTGAGCAGACCGAGCAGCGGCAGATACGAGCAGATCTTATAGACGAACTCGATGCCCATGTGGTCGGCCACCATGCCGAGGCCTGCTGCGCCGATGCCGCCGATACCGAAGGCAAAGCCAAAGAACAGACCGGCGATCATGCCGACGCGACCTGGAACCAACTCCTGCGCAAAGACGACAATGGCCGAGAAGGCCGAGGCGAGAATGACGCCGATCAGGAAGGTCAGGAAGACAGTCCAGCTGTAGTCGGCATAAGGCAGGGCAAGCGTGAAGGGCAGGGCGCCGAGGATCGAGAACCAGATCACGAACTTGGTGCCGAACCAGTCGACGACGGGACCGCCCGCGACGGTGCCGATGGCGACGGCGCCGAGGAATACGAACAGCAGGATCTGCGCGTGCTGCACGGACACGCCGAATCGCTCGATCATGTAGAAGGTGTAGTAGCTCGAAAGGCTTGTCATGTAGACGTATTTCGAGAACACCAGCAGCGCGAGGACGCCGATCGCCGCGATCACCTTCGCGCGCGGGAGATGTACGGCAGGTACCGCTGCCTTGCGGCCGGCATTGTTCTTGCGGTGGTCGGCATACCAGGCGCCGACGCGCCACAGGATGATCATGCCGGTCAGCGCTGCAAGCGAGAACCATGCAACGCTATGCTGGCCACGCGGCAGCACGATGAAGGCCGCCAAAAGCGGACCGATCGCCGAGCCGAAGTTGCCGCCAACCTGGAATAGCGACTGAGCAAGGCCATGGCGTCCGCCTGATGCCAGCCGGGCAACGCGTGAGGATTCCGGATGGAATACGGCGGAGCCGAGGCCGACGACGCCCGCACCGATCAGCAGAACCCAATAGGCGTGCGCATAGGCGAGCAGCACCAAACCGATGAGCGTGAAGCCCATGCCGGCAGACAATGAGTAGGGCAATGGGCGCTTGTCAGTGTAGATGCCGATTAGCGGCTGTAGGAGCGATGCAGTGACTTGAAACACCAGGCCAAGGAAGCCGATCTGCGTGAAATCGAGGCCGTAGCCGTCCTTGATCATCGGATAGAGAGCGGGGATCAGCGACTGCATGGTATCGTTTAGGAGATGGCAGAAGCTCACCGCCATGATGATGCCGAAAACCGTCTGTTCCGCAGAGTGCCTCTCTGCCGTCATTGCGCTGTTTGTCACGATTTTACTCCGTCCCTTGACGATCTGGAGATAGCGGACTTGCCGCTGTCCCGCTTTCGTGTTTTGGTCTTGTTATTTCGCGAGTGGGCCAAAATGACAAAATCCAGACATGGGTTGGCGATGAGCGAGCTGGCCAGGCTCCATGTGGAGCGTCTTGCAGCCATCGAGGCCGCCTCCGAGCCGGTCTACGCCATCCCGTCGGAATACCCGGCTGGCTACCATGTGAAGCCGCACAGCCATAGCCGTGCGCAGTTCGTCTATGCCCGCGCCGGTGTCGCCATGGTGTCGTCCATACAGGGGCGCTGGATGGTACCGCCGCAGCATGCGCTTTGGATCCCGGCGGGTCTCGTCCACACGGTCGACATGCTCGGCGATGTCACGATGCTGTCCGCATATGTCGCGCCCCGTGCCTTGGCCGATCCGCCGTCGGTCGTGCGTGTCGTAGCCGTGACCGACTTTGCCAGGGCACTGTTCATCGAGGCCGTGTCGCCGCCGGACGCCAAGAGCGACCGGCGCGATCTCGTCATGGCGCTATTGCTTGAGGAGGTCTTGCGGCTTCCTGACAGGCCGTTGGGATTGCCGGTTCCCTCCGATACTCGCTTGGCGGCGCTCTGCCGCGGCTTCATGGAAAGTCCGAGCGCCCGGCTGGTGATCGACGATTGGGCGGACCAGCTTGCCATGAGCCGACGTGCTTTCACCCGATTCTTCCGGAAGGA
Source organism: Rhizobium sp. YTU87027 (assembly GCF_050644135.1). NCBI lineage: Bacteria > Pseudomonadati > Pseudomonadota > Alphaproteobacteria > Hyphomicrobiales > Rhizobiaceae > Rhizobium > Rhizobium sp. YTU87027. The sequence continues at coordinate 1,786,925 of NZ_CP098440.1, read as the reverse complement.
GACGGGAATCAGTCTGTCGATCTGGCGCCAGCAAGCTGCGGTATTCACCGCCTTGCCCCGCCTCGCCGCCGGGGAGAACGTTACGGCCGTTGCCCTCGACCTCGGTTACGACAGCGTCGCCGCCTTTACAACCATGTTCAGGCGGATGATGGGGGCCGCGCCCCGCAGTTATTTCAGAGCACCTGAACAGTATTGAGGGTTTTCCGGACGATGGATTCGCTGTTTCGCAAGGCCGCGCGATATCGGCGCCGCGCCTCGGTGTGACGTCTACCTTCACAGCAAGCCTGTGGGTTTCGAAAATTCGAAAAACATTCGTTTGACATTCGAATAATCTTCGATTTAATTGCATTTACTTTCGCAAATGCGCAGGCATGTTGCGTTGCGGTATATTTTGGCTCGGAGGGGGAACGTGAGCCGTCAGATTCACGATCTTTTCATTATCGGCGGCGGTATCAATGGCTGCGGGATCGCGCGTGATGCGGTTGGGCGCGGCTATTCGGTTGCGCTTGCCGAGATGAACGACTTTGCGTCCGGCACGTCCTCCGGCGCGACCAAGCTCATCCATGGTGGCTTGCGATATCTCGAGCACTACGAATTTCGTCTGGTGCGCGAATCGCTGATGGAGCGCGAAGTGCTCTGGGCAATGGCGCCGCACATCATATGGCCAATGCGGTTCGTGCTGCCCTATCACAAGGGCGGCATCCGCCCGGCGTGGCTCATCCGGCTTGGACTGTTTCTCTATGATCATCTCGGCGGTCGCAAGCTTTTGCCGCCGACCGCGGTTCTCGACATGCGCCGCGATCCGGCTGCCAAACCATTGAAAGCACTTTTCACGAAGGCCTTCGAGTATTCGGATGGCTGGGTCGACGACGCGCGTATGGTCGTTCTCAACGCCCGGGACGCCGCCGACCGCGGCGCGCTAATCATGCCAAGGACGAAGGTCGTTTCGGCGCTGCGCGAGAACGGCTTGTGGTCGATCGAAACGATCGACACTGTTAGCGGGCAATCCAACAGCTTTCAGTCGCGAATGCTGGTGAATGCCGCCGGTCCATGGGTCGATCATGTCATTCGTGCGGCTTTCGGGCAGAACGAAGCCCACCATGTACGGCTCGTGCAGGGCAGCCACATCATCGTGAAGAAGAAGTTCGACGATCCGCGGGCCTATTTCTTCCAGAATCCGGATAACCGCATCATTTTCGCCATTCCCTACGAGCAGGACTTCACGCTGATCGGTACCACCGACCGTGACTACTCGGCCGATCCGAAAGATGTGAAGATATCCGAGGAAGAGACGACCTATCTCTGCAACGCGGCGAGCGAGTATTTCAAGGAACCCGTGCGGCCGGAAGATATCGTCTGGACTTATTCGGCCGTGCGGCCGCTGTTCGACGACGGCGCCTCCAAGGCGCAGGAGGCGACCCGCGACTACGTGCTGAAGATCGAAGGCGAGGGCAAGGATGCCCCGCTGCTCAACGTCTTTGGTGGCAAACTCACGACCTATCGGCGGCTATCCGAGCATGCGCTGGAAAAGATCGCCGCGGCGATCGGCGGCAAAGGCACGCCTTGGACAGCTAAGAGTCATCTGCCGGGCGGGGATTTCGCTGCGACCGGCTATGAGGCGGAAGTCGGAAAGCTGAAGGGTCGCTATCCGTTCCTCGCCGACCGTCACGCCCGGCGGCTGTTGCGCCGATACGGCACAAAGGCATCAGTCCTGCTTGGCCGTGCGGCCAGCGCCGAGGAGCTTGGACGCTATTTCGGCGGCGATCTCTATGAGGTCGAAGTTCGCTATCTCATCGATCACGAATGGGCCAGAAGCGCGGACGATGTGCTCTGGCGAAGAACGAAGGACGGCCTGCGTCTGACCAAGGAACAGGCTGCGCTGTTGGAGGAGTACATGGCTGCGCGACCGGCACAAATGGCTGGTTGAAGCAGTAATGTCCCCGCTGTTGAGGAGGCACGGGAACCGGAATGCTTGAATTGCGGAACGCTGCAAAGATGGTGGGCGGGGAGTATCACATCCACGCGACCGATCTTGCGTTTGAAAAAGGCACGCTGAATGTGCTGCTGGGGCCGACGCTGTCCGGCAAGACGTCGCTGATGCGGCTGATGGCCGGGCTCGATCGGCCGACCAGCGGTTCGGTCCATTTTGACGGTGTTGATGTGACTGGCATGCCGGTGCAGAAGCGCAATGTCGCGATGGTCTACCAGCAGTTCATCAACTATCCGGCCCTGACAGTGTACGAGAACATCGCCTCGCCGATGCGCATTGCGGGTAAGGATACGGCGACGATCGACCGGGAAGTGCGCAAAGCCGCCGATCTTTTGCGCCTCACGCCCTATCTGGACCGCACGCCGCTCAATCTCTCAGGTGGTCAGCAGCAGCGCACGGCGCTTGCTCGCGCCCTCGTCAAGAATGCCAGCCTGGTGCTGATGGATGAGCCGCTCGCCAACCTTGACTACAAGCTGCGCGAGGAACTGCGGGCTGAATTGCCTAGGATATTCGCGCAATCCGGCGCCATCTTCGTCTACGCCACGACAGAGCCTTCCGAAGCGCTTCTGCTCGGCGGCAACACGGCGACGCTTTCAGAAGGACGTGTGACGCAGTTCGGGCCGACCATATCGGTCTATCGAAATCCGTTCGACCTTGTGACGGCGAAGACCTTTGCTGATCCGCCACTCAATTTCATTGATGTCGTAAAGGTTGGCGGAGCGTTCCAGAGGCAGGGTGCGGACATGTTGCCGGTGCCCTCGCACCTGGCCGGAATGGTCGATGGTCCCGTGACGATCGCCTTCCATCCGCATCACCTCGGTCTTTCATTGCAAACCCCGACCGCGGCGAGGCTGCAAGCTCGCACGCAGATCTCGGAGATCACCGGCTCCGAGAGCTTCGTGCACCTGGATTTCGATGGCGTGCGCTGGGTCATGCTCGCCCACGGCATTCACAACATCGATCCGGATACCGAGGTCGATATCTATCTCGACACGCGTCACGTCATGGCTTTTGGCACCGACGGTCGCGCAATCGCAACTGGCGCAAAGGCGTAAGGGAGAAGGACATGGCACGCATCACGCTCGACCACATCCGCCACGCCTACGGACCGAATCCGAAGTCTGACGCCGACTACGCGCTTCGCGAAGTCGATCACGAATGGAGGGACGGCGGCGCCTACGCGCTTCTTGGTCCATCCGGCTGCGGAAAGACGACACTGTTGAACATCATTTCCGGCCTGCTGCAGCCATCGCATGGCCGCATCCTGTTCGATGGAAACGATGTGACGAATCTTTCCACGCAGGCGCGCAACATCGCGCAGGTGTTCCAGTTCCCCGTCATCTACGACACCATGACCGTCTACGACAATCTGGCCTTTCCGCTGCGCAATCGCGGTGTTGCCGAGCCGGAAGTCGATCGCCGCGTTCGCGATATTCTTGAGATGATCGATCTCGGCGGGATGGCTAAACGCAAGGCACAGGGCCTGACGGCCGACCAGAAGCAGAAGATCTCGCTGGGTCGCGGATTGGTCCGCAACGATGTCAACGCGATCCTGTTCGACGAGCCTCTGACCGTGATCGACCCGCATATGAAGTGGGTGTTGCGTTCGCAGTTGAAGCGCCTGCACAAGCAGTTCGGCTTCACCATGGTCTATGTTACCCACGATCAGACGGAGGCGCTGACCTTCGCCGATAAGGTCGTCGTCATGTACGAGGGGCAGATTGTCCAGATCGGCACGCCTGCAGAGCTTTTCGAGCGACCGAGCCACACGTTCGTCGGCTACTTCATCGGCTCACCGGGCATGAACGTTCTGCCGGTGCAGTTGCAGGGCAATGCCGTCCGCATCGGCAGCGAGACACTGTCATTGGACTATGCACCGCAAACGGCTGCCGGGGCCAAGACCGAGCTCGGCATCCGTCCGGAATTCGTCAATCTCGGCCGCGAGGGAATGCCTGTCAGCGTCAACAGGGTGGAGGACATCGGTCGGCAGAAGATCATACGGGCGACGTTTGCCGGGCAGCCGATTGCCATCGTCGTGACGGAGGACTTTGAAATCCCGGCCGATGCGCGGGTGACCTTCGATCCGGCTGCAATCAATATTTACGCCAATTCCTGGCGCGTCGGCAGGGAGGGCTGAGCATGGAAAAGACCTGGAACAACAAAGCCTGGTTTCTGGTTCTGCCGGTTCTGGTGCTGGTGGCCTTCTCAGCCGTTATTCCGCTGATGACCGTTGTGAACTACTCGGTGCAGGATACGTTCGGGAACAACGAGTTCTTCTGGGCGGGTACGGACTGGTTCGTGCAGACGCTTCATTCCGACCGCTTCTGGGCGGCGCTGCAGCGGAACCTTGCCTTCTCACTGATCATTCTGGCGCTGCAGATCCCGCTCGGCATCTTCATCGCGCTCAACATGCCGAAGAAGGGTCTCGGCGTGCCAGTCTGCCTCGTGCTGATGGCGCTGCCGCTGCTCATCCCATGGAACGTGGTCGGGACCATCTGGCAGGTTTTCGGTCGTGTCGACATCGGCCTCCTCGGCCATACGCTTGAGGCAATGGGGTTTGACTACAACTATGTCCGCGACCCCCTCGATGCATGGATCACCATCATCGTGATGGACGTCTGGCATTGGACAAGCCTTGTGGTGCTGCTCTGCTATGCCGGCCTCGTTTCGATCCCGGACGCCTACTATCAGGCGGCGAAGATCGACGGCGCGTCGCGCTGGTCCGTCTTCCGCTACATTCAGCTGCCGAAAATGAACCGCGTCTTGCTCATCGCCGTGCTGCTGCGCTTCATGGACAGCTTCATGATCTACACCGAGCCTTTCGTCGTCACCGGCGGCGGCCCCGGCAACTCGACCACGTTCCTGTCGATCGACCTTGTGAAGATGGCCGTCGGCCAGTTCGACCTCGGTCCCGCAGCGGCAATGTCGATCATCTACTTCCTGATCATCCTGCTGCTGTCGTGGGTCTTCTACACCGTCATGACCAGCAGCGACGCAAACGCCTGAGAAAGGAGAGGACCATGGCTCAGACAATGAAATACAAGCCTGCGGGCAACTTCTCCTGGGTCGTTTCGACGATCTACATCATCTTCCTGCTGCTGCCGATCTATTGGCTGATCAATATGAGCTTCAAGGAGAATGCCGAGATCACCGGCACCTTCTCGCTTTGGCCGCAGAACCCGACACTGCGCAACTATGGTGTGATCTTTACGGATCCGTCCTGGTACAACGGCTACATCAATTCGATCATCTATGTCGTCATGAATACGGTGATCTCGGTACTGGCGGCGCTGCCCGCGGCCTACGCCTTCTCGCGCTACCGGTTTCTGGGCGACAAGCATCTGTTCTTCTGGCTGCTGACGAACAGAATGGCACCGCCGGCGGTCTTTGCGTTGCCGTTCTTCCAGCTTTACTCAGCCTTTGGCCTCATCGACACGCACATAGCGGTGGCGCTCGCCCACTGCCTGTTCAACGTGCCGCTCGCGGTCTGGATCCTGGAAGGCTTCATGTCCGGTGTGCCAAAGGAGATCGACGAAACCGCCTACATTGACGGCTATTCCTTCCCGCGTTTCTTCGTGAAGATCTTCATGCCGCTGATCGCATCAGGCATCGGTGTCGCCGCCTTCTTCTGCTTCATGTTCTCGTGGGTGGAACTTCTGCTTGCACGGACACTGACGACGACTGCCGCAAAGCCGATTTCGGCGATCATGACGCGCACCGTCTCCGCTGCAGGGATGGATTGGGGCGTTCTGGCGGCTGCCGGTGTGCTGACCATCATTCCCGGCGCGCTCGTCATCTACTTCGTACGCAACTACATCGCCAAGGGCTTCGCGCTCGGCCGCGTCTGACAAGGGAGGACCACTCATGAACTTTTCCTGGATGGCGTGGACGCTGCCGACTGCACTGTTTTTCCTGACGATTTTCATGCTCTTGGTTGGCATGAGCGTCTGGGAGTATTTCGCACCGGGCGGTTCGCCGCGTGTGGGAATCCTCAGGTTCGAAACCACGCGAGGAGATCGGCTCTTCGTATCGCTGCTCGGCGCAGCATTCATTCATCTCGCATGGTTGGGTCTTGTCGGACCTAACCTGTGGTGGGCTCTTGCCCTCTCCGTAGTCTACGCCATCGGCGTCTTCCGCTACGTGTGACGGTAGGAAAAGACAGATGGCCGGGGGTACTGGCCGCCTGAAACGTGACGACTGCAATCGCAACCCTGGGAGGATACTATGCGAAAGCATTTACTAGCGACAACAGCAGGCATGTTGCTGGCCATGGCGGGCTCCGCCTACGCCGGCATGGATGAGGCGAAAACCTTCCTGGACAAGGAAGTCGGTGAGCTCTCGACGCTTTCCCGCGCCGACCAGGAAAAGGAAATGCAATGGTTCGTTGATGCGGCGAAGCCTTTCGCCGGCATGGACATCAAGGTGGTTTCCGAAACGCTGACCACGCATGAATACGAATCCAAGGTGCTGGCGCCGGCGTTTACCGCAATCACCGGCATCAAGATCACCCACGACCTGATCGGCGAAGGCGACGTCGTCGAGAAGCTGCAGACGCAGATGCAGTCGGGCGAGAACATCTACGACGCCTACATCAACGACTCGGATCTGATCGGTACGCATTGGCGCTACCAGCAGGCTCGCTCGCTGACTGACTGGATGGCGAACGAAGGCAAGGACGTTACGAACCCGGGCCTCGACGTTGACGACTTCATTGGCAAGTCCTTCACCACCGCCCCGGATGGCAAGCTCTACCAGCTGCCCGACCAGCAGTTCGCGAACCTCTATTGGTTCCGTTACGATTGGTTCAACGACGAGAAGAACAAGGCCGACTTCAAGGCGAAGTACGGCTACGATCTCGGCGTTCCGGTCAACTGGTCGGCCTATGAGGATATCGCCGAGTTCTTCACCGGCCGCGAGATCGGCGGCAAGAAGGTCTACGGCCATATGGACTACGGCAAGAAGGACCCGTCGCTTGGATGGCGCTTCACCGACGCCTGGCTCTCCATGGCAGGTAACGGCGACAAGGGCATTCCGAACGGCAAGCCGGTCGACGAGTGGGGCATCAAGGTCGACGAGAACTCGCGGCCGGTCGGCTCGTGCGTCGCGCGCGGCGGTGACACCAACGGCCCGGCAGGGGTCTATTCGATCCAGAAGTATCTGGATTGGCTGAAGGCGTACGCGCCGGCGGCCGCGCAGGGCATGACCTTCTCCGAGGCCGGTCCCGTTCCGTCCCAGGGTGAGGTCGCGCAGCAGATCTTTACCTATACCGCCTTCACCGCAGACTTCGTCAAGAAGGGCCTGCCGGTGGTCAACGACGATGGCACGCCGAAATGGCGCTTCGCGCCATCCCCGCACGGCGTCTACTGGAAGGACGGCATGAAGCTCGGCTACCAGGACGCCGGTTCCTGGACGCTGATGAAGTCGACGCCCGTCGACCGCGCTAAGGCGGCATGGCTCTACGCGCAGTTCGTCACGTCGAAGACGGTCGATGTGAAGAAGAGCCACGTTGGTCTGACGTTCATTCGCGAATCGACCATTCGCGATAAGAGCTTCACCGAACGCGCTCCGAAGCTTGGCGGTTTGATTGAGTTCTACCGCTCTCCGGCTCGCGTCCAATGGACACCAACTGGCACGAACGTTCCTGACTATCCGAAGCTCGCGCAGCTGTGGTGGCAGGCAATCGGTGATGCGTCTTCCGGCGCGAAGACCGCGCAGGAAGCCATGGACTCGCTTTGCGGTGAGCAGGAAAAGGTGCTGCAACGCCTGGAGCGTGCGAAGGTTCAGGGCGATATCGGTCCGAAGCTCGCCGAAGAGCATGATCTGGAATACTGGAACAAGGACGCGGTGGCCAAGGGCAACCTCGCTCCCCAGTTGAAGATCGAGAACGAGAAGGAAAAGCCGGTTACCGTCAACTACGACGAACTGGTCAAGAGCTGGCAGTCGAAGTGATCAGCGGCCTTTGGTCGGGTACGAGGCCCGACCAATAGCAATGCCGGCGGCGCTAGGTCGCCGCCGGCACCAACCACCCTTAGAAATGACCTATCGTATGAGCCGGCGCGTTTGCGGCGGCAAGGCGAACTATTGCGCCGGAGAAGACAATGAGCGGCCATATTCTCGCGATCGACCAAGGCACGACGTCATCACGTGCGATCGTCTTCGACGCCGGGATGAAGATGATCTCGTCTGCACAAGAGGAGATCAAGCAATTCTATCCGCAGCCGGGCTGGGTCGAGCATGATCCGGATGAAATCTGGACGAGCGTGGTCAGCACGGCGCGGCAAGCGCTGACGAATGCCGACATTCCGCTGGCTGATATCGCCGCGATCGGCATCACCAACCAGCGAGAGACGACGGTCGTCTGGGAGCGCAAGTCGGGTAGGCCGCTTCACAAGGCGATCGTATGGCAGGACAGGCGGACCGCGGAAGTCTGTGACAGTCTGAAGGCGGACGGCTATGAGAAGTTGTTCAGCGCGAAGACCGGGCTTCTTCTCGATCCTTACTTTTCGGGCACGAAGCTCCGCTGGCTGCTCGACAACGTCAGTGGATTGCGGGAACGCGCCGAGGCCGGCGAGGTATGTTTCGGCACTGTCGACAGCTGGCTGATCTTCAATCTGACTGGTGGACGTGTTCACGCGACGGACGCCACCAATGCATCGCGAACGCTGCTTTTCAACATAACGGAGGGTCGCTGGGACGAAGAGCTGCTCGGGCTTCTCCGTATCCCGGCGTCCATGCTCCCTGAAGTCAAGGACTGCGCTGACGACTTCGGCGTCACCGATGCTGATATCTTCGGCGCGCCGGTCCCGATCCTCGGGGTTGCTGGCGACCAGCAGGCGGCGACGATCGGCAATGCCTGCTTCAAGCCGGGCATGATGAAATCAACCTATGGGACAGGCTGCTTCGCCCTGCTGAATACGGGGCAGGATTGCGTCACCTCCAGCAACCGCATGATTACGACCATTGCCTATCGGCTAGCTGGCAAAACGACCTATGCGCTGGAAGGGTCGATTTTCATCGCCGGCGCGGCCGTTCAGTGGCTGCGTGACGGTCTTGGCCTCATTTCACAGGCGTCGGAAAGCGGCGCCCTGGCGACGCGAGCAGATCCCAATCAGCAGGTGTATGTCGTGCCCGCCTTTACGGGCCTCGGTGCTCCCTATTGGGACCCGGAGGCGCGGGGTGCGATCTTCGGTTTGACCAGAAACAGCGGGCCGGCGGAGTTGGCACATGCCGTTCTCGAATCCGTCGCCTACCAGACGCTCGATCTCCTCATCGCGATGCGGAAGGATTGGGGCGGCCATCACATCGAGACGGTCCTGCGCGTCGATGGTGGCATGGCGAGTTCCGACTGGACGATGCAACGTCTAGCCGACGTTGTCGGCAACCCGGTGGACCGGTCAGCTGTCGTCGAGACAACGGCACTGGGCGCTGCCTGGCTTGCCGGTTCCAGAGCGGGAGCCTGGCCCGATCAGGAGAATTTCGGAAAGGCATGGGCGTGCAGCCGGCGGTTCCAGCCTGCCATGGAGGAGGCGGAGCGACAGACAAAGATCGCTGGCTGGCGTAACGCGGTGTCACGCACCTTGTCGGGCGCGCAATACGGCAATCAGTTGGTCTGAACGCCTGAGGCCGTCGCTGGAATTGATTTCTCTACGCGTCCTTTGGACGCTTCGTCCCCAAGCATTCAGGTGACTGTCAGAAAATCTGGCCATGGCTGGCAAATATTGTCGACGCCGTGGACTATCTATGATTCGATCCTGCCGCCGTCGACGCTAAGATCTGGACGCGGAGACGACCAATTGAAAGATAGTGCCACCAAGGTCCGCCTGATTGAACGGCGGCCTGCAATCGGCAGCGTGACGCTTTGCCTTGTTACCACTCTCTACTTGCTTCTGGTGACAAATAGATCGTTCTGGAGCACCGCGTACGGCTATTTCGCGACCGATCATCTGTCATTTGTACTTTTTGTGATCGGTATTTCAGCGGTCAGCATGGCAATTATTACGGCCTTTTCGGCCAAGTATGTCACCAAGCCGTTTTTGATCCTCTTCGTTCTCGCGGCCGCCGCCGGCTCCTGGTTTGCCGATCAGTTCGGTGTGGTCGTGGACAAGGAAATGATCCGCAACGCTGCAGTGTCGACGGGCGCGGAGGCAGGGCATCTGATAACGCCGCGCTTTGCGCTTCATATGTTGCTCACCGGCATAGTGCCGTCAGTTCTTATTATGTGGGTGCGCATCCGGCATCGCCCGCTGCTGTCAAAACTTGCTCACAACACCGGCGTGATCGTGGCTTGTCTGGCAGTCTTCGTGGTCGTCGGGTTCGGCGACTATCGCGCCTTTGCTGGCGTCGGGCGGGCGCACCGGGACATTCTCGAGCGGCTGAACCCTTTTGTGCCGATCACCAGCACCATTCGCTTTGCCGTTTCATCAGAGGAGGATGCGCACGTCGTTGCCGAGCCGGTTGGCACAGATGCCCATCGGGTCAACCGGGCGGGTCTGAACAAGCCGCGCGTGACGATCATCGTTGCGGGCGAGACGGCGCGTGCCGATGATTTTTCTCTTGGAGGGTATTCGCAGAAAACCAATCCGGAACTCGAAAAGCGGAATGTCGTCTATTTCCCGAAAACGAGCAGTTGCGGCACGGCGACGGCAATCTCGATCCCGTGCATGTTCTCCATCTACCCGCGGACTGCCTATACGCACCGCAAGGGCCTTGCGACCGAGAACCTTCTCGACGTGCTGAGCCACGCCAAGGTAGACGTATCGTGGCTGGATAATGACACTGGCAGCTATCATGTCACCGACCGCGTTGCCTACACTTCGTTGCCGCAGTCTGCCGATCCGCGCTTCTGCAAGGACGGTGAATGCCTTGATGCTATTCTGCTCGACAAGGTCGATGACTGGCTCGATCATGTGAAGGGCGACAGCGTGCTGGTGCTGCACCAGCTCGGCAGCCACGGGCCAGCCTACTTCGCGCGCTACCCCGACGAGTTCCGACGTTTCGTTCCCGACTGTCGGGCCAATGACTTTGGCAGTTGCACGCCTCAGGAGATTACTAACGCCTACGACAACACGATCCTCTATACAGACCACATCGTTTCGACGGTGATCGATAAGCTGAAACAGCATGCTGACAAAGTTGCTGGTTCGGCGATCTATCTATCGGATCACGGTGAGTCGCTTGGCGAGAACGGCATTTATCTGCACGGTGCGCCCTATATCGTGGCGCCGTCACAGCAGACGCATGTGCCGTTCCTTGTCTGGGTCGGCGACGAACTCGCTAAATCCGCCGGCTTCGATATGAGCTGTATGGCCAAGCAGACCGACGTGGAGCGCTCGCATGACAACCTCTTCCACAGCGTGCTTGGGCTCATGGACGTTGCGACCAAAGTGTATGATCCGCATCTGGATGTCTTCGCGGCGTGCCGCCGGCAGACGGATAAGGTTGCAAGTATCCCGTGATGAGCTAACTGGGCGACGGCTCTGCTGCCGCAGCGGCTGAGAGCCTCCCGCTGGTACTGGCCGCCTCTTTCTGGGGCGGCCAAATCAGTCTTAATGCTTGCGGTTTGCCGCTTTCATGCGCTCGGAAAGCTCGGAAAGCCCGAAGGGCTTCACCAGGAAATCGTCTGCGCCACTTTGCAGGCCCTCGATCTGATCCGAGGCCTGGTCATACGCTGTCAGAATAATGACGGGGACGGCATTTGCTTGTCGTCTAAGCGCCTTTAGCAGAGTAAGGCCGTTGCCATCAGGCAGTCGCAGGTCGAGCAGGATTACGCCGTAGCTGCCGGTCCCGGCCGCCTCTGTCGCTTCCGCAAGGTTGAGGCACCAGTCGACGGAATGACCGTCGGCCGCGATATGATCGCGCACGGCGTCTCCCAACAGGACATTATCCTCAACCAATAATACGTTCACGCGTCATCTTCCCTGCTGCGTGCCTGCCTCTCGGCAGCATGCCCAGCCATCCGATGGTTTGCTTGGGGGCGTCGCGCAGCGTCGCCAGGGTTTCTAATGCGACCGCTAGCTGACAATGGCCTTAAAGCCGTGTGGGATCGTGTTGAAAATTGCGGTGGCGGGCACTTCGAGGCTGCACAGCGGTAAGCGGCCAGGACGGATATCCTTCAAACTCACGCCGGTGTCCTGACGTCAGAGCCGGCCAAAAGCGAAAGCTCGCCCGCAGTCTTCATCACCATGGCGATCGTCTGGCTGATGTCAGGCGCGTCCGGCGCATTGACCAGGGCGATATAGGGGCAGGTGAGGGCTGCAATGCAGCGTCCGTCCGGCCCAAGGATCGGCGCCGAGAGATTATGGACGCCGGCTGTTTGAGCGCTCGCCATCATTTCGTAGCCGCGCTCGCGAATATGGGCGAGCCGCTCGTAAAATGCCGGGCCGAGGATGACTTCTTCACGGCTTCGGGCATGTTCCGCGATCATCATCTTCCGCTCTTCGTCGCTTCGGAAGGCGAGAAGCACGTGGCCGGAACCGGTGTCGAAAAGGCTCATATGCGAGCCGACGCGGATCGAGATACCCCAATAATCCGGCGCCTCATGCTGGGCGATCACCACTGCCGAACCGCGATCAAAAACGACCAGGTGGTTTGCCTGCTTGGTCCGCTGAGCGAGGTCACGCATCAGTGGTGTTGCGAAGGATGCCAGTCGGCGCGTTGGCGCATGCAACTGGGACAGGCCGAACAGTTTAAGCGTGAGGGTGAACCGATCGCCCTCGAGCTTGGTGACGTAGCCACGCCGGACGAGGCGGTCGAGCATGCGATAGAACTCGTTCGGGCTGCGATCGAGACGTTTGGCGATCTCCGCTTGGGTCAGCCCTTCCTCGACGCCGGCCAAAAGCTCAAGGATATCGAGCCCCTTGTCCAGTGCCGGAGCACGGTACCGATCGACGTCTTCTGCTTCCATCAACTTCCCCTGTGAATATCAACTTACATATACAAATGTGTCGTTGCCGAAAAGCGGGAGCTTATGCAGCGAACTTCTCCATCGACTATGAAAAACGGACAGGCTAGGTTCGAGCCTCACGTGGTAAGGCCACTTGTATTCCGAGGATGTCGACGATGTTTTTGACGGATGGAGAGCTCAGCGAAATCAAGATGTTTCGACGAGAGCTTCACCGCAATCCAGAAGTCTCCGGGGAGGAGGCGAAAACCGCATTGCGGGTAACGGAAGTGCTGAGTACCACCGGACCCGACCAGATCGTTGCTGGCATCGGCGGATACGGCGTTGCTGCTGTCTACGAGGGGGTAACCTCAGGACCAACCATCATGATCCGTGCGGAGCTTGACGGCCTGCCGATCGAGGAAATCGGCGATATTCCGCACCGCTCGACCGTACCAGGCAGGGGCCACCTCTGCGGCCATGACGGCCATATGGCCATCCTCATGGCACTCGCGAAGCGGCTCGGACGGAGGCGGCCTGCGAGAGGGCGGGTAGTCCTGATGTTCCAGCCAGCCGAGGAAAATGGCGCGGGCGCAGCGGCGGTGCTCGCGGATCCGAAGTTTGCCTCGCTGACGCCCGACATGTCGCTCTCGCTCCACAATTTTCCGGGCATCCCGCTTGGACACGTCCTCCTGAAAGAGGGACCTGTTAATTGTGCGTCGCGGGGAATGAAGGTCGTTCTGAAGGGCAAGACATCGCATGCTTCCTATCCGGAGCAGGGCACCGCACCGACTTTTGTGCTGGCCCGGCTGCTTGGCGATCTGACGGCATTGGGCAACAATCGGCCGCTCGGACCGGATTACTCGCTGGTCACGGTCACGCATGCGCGTCTCGGTGAGCCGGCTTTCGGCATAAGTCCCGGTGAGGCGCAAATCTGGGCGACCTTACGCACGCTGACTGATGAAGCGATGGCCGCTTTGGTCTCACGCGCCGAGCAACTTGTGTTGACCGAGGCAAAGGCCGGACGGTTGCAGGTGGAGATCAGCTACGAGGACGTGTTCCACCAGTGCTACAATTCCGCCGAAGCGGTTGCGGTGTTGCTGCGCGCTCTGGGTGACGAAGGTGTCAGCCACGACGAGACAAGCAGTCTGCTGCCAATGAAAGCATCGGAAGATTTCGGTCTGTTCCGGACCGTGGCGCCCGCTGCGATGTTCTTTCTCGGGGCAGGCGAGGACCATCCGCGACTGCATAACCCGGATTACGACTTTCCCGATGAGCTGATTGCAACCGGTTCGCGGGTTTTCATGCGAGCCATCAGGAACATTCTCGGCTGAGCGCGCCGTACTGGCCTTGCCTATCAACTACTGAACATTTCAACTACTGAACATTCCGGCCGACGATTGGAGCAAGGCGAGGTGCCGCTTCCAGGGGGCTTTGACCCCGTTCAGCTGATCGTCTCCGCAATTGCTTGCGCTCGCAATTGAACTAAACTCTCTGGTTGAAATTAAGATCACGATCACTGATCGACTTGCGGGTGGATTTGCGCAATATTTTTGGCGACCGATATGTGCGCTGTTTGCGCCGGGCATCAGATCGGCACCATTCGACTTCCTCCAGAGCGCAATGGGATTATCATGTTTGCTCAAGACATCATGAACACCGACATCACGACGATCAGCGCCGACAGCAGCATACATCAGGCAATCGACCTGATGGTTGCCAAGGACATCAGTGGCCTGCCTGTCATCGACAATGACGGCAATCTTTGTGGCGTGCTGACGGAGGGCGACCTCATGCGGCGGATCGAGTTTGGTGGCGGCAGATCTGCCGGTAACTCTGATGAAACGTCACTCGTCGATTTCGACAACTATATCCGCAGCCGCAGTTGGCGGGTTTCAGATGTCATGTCCGCGAGCGTGATCAGTGTCACACCGGATACGCCGGCGGCTGCTATCGCCGAAGTGATGTTCCAGCGCAAGGTGAAGCGCGTTCCCGTCGTCAGCGGCAAGCGCCTTCTCGGCATTGTCAGCCGTATCGATCTCCTCAAGGGCATCGTTGCAGCACCAACCGCGAGAACGGCAAGCGGTGACGATGCCCTCGCTCGTGCCATTCGCGCGCGACTGCAGGGCGACCTTGGTCTCGACACCGATGCGATCAAGGTAACAGTTCAGGATTCCAGGGCCGTGCTTGAGGGGACTGTCTCCAGCGAACTGGAGCGCCGCGCCATCCGTGTCCTGGTGGAGAACGTCAAGGGCGTCAGCGGCTTCATCGACAAGCTGGGCCTGGCCTAGTCGGCGACCTTCATGCTGCCGAGCGGAGGAGCTTTCTGGCATAGGTTGCCATAAGGCGTTCCTCGTTTGTCGGGATCACGAGCATCTTGAAATCGCCGAGGAAGCGGAGCCTTCTGAGGATTGCTTCGCGAACGGGGGCGGCGTGCTCGCCGATCCCGCCAGTAAAGACGAAAGCATCGATGCCACCCATGGAGACGGCCATCATCGCGGCATGCTGGGCCGTCTTGAGGGCGAAGTATTCCAGCGCGAAGGCGGCTTGCGGATCGTCGCTGCGAAGCAGCGCCTCGACGTCGTTGCTGATGCCGGACAATCCCTTCAGGCCGGAGCGCTCGTAGAGGATGTCCTGAACCGTCTCGACGCCAAGATCGAGGTCGTGAAGCATGTAGAGGACGGCGCCGGGATCGATTGATCCGCTACGCGTTCCCATGGGTATGCCGTCAAGCGCGGTCATGCTCATCGTGGTATCGACGCTGATACCGTTCTTCAACGCGCAGAGGCTGGCGCCATTGCCGAGGTGGCCGACGACGACGCGGCCGGCATAGAGGTCCGGGTAGTCCTGCGCCAATACCCGCGAGATCCAGTCATAGGAAAGCCCGTGGAAGCCATAGCGGCGTATGCCTTTGTCGCGCATTTCCTGCGGCAGGGCGAAACTGCTGGTCAATATGTCGTGCCCTGCGTGGAAGGCGGTATCGAAGCAGGCGATGTCAGGCGCTCCGCTTGCGAGCCTTGCCGAAGCGGTTATGCCGGCGAGGTTGTGCGGCTGATGAAGCGGCGCCAACGGGATCAACGCTTCCAGACGACGCATGACGTCCGGGGTGACAATGACAGGCTCTACGAAAGCTTGCCCGCCGTGGACGATGCGATGGACGATCGCCGCCGTGCGCCAGGCATGGTCGTGGCCGTCGATGAGGTCCATTACGGCGCTGAGGGCCGAATCGTGATTAGTGTCCGCGGGCAGGGAGGTTTGCGTCTCCCGTCCATCGGGGAGCTTTGCGCGCAGCTCAGCTGTATCACCAATGCCGGTGACCTTGCCGCTCATCAGCACGTTCAAGTCCCTGTCCTCGAAGATCTGAAACTTGAGGCTCGATGAACCGGTGTTGAGAACAAGCAGCGTGTCGATCATCGAATTATGCTCCAAGTCCCTGCGTCGGGAGCGCGGTGCCGCCGCTTCGCCGCTCTTGCGCGCCACGGTGGCCGCAGAAGGTATAGCTGTCAATTGTTCTCGCTTCGTAACTTCGCGCAGAGCGAGTTGCATACGGCGTGGGTGGGCCGTCTTTTGAAGATCAAAATCCTTTGAGATCTCAGGATTTTCTCTTTCCGCGCCACGCTGATCGGCCTATCTAGCGGAACTGCCATCAGGCACACATTGGACTCGGCTTCTCTGCCTGTTCTTTCCCAAGGCATCCAATTCACATTGGCAGATCAATGACAGCTACGCAGACGATAGAGAAAGACGATGCGGAGAGCATCCGCAGGGCAAAGATTGTCGCGCTGGTCGTTGCCGTTTCGTTTTTCATGCAGATTCTCGATGGCACCATCGTCACCACGTCCCTCCCACAGATGGCAGCCAGTTTCGGCGTTCAACCCGTATCGATGAGCATCGGCATCACCGTCTACATGTTGACAATGGCGGCCTTCATTCCGCTCTCGGGATGGCTTGGGGATCGGTTCGGCGCTCGTCGGATCTTCATGGCCTCCATTGCCGTCTTCACGATTGCCTCGCTGTTCTGCGGGCTCTCCGACGGCCTTGCCGAGTTTGTAGTCGCGCGCGCCGTGCAAGGAGCCGGTAGCGCACTCATGACGCCAGTCGGCCGGATTATTGTCCTGAAGAATGCCCGCAAATCCGAACTCGTCCAGGCGATCGCGCTGATTACCTGGCCTGCGCTGACGGCTCCGGTCATCGGTCCGCTGCTTGGCAGCTTCATCACTACCTATGCAAGCTGGCATTGGAACTTTCTCATCAATCTGCCGATCGGGGTGCTCGGCATGGCGCTGGTTCTCCGTTTCGTGCCGGAACAGCGTGAGGAGGAGGCCGGGCGGCTGGATGTGCTTGGGTTCATTCTCAGCGCCAGTGGGTTGACCTTCCTGCTTGCGGCGCTTGAACTCTCGGTGAAATCGCACGGTGGTTTGTTACCAATCCTGCTGATGCTGCTGGCGGGCATTGTCCTGTCCGTCATGGCGACGCTGCATTTCCTTAGGGTCAGTAATCCGCTGCTCGACCTGTCCGCTTTCAGAGCGCAGACCTTTGCCATCGCGACCCTTTCAGCCGGAACGGCGAGCCGTGTCGCGATCAATGCGACGCCGTTCCTCTTGCCGCTCCTCTTCCAACTCGGCTTCGGTTTGAGCTCGATCGAGGCCGGCGCCTATCTCTTGGTCTACTTCCTTGGAAATCTCGGCATGAAGGCCGTGACGACGCCGCTGCTTGCCAAGCTCGGATTTCGGACCGTGCTCTTCTTCAACGGCATGATCGCTGCATTGTCGATTGCGGCCTGCGGCTTTCTGGTGCCCGAGTGTCCGCGCGCCATCATCTACGTGTTGCTGATGATTGCCGGTCTCTCGCGGTCGATGGAATTCACGGCACTGAACACTCTCGCTTTTGCCGATATCAATCCGGCACAGCGCAGTTCCGCTTCGACGCTGTCGAGTATGCTACAGCAGGTTTCAATGCTGCTTGGTGTCGCGATTGCGGCAGCGGTGCTCAACATTTCCGTTGCCTTGCGCGGTGTCGAGGGGCCGGAGCTCGTCGATTTCCGCTGGGCCTTTCTTGTCGTTGGTGCGATTGGCGTCATATCGTCATTGCGCTTCCTGCAGTTGGCGCCGGATGCAGGCGCCGAGGTGTCAGGTCACAAGATCGGTACGAAATAGTCGGTCAACTTGGGGTCGACCGACCTTTGTCGGGAGGAAAGATGGAACTTGGATATGTCTGCACGCCTCAGGAGGTCTACGGCTTCTGGTTCGAAGAGTGCGGGCGGGATCAATGGTTCAAGGCGGCGTTGGAACTCGATCGAAATATTCGCCGGCGCTTCCGTGACACCCATCTTGCGCTCGCGCGCGGGGTGACGGAGGAATGGCGCTCGACGCCGCACAGCAGGCTTGCCGCGGTGATCGTGCTCGACCAGTTTCCACGCAACATATATCGGGCCACACCGCTCGCCTTTGCCACCGACGGGATTGCGCTGCGCGAGGCAAAGCTCGCGTTGGAGGCTGGAGCGGATCAACAGGTTGACCCGGAATGCCGGACATTTTTCTACATGCCTTTCGAGCATTGCGAAGATCTGGAAGAGCAGGAACGTTCAGTCGCTCTGTTCAAGGCGCTTGGTGACGAGGAATATATCGACTATGCGCTTCGCCATCGGGAAGTGATTGCGGCCTACGGTCGCTTTCCGCATCGCAATGTTCTCGTTGGACGTCAATCGACGACGGCAGAACTGGAATATCTGGCACAGCCGGGCACAGGCTTCTGATCACGTCGCCTTTCTGTCGCCTTTCTTTCTTATGAAAAGCTGGAATCCAATCTGATCCAGCCAACCCGAGCGGGGATATTTTGCGGCCGACACAACTCTTGCTTCGCATTTTCCTAGTCGCAGCGCTGGCGGGCGCCGGTGCGAACCTCGCGGGCGCGCAGACGGCCGCACCGCAGGCCTCGCCGCCGCAGGCGACCGAGGCGTCTGTCGCTGACAGCCCAATCGAGCAGGCGGCGAAGGCGATCGAGAAAGCAAAGCAGGATCTCGTCTCCCTGGAGGATGGCGTCAAGCAGAAGAACGACGATGACGACGCGTTGGTGGCTCTCGCCGGAAAGACCGACGAACTCGGTCGCGCGGTTCTGAACATTTCCGTTGGCCTCAGACCGCGGCTCGATCAGATCAAGAACCGCCTTGCCGAGTTGGGCGATCCGCCGAAGGAGGGTCAGCCAGCAGAAGCGGAGATCGTTACGACAGAACGCAACGCTTTGACCGCGGAGCGCGCCCAGATCAACGCCGTTACCGGTGATGCCGAAACGCTGTCCGCTTCCACAGGCAAGCTTGGCAACCTTATTGCCGAAACCCGCCGACAGCTCTTTGCTGCCACCTTGCTGCGGCGCACCGATGTCTCGCTTTCCGTTATCGATGATGCGGCGAGCGCCTTCGTCCGGGAGGGCACGGAGTTCATCCAAGCCCTCGGCAGCTGGCTGGGATTCGTACTGAAGTTCAAGGCTTTCGCGTTCTTTGCGGCCATCGCGATGTCGCTCGTGACGGCATTGGTGCTCTTGTCCGGTGGCTACCGCATCTTCGGCCGCTACCTTCAGCGCAAGGAGACGGTCGAGCAGCCCTCGTATATCAACCGTCTCTCCATCGCTTTCTGGTCCACCCTGATCCGGACGTTTGCTCTCGCGGCGCTCTTGGTGACGTCTTACTTCTTCCTCAATAGTTTCAATGTTCTGAGGCCGGATATTGCGCCGATCATCGGGGCGCTCTTCGGCGCGATCGGGCTGATCTATTTCGTCAGGCGTTTCACCAACGCAGTGTTTGCGCCGAAGGAACCGCACTGGCGTCTCGTCAAGCTTTCGAACCGTGGCGCGAGCTCGATCGGCGCCTGCCTGCTGGCGATGGCCATCGTCAACGCGCTTGATTACCTCTTCGGTAGCATCAGCGAAGCGATGGGATCTCCGCTCGTCCTTACCGTCGTCAAGAGTCTGATAGCTGCCCTGATCATCGGTTTCATCCTGATCGCGGCATCGTTCGGTCGTCCGATGTTGGCTCGAAACGGGGATCCGGATGCGCCGGGACGCCATTGGCCGCACGGCATGGCGATCATTTTGCGCGTGCTGGGCGCAGGTCTGATCATAACGGCGCTGACCGGCTATGTCGGGCTTGCGCGCTTCGTTGCAACGCAGCTGATCATCACCGGTGCCATCATCGTCACGACCTATATTGGTCTTCTGTCCGGCAAAGCGATTTCACGCAGCGAGACTTTTGGCGAGACATCGCTTGGTCGGT
The DNA here is from genome assembly GCF_050644135.1 of Rhizobium sp. YTU87027. Taxonomy (NCBI): domain Bacteria; kingdom Pseudomonadati; phylum Pseudomonadota; class Alphaproteobacteria; order Hyphomicrobiales; family Rhizobiaceae; genus Rhizobium; species Rhizobium sp. YTU87027. The sequence continues at coordinate 1,766,789 of NZ_CP098440.1, read as the reverse complement.
TCCTCCAGAAGCGTTTCAAGCTCGGCCCCGTCGCCATCGACCAAGCGGGCCTGTTGGTTGGCATGTGCATCTCGGCCATCGCGCTGATGGTTGGGATTCCGTTGGTGCTGCTCCTATGGGGTTTCCATATTCAGGATCTTGAACTGATCGGCTACCGCCTTCTTACCGAGGTCAGGCTGGGCGGGATCAGCATCTCGCTGATCGGGATAATGACCGGCATTCTGCTCTTTGCGGGCGGCTACCTGCTGACGCGCTGGATCCAGCGCTGGCTTGACGGCAACATCATGGCGCGCAGCCATGTCGACCTCGGGGTCCGGAATTCGGTCAAGACAGGCATCGGGTATCTCGGTGTCGGTCTTGCGGCGATTGTCGGCGTTTCCGCCGCGGGCATCGACCTCTCAAGCTTCGCACTTGTTGCCTCCGCGCTGTCGGTCGGTATCGGTTTCGGCCTCCAGAACATCGTGTCGAACTTCGTCTCCGGCCTGATCCTGCTCGTCGAGCGTCCGTTCAAGGTCGGCGACCACGTCGTCTCCGGCACGGCCGAAGGCATCGTGAAGCGGATTTCCGTTCGCGCGACCGAGATCGAGACGTTCCGCAAGCAGTCGATCATTGTTCCGAATTCCGAACTGATCAATGCTTCCGTGGGCAACTGGACCCATCGCAACAAGATGGGCCGGTCGGAAATTCCGGTTTCGGTGAGCTATGATTCCGATCCGCAGAAGGTGATGGATATTCTGCTCGAGCTCGTCAACGCGGTACCCGTGGTCCTGCGCAATCCTGAGCCGCATGTGGAGTTCCTGCGCTTCGGGCCGTATTCGCTGGACTTCGAGCTTCGCTTCATGCTTGCCGACATGGGTGATGGTTTGAAGGTCCGGAACGATCTGCGTATCGCGATCCTCAAAAGGTTCCGGGAAGAGGGGGTCGAAATCCCGCTTCCTCAGAGCGATGTCGTGTTCCATCGCCAGCCGGATCAGGTCGGAACCACGACTACCGCAGGCAAGGTGCCGGCGAAGATTGAGGACGTCTCCGAGGCGAGCGAATTGGACGAAGAGGCTGGGACGGTGCGGCGGTTGCGCGGCAAGGCGGCTGATGGCAATCTCAAGGGGTGAAGGCGTTGTTCAGCGGCCGTTCAGAGCGGTCGCCATATAACGTCTGCAATCGGGTTTTCGTTGCTGGGGGCAGCAGCGCCGAGACGCTCCAAGGGAGGGCGCTTCATCCGCGCCACACTGTATGGCAAGATTTGCCGTCGTACTGTTTCTTTCACTCGCGGCCGCAGGCCAGACTCACGCAGCTTCCATCACTAATACCGACAGCGCCGCCGTCGTGATCGTCCTCACTGAGGGCGGCAACAAGATGCAGCTTGTGCTCGATCCCGGCGCATCGGAGACGTTCTGCGCGTCGGGCTGCTTTATCACCGCACCCGACGGTGACCGGATCGGCCTCGACGGTGGCGAAACGATCGACATCGTCAAAGGATCGGCCGTCGTAAAGTGAACGACGGGTCTCTCTGATCACAATTTTTGTCCACGGATTTTCGGCCAAAGGCCTTTTGCGGCTTGCCTATTTGCATGCAGTCGCGGCAAGCTTTCCCCATGTCGTAAACAGGCATTTGGTAAGCTCGGCCTCGCTGCATAGTTCGTGAAGGCGATTTCCGTCGGCGGTATTCGTCGGACAGGTTAGTAGAACAGAGGGTTATTCTCCATGAAGACACATGCGCGCGCAGTGGTCATCGGCGGCGGCGTCGTTGGCGTTTCGACGCTTTATCACCTTGCCAAGAAAGGCTGGGACGATGTCGTCCTGATTGAACGCAAGGAACTGACCTCCGGTTCGACGTGGCATGCTGCTGGTCTGCTGCCTCTGTTCAACATGAGCTACTCGGTTGGTCAGATCCACAAGTACTCGGTTCGCTTCTATCAGGAGCTTCAGCAGGAAACCGGCATGAATGTCGGCTTCAGCCAAGTCTCCAACATCCGCCTGGCACGTACCAAGGATCGCTGGGACGAGTACATGTACTATGCCGGCATCGCCGAGACGATCGGCGTCAAGGTGAACGTGCTGACGCCCGAACAGGTCAAGGAAATCTGGCCGCTCTGCGAGACCGACGGTCTGCTCGGTGCGATCCAGCATCCCGATGACGGCTACATCCAGCCGGCTGATCTGACACAGGCGCTTGCCAAGGGTGCACGCGACCGTGGCGCTACGATCTACCGCAACACCACCGTCACAGCGATCGAACAGCAGCCGGACGGTCTGTGGAAGGTGACGACAGACAAGGGCGAAATCACCGCCGAGCATATCATCAGCTGTACCGGCAACTTTGCCCGCAAGACCGGTGAGATGGTCGGGATCAACATTCCAGTCATCCCGGTCGAACACCAGTACATCGTCACCGAGCCGCATCCGGCCATCCTCGAGCGCAAGGCCAAGGGTCTGCCAGAGATGGGCGTGCTGCGCGAATCCGACAGCGCGTGGTACATGCGCGAGGAAAACGGCGGCCTCATTCTCGGGCCTTATGAGCACGGCGCACCGGTCTGTTATGTCAACGGTCCATCGGACGAGAGCGAATACGAACTCTTCCAGGAAGAGCTCGATCGGCTGATGCCGCATATCGAGACCGCCATTGCCCGTGTCCCGGCCTTCGGCGAGGTCGGCATCAAGAAGGTATATAACGGTGCCATCGCCTACACGCCTGATGGTAACCCGATTGTCGGCCCGGCGCCGGGCCTCAAGAATTTCTGGCTCAACGAAGGGCATTCCTTCGGTATCACCGCAGCGGGCGGTGCCGGTTGGCAGTTGGCGGAATGGATCGTGGACGGCGAGCCGACCGTCGATATGATGGGTGTCGATCCCCGCCGCTTCGGCCCCTACGCGACCGAAGGATACCTCGTTGCGAAGAACGAAGAGGCCTACGCGAACGTCTTCACCATGCACTATCCCGATGAAGAGCGTGCTGCCGCCCGTCCGCTGAAGACGACGCCGGTTTACGACCGCCTGAAGAAGCTGGGCGCCGTTTTCGGTTCTGTTTATGGCTGGGAACGCGCCAACTGGTTTGCACCTGAAGGCTACGACCTGCCGAAGGACCAGATCGGTGTCGGCGAGGATGTTCTCACCAACCATAATCACTCCGATCCTGAAGAGGACGGTCGCATTCTCGAGCGGTGGTCGTTCCGTCGGTCGAACTACTTCGAGCACGTTGGCAACGAAGTCATGAACGTGCACAAGAATGTTGGCGTGCTTGATATGTCGGCCTTCGCGAAGATGGAGGTTTCGGGCCCCGGTGCGCGCGCCTGGTTGGAATCGATCCTTGCCAACGCTATCCCGAAGAAGCGCGGCCGCATCGCTCTCTGCCACATGCTGACGGTCCATGGCGGCGTGCGGGCCGAGTTCACGGTCTACGAATGGGCGCCGAACCGCTTCTATCTCGTCTCGGCCGGCGCCTATGAGGCGCATGACCATGACTATCTGCGTAAGCTCGCGCCCACCGACGGTTCCGTTCGTCTGCAGCAGATCACCCAACGGCTGGGCGTGCTCGTGCTTGCCGGTCCGAAGTCGCGTGACCTGCTCAAGAAGCTCACGCGAACGAGCCTTGAGAACAAGGATTTCCCATGGCTTTCCGGCAAGGAGATCTCGATCGGCGTTGCGAGTGCACATGCTTTGCGCGTCAATTTCGTCGGCGAGCTTGGCTGGGAGTTGCATCATCCGATCGAGATGCAGAACTACATCTTCGACAAGCTGATGGAAGCCGGGGCCGAATTCGGCATCAAACCGTTCGGTATTCGCGCGATGCTGTCGATGTCGGTCGAGAAGTCCTACCGCCTCATCCCCCGCGAAATGTCGATCGAGTACAACGCCTACGAATCGGCGCTTGACCGCTTCATCAAGCCGGAGAAGGAATTCCTCGGCCGCGAGGGACTGCTGGCCTATAAGGACAAGGGCTTGAAGTGGAACTTCGCCACCCTGGTCGTTGAGACGGGTAATGATGTCGATGCCCGCGGTTCTGAGGCTATCTACAATGAGGCGGGCGAGCTCGTCGGGCGTGCGACAAACGGCACGTTCGGCTTCCGCATCAACCGCTCGCTGGCGCTGGCGATGCTGCGGCCCGACTATGCGAAGGAAGGCACGAAGCTCAAGATCAAGATCCTCGGCACGACGTACAACGCGACGGTCGTGGGCGAGAGCCCCTTCGATCCAGACAATGCGGCGCTGCGCGCATAGTCTCTTAAGCATGTTTTGAAGAATATCAGGGCGGCCCTCGTGGCCGCCTTTTTGTTGGTCAATGAAGGCTGCCGATTAATACTTATTCAAATCAGGTATTGTACCGATTTCAGCCGGGGACAGGAGTTTTATCAAAAGGTTTCGAAATGGCGTTTTTGGGTATTTCGGGAATGCAATATTCCGGAGGCATGTTTGCTGATGCGCGCGTTATTCTGGCCGAGGATTCGAACGTATTCACGTCGATGATCGGCAAGCGGCTGAAGGAACTGTTCGATATCGACGTGGAAATCTGCCGGAATTTCGAAGATCTGCAGCTGTCCTACGACAAGTCGACCGACCCGATTACGCTGGCCATCTCCAACATCAATCTGCCGGGTGCCGAGAACGGCGAGGCACTGGAATACCTGGTCGATCTCAGCATCCCGACCATCGTCTTCACCGGGACCTTCCAGGAAGGCATGCGCGACAAGCTGATGGCCAAAGACATCGTCGACTACATCCTCAAGGACAACGTCTTCGCCGTCGATCTTCTTGCGGAGTCTATCTGCCGCTTCCTGACCAACCATCGTCATCACGTTTTGATCGTCGATGACAGCCCGACGGCTCGCGCGCTGTTGTCGAGCCGCCTCAAGCGGTACAATTTCCGGGTCAGCACAGCCGACAGCGGTGCCAAGGCGCTTGAGATCCTCAAGGCCAACCGCGACATCGGTTTGATGATCACCGATTACAACATGCCCGATATCGATGGCTTCGAACTGACCCGGCGCATCCGCGCCAGCATCGGTTCGCATGAGTTGCGCATTATCGGCGTGTCGTCATCGTCGAACCGGCTGCTGTCGGCGCGCTTCCTTAAGGCCGGCGGCAACGACTTCATGCTACGGCCGTTCATCGACGAGGAGTTCTACTGCCGCGTCAACCAGAACCTCGATACCCTGCTGCAGATCCAGTCGATGCGCAAGGAACGGGCCGTTGCCTGACACACTGCCTCCGCCCGACGATGTTAGGCGGAGGCGCTCCCACCCGCTTGAAATCGAGATTTATGCAATTTCAAGTATTGCCAAGTCTCGATATCTTCTCACGCGTGTTTCTGTGAGTTATCTTCACATAAGTCGAGAAGATGGTCGATTCGGACCGCTGCGGCTTTCTGGGGGATAGGGGTGAATGGCTTTCCAGGAGGATCTCCATCGCGATGGATCCGGACCACGTTTCGGTGGTCAATGGATACTCCTGGTTGAAGATTCCCGGATGTTTTCCGTCGTTCTCTGCTACCGCCTTCATGCGGAACTCGGGCTAAACGTCAAGCCGTGCTCTTCCTTGAAAATTCTTAAAGAAACGATCGCCCATGCGCCGAGCGATTACACAATGGCGATTGTCGACCTCAATCTGCCGGACGCGCCCTATGGCGAAGCGCTCGACTGCACCATACAGGCTGGCATTCCGGCCATTGTTTTCACCGCCACTTTCGACCTCGATACGCGCAACCGCATCATGGAGCGCAATGTTATCGACTATGTGCTGAAGGACAATGAGTTCGCGCTCGACAACGTTGTCGCCAGCGTCAGACGGGTGTTGTCGAACAGGAAAACGCGGGTTCTGGTGGTCGACGATGTTGATTCCGCGCGCCATGTCCTTGTCGGGCTGCTCGAAGCGCAGCAATACGTGGTTGTCGAGGCTGCGTCCGGGCCCGAAGCCTTCGCCGCGCTCGAGGCCTACGACGATATCGAGATTGTCGTCACGGATCATCATATGCCCGACATTAGCGGCTACGAATTGACGCGGCGGATACGGCGACGCTTCGGCTCGGACAGGCTGCGGATCATCGGGGTTTCGTCTTCGAACGATCGCATGCTCTCTGCAAGCTTCCTGAAGGCCGGTGCATCCGATTTTCTCTTCAGGCCGTTCGTGGCCGAAGAATTGCAGTGCCGGATCGCCAACAATGTCGAGACCTTGACACAGATGAAGCAGCTCCGGGCAGCTGCTGCCTGCGACTACCTGACTGGGCTCTACAATCGCCGCTATTTCTATGATCTCGGACCGAAGCTGGTGAATGACTGCCTGCGTCAGAACGCCACGGCCGCCGTTGCGGTGCTCGACATCGATCATTTCAAGCGGCTGAACGACACCTATGGGCATGAGATCGGCGATGAGGTGCTGAAGGCGGTTGCAGATCGGCTGGCGACGATCTTCGACGGGGGCGACAACCTGCTTTCGCGCCTTGGCGGGGAGGAGTTTGCGATCCTGTTCCCGATGATGGATTCGATTGCCGCGAGCAAGCTGTGTGACGAGATACGGTCAGATATCTCACGTCTGAAGGTTATGGCGGATGACGAAGAGCTTTCCGTTACCGTATCGATTGGCGTTGCGGAAATTTCCGACCACGAAACCTTCGACAACTATCTGAACGCCGCTGACCAGTTTCTCTATATGGCCAAGCACAGGGGGCGCAATCAGGTCTATTCCGACGCGCGTATGACGGAGGAGGCGGCCCAGTAGCCGCCCCGGGGCTGACATCACGCTGCGATAGACTGGCGTGCTGTTGCCATCGTCATCTTGCGCTCTGCACGCTCCTGCTGCGGCGAGCGATGATAGAGTTCGCGATAACACTTGGAGAAGTGCGAGGCCGAAACGAAGCCGCAGGCAACGGCCACTTCGACGACCGGCATGGAAGACTGCACCAGCAGATGGCGGGCGCGATCAAGTCGTATTTCCAGATAATAACGGGCCGGCGAGCGCCCCATTTCCTGGCGGAACAGCCGTTCGATCTGCCGGCGTGACAGGTCGACGCCGTCTGCGATTTCCAGAAGCGACAGTGGTTCGGAGAGATTGCCTTCCATGAGTTCGATGATGGAAAGAACCTTGGCATTCTGGACGCCGAGACGCGCGCGCAGCGGCAGGCGCTGGCGGTCGTTCGGGCTGCGTACGCGATCGGTCAGGTGCTGCTCACAGACTCGGTTCACCAGTGTTTCGCCGAAATCCTGTCCGATCAGATTCAGCATCATATCGAGCGACGCGGTGCCGCCGGCACAGGTATAGAGATTGCTGTCCACCTCATAGAGATCGGCATAGACCTCGGCCTGCGGAAAGGCTTCCGAAAAGCCCGGCAGGTTTTCCCAGTGGATCGCGCAGCGCTTGCCATTCAAAAGCCCCGCCTGCGCGAGGATATGTGCGCCCGTACAGAGGCTGCCGACGGCAACGCCGCGATTGTAGGATTCGCGCAACCAGGCGCTGACGGACTTGTTATTGAAGTCCTCGACATCAATGCCGGAACAGACCAGCACCATGCTCGGGCGATGCTCGCCACCGAGGTTGCGGCGCTCGTCGGAAAGCGACGTGTTTGCTTCGACGCCGATGCCGCAGGAAGAATAGACCTTCTGCCCGTCAACCGAAGTCAGCCGCCATGTATAGGCTTGGTAGCCAAGCATGCGATTGGCGATACGCAGCGTATCGATTGCCGCCGAGAAAGGCAGCATCGTAAACTGCGGGACCATGAAGAAGACGAGAGACCGTTGCTTATGCGACATCTTGTTCATGAGACAAATCCCTGCTGGAGGTGCGAATGCACTATTCGTTGCTTGGAATACGTCGTTTCGATATCCTGAAAGCGACATTCTCATGGATAAATGCGGCCGCCAAGAGCAAATTTGCGACATTGCTGAAATTGACGATGATCAAATGACGATCGTTGTCTTCAAAAGTTCAAAAACAGGCGATTTTGCAGAATACATGTATCTGAAATTCAAGATTTAATTGGGTGGCCCTAAAGACGGAGAAAGCGGCGCTGCACGAAGGCAAGGCGCCGCTTTCACGCGGGGGAGGAATGTCGGATTCATTACATAACCTTGCGTTCATCCGCGTCATCCGCTGACGGCCAGCCAATGTCCTTGCGCATGTCGAAAGGCATGGATTCGATTTCGCGGGCAACCTGCCACTGATGCCATGCATGAACCAGCTTGCGGGCGTAGTCAGCAATATGCAGATGGGCTTCGCTTGAGGGCGTCTTGGTGTGCCTGAAGGTAATCGTCGTCATGTCCGTTTTCCTTTCCTCGTCGGATGACGCTTGTTTCATGATTAGAATATGGGTGTTTCGCTCCCATCAATCAAACGAATAGAGTTTATGGATACCATCAGTGTTTTTGAATGATGGCGGCAACGTGCACAGACCGAGCAGAGGCGCTCATCGCAATTGCGACGATAAAGCGAATAGGAGGATTTCGCGGGATAGGGGACACTTTAGCACGGTGCCGCCGAACATTGCAGCCATACCGCCGGCACGGTCTTACCCAAGGGCATACGAGCGGCGTCGAATGCCGGCCGTTGCTAGGGGCTTGCGATCGGGCCAGCTACACCAGCTTCGAGGCGCGACTCCTGCGATCCAATCACCATCCTGTTTCCGCGCCAATCAAAGCTTCCCGCCAACCAGCTCCGCATCCAGATGATTGGAAGCAAGGCATCGCGCGTAACCATTGCGACGAGTGACAGCGGGGACAGGTGCCAATTCTTGCGAACCGCAAGAGTAAGCTCCGGCATGTAGGCGGCGCACAAAACCGCTAACGCTGTTGCGAAGAGGCTGGCTCCAGACACGAAGGCAGCACTCAAGCATAGCAACAAGGGTGGCGCTACACCGAGCAGGATCTCCGGTGCGAAGAAGTGCGGGAAGGTGACGCGTCGCAGCCGCGCCCAGCGGCATTGCCTTGCCCAGATCTCGCTGAAGGTCCGCCTCCCCAGGGGCTGCTCGAATGGCCCGGCGACGAGATGCACCTTGAGGCCCATGCTGTTCACCAGCTTTGTGGCGGCGGCGTCTTCGGCGATTTCTGCGGCAAGTGCCTGAATGCCACCGTGGGCGTCGAGCATCTTCTTGCGCCATAGCATGCTCTTGCCTTGCGCGAAGCCAAATCCAAGGGCCTCTCCGGCATATTGCCAACGCGCTTGATGCGTGTTGAGGAAGGCACATTCGACCTCCGCCCAAAATCCGTTGGGACGGGACCCAAGTGGCGTCGAGCAGACAAGCCCGCTGTCGTGCCGCCAGGCGGCCAACAAGCGTGTGAGATAGTCCGTCGGCATCATGACGTTGGAATCGGCAAGGACGACCCATTCATGCGACGCCGCGTTCCAACCCTTGACGCAGTTGTTGAGTTTCGGATTTGCGCTGATGCGGTCGTCTCCGACAAGGAGCTTCGCCTTTGCGAGCGGCTTTGTTCGGAGGGCATGCTCGACCAAACCAATGATGGGATCGGCCCTGTCGGCAACGCAGAAGATGACCTCGTAGTCGGGCCAATCCAGGCTAAGCGCGCTTTGGAGTGTCTCGCGTGAGAATTGTTCCACTCCGCAAAGAGGTATCACGATCGAGACAGGCGAACGCGTGGCGACGCTTGGCGTCCTGTCTTGGCGGGAGCGAATCCGCCACCCCGCGATCAGAAGGCTGAGGGTATTGGCTGCCAGCAGGGCACCGGCGACGGCAATGATATACAGCATCAGTCATTCCAGCGGTGAACAGCGCCGGAATGAAAAACGAGTCGCAGCGCTCGGTGCGTTAAGACATCACTGTCAGATGACGCGCTGATGACATATATGCTCGGCGACATCTCAGTCCATTCCGAGCTGGCAGGAACACCACCACGGCGTACGGCCTCCGAGGGGGCAACGCCGGCTGACGCCAGCTCAGTGCTTTTTCCTTAGAGCTCTCTGAATCTTGACGATCTCGCCCTTCATCAGGATCAGAAAGTGCTTCTTGTCGAGTCGATTGGCGACCTCGCCATCGACAGTCATGTAATCTGTCCGTGGGCCGGCGACTGCCTCATCAGCAATCCTGATCTGTTCGATGACGACGCAGGCATTTCCAGCATCACTGGTGCATTTGAACCGCCGCGTCTCGTGGTATTGTGACATCGATACCCCTCCTGGCTGAAGGCAAGCATCATCATTACCGAGACGGCGATTTCAAGCTGTATTTTAGATGGCTCTGAATTATCTAAAAGGTGAATGGTGAGCGAGAGCGAAAAGCCCGGTGCTGGTTTGGACAGCGCCGGGCCTCTGTGACTGCAGTTGAGGGAAACGCAGTCAGTGCAACGACAAAGGGTGCGTTGCATAAAGGGAACGTCGCTCCGCACAGGATGTTCCGACGGTGTCAGAGTCGTTTTGGGTGGCTTTATGGGCGACGCAGTCGGTCGACCCCTTCTTTGATGACCGAGGTTGCTTCTGTGCCATGGAAACGGATCGCCCAGAGCTGCTAGGTCTGGCGCGGGGCCTCGGCTGTGAATACAAATGCAGACATCCCGCCCTCGATCGGTCCCATGCCGAAAACCTGCTCTAGCGTATCGGCCACACGAGCAACGACATCGACCTTTGACTGGCGGGCGTCTATTTCCGTGCGGAGCGGACTGCCCTTGCAGAAGCCTGTCGCCGCGTCCCTTGCCGAGGGCGCACGGGCAGTCTTTTCGACCCTTGCGAAGGTCGCCGACTGGAAGCCGGCTTGTTCCAACTCCAATAGGATCGCCTCGGCGTCAACGTAACTATGCGGCGTGCGCTGGAAGAAGCTCAGCGGATCATCCCGAAACAGGGTATCCGTCGAAGCCTTGACGGCTTTTGCGAAGGCGTTGTTCTCGACTGAGTCCCAGGTGTTGAAAAAGAACGTGCCCTTCGGCTTCAGCACGCGGAGGATTTCGCGGTAGGCGCGGCCCCTATCGGGAAAGAACATGACGCCGAACTGGCTAGCGATGGCGTCAAAGGTCTGCGCGGGGAAGGGTAGGCTCGATGCGTCAGCCTGTTGCCAAACGACATGCCCCCCAGAATGTCTCAATGCGGCGACATCCAACATGGCCTGGTTCAAGTCGGTGGCGATGATTTCGGCGTGCGGAAGTGCTGACGACATCGCACGCGTCAGAGCGCCGGACCCCGCTGCGACCTCGAGAACGCGGTGCGGATCAATCGACGCCACGCGCTGCGCCAAATCAGCTGCATAAGGGTCAAACAACATCGGCACCATGTACCGATCATATGCTGCGGGGATGTCGCCGTGGAAACACGCGTCGTTCGTCGCCATGGTCGTTACGCTCCGTAGTCGCGCCGCGGAGCGTATATTAGAGCCTTTCACCGTGTCTTTGAAGCCGCTGACGGGATCTCGCGTCTCAGCGAGGCTCGGTCATGCCCAAGGCTTGCAGATCGAGATCATCGGCGAGATGTCTCGGCAGCCGCGCCAACTGATCGCGCGTGCGATTGCGTGTCTGGCGGGAGATCTGTCGCGATCTGAATGCGTAGAAGATGTCAAAGATAGCGCTGAGAGTGTTCATCGCGGCCTCCTTTCATCAGTATTAGCCGCTAGGAAGGAAGAGTATTGCCGGGTTGACTTTCAATCAAACAAAATGATATGGAATTCAAATTCAGAAAAATTGAAAGATGTGACGATGAGCATCCCCTTTCGCCGTCCCATTCCTTTGCTTGATAACGACGTGCTGCGCACCTTCGTTGCCATCGCAGAGACCGGCAATTTTTCCACCGCTGCCGAGGCGGTCTACCGGACGCCATCGGCGGTCTCCATGCAGATCAAGAAGCTCGAAGAACAGCTTGGTGCCACGCTGTTCCTGCGGGATGCGCGGTCGGTCAGCCTGACCCAGCACGGCGAGGTGCTGCTTTCCTACGCGCGCAACATTCTCGCTTTGTCCAACGAGGCGGTTTCGCGGTTCATCATGCCCGAACTCAGTGGCGTGGTGCGGCTGGGCGCGCCGGAGGATATCGGCGAACGACTGCTGCCGAGCATCCTGAAAAGCTTCGCGGAGAGTTTTCCGAGCATCATGGTCGATGTCACCATCGACATGAGCATCGGGCTCAAGAAGCGGATGGAGGAGCAGCGGCTGGATCTGGCGCTGATCAATTGCGCGACTCGTCCGCTGCCGACTGACGGCGAGATTGTATTTCGGGAGCGACTGGTATGGGCCGGCGCCAAGTGCGGTACGGCGCATCGTCGTGAGCCGCTACCGATCTCGATCTGGGAGGATGGCTGCATCTGGCGCTCCGAGGCGCTGTCTCAACTTGAGCGCATGAAGCGCGGTTATCGTGTCGCTTTTCTCAGCGGCCATACCATGGCACAGCGCGCGGCCGTGATCTCCGACCTGGCAATCGCGCCGCTGCCGCGCTCCTACGTCACCGATGAGATGACGATTCTCGGCCTGCAGGAAGGATTGCCCGAGCTTGGTTCCTTCGACATCAGGCTGCTTACCGCGTCACAGATGAACAACCCGATGCGGGCTGTCGCCGAAAGCATCCGCTTTGCCTTTGCCGAAAAAGCAAAGGCCGTTGCCGCTTGACAACATAGCGGGGACCTCTTTTCTTCCTCCGGGGTTTAACGCGCGTGGCGGGAGTCGCCGCGCCTGGACGATTGAAAAAGAAGGATTTCGCAATGATGACAATGGCCAAGATCGGCTCCGCCCTAGCAATTCTGCTCGTGCTCTCTTCGTGTGGAAACACGATCCGCGGCATCGGTCGCGACACGGCAAATGCCGTCAATGCGACGCAGGATGCAGGTCGTTCAGTCGGTCGCGCTGCCACCCGGTAAAGCCGCGTCAGATCGCTGCCGGCGGGTAGGCTTTTTCCAGCCCGCCGGAACGCGAAAGACCGGTCCGGAACGCCGCATAGGCGGGATGCTGGCTTGATTTCGCAGCCTCCATTAGGCGTATCTGCAGTCGGGCGGGTGCCGCCTCGCCAATCCATTTCCCAAGGTTCTCGAGTTTCAGCGTGTTCAGGAATGGCGCGCCTGCGGCGTTGTTCAGGTGGCGGTGCAGGCCGTCGATGAGGTTTTCGTCCTGTGCCGCGTTTTCCATCAAGAGGGCAACGTAGGCTTTTTCCTGCTCGCCAAGGCTCGCAAACTTTGAAGCGATTGTGTCTCGGTCGGGAAATGGAACAGATGTCATCTTTGTTCTCCTTGTCTGGGGCAAGCGGTTTGGCGCGATTCGGGCGCAAGCAGTCGCTGCTTATAGGAAAACCGCAACATCACAGGGAAGAGGTGCTCATCGTATGCGCGGACCGATCGTTCGGCGGGCGATCGTCTTGCTTGCCCTAGAGCGCGGCCTTGACCTTCTGAGCGACATCGGTCGGAACCCATTTGGTCCACAGGGCGGCATAGTTCTGCAGGAAGTAAATCGTGGCTTCCTCGTTGCTCTTGCGGTTTTCGTCCTGCCAGGCCAGCACTTCGTTGATCGTCATGTTGTCCCATGACCGGACCTTCAAGTAGTCCATCGCTGGTCCGGCCCGATCGGCGAAGGATTTTGTGACGATCGTGTAGGCCCGCGAGACGGGATAAGAGTTTACTTGCGGCCGGGCGCAACCGGGGACCGATGTGCATTTGTCCCATTCTGCCTTGTTATGACCGACGCCGAAGCTGAGGAGGGTCATGTCGTATTTGCCGAGAATGGCTGTCGGGGCCCAGTAGTAGCCAAGCCAGCCGATCTTTTTCTGGAACGCGGTTGCGATGGAATCATCAAGTTCTTGCGGGCTGCTCGTCTCAACAAGCTGAAACCCATTCTTGTCGGCTCCAAGCGCGCGGAACAGATTTGCCGTTGAAATCTGGCAGCTCCACCCGACGGGACAACTATAGACCGCGCCCTGCGATGAATTGCCTGGTGCCGGGAAGAGCTCGGGATGCCTGAGCGCGTCCTCTACGCTGCGGATATCGGGATTGGCATCGGCGATAAATTTCGGTATCCACCAGCCCTCGACCGCACCCTCTGAGAGGATTTCGGCCGCCTGGATCAGCTTGCCCTCCCTGACCGCGTTATCGAGTTCGGTACGCACTGAATTGATCCAGAACTCCGAAGCAATATCCGGCTCACCTTTTCCGTTCATCGAGAGGAACGTCGGCATCGTGTCGCCCGGGACGATTTTGACCGAGCAGCCGTACCCCTTCTCGAGAATGAACTTATCGAAGTTAGCGGCAATGCCGGCCGAAGCCCACTTCATCTCGGCGATGGTGACGTTACCGCAGTCGGCAGCCTGCGCAGATGCGGCCGCTGCATAAATTCCGAGGGTGAGCAGGATTGAAGTGCAGAGAGATCTCATCTTGCGTTCCCTTTTGCTGCCGCGGCCACAACCTAGGCGTTCCGCTTGCGGGGACCCCTTGTGCTGTTTGTCCGGGCTGTCGCTGTGGTGCTCGTCTTGGCACCTTGATGCGCAGCCTACGCGTTCAGTTGCGGAAATCAATTGTCTTCTGCGCTTGAGGTACGGAGTCTAAGCGTATGATTTGAAATCGTTAATGCCGGTCTCACCAAAAGGTTACCGTCTGCGCCGTAAGATCGCGCCGGCAAAGCTGCCAGCGCCGCCCTGATCGTCGAGAAAAGTCAGAAAATGCCGAAATTCATCTTTGCTCAAGGGGCTGCTAACCTTCCGGTAACAATGTGGCGCTATCTGTTGTTGCGTAGCGGGGGACACCGCTGCTTCTCCGGATCAGGTAGTGCGTCCCGGAGAACGTGAGCTTCGTCGTGTATGGGCGAACGCGCCAGCGTATTTCGGCAGGCCGCGCAACCGAACGGTTGACGCGGCCTTCGCATTTTCAGCGCCTGAGATTGACCGCAGCAGAGACGCCGTTGTAGGCCGGGTCGAGTTCTCCGGAGTTCCACGACAATGACCAAGGCCATCATGCTGCAAGGGACCGGCTCCGATGTCGGCAAGACCGTTCTTGTTGCGGGTCTTTGTCGGCTTGCTGCCAATCGTGGCCTCTCGGTTCGTCCTTTCAAGCCCCAGAACATGTCCAACAATGCTGCCGTGGCTGACGACGGCGGCGAGATCGGTCGCGCGCAGTGGCTGCAATCGCTCGCCGCGCGGGTGCCGTCCTCGGTGCACATGAACCCCGTTCTGCTCAAGCCGCAGACCGAATTCGGCAGCCAGATCATCGTTCAAGGGAAGGTCTGGGGGCAGGCCAGGGGACGAGACTATCAGAAGCTCAAACCGGCACTGCTCGACTACGTCATGCAGAGCTTTTCCGAGGTTTCGGTCGGAACGGATCTTGTGATCGTGGAAGGCGCTGGCTCGCCTGCCGAGATCAATCTCAGGGCCGGCGATATCGCCAATATGGGGTTTGCGACACGCGCCGGCGTGCCTGTGGTCCTCGTTGGCGACATCGATCGCGGTGGCGTGATCGCGTCGCTGGTCGGCACCCACACGATCCTCTCCGCTGAAGACCGGGCAATGATATCCGGCTACATCATCAACAAGTTTCGCGGTGACGTTTCGCTGTTCGACACGGGCATCGACGCGGTGCGCCGCTTCACCGGCTGGCCGTGCTTTGGCGTTGTGCCATGGCTCAAGCAGGCATCGCGATTGCCGGCCGAAGACTCGGTGGCATTGGAGAGGTTGGCACGCGGTGGCAGCGGCGCACTCAAGATTGCCGTGCCGGTCTTTTCCCGGATCGCAAATTTCGACGACTTCGATCCGCTAAGAGCCGAGCCTGATGTCGAGTTGGTTTTCGTCCGTGCGGGCGAGCGGCTGCCCGGGGATGCGCAACTGGTCGTGCTGCCGGGCTCGAAATCAACGATATCTGACCTTGCGGATATGCGTGCGCAGGGCTGGGATGCCGACCTCCTGGCCCATGTGAAGCGCGGCGGGCGGGTTATCGGTATTTGCGGCGGTTATCAGATGCTCGGGTGGAAGGTGCATGATCCGCTGGGTATTGAGGGGCATGCGACGGAGGTGGCGGGTCTCGGGTTGCTTGACGTGGAGACGGAGATGGCGCCTCAAAAGACCGTCCGCAACAGTGTTGCGACAGCGGTGGAGGACGGCTCCCCGCTTTCCGGCTATCAGATCCACCTCGGCATCACGGCCGGAGAAGATTGTGGCCGGCCGTTCGCGATCGTTGATGGAAAGCCGGATGGTGCGGTATCTGCAGACGGTCGAATTGTCGGAACCTATCTGCATGGGCTTTTCGCGAGCGACTTCTATCGATCTCGGTTGCTCCGGAGTTTCGGCCTTTCCGGCGAGGCGAGCGATTATCGTGCCGGTGTCGAGAAGGCCTTGGACCACGTCGCAGCCGAGCTGGAAGCATGTCTTGACCGCCGCTGGCTTGACGAACTCTTCGGCTAGATCTCGCCGGATATTTCGCGGCGGCGGCGATCGAGCTCTTCGCTGTAGCGGCGCAACGTATGTGCCTCGCTCAGCTGTCCGACGACCTTGCGCTCAATCAGATTGTTGACGACGGCGAGGGCTTCGCTTTCGGTCTTGTCGAAGATGGCGGCTGCCTGCTTGGCGTTCATTTGCGGCTGCAGGAAATCGTTCTTGTAGCGGATGAATTCGCTGAGATCCTTGCCGGTTTCGTCGGTGTCGGTCAGGTTTGCGTAAATGTCCGGGACGAGAACGAGGCCACTGTATTTGCCTGTATCATCGACCAGGACCACGCGCTGCGCCGAACCGATGGGGAAGCGTTCCTTGAATCCGTCGATGGTGAGGGCAGCGTTGGCCGTCTTAACATCGGCGCGCATCAGGCGGTCGACAGTCAAGTTGCGGATCCAGCCGACATCGTGAGCGCTGCGAATGCTCTCGCCGCGCAGGTGGAAGCGCCATGTTGCGAAGGAGTAGCCGAAGGTGCTGCGCACGACGAGCGAGGAGGTGATGACCGCCGCCAGCACCAGCGCGGTAATTGGAAAGTCGCCGGTAATTTCGAGCGCGAGAAACGTCATCGTCAGTGGCCCGCCGATAACGGCGACCGCAAGCGAGCTCATGCCGACGACCGCGTAGATGACGGGTGTCAGCGTGGCGTGAGCGAAGTAGGGTGCGGAATAGGCGAAGAGTTTCCCCACCAACGCCCCCATGAAAAGGGACGCGAAGAACAGGCCGCCTCTGAAGCCGGAGCCGATTGAGATAGCGGAGGCGAAGGCCTTCAGGAGGAAAAGACCCACAAGTGCCGGGATCGCGATATCGCGTCCGAGATTGAGGTGTAGCGCGCCGTGGCCGGCTGACAGCACCTGCGGCGTGATCAGCGCGAGCAGACCGACGACGATGCCGCCAAGGGCAGGACGCAGCGGCGTTGTGATGGAACTCCTGCGAGCCAATTCCTCGATCCAGGCGACGCCCTGCATGATCATGATCCCGATGCCCGCGCAAAACGCGCCGAGGAGGAGGGCCGGTACATAGTCGGCTGGCATGACTGTACCGAAGCTGCCAACGTCGATCAGGAAATCGCTGCCGGCGAGCAGACGCGCAATCTGCGTCGAGACCAGTGCGGAAACGACGACCGGCGTCAGCGAAACGATGGTGTAGGAGCCAATGATGAGCTCGAATGCATAGAAGGCGCCCGTCAGCGGTGCGTTGAAAGCGGCTGCAATGGCTCCCGCTGCGCCGCATCCGACGAGAACACGTAGGTCCGAGCGGCGAAGTTGTAGTTTGAGGCCAAGTTTAGAGGCCAGCCCTGCCGCCAACTGCGTGTAGCCGGCTTCTAGGCCGACCGAGGCACCGAAGCCGTTCGAAATGAGATTCTGGACCGCAACCAGAATACTATCGGTGAGAGATAGCCGACCGCCATGCAGCGCGTTTGCCTCGATCGGGTCCACCATTGGCTTCTTGCGGGTCTTGGCAAGCACAAACAGCAAGAGCCCGAGCAGCAAGCCGCCGCAAACCGGTGCGGTCAGCAACAGGAGCTTGTTGTCGATCTGCGATGAGCTCAACCTGTCGACGTCGCTGATTCCGAAGATGAGACTGTGCATTTCGCGGGAAACGAGGCTCATGCCTGTCACGGCCAGGCCGGAGATTACCCCGACCATCGCGCCGGCGATGACCATCCCCATCTCGCTGCGCCGCAGCAGAGCGCGCATCCGCCCGATATCGAGAAGGGTATGAAACGGACCGAAACGGCGGATATTGATTTTTAGGAGCATGACAGGAAAATAGGCAGGTACAGGCGCGATCAAGTGCGGTGAGGGAAGGGCAAGCCAATGGCGCGACCCGCTTGCGACGCAATTGCGGCAAAAGCCCGGCGCCGGCAATAATTATTTGTGACGTAAACTACTGATAAAAGACGATAAATTTGGTAGAGAAGGTCGTCTTGGTGTGGTTTTAGGCATGCATTAGCATTCCACTCAGCGACGGCTTGATTGACTTCGCCAGTGGCCTTGCCTAACGATGAATTCATAACGGATGGTTCCGGACCGGTTGAATCGGTGCGGATGAAAAGGGAATGTGAAGCGGTGGACCCAATCAGGGCACCGTCATCATAGCCGACCCCGCGACTGTAGAGCGGTCAGGGTTTTCCGTCCGACGTTGGTTTCGCGTGGCTGACAGTCTGCGATGGTGCAGGCGGGTGGCGCGGAAGTGGCGACGGAAAAGTCACTGGCAGTGCATCATGATCAACCGGGGCAGGACGCCTCTTACGTCTACGAATCGTCCGCCTTTTCATGAAATGCAGCCGGGAAGGCGAGGAGGACCCGCTGGCACGATCTGGGGCGACCGGTTTCCGGTCTGCCCCGGTCGCGGCCAAAACCCGCGAGCCAGGAGACCTGCCAACCGTGCCGGGCGAGAAGCCCATTCCTGGGCGATGCCCGCTGCCAGCACGGAGGTTGTCATGGCTGAAAGACAGATTTGCCGGCTGCGCTCTGCAGCCGTTCCGGTTTCTTCCGGATCGCTTCCGCAGATCGGACAGCATCTACGATGAGCCCTCTATCATCCGGCGCGACGTTTGTCCTGGGCGGTGCGCGCTCGGGAAAATCACGCTTTGCCGAGCAAGTAGTCGTCTCGATCGGCCTGGAGCGCCATTACGTGGCGACGGGTCGGGCTTGGGACGACGAGATGCGCGCCCGTATCGACAAGCACAAGGCTGACCGTGGCGATCTCTGGCATACCCACGAAGAGCCTCTTGATCTGGTCGGCTGCCTGCGGGCGATCGATGGCGAGGGACGGGCGATCCTTGTTGATTGCCTGACGCTTTGGGTCACCAACCTGATGATGGAAGAGCGCGACACTGAGGCCGAGTTTGCCTCGCTTGCCGCGTATCTGCCGACGGCGCGTGCGCGCCTTGTCATCGTTTCCAATGAGGTCGGCCTCGGCATCGTTCCGGAAAACCGCATGGCCCGGGAGTTCCGGGATCATGCCGGCCGCTTGCATCAAATGATCGCGGCTCAGGCCGCGGATGTGTATTTTATCGCGGCCGGACTGCCGCTGAAGATGAAGGGTTGAATTTCATGAACCAGCAGAAAATCCCGGCGACCGTGATCACCGGCTTCCTCGGCGCCGGCAAGACGACGATGATCCGCAATCTGCTTTCCAACACCAACGGCAAGAAGATCGCGCTTATTATCAATGAGTTCGGCGATCTCGGTGTCGACGGCGAGGTGCTCAAGGGCTGCGGCGCCGAGAATTGCACCGAGGACGACATCATCGAGCTCACCAACGGCTGCATCTGCTGCACGGTTGCTGACGACTTCATTCCGACGATGACGAAGCTTTTGGAGCGCGAGCAGCGCCCCGACCATATCGTCATCGAAACCTCTGGTCTCGCGCTGCCGCAGCCGCTCGTTGCGGCCTTCAATTGGCCGGACATTCGCACGCAGGTCACGGTGGATGGCGTCGTTACCGTCGTCGACAGCGCCGCCGTCGCCGCTGGCCGGTTTGCCGACGATCACGATGCCGTCGAGGCCCGCCGCGTGGAAGACGAGTCGCTCGACCATGAGAGCCCGATCGAGGAGCTTTTCGAGGACCAGCTGACCTGCGCCGATCTGATCGTGCTCAACAAGACCGACCTGCTCGACACCGCCGGCCTTGGCCGCGTCCGCGACGAGGTCGCTTCGCGTATCGCCCGCAAGCCCGTGATGATCGAGGCGCGCAACGGCGAGGTCCCGGCGAGCGTGCTGCTTGGGCTCGGTGTCGGAACGGAAGACGATGTAGTCAATCGCAAGTCCCATCACGAGCTCGAACATGAGGACGGCGTGCCGCATGATCATGACGAGTTCGACAGCTTCGTGGTCGAGCTTGGCCCGGTTGCCGAGCCTGCCTCATTCGTGGATGCGCTGAAGGGCATCATCGGCGAGCATGACGTGCTGCGGCTTAAGGGCTTCGTCGACGTTCCCGACAAGCCGATGCGTCTGCAGTTGCAGGCGGTCGGAAGCCGCATCGACCATTATTTCGATCGCGCCTGGGCGCCGGGCGAAGCGCGCGGCACCCGCCTCGTCGTCATCGGCCTGCACGAGATGGACGAAGCGGCGGTACGCAAGGCGATCGAAGCGCTGGCATAAGGCAGACCCATGCATCTGCTTCTGGCACAGCAGGGAACGATCAGCGACGGCGAGGAGGCGATCGATCTCGGTCAGTCTCCCGGCAAGGTCCTGTTCCTGTCGGCTGCCGATACCGAGCTTGCAGCGATGGCCGCCGCTTACGACGAAGCGGTGACTGGCTTTTCGCTGCGGCTCGCAAGTCTGATGAGCCTCAAGCATCCGATGTCGGTCGATGCCTATGTCGAGCGGACAGCTCGCCATGCGAAGCTGATCGTCGTCAGGGCGCTGGGTGGCGCCAGTTACTTCCACTATGCGCTGGAGGCGCTTCATGCAGTAGCGGCGCGGTCTGGCGCGCTGATCGCCGTGTTGCCGGGAGATTCGAAGCCCGATGCGGGTTTGACGCCGTTTTCGAATGTTCCGCTTGAGGATCTGAACGCGCTTTGGGCATATCTCATCGAGGGTGGCGACGGCAATTCGCGGGCGTTTCTCTCCTATGCCGGTGCGATGCTGTCAGGCGCGGAAAAGCCGGAAGCGGCGTCGCCGCTGATGAAGGCGGGCATATGGTGGCCGGGCAAGGGCGTGCTTGGGGTCGACGAGTGGAAGGCTGCCTGCGACGAGCGGCTTCGCGCTCTTCGGGACAACACGCGTCTCCCGACGGTCGCTATCAGCTTCTATCGC
Organism: Rhizobium sp. YTU87027; assembly: GCF_050644135.1. Classification (NCBI taxonomy): domain Bacteria; kingdom Pseudomonadati; phylum Pseudomonadota; class Alphaproteobacteria; order Hyphomicrobiales; family Rhizobiaceae; genus Rhizobium; species Rhizobium sp. YTU87027. The sequence continues at coordinate 1,745,718 of NZ_CP098440.1, read as the reverse complement.
GCGCTTGTGCAAAGCGGCGAGACAAGGCCGGTCGAAGCTCTTGTCGACACGCTGCTGGCGGAGGGCATCCGGCCGTTGCCGGTATTCGCCTACAGCCTCAAGGATCCGGTGTCGAAGGGCATTCTGGAAAGCGTGTTTGATGTCATCAAGCCCGCGGTGGTGATCAACACGACAGGCTTTGCCGTGTCGGCGCCGGGCGCGGATCGCGAGCCGACGGTGCTCGAGGCCAATGATGCCGTTGTGCTTCAGGCGATCTTTTCAGCGTCGTCGCGTCAGGCGTGGGCCTCGTCCTCGCAGGGGCTCTCTGCGCGCGATCTCGGCATGAACGTCGCTCTGCCCGAAGTGGATGGGCGGGTGTTGTCTCGTGCCGTCTCCTTCAAATCGGCGGCCCGTTACGATGCGAGGGTCGAGGCCAACATTGTCGGCAGCGAGCCCGACATCGAACGGATGCGCTATACCGCGAGGCTTGCCGCGAATTGGGCGAAGCTACGCACCACTAGCGCTGGTGAGAGGCGCGTCGCGCTACTCCTCGCGAACTATCCGAACCGCGATGGCAGGCTCGGCAACGGCGTCGGGCTGGATACGCCAGCGGGCACTGTCGAGGTTCTGAAAGCCATGCGCGGCGCCGGCTATGCGGTAGAGGATGTGCCTGCCGACGGCGATCAGTTGATCCGGCGCCTGATGGAGGGGCCGACAAACTCAGGCAGCGACGGGAAGCTTATTCGTGAATCGCTTTCCTTGAGTCGTTACAAAGCTTTCTTCGGAAATCTTCCGAAAAAGATTCAGGATGAAATCGGTGCGCGCTGGGGTGAGCCGGAAGCTGATTCCTATGTCGTGGAGGGCGCCTTTGCGCTGCCTTTCATGCGGCTTGGCGAGGTGCTGGTCGGCATCCAACCGGCGCGCGGCTACAACATCGATCCGAAGGAAAGCTACCATTCGCCGGATCTCGTGCCGCCGCATGGCTATCTCGCCTTCTATGTATTCCTTCGTCATGAGTTCGGCGCTCACGCCGTTATTCACATGGGCAAGCACGGCAATCTCGAATGGTTGCCCGGTAAGGCGCTGGCGCTGTCAGAGGAGTGCTACCCGGAAGCCATCCTTGGCCCGATGCCGCATCTCTATCCCTTCATCGTCAACGATCCCGGTGAGGGAACGCAGGCAAAGCGTCGTTCTGCTGCTGTCATCATCGATCACCTGACGCCGCCGCTGACGCGTGCAGAGAGTTACGGGCCGCTGAAGGATCTGGAGGCGCTGGTCGACGAATATTACGAGGCATCGGGCGGCGATCCGCGCCGAATCCGGCTTCTCAGCAAGCAGATCCTCGATCTCGTCGCGGATATCGGCCTTGATCGCGATGCCGGCATCGACAAGGGCGAAAGCGAGACCGAGGCATTGAAGAAACTCGACGCCTATCTCTGCGATCTCAAGGAGATGCAGATCCGCGACGGCCTGCATGTTTTCGGCGTCTCGCCGCAGGGCCGGCTGCTGACGGATCTGACGGTTGCACTGGCGCGGGTTCCGCGCGGGCTCGGCCAGGGCGGTGACCGCAGCCTTCAGCGCGCTATTGCCGCGGACCTGGGCTTGGAGTTGGACCCGCTCGATTGCGACATGGCGGAGGCTTGGAGCGGTCCGCTTCCTGATGTTCTTGCAAGCGCTGGGGATGCTATATGGCGGACGAACGGCGATACCGTCGAGCGGATCGAACTGCTTGCGGCACGTCTGGTCGCCGGCGAGCTTGGTTGTCCGGAAGGTTGGGATGCCACTCAGGCTGTTCTCGCGGAGATCGAAACGCGGTTGAAGCCCGCCATTCTCGCCTGCGGGACTGCTGAGATCGAAGGTCTGCTTCGAGGGCTCGACGGCCGTTTCGTAGCGCCGGGACCATCAGGTGCGCCGACGCGGGGCCGACCGGACGTGCTGCCGACCGGACGGAATTTCTACTCGGTCGACAGCCGGGCTGTGCCGACGCCGGCGGCCTACGAGCTCGGGAAGAAGTCCGCTGAACTGCTGATCCGCCGCTACGTGCAGGATCACGGCGAGTGGCCGGTCTCCTTCGGCCTGACCGCCTGGGGCACCTCGAACATGCGCACCGGCGGCGACGATATCGCCCAGGCGCTCGCCCTGATCGGCGTGAAGCCGGTGTGGGACATGACCTCGCGGCGCGTCACCGGCTATGAAATCATTCCGCCCGCGCTGCTGCGTCGGCCGCGCGTCGATGTGACATTGCGTATCTCCGGCTTCTTCCGGGACGCCTTTCCGGAGCAGATCGCGCTGTTCGACAAGGCAATCCGTGCGGTTGGGGCGCTGGAAGAGGATGCCACCGACAATCCGATTGCGGAGCGCATGCGCGGCCAGGCTGCCCGTCTTGGGGCGGCGGGACTGGATGCAGCGCAGGCTGCTCGCCGCGCCGGCTATCGCATCTTCGGTTCGAAGCCTGGCGCTTACGGTGCCGGTCTGCAGGCGCTGATCGATGAGAAGGGGTGGGAGCGCCGCGCCGATCTGGCCGAAGCCTATCTTGTCTGGGGAAGTTATGCTTATGGCGCAGGCGAAGAGGGCCGGGCGGAGCGTGGCGTCTTCGAAGAACGGCTGCGCTCGATCCAGGCGGTCGTGCAGAACCAGGACAATCGCGAACACGACCTTCTCGACAGCGACGACTACTACCAGTTCGAGGGCGGGATGGCGGCTGCGGCCGAAATGCTGGCGGGCGATCGGCCATCGATCTATCACAACGACCATTCGAGGCCCGAGAAGCCGGTGATTCGATCTCTGGAAGAAGAGATCGGGCGTGTCGTACGTGGCCGCGTCGTCAATCCGAAGTGGATCGATGGCGTCATGCGCCATGGCTACAAGGGTGCCGTCGAGATTGCCGCGACCGTCGATTACCTCTTTGCCTTTGCGGCGACGACGGGTGCCGTTGGCAACCATCACTTCGAAGCTGTCTACCAGGCTTTCGTGGTGGATACTGAGGTCCGCGATTTCATGATCGAGAAGAATCCAGCCGCCTTCGCCGACATGAAGGAGCGGCTGCTGGAAGCGATCGATCGCAGCCTCTGGACGCCGCGCAGCAATTCGGCGCGGTTCGACCTTTCAGACACATTCGGCTTGCATCAAGGCAAGCTTACATCCGGGGAATATTGAGATGACCGACGAAACCACCGAAGCCGCTGGCCACGACGACGCCCGCCACGCCGAGAAGATGGCGAAGAAGAAGGCCGCCCGCGACAAGATCATGGCGACGAAGACGGACGAAAAGGGCCTGATCATCGTCCATACTGGCAAGGGCAAGGGTAAATCGTCGTCGGCCTTCGGAATGATCTTCCGGCATATCGCGCACGGCAAGCCTTCGGCCGTCGTGCAGTTCATCAAGGGCGCGATGTGGACCGGGGAGCGCGACCTGATCGAAAAGCACTTTTCCGATGTCTGCCAGTTCCACACCATGGGCGAGGGCTTTACCTGGGAGACGCAGGATCGCGCTCGCGATGTAGCGGCCGCCGGTGCCGCCTGGGAGAAGGCCAAAGAGCTGATCCGCGACGAGCGCAATTCGATGGTGCTGCTTGACGAGATCAACATCGCGCTTCGATATGATTATCTCGATATCAACGAGGTCGTGGAGTTTCTGAAGAACGAGAAGCCGTATATGACTCATGTCGTTCTGACCGGGCGCAACGCCAAGGACGAACTGATCGAGATCGCCGATCTCGTGACCGAGATGGAGCTTATCAAGCATCCCTTCCGCTCGGGCATCAAGGGGCAGCCGGGCGTGGAGTTCTGATGACGCAGAGCTGGATTTTCTGGGCGGTGCTTTCGGCGGCTTTCGCCGCATTGACAGCGATCTTTGCCAAGATCGGCGTTGCCGGCATCAGTTCCGATCTCGCCACCCTGATCCGCACCGTCGTTATTGTCTTCATCATCAGCGCCATTGTCGCGGCAACCGGGCAGTGGCAGCCGTTCTCCAGCATTTCAGGCAAGACGTGGTTGTTCCTCTGCCTTTCGGGGGCGGCGACCGGCGCCTCCTGGCTTGCCTATTTCCGCGCATTGAAGATCGGCGATGCTGCACGCGTCGCCCCGATCGACAAGCTTTCGATCGTTCTCGTCGCGGTTTTCGGCGTCGTCTTCCTCGGTGAGAAGCTGAACCTCATGAACTGGCTCGGCGTGGGCCTGATCGCTGGTGGGGCGCTCCTGCTCGCTCTATTCTAAGCGTTTCCGCAATTTACGCGAGGCAGACCGCCAATATCAGATCTCGAGCCAGACGCGGATCGGATTGGCTGGATCGGCCAGAAGCTTGATCGTAAAGGCGATGCAGACGATGACGAGCAGTGGCTTGATCAGGCGCGCGCCCGTGCGCATCGCAAGGCGCGAGCCTAGCTGCGCGCCCAGGAACTGGCAGACGCCCATCATCAGCCCGATCTTCCAAATGATCGCGCCGAAGGAAACGAAGACGATGAGAGCGCCAACATTGGAGCCGAAATTCAACAGTTTGGTGTGCGCCGTCGCCTTCAGCATGCCGAAACCGGCAAGAGACACGAACGACAGCATGAAGAACGATCCCGTGCCGGGACCAAAGACACCGTCGTAAAATCCGATGGCCGGTACCAACGTCAGGCCGAAAACGAAGGGCGTGATGCGGCGATGCTTGTCGACATCACCGAGGTTCGGCTTCAGCGCAAAATAGAGTGCGATTGCCACCAGAAGGACCGGCATGATCGCGCGCAACACGTCGCCCGGTACGATCGTTGCCAAGGCAGCGCCAAGGGAGCCGCCGAAGATTGCCATCAGCGCCATCGGCAGCTGGGTGCGTAGGTGAACATGTCCCTTACGGGCATAGGCGATCGTCGCGGAGGCTGCCCCGAATACGGACTGTACCTTGTTGGTGCCGAGTGTTTGCAGCGGCGGAATACCCGCGATCAGCATCGCCGGGACGGTGATCAAGCCCCCGCCGCCGGCGATGGAATCGACGAAGCCAGCAAAAAAGCCGGCCGCGGCCAGCATGAAGATGAGATGAGGGGCAAGATCGGACAAGGAGGGAACTCTGGAGCGTGGTACGCGGCGCATGTTGCATTTCCGGCCCTGTGCTGCAATGGCTTGGTGGACACAGGGGCAGGTTTCATTGTCGCACGTGACTGGATTTGTATTCGATGGGGCGCACCGGCATGTACTCGGCATCGGCTGCGAGCGTGGAACGCCTCAAGACGAGGTAACCGAGCTTGCCAGTGCGGCGCTGGCGGTGGCTGGCATCGGCCCGGGTGAGCTTGCGGGCGTCGCATCTATCGACACGCGCGGCAACGAGCCCGCGATCCTTGGGTTGGCACGTGACCTCGGGGTGCCACTCCTTTTCTTCAGTGCGCTGCGGCTCGAAGAGGAAACGCCGAGGCTGAAAAATCCTTCGACCACTGTCTTCGCCCGGGTGGGGTGTCATGGGGTCGCGGAATCCGCTGCGCTGGCAGCGATTGGACCGCATGCGGAGCTTGTTGTTCCGAAGATCAAGTCGCCGCGCGCGACGGCGGCGGTTGCGTGTGGCCTGTTGCAGAAAGATTAGCGGGCGCTATGGTGGCACCGACTTCGCGGCGCCGTCCGGCTGCCCTGCGACAATAACGAAAAAGAGGCACACTCATGCACAAGGTCATTTATGACACGGATCCTGGCGTCGATGATGCAATGGCTCTGCTCTTCCTGCACCGCCATCCCGAGATCGACCTGATCGGTATCACGACCGTCTTCGGCAACGCGTCGGTGGAGACGACGACACGCAACGCGCTGTTCCTGAAGCGCGAATGGAACATTCCTGCGCCCGTTGCCAAGGGCGCCAGCGTGACCGTGGATCCGACCCGCGAGGAAAGGGCGTGGCCGACCTTCGTGCATGGCGAAAACGGCCTCGGCAACATCGAGGTGCCCGAAACCATCGACCTGCCGATCGATCCGCGTCCTGCCCATCGCTTCATTATCGATACGGTTCGCGCCAATCCGGGCGAAGTCCGGCTGGTTGCCGTCGGCCGTATGACCAACCTGGCGATGGCGCTCAAGGAAGACCCGGAGATCGCCAGGCTCGTGAAGGACGTCGTCATCATGGGCGGCAACTTCTATGTTCCGGGCAACGTGTCGCCGGTGGCCGAAGCCAATATCCACGGCGATCCCGAGGCCGCCGACATCGTTCTGACTGCGGCCTGGAAGGTTGCCGTCATCGGCATCGACGTGACCGCGATCACGACAATGAGCCGCAGCTATCTTGCCGACGTTGCCGCCAAGGGCGACAGCGCAGTCAAGCTGCTGAACGATCTCTCGCAGGACTACATCGACTTCTACAAGCACGCCGTCGAAGACGGCATGATGGTTCACGACAGCTGCGCTTGCGTCTATGTCGTAGCGCCCGAGCTGTTCTCGACCATCAGCGGCGCGGTGCGAGTCGTTTGCGGCGGGATTGCGGACGGACAGACGATCGTGAAGCCGGACGGCCGTCGCTTTCCGCCGGGTGACTGGGATGGCCTGCCAAGCCAGGTTGTCTGCACCGGCATCGAATCCGAGAAGGTCATCGATCTCATACGCGATACCCTTCTGCGGACGTGAGGATTGGGTCTCGTTACACGGACTACGGAGCGCGAATCACAAGGAACGATCGCGCGCGATAGAACGGTTGGAACAGGCGTGGCTTCACATCTTGCTTCCGCCCGATCAGCGGCGTTGACCTTGCCAGCGACGGGGCATAGATCATGCCAATGATCGAAGCTGCGTTTTCACATCTGCCGGCTCTTGAGCCGGGCAGCGTCTGGCTTGTTGGTGCAGGTCCGGGCGAGCCCGGACTGCTGACGCTTCTTGCCGCCAAGGGCCTGGCGGAGGCGGACGTGGTCGTTCACGACGCGCTGGTGAATGTCGACTGCCTGAAGCTCGCACGGCCCGACGCTCTGCTTGAATATGCGGGAAAGCGTGGTGGCAAGCCGTCCGCCAAGCAGCGTGACATTTCGCTGCGGCTTGTCGAACTCGCCCGTGCCGGAAAGCGGGTCTTGCGTCTCAAGGGAGGCGATCCCTTCGTCTTCGGGCGGGGTGGCGAGGAGGCGTTGATGCTGGTCGAGCACAATGTCCCGTTCCGCATCGTGCCCGGCATTACCGCAGGTATCGGCGGGCTGGCCTATGCCGGCATTCCGGTCACACACAGGGATGTCAACCATGCAGTGACATTCCTGACGGGACACGATTCCTCGGGCATCGTGCCGGATGCCATCAATTGGGAAGCCATCGGCAAGGGCTCGCCTGTGATCGTCATCTATATGGCGATGAAGCATATCGCGCAGATCAGCAGGAACCTGATGGCCGCAGGGCGCTCCCCGATGGAGCCTGTCGCCTTCGTCTGCAACGCATCGACCGGCGACCAGCAGGTCCTGGAAACGACGCTCGGCGAAGCGCCTTCCGCTGTCGCTGCTTCCGGCCTCGAACCGCCGGCGATCGTCGTGATCGGGGAGGTCGTGCGGCTGCGTCAGTCGCTTGATTGGCTGGGCGCACTCGCGGGACGCAGATTGCGCCCTGATCCGTTCCAAGACTCGAACAGCAGGGAGACGGCATGAGCGGTTTGTTGATTGCAGCCCCTTCTTCCGGATCGGGCAAGACGACGGTGACGCTGGGGCTTTTGCGCGCACTTCGCAAACGCGGTGTTGCGATTGCGCCAGGGAAGGCGGGCCCAGACTATATTGACCCCGCGTTTCATGCGGCTGCGAGCGGCGTTGCCTGTCTCAACTTCGACCCGTGGGCGATGCGCCCGGAACTAATCGCCGCCAATGCGACCCTGCATCGCTCCGGCGACCGCATTCTCATCATCGAAGCGATGATGGGGCTCTTCGATGGTGCGACCGACGGCAAAGGGACGGCGGCCGATCTAGCCGCCATGCTTGGGCTTTCCGTGGTGCTCGTCGTCGATGCCTCGCATATGTCGCAGTCGGTGGCGGCGCTGGTGACAGGATTTGCAGGCTTCCGTGCCGATGTCCGCATCGCCGGCGTGATCCTCAACAAGGTCGGCGGTGAACGCCATGAGATGATGCTTCGCAAGGCGCTCGAAGCGATCCGCATGCCGATCGTTGCCGTCGTCCGCCGCGACAATGACATTGCCCTTCCCGAAAGGCATCTCGGCCTTGTTCAGGCGGGAGAGCATCAGACGCTCGAGAGCTTCATCGAGCATGCGGCGGATGCCGTATCGGAAGAATGCAATTTCGAATTCCTGCTGCGCATTGCGCGCCAAGGCCTGAACCGTCCGTCGACGGCGAACATTGCGCGGTTGCGGCCGCTCGGCAGCAGGATCGCCGTGGCCCGCGACATCGCCTTCGCCTTTTCCTACGAGCATATGTTGCTTGGTTGGCGTCGACGCGGCGCGGAGATCAGTTTCTTCTCACCGCTTGCCGATGAGGCACCGGATTCGACGGCAGACGCCATCTATCTTCCAGGCGGCTATCCGGAGTTGCATCCAGGGCGGATCGCCGCTGCGAGCAATTTCAGGGCAAAGCTTATCGATGCAGCGGGCAAGGGCGTGCGAATCTATGGTGAGTGCGGCGGATACATGGTTCTCGGTGAAGGCCTCATAGACGGCACCGGCAAGCGTCACGAAATGCTCGGTCTCCTACCTGTCGTCACGAGTTATGAGGAACGCAAACGTCACCTTGGCTATCGGCGCGTGAGACCGTTGAACTCGTCCTACTTCGAAAAGCCCATGACGGCACACGAGTTTCACTATTCGGCGGTGGTTTCCGAAGGGGAAGCCGATCGCGTTTTTCAGGTGACGGACGCGTTGGGCAATGATCTCGGGCAAGCTGGCCTCCAGCGTGGTCAGGTTGCGGGATCCTACATGCACCTGATTGACCTTGCCGAGGGGACAAGATGAATGCTCCGATCGTTCACGGCGGCGGCATCACGGCTGCGGCTGCAATCCACGGCGGCGAGCTTGAACATTGGCTTGATCTTTCGACGGGGATCAATCCGTGCCCCGTTCCACTCCCAGACGTGCCGATGCGTGCCTGGCATCGCCTGCCTGATACCCATCTAGCCGATCGAGCGCGCGTTGCGGCACAGGGCTACTATCGCAGTGGTGACATTTTCCCGCTTCCTGTTCCCGGTACGCAATCCGTGATCCAGCTGCTGCCGCGGCTCTTCGAGGTTGCCGGACGGGTCGCGATTCTGGGGCCGACCTACGGCGAGTATGAGCGCGCGTTCAGGAGGGCAGGTCGCTCCGTTGATCTTGTCGCCGACCTTGATGACGTCGCAGCCGATCACGCAATTGTCGTCGTCGTCAATCCGAACAACCCCACCGGTCGCTTTTACTCTCCCGAGAGACTCGTCGCGTTCAGCGAAGAGATGGAGGCCAGGGGAGGTGTTGTCATCGTGGACGAAGCCTTTGGGGACACATGCCCGCAGTTAAGCTTGGCGCCTTTTGCCCCGCGGCTGCCGAACGTTCTCATCTCCCGTTCTTTTGGCAAGTTCTTCGGACTGGCAGGATTACGCCTGGGGTTCGTCCTCGCGGTGCAGCCGATCCTGAAGCGCGTCGAAGACCTGCTTGGGCCATGGGCGGTGTCAGGTCCGGCGCTTTCGATCGCAACAGACCTTTTCGCGTCAGATGTTGCCCCGATACAGTGTAGGCTATCGGAAAGGGCCGGTGCGCTGCGCACTACGCTCGAGCGAGGCAGCTTGCGCATCGTCGGCAGGACCGATCTGTTTGCGCTTGTCGAACACGGGCACGCCGCCGACTTGCACCGGCATCTTTGCCGGCATCATATTCTGGTCCGCAAGTTCGACTATGAGCCGCGCTGGTTGCGTTTCGGTCTCGCCCCTGACGCGGCTGGCGACCAACGGCTTTCCGATGCACTGCAGAGTTTCACATCATGATGCTTGACCACAACCTTCTCGTGCTGGTTCTTGCCCTTTTGCTGGATCGGATTGTCGGTGATCCGGATGCCTTGTGGATGCGCCTGCAGCACCCGGTCGTGCTGTTTGGAAACGCGATCTCCCGCGTCGACCGGATGTTCAATCGTGATGAGTTTCACAAGCGCGAACGGCGGCGCAACGGCGTCTGGTCGATTGCCGGTCTCTTGATCCTCAGTGCCGTTGCGGGTGTCGCGCTGCATTGGCTTTTCTCGCTGTTTGGTTTGGCCGGAATTCTGCTGGAGGTGATTTGCGTTGCCGTATTCATGGCACAGAAGAGCCTTGCCGATCATGTGGAGGCTGTTGCCGCCGGGCTGAAAACCGGAGGCATCAGCGGTGGCCGGCTCGCCGTTTCGCGAATCGTTGGGCGTGATCCGGAAGCCCTCGACGAGCCAGCCGTCTGCCGTGCGGCGATCGAGAGCCTGGCCGAGAATTTCTCAGATGGCGTGGTTGCTCCAGCCCTCTGGTACGCAGTTTTCGGCTTGCCCGGCCTGTTTGCCTACAAGATGCTGAACACGGCGGATTCGATGATCGGCCACAAGTCCGATAGATATGCCGATTTCGGTTGGGCGGCGGCGCGCCTGGACGACTTCGCCAACTGGCCGGCAGCGCGCCTCTCGATTTTGTTGATCGCTGCTGGAGCGTGGTTGCGCCGAGGTCGCACCGCCTTTCAGGAGGCACTTCGCGTTGCCGTGCGGGACGGCGGACTGCATCGCTCGCCGAATTCCGGGCGACCGGAGGCGGCGATGGCCGGGGCTCTGAATGTGCAGCTCGCCGGGCCGCGCGTGTATTCCGGAGTTGTTGTCATGGAGCCGATGATCAATGGTGGCGGGCGCGATACGGCAACGGTCGCCGATATCGAAGATGGCGTCTCGGTCTTCTATGCCAGCTGCTCGATCCTTGCCGCGGCCGCCCTGGTCCTTTTCCTGCTTCTGCTCTAGGCGCGAACGGAAGTGCTCCGCTCACGCGCGCCCAGCAAACGCTTCGTTGTGCTTTGCTGTTTAAGCAACACTGGTCCTGCAAATTGCATGCCGAGACGGCGGAAAGCATTGGCTTTTTGAAATAGATTTGCCTATGAGGAGGGTTAACTCGTCATTTCAAGAGGTAAGTGCGTGACCGCCACATTCGATAAAGTTGCCGACATCATTGCAGAAACCAGCGAGATCGATCGCGATACGATCAAGCCGGAAAGCCATACGATCGACGACCTCGGTATCGACAGCCTTGACTTCCTCGATATCGTCTTTGCGATCGACAAGGAATTCGGCATCAAGATCCCGCTCGAGAAGTGGACGCAGGAAGTCAACGAGGGCAAGGTTTCGACGGAAGAATATTTCGTGCTGAAGAACCTCTGTGCCAAGATCGACGAGCTGCGCGCCGCCAAGGCCTGACCGGCACCGTCATCTTTTTCTCCGCCCTGCCGCTGTTAACCATGGCGGCCGGGCGGTTTCGTTCCTAAGTAGGCCTAGCCGCAGGGCAAGGTGTCCTTGTGGCCGGAGGATTCGATGCTACTGGAATACTTCCAGATGATTGACCGCATCGAGGCGGTCGACCTTCAGAAGGGGACGCTCAAGGCGCGCTCAGTCGTGCCGGCGAAGAGCCCGGTCTTCGAAGGTCATTTTCCCGGCATGCCCCTGGTTCCGGGCGTGTTGCTGATCGAAACGATGGCGCAAGCGTCGGGCATGCTTGTGCTCGCAGCTACCGATTTCACTGCCATGCCATTCCTGATGTCCGTCGACGGCGCCAAGATGCGTACCTTCGTGGAACCAGAGGCGGTGCTTGAGATCGAGGCGTTTCTGGAGCACGACGGTTCGGGATTTGCTGTAACCAAGGCCAAGATCACAAGCGGCGGCAAGAAGGTTTGCGATGCGCAGCTGAAGCTGCGGACCATGCCCTTCAGCGAGGTTCCGCTTGGAGATATCGTCAAGAAGCGTGCCGGTGAAGTTGGCCTGATGGATGCGATCGCTGCACAGGGAGTGAATGGATGAGCAAGGCTCAGAATGATGTCGTGATCACGGGCGTCGGCATTGTAACGTGCCAGGGCGTTGGCAAGGAGCCGCATATCGCACTGCTCAACGCCGAGGGCGCGCCGCAGACGATCGTCGAGCTTGAAAAATTCAAGCCGTATCCCGTGCATCCGCTTCCGGAGATCGACTGGTCGCAACAGATCGCCAAGCGCGGCGATCAGCGACAGATGGAAAACTGGCAGCGCATCGGCGTTTTCGCCGCCGGGCTCGCACTCGATGATGCCGGTTTCAAGGATGATGCGGAAGCCTGCGGCACCATGGACATGATCGTCGCGGCTGGTGGCGGCGAGCGCGATATTAACGTCGATACGCTGATCGTTGACGAGGGCCTGAAGCGCAATGACCGCGAGGCTCTCCTGAACGAGAAGCTGACGACGGAGCTGCGGCCGACGCTGTTCCTGGCTCAGCTTTCAAATCTGCTCGCCGGCAACATTTCCATCGTCCACAAGGTCACCGGTTCTTCGAGGACCTTCATGGGCGAGGAATCCGCTGGCATTTCCGCTGTCGAGACGGCCTTCTATCGCATCAAGTCGGGCGAATCGACGCACGCGTTGGTCGGTGGCGCCTATTCAGCGGAGCGCCTGGACATGGTGCTTTTGTTCGAAGCCATCAACGTCTACTCCCGCGACGACTGGCAGCCTCTCTGGTCGCGCGATCAAGGCGGCGTCATTTCGGGTTCGGTTGGCGCGTTCCTCGTGCTGGAATCGCGTGCCCATGCCGAAGCACGCGGCGCGCACATCTACGCATCGATTTCGTCGATTGAAGGCGATCGTGGCAACCGCGATGTCGGCAAGCTCGAGAAGCGCCTTGGGCGGCTGCTGGAAACCGCCTCTGACCTTTCGCCGGAAAGCACCGCTATCTTCTCCGGCTCCACAGGTATTCCCGACCTTGCTGGGCGCGAAAAGGCTGTCCTCGAACGTCATTTGCCCGGTGCGGCTGTCCGCGGTTTCGGTGGCGTCACCGGCCACGGTCTTGAGGCACATTTCACGCTCGGTCTGACGCTGGCGGCGTTGGCCGTCGACAGCAAGGCTAAGGTTCCGGTTTTCGACCCGGCCCACGAGAAGCCGATGGCGGCCGCGACCAAGGCAGCTATCGTTACGACAGTCGGTCATCAGCGCGGCGAAGGCGTCGCGGTTCTTTCCGCGGAAGCGTGAGGAGTGTGCAAATGAAAGATTCAGCTTACAAGGATCATCTTGGCCGTCCGATCGTCGCAGTGACGGGTGTGGGTATCATTACCTCGCTGGGGCAGGGCCTGAAGGACAACTGGTCGGCACTGACCGCCGGCACCTCTGGCATTCACGCGATCAAACGTTTCCCGACCGAGGGGCTTTCGACGCGCATTGCCGGCACAGTTGACTTCATCGATATTCCGTTCGCCAATGCCGTCGAGCGCTCGTATGCATTCGCGCGGGAGACCACAATTGAGGCCCTCGCAGATGCCGGCATCAGCGGTGATTTTGATGGGCCGCTGTTCCTGGCTGCGCCGCCGATTGAACCGGAATGGAGCGCGCGCTTCGATCTCGCCGACCGCTCGCCGCCGGCCGATCATGCCGGCGATGCCTACGACCGGTTCCTGGCAGCCATGCGGCTGCGTCCCGACGCTGCATTCCACGAAGCATCGCTGTTCGGTGCGATTTCCGAGCGCTTGGCCGATCGCTTCGGCACGCGTGGCCTGCCTGTGACGCTGTCGACCGCCTGCGCATCCGGCGCAACTGCAATCCAGCTCGGTATCGAAGCAATCCGCCAGGGCCGCACGTCGCGGGCGCTGGCTGTTGCGACCGACGGTTCTGTAAGCGCAGAGGCACTGATCCGTTTCTCGCTGCTTTCAGCTCTCTCCACGCAGAACGATCCGCCGACGAAGGCTTCGAAACCGTTCAGCAAGGATCGCGACGGATTCGTTATCGCCGAAGGCGCTGCGACGCTGGTACTGGAATCGCTCGAGGCAGCTGTCGCGCGTGGCGCCAAGGTTCTCGGCATCATGAAGGGCGCCGGCGAGAAGGCCGATTCCTTCCATCGTACCCGTTCATCTCCCGATGGCGGTCCGGCGATCGCGACGATCCGCGCGGCACTGGCCGACGCCGGCATGGGTGAGGGTGATATCGGCTACATCAATGCCCACGGCACCTCCACGCCTGAGAACGACAAGATGGAATATGCGTCGATGCTGGCCGTGTTCGGTGAGCGGATGGCATCCATTCCATTGTCGTCGAACAAATCGATGATCGGCCATACGCTGACGGCCGCAGGGGCTGTGGAGGCGGTATTCTCGCTGCAGACGATGCTGACCGGTACGCTGCCGCCGACGATCAACTACACCAATCCCGATCCATCGATCGTCATTGACGTGGTGCCGAACAAGAAGCGGGAGAGCCAGGTCAGCGCCGTGCTTTCCAACTCCTTCGGCTTCGGCGGGCAGAACGCCAGCCTTGTCATGGCGCTCGAACCGGCTTAATCGGTTCCCGACAAAACATCGAGATAGAACGCCTTCGCGGCGAAGGATTTTGCCATGCGCGCTTTGCAACTGATTGACGATCGCAAGCTTGAGATCACTGACCTGCCGGAACCGGATGCGCCCGGCCCGGGTGAGGTCACACTGCGCGTCAAGGCAGTTGCTCTCAATCATATCGACGTCTGGGGTTGGCGCGGCATGGCGTTCGCGAAGCGCAAGATGCCGCTGGTGATCGGCGCAGAAGCTGCGGGCGTTGTCGAAACGATCGGGCCTGGCGTTGCCAACGTCCTGCCAGGACAGCTCGTGTCGATCTACGGCGCCCGCACCTGCGGTCTCTGCCGTCCGTGCAGCGAGGGACGCGACAATCTGTGTGAGCATGTCTCTGGGGTTCATGGTTTCCATTTGGACGGTTTCGCGCAGGAGAAGGTGAACCTGCCGGCGCGCCTGCTTGTTCCGGCTCCTCCCGGCGTCGACGCAATTGGCGCCGCACTCGCTCCGGTGACCTTTGGAACGGTCGAGCACATGCTGTTCGACAATGCCAAGCTGGAGCCAGGCGAAACCATTCTGGTGCACGCGGGCGGTTCCGGCATCGGCACGGCGGCGATCCAGCTCGCCAAGAAGATTGGCTGCACCGTCATTACGACTGTTGGCTCTGACGACAAGATCGAGAAAGCCAAGGCGCTCGGGGCTGATCACGTCATCAACTATCGCACCGACCGCTTCGAGGGCGTGGTCCGCAAGCTCACCAAGAAGAAGGGCGTCGACGTCGTTTTCGAGCACGTCGGCAAGGATACGTGGGCCGGTTCCATGCTGTCGATGAAGCGCGGCGGTCGCCTCGTCACCTGTGGCTCGACCTCGGGCGTCTCCACCGACATGAACCTCATGATGCTCTTCCAGCAACAGCTGAAGTTGCTCGGCTCCTTCGGCTGCCGCATGGAAAACATGGCGAATGCCATGCAGAAGATGGGGCGCGGGCTGGTCCATCCCGTCATCGACACCGAAGTCGGCTTCGATGACATTGACCGCGCACTGGAGCGGATGGAATCGCGCCAGATCTTCGGCAAGATCATCCTCAAGATGGATTGAGCCCTTGAAGCTCTTCATCACTAAGATTGTGCTGGCCTTCATCCACTTTCGCCAGTGGTTGATCGCGCAGGCGATGTTCGGTTTCCTGAACTTCCTGAAGCTGTTTCCGGCCGACGGTGCGATCAATTTTGCAGATTGGCTGACGCGAAAGCTCGGCCCGCGCACGAAGCGCCATCGTTTGATGCTGACCAATCTCCGCAATGCCTTTCCCGAAAAGAGCGAGGCGGAGATTGAGGAAATTGCCCTGGCGAGCTGGGGCAACATGGGACGTCTCGCCGCCGAGTACGTGTTTCTCGACCGGCTGTTCGATTTCGATTATTTGCGCAAGGAGCCGGGCCGGGTCGAGGTGTCGGGGATTCCGATTTTTATCGATCTGCTGGAAAATCCGCGCCCATTCATTGTTTTCACAGCGCACACGGGCAATTTCGAGTTGCTGCCGGTGGCCGGCGCGGCATTTGGTCTCCATGTTTCCGTGCTCTTCCGCCCACCGAACAACCCCTATGTCGCGCAGAAAGTCTTCGATTTTCGCAGCGCGCGAATGGGCAAGCTGGTGCCGTCTCACGCCGGCTCGTCCTTCGCCTTGGCGCGGCAGCTGGAGGCAGGGCAGGGCGTTGGCGTCCTCGTCGACCAGAAGTTCCGCAAGGGCCTGAAGACGACGTTTTTTGGGCTCGATGTCAAAACCAACCCATTGCTCGGAAAGCTCGTCCGTCAGTTCAATTGCGAGGTCTATCCGGCCCGCTGTATCCGGCTTCCGGGAAATCGCTATCGGCTGGAAATCGAGCCGAAGCTCGACATTCCTCGGGATGCTAACGGCAATCTCGATATGGTGGCGACCGCGCAGCTCCTAAACGACAAGGTCGAAAGCTGGGTGCGGCAATATCCCGAGCAGTGGCTCTGGTATCATGACCGCTGGAAGATCAAGCACGCCGTGCTGAAGTAAGCGCAACCCGATCCCTACATCTTATCATTGAAAAACAGGGGCATGCGTTCATTGAATATGAACGTGTGTCATGTTACCAATTACCATCAAGGCGAGTAGCTAGGCGTCCGCGGTTTCAACTTGCGTGAAGCAAAGCTCGGCCGATCTCGGTCGCATTCTCTTCCGGAATGCATTTGGAGGCGTCTTGCTGGGGCTTTTTCGGGCGTTCTCATTGTGTTGTGCGCAGATCGATGCGGCTATCGCAGCGGGCGATGACGCGCGCGTAAGCATACTCGATTGCTCGGTCGAGCCGCTCGTCGACGCAATCCTCGGGCACTCTGCGACGAATATCCTCGAAGTTCATATGCAGCTCGAATTCGTCAGCTGTCTCATTGACCAGTATGCGGAGGACAGTGAGTCCGTTCGCGGCTATGTTGCGCTGCTTTCCACGCTCATGGAAAAGTACTTCGGTGGGGCCGCGCCTCGCTGGCGGATGATGCCGGTCGAGAGGCCGCCTATTGTCGATCCCTTTGCGTTCACGCCGAACGTCGACAATGGCAACTTCCTGAATGCCGCAATCCTCGATGCCATACCGGATCGTGTCGCTGTGCTGACGAGGGACTATCGGTATCTCTATTCCAATACCGTCAACTCGACCTATCTCGGCAAGAAGGCGATCGATTTGATCGGTCGTCACCTGATCGAATTTGTTGGCGAGAAGCGCTTTCATGGAGGCGCGAAGGCAAGGCTCGACGCTTGTTTTGCAGGGCGCGGAAGCGACTACGCTTATGAGCGCGGCGACGGCGATGCGGTGAAAACGGTTCGTTGCCGCATGTCGCCGTTGCGAGATTCTTCAGGAAGCGTGATCGGTGCCTTGATCATCATGCAGCACACAGGGAGCGAAGGCGCCGACCGTCGCTTGATCAACTCTTCGTCCAAACGGCAAGCTCATATCCATCCGGATCACTGAAGTGAAACCGGCGTCCACCAGGGAACCCGGTGATCGGTTTCACAATCGTCCCACCGGCGCCTTCCACGCTTGAAAGGGCGGCCTCAAGATCGTCCGCATAGAGAATGACGAGGGGGCCGCCAGGTCGCGGAGTGCCCAGTGTCGTAAAGCCGCCTTTGAGCCGCCCGTCATCGAACTCGCAGTATTCGGGCCCGTAGTCGGTAAAGGACCAGCCGAAGGCCCTGCCATAGAACGCCTTGGAGGCTTCTATATTGCCGACGTCGAATTCGATGTAGTCGATGCGTCGGGTGTCCGCTGTTGCAGCCATCATCGCCTCCTATGCTTCCATCAATGCCTTCAATGCCGCCAGATCCTTCGCGATATGGGCGGCATCGGCCTCGAATTGCTCGTCTGTCATGCCGGGGATGCGCAACAGCGTGAACATGACCTCGCAGCCATCGCCGTTCGGCACGATCCGTAGTGCGTTGTAGACGCGCAGCCCGCTCTCGATTGTTACCGTGTGGTCGATGACGCCGAACTCGTTGTGCGGGACGAAACTGACCTTCACCGTGCCGAGGGCGCCGGTAGCAATCCAGTCTTCGCCGCTGCGCTCCAGCCCCGATGCCAATCCGGACGCCCAGAGTGGCATGTTCTCAGGGGCGGCCGCAAAGGCATAGACGTCGCGCCAATTCCGGTCGATGGAGCGGTGGATGATCCTTGCGGGCATCGTAGACATGGCGCTTTCCTGTGGTGCTCTAATGGAGATAGCAAAACAAACGGTTTCGTATTGAAGAAAACGGACGTTCAACCCGCTATCTGCTGCTGAAGCTGCATGGGCGTCAGCGTCGAAATTTCGCGTACATCGCGGGTCATATGCGCCTGATCGGCGTAGCCGGCCGCAACTGCCAACTCTGCGAGCGGGAGGCTCTTGCTACGGCAAAGACCGAGCATGCCCTGAAATCGGCGAATTCGGGCGAGCGTCTTCGGTCCGTAACCGAAATGGGCGTGGCAACGTCGACGAAGTTGGCGCGCGCCGATGGAGAGGTCGTCGAGCATTGCATCGACCACGTCCCGGGACTGCGAAATGTCGCTTGCCCGCGCAAATACCGAGGCCATGTCCCTTGCCGATGTTGCGTGTTTCGCGGCCTCTTGCTCAAGAGAGGATCTCAGCTGCAAGAGCCGTTCGTCCGAATTGGCGCAGGCGCCTAGCAATTCATTCAATCTCAGTGCCGCCGCTCCCCAGAAACCTTCCAGAGGAATTGATTGACCGACGATGTCGCAGAGCTGCACCTGCAGCCACTCGGCCGCTGCTCCCGGGGCGAAGCGCGCGCCCACTATCCTCTCGCCACCGGCGAGGGTCGGGAAGGCGCTGCTGCGGTCCGGGCCTGCGACCACAAGCCTGCCGCCCATCCAGACGATGTCGCAATAGCCGTCGGGCACGATCGCGATCCTCTGATCGGCTCCTTCGTGAATATCGTGTGACCAAAGGCAGCCAAAATGAGCACCAAGCGCAGGCGAGGGCGCATACTCCGTGTATCGGCCGGCGCGCGCGGCGAGAACTGCATCCTCATGTGTTCCTGCGCGGCTCATCGGTTCTCTTCCTGTGAGACTAAGAGGGAATATGGCTTAGTTTGCAACGCCGGCAATACGAGGCCGATTCGAAGCCGAATCGAACTTGCCGTTTGAGCCAGAGAGTGCCACAACACCGGTCCAAAATGACTCATCGGAGGTGTATCGTGGAAAAGGCAGAAATCGGGCTGATCGGCCTTGCCGTCATGGGTTCCAACCTGGCGCTCAACATTGCGGAAAAAGGCAACAAGATTGCTGTCTTCAACCGTACACCTGAGAAGACGGATGAATTCTACGAAAGCGCCGGCGATCTGAAGAAGCAGATCATTCCCTGCAAGACGATCGAGGAATTCGTCGAAGCGATCCGCCCGCCACGTCCGATTATCATCATGATCAAGGCGGGTGAGGCCGTCGATCAGCAGATGGAAGCGCTGCGCCCCTACCTCTCCAAGGGCGACATCATGATCGATGCCGGTAATGCTAACTTCCGCGATACGATCGCCCGTTTCGACCGCCTGAAGAACACCGACCTCACCTTCATCGGCATGGGTGTCTCGGGTGGTGAAGAGGGTGCACGCCATGGTCCGTCGATCATGGTCGGTGGCACCGAGGACTCCTGGAAGCGCGTCGAGAAGGTGCTGACGTCGATCGCCGCCAAGTACAAAGGCGATCCTTGCGTTGCCTGGCTCGGCAATGACGGTGCCGGTCACTTCGTCAAGACGATCCACAATGGCATCGAATATGCCGATATGCAGATGATCGCCGAGATCTACGGCGTCCTGCGCGACGGGCTCGGCAAGAGCGCCAAGGACATCAGCGGCATCTTCGGCGAATGGAACAAGGGCCGCCTGAACTCCTATCTGATCGAAATCTCCGAAAAGGTGCTGGCCGCGACCGATCCGGTCGCCGGTGGCTCGATGGTCGACATGATCCTCGATAAGGCCGGCCAGAAGGGCACCGGTAAGTGGTCGGCGATCGAAGCCCAGAACATGGGCATTCCGGCAACCGCCATCGAGGCTGCCGTCGCCGCCCGCAGCCTGTCGTCGATGAAGACCGAACGCGAAGCCGCCGAGAAGATCTTCGGCAAGCCGGAATACAAGTTCCCTATCGCCTACGGACCGGAACTCAACAAGGATCTGGAACTGGCGCTGTTTGCGGCCAAGATCGGCGCTTATGCGCAGGGCTTCGCGGTGATGGCGGAGGCCTCGCGCGAGTTTAACTGGTCGCTTCCGATGCCCGTTATCGCCAAGATCTGGCGTGCCGGCTGCATCATCCGCTCGCAGTTCCTTGACGAGATCACCTCGGCCTTCACCAAGGCGCCGGGTGCGGCCAACCTGATCGTGACGCCTGCCTTCTCCGAGATGGTCAAGGAATCAATCCCGGCACTGCGCCGTGTCGTCACGGCGGCCCTGCAGGCCGGCCTGCCGGTTCCGGCGCTTACCTCGGCGCTGACCTATTTCGACGCCTATCGCCAGGGTCGCGGTACGGCCAACCTGATCCAGGCGCAGCGCGACTTCTTCGGCGCGCACGGCTTCGATCGCCTCGACGGCAAGGATTTCCACCACGGCCCTTGGGGCAGTGGCGCGTCAACGTTCTAAAAGCTGCTGAAAAGGCCGGCCGGGTTCGCCCGGCTGGTCTCAGGCCCGAAAGCGTCGCTTCAGAAGCGAATATCCTCGATCGGCCGAACCAGGATGCGGGCGTTGCCAGCATCGAAATCGTCAAGCGTTTCGTTGTGATGCGCAACGATATCGGCGAAGTTCAGTGTTCCCGAATCGGCCGTGGTGTGGCCGTCGGCAACCAGCGTGACATCATAGCCAAGCGACACCGCGCGCCTGACGGTCGTGTCGACGCAAAACTGCGTCATGCAGCCGCCGACGATCAGGTGCGTGACGTTCCGTTCTGCCAACCTGTCGGCGAGGTCCGTTTGGAAAAACGAGTCTGAGCTCTTCTTGTGAACGACGGTGTCGCCCTTGTCCGGCGACAGTTCCGGCCGGATGGCCCAGCCGTCGGTGCCGACCGCCAGTCGATGACCTGGGTCGCCATCGTGCTGGACGAGGATAACAGGCGCGCCCGCGCGGTGGGCCTCGTCACGAAGTGATTGCAGCCGCGAAACGGTCTCGTCCAGCGCCGCATCGATGATGGGTTGGCGATCGGGCGTGCCCTTGCCTCTGAGAATGGCGTTCTGAACGTCGATGATCAGCAGTGCCGTCGTCATATCCAGTGCGTCTCCGCTGTGATTGGTTGTGCCTCTACCGCCTTCAATAAGGGTTGGCGTGGCGATGTCTACCTGCTCTTCCAGACAGGCTGGCTGATGCTTTGCAACAGTTCCGGTTCGACGCCGTCGATGCGGGCGATGACTGCCTTCGCCATTTCCCGTCCTGCATGGCGGACGTCTTCGTAGGCGGTGATGATCTCGGGACGGATCCAGTTGAGGATCGGCGCCGACTCCTTGGAGACCATGTCGACATCCCGGCCAAGCCGCTTGCCGGCGGCCTCTATACCGGCGTTGACGGCGATGGCGGCGCTTCCGGCCGAGCAAACGATTCCATCCGGTGCGTTCGATGCGCGCATCATGACTTCTACGGCGTTGCGGATTTCCTCCAGCGGATTGTCGATCGTGACGCGCAACGGCACTTCCTCGGCGTCGTAGTCATGTAGTCCGGTCTGAAATCCGATCCGCGTGTGCGTGTAATAGGTCAGCTTGCTTGGAGGCTGGAGCAGGGCGATGCGTTTGCGTCCCCGTCCGACCAGCTTCTCGACAGCCTGATGGGCGAAAGCCTCGTTGTCGAAGTCGTGAAACGGATGGGTGAGACCGGCATCGGTGCGCCCGTGCGTGGCAAAGGGCATGTTGTGCTCGGTGAGCAGACGGACTCGGGGATCGTCGGGCTCGATGCGGGAGATGATGACGCCGTCGGCCGACCCTGTTTCCAGGATGTAGCGCACGGGCAGCATCGGATCCTTGCTGTGCGAATGCGGCGTGACGACGATGTGATAGGGCGTGCCGGTCAATACCTCCGAGATGCCGAACACCATCTGGCTGCTGAAACCCATAATCTCTTCATCAATGCTGAGTACCAGCGCAATGACGTTGGTCTTGCCGGTGCGCAGGCGTACGCCGGCCCTGTTCGGCTGGTAGCCGAGCTGGCGGGCGACCATGCGAACCCGTTCCTTGGTTTCCGCGCCGATGTCAGGAGCATCCTTGAGGGCGCGCGACACTGTCGTCACGCCGAGCCCGGTCATGAAGGCAATTGTTTTCAGTGTTGGCCGCTCGCGAGTTGCCTCTGCGGTGGCTCCTGCAAAATTCGCTTTGTTTTCCATCCCTCTAGGCCGTCCTGCGCAATTTGGTCCCGCTTATAGTGTCTTTTCGAAGCGCTGTAAGCACAAAGAACGCTAGCTGCTCCTCCTCTGAAGAAGCAAAATCTGTAACGATACAGTTGAAATGTCGAGAGTCTTTTTTCGCGATGGTGTTGTCTGTGCTCGCAATGGTTGAAACTGCGAATTTTGCCCGGATTTTTTGCAGGTGCGAGTGAAGGTTTAGATGATCGCTCTAAGCTTATTATAAATAATTTATATATATCAATAGTATGCTTTTGATTGTGCAGCTGCTCAATCGGTCGCTCATCATTATGGCATGCTGTCGAAAAACGCGGCGTTTTGACAGGCAATGGTAGCAAATGGCAGCCAAAGGGAAAATTTTCGAGGCGGGCTGTTGCACCCAAATATCGATTGAACTAAGTTTTTCCGGCAACGTTTCAGTGAGGGAGGAGAACTCATGAATTTTCGTTTGATGGCGGCTGCGCTTGCCGCTTCCGTCGTGTTGCCGCTCGGTGCGGCCAACGCGACCGATCTTGAAGTCACCCATTGGTGGACATCCGGCGGCGAAGCTGCTGCCGTGGCAGAACTCGCAAAGGCATTCGATGCGACCGGCAACAAGTGGGTTGACGGTGCAATCGCCGGTTCCGGTGGTACCGCGCGTCCGATCATGATCAGCCGCATCACCGGCGGCGACCCGATGGGTGCCACGCAGTTCAACCATGGTCGCCAGGCGGAAGAGCTGGTCCAGGCTGGCCTGATGCGCGATCTGACCGATGTCGCCACCGCCGAGCACTGGAAGGACATCATCCGTCCGTCGAGCCTGCTCGATTCCTGCACGATCAACGGCAAGATCTATTGCGCCCCGGTCAATATCCACTCCTGGCAGTGGCTGTGGCTCTCGAACGCGGCCTTCAAGAAGGCCGGCGTCGAAGTGCCGAAGAACTGGGATGAATTCGTTGCCGCTGCTCCGGCGCTTGAAAAGGCCGGCATCGTTCCGCTCGCCGTTGGTGGTCAACCATGGCAGGCCGCAGGCGCATTCGATGTCCTGATGGTCGCGATCGCCGGCAAGGATACCTTCCACAAGGTATTCAAGGACAAGGACGCCGAAGTGGCTGCCGGTCCCGAGATCGCCAAGGTCTTCAAGGCCGCGGACGATGCGCGTCGCATGTCGAAGGGTAGCAACGTTCAGGACTGGAACCAGGCGACCAACCTCGTCATAACCGGCAAGGCCGGCGGCCAGATCATGGGTGACTGGGCGCAGGGCGAGTTCCAGCTTGCTGGTCAGAAGGCCGGTACCGACTACACCTGCCTTCCGGGCCTTGGCGTGAACGAGATCATCTCCACCGGTGGTGATGCCTTCTACTTCCCGCTGCTCAAGGATGAAGCCAAGTCGAAGGCGCAGGATGTCCTCGCCAAGACGCTTCTCGATCCCAAGACGCAGGTTGCCTTCAACCTGAAGAAGGGCTCTCTGCCGGTTCGCGGCGACGTTGACCTCGGAGCCGCCAACGACTGCATGAAGAAGGGCCTCGATATCCTGGCCAAGGGCAATGTGATCGAAGGCACGGACCAGCTTCTGTCGGCTGATAGCCAGAAGCAGAAGGAAGACCTCTTCTCCGAGTTCTTCGCAAATCCGTCGATGACGCCGGAAGCCGCTCAGAAGCGCTTCGCTGAAATCATCGCTTCTGCCGACTGATCGTCGCATTCCGCTGCTGTTGCGATCCGGCTCCGTTTGACGGAGCCGGATTTGCCCGGAACTCCCATCGTGATCCGGGTGGCGGCAGCGCTCGAGGCTGATGCGCTGATGTGCAATCGCCGGTCTCGATATGGGAGTGAGAGGAGGAGGCGACCGGCAGACGGTTCGCCGCTCTGGATCACAGAGGAATTGCGATTCAGGAGGAATTACAATGACGGGTCAAGCGAAAGCAGGCCGGCCAAATCAGTTACTGCGCAATCTGAATTCGAAGATTGCTTCCATCCCCATGATCCTTACCGCCCTTGTTATCTTTCTCGGCGGCACGGCTTGGACGGTGGTCTATTCATTCACCAACTCGAAGCTCCTTCCTCGGTTGAGCTTCGTCGGTTTCGATCAGTATAAGCGCCTGTGGGCTGCTCCGCGCTGGATCGTTTCGATCGAGAATCTGGCCGTTTACGGCGTTCTCTCCCTAATTTTCAGCCTCGTGATCGGCTTTGTGCTTGCGGCTCTGATGGATCAGAAGATCCGGTTCGAGAATACGTTCCGTACGATCTTCCTGTACCCATTCGCCCTGTCGTTCATCGTGACGGGCCTCGTCTGGCAGTGGGTGCTCAATCCCGAGTTCGGCGTGCAGTCCGTCGTCCGCTCGCTCGGCTGGTCGAGTTTCACCTTCGATCCGCTCTATACGCCCGAAATCGTCATCTATGGCATCCTGATCGCCGCGCTTTGGCAGGGAACAGGCCTTGTCATGTGCCTGATGCTGGCCGGTTTGCGCGGCATCGATGAAGATATCTGGAAGGCTGCGCGCGTCGACGGCATCCCGATGTGGAAGACCTATCTCTTCATCGTCATTCCGATGATGCGGCCGGTGTTCATCACGACGCTCGTCATCATCGCGAGCGGCATCGTCAAGGTCTACGACCTCGTCGTGGCGCAGACATCAGGCGGTCCCGGCATCGCGTCGGAAGTGCCCGCCAAATACGTCTACGACTACATGTTCCAGGCTCAGAATCTGGGGCAGGGTTTCGCCGCCTCCACCATGATGCTGATCACCGTCGCGATCATCATCATTCCTTGGGCCTATCTGGAATTCGGAGGGCGTAAACGTGCCTGATGCTATTGCTCTCAAGACCGCCGATGGCCGTGCGTCCGGCAAGTCCGTCTCGGGGCCGAGTGGCCCCAAGCCCAAGCGGGTGATTTCTCCGCGCAACATCATGCTCTACGGCACGCTCTTCGTTGCCGCAGCATATTACCTGCTTCCGCTCTACGTGATGATCGTCACGTCGCTGAAGGGCATGCCGGAAATCCGCCTTGGCAATATCTTCTCGCCGCCGGTCGAAATCACCTTCGAGCCCTGGGTAAAAGCCTGGGCAACCGCCTGCACCGGGCTCAACTGCGACGGTCTCTCTCGCGGCTTCTGGAATTCGGTCCGTATCACGGTTCCCTCGGTGATCGGTTCGATCGCCATCGCCTCGGTGAACGGTTATGCGCTCGCCAACTGGCGTTTCAAGGGTTCCGAGCTGTTCTTCGCGATCCTCGTCGTCGGCGCATTCATTCCCTATCAGGTGATGATCTATCCGATCGTTATCGTGCTGCGTGAAATGGGGATCTACGGGACTCTAACCGGCCTGATCATCGTGCACAGCATCTTCGGCATGCCGATCCTGACGCTGCTGTTTCGGAACTACTTCGCATCACTGCCGCAGGAACTCTTCAAGGCGGCTCGTATCGACGGGGCAGGGTTCTGGCAGATCTTCTTCAAGATCATGCTGCCCATGTCGCTGCCGATCTTCGTCGTCGCCATGATCCTGCAGGTCACCGGCATCTGGAACGACTTCCTGTTCGGCGTCGTCTTCACCCGGCCGGAATATTACCCAATGACCGTGCAGCTCAACAACATCGTCAATTCTGTCCAGGGCGTGAAGGAATACAACGTCAACATGGCCGCAACGATCCTGACGGGTCTGGTGCCGCTCGTTGTCTACTTCGTATCGGGACGACTTTTCGTCCGTGGCATCGCCGCCGGCGCAGTGAAAGGCTGATCCATGAATTCCAGTGTTTCCATCCGCGATCTGTCTTTGAATTTCGGCGCGATTAGCGTTCTCAAGGACCTCAATCTCGAAATCAATGACGGGGAGTTCCTCGTCCTTCTCGGCTCGTCCGGTTGCGGCAAGTCCACGCTGTTGAACTGCATCGCCGGCTTGCTCGACGCCTCCGACGGCCAGATTTTCATCAAGGGCAAGAATGTTACCTGGGAAGAGCCCAAGGATCGTGGCATCGGCATGGTGTTCCAATCCTACGCGCTCTATCCGCAGATGAGCGTCGAGAAAAACCTCTCCTTCGGTCTTCAGGTCGCCAAGGTGCCGCAACAGGAGATCGACAAGCGCGTGGCGCGCGCCGCGGAAATTCTGCAGATTCAGCCGCTCTTGAAGCGCAAGCCAGCCGAACTTTCGGGCGGTCAGCGCCAGCGCGTCGCAATCGGTCGCGCACTGGTACGCGATGTGGATGTGTTCCTGTTCGATGAACCGCTGTCGAACCTCGACGCCAAGCTGCGCTCGGAACTGCGCGTCGAAATCAAGCGCCTGCACCAGTCGCTGAACAACACGATGATCTACGTCACACACGACCAGATCGAGGCGCTTACCTTGGCTGACCGTATCGCGATCATGAAGAGCGGCATCATCCAGCAGCTTGCCGATCCGACCACGATCTACAACAAGCCGCGCAATCTCTTCGTTGCCGGCTTTATCGGTTCGCCGTCGATGAATTTCCTACGCGGTGAGATCACCAAGCAGGGGGATCAGACGTTCTTTACCGCGAACGGCGTGAACTTCTCGCTGGCGCACTACGACATACCGGAAGTGCTGCAGGCGGGCCGCAAGGTCATTCTCGGTGTTCGTCCGGAACATGTGAAGGTCAACGAGAACCTCGGTGCTGAAGTCCACGATGCTACGGTCGATATCGAAGAGCCGATGGGCGCCGACAACCTGCTGTGGCTGAAGCATGCCGGCCACACAATGTCGGTACGCATCAATGGCGCGCGCCGCTTCAGCCCCGGCACAGCCCTCAAGCTCGGCTTTGATATGTCGCTGGCGTCGATCTTCGATGCGGAAACCGAGCTTCGTCTTTAGACCGCAATGCGGGCGGAGCTATCGTTCCGCCCGTTCTTTTAATCGGCCATCTGGCCACCAAGTTCGGCTGCGGCTCGCTGGTGCGGGCATTCCCAAGCGTAGCCCGATCGGGATAATGTGATGACATCCTTGCCGAAAAACGGGTTCAACCTCGACCTCTCCGGATCGTGGACGCTTAGCTCCGCCGATGGGGACATCACGACGTCGATCACGCTGCCGGGCGATGTGCACACGGCGCTGCATGCTGCCAAGCTCATTCCCGATCCCTATTTCGGCCGCAACGAGGAAGTCGTTCAGTGGGTGGCGCATCGCGACTGGGTGCTTGAGCGCAGCTTCACGCTGTCGGAGCCTGATGGCGATTGGTATCTCGATATCGATTATCTCGATACCGTGGCTGCCGTCTTCATCAACGGCTCGCCGGTTCTGCTCGCAGATAACAGCTTTCGGCGCTATCGACCTGATGTTAGCGGCCAGCTGAAAACCGGCGACAACATTATCCGTATCGTCCTGCATTCGAGCATTGCCGCCGGTGTCGACCGGCAGGCCAGGCAGCCCTTTTACATTCCATATCATCCCGGCAACTCGCCGATTGCAAATGGCAATATGCTGCGCAAGCCTCAGTGCCATTTCGGCTGGGACTGGAACATCGCGATTGCCCCCCTTGGGCTCTACGGCACGATCGCGCTGCGCAAACTCGAGACGGCTCGCATCGAACACGTGACGACGCGGCAGGTGCACAATCTGAACGGTTCCGTGGATCTGCAGGTTACTGCGACACTGTTTGCGAAGAACCCCGGTATCGTGCCGATCCATTTCTCGCTTGATGGTGAGCGCGTTCGCCTGGACGTCGGCGTCGGAGCCGGAGAAACGGTCGTCAATCATGTTTTCGAGATCGAGAAGCCGCGGCTCTGGTGGCCTTCCGGCAGCGGCGAGCAGGCGCTTTATGCACTGACGGTCGATCTGCCAACGGATGCGGTGACCAAGCAGATCGGTCTTCGCACCGTCGAACTTATCACGACGCCTGACGCTGCCGGTAGCCGTTTCGCGCTGAAGGTCAACGGCCGCGAAATCTTCTGCCGCGGTGCCAACTGGATCCCCGCGGACGCGCTCTTCTCGCTGTCGTCGCCCGAAAAGACCGAGGACCTGCTGCAATCGGCCAAGTCCGCCAACATGAACATGATCCGCGTTTGGGGCGGCGGTTTCTACGAGCATGATCATTTCTATGATCTTTGCGACCGGCTCGGCCTCATGGTCTGGCAGGACTTTATGTTCGCCTGCAATCTCTATCCGTCGACCGAGGACTTCCTCGACAACGTCACGCTTGAAGTCGACTATCAGGTTCGCCGCCTGAATTCGCATCCGTCGATCACGCTCTGGTGCGGCGATAACGAACTCGTGGGCGCGCTGACCTGGTTCGAGGAATCGCGCAAGGACCGCGACCGCTATCTCGTCTCGTACGATCGCCTCAACCGGACGATCGAGCAGGCGATGAAAAAGGCGGCGCCCGATGCGATCTGGTGGCCGTCGAGCCCGGCTTCCGGCTATCTCGATTTCGGCGATGCCTGGCATGCCGATGGGTCCGGCGACATGCATTATTGGTCGGTCTGGCACGAGAACAAGTCGTTCGACAATTACCGCTCGGTGCGGCCGCGCTTCTGCTCGGAGTTCGGTTTCCAGTCCTATACATCGCTGCCCGTCGTCAAGACCTATGCCGACGCCAAGGACATGAACGTCGCGTCGCCGGTCATGGAACTGCACCAGAAGAACGCCGGCGGCAACGAGCGCATCGCCGGCACGATGTTCCGCTATTTCCGCTTCCCGAAGGATTTCCCTAATTTCGTCTATCTCAGCCAGATCCAACAGGGTCTCGCGATCAAGACGGCCGTGGAATACTGGCGGTCGCTGAAGCCGCATTGCATGGGCACGATCTACTGGCAGCTCAACGACACATGGCCGGTGGCTTCCTGGTCGAGCCTCGATTATGGCGGCCGCTGGAAGGCGATGCACTATCTGGTCAAGCGCTTCTTCCAGCCGGTGGCGGTCGCCGCCATCCCATCGGAAGACGGCAAGCAGATCCGCTTTTCGCTGGTCAACGATACACTTGCCGAGGTCAGCATCGATTTGTCTCTCTCGGTCCTCGATATGAAGGGCGAGCGCAAGCACCTGAAGGATGTTCAGGCGGTCTGCACACCGGATGCCGCGGTCACTGCTGCAACGATCGAGGTGGTTGACCTTCCGGCAGGCACGCTGCTCGCCTGGCGCTTCACCGCCTCGAACGGCATGGGCGGCGAGGGGCACTATATGCACGGCACCTACAAGGCGCTCGAGCTAGAGCCTGCGGGCCTCATGGTCACGCACGAATATGTCGAGGAGGACGGCTCCGTCTGCCTAAATGTCACCGCCAAGGGACTTGCGCTCTTCGTGATGATCGAGACCGATACCGACGGCAAATATTCCGACAATGCCTTCGATCTGGCGGCGGGCGAGACGCGCCGCATTACCTTCACCCCGGCCACACCGCTTGAGGGCGGCGCCCTGCCGGATTTCCGTTTCTACGACCTGCAGTCCTGTCAGTCCGTGGATTGATGCTGATTGAAATGTAATGGGCACGAGGCCCGAGGAGGAATGATGACGAAACTGAGTTTCCAGCTTTACAGCGCCCGCAACTTCCAGCCCTATTCGGCGATCTTCGAAAAGCTCGGCAAGGCTGGCTATCAGGAAGTCGAAGGCTTCGGCGGTATCTATGCCGATCTCGACGATGCCGGCCTGAAAAGCCTGCGCGCCGAACTGGACAAGAACGGCCTTGTCATGGCGAGCGGCCACTTCAGCCCCGACTTCCTTGACGGCGAAGTGCAGAAGTCGCTGAACATTGCCAAGATCCTCGGTATGGACTCGATCTATGCCCCGCATCTGGCCGCCGATCAGCGCCCGACCGATGGTGCCGGCTGGCTGGCATTCGGCAAGCGCCTGCAGGAAATGAGCAAGCCTTACAAGGACGCCGGCTATGAGTTCGGCTGGCACAACCACGACTTCGAATTCGTGAAGCTTGCCGACGGTTCGTTGCCGATCGAGCGCATCTTCGAAGGCGCGCCTGACATTTCCTGGGAAGCGGATATTGCCTGGGTCGTTCGCGGCGGTGCGGATCCCTTCGCATGGATCGAAAAGCTTGGGCCCCGCATCACCTCGGCACACGTCAAGGACATCGCGCCGGCTGGCGAAAACAAGAACGAGGACGGCTGGGCCGATGTCGGCCATGGCACGCTGCCCTGGGCAAAGCTCATCGCGGCGCTGAAGGGCACCAAGACCAAGCACTATGTCGTCGAACATGACAATCCCGCCGATGTCGATCGCCTGATCACCCGCTCGATCGCATCTTTCAAGACCTACTGAGGACCATCATGACCAAGGAACTTGGCGTCGGCATCATCGGATGCGGCAACATCTCCACTACCTACTTCTCGCTGGCCCCGCTCTTCAAGGGCCTGAAGGTTCTGGCTTGCGCAGATATCAACGTGCAGGCCGCCCAGGCTCGCGCCGAGGAGTACGGCGTGAAGGCACAGACGATCGACGAGCTTCTCGCCAATGACGAGATCGACGTCGTCGTCAACCTGACAATCCCGGATGCGCATTTCCCGGTTTCGAAGGCGATCCTCGAAGCCGGCAAGCACGTCTATTCGGAAAAGCCGCTGGTTCTGACCCTCGAGCAGGGTGAGGAGCTGCGCCGCATCGCCAAGGAGAAGAACCTCTCCGTCGGCTGCGCGCCCGACACCTTCCTCGGCGGCGCGCATCAGCTCGCCCGCAAGTATATCGACGAGGGCGGCATCGGCCGCGTCACCTCGGGCGCGTGCTATGTCATGAGCCCGGGCATGGAAATGTGGCATCCGAACCCGGATTTCTTCTTTCTGCCCGGCGGCGGCCCGATCCTCGATCTCGGCCCTTACTATATCGCCAACCTGATCAACCTGATCGGTCCGGTGAAGCGGGTTGGCGCGATGACCTCCATGGCATCTGATACGCGTACGATCACCAGCCAGCCGCGTCATGGCGAGGTTATCCCGGTCAAGACGCCGACGACGATCCAGGCGATCCTCGAATTCGTCAGCGGCGC
This sequence comes from Rhizobium sp. YTU87027, assembly GCF_050644135.1. Classification (NCBI taxonomy): domain Bacteria; kingdom Pseudomonadati; phylum Pseudomonadota; class Alphaproteobacteria; order Hyphomicrobiales; family Rhizobiaceae; genus Rhizobium; species Rhizobium sp. YTU87027. The sequence continues at coordinate 1,714,584 of NZ_CP098440.1, read as the reverse complement.
GACGATCACGCTGACGGCGAGCTGGGACGTCTGGTCTCATCGCCATGCCAACATGGAGCTCTATGGCACCGACGGTTCGCTCTACGTGCCGGATCCGAACTTCTTCGGCGGCGTGGTCGAGGCCAGCGGCCGCGACAAAGATGTCAAGCCGCTCGACGGTTGGGAGCATCCGTTCGGCATCTTCAACCAGGAGAGCCCGCAGGGACCGCGCGCGAACTACCGCACGGCAGGTCTTGCCGACATGGCGATGGCGATCATCGAGGGCCGCGATGCGCGTTGCTCGCTCGATCGTACGCTGCACGGCGTCGACGTCATGACCTCGATCCTGAAGTCGGGCGAGGAAGGCCGCTTCATCGAGCTGACGACGACCTGCACGCAGCCGGCCGCACTCGGCATTGAAGAGGCCCAAGCGCTCCTGAAATAATGGGCGCTCTTGAAGTAAGCGTCCAAAGGACTATGGTCCGGCGCGGGCGACGAGCCCGCGCCTTTTTGCTTAAAGGATCAGAATGATGAGCTGGCAACCGGCTTCCGACCGCTATTCGAAGATGATGTACAACCGCACGGGCCGTTCCGGCCTGAAGCTGCCGGCCGTCTCCCTCGGCCTCTGGCACAATTTCGGCGGCGACACGCCGCATGACCGCAAGATCGACATGTGCCGCACGGCATTCGACCTCGGCATCACCCATTTCGACCTCGCCAACAACTACGGCCCGCCTCCGGGCAGCGCCGAAACCGCCTTCGGAGAGATCCTGCGCACCGAATTTGCCGGCCTGCGCGATGAGCTGATCATCTCGTCCAAGGCCGGCTACGACATGTGGCCGGGTCCTTACGGCGAGTGGGGCAGCCGCAAGTATCTAATCGCCTCCTGCGACCAGAGCCTGAAGCGCATGGGGCTCGATTATGTCGATATCTTCTACTCGCACCGCTTCGATCCGGATACGCCGCTCGAGGAAACCTGCGGCGCGCTTGATCATATCGTGCGCTCCGGCCGCGCGCTCTATGTCGGCATCTCGTCCTATAATTCGCAGCGCACCCGCGAAGCCGCCGCCATCCTCAAGGATCTCGGCACGCCCTGCCTGATCCACCAGCCGAGCTATTCCATGCTCAACCGCTGGGTCGAGGACGACAAGCTGCTCGACACGCTCGACGAGGTCGGCATGGGCTCGATCGTGTTCTCGCCGCTGGCACAGGGCATGCTGACGACGAAGTACCTCGGCGGCATCCCTCAGGACAGCCGTGCGGCGCAGAATCACTTCCTCAAGAAGGACTTCATTCGTCCTCAGATCATCGACAACATCCGCAAGCTCAACGAGATCGCGGAACGTCGTGGCCAGACGCTGGCACAGATGGCGATCGCCTGGGTGCTGCGCGGCGACCGTGTGACCTCGGCGCTGATCGGCGCCAGCCGCTCGTCGCAGATCGTCGATTGCGTCAAGGCGCTCGACAATCTCGACTTCACCGCGGAGGAGCTCAAGGAGATCGATGTCTACGCTCGCGAGGCGGACATCAATCTGTGGGCCAAGTCCGCGGAGCGCGAATAAGCCGAAGCGCCCGGAACGACCTTCCGGGCGTTCTTTCTTTGGAATTTGATGTACGTACCGCAATCTGTGCGCGTATCTCAGGGAGGAGATTTCACCGTGATCCGCAACCCGATCCTACCGGGCTTCAACCCGGACCCGTCCATCTGCCGTGTCGGGGATGACTATTATATCGCCACCTCGACCTTCGAATGGTATCCCGGCGTCCAGATCCATCATTCACGCGATCTCGTGAACTGGACGATGGTGCGGCGTCCGCTCGAGCGCCAGTCGCAGCTCGACATGCGCGGCAATCCCGATAGTTGCGGCGTGTGGGCGCCCTGTCTTTCCTATGCCGACGGGTTGTTCTGGCTGGTCTATACCGACGTTAAGCGCTTCGACGGCAACTTCAAGGATGCGCACAACTACATTGTGACTTCGCCAACGATCGAGGGCGGATGGTCCGAGCCTGTCTACGTGAATTCTTCCGGCTTCGACCCGTCGCTGTTCCATGACGATGACGGCCGCAAGTGGTTCCTGAACATGCAGTGGAACCACCGCACCGAGAGCTTCGGCGGCGCGCCGAAATCGCCGGCGTTCGATGGTATCCTCATGCAGGAGTGGGATGCGGCGACACAGTCGCTGAAGGGGCCGATCAAGAACATCTTCGCCGGCAGTTCGCTCGGCCTCGTCGAAGGACCGCATCTCTTCAAGCGCAATGGCTATTACTACCTGACGACCGCCGAGGGCGGCACCGGCTATGATCATGCGGTGACAATGGCGCGTTCACGTGACATCGACGGTCCCTATGAGATGCATCCGAACAAGCACCTCATCACGTCGAAGGACCATCCGGAAGCCGTTCTTCAGCGGGCAGGGCACGGCCAGTATGTCGAAACGCCGGATGGCGAGGTCTATCATACGCATCTCTGCGGCCGGCCGATGCCGCCGAAGCGCCGCTGTACGCTCGGCCGCGAAACCAGCCTGCAGAAGTGCGTCTGGAAGGAAGATGGTTGGCTCTATCTCGAAAACGGCACGACCGTCCCCGATGTTGCCGTGCCGGGACTGGCCGGCGCCGTGCCGGTCGAAAAGCCCGTTCGCAGTGAATACAGTTTCGAAGGCGGCAGCCTGCCTGCTGATTTCCAGTGGCTTCGCACGCCGAAGCCGGAGCGCATCTTCAACCTGACTGACCGGCCCGGACACCTCAGGCTAATCGCGCGTGAAAGCATCGGCTCGTGGTTCGAACAGTCTCTCGTCGCGCGCCGCCAGGAGCACCACAGCTTCCGGGCAGAGACGGTCGTCGAATTCGATCCCGACACCTATCAGCAGGTCGCCGGCCTGACCCACTATTACAACAGGCACAAATTTCATGCGATCGGCGTGACCCTGCATGAAAAGCTGGGACGCTGCGTCACGATCTTCTCCTGTGATGGCGACTACCCGAACAGCCGTCTCAGCTTCCCTGCAGGCAGCGGTGTGGCGATTCCGGCGGAGGGGCGTGTACAGCTTTCCATGGAAATCAGGGACAACGACCTTCAGTTTTTCTGGCAGACAGAAGGCAAGGGGGCGTGGCAGCCAATTGGTCCGGTCCTCGATGCGGGCGTCGTGTCAGATGAAGGCGGGCGTGGTGAACATGGCTCGTTTACGGGTGCCTTCGCCGGGCTCTTCGCCTTCGATACGTCGGGTCGTGCAAAGACGGCAGATTTCGACTGGTTCAACTACGACGAACTTTGATCGATGGCTCGATATCGCCCGGAAATCCGGGCGATATCGCATTTTGTAATTTAGAATACTCTTTTAAGTGTCTGTTATGATTACAGAAGTTTAACCTAATTTTCAGTTTCGGTTCATTTTTTTGAGCCTAGGTTCGAGGCGTGTTCAACACGAGGAACCTCCCAATGAAAAAGCTCACCACCATCCTTCTTGCCGCTACCGTGATTGCCGCTCCTTTGCTGGCAACGACTGAAGCGAGCGCCCAGGATCATCGTCGGCCGATTGTTGTGGAGCGCGATGTTCACGTCAAGAAGTACAAGTGGACGCGCGGCCATCGCATGACGCCCGCCGAGCGCCGCCACATGCGCGACGTGCGCGACTATCATCGCTACCACCTGTCGGCTCCGCCGCGCGGCTATCGTTGGGTACAGGTCGATAACGACTTCCTGCTCATCGGCTCGGTCAACGGCGTGATCGCGAATATTGTCGTTCGCTAGGCACAACGCCGAATATGTGGAAGGGCGGCTTGAATGCCGCCCTTCTGATTCAATCGGGCGCCTGTTTGCGCAAATCCAGGAGCCGCTGCACGGCGGCGGCCAGCCGCGCAATGGCGCCTGTCTCCGTTTCTGCTCGTCGTGGCGTAGCCAATCCCTCGATCGGCGGCAGGGGCTCACATTCCAGGCAGTGGCAGCGATAGGTTTTCGCAGCTTGCGTCGTCACGCCCCGTGCTCTCCCCAACTCGCGAAGGGATCCGGCAGCCCGCGCCATTTTTCGGGTGCAAAGGTCTCCTCCGGCACGAGGCAGGCATCGAGCTGCAGCCGTATCCAATCCTCGTCCATCGCATCGCTGCCAATGAAGACGATTTCCTGCCGGCGGTCGCCCCAGACGGGGTCGAGATGGGGCGATAGTGCTGTCAGGAAGCGTTCGTCGTCCGGCCATCGCTCGCGCGGCACGGACGACCACCAGAACCCCATCTTGCCTGTCCGCAGCAGCGCTCCGGCCTGGCTGACTTCGCCGACGTGATGCGGGCGTGTCGCCAGCCAGAAGAAGCCCTTCGCTCTGACGACAGCCGGCCAGGCGGTATCGAAGAAGCGCTGCAACTTGGCGGGGTCGAAGGGGCGCCTTTCGCGATAGACGAAAGAGCGGATGCCGTATTCCTCTGTTTCCGACACATGTTCGGAAAAGCCGTGCAGTTCCTTGTACCAGAGCGGATGCGTTTCAGCGCGTTCGATGTCAAAGCGTCCCGTTCCCAGCACGTCGCTAAGGTCGACCTGGCCGAAATCGGTTTCAAGAAGCCTGGCGTCCGGGTTGAGCCCCACGATAATCTGGCGTGCTGCCTGGCGCTCAGCCGGCGTCGCAGTGCCGATCTTGTTGAGGATGATCACATCGGCGAATTCTATCTGTTCGACCAGGAGATCGATGATAGCGCGATTGTCGCCATCGCCTGCGGTTTCACCGCGATCGGCCAGAAAGTCCGCGGACGCATAATCGGAGAGCAGGTTGGCCGCGTCGATCACCGTCACCATGGTATCGAGCCTGGCGACATCGGAGAGGCTTGCGCCGTTCTCGTCGCGGAACTCGAAGGTCGTCGCGACCGGCAGAGGTTCGGCAACTCCTGTTGATTCGATCAGGAGATAATCGAAGCGTCCCTGTTCCGCCAAGTGGCGGACTTCCTTCAGCAGATCGTCACGCAGCGTGCAGCAGATGCAGCCATTCGTCATCTCCACCAGCTCTTCGTCTGCCCGCGAGAGGTTGGCGCCACCATCGCGTACCAGGGAGGCGTCGATGTTGACCTCGCTCATGTCATTGACGATCACGGCGACACGCAGACCCTGGCGGTTTCCAAGGACGTGGTTGAGCAGCGTGGTCTTTCCTGCGCCCAGAAAGCCTGACAGCACCGTTACGGGAAGCTTCGTATTCATTCAGTTCTCCGATATGTTATATAATTACATGTGTGATGCTGAAAAAGGCGGACTGCGAGGTCCGCCTTTGCCATCTTCCTCAGCTTTCTCTCGAAAGGCAGTCCTTCATGCTATTGGCGATGCCGTGCATGAGGTTGAAATAGAGGTCCGGCCCGGCATCCAGCGTGGCTGCCTCCGGATCGAGGACACCGGCTTTCGCCTTGGTCCCCTCGATCACCACATCGACCAATCGCGGCTGGAACTGCGGTTCGGCGAAGACGCAGGTGGCGCCGAGTTCGCCGACCTTCTTGTGGATCTCCGCAATGCGTTCTGCGCCCGGGATCGTTTCGGGGCTGACGGTGATCGAGCCGGCGACCCGTACATGATAGCGGTTCTCGAAATACTGGTAAGCATCGTGGAAGACGATGAACGGCTTGTCCTTGACCGGTGACACGATGCCGGTGATTTCCTTGTCCAGCGCGTCTAGTCGGTCGTCCAGCGTCTTGGCGTTGGCCTGGTAGGTGAGGGCGTTGGCGGGGTCGGCTGCGACGAGGGTGGTGGTGATCTCGGCGGCCATCGCCTTGGCATTTTCCGGATCAAGCCAGAGATGGGTGTCGAATGCCCCATGATCGTGGTCATGATCTGCGTCCGCATGGGCATGATCGTGCCCATCGCCGTCATGATGATCGTCGCCGTCGTGGTCGCCGTCATCGTGGGGCTCGAAGGCGCCGCCTTCGCGGAACTTGAGCTTCGTGAGGCCGGGCGCCTTGTCGAGTTCGGCGACGATGGCATCGGACCCGATCGCCTCCAGCGGCTTCTCCAAAAACGCCTCGAGCCCCGGGCCGACCCAGAACAGCACTTTGGCGTTCTGTAGCGCGCGTGCGTTTGACGGCTTCATATTGTAGGTGTGGGGCGAGGCGGCACCATCGACGATCAGTTCGGGCGTGCCGACGCCCTGCATGATCGCCGATACGAGCGAGTGAACCGGCTTGATCGAGGTTACCACGACAGGCGCATCCGCCGTTCTGCCCGCCTCGGCGAAGAAGATGGCGGGGACTGCGAGGGTAAGGGCCATCGCGAATTTCATCGGTGTACTCCGCTTGAATTACAATTGTTATGTTATTACATCAATTGCGTTATGCTATAACGTGTGCGATAGCAAGTCGCAACAGCACATTCGGAAAAATGATGTTCTCTCCCGCAAATTCCGAAGCGAAGCCATTGGTCTCGCTTTCCAATGTCGGCGTTCGAAGAAACGGCCGCTGGCTCGTCCGCGGCGTGGATTTCTCCGTTTCGCGCGGCGAGATCGTTACGCTGATCGGGCCCAACGGCTCGGGCAAATCGACCACCGTCAAGACGGCGATCGGCGTATTGAAGCCCGACGAGGGAAGGGTGGAGCGCGCCGCCGGCCTCAAGGTCGGCTATGTGCCGCAGAAGCTGGCGATCGACTGGACGCTACCGCTCACAGTCCGCCGGCTGATGACGCTGACCGGGCCTCTTTCCGACGCCGATATGGCGGCTGCTCTCGAAGCTGTGGGGCTGTCGCATATGCTCGGTGCCGAAGTGCAGCACCTGTCCGGCGGTGAGTTTCAGCGGGCCTTGATGGCGCGCGCGATCGCCCGCAAACCTGACCTCCTGGTGCTCGACGAACCGGTGCAGGGCGTTGATTTCTCGGGCGAGATCGCGATCTACGATCTGATCCAGTCGATCCGCAATACGACCGGCTGCGGCATTCTGCTAATCTCGCACGACCTGCACGTCGTCATGGCGGCAACCGATACGGTGATTTGCCTCAACGGTCACGTCTGCTGCCGCGGCACCCCGCAGACCGTCACCCAGAGCGCGGAATACGTCCGCCTGTTCGGCAGTCGCGCGGCGCAGGCGCTCGCCGTCTACAGCCACCACCACGACCATACGCATCTGCCCGATGGTCGCGTGTTGCATTCCGATGGCTCCGTCACTAATCACTGCCACCCCGACGATGGCCATCATCATGACCATGACGGGCACGACCACACCCACGACGACCACGCAGGGCATGATCACGCCGGTCATAGCCATGACCACAGCCATATCTTTGGTGATGGTCATCATGCCGATGATCATATCCACGATCACAAGCAGCCCGCAGGAGAGCGCCATGTTTGACGATTTCTTCGTCCGCGCTATCCTTGCCGGCGTCGGGCTGGCGCTGACAACAGGCCCGCTTGGCTGCTTCATCATCTGGCGGCGCATGGCCTATTTCGGCGATACGATCGCCCATTCAGCACTGCTCGGCGTCGCGCTGTCGCTGCTGCTGCAGTTCAACCTGACGCTCGCGGTGTTCCTAGTTGCGGCGACGGTGTCGATCCTTCTGCTGTTCCTTCAGAAGCGCCAGGCGCTGTCCGCGGATGCGCTGCTCGGTATCCTCTCGCATGCGACGCTGGCGATCGGTCTCGTCATGGTCGCCTTCATGAGTTGGGTGCGCATCGATCTCATCGCCTTTCTGTTCGGCGACATCCTTGCGGTCTCGAAGACGGATATCGTCATGATCTGGGGAGGCGGCATCCTCGTTCTGGCGGCGATTGCCTGGCTCTGGCGGCCGCTTCTGGCCTCCACCGTCAACCCCGAGCTTGCCGAGGCCGAGGGGCTGCGGCCGGAGCGGGCGCGGCTCTTCTTCATGCTGCTGATGGCCGTCGTCATCGCCATTGCCATGAAGATCGTCGGCATCATGCTGATCACCTCGCTGTTGATCATCCCGGCGGCGGCTGCCCGGCGCTTCGCCTCGACGCCGGAGGCGATGGCCATTTTCGCCTCGCTGATCGGCGCCGTTGCTGTGGTCGGCGGGCTGTTCGGCTCGCTGACCTACGACACGCCCTCCGGCCCGTCGATCGTCGTCGCAGCCCTGATCCTCTTCGTTTTGAGCCTGCTGCCGAAGCGCGGGCGCGGGCAGGCCTTGGAAGGACAACGTTCATGAATGCACCTGCTTTGACCAAGAACCAGACTCTCGTTTTCGAGGTGCTCGAAAAGGCTGACGGACCGCTGAGCGCTTACACGATCCTCGACAAGCTGCGCGATCACGGTTTTCGCGCGCCGCTGCAGGTCTACCGGGCGCTGGAGAAGCTGCTCGAATACGGTGTCGTGCACCGGCTCGAAAGTATCAATGCTTTCGTTGCCTGCGCGCATCCGGAGCAAAACTGCCACAGCCACGGCATCGTTGCGTTTGCGATCTGCGAGAGCTGCGGGCATGTCATGGAGTTCCACGACCACGAGGTCGATCACCGCCTCATGGATTGGACGCGCGGCAAGAAGTTCAAGGCAGAGAAGACCACGATCGAAATCCGTGGCCTATGTGAGGCGTGTGCCGCTTAGGCTGACGCCAAGACCGTGCAACTGATATCCCGTATTGATTGTGTAAAAATTGCAACGTAATTATTGATTGTATCTCTGGCTGATTTATGATGTGCGGCGGGGCTCGGGGCCGCACATATGCCGAAATACCATCTAATCTCGTTGATACTGACCATTCCGCTCAGCGGATGTTCGATGTTTGCGCCTGCTTATAACGAGGAACGAGGCCATCTATACCAAGCTCGACGGCGCGCATTCCAGCCTGACAAAAATAGAAACCACGCTGGAGACGAAAGCGCCGCAACGTGCCCGCTATCGCGACGTGGAGCCATATGACATCGAGGCCCTCGCGATGGTGAAGGATGCAGGCGATATCGCCGGGCAGCGACCTGCCTATCTCTATGGCAAACCGTCAGCCACTGCCGCGCGACTTTTGGCAGACAACATCGACCGCTGCCACCACGCGATCGAAATGTCGCGGGCGTCTTTCGAAGCGGACGGCCAGCAGCCTAACGAGGCGGACAATATTTCGATCGTTCGGAATATCTGCGGGATTCCAAAGACGATGGAAGGCTCATTGAAGTAGGGGAAACATCCATGCCTGTTGACGCGACTTTTGCACCTATTCTGATGGTCCGAGCGGACGCAAGTCCCGCGCGAAGCGTTTCCAATTGCCGACATACTTCTCGGCGGAGCGGCGGAGCCCGGCGATTGCCGCCTCGTCGAGCGTACGGATAACCCGTGCGGGCGAGCCGACGATCAGAGAGTTATCGGGAAACTCCTTGCCCTCGGTGATCAGCGCATTAGCGCCGACCAGGCAGTTGTTGCCGATCCTGGCGCCGTTCAGCACCGTGGCGCCCATGCCGATCAGGGAATTGTCGCCGATCGTGCAGCCGTGGACGATGGCATGATGACCAATCGTGCAGCCTTCGCCGATCGTTACCGGAAACCCCGGATCGGTGTGCAGCATTGCACCTTCCTGGATATTCGTTGCCGCGCCGACCGTGATCGGTTCATTGTCGCCGCGCAGAACCGAGCCGAACCAGATGCCGACGTCGACGCCAAGTGAAACCTGACCAATGACGTGGGCGTCGGGAGCGATCCAATAGGTGCCCGATGGCGGCAGGTCCGGCGTCAATTCGCCAAGCACATAGACAGGCATGACGTCTCCCCCTCAGGCCACGTTGACCGACAGAGTGGCGATGCCGTCGATGCCGCAATCGACGCGGTCGCCCTTCTTCACGGCGCCGACGCCGGCCGGTGTGCCGGTCATGATGACGTCGCCGGGTGCCAGAATAAAGAGCTTCGACAGTTCGGCGATGATCTCCGGCACCTTCCAGATCATCTGGTTGAGGTCGCCATCCTGCACGCGCTTGCCGTTGAGCTCCAGCCAGATCCTGCCTGACGAGGGGTGACCGAGCCTGGCTGCCGGAACGATCGGTGACACCGGTGCCGAATATTCGAAGGCCTTGGCGACCTCCCAGGGGCGGCCGAGCTTCTTCGCCTCTGCCTGCAGATCGCGACGTGTGAAGTCGATGCCGACCGCGTAGCCGTAGACGCAGTCGAGCGCCTTGTCGGCGGCGATATCCTGGCCACCGGCCTTCAGCGCCAGCACGCACTCGACCTCGAAATGCACATCGCTTGACAGCGGCGGGTAGGAGAAATCCTTGCCTTCAGGCAGCAGATTGTCGGCGTTCTTCTGGAAAAAGAAGGGCGGCTCGCGGCTTGGATCATGCCCCATCTCGATCGCGTGGTCGGCATAGTTTCTCCCGACGCAATAGACGCGGCGCACGGGGAATGCCTCGGCTGTGCCCTCGACGGGAAGCAGGACGGGTTGCGGAAGAGGGATGACAGTCGCGGGAAGGGGCATTGCAGGCTCTTGCTGTTCGTGAGTCCTGGCATCTTAAACGGAAACCAACGGCGGGGGAAAGCATCGAAAAGCCACCGGTCATCGTTGCCTTGCATCCTAACATTGTTGCCTTGCACGGGGAAAACTGGCGTTTCGCCAGCCTTTAGGCTATGAGCGCGGCATGACGACATCCAATTTCTACGCCGAGGCCCTAAAAACCGGCCGGCCGATCTTCGCCGTTGCGCCGATGATCGACTGGACCGATCGGCATTGCCGCTATTTCCACCGGCAGATCAGCCGCAATGCGCTGCTCTACACGGAAATGGTCGTGGCCGATGCGATCATTCATGGGCCGCGCGAGCGGTTGCTGTCCTTCGATGCGGCGGAGCATCCGGTGGCGCTGCAGCTTGGCGGATCGGATCCGGCGAAGCTTGCCGAGGCGGTCAGGATCGCGGCACCTTACGGCTACGACGAGATCAATCTCAATGTCGGTTGCCCGTCGGATCGGGTCCAATCCGGTACTTTCGGCGCCTGCCTGATGCTGACGCCCGACACCGTGGCGGCCTGCGTGGCGGCGATGAAGGCGGTGGCCGACGTGCCAGTGACGGTGAAATGCCGGATCGGCGTCGACGAGCAAGATTCGGAGGTGGCACTGCCCGAGCTTCTGGACCGGGTGCTCGATGCCGGCGCCGATGCCGTCTGGATCCATGCGCGCAAGGCCTGGCTGAAGGGCCTGTCGCCGAAGGAGAACCGCGAGATCCCGCCGCTCGATTACGAGATCGTCTACCGCATGAAAGAGGCGCGGCCCGATGTCTTCGTCGGCATCAATGGCGGCATCCAGACGCTCGACGAGGCGGCTGATCATCTGAACCACATCGACGGCATCATGCTCGGGCGCGCGGCTTACCAGAACGCCGCCGTGCTTGTCGAAGTCGACCATCGCTTCTACGGCGCGGCGGCGGAGACGGCCGACTGGGGCGCGATCCGCGACCGGATGATGGCCTATGCCGAGCGCCATATCGCCAACGGCGGCAGGCTGCAGCAGGTGGCACGGCATATGGTGGGGCTGTTTACCGGGTTGCCGGGTGCGCGGCGCTATCGGCAGATCCTCTCGACCGAAGCGGTCAAGACAGGGGCTGGGCCCGAGGTGATCGCGGCCGCCTTTGCCGCGGTGGATTTCGAAGGCGCGCGGGAAGCGGTCGGCGCCTAGCTTAGTGCTGCGCGATGCGCCGGTGACCGGTGAGCAGCGGGCGGCGAAGCTGTGCCCTGGCTGCCGGGCTGGACTCCGTTCGAGATGGCATTCTCACGCCGGCTAAAGAAAAGCAGGCGACGCGCGCCCTTGCGCGGAAAAAGCCTCTTCGACGTCTGTACACACGCGCCCGTCTCATCTCCTTCGCCTTGGTCTGCACCTGGTTCCTGGACGTGCGGGAAGTGCGGATCTTCGGAGCAAGTATCGCACCGTCGCGGAGAGCGGGGATATTCGTGTCTGCGACAGCATATCCGTGGAAGGCCACCTGGAGCATCCCTTGCCGGCCGATCCGGCCACCATGCCGGCAAACGAAAACGGCGCCCCTCGCGGAGCGCCGTTCCATCCTGCCGAAACAGGAAATCTCAGATTAGTTAGCCGAGATGTTGACGGCCTTCGGGCCCTTGCCCATGCGATCCGGCTCGGTGTCGAAGGTGACCTGCTGGCCTTCGCGCAGCGACTGGATGCCCGAAGCCTGCAGCGCGGAGATGTGGACGAAAACGTCCTTCGCGCCGCCTTCCGGCGTGATGAAACCAAAACCCTTGTCCTGGTTGAAGAATTTTACGGTGCCCTTAGTGGCCATTGGGATAGTCCTTTTCCCTTAGTCTGTCTGGTATCCATCCCCCCGAGAGGAAATGAACGGCTTTAGCTTTCGCGCGTTCTCATTGAAAAATCGACGCGCGAAGGGTCAGTCGAGTAGTTCACGAACGGGGAAAGAACGTCTACGCACGCGGGTACCCCCCACGCCGCCTTCCTGCCGGAAAGCTTTACCACATCAGTCCAGTCACCGGCATGCAAATGCCCGAGAGCCGCATTTGGTGACAGCATTCGAAGCAAAAGGCAAGCGGCAATATTGTGGCACGCGATTCTGGGCAGCGGGAATCGCCAAAGATTCAGACACTTGACGATTGGTAACCCTGCACAGATGTTGCTGTCCCGTTTCCGGAAACTGTGCCGGAACGGCACTGCCGCGCCGCTTTCCCTTTCTCGGGCGTATCCGCAAGGCGTGTGCAATCCTAACGGGCGGCGCCGCCGCCAAGCTTGTGCTGCACGAAATCGGCGCTGCCGCGGACATGCGAGACCACCGGCTTGCCGCCGGCATCGGCGACGGCGTAGGCTATGATGGTGACATCTTCCTCGAAGGCCGAGACGTAAAGGACCTGCGCCGGATTGACATAGATCGCGTTGTTGTGGGTGTTCTTGAAGCCTACGAATGCCATGCATGTCTCCTTTCGCATTGCCGGGGCAGATATGCCACGCAGGGATTGATGCAAGTTTAACGAGCCGCGGCCCATCAGGCGGGTGGCGGCCGGCCGGGACGGTGTCAGGGGGCGTCGTGCGGCCGCAATCCCGGCGCGAGGGTCTGCTTTGGCAATCTGCGCCTCGATCCTCTCGATCGCGTCGAGGCCACCATGGGCGCGATGGCCGGGCGGCAGGGCGTGGCGGACGATCTCGGTCACCGATTGGTGATATTCCGGCCTGTCCATCAGCCGCAGGCGGTAGAGATTGCCGAAGTGGCCGGACTGCGCCGCCTCGTAGACGCTGGCGGCGAAATCGAAGAACTCGTCATGCGCCTTGCGCTCCTCGTCGGTCAGCATGGTGTAGCAGAGCGGCAGCCTGTTGTGGGTGAAGACGAGCAGGCAGGATTTCTTGCGGCGGCAGTTGCGCACGCCGCAGACCCTCGCCGGCAGGCCGAGCATCTCGGCGTTGCGCAGGCGCAGCGCCAGCGTGCCGTAGTCGCCGATGCGGCGTTCCCATTCGCTCATCGTCCCTTCGCCCGTTTTGCCTGCGGATCCCGTCATGTCTGCCCCTCCGTCCCTGCCTCGCCGGTCCGCCGGCGGCGGCGCGCGGCTTTGCTCGAAAGAGCCTTATCTGAAAAGTGCAAAATGGCGCTGTCGAGCGCCCCGTTCGGCGGTTTGTGCCCGCAACTCCGGTCCCTCTGCGGCCTTGCCGGAGGAAGCTTCCGCTTCCCCTGGGGGCCATGTGTGCCACACAGGCACGTCCGGGGCTCAACTCGACGCCGCATTCTTGCAAGAATAGCGACCCCAACTCTCGCAACGGTCATTGACCGCGTGACGAATTCCTCCGAGAGACGAAACGGGGGATTGGTTATTACCCAATCGTGAGATAGCGCTTCATATGGGTAGTTCAGGAAGTCGCGCACGTGTCCAAGGCCGTACGAATATGCGTCCGCCGACGCAACGGAACCGAAATACTCCATCAAAGGCCTGCTCATGTAGCCTCGACCGGCGGCAGGCTCTAAGCAATTTAAGCCTTTTACTTCAGCCGGGCCAATGACGTGCTCAACGAGAGCGCGAGTTGCCCAAGGTGGTGTTGGGAAGTCGTCAGCGCTATCTTTGGGTTCAAAGCGCTGAGCCATGACTGCATGGGGTGTTTTGCATAGCCGATTCCCTTCGCGGTAGTTACAGCAGCTGTCACTGTTCGCTTGAGCGTAGCTGTCTTGTTCTCTACCGCCCCGGCCGCCCCGTCTTCCCCTTGGTTCGCCCCTTGCGCTTCTGGTCCACCGGATCCTCGTAGCTCCCGACGCCGGTCTTGCCGCGCACCAGCGGTCTGACATCGTCGCGCTCCGGCTGGCCTTCCAGCATCGGTGAGAAGCGCTTCGTGCCCTTGGCGGCATCGGGCTTGTCCGGCAGGTGGCCGGTGACCGGTTTTTCGGTGCGGCCGACGGTCATTTCGTCAAGCGTGTTGCGGCGGAAGAGGGTCTTGCCGGCGGGGTCGGCGAGGTCGCGACCTATGTTGTCCAGATCGGGCTTGGCGAAGAGGGAGCCACCGCCCGCGGCCGGCTTGGCGCTCTTCTTGCTGCTGCCTTCCTGCGAGCGGGCTTCTTCCCGCGCCATCGGGTCGTCCATGACGGCGAGTTCGGCGGCCTTGAGGCGCTTGATCTCGTCGCGCAGGCGGGCGGCCTTTTCGAAGTCGAGGTCGGCGGCGGCGTCGCGCATCTGCTTTTCCAGCGCGTTAAGATGCGTCTGGAGGTTGCCGCCGACGAGGTTGCCGCCATCGGCGAAGCCCTTGCCCGAGGCGCCCGATATGTCGGCGCGGACGTGGTCGCGCTCATAGACGCTGTCGAGGATGTCGGAGATCTTCGCCTTGACGCTCTCGGGCGTGATGCCGTGTTCCTCGTTGTAGGCCACCTGCTTTTCGCGGCGACGGGCGGTCTCGTCCATGGCGCGCTGCATCGAGCCGGTGATGTTGTCGGCATAGAGGATGACCTTGCCGTCGACGTTACGCGCGGCGCGGCCGATCGTCTGGATCAGCGAGGTCTCCGAGCGCAGGAAGCCTTCCTTGTCGGCATCGAGGATGGCGACGAAGCCGCATTCGGGAATGTCGAGGCCTTCGCGCAGGAGGTTGATGCCGACGAGGACGTCGAAAGCGCCGAGGCGGAGGTCGCGGATGATCTCGATACGCTCCAGAGTGTCGATGTCGGAGTGCATGTAGCGGACGCGGACGCCCTGTTCGTGCAGGTATTCGGTCAGGTCCTCGGCCATGCGCTTGGTCAGCACGGTGCAGAGGGTGCGGTAGCCCTTGGCGGCGGTCTCGCGGATTTCACCGAGCACGTCGTCGACCTGGCTGCGGGCGGAGCGGACCTCGACGGGCGGGTCGATCAGGCCGGTCGGGCGGATCACCTGCTCGGCGAAGACACCGCCTGATTGCTCCATCTCCCAGCCGCCGGGGGTGGCCGAGACGGCGATCGTGTCCGGGCGCATGGCGTCCCATTCCTCGAAGCGCAGCGGCCGGTTGTCCATGCAGGAGGGCAGGCGGAAGCCGTATTCGGCGAGCGTCGCCTTTCGGCGGAAGTCGCCCCGGTACATGCCGCCGATCTGCGGGATGGTGACGTGGCTTTCGTCGATGAAGACGATGGCGTTATCGGGGACGTATTCGAAGAGCGTCGGCGGCGGGTCGCCGGGGTCGCGGCCGGTCAGGTAGCGCGAATAGTTCTCGATACCCTGGCAGGAGCCGGTGGCTTCGAGCATTTCGATATCGTAGCGGGTGCGCTGTTCGAGGCGCTGGGCTTCCAAGAGGCGGCCAGCCTTCTCAAGTTCGACGAGACGGAGCTTCAGCTCCTCCTTGATCGACTTGATGGCGGCGTTCAGCGTCGGGCGCGGGGTGACGTAGTGCGAGTTGGCGTAGATCTTCACCGATTTCAGGTCGCCGGTCTTGGCGCCGGTCAGCGGGTCGAACTCGGTGATGGCGTCGATCTCGTCGCCGAACATGGAGATCCGCCAGGCCGCGTCTTCCAGGTGGGCCGGGAAGATTTCGATGGTGTCGCCACGGACGCGGAACGAGCCGCGCTGGAAATCCATGTCGCGGCGCTTGTATTGCTGGGCGACGAGGTCGGCGAGCAACTGGCGCTGGTCGAGGCGGTCGCCAACATTCATCTGGAAGGTCATGGCGGTATAGGTCTCGACCGAGCCGATACCGTAGATGCAGGAGACCGAGGCGACGATGATGCAGTCGTCGCGCTCGAGCAGCGAGCGCGTCGCCGAGTGGCGCATGCGGTCAATCTGCTCGTTGATCGAGGATTCCTTCTCGATGTAGGTGTCGGAGCGCGGGACGTAGGCTTCGGGCTGGTAGTAGTCGTAGTAGGAGACGAAGTACTCGACCGCGTTGTCGGGGAAGAAGTTCTTGAACTCGGAATAGAGCTGGGCGGCGAGCGTCTTGTTCGGCGCCAGGATCAGGGCCGGGCGCTGCGTTTCCTCGATCACCTTGGCCATGGTGAAGGTCTTGCCGGAGCCGGTGACGCCGAGCAGGACCTGGCTGCGATCGCCATTGCCAAGGCCCTCGACGAGGTCCTTGATGGCGGTAGGCTGGTCGCCGGCGGGCTTGTATTCACTGTCCATGCGGATCGAGATGCCGCCTTCGGACTTGTCCGGCCGGGCAGGGCGGTGCGGCGTCCAGATCTTGCCGTTCTTGTGCAGCGGGTTGCCGCTCTCGATCAGCTTGGCAAGCGCGTCGACAGTGGCGGTGACGGCGGTGCCGGCCTGCAGCGAAGCGGCTTCCTCCAGCGTCGTGTCCATGCCGGCAACGGGATTGAGGCCGGCGGCGGCGCGGGTCTTCGGGTCGGTCGAGCCGCCCATCGAGGTGCCGCGCGCGGATTTGGAGGCGGCGATCTCCACCTTCTTGCGATGCTTGCCGGCCTTCGAGGCGATCTGGCGCTGCGTCTCGACACTGGACGCCTCGGCATCGGCCTCCAGCTGCTTCACCCAGTCGGCAACGGAACCGGACAGGGGAGCGCCCTCGAAGGACGACTGCGGGGCTTCCTCGAAGCCAACAGGGGCGGCGGATTTCTTCGGAGTTTTGGCCATGGGCGGAATATGGCGAGAGTCACTGCGAAAGTGAAGGGGCAAAGAGTACAAAAGGGAAACGGATTTTTTCGCGGATGTCGGGAATTGATGGGGGAGCGACGCGTGACGCGGCGCAATACCGCGTCCAGGCGGCGTCGAAGCCATCCGGTCCTGATCATCGGCGTCACGGCTGCTTGCGGACATCAGGTCGGCGTCATCCGCGTGCCGGCTGAAAGAGCTCAACGAAATTTCCGGAGGGATCGATCAGCAGGATCTGGGACCCGCCCGGCCCGGTGACGATCTCGTTGCGGAATTGGACGCCGGCGACGCGCAGGCGCGCCACTTCCGCCGACAGATCGTCGACGATCAGATGGATGCGGTTCCAACCGCCGGGGCGGGGCAGTTCGCCGTCCGGCATGGGTCGTCCCGCGGAACTGGTCGGGCCGCTGAGCAAAAGCCGCAGCGCTCCACGCCGCACATCCGCGAAGGCGGGAGCGTAATTCGTCAGAACGGAAAAGCCGAGATGCGTTGTGTACCAGGCGATGGCTGCCTCGACATCATCGACCATGTAGCGGACATTGACTGTGGTTTCCGCCATGTCCTCCTCCCAATGTTGGGCGGCCAAGGGCGGCGTCGGTCGCCATCACGCGTGACCGCCAATTGCCTCACCAGGAAAACTGTCGCGGCTCGGAGAAAAGGGAAGCCCGTCGCGGCAGATGATGTGCGCCTCATTTCCGCAAGCGCCTTGTTGCGCGGCCCGGACATCCGGTCGCCGACCAGGATGACGGCGTGGATGACGTCGCGGAAATGCGGATCCCAGCTCGCCGGGGCTGGGTCGTTCAGCGCGGCGTTCTTCATACCCGAGTGGAAGGAGGCGTCCGGCGGGATCTTCGGGTCGGGGACTTGCAGGGCCGTGTAACCGTCGCGCGTGATGCCGACGCCGACGTAGGGAGTGCCCTTCGTGCCGGCGGCCTTGAACGCCTTGACCTCCATCAGATGAGTCCGGGCGGATTTCAGCAGCGGCGCGCCGGTCGGTGGCTGTGCCAGTGATTTCAGCAGCGTGCGACCGCCGGCCAGATCGGTGAATTTCAGGAACAGGATGGTCAGGAATTCGCGCGTGTGTGCCTTGACTATGTTCGGCTGGAGTTCGTCGAGCATCACGGCTGCGTCTCCTGCCGCGCTCTCCCACGAGAGCGGCTGAGTAAGGTCAAAAGACATGGCTTCTCCTCCACAGGGGCTTGTCGGCCTAGGATGTCAATGCGCGTGGCGGAAACTGTTCAGACCGACGATTGATCTACTGTCGTCGTGCAACGTGTTTCAGGTCTTGATTCATCGATTTTTCGCAAGCGGTATCATCGCCGCCAGATGTCTGACGGGCACATTACCGGTATAGGTGTGATCTATTGTGCTTGCTGTATGATCTGCATATGCAACTTGTAATACTTGTCTCATATTTGACCGTTCACCGCAATAGCTATTTAGAAGCAGATGCTTGGCGGAAATTTCCGCGCCAGACGGCGGCGTTCCGACTATATTAAACGCGGTGGTTGCGATGGCGTGCGCCCCTGGACGGATTGCCGATTGGCGCGATGACGGGAATGGGATGGTACAGGGATATTATTGCTGACGCTCGAGACGCAGTGCCGGCTGAAAGAGTTCAACGAAATTTCCGGACGGGTCTATCAGCAGGATCTGCGATCCGCCCGGTCCCGTGACGATGTCGTTGCGGAATTGGACGCCGGCGGTACGCAGGCGTGCCACTTCCACAGGCAGGTCGTCGACGATGAGATGTATACGATTCCAACCGCCGGATCGGGGCTGTGCGCCGTCCGGCATCGGTCGTGCCGCCGAACTCGTCGGTCCGCTGAGCAACAGTCGCAGCGCTCCGCGCCGCACATCCGCGAAAGCGGGGGCGTAGTTCGACAGAACTGAAAAGCCCAGATGAGTCGTGTACCATGTGATGGCTGCTTCGACATCATCGACCATGTAACGGACATTGACGGTCGTTTCCGACATTTCCTCCTCCCATCGCTGAGCAGGCGCGTTCTGCCTGAAGGCGTCGCCGTTCTACGTCACCGTCGATTTTATCACTTGAAAAGTGTCGCGGAATGGAAAAATGGAAATCAATCCGCCGAGGGCAGCATGCTGGAGGCGCTGCATGCGGCCAAAAAGCTTTGGTGTCATGCCAGCCGTCGGCGGCGAACACCTCGATTGATCGCCGCAGCCTCAAGGGCCGAATGGTTGAAACAGCGGTCGCCCGATCCTTCGTGGTCCTTCCGGATTGCCGGGATGCTGGGGGCACTTGCGGACCGCCACCGGCAGTCGCCGATGGCTTTCATTGCCGAATACCGGACCCTTGAGGCCCTTAAACGATGACCGGCATCAGGAAGGCGACGAATTCGGATTCCTTTGCGCCAGCAGCGTTCTTCTCCAGACGTGGAAACGTCCTTTCGCAGACCGTATTGCTCTGGTTTCCTCCAAGCAGCGTTACTGTCGCGTTGGTCCAGGAGACCACGAAGCCGATATGGCCGTTACCCGTCGGGCCAGTTCGGATCGGTGAAAGGCGCATAGCGGCGAACCGCGATGGCACCTGGTTTCGGTTCTTTAAGCACGAGGAATTGGTTCTTCTTGTTCCAAAAGAACGATCGGGCGCCGGGATGATCAGTGCCCATGTGGCCGCTGCTGACAAGGCAGTAATTGACAAAAGCGGCGCACCAATCGACCTCGCCGCCGCCGGCAACCTCGAACCATGGCGCGCAGACCTTGAAGTAATTGGGGATGCGTGGGTTCTCTCCGGGGTCTGGCCACTGGCTGCGTTCATGCGCCGGCAGGGCGGCTTCGCGGCGGGCGATGGCCATCCAGTCCTGCGTGGCCGATGCCGCTGAAGACGCAACGCCGATGGACGCAGCCATCAGCGGTGCGGGCGGCGCATTTAACCTCACGATGCCCGGCTTCCAGCCCTCTACGATCTGGATGAACTTCGCGATCTTGCGGAAGTCCTCCATCTTCAGGTTGGAGAGTAGGGCATTCAGCGCTATCCCGGTCTTACTGTGGATGAACTGGGCGTAAGCTTCCGTGTTATTCTCGCTTGGCGGTGCATAGCGGAAAATCGCCTGTTTGAGGGTGAGTTTGATATAGGTTGCCGTTCGGAGCAGGGCGATGATTGCCGCCTTTCCCGTGTCCTCCTCTGGAAAGATCGCAAAACTGCCGTCGTCGCCAATGGCGCCGCAATTGATGGAAAAATCGCCCTTGCGGATATTGCCCGGGTTGCAGTTGCGCCAGGAGCGGGAGCCGCCCTCGCGGATTTCGTCGCGGCCATCCGCGTCGGTATAGAGGATCGTTTTTGGTGCGATCGCGCGGGCGTGGACGAACGGTCCATGCGCGCCGGCGGGTGGTGGGGCAGGGCTGTCCATGTTGGCGACGGGCGGCGTGCTCGGCAGAGTTTCGCTAAGGCTAACTCCGTCCGAGGAAGACAATGCGAGGTCGTAGGTGACGGTATAGGTACCGCCGGCATCGACGATCGAGCCGATCTTCATTTTCGCTTGCGCCAGAGCGGCGAGCACTCCGGCCAAACTGGTTTTGACTATATCTGTGATCGTGTCCATGGCGCGTCCCCTCCGGCAGATGACTGGTAAAGGCGATCCGGACCGGCGATGTGGGGCGATGTTGCGGCAATTCCTTCCGCTGCAGCGTATCGGACTGTCGATCTGCGGATCTCTGCTATTAGGCGCACAGCTTTTGAGGAATTCACACTAATCAATCACTGATTGTGTTTCGAGGGGCCTGCGAGTGTTGCCGCCGCCCGTGTGCTGCCTTGAGGGGGCAAGTCGGCGCAGCCCCTTGCAGAGTGAAAATTTGGCGATACATGCTGCCGCCAGTTTCAACTTCGGGAATCGCCCATGCCCTTTGTCTTCAATCCAACCGCCGTCTGGCCGGTTGTCATGCTTTTCGCGTCCAACATCTTCATGACCTTCGCCTGGTACGGCCATCTCAAGCACAAGGGCGCGGCGCTATTTATCGCCATCGTCGTCAGCTGGGCGATCGCCTTCTTCGAATACTGCCTTGCCGTACCGGCTAACCGGATCGGTTCGGCCGTCTATTCGACGGCGCAGCTGAAGACGATGCAGGAAGTGATCACGCTGCTCGTGTTCTCGGGCTTTTCGGTATTCTGGTTGGGCGAGAGCCTGACGTGGAACCATGCCATCGGTTTCGCCCTGATTGCGATCGGCGCATCGTTCATTTTTCGCGGCTAGGTCTGGCCGCCAGCTGGCCCGATGTGCCTATCGTTCCACGAAGGCGCGCAGGCGCTCGAGTGCGTCGTCCCATTGTCGTGAGACACCGTCGAGATAAGCGCGCATCTCGCCGATGCGATCGGGTTGGAAAGCGTAATGGCTTTCCCGCCCGACCTTGGTGGAGCGGACGAGGCCGGCCTGTTCCAGCACATGCAGGTGTTTCGTCACCGCTTGCCTAGTGAGCACAGTGCCGACCGAAAGCCCTGCAATCGAGCGTTCGCGCCCATCGCTGAGGGTCGTCAGCAGCGACAGGCGCGTTGGGTCTCCGAGGGCGGCGAACAGGATTGCCGCGTTCTCGCCGTGGAGTTCGACGTTATCGATTGACGTATTCCTTGATGTTTTTCATCTGTTCGGCCCAGCCGCCGTCGTTCATGCGGAAGGCTTCCTCCCGGCGGTGCGGCGGGACCTTGTCGAAGCCCGATTCCGTAACCGTCAGGCGTGAACCCAACGGCGTCGGTTCGAGGCGGAATTCGACGAGTGTCGGCGGCTCACCGGAATAGTCCACATCAGGATCGATGGCGTAGGGATGCCAGGTGAAGGAAAAGAGCTCAGGCTCCTCCATGCGCTTGACGGTCGCCTGCCAGCGAATGTGCTCGTAGCCGGGATAGGTGATGTGGCCTGTCGAATTTTCGCCCGGCACGAAGGGGCCGTCCAGTTGGACGCGGAACCATTCGCCGAACTCACGGTGATCGGTGATGGCCTTCCAGACGCGTTCGACCGGAGCATTCAGTTCGATGATCTTCTCGATGCGATCAGACATATCAGCAACCTCCTGGTTGCCTTTTTATCGCATGACGGCGGCGAAATGGCAACCAAAAAGTTGCGTGTTCTTAGCCAAGGACATCGTAGATGCGGAAAATGAAGCTGACCTGATAGACCAGTCAGTAACCGCGCCAGGCTCAGCGAGATCACCATCCCCATCACCGCCTTGACGTGGAGGAAGACCTCGGGCGGGGTGACCGTCTCTAGCATCTACTCCGCGGGGACCGGCTTCGGCTTTCCGCTCTCGTCGAGCGCGACCATGATGAAGGTCGCCGCCGTCACCTGTTCCATGTTGTTGTAGCGGGCGCGCGTCGCCCATGCCTCGACCGAGAGCGTGATCGAGGTGCGACCGACAGCCACGATCGTTGTGTAGACCGAGAGCGTATCGCCGATCTTCACGGGAAGGGCGAAGGCCATCTCCTTGACGGCAGCGGTGACAACGCGGCCCTTGGCACGCTCGGAAGCCATGATGCCCGAGGCAAGGTCCATCTGCGCCATGACCCAGCCACCAAAAATGTCGCCTGCCGGATTGGCGTCGGCAGGCATCGCCACGGTGCGAAGAGTCAGCGCGCCGTTCGGCTTGGCGTTGTCGGTCATGGAGGGCTCCTGTTCGGGAAAGGGATAACGATTCCGGAAGGACCGTAGCGCAGATGGCTCGGAAGCGAAACGCGGCGCTGTCGAGAGACGGTCGGTTCGTCGCCGGATCTGCTACTATGGTTCTACGAGAAGTTACCTAGCGCGGTTTGTATCGGCTTTCCCTTATCGATAGAAATCAATGCCTTGCATAGAAAATTGGGCCAATGGCAAGAATGCCCACCCTACGGTAATTGAGCTGATTCTAATTTAAATTCACGATCCGGTAAGGCCCACATAGCAGTATTTCATTATGATCAAATTCTGAACTGCCGGGGCTCAATGCGTAACGTCAAGATTTCCACCCGCCTCTATTCTCTCGTGGGGCTGGCGCTGACCATTCTGGTGCTCGCCATCACATTCTTCCTCAACTATTCACACTCCAAGCTGGAGAGCGAACGCAAGCAAGGTCTTGCACAAATGGATGCGACCGCGATCGCCATCTTCCAGAAATACTACAAGCTGGAACAGTCCGGCGCCATGACCCGGGAGCAGGCGCAGACCGCGGCGAAGGACGTGATCTCGGCCATGCGCTACGGTGGCAACGGCTATTTCTGGATCAACGACATGCATCCGACGATGATCATGCATCCGATCAAGCCGGAGCTGAACGGAACGGACCTGTCCCAAAACAAGGATCCGACCGGTAAGTTCATCTTCGTCGAGTTCGCCAATACCGTGAAGAAGAGTGGCGAAGGCTTCGTCGATTACTACTGGCCGAAGCCGGGCGCGGCCGATCCGGTGCTCAAATATTCTCATGTGGTCGGCTTCGAGCCCTGGGGCTGGGTGGTTGGCACCGGCGTCTATGCCGATGATCTTGCAGCGCTCTATCGCCAGAACGCGATCTGGGCTGCCGGCGCCTGCCTCGTCGGGGCGATCATCATCATCGGCGTCGCCTTTGGTATCGTTCGTAGCGTGACGTCGCCGATCGCCCGGCTAAAGGGCGCGATGAACGCGATTGCCGAAGAACGCGACGCGGTCGATATCGTCGATCACGACCGGCGCGACGAGATCGGCGCAATGGCGAAATCTCTCCTTGTGTTGCGGGATTCCGTCCGCGAGCGGGTGCTGATGCGGGACCGCGAGAGCCAGCACCAGCTGCAGATCGAGGAGGAGCGTCGCGGCAACGAGGCAAGCTGGCGCTCGGCAGCGGATCGCCAGACCTTTGCCATCCAGTCGCTCGGTGCCGGACTTGAGAAACTGGCTGCCGGCGACCTGACCGTGTCCATCGGCGATCTCGGTGCGGACTATGCAAAGCTGCGCTCCGACTTCAACTCGGCCGTCGATGCGCTGAACGGCGTCATCCAAGCGATCGCGGAATCGACCCGCGTCGTCAACGGCAGCGCCGGCAATATCAGCGAGGCCACGAACAATCTGTCGAAGCGCACCGAGCAGCAGGCGGCTGCGCTGGAAGAGACGGCGGCGGCACTCGACGAGATCACAGCGACCGTGCGGACCGCCTCGGAACGTGCAGCGGAAGCCCGCGAGATGGTGGCGGAAACCAAGACCAGCGCCGGCAAGTCGGGCGACATCGTCCGCAATGCGGTCACGGCGATGAACAGGATTGAGGATTCATCGAACCGTATCAGCCAGATCATCGGCGTTATCGATGAGATTGCCTTCCAGACGAACTTGCTCGCGCTCAATGCCGGCGTCGAAGCCGCGCGTGCAGGCGAGGCGGGACGCGGTTTCGCCGTCGTCGCACAGGAAGTGCGCGAGCTTGCGCAGCGGTCCGCCAATGCCGCGAAGGAGATCAAGGTGTTGATCAGCACCTCGGCAAGCGAAGTCGGCAACGGCGTGATGCTGGTGCGCTCCACTGGTGATGCGCTGCTCGAAATCGAGGAGCTGGTCAATCGCGTCAACAACCATGTCGTCTCGATCGCCACGGCGGCGCGCGAGCAGGCCACGGGCCTCAACGAGATCAACACCTCGGTCAACCACATGGACCAGATGACGCAGCAGAATGCCGCGATGGTGGAGGAGACGACGGCTGCTAGCCAGACGCTGGCCGAGGAAAGCCGACAGTTGAGCACCTTGCTTGCCAATTTCAAGCTGCGCGCGACTGGCAACAGCACGAGGCGGATGTCGCGCGCCGCCTGAATGGCGGATTGGTAACAAAGCGGAGGCTCCCGGTAGTGTTCGGGAGCTTTTTTGTATGGAGCCTACCTGTTCGTGCGTCCCTTGAGTTTGCGCTTTCAGATAGTAAGGTGCTTGGCGTCCCGTAGCGGATTGCCTGCCGACTTTGATGGTGACGTCAGCGAGGCGGGGCGCAGGTGCAGCCGGTTGATATCGGTGTCAGAAGCGTGAGAGGGAACGCATGAAACGTTTGCTGCTGCGCCTATTCGTGTCGCTTTCGACGCCGGGGCTGGCGCTTGGCTTCATCTTCTTTGCCGCGTCGCTGACGCCGAGCCTCATGCCACGATCCTTCTTCGTTCAAGGTGCACTGTCCGGCATCGCCGCCGCCGTCGGGTATCTGTTCGGGGTAACCTTTACCTGGCTTTGGAAATACCTGGAACTGCCGCTGCCGCCCGGGCGAAGACTGCCCGGCAACCTGATCGTTTGCGGACTTGGTGTTGTATTGTCCGTCCTCGTCCTGTGGCGCGCGGCCGGCTGGCAGAATTCGATCCGCGACTTGTGGCACATGGAGCGCGTCGACACAGCTGAGCCCTTCAGCGTCGCCTTCGTCGCGATCGTTGCTTTCTTCATTGCCGTTCTGGCCGGTAGGCTGTTCCGGTTGACGTGTCTGTTCCTGTCGGAATGGCTATCGCGCTTCGTGCCGCGCCGCGTCTCTCAGGTGATCGGGGGTATTCTTGCGATCGCGCTTTTCTGGTCTGTGGTGGATGGCGTCCTGCTGCGCGCGGCGTTGCATCTGGCCGATAGTTCGTTCCAGAGGGTCGATGCGCTTCTGGAAGATGGCGTCCCCAAGCCAAGTGATCCGGCAAAGACCGGAAGCGCCGCCTCGCTTGTCACTTGGGAGGGACTTGGGCGTCAGGGCCGCAATTTCATCGGATCAGGGCCGACAGCTGCGCAGATCGCTGATTTCTGGAAGACGCCGGCGCGCGAGCCGCTGCGAACCTATGTCGGCCTGAACAACGCGGAAACGATCGAAGAGCGCGCAAAGCTCGCGCTCGAAGAGATGAAGCGCCAAGGCGCGTTTGAACGCTCGCTCCTGGTCATCATCGCCCCGACGGGAACCGGCTGGATCGATCCGGAGGCGATGGACACGCTCGAATATCTGCATCACGGCGATGTGGCGAGCGTCGGACTTCAGTATTCCTATCTGACCAGTTGGTTGTCGCTGCTGGTCGAGCCGGAATACGGTTCTGCTTCCGCCAAGGCGTTGTTTCGGGAAGTGTACGGCTACTGGACGACGTTGCCACGGGACAAGCGACCGAAGCTCTACCTGCACGGCCTCAGCCTCGGAGCGCTGAATTCCCAAGTGTCGGCCGATATTTTCGACATCGTTGCGGATCCATTCCAGGGGGCGTTGTGGAGTGGGCCACCTTTTGAAAGCACAATGTGGCGAGACGTGACGGCTGCGCGCAATCCCGAATCGCCTGCGTGGTTGCCGCAGTTCCGCGACGGGTCTCTCATCCGGTTCACAAACCAGACGAACCAGCTGGATATTCCCGGCGCAAACTGGGGGCCTATTCGCATCGTCTATCTGCAATATGCCAGCGATGCCGTGACGTTCTTCGATCCCTATTCTTTCTATCGCGAACCGGCATGGATGCGGCGTCCGCGCGGGCCGGACGTTTCGCCGAGCCTGCGTTGGTTTCCCGCGCTGACAATGCTGCAATTGCTGGTCGATCTGGCGATCGCAACAAGTTCTCCGATGGGGTACGGCCACGTCTATGCGCCGCAGCACTATATCGATGGCTGGGTTGCCGTGACGGACGCTAAGATCGATGCAGAGAAGCTCGATGCGCTGAAGCGGCTGTTCGAGACCCGGTCGGTGCAGGCAGGCGCAGGCGACTAGTTATCCACAGTCTGCGTCCCAAACCGGGAAACGCTGTGCATTAACCATGTCCGTTAGCGTTTCATTTAGCGTCTCGTATCAGTTTGCGCCGCAGTGGCTGGGAAACCACAGCATTGAGGCTCGAAACAATGACCTACAGCGGCTTGCTTCTTACTGCCATCGTGGCTGGTTTGATCACAATTCTGGCGGCCGGCAGTCGTCCGGCGACTGAGGCTGCGTCCAATTGGCCGCAGATGGACGTTATGAAGACTGATCGGATCGTTACGGGCAGTGTTCCTGCACGATAAAATGAACGTGCGTCAGATTTATCCCTTGCCTGCGCCGGTGGATGTATCAAATCGGCACCCCGGACGTCTCCCAGTGAGGCGTCGCAACTGATATTCAGACTTTGTTAAGCGTTAGGGACGTGAGGCCTTTTGCAACCTCGGCGGATGACCTAAGCCGATATCATGGGAGAGAAATCATCATCCGAGTCACGGCCGTGCCTGATCGATCTGGTGATCGTTGGGGTGGTCGCGGGACTTCTGGCTTGCCTTTTGCGCGGCGGCAATATCGGTGCGATCGCGCCGGTGGGCCTTGGAACAGCCTTGTCCTGGTAT
Source organism: Rhizobium sp. YTU87027 (assembly GCF_050644135.1). Lineage (NCBI taxonomy): Bacteria > Pseudomonadati > Pseudomonadota > Alphaproteobacteria > Hyphomicrobiales > Rhizobiaceae > Rhizobium > Rhizobium sp. YTU87027. The sequence goes on along the minus strand of NZ_CP098440.1, from coordinate 1,687,460 downwards.
TTTCTGGGCTTCCCGATCATCAGGACAAGAAATCGCTCGCGCTAATTGGTCATTTCGAAGCAAGAGCACGTTAAGAGTCAGGGGCTTAAGCGGGTAGGGGTTCTTAAGGCAATTTACCCATGTGTAGTTCCGATCAACGTTATGATGTCATTTGCGACCCGCTCGACCTCTGGATGGTGTGGGACAACGAGACTGAAGAGCCTGCATCCTTCGGCGGGCAGATATTGCATGGCCTGACAGAAGGCCACGCCATTGAAGTCGCCAAAATCATGAACGAGTTGTACGGTAACGAGAAGCGCGATGCGGCTCGTTTATCCAGCGATGACCTTGGCCAGACTACGTGTCGCGGCGGGTGCTGATGTTCTCGGGCGCCACTATTGCGCGTTATGGCGCCGTGCTGGCACGGGCGTAAGGTTCAGGTTATTCTCCGTCGCCACAGGCTTTGACAGCGATGTCGTGTGCGAATTCGGGAGGCGCACGGCATGGCGGGGAGGCGGATGCGGTGAGCACCATGGAATTGTTCTCGATTGCCGCTGCTCATGCGGCTCGTTTTCGCGAGACGACGAACAACCGTCTCCATCGTCCTTTGCGTGACTATGACGCCGCCGTGGAAGCGTTTGGCGCCCCGCTGCCTGAACTGTCGGCGCCGATGATCGACGTACTCGACGAGCTGGTGGCAACGGCGGAACCTGGGTTGCATTTGATGACAGGGGCGCGCTTCTTCGGCTGGGTCATTGGCGGCTCTCATCCCATGGGCGTTGCCGCGGATTTCCTGACGAGCGCGTGGGGGCAGAATGCCGGTAACCACACCGTGTCGCCCTCAGCTGCGGCCGTCGAAGCCGTAGGGGCACGCTGGCTGCTTCAACTGCTAGACCTTCCCGCAGGCTCCTCAGTGGGCTTTGTCACAGGCGCGACCGTGGCGAATTTCACTTGCCTTGCGGCTGCCCGTGGCGAGGTGCTGCTGCGGGCCGGCTGGGACGCCGACGCCAAAGGGCTGTTCGGAGCGCCGCCGATCACAGTGCTGATTGGCGATGACGCGCATACGACTGTGTTCTCCGCCTTGCAGTTTCTCGGTCTCGGCCACGACCGCGTGGTGCGGATTGCGACGGACGATCAGGGGCGCATCCTGCCGACCGCGTTTGAGCAGGCTGCCAGCGAGGTTACCGGGCCGTGCATCGCCATCCTCCAGGCTGGGCAAATCAATACGGGCGCCTGCGATGATTTCTGCAGGCTGATCCCCATCGCCAAATCGAAGGGCGCGTGGGTGCATGTCGATGGAGCATTCGGCCTCTGGGCCCAGACTTCCGCACGGCGACGCCATTTGACCGCCGGTGTCGAGCAGGCTGACAGTTGGGCGACCGATGGGCATAAATGGCTTCAGACGCCCTATGATTGCGGCTATGCGATCGTGCGCGACGAGCTCGCGCATCGGCGGGCCATGACGATTTCGGCGAGCTATCTGCCGCTTGCCAGCGAGGGCGAGCGTGACCCTTCGCATTATGTGCCGGAACTGTCACGCCGCGCGCGAGGCTTCGCGACATGGGCGATGATCCGACATCTGGGGCGCAGCGGCATCGAAGCTGTTGTCGATGGAGCGTGTGACGCCGCGGCAGGCGTGGCGCGAGCACTCGCAACGGAGCCTGGAATTGCGATCGGCAACGATGTCCAGCTCAACCAGGTGATCGTGCGCTTCGGAGCGGACTTGCCGCCCGAACAGACCGATGATCTGACGAGCCGAGTGATCGGTGCCTTGCAGCGGGAAGGCGTCCTGTTTGCCGGCGGAGCAACATGGCGCAGTAGGCAGGTTATGCGTCTATCGGTCACCAATTACCAGACGAATGCCGTTGAAGCCTTGACGGCGGTCGACGCCATTTTGAGAGCCTACCGGGAAGAACGGCGCTCTGCAGTGTGACCGCATCGTGACATGCTCTGCCGCTATGTCTTTAGTGGGTTGGGGCACTGCTCAGTCGCCGTCTGCAAAAACTGCAATGCTACCGGCTGCGGTCCCTTAGCCAGCGGTCAATCGAGAGGGTGCCGGCGCCGATGGCCGCGAGCACAAACATGCCACCCGCGATGGCTAAATCCTTTTCGAAATGGAGGAGTTCGTTCTGATCGCTGAAGTTGGTGTGAAAGAGTGTGGCGGTGGCCACGCAAAACAGACCCAAGGCCGAAGCGCCGATGCGGGTCAAAAATCCCGTGGCGATGGATAGACCGGCGCAGATCTGGAGAGCGATCGTTGCGACCAGCAGGGGAACACTCAAGCCGAACTGTGCGGCCATCTCGACCGCACCCGAAAAATTCAGTGCCAGCGAAACGCCCTCATGCAGAAAGATCCAGGCAAGCAGCAGCCGACCGATCAACAGGGCAATATCGCGTACGTTCGTGCCGACCGAGGGTTTGCTGTCCGCCATCTCTTGCTCCTGTGCCCGCGCCGCCAGCGACCTCTGAGCAGCGGGCCCATTATAGTTCATCGACGAGGATACGTCGCCAACTCTTCAGAGAGAACGGCGCTGCTTTCACGGATAAGAACCGGGTTAGGCAGCATCCATCTTTTGATTGCCGATGCAGGCAGGATCCTGGTGCACCTTGAAGCGGTTCTTGCCGTCAGTCTTGGCCTTATAGAGCGCGGAGTCGGCACAAACGAAGATGTCGGAACGCAGCGATGCATGGAAGAAGGCTACGCCCACGGATGCGCCGACATGCATTCTGGAGCCATCCCGTTCGACGGAGCGGTTAAGGCTTTGGATAACCGTTTCGGCGAGCTTGGTGACGCTCTCGGCGCTATCGTAGCCGGTGACAATGACCGCGAATTCATCGCCGCCAATGCGGGCCACAAGGTCTGCCCCTTTACATGCCGCCTGTAATCGTTCTGCCGTTTCCTTGAGGCACTCGTCGCCGGCCTGGTGACCGAACGTGTCGTTGATGCCCTTGAAGCCATCGAGGTCGATGAGAAGCAAGGCCATGGTGGTTTCGCCGACAGCCTGCCGGGGCAGGCGCTGCAGGGCAGTCTGAAACTGTGCGCGGTTCGGCAGGCCGGTCAGGATGTCGAATTCCGCAAGATAGCGGATCTGGTCGAACATCATCTTTTCGGCCGTGATGTCGAGTTTCATGCCGAAGATGCGGACAGGGACATCGCCCTCACATTCGACTGTAGCCGTAATGCGGATCCAACGGGTGTTGCCCTTCGGCGTGACGATCTCCGCGTCGAGTGTAAAGCCGCTTCGCTCCTCAATCGCGCGACTGCGCCGTCGCACGAGCTCGGCCAGCGATTCCTGGGAGTAGCATTTCAAGATTTCCGAGCGATCGAGCTCGGCGTGGTATGGCATGTCGAAGAGGTCGTAGACCATCTTGGTCCAGACAAGGCTGTTGTCCGGCAGGCTGCATTCCCACACACCGATCCTTGCGGCTTCCGAGGAGCGATCGAATATCTTGCGGCTGTGGGCGAGGGCGACTGCCTGCTGATCGAGCCGCTGCTGCTTTTCCGCGAGGGCGCGCTGGAGCGCCTCGATGGCGGCCTCGCTCTCGCGCCGGAATGATGGCAGGCGGTCGGCGATTTTAGCGAAAGCAGCAAAAAATTTCATGCCCAACCCAACGTTAGACGGCCTAATCCTACAATCGTTGGAATGACTTAAGATTTCGTTTTGTTGGTCGTGCGGCAACTTGCGTTGTCGAATGTGAACGAGCCCAAACCGGGACATTCGAACGCCTGGGATGAACCTGTGCGTGTGTGTGTTCCGGCTTGGTTTCCGCTTCGGAACGGGGGATGGCGGTGGTCCGGGTAAGCTTTCGTTCACCGTTCTTCATTAAATTTCGGCCTAAGTTTTAGATCCCTGCCGTTCTTCGGAAGCGATGAGAGCATGGCCTTTGTATCCATTCTTCGGCAGTACGTGCTGCCAGTGTTGCTCGCAACGGCGCTGGTGACGTGTTCGACCGATGGCCTTATCCCCCCCGGTGAGGTGGACAACGGTACGCGGGTGGGGTCGATCTCTCCGCCCGAGCGTCGCGTCGCCGCGGCGCGGATGCAAACGGCACCAACTGAACAGGCCTATCCGCTTGGCAATGCGCCGGTCAGCGATGCTGCCGGATCCGTCGACTACCTCAACACACCCAATCTTGCCGGAACGGGACAAACCCGCGTCCAGCGCCAGCCGCAAACGCTTCAGGCGCCGGCGCAGCCTAGGCGGCTGCCGATGATCGATAGCGACGAGGCAATGGCGGGCGCACAAGGCGCAGCCGGCTCGCTTCGAAGCCAGCCTTCGACCTGGGGCGGCACGCAGCAGCTCGCCGTGCCCGAGGGCGGTGTCAACATGGATGCTGAACTTGGCGCGGAGCCCGTGGTTGGCCTTGCCGAGGAGCAGCAGCAGATCGCCGAGGGGCAATCCGATCAGCCCGTTGTCGACGGCATCGGTACCGAAAATCCGACCCAGCTTAACCGTGCGCGTATCCCGGCGCCCGCAGCACAGGCGCGGATGGGCAGCGCGCCTGTGTGGACCGATGGAAGGCCGGTCGTCGCCCCGGCGCGCGTGCCGGAGGAGAACGAGGAGCAGGAGGTCGCCATGCTGCGACCGAACAACCCGACCGCGCCGATGATCAGCGAACCAGCGGCTCCTGTGGATCCGAGCATGATGCCGGCCCGGGAACTTGCCTGCCGTCGCGAATTGAAGCGGATGGGTGTCGTCTATACCGAGAAGCCGCCGATCTCGCAGGGGCCCGCCTGCCAGGTGCCATATCCGATCTCCCTGCAGGGCCTTTCCGGCAATATCGGCGTCCAGCCGGCGGTGACGCTGAATTGCGAGGTGACGCTCGCCTTCGCCAAATGGGTCAAGAACGAACTCGCGCCCTCCGCTCGCTTTCGCTACTGGTCCGGCATCAAGACCATTCAGCCGCTCGGTGGATATAGCTGCCGCCGTATGAACAACAGCCGGCAGCGCTACAATCCGATGTCTGAGCATGCCCGTGGCAACGCGATTGACGTCGGCAAGTTTGTCCTGAAGAGCGGTCACGCGATCGACGTGCGCAAGAAGGGGCTGTTCTCTTTCCGGGAAGGCAGGCTGCTGCAGGCCGTGCGCAGCGACAGCTGCAAGTATTTCAACACGGTGCTGGGACCGGGCAGCAATCCGGAGCACTGGAACCATTTCCACTTCGATCTGCGAGCACGCCAAAGCGGCAGGGTCTACTGCGATTGAAAAGGAAAGGCCGGCTCGAGAGCCGGCCCCAAGGCGAACGCGGCGTGGGCGGCGCCGCCCAACCGGGTCATGTCATGTAACTACTGGTAATGCACTCTACTGCATGTCGAGGAAGCAAAAGGAGCGTAACGAGATCGCTCAGACGGCTGCTCCGCAAGGGGTGCGGCGGGACGGAGAGCGCTTGCTTGCCTCGCCGTCTTTATGGATGAGAAATATCACCGGCTGATGACATCTTGCCGCCGCCAGGTTTTCCACAGGCCCGGACGGTTTTTTCTTCGCGCGCGTTTTCACACAAGTGAATACTCTGTTCATCTGTATCGGGATGTCAAAACTACCCGAAGCGGCTATATAGCGCCCAGCAACTTCCGCCGCAGATGTCAGAAGAGCCCTTTATGGCCCCGATCATTTCCATCCGAAATCTCACCAAAACCTATGCCAACGGATTTCAGGCACTCAAGGGCATCGACCTCGATGTCGAGCGAGGCGAGATTTTGGCAATGCTCGGGCCGAACGGCGCTGGCAAGACGACGATGATCTCGATTGTTTGCGGTATCGCCAATCCGAGTGGCGGCACGGTCATCGTTGCCGGTCATGACGTGGTGAAGGATTTCCGGGCGACGCGCTCCATGATCGGTCTCGTCCCCCAGGAGCTAACGACGGACCAGTTCGAGACCGTTTGGAATACCGTCAGCTTCTCGCGCGGACTGTATGGCAAGCGACCCAATCCGGCGCATATCGAAAAGGTGCTGCGCGATCTGTCGCTATGGGACAAGAAAGACAACATGCTGCGGCAACTGTCTGGTGGCATGAAGCGGCGCGTGCTCATCGCCAAGGCGCTGTCGCATGAGCCGGAAATCCTGTTTCTCGACGAGCCCACGGCGGGCGTGGATGTGACGCTGCGGAAGGATATGTGGCATGTGGTCGAGAAGTTGCGCAAGGCGGGCGTGACGATCATCCTGACCACGCATTACATCGAGGAGGCGGAAGAGATCGCCGACCGCGTCGGTGTCATCAATGGCGGGCAGCTGCTGTTGGTGGAAGAGAAGACGGCCCTGATGGCGAAGCTTGGCCGCAAACAGCTCATTCTGGAACTGAACGAGCCGCTACAAGCGCTGCCGGAGTGTTTTGCCGGCAACGGCCTCTCGCTCGCCGCGGACGGCAGCCGCCTGATCTACGATTTCGACGCACAGAATGAACAGGAGAGCGTTGCCACACTGCTGACGCGCCTCGGTGAGCAGAACATTCACTTCAAGGATCTTTCGACGCAGCAGAGCTCGCTGGAAGACATCTTCGTGGCGCTCGTGGGAGGAGCGAAATGAACGTCGAAGCCATCAAATCCATCTATTTCTTCGAAATGGCGCGGACGCGCCGGACGCTCCTGCAAAGTGTCGTTTCGCCGGTCATTTCGACATCGCTCTATTTCATCGTCTTCGGCGCGGCGATCGGTTCGCGGATCCAGGAGGTGGAGGGCGTGTCCTATGGCGCGTTTATCACGCCAGGGCTGATCATGCTGACGCTGCTTGGCCAATGCATCAGCAACGGCTCCTTCGGGATCTATTTTCCGAAGTTCACCGGCACGATCTACGAGGTGTTGTCGGCGCCGGTGGCAATGACCGAGATTTTGCTCGGCTATGTCGGGGCGGCAGCAACAAAGGGGCTGATGATCGGGGTGATCATCCTGCTGACGGCGAACGTCTTCGTGGAGGTGAGGATCGAGCATCCCGTGATGATGGTGCTGTTCTTTCTGTTGACGGCCATCACATTCAGCCTATTCGGCTTCATGATTGGAATCTGGGCGACCAACTTCGAGCAGTTGAACCTCATTCCCATGCTGGTCGTGCCGCCGCTGACCTTCCTTGGCGGCAGCTTCTATTCGATCAGCATGCTGCCGCCGTTCTGGCAGGCGGTGAGCCACTTCAACCCGGTGCTCTATCTGGTAAGCGGTTTCCGCTGGAGCTTCTTTGGCATCGCCGACGTCAATCCGCTGGTAAGCCTTGGGATGATCTCACTCTTCCTCGTGCTTTGCCTCGGGACGCTGGGCTGGATCTTCCGGACAGGCTATAGGCTGCGGAGCTAAACGCGGATCGGCGGGGCGCGCCGGCCTCAGTCGCGCATCCGAAGTTCGTCGGTCTGTATCTGCAACGAGCCGAGAGTAGACAGGAAGCTCATGCCGAGGAGGCTCTGATCGAGCTTGCCGTCCTGCGCGACGCTGGCAGGAACGTTGTGGCGGATGATCGGGCCGATCGCGACCTCGGAGAGCGTCACGTGGGCGGCACGGGCGCGGCCATTGGCCGTCATGACGCTCATCGTATAATCGAGGTTGTCGGGCATGATGCCCACTCGCTCGGCATCCTGGCGGGACAGCGCGATCATGCTGGCGCCGGTATCGACCAGCATCGAAATGCTCTGGCCGTTGATCGTGACATAGGCCTCGTAGTGCCCGTTCAGGAGCTTGTGAAGGATCACCTCCTGACCGCCCTCGCTGGTGGTCACGACCACGGCGCGGCCCGGCACGAGGCCGGCGAGCAGGCGGTTGCCGACGCCAAGCGCCTCCTGTCGGTAGAGATAGACGGTAGCGAGGCCGAGGATCAGGACGAGCCAGATCATCAGGTTGCGCAAAGTCTCGCTCGCGCTGGTGCGCCGCGCCCAAATGCCCGCGGCCAGCATCAATGCGATAGGAAGCAAATAGACAAAACGGCCGAAATCGTCGGTCCGCATACCGAAGATGCGGCTCGTGTCGTCGCTGAAGATGAGGACCGCGAGACCCAGGCCAAGGACCGCAAGGACGATCGTCAGACGGTTCATACATGCTGCTCCGCGCCGGCCTGGGTGGTCGGCTGTAATGGTATCGTCAGTCCGCTCGCGGCAAGTCGCGCGGGCAACAAGGTCATCAGTCGCCGGCGCTCCTCGTCGGAGAAGGATATCCAACCACCGATCTCCGGGAGCGTGCGGCCGCAACCTATGCACAGGCCGGTTCCCGGGTCGATCGAGCAGACATGGATGCAGGGTGTTTGCATGCAATCTATATCGAGATTTCACAAAGCCATGGCAAGGGCGCAGAGGGCGGCGATTTCCGAAATCTGCTGGGTCGCGCCAAGCGTGTCGCCCGTGTGCCCGGCCAGTTTGCGACGGACGATGCGGGTGAAGGCCATGGCGGATAAACCACAGGCGAGAAGGGCACAGACGAGGGGCAGGAGACCGAAGCTCGGCCAGAGCATCAGAGCAGACAAGAGGCAGCCGGAGACGAGCGCCATATGCATCGCGCCTTCACCCGGCTGTCCGGCCGCCGCGGCGACGCCATCGGGTTTGGCCGGCGGCAGCCGATGCCAATGCCAGACGATCGCGGCGCGGCTGATGCAGGCAATCGCCGGGATAGCAAGCGCTGCGGCCAGGGGCGGCGCTGCGCGCGCGATCGCGGCGAGTGCCGCCGCTCGAAGCGCGAACGACAGGATCAGCGAGATCGCGCCATAGGTGCCGATGCGGCTGTCCTTCATGATCGACAGCGCATGATCGCGGTCGCGCCCACCACCGAGGCCGTCGGCGCAGTCGGCAATGCCGTCCTCATGCAGCGCGCCGGTCAGTGCCGCCTGGACGGCAAGCGCGCAGAACGCCGACATCAGCCGGTCGGCGTGCAGGCCAAGCATGAGCAGGAAGACTAGAGCGGGCAGGAGTGCAATGAAAATGCCTGCCGTGGGGAAGGTGCGGGAGGCTCTGTCCAGCTTGCCGTTGAAGCCGCCGAAGGCGAAAGACGGCATCGGAATGCGGCTGAGGAAAGCAACGGCACGAGCAAGGTCGGTCGCATAATTTCCGATGTACATTTTTGACCCTGACTCCGCGACCATATGCAGCGCTTTAGGAGTTGTTCGCCTCGGCGCCTGCCTTTAAGAGAGTGGCGACGAAAGAAGCTGATTTGCAGCAAAAAAACAAGTTACCGACCAAGACAAGGAAACCGCATTCATGAGCGTTTCAGGCATGCCATTCGACGATTTTCGGGCACTTCTACGCGATCTGCCGGGACCGGATGCCAGGGCGCTGGCGGCCGCGCGCGAGCGCGATGCACAGTTGACGAAGCCGCCCGGCGCGCTCGGACGACTCGAGGAAATCGCCTTCTGGCTCGCAGCCTGGACGGGCAGGGTGCCCGCGGTCAACCGGCCATTGGTGGCGATCTTTGCCGGCAATCACGGCGTCACCAGGCAGGGCATCACGCCGTTCCCGCCCAGCGTGACGCAGCAGATGGTCGAGAATTTCGCGGCTGGCGGCGCCGCGATCAATCAGATCTGCGTGGCCTATGACCTCGGTCTGAAGGTCTTCGATCTGGCGCTCGACTATCCGACGGGCGACATTACCGAAGAACCCGCATTGTCCGAGCGTGACTGTGCGGCGACCATGGCGTTTGGAATGGAAGCAATTGCTGGCGGCACCGATCTTCTTTGCATCGGCGAGATGGGGATCGGCAACACCACGATCGCAGCGGCGATCAACTACGCCCTCTACGGTGGCACGGCGCGTGATTGGGTTGGTCCGGGTACGGGCTCAGAAGGCGACATGCTGGAGCGCAAGATCGCGGCCGTCGAGAGAGCGGTTGCGCTGCACAGCGATCATCTGGGCGATCCGCTGGAGATCATGCGCCGTCTTGGCGGGCGCGAGATTGCGGCGATGGCCGGGGCGATCCTTGCGGCGCGTGTCGAGCGGATCCCAGTTCTGATCGACGGCTATGTCGCGACCGCCGCCGGCGCCATCCTGAAGGCTGCCAATCCCTCAGCGCTTGATCACTGCCTGATCGGCCATGTCTCTGGCGAGCCGGGACATTTGCGGGCAATCGAGATGCTCGGCAAGACGCCGCTTCTGGCGCTTGGCATGCGGCTCGGCGAGGGGACGGGCGCGGCCCTTGCGGCCGGGATCGTCAAGGCAGCCGCCGCATGCCATTCCGGGATGGCAACATTCTCGCAAGCAGGCGTCAGCAACAAGCATTGAGCCTTCAGGCTCGTGACAGGTTGATGACAGAGTTCTTGCCGCGGGGACCGTGAACCGGTATTCGCAATTTCTGACCGATGGCGGCAATGGCCCGCCATCGAAGGACGACGAGGGCACTTGATGAAACCTGCCGTGACAAAACTCACCGGCATCAGCCACTTCTTTGCAGCCGCCAGCTATTCGCTGGGCGGTTTCAGGCGGCTTATCAAGGAGGCCGCGTTCCGGCAGGAACTGCTGTTTTTCGCGGTTTCGATGATCCTCCTGATCGCCGTTGGCGCCACGTTGGCGGAGATGATGATTGCGACCGTGCTGTTTCTCGCGCTCTTCGCCGTCGAGGCGCTGAACACCGCGATCGAGGAGGTCATCGACAGGATTTCGCCGGAGATCTCGATGGTCGGGAAGCACGCCAAGGATCTCGGCTCCTTCGCGGTCGTCTGCATGATCGCGGCGTGCGGTTTGTTCCTGCTGTTTACGATCGGGAAGCATCTGCTGTTTGGCTAACGGCACCGCAACCAGCAGTGGCTTTTTGTTGTGTATATAGCCATTATACACCTTGCAATTGCATTCGAAATATGACCATTCCATCCCCGGGCGGAAAGTGGGGGATGCAATGGCGACCTAACCGGAAAAATCGGACCAATATTTTGGCGAGCGGTTCGAAGCCGCAGAACGCAACAGGCATGCCGTCCTACTCCTCAAAGCGGGGTTGGGCGCAACGGCGGCAGCATTTGTCGGCGCGGGTATGGCGCAGGCAGATGGAATTCTCGGTGGTTTCGGGGTGGGCGCGCTCATCGTTTTGGCGGGAATCGCGGTCGGAGGGTTCCTAGGCTTTTTGTTTTCCGTCCCCCCGTGTTTTGGTGAGAGACAATCCGGCGACCCTAGCTGCTGCTACGGCGTCAACAAACACGCCTGCAAATCCGAAGGCCGCGGTGCTCGACTATCAAAATGCGACGTTGCCTGCAGCCGGAAAAGAGCGGCTTCTCGGATCCAATACCAACCTCGAACGCATCTCCGAGTGGCTGACGACGATGCTCGTTGGTGTCGGCCTCACCGAGGTTGACTCGCTGGGTGATCGATTTCGCGATTTTAGTGATTTCCTGGCAGAAAGGGTAATGATCTTCAGAGATGGATCGTCGTCTGCGGGATTCTGCCAGCAGTGGGGCCGTTTCTTCTGGTCGCGGGCTTGGTCAGCGGCTTTAGATTCTTCTATTTATATACTCGCATCGATCTCTCACCGCTGTTCCTTTACGTTGAAAAAATACTAACTGATCCTGGGGCCGAACGGCTGAAAGAGGAAATGGTGAACGAGGTCAAGAAGGTCGCCACATAATACTGGTTCTTGATGGTTGCTGCCTGTGGTCAAAAGCATCACTATTTGCCGAACGACGCATCCCCCGATGAGCGACGGATTGCGCGAGATGCTGTCTTGCACGCTGCGCGCAAGGCGGTCGAGCTCAGCGAAGCTGCGAAACGGGCTCTAAAAAACTTGACTGATCCGACCAGCATCGACAATGACCTGCAGGACTTCGAAGATGATCCGGATTTCAACCGGATCGTCGACTAGACTTTTATGCAAAACTCCGGCGCCTGCGGGAAACCGCGGGGGCATCCTCGACGGCCGGGACGGTCTGCAGCACACGTTTGGCGGGCAGGATGGCGATGACTTCTGTGCCTTCGCGCAGCTTCGACTTGAGGATGAACTGGCCGTCGTGCTTGGCGAGGATCGCCTGAACAATCGGCAGGCCGAGGCCGGTGCCTTGTTCGGCGCTCTTGATCGCAATCGAGCCCTGGCCGAAAGCAGAAAGAACAACCGGGATCTCTTCTTCAGGAATCCCGGGACCGTTGTCCTTGATCGAGATGTATTGGCCACCGCCTGCGGTCCAGCCGACCTTGACGTGGATTTCGCCGGCTTGCGGCGTGAACTTCACGGCGTTCGAAAGCAGGTTGAGGATGACCTGACGCAGCGACTTCTCGTCTGCCCAGACGGCCGGCAATTCTGGCTCGAACTGCTGGGAGATGGTGATGTTCTTGCCGCGGGCTCGCAACTGCACCATGCCGATGCAGTCTTCGGAGATGTTCAGCAGCGAGATTGCCTCCTCGCTGAGCTCGTACTTGCCGGCTTCGATGCGCGAGAGATCGAGGATCTCGTTGATGAGGTTCAGCAGATGTTCGCCCGATCGGTGGATGTCGCCGGTATATTCCTTGTAGGTCGGATTGTTGAGCGGCCCCATCACCTCGGCGGACATGACCTCGGAGAAGCCCAGGATGGCATTAAGCGGCGTTCTCAGCTCATGCGACATGGATGCGAGGAAGCGGGACTTTGCAAGGTTTGCTTCTTCCGCCCGGCGGCGGGCTTCATCCGACATGGACTTTGCGACTTCCAGCTCGGCGATCAGATCGTCCTTCTCGGCCTGGTAGGCGAGGATCTTGAGGTTGGACTGGAACAGCCGGTCGCTGATGTAGTTGAAGAGGATGACCGTCGTGGTGAAGACGGTCGTCAGGCTGATCTCGAGCATTTCGCGGGAGAGGCCGGCCTTGGCAATCAGTCCAAGAACGACGGGTGCGAAGGTAATGAGCACCGACGGCGTCAGCATGAAATTCGACATCGCTGTGATCGAAAGCGCAATAAGCAGCGTGGCGCCCTTGTAGAGCAGAAAGCTTGAGGGCTCGCAGGCGGTGCAGTCCTGCAGGGCGAACACTGCCCAGCAGCAGCCGACCATGAATTGCCCAAGCAGGAGAACGCGGCGCCATTTGCGCGCCGTCGTCGCATTGATTTCCTGGCCTCTGGCCCGGCGCGCGAGAAATACATTCGTGGCATGGCCCGTCAGCGTCAGCAGCGCCCACAGGAAGATCTGGGTGTTCTCAGTGAAATAGACGCCGAGAGCGGCGATGATCGTGACAAAGAGTGGGACGATCGATGCGCCCTGGAGGACCGCATTGATGTACATGACGAGCACGTCGCGATCGAATGCGCCGCTTCCGGCGTGGCTCGACTGGAGGCGCTCCCGCGTCAGCCGGACAGCCTTCGACACTGGCTTGTTCCGGTGACTGCGTGACTTGTCGACGATGTTCTTATCGGTCGATGTGCTAACGCCAGTACTCATTGTGTACGTTGAAACTTGATCCGCGGGTGTCTACACCCTAAACGGCAATTCTTAAGATGATGTTAGCCATCTTTGCCAAGGATTTGTTTTTTAAGGAGGCGAAAGCGTGACGCGCGGTTGGCGAGTGATGCGCGACGGCGTGACAGCGCTGGCTCTGCTGGCATTTCTGTGGCTGATCGCGGCCAAGCTGAACGACAGGGCCGAGACGAACTATGTCGGCCAATTTCATGCTGTTGACGGCGATAGTCTGAATCTCGGCAGCGAGCGTATGCGGCTCTACGGCGTCGATGCCCCCGAGCTCACCCAGACATGCGAGCGGGAAGGCGCTCGATGGGCTTGCGGTCAGGAGGCGAAGAAAGCGTTGCAAGCGCTTGCTCGACCTGGCGATACGCGCTGCGGTGGAACCGAACGGGATCGTTTCGACCGCATGCTGGTGATCTGCCATGCCGGCGGCATCGACCTGAACGCGGAAATGGTGCGCAAGGGCATGGCAGTATCCTACGGTGCTTACCGTGATGAGGAGACGCAAGCAAAGGTCGAGAAAGTCGGGTTGTGGGCGGGTGCGTTCGAAATGCCCCGCAGCGTGCGCGACCACGCGCCGCGATCGGATACCCGCGGCATCATGGGGCTGCTCGGATGGTGAGCGGGAAGGCTCCGCCAGACGAGCAGGCGCTCGATATTCTCCGGCAGGAAATTGCGGCCTGTCGCATCTGTCGGGATACGCCGCTTGGCGGCGCGGACGCTCGCTTGCCGCACGAGCCGCGGCCGGTCGCGGTGATATCGTCGATGGCGAGGATATTGATCGCGGGGCAGGCACCAGGTCTTAAGGTTCACGAGACTGGCCTGCCATTCAACGATGCATCCGGCGATCGCCTGCGGGACTGGCTGCAGGTCGATCGAGAGACGTTCTATGACCGCGACTGTTTCGCCATCGTGCCGATGGGCTTCTGTTTTCCCGGTTATGATGCCAAGGGCAGTGATTTGCCGCCGCGGCGCGAATGTGCACCGCATTGGCGGAGCAGGGTCATTTCGGCAATGCCGCAGATCGAGCTTATCCTTGCAGTCGGCCAGTATGCGCAGGCTTGGCACATGCGCACGGAACGCCGCCAAAACATGACCGAGACGGTGCGGGCTTGGCGGACGACGCTTTCACCGACACATCTGCCGTCAATTCTGCCGTTGCCGCATCCGAGCTGGCGCAACACCGGTTGGATCAAGCGCAACTTATGGTTCGAGGAGGAGTTGCTGCCTGTGCTGCGGGAACGGGTCGGCGCGCTGCTGCGCTGAAAAAAAATTCTTTTAACCTGCCGGAATCGCGCTATACAGAGAAAATAAATTCGAAGGGGCTTTTCCAGATGGACCGTCTTGACCGCAAAATCCTGCGTCTCTTGCAGGAAGATTCGACTTTGGCTGTTGCCGACCTTGCCAAGAAGGTCGGGCTTTCCACGACACCATGCTGGCGGCGCATCCAGAAGATGGAAGAGGACGGTGTGATCAAGCGCCGCGTTGCGATCCTCGATCCGGAAAAGGTCAACACCAAGGTCACGGTCTTTGTGTCGATCCGGACGGCAACGCACTCGATCGAGTGGCTGCGGCGCTTTTCCGAAGTCGTTGCCGATTTTCCCGAGGTGGTCGAGTTCTATCGCATGAGCGGCGATGTGGACTATCTGTTGCGTGTGGTTGTGCCTGACATTGCCGCCTACGACGCCTTCTATAAGCGGATGATCGCCAAGATCGAGATCCGCGATGTGTCGTCCGCCTTTGCCATGGAGCAGATCAAGTATTCGACGCAACTGCCGCTCGATTACATGATCCTCGACAACGCGAAGTCGAACGAGGACTGACAAGCGACGGCGGCGCAGCGTTATTCGCTCTGCCGCAGGTTTCTCAGCCGGTCGAACAGAACCGCAAGAACGATCGCGCCGCCGATGAAGGTCCCTTGCCAGAAGGCATTGATGCCCAATAGGCCAAGGCTGTTGCGGATAACCTCGATCAAGGCGGCGCCGACAAGGGCGCCGAAGGCGGTGCCGACACCGCCGGCGAGATTGGCGCCGCCGATCACGGCTGCGGCGATGACCTGCAATTCCATCCCGGCGCCGATGTTCGTCGTGACGGCTCCGAGCCAACCTGTCTGGATGATGCCGGCAACACCGGCCGACAGAGCCGAGATCATGTAGACCGCGACCTTGATCTTCCTGACCGGCACGCCGGTCAGGGTCGCGGCGTGCTCGTTTCCACCGATGGCGAAGACGTAGCGACCGAAGCGTGTCCAGCGCAGTACGAAGCCGGTCAGCAATGCCAGAACAGCCATGTAAAGCACGGGATTGGCGATGCCGAAGAGCCATGCACCGCCGCCGAGCGCCAGCAGCTTGTCGTGATCGGGGCCGAACTGGAAGACGACGGTGTTGTTCGAGGCCACCATCGCTAGGCTTCGGGCGATCGACAACATGCCAAGGGTGACGACGAAGGGCGGGAATCCGAGGTAGGCGATCAGAATGCCGTTGAAGGCGCCGACCACCAGCGCTGTGCCGATCGAGGCTGCAATGCCCGTTCCGATGCCATAGCCGGCATGCATGGTGATCGCAAGGATCATGCTGCAGAGGCAAAGCACGGAGCCGACCGACAGGTCGATTCCGCCGGTGATGATGACCAGCGTCATTCCAAGCGCAATAATCGCGACGAAGGTGACGTTGCGGGTGATGTTGTAAAGGTTGGTGGGCGTGGCGAAGGAGCTCGTGGCGAAGGACAGGAAGATGCAGGCGAGGACGACGGCAACGAGCACCCAAAAGGTCTGACTGGCGAAAATGGACGAGAACCAGTTGCGCTGCTTCTGCGCTATCGTCTGATCGAGGGTTATTGCCATGGTCGACCTTCGCTTGCGTTAACTACCGTGTGCTAATCACACCTGTTCGATTGCGCCCGTTATCAGCCCCGTGACTTCCTCCGGCGAACTCGCCGCTATCGGCTTGTCTGCGACCTTACGCCCGCGCCGCATGACGATCACGCGGTCGGCAACCGAGAAGACGTCAGGCATGCGGTGGCTGATCAGAATGACTGCGATGCCGCGATCGCGCAGTTGACGGATGTGAGCAAGAACCTCCGCAACCTGGCGTACGGAGATGGCGGCGGTCGGCTCGTCCATGAGCACGAGCTTCGCCTCCGCCAGCATGGTACGAGCGATTGCCACGGCCTGGCGTTGGCCACCCGACATCTGTTTTACCAGATCTCGTGGTCGTGTCTCCGATTTCAGCTCCTTGAAGATTTCGCCGGCGCGCTTGTACATCGATTTGTAGTCGAGGATGCGAAGGGGGCCGAAACCACTGCGGATCTCGCGGCCGAGGAATACATTGGCGGCGGCCGTCAGATTGTTGCAAAGCGCGAGGTCCTGGTGGACGATCTCGATGCCCCGTTGTCGGGCTTCGACCGGCCGATGCAGAACGAGGTCTTGGTCGTCGAGCCGCATCGTTCCGTGGCTTGGACGGAAATTGCCGGCGATCATTTTCACAAGCGTCGATTTACCGGCGCCGTTGTCGCCCATCAACCCGACGACCTCTCCCGCTTCCAGAGAAAACGATACGTCGTTGACCGCCTGTATGGCGCCGAAATGTTTTGAGATGTTGGTGAGCTCGAGAACTGCCACCAGCTGTCTAGCCTCCCAAAGCAGCGACCGCGTTTCAGGCCGCAATTTCACCCGCCAGTTCCTCCCTGCGAGCGCTCTCAGCATTTATCCAGAACCGCGCGAAACCGTCAATCGGATGCTGCTAATTTACGGCGTTCGTTACAATTACTCGTTTTATAGTACAATTCGATTGACGCGCGGAGGTGTCTGTATATTAGCTGTTCGTGGAGGAGAGCATGCTGATCCTTGTCACCGGTGCAACGGGCAAGGTCGGGCAGCACTTCATCGCTGGGCTGCTCGACGATCCGCGATTTTCGAAGGCGCGCATTCGCGCGCTTTGTCATAACCGCTTGTGCCCAGAAACCGAACGCGTCGAGGCGGTACGCGGCTCGATCAGCGATCGCGAGGCGGTTACGAGCGCGCTTGCTGATGTCACGCATGTCGTGCATCTCGCGACGTGCAAGGAGACGCCCGATGACGTGATGGATGTCACCGTCAAGGGGCTATTCTGGCTTCTCGAGGGCTTCAGGACCAGCGCCACTGCGCGCCAGTTCATTCTCATCGGCGGCGATGCCGCGATAGGGCATTTCTTCTATCGCCACGAGGCGCCGATTACCGAAGCGACGCCGCATCAGGCCTATCCCGGCTGCTATGCCCTATCGAAGGTGCTGGAAGAGGTGATGCTGGAGCAATTCCAGATCCAGTATGGCATCAATGGCTGCTGCCTGCGTGCGCCTTGGATCATGGAGAAGGATGACTTCAAGTTCACGCTGTCGTTCGGAGACGATGTTTTCGGGGGGCCGGATTGGAAGACGCTCGTTCCGGAGAGCGACGCCGTGCGCTATGCGCGGGAGCAGACGGTTCCGTTGTTGCGTGACGCCGATGGCCACCCCTTGAAGCGCAATTTCGTTCACGTCGACGATCTCGTCTCCGCAATACTTGCAGCGCTCGACAATCCGCGCGCGCGCGGCCAGCTGTTCAACATTTGCATGGATCGACCTGTCGACTACGGTGAGGTTGCCCTCCACCTTGCGCGCACGCGCGGCCTCGGTTCCGTCGACATGCCGAGCCAGTTCCACTCGAACTGGATGGACAACAGCAAGGCGAAATACCTGCTCGGGTGGCGGCCCGTTTACGATCTGGAAATGCTAATCGACTCGGCCTGGGGGTATGTGCGTTCGGAGGAGGATTCTCGCATCGTCTGGTATCCGGGTTGATCATGTGGCGGGCGATGGCGTCCGCCATTTTTCAATGGGAGGAAGCTATGAAGAAGGCATTATTGCTTACAGTCGCGGTGCTGGCGCTGACGGCCGGACAGGCCCTGGCAGCCAAGAAGCAGTTGGTCATCGTTGTGAAGGGCCTCGACAACCCGTTCTTCGAGGCGATCAACCAAGGTTGCCAGAAGTGGAACAAGGAAAACGCCAAGTCCGAGTACGAGTGCTTCTACACGGGCCCAGCATCGACATCGGATGAGGCCGGCGAGGCGCAGATCGTTCAGGACGTATTGGGCAAGGCCGAAACGGCGGCAATCGCCATATCTCCGTCGAACGCCAAACTGATCGCGCAGACGCTGAAGACGGCAAATCCCAAGGTTCCTGTGATGACCCTCGACGCCGACCTTGCGGCAGAGGATTCAGCTCTGCGCAAGACCTATCTCGGCACCGATAACTATCTGATGGGCGCGCGCATCGGCGAATATATCAAGAAAGCGAAGCCAAAGGGTGGCAAGATCTGCACGATCGAAGGCAACCCCGGCGCCGACAACATTCTCCGGCGTGCTCAGGGTATGCGCGATACCTTGACCGGGAAGAAAGGCCTGACGGCATTGAAGGGTGAGGGTGGATGGACGGAGGTTGCCGGCTGCCCGGTCTTCACGAACGACGACGGCGCCAAGGGCGTTCAGGCCATGACCGACATTCTTCAGGCCAATCCGGACCTCGATGCCTTCGGCATCATGGGTGGCTGGCCGCTGTTTGGCGCACCGCAACCCTATCGCGACCTATTCAAGCCGATGGCTAAGAAGATTTCGAAGAACGAGTTCGTGATCGGTGCAGCCGACACGATCGGCGATGAAGTCGCGATCGCCAAGGAAGGTCTCGTGACCGCTCTTGTCGGTCAGCGGCCGTTCGAAATGGGCTACAAGGCGCCAACGGTCATGATGGACCTGATCGCCGGAAAGAAGGTTCCGGATCCCGTCTTCACCGGTCTCGACGAATGCACCAAAGATACCGTCAAGACGTGCATTCAGAAGTAGTTGACAAGCGAGACAGCGGGCGAAGCATCGTCCGCCCGCTGTCTTTCCGATGGCGGATACCGCGGTCACCGTAGAGCCGCCCTCCGATCCAGTCTGGCGAGCACCTTGTCGCTCGTCAATTCCCGGACGGCATCCTTGCCGATCCAACGTGCCGTCTGATCATCCGATGCCGCCAGTTTCTTCGCGAGCTCCAGTGCTGCGGTATGGCAGTAGAGACTTCGTTTTCCGATGTTTCTCAGCGCCCAGTTCACAGCCTTGCGCACGAAATTGCGCGGATCGTCGGCATGGGTCGCGATCAGCGGAAGCGAGGCCAGCAATGTCTCATCCGGCTCCTTCTTCAGGTGGACGGCCGCGCCCGCAATCATTGCAAAGGCTGTGCGCCGGACGAATTCCCGCTCGTCGGATGCGAATTCGGGAATGAGCGTTTCGATGCGTGCTTCGACATAGAGGTCTGCTGCGCAATCGACGATTTCCCATGAGTCGAAGTCGTCGGCCCAGGCTCGCGCGGTTTCGAGCGTAAGCTTATTGGGCTCTGCCGTATAGAGAGCGAGTAAGCGGCCTTCGCGGATGCCGCTCTGCCAAAGCTCAAGGGCGCGGGCATGGTTCAGCTTCACTATCCGGGCGATTTTCTGGAGATCCGGATTGGAGATGCCGAGCGCGGTTTCGGTGACGATACCAAAACGGGCCATGCCGGATATGTTTTCCTCCGAGCGCAGCGTTTGCAGATGCGCGATCAGTTCCGCGGCACTGGAGGAGGGGCCGATCATTTCTCCAGTCGAGCCAGCAGTGAGGACGTATCCCAGCGGTTGCCTCCCATGGCCTGGACGTCGCCATAGAATTGATCGACCAAGGCTGTCACCGGCAGTTTCGCACCGTTGCGGCGCGCCTCGCTGAGCACGATTCCGAGATCCTTGCGCATCCAATCGATGGCGAAGCCGAAATCGTATCTCCCCTCGTTCATGGTCTTATGCCTGTTCTCCATCTGCCACGAGCCGGCAGCACCTTTGGAGATAACTTCGACGACCTTCTCGATGTCCAGGCCGGCGCGCTTTCCGAAATGAATGCCTTCCGCAAGTCCCTGGACGAGGCCGGCGATGCAGATCTGGTTGATCATCTTGGTCAGTTGGCCGGCGCCCGCCGGTCCCATGAGGCCGACCATGCGGGCGTAGGCATCGATGACAGGCTTTGCCTTGTCGAACGTGGTCTCCTCGCCGCCGCACATGACCGTCAGCACGCCGTTCTCGGCGCCCGCCTGTCCGCCCGATACTGGGGCATCGATGAAGCCGCAGCCCTTGTCTTTCGCTGCGGTATCAAGCTCGCGGGCAACTTCGGCGCTCGCGGTCGTGTTGTCGATCAGGATCGCACCGGGCTTCATCGTTTCAAAAACGCCGTTCTTGCCCGTTGTCACGGAGCGGAGATCGTCGTCATTGCCGACGCAGGTGAAGACGAAATCCGCATCCTTGGCTGCTTCCGCAGGCGTTGGGGCCGATTTACCACCAAACTTTTCTGCCCAGGCAGCCGCCTTTGATGCGGTCCGGTTGTAGACCGTGACGTCATGGCCGCCTTTCACCTTGAGATGGCCCGCCATGGGAAACCCCATCACGCCAAGACCGATGAATGCGACTTTTGCCATGTGCCTATCCTTTTCTGAATGCAGGGCATGAGGATTAGCCGAAAGCACTGCGCGCGAAAAGGCATCGGAGCGCCGGCAACCTCGAGACAGAAAAATTTTCCTCGAAAGCGGCGAATGCTGGTTCGGATAATCCCGGGAGCGTCGAAAGATGATAATTATAAATGTCGATCGATTTAATAGGTTTTATCAAGATTGGAGTATCGAAACGCTGGAGCGCCGAGACCGGCTGCCTCCCAACGAGGGAACGATCATGATCTCACGACGTCAAACATTGGGACTTTTCGGCGCTGCGGCTGCCACGGCATTGTTGCCTGGCATCAAGGGTGCGCGCGCGGCAACGACCGAATTTCGGATCGGCTGGCAGAAGAACGGGGTCCTGGCCCTCGCCAAGCGCCGCGGCGCGCTGGAAAAGCGGCTAGCGGACAGAGGCATTAGCGTCAGCTGGTCGGAATTCACCTCCGGCCCGCCTCTGCTGGAAGCGCTCGGCGCTGGTGCGCTCGACTTCGGTGCAACGGGCGACGTGCCTCCGCTTTTTGCCCAGGCGGCCGGCGGTCACCTCTACTATGTGGGGCTCTATCGAGGCAGCCCGGCAGGCTCGGCAATCCTTGTCAGAAAGGACTCGCCCATCCAGACGCTGGAAGATCTGAAGGGCAAGAAGATTGCCTTCAAGCGCGGTTCGAGCGCGCATAACGTTACAGTCAAGGTCCTGCGTAAGGCAGGCCTGGCACCGGAAGACATTGAGGGCGTGGATCTCAGCCCGGCGGATGCGGCGGCAGCCTTCAAGAATGGTAGCATCGACGCCTGGTCGATTTGGGACCCCTATCTCGCAATTGCTGAAGCCGATCCGGAAACGCGGGTTCTGACGACGGCTGAAGGCATTGTCGACTCCTACAGCTTCTTCCTTGCGAATGCCGAGTTCACCGACGCAAACGGGCAGGTCATCACCGATGTGCTTGATGAGCTTAAGCAGGTCGGGAGCTCTGCTCAGAGCAATCTCGATCAGACAATCAAGGAGCTCTCCGAGATCACCGGCGTGCCGCCGGAGGTAACACGCGTGACCCTGACGCGCGCGGGAGCCGATCTCGGCAGCGTATCTGGCATCACGGATGCGGCCGCGGCCTACCAGCAGGGGCTGGCCGATGAGTTCTACAAGCTCGGCATCGTGCCGAAGCAGCTGAACACCGGCGACATCATCTGGCGCGCCAAGGCAAGCTGATTTCCATTCCGACTAGAAGGCATCACATCCATGACCAGCAAACACGCCCCTATCAATTTCCTCTGGTTCATCCCGACCTCCGGGGATGGCGCCTATCTCGGTTCGAACGAGCAGACGCGCGCGCCCGAGATCGGCTATCTGACGCAGATCGCCCAGGCAGCTGATCGTCTCGGCTACTCCGGCGTGCTGCTGCCGACGGGCGTTGCCTGCGAAGAGTCCTTCGTGACGGCAGCAGCACTTGCCGCCAATACCGAGAGGCTGCAGTTCCTGGTGGCTATCCGTCCCGGCACGGCATCGCCGGCATATTACGCGCGCCTGACGACGACGCTGGACCGTATTTCGAATGGGCGCCTGCTGCTCAACATCGTCGTCGGCGGCAGTCCGGCGGAGCTTGCCGGCGACGGCATTCATCTCGCGCATGACGAACGCTATGCCCATGCCGACGAGTTCTTCACGGTTTTCGAAGAGCTGCTGGAGAAGGGTGTCGCGAGCTATGATGGCAAGTACATCAAGGCGACGAACGCGAAGCTTGGTTTTCCTTCCGTCCAGAACCCGCGACCGCCGCTGTACTTCGGTGGTTCGTCGGATGCCGGCATCGACTTCTCGGTCGGCCGTGTCGACAAATACCTGACCTGGGGCGAGCCACCGGCTCAAGTTGCCGAAAAGGTTCAAAAGGTGCGCGCTGCTGCTGCGAAAAAGGGGCGCGAAGTGAGCTTCGGCATTCGCCTGCATTTCATCGTCCGCGAAACCGATGAGGAAGCATGGGCAGCGGCAGATCGCCTGATCTCGAAACTCGACGATGAGACGATCCGCGAGGCGCAGGAGCGTTTCGTGAATGAATCCGATTCCGTCGGCCAGAAGCGCATGGCGGCATTGCACGGCGGCCGGCGCGACAAGCTGGAAGTGTCGCCGAACCTGTGGGCCGGCGTCGGCCTAGTACGCGCCGGGGCAGGGACGGCACTGGTCGGCTCGCCGAAGACAGTCGCCGCGCGGCTCCGCGAATATCAGGACGTCGGCATCGATACCGTCATCGGATCCGGCTATCCGCATCTTGAGGAGGCCTATCGCGTCGCCGAGCTATTGTTCCCGGAACTCGGGATCACGCGCGAGGAGCAGCGACACGGCTTCCAGACTGATTTTGGAAAGCATCAGGTCTTCGGCGGCGGCAGCCATGGCGGAAACCTGAAAGTCGTCTCCGGCTCCTGATCTGCCAATTGGCGCCGTCCGCTGTCGGGCGGCGCTTCTTCATCGACCGCACCAGCCCACCAAACCCCTCGGAGGCCGGGTGATGCAAGCAGAAGCGAGGAAAACCTTCATGTCGACTTTCGATACGCCGATTGGGCGGACGCTGACCGAGCGCGTTGAACGCAACGGAAGGCTCCATGTCTCGCTTGCAGGGCGGGACAAGCTATTGCCCTTCCTCGTGCCGGTGGCAATTATTGCCGCCTGGCAGTTGGCCTCGTCAGCCGGCTGGATCTCCTCCCGCATCATGCCATCGCCCGCCGATGTAGGCGTTGCGTTCTGGTCGACGACCGTCACAGGACAGTTGCCGCACGATATCCTGGTCAGCGCCGGTCGCGCCTTTGCCGGTCTGCTGGTAGGTGGCTCGATCGGCTTCCTCCTTGGGATCGCCAACGGCGTCTCGAAAATCTTAGAAGAACTGACGGATACGACGCTGCAGATGCTGCGTACGATCCCGCATCTTGCAATGATCCCGCTGGTTATCCTCTGGTTCGGGATCGGCGAAGAATCGAAGTTGTTCCTGACCTCGCTCGGCGTGCTCTTTCCCATTTATCTCAACACCTATCATGGTGTTCGCAACGTCGATCGTGACCTGATCGAAATGGGCCGCGTCTATGGGATGGGACGCTGGACATTGTTCCGAAAGGTGATCTTCCCCGGCGCGCTGCCGTCTATCTTCGTCGGGCTGCGATACGCGCTCGGCATCATGTGGCTGACCTTGATTGTGTCGGAATCGATCGCCGCTTCATCCGGCATCGGTCACATGGCGAACAATGCGCGCGAGTTCATGATGACCGACGTCGTGGTGCTGGCGCTGGTCATCTACGCCATCCTCGGCAAGCTTGCCGATGTCGTCGCCCGGGCACTCGAACGCCGGGCCCTCAAATGGAACCCGGTTTACCAGAAGTAGGAGAGGCGTCATGACCATCATTGCGCATGAGCGTTTTCAAGGAGCCTCGGACGAGTTCGAATACGAGACCGATCGCGCGACGCCAGCCGGCACCGGCGCTGCGGCAATCACGCTGAGGGGACTTGAGAAGAGCTTCGGCGGCAATCGCGTGCTCCGCGGCATCAATCTCCACATTCCGGCCGGGCAGTTCGTTGCCGTCATCGGCAAGAGCGGCTGCGGCAAGAGTACGCTGCTGCGCATTCTGATGGGGCTCGACGAGCCGACGAGCGGTGAACTGCATTTCGAGAACGCCGATGGCGCTGATGCGGAAGCGAATGCCAGGATCGTGTTTCAGGAGCCTCGTCTGCTTCCCTGGTTGAGCGTCGCCGAAAACGTGGCGGTCGGGCTTGGCGGTGGGGTCGATAAGCGCATCGCTCTCAGGGAGGCCGAGGCGGTGCTCGGCGAGGTGCAGCTTGCCGAAAAGGCGGCCGAATGGCCTGCTCGTCTCTCTGGCGGGCAGCGGCAGCGTGTCGCGCTGGCGCGGGCACTTGTCAGCAAGCCTGGCGTGTTGGCACTCGACGAACCGCTGGGCGCGCTCGACGCATTGACGCGGATCAGCATGCAGGAACTGCTCAATCGTGTCTGGCGGGAGCTGGGCTTTACGGCCGTCCTGGTTACGCACGACGTCAGCGAGGCGGTGCATCTCGCCGATCGTGTGATCGTGATGGAAGAGGGGCGCGTTGCGCTTGATCTGGCGATCCCCTATCCGCATCCGCGTCGATACGGCAATCCCGCGCTCGCCGAGCTCGAAGGGCGGCTTTTGGCGGCGATCATGGGGACGGACACCGCTCATTGAATTGCCGATTGCGGTGTCCGACGGAGCGATCTCAGATCGCGCCGTCGACAATCACCATCGGTGTGCCTTGCGAGCAGTTTTCTATGCGAGCGTTGATCTTGTAGATGTCGCGCAGCATGGCGTCGGTAATGACGTCCGATGTCGGTCCGCTCGCCGCCATTGCACCATTGGCGATAACAATTGTGTTCTCGCAATAGCGCAGCGCATGATTGAGGTCGTGGAGCGCGATGAGCGCGATCATTCCGTTGCGGCGGGCGAGGTCGGCGATAAAGCTCAATACTTCGATCTGTCTGTGGAGGTCGAGCGCGGAGGTCGGCTCGTCCATCAGCAGCACCTCGGGCCTGCGTACCAACGCCTGCGCGAGAGACACAAGCTGGCGCTGGCCGCCGGAGAGTTCACCAAGGCCCCGGAAAGCCAGGTTTTCGATGCGAAGAGCCTTCAGGATTTCATCGATGCCATTGAGCTCGTCGTCGGCGACCCGCCAGCCGCCGCCTTGCTTAGCTGACAGCAGAATCGACTCGTAAACGGTCAGAACGGCATTGGCGCCGGTATCTTGTGGCATGTAGCAGATCGTACGCGATCCGCGATCGGTATCGGAAAGCTCGACCAGGCCAGGACCTTTCACCAGGGCCGCGATCCGTTTGAATAGCGTGGATTTGCCTGCCGCGTTGGGGCCGATGATGGCCGTGACGCTGCCGCCTTTCAAGTCGTCGATGCTCACGTTCGATAGAACGGTCGTGCGTCCATAGGAAGCGCCGACATCTGCGAGGGCTAGGGCTACCATGAGCGCCTCCCATTGCTGAAGATGAGGACGAAGAAGAAGGGGACGCCGACGAGCGCCGTAATGACGCCGATCGGCAGGATTGCGCCGGGGATCAGGATCTTGCTGACCACAGATGTCACCGACAGGAGAAGAGCGCCGCAGATGACGGAACCCGGCAGGAAGAAGCGCTGGTCCTCGCCAACGACCATGCGGGCGATGTGCGGTCCGACGAGCCCGACGAAGCCGATGGTGCCGACGAACGACACGGGGATGGCAGCCAGGAGGCTGACGATCATCATTGTTTGCAGACGCAGCCGGCGGACGTTGATGCCGAGGCTGGCGGCCTTGTCGTCACCGAGACGGAGAGCTGTCAGTGCCCAGGCCTGCCGCATGAAGAGCGGCACTGTGACAACAAGCACCGCGGCGGTGAAAAAGACCTTCATCCAGGTCGCCTTGGTCAGGCTGCCCATCGTCCAGAAGACGACGGCGGCCAGAGCTTGCTCGGAGGCTAGGTATTCCAGCAGTGATAGCGCGGCATTGAAGGTGAAGACGAGGGCAATGCCGAGAAGCACGATCGTTTCGACGCTCACGCCACGCATTGTCGAGGCGAAATGAATGAAAAGGGCTGCCGCCATCGCCATCAGGAAGGCATTGAGCGGCACCATGTATTCGATCGCACCCGGAAATATCGCGACGCCGCCGACCAAAGCGAGAGCCGCACCAAAGCTCGCGGCAGCGGAAATGCCGAGCGTGAAGGGGCTCGCCAGCGGGTTCGAAAGGATCGTCTGCATCTGCGCGCCCGCAACGGAAAGCGAAGCGCCGACGGTCACCGCCATCAAGGCGATCGGCATACGGATGTCCCAGATAATGACGCGAAGCTGGTTGGCGGCCGCGGCGGGATCAAAGAGTGCCGAAAGGACGTCCGACAGCGCGTAGTTGGCGGGGCCAAGCGCCATATCGGCCGAGATGCTGAAGCAGAGCGCCGCGGTTAGGCCGACGAGGATGAGGATACGGCGAAAGGCGAGGGCGCGATATTGCTCGCGCCCCGTCACTTCGGCCTGGACCTGGCTGAACGAGGCCATCAGTTGGAGCCCTTTTCGAGAGAAACGAAGTATCCCGGCTGGTAGGTCACCGGCAGGAACCGCTTGTGGAATTCTGCGAAGTTCGCTTCGGGATCGAGATCTGCGAAGAGATCCGGGCGGAACCACTTGGCGAATTGCTGGATGGGGAAGAACTCATAGGGCGCGCCGTAGAACTGATGCCAGGTGGCGTGCACGTTGCCGGTTTTGGCAGCCTTGAGCTCGGGGAACGGCGTCCGGGTCATCAGATTTGCCAGCCTCTCCCGGGCCAGCGTCAAATCCGCACCGCGACCGACGGGCACGAACTGATTTATGTCCGACTCGGCCGCCCAGTTCGATCCGGTGACGATGATGTGTTCCGGATCGGCAAGCACGAGCTGTTCCGGATTGAGATCGCCGAAGGTGGTCTTTATGACGTCGGCGCCAATGTTGTGGCCGCCAGCCTGCTCGACCATGGCGCCGAAATTGACCGGGCCGAAGGTACGGCAGCAGGTGTTCTCGCCTGATATGCCGGGCGAGCGCTCGATGAAGACGTTCGGCCGCTTCAGATCTTTCACGGCTGCCAACCTGTCGGTCACGCGCGCGATCTCGGCGCGGCGATAGGCGATGAACTCCTTCGCGCGCTCCTCCGCGCCGAAGAGCCTGCCGAGGATCGCAATTGAAGCCTCGCTGTTCCTATCGGGATCGATGCGGAAATCGAGATAGACCACCTTGATGCCAGCGGCTGCGGCCTTCTGCTCAAAACCGCTTTCCTTGGCGGACTTTTCCGCCTCGAGATTGAGCGTGATGACATCCGGTGAGAGCGAGATCGCTGTTTCGAGGCTGAAATCGCCCTGTGGCACATAACCGAAACGAGGCAGCTTTTCGATCCGCGGAAAATGCTCGGCGTAAGCCTTGTAGCTATCGGGGTCCTTCTTGATGAGATCGTCACGCCAGCCGACGATCGTGTCGAAGGTCTGTCCACCCTTGAGCGCCGCGATCACATGGATCTGACGCGCTTCGCCAACGATGACGCGCTTGGCGGGCAGGTCTATCTCAACCGTGCGACCGGTGACATCCGTGATTTCCGCGGACAGGGCGGGTGTGGCCAGGAGCGCGAGGGTAAGGACAGCAACATGCCAGAGTGTCTTGAGCCGCATGGACACCTCTCAATCTGAAACAGAAGCGCGGAGCCGCGTACGCGGCCCCGCCTTGCGATTTCGGCGAACCGTGGATGGCCCGCCGAGTGTCTTATTCGTCCTTCAGAGAGACGAAGTAGCCGGGCTTGTATTCCAGCGGCAGGAAGCGGGCGTGCAGTTCCTTGAATGTCGCTTCCGGATCGAGATCGGCGAAGAGATCAGGATGCAGCCACTTGGCGATCTCCTGGATGGCGACGAACTGGTAGGGGTTGTTGTAGAACTGGTGCCAGATGGCGTGGACGTTCTTGTCTTCGACGGCCTTGACGCCGGTGAAGGCAGGGCGCTTGGTCAGGGCTTCGAGTTTGCGGTGCGCTTCCTTGAGGTCGGCGCCATAGCCAACGCCGACCCAGGCGCCGCCCGGCACGTACTTGTCCCAGTTGCCACCGGTGATGATGATCTGGTCCGGATTGGAGGCAATGATCTGCTCCGGATTGACGGTGCCGAAGGTGCCCGGGATGATGTCCTTGGCCATGTTCTTACCGCCTGAAATCTCGACCATCTTGCCGAAATTCTCGTCGCCGAAGGACATGCAGCAATCATCGGAATAGCCGCCGGCGCGCTCGACGAAGACAACCGGCTTGGCCGGATTTTTCTTTTCCAGGACGTCGGTGACGCGCTTGATGCTGTCGGCACGGAACTTGATGAAGTCCTCGGCGACGGCCTCCTTGCCCATCAACTGGCCCATAATGCGCATGCTGGGCTCGGTATTTTCCATCGGCTTTTCGCGGAAATCCACATAGACAAGCGGAATGCCGACCTTCGCCAGTTTCTCGATGTAGCCGGCTTCCTCGGTCGCCGTCTTGGCGTCGACGTTCATGAGAATGACATCGGGCTTGAGCGTCACGGCCTGCTCGATATCGAAGGTGCCGTCCTTCATGCCACCGAAAGTCGGCAGCTTGGCGATGTCCGGATATTTCGCCAGATAGGCCGCATAGGATTCGGGATCGGCCTTGGGGAGGTCGTCGCGCCAGCCGACGACGTGCTCAAACGGCCCCTCCTTGTCGAGCGCGGCGAGAAAGTAGATTTGCCGTCCTTCGCCGAGAATCATGTGGTTGACGGGCGCGTTCACTTCGACGCTACGGCCGGTCACGTCCTTGATCGTGATCTTGTCGGCGAGCGCGGGCAGGACCGTGGAGACGAGAAAGCCCATTGCAAGCGCTGCGGTTTTGCCTGTAAGTCGCATCGAAAAGTATACCCCCGTGGAAAACTTTTCGTCGTCTATTATTTTCTGACTAAAGCAGTCAAGTTATATCTATTAGAACGATTTCAAACTGGAATGGCGATCGGCATGAGCATGGGTGAAACAGGGATTGCAGGCGGGCACAACTACGGGCTTCGCGAGGAGATCAAGGCTTATTGGTCCGCACGTGCGGCGACGTTCGATCTGTCTCCGGGGCATGAGATTTTCTCGGAACCGGAACGTGTTGCCTGGCACCGACTGATTCTGAAGCATCTAGGGCCGGGCGATGGCAGGCAGGCGCTTGACCTCGCCAGTGGCACCGGCGTGATTTCCCACCTGATGGACGATCTAGGCTTCAAGGTCACGGGGCTCGATTGGGCGGAGCCGATGCTGGAGCGGGCGCGCGCCAAGGCGAAGGCGAGGGGACGGTCGATCTCATTTCGAATGGCTGATGTCGAACACACGATCGAGCCCGATGAGACTTGCGACGTCATCATAACCCGCCATCTCGTATGGACACTCGTGGATCCCAAAGCGGCTTTTGCCGAATGGCTGCGCGTTCTGAAACCTGGTGGCACTATCCTGATCGTTGACGGGGATTTCGTCAATGTCAGCCGGGTAGAGCGCATGCTGAAGGCAGTTGCGAAGACCATGGAGAGGGCCGGCTTGCTCAAGGCCGATCCGCAGCATGCGCCCCCCGAGCTCATGAAAAATCACAGTGACATCGTTTCGCGCGTTCACTTTTCGAATGGGGCACGGGCAGAGCTGGTCGCAAGCATGCTCGGCGATGCTGGCTTCGAAGGGATGACGATCGACACGAACCTGCGCGAAATCCATAAGACGCAAGCGAAGCACTGGAACTATCTGAAGGCGCTCTCGCGCGGCATCCAGCATCGTTTTGCCATTAGCGCGCGCAAGCCGGGCGGCTGAAAGCAAGGCCCTGCAACAGCGAGCCGCTACCACAGCGCCTGAACGGCGACAACGACGAGAAAGACAGCCGTCACCACGGAAGCCATCCATAAAACGGTGCGATTGGCCTGGGCCAGGACCTGTGGTTTCGGGTCGCGCTTGGGATTGAATTTGTGCCGACGTTTCTGGGGGGCACCCGCCTGGGACGGTTTGTTTCCTGCTGCCATGGCCGTTTCGCTCGAGGTGGTGGATTGCTGGAACGGCAATCTAGCATGAAAGGCACGTGGCGCTTAGTGCGCGATGCTGCCCTCGCGCTCGACGAAGGCCTGGATGCGGTCGACCAGAATTTCGGTCCCTTGTCGGCGCGAACCGCCGTCCGTGTAGCCATCGAGGAAAACAACCTGCTCGGTGACGAGCATGGTTGTTCCCGACGGCGTCGCCTCGAAGGTGACCGTCGCGAGCGATGCTGAAATACGTGTTTCGTCGAGCTTCATGTCGTAGGCATAGATAATGCGGGCTTCTGGCACGATATCGAGATAGCGCGCCTCGTAGGCGTGCGGAACGCCGTTGCTGTCGGCGACGCGGCTCCGCTCCTGGCCGCCGACCCGGAAGTCGAGGCTATAGTCGAGGGACACCCACTCGTCGTGGCAGGCAAACCACTGGCGCTTGGCTTCGGGATTGGCCCAGGCCGCAAAAAGGCGAGAGGCCGACGCCCGGATCTTTCGCTCGATCGAGAAGGTCTCGTGCATGGCGGAATATTTCATCATCTCCGTCCTCACTCTGGTTGGTCGTCTGACAGGAACTGTTCCAGGCGGTCGAAGGCCTTGTTCCAGCTCGCCTTGTGTGTGGCAAGCCAGTGCTCCATCTGCGCCAGGGCGTCTTTCCGTAGGTGGTAGGTGCGCACACGGCCGCTCTTTTCCGAGTGGACGAGACCGCTCTTTTCCAGAACCGCAAGGTGCTTCATGACGGTGGGAAGCGCCATCGACAGAGGCTCGGCGAGCTCGGACACCGAGGCAGGCCCATGGCCGAGGCGATCAACCATGCCGCGCCGGCTGCGGTCGGACAGCGCGTGGAACATCTGATCGAGAGCGGCTGGTTCGTGCATCATTCGGCGGCTTCATCAGGCCGGAAGCGGGCGGGCAGCCGCTCGCGGTAGGGATAGAACTTGAAGTATGGCCGCGCCTCCTCAAGGACCCGCGCGAAGGAAGGGCGCGCCAGAAGCCGGTCATAGTAACTCTGCAACTTCGGTTGGTTCGCGAACGGGACCAGTGTCTCGGAGTAGAAGAGGGCGGGCGCGGCCGCGCAATCGGCCATGGTGAAGCTATCTCCGGTGATCCATGCGTGTTCGCCAAGCTGCCGCTCGATCAGCGCGTAAGCTTTGCGCAGCGCTCCCTCGGCCTGGGTCACGCGGGCCGGATCGCCGCCGCGCAGACGTTCACCAACGATCTGCTGCATCGGTTCCTGTACGTGCAGGTCGAAAAGACGATCCCACAGCCTGACCTCGAGCGCTTCGTCGAAGTCGTGAGGGATAAGCGGTGTTGCGCCCGGATAGTACCGATCGAGATACTCGATGATGATTGTCGTTTCGGGCACGGTGCGGTTCCGGACTTCATCACGAAGGACTGGCATCTTTCCGAGCGGCCAGACGCTGAGGAACGCCGCTTTCGACGCCTCGTTCCCAAGGTCGACATGAGCGTCTTCGAAGGGCGTGGCGTTCTCATAGAGCGCCACAAGGACCTTGTGGCAGAAGGATGCAAGCGGGTGACTGTGGAGGAAGAGCGACATGCGACCAGCCTTTCACGTTGTTTTAAACTTGCGCGATTGGCTAAGTATCAGTTCCTTGAGCTGTGATCAATGAAAAGTTTCGTGGTTGGCTAACTATTGGTAGGCGTATTTCGCTGCAGGCGTCAACCGAGGCGGGCGATTACAAGATGGCCAGGGCTTGGAAGCCCTTCCTGCATACGAACGTTGATCTCCGTCATTTCGACGAGCTCGAATCCCGTCGCGGCGAGCCTTTCGCGAATGTAAGTCGCCGAATGCAGAAAGCGCTGATGGGGACCGACCATGTAGGGTTGGGCGTTCGCAGACGCCTCGGGCAGTTCCTCCGAGGAAAAGATGAAGAGGCCGCCGGGGTTCAGGTTTTCCGCAGCGCCAAAGAACAGCGGTTCCAGCGCGCCGAGGTAGGGCAGGACGTCCGTTGCCGTGATGAGGTCGAAGGGATCCTCGTCATTGTCATCGAGGAAGTCTTCGACTTCCGCGACGAAGAGCGTTTCGTAGAGATCCTTCTCGTGGGCGATCTCGACCATGTTTTCGGAGATATCGATACCGGTCATGTCCTCGCAGAGATCGCCGAGCGCGCTGCCGGTGAGGCCGGTGCCGCAGCCGAGGTCGAGCATGCGCTTGAAGGGGCCAAGCTTCAGCTCCTGCAGGCGTTGGCGCACCATCATCGGTACGTGGTAGCCGAGTTGTTCCACCAGAACGTCCTCGAAGACCTCGGCATGCTGGTCGAACAGGGTCTCGACATAGGCATCCGGCGCCTTGGTTGGCGTCTCGCCACGGCCCATGGAGGCGATTCTGACGGCTGCGCCCCCATGATCTTCGGGATCGATGGCAAGAACCTCCTCATAGGCCTTCACGGCTGCGTCGACATCACCTGCCTTTTCAAGGGCAAGAGCCCGCTCGTAGGCTTCCGCGAGTGCGTCTTCGTCGATCTTCTTGGCCATAGCATTCACCATCGTTTCAATTCCAGAGCTGCGTCTAAGGCCACTGAATGTCTTTTGCAATGGCGACGTTCGAGGCGCAAAATAAGCATCCTCTAATGGATAAGAACAAAATGGAGGAAATGCCATGGTCGTCGAAATCAGCAAGGCAAATTTCGAGAGGGAGTTGGACAGTCCGCGGCCGGCGCTCCCGGCAAGTCCCGGGGAGATCACGAATACGCTCAGCCATTATTATCGGGGCGAGCTCGGCCGGATGATAAGCTGGCGCGATCGCATCGACCGAACATCGAACTGGGCGATCACGGTCTCGGCGGCACTGCTTTCCGTTTCTCTGTCGACGCCGACCTCCCACCATGGCGTGCTGCTTTTCGGGATGATGCTGATCACCCTGTTGTTGCTCATTGAAGCCCGCCGCTATCGCTTCTTCGATATCTATCGCGCCCGTGTGAGGAAGCTTGAGCGGGGTTACTTCGCGCAAATTCTTGCGCCGAACGGCGAGTCCAGGCCCGATTGGGCCGGCGCCATCGCCAAGAGCTTGCGCAAGCCGCAATTTCTCTTGAGTTATCCCGGCGCCGTGAAGCGTCGACTGCGGCGAAATTATTGTTGGATGTATCTCATCCTGCTTCTCGCATGGTGCCTGAAGATCACGACACCCAAGCTCCAGACCGAAGGAAATCCACTGACGCAGGCACATTCATGGAGCTATGTCGTCGACAACGCGGCGCTTGGCCCAATCCCGGGTTGGGCCGTGCTCTGCATCGTGAGCTTGGCTTATGTCGGCATTCTGTACGGCACACTGCATCGCGAGATGGACGAAGACGAATTCGTCCAGGGGGAGGCTCATGTCTGACCGGCGCTCGCTGCGCGGTCAGTTGATGATGAACTCGCCTCTCAGCGCGCGCCATTCGGTGGCGGAGATGAGTTTGCGGTGCATGTAACGCACCGAATGCAGCGGCCCGTCGAGCTTCTCCTGCCAGAACTTCAGGAAGCCGCGCATCTCGGGAAAATCCGGAGCAAGGTCGTAGTCCTGCCAGATATAGGTCTGAAGGATCGTTTGATGATCCGGCATGCGGTAGATGATCTGGGCCGTCGTAAGGCCGTAGCCCTGAAGCTGCCTTTCCATGTCCTTGTGCATCGTCGTCTCGCTTCTGGTTCCAATGACCGCTTATTGGTGGTCCGTGAAATGGAACCACTACATGCTTAACCGAAGCTTGATGAATTGCTAGTGTTTCATGGATTTTCTTTGTAATTTCAGATCGTTAGCAGCTATCGTCAGTGAGTGCTGCCAAATCTTCAACGCTTTAGGTGGCGCGTCAGCCGCCGCTCAATCCAGGCCCAGAGATGGCGTAGCGCTTCAACCATGCTGAGGTAGAAGATCGCTGCCCACAGGTAGGTCTGGTAGTCGAAGGTGCGCGAGAAGGCGTAGCGCGTTTCGCCCATCAGGTCGAGAACGGTGATGATCGCGACGACGGCCGAGCCCTTGATAAGCAGGATGATTTCGTTGCCGTACGGCCGCAGGGCGACGATCAGGGCCTGCGGCAGAATGATCTTGCGGAAGGCGACGATCTTGTGAATGCCGAGCGAGGCCGCCGCCTCATGCTGGCCGCGCGGAACGCTCTGGATGGCGCCACGCAGGATTTCGGCCTGATAGGCGGCCGTATTGATGGTCATCGCAAACAGACCGCAATACCAGGCATCGCGGAAGAACCACCAAAGTCCGACGGCTTCCAACTGCGGCCGGAAGCCACCGAGGCCGTAGTAGATGAGGAAGAGCTGGGCCAGCAGCGGCGTGCCGCGGAACACGTAGACGTAGCAATAGGCGATGCCGTTGATGACCTTGTTCTTCGACATGCGGGCAAAGGCCAGCGGCAAGGAGAGGATGGCGCCAAAGAAAACCGAGATCACCACGAGCATGATCGTCGTGTACAGGCCATGCAGATAGCGGGGACCGTAGCGTGTGAATTTTTCCGGATCCCAACCGCTGACCACCATTGCAATCAGCGCGGCGGCAAGAAGGCTCCAGAGAGCGACGACGACGTAACCGGTGATGCGCGCAACGGTGATCGGCTTGTGCGCCTGCTTCGGCGCCGGCTGCGCCGGAATGAGCGTTTGGGCGTGGCTCATCGGCTGATCTCCGACCGCTTGGCCCACCGCTCGATATAGCTGAGACCGAAGGACGAAATGATGGCAAGGCCGAGATAAAGAGCGCAGGCGACGGTATAGAACAGGAACGCCTGTTTGGTGACCTTAACGGCGACGCCGGTCTGCCGCAGAATGTCGGCGAGGCCGATAATCGAAACGTAGGACGTATCCTTGAGCAGGATCATCCAGAGGTTTACCAGGCCGGGAAGGGCGATGCGCACGAGTTGCGGCAGCACGATAAGCAGCAGGGTGCGGCCGCGATGAAAGCCTAGCGCGTCTCCTGCCTCATACTGGCCCTTCGGAATGGCGCGGAAAGCCGACAGCAGAACTTCGGAGCAATAGGCGGAGAATACGACCGAAAGGGCGATCATGCCGGCGAAGAAGGCGTTGATTTCAATACGGCTGTCGTAGCCGAGGGAGGCAAGAACCGACTGGATCAGAATCTGCATGCCGTAATAGATGATAAACAGCGTCAGCAGTTCCGGAAGGCCACGAAAGATCGTGGTGTAAATGCCGGCGGCCAGGCGGACCGATTTCTCTTCCGATTGCTGGCCGAGTGCCACGAGAAAGCCGATGATCAGTCCGATCGGCAGGGTAAGGAGCGCGACTGCAACGGTGACCTTCAGGCCGGCGGCAATCTCATCGCCCCAGCCGGTGTCGCCACAGGCCAGGATCGTCGAAGAGCCGAACCAGGTGAAGAGTCCTGCAGGTCCGCAAAGCGGATCGAAGATATACCCAATCCAGGCCCAGAATGAGCCCAGTGCGGAAAATAATCCGCCCATGCCAGTTTTCCCCTCGCGGTTTGTACCGCTTTGATCTTTCCATTCTTTTCAAACAAAAATGGCGGAAGAGCAAGCCTTCCGCCATCACCTTTCTGGGCGACCTACAGCTTTTCTTATTCGCCGTAAACGTCGAAGTCGAAGTACTTGTCCTGGATCTTCTTGTATTCACCGCTGGTGCGGATCGCGGCGATCGCTTTGTTCAGCTTTTCGCGCAGCGCGTCGTCGCCCTTGCGGACGGCAATGCCTGCACCAACGCCGTTGATTTCCTTGTCGACCGGGAGCGGCGTCAGGATCTTGCAGCATGCGCCGGCATCCGACTTGACCCACTGCGACAGAACGACGATGTCGTCGATGACGGCGTCAACGCGGCCATTCGCGATGTCGAGCTTGTACTCGTCTGCCGTCGGGTAGAGCTTCAGCTCTGTGTCGGGCAGGTGCTTTTCAGCGTAGTTCGAGTGGGTGGTGGACGTCTGCGCGCCGATCGTCTTGCCCTTCAGGCCGGCAACGTCGGTGACGGTCGAATCCTTCGGCACGGCGATTGCCGGTGGGGTGTTGTAGTACTTGTTGGTGAAGTCGACGAGCTTCGAGCGCTCCGGCGTGATCGACATGGACGAGATGATCATGTCGAACTTCTTGGCTTGCAGCGCGGGAATGATGCCGTCCCAGTCACTGCTGACGATGGTGCAGTCGGCCTTCATCTCAGCGCAGAGCGCGCGGGCGACGTCCATGTCGAAGCCGAGGAACTGGCCGCTGGCATCAACGTATTCGAAGGGCGGATAGGTCGAGTCTGTGCCGATGACATACTTCTCGCCATCAGCCATGGCGGCGCCTGCGAAAAGAGACATCGCGGCGACGGAAGCAGCGGCAAGAATACGGGTGGAGATACGCATGTTAGTCCTCTCTGTTGGTGCTGCCGCTCGTATTCTTCTTTTGGGCGGCGGCGGAGCAGGGCGGTGCTGGGCACTGCCTTGGCGCGATACTCAACCCTTTTTCAGCGGAATTGCAACTGGAATCGCAGGGGTGCGGCGAGCGGTCAACTATGGCGAAGATGAACAATGCCGCACTGCCACATTCATACCGGGTTAATAGTCCAGTTCCTAAGACTCGTGGAACAAATGCAGTCCTCGCGCGGTTTTCGCCGTGGGTGAGTGCCCCAAAATCGGACGTGGCCGCGACCGCGTCTCAAGAATATAAAGTCAACGAGGAGCCCCTATGGGAATGAAATCCAGATTGTTTGCCAGTGCCGCCTTTCCGCTGTTGTCGCTGTCGCTCATAATGCCTCCCGCACATTCCTTCGCCGCAGTGGCCAGCGTTGATCAGGTTCGCACAGCGCCGCAAGCGGTCGCGGGCAGTTTCGAGGTTGCGCAGGATGCACCCTCCGATGAAGAGCTTCTGAAGAAGCGGCATAAACAGCACGATGGTGGCGGCGAGCCACAGGCGCCGGCAGGCCAGGAACAGCCACCCCAGCAGGAAGCGCCCGCCGAAAAGCCGCGTGGCCAGCGCCAACCCGCTGCCGAACAGCCCCAAGAGCAGCAAGCGCCAGTGGAGAAGCCACGGAAGCAGCGTGAGCCTGCGCCCGAGGCCCAGCCCGAACAACAGCAGCAAGCGCCGGTAGAGAAGCCACGAAAGCAGCGTGAGCCCGCGCCGGAGACCCAGCCTGAGCAACAGCAGGCACCCGCAGAAAAACCGCGCCATCAGCGCGAACCCACCGCCGAGCAGCAACTTCAGCAGTTGCAGCAAGAAGCGCAGCCCGAGCAACCGCGCAAGAAGAGGCAGCCCGCTGCACAGCAGGCAGAGCCTGCTGCGCCGCAGGAGCAGGTAGCACCGGGACAGGAACAGCAACCGGCGCAGAGCCCCGAAAAGCCGCGGCGCAATAAGAAGCAGCAGCCGCAGCAGCAAGAGGCTGCACCGCAGCCGCAGATCGAGCAGGTGGCCCCACAGCAAGAACAGGCAAAACCGCAGGGTGAAGAACTGCAGCCGCCGGCCAAAAGTAAGCAGCCGGCGACCGAAGGGGCCGAACAACCGGTGAAACCGCGCAAGAAGCCGACTGCCGAAACGCAGCCGCAGAAGCCGGCCACAGAACAAGCAACTCCGCAGGAATCACCCGTGGCACCGAAGGTTCCCAAGCCAGCGGAAGCGCCAACGGCTGAGAAGCCGCCGGTTCCCGCACAGCAGCCTGCGACTGAAGCCAAACCTGGCGGAGAGCAACCGGCCCAACAGCAGGGTAATCAGGCCCCTGCGCCGCAGGAGGGTCAGCAGCAGCCTGTCCAACAACAAGGCGAACAGGTTCCGGCTCAGCCCAATGCCGCACCGGGCGGCCAGCCGGCAACTGGTCAGGCCGAGCAGCCCATCCCGGCTCCGGAAAAAGTCACGCCGCAGGAGCTCCAGCGCCGCAAGGCAATTGCTGCCGATCCGAGCAAGAGCACGGAAACC
This sequence comes from Rhizobium sp. YTU87027, assembly GCF_050644135.1. Lineage (NCBI taxonomy): Bacteria > Pseudomonadati > Pseudomonadota > Alphaproteobacteria > Hyphomicrobiales > Rhizobiaceae > Rhizobium > Rhizobium sp. YTU87027. Next base: position 1,649,301 of record NZ_CP098440.1, on the reverse strand, counting down.
GTCGTTCTGCCTGTTGAAAACGGCGCCGCTGTTCTCGACAGCGACAAGGACGCTGACCGCTTCGGCGGCATCCAATCCCGTCGTGACCGCGACAGGCTGCGCGGTCAGGAGCAGAACTTCCGCGTGCCGAAGTCCGATGCCGATGCCCAGATCGCAACCGGGGGAGCCAAGGCTGCTCCAATCAAGATCGAAGCCGTTACCAGCGAAGAGGGCAGGCGTCTCGACAGGCGCCCGCAATTCGAGCAGCCGCAAGGCGCGCTCTTCGGCCAGCGCAGCGACGACAATCGCGTGATCATCCAGATCAACAACCAGACGATCGTTCGCGGCGACGACGACCGGCGCTTCCTGCGTGATGGTGAACGGCCGATCTACGAACAGCTGCCGCGCGACCGCTATCGCGAGACGATCGACCGCGATGGCTATCAGATCGTGACGATCCGGAACCGCTACGGCGACGTTATCCAGCGGTCGCGTATCGATGACCGTGGCCGCGAAGATGTCCTCTATTATTCGCCCGACCTCTATGAGGATCCGGACCGTGGCGGCTACTTCGAAGATCCGGGCCGCGACCTGCCGCCGATGCGTCTGGCCATTCCGCTTGATGACTACATCATCGACACCAGCAGCGACGAGGATCGCGACTATTACGAGTTCCTCAGTGAGCCACCTGTCGAACCGGTGGAACGCGTCTACTCGCTGGACGAGGTGAGGTATTCGGCACGTATTCGCGACAAGGTTCGTCGTATCGATCTGGATACGATCACCTTCGCAACAGGTAGCGCGGAGATTCCCATGAGCCAAGCGCGGACACTCCGTAAGGTGGCCGATGCTATGAACGAGTTGCTGCGGAAGAGTCCGGCGGAAACCTTCCTGATTGAAGGTCACACCGACGCCGTCGGCTCGGATCAGAGTAACCTCGTTTTGTCGGACCAGCGTGCGGAGTCTGTGGCCAACGTGCTGACGGATGTCTACGGCGTTCCACCGGAAAACCTGACGACTCAGGGCTACGGCGAGCGTTACCTCAAGGTCAACACGCAGGGGCCGAACCAGGAAAACCGTCGCGTTACCATCCGCCGCGTGACGGCGCTGGTGCGCCCGGTCGCCTCCGCAAGGCGATAGTCGGAACCGGTCGAAAGCCGCCGGGAGACGGCGGCTTTCTGCGTTTTTTTGGGCAGTGGCCGACGCACTAAGTCGTAAAACGAGCGTCGACGATTGGGGTTGCAAGGCCGCAAAGGATCGCTGGATCAAGCCGCAGACCGCAGGCCTCAATCATCCGGCGTGAGACTGTATTGTCAGCGTGCACGAACTCGACCACCTCGTCCGCGCCCAGCGTTTCGAAGGCCTCTCTGACAGCCAGGGCGTTGATAAGGCGACCAAGCCCATTTCCACGCTGTTGCGCCGCGACTGCGATCAGGCCGACCCAGGCGGTGCCTCGATGCTTGCTGTCGCCATTGAAAGGCATGTTGGCATGGGCCGTTGCGACGACGTCGCCATGGTCATCAACGAGGGCAATTGTGACCGCCGGGACAATCTTGCCGACGAGCATAGCGCCGGAAAACGGGGCGATGCCGTTCTCAGCCATGCAGGCTTGAATGCGTTGGATAGCCGCGTCTTCCGGGTCGGGCGGCAGGTCGAGGCGTGTCAAGCCAGCGGGAATATTGTCTTTCAGAATTGAGATGCATGCTGCCATCGCCGTGTTGCCGTCGGCCTTGCAGACGTTCCATACGTCGACCCGGTAGGACCGTCCGAGTTTTTCGCGGATGTCTTCGATACGCGTTGCCGGCATCATTCGAAAGCCGAAGACGCCGTCCTTGGCGAGGCGCTCGTCAACAAAAGCCCAGTCGATGAGGTCGAAATTGTCGGTTGAGAAGAATCGGCCGGCCTGCACGAGGCCGGGCGTTGCCGCGATCATGGTTTGTGCTTCGTCGGATTGACGCTGCAAGCGCTGCTGTCTTTCGGAGCCGTAGTAGGTCATTGCTCCCTCGCAACAAGCTTTTCTATTTTGCAGGCAGTTGCACTATTCCTGAAATGAAGTCTGCGATCGCCTGGGTATCATCAAGATTGAACACCGGTAGAAAACCTTCGGCAACCGGGTGATCGGCCGCGATGGCCACAATGAAGGGATCGGTCGGTGCGAGAGGTTCGCGGTTGGTGGATTCGAGCCGCCTGGCTTCAATCTTGGGGATCGGCTCGCGCTTATAGCCCTCAATCAAGACGAGGTCACAGGGCGCAATGCGGCCAAGGATTTCATCGAACGTCGGCTCAGGGGCGCCGCGCAACTCGTGCATGATGGCGTAGCGCGTCCCGGAAACGATGGTGACTTCGTGAGCTCCAGCCTGCCGGTGGCGGTAGCTATCGGCACCAACCTTGTCGATGTCGAAATCATGATGGGCGTGCTTGATCGTGGAAATGCTGTAACCACGGCTGGTGAATTCCTCGACGAGCCGGACGGCCAGGCCAGTCTTGCCGGAGTTCTTCCAACCCGCGATGCCAAAGACCTTCGGTTTGTCCATCATCCCAGTACCTTGAGCCAGCGTTCCGCCTCTGCGAGGTCGTCGGGCGTGTTGACGTTGAAAAACGGATCGAGGAGGCTCGCCCGGGTCGGGCGTAGGGGAAAGGCAACTTCCGTAACGTTATGCCGTAAGAGGAAGTCCCGAACGCGGCGTTTTTCGTCGGTAGCGATCCAGGATGCCAGCTCATCGGCAAGAGCGACGGGCCATAAGCCGAACACCGGATGGCTGCGGCCCTCCGCGGATGCAATAGCGATCTTATCGTGCGCATCGATCGCGGCAGCAAGCCAATCGACGAGATCGCCGGGAAAGAATGGACTGTCGACAGAAACCGTGACCACGTGCGTTACCCCCCGGAGCGTCGCGCCGTAGGCCATCGCGGCATGAATGCCGGCCATCGGTCCCGCTTTGCCGGGAATTATATCAGGAATGAAGAAATGCCGGCAATTCTCCGGTGTCGCGTCGGCGTTGACGGCGAGGGTATTCACCTGCGGCTCAAGCTGTTCGACGACGCGCTCCAGCAAGGTGCGGTTGCTGAGGCGTACGGAGGCTTTGTCGCGGCCCATGCGCGAGGAACGCCCGCCGGCGAGCACGACACCCGGTATATTAGATCTATCGAGCACAAAATCGTTCATTGTTGCCTCAGACGGGTGTTCTCGGCTCGGACTCCTGGGCGACCGGCGGCACGTGGCGCTTGGCCTCACGATAGAACGTGTAGAGGCCGGACGCTATGACCACTGCGGCACCTGCAAGTGTCCAGAGATCGGGAAACTCTGCAAAGAAGACGAAGCCCAGCAATGTCGAGAAAATCAGGCTGGTGTAGCGGAAGGGCGCCACGAAGGAGATTTCACCGGTTCGCATTGCCATGATGACGGACTGATAGCCGATCAGGACAAGAATGGCGGCGAGCAAAAGGTGGGAAAGCGAGCTCAGGCTGACCGGCTCCCACCCGCCGAGTAGCGGCGTCAGCAACGCACCAACGATCGTCACGGAGACGGCTGTGACGACGGTAATCATGAGCGATGGGATCTCAGGGCCAATGCCACGGGTGGCGAGGTCGCGACCGGCCGTGGTGAGGACGCTACCAACGCAGAGGAGGGCTGCGGCCGTGAAACCCTCTGGTCCCGGTCGAATGATAATCAGAACGCCGATCAGGCCGACAAGAATGGCTGACCAGCGACGCCAGCCGACGGGCTCGCGAAAGAACAGCGCCGCACCGAAAGTGACGACGAGCGGCAACGACTGCAGGATGGCCGACGCGTTCGCGATCGGCATCATGCCAAGGGCGGTAATGTAAGTCACCGCTGCCAATATCTCGCAAATGACTCGGACGATAATCATCGGCTTCAATACGAGCCGCCACGGACGCAGCGCGTCCATGTGGCGCGCGATCACGTAGACGAAGATGCTCGTGAACAGGCCACGCAGACACATGATCTGGCCGGCATTCATGTAGGCGATGACTGATTTGGAAAGTGCGTCGCTGCAAGAAAATCCGGCCATGGCCGAACTCATGTAGATGGCGCCCTGGGTATTGCGGGACCGCGGCATGTCGATATTCCGATTCTCGTACACGTCCTTGTAGAGGGCGCCTCGCGGCCTGGGTATCGAGCGAAAGACACAGTCGAGATAATTCGATTGCGCAGTGCACAATAACGCAGGCGGTGCGTGCGCAGACGCGAGCAGGAAACGGGTGGCTGCTCGGGCGGATGTCTGAGATTTGGAATGCCGCAAACAACAAGTGGAGGTTCCGACATGAGATATCTGGATGGCAAGGTTGCGATTATAACCGGTGCGAGCTCAGGCATCGGCCGGGCGGCGGCCAAACTCTTTGCAGCCGAAGGCGCGCGACTGGTCGTTGCGGCGCGACGCGAGGCCGAACTCGGTATGCTGGTCGAAGAAATCGCGGATGCCGGTGGCGAGGCGTTTGCTGTTGCCGGCGACGTGCGTGAGGAGGCTTTGAACCGACGGCTGGTCGAGGTGGCTGTCGAGCGTTTCGGTGGTCTTGATGTCGCCTTCAACAATGCCGGCAGCACCGGCGAGTCAGCGCCGGTGGTTGATCTATCCTTGGCAGGCTGGAACGAAATGCTGGCGGTCAATCTGACCAGTGCGTTTCTGGCGGCGAAATACCAGGTGCCGGCGATGATTGCTCGCGGCGGCGGATCGATCGTCTACACCTCGACTTTCGTCGGCCATTCGGCGGGAATGCCGGGGATGGGTGCCTATGCCGCGAGCAAGGCGGGGCTGACAGGCCTGGTACAGGTGCTTGCAGCCGAACTCGGTCCGAAAAACATCCGCGTCAACGCGTTGCTGCCTGGAGGCACCGATACCGCGATGAACCCGGCAAACTCCGAGAATCCGGATATGCAGTTGGTCGCGTTCATCCATGGCCTGCATGCGCTGAAACGACTGGCGCAGCCGGAGGAGATTGCCAAAGCGGCTCTGTTCCTGGGATCGGATCTGGCAAGTTTTGTGACCGGCACGTCCATGCTGGCCGATGGCGGAGTCTCGATCAACCGGACCTGATCTGCTTGAATTCAGTGGGCGTCACCCACCGGTGACGCTCATGTGGCGGGCAACCGCGGGGCGGTTGTGAGTACGGTCGATGATGAAATCGTGGCCTTTCGGCTTGCGTGAGATCGCCTCGTCGATCGCAGCATAGAGCAGCCCGTCGTCATCAGTGGCGCGGACAGCGGCGCGGAGATCAGCGGCGTCGTTCTGGCCGAGGCACATGTAGAGCGTGCCCGTGCAGGTCAGCCGCACGCGGTTGCAGCTCTCGCAGAAGTTATGCGTCATCGGGGTGATGAAGCCGAGCCGGCCGCCAGTTTCCTTGACCTCGACATAGCGAGCCGGACCGCCGGTGCGGTAGCCGATATCCGACAAGGTGAACTGCTGCTCGAGATCGGCACGGAGCTTTGACAGCGGCAGGTAGCGGTCGGTCCGGTCTTCCTCGATCTCCCCCATCGGCATGGTTTCGATGACGGTCAGATCCATGCCACGGCCGTGCGCGAAGCGGATCATCTGAGGCATTTCGATATCGTTGAAGTCCTTCAGCGCCACGGCATTCAGCTTGACCTTGAGGCCAGCCTTCTGGGCCGCCTCGATGCCGTCCATCACCTTGTGAAAATCGCCCCAGCGGGTGATCTGGCGGAATTTGTCTGGATCAAGCGTGTCGAGCGAGACGTTGATGCGGCGCACGCCGCAATCATAGAGTTCGTCGGCAAAGCGGGAGAGTTGCGAGCCGTTGGTCGTCAGCGTCAACTCGTCGAGACCGGAGCCGATCTGCTTGCCGAGTTCTCGCACCAGATACATGATGTTCTTGCGCACCAGCGGCTCGCCGCCAGTGAGCCGCAGCTTGCGGACGCCCTTGGCGATGAAGGCGGAACAGAGGCGGTGCAGTTCCTCGAGCGTCAAGAGCTCCTGCTTCGGCAGGAAGGTCATGTGCTCGGCCATGCAGTAGGTGCAGCGGAAATCACAGCGGTCGGTCACGGAGACGCGCAGATAAGTCACGGCCCGCTTGAACGGGTCGATCATCTGTTTCGCCTCTGCAACGAGGGGCGATGCGTTGCCTGTCGTTCCGACGTTGCTGTTCACGAATACCTCCGCAATGCTACTAATGTGCGTATATGCCATTGTCGCGTCAAGGGAAACGCGTTCTGGGCACGACAAATTGAGCTTGCCTCGCCAAGCATCATTGCCTACTCGTGATTTTGAAGGGGAATGGGATCATGAGCGATATCTGGCCGACTGAACTCAGAGTTTCGAAAGATCGGCAGCACCTCGTCGTCACGTTCAACGACGAGCAGAGTTACGATCTTTCCGCCGAAATGCTGCGCGTGCTTTCGCCATCGGCGGAAGTGCAGGGGCACGGGCCGGGGCAGAAGGTGACGGTGCCTGGCAAGCGCAATGTCGCGATCATCTCGCTGACGCCGACCGGCAACTATGCGGTGCGCATCGGCTTCGACGACATGCACGATACGGGTATCTACACCTGGAACTATTTGCGCGAACTCGGCGAACGCGGCGAAGAACTCTTCGCCGCATACGAGGAAGAGCTGCGCGAAAAGGGCATGAGTCGCGACACCTCCGAGAAGCCGCGGTAAAAAACAACACTCACGGGGTGAATGCGTGACGGGAACGAAGAAACGAAACTGGCTGCGCGTGAAGGGTAGTCCGGGCGGGAGCAGGGTCACTTTTCTCGAACTGTTTTTCGATCTCGTCTTCGTCTTCTCGATTTCGCAGCTTTCGCATGCCTTGGCGGCGCATTATACGCCCCTCGGGGCGCTTGAGGCTGGACTGATGACCTTCGCCGTCTGGTGGGTGTGGATCTTCACGGCGTGGGTTACCAACTGGCTCGATCCCGACAAGATGCCCGTTCGCGGCATGCTCGTCGTGTTGATGTTGCTGGGCCTCGTTCTTTCCGCGTCCATTCCGGAAGCCTTTGGTGACAAAGGTCTTTTATTTGCCGGCGCCTATGTGCTGATGCAGGTCGGGCGGTCGCTCTTCACGACCTATGCCGTCAAGCAGGCGAGTGCTTCCAACTACCGCAATTTTCTTCGCATCAGCACCTGGCTGACCGTTTCCGGCATATTCTGGATTGCCGGTGGTCTTCTCGAGCACGAGGCGCGGCTGATTGCCTGGCTGATCGCGCTTGCGATCGAGTACGCGGGGCCGGCGAGTGGCTTTGCCGTACCCGGGCTTGGTAAGTCCACTGCTGCCGACTGGGATGTGTCCGGCGCGCATATGGCCGAGCGTTGCGCGCTCTTCGTTATCATCTGCCTCGGTGAAGCGATTCTTGTTTCCGGCCGCACGTTCTCCGAGTTGCCGTTTTCGGTGCTGACGGCGGTGGTATTCGCCACGGGTTTCGTAGGGACCGTCGCCATGTGGTGGCTCTATTTCCGCTTCGGCCACGAGCGGGCTGCGCATCGGATCGAGCACGATGAAACGCCGGGAAGCCTCGCACGACAGGCCTTCACCTATGCCCATATCCCGATTTTGGCGGGGATCATCGTTCACGCCGTTGGGGTTGAGTTCATGTTTTCGCACCCGCATGAAACCGGCGACCTCGGCGTGATTGCCTCGGTGCTCGGCGGCTCGGGACTGTTTCTGGCGGGCAATCTCTGGTTCAAGGGGGCGACCAGCGGGCGTTTGCCGCTCTCGCATCTGGCCGGCCTCGCGCTCCTGATTCTGCTCGCTTTCATTGCGCCATTTATCGAGCTCTACCTTGCCGGCGTTCTCGCGACGGCAGTGCTGATTATCGTGGCCGCTTGGGAATACAAGTCCCTCGCGGGCCAGGCGGTCGGTCACACAGTTCACTGATGTCAATCTTCGTCGACCAGATCCCGTTGCAGCACGCGGATAATCCGCTCCATCGAGTCCGCCATCGCCATGCATTGCTCGATCGGTTCGGGGGAAAGCACGCGCTCGATGAGGTCGGTCTGAATGATCATGGCTTTTTCGGTGACTTCGCGCCCTTCCTGGGTCAGGAAGAGGCGTAGCACGCGCTTGTCTTTTGCGTCACCGCGTCGTTCGATCAGGCCGCGCTTCTCCATCTGCGGCAGCAGCATGCTCATGTTCGAGCGCCCGACCAGCAGTTTGCGGGCGAGCTCCTGCTGGGAAATGCCTTCGAAGCGATAGAGGTTGATCAGAATATCGAGATGCGGGGTCTTGATATCGAGTTCAGATAGCGAGCGACCGAGCGACTGCTGCATGAGCTGGCACGCGCGGGCGACGTTGATCCAGCTGCGGAAACGCGGATGATCCCAAGGCAGGGATTGATTTTTGTTCATCGTTGTACTTTATTGTTCAGTGTTGAACATTATTGGATTCCCACTATGGCAAACTTTACGCTGAAGGTCACCCGCCTCGGATTTTCCTTGTTACAGTCGGTTTCGCCGCGCATCGCCGGGAAAATGGCGTTCCGTCTGTTCTGCATCACACCCTCCTCAAAGCCCAAGGGCGAGAAGGCGAAGGGCGCGCATGCAGCCGGCATAGCAAAGCTGGCCGGCGCGGAGCGGTTCAGGCTTCGTCTTGCCGGCGGCGGGCGGGCGCATGCCTATCGGCTGAATGGTGGCACCTTGGGGCGCCGCCCCCGCTATCTCGTGACGCATGGCTGGGGATCAAGCAGCGCCTATATGGCCAACCTTGCGACGACTCTGGCGGCAACGGGCGCGGAGGTGATTGCAGTCGATTTTCCCGGCCATGGCCGCGCGGCGGGGCGGGCGCTCCATATGGGCATGGCGGTGAAGGCGATAGCGGCGGCCGAAGTTCGGTTCGGCGCGTTCGACGCCGCAATCGGCCACTCTTTCGGCGGTGCCGCACTGGTCGTGGCGGCGGCAGGCCTGCTGCCGGGCGTGCCTGCCGTGCTCCCGCAAAAGCTGGTGCTGATCGGCTCGCCGAGCGAAATGCACTGGCTGTTCAAGGATTTCGGCAAGCTGATCGGGCTTGGGTGGCCTGCGCAGCAAGTCTTGGAGAACGAGGTGCGCCGTGTCACCGGCCGGCGAGTGGAGGAGTTCGACGCGAGCAGGACCGCCGGCACGATCCAGCGCCCGGTGTTGATCGTGCATGCCGAAGACGACAAGGAGGTAAGCGCCGACCATGCCCGACGGTACGCGGCGGCTGGCGATGAAGTCCGGATTCACTGGGCCAACGGATTTGGGCACCGCCGAATTGTCGCGGCGCGGCCGGTTCTGGATACGATCGCGGGCTTTCTCGGCGAGGTCTGTTCCGACAAAGATGCTGAGATCATTCCGCTTTTTCATCTTCCGGCGCGGCGCGTGTCATTGTAACGTCACGCTAGGCAGTTAAAGGCCGCCGCGACAAACCCGGCAGGACGATCATGAAAATCATTGAAACGGTGGAAGAACTCGCGGAGATCTATGCCGGCGGGCTAACGCAGGCGTCAGTAGCCAAGGTGACGGACTATCTGACACCGCTCTACCGCGAGATGATCGAGGCCTCGCCTTTCGTGGCACTGGCAACGGTGGGTCCCGAAGGGCTCGACTGCTCGCCGCGCGGCGATATTGGTGGCGTCGTGCGTATCATCGATGACAGAACGCTGCACCTGCCGGACTGGCGCGGAAATAACCGCGTCGACTCGCTCTCCAACATCGTGCGCGATCCGCGTTTGGCGCTGATGTTTCTCATTCCCGGTTCGAACACGACCATGCGCATCAATGGGCGCGGCGTCGTGACCAACGATGAGGCGGTCCTTTCCAGCTTCGTGATGGACGGAAAGCATCCGCGGACAGTGATCGTTATCACGATCGACGAGGTCTATTTCCAGTGCGCCCGTGCGCTGATCCGTTCCGAGCTCTGGAATCCAGCAACGTTCATCGATCCGAAGAGCTTGCCGACCCCCGGGCTGATGCTGAAGGCGGCGACTGGGGATTTCGATTACGAGACCTATGATCGCGAATGGCCGGAGCGTGCGGCCAAGACGATGTGGTGAAATAGCAACCAGAAGGTTCAAGCCCAGGGCAGTTGGCAAACTGTCCTTGCGGGCTTAACCCTTGTAGATCAGCCAGCTCTTCGTGAAGTCTTTCTGCATGCCGTCTTCGAAGAGGACGCTGCAGTTGCGGCCGGAATTTTTGGCGCCGTAAAGCGCCACGTCTGCCTTGTGGTAGAGCTCGCCGGCGTCGTCCGCGTAGGAAGCCATGCAGACGCCGACCGATACGGTGACAGGCCCGTAATTGATCCTCGTGCGCGAATTCGTGAAAGGCGTCGTTTCAAGCGTGCGGCGAATCCGTTCCGCCGTTCCCATCACTTCCTCGGCGGTGTTGCCTTCGACGATCAGGGCGAACTCCTCGCCGCCGGTGCGGGCGACGAAAACGTCGCGGCGGACGTTGGCGCGGATGACAGAAGCGACAGTCGCAAGAATCTTGTCACCGACCGGATGGCCATAGGTGTCGTTGATCTTCTTGAAATTATCGATGTCGGCGAGCACCAATGCGGTGACCGGACGCATGGCAGGATTGTTGAAAACCGCCGCGAGGCGGTCGTCGAAGGCCCGGCGGTTTGACAGGCGTGTCAACGAGTCGGTGTTGGCGATGCGCTTGTACTCGTCGAGCTCCTTGCGGACCTGGTCCATCTCCTGCGAGCGCTGGACGACGTTCTCGACCGTGCGTTCGCCGTGCGCCATGGTGTCGCCGGTGGCCTCGGTGAGCAAAGTGAGGGCGTTTTCGATGAGTTCCACGCTCGTATGGTTCTTCGAGCTGATCCGCTTGTAGGTTTCCCCAAGTAGCTTGTTGTAGCTTTCCAGGGAGGTTTGCTCCTGGCGCAGGACGCGCAACAGCGTCTCGAGCTCGGCAGCGATACGACCGTGCGCGTCGTCGAAGACGCGGGCAGGGCTGTGCGCAAAATACTGTGCGCCGAGCCTATCGAGTTCTTCCTGCGTTGCCTGACTGCCGAGCGCCGCAAGATCTCGTGTCAGCGCCGGGTTGGAGCCGATATAGGCTTCATAGAAGAGTTCGTAGTTCCGAGGAATCGGCGCGACGCCCATCGAGCGCATGGCGAACGTGATCTGACCTGCCACGTCGGGAACCTGCGCCCTCGTTGGCGCTGCGGTCGTCGTCATGCGACTACTCCTCAATTGAATGTCAAATGCAGACTTTAATTTGTTAGCCTACAAATATTGGGAAATGATTAAGGGGGGATATACCAATGATTACATGTGAGATTTACGCGAGATTCTCCAATACTTGCTTATCGCTTTGATTTTTATCTGTGAATTTGCCGCAGTGTAACGATTGTTGCGCGTTATGCGTGAGTGACGCAAAACAGAAAATCCAACTTGTCGTTTTCTCTTTGCTTTATCGTCTTCAGATTGTTGACGCTCGGTGTCGATTGGTCGCTCTGTTCTGTCTCACAGAGAAGGCGCACCTTCCCGTCAAAGGAGCCGCCGGCTCTTATCGAAGGCCAAGCGCATGGATAAGTCTCGTCATACTTCGCCCATCGTCCTCATTGCCCTATTTGTCGCGGCGTCTGTCGCGCTGATTCAGCAGGAGGGCTTCTTTGATGGGGTTTTCCGCAGCGACATTTTCGCCAGCGTGAAGACTGAAGAGGCGCTTAGCCTTGCAGACTCCGAGAGCCGGACGGAGGGCGCCGCGGTCGACCATCGGGCGACCGCGGCTATCCGTTGAGGTCGATCAGCCGAGGTTGAATTCCTGGAAGAAGTCGTTGCCCTTGTCATCGGTGACGATGAAAGCGGGGAAATCTTCGACTTCGATCTTCCACACGGCTTCCATGCCGAGTTCCGGATATTCCAGCACCTCGACCTTCTTGATACAGTCCTGCGCCAGTCGGGCTGCAGGTCCGCCGATCGAGCCGAGGTAGAAGCCGCCGTGTGTCTTGCATGCCTCGCGCACGGCGCGGGACCGGTTGCCCTTGGCCAGCATCACCATCGATCCGCCGAAAGACTGGAACTGGTCGACATAAGAATCCATGCGACCAGCTGTTGTCGGGCCGAAGGCGCCGGAGGCGTAGCCCGCCGGAGTCTTCGCGGGACCGGCATAGTAGACAGGATGGTTTTTCATGTAGTCGGGCATGCCTTCCCCCTTCTCCAGGCGCTCGCGGATCTTGGCGTGGGCGAGGTCACGGGCGACGATGATCGTTCCGGTCAGTGACAGCCGCGTCTTGACCGGATGCTTGCTGAGTTCGGCCAGAATACCGGACATCGGTTGGTTGAGATCGATGCGGACCATCGAGTCCGATAGTTTCGACTCGTCGATTTCAGGCATGTACTTCGAGGGATCCGTCTCGAGCTGCTCGACGAAGATGCCGTCGCGGGTGATCTTGCCCTTCGCCTGGCGATCGGCAGAACAGGAAACTCCGAGGCCGATCGGCAGCGAGGCGCCGTGGCGTGGCAGGCGGATGACGCGGACGTCATGACAGAAATACTTGCCGCCGAACTGAGCGCCGACTCCCATTTGCTGCGTCAGCTTGTGGATTTCCTTTTCCATCTCGATATCGCGGAAGGCATGGCCGCTATCGGAGCCTTCGGTCGGCAGACCGTCGAGATAGCGTGTCGAGGCGAGCTTGACGGTCTTCAGGTTCATCTCAGCCGACGTGCCGCCGATGACGATTGCCAAATGGTAGGGAGGGCAGGCCGCCGTACCCAACGTTAGGATCTTCTCCTTGAGGAAGTCGATCATGCGATCATGCGTCAAAAGCGACGGGGTGCCCTGATAGAGGAAGGTCTTGTTGGCGGAGCCGCCACCCTTGGCAACGAATAGGAAGTCGTAGGAGTCGGTGCCTTCCTCATAGATATCGATCTGCGCCGGCAGATTGTTCTTGGTGTTCTTCTCTTCGAACATCTTGACGGGGGCCAGCTGCGAATAGCGCAGGTTCTTCTTCTCATAGGCGTCCATCACCCCCTTGGCGAGAGCCGAGTAGTCCTCGCCTTCGGTCCACACGCGGCGGCCCTTCTTGGCCATGATGATCGCAGTGCCTGTATCCTGGCACATCGGGAGCACGCCGCCGGCAGCGATGTTGGCGTTTTTCAGCAGATCGTATGCTACGAAGCGGTCGTTGTCGGTCGCTTCGGGATCCTCGAGGATCGAAGCGAGCTGCTTCAGATGGCCGGGCCGGAGGAGATGGTTGATGTCGGCAAATGCCGTTTCGGCGAGCAGGCGGATGCCTTCGGGCTCGACGGTCAGGATGTCTTGTCCCTTGAAGCTGTCGACAGAGACGTAGTCGCTGCTGATCTTGCGGTATGGGGTGGTGTCTTTGCTGAGGGGGAAAAGATCGTCAGCCATCGAAGGACCTTTCATGCGGACCGAAATCGCAGATGGTCTATTCGGGCGTCTTCGCAATTGCAATAATTCTAAAACTTGTCTGTTTTTGTCATGAAAACCTATGAAAACGCCGCCGCGAGTGCGGCGGCTCTCATATTTCAACCGAGTTCGACGCGGGTTATCTAGGGCCGATCATCGCCTCGGGGCGAACGATCGTATCGTACTCCTCAACGGTGACGAGACCACTCGCCAACGCCTCTTCCTTAAGGGTCGTGCCGTTCTTGTGTGCCGTCTTGGCGATCTTGGCGGCATTGTCGTAGCCGATTTTCGGCGCGAGCGCGGTGACCAGCATTAGCGAGCGCTCGAGGCCGGCCCTGATGTTGTCTTCGCGTGCCTCGATGCCGACGACGCAATTGTCGGTGAAGGAGATGGCTGCGTCACCGAGCAACTGCACCGACTGGAGGAAGTTGTAGGCCATCATCGGATTGTAGACGTTCAGCTCGAAGTGGCCCTGGCTGTCGGCGAAGGTCAGGGCAGTGTTGTTGCCGAAGATGTGAATGCAGACTTGCGTCAAGGCCTCGCACTGCGTCGGGTTGACCTTGCCCGGCATGATCGAGGAGCCGGGCTCGTTCTCGGGGAGGGCGAGTTCGCCAAGGCCGGAACGAGGGCCCGAGCCCAGCAGGCGAATATCATTGGCGATCTTGAAGAGGGCAGCGGCGGCGGCGTTGATGGCGCCGTGGCTGAATACCATCGAGTCATGCGCGGCGAGCGCCTCGAACTTGTTCGGGGCAGTGACGAACGGGAGGCCGGTGATGCCGGCGATCTCTTCGGCAACCATTTCGGCAAAGCCGACCGGCGCGTTGAGGCCGGTTCCGACGGCGGTTCCGCCTTGTGCAAGTTCGCAAAGACCGGGAAGCGTCATCTCGATGCGCTTGATGGCGGAACCGACCTGCGCTGCGTAGCCCGAAAACTCCTGACCGAGCGTCAGCGGCGTTGCATCCTGAGTGTGCGTGCGGCCGATCTTGATGATGTGGTTGAACTCGGTGACCTTCATGTCAAGGGCGGCATGCAGATGCTTCAAGCTCGGAAGCAAGTGGCGAACGATCTCTTCGGCGCAGGCGATGTGCATCGCCGTCGGATAGGTGTCATTCGACGACTGGCTCATGTTGACGTGATCGTTTGGATGTACCGGATTCTTCGATCCCATCGCGCCACCCAGCATTTCTATTGCGCGGTTGGAGATCACCTCATTGGCATTCATGTTTGACTGCGTGCCCGAGCCGGTCTGCCAGACGACGAGAGGGAAGTGATCGTTGAGTTTGCCGTCGATGACTTCCTGTGCTGCATCCACAATGGGGTTGCCGATCGCCGGATCGAGCTGGCCAAGCGCCATATTCGCGCGCGCTGCCGCCTGCTTGACGATGCCGAGCGCGCGAACGATCGAAAGCGGCTGTTTTTCCCCGCCGATCTTGAAGTTGCCAAGGGAGCGCTGTGCCTGGGCACCCCAATACCTGTCACTCTGAACTTCGATCGGGCCGAACGTATCTGTTTCGGTGCGGGTGGAGGTCATGGCCATGCCTTTCTATCGCGGTGCGTCTCAGAGATGCGGTCTTATAGGTCCGAAATGATCCGAAGAAAACCGCTTGAAATATAAATATGAGCGGCGATGTCATGTTAGCGGGCGCGAGATCAGTGATCTTTTAGACACGGCTGAATTTTTATCTGTCAGCGGCTTTTTGGCCACTGTGTCTGGTCGCGAAAATAAAGTAAAAAATTAACCAATAATTTCATAATTTTGTGTGAACTGACGTCCGGCGTAAGAGTTTACCTAGTTACTAAAGGTTGAGTTGGTCGAGGCTGGCGGCTGCGCCTGCTTTCTGCCATGTGACGCTCGCGCCGGATGAAACAAGTTCTGAGGCGGGTCTTGCCCGCGATTTGAAGACAGCATGACACTGGGACTGGATAGAAGCATGACATTCCTTTTGAAAGGTGCGGCCTCCGCACTTGCGCTTTCCTGCGGTATGGCTGCGATGGGTGCCGCGCCCGCGCATGCTTACACCTTGATGGATATGATCCGCGGGGATCGCGCTCGGACCCAGAGCACGATTGTCAATCCGAGGGCATCGGTTCCCTCATTCCTTCAGTCGGCTCCAGATGCGCCGCTGCCCAAGGTTTCGAGCCCGCGCTACTATACTTATCAGCCGGATGCGATGCGCTTCGTCGATACCGGCAAGTTTACCGACCCTGTTGTCACCGGGGCAGTTGCCGATGCGTCGGCAACGACCGAGTCGACGCCGTCGGTGCAGCGGCGTTTCCTGATCGAGGCGAAGGTGCGCGCGCCCGTCGAAGTCGCCAAGGCGCTTGAAACCTATTACGGTGACATGAAGAACCCGCTGGTTTGGCTCGCCGGAACGGATGTCAACGATCGCGCCAAGGCGGCGATGGCCGTATTGGCGGATGCCGCGTCGGTTGGCCTTGATCCGGCAGACTATACGGTACAGGTTCCGACCGAGGATCCGGCCAATCCGGATCCGGCAATCCGTGATCGCGCCCTGACGCAGTTCGAACTGGAGCTATCCGCCAAGGTGCTTGCCTATGTGCAGGACACCATTCGCGGTCGCATCGATCCGAACAAGCTGTCCGGCTATCACGATTTCAAGCGTAAGGACGTGAACCTTGCGCCGGTGCTGAAGCTCGCCCGCATTAGTCCGGACACGGCAGCCTATCTCAGAAGCCGCACGCCGGACGGGCCGCAGTTTGTTGCGCTTGAAGGTGAACTGGCAAAGCTGCGCGCCGAAGGCGCAAGCGACGATCGCATCAACGTCGCCCTGAGCGGCGTGCTTCACCCCGGCGAGAGCTCGTCCGAAATCCCGAATATCGTGAAGGCGATCGACAAGCATGGCTCAGCCGCGCTCAAGGCGGAACATGCGACAACGCTTGCCGCCTATACAGGTGGCACCGAGTATTCGCCCGAGATTGTCGCGCTCGTCGAAGGGTTCCAGAAAGAACATGGGTTGAAGCCGGACGGCGTCATCGGTCAAGCCACGGTCCGCACTATGGTCGGCGGCGACAGCAACGCCTCGAAAGTCGAAAAGCTGGTCGTTGCGTTGGAGCAGGCGCGTTGGCTGCCTAATGATCTCGGCTCGCGCTACGTCTTCATCAACCAGCCGGCCTACATGGTTTACTACCACAACGACAACAAGGAGCAGTTGTCGATGCGTGTTGTAGTCGGTCAGCCGTCGCACCAGACCTTCTTCTTCCAGGATCAGATCGAGACGGTCGAGTTCAATCCTTTCTGGGGTGTTCCGCAGTCGATCATCATCAACGAGATGCTGCCGCGTCTGCGCTCCGACCCGAGCTATCTGGACCGGATGGGCTATGAGGTAACGGTTGGCGGCCGTGCCGTGGCGTCGTCCAGTGTTGATTGGTACGGTTCGACGACCAATGTTTCCGTCCGGCAGCCGCCGAGCGACGACAATGCGCTTGGCGAACTCAAGATCCTGTTTCCGAATGCGCATGCGATCTACATGCATGACACGCCCTCGAAAAGCTTCTTCAAGCGTGACATGCGCGCTCTCAGCCACGGTTGCGTGCGTCTCGCCGAGCCGCGTGCGATGGCGGCGGCCGTGTTGAATACGTCGGTCGAACAGATCGGCAAGGAGATCGCGACCGGCAAGAACCATGCCATCCAGGTTCCACAGAAGATCCCGGTCTACGTGGCTTATTTCACGGCGTGGCCGAATAAGGACGGCGTCGTGCAGTATTTCGACGACGTGTACGGCCGCGATGCTTACGTGCAGAAGGCATTCGATGCCACGACGAAGGCGCGTGGCGCGCAGATCTGATTGCGCTAGGGACGATATGAAAAAAAGGCGGCCGTTGAGCCGCCTTTTTTGTTTGTGTCAGCCTACTGCGGCAGTCGGTCTCGCGGCGAAGTCCGCGATCAACTCGTCCACGAGCGCAGGCGTGAGCTCGTTGAAATGTGTGATCACGCGGGTCGGCCCGAGTGTCTCGACGGGGACGTCGGAATAGCCGAACGGCACGGCAATCGAGGGCACTCCGGCATTTCGAGCAACAAGAATGTCGTTGACGCTGTCGCCAATCATGACGGTGTTGCGGAAGTCGCCGCCAGCGCGCTCAATGGTTCCAAGGAGATGCTGGGCGTCCGGTTTCCTGACCGCGAAGGTATCGCCGCCGGTAATGGCGTCGAAGTAATGGGTGAGTTCAAGCTTTTCGATCAGGCTGCGCGCCAGACCTTCCAGCTTGTTGGTGCAAACGGCAAGCTTGCAGCCGGCGTTCTTCAGTTGATTCATAGCCTCGATAAGGCCTGGGTAAGGCAACGTATGTCCAGGCATGTTATTGGCATAGTGAGCGATGAACCGGTCGAGTAGGGCTGGGAGCTGCTCCTGTGACAACGGATGTCCCCGAAGACCACAGGCCCGCTCAATCATGACCTTGGCACCGTGTCCGACCAGATACGTGAGGTCGCCATAGCTGACCGGCGCGATGCCGAGCTCGGCAATCGTATGGTTTATACTCTCGACAAGATCGGTGTGAGTATCGAGCAGTGTTCCGTCGAGATCGAATACGATGAGCGCAGGGGGCAAGGATTCCGCCTTTCAGAAATGATGTCATTGGGCAGTAGGCGATGAGGGCGGGAAAAGCAACGTTTCGCGGCAGAAGCGACAAGTTGTAGATGCCCACGGCTTTTCGAAAATCATTACGCTATTTTGGCTTTCGTTTGGCAAGCGAGCCGTGTAAACAGCACATCCAACGCAATAATCGGAGTCAGCGGCGCATGGATGCCCGCGAAATGAAGATCAGGGCCGCCGAGGCCGCACTCGCTCATGTCGAATACGGCATGCGGCTTGGAATCGGGACCGGGAGTACTGCCGAGGAGTTTGTTCGGCTGCTTGCGGAGAAGGTTTCTACCGGCTTCAAGGTCGAAGGGGTTCCGACTTCGGAACGCACGGCGAGGCTTTGCGTCGAGCTGGGCGTACCGCTGAAGTCGCTTGATGAGTTGCCGGAACTCGATCTGACGATCGATGGCGCGGATGAGGTTGATTCCAACCTGACGCTCATTAAGGGTGGCGGGGGTGCGCTGCTGCGCGAGAAGATCGTTGCTGCGGCATCTCAGCGCATGATCGTCATTGCCGACGAAAGCAAACTGGTCGCGACACTTGGCGCATTTCCACTGCCGATCGAGGTGAATCCCTTCGGGCTGGTCTCAACGCGCATGGCGATCGAAAAGAAGGCCTCGAAACTGGGGTTGAGCGGCGGCTTGACGCTGCGCCAATCCGGTGGAGAAGACTTCATGACGGACGGTGGTCACTACATCCTCGATGCATCTTTTGGCCGCATTCCTGATGCAGAGGCGCTCTCAAACGAGCTGAATTCGATACCCGGAGTCGTTGAACACGGGCTTTTTCTCAATATGGCGGCGCTTGCGATCATTGCAGGTCCAGCAGGTGCACGCACGCTGCGGGCGAACAGGTAACAGGAGCATTGAAACTCATGATTAAATTTGCAGGTCTTGGCCGTTTTGCTGCTGCGACCGTTATTCTTTCGGGCGTCGCATTCGGCTCTGTCGCACACGCGCAGGAAGCTTCTCCGGAGCAGTTGAAGGCGGCCCGCGCTGCCATCGATGCGATTGGCGCCACTGCGCAGTTCGACAACATCCTGCCTGGCCTGGCCGAGCGCCTGAAGGCCGATCTTATCCAGGATTCGCCGAACTATCAGGATGCGATCACCGCTGAGGTTGACAAGCAGGCGCTGGCGCTCGCTCCGCGTCGCGCCGATCTCGAAAAGGAAGCCGCGCTGACCTATGCCAAGGCATTCTCCGTCGAGGAGCTCAACGCGATCGCCGAGTTCTATAACTCGCCAGTTGGCAAGAAGCTGCTGAAGGATGGCCCGATTGCATCGCGCGAAACGGTGAAGGCAGCCGACATCTGGGCGCAGGGCATTTCCCGCGATCTTCAGAAGCAGACGAGCACTGAGCTTGCCAAGATCATCAAGGCGCCGCCGCCGGCCGCCGATCCGGCCAACCCGGCTGCAACGACCGCGCCAAAGGCTGCGCCGGCCCCCAAGCCGAAGCAGTAAGCTACGACGCGACTACAGATCGAAAGCCCGGCATCGTCCGGGCTTTTGTTTTTGCGGCGGTCGATACTATATCACCTTCACCTCACCAGCCGATTCCATCCGGAGTTTCTCATGACGTCCTACGATTACGATCTCTTTGTCATTGGCGGGGGCTCGGGCGGCGTGCGAGGCGCCCGCGTTGCAGCCTCGCTCGGTAAAAAGGTCGCGATCGCAGAGGAATATCGCTACGGCGGAACATGCGTGATCCGCGGCTGCGTGCCCAAGAAGCTCTTCGTGTACGCAGCTCAGTTCCATGAACACTTTGAGGATGCTGCCGGCTTCGGCTGGACACTCGGCGAGAGCTCGTTCGATTGGAAGAAGCTGATCGCGGCGAAGGACAACGAGATCGCGCGCCTCGAAGGCCTCTACAAGAAGGGGCTTGCTGGCGCCAACGCCGAGATCCTGGAAACGCGGGCCGAGCTCGTGGACGCCCATACGGTCCGACTGGTCAACACCGGCAAGACAGTGACAGCCAAGACGATCGTGATCGCGACCGGTGGTCGGCCGAACCCGCACGCGGCTTTGCCGGGGAACGAGCTCTGCATTTCCTCCAACGAGGCCTTCCATCTGGAAGAGCTGCCAAGGTCGATCGTGATTGCCGGTGGCGGTTATATCGCAGTGGAATTTGCCAATATCTTTCATGGCCTTGGCGTCGAGACGACGCTGATCTATCGCGGCGCCGAAATCCTGTCGCGCTTCGATCAGGATCTTCGCCGGGGGCTGCACGAGGCGATGAGTGCCAAGGGCATCCGGATTCTCTGCCATGATGCGCTCGAGAGGGTATCGAAGCAGGATGATCGTCTCGCTGTCGAGACACTGAACAACGGCACGCTTACGGCGGATGTTGTCATGCTGGCCCTTGGACGCGTCCCGAATACGCAGGGCCTTGGCCTGGAAGCCGCCGGTGTGAAGACTGACCAGCGCGGAGCGGTGGTCGTCGACGAATATTCGCGCACCAGCGTCCCGAACATCTATGCGCTCGGCGACGTCACTGACCGGGTACAGCTGACGCCTGTGGCGATCCACGAGGCAATGTGCTTCATCGAGACCGAGTACAAGAATAACCCGACCAAGCCGGATCACGAGACGATCGCAACGGCCGTCTTCTCGCAGCCGGAAATCGGCACTGTCGGATTGACCGAGGAGGAGGCGGGCAAGCGCTACGGGGAACTCGAGGTCTACCGTGCCCAGTTTCGTCCGCTGAAGGCGACGCTATCGGGGCGCGGCGAGAAGATGATCATGAAGCTGATTGTCGATGCTTCCAGCCGCAAGGTCGTCGGTGCGCACATCCTCGGTCACGATGCCGGGGAGATGGCACAGATCCTCGGAATCACGTTGAAGGCCGGCTGCACCAAGGACGATTTCGACCGCACGATGGCCGTGCATCCGACGGCAGCGGAAGAGCTGGTCACAATGTATGCGCCGAGCTATCGCATTCGGGACGGCGTTCGCGTCTGATGCCGGTCAGCTGGTGAGGCGGGGCATGCGGAGGACCTTCAGGAAGAGCGCCTTCATGGCGTCCGTGATACCCTCGGTGGGCGTGACTTCGAAATAGAGACCGGGCGAGGCGCAGCTCTGCATCTTCGTCGGAATTTCGTCCTGGAAGGGTTTGATCCAGGTGTTGTACCAGCTGTTGGTCGGCAGCGGCAGATACGTCGTGTAGAGCACGGCGATCTTGATGCCTTTGTCCTTCAGGGGCTTGCAGAAGGAGGTATCGATCGGTTCCTGACAGCGGCTGCCAGTCGTTTTCTTTGTGCAAGTCGAGGCCTTGTAGCTGTCGCCGACACCGTCGGACACGAAGAAGACGATCTTCTGTGTATCGGCAGCGCTTGTACCCGAGCCCCCAGCCGGGATTTTGGCCTTGAGTTGGGTCAGTGCGCTATCGAAGCTCGTCTGGGTGTCGTCGTTGTAGCCTTGCTGAGGGATGGTCATCAGGTCGAGCACGTATTCGCTGTCGCCGGCTTGGGGATTTGGGGTCTTTTCGGAGACCTTGCTGCCCACCTTGTCGAGGTCGCCCGTAAGCGGCACGATTTCACTCAGC
Organism: Rhizobium sp. YTU87027; assembly: GCF_050644135.1. Classification (NCBI taxonomy): domain Bacteria; kingdom Pseudomonadati; phylum Pseudomonadota; class Alphaproteobacteria; order Hyphomicrobiales; family Rhizobiaceae; genus Rhizobium; species Rhizobium sp. YTU87027. Next base: position 1,627,879 of record NZ_CP098440.1, on the reverse strand, counting down.
CCTGCCGCCTCTGCTTTGGCGCCGAAGGTGTAGACCGCCATGCGAAATTGATCATCCGTGTCCGCCTTGGCGGTCGCAGTCAGGGCCTGGGTGGCCTGGCGCACGACATCAATGCGCATCGTCACTTTGTTCTTCTTGGCAAGCGTATAGTAATCCTTGCCCTTGTTGGTGCCGCTCTCATGGCAGGCAAAGGCGCAGGAAGCGTTCGATTTGTTGTTCTTCGTGAGACCTACCATGGTGGTGACGTCGTTCGGTGTCGCGCCGACGCCCATCGATGGTGTGTTGTCGATCAGGATGTAGAAATCCATGAAGGCCGCTGTCTCAATTGTTGCTGTCGCGGTGCCCGATACTTCGACGGTTTTTCGCCCGAATATTTGCATGAACGTCGTCGGGACGGCCGCGCTGAAGTAGACGGACGAGTTGAGTTTGGTTGCTGCCTTGTTCACCTGGATGTCGACTGCAACTTCGTTTGCTGTCAATTCACCCTGCATCTGGCTGACGAAGATATTGCGCGCATCGCTCTGCCCGACGGAGATCGTGCCATCTGCGGTCATTTTCATCGCGGCGGAGGCGGCTGCGGATTTTTCCGCAATTGCGCCGACGGCTGCGGCGTCGGCCGCCGCGTAAAGCTGCGTGCGCAGGCTCAGTGCATGAGCGAAGTCGACGGCTACGCCCGCGGAGCCGATGAGCGGCACCATCAGGATGGCAGTCAGCATGCCGAAATTGCCGGAACGGTCAGTACAGAAACGATACAAGCTGCGCACGAAATGTATCCCACGGTTCCACCACGCCATCGGTGTTCAAGCGGGAGTCATCATGACGCGCTATCAGAATTGAGGGTATTTCTACGGCAGAAGCCTAAATTAGATACAAACTGTCTTGGTATATTGATCATTAATCCCGTGCCCGCCGTTTGAAAACACGGGGCGGATTTCCTTTATATTCAGGTGTTGTTCGTGAAACTAATCCGGAGCGCCAAAGAGCGGAACGCCGCTATGCAAGATGGCGCTAAAGGTTTATAAGCCGCGCAACATTTTTAAGACGGAACATCCGGACGGACCGGATGCTGAAACAGGTGAGTGAGATGGCACAGAATTGGACTCCGAGCAGTTGGCGGCAAAAACCGATCCAGCAGGTTCCGGACTATCCGGACCAGGCGGCATTGGCAGCAACGGAAGCCCAGCTCGCATCCTATCCGCCGCTCGTCTTCGCAGGTGAAGCACGCCGGCTGAAGAAGCATCTCGCCAACGTTGCTGAAGGCAATGGCTTCCTCTTGCAGGGCGGTGATTGCGCCGAGAGCTTTGCCGAACATGGCGCCGACAATATCCGCGACTTCTTCCGCGCATTCCTGCAGATGGCCGTCGTCCTGACGTTCGGCGCGCAGCTGCCGGTCGTCAAGGTCGGCCGTATTGCCGGCCAGTTCGCAAAGCCACGTTCTTCGGGCATCGAGACCCAGGATGGCGTGTCGCTGCCGAGCTATCGCGGTGACATCATCAACGGCATCGAGTTCACGGAAGAGGCCCGTATCCCGAATCCGGAACGTCAGGCCATGGCATACCGCCAGTCGGCCGCAACGCTGAACCTGCTGCGCGCCTTCGCGATGGGTGGCTATGCCAACCTCGAGAACGTGCATCAGTGGATGCTCGGTTTCGTCAAGGATAGCCCGCAGGGCGAGCGCTACCGCAAGCTTGCCGGCCGCATCAGCGAGACGATGGACTTCATGAAGGCGATCGGCATCACCTCGGAAAACAATCCGAGCTTGCGCGAGACGGATTTCTTCACCAGCCATGAAGCGCTGCTGCTTGGCTACGAAGAAGCGTTGACGCGCGTCGACTCGACGTCTGGCGACTGGTACGCGACCTCAGGCCACATGATCTGGATCGGCGACCGTACGCGGCAGGCCGATCACGCGCATGTCGAATACTGCCGTGGCATCAAGAACCCGATCGGGTTGAAGTGTGGTCCGTCATTGCAGACCGATGACCTTCTGAACCTGATCGACATTCTCAATCCCGAGAATGAGGCGGGCCGGTTGACGCTGATCTGCCGCTTCGGTCACGACAAGGTCGCCGAGCATCTGCCACGTCTCATCCGGGCGGTCGAGCGCGAGGGCCGTAAGGTCGTGTGGTCTTGCGATCCGATGCACGGCAACACGATCACGCTCAACCACTACAAGACCCGTCCGTTCGAACGGATCCTGTCGGAAGTTGAAAGTTTCTTCCAGATCCATCGCGCCGAAGGTTCGCATCCTGGCGGTATCCATATCGAGATGACTGGCAAGGATGTGACGGAATGCACCGGCGGCGCCCGCGCCGTGACGGCAGAGGACCTGCACGATCGCTATCACACGCATTGCGACCCGCGTCTCAATGCCGATCAGGCGTTGGAGCTTGCCTTCCTGCTGGCCGAGCGCATGAAGGGTGGACGCGACGAAAAGCGGATGGCCGTCAACGGCTGATCAGACAAAATGGACGAAGGAAGCCCGGCCGATGCCGGGCTTTTTGTTGGGCAGAACAACAACTTGCAGCGTTCGTTGCGCCCATGTCGGCTGGGATTGCCTCGCTTACTTGACGCTCGTTTCGGAGAAACGGATTTGACCGGCTGCCCAGTGGATGGCGCTGTCCAATTCGGCGAACTTTGCCGACTGCCAATGGAAATAGTCTTCGATGAATCTCCGGGAGAGCCATAGAGCACCGCGGTTGCGCGGGTTTTCCCAGCAAAGCAGGCCGTCTATTTCGGCCTTCTTGAACATCCGCTTCACATTGGTCAGGGAGATGCCGAACTCGTTCGCGATTTCGCTGATCGTTACGCCTTTCAGCAGTATGCGATCGTGCAGCCGCGCGTCGTCGGGCAGGCGGCTGATCAGATCGTGCAGCACAAGGCCGCCGACATCGGACCAGAGGAAGTGGCCGATGCTGGTCCGCGGTTCCTTCCAGACCGGCTCCTGGATGAGGGCACGCGCGGCACGAGGTTGCGCGAGGCGGAAAAGTCGGGGATCCTCTGCCGTCAGGCTTGCACGATTGCCGCCGTCGAGTTGATCGAGGCAGGACATGTGCCCTTGGAACCAGGAGGCCATGGCCTCCTCGCTGGTTTCGGTCGTTTCGAGGCGACGAAGGCGCCGATCGGGCGTTTCGTCAGGCGCATCCCGCAGAAATTTGTAGGCGATGAGTTCGGCAAGAAACGAGGCGGCAGTATTCTTGCTGGCGAGATCAAACTCCGTGGCGACCTGCATCATGCGACTGGCCGTCAGCCCCGACCGGGGATTACCCCGATCTCGTGCAGTGTGCATGGCAAACAGCGTTTGCGTCAGCAGCCACTTTTGGTGCGAGGCTGCGAGGCGGGCAAGACGAGGCGCACGCTTGTGAATGCCAATAAGATGGAGCGCTATCTGGCGTTCGATCGACAGAAACAGGGGATGATGAAGAATTTCATCGCGTGTATGCGGTCGGCCTGTGAGCATCGTCTCGTACGGTGGATCGGATTGGTTCCAATTGCTCCTCTTACATTTGTGACGGTGTTTCAATGCGGGACTTGGTTAGCGGCTCGCTAATCGGTCGGTATAGTTAAATTCAAGCGATCAGCGATCGTTCCATCAACTAGGCAGGCGCTGGTTCAGTCGCTCGATGTCTTCGCGCAACGCCGCAATTTCGGTGAGCACGCGCATGTCTATTTTCTGATGCAGGGAAAGAACTTCCAGTTCTGCTTTGAGATTGACTTCATAGTCTTTCGCCGCCTCGAAACGATCGCGCTCCGCCTGCCGGTTTTGCGACATCATGATGATGGGAGCCTGGATCGCCGCAAGCATCGAGAGCACGAGATTGAGGAAGATGAAGGGATAGGGATCGAAGGCGCGTGTGAGCAATACAACGGTATTTACGACGCACCAGAACACCAGGAACAGCAAGAAGGCGACAATGAACGACCATGAGCCGCCGACGCGGGCAATCGAATCCGCCAGGCGCTCTCCGGCCGATGCTTCCGCCTGCAAGGCAGCATTGATATCGGTCGAGATTATCTTGCGCTCATGGGCCTTTGCGAGAACGCGCTTCTCGATCTCGCCGAGTTCGTCAGCAGACTTATCGAAGTGATGGTGGATTAAGTCCGATAGATTGTGCATGGCCGACTCCGAATGCTAGATCGCTCGGGCGCCAGTATTCCGTAATGTTTTCAAATTGCAATGCGGACTTGTGCCGCTCTTTTACGTGCCTTGAGCATACAGCCAAGCATGCTGTGGGAAGAAGCGATCGAGCGTCTGAGCCTTGCCAAACATGATGTCGTGCTGGAGGTATCGATAGTCCCGTACGAGGGGATCGAGGTTCTTCGGCTTCAGGACCCAATCGGGAGAGGGCGTGTTGTCGCGCGCAATCAGCTGATAACGATCGATGACGCTGTACTTCTTCTGTACACGGCCGAGGAAGCCCGTGTAGTAGGGATGCTCGAAGCCGGCGAACTTCAAGAGATGATAGGGCAGCAGTGACGGGCTGATTGTGCCGACATCCTTCTTGCTGCCCTTCTTGTTGGACCAGATGACGAGCGGCGTCTCATGCTCCTGTCTCATGGTGCTGACCGACGCCTTACGGGTGGCAACCTGATCCGGCATGTAGCCGGTCGCCATGTAGACGTTGCCGAGCGGCGGCAGGTGGTCGCCCCAGAGCACGATGATCGTTTCGCGGTCGCGCTTCTCTGCCCAATCCATCAGCAACTTAAGGCTGTCGTCCGCTTCCTTGATGCCCTGCGTATAGGTGGCAAGCGTTGCGCGGTCTGCATCGTTCAGGTTGCCCTGTATATCGATAGTATTGCGTGCATAACGGTTCGGCTCATACGGCCCATGTCCCTGCAGGGTGACAGCAAAGAAGAAGAACGGGCGATCAATGCCGTCCGCCTCGTTCATGATTTCCTTCATGAGCGAGTCGTCCGAAGCGAAGATGCCCCGCTTTTCCATTGGAGGCATGGTCTCTTCCGAGCGGAACTGCTCGAAACCGAAGTCCTTGTAGACTTCATTGCGGTTCCAGAACCAGCCGCTGAACGGATGCAGCGAACGCGCCGCATAGCCTTCGCCACGGAAGAACGTGGCGAGCGAGGGAACGTCGTGACGGATGTATTGCTGATAGGGGATGCTGCCGTATGGCAGGAAGGCATTGGAAAAGCCCGTCAGCGCCTCGAATTCGACGTTGGCGGTCATGCCGCCGAACTCCGGTGAGAAGACATGGCCAGACTGCTCGGCGCGGATAGTCGGCATGGGATCGGGCGACAGGCTGAGCGTTTTCAACCGGGTAGGATCCCAGAATGACTCGCTCATCAGCATGATCACGTCGGGCTTTTCGCGCGGGCCGCTGAGATAGCCGTAGTTGCGGCTCGGGATAGTATCGAGCGCCTGCGTGCCGAAGCCGACCGGCGCCGCCACCTCGGCCATCGGAATATTGAAGATGAAGGCGAGGATGAAGCCGTTGCTCCGGTAGTTTTCCTTTTGGTCCCACATCATTGGAACCACCTGAAGGCGGTCGCGGATGAAGGAATATTGGGAATAGTCCATCAGCGACCCGAAGGCCGCGATAACAGGCAAGCCGACGCACAGCCGGCGGACGCGAGCGGTCCTTGAGAGGTGTGGGAAGTTGCGCCAGGCGAAACGCCATAAGATGACAATTGCGCCAGCGGAAAAGGCGATGCCGACAGCCATTGCAACAGCAGTCCAGGGACGGTCGCTCACCATGACAGGAAGCAGTTCCATGATCTGGCGCCCGAAAAGGACGTCGGACGGATAAAGTGGATCCGAAAGGTAGTGTTGCTTCTGGTTGGATACGATGGCGGGGACGATCACAATCGGAAGAACGATCAGCGCTGAAATGAACCGTCGGCCCAAGGCGGCGTCGAGCGACAGCATCAGCACTGTCAACATCGCAACGGTCGTCATGCCGGGACGCACCGGCGATGTCAGGAATTCGCGAACGTCAGTCAGCCCATCGCGGGCAATTATCTCGACGGTGGCCGTGGTGAGAAGCGCAAGCAGGGCACAAAGAAGGACACCGAGCGCCGTGCGTATAGCAGGCGATCGGATGCTTCCTCCGAAATCGGTGGAAAGCGACGCAAAGCGCGCTGCCGTTGCAGACCTCATTACCAACGCGATCAACCGGAAAACTCCAACGTCATAAAAGCTTCACTGAACTGTCACATCCTCGTCATGAACGCTAGATGAACCGTTGGGTTTCCCGCATTTGTGATTGGCGGATAAGGGCCGATCGCTCCAAAGACATTCCTGGGCCGAACCTGGCCAGGCGCATTTGCTTGTGCTGAGTGGCGGGCCGTCGTAGGTCTGACGGAGACGATGTCGGGAGGATTCAGATTGCGCAGTTCCGTCGAGATCTACAACATCAGGACAGGCGAGGCGCGCGTCGTCTGGCAAACGACGCAGCTTGTGGAGGCGCCCAACTTTGCGCCCGACGGCAGCTATCTTCTGTTGAACGGCGACGGACTTCTGTACCGTCTGGCGCTTGATGGTTCAGGCAGGGTCGAGAAAGTCGACACCGGTTTTGCCAAAACGTGCAACAACGATCATGGCATTTCGCCCGATGGCCGGCAGATCGTCATCTCCGACAAGACCGAGTTCGGGAAGTCGACGATTTATGTGCTTCAGGCCGAAGGCGGGATGCCGCGGCTGGTGACGCAAAATCAGCCGTCCTATTGGCACGGCTGGTCGCCTGACGGGAAACAACTGGCCTATTGCGGCATCCGCAACGACTTGTTCGATATCTACACGATTTCCGTGGATGGCGGCGAAGAACGGCGGCTGACGCACGGCGAGGGACGCAACGACGGGCCGGACTACTCCGCTGACGGCCAATGGATTTACTTCAATTCCAGCCGCACCGGCCTCATGCAGATCTGGCGCATCCACCCGGACGGCACTGGCCTCGACCAGATCACCAGCGACAATTATGGGAACTGGTTTGCCCATCCGTCGCCCAACAACGACAAGGTCCTCATCCTTTCCTACGACCCGGATGTTTTCGACCATCCGCGCGATCTCAATGTTCGTCTGCGGCTGATGGATATGGACGGGGGCAATCTGACGACACTCTTCGATCTCTTCGGCGGGCAGGGCACAATCAACGTGCCCAACTGGTCGCCGTCCGGCGATGAGTTCGCCTATGTGCGTTACTACCCTGTCTCTGGGTGAAGGATTGCGTCGAGCGATTTTTGCGGGCATAGAGCTTTCGTCAGGTGCCCGTCTTAGGCGGGAGAATCGGGAATTCGGTGAGAGACCGAAACGTGCCCAACGCTGTAAGGCTGACGACTGCCGCAACACGCCACTGGCCCAGCGCCGGGAAGGCGCGGCAGTTGGATGAAGCCAAGTCAGAAGACCGGCCCGACATCATAGACTGACCCGCGTGGACGGCGGGCGGTTGTGTTGTTGGGGATAGACGATGCGACCAGACCATTCAGGCTCCCTGTCGGGAGCTACAGCCTTTTCGACCGAGGAACGTGACGCCGTTTACCGGGCGATCTCAACGCGCCGCGACGTCCGTTCGGAGTTCCTCCCGGATCCGATACCGGACGACGTTGTCAGCAGGCTTCTGACAGCCGCGCACCACGCGCCGTCCGTGGGATTCATGCAGCCCTGGAATTTCATCCTGGTGCGCGATCAGCAGGTGAAGGAGGCGGCGTGGCAAGCTTTCGATCGCGCCAACCGTGAGGCTGGCGAGATGTTTGAGGGCGAACGACAGAGGCTGTACCGGTCGCTGAAGCTCGAAGGTATCCGAGCCGCACCACTCAGCATCTGTGTGACCTGCGATCCGGATCGCTGCGGCGATATCGTTCTCGGCCGAACGCATAACCGGCGAATGGATTCTTACTCCACGGTTTGCGCCGTGCAGAATTTGTGGCTCGCGGCCCGAGCCGAAGGCGTGGGGGTCGGCTGGGTGAGCATTTTTCACGAGTCCGATATCAAAGAGATCCTCGGCGTTCCGGAACGGGTCGAGATCGTTGCCTGGCTCTGCATCGGCTATGTCGATCAGCTCTATGACCAGCCGGAACTGGCGGTCAAAGGATGGCGCCAGCGCCTGCCGCTGGAGGAACTCGTGTTCGCGGATCGCTGGGACAATTCGCTGGACTGAGGGCGGCTATTGTTGCTGCGGCTGAGGGCCGGGCTTTGCGGGATTCTTAAGGTCGATCGTGCCCTGGTCACCGGCTAGGAACTGCGGGCCGATCTGGCGCACCTTGTTGTTTGCCGGATCGTATGGCCTGTCCGGCACTTGCGGCTGCGGCGCAGCCGGGGCGGCGACTTTGCTCTCCGGCTCGGGCTTCTTGGTTTCGATCGTGGTGATCGATCCTTGTTGCGGCGGTTCGCTGATCGCTTGGCTTTTCCTCATCTGTTCGTAGTAAGCGTTCAGATTGCAACTGCAGGACGATTTTTCGCCGGGCTTGCGGTTCTTGTAGGCGAAAGCATTCGGCATTGCGCTGTAGGGGGCGCCCGTCGACGCCGAAATCATCTGTGAGGTCTCGGTGCTGGAGACGTCATGATAGAAGAGCTCGGTGTCGATGCCCGGACACATCTTCGAGCAGGTGTCGGCATCGCGGGCGAAGTCCTGCGAGGTTGCGTTCGAGCTTAGCGGAAAAAAGCCTCCGTCGCAGGTGCGTACGCAGACGGTGTTCAGGTGAGAGAGCGTAGACATGCCGAAACCGTATCGACGCTGGTTGGGATCGCCGCCTAGAGGTATGAAGGTGTCGTTTCGCATTGCCTGATCTTCGATGCTCGGCGGCGGAGCGTATCCATCGGCGCGATCCTCAGGCCACTGTTCCTCGTTGCAGCCGTTGTCGTCGAGCGCGGCAAGCAGCTCATTTCTCGTGCGCACATCATCGCTCTGGCCGCGCAGTTCGTCGCGCCGCTGCTGCAGATAACGAATGTTGTCGACCATCTTGGTTTCCGCGCGCTCGAGCTCACCGCAGTAGCCGTCATCATCCCCGATCACGACCATGCTGCCGCTTGTGCAGCCGTTTTGGCGCAGATCGCTACGGAGTTTGCGAAGCTCAAGGTTCTGTTCGGCAATAGCACTGGCGAATTTGCGCACCTCGGGCGTGCTGCCGATGATTTGTGGCAGATCGGCAAGGCGGGCGCGAAGGTCACCGCAGATCGCCGGCATCTGGGCTTGGGTCGGGCCGGTGAGTGCAAGGGCGGTTGCGAGTGACAGAATCCAGCGGTTCAAGGCATCGTCCCATCGGTGAGCAGGTCATAGGGCGCGGCATCCCGCCGCGCCTTCATTGCTAGCCCGTTTGTCTTAACAAGCTGCGGTCGGAATCTTACCGCATTTTCTCGATCTGCCGCAAATCACGCTGGCTGTGAAGCCTCGACGACGGCGAGAGCTGCCATGTTGACGACGCCGCGCGAGGTCACCGAGGGCGCGAGGATGTGCGCCGGCAGGGCAGCGCCAAGCAGGATCGGCCCGACATGCAACCCGTCAATCATCGACTTTACGACGCCCAAAGTGATGTTGGCCGCGTCGAGGTTCGGGAAGACCAGCAGGTTTGCTTCGTCGTGCAGGGTCGTGTCGGGCATGACGCGCTTGCGCAGGGCATCGGAGATCGCGCTTTCGCCATGCATTTCGCCGTCCACTTCGAGATCCGGCGCGGCTTCGCGCACGAGCTTCAGAGCGGCACGCATCTTCGTCGCGCTTTCGGACTCACGGGAACCGAAGTTCGAGTGGGACACAAGAGCAGCGCGCGGCGTAATGCCGAAGCGTCTGATTTCCTCGGCAGCGAGAACCGCGGACTCGGCAATCTCTTCCGCGCTCGGATTGAAGGTGACGTAGGTGTCCGTGAAGAAGGTGGCGCCGCGTTGTGAAATCAGCAGGCTGAGTGCCGAGAAGTCGCACACGTCCTGCCTCTTGCCGATGATCTGGCGGACGTCGCGCAGATGCTTCTCGTAACGGCCTTCCAGGCCGCAGATAAGCGCATCGGCTTCGCCCCGCTTCAGCGCCAACGCGCCGATAACAGTCGTGTTGGTACGAACGATCGTGCGCGCGGCTTCCGGAATGACGCCCCGACGTCCAACCAGCGAGAAATAGAGATCGACATATTCGCGGAAGCGCGGATCGTCTTCCGGGTTGATGACATCAAAATCGGCTAGCGGCCGGATGCGCAGACCGTAGCGCTTCAGACGTGTTTCGATGACCAATGGGCGGCCAATCAGGATTGGCTTGGCAATGCCTTCTTCGAGCAGCACCTGTGCGGCGCGCAAGACGCGTTCGTCTTCACCTTCGGAGAAGATCACCCGCTTGCGCTCGGCATTCTTCGCCGCAGCAAAGATCGGCTTCATGATGAAGCCCGAGCGGAAGACGAAACGGTTGAGCTGGTCGAGATAGGCGTCGAAATCGGTAATCGGACGCAGGGCGACACCGCTTTCGGCCGCGGCTTTCGCTACGGCCGGGGCGATCCGCAGGATCAGACGCGGGTCAAAGGGCGAGGGGATCAGGTAGTTCGGGCCGAAGACGGGCGTTTCGCCCGAATAGGCGCGGGCGGCGACGTCGGATGGCTCTTCGCGCGCAAGTGCCGCGATGGCGCGGACGGCAGCCATCTTCATTTCTTCGTTGATAGTGACCGCGCCGCAATCCAACGCGCCCCGGAAAATATAGGGGAAGCAGAGAACGTTGTTCACCTGGTTCGGGAAGTCGGAGCGACCGGTGCAGATCATCGCATCGGGACGGGCAGCGCGGGCGAGATCGGGCATGATTTCGGGCGTTGGGTTGGCGAGCGCCATGATCAGCGGGTTTTCGGCCATCTGCGCCAGCAGTTCCGGCTTCAGCACGCCCGCTGCGGAAAGGCCAAGGAAGACGTCGGCGCCGCCGATGTTTTCGGCAAGCGTGCGCGTGTCGCTCTTCTGGGCGTAGACGCTCTTCCACTCGTCCATCAGTTCGGTGCGGCCTTCGTAGACCAGACCTTCGATGTCATGAACCCAGATGTTTTCGCGTTTGGCGCCCAGCGTGACGAGGAGATTGAGGCAGGCGAGGGCGGCAGCACCTGCGCCGGAGGCAACGATCTTGACCTCGTCGATCTTCTTGTTCGCCAGTTCCAGGCCATTGAGGATCGCGGCAGCGACAATGATAGCGGTGCCGTGCTGGTCATCATGGAAGACCGGGATCTTCATGGTCTCGCGCAGACGACGCTCGATTTCGAAACATTCCGGCGCCTTGATGTCCTCGAGATTGATGCCGCCGAAGGTCGGCTCGAGCGAAGCGACGGTCGAGACCATCTGCTCGACGCTCGATGCATCGACCTCGATATCGAAGACGTCGATGTTAGCGAACTTTTTGAAGAGGACGGCTTTTCCCTCCATGACCGGCTTTGATGCTAGCGGGCCGATATTGCCGAGGCCGAGAACGGCCGTACCGTTAGAAATGACCGCTACGAGATTTGCACGAGAGGTATAATCGGCGGCCGTCTCGGGATTGTCGCGGATCGCTAGACAGGGTGCTGCGACGCCGGGGGAATAGGCAAGAGCCAGGTCGCGCTGGTTGCCGAGCGGCTTGATCGCCTGGATCTCGAGCTTGCCCGGACGCGGATAGCGATGGAAGTAGAGCGCCTGCTCGTCCAGGCTTCCACCTGCCAGATTCTTTTCCGTCTTGGACTTTTCCTGATGATCCATCATCGCCTCCGGGCTGCCGCATGCTGTCTTTGAAATGCCTTCAATACATCAAACGGGATGGCGGAACAGTCGGAATTTCCGTTCGAAATACGAAAACGGCGCAAATCTGTCGCCGTTGCGTCGAGGCGCGGTGGCAACCGGGAAAATCAGGCAGGGCACCAGCATGTCATCTTCCTGAAACACGACTCTGGTTTTGAGAGGCAGGTGAACGATGGGACACGAGCAGGATGCTTGTGAGGGACAACATGGATACGCGGCACTTCCGTACGCTTTTCATTTCCGATGTACATCTCGGCTCCAAGGCCGCGAAGGTGGACTTCCTGTTGGATTTTCTCAAGCATCACGAGGCGGACACCATTGTCCTCGTTGGCGACATCGTTGACGGCTGGCGGCTGAAGCGCAGCTGGTACTGGCCCCAGGATTGCAATGACGTCGTTCAGAAGCTGCTGCGCAAGGCGCGCAAGGGCACGCGGGTCATTTATATCCCCGGCAATCACGACGAATTCCTTCGCGACTTTCCAGGCACCCATTTCGGTGGCATCGAGGTCGCCGAGCGCATCATGCATGAAGCTGCCGACGGCAAGAAGTACCTCGTGCTGCACGGCGACGAGTTCGACGTCGTGGTGCGCAATGCCCGCCTGCTCGCCTATCTCGGCGACTGGGCATACGACATGGCGATCATGATCAATATTGGCCTCGCAGCGATCCGCCGCCGGATGGGAATGCCTTACTGGTCATTTTCCGCATGGGCCAAGCTTCAGGTCAAACATGCGGTCAACTTCATCGGCGAGTTCCAGCGCGTCGTCGCTGACGAAGCTCGGAAACATGGTGCGGACGGCGTGATCTGTGGCCACATTCACCATGCGGTGATGGAAGAGATGGACGGGATCCGCTACATCAATACCGGAGACTGGGTCGAAAGCTGCACAGCGATCGCCGAGCATGAAGACGGCACCTTTGAATTGATCGAATGGCGCACCATGAGCGATATACAGTCGATTCCGATGGCGATCGGTCATCGCGAAAAGGACGTCGCGCAGCAGGCCGCTTAGAGCGGTCTTGCAAGCCCGAAACTCAATGTATCAATTTAGCCCGTTGTGTCTTTGCGACAGGCCCTGTTTATTTTCTAAAACGTTTCAGTGGGGCAATTTCTTGCCATAGTCGCCCTTAGGTTGACGTGTTAGGCAACGTTCAGTTCCTACAGGTCTACCCCATGATTCCCGCGCAAAATCCTCCGGCGAGTGAGGGGGCACCACCGCGCTTCCGTGTGCTCAGTGCCTTGTCCTATTGTGCGCCTTTGCTCGTCAACGGCGTTGCCCTGCCGTTTTTCCCGATGTGGCTTGCGCTGCACGAGTTCAACGAACATGAGATCGGCGTCATTCTCGCCGTGCCGATGGTGGTGCGTGTGCTCGTCGCTCCCATCGTCGCGATGTATGCCGACCGGATGAAAGAGCGCGCCGATGTGTTGCTGTTTTCAGGCTGTCTATCGCTGCTGACGGCGATCGCGCTCTACTGGACGAATACATTCTGGCCGGTGCTGATCGTCTACACGATCCAGGGAGCGACCTTTGCCTGTTACGTCCCGGTCGTCGAGTCGATCGTGATTTCCGGTGTCAGGCGCTGGGGGCTGGATTACGGCTCGATGCGAGTATGGGGTTCGGTCGCGTTTATCGTCTCCACCCTGATCGGCGGGCAGTTGATCGGGCACTGGGGCGGCGAGATGGTGTTGCCGGTCATGACCTTTGGTTTCATGACAACCGTTGTGATGGCGATCTATTGTCCACGAATCGGCCCGACACGCAGGCGCGGAACGCCCGTCGATATTTCAGCGGCGACCGGGAGTTCGCTGCGTCAACCGCATCTGCTTGCATTGCTGATCGGCGTCGCAATCCAACAGTCGAGTCATGCTGTCTTGCAGGCGTTTGCGTCCCTCTACTGGCGTGATCTCGGCTTCTCAGGGACGCAGATCGCAATCCTTTGGAGTGCCGGCGTTGCAGCCGAGGTAACGGTGTTCTTTCTGTCCAGGCGGCTTAGCCGTCGTTTCAGTGCCTGGACGCTGATTCGGTTTGGTGCGGCGGTCAGCGTCTGTCGCTGGATCTTGTTCCCGATGCACTGGGGTTTCTGGGGCTTCTTTTTGCTCCAGTGCATGCATTCCTGCACCTACGCCTTCGTGCATACCGGCGTACAGAGAAGGATCGTCGCCTCCGTGCAGGAGACTCAGGAATCGTCTGCACAGGGCGCCTATTTCTTCTACAACGGCATGTTCATGGGGCTGATGACGATCGCCTCCGGCTACATCTATGCGTGGCTAGGGCTCGCAAGCTACTACGTCATGGCGCTGGTCGCCCTAACGGGGCTGAGCCTGATCATCGTGGCTTACTATCTTCAGCCCCAGAGCGTCGTTTCTGGCGGCCAGACGAGAGAGGCGGCGTAGCGCAGCCCTGGTTCGCGGTCGCGAGCCAGAAGCAGCGGTCCGTCCAGGTCGACGAATTCGGCATCCTGCGCCAACAACACGGCCGGCGCCATTGCCAGCGATGTGCCGACCATGCAGCCAACCATGATCTTGAAATCAAGGCGTTGCGCCTCTTTTTTCATGGCGAGCGCCTCGGTGAGACCGCCTGTCTTGTCGAGCTTGATGTTGATCGCATCGTAGCGGTCGCGAAGGCTTGCCAGGTCGCCGGTGTGGTGGACACTCTCATCCGCACAAACGAGTACGGGACGGCGGATCTCAGCCAGAAGCTCATCCTTGCCCGCCGGCAGCGGCTGTTCGACGAGGGCGACACCCACCTCGGCAGCGATGCGCAGATGATGCTCCAGCGTCTCTTCAGGCCAACCCTCATTGGCATCGAGAATGATCGCGACATCAGGCGCTGCCTCGCGCACCGCGCGGATGCGGCTCTCATCGTCGCCAGTACCGACCTTGACCTTCAAAAGTGCCCGATCGGCGTTCGCGCGCGCCTGCGCTGCCATGACATCAGGCTCACCGAGAGAGATCGTGAAGGCCGTCGTCAAAGGTTTCGCCTTCATGAGACCCAGGTTTTTGATGACCGAATTGCCAGAGCTCTTGGCTTCGAGGTCCCAGAGGGCGCAGTCAACCGCATTGCGCGCCGCGCCGGGTGGCATCGCTCGCTGTAGTTCCTTGCGCGTCAGGCCCGCCTCGATCAGCGGCCTTGCAGCTTCGATCTGGGCGGCGACGCTTTCCATGGTCTCGCCATAACGGCGATAGGGAACACACTCGCCCCGGCCGACAATCCCGTGCTCGCGGATTGTGCAGAGGATCACGTCTGCTGACGTTTTGGCGCCGCGCGAGATCGTAAATGTGCCTGATATGGGGAAGGATTCCGTCTGAATTTCAAGCGACCGTGGCATATTTGCAATCCTGCGCGCATGGAAATTTGGTGTGGCTTGGGTATATTGATCCGAAGCGGCGAACCGCTAGTTCGCGAGTCGGCAATGTCGCCGTAAGCCTTGAAAGACACAAGCGTTTTGAAGTCCGAAACCCGTAACGCCGCCTCACTGCATGTGGACGACCAGACCCATGGCGCGGGCCAGCTCGTTCATATCGAGGGGAACTGGCGAAGCGCGAACCTGCATCTCGTTTTGCGCGACTTCGAGAAGCTCACTGCGGGTCGAAGCGGCGAGGTGACCCTCGACCTGTCAGGCGTGACGGACATCGACACGGCGGGTGTCTGGCTGCTGTGCCGGCTGAAGAAGCAGGTTGAAGGCGCAGGTGGCACCGTGCGCTTTGAAGGCAGCAACGCACATATCGACGAAATGATTGCGGAGTTTTCTGAGGAGCCGCCGCAGTCCGAGCAGGAACCGCAGCAACGGGCAAGCTTGCTGGAGCGGATCTTCGCACCAATCGGCAAGATCACGTTCGAGATCTGGAACAACCTTGCAGCCGCGATGTATATTCTCGGCTCCGCTGTGCGCGGTGCGCAGATGAAGTTCGGGCGCGGCAGTGGGGTCTCGCCGGCGTCGATCGTCAATCAGATCGACCATATGGGCGTACGCGCGGTGCCGATCATATTGCTGATGTCGTTCCTGATCGGCGCGATCATCGCGCAGCAGGGCGCCTTCCAGCTCCGCTATTTCGGCGCGGAAGTCTTCGTCGTCGACCTCGTCGGTATCCTGCAGCTTCGCGAAATCGGCGTGCTCCTGACGGCAATCATGATCGCTGGCCGTTCCGGTAGCGCCATCACCGCCGAAATCGGCTCCATGAAGATGCGCGAGGAGGTCGATGCGCTGAAGGTGATGGGGCTCAATCCCGTGGGCGTGCTGATCTTCCCGCGCCTGGTTGCCCTTACGGTGGCGCTGCCGCTGTTGACCGTCATTGCGAACTTTGCGTCGCTCGCCGGCGCAGCCGTGGTTGCCTGGGCCTACTCCGGCATTACCTTCGCCAACTTCATCGCCCGCCTGCATGAGGCGATCACGCTGTCGACGGTCCTGTCCGGGATGATCAAGGCGCCGTTCATGGCACTGGTTATCGGTATCGTTGCGGCGGTCGAGGGCTTAAAGGTCGGCGGCAGCGCTGAGTCGCTTGGCCAGCATGTGACCGCGTCGGTGGTGAAGGCGATCTTCGTCGTTATCCTCATGGACGGGCTTTTTGCCATGTTCTATGCGGCCATCAATTTCTAAGGATCGTACGTGGACGGACAACAGACAGAGACAGGAAACAGCGAGGAGCGGAAAGTCGTGCTGTCTGCGCGCGGCGTAACCGTCGGTTTCGGGTCGAAGGTCGTCCTCGACAATCTGAACCTCGATATCTATCGCGGCGAAATTCTCGGTTTTGTCGGCGCGTCGGGAACGGGCAAGTCTGTCTTGATGCGGACCGTGCTTCGGCTGCTGCCGCGGCGCTCGGGCACCATCAAGATTCTCGGTCAGGACTTCGATCAACTGGACGAGCCGCAGCGCAATGCGCTCGACATGCGGCTCGGTGTGCTCTTTCAGCAGGGGGCGCTTTTCTCCTCGCTGACCGTCAAGGAAAACATCCAGGTGCCGATGCGCGAGTATCTGGATCTGCCGCAGTCGTTGATGGACGAACTGGCTCAGCTCAAGATCCGGCTGGTCGGACTCGCGGCTGATGCTGCCGACAAATACCCTTCCGAGCTTTCGGGCGGTATGATCAAGCGTGCGGCGCTGGCACGCGCCCTGGCACTCGATCCCGAGCTGGTGTT
Source organism: Rhizobium sp. YTU87027 (assembly GCF_050644135.1). NCBI lineage: Bacteria > Pseudomonadati > Pseudomonadota > Alphaproteobacteria > Hyphomicrobiales > Rhizobiaceae > Rhizobium > Rhizobium sp. YTU87027. The sequence goes on along the minus strand of NZ_CP098440.1, from coordinate 1,611,067 downwards.
CCTCGACGAACCGACGTCAGGCCTTGATCCAATCGGGGCAGCGGAGTTCGATGAGCTTATTGCAAGGCTCAGGGACACGCTTGGACTGACCGTCTACATGGTCACCCACGACCTCGACAGCCTCTTCTCCGTCTGCGACCGGATTGCCGTTCTTGGCAAGAAGCGGGTATTGGTCGAGGGAACAATAGACGACATGCTGGCCTGCGATGATCCGTGGGTTCAGGCTTATTTCAAGGGCAAGAGGGCGCGCTCGATCGTGCCGCAAAACAGCCACGCCGGCGACGACAGCCTGGCGCAAGATAGCCGCGGGAAGTGAGCGGATACGATGGAAACAAAAGCGAACTACACGATTGTCGGCTTTTTCACGGTGCTTGTTATCGCGGCGGCGTTCGGCTTCGTCTACTGGATGGCCGAATACGGGCGCGGCGGGCCGATGGCTGAACTGATCGTCCGCATCCCGGGCTCCGCGAACGGTCTGAGCGTCGGTTCGCCGGTGCGCTTCAACGGCATTCAGGTCGGCTCGGTGAAGTCGCTGTCGATCGATGCAGACGATCCGAGCTTCTCGCTGGCGTTCACTGAGGTGCGCGTCGATGCGCCGATCTATCCATCGACGAAAGCTATCCTTGAAATCCAGGGTTTGACGGGTGCCGCCTATATCGAGCTCTCCGGCGGTAAGATCGGTGAGAAGAACATCCTTCAGCAGTCGATTGACACAGGGAAGCGGGCGGTGATCGTCGCTGACCAGTCGAGCGTGACCAACCTTCTGGCGACGGCAGACAAGATTCTGGACCGCGCAAACGATGCCATCGGGCAGGTTCAGGGGTTTGTGAAGGACGCACGCGGACCACTGACGAAGACGTTGCAGAATGCAGAGACGTTCTCCGACGCGTTGGCCAAGAATTCCGGCAACATTGATTCATTCCTGCAAAGTGTCGGGCAACTGTCCGATACGGTTCGGAAGGTCTCGGGGCGTGTCGACTCGACGCTGGAGGCGGTCGAAGCGCTCGTAAAGGCCGTTGATGCGAAGAAGATCGATACTATTCTCAGCAATGCCGAGAAGGTCAGCCGCGACGTTGCCGATGCGTCGGGTGACTTCAAGGGTGCGATCCAGAAATTCCAGGAAACGGCAACGACCTACAACGATCTCGGCAAGAAGGCGCAGGCGACGCTCGATCGGGTGGATACTCTGGTAGCGCAGATCGACCCGGCGAAGGTCAAGGGATCCGTGGACGACATCTCCCAAGCGACCAAGGATGCGCGCAGTGCAGTCGCGTCCATCAAGGATGTCGCAAACACCGTTTCGGCTCGGCAGAAGGATATCGATCAGACGATTCAGGACGTGTCGCAGATGGCGAACAAGCTGAATTCGGCGTCCACACGCGTCGACGGTATTCTGATCAAGCTCGATGCGCTGCTCGGAACGGACAATACGCAGTCGCTTTTTGCGCAGGCGCGTGACACGCTCACCTCGTTCAAAAAGGTGGCCGACAACCTCAATTCACGGATCGGCCCGATTGCGGACAATCTGCAGAAGTTTTCCAGCGGTGGCCTGCGCGATATGCAATCGCTTATCAACGACACGCGCTCCACCGTCCAGAACCTTAGCAATGCGATAAGTGATTTCGACCGCAACCCGCAGCGGCTGATCTTCGGCGGGGATACGGTAAAGCAATATGACGGCCGGACGCGGCGTTAACAGGGATATTAGGGGAGCGCATATGGCCGTATCGGATCTGTTGCAGCGTCGTTCGTGGCTATCCAGAACCGCGATCGCGTTGCCGCTATTGGCAGGCCTTGCCGGCTGCGGAACGGCTGCGAAGAACGACACCTATGATCTCTCGGGGTCGGCGACCGGCACTGGACCGGCGGCAAGAAGCCGGCAGATCCTGGTGCAGCAACCGACCGCGTTGAAGGCAATCGACAGCGAACAGATTGTCGTTCGGGTGGCGCCTTCGCAAATACAGTACCTTTCCAGGGCGCAATGGGGTGACAAGCTGCCTCGCATGGTTCAGGTGAAGCTGGTCGAGGCCTACGAGAATTCCGGCAAGCTCGGCGGCGTCGGCGTTCCCGGCCAGGGGCTCGCGATCGATTATCAGCTCGTGACGGATATTCGCTCCTTCGAGATCGATACGACCGGTGGCAGCCGCGCGGTGGTTGAGATTTCAGCCAAGATCCTGAACGATCGCAACGGTACTGTACGGGCTCAGAAAGTGTTCAGACAAGAGGCACCCGCCAGCGGGTCGAACGATGGTCTTGTGAAAGCGCTCGATCGTGCTTTCTCGGCAGCAGCTGCTCAGATCGTCGACTGGACGCTGCAGTCGATCTAACCGTCCAACCGGACAGGCGGTAAGTGCCGCGGGGCGCTTTGTGACCGGAACGACCAGGGGATGAGGCTGTATGGGGTCCCATCTTGCTGCACACGAGCTTCGCTCGCTTCATCCAGATCTCAGCCGGATAGCTCCCGCTGCCCCAAAATACAAAATGGCCGCCCTCGGGCGGCCATTTCTTTGTTTTCCGGACGTCTTACTTCAGCCGTCCCGCGGCATGAGCAAGCATCGTGTAGACCTTGCCCGTATCGGAGGTCAGGTAGGACTGTGTAATCGTCTTGTCGCGATCGCCGCGGGACACATCGGCTAGTAGCTTCTCGAAATCGGCGATGTAGCGATCGACTGCCGTGCGGAACTCCGGCTCGCGATCGTACTTGCGCTTAATTTCGTCGAACGTCTGCTGACCCTTCAGCGTGTAAAGGCGACGTGTAAAGACGTCGCGTTCGCCGCGCTGGTAGCGACGCCACAGGTCAACCGATGCATCGTGATCGATCGCGCGGGCGATATCCACTGAAAGCGAGTTCAGGGACTCGACGACATGGCGCGGGTTGCGGCTATCGGCGGTGCGAGCCGGTGCTGCTGCGGTAGCCTCGGCGCGCGGTGCCGGTTGCCGTGCCGGAGCTTCCTCGGCGGTTTCCTCGCGCGATGCGCCACGCAGAAGATCGCTGATCCAGCCGCCGGTTGCCGGTGTCGCCGGAGCAGGCGCTGCAACGGGTGCTCGCTGCGGGGTTACGGCTGCTGGCGTCGGCGGCGTCAGCGAACCCCGCAGACCGAAGCTTTCGATCGGCGATGGCGTTACTGCAGGCGCGGGGACTGGCGACGGAGCAGGTTGAGGCGCCTGCTGGGTAACGGCTGGCTGGGCAGGACGCGGCGCTGGCTGAGGCTGAGCAATAGCCCGCGGCGCCGGCTCTGAGATTTCCAACTGCTGCGTCGAACGGCCAACGATATGCGAGATATCCTGCAGAGCCTTGATCTGCTCGGCGACCGCACGACGCATGGCGGCGGCGCTCTCCTTAGCTTCCTCAGGAAGGTCGAATGCACCGCGCTTCAGCTCGCTGCGGGTCATATCGAGTTCCTTGCGGATATCGCCGGCTGAGCGGCGGATCTCTTCCGTTGCACCTGAGAAGCGGGATACCGCCTCCTCGACTGCTTCACGCAGCGATTCGCGCATGGTCTGGGCAGCGCCGTCGGACGCGCGGCCTGCATCGCCCAGCATACGCTCGACTTCCGACAGGGACGCTGTCAGGCCGCCGCGCAAGCGGTTCGAGAGCTCACCGGAACGACGCTCGGCGTTGCCGAATGCACCGTCGATTGTCGCGTTGGCTTCTTCTCCGGCCTTGACGAGTGCCGCACGCATGGTCGCGGCTGCTTCCTCCGCACGCTTTTCGGTCTCGGAAAGAACGCGGCCGATGTCGGAGAACGAGGACTGCACGCTTTCGCGCAGAGTACCGCTAACTTGGTTCGAGCGCTGCTCGGCACGGTCGAAGGCGGATTCGACCATACCACCCAGGGAGCGCATGGTCTTCTCGATTTCCTCGGAGCGCTGGACAAGGCCAATCGAGAGGTTCTGCAGCGCCGTCTCTCGATCCTCGAGCGTCGAAACAAGATTCGATTGAGCCGCCGCGAGCAGGCCGGATGCCTGGCCGAGCACCTTGGAGTGCTCGTCGAACCGGCCAATGATGCCACCGACCTGAGCAAGAGTCTGACCCGAAATATCGGACAGGCGATCGACCTTGCCTTCGAGCAGGCGCGTTGAGGCCGAGACCATCTCTGCTGCCTTCGATGCTGATTCAGTGAAACGCGAAGTCGTATCGCCAAGGCGACCGTCCACTGCTGCCAGGTTTTCGGCTGCGCTGCTCATCATTTGCCCCATGGCGGAGCTGTTGTCCGACAGGCGCTCGATGAGCTTGTTGACGTTGGCAAGAAGGCTGTTTTCCATTGCATCGACAGCCGAGGATGCACTCTCCGTGCGTGCGGCGATCGCATTGATCAGGGCCTCATTCTCGCTGCGCAGACGCTCGGTGCTGCGCTCAGTTGCCGCCGTGATACGCGCTGCGGCTTCCTTGCCTGCGTCGGCATAGCGATCGATCAGCGGGCGTGCTGTCTCGTCGAGAATGCGCGACAGCTCCGTATTGCGGCCGGCAAGCATCGAGTTGAGTTCGCGCGTGCGGTCGTCGAGCGTCGTGCGGATGGCGTTACCGCGTGCTTCAAGCGCTTTTTCAACATCGGTGAGCGTCGAGTCTATTTCGCGCGTGCGGTCCTCGAGGCTTGACCGGATCGCATTGCCGCGAGCTTCCAGAGCACGTTCGACCTCGGCCATCGTCGAGGTGATTTCCTGGCTGGCGTCGGAAATCGTCGTGCGGATGCCGGCGCCATGGCTTTCGAAGGTTGCCTGTGCGTCGCCGAGCGCGCGTGAGATGGCGCCCACTTGGCCGCTGACCAGGGTCTCGGCTTCCGCAACCTTGTTGATGATTGCATTACCTGCTTCCGAGAAGGTCTGAGCGACGGCTGCTGCCTGGCCGGCCAAACGGTTCTGCGCTTCGGACACGCGACCGACGATCCGTTCGGAACGCTCTTCGATCGTGCGGCTGAACTCGTTGCTCTTGGCTTCGAGGCTCTCCGCAAATTGCTGGCCGGTATGGCCGAGATTTTCGGCGGCGCGTGCAGCTTCTTCGTCCATGCCCTGGGTCGTCTCGGCGACGGCGCTACGCAGCGAAGCGGCGAGGCCGGCAGCCTTGCCTTCAATGGTGCGATTGACCGCGTCGAGGCCAACCGTCAGAGCGCGGTCCATCGTCGAGAGACGCTCCTCGATGCGAGCACTGCCGCGCTCCATCGCCTCGCCGATGCTCGCCGTGCGGGTGTCGATACCGGACGTCAGATTGGTCGTGCGGCTGTCGATCTCCGATGTGAGGTTGGCCGTGCGGCCGTCGATCGTCTCGGCAAACTTAGCAGCGCTCTCGTCAAGCGCTGCCGAAATGCGGCCGGTCGCTTCTTCGCCGAGCGTTCCGAGACGCGAGATGCCATCGGACAAGGTGTTTGAGAGGCGACCGCCAGCCGCGTCGACCTGCTCAGCTACTCCGCCGACGCCGTCGCGAATACGGTTTTCGAGGGCCGCAAGGCCAGCCTCGACGCGAGAACCGGTTTCGGCAAAGCGACCGGTCATGCCCTCGATCGACTGATCGAGCTGCGAGGAGAAGGTTTCTGCCGTGCGCGAGATCTCGCCTGCAGCCTCCTGGAAGCGACCGGCAATATGGCCGGTGCTGTCGCGCAGGCGATCTTCGAGAGCTCGGCCACTGTTGTCGATCGTCTGGCGAAGAGAAGCCTCGTGGTCTTCCAGCGACATTTCCAGCATGCCGACGCTGGTGGCGATCGATGCGCCGATGGTCGTCGCCTGGTCGGAAAGCGTGTCATTGAGGCGAGTGTGAGCATCGGTCAGCGCGAGATTGATCGCCTGTTCGCGATCGGTGAGCGTCGAGCGAATGCGTTCGTGAGCCGAATCCAGACCGCTCTCGATGCGCGTGGCTGCGTCGCCATGCAATGTTTCCAGCCGCCGGTGCGCATTGCCCAGGCTGTCTTCGATGCGGGCGGCGGCACCGCCGGTCAGCTGCTCGATGCGGTCTCCGCCGCTCGAAAGCGTGTTGGCGAGCGTCGATGCGTGATCGTTCAACGAGCGCTCGAGGCGTTCCTGGCTCTGGGTGTAGGCGCTGCGAATTGCGTCCGACTTGTCAACGAGGGCACCGGCAACGCGGGATTCAGCGCCGGCCACCGTGTCAAGCAATGCATTGGTACGCGCTTCCAGCGCGTCGTCAAAGCGGCTCTGGCTTTCGCTGAATGAGATCGCGAGCGCCATGGCCTTCTCGTCGAGCGTATCCGAAAGACGATCCTGAACCGTGGCAATCGAATTCGCGATGGTATCGACGCGCCGCCCAAGCGCGTCCTCGATGCGGCTATGGCCTTCGTTCAGGGATACGGCGAGTGCCATGACGCGGTCGTCGAGCGCTTCGGTGATCCGGTCATGTCCGCCGGAAAGCGAGTTGCTGATCGTTTCTGCGTGATGGCCGAGCGTGTCTTCGAGACGGGTCTGGCTTTCGTTGAGGGAAATGGCAAGCGCCATTGCCCGATCGTCGAGAGCCTCTGTGAGCTTCTCGTGGCCGCCGACCAGTTGGTTCGCGATCGTCTCAGCGTGATGTCCGAGGGTGTCGGCAAGGCGCGTCTGGCTTTCATTGAGAGAGATGGCGAGCGCCATCGTCTTGTCGTCAAGCACTTCGCTGAGCTTTTCGTGGCTGCCGGCGAGCTGGTTTGCGACCGCGTCGACATGAAGGCCAAGTGTGTCGGCAAGGCGGGACTGCCCCTCGTTGAGGGAAATCGCGAGTGCCATCGCCTTGTCATCAAGAGTGTCGGCAAGCTTGTCGTGGCCGCTGGCGATCGAAGCGGCAATCGCTTCGGCACGCTTGGCGATCGTATCCTCGAAACGGTTCTGACTTTCATCCAGCGAAATGGCCAGCGTCATCGCCTTGTCGTCGAGGGTGTCGGCGAGGCGCTCATGGCTGCCGGAAACTGCGCTGATGATTGCCTCGGAGCGGCTTGCAAGCGTGCTCTCGAACCGGTCCTGGCTCTCCGCGAGGGCAGCCGTCAGCGCGCCGCCGCGATCGGCCATCACTCCGTCGATCCGCTCGTGCGCGGAATCGAGCGCCTGCGTAATATCTGCTGCGCGCCTGGAGATCATCGTGTTCAGTTCGTCGGCACGACCAAAGGCCGAGGTGATCTGATCGGTCCCCGCGGAGACGGCGGAGCTTAGATCGGAGGTCGTGGACAGCAGCGTGTCGCGGAATTCCGTCGCACGCGCGGACAGATTGTTGTGGAGTTCGGACGTGCCCGATGCGAGCGCCAGGGAGATCTCGGAGGTGGCGTGGCTGAGCGCCGACGTCATACCCGTCGTATGCGTGTGGATGGCCTCGGTGACTTCGGAGACCTTGCCTGCCAGCGAGCTTTCCATGACTTCCTGGCTAGTGGCAAGGGCGGTGGCCAGCGCGAAGGACTGGTCGGTGAGCGACGCGCCAAGGCGCTCGATGCTCGAACTCAGGATACCGTTCAGCGCGTCCGAACCGCCGGTCATCGTGTCGTTGATGCGGTTGAGGCTCTCCATCAGCTTCGTGTCGAGCGAGCCGGCGCGCTTGTCGAAGGCATTGGCGAATTCCGCGACGCGCTCATCGAACGAGGTCGAGAGCTGCGCGACGGTTGCCTGGAGCCTTTCGTCAAAGAAGCCGGAGCGAAGATCGAGGTCCATAATAGTGTCGTCGACGCTCGATTGCAGGCTCTGACGGAAGCTCGAACCCTTCTCGTCCAGTGCGCTGTTGAGCTTGGAAAGGACGTCATCAAGCGTGGTGCTGATCGTGCGTTCGCCACCGGTCAGGCTCTCGTTGATCTCACGGGTGCGGGCAATCAGGATCTCGTTCAGCTGACGGGCGCGGTCGTTCAGCGCGGCATTGAGCTTCTCGGCGTTGCTGTCCATCGTGGACGCACGCGTCTCGAACTGCCGGAGGATCTGCTCTCCGTGTTCGCTGAGGCTCGACGTGAGGGAGTCCAGCCGGGTGTCGAATTCGTTTGTTAGCGCAAATCCAGACGAGGTCAGCGTTTGGAGCAGCGAATCCGTCTTTGCCGCCAGCAGCGTGCCGAGCGACTGGATCGCCGACTCGGATTTTTCAGTGATCGCCGCGGCGCGCGTGTCGATCATCGATGCGAAGGCTTCACCTGAAGTCGCTAGGCGTACGGCGATCTCTTCCGTGGCAAGCGACAGATCTTCCTTAAGCTGGTCGTGCACGCCGGCGATCGACGTGCGGATGCGCTCGGCGTGATTAACGATCGCTTCGCGCTCCGAGCCGAGCTCGTGCACGAGGCCGCGTACGCGCAATTCATTGTCGGCGTAGCTCCGCTCAAGCGCATTGACCTCGGAATGGACGAGGGTTTCAAGCTCCGAAGCGCGCGCAATAGTACGCTCGATGCCTTCATTCATGGCGGAGACTTCGCGGCGAACGGCCTGGCCGACGGTCATGATGCGTTCGGAAGCGACGGTTTCCGGTTCGGAGAGGCGAAGCGCGACTTCGGCCATGGAACGTGCTGCGTTGCGCATGTCCTGGGCGCGGGCCATCATGACCGCGAAGGCATAGAACAATAGTACCGGCACAATGATGCCGATGAAACCGGCGATGACACCCGGGAGCGCCAAAAGATCGGCGAGGGAGCGGATCTGCCAGATCTGGGGCGAGTAGAGCAGGGCCATCAGGCCAAGTCCCGCGACAATCCAGAGAAGCGACACGAGCGTTGCGTTGCGCACTGCCGAGCGGCTGGTGCCGTTCTCCAGGGACTTCAGGAGCGAAGCCGGCGAGATGCGGTTGGCATCGTTGGCGGCGAAGGAGGGGGCGCGCGACGGCTGTTCGGGCTGGCGAGGCGTGTTAGCGGCACGGGCACGCTTGGCGTCTGTTTGGCTTTGCTGATTGCGGGCACTTGGTGTTTCGGACAATTTGGCCTCCGGGGCGTCGGTCTTGCCGTTGCGAGACAGCGTATCGTCTTTTCCGAAGTCGATCTGGAGCGCTTCGTCCAATGCCTTGAACGCCTTGTCCTCGATCGACTCGTTGTACTTGTTGTTCGCCATTTACGTTACGCCTCGTTACATCCCAGCCGGTTCAACAACGCATCCGGGCTTCCCGCCGAGCCCGAACAAAACCTTAGCCTCTGAGCCCGCCCGCCCACATTGCCGAGGACGGATAAGCATATCATTTCAGAGTGGATAGCTGCTTTTTCATACAGACGGTATCAAAACATTACCATTATCCACTTGGCGAGCAAAGGCAGGTGCCGGCAAGCTCGCCCAGTAGTATCGTAGTGACACATCCGCGACTGCTAGACAATTAACGCAACCGGTCAAATCCCATGATATTAAGGTCTTGTTAACATCATTTAAGAGATGTGCGTCTTTAAAAACCAAAGGGTTAATGCCGTTTATCAGGCGTTAACCATATCCCGAGAAATCCGCCCTGAATGTGCCGGAATTTAACGCGATTCCCATCCAGTACCCCGCACGATGATGAAACGGCGGGATAGACGACGGGAGAATTGGCACATGGCAGCAGTCAGTATTGCGTTCGCGGCGCCCGACAATTGCAAGGGGCCTCGCCCTTCGCACGAACGTCCGGTCGATCTGGTGCATCTGGCAAATCAGACAATGGGCGACAAGAGCCTGGAAATCGAAGTTCTGCAGATGTTTGCGCGGCAGGCGCGGGCTTGCCTGCAGGAGATGTCGTCCGGCAACGCCAAGATTATAGAAGCCGCGGCACACCGCCTCAAGGGCGCGGCTGGAGCCATTGGCGCGTTTCGTGTTCATGCAGCAGCCGAAGCGCTCGAGGGTAATTGCGGCGACGCTGCCAGCATGGCGGCGGTCGGCTTTGCGGTAATCGAAGCCGAGAATTTTATTCTCAAACTCTGCCGCTAACCGACGCAAAGTCAACATGGGTACAAGACCCGCTGGCCCATTTCAGGGCAGCGGGTCTTTTTGTGACCTTCGGCATGGCGCATTTTGACAAGCGCGTCGCTTCTCAATTTGTGATGAAGAGCATCGAGCGGTCGATGTTGACTGCCTCGGCGATTTGTTGGAAGAAAAATCCAGACCCTCCCATTGACGACCACCGGAAATCATCATGCCCAAATTGACCATTGTCGCCTTCGACGGCACGCGCTTCGATCTTGATGTCGATCAGGGATCGACTGTTATGGAAAATGCCGTGCGCAATTCGGTGCCGGGTATCGAGGCGGAGTGCGGCGGCGCCTGCGCCTGCGCAACCTGTCATGTCTACGTCGACGACGAGTGGACGGAGCGCGTTGGTCCGCCCGAGGCCATGGAAGAAGATATGCTCGATTTCGCGTTTGACGTGCGCCCGACGTCGCGCCTTTCCTGTCAGATCAGGATGAAGACAGCCCTGGATGGTCTCACCGTCCACGTGCCCGAGCGGCAGGCCTAATTCCACCGCACTCCCAAAAAAAGCCTCGCTGGCCGTTAGACGAGCGAGGCGAGGTAGGCGCATTACCTACGGACGAGGGAGGATCATCCGCGGCTTCGCAACGCGCCAGGAGAACCCAGGAGCGAAAGTTCGGGCTTACCGACCTGAACTTTCGAATGTTTGAATATTACCGCGTTGTGGTTGATTTAGCTAGACCGAGAAATAACCACTAAAACACTGGGGCGACAGCGGTTTCACACAAGTTTTGTTGCGCGGCTAAACTTCTGTGATCGTTTTTGACCCAAGAATCGGCTATCTTACGCCGCCGGATTTTTTTAGCCGGTGGTCGAGCAACCTCATCATCCGATTCTCGAAATTGGCAGCTTCGACTCGGTCGAATCGGGCCTGCAGCCGATCGTGTTCCTCGATGCCGCGCGTCGATACGTCGGTGACGAGTTCCTGCATCCGCTCACAATTGGGTTGTGGCGGTAGAGCGAGAATCTGTCTTTCCATGACGCGCGCCTGGTTTCGGGCAATTTCGGCATGGCGTTCTTCGTGGCGCTTAATGTCGCTCGAGAGTGCATCCCAGACCATAGAGAGCTGTTTGCTGGCGCCTTTGCGGTTTGTCCAGCGCGGCAGGATAATCTGCGTATGGACCGTTACCTTGGCGTTGCCAACCTTGCACTTGCCTCCCGTCTGGACATAGGTGGCGTCGCCGCCAAAACGGATTTTGGTCGCGCCGGGATGGCGGGCTGACGAGCCACTTGCCGTCGGTCCGTTGGAGCTCAGCTGTTGATCGAGCTGATCCGCGGTTTTGCCCCCGATCGCGAAATAGGAGTAGCTCTTGGTCGCAATGACGGCGGCAGAGGCCGGAGGACATGCTGGTACGACCATGGAAAACCCGAGCACGAAGAGCATATAACGCGGTACGGAAAGCATTCTGCAGATACTCATGTTGAAGTTTGGCGGAGCTTGGGGCATAGGCACGGCCAGCGCAATATGGTTGGCGCCTTTTTCGATCGATAGGATGAATGCCGTTGGCACAGCTTGGGAGCAGTTTCTGGCGCGTCGGGCATGGCCGTGAGATAGAACTGGGCACACGCGCCGTTATTATGGCGATCGTCAACGCGACGCCGGATTCCTTCTCTGATGGCGGACGTTACGACACTGTCGATGCCGCTGTTGCGCACGCGCTTCAGGCCGCCGGGGAGGGGGCTCAGATCATCGATATCGGCGGCGAGTCGACACGTCCCGGCGCGGATATCGTCACTCCCCTGCAAGAACAGGCACGGGTCCTGCCGGTGATCGAGGCGCTGCGCGGCAGGACCGATGCGTTGATCTCGATCGACACCTATCGGGCTGAGACCGCTCGGCTTGCGGTTAGCGCGGGAGCGCACATTATCAATGACGTGTTCGGATTGCAGAAGGAGCCGGAGATCGGAAAGATCGCTGCTGATACTGGCGCAGGACTGTGCCTGATGCACACGGGCCGCGAACGGGAGAAGCTTGCCGACGTGATCGCCGACCAGTTTCTCTTCCTGCAACGCTCGCTCGAAATCGCATCGGCCGCGGGGGTCGCAAGGGATCGCATCGTGTTGGATCCGGGCTTCGGCTTTGCGAAGGATACCGAAGAGAATATTGAGCTGATGGTGCGTTTCGGCGAACTTCACCGCCTTGGATTACCGCTGCTTGCCGGGACATCGCGCAAGCGTTTTGTCGGCGCCATCACGGGCAGGGAAGCCGCCGACCGGGACGCAGGAACGGCAGCGACGAGCGTGTTGCTGCGTCTTTCCGGAGCGGTCATTTTTCGTGTGCACGATGTCGCAATCAACAGGGATGCTTTGGCCATCGCTGATGCTATGCTCGCGGCGCGCTATAGTTTGGAGCAAGGACACTCGGCATGAGCACCACTTACACAATCACGCTTCAGAACTGTGCGTTCTTTGCCCGCCACGGCGTTCACGACGAGGAGGAGTTCCTCGGCCAGCGCTTCTTTGTGGATGCCGAGCTCGACGTCATTGCCGGCGGTGCTCTGGAGAGCGATTCCATCAACGATACGGTCAACTACGGTATCGCCTTCACGGTGATCGAGGAGATTGTCACGGGCAAGCGTCGCTACCTTATCGAGGCGCTTGCCCTTGATATAGCAAAAGGACTTTGCGCAAAGTTTCCGCAGGTCAAGCGTGCAAAGATTACTGTCCGCAAGCCGAACGCGCCGGTGCCGGGTGTTCTGGATTTCGTCCAAGTGAGCATCGAACACTTTGCCTGAGTCCGTTTTCAAGACCGCAACACTTGGCCTCGGCGGCAATCTCGGCGAGCCCGTCCATGCGATGGCGGTCGCACTAAGAGCGCTTGACCGACGGTCCGATTGCCGGGTGGTAGCGGTGTCGCGGCTCTATCGTACGCCGCCCTGGGGCAAAACCGACCAGTCCTATTTCTTCAACGCTTGCGCTGAAGTCCAGACAACGCTTGCTCCAGAGGCGCTTCTCGACGTCTGCCTCGATATCGAACGAGGGATGAAACGAGAGCGCATCGAGCGGTGGGGACCGCGAACACTCGATATCGATATCCTGACCTATGCCGATGTGGTGCAATCGGCGCCGCGTCTCGAACTCCCGCACCCGCGCATGACGGACCGTGGCTTCGTGTTGATGCCGCTTGCCGACTTTGCTCCGGAACTGCTCGTCAATGGGGCACCAGTTCGCGAATGGCTGACGAAGGCTGATGTGCAGGGGATCGAGGTTGCCGATGACCGCAGCACTTGGTGGCATACCGTCTGAAACAAAAAAGCGGCGGGAAATCCGCCGCTTTCAGGTACGCGTTGGAATTATTCGACGGAGCCGACGGCGATTTCGTCGAGTTGGCGCGTAAGCGTCAGGCCGATGACGGGGATCATCTGGCTTTCGACCTTAACGGAAACGGTAACGTTCATGGTCTTGTCGTCTTTGACGCGAGCAATCATAGCGCCGTTCAGCTTGGAGCGGTTGAGACCGACGACCACCGTATCCTGCGTTACCGCACCCGAAACGACGTCGAGACCCTTGCCATCGGCACCATCAAGGAACTTGCCCTTATAGGAATTGCCGGACTGCGTGATGAGCGCCGTCATCGGCTGCTTGAAGACACCGACCCTGCAGCTTCCGTCAAGCTTGATACCCGTGCCGCCCGCGCTGACCGGTTCCCCTACGAGATTGCAGGTGAATTTCGTGCCTTTGTATTTGCCGGCAACGATCTCGCCGGGGCCTCGCCAGGTGCCGGCAACGGACTCGAAGAAGGCTTTGTCACGTGTTGCAGCTGTCGCGGATGGGGCCATGTCGGCGACCGGTGACAGCGCCACCGCAGCGAGCCCGAAAAGAAGAAGAAACTTGCGCGAATACATGGATTTTCCCTAGCGACACCCTCGCTTAACTGGCGCCAAGTTTTGCCGAATAATGGTTAACGGTTGGTTTCCCGTCATCCGAAAAACACTGAGGAGCGGGCGTTTTCGCAGTTGGCGGAATGTGAGAGTGGGGCGCTAGGGTATTGAATTCACGACAAGTATTTCCACGCCGTGTTTGAGACGCGGCGGGGCGCAACAAAACCGTCAATCCTCAGGAATTCTTGTCGCGCGACGTCATCGAGGGAGCCAGATCGCCGATGAAGTCACCGATTCCCGGACGTTTCAGGGCATGGAAGGAAAGGGGACGGCAGAGATCCATGGCAGCGATTCCGATGCGGGCGGTCATCAGGCCGTTGATGACGCCCTCGCCAAGGCGCGCCGACAGTTTCGAGGCCAGTCCATGGCCGAGCACCTGCTGCACAAGGCTGTCGCCGACGGCGATTGAGCCGGTAACGGCGAGATGCGCCAGAACATCTCGCATGAGTCGGATCATGCCGAGTGTGCCAGGCCGACCGCCGTAGAGCTCCGCCATCGCGCGAACGAGTCTGGCAGCTTCGTAAAGTACGTAGAGCAGATCGACGATGGCGCGTGGGCTGACAGCGGTGACGATGGAAACCCTTTTCGATGCATTGACGATCAGAGCTCGGGCTTGCCTGTCGAGCGGGGCCAGGAGTTCGCGTTCCGCGAGGGCAATGAGGTGTGGCGCGTCGATGATATCGGCTTCCGCCGCCTTGAGGGTGGCTCGGCCTTTGGCCGTCTCGGGCTTGTCGGACAGCAAGGTTTCCAGGCGCTTGACCAGTGCGCGTGCCTTCGCCGGTTTAGTCTCGACCATGGCGGTCCCCGCTTCCGCCTTGATCCCCTGCACAGCCGTCAACCGCATCATCCCGGCTGTTTCGCGAACAACGATGGCAATCACCGCCAGAACGCCGACCGTCAGGGCCGCGAGCGCCGCATAGCCCAGCCAATCCGCGCGGCTGAAAAGATTGTGGATAAGGCTGTCGGTCCAAAGGCCGAAGGCAAGCGAGAAGAGAATGCCGAATGCGGCCGCTGCGATTTTCGCAAACGACGTGCCACGCTTGCGGGGGACGAGCGGCACGGGAGGGACATCCTTTTCAGGATTGAGGAATGGATCGTCCTCGTCGGCGGTCAGCACGACCTCGTCGGTGAAGCTGCCTGGCTTTCGCTGGCGGTGTTTGGTCTCGATTGTCGGTCGGACCGCTGGGTCCTCTTCATAAGAAAACGCGGCCGGCGTGCGGTGGACCGGGTGTTCGGATGGTGGTTTGATCATGCGAGGCGATCTCCGAACAGAAACTGCATGGCGCGGTCGAGGCGAATATGTGGGACCGAAAGCTTTATGCCGCCGCCCGTTTCTTCGAGGTGCGGAGGACGAAAGCGCACGACATTTATATCGGGCAGCGAGGTGTCGGGCTCTCCAGATTCGATTCGCTCGAACAGGTTCTCCGGGTCCACAGGAAGGTCTCCCGGAAATATCGCCGTCTTCCTGTGGCCATCGAAACGTTCACCACCAATGGTTTCTCCCTCCATCGGTGTCCCGACGATGACCGGGAGGTTATGGCCGTCGCGTTTTACTGTCGCTTCGCGGGTGGCGCGGACAGAGGCAAGTGCCATGACGTCGATTCCTGCCCCCGCCATTCCAATGCGCTCAGCTGCGCGCTCAACCAAGCGGCGGGTGAGGGCGTCGAGCCGGTCATGGCTTTCATGATGCAGGTGGTCGGCCTTGGTCGCGGCAACCAGGACGCGGTCGATGCGGCGGCCAAGCAATGAAGACAGCCAGGAATTCGTGCCCGGTCGGAAGCACGCCAGAACGTCCGTCAGGGCGCGTTCGAGGTCCTGTACGGCCTCGGGGCCACGATTGATGGCTTGCAGCGCATCGACAAGCACGATCTGCCTGTCTAGACGGGCAAAGTGCTCGCGAAAGAAAGGCTTCACGACGACCGATTTATAGGCCTCGTAGCGTCGTTCCATCATCGCCCACAGCGATCCCTTTTGTGCTTTGCCCTCGGGTGGAAGCGCGAGCGGCGCAAAGGTGAGGGCGGGAGAGCCATCGAGATCGCCAGGCAATAGAAAGCGGCCGGGCGGGAGCGTGGAAAGCGAGCGTTCGTCTGCTTTGCAGGCTTTGAGGTAATCTGCAAAGGAAATTGCAAGGTCGCGGGCACGCATTTCGTCGGCGGGAGCACTGATGTCCGTGGCGTGGGCGAGTGTCAGCCAAGCGTGCGAAAGGTCTGCGCGAACGCCCGTTTTGCCCAAGGCAATCGTTTCCTCGCAGAACGCGCGATAGTCCTTTCCGAGCAGCGGCAGGTCGAGCAGCCATTCGCCAGGATAGTCGACGATATCGATCGACAACCGACCGGGCGAGAAGAGGCGATTCCAGCCGCTGGCACTTTGATATTCGAGTGTGATGCGCAATTCCGAGATGGCGCGTGTGGAATCCGGCCAGACGCGGTCCTTCACCAGGGAGCGAATGTGATCTTCATACTGGAAGCGCGGCACTGCATCATCCGGCTGCTGCTCAAGCCGGACCGCCGAGACACGACCGGACTGCACTGGCTCGAAGAGCGGCAGCCGGCCGCCGTGCAGCAGGTTGTGGACGAGGGAGGAAATGAAGACGGTCTTCCCAGAGCGCGATAGGCCGGTGACGCCAAGGCGCACAGTTGGATTGATCAGGCCAGATGCCCGGTCCGCGAAATTGTCGAGGGCGATGCGCGCGTCATCGGTGAAGGAGGTTAGGCTGGGCGGCAAGGCGGAATTCCGGTTGTATCGTGACAAGCCATATAGGAACCCCGGATCGACGCGAAAAGACGTTCCGCGAAAAGAGCTTAGTCGATCACGAAATCGACGAGACGCCAGCCTGCCGACACACCGTCATAGTCCAGAACCACAAGACCGGCCGTCGGAAAGCCGGTCGGCAATGCCTGACAGAGTGCCTCGTGGCCGATCAACGCTTCTAGCGTTTGCTCCATCGTCGGGTTGTGGCCCACCAGCATCACTGATTCGATCGCCTGCTGGGCATCGATGATCTCGAGATAGATGTCCTGCGAGGCATTATAAAGCTCGTCGACGAAACGAAGGTCGAGTGTGGAGCCCATTGCCCGATGTACGGCATCGGCCGTGTCCCGGCAACGCGCCGCTGTCGAACTCAGTACGAGATCCGGCCGATACCCCTTGTCCGCGGCCCTGTCGGCGACGAGTTCGGCCTCGGCATAGCCTTTGTCGCTGAGCGGGCGGTCGAAATCACGTTGTCCAGGTGCGGCCCAAGCGGCTTCGGCGTGCCGCAGCAGATAAATCCGGGAAGGCGGAGGCGTGATTGCGGCCATAGGAAAATCCACGTCGAAGGGACTTTTTCAGTAGCGGGTGAGCGGCCCGTGCGTCAACCGCGGCCGCAGGTGTCGCGCCTAAATCCGGCTTGGGAAAGTGCAGGGTTACCGGGAGAGGAATATGCATCCGGCGGAATAAGGGTGAGAAAATAGCCTGTTAGCTTAAAAATATGACAGATTTAAAAAACTGTTTACCTAGCGTATTTGGCTTGAATCAACCGTAGTGCTCGCGATATACACCCGCCAGATGAGATGTTCTTCAGGAGAATCGCGTTGAGTGAGAAGATCGATCTTAGCAACTACGTACCCTCGGAAGAGGAAGAGTTCATGAATGGCAATCAGCGGGCTTACTTTAGAGCCAAGCTGGTCGCCTGGAAGAACGACATTCTCAGAGAGGCGCGCGAAACCCTCGACCACTTGGCCGAGGAAAGCGCAAACCACCCGGACCTTGCCGATAGGGCATCGTCCGAAACCGACCGGGCTATCGAACTGCGTGCCCGCGACCGCCAGAGAAAGCTGATTTCCAAGATCGACGCAGCACTGCAACGTATCGAAGACGGCACCTACGGCTATTGCGAGGAGACCGGCGAACCAATCGGTCTCAAGCGGCTTGACGCTCGACCGATCGCGACGCTCTCCATCGAGGCTCAAGAGCGGCACGAGCGCCGGGAAAAGGTTTACCGGGACGAATAGTCCCGACATAAAAGATAAAAGGGCACCGCGGAAACACGGTGCCCTTTTTGTTTTTGGGATCGACCCGCTTACTTGTCGCGGTTGACGCTCATCTCGCCGAAGATGCGTGCGACCTCGTTTTGAAGGGCGGCATCAGCACCGGTGAGCGGCGCCATGTCAGGATCACGGCGCGGCAGGTTACCGGGCGCCGGAGCGGGTCTTGCAGCGGGCACCTGTGGCGTCGGCACGATGCGCTCGGCGGCAAGTGTACTCGTCATTTCTTCCTCGAGGATGCGCTGGAAGTCGCTCGGCTGTGCAGCCGGCGCTAGCGTGCCAACCTCGACGAATGCCGATGAGGGCTGCACGGGCGCGGGCGCGCTCCGGACCGACGGAGGGGTGACTTGCGGCTCGATGCGCTGTTGCGAAAGCACACGCTCGCGGGCCGAATCGAGAATGTCTGCGGCAGCGGAGGCCTCGATAGGGGCCGGCGCCGGACGCGGTTCCAGGCGTGGCTCGAATGATGGTGCCGGACGCGGGGCACGCTCACGTTCGCCGATGACGGGGGGAGGCGAGGGCGGCGTGGCGACGATAACCGGTTCCGGGCGGGCTTCGATTGGCGCGCGTTCGGGCACGTAAGCTTCGGCTGGCGTATGGCTGCGGATCGGTGGCGTACCCTGGGGTTCGGCCTGCGTGATGCGAACAGGCGCCGGCTGCTCGGGCGGGGCCTCGAGCTGTGGTGTCATCATGGGAGTAGCAACCGGCGCGGGCGCAGCGGCCGATTGAGCTGTCTCGAGCGATACGAGCTTGTCGGCGGCCTCGCCAATCCTGCTCTCGATGACGATATCGGTCGGTCCGCCGATCATAATCAGATGTTCGACATCGTCGCGGCGGACGAGGACGAGGCGTCTGCGCGCATCGACGGCCGCCGCATCGAGGACCTGCAGCCGTGGCTGACGGTTGCGGCCACCCCGCACGAAGGGCGAAGGCGCCCGGTTTCGCATGAACCAGAGCACGACAATCAGCAGCAATAGAGCTATGCCGACGCCGCCGGCGGCGAGAAGGAAGCGGCTCCCATAGGCTCCCATGAGATCATCGAACATCTTGGCTTACTCCCTTCGCGGTTTTGAACCACATGGCGACTTTACCACTTCGTAGACAAGTCCCGATGGCCTTGTCCAGTCACGCCAACCCGAAGTGGAATTCGAACATGCTTTCTTAACAACGCATTTTAATGGCGAAATTGGCGCTCTTCGTTGTGAATTCAATCAGTCTTCACAGAGACCAGTGTTTTTGCGGGGACCGCAAATTGATAAGAAGGAAATGGCGCCTGATTCCTGCTTTGTCTCCCCATAGCGAGTGAAGCCTGGCAGGCCATGCGAGGGAATAGATGACGAGACCGCGTCAGGCCGACGATTATAGCGAACCGCTCTTGGACCGCGGGGGCCGCACGGGAACGGCCTTGCGGATCATCCTGCTTGCACTTGTGCTGATCGGTGCAGCCGCTGCATTCGTTGTTTTCAAAAGTTCTCTCGACAACGAAATGGTGCTTGGCGTTCTCGGCGTGCTTGCCATGGTCGGGATCTTCTTCCTCGTGTCGTCGGTGATCGGCTTTATCGAGGTCATGCCGCAGCGGCAGTCCGATAGCCTCGCGCGGGCATTTCTGAACAGCCACCCCGATGGGTCGCTAATTACCGATGACAAAGGGCGCATCGTCTATGCGAACGCTGCCTATGGCGAGCTGACGGGCGCCCGCAAATCGACAGAAGTTCAGACGCTCGAAGCGCTGCTGTCGCGTCATCGGGAATCGAACGAGGCGCTTTATCGTCTTTCCAACGGGCTTCGCGAAGGGCGGGAGGGCAGTGAGGAGTTCCGCCTGTTGCGGTCGCTGGGCCCCTCGACGAACGGTGCAGGAGCGCATTGGTACCGCCTGAAAGCGCGGACTCTGCAGAGCGAGGAGATCGGGCGCAAGCCACTCCACATCTGGCAGATCAGCGACATCACATCCGAGCGTGACGATCAGGAGCGGTTCTTCAAGGAACTGCAAAATGCGATCGACTATCTTGACCATGCGCCAGCCGGGTTCTTTTCGGCCGGTCGCAAAGGAGAGATATTCTATCTCAATGCAACGCTGGCAGAATGGCTTGGCATCGATCTCACCAAGTTCGTTCCAGGCTCTGTTACGATCGGCGATTTCGTCGCAGGCGAGGGACTTGCGCTCATCCAATCGGTGCAGGCTGATCCGGGCCTGAAAAAGACGGTAACGCTCGATCTCGACCTGAAGAAGATGAACGGCCAGAGTCTGCCGGCCCAGATCGTCCACAGCGTGACGTCGATGCGCGATGGTGCTCCGGGGGAAAGCCGGTCGATTGTTCTGACGCGGCAGAAAAGCGGCGAGAACGATCAGTCGGGGACGGCGGCCGCGATGCGCTTTACTCGTTTCTTCAACAACACGCCGATGGCGATCGCCTCGGTCGATGGCGAAGGCCGTATCCTGCGAACCAATGCCCCGTTCCTGAAACTGTTTTCCGGGATTGTTTCCCGGAATGACGTCGAGAATGGCGCCTTGCTCGAAGTCATTGTCCATGACAGCGATAAGTCGAAGCTGCAGCAGGCGCTTGCGGCGGCGAAGGATCGGCAGGGCGATATCCCGCCGATCGACTCTCGTACGCCAACGGATGAAGCCCGCCATTTCCGCTTCTACGTCAACGCGGTGATCGACCAGAGCGACGAGGCGCCGGAAGAGGCCGCGATCGTCTATGCCGTCGAGGTGACCGAGCAGAAGGCGCTTGAGGCGCAGATGGCGCAGACGCAGAAGATGAACGCGGTCGGCACGCTGGCCGGTGGCATTGCACACGACTTCAACAACGTTCTGACGGCCATCCTGCTCTCCTCCGATCATCTGCTGCTACAGGCGCGACCCGCCGACCCGGGCTTTGCCGACCTGATGGAAATCAAGCGCAACGCCAATCGTGCCGCCGTGCTTGTTCGGCAACTGCTGGCCTTCTCGCGCAAGCAGACGATGCGACCGACGGTGCTCAATCTGACTGATGTGGTCGGCGACCTCAGGATGCTGGTCGACCGCCTGCTTTCCGGTACCAATGTGAAGCTTGATGTCGAGTACGGCCGCGATCTCTGGCCGGTGAAGACCGACCTGTCACAGTTCGAACAGGTGCTGATCAACCTTTGCGTCAACGCCCGAGATGCCATGCCGCAGGGCGGCAAGCTCACGCTTCGTACGAAGAATGTGACGGCGGAAGAGGTCGCGGCATTCAACTATTCCTACATGCCGCATGAGGACATGGTCCTCGTCGAGGTTTCGGACAACGGGACCGGCATTGCACCCGAGATCATGGACAAGATCTTCGAGCCCTTCTTCACGACAAAAGAGGTGGGCAAGGGAACGGGGCTTGGTCTCGCGATGGTCTATGGTATCGTCAAGCAATCAGGCGGCTACATTCAGCCGGAGTCGGAAGTTGGCAAAGGCACGACATTCCGCGTCTTCCTGCCGCGCCACATTGTCGAGCCAGCCGTTGCCGCCGAAGGTGATGCAGTCACGCCGGCTATCGGTGCGCTTGCGGAACAGGCGCCGGCACCGGTCGAGCAACCCGAGGACCTAACGGGTTCGGCGGTTATTCTGCTGGTGGAGGATGAGGAAGCAGTGCGCCGTGGGGGCAAGCGCATGCTCGAAACACGCGGTTATACGGTTTATGAGGCCGGGTCTGGCGTAGAGGCGCTCGATATCATGGAGGAGCTCGAAGGCAAGGTCGACATTGTCGTTTCAGATGTCGTGATGCCGGAGATGGATGGTCCGTCGCTGCTGCGCGAGTTGCGCAAGAACTATCCGAACCTGAAGTTCATCTTCGTTTCGGGATATGCCGAAGACGCGTTTGCCCGCAACCTGCCGCCGGATTCCAAGTTTGGATTCTTGCCGAAACCGTTCTCCCTGAAGCAGCTTGCCGTTGTCGTCAAAGAGACGCTGGACAGTTAAGGGGCGCCGCAGCGCCCCTTTCTAAACGATCAGCCAGCCAGCGCGACGGCAATTTCTGCCGCCAGTCGCGCGTTGTTTTCTACGAGCGCAATGTTGGTCTTCAAGCTCTGGCCGTCGGTCAAGTCAAAGATCGTGCTGAGCAGGTAAGGCGTCACTTCCTTGCCGCTGATTTCATCGCGCTCGGCGCTATCGAGCGCGCGCTCGATGTAGATCTCCATTTCCTCCCGGGGGATCTCGTCCGCCTCCGGCACGGGGTTGGCAATCAGCATGCCGCCGTCAATGCCGAGCTGCTCGCGCACCGTCTGGAAGTTGGCGATGGCGGCCGGGCTGTTCAGCGTCAGCGGACTGCGCAACCCCGAGGCACGGGACCAGAAGGCGGGGAATTCCTCGCTTTCATAGGTGACGACAGGCACACCCGCGGTTTCCAGCACCTCCAGGGTTTTCGGAATGTCGAGGATAGCCTTGGCGCCGGCGCAGACGACGATGACGCCGGTGCGGCCGAGTTCCTCGAGGTCAGCGGAAATATCGAAGCTTTCCTCAGCGCCGCGGTGAACACCGCCGATGCCTCCGGTGGCGAAGACCTTGATGCCGGCACGCTCGGCGGCGATCATCGTCGCTGCCACGGTCGTCGCACCGTGACGGCGCTCGGCGATCGCGAAGGCGAGATCGGCGCGCGAGACTTTAAGGACGTCCTTGGCCTGCGCCAGTTGCTCCAGCTGATCGGATTCGAGGCCGATATGCAGCGTTCCGTGAATGACCGCGATAGTGGCTGGCACGGCGCCCTGCTCACGAATGAGCGCCTCGACGCTGCGGGCCATCTCGATGTTGCCGGGGTAGGGCATGCCATGCGTGATGATGGTCGATTCAAGCGCCACGATCGGCGCGCCGCGCTGCTTGGCGCTTGCGACTTCTTTGGAATAGGCGATCGGCAGGAGGGGGGAGAACGGTTTCGTCATTGTCTCTTCCATTTCATCGGTACGGCCTTCAATGCAAAATTCTCGCCGGTGGAACAAGGGAAAGTGTCTCCCTGATCAGATCCGGGGAAAGGTTTTCATTGACGGCATGCGGCGATTGTACGGTAAGTGCCGCGGCCGCAGCACCTTCCCTGATGGCATCGGCCAAGGAAATCCCGCGCATCAATCCTGAGATTACGCCGGCTGCAAGCGAGTCTCCCGCACCGGTGACATCCGCGACGCCTTCCAGATTTGCGGGCTGCAGCGCTATCGCGTGGCGATCCGCGAAGGCGATCAGCTCGCGTTGTCCGCGCGTGACGACGCCACCGCGCAAGCCGATGTCACCCAGCAGTGACGGCCAGTGTGCTGGATCGTTGGGGCGTTCGCCGGTCAATGCGGCAGCCTCGGCCTCGTTGAGGAAAAGATAGTCGATCCCTTCGATGCACGGCTTGAGCTTGACGGCCTTCGCCGGCGAGATTGCGATTGCGCCCACCGGCTTGCCAAGCACTTTCGCACGCTCGACGATCGATGCCAGCGTCTCTGCTGGCAGATTGGCGTCGATGAGGATGAAATCAGTCGCGGCAAAGGCATCGCGGACGGCACGGATCGAGAGGCGCCTCGGCACGAACATGCGGTAGAGATCCATGTCGGCAAGCGCAATCACCAAGTTTCCGTCGTTCTCGATGATTGCGGTATAGCTCGGCGTCTTGCGATCGAGGAAAACAAAGGGGCGATCATCAACGCCGGCGAAGTCGGCAGCCTCGCTGACCATCTCGCCGATCGGATCACCGCCGCGGGGCGAAATCATCGTCACGTCGAAGCCCAACCGGGCAAGATTGCGCGCGGCATTGAAGCCGCCGCCGCCCGGCTCCTCGAACCATGAACCTGGATTGCTGGCGCCAGCCACGGTGTCTCCTGAAATGCGTCCGCGCCTGTCGATATGGGCTCCGCCGAGGACAAGAATCTTCCGCTTCATTTCATCATCCCGCATGGCCGAAAGATACGAATCGTCCTGCCGCCACTGGTCGACCGGAGAGCAGATCCCTATCTCTAAGCTGTTGCTTTCTATGACTAAAACAAATGTAGAACACAGGCAGTTTTACCTTTTTGTTTCAATTATTTGAGCGTCGCTTGCGCAATGAGAACAAATGCGGTACAAAATCGACATCGGCGGCGACATTGCTTGAGCGGCTTCAATAACCTAAAGGTGGATCGAATGTCACAGAATACATTGCGGCTTGTAGAGGACAAATCGGTGGACAAAAGCAAGGCACTTGAAGCGGCACTCTCACAGATCGAGCGGTCGTTCGGCAAGGGCTCAATCATGAAGCTCGGCTCGAACGAGAACGTTGTCGAGATCGAAACGGTGTCGACGGGTTCCCTCGGGCTGGATATAGCGCTCGGGATCGGCGGTCTTCCGAAAGGGCGTATCATCGAGATCTACGGACCTGAAAGCTCGGGTAAGACGACGCTCGCGCTACAGACCATTGCCGAATCGCAGAAGAAGGGGGGCATCTGCGCTTTCGTGGACGCGGAACATGCGCTTGATCCGGTCTATGCCCGCAAACTTGGTGTCGACCTGCAGAATCTGCTGATTTCACAGCCGGATACGGGCGAACAGGCGCTTGAGATCACCGACACGCTGGTCCGTTCCGGTGCGGTCGACGTTCTCGTTGTCGACTCCGTCGCCGCGTTGACGCCGCGTGCCGAAATCGAAGGCGAGATGGGCGACAATCTGCCGGGTCTTCAGGCGCGTCTGATGAGCCAGGCACTGCGCAAGCTGACGGCTTCCATCTCGAAGTCGAACACCATGGTCATCTTCATCAACCAGATCCGCATGAAGATCGGTGTCATGTTCGGTTCGCCGGAAACGACGACCGGCGGTAATGCGCTGAAGTTCTATGCGTCCGTTCGCCTTGACATTCGACGCATCGGCGCGGTCAAAGAGCGAGAAGAGGTCATCGGCAACCAGACCCGCGTCAAGGTCGTCAAGAACAAGATGGCGCCTCCCTTCAAGCAGGTCGAATTCGACATCATGTATGGTGAAGGCGTTTCGAAGACCGGCGAACTGGTCGACCTAGGCGTCAAGGCTGGTATCGTCGAGAAGTCGGGCGCCTGGTTCTCCTATAACAGCCAGCGCCTCGGTCAGGGCCGCGAGAATGCGAAGCTCTTCCTGCGCGACAATCCGGATCTCCTGCGTGAGATTGAGACGGCGCTTCGTCAGAATGCCGGTCTGATTGCGGACCGCTTCCTGCAGAACGGCGGCCCTGATGCGAATGACGGGGACGAGGCCGTCGACGGCTAATCGTATCGGTTTCCAACAGTTCAAAACCGGCCGCATTCTTTGATCAGAATGCGGCCGGTTTTGTTTGTCTGCTGGACAGTGGTTAAGGCGAACGATAAAAGCCACTGGATTTAAGTTTTGACCTGCCTTCCGGCAGCATTGAAGGGCATAGCATGAGCGGTGTGAATGATATCCGGTCGACCTTCCTCGACTATTTCAAGAAGAACGGCCACGAAATCGTTTCGTCGAGCCCGCTGGTGC
This sequence comes from Rhizobium sp. YTU87027, assembly GCF_050644135.1. NCBI lineage: Bacteria > Pseudomonadati > Pseudomonadota > Alphaproteobacteria > Hyphomicrobiales > Rhizobiaceae > Rhizobium > Rhizobium sp. YTU87027. The sequence goes on along the minus strand of NZ_CP098440.1, from coordinate 1,585,874 downwards.
CGCGCAACGATCCGACCCTGATGTTCACCAATGCCGGCATGGTCCAGTTCAAGAATGTTTTCACCGGCCTGGAGCAGCGTCCATACAAGACGGCCTCGACGGCGCAGAAGTGCGTCCGCGCCGGCGGCAAGCATAACGACCTTGATAACGTCGGCTACACTGCGCGCCATCACACCTTCTTCGAGATGCTCGGCAACTTCTCCTTCGGCGACTACTTCAAGGAGCGGGCAATCGAGCTTGCCTGGAACCTGATCACCAAGGAATTTGCACTCGATGCCAAGCGGCTGCTGGTCACCGTCTATCACACGGACGACGAGGCCTTTAATCTCTGGAAGAAGATCGCAGGTTTGCCGGACGAGAAGATTATCCGCATTCCGACCAGCGACAATTTCTGGGCGATGGGCGATACTGGCCCGTGCGGCCCGTGTTCGGAAATCTTCTATGATCACGGCGATCACATCTGGGGTGGCCCTCCCGGCTCGCCTGAAGAAGATGGCGACCGCTTCATCGAGATCTGGAACCTCGTCTTCATGCAGTACGAGCAGGTCACCAAGGAAGAGCGAATCGACCTCCCGCGTCCGTCGATCGACACCGGCATGGGACTGGAGCGCGTCGCTGCTGTTCTGCAGGGCAAGCACGACAACTATGACATCGACCTCTTCCGCGCCCTGATCGAGGCTTCGGAGGAAGTGACGGGTGTGAAGGCAGAGGGCGAGCGTCGCGCCAGCCACCGCGTTATTGCCGACCACCTGCGCTCATCGGCGTTCCTGATTGCCGATGGCGTGTTGCCCTCGAATGAAGGCCGCGGCTACGTGCTTCGCCGCATCATGCGCCGCGCGATGCGGCATGCAGAGTTGCTTGGCGCCAAGGAACCGCTGATCTGGAAGCTTTTGCCGACGCTCGTTCAGGAAATGGGTCGCGCCTATCCTGAGCTGGTCCGCGCGGAATCGCTGATCTCCGAGACATTGAAGCTTGAGGAAACCCGCTTCCGCAAGACGCTGGAGCGCGGTCTTTCGCTACTCTCGGATGCCACGACGACGCTCGGCAAGGGCGACATGCTCGACGGCGAAACGGCGTTCAAGCTTTACGACACCTACGGGTTTCCGCTCGATCTGACGCAGGATGCCCTTCGCGCCCGCGAGATCGGCGTCGACATATCAGGCTTCACCGACGCGATGGAACGGCAGAAGGCCGAGGCGCGTTCGCATTGGGCTGGTTCCGGCGACAAGGCCACAGAGACGATCTGGTTCGAACTCAAGGAAAAGCACGGCGCATCGGAGTTCCTCGGCTACGACACCGAGACCGCCGAAGGTGTTGTTCAGGCCATTGTGAAGGATGGTGCATCGGTTGATTCTGCCTCTGCCGGCGACAAGGTTCAGATCGTCGTCAACCAGACGCCGTTCTACGGCGAGTCTGGCGGCCAGATGGGAGATACGGGTGTCATTACCTCCGATACGGCGAAGATCGAAATCACCGACACCCAGAAGAAGGGCGAGGGCCTCTTCGTCCATATCGGCACTGTCGTCGAAGGTGATGTAAACGCGGGCGAGCCGGTCGCGTTGACGGTCGACCATGCGCGCCGCTCGCGCTTGCGCGCAAACCATTCCGCCACGCACCTGCTGCACGAGGCGCTGCGCGAAGTGTTGGGCACGCATGTGGCACAGAAGGGCTCGCTCGTCGCCCCCGAGCGCCTGCGCTTCGACGTTTCGCATCCCAAGCCGATGACGGCTGACGAGTTGAAGGTCGTCGAGGACATGGCGAACGAGATCGTGTTGCAGAATTCGCCGGTCACGACCCGCCTGATGAGCGTCGATGACGCGATTGCCGAAGGCGCGATGGCTCTGTTCGGCGAAAAATACGGCGACGAGGTTCGCGTTGTGGCCATGGGCCAGGGCGTGCGCGGCGCGAAGGCCGGAAAGCCCTATTCGATCGAACTTTGCGGCGGCACGCATGTCGGCGCGACCGGTCAGATCGGGCTGATCCGTATTCTCGGCGAAAGCGCGGTTGGTGCCGGCGTGCGCCGTATCGAGGCGGTCACCGGCGAATCCGCGCGTGAATACCTGGCGGAACAGGACGAGCGCGTCAAATCGCTCGCGACGTCGTTGAAGGTGCAGCCGGCAGATGTTCTCACTCGTGTTGAGGCGCTGATGGATGAACGCCGCAAGCTTGAGCGCGAGTTGGCCGATGCCAAGCGCAAACTTGCAATGGGCGGCGGGCAGGGCGGCTCCGCGGATGCGGTTCGCGATGTTGCCGGCGTCAAGTTCCTTGGCAAGGCAATCTCTGGTGTGGATCCCAAGGATCTCAAGGGCCTGGCCGATGACGGTAAGGCAAGCCTCGGTTCCGGCGTTGTCGCGCTGATCGGCGTCGCCGAGGACGGCAAGGCGAGTGCTGTCGTTGCTGTCACCGAAGATCTCGTCGGACGCTTCAGCGCCGTCGATCTGGTGCGCATCGCTTCTGCTGCGCTCGGTGGCAAGGGCGGCGGCGGCCGTCCTGATATGGCGCAGGCCGGCGGTCCGGATGGATCGAAGGCGGATGAGGCGATCGCAGTGGTTGCTGCGGCGCTGGCTGGTTGAGGCGCCATAACTGGTAATAATCTGAAAATCTGAGCCGGCTGCGAAATGACGTATTTCGCAGCCGGTTTGTATTTGTGCGCGTGCTACTGACTGGTTTCAGCTTCTCGTTTGCACGGCGAGACGGCACGCAAGGCCAGTGAACACGCTTGCCAGCAAATATTGCGGCAGCTTGGGGAAACGGGTCGCAGTGCTCAGACGTATGCGTATCTTGCTTCCCAGAATGATGACGGCGCCGTTCACGATGAAGCCGATGCCATTCAAAACACTCGCTAGCACAAGCAGCTGTACGACCATGGAGCTGCCACCGGGGCGGACGAACTGCGGAAACAACGCCACGACGAAGAGCGCCATCTTGGGGTTCAGGAGATTGGTCGCTAGTCCTGCAAGGAATATCCGCTTTCCCGAGAGCCTCGTGAGCGTCGAGGCTGGAGCAAAAGCTGTCCGCTCCGACCGAATCGTCTTGTATGCGAGATAGAGAAGATAACAGCACCCCGCCCAGCGAACGACATCGTAGGCGACGGGCACGGTCAGAAGGAGCTGGGAAAGCCCGAGAGCTGCGGCGAGGGCATGGCAATAGGTGCCGAGCGCGATGCCCGCATAAGTCAGAAATCCGGCTGCGCGTCCCTGGCTTATGCTGCGGGAGGCGATCAGCAGCATGTCTGGGCCGGGCGTCGCGGTCAGCACCAGGGCGGCGACGGCAAAGAGTATGATTGTTGAAAAGTCCGGCATTTTGAAATCCTCTTGGGTTCGAGCCGGAATTCCGGTCTATCAGGATTCGCTGGCGGCGCAAGTCCGCAGGATTTGTCAAACCGCGGTATGCTTTTCTGCCGCCGATCGATTTGCGCGAGGTTCTGACATGAATGACGAAACGGCATGGGCGCTCTATGAAAACCGTCTCAGACGGGTATCGGCCTATATCCATGATCATCTCGACGAGGAGCTCGACATGGACAAACTTGCCGGCATCGCCTGCATGTCGAGCTACCACTGGCACAGGATCTATCGCGCGGTTCATGGCGAGACACTCGCGGCGACGGTCAAGCGATTAAGGCTGCATCGTGCCGCCGGCGACATCGTTGCCACGGATCTTTCTGTCCGGGAGATAGCAAGGCGATCTGGCTATCCCAACCTCCAGTCCTTCAACCGCATTTTCAAATCGGTCTATGGCATGCCGCCAGCACAATACCGGAAAGAGGGAAGCCACAAAGCCTTCGAACCCTCACCTAACGGAAAGACCGCAACCATGTTTGACGTTACCCTACGGAAGATCGAGCCAATTCAATTGCTTGGCGTGCCGCATATCGGCTCGTACATGCAGATCGGCAAGGCGTTCGAGACCTTGTTTGGCACGCTCTGTGCGCGTGGGCTTGCCAAGCCCACGATGCGCATGATCGGTGTCTATCTTGATGATCCCGACATTGTGCCTGCCGAAAAGCTCCGCTCGGTCGCATGCGTGACCGTTGAAGGCGAGCTTGCGGTGGCGGCGCCGTTCGAAACTCGTACACTCGACGGAGGGGAATATGCTGTGCTGCGTCACAAGGGACCTTACGCCGACATGTACAAGGCCTACCATTGGCTCTATGCGGAATGGTTGCCCGCTTCGGGCAGGAAACTTCGCGACAGAGTTATGTTTGAGGAATATCTCAACAACCCACGTGATGTACCGCCGACCGAACTCCTGACCGACATTCACATGCCGCTGGTCTAGCATCAGGTTGCTATTGTGCGGCCTTCATGGCCTCGTCATCGATTGCGACGGCGCGCTTGTAAGCCGGGCGATCGGTGACGCGGCCGAGATAGTCTGCGAAGGCCTGGCGCTTCTCGATGGTGCCGAAGCCCATGCCCCAGCCGATATGCGAGCCGACATAGACGTCGGCCGCCGTGAAGCGGTCACCGGTGACATAGGGCGAGGCGCCTACAGCGCGCTCCAACGTGTTTATCACATCCGCGTAGCTGCCATATCCGGCCATGCGTGCCTTGTCGGGTGGCGTTTCGAAGCCCAAGGCCTTGTTGGTTACTGCCGCTTCGAGAGGGCCTGCGGTGAAGAACATCCAGCGATAATAGCTGCCACGCTCGTCCGGTTTTGGAGCAAGGCCGGCCTCCTGAAAGGTATCGGCCAGGTAGGCGCAGATGGCGGCGCATTCCGTCACCACCGTCTTGCCGTGGCGGATTGCAGGAACTTTGCCCATCGGGTTGACGGCGAGGTATTCCGGCGACTTGATAGTTCCGCCGAAGGTCATGATCTCTGTTTTGTACGGCACGCCTGTCTCTTCCAGCATCCAGCGGGCGATACGACCGCGCGACATAGGGTTCGTATAAAATACCAGTTCGTCTCTCATGTACTCCTCCTCGCTTCCTTCGGTGTTCCCCCATCTGAACGCAGCGGATCAAGGCTCGCCATGAGGGAAATAGGACAGAACCGTCGTGCGCAAAGTGGATAACTATCTAAAGCGCCTTGCGATATTGGATGAAGCCGGATCGCTCGGCGATCCTGTCGTAGAGTCTTCGCGCGGTGGCGTTTGTTTCGTGCGTCATCCAGTAAAGTCGACCAGCTCCATTCTCGCGAGCGAGGTCAGCGACGGCGTCAATGAGGGCAGCGCCAGCACCGAGACCGCGCTGGGTGTCGTCGACATAGAGGTCCTGGAGATAGCAGGTCCATTTCGGCAGCCAGGTCGAACGGTGGAAAATCGCATGGACGATACCAACAAGGCGGCCGCTATCGTCGAAGCCGCCAAGCGCGTGCATGTCCTCGGTCGGATCGTGAAAGCGCGCCCAGGTCAGCTCCGTTGTCTCCGGCGGGATGACGACCTCATAGAAGCGTTGATAGCCGGCCCAAAGCGGCTCCCAGGCGCCTCGGTCGGATGGCTGCAGCGGACGGATCGTAGTGGTCATCCTTTTGTTCCCCTTACTTGTCGCTGAAACGAAAACGGCGGGGAAATCCCCGCCGTCCATTCTGATATTGGTTCTGGCTTATGCCATGGCCTTCTGCAGGTTCTGATCGATCTTGTCGAGGAAGGCGGTGGTGGAGAGCCAAGGCTGATCGGGGCCGATGAGCAACGCCAGATCCTTGGTCATGAAGCCGGCCTCGACGGTGTCGACGCAGACCTTTTCGAGCGTGGCGGCGAACTTTGCGAGTTCGGCGTTGTCATCGAGCTTGGCGCGGTGCGCGAGGCCACGGGTCCAGGCGAAGATCGATGCGATCGAGTTCGTCGAGGTCTCCTGGCCCTTCTGGTGCTGGCGGTAGTGGCGGGTAACCGTGCCGTGTGCGGCTTCGGCTTCAACCGTCTTGCCATCCGGCGTAAGCAGGACGGAGGTCATCAGACCGAGCGAGCCGAAGCCCTGGGCAACCGTGTCCGACTGGACGTCGCCGTCATAGTTCTTGCAGGCCCAGACGTAGCCACCGGACCACTTGAGCGCGGAAGCGACCATGTCGTCGATCAGGCGGTGCTCGTAGGTGATGCCGGCTTCCTTGAACTGATCTTTGAACTCGGTCTCGTAGACTTCCTCGAAGATGTCCTTGAAACGGCCGTCATAGGCCTTGAGGATGGTGTTCTTGGTCGACAGGTAGACCGGCCACTTGCGCATCAGGCCATACATCATCGAGGCGCGGGCGAATTCGCGGATCGACTCGTCGAGGTTGTACATCGCCATTGCCACGCCGGCGCCTGGTGCGTCGAAGACTTCTTTTTCGATGACCTGGCCGTCTTCGCCGACGAACTTGATCGTCAGCTTGCCCTTGCCCGGGAATTTGAAGTCGGTCGCGCGGTATTGGTCGCCGAAGGCATGACGGCCGACAACGATCGGCTGTGTCCAGCCCGGAACGAGACGCGGGACGTTCTTGCAGATGATCGGCTCGCGGAAGATAACGCCGCCGAGGATGTTGCGGATCGTGCCGTTCGGGCTCTTCCACATCTGCTTGAGGTTGAATTCCTTGACGCGTGCCTCATCAGGCGTGATCGTTGCGCACTTGATGCCGACGCCATGCTTCTTGATAGCGTTGGCGGCGTCGATCGTCACCTGATCGTTGGTGGCGTCGCGGTTTTCAACGGAAAGGTCGAAATAATCGATCTCAAGGTCGAGATACGGATGGATCAGCTTATCCTTGATGAGCTGCCAAATGATGCGAGTCATTTCATCGCCGTCGAGATCGGCGACGGGATTGGCGACCTTGATCTTCTTCATGTATCTGCCTCGTTAAGCTTGGAAGGGACTGGCGTCCCGGGTGGGTGATGTCAAATCCCGAGCGCTATAGCATTGTGGGCCGGGAGTGCAAAGCCGGAAGCAGGAAGGGGATCGTGTTTTTGCGGCCATTGCCAAGCGGAGGAAAATGGCTAGTCTCCGGCGCAAAACCATTGCCTGGATATTCGTCATGAAGAAGATTTCCCTCGTCCTTGCGATCCTGCTCGGTTCGACGTGCCCGATGCTCGCCGCCGACGTTACAGCGCCTGTAAAAGAGGTCATGGATGCGACGATCAAGAACTGGTCGGGGGCAGACAGCGATTGGATCGATATCTTCGATCCGAGCAAGCTTTCACGGTTATACAGCAAGGATTTCGTGACTAAGTACCAGGCCGCCATCCAGAATCCTGCTGCCGACGAGGATGGTGTTTCCCCCTTCGACTACGACGTCATCGTCAATGGCGAAGATGCTTGCCCTCTCGAGGATTTGACGTACACGCCGAAGTCCGTCGCTGACGGCGCGACGGAAGTGGTCGTCACGTTCAAGAAGGCGACATGCATGGATGACGGGTCGGACAAGCAGGCCGTGACCACCGTGCGGTTCGAGGTGCTCGATGAGGGCGGCAAGCCTGTCATCGATGATATCGTCACCGAGGGCGACCCAGGCCAGCCACCGAATTCGCTCAAGAACACGATGGTGCAGATCGCCAAAGGCCAATAATGGCTCGGACGACTGTGGGCCGTACTGTTCCGAGGTGGGCTGCGCGCTAGGCTTTGCATTGTAATCTGTGGTTACGCGGCCGCTATCACATGCCGGCCCGCGCCTCGGCGCAGAGATGGTCGCCTCGACGCTGGACAGGCTCTCCGAATGCTTGACCCTTGCCGTTTCGGCGCGGCTTGGCTATTCCGGCCGTAACAAAAGGATCCAGCATCATGGCAGGCACGAACAGCGAGCGGCAACTTCTCACGGAAGGCCCGGTTGTCATTCTCGTCGAACCCCAGATGGGGGAGAATATCGGCATGGTCGCGCGCGCCATGGCGAACTTCGGCCTGGTGGACTTGAGGCTGGTCAATCCGCGTGATGGTTGGCCGAACGAAAAGGCACAGGCTGCCGCCTCGAAGGCCGATCATGTGATCGAAGGCACGAAGGTCTTCGAGACGCTGGAACAGGCGATCGCCGACCTGAACTTTGTCTATGCGACGACGGCGCGCGAGCGGGACGGCTTCAAGCCTGTACGATCGCCGGTGGTGGCAGCGGAAACGCTGCGGGCGAAGTTCCGCGCAGGTGAGGGCACCGGCATCCTGTTTGGCCGCGAGCGCTGGGGGCTGACCAACGAAGAAGTCGCGCTGGCCGATGAGATCGTGACCTTCCCGGTCAACCCCGCCTTCGCCTCGCTCAACATTGCCCAGGCGGTGCTTCTGATGTCCTATGAATGGATGAAATCGGGGATGGCGGACGTCGGCAGCGTTCCCTTCCAGGCAATGTCGCAGACGCAATCCACGAAAGAACAGCTCTTCGGTCTCTACGACCAGTTGGAAGAAGCGCTGGAAGCGCGCAATTATTTCCATCCACCCGCGAAAAAGCCCAAAATGGTGGACAACCTGCGTGCAGTCCTTTCCCGCCGCGCCTTCACGGAGCAAGAAATCAGCGTGTTGCGCGGCGTTATCTCCTCCCTCGACCGATTCTCGCGGAAATATCCGCGCGGGAGTCGGCCGCCCGTCGACGTCAAGGAACAATCGGAAGATGACAGCAGCGCTGAATGAGCTGAAACCGGTTCTGGTCTTCGATTCCGGCATCGGAGGGCTGACCGTCTTGCGCGAAGCGCGCGTGCTGATGCCGGAGCGTGGCTTCATCTACATCGCAGACGACGCCGGCTTTCCCTATGGCGGCTGGGAAGAGCAGGCGCTGAAGGAACGGATCATCGGCCTTTTCGCCAAGCTGCTTGCGGAGCATGATCCCGAGGTCTGCATTATCGCATGCAATACGGCCTTTACGCTTGTCGGCGCCGATCTGCGTGCGGCGTTTCCGCAGATGACCTTCGTCGGCACGGTACCGGCGATCAAGCCGGCCGCTGAGCGGACGCGCTCAGGGCTCGTCTCGGTTCTGGCGACGCCTGGCACGGTGAAGCGCGCCTATACGCGCGACCTGATTCAATCCTTCGCGCAGCAGTGCCATGTGCGCCTGGTCGGCTCGGAAAATCTGGCGCGAATAGCAGAGGCCTATATTCGCGGCGATGCTGTATCCGATGAGGCCGTGCTTTCCGAGATCGACCAGTGCTTCGTGGAGAAGGATGGTTCCAAGACCGATATCGTGGTTTTAGCCTGTACGCATTATCCCTTCATGGCCAATGTTTTCCGTCGTCTAGCACCCTGGCCGGTCGATTGGCTCGATCCGGCGGAGGCCATCGCGCGGCGTGCCCGCAGCCTCGTGCCGCAGGTCGTCGATGGCGTGCACCCTGATAATTTCGACTTCGCGGTCTTCACTTCTGGCAATCCCGATTTTGCGACGCGGCGGCTGATGCAGGGATTTGGTCTCAAGGCTTGAATCAGGCGCTCGCGCCAAGCCCGTCTTCATCTCGATACAATAGGGGCTATCGCAAAGCCAAGCGACTGCGCAGACTGTGGGATGTGATTCGTCCCGCCAGGCTTCGCATGTCCTTCCAAAAACTTGTCATGGCTATCTTTTTTCTGCAGCCGATTGCGTTCGGCAGCTGGTTGCCGCGCATTCCCGAAATCCAGGCTCGTCTTGTGCTTGGTCCGGCCGATCTTGCGTTGGCGCTGCTCGGCATGCCGGTCGGTATTCTGTCGACGCTGCCGGTCGCCGGACGAGTGGTGTCGCGCATTGGCGGCAAAACCACCGTCATCGGGGGATTCTTCGTCTTCTCGGTGATTGTCTGCCTTCCCGCCTTCTCGCGCACGCCGCTGGAACTCTTCATCGCGCTTGCGCTGCTTGGCGTTGCTATGTCGACGCTGGAGCTGGGGTTGAATGTTGAAGCAGATCGCGCTGAAAAGGATACCGGCTCGATCATCATGAATCGCTGCCATGGCTTCTGGAGCCTGGGCATCATGGCCGGCAGCCTGCTTGGTTCGGGAATGGTGGCAATTGCTGCGCCCGCCGAATGGGCGATCATGGCGGCTGCCTTCGTCGTTTTGCCGTTTGCCATTGTAGCAAGCCTCGGCCTGCCGCCCGATCGTGAGGCTGGTGAGGCTCCGCCGCATATGCCGTTCAAGCTGCCAAGCAGCGCTCTGCTCGGTATCTGCGCCTTCGTCTTCGGAATTACGATGACTGAAGGAGCGATCGCCGACTGGTCCGCCGTCTATCTCAAGGATGTTTTCCAGACCGACGGCATGATGACCGGTGTCGGATATACGATTTTCGCAATGATGGTCGCAGCGGGCCGCTTCAGCGGCGATCATCTGAAACAGCGTTTTGGGGCAATCGCGCTGGCTCGTGGCTGCGGCGCCGCTGCTCTTGTCGGCATGCTTATCGTCGTTTTTGCCTGGCACAGCCTTTTGACGCTGGCGGGTTTTGCCTTGGTCGGGATCGGTGTATCGGTCGGCTTTCCGCTAGCGGTGACCGCCGCAGCAAGCCTGCGGGATCGACCGGCAGCCGCCAATGTCGCCATCCTGTCCTTCATGGCGCTTACCGGCTTTCTTATCGGCCCGCCTCTGATCGGCTTCATCGCGGAGATGTCCGGGTTGCGCGTCGGGTTGGCGGTGCTGCTGGTTCCACTCGCGGTCAGCCTGGTCTTCACCAGGATGCTGAAAGCCAGGTTCTGACGTTTTCTCCTGTGGGTTTGTGCGGCCGTGTTGCCAAAGACACGGCCAAACCTGCTAGGACGCCGTGTCGAATTGAAAGAGGAATGTGACATTGCAGATTGGTATCGATATGGGAACGGCGTCGGGAGGCAATCCGGCCACGCTCGATATCGAGGAGCTTCTGGCTACCCGTCTTCTGGTGCAGGGCAATTCGGGCTCCGGCAAGTCGCATCTTCTCCGCCGTTTGCTGGAGCAATCCGCGCAGTGGGTGCAGCAGGTCATCATCGATCCTGAAGGCGATTTCGTCACTCTGTCGGACAAGTTCGGCCACGTCGTCGTCGATGGCGAGCGCACGGAGGCCGAATTGGCCGGCATCGCCAATCGTATCCGCCAGCATCGCGTCTCCTGCGTTCTGACCCTCGAGGGTCTTGATATCGAGCAGCAGATGCGTGCGGCGGCAGCTTTCCTTAACGGCATGTTCGATGCCGACCGTGAATTCTGGTATCCGGTTCTCGTCGTGGTCGACGAGGCGCAGATGTTTGCGCCGTCAGTCGGCGGCGATGTTTCGGAAGATGCCCGCAAGATGTCGCTTGGCGCCATGACGAACCTCATGTGCCGCGGCCGCAAGCGTGGTCTTGCCGGCGTGATCGCGACGCAGCGTCTCGCAAAGCTTGCGAAGAACGTGGCCGCGGAAGCCTCAAACTTCCTGATGGGCCGCACCTTCCTCGATATCGACATGGCGCGTGCGGCTGATCTCCTCGGGATGGATCGGCGTCAGGCGGAAATGTTCCGCGATCTGAAGCGTGGCAATTTCGTTGCGCTCGGGCCAGCCTTGTCGCGCCGCCCACTACCGATCCAGATCGGCAATGTCGAGACCTCGGCTCGCTCGTCGAGCCCGAAGCTCATGCCGCTGCCGGATGCACCTGACGACGTCGAGGATCTGATCTTTACCCCGGATCCAGAGGAGTTTCAGAGGCCGATCGTCCGCCGTGCGCCGCCGGCGCCACGGCCGACCACGGATATTCTTGCCGAACTGTCGCGATCGGCTCCCGTTGCCTCGGCTCCTGTCTCGGAAGCGCGTGCACCTCAGCCCGAACTATCGGCCGAGGAGCGCGAAGAGAGGCTGACAGGAGTGTTGCACGAGATACTGGACGATCCGGGCTCGGGATTTCGAACGGATTCTGTGCTTTATCAGGAGTTCCTCGTGCGACTTCGTATGCGCCGGGTTCCCGGTCCTCCGATGTCGCTACCCGAGTTTCGACGTCGCGTGGCGATTTCGCGCTCCGGCGTGGATGCGGCAACGGCGGAAACAGAAGCTTGGGCGACGGCGCTGTCACTGTCGACAGGCGTCACGGACGACCTACAGGGCGTTTTCCTGATGCTGGCAAAGGCCGCTGTGTGTGGCGAGACGTGCCCCTCGGATGCACGGATTGCGCGAGCCTATGGCACTCATTCGGCCCGGCGTGCGAGACGCCTGCTTGGCTATTTCGAGGAGCAGGGCACCGTCGTCGTGCATACGGATTTCTCGGGCAAGCGCATCGTCGCGTTCCCCGATATGAACTGCCAGACGGCCCCGGGCGATGCCAATGCGCCCGATGCGGGTGATGTCCGCTCTGCAGCGGAATAACGGTCGGATTGCAGCAAGGATGGCGCGGGAACTATCGGGCTGCTCTATACTCGATCTCTAATATCACACGAAGAAGTTGCTTTTGTCACATGGGCTTCATTCAGGTGGTGGATAAGGCGCGCGACCCGTGCGGTCGATGCGGATTATCAAAAGGAGATCTCGGTCATGAGAAACAACGTTCGTCACCAGCTGCTGCGCCTCGTCGGCGGCGGCCTGCTTGCAACCGTTGCCATTCAGCCCGGCTATGCCGATGATGCGGCGAACAAACTTCTGGAGCGCGCGGCGAGTGCCGATCTGAGCGCTCCTGGTGGCGCACGCCGCCTCTCCGGCGATATCACCGAGGCTTACCGCGCTGCGCTCATCGATACTCGCCCGAAGAATGTCATCCTCCTAATCGGCGACGGCATGGGCGACTCCGAAATCACCATCGCGCGCAACTATGCGGCTGGTGCGGGCCAGTATTTCAAGGGTATCGATGCGCTGCCGGTCACCGGCCAGTACACGCATTATTCGCTCGACAAGAAGACCGGCAAACCGACCTACGTGACCGACTCCGCTGCCTCGGGAACCGCCTGGGCGACCGGCGTGAAGTCCTATAACGGCGCGATCGGCGTCGACATCCATGAGAAGGCCCACGAAACGCTGCTTGAGAAGGCAAAGGCTGCCGGCATCGGCACGGGCAACGTCTCGACCGCCGAATTGCAGGACGCAACGCCTGCCGTCCAGATCGCACACGTGACCCAGCGTAAGTGCTACGGCCCGGCATCCACGACCGAGAAGTGCCCGACGAACGCGCTTGAAAACGGCGGCAAGGGATCGATCAGCGAGCAGCTGCTGAATGCACGTGCTGATGTGACACTCGGCGGTGGCGCCAAGAGCTTTAGCGAGACCGCCAAGGCCGGCGAGTGGAAAGACAAGACGCTTCGCCAGCAGGCCGCGGAGCGCGGCTACAAGATCGTTTCGAACCTCGATGAGCTTCAGGCCATCAAGCAGGCAAACGACAGCGCGCCAGTGCTCGGTCTGTTTGCCGACGGCAACATGCCGGTTCGCTGGGAAGGCCCGAAGGCCTACGGCAATGTCGAGAAGGAGCCGGTCGTCTGCAAGCCGAACGAGAAGCGCACGGCCGCAACCCCGACGCTGGCCCAGATGACGGCGAAGGCGATCGAACTGCTTCGGACGAATGAGAAGGGCTTCTTCCTACAGGTCGAGGGCGCGTCGATCGACAAACAGGACCATGCTGCCAACCCGTGCGGTCAGATCGGTGAGACGGTTGATCTCGATGAAGCCGTTCAGGAAGCGCTGAAATTTGCGCGTGAAGCTGGTGACACGCTCGTTATCGTCACCGCTGACCATGCCCACGCAAGTCAGATCATCGAGGCAGATACCAAGGCTCCCGGCCTGACCGAAGCGCTGATGACGAAGGATGGGGCTGTTATGGCCGTGAGCTACGGTAACTCCGAAGACGAGAATGACCAGGGCCACACGGGCTCGCAGCTGCGCATCGCGGCCTACGGGCCGCGTGCAGCAAATGTTACCGGTCTGACGGACCAGACGGATCTGTTCTATACAATCTGTGACGCGCTCGGCCTGAAGACCGAGACGGCGAGCGCCAAGTAAGCTGCAAAGGCTACCCCACCAGGGGCATTGATGGGCAAGGACGTGGAATTGTGATTGACATTCCAGCGACTTCGCCCTAAAGACCGCGCCAGCACCGGGCAGAGATGTCCGGTGTTTCATTTGACATGTCCCGTGGATTTGTCCTGTTCGCGTAATGGGATGATCCTGTCGGATCCTCGAAAGAAGATCAAAGGAGGGCGTGTTTCCTTCACGCGGTTTGGCAACAAACCGTTCTAACTTTCTGAAAGGAAATACGATGAGCAAGCGCGAATCGTCCAAGTACAAGATTGACCGCCGGATGGGCGAAAACATCTGGGGCCGTCCGAAGTCCCCGGTGAACCGCCGCGAATACGGCCCGGGCCAGCATGGTCAGCGCCGCAAGGGCAAGCTCTCTGACTTCGGTGTGCAACTGCGCGCCAAGCAGAAGCTGAAGGGCTACTACGGTGACCTGCGCGAAAAGCAGTTCCGCGCAATCTTCGCTGAAGCCGCACGCCGCAAGGGTGACACCTCCGAAAACCTGATCGGTCTTCTGGAGTCCCGTCTGGACGCGATCGTTTATCGCGCCAAGTTCGTTCCGACCGTTTTCGCTGCCCGCCAGTTCGTGAACCACGGCCACGTGACCGTGAACGGCGTCCGCGTCAACATCGGTTCCTACCGTTGCAAGGCTGGCGATGTTATCGAAGTTCGTCAGAAGTCGAAGCAGCTCGTTTCCGTTCTGGAATCGGTTAGCCTGGCTGAACGTGACGTTCCGGACTACATCGAAGTCGACCATAACAAGATGGTTGCTACCTTCGCACGCGTTCCGGCGCTCGGCGACGTACCGTATCCGGTCGTCATGGAGCCGCATCTGGTGGTCGAATTCTATTCGCGTTAACGCATAACCCCGACAATCGAATTTCGATTGTCGGAAAGGCTTATGCGTCTCTCTAAGGGACTACTGCGTCCTTTACGCGTCTTCGACGCGCGGCGCAGCAGGACGCGAGGCGTTTTCGCATACGGAAAAGCCGCCTCTTGGGGCGGCTTTTTTGTTATCTGGGGAGATAGGATGGCGGACTTGCAGGCAGTTCTCGACAGCATCCACAAGGAGCTGGCGCCCCGTATCGGCGAGGGCAAGGTTGCGGACTATATTCCGGAACTCGCCAAAGTCGACCCGAACCAGTTCGGTTTGAGCGTGGTGACCGTAGACGGCAAGGTCTACAAGGTCGGCCATGCCGACGTGCCGTTCTCCATCCAGAGCATCTCGAAGGTTTTCATGCTGACGCTTGCGCTCGGCAAGGTCGGCGAGGGCTTATGGAAGCGCGTCGGCCGTGAACCATCCGGCTCTTCGTTCAACTCGATCGTCCAGCTCGAGCATGAGCAGGGCATTCCGCGCAATCCTTTCATCAATGCGGGCGCAATCGCGGTGACAGATGTCGTCATGGCCGGCCACGCGCCGCGCGAGGCGATCGGCGAGTTGCTGCGCTTCGTGCGTTATCTCGCGGATGACGAGTCGATCACCATCGATGATCGCGTTGCAAAGTCCGAGACGCAGACGGGCTACCGCAACTTTGCGCTCGCCAATTTCATGCGCTCCTATCGCAACCTCGATCACCCCGTCGATCACGTGCTCGGCGTCTATTTCCACCAATGCGCCTTGTCGATGACCTGCGAGCAGCTTGCGAAGGCCGGGCTGTTTCTCGCGGCGCGCGGCAGTAATCCGATGACCGGTCACTCGGTTGTGTCGCCGAAGCGGGCACGGCGTATCAATGCGCTGATGCTGACCTGCGGCCATTATGACGGCTCGGGCGACTTTGCCTACCACGTCGGCCTTCCCGGCAAGAGCGGTGTCGGTGGCGGCATCTTTGCCGTGGCGCCCGGCATCGCCTCCATCGCCGTCTGGTCGCCGGGTCTCAACAAGGTCGGCAACTCGCAACTCGGCGCCGTCGCACTCGAAATGCTGGCGGCTCGCACCGGCTGGTCGGTTTTCGGTGATTGATGCTGGGTTGTCGTGACGCTTTCTGCTAAGGCGGAGGCAGACTCTGATTGGACGAGAGAATGAACATCGCAGCCAACATTGCCGATGAGCTGGAAACGCCGACCGCGGACGGCGCGATCGCGCACGCGCTCTTTGCAGAGGCTCCGAACTCGGTGTCGTTCAACAAGCTGCGCAAGCGGCTGCTGCGCAACGTCAGGCAGGCATTCGACGATTTTGCGATGCTGAAGGGCCAGAAGCGTTGGCTGATCGGTCTCTCTGGCGGCAAGGACTCTTACGGGTTGCTCGCCCTTCTGCTCGACCTGCAGTGGCGTGGTCTTCTGCCGGTGGAATTGGTCGCCTGCAATCTCGACCAGGGACAGCCGAACTTTCCCAAGCATATCCTGCCGGACTACCTGACCAAGATCGGCGTCAAGCACCGAATCGAGTATCGCGATACCTATTCGATCGTGAAGGAGAAGGTGCCCGAGGGGGCGACCTACTGCTCGCTCTGTTCGCGCCTGCGCCGCGGCAACCTTTATCGGATTGCCAAGGAGGAGGGCTGCGATGCATTGGTGCTCGGCCACCACCGCGAGGATATCCTAGAGACCTTCTTCATGAACTTCTTCCACGGTGGGCGGCTCGCGTCGATGCCGGCCAAGCTGCTCAATGACGAGGGCAACCTGATGGTTTTGCGGCCACTCGCCTACTGCGCCGAAGACGACATGGCGAAGTTTGCGGCTGCCATGCAATTCCCAATTATTCCTTGCGATCTCTGCGGCTCTCAGGATGGGCTGCAGCGCAATGCGATGAAGGACATGCTCGCAGATATCGAGCGGCGCATGCCAGGCCGCAAGGACACGATGCTCAGGGCGCTCGCGCATGTGAACCCATCGCATCTTCTTGATCCCAAGCTTTTCGATTTCGCTGGCCTGATGGCCGGAGAGACCGCGCCGAAGAGTGAATAATCGACACTCACGCCAACGAAGGAAAGTCCATGAGTTCCACGATAGATGTAGCGACGCTTGCCGATCTCCTGAGGCGGGCGGCGAAGGCAGAGATATTGCCGCGTTTTCGTCGGCTTGGGAGCGATGACGTGCGCGCCAAGAGCGAGGCAACCGATCTGGTCACGGAGGCCGACCTGCAGGCGGAGCGGATGATCAAGGCGGAAGCCGCCGCGCTTTGGCCAGATGCCGTGTTCATCGGCGAGGAGTCGGTCGCTGCCGATCCAGCGCTGCTTGCCAAGCTCGAAGGAGCGGATCTTGCGATTGTCGTGGACCCCGTCGACGGGACCTTCAATTTCGCATCGGGCATTCCAGCCTTCGGCGTCATGGCATCCGTGGTATCCAAGGGCGAAACCGTTGCCGGTATCATCTACGACCCGATGGGCGACGATTGGGTGATCGGAGAGAAGGGCAGCGGCGCGTGGCTTCGACGTCCTGATGGGGAGGCAGAACGGCTCTCCGTTGCAGCACCTGTCGCACTGGAAGAGATGGTCGGCATGGCATCGACCGGCTTCCTTCCGAAGCCCCAGCGCAGTGAGATCCTGGCCAACCTGGCCAAGGTCCGGTTTCTCGCCAACTACCGCTGCGCGGCCCACGAATACCGCGCCTTTGCCGGCGGTCATGTGCACTATCTCATGTATAACAAGCTCATGCCCTGGGATCATCTTGCAGGCACGCTTCTGAGTATCGAGGCCGGCGGTCACGCGACCCGCTTTGACGGCTCACCTTATCTGCCGCACCACACGACCGGTGGTCTGCTGATCGCGCCTGACAAGGAGAGTTGGGACATTCTGCGGCGTGAAGTCCTCACGATCTGACACGAAGTCGGTGCGCCTCACGCGGATCGCCGGCGAGGACGTGACGCTTTAGGGGACGCAGATTTGCGTTCCAACGCGACTCCGGCGTGTGCACAGACGTACGATACGATCAGGCACGCCGGCTGTAGAGCTTCTCCCGTCTTTAGAAATCCCGGGAGGGAATGATGGATACCGCTCAGGCGCTGGCTTTCCTGCTGTTTGCGTTTATCGCGGCGGTTACACCGGGACCCAGCAACGCGATGATCCTGTCCACCGGTGCGGCTGTCGGTGCCTTGAGAGGCATCGGCTGTCCGCTCGGTGCGTCGCTGGGCATGGGCGTGATGATCGTTCTAAGCGCCTTCGGCGTTGGAGAAATTGTCGCCGCAGCGCCGGTTGTCGTAACAGCGATGAAGATGGCGGGATCTCTGTTTCTGCTGTGGCTGGCCTGGAAGATTGCCAATGCCGGCACGTTCGAAGCGAACGGCCAGACGCGGGCGGTGGGATTTCGGCAGGCTTTTCTATTCCAGTGGTTGAACCCAAAAGGGTGGCTGGTCGCCCTTAGTGCCGGCAGCACCTACCTCCTGTCGCCGGAGTACGCTCAAACCAGCGGTGCCCTATGGATGGGGACGCTGTTTGCTGCCGCGGCATTTCCAGCCGGGCTGCTGTGGCTTGTCTTGGGCGCACTCGTAGCCCAGATTCTCCGGACGCAACGCTCGGCGAGGTTCTTCAATATCGCCATGGCGTCGGCGCTGGCTCTATCGGTTGTTCTGGTGTGGTGGTAGCTGTCTGAAGAGCTTCGCCCGCAACGATCTGATGCGAGCGATATGGAACGCCATACGTGCAGTTTTGTCAGACGGCTAGAAGTGCCCGGCACCGGCGTCGAGCTGCGGACTGTCGCCCGGATGCGTGAAGAGCTTGCCGCCTTCCGCCCAGAGCGTTGCCGCGATGCTGATCGCACCGAACACGGCAAAACCACCGAAGAGCGGCTGGACAGTGCCGTTGAAGAGCTGGCCAACGGTGCCGCCAAGGATCGCGCCGAAGGTCGTCGACACGAAGCCGGTGATGGCGGTCGCTGTGCCGGCGAGATTGCCCATCGGTTCCAGGCTGATCGCCGTAAAGTTCGTGGCAATGACCGCAAACATCATCAGTAGGATCGTGAATAGCGCATAGGCGAAGGCGAAATCGGGGCGGCCGCCGAGTGCCTTGACGTAGCCGATTGCCGAGACGATCGTGAACAGGATCATCGCGACGTGCGAGATGCGGCGCATGCCGAATTTACGCACGAAGAAGCCGTTGGCGAAATTTGCCACCGCGATGCCGCCCGCCGTCGCGGCAAAGGCGATCGGCAGCCAGTCGCCGAGGCCGTAGACTTCGCCGAAGACCTGCTGGACCGAGATGACATAGGCGCTGATGACGCCCGTGAACATCGTGAGCCCAATCATGTAGCCGCAGGTGACCTTGTTGGTCAGAACGGTCTTGAAGCCGTCGACGACCGAGCCGACCGACAGCGGGATCCGTTCTTCTCTCGGAAGCGATTCCTTGAGGCGCACCAGTGCCCAGATAAACAGGATGGCGCCGACGACGCCGAGCAGGATGAAGATCCAGTGCCAGTTGGCGTAAGTGATGATCAACTGACCGACAGACGGTGCCACGATCGGAACGATCATGAAGACGATCATGACGTAGGACATGACACGCGCCATCTCGCGACCGCCAAAGCAGTCGCGAACAATCGCCATGGTAGTGATGCGAACGGCTGCGCCGCCAAGGCCTTGGACGAAGCGCATGACCAGTAGCATCTCGAAGCTGCCGGTGGCGGCTGCGGCGAACATGGCGAGCACATAAACCGCCAGGCCTCCAAGCAGGATATTCCGGCGGCCGAACGTATCTGAAAGGCTGCCGAAGATGATCTGGGATACGCCGAAGCCGAGGAAGAAGACGCCGATCACGAGCTGCGCGTCGTTGGCGTTTGTGACGCCGAACGAATGGCCGATCGCGGGCAGGGAAGGCAACATGCTATCGATCGCCATGGCGACGCTGGCGGTCATGATAGCGATGGTGATGACAAATTCGACGAAGCCCATGCCTATTCGGCTGGAGCCCTGATTTTCGACATGTGGTTTATGTGGCGGCGTCATAATGGAAATCCTGAAATACGAGGCGGGCGACTCGATCAGACCGCGGGGTTATGCGGTTGGAAGAGGCGTCCTTTCTCTGCGATCAAAACGAAGATCAGACCGATGATCGAGACGGTGAAATAGCCTGCGACCATTGGTAATGCGGTGCCGTTGAAGGCCTGACCGATACCGGCGCCGATCAGCGCGCCGCCCACCGTGCTCATGAATCCGAGGACGGAGGAAGCCGTTCCCGCAACATGGCCTAGCGGTTCCATGGCAAGCGAATTGAAGTTCGAGCCGATCCAACCGAACTGGAACATCGCCAGACCGAAGAAGCCGATGAAAAGCGGGAAGGGCATCGGCTGCGGCCCCAGGACAAGGGCCACCAGCCAGATGGTGTTGACCGTGATGAAGCCCGCCAAGGCACCATGCGACAGCCGCCGCATGCCGAACTTGCCGACAAGCCGCGAGTTGAGGAATGACGACAGCGACATGAAGATGGCGACACCCGCGAAAGCGAAGGGGAAGTAGACCCCTAGACCGTAGATGCCGACATAGATCTGCTGCGCAGAATTGATGAACCCGAACAGCGAGCCGAAGATGAAGGTGCTGGCAATCGTATAGCAGAGCGCGATCCGGTTGGTGAGGACCAGCTTGAAACCGCCGATGATGGAGCGTGCGGTAAATGGGCGAACGTTGGACGGATGCAGAGTTTCGGGAAGGCGAAGATAGGCCCAGGCCGAAATGAGAGCAGCCATAAGCGCGATGAATACGAAGATCAGGTGCCAGCTGCCGAAGAACATGATGATCTGGCCACTGCCCGGCGCGATAACAGGGACGATCATGAAGACCATCATGATCAGCGACATGACTTCTGCCATCTGGCGACCGCCGTAGATGTCACGAACGATGGAGATTGTGATAACGCGCGTTGCCGCCGAACCAATGCCCTGAATGAAACGAAGCAGGAGAAGGCCCTCAAAGGATGGCACCAGTGCGATCCCGAGCGCGGAACAGATATAGATGACGAGGCCGATCAGCAGCGGCAGCCGGCGACCGAAGCGGTCGGAGAGAGGGCCGTAGAAGAGCTGCGCCGCGCCGAAACCAAGCAGATAGGCAGAGACCACAAACTGACGATGGTTCTCACTTTCCACACCAAGGCTGGCGCCGATCTGCTGAAGCGCCGGAAGCATGATGTCGATCGCAAGCGAATTGACTGCCATCAGGAAGGCAGCGAGTGCAATGAATTCCCCTTTGCCCATGGGTAATCGGCCCGCGTGCACGGCTTGTGATGAATCTGTCACAATGAAATTCCCATAAACGGGCCAAGGCGCTGTTCAGCACAGCGCCTCGGACTCAAAATGCAAGATTTGGAAACCGGGCGGGATGCCCGGTGACCGGACAGGTCAGGCGGCGCCGCGAACGGTCACGCCGTGTTCCTGCAGGTGCTGCTGCAACTCACCGGCCTGGAACATTTCCCGGACGATGTCGCAACCGCCGATGAACTCGCCCTTCACGTAGAGCTGCGGGATCGTCGGCCAGTTGGAGTAATCCTTGATGCCCTGGCGGATTTCGGAGTCAGCGAGCACGTTGATGCCCTTGTAGTCGACGCCGATATAATCGAGAATCTGCACGACCTGCCCGGAGAATCCACACTGCGGAAACTGCGGCGTGCCCTTCATGAAGAGGACGACGTCGTTGCTCTTGATTTCGTTGTCGATGAATTCGTTGATACCGCTCATAGGGACCTAATCCTTTCCACAGGCGAGTTAAAGGCCCGCCGTTTCAATCGTTAAGCTTAGATAGCATGTGATTGACGGAATTCCAGCAGGCTCAGGCAAAAAAAGAGTACGCTACCGGTTTGCTGAGCGCGGATTGTTGCGCTTGCGTTACTCCAATGCCTTAACCGCTGCTTCAGCAGGTTGGCCATGACCGTTTGCCGAGTCGACGCTCCGGATTTCGCCACAATTCTCGCCGATTGCGGCGCAGCAATTATCTGCCGCGCCCGCGGCCACGAAAGAAAATAATGACATTGATTTCGAAAAGGGTCGTTCTCCATTTTCCGGGGTTCGAGCCACTTGACGGGCGTGCTCACAGCGCACGCTACGAACGTTCAGCAAAACAAAGTGCAGCGGTCTGGGATTTCTCGGTGCTGACGAGCGAACCAGAATACGGAGCGGATTCAACGCGCTTCAAGGTGAAGGCGAGCGCGGATGGCTGGGAAACCAACAGCCAGATTCATGTCTTCGACCACAATGCGCTGGTCGAGAAGCTTAGAGTTGGCGGCCGTGCGACACAGATCGTCAGAGGCTTTCAGAGTGCCTTTCAGGTGGTCGCCTATGGTGGAATGGCCGGCTATTTCCGGCATGCTTGGCGGTTCGGGCTGTTCTTCATCTTTCCGTTTCTGATGATGATTCTCGGCTTCGCGCTCAGTACGACGATCGCCGTCATACCGATCGGAATGGAGCTACCCGCATTTCATCTCCTGTGGAGCGTGGCCCTGGCCTTGTGTTTCTTCGTCTTTGCGTTTCTGCCCTTCGCTGAGCGTTTCTACACGCTGCATCTCTTCGCGGACTGGCGTATGGCGATTGCTCTTGCCCGTATGAGCGACTCGCAGTTCAACCAGTGGCTCGATCGCCGTGCCGAGGCGGCGCGGGCGGCGTTGTCAGAGGCCGCGGACGAATATGTGATCTCATCGCACAGCATGGGCTCCAGCGTCGCGGCTCATGTGATCGGCATGGTGCTTGAGCGCGATCCTAACATCCTGTCTGGCAAGAGGGTCATCTTTGCGACCCTCGGTTCGGCGATCCTGCAATGTGCATTGCTGCGTCCCGCGGAATTGCTGCGATCACGGGTGGGCCTGATTGCGCGATGCGCTAGTGTCAGTTGGCTCGATGTCCAGTGTCTGACCGATGCCATCCACTTCTACAAAGTGCCGGTGGTAGCCGTTTGCGGACAGCGCGACGCCCGCCCTGCGAAAATGATCTTCATTCGCGTGAAGCAGATGCTGACCGTTGAACATTATAGGAAGATCAAGAAGGATTTTCTGCGCGTGCATCGGCAGTACGTCCTGGGGCCGGATTTGCAAGCATCCTTCGACTTCACGCTGCTAACCGCCGGTCCGCGCTCCGGTATAGTCTTTGCAGAAAGCGGCTATAGCAAAATGCCCGGCTTGTAACCGGGCATTTGCGTTCGACATTACTCAGGTGCCGAGGTCTGCAGCGCCAGGGCATGCAATATGCCGCCCATGTTCCCCTTGAGGGCCTCGTAGACCATCTGATGCTGCTGCACGCGGCTCTTGCCGCGAAAGGCTTCCGCTACCACCTCCGCCGCATAATGATCGCCGTCGCCAGCGAGATCGCGGATGGTCACCTTGGCGCCGGGGATGCCGGCCTTGATCATGTCTTCGATATCGCCGGGGTTCATAGGCATGATCGTTACTCCTTGCGTATTATTCCGTGGCAGCCAGTGTGCCATGGCCTTCCATGTAATTAGGGAACCATGATTCATGGGCGTCGCGCAATTGCTGAATTGGCAGCGACATCAGATCGTCAATTACAAGGCTTTCACCTTCGACCGTGCCGAGACGGCGGAAGGGGACGCCTGCACCTTCAGCGTTAGCACAGACGAAATTGGCAACATCCGCTGGCACCGTCAGCACGTAACGGGCCTGATCTTCGCCGAACAGCAGCGCGTGTGGAGCGCCCCGGCATTCGCTGAGGCCGATCTTCAGGCCCTTGCCTGACGCCATCGCCATCTCGGCGAGAGCGAGGACGAGGCCGCCGGAAGAGATATCGTGGCAGCTCGTTGCCTGGCCGTTGCGAATAACCGAGCGTACGAAGTCGCCGTTGCGGCGCTCCGCAAAGAGGTCGACCTCGGGAGCGGGGCCTTCAGTGCTGCCGATGACATCGCGCAGGTAGGCCGACGAACCGAGATGGCTGCCGTCTCTGCCGATCATGATCACCTTATCGCCATTCGATGCGCTGCCGATACGCGCCATCCGCTTCCAGTCGGGCAGAAGGCCGACGCCGGCAATCGTCGGCGTCGGCAGGATCGCAACGCCATTGGTTTCATTGTAGAGCGAGACGTTGCCCGACACGATAGGAAAGTCAAGGACACGGCAGGCTTCGCCGATACCCTTCACGGCCAGGACGAACTGGCCCATGATTTCCGGCTTTTCAGGATTGCCGAAGTTGAGGTTGTCAGTCGCCGCCAGTGGCTCTGCACCGGTTGCCGTGATGTTGCGCCAGCATTCTGCGACTGCCTGCTTGCCGCCCTCGAAGGGATCTGCCTCGACATAGCGAGGCGTCACGTCGGACGAAAAAGCGAGAGCCTTGGTCGGATGGTTCTCGACGCGAACGACGCCCGCATCACCGCCGGGAAGCTGGAGCGAGTTGCCCTGGATCAGGGTGTCGTACTGTTCGTAGACCCACCGGCGGCTGGATTGATTGGGAGAACCGACGAGATCTAAGAGCGCCTGACCATAGTCTGCCGGAGCGGAGACGAGGTTTGCAGGCAGCGGCGCGGGCTTGTCCGACTCGCGCCACGGACGATCATATTCCGGCGCCTGGTCGCCGAGATCCTTGATCGGCAGGTTGGCGACTTCTTGTCCCTGATGGACAACGCGGAAGCGCAGGTCGTCGGTGGTCTTGCCGACGATTGCAAAATCGAGGCCCCACTTAACGAAGATCGCCTTCGCCACGGCTTCCTTTTCAGGCTCCAGAACCATGAGCATACGCTCCTGGCTTTCGGACAGCATCATTTCGTAGGCGGTCATCTGCTCTTCGCGTACCGGCACGGTATCGAGGTCGAGCAGAATGCCGAGATCGCCCTTGGCGCCCATTTCGACGGCCGAGCAGGTGAGGCCCGCAGCGCCCATATCCTGGATCGCGATGACGGCACCGGTCTGCATCAGCTCGAGGCAGGCTTCGAGCAGGCATTTTTCGGTGAAGGGGTCGCCGACCTGAACAGTCGGGCGCTTCTCTTCAATCGATTCATCGAATTCCGCAGAGGCCATGGTCGCACCTCCGACGCCGTCGCGGCCGGTCTTCGCGCCGAGATAGACGACCGGCAAGCCGACGCCCTTGGCTTCCGAAAGGAAGATCGCATTCGACTTCGCCAGTCCAGCCGCGAAGGCGTTGACCAGGATATTGCCGTTGTAGCGCGCGTCGAATTCGACTTCGCCACCGACCGTCGGTACGCCGAAGGAGTTTCCGTAGCCGCCGACGCCCGAGACAACACCGGACACGAGGTGACGGGTCTTCGGATGGTCCGGCTCGCCGAAACGCAGCGCGTTCATCGCTGCGATCGGGCGGGCGCCCATGGTGAAGACGTCACGCAGAATGCCGCCTACGCCGGTAGCCGCGCCCTGATACGGCTCGATGTAGGAAGGGTGGTTGTGGCTCTCCATCTTGAAGACGACGCAGTCGCCGTCGTCGATATCGACGACACCAGCATTTTCGCCGGGGCCTTGGATGACGCGCGGGCCTTTGGTCGGCAGGGTGCGCAGCCATTTCTTGGAGGATTTGTAGGAGCAGTGCTCGTTCCACATGGCCGAGAAGATGCCGAGCTCCGTGAAGGTCGGTTCGCGGCCGATCAGGTCCAATATCCGCTGATACTCGTCTGGCTTCAGGCCATGGCCGGCGATGAGTTCGGGGGTGATCGGGCGGGTATTGGAAATGGTCATGAGCTCTCGGAAGTCCCTGCCGTTGCGCGATTGCGGTGTCTTTAGCCTAAGTGAATGAAACGCGCGACAGGAAAATGCCCGCTGTTAACAGACAGCGGACATTGAAATGCACCTGATCGAAAGGTCAGAACTTGTAACCAACCTGGATGCCGGCTCGGGTCATGCCGTTGTTCGGCCCGTCGCAGAGATTGGCGTGGGACGAATGGGCGACTTGCGCGACGACGTTCCAGTGCTGATCGAACCGATAACCGGCGCCTAGATAATCGTGGAACAGGAACCGACAGCCGAGGTTTGGCCATCGGTATTGCCTTCGAGTTCCCCATTGTGCCAGACGCCACCAAAACCGGCTTCGGCAAAAACCTTCTCATTGAAGTTCGCCGTCCAGGAGAGACCCGCAAAGACTTGAGTGGCTTCCCCGGACGTGCCGATGGAGGTGCCGAGGTTGATGCGAGGGCGCGCAAGCTGTTGCTTCCAGCCGGTGGCGGCATCCTGGCCGAACGGATCAAAGAACACCGTTACCTCGGGAAAGATGCCGTCCTCGCGCTCGACGCCACCTTGTACCGAGGCGGACCCGCCGAAACGCGGTTCGTCAAAGATTTGTTGGCCAGCATGAGCCGGAGTGACCGAGATATTGGTAGCGATCGCCATCCAGATTACCTCGTCCGACTGACGCCAGATTCGCTATCTGAATTCCGTAGGGGTAAAGTAGCTTCTGCTTGCTGTCGCTGCTTTGTGGCTGATTCGCCGGAGTTTTAGATCTCGCCGTCATAGCCCGCGCCGCCGCTTTCTAGCAGGCGTCGCAATGTCATAAGTCCCGTAACCAAATCTTCGCGGTTGCGGGGGGAGGAGAAGCCTATCCGCACACGATGATAGACCTTCTCGGCGCGCGCTGCCTTGAACTCATCCTCGTCATCAATCAGCACGCCGTCTCTGTAGGCGGCGTTCTTGAACGTTCCGGAGAGCCAGGGATCAGGCAGCTTGAGCCACAGGAAGGGCACATGCGGATGCGATACGAAGTCGTATCCTTGCAACTGTTCCCGAGCGAGCCGCTCGCGGAAAGCCAGTTCCGCGGTGCTTGCCTTGCGGATCTCGTGTGCCTGGCCGCTTTCAACGAGACGCGCGCAAGCCTCAGCCAGAATGAAGGGCAGCCCCCCAGTGATCATCTTGTGCGTCACCTTGACTCGCTGCGCAAAATGCGGCGGGCAGGCGACCCAGCCGCCGCGCACTCCGGCAGCTACCGATTTCGAAAGACCGCTAATCAGGAAGGTGCGATCCGGGGCAAGCGATGCAAGCAGCGGGTTCTCGTCGCCGGTCATTCCGCCATAGAGATCGTCTTCGATCAGCCAGACCCCGTGACGGCGTGCAATTTCGGCAATTCGCGCGCGACGTTCGTGGGACATGGTTGCCAGTGTCGGATTGTGCGCGGTCGGCATCAGGAACGCGAGCTTGGGATGCTGCTGAAGGCAGACGCGCTCAAAGTCATCGGGAATCACACCATTTTCGTCGGACTCAACTGTGATGGTGCGTCGACCAAGAATGCGAGCGCTGCGGCTAACCTGCGTGTAGCTCAGGTCTTCGAATACGATTTTGTCACCAGGCGATGACACGGCCGAAATGACGGCGACCGCTGCCGCATGCGCCCCGAGGGTAGGGACGATGTTTTCCGTGTCTGGCATCCAATCGTTCCTGGCGAGCCACCGCCGGCCGGCTTCGTACCAATTCTTTGGAAAGACGCGGGAATAGGACGAGATCTCGGAAAGCTGTTCCTCACCGATCGCGGCAAGCACGCTGCCAATGATCTTACCTTGGCCAAGATCCGGCGCGGCCGTGGTATCGAAGCGTATCTTGCCGGCTGGCGCATCGATCGCGCGCGTGCCCCCGAGTGCGATGGTCAGCGGATCCGGCTGATTGCCGGGGGTGGTCTCGGCGCGATCGAGCACATAGGTCCCACGGCCGACCTCTCCCGCCACCAAGCCACGCTCGTGCACGAGTGCATATGCTCGGCCGATTGTCCCGATTGTCACGCCAATATCGTAGGCGAGGTTTCGCTGCGGCGGCAATTTGCTGCCAGCAGGCAATGTGCCGCTGGCAATGGCGGTTTCAATGCTGTCGGCAATCCGAAGGTAGACCGGACCGGAACCACGCGTAACGTCTGGGAGCCAAGTTGTCATGATGACAATTCTCTATATTGTCACCCTCCGTTCGTCAAGATTATCTGATCGACAGATACAATTCTGCTTGGAGAATGATATGTCTGCCGTTCAGGAGAACGAGCCCCTGATTGCACCTTTGTCTCCTCAGGTGCAATCGATGCAATACTGTGTTTCGCAACGCGCGGGGCGTGCACCGAGCACTTGGATCGTGTTGCAGTTCGTATGGAGACAGCTGTCGTCGTGGCATCAAAAGCGGGAGAGCCGAAAGACGCTCCGTGACCTGACGGATAGCGAACTGTTGGACATCGGCGTTACGCGTGCGGATGCACGCAAGGAAGCCAGCAAGTCCTTCTTCTGGGATTGATCAGCCGCAAGCCTTGCCGCCGGAGGCCCAGCGGGTGACATCCTTGACGATCCGCGGTCCTGTGGTGCCTTCCATCATCGGACCAAAGGCATCGAGCTTGGAGGGGTTGCCTTCCGCCTGAACGACGAGCAATGGGCGGCTCTCGGGGCTTCCCTTGTGCACGACGAGAATGCGCGGGCGACCGGAGAACGAGTTCAGCTCCGGCGCCAGCCTGTAGGCGGCAAAGGCCGCGTCGCCCGATTTGAACCAGCAAGCGTTCGCCCCAAGAGCAACGCGTTCCATGGTGGAAAGCGCGCTCCGATCAGGACCCTTCGCCGGCGTGTTCGATTGGCAGGACGCGACCAGCGCCGCCGTTGCGGCAATGGCGAAAACACGTGTCGTCGAAAGGCGAGGGCGCATCAACTTGCTCCAATGGACCGGATGGATGGCCTCTTACGTGCCGAAAGTTAAGCAGCAATTACCTCGAGGGCGGAAGCGAACAGACCACGGCCGTCGGAACCGCCGTGCGCTGCTTCGATGAGGTTTTCTGGATGCGGCATCATGCCGAGGACGTTGCCCTTGTCGTTCATGACGCCGGCAATATCGTTGATCGAGCCGTTCGGGTTGGTGCCCTCCGCATAGCGGAACACCACCTGACCGTTGCCTTCGATCTTCGCCAGGGTCTCCGCGTCGGCGAAGTAGTTGCCGTCGTGATGGGCGACTGGGCTACGAATGATCTGCCCCTTGGAATAGGCGCGTGTGAAATCGGTGTCGGCATTGACGACTTCGAGCTTGACCTCGCGGCAGACGAACTTGAGGGAGGCATTGCGCATCAACGCACCAGGTAGCAGACCTGCCTCGACAAGGATCTGGAAGCCGTTGCAAACACCGAGAACTTTGACGCCCTTGCTCGCCTTTTCGATGATAGCCTGCATAACCGGCATGCGCGCGGCGATGGCACCGCATCGGAGGTAGTCGCCGTAGGAAAAGCCGCCAGGGATAACGATGAGGTCGACGTCCGGAATATCCGTTTCCGTTTGCCAGATTGTCACCGGTGCGCGACCGGAGATTTTCGTCAGTGCAGCGATCATGTCGCGATCGCGATTGAGACCCGGAAGTTGAACGACGGCTGATTTCATGAGTGCGACTAAAACCTTGTTTGTGCTTCTGCAAGTTCTCTGAGTACGAGACGCTTTTCAATACGCTCCAGCCGACCTTCGTGCCGGCCAAGGACACCATAAATACTGTGTATTTCCTGCTGCATCGAAGTCATCGTGTCGCGCATGCAATGCATTTCGCTCCTGATATCGTCAAGAGAGGCATCCAATGTGTCGATGTGCTCGTGCATTTTCGTCAACAACTCAAGCATGAGCTCTTGCGTCAATTCAGCCATCGAGTGCGCTCCACGACCAGATTAGTCGACGGAAATATTATAGTTCTCGATCACCGTATTTGCGAGGAGTTTCTCGCACATTGCCTTAAGGTCGCTCTCCGCTTTAGCCTTGTCGGCCCCTTCGAGTTCGACATCGAAAACCTTGCCCTGACGGACATGGCCGACACCATCGAATCCGAGCGCGCCGAGGGCGCCCTCGATGGCTTTGCCCTGCGGATCGAGAACGCCGTTCTTCAGCGTGACGGTTACACGAGCCTTGATCACTTTATCTTCCCTGTCTTGCTTGGCCTGAAAGTCTTACTTCACTAGTACCGGACCGGTGCCGCGCACGGGTTCGTTCTCGTTGATGATGCCGAGGCGGCGTGCAACTTCCGAATAGGCTTCCAGAAGTCCACCCATGTCGCGGCGGAAGCGGTCCTTGTCCATCTTCTCGCGGGTATCGATATCCCACAGACGGCAGGAGTCCGGCGAAATCTCATCGGCCAGGATGATGCGCATCATGTCGCCTTCATACAGGCGACCGCATTCGATCTTGAAATCGACAAGCTGGATGCCGACGCCGAGGAAAAGGCCGGTCATGAAGTCGTTGACGCGAATGGCGAGCGCCATGATGTCATCGAGCTCGGCGGGGTTTGCCCAGCCGAATGCCGTGATGTGCTCTTCCGAGACCATCGGATCGTCGAGCGCGTCGGACTTGTAATAGAACTCGATGATGGAGCGCGGCAGGACCACGCCTTCCTCGATGCCGAGGCGCTTGGACAGCGAGCCGGCGGCAACGTTGCGTACAACGATCTCGAGCGGGATCATTTCCACTTCGCGGATCAACTGCTCGCGCATGTTGAGGCGGCGAATAAAATGTGTCGGAATGCCGATCTTGTTCAGATGGCTGAAGATATATTCCGAAATGCGGTTGTTCAGAACGCCCTTGCCATCGATGACTTCGTGCTTTTTCTTGTTGAAGGCGGTGGCATCGTCTTTGAAGAACTGGATCAGCGTGCCCGGTTCCGGGCCCTCATACAGAATCTTTGCCTTGCCCTCGTAAATACGGCGGCGACGGTTCATTGCAATTGTTCTCTATCGTTGGCGCTCTTGGGATAGCGCGTGTGGATCGATCTCGTGGCGTCCCCTTAAAGGAAAAGCGAGGGTTTCACAATCCGCCTGTCACTCCTTCCCCGGAATCCGGGACTGCCGGAGTGCCGCTAAGAGAATCGAAGACTTTCTGTAAAGCAGTTTACAGGTTTTTTGCGATCAACGGAATGTGATGCGTCCCTGTCGAGCCAATCATGCAGGCCTTTATCTTTGGCCGGAACCGCTGACCGACTTACGAAGGTCCTGTTGCAGGCCACGGGCAGGGCCATCTACGCCCCGCCAGGACGCGGCCCGGACGAAAGGCGCTATCTGCAGGGCGGGCATCGGACGGGCTAGCGCATAACCCTGAAGCATATCGCAACCGAGATCGTAGAGAATGCGGACGTGGTCCATCGTCTCAACCCCCTCTGCTGTGACGAGGATATTCAGCGAACGGCCGATATCGATGATCGAGCGGACCAGTTTCCGCTGTTCTGCCGAATGTGGCAGCATGCGGATCAGTTCGCTGTCGATCTTCAAGGTTTTCGGGCTCAGCTTCAAAAGGCTGACAATGGACGCGTGGCCCGTACCGAAGTCATCGATCTCTATATCGATGCCGAGGCGGCGCAGGTGCCGGAGATTGGCGATCACGGCATCATCACAATCGTCCAGCGAGATCGATTCAAGCAGTTCGAATGAAATCGTACATGGCTCGATCTTCAAGCAGCGAAGCTTTTTCACCAGGTTCGGATCTCCCAGGCGACGCGACGACACGTTGACCGCGATCTTCGGGATGCGGAGCCCCTCATCCTCCCATCGCTTCCGGTCGGCCAGTGCTTGCTCGAGGATCAGACCGTCGATCGTCGAGACAACATCGAGATCCTCGGCAATCGCCAGGAAACGATCAGGCGCGAGCAAACCGTGTTCCCGGTGCTGCCAGCGAGCCAGAGTTTCGACGCCTGCAACCTCGAGCGTTCG
The DNA here is from genome assembly GCF_050644135.1 of Rhizobium sp. YTU87027. Classification (NCBI taxonomy): domain Bacteria; kingdom Pseudomonadati; phylum Pseudomonadota; class Alphaproteobacteria; order Hyphomicrobiales; family Rhizobiaceae; genus Rhizobium; species Rhizobium sp. YTU87027. The sequence continues at coordinate 1,554,629 of NZ_CP098440.1, read as the reverse complement.
TGCATGGAACTGCAACTGGTAGAAGGGAACAAACTCTCCCCGTTCCAGACCCAGCAGGATTTCGTCCGCCAGCCGCTTGCTGGCGATAATGCGGCGTCGCTCGTCGGTCGAGAAGAATTCGTGGCGATTGCGTCCGCCGCTTTTTGCGCGGTAGAGCGCTATATCCGCATTGAGCAGAAGTTGCTTGGCATCCAGCGCCGGGCCACTATCCGTCGCAATGCCGATGCTTGCGCCGAAACGGCAATCGTGACTCTCGTAGCGGATAGGCTTGCAGAGCTCGCGGATGATGCGCTCGGCCAGATTGGAGATCTTTTTCGGGGTGACGTCGAGCGTACAGAGGACGACGAACTCGTCGCCACCAATACGAGCCACGAAATCGGTCGAACGGACATTCCTCTTCAAGACCTGTGCAGCATGCTTCAACATCGCGTCGCCGGCACGGTGGCCAAGCGTGTCGTTGATCTGCTTGAACCGATCGAGGTCGATATGGAGGATCGCGAGCGTCAGGCCGGTCTGGCGACATGCGGCGGAACGCTCGTCCAGCATACGATCCAGGTAACGGCGATTGGGCAAGCCGGTGAGATAGTCATGGAGCGCCAGATGCTCGATGCTTTCCTTGGCGCCTTCGAGTTCCTTGTTTCGGGCTTCCGCGAGATCCTTGGCGCGCTGCAACTCACTATTGAGCCGCACTTCGGCGGTGACATCCCAATTCGCACCAATCAGCTTGCGGCGCCCGTCGCTATCAAGGAAGAAGGCCGCCTTTGCGCGAATGACGCGCTCCATACCGTCCTGCCTGATGATGCGGAATTCGTGCTGAAAATCGGCATTGTTGGCGATGCTGTCATTGATGGTCGCCAGTACACGGTTCCTGTCGTCCGGATGCAACGAAGCTTCCCAGGCGCTTCCGGTGCTGGCCGGTGATGTGTCAGTGATGCCGTATATTGCCAGGAGTCGGTCGTCCCAATCGACCGTGCCCAGCTCGATGTCGGCCTCGAAGACGCCGATATTAGAAATATCAAGGGCGAGATCGAGGCGTCGCGACACGTGCGCAAGCCGCTCCTGAGCCTCCTTGCGCTCGGTGATGTCGGTATCGGTACCGACTAGCCGGGCAGGCGCGCCGTCTTCCTCCCATTCGACGCAAGCGCCGCGGCACTCGATCCAAATCCAATGTCCGCCCCTGTGGCGCTCGCGATACTCGAAAATCTGATAGTCCGGGTCGCCGGCGTTCTGCCGAGCGACGGCCATTATGACGAAGTCCCGATCATCGGGGTGGATGAGTTCGATCCACGTGTCGTAATCGCCGTCCGCATCCTCGTCGGGCGCCATGCCACGCATGATCTTCCAAGTATCGGAATAATAGCGCTTGCCGAGACGAAGATTGTGGTCCCAGACACCGATGCCCGATCCGACAAGAGCGTAGTTCCAGCGGCTCTCGCGCTCCAAGAGTTCAGCACCGTTCGGTGGTGTCGTGTCGCCGTCAAACGCTGCGGCTTCAACCTTGGTCTTCGATTTGACCCGTGTATCGGGAATCGTGTGCTTCAATCTGCATACTCGCTCTTTTAGCGTGTATATATTTTTGCATTCATTGAATTAAACAGCCATTAATGTCACGAAAATAATAAGCATTTAAAAACAAATAGATATGCTCTGCCGATCCATCCATCCCGCTCTATATGCGTGTAACTTTTCCGTAACGCGCCTACACTTGGCCGGCGGCAGCCGATATCGGACTGATTGGGGAGGGACCAACATGTCTCCAGAATGGCCAATGTTTATACTGCAATGCATTGTTCTTGTGGGCTTGGCGGGCGTCCTCTTCATTCGCGGTGAGGGTGACTGACGGTTGGAGCGGCGCAAACTGTCAGCGGGTTCGCGGGAGTGCTCGCGTGAAGCCTTGAAATAGCCGGATCGCCCCAGCCTTGAAATTATGCGGCTATAAGTGAGGCGAGGATCAAACGCGCCTCTAAGACGGCTTCAAGCGGCTTAGGAACTGCGCAAACACCATTGTTCCTTCCGGCCACGGGCCATGGCCGGACTCGCTGTTGATATGCCCGGCCTCACCGGCGTCGATAAGGAGCGATCCCCAACTGGCAGCGATGTCGTCGGCGTGCTCATAGCTGCCGAAAGGATCGTTGCGGCTCGCGATCGTGATCGTCGGGAAAGGCAATGGATCCCGCGGATATGGGCCGAATGTCATCAGGTGCTTCGGCCGTATTGCCGGATTGGCAACATCGGGCGGCGCAACGAAGAATGCCCCCGCCACCTTGTTGCGGAAATGGGGAATGGCGTGGATGGCCGAGGGAATGCCAAGTGAATGCGCGACCAACACGACAGGTCGAGTTGCTGCGTTCACCTCCTCGGCGATGCGCTTCACCCAATCGTCGCGGACCGGCTTCGACCATTCGGCCTGCTCGACGCGACGCGCGGTGCTGAGCTTGGCTTCCCAGCGGCTTTGCCAGTGGTCGGGACCGGAATTCGTATAACCGGGGATGATGAGGATTTCGGCATCTGAAGCTTTCATGATGCCGCGGATGTGAGAAAGCTTGGCGGTGATGTCAAGGGAGGGTGGGACAAGGCCGGAGAAATTTGTTATGTTTTCGGCAGTGCCGGTTGCGTCTCGTATCGGCGATGTCGCCGATCCCTTCGCTGCCGGCTATCTTGGCTGAGGAGGAGAAAGCCATGACGGCATTCCATGTTATGTCGGGTGCAAGCGATGTCTATACACGCCCGGTCGTCAACAAGATCAGCGTTGCGGATGTCATAGACGCGCTTCGGCGCGGGCTCGACGATTTTCGAGAAAAGCCATCCCACTATGTATTTTTGTGCCTGATGTATCCGATTGCCGGCATCTTTCTTGCGCTCGCAACATCAAGTGCCAACCTCCTGCCGATGATTTTCCCGCTGATATCAGGCTTTGCGCTGATCGGCCCCATTGCCGCGATCGGGCTCTACGAAATCAGCAGCAGGCGTGAAGCCGGTATGGATACCTCGTGGAGGCATGCGCTTGAGGTGACGAGATCGCCGGCCTTCCCATCGATCATTGCCGGCGGGTTGCTGCTGTTTGGCTTCTTCATCGTCTGGCTCGTCGCAGCGCAGACGCTCTACTCCAATGTTTTCGGCGAGGTTTTCCCGCGCTCGATCTCCTTGTTCTTCTCGGAGATCTTCGGCACGCCTGAGGGCTTGCAGCTGATCATATGGGGACATCTGCTCGGTCTCGGCTTCGCCGTCATCGTTCTGGCTACGACCGTCGTCACCTTCCCATTGCTGCTAGATCGGGACGTCGGTCTCGTCTGTGCCATGGAAACTTCGGTCAGGGCGACTGTCGCCAATCCGGTCCCCGTCTTCTTCTGGGGTTTGGTCATCGCCGTTTCACTCATCGTCGGTACGATCCCGTTGTTTGTCGGGCTCGCCCTGGTGATGCCGGTGCTCGGCCACGCCAGCTGGCACCTCTACAGGAAGCTCGTCGCCCCGCCGGTCGTTTGACCGTCACAGAACTGGAACAGGACCACCTCTCTTGGAGTTTCGCTGAGGCGAATACCGAGGGAGGTTAGGTATGGCTACGCCGCAACATCTCTTTACCCGCTTCGCCAGCAGGACATCTGAATGGGCAGGGAGGCCGGTGACGTTTGTGCTTGCCGTCGTGCTTGTCGTTGTCTGGGCAGGGACAGGCCCACTCTTCGACTTCTCGGAGACCTGGCAGCTGGTTATCAACACAGGAACGACAATCATCACGTTCCTGATGGTGTTCGTGTTGCAGAATGCACAGACGAGGGACGCTCGCGCTGTCCAGGCAAAGCTAAATGAGATTATTCTGACGAGCCACGCTGAAAACAGGTTCATTGGAATCGAACACCTCGATGACGAGGATCTTGAGCACTTGGATCGCCTTGTCGCCAAGGCCGCGAAGGGAGTGCGCGACGAGCGAACGAAAGGCGCGCCGGAAGCCGCCAATGCGGGGGGTGAGGTCAACGAAAAGAGGGCATCTGCAAAGCCCCGGAAGCCGAAACGGAAAACGGCGCCTCGAAGGCGCCGTCCCGGTAATCCAACTTAGGCAGCGCCGAAGACGCGCCGGAAGATCGTATCAACGTGTTTGGTATGATATCCGAGGTCGAACTTTTCACGAATTTCTTCTTCGGACAGCGCGGCACGGACCTCTGCATCGGCCAGTAGTTCCTCGAGGAAGTCCTTGCCCTGTTCCCAAACCTTCATCGCGTTACGCTGGACGAGCCGGTAGGCGTCCTCACGCGAAACACCAGCCTGCGTCAGCGCCAGAAGTACGCGCTGCGAATGCACGAGACCACGGAACTTGTCGAGATTCTTGATCATGTTGTCGGGATAGACGACGAGCTTCTCGATGACACCGGCCAAACGGTTGAGGGCGAAATCAAGCGTGATTGTCGTGTCCGGCCCGATGGCGCGCTCGACACTGGAATGGCTGATATCGCGCTCATGCCAGAGGGCGACGTTCTCCATGGCCGGAACGACCGACATGCGAACCAGGCGTGCCAGGCCAGTGAGATTCTCGGTCAGAACCGGATTGCGCTTATGCGGCATGGCCGAAGACCCCTTCTGGCCCGGCGAGAAGTATTCCTCGGCTTCCAGCACTTCCGTGCGCTGCATGTGGCGGATCTCGATCGCAACGTTTTCGATGGAGGAGGCTATGACGCCGAGCGTGGCAAAGAACATCGCATGGCGGTCGCGCGGAATGACCTGCGTCGAAACGGGCTCGGGGATCAGGCCGAGCTTGGCGCAGACGTGTTCCTCCACACGTGGATCGATATTGGCGAAGGTGCCAACGGCGCCTGAAACCGCACCGGTTGCGATTTCAGCACGCGCGGCCACGAGACGTGCGCGGTTGCGGCTCATTTCGGCGAAGAAGCGCGCGAGCGTCAGGCCCATGGTCGTGGGCTCAGCGTGGATGCCATGGCTGCGACCGATGCGGACGGTGTCCTTGAGCTCGAAGGCGCGCGCCTTGAGTGCCGCAAGCAAGCGATCCATATCGGCGAGCAGAATGTCTGCTGCCCGGACAAGCTGGATGTTCAGCGTGGTGTCGAGAACGTCCGACGAAGTCATACCCTGGTGGACAAAGCGGGCATCCGGTCCGACGATTTCCGAAAGGTGCGTCAGGAAGGCGATGACATCGTGCTTGGTGACGGCTTCGATTTCATCAATGCGCGCAACGTCGAACGTAGCGGCGCCGCCTCGTTCCCAGATCGTCTTGGCAGCGGATTTCGGGATGACGCCCAGTTCGGCGAGCGCATCGCAGGCGTGAGCCTCGATCTCGAACCAGATGCGGAACTTGGTTTCGGGCGACCAGATGGCGACCATCTCTGGCCGGGAGTAGCGCGGGATCATGGCTTCCTGCTTTCGTTCATAAAAGGAATGCTGGCGCCCCTGTAGCAAAGACAGGCGGCAATCTCAACGCATGCGTTTGGCAAGCGCAATACTGGTGCCGAAAAGGCAAAGGAGACCGAGCGGAAGAAAAAGGCGAATTCCCAGCACGGCAAACTGATAGACCGCGCTGGCTCCGGTGAAGACAAATTGGAAAACCCATGTCAGGGATCCAAAAGACGCGTGCCACGCGGAGTAGAAGACCCGGTAGTCCATGGCAAAGAGAAAAGCCGTCATCAGGATGGTACCGGCGGCAAGTGTCAGGAAAAACGCTGCAAACCGCGTTTCCAGCGACCGTCGATGCGCAAGGAAGCGAGCCAAAGGCAGCATGAACGGCCATGCCAGCAGGCCGCCTGCGAAATAGAGTATCGCGAGGTCGCGCACATGCGCCGTCTCCATCCCATTTCGGAGATAGAGCGCGGCCATCGCAGACGCCAGCATTTGCATGCCCCAGAGAATGGCGCCTGCGAAGAGATCGGAAAAGGGCGGGCGAGCCGCCTTGAGTCGTTCTGAGATCAAGGACGGCTCACTTTCGTCACGGCTTGGTCTTGCCTTCGGCGGCACTTCGCAGCGCACTGATCGCGGCCTTGTAGGTCTCGACCGAACCGCCCTTGAAGATCGCCGAACCGGCGACCAGAACGTTGCCACCAGCCTTGCCGATAATCGGCGCGGTTTCGACCGTTACGCCTCCATCAACCTCAAGATCGATTGGCCTATCACCGATCAGTGACCGGGCGGCGGCAATCTTGTCAGCCATTGCGGGGATGAATTTCTGCCCGCCGAAGCCAGGGTTGACGGACATGATGAGGATCAGGTCGACGTCGTCGAGCACGTTCTCGATTGCCGAAAGCGGCGTGGCTGGATTGATCGTTACGCCAACTTTCTTGCCCAGGCCGCGCACGGTCTGAAGCGAGCGGTGGAGATGTGGCCCGGCTTCAGCATGAACGGTGATGCGATCGCAACCCGCCTTGGCGAAGGCCTCCAGGTATGGGTCAACTGGGGCAATCATAAGATGGCAATCGAAAACCGCATTCGTGTAGGAACGCAACGACTTGATCACATCTGGACCGAAGGAAATGTTGGGTACGAAATGACCGTCCATAACGTCGAGGTGGATCCAATCGGCTCCGGCTGCCGTCACGTCGCGGACTTCCTGGCCAAGTTTAGCAAAATCGGCAGCAAGGACGGATGGCGCGATGCGAATGGGCGTAGTCATTGAAGTCTCTCCGTAAAACTCATGCCGTGTGACAGGTCCTATTCGATCGGCGCACTCGGCGGGACGAACGAACCGGCGTGCCACTGCAGCATGCGGTAGGGGTTATCGGCCAATTCGTGGCCGGCATTGAAGACAACTTTTCCGATGACCGTCTCGAAGGACGTGCCGCCAATGTGCTGCGCGATGGGGCGGTCGTCCGCGCTGGCGTCCTGGGCGGCTTTCGCCGCAATCTCCACTGCTGCATAGGCAGGCAGCACATAGCCCTCGGGCTCGACGCCGCTCGCGCGAAACGCATCGACGACCGGCTTGGCTTCCGGCCGCGCGGCATAGTCGGGCAGAACTACGGCGAGAACGCCATCCGCGAGCGTAAGGGGCTGGTCGGCGGCGCGCATGGCGTCGCCACCGAGAATATCGAGGTGGATCTTTTCCGCCAGGGCATCACGCGCAATGACAGCAACGTCGCTGCGATCTCCGCCGACAAACACCTTTGTTGCCCCGGCTTTCTTCAGTCGCCTCACCAGCGCAACCTGTTGCTCCTGGCCAGGTCGATAGGTGTCGGTGAAGACGGGCTTAAGGCCTTTTTCCTCGAGGGCGTTGCGGATCGCTTCCGTAAGTTCCCGACCATGGATGGTGCCATCCTCGATCAGGGCGATCGGCGAGGCCGCCCATTCGCGTAAGATCACCTCGATGATCTTCTCCGCTTCGGCGCCATCGGCTGGCGCCAGCCGGTAGAGCGGCCAGCCATTTTTTAGAGCGTCTTCCATGAGGATGCGCGAGCGTACGGAGACGGTGATCGCCGGAATATCTGCGTCCTTCAGCTTCGGCAACGCGCCCTCGAGCGTCTCGCTGCAGAGAAAACCGATGGCGACCTGGACCTTGGCATTGATCAGCGCATCGGCGATGGCCGCACCGCTATTTTCCTCGCAGGTCTCTCCGACCGTGACGATCGTGTCGCCGTCCTGCTGGATCTTGGCAGTGGCACCGGCGATAATCTGCGCTCCGATTGGCGCGAGGTTGCCACTCTGTGGCGCTACGACACCAATCGTAAGACCACCGGCATGGCATTCTGCGGCCGCAAGGAGCAGCATCGGCAGAAGTGCTAGGCCACGCAAAGTATTCATAAAAGCTGCAGGTCCCTGTCGTTTGTCCTGCTCTTTTATCCGTCCGGCATCGATCGTCAAAGAAAAACGCGCAATCGGGAAGCTTTTCGCCTGGCTTTTGTAGAAAAGGTAACCGATCACCTTCATACTACAGGAAACAGCAAGCTGGCGAACGCCGGATGGAGAATGCATTTGTTGAATAAGCAACCGATCGATCCGCGCCTCTACCGGGATGCGATGAGCCGCTTTGGAGGCCACGTGCAGCTCGTGACGACCGCAATCGGCGAGGAGCGCCGGGGGGTTACCATCACCGCCGCTTGCTCGGTAACGGACAGCCCTGCGACCGTTCTGGTGTGCCTGAACAACAGCAATCCGAAGAACGACATCTTCTTCCGGAGCGGTATCTTCGCATTGAATACGCTTGCGGCGCACCATCAAGCGCTTGCGGATGCTTTTTCCGGCCGTACGCAGATCACAAATGACGAGCGTTTCGCGACCGGCGTCTTTGACAAGCTGGTCACCGGCGCGCCCATTCTTCACGACGCCCTTGCCTCTTTCGATTGCCGCGTCAGCGAAATCAAGGAAATGTCGACGCACCATATCATTTTTGGCGAGGTCGTGGCGGTCCGGTACAACGAGGCGAAGCCGGCGCTTGTCTATATGAACCGGGACTATCACACGCTATAACTTCCTGAAAAAAGGGAGGAAACATGCGGGATCAAGCGCATCCACCGCTGCCATCGTCGATCGACGAGACGATCGCGATGCTGGGCGATCAGGACTATTTGGCGGGGCGGGCGCTTGGAACGGTGCTTTTCCTGGCCCTAAAGATGAAGCGGCCTCTCTTTCTTGAAGGGGAGGCGGGCGTCGGGAAGACGGAGATTGCAAAGGTTCTGTCGAAGGCTTTGGGGCGACCGCTGATCCGCCTGCAATGCTACGAAGGGCTAGATATCTCATCAGCTGTCTACGAATGGAACTATCCAGCACAGATGCTGGAAATCCGGTTGGCCGAAGCGTCCGGCCTGACCGACCGGGACAGAATAGAATCCGACATCTTCTCCGAGCGATACCTGATCCGCCGTCCCGTGCTGCAGGCTTTATCCAGTGCTGATGGTCGGGCACCTGTCTTCCTTATCGATGAGCTCGATCGTACCGATGAGGCGTTCGAGGCCTTTCTGTTGGAGGTTCTTTCCGACTTTCAGGTGACGATCCCCGAGCTTGGCACCATCCGCGCCGCCGAACCGCCGATCGTGATCATCACCACGAACCGGACGCGCGAGGTCCACGACGCTCTAAAGAGGCGTTGCCTCTACCATTGGGTCGATTATCCCGATGCGCAGCAGGAGCTGGAGATCATTCGCCGAAAGGTGCCGGGTTGCAATGCCGCGCTGTCCGCGCAGATCGTTGCCTATGTGCAGAGGCTCCGGGCCCTAAATCTTTTCAAGAACCCGGGAGTTGCTGAAACGATTGACTGGGCGACGGCGCTGACGGAACTCGACCGTCTGGCGCTCGATCCGGAAACGATTTCCGATACGATCGGAACACTGCTCAAATACCAGGACGATATCGCGCGCATTCAAGGCAGCGACGGCGCGAAAGTCTTGGACGACATAAAGAGCGAACTGCAGGCGGCAGGATAACGGATGGATCCGACAAGCGGACAGGATGGGATCGTCGTTCCGCCCCCTCCGGTCGGCGACGGTCGGTTTGCCGACAACATCGTCTTCTTCGCCAGAGCATTGCGAAAGGCCGGCATGAAGATCGGGCCGGCGGCGATCGTTGATGCCATCGAGGCGGTAGAGGCAATCGGCATGGGGTCGCGCGAGGAATTTCACGCAGCACTCTCGTCCGTCTTCGTTAAGCGGCACGAAGACAAACCGGTCTTCGACGAGGCGTTTCGCCTTTTCTGGCGCTCACGCGATCTTGTCGAGAAGATGATTGCGATGATGTCACCACGGGCGCCAGACACTCGCGCGAAGGAGAAAGCAAAGCCCGGCGAAAGCCGCGCCGCCGACGCCTTGCTCGGCGAACGTCGAGACAACAAGCCGCCGCGCGACGAGCCCGACATCGAGATAGACGCGCGCTTCACCATGTCGGGCAACGAGGTTTTCCGGCGGATGGACTTTGCGCAAATGTCAGCGACGGAGATTGCCGCCGCCAAGAAAGCGCTCGCGAAGCTGCAACTGCCACTGGATAAGGTGCCCACTCGGCGCTTTCGGCCATCGCATGTCCACACGCGTGTCGATCCGCGTGCGACCATGCGGGCGGCACTGCGTAGCGGGGCAGGGCTCATTCTTCCGCGATATCGTGAGATCCGCGAGGTCCAGCCGCCCTTGGTGGTTCTTGCCGACATCTCCGGCTCCATGAGCCAGTACACGCGCATCTTTCTCCACTTTCTCCATGTGCTGACGGAGAAGCGCCGGCGGGTTCATACCTTCCTATTCGGGACACGCCTCACGAATGTCACCCGCCAGATGCGACACAAGGATCCCGATGAAGCAATGGATGAATGCGCGGCGGCCGTAAAGGATTGGTCCGGAGGAACTCGGATCGGAGAAACGCTAAAGGAGTTCAATCGGCTATGGGCTCGGCGGGTACTCGGGCAAGGCGCGATCGTGCTGCTTATCACCGACGGGCTGGAGCGCGAGGGAACGGATCTGCTCGCAGCCGAGATGGACAGGCTGCATCGCTCCTGCCGGCGTCTCATCTGGCTCAATCCACTGCTGCGCTTCGATGGCTTCGAGCCGCGAGCGCGTGGCGTGCGGGCGATGCTTCCGCATGTTGACGAATTCCGACCGGTTCACAATCTATCATCCTTGAGCGACCTCGCGGAGGCACTCGGCGCGACCAGATCGAGCACGTACGATCCGCGCCGATATCTTGAAACCTTGAAAGGCATCGCATGACAGGGACATCCTTTGACCTTGATCCACTGATGATGGCGGAAGCCTGGCGAAAGGGCGGGCGGGACGTTGCTATTGCCACGGTGATCGAAACGTGGGGATCGGCGCCACGTCCGGCGGGGAGCCATCTGGTGATCGACCGGGATGGCAATTTTGAGGGATCTGTATCGGGCGGTTGCGTCGAGGGGGCCGTTATTGCCGAGGCTTTGGACGTGATCGCCGATGGCAAAGCAAAGATGCTCGAATTTGGCGTGGCCGATGAAACCGCGTGGCGGGTCGGCCTTTCCTGTGGTGGCCGCATTCGCGTTTATGTTGAAAGGCTCGATTGATGGATGCCGCAAATCTTGCGCGGCTCAATGACGCTCGCCGGGCTCGCCGGGCTGCCATACTGCTGACCGATCTCGGGAGCGGTAGCGATAGCGTCGTCATCGAGGGAGATTCTGTAGAGCCTTCGCTACAGGATGCCGTCGAGGCTGCCTTGCGCTCCGGCAAATCGACGGCAATCGACGTCGACGGACATCGCTATTTTCTGAACGTGCATTTGCCGCCGGCCCATATCGTGATCATCGGTGCCGTTCACATCAGTCAGGTCCTCGCGCAGATGGCATCTCTCGCCGGCTTCGATGTGCTGATCATCGATCCGCGAACGGCTTTCGCCACGCCAGAACGGTTCCTCGGCATCGACCTGACTGCGGATTGGCCGGTTGATGTCCTCAAGGATCGTCCGCTGGACGCCTATACCGCGCTCGTCGCAGTGACGCATGATCCGAAGATCGACGATTTCCCGATTGCCGAGGCATTGCGGATTGGCTGTTTCTACGTCGGTGCCCTCGGGAGCCGCAAGACGCATGCGGCGCGACTGGAACGGCTGCGCGCCGATCGCGTGGACGAGGCGGCACTCGGCAGGATCAGCGCGCCGATCGGGCTGCATATCGGCGCGGCGAGCCCCGCCGAAATCGCGGTCGCCATTCTCGCCGAGATCGTCCAGACGCTGCGGACACGGGCCGTATCGCCGATTGGTGACAAGAAATGAAATTCGGTTCGTTTTCCCTCGATGCCGCCGACGGCGTGATTCTCGCGCATGCGGTCAAACTTGCAGGCGGCAGCTTGCCAAAAGGTCACAGGATCGACGCCAGTGATATCGTGAGGCTGCGCGGCGAAGGCATAGAGCATGTGATCGCGGCGCGCATGGAGCCGGGCGACATCGGCGAGGACGAGGCGGCGAAACGACTTGCGCAGGCCGTCGCGCCCGACCACCTGCGCTTCTCGGAGGCCTCCACCGGGCGGGTGAACGTGTATTCGACCGTTGACGGTCTGTTTGTCGCAAGTCGCGGTACCGTTGACCGGCTGAACAGGATCGACCCCGCCATAACGCTTGCCTGCTTGAACGACCATGTGCCAGTTCGGAAGGGCGATATGGTTGCAACATTCAAGATCATTCCGCTCGCCGTTTCTGGCGCAAAACTCGACATTGCGTGCGAGGTCCTGCGGGCCACATCCGCGTTCGAGGTGAAGCCCTTTGCCAGCCGATCGGTCTCTCTGATCGCAACTGAGCTGCCATCGCTGAAGCCAGCGGTGATGGATAAGACCGCCCGCGTGCTTTCCCGCCGGCTGATTGCATCAGGCAGTCATCTCGTGAGGGAAACCCGGGTTGCTCATCGGGCGCAGCCGGTTGCAAAAGCACTGCGAGAGGTTGCGAGCGCGCCCGATGAGGCGCCAAAACTGCTCATCCTTTTCGGCGCGTCCGCCGTGATCGACGACGAGGATGTGATCCCCGAGGCCATCCGACAGGCAGGCGGCGAAGTGGTGCAGGTCGGCATGCCCGTGGATCCGGGCAACCTTCTCGTTCTTGGGCACATCGGCGACATTCCCGTAATCGGGGCGCCGGGATGCGCGCGCAGCCCGAAAGAGAATGGCTTCGACTGGGTACTCGATCGGGTCCTAGCCGGTGAACAGCCAAGCGCAATCGACATCAGCGGCATGGGCGTGGGAGGTCTTCTGATGGAAATTCAGACGCGGCCAAGCATTCGTGAAGCGGAGGCGCGCTTTGTCCCCGCCGGCAATATTGTGACCGTCCTTCTCGCCGCCGGCAAGGCCAGCCGGATGGGCGAGGGCGGTCCACACAAACTGCTCGCAGAGTTTGACGGCGTGCCGCTCATTCGCCGATCGGTGATGACCGCGATCGGCAGTCGGTCGTCGTCGGTCATCGTCGTGACCGGGCATCGCAAGAACGACATCGAAGCAGCACTGTCCGGGCTGAAAGCGACGACAGTTCACAATCCGGATTATGCGTCTGGCATGGCCTCGTCGCTCGCCACAGGCTTTTCCGTTGAGCAGGCGCGGGAGGCGGATGGAATCCTGGTGATGTTGGCCGATATGCCGGGCGTCTCCAGTGGCGATCTCGATGCACTGATCAGAGCGTTCGAGCAATCGAGCGGCCACTCGATCATCCGTGCGGTGTCCCGCGGCAAGCGGGGCAACCCCGTAATCATCCCGAAGTCGCTATTCGATGAGGTCATGAGGCTGGAAGGTGACGTTGGGGCGCGGCATATCATCGAAACGTCAGGCGTGCCTGTGGTAGACATCGACATCGGCGATGCGGCGCATCTGGATGTGGACACGCCGGAGGCCGTCGTTGCGGCGGGTGGAATTTTGAAGGGTTGAGGGATGGATGCGGCAGCGATCGAAGAAATGTTTCAGGGGCTTGGCCCCGTCACTATCAAACGGATGTTCGGCGGCAAGGGAATCTACCACATGGGCCGGATCGTTGCAGTCGAGGTGCGCGGTGAGATGCTGCTGAAAGCCGACGAGCAGAGCGCGCCCGAATTTGCCGCGGCAGGGGCGACGCAATGGGCATATGAAGGCAAGAAGGGAAACCCGGTGAAGATGCCATATTGGTCGATCCCGGACGATGCCTATGATGACCCCGACCTTATGGCGCGGTGGGTACGGCTTGCCTATGAGGCAGCGCTCCGTGCGGAATGAAGCCTAGAGAAGTTCGTCGGCTTTCAGCCTGGCCATTGCGGCCGCCGCGAATGCGGAGAGAGGCTGCGGGAGGTCGGAACGGCTGAACCAACCGAAGTCAGAGAGCTTTTCTGGCTCAGTCAGCTTCGGTTCGCCGTCGAATTCTGACGCAATATAGAGCAGGGAGACCCAGTGCTGTTCATCCGCCTTGCTAATGACTTCCGCGGGACCGAGGAGATTGACGCGGCCAATCGATAGGCCGGTCTCTTCTTCCGCTTCACGACGCGCCGCCTGCTCGGCCGGCTCCATGTGATCGACCTTGCCGCCCACGATGCTCCAGTGGCCGGCCTCGGGCGCGCGGATACGCTTATAAAGCAGGATCTTGCGGTCACGCAAAATCACCAGGCCAACACCAACGCCCGGAAAATCGATACCCGGCGCGCCCATGGCTCGTTAGATCTTGGCGTTGGCCGTGATCAACATGAAGGCGGGAATTTCATCGCCGAAGCCGACCGGCGTCGGGCCGTCGTCGTGGTCCCGGTAGCGGCGGCGATCGCGATTGTCATCATTTGCCGGATAGGGACGAGCGGCGCGCGTGTTGTGCTGCGGCTTCTGTTGTTCTGCTTTGCGCTCTTGCTTCACGCTCTCGACCTTTGCTGGTGCTGCCGTTTCCATCGTCTCGACGTCATTATCTGCGACGGCGATATCAGATTTATGACCTCCACGGCCCTTGCCACGGCCGCGGTCCTTGTCTCGCCCCTTGCGACGCGAGCGATCGTCGTCACGGCTAGGTTCGGCAGGGGGCAAGGCGGAAAGGTCGCCGTTCAACCACTCGACCTTCTCGCCGATCAGCTTTTCGATTGCGTCGGCGTGCTTCTGGTCGTGGCGGGTGACGATGGTGAATGCAGCGCCGGAACGGCCTGCGCGGCCGGTACGGCCGATGCGATGAACATAATCCTCGGAATGGATCGGAACATCGAAGTTGAAAACGTGGCTGACGTCGGGAATGTCGAGACCGCGAGCGGCGACATCGGAAGCCACGAGAAGCTGGAGGTTACCGTCCTTGAAGTTCTGCAGCATGGTCATGCGCGAGCGCTGATCCATGTCACCGTGCAGAGCGCCGGCGGAAAAGCCATGACGGTCCAGAGAACGGAAGAGATCGGATACGTCCTTCTTGCGGTTGCAGAAGATGATCGCGTTCTTCAAATCGGTCTGCGCCTTGATGAGGTCACGCAGAACGGCACGCTTCTCGTAGTCCTTGCCATGCGAGGCAACGAAGCGCTGCGTTACGGTCTTCGCCGTCGATGCCGGCTTAGCGACTTCGACACGTTCCGGATTCTGCAGGAAGCGATCGGCGAGCTTCTGGATCTCAGGCGGCATAGTCGCCGAGAAAAAGAGCGTCTGACGGGTAAACGGAATAAGCTTTGCGATCCGTTCGATATCCGGGATGAAACCCATGTCGAGCATGCGGTCGGCTTCGTCGATGACGAAGATTTCGACAGCGCTCATCAGGAGCTTGCCGCGCTCAAAGTGGTCGAGTAGGCGGCCAGGTGTGCAGATCAATACGTCGGCGCCGCGCTCAAGCTTGCGATCCTGATCTTCAAAGGAAACGCCGCCAATCAGCAGTGCGACATTCAACCGGTGATTCTTGCCGTACTTTTCAAAGTTCTCCGCGACCTGCGCAGCCAACTCGCGGGTCGGTTCAAGAATGAGGGTGCGTGGCATACGGGCGCGGGCGCGCCCCTTCTCCAGCAGCGAAAGCATCGGCAGAACGAAGGACGCGGTCTTGCCCGTTCCCGTCTGCGCAATCCCGCAAATGTCGCGACGTTCAAGCGCAAAAGGAATCGCGCCAGCCTGGATTGGAGTTGGCGTCGTGTAGCCCGCGTCTGTCACAGCGGAAAGCACTTTTTGGCTCAAGCCAAGATCAGCAAATGTCGTCAAAGGGAAAACTGTTTCCGTTCCGGTTCGGCCGTACTCTGATTGAGTCGGCGTGATTGCGTGCCGCAATGCAGCGCGACATAAGCCGAAACTGTCCTTAAGTCAAGGAATACAGGCCTTGCAGCCAGTGCAGAGGTAAAGACGTGGTTAGCGCGCGTAGTTACTGTATGTAACTCGCAAGCTTCAAGCCCGCATTCATGAAGTAAATGGGGTCGACGGCACGACCATCCTGGCGGACCTCGTAGTGGAGATGCGTACCGGTGGACCGGCCGGTGCTGCCCGCAAGACCAACCACGTCATTGCGGTCAACCTTGTCGCCAACTTTCACCAGAATTTCCGACATATGGCCGTAGCGCGTGGAAATGCCGTTGCCATGATCCACTTCGACCATGTTGCCGTAGCCGCCGGTCCAGCCGGCCGCGATCACCTTGCCGGGTGCTGTCGGGCGAACCTTCTCGCCGGGCGCAAAGCGAAAGTCGATACCAGAGTGCAGCGCCAGGCGCCCAAGGAATGGATCGCGCCTGTTCCCGAACGAGCTGGTGATCTCCTTGCCGACAGCCGGGTTCTGGAACGGCAGCGATTCCGCTGTGCTCCGTACGGTCTCCAGGCGGGTCAGGGCATCGTCGAGCTGCGAGATCGAGGTATCGAAATCATCCGCGCTTTCGGGCTCGATGTAAGGGCCGCCGACTGCGCTGTCCTCCTGCTTCATGCGCTCGACCGGTACAGGAATTCGGAACCGCGTCAGGACCTTCGATATGGCATTGGCCGCGCCACCGGCATCGCTCGTCAGTTGTGCGATGCGGCTGCGTTGCTTCTGCTCGATGTCCTTGAGAGACAGCGTCACCTTGGAGAAAACGCGGTCCGCGCGATCGCCAACAGTCTCCTTTGCCGGCACGTCGGCCAACGTAGCGTTATCAGGCGTCGCTTCAGCCGGCCCGTCAGCGCCAGCAAGCTGGTTCTCGATGGCCTGAACTGCGCCGGAAAGCGAGGCATGCTTGTCATTTGCTTCGGGTGCATAGGATTGGAGCGGTGTGGTCGCTTTGCCGCCGAGACCGGAATTTTCGGCGCGGTCGAGCAGGGAGCCCAGCTTGCCGTGGCGCGAGGTGAGCGCCAGTTGCTGCTCCATGAGCTTGTCGACCTTGTCTTCGACAACTTGCTGATCGAGCAATTGACGCGAGGTGACGCGGTCCACCTGGGCACGCAGAGCGGCGATTCGGTCTTCATAGTCATGCTGCATGCGCGCCTGCCTGGCCATCGTCGCGCCGATCAGATCGTCGCGCAGCACGAGATAAGAAGTCGCCAGGAGATAGCCGATTGCAAAGACGCCGACGAAGCAGAAGGCGACTGCCGCCATCCATGGCCGGATCGTTAGGTGGCGAACCCGATCGCCGCTCGCCAGGATCAGTATATGCTCTTGTTTTTTCTGACCGAATACGCGGCTGTGCTGTGCATGCGTCACGGAGACTCTCCCAATTGACGGCCAATGCCTCAATTGCCTTAATTACGCACGATTATGGTTAATATTTAATTAGGTCAGCATGGCTGTCGCTATGAGATCAGGCGTTACTGGTCGATGTCAGCGACCGGTAGAAGGTCGGCGTCAGGCCCGCTTCGGCCCTTGCGATGTCGTTGAAGGGAGGCTTCAACGGACCGCGAAAATTGGCACGCACGAGTTCGTGGAATGCCCGTGCGGGATCACGCCTTTCGCGGGCGCAGAGGAAGCGGAACCATTTGGCGCCGATCGCAACGTGACCTTTCTCGTCGTTGTAAATGACATCGAGCACGGCCGCGCTCTCAAGATCGCCGGTCTCGCGCATCTTGGCCTGTAGCGATGGCGTGACGTCGAGCCCACGCGCCTCAAGTATGAGTGGGACAACGGCGAGGCGGGCCGTCAGGTCATTCCTCGTCGAGTGGGCCGCCTGCCACAGACCGTCGTGGGCGGGCAGGTCACCATAGTCCGCGTCGAGGTCATTCAGGCGGGCGCGCACCATATGGAAATGCTTCGCTTCCTCGAAGGCAACCTGCATCCATCCATCGAAGAAGGAATTAGGGACAGGTTCGGTGGCGAATCGCGCAACGATATCAAGCGCCAGGTCGACTGCGTTCAGCTCGATGTGTGCGATCGCATGCAGCAGTGCGATGCGTCCCTTGACGGTATGCAGGGAGCGTTTTTCGACCTGCGTCGGTGGTATCAGGTCTGGCTTGTCCGGACGGCCTGGCCTCTCGGGCAGCGGCGCGTCGAGCGGCGAACGCAGTGACAGCGTACGACCGAACCAACGTGTGGCGGTTTCCTGGGCAAGCGTGGTCTTCTCATCGAGATCTGTCGCGCGGATCGCATCGATCGCTCCGCCACGCAAGGATGTGATGTTGGACCGAGGCGTCATCGAGACAGGTTCTGCACTGCGGCCAGCACGATTTCAGCGTGGCCGGGCACCTTCACCTTCTGCCAGATCGTCCCGATTGTCCCGTCCTCGCGCACGAGAAAAGTTGTGCGCTCCACGCCCATGAAATTGCGGCCATACATGCTCTTCTGCTTCCACACGCCGTAGGCCGCGAGCGTCGTCTTCTCTTCATCTGACGCCAAGACGACCGAAAGGTTGTGCTTCTTGATGAAGCGATCATGGCATTTCACGGAATCAGGAGACATACCGATGACGGCGGCACCAGCCTTCTCGAACTCATCGGCCAGCGCCGTGAAAGCAAGTGATTCCGCCGTGCAGCCCGATGTGTCATCCTTGGGATAGAAGAAAATCACCAATGGTTTGCCGCGGAAATCACCAAGCGAGACGCGGCCTCCACCGTCACGCGGAAGATCGAAGTCGGGCGCCGCGGTGCCGATGCTGATATCCGCCATGGAGAGACCTTTCTTTTGCCGAGTTTATGGATAACAGGTGATTTGCCAGATATATACTGAACGAATATTCGTCCAGCCAGTCTGGTCCAGACCACAAATTGAGGCGTTAGGCGAGGCGCATGTCGGCGATCCGCGGCGAGAAAATTACATTCCGCAAGAAAGATATCGTCGCACTGCATGAGCTTCCCTCGGCGCAGGCCGAAGATCCCATCATCGTCAGCTGCCCGCCAACGCGTTCGCGCATGCGCAGAACTGCCGGTGCTACGGGCGGCTGCATTGCCGTCATTCTGTTCGTGCTCGCAGCAATTGTCTTCACAGTGGAAAGCGGCATGTTTGACGCGCCGCTGTCGCGGCAGGCGAAGGCTGCGCTCAACTCAGCCATCGGGCCGCGCTATCGGGCCGAGGTCGGTTCTACGGTCATCCGCTTCACATCGAATATGCGCCTTGCCCTCGAGGCGCGCGACGTCAACATGATCGATGAGGAGAGCGGACAGCACCTTTCGACGACGCATGCTATGCGCATAGCGCTCGACCCGCTGCAACTCTTTCGCGGTCGCATAGCGATTGCGCAGATCGAGGCGGAAGATATCGCGCTCGATACAGCCCTGCTGCCGTCAGGGAAACCGCTCAAGCTTGATGATGTCAGGATCGACGAAATCCCGGCTGCGATGGGCGCTGCATTTGCCCAGCTCGACATGATCGACAGCTTCGTGGAGCGTGGGGGAACGCGGTCGGTGAAGCTCTCGGGCATCGACATCAAGCTGGCCGATACGGCAAACGGTCCGCTCTCCATCGTCGTTGACAGTCTGGCCTTCTCGAGGACACGCCAGGGCGCGCTGGCGCTGGATGGCGAGGTCGCGATTAATGGTAAGCCGGCAACATTCGGCGTCGTCACGGAAAGTGCCGGAGGACGCACTTCGAAGTTGACAGGGCAGGTGGTCGGCGTCGACCTAGGGCCGTTCACGCTCAAGCGGAATGTCCAGGGTCAAATCCGGCAAGGCATCGACGGCTTTGGTGACTTGGCGATCTCTGCAGTTCGTACGGGCGACCAAGCGTCACCTGCGCTCGGTGCCTCAATCGAGCTGAAGCCGGGGCACTTCTATATGGACGGCGACGAGCAGGAGTTGAGCGGTGGTCGCATCAACCTTGCTTATGATTTTTCCAAGCAAACGCTCGAGATCGCGAAATCCCGCGTTCAGTTCGGCGCAACCTCCGTACCGGTTACCGGTGCGCTTATCGATCTGGACAAGATCGATGCCTTAGCCGGAAAGGGCTTCGGAATCGACCTGCTTGTCAGCGGCGGTACGGCAGCGCCAGTTGCGTCAGGCGAGCAACCGCTCGCCTTCGATATCCAGGCAACCGGCCGATACCTCGTTGCCGGTCGTGAGCTGCAATTCGAGAACATGCGGGTTTCGAGCCCGGCTGGCGGCCTCTTCGGCTCACTGCATGTCCGCTTCGGCGATGTTTCACCTGAGATCAGCTTTGCCGGTCAGTCGGAGCAGCTGCAAACGACGGCAGTCAAACAGCTGTGGCCTTTTTGGATGGCGTCGAAGGGCCGCGAGTGGGTTCAACACAACCTCTTCGGGGGGACAGTTACCGACGCATCGATCTCTGTCTTCATTCCGTTTGGACGCCTGGACGAAGCCGTTGGCAAGGGTCTGAAACTCGATGCGAACCAGATCCGCATTGCGTTCGACATCGCCGATACACGGATGAACGTGGCCGGCGATATCCCGCCGATCCGCGATACGGATGCCCACTTTGATCTGAGTGGTCCGCGCGCGACAATTTCGATCAAGGGAGGAACGGCGTTCTTTCCCTCGGGACGATCGGTGACCGTCGGCGAGGGGACCTTTGTCCTGCCGTCGACTTACGACAAGCCGCTCATGGCCGAACTCGATCTTCCCATCTCCGGCGCGGCGGACGCGGTCGGCGAATTGCTGACCTATAAGCCCATCCAAGTATTACAGCGCGCGGGCTTTGTGCCCGAAGATTTCAAGGGCAAGGTGTCGGCAAAAGTGCAGGCCCGGCTCGGGCTGATCTCGTCGCAGAATCCTCCGCCGGCCGAATGGAAAGCGGTGCTACAGCTACAGGATCTCGATGTCGCCAAGCCGATGTCCGGCCGTAAGATCACTGATCTCAACGGGGTGCTGAACGCGGATCCGAAGCAGGTAACCCTCGACGGAAAGGGCCTGATCGACGGCATTCCCGCCGGTATCGAGCTTGTCGAGCCAACGGATAAATCTTCCGACGTTCAACCGCAGCAGACCATCACCGCTACCCTCAACAACGACCAGCGGGAAAAGGTGTTGCCCGGTCTCAACGAGATCATCGATGGGAGCATCGACGTCGAGCTCAACCGTATCGATAAGGACCGGCAGGCGGTCACCGTCGACCTTGGAAGGGCCCGGCTGTCTCTCCCATGGATCGGCTGGGCAAAAGGTAGCGGTATCGGCGCGACCGCCACGTTCGAATCCTCAGGCCCGGCCGACAACACGGAGTTGAAGAATTTCGTCCTCAAGGGGGACGGATTCGGAGCAAACGGCTCGCTTGTCATCGGCAAGGGCAGCCTTGTGAAGGCGGATTTCGACAGTGTCAAACTGTCTTCGCTGGACGACTTTGCCGTGTCGGTGAAGCGCGGCAAGGGAGGGCTTGATCTCTCTGTGTCAGGCAATAGCGCCGATGCTCGCCCGATCATCGCCAGACTGAAGTCCGGCGGCGGAGGCGACAATCCCGATCGCAACGGCAGCGTATCCGTCCGAGCCAAGCTCGGTCGCATCGTCGGTTTCAATGACGAGAAGATGCGAAATGTCGACATGCTTTACGTGTCTGCGGACGGCAGGCTGCAGTCGCTGAATTTTACCGGCGTCACCGACAGCGGCGAGGCGTTCGTAGCCCAGACGAAGAGCAATGGCGTCATTAATGTGACCAGCGGCGACGCGGGCTCCGTCTCGCGCTTTGCCGATCTCTATCAGCACATGATGAGCGGTCTGCTCAACCTACAGATTCGCCTCGGGGCGGGTGACAATTGGGATGGCTCGATCGACATCAGGCGCTTCTCTCTCGTCAACGAGCAGCGTCTGCACTCGATCGTTTCGACGCCGGTCGGTCAGGAGCAACGAAGCCTGAACTCTGCGGTCAAGCGGAACATCGACACCTCGGCACAACGCTTCCAGCGCGGCTTTGCACGGATCGTTTCGAGGAACGGCGTGATCAGCATCGAGAACGGCGTCGTGCGTGGCGATCAGGTCGGCGCGGTGTTCCAAGGCATGCTGCGCGACCAACGCGGCAATATGGACATGACAGGCACCTTCATGCCTGCCTACGGCCTGAATCGGCTCTTTGCCGAATTGCCTCTGATCGGCATCATCCTCGGCAATGGCACGGACCGCGGCCTGATCGGCATCACGTTCAAGCTGACAGGAAAATTGGAATCGCCCGACATGATCATCAATCCGTTGTCGATCATCGCGCCCGGTGTCTTCCGGAACATTTTCGAGTTTCAATAGGCACAAAAAAGCCGGCGCGAGGCCGGCTTTCCGCTTGAGATCTCGACCGCGCTTAGGCAGCGCGACGGATCAGGATGTGCTTCTTCTTGCCGAGCGAGAGCTTGATGACGCCATCGGCAGTGATCTCGCCGCTGCCAATGATCTTGCGCTCGTCGCTGACGGCCTGGTCGTTGATGCGTACGGCACCGCCCTGAACGTGCCGGCGTGCCTCGCCGTTTGAGGCTGCCAGGCCGGCGCGGACGATCAGCGACAGAAGGCCAATGCCGCCGTCGAGCTCGGCAGCCGGGACGTCGACCGACGGAAGGTTCTCGGCAAGACCGCCTTCCTCAAAGGTCTTGCGGGCGGTTTCGGCTGCCTGTTCGGCCGCCGCGCGGCCATGCAGGATCGCCGTGACCTCCGTCGCCAGTATCTTCTTGACTTCATTGATCTCGGAACCGGCAAGCGCCGAGAGGCGTGCAACTTCGTCCATCGGCAGCGTTGTGTAGAGCTTCAGGAAGCGCGAGACGTCGGCGTCTTCCGTATTGCGCCAGTACTGCCAGAAGTCGTAGGCAGACAGCATATCGGAGTTGAGCCAGACAGCGCCGGTCGCAGACTTGCCCATCTTGGCACCAGAAGCGGTCGTCAGCAGCGGCGAGGTCAGCGCGTAGAGCTGTTTCGTCCCCATGCGGTGACCGAGGTCGATGCCGTTGACGATATTGCCCCACTGGTCCGAACCACCCATTTGCAGACGGCAATCATAGCGCTTGGCAAGCTCGACGAAGTCGTAGGCCTGCAGGATCATGTAGTTGAATTCGAGGAACGACAGCGACTGCTCGCGGTCAAGCCGCGTTTTGACGCTGTCGAAGGACAACATCCGGTTGACTGAGAAATGCCGGCCGACGTCCCGCAAAAACTCCAGGTAGTTGATCGAACGCAGCCACTCGGCGTTGTTGATCATCAATGCATCCTTAGGGCCTTCGCCGTAGGTCAGGTAATTGGAGAAGACCCGCTTGATCGAAGCAATGTTGCTCTCAATGGTGTCAATCGTCATCAACTGGCGTGCTTCGTCCTTGAACGAAGGGTCACCGACCATGCCGGTACCGCCACCCATCAGCGATATGGCGCGATGGCCGGTCGCCTGCATCCAGTGCAGCATCATGATCTGGATCAGCGAACCCGCATGCAGGCTCGGCGCAGTCGGGTCGAAGCCGATATAGGCCGTTACCGTTTCCTTGGCGAAGAGTTCGTCGAGGCCGGATTCATCGGAGATCTGATGAATGAAGCCGCGCTCTTTCAGCGTTCGGAGGAAATCGGATTTGAACTCGGACATGACCTTTTGCTCTCAGATGCGGATTTTCGGATTGTCTATTGTTGAAGTGACGCGGCGCGTTTAGCACTGTTTTGCCGAACAGTCACCATTTTGCAGAAATCTTCCAGCGAGGCGTCATGGAGAAGATCAGGACCGCGATCGGCTTGATGAGCGGAACATCGATGGATGGCATCGATGTGGCGCTGCTGCGTACCGATGGCCGCGCCGTCGTCGAGCGCGGGCCCTCTCTCGGAGTTCCCTATGAGCCAACCTTCCGCGATCGATTGAAGCTCGCGCTGGAACAGGCAAAGGCCATTACGCAACGTGCGCAACGGCCGGACGATCTGGCGTCGATCGAGCGCGAACTGACGTTACGTCATGCAGTTGCCGTTAGGGAATTTCTCGCCGCGAACGCGATCGACGCGGCCACGATCGACGTCATCGGCTTTCATGGGCAGACAGTGCTGCACCGGCCGGATGAGGCACTGACCGTCCAGATCGGCGATGGGGCGCTCCTGGCGCAGGAGACAGGGATACCGGTCGCCTACGACCTCCGCGCCAACGACATGGTTCACGGCGGCCAGGGCGCACCGCTGGTACCTATCTATCATGCAGCGCTCGCCGCCAACGTGCCTGATGCGACCTTGCCAGTCTGCTTCGTCAATATCGGTGGGATCTCCAACCTGACCTATATCGGCGCAGACGGCGTGCTCGTCGGCTATGATAGCGGGCCAGGCAATACACTGATCGACCAGTGGGTCGAGACCCATGCGGGTGTACCGTTCGATCAGGGGGGCATGATCGCCTCGGAGGGGCGGATCATCGCGGAACTGGCAGATCGCTACTTGAACAGCCCGTTTTTTGCCGGGGAGAAGCGGCGATCGCTCGACCGCAACGACTTTCCGCCGCCATCGGGTGCAGACGCAGAGCTTGCCGACGGCGCTCGCACGCTCGCCTATGTCGCGGCCGCCTCGATCATCAAGTCCGCCGGTCACTTGCCGGTGGCGCCGACCCTCTATGTCGTCTGCGGTGGTGGCAGGCTCAATCGCGTGCTGATGCAGGATTTGAAAGATATCGCCCATCGCCAGGGCGCCGAGGTGATAGCCGCAGAACTGGCGGGGTTCAACGGCGATTCAATGGAGGCCGAGGCCTGGGCCTACCTCGCGGTGAGGTCGTTGGACGGCTTGCCATTGACGTTTCCCGGCACGACCGGTGTGCGCGCTCCGGTCAGCGGCGGTGTCGTGGTGAAGCCGTGACGCGCCAGGTGATTCTGGAGACGCCGCGCCTGGTCGCAGTCATGTGGGAACCTGACGATGCTGGCTTGATCCAGGAGCTTCACTCGACGATCGAGACGACGCGATATCTCTCTGGTGCGGCGCCATGGTCGCAGGAGAAGGCCGAGGAGCGGCTGCGCAACTGGTTTGGTGAGCAGGCGCGGGAGGGAACAACGAAATACAAAATCCTCAGTCGTGAGGATGGTCGCTTCATCGGCCGCGCCGGTTTCTCACTGTTCGGCGGTGACAGGCAGGATTTCGAACTCGGTTACTCGCTTCGGCACCGCGAATGGGGCCAGGGCTATGCGACGGAGATTGCGAACGGGCTGGCGGACTGGTTTTTCGGACAGAACTTCGCGCCGCAGTTCATCGCCTTCACGCATCCGGACAATACCGCATCACAGCATGTGCTAACGAAAATCGGCATGCGAAGCCGCATGCCGATCATCATTGACGGATTGTCCTGCCCGACGTTCGAACTGACCGCCGGGATACGCTCGGCCTAGTCACCTGAATCTGAAGTTCGGTTCATTGTCTTTTGGCAGAAGCGCTTGACCGACGCGAGGATTTGGTCGGCGGATTTGACCCACCTGTATGGGGCGGGGTTTTCGTTGTGGGTTTCGATGAAGGCGTCGATGTCGGCTTCCAATTCTGCAGTGGAACGGTGTACGCCGCGCTGCAACTGCTTTCGCGTCAGCTCTGCGAACCACCGCTCGACCTGATTGATCCAGGATGCCGACGTTGGCGTGAAGTGAACATGCCAGTGTGGGCGGCGCGCGAGCCAAGCCTTGATCCTCGGCGTCTTGTGGGTCGCATAGTTGTCCATCACCAGATGCACGTCCGGCCCGTTCGGCATTTCGGCGTCGATCCGCTTCAGGAAGTCGAGGAATTCAGTGGCCCGGTGACGCTTGTAGCAATGACCGATCACCGCCCCAGTGGCAATGTCGAGCGCTGCGAACAGCGATGTCGTGCCGTTGCGGACATAGGTATGAGTGCGCCGTTCGGCAACGCCCGGCGCCATCGGCAGCACAGGCTGCTCGCGATCCAATGCCTGGATTTGCGATTTCTCATCCACGCATAGCACGATCGCCCGGTCCGGTGGCGACATATAAAGGCCGACGATGTCCTGCACCTTATCGACGAAGAGCGGATCAGAGGAAAGTTTGAATGTCTCAGCACGATGCGGCTGCAGGCCAAATGCGGTCCAGATCCGACGGATGGTGGTATGCGAAAGGCCGCTGTCGGCTGCCATCGAACGGATGGACCAGTGCGTGGCATCCTTGGGAGTGGCGTTCAACGTACGCTCGACGACCTGAGCAACCTGGGCATCGGAGACAGTTCGCGGTCGACCGGCACGATATTCATCTGTCAGCCCTTCAATACCATCCTGTACGAACCGGCGGCGGCACTTGCCAACAGTGTGCTCGTGAACACCCAGGCGTTCGGCAACGTCCTTGCTTTGCAAACCCTGCGCGCACAGCAAGACCATCCGGCATCGATCCGACAAGGAGCGTGGCGCTTTATGCCGGCGCACCTGAGATTCGAGGAAATTTCTATCCGCGTCGCTCAGAACGACGAGGTCCGCCTGCCTGCCAACCATCGATCAAACTCCTGCTCTTGTGACAGAAGCAGAACAAAATGAAGCTTACTTTGGTTCCAGGTGACTAGCGGATGCGCTTGGCAGCCGGCTCTGGCACCAGTTCGCCATTCAGGCGGCGATCGAGGTAATCCTCGCATTCGCTCATCAAGGTCTCGACCTGGCCGTTAAAGAAGTGGTTGGCGCCCGGCACCGTGCGGTGGGTGATCAGGATACCCTTCTGCGTCTTCAGCTTCTCGACGAGGCCGTTGACGTCCTTCTCGGGCGCGACCTTGTCGGCTTCGCCGTTGATGATCAGGCCGGAAGACGGGCAGGGCGCGAGGAAGGAGAAGTCATAGGTGTTCGGCTGTGGCGCGATCGACATGAAACCTTCGATCTCCGGGCGGCGCATCAGGAGCTGCATGCCGATCCACGAGCCGAAGGAATAGCCGGCAACCCAGCAAGTCTTCGAATCAGGATGCAGGCTCTGGACCCAGTCGAGCGCCGATGCGGCGTCCGAAAGCTCGCCCGCGCCATGATCGAACTCACCCTGGCTCCGGCCGATCCCTCGGAAGTTGAAGCGCAATGTCGTGAACCCGCGCTTCTGGAACATGTAGAAGAGCTGGTAGACGATCTGGTTGTTCATCGTGCCGCCGAACTGGGGGTGCGGGTGCAGAATGAGGGCAATCGGCGCGCTCTTTTCCTTGGAGGGCTGGTAGCGGCCTTCAAGGCGGCCTGCGGGGCCGTTGAAAATGACTTCGGGCATCGGTACTCCGGCGTTTTATTTCTTCGCGTTCGCGCTGCGCAGACTTGACGAATGTTGTCAGCTTTTCTAAAACGCAGTTTAGAACAATTCGAAACTTGCATGGCGCTCCACGCATTGTGGGATGTGTCATAAGGCAAGCCCGGCCGAAATTTCAAGGAAAATGAGCCGAGCCGCCTAGCAAGGATTTAGCGCAGGACGAAAGATCATGGCGCCGCCACGCCTTTATCTCGATTGGAACGCGACTTCGCCGCTGCATCCGCATGCGCGCCACGCGATTCTGCGCGCGATGGACCTGTTCGGCAACCCGAACTCGGTGCATGGCGAAGGCCGCGCTGTGCGAGCTGCAATCGAGCAGGCACGTCGGCAGGTGGCGGCGCTTGCGGGTGCTGATCCCGCGCATGTGATCTTTACCAGTGGCGCCACGGAAGCAGCCAACATGGTGCTGACGCCAGATTTCAAGATGGGTCGGACGCCGCTTACAGTCAGCCGGCTTTACTATTCGGCGGTCGAGCATCCCGCGGTGCGCGAAGGAGGCCGGTTCCCGAAGGAACAGACGACAGAGATTCCGGTTACCGAGGCTGGCGTTGTCGATCTTGATGCGCTTGGCACCCTGCTTGCGGCTCACGACAAGTCGACCGGATTGCCGATGATCGCGGTCATGCTTGTTAACAACGAGACCGGCATTGTTCAGCCAATGGCCGAAGTCGCGAAGATCGTACAGGCCTATGGCGGTCTGCTCGTTGTCGATGCCGTACAGGCGGCAGGGCGCTTGAAATTGGATATCAACGCACTCGCCGCCGATTTCATGATCGTGTCATCGCACAAGATCGGCGGTCCAAAAGGTGCGGGTGCGCTTGTCACGCGCGGCGAAGTGTTGATGCCACGGCCGCTGATCCATGGCGGTGGGCAGGAGAAAGGTCACCGTTCTGGGACAGAGAATTCGCTTGCGGTGATCGGTTTCGGTGCTGCGGCCGAGGCTGCTGTCGCGGAACTTGAGACGCGCACCGAGGCCATTTCGGCGCTGCGCGATCGACTGGAAACCGGAATGCGCGGCGCGGCGCCCGACGTCGTCATCTACGGCTCCGAGGGCCAACGCGTTTCGAACACGACTTTCTTCACGCTTCCGGGGCTGAAGGCCGAAACTGGCCAGATCGCCTTCGATCTCGAAGGTGTCGCGCTCTCTGCAGGGTCTGCGTGCTCGTCCGGCAAGGTCGGCGAGAGCCATGTTCTCGTTGCCATGGGGCGTGATCCCAAGCTCGGTGCTTTGCGCATTTCGTTGGGCTTTGCCACGACCGAAGAAGAGATCGACAAGGCGATTTCCGTCTTTGCGAAAATATCCGCTCGGCGCAAGCCGGCCGGGGAGGCGGCGTGACCGCTTCATAAATTTGCGGAAACGCAATTTTCCGCTTGCCATTCGGGCTGAAAAGTCCCTTTTGGCCACCTACATACGGGGCAAAGGATACTGCCCGAACGACAAGCTGCCGGACCTTTTCTCCGGCGAGATTGGAGAATGACATGCCCGCCGTCCAGGAAACGGTTGATCGCGTCCGCCAGATTGACGTTGATCAGTACAAATACGGTTTCGAGACCATCATCGAAATGGACAAGGCGCCCAAGGGCCTGTCCGAAGACATCATCCGTTTCATCTCCGCCAAGAAGCAGGAGCCGGAATGGATGCTCGAATGGCGGCTGGAGGCCTACAAGCGCTGGCTGACACTCGAAGAACCGACCTGGGCGCGCGTCGATTATCCGAAGATCGATTTCAACGACATCTACTACTACGCCGCGCCGAAAAGCACGCCTGGTCCGAAGTCGCTTGATGAGGTCGATCCGGAGATCCTCAAGGTCTACGAAAAGCTTGGCATTCCGCTAAAGGAGCAGGAAATCCTGGCGGGTGTCGAGAAGCCGAAGATCGCGGTCGATGCCGTTTTTGACTCCGTCTCCGTCGTTACGACCTTCAAGGAAGAGCTGAAGAAAGCCGGCGTGATCTTCATGTCGATCTCGGAAGCCATCCGCGAGCATCCGGAACTGGTGCAGAAGTACCTTGGCTCCGTCGTTCCCACGTCCGACAATTACTATGCGACCCTGAACTCCGCCGTCTTCACCGATGGCTCGTTTGTGTTTGTCCCGAAGGGCGTTCGTTGCCCGATGGAACTGTCCACCTACTTCCGCATCAACGAAAAGAACACCGGCCAGTTCGAGCGCACGCTGATCATCGCTGAGGAAGGTGCATACGTGTCTTACCTCGAAGGTTGCACCGCGCCGCAGCGCGACGAAAATCAGTTGCATGCCGCCGTCGTCGAGCTCGTTGCGCTCGATGATGCGGAGATCAAGTACTCGACGGTTCAGAACTGGTATCCGGGCGATGCCCAGGGCAAGGGCGGTATCTACAACTTCGTCACCAAGCGCGGCGATTGCCGTGGCGACCGCTCGAAGATCTCCTGGACGCAGGTCGAAACCGGCTCCGCGATCACCTGGAAGTATCCGTCCTGCATCCTGCGCGGCGACGATAGCCGCGGCGAGTTCTATTCGATCGCCGTCTCGAACGGTCATCAGCAGGTCGATAGCGGTACCAAGATGATCCATCTCGGCAAGAACACCTCGAGCCGCATCATCTCCAAGGGTATCGCGGCCGGCGTGTCGCAGAACACCTATCGCGGCCAGGTATCGGCGCACAGGAAGGCGAGCAACGCGCGCAACTTCACGCAGTGCGATTCGCTGCTGATCGGCGACAAGTGCGGCGCCCATACGGTTCCGTATATCGAGGCAAAGAACTCCACGGCGCAGTTCGAACACGAGGCAACCACCTCGAAGATCTCGGAAGACCAGCTCTTCTACTGCCTGCAGCGCGGCATTCCGGAGGAAGCGGCGATCGCCCTGATCGTCAACGGCTTCGTCAAGGAAGTCTTGCAGGAGCTGCCGATGGAATTCGCCGTCGAGGCGCAGAAGCTTATCAGCATCTCGCTCGAAGGCAGCGTCGGCTGACGCAACATGACATGAATGCGCGAGGGCGCGTGGATCGCGCCTTTCTCCGATTGCTTTTTATGGGACAAAACCATGCTTGAAATTAAGAACCTGCACGCCCGCATCGCCGAAGACGGCACCGAGATCATCCGCGGCCTGAACCTTACCGTTAAGGCTGGCGAAGTCGCCGCCATCATGGGCCCGAACGGCTCCGGCAAGTCGACGCTCTCCTACGTCCTGTCGGGCCGCGAAGACTATGAAGTCACCGAAGGTGACATCCTTTACAACGGCGAAAGCATCCTGGAACTCGACGCCGCCGAGCGCGCTGCCAAGGGCATCTTCCTGGCTTTCCAGTATCCGGTCGAAATTCCGGGCGTTGCCACGATGCAGTTCCTGAAGGTTGCGATGAACGAACAGCGTAAGGCGCGCGGCGAAGAAGAGCTGAAGACACCTGACTTCATGCGCCTCGTCAAGGACGCAGCCGGCAAGCTCCAGATCAACACCGAAATGCTGAAGCGCCCGCTGAATGTCGGCTTCTCCGGCGGTGAGAAGAAGCGCGCCGAAATCCTGCAGATGGCGCTGCTGCAGCCGCAGCTTTGCGTCCTCGACGAAACCGACTCCGGTCTCGACATTGACGCGCTGAAGATCGTTGCCGATGGCGTCAACGCGCTGCGTTCGCCGGATCGCGCTGTCGTCGTCATCACGCACTACCAGCGCCTGCTCGACTACATCGTTCCGGATACCGTTCACGTTCTCTACAAGGGCCAGGTGATCAAGTCGGGTGACAAGACGCTGGCGCATGAGTTGGAAGCCAATGGCTACGCCGACATCATCGGGGCGGTAGCCTGATCGAGGCGGAAAGGACGAGTCTCATGAACATGCAGACGACGAGCCGCCAGACCGCCGCGGAAGCGGCGCTCATCGAGGCTTTCAACAACCAGATCGGCGAACTGCCGGGCGACGGTTCGGTCATCGCCATTCGGGACAGGCTGCTTGACGACCTGAAGAAGGCGGGTTTGCCGACGCGCCGCATCGAGGCCTGGCACTATACCGATCTCAAGACCCTGCTGCGCGCCATTCCGGACCAGGCTGGCGACGCCGGCTCCGAAGCACGCGACCCGCTGGTCGAAGAGTCCTCGGTTCTGTCGGTTATTCAGGGCGCTCCCGATCTCAGGGCTTCGGTCGATGGCCTCGATATTTCCGACTACGCGGCTCTGCTCTCGAGCGGCACAGCTGCAACCAGCCTCGGCGCACTCGGCAACGACGACGCAATCGGCCGCATCAATGGCAGCTTCGTTCGCGATGGCTATGTCATTGACGTAGCAGCCGAAACCGAGCTTGAAGCACCGCTTGAGATCCAGTTCGTTCACGCTGGCGGCCAGACGCATACGCGCCTGCCCGTCAACTTCGGCGCCAACGTCAAGGCAACCGTCATCGAACGTCACCTCGGAGTGACGTCGGATGCGGCTTTTGTGTCGCACGTCAGCGACATCACGGTCGGAGAGGGCACGGAGCTTACCTGGATCATCATCCAGCAGCAGGGTGCAGACGATACGCACCTCGGCCAGATCCGCGTTGATCTTGGCGCCGATGCCAAGCTGAAGCTTTTCGTCATCAATGCCGGCGGCAAGCTGGTTCGCCAGGAACTGCACATCAAGGTGACGGGCGAGGGCGCCGATCTGACGCTGCGTGGCATCAATCTGCTTGGTGCTGAGACGCATACCGACGTGACGATGGTGCTCGGCCATAACGTCCCGCATACTGGTTCCACCGAAGTGATCCGCAACGTCGTCTTCGACCGCGCGAAGGGTGTCTTCCAGGGCATGATCCGTGTCGCCCCCGATGCGCAGAAGACCGACGCGAAGATGGCCTGCAACACGCTTCTGATGTCCGACGACGCCGAATTTTCGGTAAAGCCGGAACTTGAGATCTTCGCTGACGACGTTCAGTGCGGTCACGGCGCCACCGTTGCGGACATCGACGACAATCATCTGTACTACATGATGGCGCGCGGCATTCCCCGGGCAAAGGCACGCGCCATGCTCGTCAACGCCTTCGTTGCCGAGATCGTCGAAGAACTGGAAGACGAAGCCCTGGTCGAATCGCTGGAAGGCGTCATCTCGGCCTGGCTCGAGAAGCACGCCTGATCGGATAGCGTCATGGACAAGATAGTTCCGGCCACAGCATACGACGTCGAAGCCATTCGCAAGGATTTCCCGATCCTTGCGCGGGAAGTCTATGGCAAGCCGCTGGTCTATCTCGACAACGGCGCTTCCGCTCAGAAGCCGCAGGCGGTGATTGATGCGATTTCGTATGCCTATTCGAACGAGTATGCGAACGTTCACCGTGGTCTGCATTTCCTCTCGAATGCAGCAACCGATGCCTATGAGGGCGCCCGCGAGAAGGTCAGGCGCTTCCTGAATGCGCCTGATGTCAACGACATCATCTTCACGAAGTCTTCGACCGAAGCGATCAACACCGTCGCCTATGGCTGGGGCATGCCAAAGCTCGGCGAGGGCGACGAGATCGTCATCTCGATCATGGAGCATCACTCCAACATCGTGCCGTGGCATTTCATCCGCGAGCGGCAGGGCGCCAAGCTGGTCTGGGTACCCGTCGACGACGAGGGTGCTTTCCACATCGAGGATTTCGAAAAGAGCTTGACGGAACGGACGAAGCTCGTCGCGATCACGCATATGTCGAATGCGCTCGGCACAGTGGTTCCGGTCAAGGAAATCTGCCGTATCGCGCATGAGCGCGGTATCCCTGTGCTGGTTGACGGCTCGCAGGGCGCCGTGCATATGCCCGTCGACGTGCAGGACATCGATTGCGACTGGTATGTGATGACCGGTCACAAGCTCTATGGGCCGTCGGGCATCGGCGTGCTCTATGGCAAGAAGGATCGGCTGCGCGAGATGCGGCCCTTCCAAGGCGGCGGTGAGATGATCTTCGAGGTGACGGAGGATGCCGTGACCTACAACGATCCGCCGCATCGCTTTGAAGCCGGGACGCCACCGATCGTCCAAGCGATCGGGCTCGGCTATGCGCTCGATTACATGGAGAAGGTCGGCCGCGAGGCGATCGCGCGCCATGAGGCAGATCTCGCTGCCTATGCCGCAGAGCGATTGCAAGCGGTCAATTCGTTGCGAGTGTTCGGCACGGCGCCGGGCAAGGGCGGTATCTTCTCCTTCGAGTTGGCCGGTCTGCACGCGCATGACGTGTCGATGGTGATCGACCGTCAGGGCGTTGCGGTTCGCGCAGGCACCCATTGCGCCATGCCCCTCTTGAAACGCTTCGGTGTCACCTCCACATGCCGCGCGTCGTTCGGGATGTATAATACGCGGGCCGAGGTCGATGCCTTGGCCGATGCGCTGGAATATGCGCGCAAGTTCTTTGCCTAAGGAGTGTCCATATGAGCCTGGACGAAAGCGAACAGAAGATCGACGTGCGCGAAGGCATCGTGCATTCCAGCATTCCGGCCGATGAACTGGCGCGTCTCAGCGACGATGTGATCTCGGCGCTCAAGACAGTCTATGATCCTGAAATTCCGGCCGACATCTTCGAGCTCGGGCTGGTCTACAAGATCGATATCGAAGACGACCGCATGGTGAAGATCATGATGACGCTGACGGCGCCGGGCTGCCCGGTCGCCGGCGAGATGCCGGGCTGGGTCGAGAATGCCGTCGGCGCGGTCGAGGGCGTGTCCGGCGTCGAGGTGGAAATGACCTTCGATCCACCGTGGACGCCGGACCGCATGTCGGAAGAGGCGCAGGTCGCCGTCGGTTGGTACTGAGCATGATACCGAAAAGTCGCAGACTTTTCGGTATCAGATCATGCGGTCCGGTTGGTATTGATCGGTTAAGCTGCTGGCACTACATTTGAATCGTGAAACGCCGGACCTTTAATCCGTGCGCGGAAGGAGAAGAGGCCGATGGGCTTTGCAATCATGAGCATGACGGAAGCCGCCGCGAACCGCGTGAAGGCTATCATCGAAAACTCTGGGCCGGAGGCCAAGGGCATTCGAGTCGGGATCAAGAAGGGTGGCTGCGCGGGGATGGAGTATACCATCGACCTCGTGACCGATCCGAATGCGAAGGACGACCTGATCGAGCGCGATGGCGCCAAGGTCTGGGTCGAGCCATCAGCCGTGCTCTACCTCCTCGGCACGGAAATGGGCTTCGAGAGCACGACGTTGCGGTCCGGTTTTACCTTTACCAATCCGAACCAGACGTCTGCCTGCGGCTGTGGCGAATCCGTCGAGCTGAAGCCGGCGGATCTCGCGGCGCTCGCCGCTCAGGGCAACGCTGTCGTTCCCGCGCACTGATTGTCACAATCGTCGAATTATCGATGAGGCTGCCGGTTTCGGCGGCCTTTTTTATTTTACCTCATCGCGATGGCGCTCTAAGGGCTCTCTTTCGAAAAGTCCGCAGGATTGTCTCCTACGGAAAGGAACCGACTGAACAATGCTACTGCTGTTTGCGAAGGGCGCTCTGCTGGGTGTCATCATCACCGCGCCACTGGGTCCGATTGGAATGCTCTGTATCAAACGTACCCTGGAGCGCGGCTTTACCGCCGGTTTTTCCTGTGGCCTCGGAACTGCGCTCGGTGATGCCAGTTATGCGCTGGTAGCTGTAACCGGCATCGCGGTCTTCGAGCAGACCATGTCGGCAGCAACGCTGCCTCTGGCGATTGGTGGAGGCTTATTGCTCCTCGCGCTGGGCTATCGTGGGCTCACGCACGATCCGGTCCGGGCAGCAAATGTGGGGGCGGCGGGTCTGATGGGCACAACGCTTGCAACGTTCTTGCTGACGGTCTCTAATCCCGCCACCATACTCTCCTTCGGCGCGCTGTTTGCCGGTTTCGGGCTGACAGAGGAGACACGACGATTTAGCTCT
Source organism: Rhizobium sp. YTU87027 (assembly GCF_050644135.1). NCBI lineage: Bacteria > Pseudomonadati > Pseudomonadota > Alphaproteobacteria > Hyphomicrobiales > Rhizobiaceae > Rhizobium > Rhizobium sp. YTU87027. The sequence continues at coordinate 1,519,991 of NZ_CP098440.1, read as the reverse complement.
GCTGTCATCGTCGGTGGTGTTTTCAGCGGGTCGCTGGCCTGGTGGTTCTTTTTGAGCGGTACGGTTAGCTTTGCCAGGGACAAATTGCCAAGAGATTTCACAGCAAAGGTCGTGCGGGGAACAAGCTACCTGCTGATACTCTTCGGCCTCGCTGCGCTCGCCTCTGCGGCCTACTCGCTTCTCTAGCGTGCGGCCTTGTCTGGCTCCCTTGAAGGCAGATCCAATTCGCGATAGGCGTGCAACGTCACAAACAAGCGCAAGGCATTATGAGTCAACGCATCCTTGTTACCGGCGGCGCCGGCTTCGTGGGCACACATCTTTGCAAAAAGTTGCTCCAGAGAGGGCATCAGGTTGTCTGCATGGACAATTTCGCGACCGGTTCCATGCACAATATCGCGGAATTGCTCAATAACCCCGCCTTCGGACTGCTGACCCACGACGTGAACGAGGCCGTGAGCCTCGAGGTTGACCAAATCTACAACCTGGCGTGCCCAGCCTCGCCGGTCCATTATCAGGCCGACCCGATCGCGACGCTGAAGACGAGCGTCGTCGGAGCGCTCAACGTGCTCGAGCTGGCTCGACTCAGGAATATCCCGGTGCTGCAGGCGTCGACATCGGAGGTTTACGGCGATCCGCATGTCCATCCGCAATCGGAAACCTATTGGGGCAACGTCAATCCGATCGGCCCGCGAGCCTGCTACGACGAGGGAAAGCGGAGCGCCGAGACATTATTTTTCGACTATTGCCGCCAGTTCGGCCTGCCGATCAAGGTCGTACGCATTTTCAATACCTATGGTCCCCACATGCATCCCGCCGATGGGAGAGTTGTCGCAAATTTCATCATTCAGGCATTGTCGGGCGACGACATCACCATCTATGGCGACGGAACACAGACGCGGTCGTTTTGCTACGTGGATGATCTGGTGGTGGGTCTGATGGCCATGATGAGCAGTCTTCCGGATATTACCGGCCCCATCAATCTTGGAAATCCCGAAGAGTACACGATCCGCCAGTTGGCGGACCTTGTCCTCGAATTGACCGACTCCAATTCGAGGATCGTCCATCGTCCGCTTCCCGTTGACGATCCGCGTCAGCGGTTGCCGGATGTCGACAAGGCGAGGCGGCTTTTGAACTGGACGCCAAGTGTCCCGCTCCGCGAAGGCCTGATGCGCACGATTGCCCACTTCAAATCCGTTCGTGCGACGCCGGTACTGGCGGTCGTTTAGGCGGATTATCTCCGGTCCCAGTGTTCTTCGATAAGGTCGGCAGCGCGCCGAGCCTGGGTTGCGAAAGTGAGCGTACGCGCCAGCGCCTGACCGCGCTCCGCGATGGCCTTGGCCTCCATTTGGTTGCTGCGCACCCAGTCGACCTTCTCGCGGAAGTCCGACATGTCGGCAGCCACCGGCACATAGTGTTCGAATGGCCTGAGTTCGTCATAGTACCACTGGCGAAAGCCGAATTGTGACTGGACCTTGAGAACGCAGCATCCATAGAGCATGCGAACCAGGAGGTTCGACCATGTGTTGGTGAACCCGTCGATATCGATCGCGAACTTGCGCCCAAGCCAGCTCTGTGCCGGAATTGGCTGACCCAGGAACTTTTGCCTGTGCGCCAGTGTCTCATACTCGTCCGCACTCGGATGGAGATCGACGAATCGGACGTCTAATCCCGCCATGTCCCTAAGCTGCATGACCATGCGAATCCTCTGCAGGACGGCGGGATTGTCGATGTCTTCCCGCGCAAAGCTCGCCCAGCCACATCCATTCATGCCCCCACGCCAGACGATGTCGTTCGAGCGGTCCTCCCAGCGCGGCGCGGTCCTCCCGCGTTCCATTTCGGCAGCAAAGCCGTCATGCTGAAAGAAATGCGGATCTGGCAAGCCCACATGATGAGGAAATCGCACCGACGCAGCAAACCGTGCGTTGGAGACCGCCTGGCCATCAGTGGCGTTGACGGTGATCTGCCTCACCTCTGGCGGGCACAGGCTAAGCCAATAGGCAAAGCTGCAAACCTTATACCGCATGTGTCCGGAAAACCACCGTGTCGCGGCGCTTTCGAGAACAAGCGTGAACTGTTGCCCATGCCGCTCGATCCGAACATCTCGGGGGGGATTGCCAGCATCGGCATAGCTAATGCGAACCCTTGGCGGTCGGGCGCCGACCCGTTCGAACTCACGCCTGAAATAGGGGCCAACTCGTCGCGTGCTGTAGTGGCGAAGCGGATTGAGAGTGGTAGAGTAAGTCATCATGTTCCCAAGCTGAGGCGACGATCTTCACGCGATTGCTGACACTGTCACGCGCCAATCAGTAAGACGGGTCGAGGTGAAAAAACAGATCACGCGCGCTCGCCACAGGGCATGGCGAACGAATCCTCAGGCTGGGAAGGCTGCGCCGGTGCGACGACTTAGTCAGCTCTTGATGTCGATGCCTGCTTCGACGGCCGCTTCGATGAAGGCACGTCGCGCATCCTCGTTGGTGCGCTTGCCCTTGATGACGTCGGCGCAGACCAGGAGTGCCTTGTCGAGTGCCGCACCGTCTTCGGTCGGCCAGTCCTCGATCATAGCCCAGGAGGCTGCCTGCGTGGTCGCGATGGTCACGTATTTTCCGGGCTCTTCAAGAGCGAGCAGAACCGGCTTCGGCCACGGAGCCTGCATCACAGAATCGCTGTCGTCCTTTGGCATCCGCGCCTACCTCATTTCCAGTGTATGTGGGAAACGGCCCTCCCTGAAAAGGGAAGGCCATTCGGATGTTACTCCGCAGCTTCGGCGTAACTCTCAACCGGCGGGCAGGTGCACACCAGGTTGCGGTCGCCGAAGACGTTGTCGACGCGGTTGACCGGCGACCAGTACTTGTCGACGCGGAAGGCGCCGGGCGGAAAGCACGCCTGTTCGCGGGAGTAGGGACGATCCCATTCGCCAACGAGGTCTTCGACCGTGTGCGGGGCGTTCTTCAGCGGGTTGTTGGCCCGATCGGAACGGCCTTCCTCGATGTCCCTGGCTTCCTGGCGGATCGCCAGCATCGCCTCGCAGAAGCGGTCGAGTTCGGCTTTGGTTTCCGACTCCGTCGGTTCGATCATCAGCGTGCCGGCAACCGGCCAGCTCATCGTCGGGGCGTGGAAGCCGCAGTCGATCAGACGCTTGGCGACGTCGTCGACGGTGACACCCGCGCTGTCGACCAACGGGCGAGTGTCGATGATACATTCGTGCGCCACGCGGCCGGCCTCGGACTTGTAGAGCACGTCATAGGCGCCCTTCAGGCGGGCGGCGATGTAGTTGGCGTTAAGGATCGCAACCTTCGTCGCCTGCGTCAGGCCTTCGCCGCCCATCATCAGGCAGTAGCTCCAGGAGATAGGCAGGATAGAAGCCGAGCCGAAAGCGGCCGCCGAAACGGCACCAGAACGACCGTCGGTTTCTGGGTGGCCGGGAAGGTATGGCGCCAGATGCGACTTGACGCCGATCGGGCCCATGCCGGGACCGCCGCCGCCGTGCGGGATGCAGAAGGTCTTGTGCAGGTTGAGGTGGGAGACGTCTGAGCCGATGTCACCGGGGCGAGACAAACCGACCATGGCGTTCATGTTGGCACCGTCGAGATAGACCTGGCCGCCCTTGCTGTGCACGAGGTCGCAGATTTCCTTGACGGTTTCCTCGAAGACGCCGTGCGTCGAGGGGTAGGTGATCATGCAGCAGGAGAGGTTTTCCGCATACTGCTCCGCCTTAGCGCGGAAATCATCCATATCGATATCGCCGTTCTCGCGAACCTTGACGACAACGACCTTCATGCCGGCCATCTGTGCTGAGGCAGGGTTGGTGCCGTGCGCGGAGGTCGGGATGAGGCAGACATCGCGGTGACCGTTGCCATTGGCGATATGATAGTTGCGGATCGTCAGCAGGCCGGCATATTCGCCCTGCGCACCGGAATTCGGCTGCATGGAGAAGGCATCATAGCCAGTTACGGCGCAGAGCTTCTCTGTCAGGTCATCGATCATCTCGCGATAGCCGAGCGCCTGATCGGCTGGAACGTATGGATGAATATCCGAGAACTCAGGCCATGTGATGGGCAGCATTTCCGCTGTCGCGTTCAGCTTCATCGTGCAGGAGCCGAGTGGGATCATCGCGCGGTCAAGCGCCAGATCGCGGTCGGACAGCCGGCGGATGTAGCGGGTCATCTCGCTTTCGGCGCGGTTCATGTGGAAGATCGGATGCGTCAGGTACTCGCTGGTACGGGCGAGGCCCTTCGGCAGACGATAGCTCGGCTCGAACTCGGCGACGGCGAAGTTGCCGCCGAAGGCGCGCCAGACGGCTTCCAGCGTCGCCGGGCGGGTGCGCTCGTCGAGGCTCATGCCGATCTTAGTGGCGCCGACCTTGCGCAGGTTGACGCCCTCGGCGACTGCCGCGCGCAGGATAACCCCCTGCATGTGGCCGACATCGACGGTGATGGTGTCGAAGAAGGTCGCGGGCTCGATCGTATAGCCGAGCTTCTCAAGGCCCTTGGCCATCAGCACGGCCTTCTGGTGGACCTGCTGTGCGATCGCCTTGATGCCCTTCGGGCCGTGGAAGACGGCGTACATCGAGGCCATGACGGCGAGTAGCACCTGCGCGGTGCAGATGTTCGACGTCGCCTTTTCGCGGCGGATATGCTGTTCGCGGGTTTGCAGCGACAGGCGATAGGCGCGGTTGCCGCGGGCATCGACGGAAACGCCGACGAGACGGCCGGGCATGGAGCGCTTATGCGCGTCCTTGACGGACATGTAGGCCGCATGCGGGCCGCCGTAGCCGACGGGAACGCCGAAGCGCTGCGACGAGCCGATGGCAATGTCGGCGCCCATCTCGCCGGGCGACTTCAGCAGCGTCAGAGCCAGAATGTCAGCAGCGACGATGGCGATGGCGCCGGTCTGGTGCAGGCGTGAAATCAGGCTGGTGAAATCATGCACATGGCCGTGCGTGCCCGGATACTGGAAGATCGCGCCGAAGACATCGACCGGATCGAGATCGGTGAAGGGGTTGCCGACGATGACACTCCAGCCGAGCGGTTCCGCGCGGGTCTTGATCAGCTCGATCGTCTGCGGATGGCAGGCGGCATCAACGAAGAAGGCCTTCGACTTCGACTTCGAGACGCGCTCGGCCATGGCCATGCCTTCGGCAGCAGCAGTCGCTTCGTCGAGCAGCGAGGCGTTGGCGACGTCGAGACCGGTCAGGTCGCAGATCATCGTCTGGTAGTTCAGGAGCGCCTCGAGGCGACCCTGGCTGATTTCGGGCTGGTAGGGCGTGTAGGCCGTGTACCAGGCCGGGTTTTCCAGGATCGTGCGCTGGATAACAGGCGGCGTAATCGTGCCGTAGTAGCCCTGACCGATCAGCGAGACGAGAACCTTGTTCTTGTTGGCGGTCTCGCGCAGCTTGTCGAGCGCCTCGCGCTCCGTCATCGGCGCGCCCCAGACGAGCGGTGCCTTCTGGCGGATGGAGGGCGGGACGGTGGCGTCGATCAGCCCGTCGAGGCTGCCGTAGCCGATCACCTTCAGCATATCCGTCATTTCGGCCGGCGACGGGCCGATGTGGCGACGGTTGGCGAAGTCGTAGGGCTGGTAGTCGGTAAACTGGAATTCGGTCGGCGTCGTCATTACGCAGTGAGCTCCTTGTAGGCCGCCTCATCGAGCAGGCGATCGACATCAGCGGCATTTGCAAGCTTCAGCTTGAAGAACCAGCCGGCGCCCTGAGGATCGGAATTGACCAGCGATGGATCGGCGACGATAGCGGGGTTCACTTCGGTGATTTCGCCGTCCAGCGGACAATAGACGTCGGAAGCGGCCTTCACGGATTCGACGGTCGCGGCATTGCCATTCTTGGAGAAGGTGGCGCCGACTTCCGGCAATTCGACGAAGACGAGGTCACCGAGCTGTTCAACGGCGTAGGTCGTAATCCCAACCGTCGCAACGCCGCCTTCAATCTTCAGCCACTCGTGTTCTTCGGTAAACTTCAGCATGATTGTTCTCTCCGGAAAAATGTTTCAGCGTTTGTAGGTTGGCGTAATAAAGGGGAGGGTACTGACGGTGACGGGCAGAAACTTGCCGCGCACTTCAGCGTAGATTTGTGTGCCAACGGCTGCCTGGGCGACCGTGACATAGCCCATTGCGACGGGGTGTTCGACGGATGGGCCGAAGCCGCCCGAAGTCACTTCGCCGATCTCGGTCTTGCCCTCGGAATCCGCAAAAAGCTTGGAGTGGCCACGAACCGGGGCCTTGCCTTCGGGCTTCAAGCCGACGCGGCGGCGGGCTGTACCCCTTTCAAGTTCGATCAAAATGCGGTCTGCGCCGGGGAAACCGCCGGCACGGGCGCCGCCGGTCTTGCGGGTCTTCTGCATGCCCCATTCGAGCGCTGCTTCCACAGGCGTTGTGGTGGTGTCGATGTCGTTGCCGTAGAGGCAAAGGCCGGCTTCGAGGCGCAGGCTGTCACGCGCACCAAGGCCGATGGGCTCGACATCCGGATGCTCAAGCAACCGCCTGGCGACATCTTCGGCCTTATCCGCCGGAATCGAGATTTCGAAACCGTCCTCGCCGCTATAGCCGGAGCGCGAGACAAGACAGGAAACGTCGTGCAGTCGGCAATGGCGAACATCCATGAACTTCATCGCGGCGACATCGGCCCAGAGTTCCGCAAGCACTTCAACGGCGCGCGGTCCCTGCAGGGCAATGAGTGCGCGGTCGAGCAGCGTGATATCGCAGGTATCACCAAGATGCTTTTGAAGGTGAGAAAGGTCAGCGTCCTTGCAGGCGGCATTGACGACAACGAACAGGTGATCGTCGAGATGGGTGATCATCAGGTCGTCAAGGATGCCGCCATTCTCGTCGGTGAAGAAACCGTAGCGTTGGCGACCTTCCGCGAGGCCGAGAATATCCACCGGAACGAGGCTTTCGAGCGCAAGGGCCGCGTCTTCGTACTTGCCCGATTTCGCCTTGATGACGACTTGGCCCATATGGGACACGTCGAATAGACCGGCGGACGTACGGGTCTGGATGTGCTCCTTCATCACACCGGCCGGATATTGCACGGGCATGTCATAGCCTGCAAAGGGAACCATGCGGGCGCCAAGCGACAGATGCAGCGCGTGAAGCGGGGTTTTCTTGAGGGCAGCAGTATCGTCCAACGACGCCTCCGGGGTTTGCGCCTGGAATTCCATGCGCGGGCTCAAATCTTCAGACGCAGTTGCGCCTTGCATTTCGAGCCCCCTCTGTCCCTTTGCCTGAGATTGTTATCCCTTCGGCGAGCGTTTCGAGAACGCTTCTCTCCAGAGTTCCGTCTGCCCCTTGCTGGTCCTTTGGCCTGAGAGTTTCCGGGGCGGTTGCTCCTTCGGCACTGATCGCAGATGACCAGCTTCTCCCAACAAGGTCGAGGGCAATTATCTGGCCATGGCTATACTTGGCAAGGGGGAATGTCGCCGCCAAACAAATTTTTGTCGCGCTTTTAAGGATCGGCGGCTACGGAGATGGGAGGAGGGCGATGCTCAGCTGTCGCTGTAGAGCTCCAAAGCCTGTTTTAATCCAGCCTGCGGCTGCTTTTGCCCCATCGTCATGAGATCCAACGCAACTTCGGTCGATTGAATGATGTTGGAGGGTTCCTCGACATCCTGGCCGCTGGCCGCCCTGGTCTGGCGGTCGGCAGCGCGGCGAGCTTCCTTGGCTGCCGTGCTCGCGGACACGCGCTGCGGAATCCGGAGCGTTTCAAACGCCGCGGCTGCGGTGCTCGCGGCTATGGTGCCTACCAAGACTGTCATACGCTAACACTAAGGCACCCCATGTTCTCAACTGGCTAAATTAACCGCTGGCATTTTATGCATCTTGATCTTCTCCGGAGATAATCGGAATTTCCGGCACGGAAAACAGAGACGACTCATGATTCAGGCCATACTTGTCGCCGTCGGCGGCGCAATCGGTTCCGTCCTTAGATACTACGTCGGCCAGTGGGCTCTCAGGCTCGCAGGCCCGGCCTTTCCCTGGGGAACATTGACCGTCAATATTGTCGGCTGCTTCATCATTGGCATATTCGCGGAAATGATCATTCGACGCTTCGACGCATCGCCGGAATTGCGCTTGCTGCTGATCACCGGCTTCCTCGGCGGTCTGACGACCTTCTCCTCATTCTCGCTCGATGCAATTACACTCTTTGAGCGTGGCGCGGCGCTATCCGGCGCCCTCTACATCGTCGCGAGCGTCGGCCTGTCGATGGCCGGTGTGATCGGGGGACTGGCGCTTATGCGCGCGATCTTGTGAGATTACGGTTTCCGTTTTCAGCGAAAATGCTCTAAAGCCAGCCGCAAAGTCCGCGCGGCGCGCGGAAGACCATTTTCCGAAAGATGACGTATGGCGGGTATCGAACACATAAAGGTGGAGCCGGATGAGGCGGGCATGCGGCTCGATCGCTGGTTCAAGGTGCACTTCCCGGGTCTCGGTTTCGGCCCACTTCAGAAGCTTCTCCGATCCGGGCAGGTCCGCGTTGACGGTGGGCGTGTGAAGAGTGACAGCCGCGTGCAGCCTGGACAGATGGTGCGCGTACCACCGCTTGATGTTGACGCCAAAGCGAAAACCGGACCCATCGCTGGCCGCGATCTGAAGCACTCCGGCGATTTCGAACTGTTGTCGCGGATGGTGCTGCACGAAGACGACAAGGTCATCGTCCTCAACAAGCCCGCCGGCCTCGCGGTGCAGGGCGGCTCGGGCGTGACGCGTCACATCGACAAGATGCTTGAAGCCTGGACCAGTCCGAAGGGCGAGAAGCCACGTCTGGTGCACCGTCTGGACCGAGACACATCGGGTGTGCTCGTCGTGGCACGTACCCGCGGCGCTGCACAAAAACTCACAGCCGCCTTTCGTGAGCGCGATACCAAGAAGACCTACTGGTCGCTGGTTAAGGGCGTCCCGCGCAAGCACGAGGACAAGATCTCCACCTGGCTCGTCAAGGAAGCAACGCCGGACGGCGACCGCATGCGGATCGCCAAACACGGGGAGGAGGGTGCCGACCACGCCGTTTCGTACTACCGTGTCATTGAGACGGCGGCGCAGCGCCTCGCCTGGCTCGAAATGGAGCCCTATACCGGCCGTACGCATCAGCTTCGCGTCCATGCCCTTCATATTGGTCACCCGATCATTGGCGACCCTAAGTATTTCGACGACGATCCTAACTGGGATTTTCCCGGCGGCGTTCAAAAGCGACTGCACCTGCACGCACGTCATATCGATATCCCGCATCCATCCGGCGGACGGCTGCGCATAACCGCGCCGCTGCCTCCGCATATGGTCCAGACCTGGAACCTGTTGGGATTTGATGAAAACTCCGCCGACGGAGCCGACCACGAATGAAACTGGCACTTTTCGATTGCGACGGAACGCTGGTGGACAGCGCCGCGCTGATCCACGAGGTGATGGCGAGGACGTTCGTGCATTTCGGCTATGACAGACCCGATGTCTCGGTGACGAAGTCGATCATCGGACTGACGCTGGATATCGCGATCGCGCGGATGCGCGGAAAGCCTCATGTCGACGATGAAGCGATCGCGATGACGGCCCACTACAGGGCCATCTATACCGGTGTCCGCGACGAACATGGAATGGACGTGCCGCTCTTTAACGGCATCAAGCCGCTGATCGATGAATTGGCGCGAAACGATGACATTCTGATCGGCGCGGTAACCGGCAAATCGCGTCGCGGTCTTATCCACATTCTCGAAAAACATGGTCTTGCACCACATTTTGTCGTTTCACGGACCGCAGACGACTGCCCATCGAAGCCGCATCCAGCTATGGTAATGGAGTGCTGCAGCGAGACCAGCATGAAACCCGCCGATGCCATTGTCATCGGCGATGCCGTCTACGATATGCAGATGGCGAAAGCCGCCGGCGCGAAAGCCGTGGGCGTGAGTTGGGGCTATGCCAGCGTGGACGACCTGGTGACTGCGGGTGCCGACAGTATTGTTCGCCACCCGAGCGATATTCTGAAGCACTTTTCCTGAGGTGACGCATGCGTGATCTGTTGAACGACCTAACAGAAGGATTGAGTCATCCGGATCCAATCCGTCGCGCCCAGATCCAGATGAAGAAGCCATTGCCGAAACGCTTCTACAAGACGGCCACGATCAGGGAGCTCGACGAGGGCTTTTCTATCGAACTGGACGGCAAGGCAATCCGAACGCCGGCCCGCAACCTGCTTGTTGTCGCGACGAAAGCCGTTGCGGAACTTCTCGTGCGGGAGTGGGAGGCGCAGGCCGAACTCATCGACCCCGCGACAATGCCGGCGACACGGCTCGTCAATACCGCGATCGATGGTGTTGCAACCGACACGCAGGCAGTCTTTGAAGACATTCTACGTTTCTCCTCGAGCGATCTTCTCTGCTATCGCGCCGATGCACCGCAGGAGCTCGTCGAGCGTCAGAGAGAACTTTGGGATCCGGTGCTCGACTGGGCCGCCAATTCGCTCGGCGCGCGCTTCATTCTGATCGAAGGCGTGATGCATCACGATCAGCCACCGGAAGCCATTGCGGCATTTTCTGCGGCATTGAGGCCGCACGACAACGCTACGGTCCTCGCCGCCCTGCATACCATCACGACATTGACAGGCTCGGCGCTGCTGGCGCTTGCCTTTGCCGAACGCGTGCTATCGGCCAAGGAAGTTTGGTCGCTCGCCCATCTCGACGAAGACTGGACGATCGAGCATTGGGGAAGCGATGAAGAAGCGGAGGAGCGCCGGGAAAAGCGTTTCGAAGATTTCAAAGCCGCCACTGACGTTTTTTTAGCCCTGAAGGCCTGAAACATATTGCGTTGATGCCGGTTATCGCGAAAATCTGCGACTCTATTGGAGGCGGATGCGGATTTTCTTGAATGAACTGGCTCAAGTCGTGCATTTTTCCGGTTGTTTTTACCTGCATCGTCTTGGCGTCATGCTCGCTCTACACGAAGGAGCAACAGGCTCCTGTCTATGACGTGCGAAGCGCCGTTGTTGTCAGCCCGCAGAAGATACCGCCGGCAATCCTTGCCGGTGTTGGCGATCGGGTAAATTCCGCGATCAACGCCACGGTGCGGACTGACGTCTACCCACGCGTCGTGCTGACGATACGGATCCTTTCCGTCGAAAAGGGCCAGGGTATCGAAAAGAGCCGGAATGTCGCGAAGGTCAGCATCGATGCCGCTTCGGTCGAAGACGGATCAGTCATTGCCGTTAGCTCGTTCGAGGTCACAAGCTTCTCCAACAGTCCCACGGCTGCCGACGAAATCCTTGCCGAAGACATCGCGGCCCGCATTCGTTCCGCTTTCTCGCTAAGCGCCGGACGCGCTTGAACCGGCCGCGATATCCGCGGCAAGGAGTATCGATGAAGGAAATTCTTGAAGAACTCGAACGTCGCCGGGGAATTGCAAGGCTCGGTGGCGGCAAGGCGCGTATCGACGCGCAGCACCAGCGCGGCAAGCTGACCGCACGTGAGCGCATCGATCTTTTCCTAGACGAAGACTCCTTCGAGGAGTTCGACATGTTCGTCGAACATCGATCGAGTGACTTCGGCATGGACAAGACGCGGATTGCCGGCGACGGCGTGGTCACCGGCTGGGGAACCGTGAATGGACGAACGGTCTTCGTCTTCGCCAAGGACTTCACGGTGTTCGGCGGTTCGCTCTCTGAGGCACATGCTGAGAAGATCATGAAGGTGCAGGATATGGCGCTCAAGAACAGGGCGCCGATCATCGGCATTTATGATGCGGGCGGCGCCCGTATCCAGGAAGGCGTTGCCGCGCTTGGCGGCTACGCCGAGGTGTTTCAGCGCAATGTGCTCGCATCCGGTGTCATTCCACAGATCTCCGTCATCATGGGACCGTGCGCCGGCGGCGACGTCTATTCACCGGCAATGACTGATTTCATCTTCATGGTCCGCGACACGTCCTACATGTTCGTGACCGGCCCGGATGTGGTGAAGACAGTCACCAATGAGACGGTCACCGCCGAAGAACTCGGCGGCGCCTCGGTGCATACGACCAAATCCTCGATTGCCGACGGCGCCTACGACAATGATGTCGAGGCATTGCTGCAGGTTCGCAGACTGATTGACCTCTTGCCGCAGTCGAACACTTCGCCAGTTCCGGAAATCGAATGTTACCAGTCGGTGACAGATATTGATGCATCGCTAGATACGCTGGTGCCTGCAAATGCGAATAAGCCATACGACATCAAAGAATTGATCCTTAAGACAGTGGATGAGGGGGATTTCTTCGAGATCCAGGCGAGCTTCGCCAAGAACATCGTCTGCGGCTTTGGTCGGATCGAGGGCTCGACCGTCGGTTTCGTGGCAAACCAGCCAATGGTGCTGGCCGGCGTGCTCGATAGCGATGCGTCGCGAAAGGCGGCACGGTTCGTCCGCTTCTGCGACTGCTTCAGCATTCCGATCGTGACGTTCGTGGACGTGCCCGGCTTCCTGCCGGGAACCGCCCAGGAGTATGGCGGACTGATCAAGCACGGTGCAAAGCTGTTGTTCGCCTATGCGGAGGCGACGGTGCCGAAGCTCACCGTCATCACGCGCAAGGCATTCGGCGGCGCTTACGACGTCATGGCGTCCAAGCATCTGAGGGGTGACCTGAACTATGCCTGGCCGACGGCTCAGATCGCGGTCATGGGCGCCAAGGGTGCAGTCGAGATCATCTTCCGGAAGGATGTTGCCGATCCCGAAAAGATCGCTGCGCACACAAAGATGTATGAGGACCGGTTCCTTTCACCATTCGTGGCCGCCGAGCGAGGCTACGTGGATGAAGTGATCATGCCGCACTCTACGCGCAGGAGGCTGGCACGCGGCCTCAAGATGCTTCGCAACAAAGACCTGAGCAATCCCTGGAAGAAGCACGACAATATTCCGCTTTGAGGAGATTAGATTGGGGAAAGCTGAGGAAAATCAAGAAGAAGTGATCGCCCGTCAGCGATCCGTGTCTTCTTTCCTTTTGGCGAAGCAGCTAACGCTCCGCTGTCTTTACTCAAAAGGAGAGTTTACATGGAACGACTGAGCGCATATCAGCCCTACGCGCTTGCCGCCCTGCGGGTCATTGCAGCGCTGCTGTTTATCGAACACGGGACGATGAAGCTTTTCGCGTTCCCGGCCGCGCAGATGGAGGGGCCCTTGCCGCCCTTGCTGCTGGTCGCCGCTTTGCTCGAAGTGGTCGGTGGCCTTCTCGTGCTGATCGGCCTGTTTACGCGACCAGTCGCCTTCATCCTCTCGGGCCAGATGGCCGTCGCCTATTTCATGGCGCACGGATCAAAGGCATTCTGGCCGGCACTGAACGGTGGCGAAGCGGCAATCCTGTTCAGCTTCATTTTCCTGTTCATCTTCTTCGCCGGACCTGGCGCCCTGTCGATCGACCGGCGCAAGGCGACCGCCTAATAGACACAGTGCCGTGGTCGGCTTTGCCGGCCACGGCTGCGGCTCACGCAGTAGCCTTCAAGCCGGCGATCCCGGCGACAATCATTGAAATGCAGAGCAGACGTGGGGCAGTGGCGGCGTCACCGAGCAGCCAGATGCCGAGCAAAACGGTGCCAACACTGCCGATACCGGTCCAAACCGCGTAGGCCGTCCCGATCGGCAGCGTCTTGACGGCGATGCCCAGCAGCAAAACGCTGATGACCATGGAAACGGCGGTCAAAGCCGTTGGTATCGGGCGCGTAAAGCCATCGGTGTATTTCAAACCGATCGCCCAGCCGCATTCGAAAAGTCCGGCAAGAACAAGCAGAAGCCATGTCATCGTAATCTCCATCCTGAGAGCGAGAACGTTCCAACGCACCAGGCGCAAATCAGATGCCCAGGACTTCGAAACGGTTCAACTCAGGTAGGAAACGTCATAGCGCAGCTACCACCCGTTTCTTGCGGCCTTAGGCAAGTCGCTCGGCGTGCCACCTCAGGTGATCATCCATGAAGGTTGAGATGAAGTAGTAGGAATGGTCATAGCGCTCATGCATGCGCAGCGTGACCTTGATATCAGTATCTTTCACGGCGTCTTCGAACAGCCAGGGACGCAGCCCGTTCTCCAGGAAACCATCAGCCTTCCCCTGGTCGATCAGGAACTCAGGAAAACGTGCGCCGTCACTTACCAAGGCACAGGCATCGTATTTGCGCCACGCAGCGCGGTCGGTGCCCAAGTACTTCTCAAACGCCGGTGCTGACCAGTCCGCGGTGGAGGGCTCCACGATCGGCGCAAAGGCCGAGCAGCTCCTGAAACGGTCCGGGTTCCTGAGCGCGATGGTCATGGCGCCATGACCACCCATCGAGTGACCAAAGATGCCCTGGCGCGTCATATCCATGCGGAAATGTTGGCTGACATAGGCCGGAAGCTCTTCGGTGATGTAGGTGTACATCTGGTAATTTTCCGACCAAGGCTCTTCGGTCGCATCAAGATAGAAGCCGGCGCCCTTGCCCATCTGCCAGTTGGTGAGTTCATCCGGTACGTCATTACCGCGCGGGCTTGTGTCCGGGCAGACGATAATCAGGCCGAGCTCGGCAGCCATACGCCGATACTCACCCTTTTCCATGACGTTCGCATGCGTGCAGGTTAAACCTGAGAGATACCAGACAACCGGGCAGGGCTCCTTGATTGCTTTTGGCGGAACGAAAACAGCAAAAGTCATATCGCACTTGCAGGCGTCGGATTCGTGCGCGAAAACGCCCTGCATGCCGCCGAAGGCGGTTGTCTGTGAAATGATGTTCATTCTCTTTCGTCCATTCTTGGAGTAAGCGCCTTGGCCCGGCGGCACAGGCGATCGAAGGTTTCGAGGAAGCGGGAGCGATCCTTCGGGCCGAAGGCTGCATTGTAGCCCTTGCTTTCGCCGGTCTCTCTCAGGTGAGCGCCGAGATCGCGCATGGCACTCGCCATTCCGATATTCGTGTCGTCGAAGACCCGGCCCGTCGGGCCGCTAACAAGCGCGCCGGTCGCCACACAGCGCACCGCAAGTGGCACGTCCGCGGTGACGACCACGTCACCGACGCCGGCATGCTCGGCAATCCAGTTGTCGGCGGCATCAAAGGAGGCCGAGACAATGATGTTATGCACCATCGGGTCGCGCGAGGGGCGCAGACCCGAATTTGCGACAAAGGTCACTTCGATGCCGTGGCGCTCGGCGACCTTGAGGATTTCCGGCTTCACGGGGCAGGCGTCTGCATCGACATAAATCATGAATTTCAATCTTTGGCTGGAACGCTACGCGGCCCTGAGGGGCGCGTAGCGGCGGTTCGTTCGGGTCTCATAGTCCGACGGCTGCCATGCGTTCAAGATGTCAGGCCTCTTTCAGCGTGCCTGCCTTCTTCGCCACCCAGGTTGCGATGACATCCATCAGCGTCGGGTTCAGGCAATCATAGGGCATGAGACCAAGTTCGTTCAGGCGACCGCGGACGCCTGCCATCGCCGAAGGCGGGGTACCCGATTCGATGATCGACGAGACGAAGGCCGCGAATGTTGGCTCCGGCCACCCACCTTCCTGAAAGCGCTCCGGATGGATGAAGTCGAGCCCTTTGAATGCATGTTCGCGCTCCACCGGCCCGTACATGTGAACGCCGCAGGCCTTGCAGGCGTGGCGCCGGATCAGTGCATCCGGATCGACGACCTGAAGCTTGTTGCCATTCTCCAGCACCGCGACGTTTTCGTGCGGGGTCACCGCAACAATTGAAAAAGCCGCTCCCTTCGGCTTCCAGCATTTCGTGCAGCCGCAGGCATGATTGTGAGCGATGGCGCCCTTGATCGCGACTTTCACCGGACGGTCAGTGCAGGCACAGACGAGCGTGCCGCCGTTGAAACTGGCCTGGCCTTTCTTCACCCCGCCGTCGAGGGCGGGGTGTATCGATACTTGACTTGGCATGTTCAGCTCCTCCTCCTCAGCTGCCCACGGCTCCCAAATCAGGATCAATTTGCGAAAAAGCCGCAGGCCATTTCAAAGTCGCGCCGCATTCCGTCGTCTTTTCCTCAATACAGTACCACGCTTCTGATGCTTTCGCCGGAATGCATGAGTTCGAAGCCCTTGTTGATGTCTTCGAGGGCCAGGGTGTGGGTGATCATCGGGTCGATCTCGATCTTGCCCTGCATGTACCAGTCGACGATCTTTGGGACGTCGGTGCGGCCGCGGGCGCCGCCGAAGGCAGTGCCCATCCAGGAGCGGCCGGTGACCAGCTGGAAGGGGCGGGTGGCGATCTCCTGGCCGGCGCCGGCAACGCCGATGACCACCGACTTGCCCCAGCCGCGATGGCTGGCTTCCAGCGCCTGGCGCATCACCTTGGTGTTGCCGGTGCAGTCGAAGGTGTAGTCGGCGCCGCCGATCTGGTCGGCTCCGCGCTTCGTCATGTTGACGAGGTAGGGAACGATGTCGTCACCGACCTCCTTCGGATTGACGAAATGCGTCATGCCGAAGCGCTCGCCCCAGGCCTTCTTGTCGTTGTTCAAATCAACGCCGATGATCATGTCGGCGCCAGCAAGCCTGAGGCCCTGGATGACGTTCAAACCGATGCCGCCAAGCCCGAAGACGATGGCCGTCGATCCGATCTCCACCTTGGCGGTGTTGATGACGGCGCCGATGCCGGTGGTGACGCCGCAGCCGATATAGCAGATCTTGTCGAACGGGGCGTCCGGATTGACCTTGGCAACGGCAATCTCCGGCAGCACCGTGTAGTTGGCGAAGGTCGAGCAGCCCATGTAGTGATGGATCTTGTCCTTGCCGATCGAAAACCGCGAGGTGCCGTCCGGCATCAGGCCTTGCCCTTGCGTTGAGCGGATGGCGGTGCACAGATTGGTCTTGCGCGACAGGCAGGACGGGCATTCGCGGCATTCCGGCGTATAGAGCGGAATGACGTGGTCGCCCTTCTTCACCGAGGTCACGCCCGGGCCGACATCGACGACGATGCCGGCACCCTCATGGCCGAGGATCGCCGGAAACAGGCCTTCCGGATCGGCGCCCGACAACGTGAAGTCGTCGGTGTGGCAGATGCCCGTCGCCTTCACCTCGACCAGCACTTCGCCGGCCCGCGGTCCCTCCAGCTGAACGGTCATCACTTCAAGCGGCTTGCCAGCGGCAACGGCAACGGCGGCGCGAACGTCCATGTCAGGTGTCTCCTGCTGATTTGATAGCGCGGACCTTTGCACGCACGGCGCGGACGGCTCAAGGAAAAACTGTCCGTGACCATGAGTTTCCCTTCCGAATACACTGATTGCGCCAGGTGCTATACGGCCTGCGTCAAAAGAGCTTTTCAGTTGCGAAAATAATGGCATAGCCGTGTACTGCGATGGCCGCGTAGAGACCGAAGGCAACCAGCATGCGCTCGCCATCCCTCATCTCTTCGAGCATCTGGCGCGGCTTCACCGAGCCGCCACTGACGAGGCTGACAAGCGTGAAGACGAGCAGGCCCGCCGTCAGCATGTTCGCGGGCAAACCGACCTCGAATCCAATGCCGAGAATGCAGAGCGTCACCACAAAACTGGCTGCAATCTGCGACCTTCGCGTACGGAAGATCTGCCGAAGAACCTGACCTCCATCGAAACGATGCATCGGCAGCAGGTTCAGCAAGTTGAAAGCGCCGAGGATCAACATGAAAATGAGCAGAGGTCCGCGTGACGCCACGGGCAGTAGGCCGGCATCCGAAAGCTGCGCGGCGACCGCAAGAATTGGAACCACAAAGGCCGACATTCCCGCGCCCATCAGCGCACAGGTTGCCACCTCGAACAGCGAGCGGTACGGCCTCCCGCCGATAGCGATGCCTCCAAGCAGCGGGACAAAGATCATCCTGACGGATGCATGACCGAACATGCGGTAGGCCGCCATATGCCCCAATTCATGCAACACGACGACCAGCGTCAGGAAGGTCGAGAGCATCAGGCCACCCGCATCTAGCCCAAAGAAGGGCCAGAGCAGCAGAGTCGATACCACAGCAAGACCGCCTTGGACCCACGGTCGCTCAAAGTGACCCTGCGGCAGCGATTCGCCTGTCTTCAACCACCCGTCGAGCGCCTTCATTTCCCGGCGCAGAACAAAATAGCGAAACATGAGGAAAGCCAGTCCGCGGTATCTGTCCGTCTGCTCGACCTCCAGCAGGGCACCATCCGGTGTCGGTCGAATGATGCGCCGCTCCCGGTAATCGTTCCAGAATGAGGGATCGAGCGTGCTGTCATCGATGATGCGAGCCTGGAATCCTTGGGCATTCTTCGCGACCGATGGCAGCGGTTCCAACGCCAGCAGTCGGCGCGACGGCGCACCGTTCTTGTCGAGATGCTGGTAAGTCTGCTCCACGATACCGCGTCGATTAGCAAGCGCACGACTGCTGATGACCGAGTGGTGCCACGACGCCTCCGAACCAGCGGGATTCATCGCGTTCCAGAGTATGTCGGGGGAGCATTGATAGGTTCGGCTGAGGCAGATGGTTCTACGTCCCAGCGGGACGCGCATCAGAAGCCAAAGAAGGCCGAGATTTGTGACCAGCAAGAGGATCGCCGATTGCAGCGCCGTCATTTGCTACCTCCACCCGGCATCCTGCCGGGCGAGCCACGATAGGCAGTCAGCCGTTAACAAAACCTAACCGGCGAGACAGGAAAGGCGGCGGGGCGCTGGTCAGGCAAATTCCAGAATGACGGCATCAACGGCAAGGCTCTCTCCGGGCTTGGCGTTGATTTTACCGACGACCAGATCGCGCTCCGCGCGCAGTACGTTCTCCATTTTCATGGCTTCCACCACGGCAAGCGTTTCACCGGCTTTGACTTCCTGGCCCTCGACCACGGCAATGGAAACGACGAGGCCGGGCATCGGGCAGAGCAACAGCTTCGACGTATCGGGCGGAAGCTTCACCGGCATCAGCTTATCGAGCGCGGCATGGCGCGGCGTCAACGCCTTGGCCTTCAGAGATATTCCCTGCCAGTCCAGCCTGAGACCGTTAAGAATCGGGCGGATTTGTGCAATCACGTTTTGGCCCGCGACGTTGCCGTGCCAAACGGCGTCACCGGGTCTCCAGTCGGTGACGACGTTGGAAATCCTGCCACCGATCTCGATGTCCATGTCGAACGGGATCGTCACCAGCCCGTCAACCAAACGCGCATCAACGTAGCTGTCACCGAGCCTGACAGTCCAGTCGTCGCGGGTCGCACCGGTGGGAGCGCGCAAGCGGTCGGCGAAGCGCTCTCGACGACTGGCCTCGATGAGAGAGGCCGAAAGAGCGACCGCCGCGAGAGTCGCTTGCTGGTCTGCATCGGGCACCATCGGCGCAAAGCCATCCGGATACTCCTCGGCGATGAAGCCGGTCGACAGGCGCCCCTCGCGCCAGCGGGGGTGCTTCATCAGGGCGGCGAGAAAGGGGACGTTGTGTTCGATTCCATCGACAACGAAACCGTCGAGCGCCTCACCCATCGCTTCGATCGCCTCCAGGCGCGTCGGTGCCCAGGTGCAGAGTTTCGCGATCATCGGGTCGTAGTACATCGAAATCTCGGCACCCTCGAAGACGCCGGTGTCATTGCGCACGATGGCGCTTCCGGACCTGCCTTCCGCAGGCGGGCGATACCGCGTCAGCCGACCGATCGAGGGCAGAAAATTGCGATAGGGATCCTCGGCATACAACCGGCTCTCGATCGCCCAGCCGTTCAGCCTTATGTCGCCCTGCACGAACGGAAGCTTCTCGCCAGCTGCAACGCGGATCATTTGCTCGACCAGATCGATACCGGTCACCAGCTCGGTAACCGGATGCTCGACCTGCAGGCGCGTGTTCATTTCCAGAAAATAGAAATTGCGGTCACGATCGACGATGAATTCGACTGTGCCGGCGCTTTGATATTCCACGGCGCGGGCAAGCGCGACCGATTGCTCACCCATCGCTGCGCGGGTGTTGGCATCGAGGAAGGGCGAGGGGGCTTCTTCGACGACTTTTTGATTGCGGCGCTGAATCGAGCATTCGCGTTCGCCGAGATAGATGACGTTGCCGTGCGCGTCGGCGAGCACCTGAATCTCGATATGGCGGGGCTCGACAACGTATTTTTCGATGAAGACACGGTCGTCACCAAAGGAACTCTTCGCCTCGGAACGTGCCCGGTCGAAACCGTCGCGCACCTCCACTTCGTTCCACGCAATCCGCATGCCCTTGCCGCCGCCGCCGGCGGACGCCTTGATCATAACGGGATAGCCGATCTCGGCGGCGATCTTTTCCGCGTGGCCGGCATCCTCGATCACGCCGAGATAGCCGGGGACGGTCGAGACCTTGGCAGCGTTAGCAAACTTCTTCGATTCGATCTTGTCGCCCATCGCCATGATGGCCTTCGGCTTCGGACCAATGAAGACAATGCCTTCCTTTTCCAGTGCCTCGCAAAACGACGCTCGTTCGGACAGAAAACCGTAGCCGGGATGGACCGCTTCGGCGGCGGTCTGCTTGCAGGCCGCGATGATCTTATCCGCGACGAGGTAGCTTTCGGCGGCTGCCGCGGGACCAATATGAACAGCCTCATCAGCCATTTCCACGTGGAGTGCATCCCGATCAGCATCCGAATAGACCGCTACCGTCGCAATTCCCATACGGCGCGCGGTCTTGATAACGCGGCAAGCGATCTCGCCGCGATTCGCGATCAGGATTTTCTTGAACATGGAGACTCCACCCAAAATATGCGTTCCGGAGTTTTACGCATAAACACCGGGACGCACAATCAGCCGAAAGAATATCCGAGGGTGTCAGGCGACCGCGGTTTCGCCACCGAAGCTGTCATCGACGATCCTGAGCCACCGGCTGCGGCGCGGGGCCTCGGCGTAGTCCACGAGCTGGAGCGCTGAGAGAATGTCGGCCCAACGCGGATGATTTGCGGCTGGCAGCGTTTCCTCCGCGATCCGCATCATAACACTCCAGGTGAGGGGCGGCGCATTGATGACGCCGGCATCGCTGACACCGCGCAGAATCCGCATGACGTAGTCGATATCCTGGCGCGTGATGCCCTTTCGATCCACTGCGCGACACAGCTTGTAGCCGCCGACGCTTTCTGTCAGCGCAAGACGCAGTTGGTCGAGTGCGAAAGCGCGCAGGTCATCCGGCACGCTCGCGGAGATTTCCATTGCGTGCAGAACCAATTCAAGCTCTAGCGCCGAATTGACCACGCCATCTGTCGCGACCATGCGCATGAGCCAGGCCACATTGATCTCGTCGAGGGATCCTTGAGGGTAAGTGTAGTTGACGATGAAACCAGCGAGCTGCTCCACAAAGAAGGAACTCCACTCAGGGCATTTTTCGGGGCAGGAATTGTTCAGCGCCAGCATGGCGACCACGTCGTCCGCGGTCCGGATGCCTTCCGGAAAGGTATGCTTGCGCAGCAAACTTATATCTTCGGCCGTCAGCCGATGCTTCCCGGCAATCACACATGCCGGAAAAGCGAGACGGAATTCGCTCATTTTTTGTCTCCAAACCTCATCATGAGGCCGAAGGCCCTTCTACCGCGAGCGCATTGATGATCTCTCAAGAAGCACTGTTAACGGCACGCTCACCCAATCACGACGTTTTTAACGATCGCGCCTGCACGCGCTCCCGCCAGATGATGAAGAGACCGGAAGCGACGATGATCAGGATACCGATCCACTTCGAAGCGTTCGGAAAGTCGCCGAACAGCGCGTAGCCAAGCACCGTCGCGGAGATGATTTCGAAATACTGGAACGGTGCAAGGAGCGACAATGGTGCCAGCCGAAAAGCGCGGACGATGACCATGTGCGCGTAGCCCGAAATCGTGCCGAGAATCAGCAGCAGAGCGAGCGCCAACGCAGAGGAGGGTAAAGAGAGGTGGAAATCACCGATGCCGAGTCCATTACCCACAATCAATGCCGCCGCCATGAAGGCAGTACCGCCGATGCCCGCCATCGTCTGCATCGTCAGTGGTGAATCGGCATCACCGATCGCACGGTTCAGAAAGAGATAAAGTGAGTACAGGAAGGCGCAAAGGACAGGCAAGAGCGCTTTCAAGCCGAAGATTTCGTAACTCGGCTGGATGACGATCATTGCACCGCCAAAACCAACGAAAATCGCCATCCACCGACGCCATCCAACCCTGTCACCGAGGAAAATTGCCGACAGCGCAGTAAGCATGAGGGGTTCAACGAAGTAGATCGCGAACACGTCCGCGAGCGGCATGTACTTCACTGCAACGAAGAAGAGCAAGCTCGCCGCACCGTGGAGGATCCCGCGCAACAAATTCATCCAGGGGCGTTTGGCGTGCAGTGCCTTGCGGCCGAAGATCACGAACAGAAACGGCAGCGTGCAGACGAGCTGGAAGAAGAAGCGGTAGAATGTCACCTGGCCCGGCGACATCGCCTCGAATGTCGCCATGTATTTCGCGATTGCATCCATCGCCGGCAACACGAGCATGGCGCCCGCCATCAGAGCCATTCCCTGGAGAGGATTTTGGTGTTCGGGAGGATTGCGCATCGGTGAGATTCTATATTCGGTCCAAGGGGCTATACAGAAAGTCACGGTTGGGGTGAAGGGGTTGAAGACGCACTGCAGACATAGCAGCGCATAGCGGACGCGAACGTTCGCACACTCGGCAGTCGTGAAGCGAGCCTCGGTCGAATCGGGGGTCATGCGAACGCCAATACTGGCGAGGAACGGCTATTCCACAAGTCCCAGCCAATACCGCGCTTGGGATATCTCCGATCGAAGATGAAAGAGAAGAGCCGAACTCTTGATAACCATCCTAGGGATGGTTGGTGCGGTCGAGAAGACTCGAACTTCCACGGGTTGCCCCACAGCGACCTCAACGCTGCGCGTCTACCAATTCCGCCACGACCGCATCGTGGTAGGTGCCGATTTGTGCCGGCGGGGCAGCATGTAGCAAAAGCGTTTGGGGTACACAAGGGCGATATGACAGATTTTTTCAAAAGAAATCACAGCATTTGAATCGCCCTTGAAACGAGGCCATATAGACCTTCGCAACGCTGCCCTAGGCGCAGCAGCGACAAGGAATGGCTATGCTACGCACAGATATCGAATTCTCCATGTTGCCCCGTGAAGGCTCGCGGCCGATCCGATGGCGCATCGCCGACGGGCTCGTGCCCTACGAAGAGGCTGTGGAAAACATGGAGCACGAGGTCGCTGCGATCGCGGACGGCGGCGACGAACTCGTCTGGCTCGTGGAACATCCGCCTCTCTATACGGCGGGAACCAGCGCGGATGCCAAAGACCTAGTGCAACCCGATCGGTTTCCTGTCTTCGCGACCGGCCGCGGCGGTGAATATACATACCACGGGCCAGGGCAGCGTGTTGCTTACGTCATGCTCGACCTGAAGCGCAGACGCCAAGACGTGCGCGCCTTTGTTGCCGCACTCGAGGAGGTGGTCATTCGTACACTTGATTCGATGAATGTCCGCGGCGAGCGGCGCGAGGACCGTGTGGGCGTCTGGGTGCGCAGACCTGATAAAGCGCCTTTGCCCGATGGCACCATGGCTGAAGACAAGATTGCAGCGCTGGGCATCCGGCTACGAAAGTGGGTGACCTTTCATGGCCTATCGCTGAATGTCGAACCCGATCTCGACCATTTCGGCGGAATCGTTCCGTGCGGGATTTCCGCCTATGGCGTTACGAGCCTCGTCGATCTTGGCCTGCCAGTCATGATGGCTGATGTCGACATCCGCCTTCGGCAGGCGTTCGAATCGGTCTTCGGCGAGACTGTCAATGATCGGTGATCCAAAGCCCTCTCGAGGAAAGCGCAAAGGGCCGGATGACCGACCCCTTGCAGTCGACGTCTATTTGTCGCCGATGTCGCGGCAGGCATCCGAGTGTGAAGCTCCGCTGTCTCCGCCGGCTGTATGCACCCTGGAGTTCGTCTTCATGTAGTCGCAGTCGGGCAGGGGCTTGACGCTCGCGGTCGTCATTTTGTCTAAGGACGAAGACGTCCGCGTCGGGGCAAAGCCGTCGCTGTCGTTCGTGTAGTCGTCGGAATATTCCGGTGCCTTGCGATTGACGTAGTGAACCGGCTTTTTCGGCGTCATCTGGACAGGCGCAAACCCGTCGCTGTCGTTACTGTAGTCGTTCGAATACTGCGATTGGGCGAAGGCCGCACTTGCCAGGCCGAGGGCGAGAATGGAAGCGGCGGCAGCAAATTTGAAGCGCATGGGAAATATCCTCAATTCTTCGTTGTAGTAACAACGATACCAAACCCTCGGCAACCATGAGTTCGCGCTTGAATTGCGGCAAGAATGTGGGCGAAATATCACGCATGCGCTGCTGCTTTATCAAATGAAATCACAGATCCGCGACCTAATTTGACCGTTTCGTGATGGAACTTTGTTTCTTATTCCAGAGGGCGTGCCTTCCGTATTTACACAATCAAAACGAGATTAATTCTGTAAAAATAACGGTTATGTTCGCATCTTATCCCAGCGTTTGGCCAACCGTTCGCGCTTGAGCCGTGAGAGGCGCTGTATCCAAAAGATGCCGTCGAGCTGATCGATCTCGTGCTGGATGCAGACTGCGAGGAAACCCTCCGCTTCTTCCTCGTGCTCGGCGCCGTTCAGGTCGCGGTAACGAACGCGAATGGCGTTGGACCGCACTACCTCGTCGGTCATTCCGGGCATTGAAACGCTCCCTTCGACATGGCGAATCGTGTCGTCGGAAGCAAAAGTGATCACCGGATTGACATAGAAACGCACGTCCTTGCCACGGCTCAGCTCTATCACGAAGAGCCTACGGAAGACGCCGATATGCGCGGCGGTGATGCCAACCCCTGGCGCGGCCCGCATCGTATCCAGCAGGTCATCCGCGAGTTCACGCAATCGCTCGTCAAAGGCGTCGACGGGCTCGCAAACGGTTCTAAGACCGACATCGGGGAACTGTAATATGGGGCGGACGGCCAATGGCGGGGTTCCTGATTTCAGTTGCGCGGAAACTATCGCTACGCACATGCATTGTCATCCACGCGAGGCGTTTGCGGCTGGACGGACTATGAGGTTTCGGCTAGCACAAACTCATATATTTCGACGCTTAGTCGTTGAACTTCAACCGGATGCGAGGGCGGCAAATCATGACGAACGACGCAGAAGAGCTCGTCCGCCCGCGGCCAGACAGCAGCGACGCCGACATCTACGACGAAAGTGGCAACGTCCGAGGCGATTTTCTGGCGCTCGTAGGCGCAGCCATCGCCGATCGCGACACGATCTTCCTGCGCCAGCACGTTGCCCGCCTGCACGAATCCGAAATAGGCGATCTTCTCGAATCGCTGCAGCCAGACCAGCGACTCGCGCTTGTTCGTCTCCTTGGCGACGAATTCGACATGACGGCGCTGACCGAGGTCGACGAAACGATTCGTCGCGAGATCGTCGACCAGCTGCCGAACGAGCAGATTGCCGCCGCTATCGGCGAACTCGATTCGGACGATGCTGTCTACATTCTCGAGGATCTCGACACCGAGGACCGCGAGGAGATCCTTGCGCAGCTGCCCTTTACCGAACGCGTGCGGCTGCGGCGTGCGCTCGATTATCCGGAAAGCTCGGCTGGACGCCGCATGCAGACGGAATTCGTCGCGGTGCCACCGTTCTGGACGGTCGGTCAGACGATCGACTACATGCGCGACGAGGAAGACTTGCCGTACTCCTTCTCGCAGATCTTTGTCATCGACCCGACATTCAGGCTGTTGGGTGCCGTCGATCTGGACAAGATCCTGCGTACCAAGCGGCAGACAAAGATCGAATCCATCATGCGGGAGACGAATCATCCGATCCCCGCGGAGATGGACCAGGAAGAAGCCGCCCAGCTTTTTGAGCAGTACGACCTTCTCTCCGCCGCCGTTGTCGACGAGAACGACAGGCTGGTCGGTGTGCTTACGATCGATGACGTGGTCGACGTCATTCATGAGGAAGCCGACGAAGACATCAAGCGTCTGGGCGGTGTCGGCGACGAAGAGCTGTCGGACAATGTTTTCTCGACCGTCCGCTCTCGCTTTCTCTGGCTGGTGATCAACCTCGGAACGGCCTTGCTGTCTGCAAGCGTTATTGGGTTGTTTGACGAATCGATCGAGAAGATGATCGCGCTCGCCGTGCTGATGCCGATCGTGGCATCCATGGGCGGCAATGCGGGCACGCAGACGATGACCGTTACTGTCCGCGCATTGGCGACCGGCGACATCGATATCTACAACGCAGGCCGCATCATCCGCAGAGAGGCGGGCGTCGGCATCGCCAACGGCGCGCTCTTCTCGGTCATCATGGGAGCCATCGCCGCCACGTGGTTTCACGACTACCAGTTGGGCTTCGTGATCGGCGCTGCGATGATTATCAACCTCTTTGCGGCAGCCCTTGCCGGAATTCTGCTACCTTTGCTGTTGCATAAGGTGGGAGCAGACCCGGCCATTGCGTCATCAGTTTTTGTCACGACGGTGACCGATTGCACGGGCTTTTTTGCCTTTCTCGGCATCGCTACATGGTGGTTCGGAATTTAGCCGGCTCGAATTTCGTTGCAGAAATTGACTATTACGTAAAAGTCAATATTATTGGCTACCTTAATGGTGGGGAGCCCATGCCGGTCAGTAAGTACTATAGCATAACCGAATTGACGCGCGAGTTTGGAGTGTCAACGCGTACGCTGAGGTTCTACGAAGACGAAGGATTGATTCATCCCGAGCGCCGTGGACGCACACGGTTGTTCCGTCCAGCGGACCGCCGCCTCATCCAGGAAATCCTGCGTGGCCGACGCATCGGCTTTACCATCGCGGAAATCCGCGAGATCATTCAGGTTTACAAGGAGCCGCCGGGCGAGTTGGGCCAGCTCAAGCTCCTGATGAAGCGCGTCGATGAGAAGCGCGAAGATCTACGCCAGAAGCGTAAGGACATCGACGACACCTTGGCCGAACTCGACAACATCGAAGAGGCATGCCTCGGTCGTCTGGCCGATATCGGCGTCGGCACCTGATTATTGCGTGTTGGCGCTGCACTCGCTCGCCAGCGCCATGATCCGCCCGTCATCCGGCTTGATGGCGCCAGACTGGAATTCCGTAAAGAGCCTTTGATTTTGCAGTGCATCGAGGGTGCATCGGCAGAAGCTGCGGCATAGCGCTTCGCCTTCCTGCATCACGCACGAAGCATTGCATTGCCTCAGGTAGGTTTCGACAGGATCCGGTTTCGCGGGCGGAATAATCACGGATAGTCCGTAGGCAATTGCGATCAACACAGGCTGGTGAATCAGGTAGAAGGCGAGGCTATGGCGCCCGGCCTTCGCCGGCAGGCTTGAGCCTGTGCCAAGCCGCGCGAGCTTCTCGAGCAGCCGCATCCTCATCGCAAGCAAGGTCGCCGTCATGCCAAGCAGGAAAGGTACCGCCCAGGGGAAGATCGGAACATAGTCGTTCGATCGTTGCGGCATCTCGGCGAGTCCGATCCAGGCGAGGTAGCGCGGATTGAAGATCGGCGAGCGCAATAGATTCGGCGCAACCCAGGTATCCACGACCCATGCCGCGGTGACTGCAGCGGTCGCGGCGATGGTGAAAGGCAAGGGCAGACGCAGGAAGACAAGGCCAAGCAGGCTGAGGACCGCGATGCAATGGAGAATGCCGAAGAATATCCATTCCCCGGGGAAGACGAACCGCGTCACCACCGAGATCGCAAGCGCGGCAGCAGCGATCATCGCAAACCGCTTCCAGAACGAGCGCCAGCGAATCTCCGGCGTGTTTGCGAGCACCAGGCTGACGCCGACAATGAACAGGAACGTCGATGCGATGGCGCGGGCATAGAGCTTCAGCCAGCCGGTTTCGGCGGTGCCTGGGGCAAGGTAGCCCATGAACTCCATATCCCAGGTGAAATGATAGGTCGCCATCGCCAGCAGGGCGACACCGCGCGCTGTATCCAGCAAGCCGATGCGAGGCGGCTTAACGCTCGCATATGTTTCCGTGGCCAGAGCCGTCATTCACAATCCCTCGGATGAATCGTTGCCATCGTTCGAAGGCTCAGCGCGGGGAATAGGAGAAAGGTGGAGATTTGATGGCGGCTGAGCGTCCATGATCGCCAGACGCGCCTCAGAGAAGAACTGCCGCCTTGTCAGGACGACGATGACGATCGTCGTCGTCAGCATGAAGACATAGGGGTTGATGAACCAGCCGAGGTAACCGATCGAGAGGAAAATGGCGCGCAGCCCCTCGTTGAAATGACCGGCAGCAATGATGTTCATGCGGATGACGCGTTCGGCCGCCCGCTCGGCGGCAATCACATCCTGTTCGCTGTCACGCATCATCGGAATCGAGCCGAAAAGAATAGTGCAGTAGTTGAACAGACGATACGACCAGCCGAACTTGAAGAAGGCATATCCGAAAAGCGCCGCCAAGCCGCCGACTTTCATTTCGAAGACGGCATGCCCGCTATGAAAGACGAAGGGCAGGTCGGCAAAGACGGCATCGACCTTCTCCGTAGCGCCCAGCAGGGCAAAGCAGCTGCCGATGGCGAAAATCGATGTCGACGCGAAGAATGCGGTGCCGTTCTGCAGGCCGGCCATGATCTGGGTGTCGATCATCTTCAGGTCGCGCCGGAGCGAATTGTAGATCCACTCGCGCCGGCGCTCCCGCATGGCATGAGTGAGGCTGGTCCTGCCGAAGAAATTCGCACCCTGCAGCAGGCGCGCGTAGCCAAACCAGATCGCCGCAAAGAACACCAGTGCAATGTAATCCGCTGTCGTCATCATTATATTGAATCAGGTTCCTGTCGCCGCGCCACTCTACAGATGCGGGCGCACGCTGCAATGACTGGCAAGCCGCAGCACTTCGTTTTACAGATGTCGCATGCGTGAAATGCCATGTCGGTCCATCGCAGTGATCACGAGAGCCGTTAGCGTAGATTTACGCAGCAACTTTATAGGACGCAGTCATGTTCCTTTCCGTTTTCGACGTATTCAAGATCGGTGTCGGGCCTTCCAGTTCGCACACGATGGGTCCGATGACTGCGGCCAATCGTTTCCTCGATCTGATTCTATCGGACGATTGGCCGCGTCCGACCTCTGGCGCTCAGGTTGCGTCCATCAAGGTTAGCCTGCACGGTTCGCTGGCGCATACTGGCATCGGACACGGGACGGGCAGGGCAGTCATTCTCGGGTTGATGGGAGAGCAGCCTGACAGCGTCGATCCGGACAAGATGAACGGTATTATCGATCAGGTGGAACGCTCCGGACGCATCTCGCCGCCCGGCCATCCGAGCTACAGCTTCCAACCGAAGAACGATCTGATCTTTGACAAGAAGCAGCCGTTGCCGGGCCACGCCAACGGCATGTCGCTTTCCGCTTTCGACAAGGACGGTCGGATGCTGATCAAGCGCATCTACTATTCCGTCGGTGGCGGCTTCGTTGTAACTGACACCGAGCTCGAGCAGATGCGCGCCAAGAAGAAGGTACCTTCCGATTCGCGCAAGGTTCCCTATCCTTTCTCCTCAGCCAGGCAGATGCTCGACATGGCCGCGCGTTCCGGCCTCTCGATCGCGCAGATGAAGCGCGCCAATGAGGAAACGCAGCGCAGCCGCGAGGAACTGGACGCAGGCCTTGATCGCATATGGGAAGCCATGCGCTCCTGCATCGAACGCGGCCTCAAGGTCGATGGCATCATGCCGGGTGGACTGAATGTTCGCCGCCGCGCCCGTGCGATTCATGACAAACTGCAGGAAGAGTGGCGCAGCAACCGTATCAACCCGCTGCTTGCGAACGATTGGCTGAGTGTCTACGCCATGGCAGTCAACGAGGAGAACGCCGCTGGCGGTCGCGTGGTGACGGCTCCCACGAACGGTGCAGCGGGCGTCATCCCGGCAACGATCCGCTATTATGAGCATTTCCACGACGATTGGGACCAAAACGGGATCCGCGACTACCTACTGACTGCCGCCGCGATTGGCGGGATCATCAAGCACAACGCGTCTATTTCCGGTGCAGAGGTCGGCTGTCAGGGCGAAGTAGGGTCCGCGGCCGCCATGGCAGCTGCCGGCCTTGCGGCGGTCATGGGCGGCACGCCGGAGCAGATCGAGAACGCGGCCGAAATCGCGCTAGAACATCATCTCGGCATGAGCTGCGACCCCGTCGCGGGCCTCGTGCAGGTTCCCTGCATCGAACGAAATGCCCTCGGCGCGGTCAAGGCAGTTACAGCGGCGTCGCTGGCAATCAAGGGAGACGGCAAGCACTTCGTTCCCCTGGATGCCTGCATCGAAACTATGCGGCAGACGGGCAACGACATGAGCGAGAAGTATAAGGAGACATCCACCGGCGGGCTTGCCGTCAACGTCGTGGAATGTTGACTTTGTGAACATGCGACTTGCCGCTTGACGTTGCCCGATAAAAGGACTTCAACGGCGGCATGGCATTGCATCTCATTAAATTATGCGTAGGCGCGGACTCGATTGACGATCTGCGCGAATGGGTCGCAGAACGCTCTCTCCGGGCGATTGCGGCCGGGCTTGAGCCGCATTCCGTACATACGACAAGGATGGTCCCGAAGCGTGTCGAGGAACTACTCGACGGCGGTTCGCTCTATTGGGTGATCAAGGGGCAGGTGCAAGCTCGCCAGAAACTGCTCGACATCCAGACCTTTACCGATGGCGAAGGAATCTCGCGATGCCATCTTGTGCTTGGGCCTGAAGTCATCGAAACGGCCGTGCAGCCGAAAAGAGCTTTCCAGGGCTGGCGCTATTATCCGCAGGACGATGTACCGCGCGATCTGAACAGCCTGGGAGAAGGGATTGCAGAAATGCCCGCGGACCTTCGCCGCGAGCTCTCCGAACTCGGCCTGCTCTGATCAGCGCAGGCGCAGCGTTACCGGTGCCCGACCTTCCGGACACGTGACATGAAGGTGGATGTTGGCTTCCGCCTGCGAGCAGCGCCACGCCCGCGCGCCGTGGCACAACAGCAGATTAATCAGGTCCTTGGTCTTTGCCGACTTTGGCTTCTGCCGCTGCAACCCCACCTCTGCCAGCCGCAAAGCCGCTTCGTGTAGCGGGTGCAAACCGGCTCGCGGATTCTTGCCAGTCACCCGGCCATGTGGCGGAAACTCCGGAACATTCTCGTTGATCGCCATTCTCATCCCCGTACGCATTACAAACCGAGTCTCAGAACTCCGTCGGATCAAAAACACCGATCACGACGTCTTGGACTGCCGCCTGCGCATGTCAGGCGGCAGGTCGCTGATCACTGAGCCGTGGCCCAGCACTTCACGCCAGCCCGCTTGAGGGCGTTGCAGGCGTTCACAGCAGAACGCTGATCATCAAAGCCGCCGAAGCGAGCACGATAGCTTCCGGCGTTAGCGACTGCGATAGGCTTCGCCGAGCGCAGAGCCTTGCCGCCCTTGCTCTTGGCGCTGTCGAGCAGATCCATTGCACCTTCCTTGCTTGCGGAAACGCCAATCTGGACAGCCCAACCCGTCAGTTGCGCCTCCTTGGTGGAGGCAGTCGTCAGTTCGTCGACTGAGGTGTCACCCTGTTCCGGCGGTACATAGGCCGGCGCAGGCGCCGGCGTTGCGACAGATGCCTGCTTGATGGCCTGCGTCTTGACCTTCTTCGGCGCGGGCATTTCTTGCTGGAGTAGCGGATTTTCGGACTTCGACTGGGCGACATCGGCATACGCGACCTGCGCAGATGCCGGCTGAGAGCGCGTGTCCGGAGCAGTGCGCGGCACGCTGACTTCAGCCGCAGCCGAAGCGACGCGCGTTTCCGCGACAGGCGCTGCGGGTTGCGGTGGGGTCTGGGCGATCAACTCCGAAGAACCGCCGCGGCTGGATGCCTTCGGCAGATAGGCCGCAATCAGCTTGCGCATCTGGTTGTCGCGGGCAGGGGTCGACGCACCGCCGAGAACAACGCCAACGATCGACTTGCCGTCGACCTGAACGGAGCTCACCAGGTTGAAACCCGCCGCGCGGGTATAGCCGGTCTTGATTCCATCGACGCCGCGCACAGAACCAACGAGACGGTTGTGGCTTCGGATGATGCGATTGCCGAACTTAAAGCTCTGCGTGGAGAAATAACCGTAATACTGTGGGAAATGCTGGCGAAGTGCGATACCGAGGCGGGCCTGGTCGCGAGCGGTCGTCATCTGGGCGGTATTCGGCAAACCGTTGGCATTGCGATAGGTTGTACGCGTCATGCCTAGCGCGTGTGCCTTGGCGGTCATCACCTGCGCAAAGCGATCCTCCGAGCCACCGAGCAATTCGCCGAGAGCCGTAGATGCATCGTTGGCTGAGAGCGTGACAAGGCCGAGGATTGCCTGTTCGACCGTGATCGTACCGCCAGCGCGCACACCGAGCTTCGTCGGCGCCTGGGCGGAAGCGTGTGCGGAGAAGGGAACTGGAGTATCCAGGCGAATGCGGCCCTGTTCCAGGGCTTCGAAGGTCAGGTAGAGCGTCATCATCTTGGTGAGGGACGCCGGATACTGCAGACGATCCGCGTTCTCGCTGTAGAGAACATTGCCGGTCTTCGCATCGACAACGATGCCGGCATATTTCGAGTTGGCAGCCTCCGCATCGGCATCGATCGAGTCGGCCATGACGATACCGGCCGCGAGAGACAACGCCATGACCGCTCTTATCAGAAAATTGCGGGATCGCGATGGGGATACGGAGGAGACTGACCTTAGCACTATTCTACTCTTCGCTTGCATTTAGGATATCTGAGAGATCGCCCGCCCTCCCGGCGCGATCGCTCTCTCACCAAATTATCCGTCCGGGGTTACCAATCCGTTTATGATTAATCGTTTGTTTCGCCACATCGGATCATTCTAGCGACCCGTCGCAGAAGTGTTCACAAGCCGCGCCTCCACAAAATGGCGAATAGCGGCGTCAATATGGTCCCAATCGGGCAGATGCGTGCTTGAGAACCGGTAAAGCACAGTTAAATCGCGACCGACTTTTATGTCACGCTGGCAATCGCCGCTGGTCGCCATTTGAGGCATTGCCGGCAAGGCGCAGCGCACGACGTAATCCGGGGCGCCGGTGCGCGGCGCGGTCAACAGAACCTCGTCGGCATAGCCTGCGTCTGCGCGCAGGTGATGCAGCGTCATGCCATTGGCAAAGGGCGCGCCGTCGCCCTCGATCAGATGCGAGTAGATCGGCTCAAGGCGACCGGACATATCCCGGGACATGGTGCTTTGCGCGATCTGGAGGAAGATCAACCCCGACGACTGGCTGATATCGTCGAATCGCTCGCGACGGGCCTTGTTGTAGCCCTGCATTTCCGGCCACGTGAGGTAGAGGTCCACCCGTTCGGATGGGCCGTCTTTCCGCTGACTGGGGAAGCGCAGCGTGTTTTCGGGAAGACTGATGGTGTCGCGGCCGATTGTCAGAGTTATTGGAGTGGTCGAAGCGGTATTGC
This sequence comes from Rhizobium sp. YTU87027, assembly GCF_050644135.1. NCBI lineage: Bacteria > Pseudomonadati > Pseudomonadota > Alphaproteobacteria > Hyphomicrobiales > Rhizobiaceae > Rhizobium > Rhizobium sp. YTU87027. Next base: position 1,486,696 of record NZ_CP098440.1, on the reverse strand, counting down.
CAGCGAGGGAAATGCGAGCACCGAACCAACGGCCACCGAAACTGATAATCATCGTCAATGCTGCAAAGCAGGCGACAGCGATCGTAAGGCGGATGATGAAACGCGTCGAAAGGAGGGGCGATTCCTCGATCTCGCGGACGGTACCGGTATGGTTCATGGCGACCTTCGGCTGTCAGACCGCCGCGAAGAGAACAGAGTCGCCGGTGCCGTTGATAATTCAGCTATGATCCCGCCATCACGGTTAACGAACAATTAAACCACATATTGGGGCACGATAAAAAGTGAACCGCTCCCGGGACAGCGGGAGCGGTTCTATGGCACCGGTCAGGGACGGGGATGCGGGGGGACGACCGGAGCCGTATGGTTGTCGCCATCTATCCGGCGACGTCATGCTTACTTGACGCTGCCGACCGCCACTGCACGACCATCCTGCAGCTTGACCCAGCGGGTCGGATCGTCAGCGGACTGACGTTTCAGGTACGTGTATTCTGTGTCGGCCCAAAGCATGACCTTGTTGCGCATATTATCGAGAATGAAATCGCCGCGGTCGGTGCGGACCGTCAGCACCGCATGGCCTTCGCCATTCGGCTGCAGGACGACCGTCATCAGCAGATCAGAAGGCGAAAAGCCGGCATCGATCAGCATCTTGCGCTTCAGCAGCGCGTAGTCTTCGCAATCGCCAGCCGTGCGGGGATAGGCCCAGCGCTCTTCAACGCCGTAGATTTCCTTGTCGGTCAACGGCGTAATCGACGAATTGACCTGGTAGTTCACCTTGAGGATCGTCTTCCAGCGCTCTTCCGTCAGAAGAAGTTCGCCTTGGTCGCCAGCTGCATTGGCGCAATCGGCAGGCATCTCCTTGCAGAATTGATAGGCGCCGATTGGCGGGCTCGAATTGCCAAGGACGGTCATGTTGAGGGGGCTCGCTTGTCCCGAACCCACCATCGCAATCAACATCGCACCGACGGCTAAACTGCCCTTGATGAAAGTTGCTATCGTCATTTGTCGTCTCCCCGTTGTGAGAAGAACCTGACACGGACGCTTTTATTCTGCGCAAAATTACGCAGTTAAATTAAAGGCTTAGTTGATTCAAACACGCGGAGAAATCGACTAAAAGGAAAGTCGAATACACATAAAATTCGAAGCGCTTTTGCGCTAATTTCGATTAAAATTGTTCCTTCCTCGGAAAGGCGTCCGGCGAGTGATCGGAGCATTGTGGGACAATTTATTAACGGCGCGACCGAACCCGAAGTTTTCGCAGAACTTTGTTTACCATCCGAGATGGCCTCGGCACGAGCCTGCACCTCGATTGAAACCGAAGAATCGGCGCTGAAAGTGGCCGATTGGCCCAGCGATTTCAGTTTCGGCGCCAGGATTATTTTCTAGAAACTTCGCGAAGAATGTCTCTCGAGTCGACGATCGCACCCGCCAAAAGCCTCGTCCGACGCCGAATGGGCGGCAGCCTCAACGATAGCAAGCCGGCTTTGCGGCCAGGCTTTCGACAGCTCCCATGCCGTCACGAGCGGGGCCTCCAAGTCCAGCCGGCCCTGAACAAGCACGCCGGGTATGCCTGCCAGTTTTCCGGCATCGCGGAGCAGAACGCCGTCCGTCTAGCCACGCGAGATTACGAAAGTAGTGCGTTATGATCCGTGCCCGCGTCAGTAAGTAGCCGGGATCTTGCCAGCGGCAAGGGAGACCCTTGGGATGAGCAAGGAGGATCGAGGCGGCCTCCCATTCGTGCCAATTTCGAGCTGCCTCAAGGCGGATGTCTTGTCGGGGCGCGTTGAGAAGACGGTGATAGCCCTCAAGTACGCCGAGCTCCCTGAGATCGGCAGGAAGCGCGTTCGGTAAACGGTCCCACTCCGCCGGAAAAAGTCTTCTCATTCCATGCACGAGCCAATCGATTTCCGAAGGCCGGGTGGTGGCAACGCCCGCAAGAACCATCGCGCGAACGCTTGCTGGCTATGTCTCAGCGTAGGCAAGTGCCAGCGTCGAACCCCAGGACGTTCCGAGCAACAACCAGCTTGTCACCCTGAGGTGATGCCGCAATCTCTCGACATCGTCGACCAAGTGCCAGGTCGTGTTCGCGCTAAGTTCGGTGGTCATATCGGCAGCACTCGGCAGGCTCCGACCGCAATTGCGCTGATCGAAGAGGACAATCCGGTAGACTGCGGGATCAAAGTAGCGACGAGCGAATGTCGAACAGCCAGAGCCAGGGCCGCCATGATGGTAGAGCGCCGGCAGACCATCCGGATTGCCGCAAGCCTCCCAATAAACCTGCTGCCCGTCACCCACATCGAGAAGGCCGCGCTCGTAGGGCTCTATTTCAGGATAAAGACTGTTCATACGCCAATCTTCCGGCAGCGTCGTGCATCATGTTCGTGACGCACGGATGACAGAGATCAGAGAAACTCGCGGAGCGTTTCCCGCGACTGAATGGAAAGGAACTCGATCGCGACGCCTTCTACGAAATGTCGAACAACGCGACCGCGCATGTTGCCGAGACGGAGAGGCGTGCCAATCGGCGGACGCACCTCGACATCGATCGCAGCGCCGGAAAGCGACAAGTCCATGATACGGCAGCTGTAGCGGGCGCCGTCTTCCAGGGTGATTTCGGTTTTGGTCTCGCGCGGCGTCAGGCGGTCGTGGCGACGGTCTTCCGGAAGCCCTAGTTCATGCTTGTTCGCAAGCCAGGTGAGCTGCGCCGCGAGCTTCTCCCGCTTGCGTTCGGTCGCATGGATCGACATCGAGAAGCCATGACCGTCGACCGTCTGCACGTAGCCTTCGACGCGTCCGAGATGGTCGATATAGGCAACGATGCGCTCATTGGCGCGAGGACGACCCTGGCAGGTCACGTACATATCGCCCGGCGACATGTCGATGACCATGCACTCATATTCCTCATAGTTCGCCAGCATCAGCCGGCCCTGCATGTTGATCGGAACGCGTTGAAAGGCACCTTGTTCGAGGCGAGGCGCAGTCCGTTGCGTCTGAACTTGCTGGAACGCGTGCATCAAAGGGCTTCTTCATGAAATACAACCGCCCGATCATTACCCGTAATCCCTTAACAGAAGGTTGTTCAGGTTCGGCCTCTATGCACGCACGCGGTTGTGTCGAATCGAAACAGCAGAGACATCGCGTTCCGCGAGCAGATCTGACATGACGCGTCGCATTGTATCGGCAATCGATGGCCGACGCACGTAGAGCGCGTGCTCATTTTCAAGCTCCGCGTCCTTACGCTTCTCCTCACCGCCAAGTCGTTCATGCAGCAATCGGCTGCGATCAACGGCAAGGAACTGCAACGGCACGACTTCGAGCCAACTTACCGCGACCGCGGGAGCGATCGCGCCCAACAGCTTGTCACATTCGCTATCCTCGGAGCGCAGCGGCAGCAGGACAATTTCGAAGCAGGCACTATGGCCAGCTGCGGTGAAACCCGTCGCATTGAGCAGCGCGGGGATCGCATGAGCCATCACGCCCGCCGCCGTGTGCTCGATATCGTCGCTCCCATGCGCCCAGAGTTCGGAAAACGGAGCACCACGGAGGTCGCGACCAAAGAGATCACAAATGCGCGTTCCGGCAAGACGGAACGCAACGCGGCCCGTTTCGCTTGTTTCGAGGAGGAACACACTTGATAGGATCTGCCGCAAATCCGTTGGTTCGACCTGCGATCTCAGCGGTGCCACGTCGTGGCCGCGGATGCGATTCCAGTATTCGAATAGGTCGATCGTCGTTTTGACACGCATTACGGCACCAGTTGCTTCAGTTTGGATCAAAACACGGCCGTCATGGCCGTGCACTCTTATACCGTGCGTATTTCATGCCAACTCGCGGCAATTAAGGTTAAGAAACGGTTTCGATTGAGCTGCCGGCCGTGCCGTGGCAGTGTTTGCCCATCGCTTCCTGCCTTTGGGGAGTTCAGCACAGACTGTCGGGCGCTCCCTGGGACGCTCGGAGCCGTCCGGCCTCTGCCTGACGGCTTTTTTTTTGACCTTTCGTCCTGTAAGGCTGTGCCGGAATGAAGTGAGGGCGAAGATGAACGAGCACTCGGTCGAGCCGCAAGCGGCGATGGAGCCCCCGGCAACGCCGCCGCCAGCGCCCATCTTCAACCTTCCAGGCCCGGTGCTCGCAGCCCTTGGACTGTTGGGGCTGATATATGCCGTTCAATCAACGCTTCTGTCTGGCAACGCTCTCGACTGGCTGTTTTTCAATTTCGGCTTCATTCCGTTGCGCTACATTACGCCGCTGTCGGAACAGGGGCCGCAGCTCTTCTGGACACCGATCACCTATTCGCTCCTCCACGGCAGCATTGAGCATATCGTTTTCAACGGGCTATGGCTCATGGCTTTCGGAACGCCGGTGGCGCGCCGCATTGGAACGTTTCGCTTCCTCGTCTTCTGGGTGCTGTCCGCGGTTGCGTCGGCCGCTCTGCATGCGGCGCTGAATTGGGGAGAGGCCACGCTGCTGATCGGCGCATCCGGCGTGGTATCCGGCCTGATGGGCGCTGCCTGCCGCTTTGCGTTCCCGCCGGAACAGCGGATCACCCGACCAGCGCATCTCAATCCCCGTCTTTCAATGGTCGAATCTTTTCGCAGCCGCACGGTCGTCGCTTTCATTCTCTTCTGGTTCGTGGGCAATATCCTGATTGCGGTGGGCGTCCCACTGATCGGCGACGGCTCGCAAGCAATCGCCTGGGACGCCCATATAGGTGGGTTCATTTTCGGCTTCGCTCTCTTCGGTCTTTTTGACCGCAAACCGCCCGAGCCGCCGCCAACTTCAGAGACATCGGATATATTGCAATCTTGACAGTTGGAGTGCACCATTCGAACTGATCCGTGTCGGGAGGAGAGACCGTCGCGGATGCCTGTGATCAGTTGAAGTGCTGCACTTTCGACATAGGAGGTTCAAGAATGTCCAATTCAGTCAAGGCCATACTCGACGTAAAAGGCAGAGATGTCGTAACCGCCGGGCCGAACACGACTGTTTCTGAAGCGGCCGTGATTCTCAGCAAGAAAAAGATCGGCGCGATCGTCATCGTCGGGATGGAGAACAAGATTTCCGGGATTTTCACGGAACGTGACGTGGTGCACGCAATCGCAAAAGCGGGTGCCGCATGTCTCGACCAGCCCGTTGGCTCATTGATGACCTCCAAGGTTTACCGGTGCCATGAAGACTCAACCGTGAACGACCTCATGGGACTGATGACAAGCCGCCGCTTCCGCCACGTTCCCGTAGAAACGAACGGCAAGCTCGCCGGCATCATCTCGATTGGCGACGTCGTGAAGACTCGCATCGCGGAAGTCGAACTGGAAGCCGAACAGATCAAAGCCTACATCGCCGGCTGAAACGCTTCGCCGGCGCTCAGAGAGGGCCGGCGAATATCTCCTGCATTCGTTTCAATTCAGGAAGCCGCAGCTTGGCTTCCTCATAGCCGCGCTCGATCGCTTCTCCGGCGCGATGGAACTCCGACAAACCGATATCGCCGAGACGCGGCTGAAGCGATAGATCCGGCGGATCACCCGCCAAGCGCGCACGCGCGATCCTGTCCTGGATAATGTTAAAAGCCTGCACCATCACGCCGGTCATGCCGAGTTTGGCATAGGGCGCCTCCTCGCGCCGGTGCACTTCGGACGGTGAGAGGGTGGCGTTGTGCCGGACGACGGCAGACCGACCATAGAGATCGTAGTTCAGGTTGACGGCGACCACGAGCGGTTGCTCATAGGCGCGGCATACCGAAACGGGAACCGGATTGACCAAGGCGCCGTCGACGAGCGTCCGCTGGTTGCTGCGAATTGGCTCGAAAATGCCGGGTAGGGCATAAGAAGCGCGAAGCGCGGTGATCAACGAGCCGTTGGCGATCCAGACTTCATGCCCGGTGTTGACCTCGGCGGCGACGGCCACGAACGGCCGGTCCAGATCTTCGACGTTCAGGCCTTCCAGATGCTCCTGCATGCGCTTCGTCAGTCGCATGCCACCGAACAAGCCGCTGCCGCCGATCGTCAGGTCAAGCAGACTGGCAATACGCCGCATTGTCAGCGAACGGGCGAATCCTTCCAACTCGTCAAGCTTGCCGGCCAGATAACAGCCCCCGACCAAGGCGCCGATCGAGGTTCCGGCGACCATGCCGATCTCGATGCCTTCCTCGTCCAATGCGCGTAGGACACCTATATGCGCCCAACCGCGCGCGGCACCACCGCCAAGTGCAAGGGCAAGTTTCGTCTTTTTTGGGGGGGCAGGCGCGGGAATGGCGGGAGCGTTCATGTCTGGCGCTGTCGGGGTACTGATGTTGGACGTGCCCAGCTCAGAGCTTTGGCGGTACAAACCCCAATTCAGCATGGCTCGCCTCCCTCCCGGCAAACACCCAAAAACGAACTATATTAGTGTCCCGCGTCCCTTTCCAATTCGTATATAGGCGTAGATTTTGGCCCAATAAGAGGCGATTTTCGGCTTTTATGAGTCTTTTCCGTAAACTTCATTCGGATCGAACTGGAGATCGTCATCGACGATTTCAAGCATCGGCTTGCCATCTTCGAGGTTCACGGTCCGATAGAAGCAGGAGCGGCGGCCCGTATGACAGGTGGCATCGTGGCCAGCTACCTCAACCTTCAGCCAGATGGCGTCCTGATCGCAATCCGTCCGGATTTCCTTGACTATCTGAGTGTTGCCCGACGTTTCGCCTTTGATCCAGAGCTTTCCACGCGACCGGCTGAAATAGTGCGCCTTTCCGGTCTGGATGGTCAGGGCGAGAGCCTGTGCATTCATGTGCGCCACCATCAGCAACTCGCCATCGGTAGCATCTGTGACGATCGCAGTGATCAGACCGCGGTCGTCAAACCGCGGCGTGAAGTCGCCCGCGTCCTCGAGTTCGGATTTATCGTCGGACGGTGCATTGAAGGCAAAGGGCATCATCGCGGCTTTCTCATTCGAAGCCGTCTTTAGCGGCTCCGGACCATGGACATGAATCGGGCTTGATCAGCCGGCTCAGTTTTGAACGTTCCGGTAAATGTTGTCGTCAATGTGGTCGAGCCCTGCTTTTGCACACCGCGCATTGCCATGCACATATGTTCGGCCTCGATCATGACGGCAACGCCGCGGGGAGCGAGCGTGTCGTCGATGGCCTTCGCGATCTGGGCGGTCATGGTTTCCTGGGTTTGCAGGCGGCGACCGTAGATTTCCACGACGCGTGCGATCTTCGAAAGACCAAGCACTTTGCCGTCGGGCACATAGGCGACATGCGCCTTTCCGATGATCGGCACCATGTGGTGTTCGCAGTGCGAAAAGAAAGGAATGTCCCTGACCAGGACCATGTCGTCGTATCCGGCGACCTCTTCGAAGGTGCGGCCAAGCACGTCTTCGGGGTCCATATCATAGCCGGCGAAAAGTTCGCGATAGGCCTTTGCCACGCGAGCCGGAGTATCAAGCAGGCCTTCGCGCGACGGATCGTCACCAGCCCAGCGCAGGAGCGTGCGGACGGCGTCCTCGGCTTCCTTCTGGCTGGGCCGATCGGCTTCAAGATCGGCGGGGGTCTGCGGAAAATTCTTGATGATGGCGTCCATATGTAACAGTCTCCTGGTCCGCTTTAGCGAACCGTCTTTCGGACTAGCCACTGGCAATTCCACTCAAGGGAATTCATGCACCTTTGGCAGGCTCCGGGGCTTTCAGGGCTCAAATAGCTACCCTTCCGGCACGGTTTCCCAATCAAACTTAGCCGAGGCCATTGCATTTTTATGGCCTTCGAACGACATACATATAGGAAAACGGCACCTTTATGTAAGTCTCCCGGCACGACACGCTGTGTTTTTCTTTTGTGCTACAATGAGTTTCAAGGCGCCGATCCGCATGAATTCTGGAGCGGAATCCACGATGGACGATATCTACAACAGCAAAATCCTCGAATTTGCGGGCAATATTCCACTGATCGGCGATTTGCCCGATGCCGACGCCAGCGCCCAGGCTCACTCCAAACTTTGCGGCTCCAAGGTGAAGATTTGGCTGAAGATGGATGGCGACACGGTGACCGGATTTGCGCACGACGTCAAAGCCTGCGCGCTTGGGCAGGCATCCTCTTCGATCATGGCGCGCCATGTAATTGGCGCCAATGCGGGTGAAGTACGCAAGGCGCGCGCGGACATGCTGGCCATGCTCAAGGCGGACGGCGAGGGACCGGAAGGCCGGTTCGAGGACATGCGCTATCTCCGCCCCGTGAAGGATTACAAGGCCAGACATGCCTCCACGATGCTGACGTTCGAAGCCGTCGTCGATGCGATCGGCCAGATTGAGGCCAAGCGCGCCGAAACAATCGAGGCCTGAGCGGCATAGTCGATGTGCGAGTTCTGTTCGATAAACCATGATGACAACGAAGACGAGGGCGGTGCAGCCGCATCCCGTCGGTCAGCAGGCTCCTATTCCCGTAATTATTCCGGGCCGTTCCGCAAGACGCCGGGCAGGTTGCTCGGGATGGGCTTCATCCGCCTCTATCAGCTGACGCTCTCCGGTTTCATCGGCAACTCATGTCGCCACATCCCGACCTGCTCTGAGTACGGTTATGAGGCGGTCGCGCGCCATGGGCTGTGGAGCGGCGGGTGGATGACGCTGTTTCGCGTCGCGCGTTGTGGGCCGGGCGGCACGAGCGGGCTCGACCCTGTTCCCGACCAGCTCGACGAGCGCTTACACTGGTGGACACCCTGGCGCTACCTCGCGCTTGGGCGCAAGAGGGGCTGAGGGATGACACAGGGCGCATTTCAGGGATTTTGCCGTCACGTCCAAATCGCTGATGCGTTGTCCAAGCATACCGGTGTGGCGCGGCCCAGGAGCAGTGCGGAGCCCTGAAAGCATGATCTACGTTGCGCTGCTGCATAGCATCGTGCTTGCGCCAGGTCGCCGTGTGGTGATGTCCGACCTTCGCGACATGGCCAAGGAAATTGGTTGCCGAAATCCGAGAACGCTGGTTTCGACCGGCAATATCGTTTTCGAAACAGACACTTTTCCGCTGCCGGACATTGAGGCAAAACTGGAGGCCGCGTTTAAGACGAGGTTCGGCAAGCCAGTCGATATCATCGTGCGCAAAGGCGCCGACTGGTTGAAGCTCGCAGGCTCCAATCCATTTCCGGACGGTGAGGGCAGCCAAGTCATCGTGCGTGTGATGCGCAAACCACTTGGTCCTGCAACCGTGCAAGCGCTTCAGCCCTATGCCGATCCGAAGCAGCGAATGGCACTCACCGGAGGCGACCTCTGGATAGATTTTGCCGGCAAGCCAAGCGAATGGAAGTTGCTCTCCGCCCTGACGACCAAGCGGATGGGCGTCGGCACGTTGCGAAACTGGAATACGGTTCGCGGCCTTGCCGAAATGATCGGTTAAGTTGGCTTTTTCTTTACTCAAGCAGCAAATCTCGGTATCAGGCGGCGGCGCATTCGTGCGGACGAAGCGCTTCATTGCAACCACCCGCATTCGTTGGCGGGACTGGACAAGGAGAATTCTTGATGTCCCAATCCGTTTCCCTGACATTTCCCGATGGTTCCGTGCGCAGCTACGATGCTGGCGCAACCGGCAAGGATGTCGCAGAATCCATTTCCAAGTCGCTTGCCAAGAAGGCGGTAGCAATCGCCATCGACGGTCAGGTTCGCGACCTTTCCGATCCGGTGACAGCAGGCGTGATTGAAATCATTACCCGCACCGATGGCCGCGCGCTCGAGTTGATCCGGCATGACGCAGCCCACGTGATGGCGGAAGCCGTGCAGGAACTCTGGCCCGGAACGCAGGTCACGATCGGCCCGGTTATCGAAAACGGCTTCTACTACGACTTTGCCAAGAACGAGCCCTTCACACCGGACGATCTGCCAAAGATCGAAAAGAAGATGAAGGAAATCATCGCTCGCAACGCGCCGTTCACCAAGGAAGTCTGGTCGCGCGAGAAGGCCAAGGAAGTTTTCGCCGCCAAGGGCGAAAGCTACAAGGTAGAACTCGTCGACGCGATTCCCGCAGGCCAGGATCTGAAGATTTACTATCAGGGCGATTGGTTCGACCTCTGCCGCGGGCCGCATATGGCGTCCACCGGCCAGATCGGCACGGCGTTCAAACTGATGAAGGTAGCTGGCGCCTATTGGCGCGGCGACAGCAACAATCCGATGCTGACCCGCATCTACGGCACGGCATTCGCCGAGCAGACCGACCTCGACAACTACCTGCACGTGCTCGCCGAAGCCGAGAAGCGCGATCATCGCCGCCTTGGCCGCGAGATGGATCTCTTCCATTTCCAGGAAGAAGGTCCCGGCGTCGTCTTCTGGCACGGCAAGGGCTGGCGCATGTTCCAGACGCTGGTTGCCTATATGCGCCGCCGTCTCGCCGAAGACTACCAGGAGGTCAATGCCCCGCAGGTGCTCGACAAGTCGCTCTGGGAAACCTCCGGCCACTGGGGCTGGTACCGCGATAACATGTTCAAGGTCACTGTCGCCGGTGACGATACGGATGACGACCGCGTCTTCGCACTGAAGCCAATGAACTGCCCCGGTCACGTGCAGATCTTCAAGCATGGCCTGAAGTCTTACCGTGAACTGCCGATCCGCCTTGCGGAATTCGGCACCGTACATCGCTACGAGCCGTCGGGCGCGTTGCACGGGTTGATGCGCGTGCGTGGCTTCACGCAGGACGATGCGCACATCTTCTGCACCGACGACCAGATGGCCGCCGAATGCCTGAAGATCAACGATCTGATCCTCTCAGTCTACAAGGACTTCGGCTTCGACGAGATCACGATCAAGCTTTCGACGCGCCCGGAAAAGCGCGTCGGTTCGGATGACCTCTGGGATCGCGCCGAAAGCGTGATGACCGAAGTGTTGGAAACGATCCAGCAGCAGTCGAACAACATCAAGACCGGTATTCTGCCGGGCGAGGGTGCGTTCTACGGTCCGAAGTTCGAATATACGCTGAAGGACGCGATCGGCCGTGAATGGCAGTGCGGCACGACGCAGGTCGACTTCAATCTGCCGGAACGCTTTGGTGCGTTCTACATCGACAGCAACTCGGAAAAGACACAGCCGGTGATGATCCACCGCGCCATATGCGGCTCGATGGAACGCTTCCTCGGCATCCTGATCGAGAACTTCGCAGGACACCTGCCGCTGTGGGTATCGCCGCAGCAGGTCGTGGTCGCCACGATCACGTCCGAGGCAGATGGCTATGGCGCCGAAGTTGCGGCAGCGCTGCGCGACGCTGGCCTGACGGTCGAGACTGACTTCCGTAACGAGAAGATCAACTACAAGATCCGTGAACATTCCGTAACGAAAGTCCCCGTCATTATCGTCTGCGGCAAGAAGGAAGCGGAAGAGCGCACGGTCAACATCCGCCGTCTCGGCAGCCAGGAGCAGACCTCGATGTCGCTTGACGAGGCAATCGCAAGCCTCGGGCTCGAGGCCACTCCACCGGACGTTCGTCGCAAGGCGGAGGCCAAGAGAGCCAAGGCAGCCTGAGCTGCCTCCGGCTCCAATACAAAAACCGCCCGGTCTCTAACAGGACCGGACGGTTTTTCTTTGTCCGAGATATTCTGAAAGCCGATTACTCCACGTCGTCGCCGGTGCCGGCGCCTCCCTGCAATTGATCGTAGGAGGGCAGCGGCGCTTGCGTCTTCGGCGACGCGTCACCCGCTGGCGGCTGTTGATCGGGCTGAACCTGCACCGTCTTTGCCGCTTCGGTCGGCTCTTCGGGTTGCACATCCTTCATCAGAACTTCGACGTCGGTGTTCTTGCCGGCTTCGACCTTGAAATCGCGCTGATAGATCTTGTCCTTGTTTCGAGCGACGGCGGAATATTCGCCTTCGGCAAGCACCATGGTCGGGAAGGCGCTGACGCTCTCGCCGACACTGTCGCCAGCGGCTGTCAGGATCGACCAGGCGGTATCGGCAATCGCTTCGCCACCGGCGTCGGACACGAGCTTGAAGGTGATCTGCGCGGCTTTATGCTGGATCGTTGCTTCCGTGAGCTTGCCGGCCTCAACCTGTATATCGGCGCGGATCGATGCGTTGGTGTCACCGTATTCAGAGACGACGTGGTAGGTCCCGGCATTCAGGCGAACCACGGTGTTTGGCGGCACATCAGCCATGACAAGACCGCGCTCCCCGTCCTCACGCACCTCGGCGGAGTAGATCGAGAAACTGAGCTGATCCGGTCGAATGCGCACGTCTGAGCCCGACACCGCGTTCAGCAGCAATCCACCGGATTCCAGCACCAGCGTCTGCTTGTCGACCTGACCGTCTTCGGGGACCGTCAACTTGCGCGTAACGCCGGCGCGGCCGAAGGAAACGTTGACGAAATAGTCGCCAGGCGCGAGCTGGAAATCCGCAGAGCCGCCCTGTGAGGATGCTATCAGCGGAAGCTTGCCATCCGAGCCGGCCATCGGGCTAAACACATACCAGGATAGTCCATCCTGCACCGCTTCACCGTTGGCCGTCAGCTTTGCCTCAAGGGCAACCTCATGCAGCTTCGAGCCCTGCGGCACCGCACCCGGCGCGATGAAGGCATTCAGCTTCGGCATCTTCGCAGTCGTATCCAACTGCTTGAAGGTCTGGAAGGCGTCCTGCGCCTGGCTGCTTAAAGGCAGTAGGGCGGTCAAAACCAAAGCCAAGCTTATGCGTGCATACGGCGAAATGCCAACCATCTGTCGTGCGAACCAATTGACATCTGAAATCACAGAGGCCACTTCAAGACCAACGCGATGGCAAATTCAAGACCCATCCCAAATGCTGTCATGAAAATGGAAGTCTCTCCCGCATGAAATCCGATATCAAGCTGATCGACTATCTCGGTGTCCGCCGTTCTATCCCCGCGTTTCAGATGTGCGAGCCGGGGCCTGACAAGGCCGAGATCGAAGAGATTTTGCGCCTAGCCTCCCGTGTACCGGATCACGGCAAACTCGCGCCCTGGCGCTTCATCGTCTATCGCGGTGAAGAACGTGCCCGGATTGGTGAAGAGCTTCTGAAGCTAGCACTTGAGGCTAAACCGGACCTTTCCGACGAAATGATCCAAGTGGAGCGGACCCGTTTTACCCGCGCTCCTGCTGTCGTTGCCGTCGTCAGCAAGTCCGGCCCGCACATCAAGATTCCCGAGTGGGAGCAGTTGATGTCTGCGGGCGCGGTCTGCCTCAACATCATCTTCGCTGCCAACGCCCACGGCTGGGTCGCCAACTGGCTGACCGAATGGTTCGCGTACGACGAACGTGCTTACGAACTGCTCGGCGTCAAGCCGGGCGAAAAGATCGCTGGTTTCATTCACATGGGGTCGACGACGTTTCCTGCCATCGAGCGCCCGCGTCCTGAATTGACCGAGACAGTGACCTGGGTTGGCGGAGAGGACTGATGTTCTATACCACTGATACGAACAGGCACGGTCTGACGCATGATCCCTTCAAGGCGATTGTCGCGCCGCGTCCAATCGGCTGGATCGGCAGTAGGGGAAGTGACGGCTCGATCAATCTCGCCCCATACTCTTTCTTCAATGCGATTTCCGACCGACCGAAACTCGTGATGTTTTCCTCCGCCGGTCTCAAGCACAGCCAGAGGAATGCGATCGAAACCGGCGAGTTCACATGCAACTTCGTGAGCCGGAACCTGGTAGAGAAGATGAACGTTTCGTCGGCGACCGTCGACTACGGCGTCGATGAGTTTGCGCTTGCGGGTCTGACGGCGAAAAGGGGTGAGCTTGTAGATGCACCCTACGTCGCCGAAGCCTTTGCCGTGCTCGAATGCAAGGTAACAGAGACCCTCGTGCCGAAGTCGCTGACTGGTGAGGATTCCGAGAACATTATGGTCTTCGGCCAGGTTGTTGGCATCCGCATCGACGAAACGATCATTCGCGATAGCCGCCTCGATATGGCGATCGCCCGGCCGGTGGCACGCATGGGTTACATGGACTACAGCGAAGGCAGCGATGTGTTCGAAATGTTCCGGCCGAAGCTCTGAGGCTTAACGAACATGGTGAACCAATCATAAACTTTTCGGAGGTACCGTAGTTCCATCGATTGGGGTGCGAGAGAATCGCATTCGGGCATGGGGCACACGGGTGATCGTAGAAGCATTTCTTCGTTGGGCGGAAACCGCCAAGGCCGGAGACAGGGCCCGTGCGGCCAATGCCCTCGGCAGAGCCTACCTGCAGTCCGAGATGGCTGCAGCAGAACGCGCCGCCGCCGAGATGGCTATGACGTTCCTGCTCGATGACCCATCCCCCAAAGTACGGTTGGCGCTTGCCGAGGCGATCGCCTGGTCGCCGGACGCGCCGCGAGCGGTTATTCTCTCGCTGGCAGCGGACCAGCCGGAAATCGCCTGCCATGCCGTCACATGCTCCCCCTTGCTGTTGGATGCGGAGTTGGTGGATCTCGCCGCCAGCGGCAGCGACGTCACGCGAATGCTGATTGCGGCGCGCGACACGATCTCACGGCCGGTTTCTGCCGCACTTGCCGAAATCGGTGAAGAAGAGACGGTCCTCTGCCTGCTCGAAAACGACGGGGCGGTCATTGCACCTTACTCGCTGAAGAGAATCGCAGAGCGGCTCGGCCACCACTGCGAAATCCGCAACCTGCTCCTTGATCGTGAGGACCTGCCCGTGGACGCGCGTCAGCTGTTGACGCAGCATGTCAGTGTCGCACTCTGCAATCTGCCTTTGGCTCAAGCGATCATCGATCCGAGCCGACTGCATCGGATCAGCCGGGAAGCCAACGAAGCCGCCATCGTGGCGATCGCAGGCGAGATTACGTCGCGCGAGATTTCAGATCTTGTCGAACATTTGCGAGTCAGTGGCCACCTGACGCCGTCCTTCCTGATGCACGCCCTCTGCTCGGGAAAAGTCGAGTTCTTCGCATGCGCCATCGTCAACCTGACTGGTTGTGAGGAGCGACGCGTTCGCTCCATCCTCGCGACCGGACGCATGCACGCTGTGCGCGCCCTTTACGAGACGGCAGGCCTTTCCCGCGAGATCAGCGCGCTCTTCGTCGAAGCAACGCTGCTGTGGCGGGATGCATCGAAAAACCTTTCAGCGACCATGCTCGGCGACGTCTGCGGCAAGCTGCTTGAGAAGTTCCGCAGGCATGCAACGCATGGAGCCCAGCGAGAACTCCTCGAGATGATCGAAAGGCTGCACATTGCGGAGCAGCGACAGCACGCCCGCGCTTATGCCCATGTGGCGTCGCTCGCGGCAGCCTAGTAGTGCAGCCGCTTCGCGACCCAGGAATAGCTGCCCGAGACGAAGTGGACGGGTGAATCCAGCACCGTTTTCATGTCACTGCCGGACGGCAGATGCGCACGCACCTGACCCGCCACCCGATCGGCGAAGGCCGACAGCCGACCCTGCGTTTCGGCTGGAATGGGCGGCGCTGGAGTGTTTTCGGCGACAGCTTTCGGCGCTTCCGGCGTCGCAACCGGCTTCGGCGGCTCGCAGACGGCAATGACCGTCGGATAGCTGACATTCGTATAGTGCTTCAGTTGCTTTTCCGAGGCTGCGTCGCAGAGCGCAACGGTTTGCCACTGTTTCTCGACCGTGGCGATGTAGTTGCATTGTGTGACCGCGTCGTTACACCCCAAGATGGTCATTGCCACCAATATCGTTTGCATAGTATCGCCTTTTGAGTATTGAAACGTCGCCCTTAGAAGCTGAAATTCCAACGGAATGAAGGCGAGCCAGCATTAACTTTTCGTCATGCAGGCGCACCGAGACAGGAGCATCCCGTGTCCATTACGATTGCTTTGGAACCGCCGCGCCAGGAAGGGGTGCTCCGCCTTCTCGATATGTCCGACGCCCATGCGCAGTCACTGTATCCGCCGGAGAGCAACCACCTCGTCGATGTCTCGACGCTGGAAAAGCCGGCCGTCAGCTTCTTCGTCGCCCGCCACAATGGCACGGTCGTCGGCTGCTGTGCCCTGGTGGAAGCCGGCGATGGAACCGCGGAGATCAAGCGCATGTTCGTCGACCCGGATGCGCGTGGCTTGAAAGCGGCGAGCAAGCTGATGGACACACTCGAAGCGACCGCCACTGAAAAGAAGCTCCGGGCGGTTCGGCTTGAAACCGGCATCTACCAGCCGGAAGCGATCGCTCTCTACCGCAAGTACGGCTATCTCGAAATCGAAGCGTTCGGCAGCTACCAGCCGGATCCGCTCAGCCTGTTCATGGAAAAGCAGCTGACCTGATCATTCGGCCGCGCGAGATGCTGGTGGCGCCTGTTCGTCGATCATGACGTGCGGGCCGGTTTCAGCACTGCGGACCTCATGCATCCATTCGCGCCAGATCGCGACGATGAGGGCCATCAGCACTGGCCCGATGAAGAGACCGAGAAAGCCCATAGTCTTCACGCCGCCAACAAGGCCGAAGAAAGTCGGCAGGAATGGCAGCTTGATCGGACCGCCAACGAGTTTCGGACGAAGAGTTTTGTCGACAATGAACAGCTCGACCGTTCCCCAAACGAAAAGGCCGATACCGGCGACGTGGGAGCCACTGGCGAGCAGATAGACGGACACCAAGGAAAAAGACAGCGGCGCACCGCCAGGTATCAGGGCCATAATGCCGGTCAAGACGCCGAGCGTGACCGGCGAGGGGACACCGGCGATCCAATAGGCGACGCCGAGCACGATGCCTTCACCGATCGCGATCAGTGTCATGCCCATGACGGTAGAACTGATGGTTGCCGGGACCACTCGCGAAATCCGCTCCCAACGGTTTGGGAGAATGCGCTCGCCAAGCATATCGATCTGCTGCGAAAAGGCGGAGCCATCGCGGTAGACGAAGAACAGCGCAATCAACATGAACAGCAGCGTCAGCAGCAGATGGAAGGCGCCGCCGCCTGCGGCCAGAACCGCCCGATAGATGTTACCGATATTGGCGCCGCTGACAGCCTGGATCACCTCACCCATGGAGCCGGGGCTGCCGATATATTTGGTCCACAATTCATCGAGATAGGGGCCGGCAAACGGGAGCGAAATGATCCATTGCGGCGTCGGCGCACCCGACCTGTTTGCATGGACGGCCCATGCCACCCATTCTCGCACCTCGCCTGTCGTGTAGGTGACAGCGAAAACGATCGGCAGGACCAGGAACGTGACGATCAGCACAATGGCGATGGTAGCAGCGATCGTCGTGTTTCCGTCGACGCGCGCGAGGAGCCGGCGGTAAAGCGGCCAACTTGCGAAGCCGATCACAAGGGCAGCAAGTACGGGGACGGCAAAGCCGTAGAAGAAATAGACACCAGCCGCAACAACAAGGATCAGCAGCCAGCGCGCTGCAGAGATTGAGGGAATGAGCGGCGTGCGGGCAGGGGCCGAAGGGCCGAGCCATCGCGACTCTCGCTGGATATTGTTGTTCGGAAGGCTCACTCGTTCTTTTCCCCCTATTTTGACTATGGATATGGGCTATGCATCCGTCGGGCGCAAGCACAATGACGGATTTATGCCATCGACTGGCGCACCCAAGATCCCCGGCGATCTATACTACGCTCCTTAGCCCTATTCTCCGCAATCAATATGACAGAAATCCTGCAACAGCGTTGCCAAAACTCGCCTAGGCAGCTACTTTGGATCCATGGATACAAACTTTATTGCAACGGCACTCCGGCGCGAAATAGAAGGCGGCAGCCTGCCGCCAGGAACAGTCTTGAAACAAGAGCTTCTCGCAGAACGATTTGGTGTAAGCCGTCAGCCGGTGCGCCAGGCGCTTGATCGGCTGCTTGCGTCGGGCCTGCTCGACCGGCGGCCAGACCGGAGCCTGGCGGTTGCCGGTTTGACGGACGAGCAAGCCCGTGAACTCGCCGAGATCCGCGCAGCCTTGGAAACCATGGCACTCCGCGCAGCGCTACCAATGCTCGGCGATCGCGACCTGCGCAAGGCTCGCCGCCTCAATGAAGACCTGATCGAAGAGGTAGATCCGGCCACATTGGAAGAGCTGGATGTCGCGTTTCATCGAACGCTCTATGGCCCATGCGGCAATGTCCGTCTTCTTTCCATGATCGACGAGCTGCGACGCGAATCGCGTCGCGCCTATCTGAGGCAGCCGAAGGGCTCAGATGAACGTGTCATCCTCCACACGGAGCATCGCGCCATCATCGAAGCCTGCGCACGCCGCGACGGATCTGCGGCGCTGCAGGCACTGTCCGACCATTTACAGCTGACAACAGCGCGCCTGACGCGCGAAGGAGAATGACAGATGACGACGTTTTCCGCAGAGGTCGCGTGGGAGCGGGGCGCGGCAAGCTTTACCGACGGGCGCTATAGCCGCGGACACACCTGGAGCTTCGACGGTGGCGCGATCGTGGCCGCCTCCGCGTCACCACACAACGTACCATTGCCCTATGCACTTGCTGAAAATGTGGATCCGGAGGAGGCTTACATTGCAGCACTGTCGAGCTGCCACATGCTCTTCTATCTCTGGCTTGCCTCAAGGAAGGGCATCATGATTGACAGCTATGTCGACGCCGCAACTGGCCTCATGGAGACAGTACAGGGCCGGGCCATGGTCAGCCGCGTCGAACTTCGGCCACATGTTATCTACGCCGGTGACATTCCAAGCCGCGAAATCGAACACAAACTGCACCACGAGGCACACGAGCTGTGCTTCCTCGCCAACTCCGTGAGAACGGAAATTACGGTGCGCCTCGACTAGCTATTTCAGATGTCGAGGTTTTCAGCAAAGGCAGCACGATCCTGAATAAAGCGGAAGCGAGCTTCCGGCTTCGTTCCCATCAGGTCGTCGACGGCCGTACGCGTACCTTCGAAATCCACCTCGTCAATCACCACACGCAACAGCGTGCGATTGCTTGGGTCCATGGTGGTTTCCTTGAGCTGCGCCGGCAGCATTTCGCCGAGACCTTTGAAGCGGCTGATTTCAACTTTCGCTTTGCCCTTGAACTCGGTCTCCATCAGCTCGGCCCGATGCGCGTCGTCGCGGGCATAAGCCGACTTCGCACCCTGGGTGATCTTGTAGAGCGGTGGCACGGCAAGGAAAAGGTGACCGCCACGGACCAGCTCCGGCATCTCCTGATAGAAAAAGGTGATCAGCAGCGAAGCAATGTGAGCACCGTCGACGTCAGCATCTGTCATGACGATGATGCGTTCGTAGCGAAGGTCTTCTTCTCGATACTTCGAGCGCGTTCCGCAACCGAGCGCCTGCACGAGATCGGCGAGCTGCTGGTTGGCGCCAAGCTTTTCGCGACCAGCACTGGCGACGTTGAGGATCTTGCCGCGTAGGGGGAGGATGGCCTGGTTGGCACGGTTTCGCGCCTGCTTGGCCGAGCCACCTGCCGAGTCACCTTCGACGATGAAGAGTTCCGCGCCCTGGGCGGTGTTCTGCGCGCAATCGGCGAGCTTGCCCGGCAGGCGCAGCTTGCGCACGGCCGTCTTGCGGTTGACTTCCTTTTCCTTGCGACGGCGCAAGCGTTCTTCCGCGCGCTCTATGACCCAGTCGAGCAACTTGGCTGCTTCGTTCGGATTGTCGGCAAGGTAGTGGTCGAACGGGTCGCGAAGTGCGTTTTCAACGATGCGCTGCGCTTCGACGGTCGCAAGCTTGTCCTTCGTCTGGCCGACAAATTCGGGCTCGCGTATGAAGACCGACAGCATCCCAACCGCGGAGATCATCACGTCATCGGTGGTGATCTGAGCCGCGCGTTTGTTCTGCGTCAGTTCGGCGTAGTTCTTCAGGCCCTTGGTCAACGCAATGCGCAGACCCGCCTCGTGCGTTCCGCCTTCGGGCGTTGGGATGGTATTGCAGTAGGAGTGGACCTGCGGATCGCCACCGTACCAGGTGATTGCCCACTCCAGGGAGCCGTGGCCGCTGGTCTTCTCCGTCTTGCCTGCGAATATCTCGCGGGTGACGGTGAATTCCTTGCCCATCGTCGCCTGCAGGTAATCCTTCAGGCCGCCGGGGAAGTGGAAGACCGCTTTATCCGGTATCTCCGAACCCTGCGGAAGCACGCCTTCTTCGCAACTCCAGCGGATTTCCACGCCGCCAAAGAGGTAGGCCTTGGAGCGTGCCATACGGAACACGCGCCCCGCATCGAACTTCGCATGCTCGCCAAAAATCTGAGCGTCCGGGTGAAAACGGACGCGCGTGCCGCGCCGATTGTGGACATCACCCAGCTCTTCCAAGCCGCCTTGCGGCAGGCCGCGCGAGAAGCGCTGGCGATAAAGCTTGCGATTGCGCGCGACTTCGACCTCCATGAAATCGGAGAGGGCATTGACGACGGAAACACCGACGCCGTGCAGACCGCCTGATGTCTCGTACGCCTTGCCGTCGAATTTTCCGCCGGCATGCAGCTTCGTCATGATGACTTCAAGCGTGGACTTCCCGGGAACCTGCGGATGGTTCTCGACCGGGATACCGCGGCCATTGTCGCTGACTGTCAGGTAGCCTTCGCGGTCAAGATAGACCTCGATGAAGTTAGCATGGCCGGCGACCGCTTCGTCCATCGAGTTGTCGATGACTTCGGCGAAGAGATGGTGCAGCGCTTTCTCGTCGGTGCCGCCGATATACATGCCCGGGCGCATGCGAACGGGCTCGAGACCTTCGAGAACGCGGATCGAGGACGCGCCGTAGTCTTCAGATGTCGAGCTCACGGGCGCCGGACGCGAGGCCGGAGCCGCCGTCTCGACGGGCGCGACCTTCTGCGGCTCGGCAGGCTTTGGAGCCTCCTCCTGTTTCGGCGTCAGGGGCAGTCCGGAAAAGAGGTCGTTGCTATCGTCCATGGGGCCGTTCAGATCTTCATCCTGTCGGGGCAGGCGGCTGCGCCGAGCCTGACCCAAAATCACCGCATTTGATGTCACGTTTGCGAATCAGGCAGATTCTGCCAGAAAGCGCCTTCTTACGCGACGCCGCCCAATCCGGCGGACTTTCTCAGGAAATGGTTTGCGTTGGTGGGCGTGGAATGGCAAGCGGCCAGAAGGCTCAGGGAACCATAGGCATGCGAATGTCCACAAGTCATTGCACCATTATCGCCGCAATTGCGGCCTTTTTCCTGATGACCACGGCGAGCGGTCAAGCCGCTGAGCGACTGCCGCCGTACAAGGACGATCTCTTTTCCACACAAGATGTGCTGGAGACCAGCGATGGTGGCTCGCTTGACGTCATCGAATACAACGAAATGCGCGACATCAACGGTCGTGATCAGATACCCGAGAAGCGCGCCCAACAAAAATACGTTTCCCTCGGGATCAGAAAGCAGCAGTCGGACGAGACCTTACAGCTCGGCGATCAGAACCTCGATGTCACCAGAGTGGGACCGAGCTCCGGAGCGGCGTTTACGGTCATCTTCATTCACGGACGCAATGGCGACCGGCGCCTCGGCGCGAATGACTACAGCTTCGGTGGAAACTTCAATCGCCTGAAAAATCTGGTCGCCGGCAACGGCGGAGTCTACTACTCGCCGTCGGTCAAGAGCTTCGACAGCGCTGGCGTCGCAGCAATTGCCGGCCTGATCCGCTACGCTTCCGAACAGTCGAGCGGCAAGCCAGTCATCCTGGCATGTGCGTCGATGGGCAGCCAGGTCTGCTGGGGCGTGAGCCGCGACGTGGACAGCGTCAAGCGCCTGAAGGGGATGGTGATCCTGAGTGGCGTTACCGATCCAGACTTTGCCAAGAGCCCGTCCTTCAAGGCCAAGCTGCCGCTCTGGTTCGCGCACGGCAGCCGCGATCCGGTCTACGCGGCAACCGACCAGCAGGCGCTCTTCGAAAAGCTGCTGAAGACCGATTATCCTACGCATTTCACGCTCTACCAAACAGGGAACCACGGAACTCCAATCCGGATGATCGATTGGCGCCGTACGTTGAACTGGATCTTGGGCTCCTGATAATGTCCCGAAGGGGCAAGGGCGCATGCCATTCATGACACTCCGGCCTGTGATCTTCGGCAACATCGAACGCAAAATTTAAGCATTTGCGCGACAAAAGGCCGTTATTTCCTTTAGGTAAGGGCACGAAACCTTTTCATTGACTCCCGCTTTTGCTATGGCCGCTCGATATGTGGAAGATTGGAAGGCTGGCATGACACCTGACGTGCGCCCGCTCGTTGCGGGAAACTGGAAAATGAACGGCACGCGTGCCTCCCTCGACCAGATCAAGTCGATCGCTGAGGGTGTTCAGGGACCGCTTTCCGCAAAGGTGGAGGCGCTGATCTGCCCTCCAGCAACGCTGCTCTATGTGGCCACAGCGCTCTGCACCGATAGCCCACTGGCGATCGGCGCGCAGGATTGCCACCAGAATGCGTCGGGCGCCCACACCGGTGACATCTCGGCTGAAATGATTGCCGATTGCTTCGGCACTTATGTCATCGTCGGCCATTCTGAACGTCGCACCGACCATGCCGAGACCGACCATCTCGTTCGCGCCAAAGCAGAGGCTGCCTTCGCCGCGGAACTGACGGCGATCGTCTGCATCGGTGAAACAGCTGACGAGCGCAAGGCTGGCCAGACTCTTGACATCCTCAAGCGTCAGCTTTCGGCCTCGGTGCCGGAGAGCGCTACGCCCGAGAATACCGTCATTGCCTACGAGCCCGTCTGGGCGATCGGCACTGGCGTCACGCCGACGGTCGAAGACGTCGAGAAGGCGCACGCCTTCATGCGTTCCGAGCTCGTTGCCCGCTTTGGCGATATCGGCAAGAAGATCCGCATTCTCTATGGTGGCTCGGTCAAGCCCAACAATGCGAGGGAGTTGATGGGCGTCACGAATGTCGATGGCGCATTGATCGGCGGCGCCAGCTTGAAAGCAACAGATTTCCTCGCCATCTACGGCGCATACGAAGCGCTGCTTGCTTAGAGCCGTGTATATTCCGAGCCGAAGGGCTTGGAATAGCGGATTACCTCATGTAAAGAGCGCCAGAATTTTACTTTATGCCCGCCGTGCGTGTGGGCAGGACTGGACCCATGCAGACCGTTTTGATTGTCATCCACCTCATGATCGTGCTGGCGCTTGTCGGCGTCGTGCTCATTCAGCGCTCTGAAGGCGGCGGCCTGGGCATCGGCGGCGGTTCGGGCTTTATGTCTGCCCGCGGCACGGCCAATGCGCTGACGCGCACGACCGCGATCCTGGCGACTCTGTTCTTCATCACGTCGCTCGGCCTCGGTGTCCTCAACCGCTATGAGAGCCGTCCGACGGATATTCTGAACCGTATTCCGGCGACGAGCGGCCAGGGTAAGGGTATCCTCGATTCGCTCGGCGGCCAGAATGGCAACGCCGCTCCGGCCGCTCCGGCGGCCCCGCAGAGCAATAACGGCGTTCCGACCGGCGGTGAGGCCGCTCCGGCTCCGGCGGCGACCACGCCGGCTGCAACCACGCCCGCGGCTCCGGCTGCATCGGCACCTGCCGAGACGGCCCCGTCCACTCAAACTGCTCCGGCTGCTCCGCAGGCAACCACGCCTGCCGCTCCGGCACCCGCGACCGTCCCAAGCGGACAATAAGCGGCATACAGCATAAACCGCCGGCAGGCCCTCGGGTCTGCCGGTTTTCTTTTGTTCAGATTTCGCGCTGGCGCCAAAAGTTCAGGAAATGAATTTTTGGGCTGGTGGAATCGTTTTTGAAAAGGTATCCGGTGACTCCCATGGCGCGATACGTATTCATCACTGGCGGCGTGGTTTCCTCTCTCGGTAAAGGAATTGCGGCCGCGGCTCTCGGAGCGTTGCTGCAGGCCCGTGGTTATCGGGTGCGGCTTCGCAAACTCGACCCCTATCTGAACGTGGACCCGGGCACCATGAGCCCGACCCAGCACGGCGAAGTCTTCGTCACCGACGATGGTGCCGAAACCGACCTCGATCTCGGGCATTACGAACGCTTCACCGGGCGCTCAGCGACCAAGACCGACAACATCACCACCGGGCGCATCTACAAGAACATCATCGACAAGGAACGCCGCGGCGATTACCTCGGCGCGACGGTGCAGGTCATTCCGCACGTTACGAACGAGATCAAGGACTTCGTCACCGAAGGCAATGACGACTACGACTTCGTGATCTGCGAGATCGGCGGCACGGTCGGCGACATCGAGGCCATGCCGTTCATGGAAGCGATCCGCCAGCTCGGCAACGATCTGCCACGCGGCACTGCCATCTACGTCCACCTGACGCTGATGCCCTATATCCCGGCCGCCGGCGAGTTGAAGACCAAGCCGACCCAGCATTCGGTCAAGGAACTGCAGGCACTCGGTATTCATCCCGACATCCTGTTGGTGCGTGCAGACCGCGAGATTCCGGAAGCCGAGCGCCGGAAGCTCTCGCTTTTCTGCAATGTCCGCCCGTCCGCCGTCATCCAGGCGCTCGACGTCGCCAACATCTACGATGTTCCGATCGCTTACCACAAGGAAGGCCTCGACAACGAAGTGCTCGCAGCCTTCGGCATCGAGCCGGCGCCCAAGCCGCGCCTCGACCAGTGGGAAGAGGTCTGCAACCGTATCCGCACGCCGGAAGGCGAAGTCACGATCGCGATCGTTGGCAAGTATACCGGCCTCAAGGATGCCTATAAGTCGCTGATCGAAGCGTTGCATCACGGCGGCATTGCCAATCGCGTCAAGGTGAAGCTCGAATGGATCGAGTCTGAGATCTTCGAAAAGGAAGATCCGGCGCCTTACCTCGAAAAGGTCCACGGGATCCTGGTTCCCGGTGGCTTCGGCGAGCGTGGCTCGGAAGGCAAGATTCATGCGGCTCGCTTTGCGCGCGAACGCAAGGTGCCGTATTTCGGTATCTGCTTCGGCATGCAGATGGCCGTCATCGAGGCAGCCCGTAATCTCGCCGGCGTGGAAAGCGCCTCGTCGACCGAGTTTGGTCCGACGAAAGAACCGGTCGTCGGTTTGATGACCGAGTGGGTGAAGGGCAATGAGCTGCAGAAGCGCACGGCTTCGGGCGATCTCGGTGGCACGATGCGCCTTGGCGCCTTCAAGGCTGCGCTGAAAAAGGACACCAAGATCTCCGAGATCTACGGCTCAACCGACATTTCGGAGCGCCATCGCCACCGCTACGAAGTCAACATCGATTACAAGGATCGTTTGGAAGACTGCGGTCTCGTCTTCTCCGGAATGTCGCCGGACGGCGTCTTGCCCGAGACGATCGAATATCCGGATCATCCCTGGTTCATTGGTGTCCAGTACCATCCGGAACTGAAGAGCCGGCCACTCGACCCGCATCCGCTCTTCGCGAGCTTCATCGAAGCGGCGACCGAGCAGAGCCGCCTGGTCTGATTGCCAAGAGACCGCCTCGTCAATCGACGCGGCGGTCTTTTCAATTGGTGTGCCGTCGCAATCTTGCAGCGGATGAGCCAAAGCCGCAGCACGACCGTTTCCCGGCTGTTTTTGTATCAACGATTACGCAGCTTCCGGCAGCGGCCCAACATAAACCGAACGTGGCCGGATAAGTCGGCCCTCCAGCGCCTGCTCGCGCGCATGCGCGATCCACCCTATCGTCCGGCCGATCGCGAACACGCCGGTGAAGGACTCACGCGGAAAACCCAGCGCATCGAGCAGCAAGGCCGTGTAGAATTCGACATTGACGTCCAGCGGACGATCCGGCTTGCGTTCCTTAAGGATGGTGAGCGCCGCGTGCTCCACGGCTTCTGCCAATTCGATCTGCTGTCTGTCGACCTGCGCGGTTAGGACCAACGGCCGAAGAGCCTGCTTCAGGGCATCGGCGCGCGGATCACGCACCCGGTAGATGCGGTGGCCAAAGCCCATCAAGCGTTCGCCGCGGTCCAATGCGTCGCCAAGCCAGTCGCGCGCATTTTCGCTGGTCCCGACCGCATCGAACATATCCAGCACGGGACCCGGAGCACCGCCGTGCAACGGGCCCTTGAGCGCACTTATCGCCGCCAGCACTGACGAGGTGAGGCCGGCACGCGTCGAGGCGATGACACGCGATGCGAAGGTCGAGGCGTTTAGGCCGTGGTCCGAGATCGTCACAAGATAGGCGTCGAGCGCAGCCGTCTGCTCCCCACTCGGCAACTGGCCAGTCAACATGCGCAGGATGTCGGCCGCCTGCGACAGGGAACCATCAGGCGCTACCGGCTCTTTGCCGCTCTGCATGCGGAGGATCGCTGGTAGGAAAACCGCTGGGGCGGCTAGTAATCTGAGTACTGCTTCAAAGTCCTCATCATCCGGCAGGTGAGCGATCAGAGCGCGCATGGCGTCCACAGGCGGCAATGCCAGCAACTCCGTGTCAAGAACCGTCACATGGGCGAACAAGCCTGACCGCATTTCGCCCAGCCACTTGCCGAGCTCTGCTGCACCGAAACGCCGTTCCGTCAGGCCGTCGAGCAACAGAGCAGCCACACTTTCATAGGTTGATGTCGACACGAGATGATCGAGCGACAGGCCACGGATAACCAGGCGACCTGCTTCGCCGTCCACATCGGAGAGCCGCGTTTCAGTTGCGATGACATCTTCCAAACCGTTATTCATAATGTTTCTCCTTTACGTGCAATAGGATCGAACCTAAATTGATTGACGTCAATCTTGATGAAATTGATCAATGTAAGAGGGCAGGATGTCCTGGCTAACCGCCGAGCAGGCGCTTGAGAAACTCGGCACAAAACCGCAAACGCTCTACGCCAATGTGAGCCGCGGCCGGATCCGGGCCAAGGCGGATACCAGCGACCCGCGGCGCAGTCTTTACAACGCGGCCGACGTCATGCGGCTCGCCGAACGCCACGCTGGTCGGCGCAAGACCGAGACGGTCGCGGCAGATACCATCCAGTGGGGTGACCCAATTCTGCCATCAGCCATTTCGACAATTCTGGATGGCCGGCTGTATTATCGCGGCCGCGATGCGACGACTTGGGCGGAACATGCGACGCTTGAAGAGACCGCCGCGTTTCTGTGGAATTCAGAACCGATTGCAGCAGCACCCAGCATGGAGCCGGAAGCCCCCCCTTCGTTGGAGCAGGCATTTCTTCTGCTCGCACGGCGCGTCACCCGCGATCTGCCGACCCTTGGACGGTCGCCTAAGGTGCTGAAGACGGAAGCGGAAAGCATTCTGTCGACTGTGGCGAGTGCGCTCACACCGGATAGAACGGCTTCGCCCTTGCATTTACGCCTCGCCATGGGTTGGCGAAGGCCCGAAGCGGCCGATTGCGTCAGGCGCGCATTGGTGCTCCTTGCCGATCACGAACTCAACGCATCGACCTTCGCCACACGCGTGGCCGCCTCTTCAGGCGCGACACTGTCCGCTGCCGTCCTCTCAGGCCTTTCGACCTTGACCGGACCGCTCCACGGGGGCGCCTGGCGGAGCGTCGTCTCCTTAATCGCAGAGGTCAATGCGCGTGGGGCCAGCCAGGCAGTACGGCAGGCGCTGACGCAGGGAAGGGCGCTCCTTGCGTTCGGCCACCCTCTGTATCCGGACGGTGACATTAGAGCGAAGGCGCTAATGTCCAATTTCTCCTTGCCGCCAACCTATGCCGAACTGGCAGAAGCGGGGCAAGAAATCATAGGAGAAGGTGTCAACATCGATTTCGCGCTAACAGCCATGGGCGCAGCTTTTGATCTTCCTGACGATGCCCCTCTTGTCATCTTCGCGCTTGCACGAACCGTGGGATGGCTGGCTCACGCCATGGAGCAAGTCGAGAGCGGCCATCTCATTCGTCCAAGAGCACGCTATACTGGACCTGCAGTCGAAGTACCTGAGAAGCTTCTCATAGCATAGGAAAGTCATTGACGTTTGGGCATGCGTGCTGCAGCAATCAGGGCATGATTGGCCGCTACACGCAATGTCGTTCGATCGGGGGGACGGATATGCTTGTAAACTCGAGACTGCTTTTCGCCGCAGCCGCCTGGGGTAGCGCGACCTTTCTCTTCACCTCTGATGCGGCATTGGCACAAACGAGCGGATGCGCCATGGAGCGCGTGACGGGAACGTCACGGCAAGTCATGCGCTGCGCGGATGGCGTCACGATCACAGCAGAGGGTGGGGCGCGCTTCAATCTCGTCGATCGCAACCGCGATGGGCGGCCAGACGCCGTGTCATTGCGGAACAAGGCCGTCCTCGTTGACGTGGACCGCGCACGGCGGCCGGACGGGTTCGAGGTGATTACGCCACAAGCGATCGCGGCCGTGCGCGGCACACGCTGGGCTGTCGACGTCAAGAACAGTACGACATCCGTCTTTGTCGTACGCGGACGTGTGGCGGTCGGTCGTCCATCGGCAGGAGAGCGCGTCGTATTGAATGTAGGTGAGGGCGTAGACGTCGCGCGCGGTAGCGGACCGCTTACCGTCCGCCGCTGGCCCCCCGCTCGCGCCGCGGCTCTGCTTGCCCGCCTTGGCCAATAGCGCCGATGCAGGCCAAAAGGCTCCTGATCACGATCTCTATATTGCTCTCCGCCCTTTGGGGTGGGCTTCTTGGCTATATGCATCTTTCGGGTGGCATAAGCTTCCTCGACAGCCTCGAAGCGTCTCTCACCGATCTGCGTAGCACGGTCATCGGCGCCAAGGAGCCACCGCCGATTACCAGCATCATTGCAATTGACGACCAGACCGCCGCCGACAACGGCTATCCGCTCAATCGGGCGACGCTCGCCCGCGTAGTGGACGCCGTCAATGCCTTGAAACCAAAGCTCGTAGCACTTGATCTCTTGCTGGTCGATCCCGGACCGGAAGAGGGCGATGCCGCACTTGTCGTGGCGCTCAAGCAGACCCCCAGCGTGATCGCCGCCGCCGGCGTCTTCCAAAAGGAGACACAGGCGGTCGGTATCGACACCAATGATCCGCTGGCGTCGATACCGACCGCCAGCAAGATGCTATTGCCCCTTAGCCGGTTTTCCGACGTTGCGGCCATTGGCGTCGTCAACGTCGCCACCGATGAGTCAGGCACACCACGTTTCATCCCCCTGATTTCGCGCGGCGGCGAGCGGGTCGATGCCTCATTTCCATTGCGGGTCGCCTCATTGGCGCTGGGTATTAATCCGGCGTTCTCGCCCGGCGGCCTTGCGCTCGGTGACCGGCATTTGCCGACCGACAATGGGCAGCGGCTACCGGTTACCTTCTATGGTCCACGCGGCACAATTCCGACATTCAGTGCCGCAGACGCGCTCGCCGGCAAGCTCCCGGCCAGTGCAATCGAAGACAGAATCGTCGTCATCGGCTCGACTGTGACCGGCGGCGGCGATGTCTTCCCGACACCTTTCGATCCGGTGCTCCCGGGCGTTGAGGTAATGGCAACGGCAGCGACACATCTGATTGCTGGCGACAGCATCATCAGGGACCATAATGTGCGTCTGCTCGATTCGCTGATAGCCGTGGCTCTGCCGCTCCTGCTGATCAGCCTGCTTGCGTGGCGGCGCAGCTCTATCGGCTATGCCATCATAGCCTCCGTGGCTTTCGCCTGGGCCGGCCTGAACATTGCCGCCTTCGCGCACGGCTATTGGTTCAGTGCGGCATTGCCGATCGCAGCAGCGCTGCCGCCGGTGCTGCTTTTCGGTGCAGCAGAGATCTGGATCGATCGTCGCCAGGCCGCATACTTTGCGGCGCAAAGCGATCTGCTGCAGCGCATCGAGGCCCCGGGCCTGGGTGAGTGGCTCGCGCGCGATCCTAACTTTCTCGCAAAACCGGTCCGGCAAGACGCCGCGGTCGTCTTCATCGACCTCTCCGGCTTCACGGGCTTGAGCGAGGCAATTGGCGCGATCAATGTCCGCGAAGTTCTCAGCGATTTCTTCGAGCTCGTTGACGAGGAGGCGCGCTCGCATGGTGGCGCAATCACCAGTTTCATGGGCGATGGCGCGATGATTCTCTTCGGGTTGCCGCAAACGGCCGATGACGATGCCGCGCGTGCCGCCGCGTGTGCCATTCGCCTGTGCGAGCGAATGCGGCCCTGGCTTGCGGCACATCCCGCCCTGAGCGGCCGAAAAACCGGTTTCAAGGTTGGGGCTCATTGTGGTCCGGTCGTTGCCTCGCGACTTGGAACCGGCAGCCGCCAGCAAATTACGGCAACCGGCGACACCGTGAATGTCGCCAGCCGCCTGATGGAGGTCGCTGCCGAGCACGGTGTCGAACTCGCGTTGAGCACCGCACTGATGAAGGCGGCGGGGGCGGATAGCGCGCCCGTTCGCACCGGCCGGCTTGAAGGCCCCGCAAAGGCACGCATTCGGGGCAGAAGCGAAGGCATCGACGTATGGCTATGGCAGGGACATCCGCTTTGACATTTGCCGCCTGACCGGGTAGGAACGGCCAACTTCTCCACCGGCAACTGCCGGCTAGGCGCAACATGCGCGCGAGACTTCCGAAAGATAGACAACATGACAGATTTTAACGGCGTCGTTCCGGCGATCGCCAAGGCGTTGGTGAAGCGCGGTTACACCGAGCTGACGCCGGTTCAAAAGTCCATGCTCGACCCAGCTCTCGCCGCGTCGGACGCCCTCGTTTCTGCGCAGACCGGGTCCGGCAAGACCGTCGCCTTCGGCCTTGCGCTAGCGCCAACGCTGATCGAGGACGCGGAACGCTTTGGCCCCGCGGCCGAACCGCTTGCCCTTGTGATCGCACCGACGCGAGAGCTTGCGCTTCAGGTCAAACGCGAACTGGAATGGCTGTACGAAGCGACCGGCGCGCTGATCGTCAGCTGCGTCGGCGGCATGGACATCCGTAGCGAGCGCCGCGCGCTGGAACGTGGTTCCCACATCGTTGTCGGCACACCCGGTCGCCTCTGCGATCATATCCGTCGCGGCGCACTCGATATATCCGCGCTCAAGGCTATCGTGCTTGATGAAGCAGACGAAATGCTCGACCTCGGGTTCCGCGAGGATCTCGAGTTCATTCTGGATTCCTCCCCGGATAATCGTCGCACGCTGATGTTCTCGGCAACGGTGCCGGCAGCCATCGCGAAGCTCGCGAAGAGCTATCAGAAAAATGCCGTGCGGATCGCAACGGCAACCGAGGAAAAGCAGCACGGGGACATCGAATATCGCGCTCTTGTCGTGTCGCCGAGCGACCGCGAAAACGCGATCATAAACGTCCTGCGGTACTATGAAGCGACCAACGCTATCGTGTTCTGTTCGACGCGCGCGGCGGTCAACCATCTGACTGCGCGTTTTCACAATCGCAACTTCAACGTCGTCGCCTTGTCGGGCGAACTGACGCAGAACGAGCGCAGCCATGCGCTACAGGCGATGCGGGATGGACGTGCGCGTGTCTGCATCGCAACGGATGTTGCCGCCCGCGGGATCGACCTTCCGGGCCTTGACCTTGTCATTCATGCCGACCTTCCGACCAATCCGGAAACCCTGCTTCATCGCAGCGGCCGCACCGGTCGCGCCGGCCGCAAGGGCGTCAGTGCACTGATCGTACCGCTGAACGTGCGCCGCAAGGCAGAGCGCCTTCTCGACAATGCCGGCATCTCGGCCGCCTGGGCTCGTCCGCCGTCAGCGGAAGAGGTCACAGCACGTGACGAGGCGCGGCTGCTTGCCGATCCCATCTTCGAGGAGGCTCCGAGCGAGGACGTGCGGGACCTGGTCCAGCGGCTCCTCGATACACATGGCGCCGAAAAGCTCGCCGCCGCCTTCGTTAATCTCTACCGGTCCAACCAGTCTGCACCGGAGGATCTGATCGAGGTCTCGGTCCAGGATAGCCGCGGCGGCAAGCGCCGCGAGCATACCGACGGTCCACGCGAGCCATATCAGAAAGGTCCCCGCGATGACTTCGGCGCGAGCGTGTGGTTTTCGATATCGGTCGGTCGCAAGCAGAATGCAGAGCCACGCTGGTTGATCCCGATGCTTTGCCGGAACGGCAATCTGACGAAGCGGGAGATCGGTGCGATCAAGATGCAGCCCGACGAAACCTACGTCGAGATTTCAGCGGACAGCGCCGACACCTTCCTGCAGTCGATCGGTCCAAACAAGACGATGGAGCGTGGCATCCGCGTCACGCCTCTCAACGGCACGCCCGATTTCAGCAAGCCCGCGGCGGCTTCCAAAGCCTATGCCGGCAAAAAGGCCTTTGGCGAGCGTCGTGAATTCAGCGATGAGCGCGCAAAAGGCAAGTTCCGCAAGGAAGCCCGCAACGAGGGCGGGAGCGACGAGCGACGCGACTCAAAGCCCTGGGCCAAGAAGCCGGGCAAACCGAAGTTCGAGGGCAAGGGCAGTAGCGGCGCGAAGCCAAAGTTCTCGAAAAAGAAGGGATAGTCATCCCGCCGGCGGCGCAGCTTTTGCGCCTCCGCTAGAAATAGGGGGAGAAGACAATGACAGATACGATCGTCTTGACGGTTCCTGTTTTCAGTACCCTTTGCAATGAGGCGTTCAAGCTCCGACGTGCGGTCTTCATCGCCGAACAGAAAGTCCCTGACGATGAAGAGTTTGATGCGCTCGACCTGACGGCGCATCATGTCGTCGCTGTTGCAGGCGGCGAGGTCTGCGGGACGCTCCGCATCATCCATACGAACGAGCATGTGAAGATCGGCCGCGTCGCCGTCGGTAAGCCATGGCGCGGACACGGCGTCGCGAGCGCAATGTTGACCTATGCGATGAACGAGCATCGGTCCGCCCGCGAGAACCGATTTTACCTGACGGCACAAAGCGATAAAATAGCGCTCTACGAACGCTTCGGATTCGTTGCTTTCGGCGACGAGTTCGCCGATGGCGGCATGCCGCATCTGGCGATGAAGAATTATTGATTGGCCGAGCGGGAAGAGGATGAGCGGACAGCACCGTCGTGAGGCTAAGCCAAGTCGCAGCGCTCTCCCCTTATCAGACGTTCGCGCCTTTATCGTCGAAAACCTTCACCTGAAGCCAGCACCCGGCCTATCGGAGATAGTCCTCTATACGGCTCATCCCGGAAGCAGGCTCTCACGTCTCAGACCCAACGATGCGGACGATTCGCCGCCGTACTGGGCCTACAACTGGGCCGGCGGAACGCTGCTTGCGCGGCATATTCTGAAGTATCCGGATATCATTTGCGATCGCCGCGTCCTCGATCTCGGTTCTGGGTCCGGTATCGTTGGGATCGTGGCTCGAAAGTGCGGAGCATCCCACGTACTTGCCGCGGAGATCGACACGAACGCGATCGCAGCAATCGGTCTCAACGCGGAAGCGAACGGCGTCGCAATCGAAGTGACGAGCGCCGATGTGCTCGCCGGCGCTCCACCGGATGTCGATGTCATCCTAGCGGGGGACGTCTTCTACGATGCCCGGCTGGCAGCGAGGGTCTTGCCGTTCCTTGTGGCCAGTCGCAAGGCAGGCATTGACGTGCTCATCGGAGATCCACGCAGGCAGTCGCTGCCACTGGCAGCCCTAAGGCTGGTGGCTGAATACGCTGTCCCCGATTTCGGCGACGGTTCGACTGGGCAGGGGGCGATCGGCGGGGTGTTCACTCTAGCGGAGTCCTGATCAACGAGGACACTCGATTCGACGACGTTTCTTGCAGCTTCAGCAAGACCTCAAGCGCCAAATCCGCCATCGCGGCAGGAACGAAAACGTGATCGTGGTGGTAGGCTGCTACCATGTTGCATGGGATTGAGTGGGCTGCCAGCGCGAAGGCAACGGCGGCTGTCAGGCCGACACCTTCCAGCGACGAAAAAACTTCGAGAACGATACGCCGCATCGGCGTATCGCAATTGAAACCGAGTTCCGCGGCCCGCTGCTTCGAGAGGATCACGGAGATTCCTTCGCGCTCGCGAAACCAGGCGAGTGCATCGGGCGCCGCAAGCCGAGCGACATCGTCGTCAGATGTCGCGCAGAATACGAACTCGCCCCCCATGAGTGTCGGCGTCATGCCGGAGAGCATGGCCTGTGTGTCCTTGACAAGCTCCGTCGTCATCTCAATCCTGCTTCTGTTCCCAGGAAAATACCCAGCGCAAATGAGGCTCGGCCGCGTCAGTCGAGAAGGTCGGGCCTTAGCAACATCACCGGGCAGGGACTCCCCGCACGGAGCTCCGGTGCATGAGGCGACCGAACAATCAAGCAGTCGGCCTCGGCAAATATCTTCATCATGGACGAGTCCTGCTTGGCAAACGGCTTTGCCGCCAGCACGCCTGCTGACGATTGCGACAGTGTGGCTCGGACGTAGTCCTGCCGCTGATCGTTGGCACGGAGCGTTACAGCCGCCTCGACAGTCGCGTCGCGTCTGACCGGCGGCAGTGAGGCCAGCTTGCGAATCAGCGGCTCAAGGAACAGCAGCCCGCAGACCAGGCTTGATACCGGGTTTCCGGGTAGGCCAAGGACATGCACTTCGCCGAGGCTGCCCACCATCAACGGTTTGCCCGGGCGCATCGCAATCCGCCAGAAATCGAGCTTCATACCCGACGCGAGGAGCGTAGCCTGTACCAGATCGTGGTCGCCGACCGAGGCTCCGCCGAGTGTCACAATAACATCGACCTCGGCCCGCCTTGCGCGCTCGATCGCCGCCGAAATCGCCGCCTTGTCGTCGGGCACGATCCCGAGATCAAGAACCTCGGCTCCAGCCTTGCGTGCCAGGGCAGCGATGCCGAAGGTGCTAGACGCAATGATCTGCGCTGGAGCCGGCGAGCTTCCGGGTGGAAGCAATTCGTCGCCTGTCGCAAGCAACGCGACCACCGGCTTGCGCCGGACCTCAAGGGTGGCATGGTTCATTCCGGCCGCCACTGTTAGGCGGGAGAAATCCAGCGCAGTGCCTGCCTTGAGCACCGCTTCGCCTTCAAGAAAGTCCTGACCGCGAGGCCGGACGTGCTGACCAAGACGAACAGGGAATGTCGTCCTGATACCGCCTTCGATCTTCTCTGCATCCTCCTGCAGCAACACGCTATCAGCGCCCGGCGGAACCGGGGCGCCGGTGAAGATCCGAACAGTCTCACCCTTGCCGATAACACCCTCGAACCCATGACCGGCGGACGACATGCCTATCAGCCTCAGTTCGGCGCCGGGCTCCGGGGCGTCGTCACGGCGCAGGGCGTACCCATCCATCGCGGATGCGTCGAAAGGGGGTTGGGTCAGCCTCGCTTTAACATCAGCTCCCAGTACACGGCCTTCGGCCTCCGGCAAGGAAACAGTTTCAATCGTCTGGACCGGCTTTGCGCGTGACAGCAGGCGATCCTGTGCCTCAGCAACGGGCAGCATGCTCATTTGCCGTACTCCGGATGACGAAAATCTCCAGACTTACCGCCTGATTTTTCGAGCAACCTGATGCCGCCGATTTCCATGGCCTTATCCGCCGCCTTGGCCATGTCGTATATCGTCAGGCAGGTAACAGAAACGGCTGTCAAGGCTTCCATTTCCACGCCCGTCCTGCCCGTCAGCTTCGCGGTTGCAGTGACGCGCAAACCAGGAAGATCGGCATCCTCCGTGATGTCGACCGAAACTTTCGTCAGCATCAAGGGATGGCAGAGCGGGATGAGATTACTCGTTTGCTTGGCCGCCATGATGCCGGCCAGGCGTGCCGTGCCGATCACGTCACCCTTCTTCGCATTGCCCGCCCGAATGAGATCAAGGGTTGCAGCCGCCATTCGCACGTGGCCTTCGGCGGTCGCAACCCTTGTGGTCTCGACCTTGTCGCCGACATCGACCATGTGCGCCTCGCCGGAGGCGTCAATGTGTGTGAGACCGGATTGGCCGCCGCTCATATCACTCGGCCGCCTGAGCGGCTTCGGCAAAGAGTAGTGCGCGCGTGGCCGCTGCAACGTCTTCCTTGCGCATCAGGCTCTCGCCGACCAGGAAGGTGTTGATGCCGACTGCCTGCAGGCGCTTGCAATCTGCGTTCGTGAAAATGCCGCTTTCGCCCACCAGCAGACGATCCCCAGGAACCATCGGCGCGAGCTTCTCGCTGATCTCAAGGCCGACTTCGAATGTTCGCAGATTGCGATTGTTGATGCCAACGAGCGCGGAGGAGAGTTTCAGCGCACGCTCCATCTCCTCGGCATCGTGGACTTCCACCAGCACATCCATACCGAGCCCAAAGGCTTCATCCTCAAGGCGCTTTGCGTCGTCGTCCGAGAGCGAGGCCATGATCAGCAGAATGCAATCGGCGCCCCAGGCGCGCGCTTCCTGCACCTGATAGGTCTCGAACATGAAATCCTTGCGCAGCGCCGGCAGCGAACACGCTGCACGCGCCGCCATAAGAAACTCCGGCGCGCCCTGGAAGCTTGGCGTGTCAGTCAATACCGAAAGGCATGCCGCGCCTCCAAGTTCATAGGCCTTGGCTAGCGACGGTGGATCGAAGTCGGGTCTGATCAGTCCTTTGGAGGGACTGGCCTTCTTGATCTCAGCGATGAGACCGTACTGGCCGGCCTCGCGTTTCGCAACGAGCGAGCGGTAAAAGCCGCGCGGCGCCGATTGATCCGCCTGCATCGCCTTTAGATCAGCCAGCGATACCTTCGCCTT
This sequence comes from Rhizobium sp. YTU87027, assembly GCF_050644135.1. Classification (NCBI taxonomy): domain Bacteria; kingdom Pseudomonadati; phylum Pseudomonadota; class Alphaproteobacteria; order Hyphomicrobiales; family Rhizobiaceae; genus Rhizobium; species Rhizobium sp. YTU87027. Next base: position 1,450,442 of record NZ_CP098440.1, on the reverse strand, counting down.
TGCGGCGGCGATCTCTTCCCGCTTGTAGAGTTCGATCTTCTTCAGGATGTCGGTCATGGATCTATCCTAGTCGATGTCGTTCGACACAGCGACGAGTTTGTCGAGCGCCGCGGCCGTCGCTCCGCTGTCCAGGGACTGCGTCGCAAGCCGCATTCCGTCCTCGAGTAGCTGAGCCTTGCCAGATATCACCAAGGAGGCGGCCGCATTGGCAAGCGCGATATCGCGGTAGGCATTCTTCGCGCCGCTCAACACGTTGCGCAGAGCGGCCGCATTCACCACGCCGTCTCCGCCCTTGATAGCCTCCAAGCGGCAGGGCTCAACACCGAAATCTGATGGTGATAATTCAAAGGTGCGGATTTTGCCGCCCTCGAGTGCGGCGACACTCGTCTTTCCTGTTGTTGTGATTTCGTCGAGGCCGTTACCATGAACGACCCACACGCTTTCCGAGCCGAGATCGCGCATGACCTCGGCAATCGGGACGACCCACTGCGGCGCGTAGACGCCAAGCAACTGGCGGCGGACACCAGCCGGATTGGAGAGGGGGCCGAGCAAATTAAAGATGGTGCGCGTGCCAAGCTCGACGCGCGTGGGGCCAACATGGCGCATGGCGGAGTGATGCTGCTGGGCGAACATGAATCCCACACCAGCCTCGCGAATGCACCGCGAGATCACCTCAGGGGTTACATCCAGCTTGACGCCGAGAGCGGCGAGGCTGTCTGCCGCACCCGATTTCGAGCTCAGGGCCCGGTTGCCATGCTTCGCCACAGGTACACCAGCACCGGCGACGATAAGGGCGGCCAGCGTCGAGATATTGTAGGTCCCGCTTGCGTCGCCGCCGGTCCCGACAATGTCGATTGCATCAGGCGGTGCATCGACGGTCAGCATCTTCGAGCGCATCGTCGTGACGGCGCCCACAATCTCGTCGACGGTTTCACCGCGGACGCGCAATGCCATCAGGAAACCGCCGATCTGCGAAGGCGTCGCCTGACCGGACATCAGAATCTCGAAAGCCTCGCGGGCCTCCTCACGTGTCAGCGGCTCGCGGCTCGCAGCCTTCGCCAAAAGCGGCTTCAGATCGGTCATGCGCTTCTGTTCCCTTTAGCGGACTGCCGCCTGATCGGCGAGAGATTGATTGATCGATGCGCCGTACTGCGTTTGCAGCAGGTTGACCATCTGATCGAGAATGTCGTCGCCGGCGGCGTTTGCCGTTGCTGTGATCTGCTGGTCCTGGTTGTTGAGCACGTCACCCGTCGGTTCCGTGTTGACTTCAGTGACCTTGAGAAGGATTTGCGTTGTCGGGTCGGCGCCGACGGCATTGGCAATCGTGTCAATCGGGCCGGAGAATGCGGCGCTGACACCTGCGCGGCCAAGAACGGCGTCATCCGTGCCACGGGTGATGCCACTCTTGCTTTCAACCGCAATGCCAAGCGGCGCGGCGATATCGGCGAGCGATGTTCCCTTCTGTGCCTGCTGCTTCAGTTCCTCGGCCTTCTTGGCAAGTTCGAGCTTCTGTTGTTCGGCGGTCCAGTCGGCGACGGCCTTATCGTGCACTTCGCTCAGTGGGCGGTCGCGTTCCGGTGTGACATCACGGACTTCGAACCAGAGATAGCCGTCCGTACCGATCGAAAGGGAAGGGGCGTCCGCGCCGGCGTCGGTCCGGAAGGCCGCGCCAAGAACCTGCTGCTTGGCCGGAATATCCTTGACCTCGTTGCCATCCTTGTCGAGACCAGTGGCATCGACGGCATCGATCACGACTGCCTTCAGCTTGAGCTGCTCTGCAATCTGTTCCAGCGTCGAGCCAGAGCCACGCAGATCCTCGATCTGATCGTGTACGTTGATGAGTTCTTGCGAGGCATTGGAGACGGCCAATTGCTTGCGGATCTCTTCCTTGACCTCGTCAAGGCTCTTCACGCTCTCGGGCTTGATGTTGCTGACGCGGAGAATGACCGGGCCGAAGGTACCATCGACAACAGGTGTCGTTCCGCCGTCCTTCGACACTGCAAAGGCCGCATCGGCAATGGCCTGATCAGGAACCTTGTCCTTGGAGAACTCACCCAGGAACACGTCGGTTGCCGTCTTGCCCTGATCGGTCACCAGTTGATCGAACGTCGTGCCGGTCTTCAACGCGGTCGCGGCAGCGTTGGCAAGATCCTTGTTCTGGAAGGTCAGCTGCTCGATCGTACGGGTCTCGGGAGTGCGGAAGCTGTCCTTACGCTTTTCGAAATCCTCGCGGATCTGATCGTCCGTAACAGACGCAGCATCGGCGATATCCTCCGGCTGAAGCTTGAGGAAAGCGACCTTGCGGTATTCCGGCGCGCGGTAGCGCGTCTTGGCACCTTCAAACCACTTGGCGAGCACATCCTCGGCAGGCGCCTTGATCGGCTCGATATTGGCATTGGTCAGCAGGAGGTAATCGATCCCACGGCTTTCCTGGCGATGAAGCTTGAGCGCATCGACGAGCGTCTTCGGCGCCGTGAATCCGTTCGAGATAGCGTCGACGATCTGGCTGCGGACGGCAACCTTGCTGCGCTCCTTGATGTAGTCGTCCTCGCGGATACCGGCATTGCGCAGTCGCGACGTAAAGAGCGTGCGGTCGAACTGGCCGTTGACCGCCTTGAAGGCCGGGTCGTCACCGATCAACTGCGCTAGCCGATCCTGCGACAAGCCAAGGTTCATGTCGTCCGCCAACTGGTCGAGCGATGCGCCGGCGACGAGCTGTGCCAGCACCTGCTGTTCGACGCCAAAGGCGCGAGCCTGGTCGGGCGTCAGGCGCATGCCGAACTGTTGGCTGAGATTTGCGACCTGTCGCTGATAAGCCAGACGAAATTCGTTGACGTCGACGTGCTGGTCTCCAACGCTGACGACCGTCGTGCTGCTGCCACCTGATATCAGCGACCGTGACACGCCCCAGATGCCGAAAGAGGCGACCAGAAGCAGCATGAGGAGCTTGGCAACCCAGGTATGAGCAGCTCTTCTCAGAAGATCGAACATCGAAACGCAAACCTCGCATTATATTCGCCCGTTCGCGGGCAAAGCTTTCGACGTTCCTTAGAACAAAGCCGGCAGGAAATGAAGGGTTATCGCGCGAAAACATCTGCGCTATACCTGCAACCCTGCAGGAGCGCCTCGCGCCGCAAAAGATCCCGGATGCCGGAACCTTTCCCGGGACTAAATCGTTGAACAACATCCGGAAAAGAGGAGCAGACCATGGCCGATATGAAAACCGCCTCCGCCCAGTCAGCAACCGCGCGTGTGAAGGCGGAGATCGCGGCAGACGACCTTTCCGCACAGGTCGCAGCATTGCGTGAGGACCTTGCACGCCTGTCCGAAAGCGTTGTTGCGCTTGGACACGGCGCCAAGACCGCCGTAGCCGACGAAGCCTCGGTCATGACGGAACGACTGCGCGACAAGGTACGGGAGGAGCCGATCTTCGCGCTCGCCGTGACAGCCGGCGTCGCCTATCTTTTCGGATTGATGAGCCGTCGATAAGATCGATCGGCATTTGACCAGGCGAGGGCCGGGCGTATCGGCGCCCGGCTTTTGATTTGTCGTCTAGCGACGAATGACCCGCCCAACGGCAATGAGCAGGCACGCGCCGGCAAAACCAGCGATTAGGTAACCGAGCCAGCCAGCAAGCGTGATTCCCAATCCCGAAAGTATGGCATTGGCGACAATTGCACCCACAATACCGAGTATGATGTTCATCAACAGACCCATGTTGCTGTTCATGAACTTTTCCGCGAGCCACCCGGCAATGCCACCGATAATGATAGCGGCTACCCAACCTACGCCTGCGTCTTCCATATGATTTTCCTTCCAACGAAAAAACAAGAGTCCGCGCTAGCGAGGGAATTGAAGCGGCTCTGCGAACGAGGCTACCCACAAGAGCGACAAGTGATCGGTAGCCTGAAGACAGGCCTGGAACCCGAACGATGTTGCAAACCTTGCGCTCGCATAGACTCAACTCTCCCACAAGAAAAAAGATAGGCGATCCGTTTGGTTGCGCAACGCAAATGTTCGCCTGAAGACGTGTGAGGCGAGACCAGTTGACGTGACCCGTCGTTAAGTTCGGTCAAGCGTTGCCGGTCCACTTGGCGACAACAATCCGCCCTAAATCAACTTACCACAACCACTGGGCGCAGATTTTAAAAAACTCGACATTATGTCGAGTAACTCCTTCAGTGTTTTCGAAGGTCTATGAGACCTCCTGAGCGCGCATCTCAGAAGGGAAGCCTCTTGCATCGCATTCCGCGATAGAGCGCAGAGCAAGCGCCGTATTTATCAGTTCATACGATCGTGCGAAAATGCATACCAATCTTGAGAGATTCGGCCATATCAGCCACGTAATAACAATACCAATATACGATCAGTTTTGTTGACTCTGAAGGGTCGACGTCTTCTGCGGCTAGCGAAACCGACCACACTCTGAAGAGCATTAGCGGCCGATTATGCCGTGAATCGTATTGCCGACCCCGCATATGTGTACGAAAAAGCTCATTCCCAACGAAATCGCAGCCTTTCCTTAAGCATTTGCTTGCTCAACCTGCAATCTATGTCATGGTAACTCCTTCACATGAGAGGGGTTCCAGCCATGATCAATCTACAGTCGGCCCATAATGACACCACCCATGACCAACGTCTGCTCGATTGCCGTGCCGACGTTGAACCCGCACTCCATCAGATCATCCGCGATGCGCAGCAAAAGGGATGGGCGCCGGCGGAGGTCGCGATGGCCATCGCGGATGCGGCGGACGACTATATTCTGTTGTTGGCCAGCCGGAAGGCGACGTCACATTGATAGGTCGCGCATTGGAATTGGGGGCAAGGACACGAAAACGATCTGCGGACAGGTAGCGACAATGAAATGGGCATTTGCCCGCAGAGACCATCGCATACGAGAAGGGGCTTGATTTTCGCGCCGCGGTTCGAACGGAATTCGTTTAGCCGTGTTTCATGCCCTTACCACCGATCGGCCTCAGTGACCGAACGAGGACAAACGGGTGGCAACCACGCGGTCGAGCGCGTGTGCGGTGGGTCCAGGCCGAGCACCGGCCTCTCCTGCAGCTATTCGGTAGCAAGCGAGCGAGACCGCGGCGAGGCGCTCATCACCGCGAATCCATACTATGTCTTTGATTTTGTTGGTGAGAGCGTCGGGGTTCGAACCCGAGACCTACTGATTAAAAGTCAGTTGCTCTACCGGCTGAGCTACGCTCTCCCTGGAGCCGAGTGGTTCGCCCGGCTGGAAGTGCGCGGAACATATGCAGGTGCCCCATTGCGGTCAACCAAAAAATCATCGTTCCCTGTGCATTAGGCACATTTCTTGCGAATGGCCCTGAAAAGTCAGCTGACGGCCCATCCGCCGTTTCGCCTCCCACCGGGTTTTCACCCTGATTGCGAAGCTCGGCACTCGCAATGTGAAGCGACCACAAAAGAAAAGCGCCCGAAGGCGCTTTGTCAAAGTTGGGGGAAACGAGACCATGAACCGGACGGGCGAAAGCTCGAGTGCCGCTTCGTTGGCCACCCGGGAAAGCGGAAAAATCCGGGCATCCTTTCGCGCCGCCGTGTCCGCTTGGCGCGGCTCATAATCTCGCCTTATAAATGCACGAAGCGTCAGAAGGTTCCCGAAAAAAACTTAAATCGAATCAATCCCTTCCGAGGACCATTCGACATCTTCACAAAGTCACGCGACGCTCTAGCTAGCCCCTTATACAACCAAGGAGAACGCGATGACCAGCGTGACCACAGCCACACCGACAACGACCCGAAAAGTGTTGCGCGGGCGACCTTACAGCCTCGGTGAATTTGCCAGGAAATATCGTCTCGAGGAAACCGAAGCGAAGCGCCTTTACGAAAAGTTCGGGCCATCTGCCACGGAACTCGATCTCCTTATGGCGGCCAAGCGTCGTTTGCCGACTCACTGATTTGCCAACGCGCTTCCGAAGCCGGCTGTGCCACAACAGCGACGGTCGGAAGTCGAGTGGTTCCATTTTCATCGTCCTCGGAGTTTGGCGGCGATGCTCGCGGCGATCCGAATTCGTTCGCTGAATGGCGCTCCAAACGATCCCGCCGTCCCAATGCCTTGGATCGAATGCTGCTAAACCTAGCTGCGTCCGAGAGATGGCGCCGGGCCATGCGAGGCGGATGCGCTCGATACCGTTGATCCCACGGAAAACTGAACTCTCATTACCAAGATTTCATTTCATTCTATCAGCATTTCGTGCCAATCCGGGCCGATGCTAATCTGCCGTTCAGCTTCGACATGGTCATCTCGCTGACGCTGCATTGGCGGCTTGTTGACAGAGGCCGGAATGAACGACGTTACGAATACGCACATAACCAAGCCGACAAAGGCGAACGCCGATCTGGCGGCCGTTCTTGCCGCCTCGCGCAAACAGTCCAAGGGCCGTTGGCGTGGTCGCCTATTGGTATTGCTGCTGCTGTTTCTCGCCGGCGGCGCAGTAGCCTACTTCTATTCGCGGCAGGAAGGGAACCAATACAGCTACGCAACCCAGCCCATAAAACGCGGCGACCTGACCGTGCTGGTTACGGCAACGGGGTCGGTGCAGCCGACGGAGCAGGTGGACATTTCAAGCGAGCTGTCCGGCACGGTTCGCGACGTGAACGTCGACTACAACAGCGAGGTCAAGGCCGGCGAGGTTCTTGCCGCCCTCGATACGAACAAGCTTGAGGCTGACGTCAAGAGTTCGCGGGCGAAGCTCGATTCGGCCAAAGCAAACGTCGTGAAAGCGACAGCTGACCTCGAGTCGGCGGAGAGCTCTTTCCAGCGCTCTCGCAACCTCGTTCAAAGCAACGTTTCTACGCAGCAGAGCCTCGAGGATGCGCGCTACAAGTACGACTCGGCGGTCGCCGCGAAGGACATCAACGTTGCTGCCGTGGCCTCTGCAGAGGCTGATCTCCGGCTCGCCGAAGTCAACCTCGCCAAGGCGAAGATCGTTTCGCCGATCAACGGCGTGGTTCTCACTCGTTCTGTCGACCCGGGCGCGACGGTCGCTGCATCGCTGTCGGCGCCTGTCCTCTTCGTTATCGCCGGCGATCTGAGGAAGATGGAACTGCAGGTCGATGTCGACGAGGCCGATGTAGGCCAGATCACGGTCGGCCAGAAGGCAGCCTTCACGGTCGACGCCTATCCCAATCGGAGCTTTCCGGCCGAGATCAAGCAGATTCGATTTGCGTCCGAAACAACGAACAACGTCGTGACCTACAAGGCGATCCTTTCGGTCGACAATGCTGACCTGTTGCTGCGCCCCGGCATGACCGCCACAGCTGACGTAACAGTAGAGGCGGTCAAGAATACCCTCATGCTTCCCAATTCGGCACTTCGCTATGCCCCCCCGGCCGCAGAATCTCCTCGCAGTCGCGGCATTTTCGGCCTGTTCAGGCCACCACGTATGGGACCGCGGACCGGCAACCAGGGCGGCGAATCCCTGACTGGAGCCAAGCGGCGCATTTGGGTGTTGAAAGTAGGCAAACCGGCTGCTGTCGTTATTCAGGTAGGGTCTTCCGACGGACAATTCACGCAGATTGTTTCCGGTGACCTGAAAGAAGGCGACGCCGTGATCACCGACGCCACCTCGCAGGCGAAGTAGGCGGGGCTCACGATGACGAGCCCGCCACTCATCGAATTCAAGCACGTCTCCAAGATCTATGGCCAAGGAGAGGCGGCAATTCGCGCCCTAGATGGAGTCGATCTGTCGATCCGTGAACACGAATTCGTCGCCATCATGGGGCCCTCCGGTTCAGGCAAGTCGACTGCCATGAACATTCTTGGCTGCCTCGATGTGCCGAGCGCCGGCGACTACGTCTTCCAGGGGGTATCGACACAGGGCTTCGACCGCAGCCAGCTGACATTGTTGCGCCGTCATATGCTCGGTTTCGTGTTCCAGGGGTTCAACTTGCTGCCGCGCACCTCGGCTTTGGAAAATGTGGAGCTGCCACTGATCTATCGCGGCATGCATGCGAGTGAGCGCCATAGAAAGGCTAAGGAGGCGCTCGGGCTTGTGGGTCTTTCCGGTCGCGAACATCACAAGACACAAGAACTTTCCGGTGGCCAGCAGCAACGCGTCGCCATTGCCCGCGCGATTGTGACCGAACCCTCACTGCTTCTGGCGGATGAACCGACCGGTAATCTCGATACCAAGACCAGCGTTGAGATCATGGATTTGATGACGCGCCTGAATCGTGAACAGGGCATCACGATCGTCATGGTGACGCATGAGCCTGACATTGCCGCCTATGCGCAGCGCCTGCTGCGCTTCATCGATGGCAAGCTGGAGACGGAACTCGAGCATCGCGGGAGGGCGGATCATGTTCTTTGAGACACTGAAACTTGCCCTACGAGCGATCAGCCGGAACATGCTCCGCTCCTTCCTCACCGTGCTCGGCGTCGTCATCGGCGTGGCGGCGGTCATCGCGTTGGTAACGATTGGCAACGGAACGACCGCCCAGGTCTCGGCCGAGCTTTCGAGGCTCGGCACCAACATGCTGTTTGCGCGTCCGGGCCAATTCGGCCCGGGTCGCGCGAGCTCGGAAGCCCGCCGCTTCACTGTCAAGGACGTCGATGCCATCCGCGATCAGGTTAACGGCCTCCGTGCCACTGCGCCGCTCAATCAGACGACCGCAACGGTCATTTACGGCGGGCAGAGCCACTCGACGACCGTGATGGGGACGACCAACGACTACTTCATCGCACAGGATTGGGACATGGCGACCGGCCGCACTTTCGATGCGGCAGAGGAACGCGGGCGCCCGCGCTGCATCCTCGGCGAGACGGTCCGCTCGCAACTCTTCGGCGCCGCCGATCCCACGGGGCAACAGATTCGCGTCGGCAAGATTTCGTGCAGCGTCATTGGCGTTCTTGCCAAGCGGGGCCAGTCCGGCATGGGCAACGACCAGGACGATGTCGTCGTTATGCCCGTCAAGGTCTATCAACGCCGGATCGGCGGCAAGGCGAACGCCAATGTCCAGATGATCGTGATTTCGGCGCGCGACGGAGTATCGACGTCGAAGGTCCAGGACGAAACCGAAAACCTGCTTCGCGAGCGGCGCAAGATTATCCCCGGTCGCGAGGATGACTTCAACGTCAATGACATGACGCAGATTGCGGATGCAATGACCGGCACGACAACGCTGCTGACCAGCCTGCTCGGAGCCGTCGCCGCGATCAGCCTGCTCGTTGGCGGCATCGGGATCATGAACATCATGCTAGTGTCCGTGACCGAGCGCACCCGCGAAATCGGCATACGCCTGGCAATTGGTGCGCTGGAAAACCAGGTGCTGTTGCAGTTCCTTGTCGAGGCCGTCGCACTCTCGGTATTCGGCGGCATCGCTGGGATCCTGCTTGGGGTCGGCCTCGGCTATGGGGCGGTGACGGTCCTCAAGGTGCCTTTCGTCGTCAGCCCGACGATGATTGCAGTGGCGTTCGCGTTCTCTGCAGCGATCGGGATGGTGTTCGGGTACTTCCCGGCGCGTCGTGCGGCACAACTCAATCCGATCGAGGCCCTGAGACACGAGTAATCGGTCGCCTAGCCGTCTTCTTGACCTTCGCGGTGGATGCGCCCGACAATTAGCCACGAGCACGATCGGGCAGGGAGGGGCGCTATCCCGTTCGCCCTGCGCCGCCACGCCATTCGTTAGCAGATCGGAAGCGCTTGACGGGGGAGGAACGTCGCTCTCACATCACCCTTGCTCGGTGCCAGCTTGCCGTTCGAAAGCGCACTGATATATCATCAGCTTTTATAGTCGCCTCCGCGACCTGCAGACATTTTCAGAAGCCACGGATACGCGAATGCAGAACTCTCTCAGCCACCTTGCCTATCTCACCTTGGAGCACGCGATCGTGACGTTGACGTTGCAGCCGGGCGCCTTGGTGACTGAAAAGCATCTGATTGACCTTGCCGGCCACGGGCGTACGCCGGTGCGCGAGGCGATACAGAAGTTGGCTTGGCAAGGGCTGATCGTGGTGAAGCCGCGCGTCGGGCTACGGGTAGCTGAGATCAAGCCGACAGACCATAACAATGTGATGCAGGTTCGCCGCGAACTCGAGCCGATCGCCGCCGCATTGGCTGCCGAATTTGCGACAGTAGAGCACAGAAGAGAGCTGGGCGAATGCGCACAGGCGATGGAAGTGTGCGCCACAACCGGCGATTTGGCGGCATTCTTCGCCGCGGACAAGGCCTTTGACGAAATTCTGGAGGAAGCCTGCCCCAACGCCTTTATTACGTCGGCCCTTGGACCGGTTCAGACTCATTCGCGTCGTCTCTGGTCCGCGTCCACGAGTCCTGGCCGTATGGATCAATCCATCTCGTTACACGTGACAGTCATGCGAGCCATCCAGCAAGGCAAATCCAAGGATGCCGGCCAAGCCATGAGCGCGCTGATCGACTATCTCAGCAACCACAATTGAAAACGGCCCCACTGGGGCCGTAGATCAAGTATCTTGGTGAGTTTAACCTACGAATGCTCGTTCGATCACGAACTCTGCTGGCTTGCTGTTTGCGCCCTCGTTGAGGCCGGCCTTTTCCAGCAGATCCTTCGTATCCTTCAGCATCGCGGAGGAACCGCAGATCATGCCACGATCGATTGCCGGATCGAGCGGCGGGACGCCGAGGTCGGCAAAGAGCTTGCCGGACGAAATCAGGTCGGTGATGCGGCCGCGGTACTCAAAGTCCTCGCGGGTGACTGTCGCATAATGGCGCAGCTTGTTGCCAACGACTTCCTGCAGGAGTTCGTCGTTCTTGATCTCTTCGACCAGATCGAAGCCATACTTCAGTTCGGCTACGTCGCGGGTCGTGTGGGTGAGGATGACTTCCTCGTACTTCTCATAGGTTTCAGGATCACGGATCAAGCTTGCGAAGGGCGCAATGCCGGTGCCGGTCGAAAACATATAGAGACGACGGCCAGGCGTGAGGGCGTCGAGCACCAGCGTGCCCGTTGGCTTCTTGCGCATCAGGACCTGGTCGCCTGGTTTGATCGCCTGCAGATGCGAGGTCAGCGGGCCGTCCGGAACCTTGATCGAGAAGAACTCAAGCTCTTCTGCCCAGGCGGGGCTTGCGATCGAGTAGGCACGGAAGATCGGCTTGCCCTCGACCATCAGTCCGATCATAGCGAATTCGCCGGACCGGAAACGGAAGCCCTGCGGACGCGTCATCGTAAACCGAAACAGGCGATCCGTGTAATGAGTCACGCTGAGCACGGTTTCGGCATAGACTCCGGCCGGAAGCGAGGAGGCGAAGTCTTCGGTCTTTGCAGGGGCGTTCATTTCGGTATCGGATCCCGTATTCGTCGCACAATGATTTCAATGCCAGCGAGATATTACAAATAGTGTCGCGATTAAAGGTATTCCATTCTTTCTCAGGCAACTTGCACGAAATATGCGTGTCGCGGTCGGGATTCCGTGGCCTTGCAGCGCTTCCTCGCTTTTGCGCTGGCGAAGCGAAGCAAAGGATGCATATTAGGCAAAAACCGCGTCTGCCGGGCGCGGACGCCATAGGCTGCTCGGGGAAACATGAAGATTTTCAATTACAAGCGCGTACCTTACGCGGAAATGCGCGCATTCTCCGTCCATATTCTGACGGCATCCGGGTCCTTTCTCGCGTTTCTCGGCGTCGTCGCGGCAGCCGAGCACAGGTTCATCGATATGTTCTGGTGGCTCGGCCTCGCGCTTCTCGTTGATGGCATCGATGGACCGATTGCCCGCAAGGTGAGCGTCAAGGAAGTGCTGCCAAACTGGTCGGGCGATACGCTCGACAATATCATCGATTACGTGACCTATGTCCTGCTGCCGGCTTTCGCACTCTATCAGAGCGGCATGATCGGTGAGCCATGGTCCTTCGTGGCGGCAGGGATGATCGTCGTATCAAGCGCAATCTACTATGCCGATACGGGCATGAAGACCGAGGAGTACTTCTTCTCGGGCTTTCCCGTGGTCTGGAACATGATCGTCTTCACATTGTTCGTCATCGATGCCAGCGCGATCACGGCTCTCGCCGTCGTCCTTGTCTCCGTCATCCTCACCTTCCTGCCAATCAATTTTCTGCATCCAGTCCGCGTACAGCGCCTGCGGCCGCTCAATCTCGGCGTCTTCTTCTTGTGGTCGGCGCTCGGAATGTATGCATTGCTGATGCATTTCGTGATCCCGCAATGGGCGCTTGTCCTCTTTATCCTCAGTGGTATCTACCTCTACTGCATCGGCGCCGTGCTGCAGTTCTTCCCGGCGCTTGGACGGCGCGATTAGGGAGAAGGCAATGGCAAGAACGCAGGCGGTTTCATTCGGCAAGACTGGCGGACCTGAAGTCCTCGAATACATCGATATCGAGCTGCCGCCTCCCGGCGCAGGAGAAGTCCAGATCAAGCATGCGGCCATCGGCCTGAACTTCATTGATGTCTACTTCCGGACAGGTCTCTATAAAGCGCCGCATCTGCCTTTCGTGACTGGCAAGGAAGCGGCCGGTACGGTTACGGCAGTCGGCCCCGGCGTGGAGGAGTTTAAGGTCGGCGATCGCGTCGCCTACGCCGGTTCGGATGGCGCCTACAGCGTCGAACGAAACATCGAAACGAAGCACCTCGTGAAGGTTCCGGACGGTATTCCCCTGGAGACGGCCGCTTCGATGATGCTGAAGGGAATGACCGCGGAGTATCTTCTCAACCGGACCTACAAGGTCGGCCCCGGGACCACGATCCTGTTTCATGCCGCAGCCGGTGGCGTCGGTCTCATCGCCGGGCAATGGGCCAAGGCGCTCGGCGCAACCGTGATCGGCACCGCGGGCTCGGACAGCAAAGTGCGTCTAGCACTCCAGCACGGATACGACCACGTCATCAATTACAATACCGAGAATTTCGCAGAACGTGTACGCGAGATTACCGGTGGCGCTGGCGTTCACGTCGTCTATGACTCGATCGGCCGCGACACGTTTCCACAATCGCTCGACTGCTTGAGACGGCTTGGCATGTTCGTGTCATTCGGCCAGTCTTCAGGGCCGATCGAGAACTTCACACTTTCCATGCTCGCGCAGAAGGGGTCGCTCTTTGCAACGCGGCCCACACTTTTCACCTACATCGCCACACGCGAAGAGCTAACCAATTGTGCAAACGCGTTATTTGATGTTGTTTTGAGCAATAAAGTGCGTATCAATATAAACCAAACCTATCCATTACGTGAGGTCGGGCGGGCCCACATGGATCTGGAGTCCAGAAAAACTACCGGAACTACGCTGCTGATCCCATAGTGACCTGAATGGGCAGGGTCGGCAGAGGGAAATGAGGGGAACGTGTCGTTATCTGATGTGCCGGGTCCCGGCGCGTTGTTGTCGGTCCAGCAACTGACGAAACTCTTCGGCAGCTTTGCTGCCTGCAACCATATCGATCTCGATATCGCCCCCGGCGAAATCCATGCCCTCCTTGGTGAAAACGGCGCCGGCAAATCGACGCTCGTCAAGATGCTGTTCGGCGTGCTCGAACCGACTGAGGGCAATATTCTATGGGAAGGCCGGCCGGTCGCAATCGGCTCGCCAGGCGACGCCCGCAAGCTCGGCATCGGCATGGTCTTCCAGCATTTCTCCCTCTTCGAGGCGCTGACCGTCGCTGAAAACATCGCGCTTTCGCTTGATGACAGCATCCCGATCGGCAGAATTGCGGAAGAGGCAAGGGCGCTCTCGCGCGCCTATGGCCTGCCGCTCGACCCGCATGCCCACGTTGCCGATCTTTCCGTCGGCGAACGCCAGCGTATCGAGATCGTGCGCGCACTGCTGCAAAACCCCAAGCTCATCATTCTTGACGAGCCAACTTCGGTGCTGACACCGCAGGAGGCAGACAAGCTTTTCGAAACGCTCTTCAAATTGAAGTCGGAGGGCAAATCGGTCCTCTATATCAGCCATCGGCTCGAGGAAGTTCAGCGCATCTGCGATCGCGCGACCGTGTTGCGCAATGGCAGGGTCACAGGCGCCTGCGATCCACGTCAGGAGACGCCGGCTTCTCTCGCCCGGATGATGGTCGGCAGCGACGTTGCGACCGTTACGCATCCCGACCGCGGCAACAAGGGTGAGGTGCAACTTTCCGTCGCCAATCTTTCCGTCGCCGCACGCACGCCCTTCGCCATGCCCTTGAAGGACGTGTCCATGACCGTTCGTTCCGGCGAAATTCTGGCGATCGCGGGCGTTGCCGGCAACGGCCAGGGCGAACTCTTCGATGCGCTCTCAGGAGAGTATCCTGTAAGTTCACCGGATGCGATCACGATCCGCAAGAAGGCCGTGGGCACTCAGGGCATCACAGCGCGGCGTCTGCTTGGCGCCGGTTTCGTGCCGGAAGAGCGCCATGGCCACGCCGCCGTCTCGACGATGAAGCTCTCGGACAATCTCGTCCTGGCGCGCAGCCAATCTGACCGCAGGGCCTTTCTCGGCGGCGGTTTTCTCAACGTCATTCGCAGTGGCGCCGTCAAGACCGCAACGAAGCGGATCGCCGATGCGATGGACGTGCGCAAGAGCGGCGAGGATCCGGCCGCAGGCTCGCTTTCCGGCGGAAACCTGCAGAAGTTCATCGTTGGCCGCGAACTCGACCGCCAGCCGGCGGTTCTCGTCGTCAATCAACCGACCTGGGGCGTCGATGCAGGGGCCGCCGGCCGCATTCGCCAGGCGCTTGTGGATCTGGCGCGGAACGGCTCGGCTGTCGTCGTTATCAGCCAGGACCTTGATGAAATATTCGAAGTCGCAACGGAGATTGCCGTGATTTCTGAGGGGCGGCTTTCGCAGCCCTTCCCGGCAGGAGAACTGTCTCGGGAAAAGATTGGCCTCTTGATGGGCGGCCTGCACGAGAGCAAGACCACCTCGGAGGCGGCCAATGCGCATTGAACTCGAAAAGCGGCCGCAGTCATCCAAACTCTACGGCTTCGTATCGCCGCTGTTGGCATTGCTGCTAACGCTGATTGCCGGCGCGATCATGTTTGCCATTCTTGGCAAAAACCCGGTCGAAGCCCTCGACGCCTTTTTCCTCGAACCCTTGCTTGAAGTGTGGTCGCTGCACGAACTTGCCGTCAAGGCGGCACCCCTGATCATGATCGGCGTCGGGCTGGCGGTCTGTTACCGCTCCAACAATTGGAATATCGGCGCCGAAGGACAGTTTACGATCGGCGCGATCACCGGCTCTATTCTGCCAATCGTATTCACGGAGTGGCATTCACCTGCCGTGCTGCCCCTGATGCTTATCATGGGCGCCATCGGCGGCGCTTTGTTTGCGGCAATTCCGGCGCTGCTGAAGGCGCATTTCAATACCAACGAAATCCTGACGAGCCTGATGCTCGTCTACATCGCACAGCTTTTCCTCGATTGGCTGATCCGTGGCGCTTGGCGTAATCCGCAGGGCTTCAACTTTCCCGAAAGCGTGCCATTTCCACCTGAAGCCACGCTGCCGGCGATCTGGGAAGAATCTGGCCGGGCGCACTGGGCCTTCGTCTTTGCGATCGTCGCTGCGTTGCTCGTCTGGTTCATGCTGAAATACACACTGAGGGGCTTTGAGATCGTCGTGCTCGGCCAGTCCGAGCGGGCCGGGCGCTTCGCCGGCTTTTCGTCGAAGAAAATGATCTGGTTCAGCTTCCTGTTTTCGGGGGGCCTTGCCGGACTTGCCGGTATCTCCGAAGTGTCTGGATCAATCGGACATCTGCAGCCCGCGATTTCCCCCGGCTATGGCTTCACGGCAATCATCGTCGCGTTTCTCGGACGTCTCAACCCGCTCGGCATCATTGCGTCCGGTCTCGTGCTGGCTTTGACCTATCTCGGCGGCGAGGCTGCGCAGCTATCGCTTGGCGTATCCGACAAGGTGACGCGCGTCTTCCAGGGCTTGCTGCTCTTTTTCGTGCTCTCGTGTGACACCCTCATTTATTACAAGATCCGCGTCGTCTGGTCGCGGGTAAGGGGAGGTGTCGTGTGAGCATCTTCGAAGCCATTCTACTGACGGTCATTACAGCCTCCACGCCTCTCGTCATTGCCGCGCTGGGCGAGCTCGTCGCCGAGCGCTCGGGTGTTCTCAACCTCGGCGTCGAAGGCATGATGATCATGGGGGCCGTCGCGGCCTTCGCGAGCGCGCAGATTTCGGGCTCTCCTTATATCGGGCTGCTTGGCGGAATTGTCGCCGGCGCATTGTTTTCGCTGCTGTTCGGCTTTCTGACTCTGACGCTGGTTGCCAATCAGGTGGCGACGGGTTTGGCGCTGACCATCCTGGGACTTGGCGTTTCAGGAATGTTGGGTGAGGGCTATGTGGGTGTGCCCGGCGTCCGCCTCGCGCCGATCGTCGTTCCTTACCTTTCCGACATTCCGCTCGTCGGTTCTGTGCTGTTCCATCAGGACCTGACCTTCTATCTGTCGCTTGCATTGCTGTTCGGCGTCAGCTGGTTCCTGTTCCGCAGCCGCACCGGCCTGAAGCTGCGCGCCATCGGCGACAGTCACAGCTCGGCCCATGCCCTTGGCATCAGCGTCATCCGCACGCGCTACCTCGCCGTTATGTTCGGCGGCGCCTGTGCCGGTTTGGCGGGCGCACAGCTTTCCCTCGTCTATACGCCACAATGGGTGGAGAACATGTCTTCCGGCCGCGGCTGGATCACACTCGCCCTCGTCGTCTTCGCATCCTGGCGTCCATGGAGGGTTTTTGCGGGTGGCTATCTGTTCGGCGCAGTCACGATCCTGCAGCTTCACGCACAGGCTTTCGGGGTTGGAATTCCAGCCCAGTTTCTGTCGATGCTCCCCTATGCTGCCACTATTGTGGTTCTTGTCATCATTTCTCATAATCGACGCACGACGTTGATCAACACGCCCGCGTCGCTGGGAAAAGCATTCGTGCCGGAGCGCTAAACAAAAGAATGAAACGCGCTTCCGGAAATTCCAAACCAACAGGGGTTATCATGAAAAAACTCGCACTCGCATTTGCCGCATCGGCTGCTGCGGTCCTGAGCGTCGGTTCCGCCGCGCAGGCTGCAGACAAGACCAAGGTCTGCTTCGTCTACGTCGGATCGCACACGGACGGCGGCTATTCGCAGGCTCACGATCTTGGCCGCCAGCAGATCCAGAAGGAATTCGGCGACAAGATCGATACGCCTTACCTCGAAAACGTGCCGGAAGGCCCCGACGCCGAACGTGCGATCGAGCGTCTGGCGCGTTCGGGCTGCAAGCTGATCTTTACGACCTCCTTCGGCTTCATGGACGCCACCGTGAAGGTCGCCGCCAAGTTCCCGAACGTGAAGTTCGAACACGGCACCGGCTATAAGTCAGGCCCTAACCTTGCTACCTACAACTCGCGCTTCTACGAAGGCCGCTACATCCTCGGCCAGATCGCAGCGAAGACCTCGAAGAACCATGGCGCCGCCTACATCGCATCCTTCCCGATCCCGGAAGTCGTGATGGGCATAAACGCCTTCGAGCAGGGCGCTCGCTCCATCGATCCCGACTTCAAGCTGAAGGTGATCTGGGTGAACACCTGGTTCGACCCGGGCAAGGAAGCCGATGCCGCGAAGGCCATGGTCGACCAGGGCGTCGATGTGCTGACGCAGCACACGGATACGACTGCTCCGATGCAGGTCGCCGAGGAACGCGGCATTCATGCATTCGGCCAGGCCTCGGATATGATCGCAGCCGGCCCGAAGGCTCAGCTGACGGCAATCGTCGACACCTGGGGCAACTACTACTCCAAGCGCGTTCACGCTCTCCTCGATGGCACCTGGAAGTCCGAGCAGAGCTGGGACGGCTTGAAGGATGGTATCCTCAAGATGGCCGACTACACCAACATGCCTGATGACGTGAAAAAGATGGCCCAGGAAACCGAAGCCAAGATCAAGTCCGGCGAATTGCATCCCTTCACCGGCCCGATCAACAAGCAGGATGGCACGCCTTGGCTGAAGGCTGGCGAGAAGGCTGACGACGCCACGCTGCTCGGCATGAACTTCTACGTCAAGGGCGTCGACGACAAGCTGCCGAAGTGATCTCGGCAAATTGTTAGCACATGCGAAAAGGCGCTCGTTTTGAGCGCCTTTTTTGTTGCGCCGCATACCAGAAAGTGCATTTACAAAAGTAATACTATATGATTTTTTCCTTCTGTGCCGCGTGGAGGCGGCTTTGGGAGGAAATTATGAAATTGAAGACTGCACTCTTGGGTGCCACGATTTTGGCTGCCTGCATGTTCGGCTCTGCATCGGCTGCTGAACTTGTTGTCGGCTTTTCGCAGATTGGCTCGGAATCCGGCTGGCGTGCTGCCGAAACCACCGTCACGAAGGAACAGGCCAAGAAGCGGGGGGTGGACCTGAAGTTTGCCGACGCGCAGCAGAAGCAGGAAAACCAGATCAAGGCGATCCGCTCCTTCATCGCTCAGGGCGTCAACGCCATCTTCCTGGCTCCGGTCGTGGAGACCGGCTGGGACGCGGTTCTGAAGGAAGCGAAGGAAGCGGAGATCCCGGTTATCCTGCTCGACCGGACGATCAAGGCGCCTGAAGACCTCTACCTGACCGCCGTTACGTCGGATCAGGTTCACGAAGGCAAGGTTGCCGGCGACTGGCTGGTAAAGACTGTCGGCGACAAGCCTTGTAACATTGTCGAGCTTCAGGGTACGACCGGTTCTTCGCCGGCTATCGCCCGCAAGAAGGGCTTCGAGGAAGCCATTGCAGGCAAGGCAAACTTCAAGATCGTTCGCAGCCAAACCGGTGACTTCACCCGCACCAAGGGCAAGGAAGTCATGGAAAGCTTCCTGAAGGCTGAAAACGGCGGCAAGGACATCTGCGCGCTTTATGCTCACAACGACGACATGGCCGTGGGCGGCATCCAGGCGATCAAGGAAGCCGGTCTGAAGCCGGGCAAGGATATCCTGGTTGTCTCGATCGATGCCGTGCCCGATATCTTCAAGGCCATGTCTGCCGGCGAGGCGAACGCGACCGTGGAACTCACGCCGAACATGGCAGGTCCCGCGTTCGACGTGCTCGACGCGTACCTGAAGGACAAGAAGGCTCCGGCGAAGTGGATCCAGACGGAATCGAAGCTCTACACGCCAGCCGACGATCCGATGAAGGTCTACGAGTCGAAGAAGAACCTCGGCTACTGATTTTTGAGGCTAGAACCGCACCGGCCCATCTTGGGCCGGTGCGGACCTACCGAATGCCAGTTGGGACTTCATATCCGTCCACGGCGCGGCAGTGTCGGTTCATATCAGGAAAAGCCGCCTTCATGTTTCAAGATTACGAGACTATTCTAACCGCTTCCGGGATATCGAAATTCTTCCCGGGCGCCATTGCGCTCGACAAGGTCGATTTCGCGCTGCGCAAGGGCGAGGTGCATGCGCTTCTGGGCGAAAACGGCGCGGGAAAATCCACGCTCATCAAATGCATCACGGGCGCCTATCACCGCGACCAGGGTCGGCTCGCGCTTGACGGCACCGAGATCAATCCGTCCGATACACTTGCCGCCCAGAAACTCGGCATCGGCACTGTGTACCAGGAGGTCAATCTCCTGCCCAATCTCAGCGTCGCCGAAAACTTATATCTCGGTCGCCAGCCGAAGCGGCTCGGCATGATCGATGTACGTGCGATGAACCGGCAGGCGCGGGCACTGCTCGATCAGTACGGCATAGACGTTGACGTCACCGCTCAACTCGATCGGTTTTCGGTCGCCGTGCAGCAGGTGGTAGCAATCGCGCGAGCGGTGGATTTGTCCGGCAAAGTTCTTATCCTCGACGAGCCGACTGCAAGTCTTGATGCCCAGGAAGTCGCGATGCTCTTTCACATCATGCGTAACTTGAAAGAACGCGGCCTTGGTATTGTCTTTATTACTCATTTTCTGGAACAGGTATACGAAGTCAGTGATCGCATCACGGTGCTCCGAAATGGCAGGCTGGTCGGCACCCGCGAAACGTCGGAGCTGTCTCGCCAGAACCTCATCTCCATGATGCTCGGGCACGAATTAGCGAATGCCGAGGCCACGGCGCGGGCACACACTGTTAACGCTGGCCCGGTCAGATACAGGTTTGAAGGCTACGGCAAGCGCGGCAAGGTGAAGCCGTTCGACCTCGACGTCCGTGTCGGCGAAGTGGTGGGCGTCGCGGGGTTGCTCGGGTCGGGCCGCACAGAGACTGCCGAGTTAATTTTCGGAATCGAGCAGGCTGACAGCGGAACCGTAAAAGTCGATGACAAGCAGGTGACGCTATCGAACCCGCGCGCCGCGATCCGTAATGGCTTCGGCTTCTGTCCAGAAGATCGCAAGACAGACGGGATTATCGGCGACCTCTCGATTCGCGAGAACATTGCGCTGGCGCTGCAGGCACGCAGGGGCTGGGCCCGCCCGATCTCTCGTGCCGATCAAAACGCTCTGGCCGACCGCTACATCAGTGCTCTCGACATCCGGACGACGGACAGGGAGAAGCCGATCCGTCTGCTGTCCGGCGGCAATCAGCAGAAAGCAATCCTGGCGCGCTGGCTTGCTACGAATCCGGACTTCCTAATCCTGGATGAGCCAACCCGCGGCATCGACGTCGGTGCCCATGCCGAGATCATTCGCCTGATTGAAGATCTCTGCGCGAAGGGCATGTCGCTGATCGTTATTTCTTCGGAATTAGAAGAGCTTATCGCCTATAGCTCACGGATTTTGGTCCTCCGCGATCGCGAGCACGTCGCGGAACTGACGGGTGACAATCTCAGCACCGCTAGCATCGTCGATACCATCGCCGCCGCCCAGAAGAAGACGGAGGACGCATGAAGTCGTCGCTCAATGCACTGCTGATCCGCCTAGCGCCGCAACTCATCGCTCTGGCAATCATTCTTCTATTGAATTTCATGATGTTTCCGCAGTTTTTTAATGTTGTTGTTCAGAATGGTCGGTTCTATGGCAGCCTGATAGATGTGCTGAACCGCGGTGCGCCAGTCGCCTTGCTGGCAATCGGCATGACGCTGGTAATTGCGACCAAAGGGATCGACCTGTCGGTCGGCGCTGTGATCGCGATCTGCGGGGCGGTTGCGGCCTCATCCATCGTGTCCGGTCATTCGCTTGCGATGACGCTGTTGGTAACGGTCGGGGTCGGGCTGCTTTGCGGCGTATGGAACGGACTGTTGGTGGCCGTGCTGAATATCCAGCCGATCATCGCGACGCTCGTGCTGATGGTGGCCGGACGCGGGATCGCGCAGCTCATCACCGAGGGGGTCATCATGACGTTCAATGATGAAGGGTTGATCGCGCTCGGCAGCGGTTCCTTCGCATTCCTGCCCATGCCAGTCATCATATGGCTGGTCATGGCCGCCCTGGTGATCCTGCTTGTGAGGCGCACGGCGCTTGGCATGCTGATCGAAGCGACTGGCATCAATCGACGTGCCAGCATGCTTTCTGGCGTACGGACGCCGGTACTGCTGATGGCCGTTTATATGTTGAGCAGCCTTTGCGCTTCGATCGCCGGGATCATCGTCGCGGCCGATATCAAGGGCGCGGATGCGAACAATGCCGGTCTCTGGCTGGAACTCGATGCGATCTTGGCGGTCGTCGTCGGTGGCAACTCGCTGCTTGGCGGACGTTTCAGCATCCTGGGATCGTTGATCGGAGCTATGATTATTCAGGCTGTGAACACCGGCATTCTGCTCTCAGGATTTCCGCCGGAATTCAACCTTATCATCAAGGCGGTGATTGTCATCGTGATCCTTGTCATTCAGTCGCCGGCGGTTCAATCGGCGGCGGTAATTCTCAGCCGGCGATCGAGCAGCGTCAGGGAAGGGCAGATTCAATGAACTCCAAATATCTGCCGCTGCTGGCAACGGTCGTCATCTTCGTTCTCTCCTACGCGATCTGCACCCTGCAGTATCCCAACATCCTGTCCACCCGTGTGATTGGCAACCTATTGACCGACAATGCCTTTCTCGGCATCGCCGCAGTCGGCATGACGTTTGTCATCATTTCGGGCGGGATTGATCTATCGATCGGCTCGATCATCGCGTTCACCGGCGTCTTCCTGGCAGTCATCCTGCAGAACACGACAATCCATCCGCTCGTTGCGTTTGCGCTAGTGCTGATCATCACGACCGCCTTCGGCGCGGCAATGGGCGCGATCATTCACTATCTCGAAATGCCGGCTTTCATCGTGACGCTTGCGGGCATGTTCCTGGCACGCGGTATGGCGTTCGTGCTGTCGATCGACAGCATCCCGATCAATCATGACTACTACACCACGCTGACAGGCCTCTATTACAAGATGCCGGGTGGCGGGCGGCTGACGCTGATCGGCGGCATCATGCTTGTCGTCTTTGCCGTGGGCATATTCCTGGCGCATCGCACGCGCTTCGGCACGAATGTCTACGCGCTCGGCGGCGGCTCGCAAACGGCGCAACTCATGGGCGTTCCCGTGGGCCGCACCACGATCCGGATCTATGCATTATCCGGCTTTCTCGCCGGCCTATCCGGAATCGTTTTTTCGCTCTATACGTCGGCCGGTTATTCTCTGGCAGCAGTCGGCGTCGAACTGGATGCGATCGCGGCAGTCGTCATCGGGGGGACGCTGTTGACCGGCGGGGCGGGATTCGTGGCAGGTACCTTCATCGGTATCCTGATACAGGGGCTCATTCAGACCTACATCACCTTCGACGGGACGCTGTCGAGCTGGTGGACGAAGATCTTGATTGGTTTTTTGCTTTTTGCATTCATTCTAATGCAGAAGGTTATTCTCTTCCTTTCCAGTATGAATAAGAGGTATGCCTGAACGGGGAGGTATTCGTTGCGTAACAGATTGCTTGAGACCGGAAAAACAGCGCGCAAATCGCGAACGAGCCACGCACAGGTCGTGGATGAGCTCGGCAGGGCAATTGTTGCCGGAACCTATCCTGTGGGAAGCATTCTGCCGGGAGACGTCGAACTTGCGCAGCGCTTCAAGGTCTCTCGCACCGTCCTTCGGGAAACGATGAAGACGCTCGCTGCAAAAGGCATGATCGTCGCCAAGGCCCGTGTCGGGACGCGCGTCACAGAGAAGAACCTCTGGAACATGTTCGATAGCGAGATCATAGCCTGGCATTTCGACAGTGGCGTGACGGAAGAATTCCTGCTGCAACTTTACGACATCCGGCTAGCTTTCGAGCCGTTTGCTGCTGGCCTCGTCGCAGAGCGGGCGAGCAAGGAAGACATTGAACATCTGCGTGAACTTGCAACGGAGATGGCCGCGCCGGGGCACACCAGCGACAGCCTAGCTCTCGCCGACCTCCATTTCCACCTCGCCGTTGCCGACGCCTCTCACAACCCGTTCATGCGAACACTGGGAAGCCTGATAGAAGCCGCGCTGGTCGGCATGTTCCGTATCAGTACCCCCCCCTCGCAGAACGGCTTCTCGGACATCGCGGACACCCACATGCGCATCGTCGAGGCGATCGTCGCCGGCGATGTCGATGGCGCCCGTAAGGCCATGGAACTCGTGATCGTCGACGGCCGCGATCACGTCCGCGATGCCTATGCGGCGATGACCAAGGCATCCGCCTGATCCATTTTTGATCTTTGTTCCGCACTTGTCTTGCTGCTATGAGGCAGCGAAGACTGCATACAATGGATTCTCGGAGCGCATTATGGAACGCACTTGTCTCGCTATCATTCTCGCTGCGGGTGACAGCACGCGAATGAAGTCGTCGAAATCGAAAGTGCTGCACGCCGTCGCGAACCGCCCAATGATCGCTCATGTCGTGGATGCCGTGGCAAAAAGCGATACTTCATCTGTAGCGCTCGTCGTTGGGCGCGATGCCGACGACGTGGCGAAGGCCGCCCAAGTCGGGAGCGTCAAAATCGAAACCTATCTGCAGAAGGAGCGACTCGGCACCGGTCACGCGGTCCTGGCAGCACGCGACGCCATTGCCCGCGGATATGACGACATCATCGTGACCTACGGTGATGTTCCATTGCAGACCGAAGGGCCACTCAAGGCTGCACGGCAGGGCCTTGCCGACGGCAGTGATGTCGTTGTCATCGGTTTCCACACCGACAAGCCGACGGGTTACGGCCGCTTGCTCGTGAAGGACGGCGAACTAATCGCCATCCGCGAGGAACGGGAGGCCACGGATGCCGAGCGTGCGGTGAACTGGTGCAACAGCGGCCTGATGGCGATCAACGGCCGCAAGGCGCTCGATCTCCTATCCCGCATCGGCAATGCCAATGCCAAGGGTGAATACTACCTGACTGACCTCGTGGAAATTGCCCGTTCCGTCGGCGGCCGCGTCACGGCTGTCGACGCACCTGAAATCGAAATGACCGGCTGCAACAATCGCGCGGAGCTCGCCATGATCGAGCGGCTCTGGCAGGAGCGCCGACGCGACGAGATGATGATTTCAGGCGTGACGATGATTGCACCGGAGACCGTGTTCCTTTCCTACGATACTGCGATCGCGCAGGACGCGCTGATCGAGCCGAACGTAGTGTTCGGTCCGGGCGCGACAATCGACAGCGGCGCGATCATTCATGCGTTCTCACATATTGAAGGCGCACACATCAGCGCCGGCGCAATCGTTGGCCCATTCGCCCGCTTGCGTCCGGGAGCCGATCTCGCCAAGGGCTCAAAGGTCGGCAACTTCTGCGAAGTCAAGAACGGGAAGATCGGCGAGGGCGCTAAGGTCAATCACCTCACCTACATAGGCGACGCCAAGGTCGGAGCCGGGGCGAATATCGGTGCCGGTACGATCACCTGTAACTACGATGGCGTCAACAAGCACGAAACGCTGATTGGGGCGAACACTTTCATCGGATCAAGCTCCTCGCTCGTGGCGCCGGTCAGCATCGGCGACAACGCTTACGTGGCCGCCGGTAGCGTCATCACCGCCGATGTTCCCGCCGATGCGCTCGCCTTGGGCCGGGCGCGCCAAGAGCTGAAGCCGGGTAGGGCCTCCGTGCTTCGCGCGCGCGCGCTGGCGATCAAGGCTGCAAAGAAGGCCAAGGCATAGGCTTCCGCGTAACGCGCGGAAACCGAAAGTGACCGCCGAGGCCATTGAGAAAACAGACAGAATCGTTACGAGTGGCCTCTAATATGGAAGGCGTTGGGGACTTTTATGTGCGGTATTGTTGGAATCGTTGGAAGCAACCCGGTTGCGGGACGTCTCGTTGATGCGCTGAAGCGGCTCGAGTATCGCGGCTACGACTCAGCTGGTGTTGCCACCATACATAACGGCGAGATGGCGCGTCGTCGCGCCGAGGGCAAGCTCTTCAATCTCGAAAAGCGCCTCGACAGCGACCCGCTGCCGGGAACGATCGGTATCGCACACACCCGCTGGGCTACGCATGGTGTTCCCAACGAGATCAACGCACACCCCCATTTCGTCGAGGGCGTGGCGGTCGTCCATAACGGCATCATCGAGAACTTCTCCGAGTTGCGTGACGAGTTGACCGCTGAAGGTGCCGTCTTTGAGACGCAGACAGACACTGAAGTCGTCGCCCACCTCATGGCGAAGTATCTCCGTGACGGCCTTGAGCCTCGCGCGGCGATGCTCAAGATGCTGAATCGGGTAACCGGCGCCTATGCGCTTGCGATCATGCTCCAGAACGACCCCGGCACGATCATGGCTGCACGATCCGGCCCGCCGCTTGCCGTGGGCTATGGCTCGGGCGAAATGTTCCTCGGCTCGGATGCGATCGCGCTTTCGCCCTTCACCAATGAGGTCACCTACTTGGTCGATGGCGATTGGGCCGTACTTACACGAGACGGCGCGACAATCCTCGACTTCTCCGGCAACGAGGTGAAGCGCCCGCGGCAGATATCACAGACGACTGCCTATGTGGTCGACAAGGGCAATCACCGCCACTTCATGGAGAAGGAAATCTACGAGCAGCCTGAGGTCATCTCGCATGCCCTCAGCCAGTACGTCGACTTCGCCAGCAACACGATAAGCGACAGCATCAAGGCGATCGATTTCAAGGCCACCACCAGCCTGGCGATTTCGGCATGTGGAACCGCCTATCTCGCCGGTCTCGTCGGCAAATACTGGTTCGAGCGCTACGCGCGCCTACCGGTCGAGATCGACGTCGCATCCGAGTTTCGTTATCGAGAGATGCCGCTCTCGCCCTCGCAGGCCGCGCTCTTCATCTCGCAGTCGGGCGAGACGGCCGACACGCTGGCATCGCTCCGTTACTGCAAGGAGAACGGGCTGAAGATTGGTGCGGTGGTCAACGTGAAGGAATCGACCATCGCCCGCGAGTCGGATGCCGTTTTCCCGATCATGGCAGGTCCGGAAATCGGCGTTGCCTCCACCAAGGCCTTCACCTGCCAGTTGGCCGTCCTGGCATCGCTGGCGCTCGGCGCCGGCAAGGCAAGGGGAACCATCAGCGCGGAGCAGGAAAGGGAACTGGTCCGCCATCTCGCTGAAATGCCGCGTATCATGAGCCGCGTGCTGAACCTCATCCAACCGCAGATGGAGAGCTTGTCGCGCGAGCTTTCGAAATGCCGCGACGTCCTCTATCTCGGCCGTGGCACGAGCTACCCGCTTGCCATGGAAGGGGCGCTGAAGCTCAAGGAAATCTCCTATATCCATGCCGAGGGTTACGCCGCAGGTGAACTCAAGCATGGGCCGATTGCGCTCATCGACGAAAACATGCCTGTTATCGTGATCGCGCCGTTTGACCGCTTCTTCGACAAGACCGTGTCGAACATGCAGGAAGTTGCCGCGCGTGGCGGGCGCATCATCTTCATTACCGACGAGGCGGGTGCGGCGGCATCGAAGCTGCCGACGATGGCGACGATCGTGCTGCCTGATGTCAACGAGATCATCGCGCCGATGGTCTTCTCACTGCCGATCCAACTGCTAGCCTATCACACGGCCGTTTTCATGGGCACGGACGTCGACCAGCCGCGCAATCTGGCCAAGTCGGTCACGGTGGAGTGACCGCTTGTTCGCCCCCAGAAGACTTGTGCGCCTTGGTAATTTCTGGCAGCTTTCAGCCAGGAAAGCATGGGGGAGCTGATTTCCGATAGCCGGCCTGCTCAACGGAGTTATCAGCACGCGATGAAGGAAAAACTGCCCCGACTGCCGATAGCCACTCGTCTCAGGAACGACTTTCTGGCGGGGCTGATTATTTGTGCGCCGGTCGCGATTACCCTGTGGCTGACATGGTCGGTCGTGCGTTGGGCGGATAGTTGGGTCAAGCCCTACCTCCCGGCTCGCTATGACCCGGATAATTACCTCAATTTTGCGGTGCCAGGCTCGGGCCTGTTGATCGCGCTTGTCGCGATCACCCTTATCGGCTTCCTCGGCAAGAACCTCATCGGCCAGAGTATCGTGCAGTTCAGCGAATCGCTTGTGCGGCGCGTGCCGCTGGTGCGCAGCATCTATCAGAGCGTGAAGCAGATTTTCGAGACGGTGCTGAAGGACAAGACAAACTCCTTCAAGAAGGTCGGCCTCATCGAATATCCTAGCCCCGGCCTCTGGGCGCTCGTCTTCATCTCGACGGATGCAAAGGGCGAGATTGCAACGAAGTTCAAGGCGATGGGCGAGGACATGGTTTGCGTATTCCTGCCGCCGACACCGGTGCCGACGGCAGGTTTCTTGATCTTCACGCCGCGCGAAAAGATCGTTCCGCTCGATATGTCACCGGAGGACGCCGCAAAACTCTTGATCTCCGGTGGTCTTGTCACGCCAGACGAGCTTGCCGGGCGGATGACGAAACAGGAGCGGACACGCAAGCCGCTGCCGGCGCCCATCGAGATGTAACTTCCGTACCTGCTCGCCCCGCAGCGGCATTAGGTCTGTTTGTTCCGCCGTGTTGCCGTGCGATGGGTTGAAGGATGACGTACGCAATGCTGATCAGACCCGCCACCGCCGACGACCGTTCCTCTATCTGGACCATGATCGAGCCGACGATCCGAGCCGGGGAGACCTATACGCTCGATCGCGACATGAGCGAGACCGATGCCCTCGCTTACTGGCTGGGGCCGGACAAAGAGACCTTCGTCGCCGAAGACGAGAGTGGCGAGATTCTCGGCACCTACTATCTCCGCGCCAACCAGGCGGGTGGTGGTGCGCATGTTTGCAATTGCGGCTACATGACCGCGGCGGCGGCGACCGGCAAGGGCGTGGCGCGACAGATGCACGAGCACTCGCTCGTCCGAGCCCGCGAGCGTGGTTTCCGGGCGATGCAGTTCAATTTCGTTGTCAGCGCCAACGAACGCGCAGTTCGCCTCTGGCAATCGTTGGGTTTTGAGACGGTCGGGCGCTTGCCCGGCGCCTTCGAGCACCCGACAAAAGGCTACGTTGACGCTTTCGTAATGTTCCGGACGCTGTGAGGCCGGGCTCGGCTTCAGCCTGCATGCAGGAAGCGGATCGCCTCATCACGACGGAATAGGTAGAGCAGGGTGCGTACGGCCTTGCCGCGCTCGCTGGTAAGTTCCGGATCGCGCTCGATCAGATAGGCCGCATCGCGGCGGGCGATTTCCAGCAGATCGGCATGTGCCTCAAGGCTCGCGATGCGAAAGCCTGGGGTTCCCGACTGGCGCGTGCCGAGCAACTCGCCTTCGCCGCGCAGCTTCAGGTCTTCCTCCGCGATACGGAAGCCGTCTTCGGTTTCACGCATGATCGAGAGACGGGCATGACCTGTTTCGCCAAGAGGCCCCTTGTAGAGCAGAATACAGGTCGAAGCCTCGTCACCGCGCCCCACGCGTCCGCGAAGCTGATGCAGCTGCGCCAAGCCGAAGCGCTCCGCATGCTCGATCACCATGATCGTCGCGTCAGGAACATCGACGCCGACTTCCACCACTGTTGTTGCGACCAAAAGGCGGATTTCGCCGTTCTTGAACGCCATCATCACGGCGTCCTTTTCCAGGCCCGTCATGCGGCCGTGGATCAGCCCGATGCCGGGACCGAGAGACGAGACGAGCGTTGCATGGCGCTCCTCGACAGACATCAGATCGCTCTCCTCGCTCTCCTCGACGAGCGGGCAGATCCAGTAGGCCTTCTTGCCTTCCGCCAGCGCGCTCTTGAGACGCCCGACGATCTCGCCGGTACGTTCAGTTGGGATGGTAATCGTCTGTATCGGTTTCCTGCCGGCGGGCTTCTCCGTCAGCTTGGAGACGTCCATGTCGCCGAAGGCGGCAAGCACGAGCGTTCGCGGGATGGGAGTGGCCGTCATGACGAGCATGTGGGGCGTGATGCCTTTCGCCGTCAGCCGGAGGCGCTGGTGGACCCCGAAGCGATGCTGCTCGTCGACAACGGCCAGCATGAGGTTGCGGTAGTTGACGCTATCCTGGAAGAGGGCATGGGTACCGATGATGATCTGCGCCTCTCCGGATGCGATCCTTTCGAGGATGTCTTCGCGTTCACGACCCTTGGTACGGCCGGTAAGAACCTCGATTCCGAGGCCCGCGGAAGCGGCAAATTTCGAGATCGTCGCGTGGTGTTGACGGGCTAGAATTTCCGTTGGGGCCATGAGAACGGCCTGGCCGCCGCTTTCGATGACCGCCGCCATTGCCATCAGCGCGACCAGCGTCTTGCCGGAGCCGACGTCACCTTGCAGCAGACGCAGCATGCGATCTTCACCGGCCATGTCCTTCAGGATATCGGCAATCGCCGCATTCTGGCTATTGGTCGGCGAGAACGGCAGAGCCCGCAGGATTTGGGCGCTGATCTTTCCGGTCTGATGAACAGGCTGGCCGGCAACCTTGCGCAGTCGCTGGCGCACCAGGCTCAGGGATAGTTGGCCGGCCAGGAATTCATCATAGGCAAGCCGGCGGCGAGCAGGGGCTTGCGCATCAATATCCGAGGGATCGCGTGGCTCGTGCAACCCGTGGAAAGCGTCTGCGACCAAGGGCAGGCCCTGTTTCTGCGCGAGGGCCAGGTCGATCCATTCCGGCAGTTCCGGCGTGCGCGGCAGTGCCGCTTCGATGATCTTGCGCAGTGTCTTCGGCGAAAGGCCTGCTGTGAGCGGGTAGATCGGCTCGACGAGGGGCAGGTTCTCGGCTTCGCTGGCCTTCACGATGTAATCGGGATGAACCATGGACGCGCGGCCGTTGAACCAATCGATCTTGCCGCTGACGATTACCTCCTCGTCCAACGGCAGCTGCTTTTCCAGCCATGCCGCCTGGCCGCGAAAGAAGACAAGCGTCAGTTCACCAGTCTCGTCGTGCAACATGACCCGGTAGGGAACGTTGCTTTTGCCCCGCGGCGGCGCCTGATGGCGATCGACGCGTGCCGTGACAGTCACGATGGCGCCTTGCGGCGCGCGGGCGATACCCGGCTGGTTTCGACGATCGATCAAAGAATGCGGCGCATGAAACAGCAGATCGACGACGCGCGTATCGTCAGGCGCTTCGCGCCCCAGCAGCTTCACCAGCAGCTCGGCGATCTTTGGGCCGACACCGGGCAGAGCGGAAACTGGCGAAAACAGCGGATCGAGAATGGCTGGGCGCATGGCGGCAAAATGCGATGAACAATGCGGCCTTGGCAAGGCTGACAAGCCGCTTTCGAGGGTCTATAGAGGCGCATCAACAGGAAGGTAAAGCCATGACGGGTGTGTCACTCTCGAGCGCCGATCTTGATCCGCGCCGCCGCCGAATCCTCTTTCGCTGCTGGCATCGCGGCATCCGCGAAATGGATCTGGTCTTCGGGCAGTTCGCCGAAAAGGAGATCGCCACCCTGTCGGAGGCCGAACTCGACGAGTTCGAAACCATCATGGCCGAAGAGGACAACGATCTTGTACGCTGGATCATGGGAACATGGCCGGTGCCCGAGCGTTTCCAGACGCCAATGTTTGCGCGCCTTACCGCTTACAAGCCCGATTTCGAATATCCAGCCGACGCCCTGCCCAGGAACGCCTAATGACCTCAGGTTTTGACGCAAGGAAGCTGTCAGCCGTCGCCGAGCCGCTGACAATCGGCAACGTGCCGACAGGTATGGAGGCTCTGTTGCTGGCCGATCTGGCACGTGCAGGCGAGCCGGTCGCCTATGTGCTTTCTGACGGCCAGCGGATGGTAGACCTCGAGCAGATGCTCGGCTTCGTTGCGCCCGAGATCCCGGTCCTCACCTTGCCGGCCTGGGACTGTCTCCCTTATGACCGCGTTTCGCCGAGCGCCGACACATCGGCGCGCCGTCTCGCGGCGCTGGGCGGTCTGATCGCGCATCACAAGAAGCCACACGCGGCGATCGTGCTGGTGACCGTCAATGCGATGCTGCAGAAAGTCGCTCCTCAGGAGATTATCGAAAGCCTTGCCTTCTCGGCTCGTCCCGGGAACACCGTGCGGATGGACGATATTGCCGGGCGTCTGGAACGCAACGGCTTCGACCGCGTCGCAACAGTTCGTGAGGTCGGCGAATATGCTGTGCGCGGCGGCATTCTCGACGTCTTCGTGCCGGGTTCCGAGGAACCTGTTCGCCTCGATTTCTTCGGCGATACGCTGGAAAGCATCCGCAGCTTCGATCCGGCAAGCCAGCGTACGACCGGGCAGGTTCGCTCACTCGACCTCAACCCAATGAGCGAAGTTACGCTGACGCCCGACACGATCAGCCGCTTCCGGAAGAATTATCTCTCCTCGTTCGGCGCAGCGACTCGCGACGATGCACTCTATCTCGCCATATCAGAGGGGCGGCGCTATCCTGGCATGGAGCATTGGCTGCCGCTCTTCTACGAGAAACTGGAAACGGTATTCGACTATCTCAAAGGCTTCCGGATGGTCACCGATCATACGGTGCGCCAGGCCGCTGAGGAGCGCTCCAAGCTCGTCTTCGACTACTATGACGCCCGTCTCAATTCCGGGCAGCCCGCCAAGGGGCAGATGGCGCAAGGGACACCCTACAAGCCCGTAACGCCCGGCCAGCTCTACTTGGACGGAAAGACTTTCGCCAACACGCTCGATGCTTTCAATGCGATGCGCATTTCCCCCTTTAACGAGCATGAGGGAGAGGCGCGGCGCGTGATCAATCTCGACGCTCGCCAAGGCGAGCGCTGGGCGCGCTCGAATGCCGAGGGTGGCGGCAATGCCGAGCGCATCAATGTGTTCGACGCTGTCGTAAAGCACATTGCCGACAAGCGCTCCTCTGGCGCGAAGGTGCTGATTACTGCCTGGACGGAGGGTTCGCTGGAGCGTCTGTTGCAGGTGCTTAACGAACACGGGCTCGAGCGCGTGAAGCCGGTCGGTGCGCTGAAGGAGATCGACGGCCTTGCCAAAGGTGAGGCTGCGGCTGGCGTGCTCAGTCTCGAATCTGGATTCGAAGTCGGCAATCTCGTCGTTATCGGCGAACAGGACATTCTGGGCGACCGCATGGTGCGGCGTTCGAAGCGGCGCAAGCGCGCTGCCGATTTCATCTCCGAGGTTGCCGGCCTCGACGAGGGTTCGGTCGTCGTCCACGCGCAGCATGGTATCGGCCGATTTGTAGGCCTGCGAACCATCGAAGCGGCGGGCGCGCCGCACGCCTGCCTCGAGCTGCAATACGCAGACGACGCGAAGCTGTTCCTGCCGGTCGAGAATATCGACCTTCTGTCGCGCTATGGTGGCGAGGGGACGGAAGCGCAACTCGACAAGCTCGGCGGCGGCGCATGGCAGATGCGCAAGGCCAAGCTCAAGAAGCGGCTACTCGATATGGCGGACGCGCTGATCCGCATCGCCGCCGAACGCCTGACCCGCCATGCGCCTGTGCTCACGACGCCGGAAGGACTCTACGACGAATTTGCCGCCCGCTTCCCTTACGACGAGACCGAAGATCAGGACAACGCCATCGAGGCGGTGCGCTCCGACCTTGGAGCTGGCCGACCGATGGATCGCCTCGTTTGCGGCGATGTCGGCTTCGGCAAGACAGAGGTGGCGCTTCGTGCTGCTTTCGTTGCGGCGATGAACGGTATTCAGGTTGCTGTCGTCGTGCCGACCACGTTGCTGGCGCGCCAACACTTCAAGACCTTCTCCGAACGCTTCCGCGGCTTGCCTGTGCGCATCCAGCAGGCCTCACGCCTCGTCGGCTCGAAGGACCTAGCATTGACGAAGAAGGAAGTAGCAGAGGGCAAGACGGATATTGTCGTCGGCACCCATGCGCTTCTTGGCGCCGGGATCAAGTTTGCCAATCTCGGGCTGCTGATCATCGACGAAGAGCAGCATTTCGGCGTCAAGCACAAGGAACGTCTGAAGGAGCTGAAAAGCGATGTCCACGTGCTGACGCTCTCGGCGACCCCGATCCCGCGTACGCTGCAGCTGGCGATGACAGGGGTGCGCGAGTTGTCGTTGATCACGACGCCGCCGGTCGACCGCATGGCGGTTCGCACCTTCATTTCGCCATTCGATTCACTCGTCATCCGCGAAACACTGATGCGCGAGCATTATCGTGGCGGCCAGAGCTTCTATGTCTGCCCGCGTCTAGCCGATCTGGAAGACGTGCATGCCTTCCTGCGTTCGGACGTACCAGAACTGAAGGTCGCGGTCGCGCACGGCCAGATGCCGGCCGGCGAGCTCGAGGACATTATGAATGCCTTCTACGAGGGCCGTTATGACGTACTGCTGTCGACGACTATCGTGGAATCGGGGCTGGACGTGCCGACGGCCAATACGCTGATCGTGCACCGCGCCGACATGTTCGGTCTGGCGCAGCTCTATCAGCTGCGTGGCCGCGTCGGACGTTCGAAGGTGCGCGCCTTTGCGCTGTTCACGTTGCCCGTCAACAAGGTGCTTACGGCGACGGCGGAACGCCGTCTCAAGGTGTTGCAGTCGCTCGACACGCTCGGCGCCGGATTCCAGCTTGCCAGCCACGATCTCGACATCCGCGGCGCAGGAAACCTGCTCGGCGAAGAGCAGTCCGGCCATATCAAGGAAGTCGGTTTCGAACTTTACCAGCAGATGCTCGAAGAGGCCGTGGCCGAAGTAAAGGGAGTGGATGAGATCCAGGATACCGGCTGGTCGCCGCAGATCTCGGTCGGCACGTCAGTCATGATCCCAGATGGCTATGTGCCGGATTTGCACCTGCGCATGGCACTCTATCGCCGCCTTGGGGAAATCACGGAATTAAAGGAAATCGATGCCTTCGGCGCGGAAATGATCGACCGCTTCGGCCCGATGCCGATCGAGGTCCAGCACCTCCTAAAGATCGTCTATGTGAAATCACTTTGCCGCGTCGCCAACGTGGAAAAGCTGGATGCAGGCCCCAAGGGCGTGGTCATCCAGTTCCGCAACAAGGAGTTTCCGAATCCCGCGAACCTGGTTGGCTATATCGCCAAACAAGGAACCATGGCGAAGATCCGGCCGGACCAGAGCGTATTCCTCACACGCGACCTGCCGACACCGGAAAAGCGGCTGCAGGGCGCAGCCGTTATCATGACGCAACTCGCGGAAATGGCGAAGGTGTAACGACGCTCAGTTCATGCCGGCACGCGCTTCCGCCTTCGCCTTGGCGATGTCACGAAGCGCGCCCGCCAACACGTCAGACGTCTGCGCGCCGCTGACGGCGTATTGCTGATCAAAGATGAAGAAGGGGACACCGTTCACTCCCATCTTCTGGGCGGCCTCGATCTCGGCGATCACCAGGTCCTTGTCAGCGTCGGACGCCAGCAGGGAGGAGACGACGGCACGGTTCATGCCGGCCTTCTCCGCGATATCGAGCAGGACGGCATGGTCGCCGACATTGCGGCCCTCCTCGAAATTCGCCTTGAACAGGGCATTGACGACAAGGTCCTGCTTCTCACGATCCTCGACCATCGCCCAGTGGATCAGGCGATGCGCATCAAGCGTATTCGGACCGATCTTGATCGCGTCGAAATCAAAGTTGATGCCGACCTCACGACCAAGCTCACTCAGCATCTTGTGCCCCTGAGCGACGCGCTCGGCACCGCCGAGCTTCTGCTCCAGCGCCTTCTTCTGGTCGACGCCATCAGGCGGGTAGTCGGGATTGAGGCGGTAGGGGCGCCAGTTGATGTCCACACCGACCTCGTCCTGAACTTCAGCGATCGCAAGCTCAAGCCGCGCCTTGCCGAGATAGCACCACGGGCAGACGACGTCAGAGACAACGTCGATGGTAATGCGTTCCATGGGCTTTTCCTTTTTTCTTCCTGAAATCGAAACCTTCCCGCCATCTAGGCCCTGTGGCAGGCGACTTCAACCAGGCAGGAAAAAGGAACCACCTATTGCACGCTCTGATCCCACCACGCTGGCAACTGATAGCCGTAGAGCGGGACGGTGTCTGGATGGCCGATGCGCTTGCTACGGGCAACCCATTGCTGATCAACGTGATAAAGCGGCAGGACATAGTGGCCCGACAACAGCATGCGATCATGAGAACGCACCGCTGCCGTAAAGTCTTCGGCCGAGCGTGCCGTAAGGATGTGCTGGATCAGCGTATCGACGTCGGGATCGGCAACGCCGGCGAAGTTGTCAGTGCCTTCGCGCTCCTTGGCCCCGGAAGACCATCGTCCCAACTGTTCGATGCCGGGAGACAGAGATGACGTGTAGGACTTCACGATGACGTCGTAGTCGAAGCTGTTCGTACGGCTCTGATATTGCGAATCGTCGACAGTGCGGATCGTCGCGCCAATGCCAAGGAGTTGCAGTGAACGCTGATAGGAAACGGCAAGTTTTTCCTGATCGGTGTTCTGAGTCATGATCTCGAAAGTAAGCGGCCGGCCGCTGGCGTCGCTCATCTTGCCATTCTTGATCGTGTAACCTGCTTCCTTGAGGAGCGCGGCCGCCTGTTTCAGGATATTGCGATCGCGGCCCGATCCGTCCGTCACCGGAAGCTTGTAGGTTCCGTCCAGAATCGCCGGATCGATTCGATCCTTGATCTGCCCTAGAAGCTTCAGTTCGCGTTCGTCAGCCGGCACCCCGAAGCTCGACAGATCGGAGTTCTGCCAGAAACTCTGGGTGCGGATATAGGCGTTCGAGAAAAGGTTCTTATTCGCCCATTCGAAATCGAAGATCAGCGACAGTCCCTCGCGAAGCTTCACATTGGCGAAAACCGGTCGCCGGGTATTGAAGACGAAACCAAACATGCCGCTCGGCAGCTTCGGTTCGAACGTGTCCTTCACGACGTTGCCCGATGTGACAGCAGGAAAGCTGTAGGCGCTTGTCCAATGGACGGGACTGCCGTCGGGGTAGATGTCAATGTCACCCTTCTTGAAGGACTCGAAGAGTGTCGTGTCCTGCAGGAAATACTGGACCGATATCTGATCGTAGTTGTCGAGGCCCACCTTGGCCGGAATGTCCTTGCCCCAGTAGTTGGGATCGCGCTCGAACGTGATGCTTTCGCCGGGCTTCAAGGACTTGATCTTGTAGGGGCCGGATCCCACCGGAGGCGTGAGCGACGAACGATCGAATGTCTCCGGATCGATTGCATGTTTCGGCAAGATCGGCGTCGATCCGGCGAGAATCAGCGGGAATTCGCGATCGGCCTTGTCGTTGAAAGTGAAGCGAACGCCGTGGTCTCCGACCTTCTCCATCTTCTCAACGGCATTCAACCGAGTGCTGAAGGGAACACGGCCCTTCTCCTTGAGCAGATTGAGCGTGAAAATCACGTCATCGGGTGTCACCGGCTGACCGTCAGACCATTTGGCAGCGGGGTTGAGATTGAACTGGATAAAGGTCCGGTCTTCGTCCCATTCAACGGATTCCGCCAGCAGCCCGTAGAGCGTGAAAGGTTCGTCGCGCGAGCGCAGCATCAGTGTCTCGAAGACAAGGTTTCCGTATTCCGGGTCCCACATGCCGCGCGCCGTCGTGCGCATGCTTTTCAGGATGAAGGGATTGAGGCTATCGAAGGTGCCGACGACGCCATAATTGATCTTCCCGCCCTTCTTCGCATCGGGATTAACATAGGGAAGATGCTTGAAATCGGCGGGTAGGGCCGGCTCACCATGCATTGCGATGCCATGCACGGGCTCTGCGAGAGCTGCGCTGCCAACCAAGGTGAAAATGACGGGGAGAACGATCCGGAGCATCGTTGAGGTCCTTTCCGGGAACGGCACGATTCGGCGCAAGACTATCACGCAGCCACCGCAGTTCACCATCCGTGCCGAATTCTTTCGGATGACCCCGAAAAGGTCAAAGAAATACTGGATATCTCACGCGACGCGATGTAACAGGGGAACCCGAAGTCGGGGGGTCATGCATTTGCCTCATTGTTTTAAGAGGTGGAATGCGAACAACCCTGTTGGTGAGGATGGCACGTTGTCGTCCCTAAGGGATTTCAGGAGACGGAATTCGTTATGATGTTCAAGGCTGAAAACAAAACGCGGGCGGCCCTGTCCGTTCTGGCAGTGATGCTCGGTGCTGCAGCAGCTCCCGTGTCGTCCTTCGCGCAGGATGCGGCGGCCTCCGCCGACGCTCCCGCCACGGCTGCCGGCGCCCCGCGTCTCGGCTGGTACAAGACCTGCAGCAAGCAGGAAGACAATGACGTGTGCGTCGTCCAGAACGTCGTTCTCGCAGGCGGTGGCCAGCTCGTCACCGGCGTTGGCCTCATCACTGTCTCGGGCAAGATCAACAACAAGAGCCTTCAGGTTTCGGTGCCGCCGGCCCGTCTGATCCCGCCAGGCGTGGCGCTGCAGATTGACGGCGGCAAGGCTCAGAAGATCGACTACCTGATGTGCATGCCCGACCGTTGCGTCGCCCAGATCCCGCTGACCGACGCCATGGTCGCCAGCCTGAAAAAGGGCACTGATCTGGTTCTGACCTCGATCAACTTCCGTCGCGCGCCGAACCCGATCAAGATCTCGCTCGAAGGCTTCACCGGCGCATTTGATGGCGAACCGGTTTCTGCTTCCAAGCTCGCCGAAAGCCAGAAGAGCCTGCAGGACAGCATGCAGAAGAAGGCTGACGAAGCACGCAAGAAGCTCGAAGAAGCCCAGAAGGCTGCCAAGGCCCAGTAATTCTGAGCCATCGGAATTCTCGAAGAACCCGGCCCTGCGCCGGGTTTTTTATTGCGTGATCCAGGCAAAGAAAAACCCCGCCGGAAGCGGGGTTTTGAATGACGGCAGTGGGACGTTAGTGGGCGAAGCTCATCTTGGGTTTGAACTGCCCCGTCGGTGCCATATCGAAGATCTGGTAGACCTGCTCGTTGCGGAGCGGAACACCGCTCTCGTCGTTGACCAGGTTCTGTTCGGATACGTAGGCAACGTATTCGTTTTCATCATTCTCGGCCAGCAGATGATAGAAGGGCTGATCCTTGCTGGGGCGCACTTCGGCGGGAATCGAGTTCCACCATTCTTCCGTGTTCGCGAATTCCGGATCGACGTCAAAGATGACGCCGCGGAATGGAAACACCTTGTGCCGAACCACTTCGCCGATACTGAACTTTGCTACTCTTTCTTTCATGGTACGACTTCCTTTCATCACCTGATTTGGTGATTGGCCCCACTCAAATCAAGATTTGTGCGGGATCTCGTCACATGAGTGTCATATCCGCCCTCGGCAGCCATGACAGCGGTAGGCGAAGCCCCGGCCAAGCCGGGGCTTCGTTTCTTGATGATCAAGCCGAATAGTACATATCGTACTCGACCGGATGCGGCGTCATGTCGAAGCGCATGACTTCCGCCATCTTGAGCTCGATGAAGCTGTCGATCTGGTCATCGTCGAACACGCCGCCGGCGGTCAGGAACTTACGGTCCTTGTCGAGGCTTTCCAGCGCTTCGCGCAGCGAGCCGCACACCGTCGGGATCTTCTTCAGTTCCTTCGGCGGCAGATCGTAGAGGTCCTTGTCCATGGCCTTGCCAGGATGGATCTTGTTCTTGATGCCATCGAGGCCTGCCATCAGCATGGCGGCGAAGGCGAGGTAGGGGTTTGCCATCGGATCCGGGAAGCGAACTTCGACGCGCTTGGCCTTCGGGTTGGTGCCGAACGGAATGCGGCACGATGCCGAGCGGTTGCGCGCCGAGTAGGCGAGCAGAACCGGTGCTTCGTAGCCCGGGACGAGACGCTTGTAGGAGTTCGTCGACGGGTTGGTGAAGGCGTTCAGCGCCTTGGCGTGCTTGATGATACCGCCGATGTAGTAGAGGCAGGTTTCGGAGAGACCAGCGTACTCATCGCCGGCGAAGGTCGGCTTGCCGCCCTTCCAGATCGACTGATGGACGTGCATGCCCGAGCCGTTGTCGCCGAAGATCGGCTTCGGCATGAAGGTTGCCGTCTTGCCATAGGCGTTCGCGACCTGGTGCACGACGTACTTGTAGATCTGCATCTTGTCGGCGTTGCGGACGAGCGTGTCGAACTTGATGCCGAGTTCGTGCTGGGCAGCCGCCACTTCGTGGTGGTGCTTTTCGACGACAACGCCCATTTCGGACAGAACCGTCAGCATTTCCGAACGCATATCCTGGCAGCTGTCGATCGGCGGAACCGGGAAGTAACCACCCTTGACGCGCGGACGGTGACCGAGGTTGCCGGTTTCATATTCGGTGTCGTCGTTCGACGGCAGTTCGGTGGAGTCGAGCTTGAAGCCGGTGTTATACGGGTCAGCCTTGTAGCGCACGTCGTCGAAGACGAAGAATTCAGCTTCCGGACCAACGAAGACCGTGTCGCCGATGCCCGAGGCCTTCAGGTAAGCCTCAGCCTTCTTGGCAGTACCACGCGGATCGCGGTTGTAAGCTTCGCCGGAAACCGGATCGAGAATATCGCAGAGAATAACCATGGTGGACTGTGCGAAGAACGGGTCCATGTGAACCGTTTCCGGGTCCGGCATCAGCACCATGTCGGATTCGTTGATGGCCTTCCAGCCAGCGATCGAGGAGCCATCGAACATGACGCCATCCGCGAACATGTCCTCATCGACACAGACGACGTCCATGGTGACATGCTGCAGCTTGCCCTTCGGATCGGTGAAGCGCAGGTCCACGAACTTTACGTCGTTTTCCTTGATTTGCTTAAGAATTTCGCTTGCGGTCGCCATTAAATAGTTCCTTTATTTGAGATGACGATACGTTGGCTCGCCGGAAGGCGATAAAGATTAGATCGCGTCGATACCGGTTTCGCCGGTACGAATGCGGATAACTTCTTCCACATTCGAGACGAAAATCTTACCGTCGCCGATACGGCCGGTTTGGGCGGCCTTGCGGATTGCCTCGATGACGGCTTCCGCATTTTCGTCCGCGAGGACGACCTCCACCTTCACCTTCGGCAGAAAATCGACGACATATTCCGCGCCACGGTAGAGTTCCGTATGGCCTTTCTGGCGACCGAAGCCCTTCGCTTCCGTAACTGTAATACCCTGCAAACCGACTTCCTGAAGGGCTTCCTTCACTTCGTCGAGCTTGAAGGGTTTGATGATCGCTTCGATCTTTTTCATGAGAAAATGACTCTCCGCTTCTCCCGTTAATCGCAGGCTCAAACCTGCTTGCCGTCATGATGCAGTTATCGTGCCAGTTGGGAAGCGGATTTTTCGAAAATCGAGCCCGATCGCACGCAAAAGCCCACAATCTTGGGAATTATCCTGGATTTTCGGCTAAGAATTTTCAAAAATCGATGCTGCAGGCGCAAATCCGGGTCATTTTCAGAAATATTTGTTCTCACTAATAATCCCCAACGAAACGCACAAGCAGCCCTATTTTTATGCATTTGCCTATTTGTTGCCCTTTATAACAATCAGCGAACCGGTTGTTATTTAGGCGATTTCTGTTTGAATGCGGCGATGACCGAGGAAATCTCCAAGCTGCTCCTCACTCCGGAAGAAATGACCGCAGTCGATGCGGCTGCCGCCGCGTCCGGTATCGACAGCTATGCCCTTATGGAGCGAGCGGGCGCCGCAATCGCAGCTGCTCTGTTGCGTGATTTTCCTGCCGTCCGTCGCGCCGCCGTTCTTTGCGGGCCTGGCAACAACGGCGGCGACGGCTATGTTGCCGCGCGCCGCCTGGCTGACAGCGGCGTTACCGTAGACGTATTCCAGATGGGGGAACCGGCGAGGCTCAAGGGAGATGCCGCCCGGGCCAGGGATAATTTCCCAATAGCCACGCTGCCACTTGAGTCCTACCAGCCGCGGAGCGGCGATGTGGTAATCGACGCCCTCTTTGGGGCTGGCCTTGCCCGCAATGTTCCAGCCAGTGTTCGAGATGTGATCGAACAGGTAAACGGGACTTCTGTGCCGGTGATTGCCGTCGACCTGCCATCCGGCATCGATGGTCGCACCGGAGCAGTTAGAGGGGCGGCATTTGCCGCAAGTCGCACAGTCACTTTCATGACACGGAAGCCCGGCCACCTCCTGATGCCGGGGCGCGAGCTCTGTGGCGAATTGGAAGTCTTCGATATCGGCATACCCGGGCGCATCATCCGCGCCGAGAAGAAACAGCAGATCGCCGAGAACCGGCCCGAACTTTGGCGCCAGGCGCTGCCGACAGGCGGACTTGAGACACACAAATATAAGCGTGGACACCTCGTCGTCTTTTCCGGCGAAGCGAGCAAGACCGGCGCCGCGCGAATGTCTGCTATGGCGGGGCTGAAAGCCGGGGCAGGGCTCGTGACAATCGCCGCGCCCGAGGACGCCATCGGGGAGAATGCGGCGCATCTCACGGCGATCATGCTCCATCCGATCAGCGACGAGGCCGCTCTCCGCGATTGGCTGCATGACGAGCGGCTGCAAACATTCGTTATTGGCCCTGGCTTCGGCGTCGGAGAGAAGGCACGTCAATTCGTTGCCGCACTTTCGGAGCGACATCTGGTGCTGGATGCCGATGGGCTTTCCTCGTTCAAAGATGCCCCCGACGAGCTGTTTTCCCAGTTTTCCGGCAAACCGCGGCTGGTGCTTACGCCACACGAAGGCGAGTTTGGCCGACTGTTTCCCGATATTGCCGCCGACGCAGCCATGGGAAAGATCGAAAAGGCGCAGGCTGCAGCGGCGCGGGCAAACGCCGCGATCGTCTACAAAGGCGCCGATACCGTCATCGCCGCACCCGACGGTAGAGCCTACGTCAACACCAACGCACCGGCCTGGCTTGCGACCGCAGGCTCCGGTGATGTCTTGGCGGGGATCATCGGAGCACTGATGGCCCAGGGTGCACCTGCTTTCGAGGCGGCTGCTGCCGGCGTCTACATGCATGGAGAGGCCGGGATGCGGGCAGGCAAAGGGCTAACGGCGGAAGAACTGGCGACGCAGGTACGTCCGCTCTGACGGCAGGCCTATCGCGACACCGCTTCTTGTAGTGCCATGGCCCCGAAGGGCGCATTGACCTTGCCTTCGTGAATCATGAAGGCAAAGACGTCCCGCGGCTCGGTGGCAACCTCGCGATCGCCATTGATCAGAGGCAGATCGCCGGGAACCTTGCCATCCGCCCAGGTTTCGAGGCGCGCGGCCCAGGCCTTCAAATCGCCCGGCGAATAACAGGTCTTGATCTCATCCGAGCCCTTCTGGAGACGCGCATACACGAAATCGGTCGTCACATCGGCGACCATCGGGTAGTCGAAATGCTCGGCGCAAACTGGCGCAACGCCGTATTTCGCAAGCAATGCTACGAATTCCGGCACCTTGAACGAGTCGTGACGCACCTCGACGACGTGTTTAAGAGGCAAGCTATCCTGCTTGTCGGGCAGCAACTTGAGGAAACCCTCGAAGTCATCCGGATCGAACTTCTTCGTCGGCGCGAACTGCCAAAGGATTGGTCCCAGGTGCGGACCGAGCTCCGTCAGACCCTGGGCGAGAAAACGCTCCATCGACTCGCCAGCCTCGGCCAACACGCGGCGATTGGTGACAAAGCGACTGGCCTTGAGTGAAAAGATAAATCCATCCGGCACATCCGCCGCCCATTTGGCGAAGGTTTCCGGCTTCTGCGAGCTGTAATAGGTGCCGTTGATCTCAATGACCTTCAGCTTCCGGCTTGCATAATGCAGTTCGTCCTTCTGCTTCAGATCTCCAGGGTAGAAATGATCCCGCCATGCCTCGAAGGTCCAACCGCCGATGCCGACGCGAATGTTGCCGGATTTCGTCATTTCTTCCTCCTCTGATTATATCTGGCCGCCGACCTGCTTTGCCATGTCGACAATCACCCATCCTGGCCTATGCGGATTTTCGCGACGCCCCGTTTCCTGAAAGCCAAACGCTCGATAGAGCGCAATATTCCGTTCCATGCGCGCGTTGGTATAGAGACGAACTTCCAGAAGCCCCCATTCACGCGCAATCTCCTCCACCCATCTCAGAATTGCGAGGCCGTGACCACTGCCCTGGAACCTCGGGGAAACAGCAATGCTGAAGAGCATCACATGATCAGGATGCCGTTCAACGACGGCTAAACCGGCAAGCTCGCCATGCACCTCCCGCAACCAGACCTCGCCGCGACCAATGCGCGGCGCGTAGTCCTCGGTTACGGGGATCGGCGGGCGTCCAAGGAGGCGCGTGTATGGGGCATAGGCTTCATTGGTCAGCGCTTCGACCGCCTGCAGATCATCGAGCAACGCCGCTCTCAGCATCACTCGGCTGCCGCCACGGCTTTTCGAGCAGGGCGCCTCTCAAGCAGTTCCTTCAGGAACTGTCCGGTATAGGACCGCTTCTCCTTGACGATCGTCTCCGGCGTACCGACCGCGACGATCTCGCCGCCGCCATCACCGCCTTCCGGACCGAAATCGAGAATCCAGTCCGCGGTCTTGATAACCTCGAGATTGTGCTCGATGACGACGACCGAATTGCCCTGATTGACCAGCTCCTCCAGCATTTCCAAGAGCTTGGCGACGTCGTGGAAATGCAGGCCGGTCGTCGGCTCGTCCAAGATATAGAGCGTCCGGCCGGTCGATCGTTTGGACAATTCCTTTGCCAGCTTGACGCGCTGCGCCTCGCCACCCGACAGCGTATTCGCCTGCTGTCCGACCTTGATGTAGCCGAGGCCGACATCTTTCAACGCCTGCAGCTTGTCACGCACAGCCGGGACGGCAGCGAAGAAGTCGACGCCCTCCTCGACGGTCATGTCGAGCACATCGGCAATGGATTTGTGCTTGAACGTCACGTCCAGTGTCTCTCTGTTGTAGCGCTTGCCATGGCAGACATCGCAGGTGACATAGACATCAGGCAGGAAGTGCATCTCGATCTTGATGACGCCGTCGCCCTGGCAGGCTTCGCAGCGCCCTCCCTTGACGTTGAACGAGAAGCGACCGGGCTGGTAGCCCCGCGCCTTCGCTTCCGGCAGGCCGGCAAACCAATCGCGGATCGGGGTGAACGCGCCCGTATATGTCGCCGGATTGGAACGTGGCGTACGACCGATTGGCGACTGATCAATATCGATAACCTTGTCGATATGCTCGAAACCGTCGATGCGGTCATGATCAGCGGGAATTTCGCGCGCTCCCATGACGCGCCGGGCGGCCGATTTATACAGCGTCTCGATCAGGAACGTGGACTTTCCGCCGCCTGATACGCCGGTGACCGCCGTAAAGACGCCAAGCGGGATGGAGGCAGTGACGTTCTTCAGATTGTTACCGCGGGCACCGACGACCTTGATCTCCTTGCCCTTCTTGGGCTTGCGCCGCTCGTCAGGAACCGGGACACCCAGCTCGCCGG
The DNA here is from genome assembly GCF_050644135.1 of Rhizobium sp. YTU87027. Lineage (NCBI taxonomy): Bacteria > Pseudomonadati > Pseudomonadota > Alphaproteobacteria > Hyphomicrobiales > Rhizobiaceae > Rhizobium > Rhizobium sp. YTU87027. The sequence goes on along the minus strand of NZ_CP098440.1, from coordinate 1,406,059 downwards.
ACAGATATTTTCCGGTCAGCGACTTCGGATTTGCCATGATTTCCTGTGGCGTGCCGTGGGCAATCACCTGGCCACCATGGATGCCGGCCGCCGGACCGATGTCGACGACGTCGTCGGCGGTCAAGATCGCGTCCTCGTCATGCTCGACCACGATCACCGTGTTGCCGATATCGCGAAGGTGCTTCAGGGTATCGAGGAGCCGGGCGTTGTCGCGCTGATGCAGGCCGATCGACGGTTCGTCGAGGACGTACAACACACCGGTCAGACCTGAACCGATCTGCGACGCCAACCGGATACGCTGACTCTCGCCGCCCGACAGGGTGCCGGAGTTTCGCGACAGACTGAGGTAATCCAGGCCGACGTCATTGAGGAAGCGCAGGCGGTCGCGGATCTCCTTGAGAATGCGAACGGCAATCTCGTTCTGCTTGGCGCTCAGTGATTGCGGCAGGACCTCGAACCAGTCACGGGCGACGCGGATCGACATATCGGTCACCTGGCCGATATGCAGCGTGTTGATCTTGACGGCCAGTGCCTCCGGCTTCAGGCGATAGCCGCCGCAAGACGGGCAGGGGGCGGCCGACATATAGCGCTCGATTTCCTCGCGCGCCCAGGCGGAATCCGTCTCCTTCCAGCGGCGCTCGAGGTTGGTGATGATGCCTTCGAAATTCTTGTGCGTCGTGTAGGACCGCGCACCATCGGCATAATGGAACTCGATCTTCTCGTCGGTGCCATTCAAGATCACGTCCTTCGCCTGTTCCGACAGGTCGTTCCAACGGGCGCCGAGCTTGAAGCCGTAGTGCTTACCGAGGGCTTCAAGTGTCTGGTTGTAATAAGGAGAAGTCGACTTTGCCCAAGGTGCAATGGCGCCATCGCGCAGCGTGCGCTCAGGCTCTGGCACGATCAAGTTGGCGTCAATCTTCTGCTGGGCACCGAGGCCGTCGCAGGTCGGGCAGGCGCCGGCTGGATTGTTGAACGAAAAAAGTCGCGGCTCGATCTCGGGAATGGTGAAGCCCGACACCGGGCAGGCGAACTTTTCCGAAAAGAGAACGCGTTCGTGCGTTTCGTTGAGCGACTTGTTGGCAGAGCCGCCGGCGGCAGTTTCTTCCGGCGGCAGCGGCTTGTCAGCGAATTCCGCAACCGCCAGGCCGTCGGCAAGCTTGAGCGAGGTCTCGAAGCTGTCAGCAAGGCGCGAAGCCATATCCGGCCGCACGACAATACGATCGACCACGACGTCGATGTCGTGCTTGTACTTCTTGTCGAGGGCCGGCACATCTGCGATCTCGTAGAACTGACCGTCGACCTTGATGCGCTGGAAACCCTTTTTCATCAGGTCGGCGAGTTCTTTCTTGTACTCGCCCTTCCGCCCGCGCACGAGCGGCGCCAGAATATAGAGGCGCGTGCCTTCTCCGAAATCAAGCACGCGGTCGACCATCTGGCTGACCGTCTGGCTTTCGATCGGCAGGCCGGTCGCAGGCGAATAAGGCACGCCGACGCGGGCAAAGAGCAGGCGCATATAGTCGTAGATCTCGGTTACCGTGCCGACCGTCGAGCGCGGGTTGCGCGAGGTCGTTTTCTGCTCGATCGAAATCGCAGGCGACAGGCCGTCGATCTGGTCGACGTCGGGCTTCTGCATCATTTCAAGGAATTGGCGCGCATAGGCCGAAAGGCTTTCGACATAACGCCGCTGCCCTTCGGCATAGATCGTGTCGAAGGCAAGCGACGATTTGCCGGACCCTGAAAGGCCGGTCATGACGATGAGTTTATTTCGGGGCAGATCAAGATCGATGCCCTTCAAATTGTGCTCGCGCGCGCCGCGGATAGAAATCGTCTTCAGTTCGCTCATCGTCTTCTGCTTCTGTGCTGGAACAAGCCCCTTATTTAGTGATGCCGGCTGGCGAGTCGAGGCTGAATGTCCGTCTGCTGCAAAGGTTTTCGATTCGGTTGACAGGATCATAGGGATAAACTAGAACAAATAAAGAACAAAATTCCTTGTGGATGAACCGGCGATGGACACGCATCGCCGGCGCTCTATGGTTTAAGGTGGACCGATTGGATCAAGCGCCGCCGGGCAGGGCGGCAGGTAAGGTGAAAGTATGGCTGGCAGCGTAAACAAGGTAATTCTGATCGGGAACGTGGGCGCCGACCCCGAAATCCGGCGGACCCAGGATGGCCGGCCGATTGCCAATCTTCGCATCGCGACGTCCGAGACTTGGCGTGACCGCAACTCCGGTGAACGCCGCGAGAAGACGGAATGGCATACGGTCGTGGTCTTCAACGAAGGCCTCTGCAAGGTCGTCGAACAGTATGTGAAGAAGGGCGCCAAGCTCTACATCGAAGGTGCGCTGCAGACCCGCAAGTGGCAGGACCAGAACGGCCAGGACCGCTATTCGACGGAAGTCGTTCTGCAGGGCTTCGGCTCGACGCTGACGATGCTCGACGGTCGCGGCGAGGGCGGAGGCGCAAGCTCCGGCTTTGGCGGCGGTCGCGGCAGCAATGCCGGCGGTGGCGATTTCGGTGGCGGTGGCGGCTACGGCGACGACTACGGTGCGCCCTCGCAATCATCTGGCCGCAGCAGCGGTGGTAGCGGTGGAAACTTCTCGCGCGATCTCGACGACGACATCCCGTTCTGATCGCAGACTATCCTCCGTACATGAATAGGACGGCGCGCCGCGAGGTGCGCCGTTTGCTTTTCAAGCTCACGGGCTTGGACGTCCCGCACGCTTACCGCGATGGAAGCCATTGCAGGCAACCGGCTTTTTGATTTAGCCAACCGGCATCGTGACGAGGGCAGACTTCAAACCGTCGACGACGAACTGCGTGGCGAGCGCTGCCAGGATGACGCCGAGAAGGCGCGTCAGAATTGCGCGCCCTGTTACGCCAAGGAAGCGATCGAGCCTTTCGGCGATGAGCAGCGAGAGAAACAGCAGCAGCAGGCTCAATGCGATGACAATGATCAATTGCGCCCGCTCAAGCGAAGCCTGCATGGACCCAGCAATCAGGATCGTTGCCGAAATGGCGCCTGGACCGGCGATCAGAGGGATCGCCAACGGAAAGACCGAGATATTATGGATATGATCGACGGTGATTGCAGCCGTGCTCGTCTTTTCCTTACGGTCCTGCCGCTTCTCGAATACCATTTCAAAGGCGATCCAGAACAACAGAAGACCACCGGCAATGCGGAAGGCGCCGATCGAGATTCCGAGCACCCCGAGCACGCTGGCCCCGAACAAGGCGAAAGCGGCAAGAATGACAAAGGCGATGATCGAGCCGCGCAGCGCCACCTGTTTTCGCTGGCTGCGGCTCATGCCGGTCGTGAGCCCGAGAAAGAGTGGAGCAAGACCAGGCGGGTCGATCGTGACAAGCAGCGTCGTGAAGGCGTTGATCAGTTGGTCGACGCTTGCCATTGTCTCTCCGTGAGCCCATATAAACACTTGGTTTTTGGGCGATTGTGATGCGGAGAGGCCATTTTGGCAAATGGTGTTATTAGGGCGGTACAAATAACCGTCCCAGAGGCTTCCATTGCCCTCATAAGACCGCAAAAGTCTGTTCAAAACCCCTGCCAAAATTAGCGTAGGAACAGGCTTTCCGCTATAAATCTTCAAGTGATTCTAGAAGAGATCGTGATCTGTTTTGACTGAGCAAACACCCCCCGGCGGCGGGAAGCTCCCGCCAGGCATCGAGCCCATCTCCATCATGGAGGAAATGCAGCGGTCGTACCTCGATTACGCGATGAGCGTTATCGTCAGCCGCGCCCTGCCTGATGTGCGCGACGGCCTGAAGCCCGTGCACCGGCGCATCCTTTACGGCATGTCCGAACTCGGCATCGACTGGAACAAGAAATACGTCAAATGCGCCCGCGTTACCGGGGATGTGATGGGTAAATACCATCCGCACGGCAATGCGGCGATCTACGACGCGCTGGCGCGTATGGCACAAGACTGGTCGCTCCGACTGCCGCTGATCGACGGCCAGGGCAACTTCGGCTCCGTCGACGGTGATCCGCCGGCGGCCGAACGCTACACCGAGTGCCGCCTGCAGAAGGCCGCGCATTCGCTGCTCGACGATCTCGACAAGGAAACGGTCGACTTCCGCGACAACTATGACGGCACACTCTCCGAGCCTGTCGTCGTTCCCGCGAAGTTCCCGAACCTGCTGGTCAACGGGGCAGGCGGCATTGCCGTCGGTATGGCGACCAACATCCCGCCGCACAATCTGTCCGAAGTCATCGACGGCTGCATTGCGCTGATCGACAATCCGGCGATCGAACTGCCCGACATCATGCAGATCATTCCCGGCCCGGACTTCCCGACCGGCGCCAAGATCCTCGGTCGCGCAGGCATTCGCTCCGCCTACGAGACAGGTCGTGGCTCCGTGATCATGCGCGGTGTCGCCACCATCGAGCCGATGCGCGGCGATCGCGAACAGATCATCATCACCGAGATCCCGTATCAGGTGAACAAGTCGACGATGATCGAAAAGATGGCCGAACTGGTACGTGACAAGCGTATCGAAGGCATCTCCGACCTGCGCGATGAATCTGACCGCCAGGGCTATCGTGTCGTCGTTGAATTGAAGCGCGACGCCAATGCCGACGTCATCCTGAACCAGCTTTATCGCTACACGCCGCTGCAGACCTCCTTCGGCTGCAACATGGTGGCACTGAATGGCGGCAAGCCGGAACAGCTGACGCTGCTCGACATGCTGCGTGCCTTCGTCTCCTTCCGCGAGGAAGTCGTTAGTCGGAGAACGAAATTCCTGCTGCGCAAGGCGCGCGAACGGGCTCACGTCTTGGTCGGCCTCGCGATTGCTGTTGCGAATATCGACGAAGTCATCCGCGTTATCCGCCAGGCGCCAGATCCGCAGTCTGCCCGTGAAGAACTGATGACGCGCCGCTGGCCGGCGTCCGACGTCGAAAGCCTGATCCGCCTGATCGACGACCCGCGTCACCGCATCAACGAGGACCTGACGTATAACCTCTCGGAAGAGCAGGCACGCGCCATCCTTGAACTGCGTCTGGCCCGCCTGACCGCCCTCGGCCGTGACGAAATCGGCGACGAACTCAACAAGATAGGCGAAGAGATTAAGGATTATCTTGAAATCCTGTCGTCGCGTATCCGCATCCAGACGATCGTCAAGGAGGAGCTTACCGCCGTTCGCGACGAATTCGGCACGCCGCGCCGCACCGAGATCATGGACGGCGGTCTCGAGATGGACGATGAGGATCTCATCGCCCGCGAAGACATGGTCGTGACCGTTTCGCATCTCGGCTACATCAAGCGCGTGCCGCTGACGACGTATCGCGCCCAGCGCCGCGGCGGCAAGGGCCGCTCCGGCATGACCACGCGCGACGAAGATTTTGTTAGCCAGCTATTCGTTCTCAACACACATACGCCGGTTCTGTTCTTCTCGTCGCGCGGCATCGTCTACAAGGAGAAGGTCTATCGCCTGCCGATTGGCACGCCGACCGCGCGTGGCAAGGCGCTCATCAACATGCTGCCGCTGGACCCCGGCGAACGCATCACGACGATCCTGCCGTTGCCGGAGGATGAGGATAGCTGGGACAAGCTCGACGTAATGTTCTCGACGACGCGCGGAACGGTTCGCCGCAATAAGCTCTCCGACTTCGTCCAGGTCAACCGCAACGGCAAGATCGCTATGAAGCTCGAGGAAGAGGGCGATGAAATCCTCTCCGTCGAGACGTGCACCGAGCATGACGATGTACTTCTGACGACAGCACTCGGCCAGTGCATCCGCTTCCCGGTCGACGATGTCCGCGTCTTTGCGGGCCGCAACTCGATCGGCGTCCGCGGTATCAACCTTGGCGATGGCGACCGCATCATCTCGATGACGATCGTCGGGCATGTGGACGCTGAGCCATGGGAGCGCGCTGCCTATCTGAAGCGGGCCGCAAGCGAGCGGCGCCTCACGACAGGTGATGCAGAGGAAATCTCGCTCGTCGGCGAGGAAGTGACCGATGAAGGTCAGCTGAGCGACGAACGCTATGAGGAACTGAAGGCACGTGAGCAGTATGTCCTGACGGTTTCGGAAAAGGGCTTCGGCAAGCGCTCCTCGTCTTACGATTTCCGGATTTCGGGCCGCGGCGGCAAGGGCATTCGCGCCACAGATACGTCGAAGACGGCGGAGATCGGCGAACTCGTCGCTGCTTTCCCGGTCAACGACGGCGACCAGATCATGCTGGTTTCCGATGGCGGACAACTGATCCGCGTTCCAGTGGGCGGCATTCGTATCGCGAGCCGTGCAACGAAGGGCGTCACCATTTTCTCGACGGCAAAGGACGAGAAGGTTGTATCCGTTGAGCGCATCAGCGAGCCGGAGGAAGAGGCAGAAGAGGTTGCCGGGAATGGCGACGACATTGCCGCGACCCCGGAAGGCGCGCCCGATCCGGAAGCTTGATGTTCTGACCTTTTGATCTTGAAAACCGGGCAACTGCCCGGTTTTCTTTTTTGAACTGCTGGGGATGTTTGAAGCGCGGGGTAGCGCGCAGTCGAAGGAGGACCAGATTGATCCGGATTCTCAGTATTGATGACATTGCAATCTTTAAAGCCATTCGGCTGGAGGCATTGCGAACCGAACCGGCAGCCTTTGCCAGCAGCGCCGAAGACTGGGAGGCGCTGTCAGACGACGAATGGCGCAAGCGATTGGTTGAAGGGCCGGTATTTGTGGCCTTCAAGCGCGGCGATCCGATTGGCATCATGGGGCTGAGCAGACAACGCGCTAGCAAGATGGCGCACCGTGCGACGCTAATCATGGTCTATGTGCGTGGCGGCGAGAGGACCGGAGGCCACGCCAAGGAACTACTGGAGGCAACTGTAGCTTATGCGCGCAAGAACGGAATTCGGCAGCTGGAGCTCGCCGTCAGTGCCGAGAACACAGCCGCCAGACGATTTTATGAACGCGAAGGCTTCCACGAGGCCGGGCGCATTCCCGGCGGCTTCATCCATGACAGCAGGGAAATTGATGATGTCATCATGGTTCGGCGCATCAACGATCAAGAGAATGTCGGTTCGCACCGTTGAGCGACAGTTACCAGTATCATCTTCAGGCATGAGAAAGGCCGGACGAGATGCTCATCCGGCCTTGAGTGGTCAAAACGCATTCCCAGAATAGCGGCAGCGGTTAGAACCAACTGTGCTTTCCATCGACCTTCTTTACCTCTTCGTTTTCATGGCGAAGGGCGGCGATAGTGGATGCCACGGACACGACAAACATGATGCTGATAAGGGCGGTTAGCACTGTTAGTATCGTGAACATGAGCAATCCTCCTGGGCTTTGCGTTCACGTTCCTTAGTACTGGCTCATTACCGCCGTGCGAGCGGACGCATAGGGGCCATATACCTTGGACGCATCTCCTTTGTGATCGTAGAGCGCGACTGTCGCTGCAAGCATACCGGTCATCATTACCATCCAGACAGCATTAATCATGGTAATCTTATTGGGCATATTTTCTTCCTTGTGCGGCGTATCGCGTTACGCTGGTTGAGTGAACGCATCCGTGCGAAAATGGTTCCAGGGATATTGACCGGTCGTTTACCAAGGCCGATCTGAAGCGACTTTGAATGCGCCGTTCATCTGGCGTTCAGAATTCTTAATCGGTTTAAACGCCACGTTTCCTGTTGCACGCACGATTGCGTGGTGTTCCCGGACGCTTGGCCGAACCCAGCTTGCATCCTGGATATCCCGCACGTAGCCGTAGAGAAATTCGGCAAGCAGCGAGACGATAACAGCGATTGCAACAAGGATGATCAGCATGAGCGTTTCCGGCGGAGGGACCGATGCCGGAATGACATCGGCTGTTGACGCTCTCCCTTATAGACATGCCACCTGAAGCCGCCTTGAATGGCGCATTCATCAGCTGTTCAGCGAACGGGCAAATGACTTGCGGGCGGCCCTTATCCATGACAAAAGGTCGTCGAAACAAACGGCTAGGCCAGATGACGACAGCTTTTTATCCGGGGTCGTTCGACCCGATCACCAACGGACATCTGGATGTTCTTATCCAGGCACTGAGCGTTGCATCCAAGGTTATCGTCGCGATCGGTATCCATCCCGGCAAGACGCCGCTCTTTTCCTTCGACGAGAAGGCGGATCTCATTCGTCGGTCGTTGGCGAAAGCGCTGCCTGAAAAGGCGGGCGATATCTCGGTTGTGGCCTTCGACAATCTCGTCGTCGACGCGGCGCGCTCCCATGGAGCGACGCTTCTGATCCGCGGCCTCAGGGACGGCACCGATCTCGACTATGAAATGCAGATGGCCGGGATGAACCGCCAGATGGCGCCCGACATTCAAACGATCTTTCTGCCCGCCGGAACGGCCTCACGGCCCATAACCGCCACATTGGTCCGGCAAATCGCTGCCATGGGAGGCGATGTCAGCGCCTTTGTGCCGGCTGCCGTCTTGAAAGCCCTTCAATCCAAGCGCAAATCCTAGGCGACCTTCTCGCCGCAACGGAGCCAACATGAAACTTTTCTCTCTCGCCTTTGCAGCCGTGCTTTCCCTTGCCTCGTTCGGCGGCAGCGCATTCGCACAATCAGGCAACACGCTGACGATCCAGCTGAAGGACGGTCCGGTCGTGATCCAGCTTATGCCCGAAGTCGCACCGAAGCATGTTGCCCAGATCGAAGCGCTCGCCAAGAAGGGCGCGTATGACAACGTCGCCTTCCATCGCGTTATCGAAGGCTTCATGGCGCAGACCGGGGACGTGAAGTTTGGCAACATGGAAAAGGGTTTCGATGCGAGCCGTGCCGGAACCGGTGGCTCCGACCTGCCTGACCTGCCGGCAGAATTTTCGAAGACGCCTTTTGTTCGCGGAACTGTCGGTATGGCCCGCTCGCAGGATCCGAACTCGGCGAACTCGCAGTTCTTCATCATGTTCGCTGACGGCTCATTCCTCAACGGCCAGTATACGGTCGTCGGCAAGGTCGTCTCCGGTATGGAGAATGTCGACAAGATCAAGCGCGGCGAAGGCCAGAACGGTGAAGTCAGCAATCCCGACCGGATGATCAAGGTCACCGTCGGAAGCAAGTAAGTTTCAAGACAAGTAGGAGAAGAAGAATGGCCGAGATCAAAGATCCCGAAAACACCATCATCCTGGAAACCACCAAGGGCAATGTTGTCATCCAGCTGCTGCCGGAAGTGGCACCGGAACACGTCGCCCGCATCAAGGAACTCGCTCGCGAGAAGGCCTATGACAACGTTGTATTCCATCGTGTCATCAACGATTTCATGGCGCAGACCGGCGACGTGAAGTTCGGCAAGAAGGGCGGCGAGAGCTTCAACCCGAGCCGCGCCGGCATGGGCGGTTCCGAAAAGCCTGACCTCAAGGCTGAATTCTCGGCAGTCAGCCACGTTCGCGGCACCTGCTCGATGGCCCGCTCGCAGAACCCGAACTCGGCCAACTCGCAGTTCTTCATCTGCTTCACGGATGCTCCCTGGCTGAACAAGCAGTACTCCGTCTGGGGCCAGGTCATCGAAGGCATGGACAACGTCGACAAGATCAAGAAGGGCGAGCCGGTTGTCGATCCGGACTCGATCGTCTCGATGCGGGTTGCCGCTGACGTCTGATTGTGATTTCTGCTGAAACCCGCCCTTGCGCGAAAGCGTGGGGCGGGTTTCGCTTTGCCCGGACTTGAGTAATGCGCGTAGACCTCTTTGATTTCGACCTGCCGGATGAACGGATCGCACTGCGGCCAGCCGAGCCGCGCGATAGCGCACGTCTGCTCGTCGTCGATCCACCCGGCGAGGTACAGCGATCCGACCATCGGGTCAGCGATCTGCCTGATTTCCTGAGGGCAGGGGATGCGCTTGTCTTCAACGACACCAAGGTGATCCCGGCGCAGCTCGAGGGTATCCGCCATCGCGAAGGCGCCGGCGGTCAGCAGGTTTCGGCGACGTTGCACATGCGCGTTGGTGCAAGCCGCTGGAAGGCCTTCGCCAAGCCCGGCAAGCGCATCAAGATCGGCGATCGTATCTCGTTCGGCCACGACGGTAGCAGCTGCCTTCTCGGGAAGCTTGAATGCACGGTCGAAGAAAAGGGCGAGGGCGGAGAAGTCACGCTTGCCTTCGATCTTTCCGGACCGATGCTCGACGAGGCCATCCATTCCGTCGGCCATATTCCGCTGCCGCCCTACATCGCTGCGAAACGCGCTGAGGACGAGCGCGACCGCGCCGACTACCAGACGATTTATGCCCGCGAGGAGGGTGCCGTCGCTGCCCCGACGGCCGGGCTTCACTTCACGCCTGATCTTTTCGAAGCCATCGACAAGGCGGGCGTCGAGCGGCATTTCGTGACGCTGCATGTCGGTGCGGGCACCTTCCTACCGGTGAAGGCCGACGATACCGACGATCACAAGATGCATCTCGAGAGCGGCTATGTCAGCGCCGAGACCGCGGCGAGCCTCAATGCCGTCAAGGCGAGGGGCGGGCGCATCATCTGCGTCGGCACGACTTCATTGCGGCTGATCGAAAGTGCCGCGCAGGAGAACGGCGAAATCCGCGCCTGGGCCGGTGCCACCGGCATCTTCATCACGCCTGGCTACCGCTTCAAGGCGGTTGACATGCTGATGACGAACTTCCATTTGCCTCGTTCGACACTGTTCATGCTCGTTTCGGCTTTTGCTGGCTTCGAAACGATGCACGCCGCCTACCAGCACGCGATTTCGACGGGCTACCGCTTCTATTCTTATGGCGATGCCAGCCTTCTTTTCCGGAAAGACTAAATGACCGAGAACTTTCAGTTCACTATCAAGAAGACAGACGCCGGTGCGCGACTGGGCGAAGTCTCGATGCCGCGCGGCACGATCCGCACGCCGGCCTTCATGCCCGTTGGTACCGTCGGCACGGTCAAGGCGATGTATCTCGACCAGGTTCGTGACACGGGCGCCGATATCATCCTCGGCAATACCTACCATCTCATGCTGCGCCCGACGGCCGAACGTGTTGCGCGCCTCGGCGGCCTGCACAAGCTAATCCGCTGGGAGCATCCGATCCTGACCGATTCCGGCGGGTTCCAGGTGATGTCGCTCTCTGGCCTCCGCAAGCTCGACGAACAGGGCGTGACTTTCAAGTCGCATGTCGATGGCAGCCTGCATCACATGTCTCCGGAGCGCTCGATCGAGATCCAGGGATTGCTCGATTCAGACATTCAGATGCAGCTCGACGAATGCGTGGCACTTCCGGCGGAACCGCGCGAGATCGAGCGCGCCATGGAGCTTTCGTTGCGCTGGGCGGAGCGATGCAAGGTCGCCTTCGGCGTTCAGCCGGGCAAGGCGATGTTCGGCATCGTGCAGGGCGGGGATGTGCCCGCGCTGCGCATCCGGTCAGCCGCGGCACTGACCGATCTCGACCTCAAGGGCTATGCCGTTGGCGGTCTCGCTGTCGGCGAGCCGCAAGACGTCATGCTGAAGATGCTTGAAGAGACGCTGCCGGTTCTTCCTACGGAGAAACCGCGATACCTCATGGGCGTCGGTACGCCTGACGATATCCTGAAGTCCGTCGCTCGCGGCATCGATATGTTCGACTGCGTCATGCCGACCCGCTCCGGCCGGCACGGGCTTGCGTTCACGCGGCGAGGTAAGGTCAACATCCGCAACGCCCGTCACGCCGAGGACATGCGGCCGCTCGACGAACAGTCGAACTGCCCAGCCTCACGCGACTACTCGCGTGCCTACCTGCATCACCTCGTACGTGCCAATGAGGCGCTCGGTGGGATGCTGCTTTCCTGGCATAATCTTGCCTATTATCAGGAACTGATGCAGGGCATCCGCAAGGCAATAGCCGAGGGACGCTTCGCCGATTTCATGGCCGAGACCATGGAGGAATGGGCGAGGGGCGATCTCGATCCAGTCTAGGGCCACTTACGAGGTGCGGCGCACTGCGAATCCCGCCTGCCTGCCACTCAGATGCCCTTGCTTTCGGTATTCGGCACGATCTGGACGCCGTTGATCTTGTAGCTCCCGTCAGGTTGACGGGCCACCTGATAGATCGCGGTCCAGTCTTTGCCGTCACGGCCTGATATCAGTACCTCGTGATAGATCATCGCGCCATTGTCGATCGAGCGGCTGCGCCCGAAGGCATAGTTGCCAGGGTGATAGACCGGCCCGTAGCTTTTCTTGACCATGGCGAAGAAGACGTTCTTGTCTGGATAGATCGCCTTGATCCCGGGTGCGGCAAAGGAATAGGCCGTATCAACGTCGTCGTTCAGGAACGCTTTGATCTGCGCCTCGATCATCGTGCGCGTCGTGTCGATCGGATCTTCGGCGCGAGCGGTCGCGAGCAAAACGAAGGACGCGACACACAGAATGAAAACTGCGACAAAGGCGCGCATGGCAACGGCTCCGACTGTCCCAGGGGATTGTAGGGCAGTCTACGCACAAAGAAAGAGTGTAGATCAGCGGGCTCTTCCCACCCGGCTACATCCTCCAACGATGGCGGCCAAGCTGACGGGCCATTTCGTTGACAGGCACTTTTGCCGCCACCAGCTGGTGTAGGCGTCGTCGGTCGGCGAGAGCAAGCTGCGTATAGCATCGGGACATGCCAAAATCTCCAAAGTGAAGCCATTGAAATCATTGGCATGTCGCACTTGGAAATAGAATGTACCCCCTTACATTTGTGACTTCTAATGTAAATGCAACAAGGGCTTAAAGGCTACTACAGGGCAGGGAGATCAGCCCCCGATCCGACCGGCTGGGCCGGGTTGAAAGGGCGGAGCGGGGGCGGGTGATGACGCACCCCTTCGGCTTTAGCTTTCTCACTAGCAATTGTTCTTTTACCGCTCGATACTCGCTGGGACTTGCATGGCGCAGTTGGGGATCAAAGCCGCACGATGCTTCCGGAAATCAACCTGCAAGGTGACGTCGACATCGCCGCGCTGTCACCACTTCTTCGCGGCATGCTTCTTTCGGTTGCCTATGCTGACGGTGAGGGTGGCATAGGATTGACGGCGACCGGCGCCATGAACCGCAAGTTCGTGCATTGGGCCGCTGTGCACTTCCTCTGGCCAGGATTCACAGCCGAGGACCTCTACAGCATGAACAAGGTGCTCAATGAAAGCGACATGCCGCCGCTTTGGGTCGTGCGCGACATGGCCCGTCATCTGAAGCTTCTTCGCGGGAAAAAGGATGTGCTGCTGCCAACCAGACGCGGCCGGGAGTTTTTGGTGAACCCGCAAGCCTTCTTCGATCTGGTCGCCACGGATTATCTCTATTCCTATGTCCACGCCACCGAGCGGGAAGAGGAGGTCCGAGCGCGGTTACGCTGGTGGCGCATGTTCCTCAATCTTCTCAATATCAAGGCCAGAGAAGGTTGCACGCCAATGGACGTTGTGAAAATCCTCTATCCAGACCTGGCGCCTTTGTCGGACACCGAAATGACCATAGGAGCCTGGGAGTTGAAATCCGATCTTCAGTATGGCGTCTTCCAACGCTTATGCTGGCTCGGCTTGCTCTACGAGGCACGAGAGGGGCTCACTCTTCTGCAGGATGGATCCTTCCACAAGACGCCACTTTGGGCAGCTTGCCTGCAGTTGGAATCGGATACGCAAAGCGATATCGGCGTGCATTGACGATCTCTATTCTGCCGCTGGCTGCCTAATAACACTTTCTCTCGCCGCGCAATCACCGCAGGATCATTCATGAAATCCGTCCTCCGCCCCGGCTTGCCGTCATTTGTTCACTTCACGCCTGAACACTTCAGCTGGGGTGCGGAACCCAAGGCATTTTCTCGGCGTACTGTTCAACCGATCGATCAGTGATCGTATCGATTCATCAGGAACGGACAGGACAGCAGTATCCCTCGGCAGGTAACGCCGAATCCGCCGATTCATGTTCTCAACGGAGCCTTTTTGCCAGGGCGCAGACGGATCGCAGAACCATGCATCGGTTCCCATTCCTTGCTTCAGTCGCCGCCAGGAGACGAATTCAAATCCGCGATCAAACGTCAAACTTTGCCGGGCATGCCTGGGCAGGGGGCTGAGCACGTTGATGAGCCGCTCCATGATCGGCTTGGACTGCCGGTCGTTGTTCTTGAACAGCATGGTGAACCGGCTCATCCGCTCGACAACCGTTGCCACATTGGCATTGCCCTGAACCCTTTCGAAGATCATCAGATCGGCTTCCCAGTGACCGAATTCCTTGCGATCGTTGATGGCTTCCGGCCGATGTTTGATCGAACGCTCATCTGGAAAGACCGGGTTCTGCGGTTTGCGAGCATATCTCGGCCGGCGCTTTCTCCGCCGTTCCGGAAGAAGCCGCGCCAGTTGCTGCCGTTGTCCTTCCGGTGAATAGACATATCGGTAGATCGTCTCGTGACAGACGCTTGCCTTGGCCGCTGGTTCGATCTTCAGTCGTCCAGCAATCTGTTCCGGCGACCAGCCGGATTCCAACTTTCCGATCACTTCGTTCCGCAGATCCTCGCGACGAAAGAGCTTGCCGATCCGCCGGCGCCTGTCGCGCGCCATGTCGTTGGCGGTCATCGCCCAGTAGCCCTCGGCATCGGGGAATTCCTGATCGTGCCAGTAGTTGCGTTTGATCTCCCGGGAGATGGTCGCGCGGTCCCGGCCGAGGCGTCTGGCGATCTCAGACTGGCTAAACTTCTGATCCAACATCCTGGAAATCGATCGGCGTTCGTCAAAACTCAAATGCGAAAAGGTACGGATCAAACCATGGCTCCCGAAAAGCAGGCAGCTTAGCGCCTTTGTTGCAGTTCGAGATAGAATGTGCCATTGTTTGTTTGTTAAATCGCATAAGATAGATTATGGAACTATCGGGGCAATCGATGTCCACCGCGAACTCGTCATCAAGACGACCCGGATCAGATTTACAAAAGACCTTCTCTTTCAGCTCATTATGAACGTACGTTGATGCTTGTTGAGAAAATCACTCGCCCTTTACCGGTCGCCGCTTTAACGGCGGCCCTGGCATGAGAAGTTTCAGCCACCAGAGAGCGCGAAGCGCATGCTAAAAAGCGTCAGACGGGCCTCAGACGCTTTCCAGCTCCGCCAACTCGATATCGAAGCTCATCTGGTCATAAGCTGGTATGACGTGGTCCGGCGTCTCGGCCATAACGGTGTCGTAGTCGAGCGGGGTATGCATGTGGGTCAGGATTGCCCGCTTTGGCTTCAGACGATCAATCCAGTCCAAGGACTGTTCCAGCGACAGGTGGCTGGGATGATATCGGTACTGCAGCGCGTCGATAATCAGGACATCGAGATCCTGAAGTTTCGTGACAGTTTCCGGAGGAAAGTCACTGATATCACTGCAATAAGCGACATCTCCGATGCGGAATCCCAGCGACGTGATATCACCATGCTGCTGTGTGTGGGGACGGAATGAAATCGTGCCTCCGGCGCCGCTAATTCGCAGCGGCAGGTCAATGCATTCAATGATCTTGGGTTCGACGATCGGCGGATAGTTACTGCCGGGGGGCGTCTCCATGCAGTAGCCGAACCCCTGGCGAATGCGATCCATCGTCTCCTTCGTCGCATGGATAGGAACGCGTTGCTGTGATCCATAGAAATAGCCGCGAAGATCGTCGAGACCATGAATATGGTCGGCATGCGGATGTGTATAGAGAACCGCATCGATGTGCGTGACGCCGGCGGCGATCATCTGCTCGCGAAAGTCCGGCCCGGTGTCGACAACGACGGTGGTGACGCCACCGTTGTCATCAAATTGCTGCACCATGAAGGCCGCACGGGTACGGCGGTTCTTCGGATTGGCCGGATCGCAGGCGCCCCAGTCACCTGTAATGCGAGGAACGCCGGGCGACGACGAACAGCCGAGAATGGTGAAACGCCGTCTGTATCCCACGCTGTCAGATCCTCGGCATCTTTGAGAAAATGCGGAATGCGTTCTCCGTCGTGATCCGCGCCATCTCTGCGTAGCTAAGTCCGAGCGTCTCGGCCAGAACCTCGGCGGTGTTCACCACGTAGGAAGGTTCGTTGCGCTTGCCGCGCCAGCGCTTCGGCGCAAGGTACGGCGCGTCCGTTTCGACCAATAAGCGATCATGAGGGATAGTCTTGGCAATGTCGCGTAATTCCTCTGACTTCGGAAATGTCAGAATGCCGGAGAATGAGACATAGCCGCCCAATTCGACTCCGACCCTTGCCAGTTCCGCGCCCGACGAGAAGCAATGGAGAATGAAGGGAAACGCCCCCCTGCCCGTTTCCTCAGTCAGGATTGCCGCCATGTCTTCATCGGCGCTGCGGCTATGGATCACCAGCGGCAGCTGTGTTTCGCGCGATGCATCGATATGGCGCCGCAGTCCCATCTTCTGGTCCTCTGGCTTCTGCGTGTCATAGAAATAGTCGAGACCGGCTTCGCCGATCGCCACGATCTTCTCATGGGCCTTGGCCAGGCGCACCAGCTCTTCGGTCTGAATGTCGAGCTCGTCTCCGGCGTTGTTCGGATGGGTTCCGACAGAACAGAAGACCGACGGATATCTCTCCGTGATCGCCAGCAGGCCGTCGAGCTTGCGCACCCGCGTCGAGATCGTCACCATCTGCTTGACGCCGGCGTCGTGAGCGCGCTTGACGATCTCGTCCCGCTCCTCTTCGAAGTCGGCGAAATCCAGATGACAATGCGTATCGATCAGCATGGCGTCCTCACGCTTCCGGCGCAACGTAACGCGGGAACACTGGCTTCGGCGCTTCGAGCGGTGTGCCGGCGAGGAGGCGGCCGGCCTCGCCGAGTGTTGCGAAGTCGCGCTTATCGGCAGGAGCAGCAACGAGATCCAGCAGCATGCCCGCCGATTCCGGCACGAATGGCTGCAGCAGAATGGCGATCTGGCGGACGACCTCGGCCGTGACGTAGAGCACGGTGCCCATGCGCGCGGGATCGGTCTTCTTCAGAGCCCACGGCTCCTGACCGGCAAAATAGCGATCGGTTTCGGAAACCACCGCAATAATCGAGGCCAGAGCACGATGGATGAGCTGCTTGCCCATGTCGTCGCGTGTCGAAGCGAGTAGCGCGTCGGCCTGAGCCAACATCGCCTTGTCCTCATCCGTCAGCGGACCGCATTGCGGGATCTTGCCGTCGCAGTTCTTGACGATCATCGACAGCGAGCGGCTCGCGAGGTTTCCGATGCCGTTGGCCAGGTCAGAGTTGATACGGGTGCCAATAGCCTCTTCGCTGTAGCTGCCGTCCTGGCCGAAGGAGACTTCGCGCAGGAAGAAGTAGCGCACCTGATCGAGGCCGAAGTGGTTCACCAGATTGACCGGGTCGACGACGTTGCCGAGCGACTTCGACATCTTCTCACCCTTGTTGAGCAGGAAGCCGTGCGCGAAGACGCGCTTGGGAAGTGGCAGCTTCGCCGACATCAGGAAAGCAGGCCAATAGACCGCATGGAAGCGGATGATGTCCTTGCCGATGATGTGAACATCCGCCGGCCAATACTTCGCGCGAGGACCGTTGCGATCCTCGATGTAGCCGGTCGCCGTAATGTAGTTCGTCAGGGCGTCAACCCAGACGTACATGACGTGAGACGGGTCGTTCGGTACCTTGATGCCCCAATCGAACGTCGTGCGCGAGATCGAGAGATCCTTGAGCCCCGACTTCACGAAAGAAATGACTTCGTTGCGGCGTTCGGCCGGGCCGATGAAATCCGGGTTGGCTTCGTAGTGCGCGAGCAGCTTGTCCTGATATTCGGAAAGCTTGAAGAAATAGCTCGCCTCTTCGACCCACTCGACAGGCGTGCCTTGCGGGCCATAGCGCACACCATCGGCGCGCAGCTCGGTCTCGTTTTCCTGATAGTAGGCTTCGTCACGCACCGAGTACCAACCGGCGTAGGAATCCTTGTAGATATCGCCGTTGTCGGCCATCAGGTTCCAGATGTTCTGCGAGGTCTCGTGGTGACGCTGCTGTGTCGTGCGAATGAAATCGTCGTTCGACGCATTGAGCAGCTTCGCCATAGCCTCGAATTCGCCGGAGTTGCGGTCGGCAAGCTCCTGTGCCGAGATGCCTTCGGCGCGCGCCGTTTGCTGCATCTTCTGGCCGTGCTCATCCGTGCCCGTCAGGAAGAAGACATCCTTGCCGTCGAGGCGCTGGTAGCGCGCCATGGCATCCGTCGCGATCAGCTCGTAGGCGTGGCCGATATGCGGCTTGCCGTTCGGGTAGGAAATCGCGGTGGTGATGTAGAAGGGTGTCTTGTCTGTCATGGCGGCCATTCGTGTCCGGCTTACTCTATAAAATTTGTCAGCCGCTCTTAGCGCATGTCATGACGAAGCGAAACACCAAGTTTCGAAAGCATCGGCGATTTACCGATGACGGACGTGCTGCACTTGACTCGATTTTAGACGCATTCTACCCAAAGAAAACTCAAAGGCGGAGCAACAGCGACGTGACATCTTCAGCACTCGGCAGCACCATTTCACGCGCAGGCTCGAGGTCGCTTGCTTGACTGACCTTTCCAGTTTCAACCCCCTCTACTCCCTTTCGGGGCTTCTCGTCGGCGCTCTGGTCGGCATCACGGGCGTTGGCGGCGGATCGCTCATGACGCCTCTGCTGGTACTGGTCTTCGGCATTCATCCGGCCACAGCCGTCGGAACCGATCTGCTCTATGCTGCGGTTACCAAGACAGCAGGAACGGCGGTGCACGGGATCCACGGTAGGGTAAACTGGCGCATTGTCGGCTGTCTTGCCGCCGGCAGCGTTCCGGCCGCCCTCTTGATGCTCTGGCTGATGGCCGGTGTCGACCGAAAGAGCGTGGAAGTCGCCCACACGATCACGACAGCGCTTGGCTGGCTGCTTGTCATGACCGCATTGATGCTGCTCTTTCGCAAGCAAGTTCTGGCGTTCGCGCTCCATGCAATCGGAGAGCGCTCCCCGCCCAAGCCAGTCACGATTGGCATCTGGACAACGGTGCTTGGCCTGGCACTTGGCATCCTGGTGACGCTGACATCAGTTGGCGCAGGCGCCCTGGGCGTGACGGTGCTGCTCGTGCTCTACCCGCGCCTTGATGTCCGCGAGATCGTCGGTTCCGACATCGTGCACGCCGTTCCCCTGACGCTGATCGGTGGCATGGGCTACTGGATGATCGGCGAGATCAACTGGGGCATGCTGTTTGCTCTTCTGCTGGGGTCAATCCCCGGCATCGTCGCCGGTAGCCTGATCGCACCGAAGCTTCATGAAAGGACAATCCGCATCGTGCTGGCGTTGACGCTCGGCGTCGTCGCATGGAAGCTGCTCGCGCCGTGATCAAGGACCAGGCTGCTTGATGTCTCCGAGGATACCGAGGATCGTTTGCTTGCGATCCAGATTGTAGGCATCGGAAACCGTCAGTCGCTCGCCGATATCGGACTGCAACCGGGCCAGCCGCTCGGCCGCGGTCACCTGCCCCGCAATCGCCGCGGCCCGCGCCCTGCGCATCAGATCTTCGCCGACATGGCTGGCGAAGAATTCGAAGATCGTGTCGCTATCCTTGCTGGAAAGCGCATCCGCCAGCCGGTGCATTGCCCGCCGGGCGGATGCGCCCTGCGTTTGCAGAACCTCGTTATAGGCGGCAATGATCTCGCCGCCGCCATAATTCACAAGCTTCAGCGCCTCGCCCACGCTACCGTTCGCTGCCGCAAGAAGGTCGTGATCGGCGGCGTCGATGCCAAGATGTGCTAGCGCAGCGCCGAGGGCACGGTCATCAAGCGGCGCAAGTTTCAATGGCAGGCAACGCGAGCGAATTGTCGGTAACAGTTTGCCGGGTGCATGTGAGATCAGCAGGAATAACGCGCGCTTCGGTGGCTCCTCGAGAATCTTCAGAATCGCGTTCGCGGCATTGCGGTTCATGTCATCGGCAGGGTCGATAATGACGATGCGCCAATTGCCGGTGCCCGAGGTCTGCGAGAAGAACCGCCCTGCCCGCCTTACCTCATCGACTGTGATGGCAGACTTGATCTTCCCTGTCTTTTCGTCGACCGGTCGCGCCAGGTGAAGCAGGTTATGCGACGCGCCGGAAGCAATCTGGCGGCTGACGGACGAGGCCGGATCGGGATCGCCCAGCAATTCCGGTGCACTGGCTGGATCCGGATGTGTAAGCACATGGTTTGCAAAGCGGAACGCCAGCGTCGCCTTGCCGATGCCCGCTGGCCCCTCTATCAGGATCGCGTGATGGCCCTTACCCGAACGGTATGACTGCGCCAGAAATGCCTCGGCATCCTCGTGGCCAAATAGTTTCATGTTCTCGGCTGGCCAGATGGCACCGTCCAGCAATCCCGGCCGTTCATCACTCATGAGCTGCTTCCGCCATCTTGGCCGCTGCCGGGTGCGGCAGTCGCTTCTGGACGGCATCCAGAATCTCCGCCGCAATAACCTCTTCGGTCCGCATCGCATCGATGATGTGGCAACGGTCAGGCTCCCGCACGGCTATGTCAAGAAACGCTTCCCGACGCTTCTCGTGGGTTTCGAGCTCCTCCTTCTCGAACCGATCCGGACCCACATCGCCAGCAGCACCCCGCCTCCGGGCGCGCTCCAGACCGGCTAGCGCCGGCAGATCGAGAATAAGCGTACAATCGGGGACGATGCCATTGACGGCGGCGCGCTGCAGCGCCTCGATGAATTCCGATTCAAGATTGCCGGTCACACCCTGATAGACGCGGGACGAATCCATGAAACGATCGCAAAGGACCACCTTGCCGCTCATTAGAGCCGGTCGGATGACTTCCTCGACGTGATCACTGCGTGCCGCTGCAAACAGGATTGCCTCCATGCGCGTGCCAAAGGCCTCGGCAGCACCCGACAGAAGCACATGACGCACGGCTTCCGCGCCAGGCGAACCACCCGGCTCTCTCGTCAACAGCACGTCGTAGCCGCGAGCACGGAGAGACTCGGCAAGGCGGCGGATCTGCGTCGACTTGCCCGCACCCTCCCCGCCTTCAAACGTTACAAACAACCCAGTACCGGATGGCAATGACTACTTCCTGCATTACGGCGATCACCCACACCACTGCCGTACATCTAGCGGAAGGCAGCGAAAAGCGAAACCGCCCGACGACAACTCTCACCCTGAACGGCGAATATGGCGATCACGTGGGTTCGGGCTTATCCCACAGCCACGAGAACAGCAACGTCTCGCCGAGCTCCATGAGCGCATCGACGGCGCGGCTGCCCAATGAGCCGACTGCCACGGTTTCTTTCGTGTAGAGCGGCACCTCACGCAGCAGGCGACCACCAGCAGAGATCCGCAATGTTCCGATTTTGTGGCCCGCCTCCACGGGAGCCGTCAACGGCCAACGGTAGACGATGCGTGCGGACAACCGCTCGGGATTGCTGATTGGTATGTAGACGCTCACAGGCGTCTTCGCGACAAGATCGACGTTTCGTGACGTTCCGCCGTAAACGCTCGCCTGCCCAATCACTTCCGCATCGCCAAAAATCTGCCTGCTTTCAAAGGCTGTCAGCCCCCATTCAAGCACGCGCTTGGCCTCTTCGGTGCGCTCCTTGTCGGAGGCAATACCTCCCAGTGCCATAAAGAGCCGCCTACCGTCGCGTTCGGCTGAAGCGACGATGGAGTATCCCTCCCCCTCCGCAAAACCTGTCGCCAGGCCATCAACCCCCATGCCGAAACCGAGCAGCGGGTTGCGGTTGCGCTGGAAGATCCTGTTCCATTCGAAATCGGGCTGCGCGAAATACAGGTATAGGTTCGGGTAGGACTTCTGCAATTCCGCGGCCAGCGTCACCATATCAAGCGCCGTCGTCTTGCTCTTGCCGTCAGGCAACCCCGTCGAATTTTCGAAAATAGACTGCTCCATGCCGAGCGTTTTGGCGCGCCGCGTCATGGCCGCCGCAAAGGCCGGCTCACTACCGCTCATTCCTTCCGCAAGAATGATGCAGCTGTCATTGGCGCCTTGAATGGCAATACCCTTGATCAGATCCTCGACGCGGACATTCGATTTGAGGGCGGCGAACATTGTCGCCGTGCGCGACGGCGCACCGCCGGTTCGCCAGGCATATTCGGAAACGGGATACAGTGTATCGAGCGTGATCTGGTTCTTTGTGAGCGCGTCGAAGACGAGATCCACCGTCATCAGCTTGGCAAGCGAGGCCGGCGAGAAGGTCTGATTCTCGTTCTTAGCAAGAAGCACTGTGCCAGTGGACGCCTCGATCATGTAGGCCTGCGCAGCCTTGGTCACGAACGAAGCGTTGGTATCGCTGCTCGCTGCAACGGCTCCCGTTGCAAAAGGCAGAAGACAGACACAGAGGCGAACGAAACGCTTCAACACCGAAAACCCCACAGCTCGGGCGACCTTGACGATGCTAACGGCGCACCGAGAACGACGCAATGGCCGCCGTTACTCGCCGCGTGCGACCGCCGCCTTCTGCCGTTTGAAGGATGCCAGGATCGCGTCCTGCGTGAGACCGTCGTTACGAACCATCACCGCATCGAAAGCGAGTTCGACGGTAACGGTTTTCGCGCTCTCTTCCTGATACCCCATCGCCAGAGAACGCTGTCCTCCATAGGGACGTTCATATGGGAAAGGACCGAATTCCGGCAGAATGACCATTTGCCCGGCGGTTGGCGCTGCAAGCGGTACTGCGCCACCGAAAGACGGCGACGGCATCGGTGTCGGAACGGGCCCGGCGTTGTAGCTGGCGCTCGGGGTCGAGCCAGCATAGGACGTCGCCGAGACCGGTACCGGGACACTCTCCGGTTCAGGCATGAAGCCGCCGAAGCTCTCGAGTTGGTCGGCGGTTATGCGCTTGCTGTTGGAGGCGACCATGACCCCGCTGGCGATCTGCCCGCCGCCCGGGTTGATACCCGGAATGCGACTGCCCTTTGGCACATAGGAGGCCATCAGATAAGGCATGTCGTGACCATCCATGCGCGCCCGACCGACATATTGAACACGAACTTTTCCGGTACCGCTGTGCTGCAGGTCAAGCATATCCGCCGTCTTGTTCGACAGGTCGATGATGCGCCCTTCGTGATACGGACCACGATCATTGACGCGCACGATAATGGACGAACCGTTCTCCGTATTCGTCACACGTGCATAGCTCGGCAGAGGAAACGTCGGGTGTGCGGCGGAAAGATGCATCTGGTCATATACTTCGCCGTTTGCCGTCAGACGACCATGAAAGGCCGAGCCGTACCAAGATGCGATGCCGACCTTGTTATAGGAGAAATCTTCCTTCGGGTAGTACCACTTCCCCTTCACCACGTATGGGTCGCCGACCATATAGCGGCCGCCGCCCTTCGGGATATTATTGCCGGTGGCAACGCGCGGGCTCGCCTTGACGCCGTATTCCTTCTCAGAGAAATATTCCTTGCCGTGGGTACGTTTCGTGGGCGTTGGCGCGGTACCGCATGCCGTAACCGTTGCGCAGATGAGCGACAGCCCAACCCATCGCATCCCCGCTGCGAATGACGCCGCCCCGTAGTCTCGTTTCATATGTCCCACGCCGCTCAAGACCGTTATGGTTAAGAAATCTGCCCCGATCGGGCCAGACACCCCTAATCCCACCAACCTAACGAGACTTTAATCATGCGGCTTTCGTGGCGAATTTGCGAAGCATTTCGCCCAGATAGGAACAATTCTAATTAGTATGGTTAATAAGTCACTAATTTAACACTCTGGACAATGCAGTCGGCGCATGCCCGGCGGATCGTTCACCCGGCGAAATTCCCCTCCCGTAGCCATCCACCAAGCCGACAGAACCAGTTGACGCTGTCCCCGAACGGCTTTAAACGCTGCATGGCCTGAGCTCACCGCGACGGCAACAGCAGGAAAGGCGCCAGCTCCGAAAGCGACGTCAAATCAACTGCATGGAAGAGTGTCCGAGTGGTTTAAGGAACCGGTCTTGAAATTCGGTTCCCGACATCTTCCATCGTCCCCACTATCCTTGAATGTACTGATGAGTAAGGCGAAGCTCCCTCCTCTATACCTGTCCGTGCTACCGCATTTCCATTCGTGCTACCGAGTTCGGTAGCAAAATGGTAGCAACTCGTTCCCGGGATGTTCAGAACGACCACAACCGAGATTAGGATGCGTAATGACGGGCGGTAAGACAGAAAACCTTTTCGACACCTGGCAAGCATATGGCAACTTCGCGCAGGCCGTTAGAGGGAAACGCCGATTGTGTGGAACGTTCGGTTGCGCTCAACAATTATGACGACCCATCCCGGTGCCGACACAAGGTCTCCGATTCCGCATTCGAGAAATGAGACGTCGGTGGATCACACAGTTAGTCAGCGTAAGACATGAGGGGAGAAACATCCCTCACCCGTGCGATCCACTCTATGAACCCCCACGGTGACACGTTGTTCCCCCATGTCGATGCTGCGTGCTGCCACGGGAGGTAACCGGCAGTTGTTGTCGAGATGCATCGAGGAGGGCCGGGGCACATACACCCTGAGGCATAGCGGATCGACCGAAAGGTTGGCTCACAGAAGAACGATGGTGCTGATATCATTGTCGATATCGATCCGGACACGGGACTGAACCGACGATGATTTGACATCATGAGTGAGGCCTTCATGGAAGAGCCCTCGGAAATGCCAATTCCGCCACTCGGCATCGACTTGGATGTGCGCCCGGGTGTCTATCGCGTGCTCACGTCGGTTGCAGCTATGGGCGACGCCTTGATGACGCGCTGGCCGGAAAAGCAGAAGGGCGGCGCGTGGCGCGGCGCTGTTGTTGCCTGCCTGAGGGCACTGGAGACACAGACCAATGCCGAGGCCGCCAGGGCCGCCTTCATCATGGCAGCGGAAGACGCAGGGATAAACGTGAATGCCAACGCCGCGCTTTTCGAACGCCCCCCGAAAACGGAGAAGCCGAAGAGAAAGAAACGGCGGTAGGCAGGAACGAAACTCGGCAGGCTGCGTTGAAGCGACAGACGGTAGGTTTATCCTATCGCCCCTTTCCACGTCCCTCTTCCTCGCCCCGCTAGGCCCATTGCGGGGCTCCTTTTTCCCGACGGCAGCAATGGCACCCCTTGCACCCACGCCTTTCAATTATTAGCTTTTCCTTACATTGCCGTTGGTAAGATTAAGGAGGAAAAAATGCCGACGCCGGATGTCCTTTGGAACACCCCTGTACATGTTCGACTTCAGAATGGAACGGAA
This sequence comes from Rhizobium sp. YTU87027, assembly GCF_050644135.1. Lineage (NCBI taxonomy): Bacteria > Pseudomonadati > Pseudomonadota > Alphaproteobacteria > Hyphomicrobiales > Rhizobiaceae > Rhizobium > Rhizobium sp. YTU87027. The sequence goes on along the minus strand of NZ_CP098440.1, from coordinate 1,380,995 downwards.
AAGTCCTTCGAGAGTATCCACGACACTCTGGACTTCCTCGAGAACGAATGGCCCAAGGCCCACGGGGCTTATCACGATGCCGCCGTCGTGAGCTGTCGGAATGCCCTTCGGCGACAAACCCCTCCAGCAGTAAGCAAAGAGCTCTTCCTCGCGGCATGCCTGGAGGCGGGCCTTGCGGTGCGAGGCGGTAGCAGACGACCGAGCGGCCAACGCCTCACGTCGACGGCTCATCGACATTTTTGAACTCGGGAGGGTTGGAACTCGTCTCTACCCTTTTTCGTGTCCCGCCGAAAGCGGCGGGACCGTGTAGCGATGATAAGAGATGTTCTTCATGGAGGATGTTGTGATGTCTCGCGAATACTTCACTCGCCACAATGAGCCCCTGGATTCCGACGACTTACGCAAATGCCAGGCCGTCCTAGATGCGATTTGCGGAGCGTCCGGAATAGAACCTGGATCTGAGGAAGAGGATCGCGTTGCCGCCAGCATTATCGCGCTCTATCAGCAGGAGGTGCATGACATCGACCAGTTGAAGCACCTCGTCGATGCGGCGCGTCGCCTCGATCTCAGCGGACACGCCAAGGCGTAGTTTACCGCGTTTTGAGCTTCGCTCTCGGCCTTCGGGACGTGACCACTCAAGGAGCCCTGATCTTGCCCCGCGAAAGAAGCGGGGCTCTTTTTGAAGCGAGCGGAACAAAAGCCGGCGCGGACTACGATGCGGATGAGTGAGCGCTGGGAAAAATTACGACATTTTACGAATATCTTGCGGCGTCGGCTTCCGGCACTTTATTCCAGCGCCGAGCACGGCTGGTTACCGAGGCGGACGACGATTGCACAAAAAGTCCGCCTCGGGGCGATCCCTTCTTTGCCAAGGAGGTTTCCTAACCCAAGTGTGCTAGCCGCGCGCTACGAAACGTGGCAATCGATTGGAAATTGTCGCCGATCTGATCAACCAGGGTTTTTATGCGCTTCTTCTGTCTGCGATCACGCTCAGAATTGCTCAGGCCGGCCTCCAACGAGGGCATCATCAAATCGGAATGATGCGGCTTTCCTGGCAGGGCTGTGTCGTAGACGCAACAAAGTCTCTCGCCGTCCAGCCAGCGCACCGCAGAAGCCGGGAAGGTCATTACCCCTTCCAAGCTTTTTTCCTTAGTCTGCCACCGGGGTCGCAACTCATCCACTGTTTGAACGAACTCGTCATCACCAGCGTTTTCTCTCAGGACGCTAAGGCCGTTTCTATCCACTTGGACAAGAAAGATAGGATTCAAGCGGCCGTTGGCCATTCGGCCCTCTGGAGTTGGAACGAGATAATGTAGGTTTTCTGCGTCCGAGACGACACCAGGGGATAGGTCGGAAACAGAAAATTTCTCACAACCGCACCGCTGGTTCACAGCTTCATTGATGCTGTCGACCTTTGCGTTCTCGGCCTGAAGCGCCTGCCTGCAAGCTTCACAACTCATGGCTAGGCTGACATTATCTCTTCTGCAAGCGCGCGAACATTCAGAGGATCGACTTCGACATCATCTCGATAGCTCTCAGCATCATTTTCGACGGAGTACCACGATACAGCGCCACCTTGATCGATGGTCAGGTGTAAGTAAAATCCATTGTCGTAAGCTGAAAAGCTAGCGCGTCCATCGCCGTCGACACCGAATTGCGGTCTCCGATTGATAGGCAGTTGCGCGAAACCTGCTGCTAGCACTTCAGCAACGTCCAACGCTTCTTCAGACGGTGCTTCGACGCCGGGCTCCATCCAATCTGCCTGACGATGCGCAGTGATTGAGCTAACGGTATTCCACAGCCAGGTATCCTGCGCCTTAACTTCGACAGGACGGGCCTGGTCGAAGGTTGCCTTGGGTGCGTGAGTCTCAGCGTATGCGCGGAAATGCTCAGCAACTAGACGCGATATGTCGCTTGTCCGAGTGACGATTTCGTCGTCGCCGTCGTCGCCGTCTGCGTAAACGATTGCTGGCGGGAAAAGAAGCGCAGGATCGAGCAGGTATGAAAGCGACGCGGTGGACTCACCGAAATCAAGCATTCTTTTTCTCCCCGAGCAGCCCAATTCTTGTCGCATAACTCTTTAAAATTAATGAAGCAAATAGATTCTTCAACCCTACGTGTAGTTCATCAAATTTTTTTGACGCTGATACAGCTTCAAAGTTTGCCTGATGCTCTGGCGTAAAGACTTGATCCTGCATCATCGTGTAGATGCCAATTGAGGGGAGTGGCGTCACGCCATTTTCACGTACCTCCACCACGTCTGCATTCACATTTACGAGCCGCTTCGAAGGACCGAGAAATTCAAACCATCCACAATGAGAATGCCACTCGCGCTCAGCCTGCATCGCCTTCTGGGAGATAACACCTGAAGAAACGTCCAAAAGCTGATCGACATCGAAATCCGACCAGCTTCCAGTCCAAAGAAACCTATCCCAGTATTCCAGCTTTACGGCATTGATCGAAACGATGTTGTTGTAAGCGTCGCAAAGCGGACGAAGAATTTTTTCAATCAGGTTATGAAAATGCGCCCAACGCACATACTGAGGGGTCGAAAGTGCGATGAGATTGGGCATCACAGTGACCTGGGTCTGGCCGTCAGGTCCTATATATAGTTTAGGGGCTCCCTCAGCGGAGTGGATCACCCTGCCCGTAACAACATCGACGCTGAGACCCACTGAAGGTCCAGTTGACCGAAAACCGCTGCTCATCAATTGAGACGCGCTTTGCGCGACGATTCTCTCGAAGGCTTTGTCTGGCACTGATGGGTTGAATATGATCGAGGCAGTGCATCGCTCTATAGCATGAGCGGGAATTTGAGTTCGAAATTCTGCCATCTTTGGGTCCTGAGCCACTTACCAGTGGGTTAAATATTCATCCGTCGCGCCCGTCAACGTTGGCCGTATGAAATGAAACTGAAAACTTCGTGAATTTTGTCAAGACAGGACATTTTAAGCCGACTTTTGTGTCCCAGATGAACCTTGCGTCAATATTGTGAGGCAAAACACACATCTTACCAGGGTGCGATTTCAAATGGCCGCGCTCGTGCGGGTGCGATCCGACTCTATGATGCAACACGATTCGAGCCAACGCTACTTCGGCGCGCTACCCGACATGAAGAATATCTTTACCGCCCCTACCGCACTGGTGAAGGCGATAATCAGCCCCATCAGATACATGCCGAAGCGTCCGAACCGCTTCATGGTGCGCAGGTTCTCCAGGCTGTCGTTGATGACGGCCAGATCGTCCTTCTTGAAGTTCTTGAGCATGAACTGCAGCGCCTGACGCTCTTCCTCGTCGAGGCTCGCGACCAGCTTCAGGTTGTCGATCTCATCATCGCGAACAGCGGCCAGGAAGAGCCGCATTTCCGTGGAAAGATCCGGCAATCGCTGTGAGAGCTGCGGGTTCGGGTCCATGACTTTTGCATCCATTCTCTCGATTGCCCCTTCAATGCAATGCGTGCTTGACCGGTAAAACCCGATCGACTATTTCGCCGTCGCCGTGCTCGTAAGCCATGGGACGGCAATGGGAGGGTCCGGCCATGCGTGTAGGCCGGGCCCTGCTATTTCCGGCAGGCCGCATCTGCGCGGCATTGCTTGTTGTTGGACGCAATGGCCGGTCCCGCCGTCGGATCTTCCGCCGCCGCTCGCGCCGCCGCAGGGTTGGAGAAGCGCGTCAGCTGATACCCACTGCCGTTAATCGCAGCCGCTGTCTGGCAGCCCGCTATCGCGCATGAGCACAAGACAACGATCACGAGCCGACTTGCTACGGAAGTCCGCATTGTTCTTCTCCATGTTGGAAATCCGATTGGATGCTTCTTTGATTGCGTCCATCTGGGCGGCAACCTTGGCGTCGTTCGCGCCAGTCCATTTGCCGAATTAGTAGGCCGCGAGCACGACCAGGACGACGGCGGCGCCGACCTTCAGCCAGGCGGGTGTTCTCGCCCACAGGACCGCCCACATCACGCCGGCGCCTTCGTCTGGAGATCCAGAGCGTCGAGGCGTTCCTGCTTTCTGCGGTTGGCGTACCAGCGATAGGCATAGGAGCCGGCCGCGACGACAAGGCCGCCGATGATCAGCGCAGCTATCGTGCGATCGATCCATGGCGACGAACCGGTCAGCGGCATGAGCTGGTCCTTGGCCGCAGTCATTGCACCGCCAAGGGTAAAGGAGCCGCCACCTGCCCCGGTGGCCGCGTCAGCAACTGCAAGTGTCGGCGCCGGCTTGGCATCAGAGATGAACGCCTTTGCATCGCCGCCCTCGACATACTCGATCTCAGGCCCGACCGATCCAGAGGCCCATGCCTGCCCTACAGCGAGCCGCCGCTCACTCGGGCTGTCCAACAAAGGTCTTGAACGTCTTCAGCGCCTGCAGGAAGGCCAAGCGACGCTCGCAGATGCGGGCGATCAGCTGATCATTGTCACTGACGCCGGCGGTGGCCAAAAGCGTTCCCTGCCCGATGATGCCGTCGATGCCGCCCTGATAGAGCCCCATGGCCTGCAGAGCGCGCTGGAGCCACTTGACCGACTGGGCAACGCCGGAGTTCACCGCCCGTCAAACACGACGTAGGAGACGCCCGGAGCGAGCTTGTCGCACTTCGCCTGATCCCAATAGCGCTTGCGGTAGATCGCCTGCAGCTCGCTGTTGCTGATGTTCTTGACCGGCAGCGGCTCTAGCCCGCATCTCTCAAAGTAAAAGGTGCATCGGACCTACGAATCTGAGAAACTGCTTTTGCTACAAAGGCTTACCAGATTTGTTAAGGAGGCCCGATGCCAACACACTGTATCTCCGCGCAACTCGAATTTGAAGGCTTCGACGGTCATAAAGTAGTGGCTGGTTTTGACGGCGGGGCGATCACCTCGGACGCCGGTGCTCTGCTGCTTCGCCACGTCGATGGGGCCATCGGACTGTTCGACCGGGTGGCCGCTTGCTTCATCGATGGCCGCGATCCGAACTGCACGGTTCACAGCGTACGCACGCTGGTCGGACAGCGCATTGCGGCGATCGCACTGGGCTACGAGGATGTTGATGACCACGACACGCTGCGCCACGACCCGGTACTCACCCTTCTGTCGGAGCGGCTGACGCCGAAGCGAGACGACTGTGCGGTGCTTGCCGGCAAATCGACGTTGAACCGACTGGAGCACGGCCGCCTTGGCGAGACGACGCGCTATCACAAGATCGCTTACGACAAAGGCGCGCTGGAAGCGCTGTTCGTGGAGCTGTTCCTGGACGCACACGACAGGCCGCCGGAGGAGATCGTGCTCGATCTCGACGCCACCGATGATCCGCTGCACGGCCAGCAGGAGGGGCGGTTCTTCCACGGCTACTATGACTGCTATTGCTATCTGCCGCTCTACATCTTCTGCGGCCGGCATCTGCTTTCGGCCAAGCTGCGGCGCTCCAACATCGATGCCAGTGCCGGTTCGGTCGAGGAGGTCGAGCGGATCGTCAAACATATCCGCGCACGCTGGCCCAGCGTCCGCATCATCCTGCGTGCCGATTCCGGCTTTGCCCGCGAAGAACTGATGGCCTGTTGCGAGGCAAACGGCATCGACTATGTCTTTGGCCTTGCTCGCAACAAACGTCTGGAAAAGCAGATCGCCGAGGCTCTGGAGGAAGCGAGCCTGGCGGCCAGGGCAAGCGGTGAGACTGCCCGCGTCTTCCGCGACTTCCTGTGGTCGACGAAGGACAGCTGGTCATGCCGACGGCGGGTCGTGGCCAAGGCCGAATGGATGGAGGCTGGGGCTAATCCACGCTTCATCGTCACCTCGCTTGCCCCGGAGCGCTCAGCGGCACGACCGCTTTACGAGGAGCTTTACTGCGCCCGCGGTGATATGGAGAACCGTATCAAAGAGTGCCAGCTCGATCTCTATGCCGACCGCACCAGTGCTCACACCATGCGCGCCAATCAGTTGCGGCTCTCCTTTGCATCGTTGGCCTATGTGCTCATCTGCGCGCTCCGCCGCCTCGGTCTCGCCCACACGCGGCTTGCCGATGCCACCTGCGGCACGATCCGATTGAAGCTCTTGAAGATCGGCGCGCAGGTTCGTGTCTCGGTCCGCCGCATCAAGGTGGCGATGGCATCGGCCTGTCCCTATGCCGCGGAATTTGCATTGGCACATGCCCGAATACGCGCTGCGGCCCGATGATGCCGCCGGACCCAAACCCTTCCCGCCAACAAAAGAGGATACATCGCCAGCCCCAACAAACGCCACACACCGCGGCGCTGGCTGCACCCGTTCTCGCTATCGAGCCCAGCACCACGGCCGAGACAAGCCATAGCGAAAGCCAAAACTACGGGGGCTGTGAGAAAACCGGGCTAGGCCGATCGAGCGCCGGTATTCGTCGTAAACCCGCTGCGTGACGCCTTTCATGGTGGCGCCGCCCGGATCTTCCGGATGATTGCTATAGCCGCCCTCGTGGACGAGTACCTTGGATAGCGAGCGCGTGAATTCGTTGAAAGCTCCAGATTGTATTGTTGGAAAAGCAAAAAGGAGCCGCACCGCGGGTACCACCATTGGTGAACATGCGCTCGACGGCCGGTTGTGTTCTTATGTGCGCGGCCCCAAATGCGGCCAACTTCCTGTAACAGTGCTCCGAGGTCCGCTTACACCCCTTGCGGACCTCACTCCTTTGTCGACCACTCACCGAAATGCTGATCCTACCTATTCGAACGAAGACATCCTGCCTTCGGCGAAAGAAGCGCTATATTCAGAATGCTCGCAGTTCCTCTGTGAGCAGGGTCCGCGCATAAGGCAGTGGAACCCCTTCCAGCCTTGTGTGGCTCTGTCTAACGGCCAGGCCGCGGCTAATGTCGCGGCCTTGGCATTTCTGTTAGAAAGGCTTGGACTTGAGCAGATACCGGCCTGCGATGGCCTCGTGCTTCCACCCGAACCAGCGGCCCTTGTGACGATAGCCGAAGATCCGGCGACCAGATTTCAACTCGATCACCGTCCAGTGCGAGACAGGAGGATAGCGTCCTGGTAACCGCCGAGGTTCCGGGGTTTGTGGCGTTTACGTCGGACACGCGAGTCGATCGGTAGAAGTAATCCCCAATCTGGATGAACGCTACGATTGCCGCGCTTTCGCGGATTATCGAGCCGATGAGCCGTTTCCGGTCGTAGTTCGTCGGCATCGTCGGGGAAGTTGCCGAGGCAGAGAACAGCGCATCGACAACACCGGTGTCCGATCGCTGGATTAGCCAAACATTATATGTCGTGTTTGCGATCGATCCTGTGTCCACGCCGCCGTTGCCAGACCCGACTGCCCACGCAGCATCGAGTCGCTTGGTAAGGGCCGAGGCGAGCGTCATTATATATGGTGTTGCATATATGGTGTTGCGCCATCGCTGGCCGCAGCCCCGACGCCAATGTCGATATCGTTCGTCGCGTCAGAGGCGTTGTTGGAGAGCGTCAGGCCATAAAGGTGACCCTGAAGGAATACACCGCCCACAGTCCCCGTTAGATTGACGTTCTGGAGCTCGCCGACGGCATCAAAGTGTAGGCCATAAGAGCCAAATGAGGCTATCTCTACCGCCGACGAGACGATCCCGATCTCAGTCGCCGACTTCAGGTAAAATCCCGTTGTCGCGGCAGTATTGAACGTGAGTGACGGCAGCGAAGCGGTACCGGCCGATGCCTGCAGCGGAGCCGTCATCGGCGCCGATCCGTTGCGTGGCAGCGAGTTGGTGATTTCGTTGCCCAGATCCGTGGTCAGACTGTTCCACGGTACCGGATCGATGAGAGTGCCGGAAACAGCCGTGGTGCCGGCCGGATCGAAGGCTCTCACCGTTGGCGAGATGATTGCAGATCGCATCGGCGATTGCCTGCATGAATGTTGTATTTGCCATTGTTCCCTCTGGCCTTCTAATCGGCTGGAGCTTTCTCTAGATGCCCGGCTGTGCCCACGTGAGCTAGGCATCGACGACACCCCAAGGCCATGCGTCTTTAGAGATCCACATCGCGTTGACTTGGGGGTATGGATGGAACTGGAGTATTCTTTCGGGCAGTGGAGCAGCAAAGGTGAAAGCGAAGGTCGCAGTCCCCTGCTGGCCTCAATCCGCGAATCTTCCGACGGCTGGGGCCTGCACATGTGGTCCAACATAGGTACGGCGAACATGGCGCGAAACATCGAGGTCGACGTCAACTCAGCCGATTTCTCCCGGATAGCGAAACTCATGATCCAAGCTGATCGCATAGCGACCATGAAAGCGTTTGCCGAAGCTATTCTCGCGTTTCCAGACGTATAGGGCAGAGGGCCCTTTTTGCGCCTGTGGATAACGCGGATTGCAAAGTCGGAGCCTTGCGATTCACCGTTTCGTCTCGTCTTATTTCGTCGGCACCTAACGGAGACCGCCGCTAATGTTCCTTCGACTTTCTGACGCCGAACGGTCCTTCTTCGTAAACATGAATCAGGTGGTTCAAATCCTGCGATACTCAGATGATCCGAGGGATTTCACAAACCTGATTACCAACACCCGGAACAAGAGCGGCGGATATGTGACGATCCTGGTAAAGGAGACGCTTTTGCAGATCGCAAACCTAATGGATATCGAGCGGCAGCGCCTTGCCGACATGAAAAGGGCAGCCATCTAGGAACGCTACGCCAAACCCATTGTCCGCCGGATAGGGGGCTCGCCCCTCCACCCAGCAATACCTGCACACAGGACAGCGATGAAACTGCTTATCGCGAAGCGCCGAAATCTGATGGGCGAGTTGGAAGACATCGACGCTTTCGATGCAGTGCATCGGGCATCATCTAGCACCTACCTCTGCCCCGAGTGCGGTCGCTACGTCCGACCGTACGGGGAAGAGGCTGGACCGCGCTTCAAGCATCTGACCACCTCGCCTACCTGCAGCTATTCCGGAGGCAGGAAGAAGCGACAGACCAAGGAAAAAGCCGGGTTGTGATCTAGATGCGATGTCGCGGCGATAATGGCTCTAGGTATGCTCTAATCTAGTGTTGACAGAGCGCCACGTCGGATTGGCCTTCGAGGCCCCACGCTCCTGATTGCAGGCGTAACAAACGAGATGAAGGTTATCAAGGCAACTGCTGCCACCCCTGCTTGCTGGCTTTAGGTGATCCCATGTGGCCAGATTTGCGACCGCGGCAAGCCTATTGCGTTTGCGATCCTTGTTATTAAATCCGGGAAGTACCATAGCCGCGTCGCAGATACCGCATTGCCCACTTTGAAGCTTGAACGCTCGTCGCTTCCGGCCGTGCTTTTTCTTCGCGATTTTACTCAAGCAGTCGTTGCCTCCCCTGCAATGCTTGGTTGTTGCAGGAGAATAGCAATCTGGATCGGAGTCAAGCTTCGAAAGGGACGCGCGCTCTACGCCTTTTCGGGTATTTCCAGTGGTCTTTCAGCAAAAGATGCCTTCCGCCCGAGTTGATGCCGCGCCCGGAGGGGTGTTCCGGTGTTCGAATTCTCCTCGAGGAAGAAGGGTCGATTGCGGCTCACCGCTCGGCCCGCTCCAGGAGCTGCCGGCGGCGTTCGTTACGCCAGTGAGCGTGGGCGAGAACGTCAGCCCGAACCTGCTCCTTCTGGCCGGTCACTTCGGCGTCGCGCCAGTCCGTCGCGCAATTCTTCGAAGCTACCGTTATTGACGTGTCTTCTACGGCGATTTGCGTCACGTCGTCAAAGGTCACTGTCAACCGGACGCGGTGTTTTTGGTTGAGAGCGTCTGCTATCCGTTGACAATCAGCCTGTACACGCCGTTCGAAAGTTCTTCGCGACATGTCGATTTTCCGTAAATACCGGTCGAGATAGATGCCTTTGCGGGTCTTGATGAAGGCATATTCGTAAACTCGCTTGCATTGCTCCTCGTTCAGGTAGGAGTTCACCCAGTCCCAAACTGCGTACATGCGGCTGATCGCGCCTGCCGATAGGATGCGTGGCGCCTTGGCCTCCTGGTAGCCGTAGGACTCCATCATATCGCGGACCACGTCCGACATCGCGCCGGATGCCAAACGCGGCCCCAGGTCGCCCGGTGAGGCTCTGAGGGTATACGCCGCTTCGATGATCTGGGCCCGCACCTGCTCATACGTCCATTCCGCAAACATCATGCCGCTTCTTCTCCTCGATAGGGCCAGAGGCCGAGTTGCTGCCGGAGCGCCACCAGAATCTCATCGCTCATGGGCATTCCGTATTTCATGGACCGGGCGCCACGCCGTGTGGCGCCGAAGTCGATCGCATTGAAGTCCGAAACAAGAGACGGCCGGCGGACGAGATCCGGATTGGCGATGAGAAGACGCGACACAGCTTTCAAGACATCGGCATACAGCTCGCCGGCATTGCGCGAATTGCCGGTGATGAGCATCAGGACCAGGCGGAGATGCTGCTCTCCATGCCGGCGGCCGATTTCTCGGACGGTCGGCTTGCAGAAGCATTCTCGAGCGCGGCGGCTCGTTGGGCTGTGGTGCTTCCACTCCCGCAGGGTGACGCCACACTCTCTCGCGATCTTGTAGATGTTGACGCTTCTATTCAATTAAGCCTCCGGCGTTGGCGGCTGGTTCCGTTCGTTTCTCTCTTCCATTTCGTGCTTCGGGTACCCACTTCTTGGGAAGCGTAGCAACGCTCGCTGACAAAACACCCCTCGCGATTGGAGCGTAGCCATGTTGGTACACCGATGGGAAAAGCCCCTCGTGCTGGGAGATAGCCGCATACGCATTGTTGTCGGCTCGCCTGAGGAGGCCTTGACCTGGCTCATTCACGAACCGAACCAGAGCACTGCCAAATGGCAGCGCGCATGGAAAGCTTGCAAAGCGGTCATCGAGGGTCGGATGAGGGCCGAAGACGCCAAGTCCGCCGTCCAGCTCGCGGCTGCGCGCTAAGTCGCCAATACTGATGCCGTTCGGGGGTCTGTTCAACGCTCAGCTCGCCGATCAGCGCTGCTTCACAACCAAGCCGGCTCTCTTGAGCGCCGCGACCTCATTACTGTATTGCGTCTCGGTCTCGCACCGCCTGAACAGCCGGGACTGCCCCGCCTTGATCTCATTAATGCGCCAATACGGTGAGCCGTACTCTGGATCATATTTGTAGCCTTCGTAGCTAACAGCGGGAATCTTGCGTCGCTCTTCGCTGGAAGGACGTGGATTTGACAGCGGCCGTTATTGCGGTCACCTGAAGCGCAGAGCAGGTTGGTAAGGAGGTCCGGTATAAGGAGACTAAATCGGGCAAGGCCCGCACCGTGGCCCTCTCCTCAACGGTCCTCGAGGAGTTGAAACGGCACCGACTTGCCCAGGCCGAGGAGCAGCTCAAGATCGGGATCAGGCCCGTCGATGATTCGTTTGTGGTCGCCCAAGTCGACGGCAATCCTCTCAAGCCGGTATCCCTCACCCATGAGTGGACGAGGTTGTTGGCAAAGACCGATTTGCCTCGCATCCGCTTCCACGATCTGCGACACTCCCACGCGACGCAGTTGCTTGCGGCCGGCGTGCACCCGAAGATTGCCAGCGAGCGCCTCGGTCACTCGACAATCGGGATTACGCTCGACCTTTATTCGCATGTCATGCCGGGGATGCAGGCAAATGCTGCTGAGCAAGTTGACGCGGCCATCAAAGCTGCTAAAAAGCCAGCCGTCGAATGATTGGGTAGCAAATCGGTAGCAAAGCCGGTTTTCAGGCAAGAGGCAAAAAGCTGAAAGCCTAATCTAATCAATCAGATGGAAGAGTGTCCGAGTGGTTTAAGGAACCGGTCTTGAAAACCGGCGTGCGGGAAACCGTACCGTGGGTTCGAATCCCACCTCTTCCGCCAGTTCTTGTTGTTTTCATTGCGTTTTTTGATATTTCTTCGCAGAATTTTCATCGTTGTCATAACGGCTAAAGAGGACGCTGATCCAGGCCGTTGTTCTGATCATAACGCTGCTTCATTGACGCCTTGGCGCGGCGGGAGAGGAAATCACTCCCCCGACGCCTGCTGAATAATCAGACAATCGCACTCACGACTTGCGGAACCCATTTGCCGTTAAGCGTTGAGTAGGCACAACCAACAATGCAGAGCGCTGACATGAGCCCAAAGGCAATAGCCAGGTGATGCGTAATATTGATAGCGCCGTTATGAGGAGTGCTGCCGACCCACTGCTCTGGATCCCAAAGCATCGCTTTGTTTGCAAGGTTGTCGTAGTCGTCGCTGTGCATTGACCAGTTGAACCAAGCCATCATGCCGGACAACAACGTAAGGATAATCCCGGCGACAAACCACCACACCGTCCATTGGTACTGTGCCAGCGCCTCTGGCTTCCCGGCAAGGTCACTAAGGAAGGTGAACAGGCCGAACAGCGCGCCGCCGTGGATAATTAGCAGGCTGCCGATCATCCACCGTCCCCATTGAGTGGCGACGTCAAACGTGGCTCGCTGCATCTCCTTGCAGTCCCGGTAGACCATTTCGGCCACTTCAGGCCTATCTTTTCATGAACGCCTTCGCGGGTGGCGTCACATTGTCACTCATCATCGCTCCCCTTTTCTCGCAATCACGGGAATCAGAGTCGCATATTCACACAATGGTTGCATAGAGGGGCTGGCGGATCTCCCGCCGCTTGAAGCGTCGAAGCCGCCGGCATTCTCGCCGACGGCCAGATCTCATCCACGTGGCCGCCAAGTTGGGACTAAAAATCAAAATACACGGTCACACCTGGCCTACGTTGATAGGAGTAATAGTCGCGATAGCCGTACCGCGGATATCCATAATACCGTGGATAGCCGGAATACCGCGGCCGGTAGCACGAACCGTAATACCGGCAGTCGCGGTAGGCGTAGCCTCGGTTCTTCCAGTGACCATAAGCATAGCCATTCCCATGGCCCTTGTGTTTGACAAGCTCGACGTCGGGGGTGTGTATAGGTACTGCTTTCGGCACGACGATCGGTGTCGCGTTTAGCGGCAGGGAGAAAGATGCAGCCAGGACCATGGCTGCGATTGGGGCAAAAAGCTTCTTCATCATCGGCGCATCCTTTCAGGCTGCGAGTCTGGGTTAATAAGAATTAACCTCCGATGAACAACTGCGCGCTGCGGACTTATTCGAGTTGGCCGCGCCTGAACTGGAAAGCCTTATTCGAGATATCTACAGTCACGTTATCGAGGATTTCGAGGCATCAAAGAAGTTGTGTGACGAGTTCTCCGCTGTTTTCAAAGGATATTTCAAAGACACTGAATTCGTCACAATCTCCGCGGCTGAGCGTGCTCCGGACAATCAGCCTACCATTCTAACTCAATAACTGCATGAGCGCTCATTGCTCGGCCTGAAGCCATCCGCGCAGGCCGGGTTCACCGAAGTTCTTGGATTATATTGATAATCTGGCGGATTTCGATTCTGCGGCGCCGTCGTGCACGCCGACGCAACCGCGCTCAGACCGATCAGCAATCCGGCCGCTATCATTGCCCGAAACCTGCTCATATTAATCCCCTCGCCGCGGTGACCTTAAGTCCCAGAAATGCCGCGCCATCAAGCAGATGCGAGGGCTATCACGAACACTTGACCGCCCTCACCCGACTCGCCCGGATTTCAACCGCGGCCCACCAATCCGCAACCGTCGTTCGATTCGGAGACTTGCCGTACGCGATATTGAAGACCGCAAGATCGGTGTTGAAAAGGGCCGTGCTACCAAATCTGCAGCAAGAATGTGGAAGTAAGCTCAAGCGCAATTCCCGATTTTAGAAGTGGACACTCGCTCTCCCCGGAACCGATGTATTTGACCGATGAATGGCTTTGCTTGGGGCGGCGATTACGCGCTCGGCGCCATCCTGAACAACCTCATTGCGATCCGTAAGGCATCAGAGCGGCCGGCTCTAAGCAATCCATGCTCTAGCCGCTGAAATCAGGATCGCTACTCCTTCGATTTGAGGCACTCGAAGAGCTCGTCGCCTCATTTGCAAGGCGACTGTCCACGACCATTCGTCCGACCGGGTCGTTGGCATTCCCTCTTCCGCGTCGAAACCTGATCGGCTCCGACCTGACAGCGAACTCGCGCCGCCTAGGCGTTGTGTGGTACAAATGCGGCGGTGAAGGTGCGCGATTGGGAATCTGTCGCGATGAGCATCGAAAATCATTCGCATGCGCCTGGCGCCAACATTCATGTAAACCACTATTGCTGCGTCGTCGGATGCGGGAAATGGGGAGGTTTCGGACACACCTCTTCCAAAAGCGGCGAAACGCAATGGTGGTGTGCCGAGCATTATCCGCATTGGGATGACATCAAGCAGGCGGATGAACGAGATCAGTAGCGCTACCATGCGCTACCGCCGGTCAGTAGCTGCAGGAGCGGCCGTCGCCAGGTCTGAAACCATCCTCGCAGGCTCGATTCATTGAATCTCCCGGCTCATAGCCTGATGCAGAACCCATTGAATTCGGCGGTGTCGCGCAGGCCGATGCGAGAGCCGAAAGACCGATCAACGCTCCAGCCGCCACGAACGCACGAAATCTGCTCATTTGTTTCTCCTTACCACCCCCGGTTACACTGCAGCCAACAATGTATCGCGCCATTGGGCTGATGCGAGGAGTATTGCGCACGGAAGTGGAAATAAATGGCTACCGGCGAATGCTTGATGCGTGTAAATGCGGGCAAAGAGAGTTCGAGGCTCCAGACATAGCGTCTCAGGGGCTGACAAAAAACCTGTTGGCGGGTCGAGCAAGGCCGAGGTGCTCACGGAGCGTCGTGCCCTCATAGTCCTGTCTGAAAATCCCGCGCCGTTGCAGCTCGGGTACGAGCTGGTTCACGACATCGTCGAGACCCTGGGGAAGATACGGGAATACGATGTTGAAACCGTCGCTGCCGCGCTCCCCCAGCCATTGCGCCATCTCATCGGCAATTGTTTCCGATGTCCCCACGAAGGCCAGGCCAGAATAACCGCCGTAGCGCTGCGCAAGCTGCCGAACGGTTAACTTCTCTTCTTCAGCGAACTTCACAACCTGGGCGCGGCCAGTCTTGCTGGCATTCGTCTCCGGTATGTCAGGCAGAGGTCCATCGGGATCGAAGCCAGAAGCATCATGACCAAGGGCAATCGAGAGTGAAGCGACGGCACTGTCATAATGAACGAGGCTATCGAGCCGTGCCCGCTTCGCGCGCGCCTCTTCGACGCTGTTACCGATGACGATGAAAGCGGCCGGCAGAATCTTGAGGTTATCGGGATCCCGTCCGATCGCGGACATGCGCCCCTTGATGTCCGCATAGAGCGCCTGCGCTGCGCGTAGATCGCGCGGCGAGCAGAAGACGACTTCTGCCGTCTCGGCGGCAAGCTGGCGCCCTGGCTCGGACTGCCCTGCCTGCACGATGACCGGCCAACCTTGCGGCGGCCGAGCGATATTGAGTGGGCCGCGGACGCTGAGTTCTTCGCCCTTATGATTGAGGACGTGCATTCTGGCCGGATCGAAGAACTGACCGCTCTCGACATCGCGCGTAAAGGCGTCGTCAGCAAAGCTGTCCCAGAGCCCTGTAACGACGTCGTAGAATTCGCGGGCGCGATGATAGCGTTCGCCATGCTCGACATGCTCCTCGAGGCCGAAATTCAGCGCGGCATCGGGATTGGCCGTCGTCACGATGTTCCAGCCCGCCCGACCGGCGCTGATATGGTCGAGCGAGGCGAAGCGGCGGGCTACGTGGTAGGGCTCATCGAAGGTTGTCGAGGCAGTCGCAACGAGGCCGATCCGATCAGTGACGGCGGCAAGGGCAGACAGCAGTGTAAACGGCTCGAAAGAGGTTACCGTCTGGCTTCGCTTCAAAGCTTCCACCGGCATGTTGAGCACGGCGAGATGATCCGCCATGAAGAAGGCGTCGAACTTCGCCGCCTCCAGCTTTAGCGCGAACTCCTTCAGGTGCTTGAAGTTGAAGTTCGCGTCGGGATAGGCGCCCGGATAGCGCCATGCCCCTGTATGCAGGCTGACGGGGCGCATGAAGGCGCCGAGATGCAATTGTCGCTCCAGTGCCATCAAGCGCTCCCGTCCAGTGCCTAGCCCTGCCCAAGCGTTTAAGCCTGTGGCTGCTTGGTCTTGCGCAGGTACGGCAACACTGTGTCAAACGAACCGAAACGGGTTACGGCATCCTCGTTGGAGACGGCGGCCGTAATGATGACGTCCTCGCCCTGTTGCCAATTTGCCGGCGTTGCAACCTGGTGCTTTGCCGTCAACTGGATGGAGTCTATCGCGCGGAGGATCTCGTTGAAGTTTCTGCCGGTCGTCATCGGATAGGTGAGGATCAGTTTGATCTTCTTGTCGGGACCAATGATGAATACGGAACGGACGGTCGCATTGTCTGCGGGCGTGCGGCCTTCGGACGTTTCTCCAGCTCCGGCCGGCAGCATGTCATAGAGCTTGGCAACCTTCAGGTCCTTGTCGCCGATCAACGGGTAGTCGACATCGAAGCCGGTCGCCGTCTTGATGTCGCTCTTCCACTTGCTGTGGCTTTCGACCGGGTCGACGGAGATGCCGATAATCTTGGCGCCGCGCTTGCGGAACTCGGGTTCCAGCCCGGCCATCGCGCCAAGTTCGGTCGTGCAGACCGGCGTGAAGTTCTTCGGATGCGAGAAGAGGACAGCCCAGCCGTCACCGATCCAGTCGTGGAACTGGATGGAACCCTGTGTGGTGTCGGCGGTGAAATCCGGTGCAATATCGTTGATACGGAGGCTCATGAGCGGTGATCCTTGTTGGTAATGGCGTTGGTTTCAATGAACGGCGATTGTGTAGCCGTTTTCTGCCGCTGTTCAAGCACTTGCGCCAAAATGCTGAACTGATGAATGGCCCAAAGCCGCCTGAACGGCAGTTCAATTATACACATTTATTCTGTCTATGATTCTACAGAACCTCTTAATCCATGGCGCGTTGTACTTACCGTGAAAGTCGCGCCCATGAAGGAGAACGTCTGCGAGACGAAATAGCTCGGCCGACCACCTTCGCGCGATATTGTCGACGACCGATTGCCAGCGACATTGATTACCACGCCGACGAAGCCGCTCTGCCGAGCGACGGCTTCCTCTGCGGTATCTTATCGAGATGATGAGTTCTTACTTTCAGCTTCTCAAAGATCCGGTAGCCGCCCGGCCAACGGCCGTAGCCGCTGGCGACATTGATGTGTCCGGCCAGACCGGCATTGCGCAACTCGCTGCCCCAGAGACGGGCAAAGAGCGTCAGGCGGTCGAGCGACATATAATGATCGTTCAGGCTACCGACGATCACGCTTGGAAACGGCAGTTCGGCCGTTGGCATCGTGCCAAAAGCAATCCGCCCTGGATGTAGTTTGTCGGTCGCCGGCAGGTCGCACGGCGCCACCAGCAAGGCTCCCCTCACCCGGCCCGCTGCGGGCCGCCCAGCGAGACTTGCCGCCAACAGGCATCCGAGGCTATGGGCAACGATGTAGGCGTCTCCGGCATCTTCGAGTGCGGCCTCGAGCCTCGCCCGCCAGGTATTCAGGTTCGGATGATCCCAGTTATCCTGCTGGACGAGACGACTTTCGGGATGATCGCGCAGCCAGGCGCTTTGCCAGTGTGCATCCTCTGATCCAAAGAGCCCTGGGAGAATAAGTACTGGCGTCATCATCAATCCTCATCGCGTCTTAAGAGCGAGCTGTCGGTTCCTAGAGAACGCCTAGCGTGATTGCGAACAGGAACGCGAAGGCGAGGATCGTAGCCACGGGAGCGGCCATATCTGCTGCTGCGCTCACTAGCCGGACTCGCGGAGCGATGCGGCGATCATCGAAAACGACCATGTCGATCCCTCAGTACCAGGGGCCCGGAGATGGGTTCCAATAATAGATTTCATAGTCGCGGGCTGTCGGCTCGCCGTCCTGAGGCCACTCGATCCGCGCGGCGGCCGGTTGGGAAAGGTCGATGCGGAGCACCGATCGGATCCACAGAAGAAGAGACTGCATCATCATTTTCTCCTTACCCCCTTAGATCAGCTGGTTCCGCCTCGCATTCGAAAGCAGGTCCGTGGCACTGGCGACGGGACCGAACAGCATCAAGAGGCGATTTTGCTCCCGGATCGTCAGCCGATAGCGGCGAGCGAAGTCGAAGACGCTCCAAAGCTCGCTTCCCATCGCCACTTTCTCCGCACCGTCCATGTCATCATCCCTCCTGCGCTCACTCGGCGGCTTGAAGTGAAGCCCTTGCCGAGGGCACGAAGGAGAAGGCGGCCAGTTCATCGACAACAGCGCCAATACGGCCTGACAGCGCCTCCGAGGCGACTTTGTAGTCGACGAAATCGCGATCCGAAGCATAGACGGCCGTCGGCAGCGTGTGAGCCATGAAGAAGCCGAACAGAGGCCGCAACTGATGCTCTACAATCAGCGCGTGGCGATCCCCGCCACCGGTCGCAGAGATGATGATCGGCTTGGAGCGGAGTTCGTTCGGCTCGATCAGATCGATCAGATGCTTGAACAGACCGGGATACGACCCCTTGTAGGTCGGCGAGCCAATGACGAGAACGTCCGCCTTGACGATATCATCGAGAACCTGGGTCGCCTGGGCATCCAGCTCGCTGCGCCACAGGGCCGTACCAAGCGACGGGCCGACATCCTTGAGATCGTAGACCTTCGTGGAGAAGCCGTAGTTTTCAGCGGCAAGTCCAGCGATATGCTCGACAAGGGTATAGGTTTTTGACGGACGGTTGAAGCTACCGGCAATGCCCACCAATCGCAGCGACATGTATCTCTCCTTCTTTGCTGCATCAAATATTGTCTATAAAATTAGTGAACAAAAGAAATGAAGTTCCGTTGTGACATGGAAGTTTGAAATTCGATCCCCTCTAACATGCCATCACAGCGGTCTGGCTTCCGCAACGCTTGCAAGCCTGTTCAGCGCAAGTCCTTCGAAGCGGCCAGTAAGCCCGCCCCTGGCCGGCTGCATGTTGAAATACGACCGGCGGCGCAGGTGCTGATGCCGGTCGTCCGCTCAAAATCGCATGGTGCGGCACAAGCTTGATAGCGACCTACACAACATTTGTGGGAACCTTTGCTGGCGTTGCCCGTTTCATAGTTGCAGCGTTTGAAATCCGCGCTGCCGGACCAGCATCGCCTATGTAGGTCCGCAAAAGGCCCGGTGGATTCTATCCCGCCGGGCTTTTTCTTGTGACACTCTCTTCCGTGAACAATCCTCGCATCAGCTCAACGCAATTGTGGTTCATTTTGAACAACTTGCGGCCTCGCGCATTACCTATCGACTCCAACTGGGAGACAGGAAAATGACGATCACCGCGAAAGTTGCTGCTGCCTTGTGCGTGCTCATTGCATTGAGTTCGTGCGCAAACACGATCAAGGGCTTTGGTCGCGATGCGGCCAATACCGTCAATGCGACGCAGAACGCTGGCAACCGCGTCGCTAACGCAGCGTCCCGCTAGTCTGTTGACGATCTCGCCGTTATTGAGCGCGCGCCCTATGCCTAACCGCTGAACCCCGCCGGGGCTCATCTTTGGCGGACTTCAAACTGTGTTTCGGCATGCGGCGTCTCAAGCAGCGTCAAATCGCCCGAAATAGCCGGAGGGCCTTGAAATCGCATCGATGGGAGCAAAGATTCCGTTGGAATGCGATGGAGGCCCAGCCATGTCGAACTATAGAGAGGAACGGCGGTTTCGGTGTCAGAACGACGGAGGGAAGACCTACGTCGTCATTCAGCAGATCAGGATTTCCGGCCAGAACGCGGCTTCGCCCAAGACCGATTATATGACGGAGGACGGCGAGATCGTGAATCGTCTCGATGAAGATCATTTCCTCCTCTTGATCGACGGCCAGATATTACACATTCCCCATGTCTCTGACGCCGATCACTGAACGGTGGCGTTCACCTCTGCGGGTGACCGTGACACACAGACTCGATCGAATCATGACCCTCTTGCGATCATCCGGCGCATGACTGGAAGATGAACGCCGGTTTCAGTGCGCATTCATGCGCCGCATCTAATCTGTCGAACCAACAGCGCTCCAAAGGCGTTAAGTCAGCAGATACAGATGGAGACCGATCATGAGAAAGCTTATTGTTGCAGCCGCCGGACTTGCGACGCTGCTCGTGAGCGCACCGGCTTTCGCGGACGGCGTATACTTCGAGTTCGGCTCCGGGCCGCAGTATTATGACGATCCGCCACCGCCACGCCACTACCGACACGAGCCACGTTATGTCTACGACGATGATGATGACGACAACTATTATCGTCCGCGTTACGCGCAACAGGCGTGCTGGGACCAGCCCTATCAGAAGAAGAGCCACCATCATTACATCACAAAATACAAAACCGTCTGCCGAGACCGCTAAAGTCGTGTGATACTTCGGTTGCATGGCGATGGCGCGTGACAGTCGCGCCATCGCCATTCTAATGCGGCTCCAGAGTTACCCGGCCACCTCTACTTTCTCTTCAAAACGCAAAAAGGTGATTGGCTCGGATGGCTCCGTTGCGATAGGACTTCGCACATGCGTGCTGCCGCCGGAGTGCCTAAGTGTCGATTGCCGATATTTCCTTGTTGAGCGCCCTGTTTGCCGGCGCTCTGTCGTTTCTCTCGCCCTGCGTCCTGCCTCTCGTTCCGCCTTATCTCTGCTACATGGCCGGTATTTCCGTCGAGCAGTTCCGCGGCGGCAGCACGATCACCGTTGCCCCGGACGCGCGACGAGGCGTGCTATTTTCAGCGCTTTTCTTCACGCTCGGCTTCGCCACCGTTTTCGTAGCACTTGGGGCTGGTGCCTCCAGCATCGGCATGGCGCTTCGCCAACATCTCGATCTCCTGGCAAAGATCGGCGGCCTGATCATCATCATCATGGGTTTGAATTTTTTGGGAATCTTCCGAATTGGAATTCTTGCCCGCGAGGCGCGCTTTCAAGGCAGCGGCAAGCCAGCGACGCTGACCGGTGCCTATGTGATGGGCTTGGCTTTCGCTTTCGGCTGGACCCCTTGTATCGGCCCGGTACTCGGCGCGATCCTCGGCGTCGCGGCTTCGCGAGAGACTGTCGGTTCGGGTGCCGGACTGCTGGCGGTCTATTCCCTCGGCCTTGCTATTCCGTTCTGGATTGCCGCCGGCTTCTCCGGTGCCTTCATGGGCTTTCTGACACGCTTCCGCCGGCATCTGGGAACGGTCGAAAAAGTCATGGGCATATTCCTGATCCTCACCGGCCTCGCTTTCATGTTCGGTTTCATCAGTGACGTCGCAATCTGGTTCCAACAGACCTTTCCAATCCTGATGAAAATCGGCTAAGCGCAAATCGCCCCCGCCGAAATTTGCATTGGAATAGCCGTTGTCCGATATCGTCAGTCTGCTTCTGCCGTTCTTCGGCCTGATCTTCATTGGCTATATCGAGGGGAAAGTGACGAAGCAGCCGGCAGAGGCGCTCGGCTGGATGAACACCTTCATCATCTATGCAGCCCTGCCCGCGCTCTTCTTCAAACTCGTCTCACGCACGCCCGTCGAGGATCTGACACGGGTCGACTTCATCGCCACCGATCTCGCGGCAACCTATTCGATCTTCATCGTATTGTTTGCGATCGGTCGCTGGATCCGGGGCAACTCGCTCGCTGACTGCACGATTCAGTCCTTTGCCGGCGCCTACGGCAACATCGGCTATATGGGGCCTGGTCTCGCCTTGCTGGCGTTCGGCGAAGGTGCGGCCGTGCCGGTGGCGCTGCTCGTCTGCCTCGAGAATGCGCTGCATTTCATCGTTGCGCCGGCACTCATGGCAGCGACTGGTGATGACCGGCGCTCCACCGGCCGCCTGGCGGTCGATATTGCTCGGAAAGTGGCCTTTCACCCGTTCATCCTGTCGACTGCGCTCGGCTTCGTCGCCGCCGGCTTACACATCGATCAGCCGCTCGCATTCCAACGCTTCGTTGACTACCTCGCGCAGGCTGCCGCGCCGTGCGCGTTGTTTGCGATGGGCGTCACGCTGGCCCTTCGGCCGCTGAAGCGCATACCGGCTGAGATCGGCTACATCGTTCCGGCCAAGCTCATCGTCCATCCGATCGTCGTCTATCTCGCGCTGACGGCCGTCGGCGGCTTCGATCCTATCTGGATCTACGCGGCGGTGCTGCTCGCAGCCTTGCCGACGGCGACCAATGTCTTCGTTATCGGGCAGCAATACGGCGTCTGGCAGGAGCGCGCCTCGGCGACGATCCTGATCACGACGGCGCTTTCCGTCGTGACCGTCTCGGCCGTCCTGATTGCGATCAAATCAGGCTTTCTTCCGGCTTAGCTTACCCTTGATCGCGCCCGGAATATCCCGGAAGCTGCGTCCGGGTTCAATACCCTCACGCATGACGATGCTGCGCAGCGGCGGCAGCGCCGACAGGATATGAAGGCCCGCGGCGCGCATCATCTGCACAGGCAGGAAATCGGACAAAAGCGAGCGGTTGAGAAGATCGACGCTTGCCGTGCGGGTCATGATATCGGCGCGGCGCTTGCGATCGAAACGATCGCCAGCGTCGGCGGCGATCGGTAGTTCGGGCCGGGCGCAGAGAATATCCGAAAGCACCATGACATCACGCAGGCTGAGGTTCAGCCCCTGTGCGCCGATTGGCGGAAAGACGTGCGAAGCCTCGCCGATCAAGGCAACTCGGCCTTTGCCGGAGCGATGGGCCATCATGCCGGAAAGCGGCCACAACTGCGCGCCTTCTTCGACGGTCACGTTGCCGAGCAACGACTGCATTCGCTCCTCGACGACATTGCTCAGCTCGGCGAGTGAGAGTTCATTGCGCGCCACCGCATCCGAAGGGTTCTGAACCCATACAAGGCTGGAACGATTGCCCGGAAGCGGCACCTGAGTGAACGGTCCGCTTTCCGTATGAAACTCGGTCGAGACATTCTCATGTGGCAGCGAATGTTCGAAGTTCAACACCATGGCCGATTGCGGATAGGACCAGGTTCTCACATCGATGCCGGCCGTTTCGCGCAGCTTCGACTTGCGCCCGTCAGCGCCAACGGCGAAGGCCGCCGAGAGGACTTCGCCGTCGGCGAGCGTGATGGTCACCGATTCGGTGCCGATATCGATCAGGTCGGCAAACGATGTGAAGCGGGTGATATTGCCTTCGGCCGCAATCGCGGCCTCCAACACCTCCATCAGCGCCTTGTTCGGGAAGTTGTAGCCGAAGGCGTCAAGATCGAGTTCGACGGAACGGAAAGTGGTGATCGGCGCTCGCAGCAGGCGATTCGTACCGTCGATAATGCGCATGGTGGAAAGCGGAGCAGCAGCAGGCCGCAGCTTTTCCCACAAGGTCAGCCTGTCGAGGAAACGGATCGACTGATCCATGAGCGCGGTCGTGCGCCGGTCCTGGCTGGATGACGGCGGCGCAACAAGAGCCACGTTGCGTCCGCCGCGAGCCAAAGCGATAGCGGCGATCATGCCGGCAAGGCCGCCGCCGATCACCACGATTTCAAAAGTCTTCATTGCACCGTTCCGTCGATTCTTGACGGCGATCCGGTGCTTATGCAGCCGGCTTCGCCTGACGGCGCCAACTATAGCCCTTGCCGGCGTCCGCGTCACGCACAGCCGGTTGATAATGATGCGGAATTCCCGGCAGGCGGTGCTCCGTGAGACGCTTTATCGCAGTCTCGTTGGTCACCGCAAAGCTGTCGATGCCGACGCGCTGCATCAGCGGAATCTGGTCGATCAGTACATCGCCGACGGCGCGCAGTTCGTTGGTGTAGCCAAGGCGGTCACGCAGCAGGGATGCATGGCTGAAGGCTCGGCCGTCGTTGAAGGCCGGGAAGGCAACAGCAACAATCTCCAGGCGGTCGAGGTAGGGCTCAAGCTTGCAAACATCGTCCGCCGGCTTGATCAGAACGCCGAAGCCGACCTCATTGCTCTCGTCCGCCTTGGCGATCAGTTCGTCCAAGCCAAGAAGGGCCTTCTGCCCCTCGCCTGCCTTTATCTCTTCCGTCTCGATCACCCAGGGATCGTTCTCGACAAAGCCGGTTTCTCTCCAGATCTTGGTCATCGTCCTCTCCTTACGCCGCTTCTGCCGCTGAACCATACAGCGCGTCCTTGAACGGCTGCGGTCCAACGCGGCGATAGGTTTCAAGGAAGATTTCCGAAGGTTCCTTGCGAATTGTCAGATAGGTGTTGACGATCGTTTCGATCGCATCGGTCACCTTGTCGGGCTCGAAGCCGCGACCGATGATCTCGCCGATCGAAGTGTGCTCGTCGCCCGAACCGCCGAGCGTGATCTGATAGAGCTCAGCGCCCTTCTTTTCCACGCCAAGCAGGCCGATATGGCCGACATGGTGATGGCCGCAGGCATTGATGCAGCCCGAGATCTTGATCTTCAGCTCGCCGATTTCAGCCTGACGATCCGGATCGCCGAAACGCCTGGAGATTTCCTGCGCAACGGGAATGGAGCGCGCATTAGCGAGCGCGCAATAGTCGAGCCCGGGACAGGCAATGATGTCAGTGATAAGACCGGCATTGGCCTCGGCAAGGCCGATGGCGACCAGGCCGCGGTAAACAGCTTCGAGATCAGCAAGCGCCACATGCGGCAGGATCAGGTTCTGTTCGTGGCTGACGCGGATTTCGTCGAAGGCATATTCCTCGGCGATATCAGCGACGGCATCCATCTGGTTATCGGAAGCATCGCCCGGAATGCCACCGATCGGCTTCAGCGAGATGGTCACCATACCGTAGTCGGGATGCTTGTGCGGCTGCACGTTCTGCTGCACCCAGCGAGCGAAAGAAGGGTCGGCCTTCTTCCAGCGCGCGAGGTTTTCCCATCCTTCGGCACGATCGGGCAGAGCCGGCGGCGCAAAATAGGCGGCAATAGCCTCGACATCGGCCTCCGGCAGCTTCAGTTCGGAATCCTTGAGTTCAGCGAACTCTGCCTCGACCTGACGCGCCAGCTCTTCCGCGCCCGTTTCGTGCACGAGAATCTTGATGCGAGCCTTGTATTTGTTGTCGCGACGGCCGTGCAGGTTATAAACACGCACGATCGCTGTCGTGTAGGACAGCAGGTCCTCTTCCGGCAGGAAGTCGCGGATCAGCTTGGCGATCATCGGCGTGCGGCCCTGGCCACCGCCGACATAAACGGCAAAGCCGATTTCACCCTTCTCGTTCTTCTTCAGATGCAGGCCGATGTCGTGGACCTGGATCGCCGCACGGTCACGCTCGGCGCCGGTGACGGCGATCTTGAACTTGCGCGGCAGGAACGAGAATTCCGGATGCACCGAGGACCATTGGCGCAGGATCTCAGCGTAGGGACGCGGATCGGCAATTTCGTCGGCCGCGGCGCCGGCAAAATGGTCGGCAGTCACGTTGCGAATGCAGTTGCCCGATGTCTGCAGTGCGTGCATTTCGACGGAGGCAAGCTCGGCGAGTGCATCCGGGATATCGGAAAGCTTGGGCCAATTGAACTGCAGGTTCTGGCGGGTTGTGAAATGGCCATAGCCGCGGTCGTACTTACGCGCAATATGAGCGAGCATGCGCACCTGGCGTGAGCTCAGCGTCCCGTAAGGAATGGCGATGCGCAGCATGTAGGCGTGAAGTTGCAGATAGACGCCATTCATCAGGCGCAGCGGCTTGAACGCGTCTTCGGCGAGCTCGCCGGAAAGGCGGCGCTGCACCTGGTCGCGAAACTGCTCGACGCGCTCGGCGACAAAAGCATGGTCAAATTCGTCGTAACGATACATCTGCTTCCTCAGACTGCGATGAATGCGGGGTCGGCGGGCTGGTAGCCCGGCGCATATTCCATGGTCGGACCCTGGGCACGAATGCGCTCGCGCAGGCGCAGCGGCCAGAGCACGCCGTTGCTCTCCTGAACCTCGATGACGGCTACGTCCACGACCTGATTGTCGGCATAGGACTTCTTGCCAATTGCTTCTAGCGCATCGACGGCTTCTGTATGGCGAGCAACAAGGGCTTCCTGAAGCGAGGTAACCCATTCGCCGTTGGCGTTCAGCCAGACGGCGATGCCATCCGTCAGTCGGTTGGCAGTCAGGACCTTGTCCACCATGTTCAGCTCCTTGCAAATTCCTCGGACCGGGCGCGTTCGCGCACGAGCGGTTCCGACAGTTCGAAATTGGCGCCTGCGACAGCATCGCCGATAATGACCATAACCGGGCCGGTCAACTCGTCACGGTGCTGCAGGTCGGGGAGATCCCGCAGAATCCCGTGCAACAGCCGCCGATCGGAGCGGCTGGCATTCTCGATGACGGCAACTGTTGTTTCTGCCGGAAGGCCGGCCTGCATCAGACGTTCGGCCACGGATGCAGCGACGGTACGGCCCATATAGACGGCAATGGTCGCGCCCGAGACCGCAAGGCTTGCCCAATCCGGCAAGACATCGCCCGTCAGATCGTGCCCAGTCGTGAAGACCAGCGAGGAGGCGACGCCGCGCAACGTCAGCGGCAGCTCGAAATCGGCGGCGGCGGCGAAAGCCGAGGTGATTCCCGGAACTACGTCATAGGAAATGCCCGCAGCCCGCAGCGCCGCCATCTCCTCGCCTGCCCGGCCGTAGACAAGCGGATCGCCGGACTTCAGGCGAACCACGCGCTTGCCTTCGCGACCGAGGTATACCAGCAGATCGTTGATCTCTTCCTGAGACTTCGAATGGCATCCTTTGCGCTTGCCAACCGACAGACGCTCAGCGTCACGGCGGCCCATATCGACGATTTCCTGCGGCACGAGAGCGTCATAGACGATGACATCGGCTTCCATCATCACGCGCTGGGCGCGCAGCGTCAGCAAGTCCGCAGCACCCGGACCGGCGCCGACGAGCCAGACATGGCCCTCGACCTTCTCGGCAGACTGCAGCAAGCCATTGGCCTCACGCCGCGCCCGCGGCAGGTTCTCGTTGGCAATAGCGTCAGCAACCGCGCCGGAGAAGAAGCGGCGCCAGAAAAGACGGCGCGCAGCGCCCTTCGGGATGAGGTGCTCAGCGGCCTCGCGGTAGCTGATCGCGAGATCCGCCAGACGACCGAGCGAGGGCGCAAGCAACTGGTCGACCTGTGCGCGGATCATCTGGGCCAACACCGGGCCAGCACCTTCCGTGCCGATGGCGACGGCCACCGGCGCGCGATTGACAAGCGCGGGCGTAAAGAAATCGCAGTAATCAGGCTGATCGACGGCGTTGGCGGGCACCTTCTCGGCACGCGCTACCTCCACGATGGCTCGATCTTGGGCCGCGTCTCCGGTCGCAGCAAAGACAAGCGTTGCCCCGTGGACTTGCTCAGCCGCAAAGCCGGCGCGTACCGTCTCGATCCGATTGGCGATCAGAAAGGCGTGGTAATCGGCCTCAGGGCGATCCGCATAGGCAACAATCCTCGCCTGCGTGTTCGAGAGCAGGCGAACCTTCGCGAAAGCTTCGTCGCCATTGCCGAAGACGGCCGCAATCTTGCCTTCAACGCGAAAGAAGGCAGGAAATACCGACAGTTGTTCAGTCTTGGGAGGCATCGTCAATCCATTTCGAAGTTGCCGGAATATGCACTCTCTGCCCAGGCAAATGAAGAAACAGAAATTCCAAAGCCCGCGCGGGCGCGTATTCTTTTACTCGCTCTCCCAATGATTTGAGTAAAAGTCACCGGTGCGGCGCAACGAACACACCCGGACCTGTCGCAACGCAGCGGAAAGCCTGTGACAAACACGATAACGCGGCCTGATCGGCATTTTCCTTGACTGCCGCTAGCGCTAGAGTACAGCCTTCAAGGAGAAATTCATGTCCGACAAGACCATCGCCGCCCGCCTGCTCAACGTCATGGAACACGACATCCTGCCGATGACCGAGCGCGGCGTCGCTGCGGGCAACAAGGTGTTCGGTGCCGCGATCCTGCGCAAATCCGACCTCTCGCTCGTCATTGCGGAGACCAACAACGAGCTTGAGAACCCGCTGTGGCACGGCGAGGTGCACACGCTGAAGCGCTTTTACGAGCTTGGCGAAAAGCCGGCTACGAAGGACCTGATCTTTCTATCGACCCACGAACCCTGCACCATGTGCATGTCGGCTATCACCTGGGCCGGGTTCGACAATTTCTACTATTTCTTCAGCCACGAAGATTCGCGCGACGCCTTCGCCATTCCCCACGACCTGAAGATCCTGAAGGAAGTCTTCGGCCTGGAACCGGGTGGTTATCGACGCAGCAATGCGTTCTGGAACAGCTTTGCCATCGCCGACCTCGTGGAGACCGAGGACGATCACCTGAAAGCCGAACTGAAGTCACAGACGGCACGCATCAAGGCGCGCTACGACGCGCTCTCAGACAGCTACCAGGCATCGAAGAGCAACAACGATATCCCACTGAACTGAGTGATCATGGAAGCCTCCAAAGACATTTCGCGCCTGATCGAGATCATGGCTGCGCTCCGCAATCCGGAAACCGGGTGCCCCTGGGACGTCGTCCAGACCTTCGAGACGATCAAGCCCTATACGATCGAGGAGGCCTACGAGGTCTCCGATGCCATCGAACGCTACGACATGGACGACCTCTGCGACGAGTTGGGCGACCTACTGCTGCAGGTGGTATTCCATGCGCGAATGGCCGAGGAAGCCGGCGAATTCTCCTTCGGCGATGTCGTCGAGGCGATCACTGGGAAGATGATCCGCCGGCATCCGCATGTGTTCGCCTGCTCCGATGCAGATACGCCGGATGCGGTGAAGGAGCAGTGGGACAACATCAAGCAAGCCGAAAAGCGCGAGCGCGCCGAACGTCGAGCCAAGCGCGGTATCAGCGCGGATTTCAAAGCCGGGTTCCTAGGGTCGGTCCAGCGGAGCTTCCCTGCCCTGACTGAGGCGCTGAAGCTGCAGGAGCGTGCTGCAAAGGTGGGCTTCGACTGGTCAGCTCCCGAACCGATCCTCGACAAAATCGAGGAAGAAATTGGCGAGCTGCGCGTCGCCTTAGCCGAAGGCGATCAGGCGAAGGTCAGCGATGAGCTCGGCGACCTCATCTTTGCCGTCGTCAACATCGGCAGGCATGTGAAGACCGACCCAGAGCAGTCCCTTCGCGGGACGAATACGAAGTTTCGCCGCAGATTCAATCACATCGAGACCGTTCTTGATGCAGAAGGTGAGACGCTGGAGGCAGCAAGCCTGGAACGGATGGAGGAAATCTGGCAAGCAGCGAAAGCGATCGAACGGCAACTAGGCTGACCGATATGACCTCGCCTTACGGAATCACCGGCGTAAGCGCAGACTCCGCGGTCGCCTGTCAGCATTGACGGGGCGACGGTCAGATCTTAGCCACTGGACTAGCGCTCCCAGTCCTCTTTAGCGGCTTTCGGCCCATTGCCCAAGCGGCGCTCCAGCTCAACCGCCTCGGTTTCTGACAGGCGCACATCCAAGGTGATCGAACCGTCCTCGTTGTCTTCGCGGCTATCGACAATCGCATGGTCGTAGAGCCAAGGCAGCAGCGCCAACTTATCGACCGGCAAGCGTACAGTCGCTTCGGTCAGCACGCCGGAAAGCCTGCGGCTGATCTCGCCCATCAGCGTATCGATACCTTCGCCGCTAATTGCGGATAGGGCAACGACGTTTTCGGCACCGCTCGCCTTCTGCACGATGGCGCCGTGGGCTTCCGGCTCTAAGCGATCGATCTTGTTCCAGACTTCGACGATCCGCTTGTCGCCCTCTTCCTCGTCGATGCCGAGGTCCTTCAAGATGCGCAGTACGTCCGCGCTCTGCGCCTGATTGTCGACGTCGGACATGTCGCGGACATGAAGGATGAGATCTGCTTCCAGCACTTCTTCCAACGTAGCGCGGAAAGCGGCGACCAGATGGGTCGGAAGGTCCGAAATGAAGCCAACAGTGTCGGAGAGGATCACGGTGCGCCCATGCGGCAGCTTCATCCGGCGCAGCGTCGGGTCTAGGGTTGCGAAGAGCATGTCTTCTGCCAGCACGCCTGCCCCGGTGATCCGGTTGAACAGCGTCGACTTGCCGGCGTTTGTATAACCGACGAGCGCCACGATCGGATGCGGCACCTTCCTGCGCTTGGCGCGATGCAGTTGGCGCGTGCGCACAACCTGTTCCAGCTCGCGCTCGAGCTTGACGATACGGTCTTGCAGCAAGCGACGGTCGGCTTCGATCTGGGTTTCACCAGGACCGCCCATGAATCCACCGCCGCCACGCTGACGTTCAAGGTGGGTCCAGCTGCGGACCAGTCGGCCTTTCTGATAGTTCAGATGCGCGAGGTCGACCTGCAGCGTGCCTTCCTTGGTGGAAGCACGGCGGCCGAAAATCTCGAGGATGAGACCGGTGCGGTCGATGACCTTGGCGTTCCATTCCTTTTCGAGATTGCGCTGCTGCACCGGTGTCAGCGGATGGTCGACGATGACGAGGCCTGAATCATTCGCATCCAGCGTCGCCTTGATCTCTTCGATCTTGCCCGTGCCCATCAGCGTTGCAGGCCGCGGATCGTTGACTGTGACGATAGCGCCATTCACCACATCGAGGTCGATCGCCTGGGCGAGACCAGTCGCCTCTTCCAGACGACTCTCCGCCGTACGAGTTACAACCGGCACCCCATCACCCGCGCCGCGCCCGGCACGCGCCTGCTTGAGCACAGGCACGACAACAGTCGCGCGCATATCATCCCGGTGCTTGGCGGCCTCCGGGATGATCGAGCCGTTCTTGGTATCGCGTGTCGAGATAATTGCAGGTCCTGTTAGGAAGCAGCTTCTTCGCTTTCGAACATCTGCATCGGCTGGCCGGGCATGATGGTCGAGATTGCGTGTTTATACACGAGTTGCGAATGGCCGTCACGGCGAAGCAGGACGCAAAAATTGTCGAACGAGGTGACAACCCCGGTCAGCTTAACGCCATTAATCAAGAAAATTGTCAGTGAAATCTTTTGCTTGCGAACAGTATTGAGAAATAAGTCCTGCAGATTCTGAGAACGTTCCGCCATCGCGCCGCTTCTTTCTTTATTGCCGGCTTGATTCCGCCGGTGAAATACTAATCAACCTCGCCTGCAGGCAGCCGACAACCCTCATCCCATCTGCCCAGAACGTCTTGGTATCAAATCGCAATCTTTTCCGCAACGTCGAAAAAGGCCTCCCTAATTTTCTGGGAGACGCTGCCTGGATGGCCGTTTGCGATCGGCTGACCATCGATCGAGACAACCGGAAAGCAGATGCTGGTAGCAGCCGTAATAAAGACTTCCCGCGCAGCGAGCATCTCTTCGACCGAGAATTTTCGTTCCTCGATCTTCAACCCAAGCTTGGCCCCGACATCGATCAGCGTCGTGCGCGTGATGCCGCGCAGAATGCCATGTTCGGCGGGACGCGTAACAAGCGTGCCGTCGCGATCAACGATCCAGACATTGGTGGCGGCGCCCTCCTTCACCATGCCGTCGGCGTCGACATAGATCGCCTCCTGCGCCCCTGCCTCCTTCGCCTGCTGGCGCGCCATGGCGTTCGGCAACAGACCGACGGACTTGATGTCGACCCGGTCCCAGCGATTGTCGAGAACGGTGATCGCCTTGATGCCTGTCGCATTCTTCCGGGCGATGATCGACGGGTCCGTGCTCTTGGCCGTAATCACCAGCGAGGGCGGGGTTCCTTCCACGGGAAATACATGATCGCGCCGCGCGACGCCGCGCGTGATCTGCAAATAAAAGAGACCGTTGCGCACCCGATTGCGGCGCAGCGTTTCGCGAATAACGCGGGTCAACGCATTGCGACTCATCGGCCAGGCGATGCGCAACTCGCCAAGCGACCGATCCAGCCTGTTCAGGTGGCGCGTAAGGTCGACGATATAGCCATGCCTGATTTCACAGACCTCGTAAACGCCATCCGCGAACTGATAGCCTCGATCCTCGATATGGACCATCGCATTCGAGTGCGTGACATAGCGACCGTTCACATAGGCTATTCTGGGCATGGAGAACCTGGGCGTAGGGATATAAGCAGGGGAATGAGTGACGGCGCAGCAGCGCCGCCCTGATATCAGACGCCGAGCGACTTCAGCTTGCGGTGCAGCGCCGAACGCTCCATGCCGACGAACTCCGCCGTGCGCGAGATGTTACCGCCGAAACGATTGATCTGCGCAATCAGGTAGTCCTTCTCGAACATCTCGCGTGCTTCGCGAAGCGGCAACGTCATGATGTGGTAATCGTTCTTGGCCGAAACCTTCGGCAGCATGTCGCCGAGATCGGTTGGCAGCATTTCGGCGGTGATCGGCGCATCCGGGCCATCGGAGCGAGCAAGGATCATCAGCCGCTCAATGTTGTTGCGCAGCTGGCGGATGTTGCCCGGCCAATCATGTGCCTGGAGTACGGCCATCGCGTCGTCACCGATGCGGCGCGGACGGATGCCGGCCTGCTCGGAAATCTGCCGCATCAGCTGGTCAACGAGGAACGGGATATCCTCACGGCGCTCCGCGAGTGCCGGCACACGCACCGGTACGACGGCAAGGCGATGATAGAGATCTTCGCGGAACCAACCCTCGGCGATGCGGTTTTCGAGATTGTAGGCCGTCGACGAGATAATACGTACATCGACCTTGACCCGCTTGGAGCCGCCGACCCGCTCGAACTGCTGATCGACGAGGACGCGCAGGATTTTGTTCTGCGTCTCACGCGGCATCTCGCCGACTTCGTCGAGGTAGAGGATGCCTCGGTGGGACTCTTCAAGCGCGCCGATCTTGCGCGCCTGTCCGGGAGAGCCTTCCGTACCGAACAGCGCAATTTCCATGCGGTCCGGTGTGATGTTGGCAGCATTTAGCGCCACGAAGGGACCGTTCGCGCGCGTCGATTTTTTATGGATCATGCGGGCAACGAGTTCCTTCCCGGAACCCGATGAACCGAAAATCATGATGCGGCTGTTTGTCGGCGAGACCTTTTCGATCGTCTGGCGCAACTGCGAGACGGCAACGGAGGTACCGATGAGTTCGACCGGGTCCCCGGCCTTGCGCTTGAGCTCGGAGACTTCGCGCTTCAGCTTCGAATTCTCAAGCGCGCGTTCGGCGATCAGGATCAGTCGGTCGGCCTTAAACGGCTTCTCGATGAAGTCGAACGCGCCCCGCTTGATGGCGGAAACGGCCGTCTCGATGTTACCGTGACCTGAGATCATGACGACGGGAATATCCGGATGGCGCGTCTTGATCTCGTCGAGCAATGACAGACCGTCGAGCTTGCTCCCCTGCATCCAGATGTCGAGAAAGATCAGCCTCGGCGCACGATCGGAGATCGCAGCCAGAGCGCTGTCGCTGTCATGCGCCGTGCGGGTCTCATGTCCTTCGTCGGACAGGATACCGGAAACGATCTCGCGGATGTCGTGCTCGTCGTCGACGACCAGAATATCAGAGGCCATAAACACTTTCCTTGTCACTTGTGGCCGAGGCAGAAGGCACGGTTTCCAGACGTGGCAGATGCACGCGGATCATGG
The DNA here is from genome assembly GCF_050644135.1 of Rhizobium sp. YTU87027. Taxonomy (NCBI): domain Bacteria; kingdom Pseudomonadati; phylum Pseudomonadota; class Alphaproteobacteria; order Hyphomicrobiales; family Rhizobiaceae; genus Rhizobium; species Rhizobium sp. YTU87027. The sequence continues at coordinate 1,347,740 of NZ_CP098440.1, read as the reverse complement.
CCCCTCTTCCCTGGTCAAAATCGGCGGGCGCGTCATGCAGTTCGAGCTGCCCGCCGTGTTCCTCAATAATCTTCTTGACGATTGCCAGACCGAGGCCGGTACCCTTCTCGCGCATCGTCATGTAGGGTTCCAGAATGCTGTGGCGGTTCTCCACCGGCAGACCGCGACCGTTGTCGACCACGTCCACGGTGAAGCGATCGCGCACCGGGTCGAGCGAAGCCCGAACCAGGATCTTGCGCTCGTCGCGCTCGCCGGTCGGCACAGCTTCGATGGCCTCCACGGCATTCTTGATCAGGTTGCCGAAGGCCTGACCGAGCATGCGGCTGTCAAACTGTCCTTCCAGCGGCTGGTCGCCCAGTTCCTGCAGGAAGCTGACGTGGCTATTGCCCATCTCGCGTAGGAATACCGCGTCGTGCAGGATCTTGCGCAGATCGCTCGGCTCCTTGATCGGCTTCGGCATCCGGGCAAAGGACGAGAACTCGTCAACCATGCGGCCAATGTCGCCAACCTGTCGAATGATGGTCTCCGTGCACTGGTCAAAAACGCTGCGATCATTCTGGTCGATCTGCTTCCCATAGCGGCGCTGAATCCGCTCGGCCGATAGCTGGATCGGCGTCAGCGGATTCTTGATCTCGTGAGCGATGCGACGGGCGACGTCACCCCACGCCGTCGAGCGTTGAGCGATGACGAGATCGGTGATGTCGTCGAGCGTGATGACATAGGATTCGCTCGTGTCGCGCACTTCCTCGCGTGTCACCTGGACACTCAGAGTTCGCACTGTACCGGCCCGTACAAGGGCAATCTGCTTGCGGAAATCACCGCGATAGCGGGAGGCAGCTTCCGTCAGGACCTGATCGACTTCGGGCGCGATCTCGGAGAGCTGCTTGCCGAGCATGTCCGACGCCGGCAACGCCAGCAGCGCTTCCGCTGAACTGTTGACGATGGTGATCCTGCGGTCATGCTCGACGCCGATGACCGACGCGGTTACGCCTGACAGAACCGCCTCGATGAAACGACGGCGGTCGTCCACCTCATCCTTGGCCTCGAGAATCTCGTCGCGCTGTGTGCGAATTTCCGAGATCATCTTGTTGAAGGTGCGCGAGAGGTTGGCAACGTCGCCGTCCACTGCATGGACCGGCACGACGATATCCATATTGCCGGAGGCCACGCTGTCAGCGGCCGTAATCAGCAAGCGGATCGGACGCACGATACGGTCAGCCACGGCAATTGCAGTCCAAATTGCAGCCAGCAGAACGATCAGGGCAAAGCCGATGTAAAGAACCGCGAAGGCGATCTGCAGCGAGAAGCGCCCGGCCTCCATGGATTTGTATTCGGTAGCGTTCTCCTCCATGAGACGCATCGCGCCCATGACCTTGGGATCGACCGCACGGACCGTGTAAAGGAACGCTCCGTCGATAGCATCGAGCTTGATGATGGCACCGACCAAATTCGTGACACCCGGCGGGATCAAGGTTGGCTGCCCGGCCGCGGCTTTATCTAACGCGTCCTGGGGAATTGCCGGTAGCGGCTTCTCGGTCTTGATGTCAGCCTGGGTAATAACCGAGCCGTCAGACTTCACGAGGAAGGCGCCGAGCAGCCCACGGCCGCGCGCCTGTCGCGTCATCAAATCGGAAAAGCCCGTGCGATCAAGATTGAACAGCGCCCTGTTGCGTTCGAGGTCGTTCGCCATCGACACAGTCTGGCCCTGCAGGTAGCTAGCATTCTCCATCATGTAGGCCTGCCCGATGTTGCGGGAGGAACTGATGATCGACTGCGTACGAAGGGCAAACCATCGGTCGAGGCCGGCGTTCAGCGTTATACTGGCGAAAATTGCTACAAGGATCGCCGGCGTGATCGCGACGATCGAGAAAAGCACGACGATACGGATATGAAGGCGCGCCGCGGCGCGCCCGCGTTTGCGTGCCTTTAACAGGCGGGAGACCTCACGTGCGATAAGAGCCATCAGGCCGAGCACGAAGAACGAGTTCACGACGACCGAGGTGACGACAACATGGTAGGTCGGCGCGATCGGCGTGAGCCCCAGCAGCACGAAGAGCGTCAGTGTGGCGCAGAGAAGCGCACCACCGGCAAGGATCAGGCCCGGCAGCGCAAACAGGGCACGGCGATCGGTCACGGCCGTGACAGCTTCGCCTTCCGCCGCAGGCGCCATTGCATCCTGTTCCATTCGCTTAATTCTCCTGGCGGCAGACACTCGCTTCCGCCGCTCCCCGCAGACAGGCGCGGAAGCCGCCAACCTGCCTGCACGACGCAACGACAAGTGCCGCTACGCTCTTAGACAGCTGCGAAAACCCGAGCCCCATGCGTGACTTCTAAGCAACGCATTGTGGCGAAAATGCAACGTCGCCAGTCACATTGTCAAGCAGTACGGGAGCTTCTGTACACCGATACGCCAAGCTCTCTGATCTTCTTGCGCAGCGTATTGCGGTTCAGCCCCAAGAGGTCGGCGGCCTTGATCTGGTTGCCGCGTGTTGCCGTCAGCGCAGCGAGAATCAGGGGATACTCCATTTCCGTCAGCACACGATCGTAAAGCCCAGGCGGCGGCAGGCCATCGCCGAAACCGGCGAAGTATGTGCGCATGTTTTCCTCGACGGCCTGGGCGATCGTCATGTTGCCAGAACGGATCGGACCCTTGTCTATTGGGCTGTCCGGCACATCGGACCGGAGCTCGGCTTCGATGATTTCCCGGGTGATCACATCCTGTGGATAAAGTGCCATCAGCCGGCGAATGAGATTCTCCAGTTCGCGCACGTTCCCCGGCCAGGCGTAGGCTTTCATCAGATCGAGCGCTTCCTGATCGAAGCGCTTGGAACCGAGCCCTTCCTTTTCGGCCTGTTGAACGAAGTGGCGCACCAAATCCGGGATATCCTCCGCGCGATCGCGCAGCGGCGGCAAACGCAACGGTACGACGTTCAGGCGGTAGTACAGGTCCTCGCGGAAAAGCCCCTGATTGATCGCTTGCTTCAGATCCTTGTTTGTCGCGGCGACGATGCGAACGTCGGTACGGATCGGCGTGCGACCGCCGACGGTGGTGTATTCACCCTGCTGCAGCACACGCAGCAGACGCGTCTGCGCATCCATCGGCATATCACCAATTTCGTCGAGGAACAGCGTGCCGCCCTCGGCCTGCTCGAAGCGACCGGTGGAACGTGTCTGGGCGCCGGTGAAAGCGCCCTTCTCGTGGCCGAACAGCTCGGATTCGATGAGGTCGCGCGGGATCGCCGCCATGTTGATCGCGACGAACGGCCCGTTGCGGCGTTTGCCGTAGTCGTGCAGCGCCCGGGCTACGAGTTCCTTGCCGGTGCCGGACTCGCCAGTAATCATCAGCGTCAGGTCGGTCTGCATGAGGCGCGCAAGGACACGGTAGATTTCCTGCATCGCAGCCGAACGTCCGACAAGCGGCATTCCGTCCTGCATATCCTCGTCAAGCTTGGCCGGCCTGCGCTTCGGCTCGGCCAGCGCACGACCGATGATGCCGATCAGTTCCGTCAGGTCGAACGGCTTCGGCAAGTAATCGTAGGCGCCTTTCTCGGAAGCCTTGATCGCCGTCATGAAGGTGTTTTGCGCGCTCATGACGAGGACGGGGAGATCCGGGCGCGCCTTCTTGATCCGCGGCAGCAGGTCAAAGGCATTTTCGTCCGGCATCACGACATCGGTTACGACGAGATCGCCCTCGCCTGCCGACACCCAACGCCAGAGCGTGGCGGCGTTGGAGGTAATTCGCACATCATAGCCGGCGCGGCTCAGAGCCTGATTAAGCACGGTACGAATTGCCGCATCATCATCCGCGACGAGGATCGTTGCTGTCATCGAGTAGGTCCTGTGGGAGTTATGGTCGTTGCGTCTTCCATCGATGCGTCCTTGGAGGCGGGCATCAAGACGCGGAATGTCGTGCGGTTGTTCTGGCTGTCGCATTCAATAATGCCGCCATGATCTCCGATAATCTTCGCGACGAGCGCCAGGCCGAGGCCACTGCCGTTCGTCTTGGTCGTAATGAATGGATCAAACAGATGCGGCAGTAGGTCCGCCGGCACGCCGGGACCGTTGTCCTGAACACAAAACTCCAGCGGCAACGAAATCTTTTCGCGAGTCCCGGCGACCGATAGGCGAATGCCCGAGCGGTAGGCCGTCGTCAAAACGATCTCGCCATCCGGGCGATCGCCGACGGCTTCGGCAGCATTCTTCACAAGATTGAGGAACACCTGAACAAGCTGATCGCGGTTTGCGTACACCGATGGCAGTGACGGGTCATAGTTCTCGGTGATGCGGAGGTGCCGCGCAAATCCCGCCTTCGCCACGGCTTTAACGTGATCAAGAACGGAGTGAATATTGACCGGCATCCGATCGACGGGGCGCTCGTCCGAGAAGACCTCCATGCGATCCACGAGCGAGACGATGCGGTCCGTTTCGTCGCAGATCAGCCGCGTCAAGGCGCGGTCGTCATCGACGACCGATTGCTCCAGCAGCTGTGCCGCACCACGAATCCCGGAAAGCGGATTCTTGATCTCATGCGCCAGCATGGAGGCAAGTCCCGTAACCGAGCGGGCGGCTGCGCGATGCGTCAACTGGCGATCGATCTTGTCCGCCATGGATCGCTCCTGGAAGACGATGACCACCGACCCGGGATCGCTGACCACAGGGGCGACGTACAAGTCGACGAGCTTGTCCTGTCCGAGGCGCGGCGAACTCAAGTCGACTCGGTACTCGTTGATCGGCGCGCGGCGTTCGCGAACCTGATCGATCAGGGCCAGTAGCGGACTGCCGAACGGGATGAAGGTCGAGATCTTGTAGCGGGCAAGATGGGCGGCGCTGGCGCCAAAGAAGGCTTCCGCCTCCCAATTGGCGAAAGCGACGAGGCCAGCCTCGTTGACCATAACAACCGGATTCTGGATCGCGTTCAGTACAGCGATCGCAACTGCGCTACCGCCGTTGTCGATCGACGATGGCACGTCATTCGTCATGCAGCCTCCCGGGTCTGCGTGTTCGATGCCGCAGCCATCAATGCATCATAAAATCTTGCAGCGACGTCGTTGGGCTCCCGTGCAGTCATAATCGCAGCCTTCTCCTGCACTGCAAGACCAGGCGCAAACCGGTCGAGATACCAGCCAAGGTGCTTCCTCGCATGGCGGACGGCGACTGCCTCACCGTAAAATTCGAGCATCATTCTGTAGTGCTCGGTGGCAATTTCCGGGATGTCCCACGTTTTCGGTCCCGTCCGGCCAGCCAGTACGCCAGCGTGCCATGGCCTGCCCTGACAGCCTCTGCCGATCATCACAGCATCAGCTCCCGAGCGACGCAGAATCTCGTAGGCGTCTTCAACGGTTTCGACATCGCCGTTCGCGACCAGAGGCACGGCGATGGCATCGCGGACGGCCCGTATTGCATCCCAATCCGCCCGGCCTTCGTAAAACTGCATGCGCGTACGGCCGTGGATCGTAATCAATTGGACGCCCGCCTCTTCCGCGCGACGCGCAATCTCGGGCGCGTTGATCGAGTTCTCATCCCAACCAAGCCGCATCTTCAGTGTCACGGGAACGCTGACCGCCTTGACTGTCGCCTCAATAAGGCCGAGGGCGTGATCGGGATCGCGCATCAAGGCGGAGCCGGAATAACCGCCAATCACCTTCTTGGCCGGGCATCCCATGTTGATGTCGATGATATCAGCGCCGTGATCAGCCGCGATTTTCGCAGCCTCAGCCATCCAATGCGCTTCGCGGCCAGCCAGTTGCACCATGTGCGGCTCAAAACCCGCGCTCTCGAGCCGGGCCCATGATTCGGCGGTGCTGTTGACGAGTTCGCGGCTCGCGACCATCTCGGTGACCACAAGCCCGGCGCCATGACGCCACGCCAGTTGCCGGAACGGCATGTCCGTCACGCCGGACATAGGCGCCAGGACGACACGGTTTCTGACTTCCACAGGTCCGATCCGCAAAGGTGATGCGAGGTCAAAGTCCAACAATTGATTATCTTTCAGGCACGCAAAATGCGTGCACTATTTTTAGACATGTTTGAATGGCTTGCCAAGAGGGCACTGCGCGAATTGACATTTTTCGGGCAAATGCTGGAATTCGAAGCGTCAAGCCGCTAAGCACCAGTGCAAAATCGCGCTTTGAGGATTTATGCCGCAAATGCATCAAAAGCAACCAGCAATAGGTATTGTCGTCGTGGCGGCGGGGCGTGGCGAACGCGCAGGCGCATCCGAGGAAGGCCCGAAGCAATATCGGGCAATTGGCGGCAAGCCGGTCATCACTCATACACTGGAGAAGTTAGCCAGCTGGAAGCTCGCGAGCCACATCGTCGTGGTCATTCACCCCGACGACGAAGCCCTGTTCGCCAAAGCTGCCGGTCAAGTCCGGTCTGGCAGGCCGATCGATGCCGTTCACGGCGGCTCGACGCGCCAGCAATCCGTTCTAGCCGGACTGCGCCATTTGCGAAGCAAGAACGTCTCGCACGTTCTGATCCACGACGCTGTGCGACCCTTCTTCGACCATGCCCTTCTCGATCGCATCGCTGGCATGCTCCTGCAGGGCGTGCCGGCAATTCTCCCAGCCATGCCCGTCGCCGATACGCTGAAGCGAGCCGACCTCGACGGAACGGTGCTCGATACCGTTTCCCGCTCTCAGCTCTACGCAGCGCAGACGCCACAGTCGTTCGCATTCGAACCTATCCTCGCCGCCCACGAAAAGGCGGCCGCCGCAAACCTGACGGATTTCACCGACGATGCCGCCATCGCCGAATGGGCCGGCGTGCCGGTGCGGATCGTCGAAGGTCTGGCGGACAACGTGAAACTGACGGTCAAACGGGACATTGCAATGGCAGACAGCAGACTTTCAGGACAGGCGCTCCCCGATGTTCGCACCGGAAACGGCTATGATGTTCATCAGCTCGAGCCCGGCGATGGCGTGACGCTCTGCGGCGTTTTCATTCCCCACGACCAGAAACTCAAGGGACACTCGGACGCCGACGTGGCCCTGCACGCCTTGACCGACGCGCTTCTGGCCACCTGTGGGGCGGGCGACATCGGCGATCATTTTCCGCCGTCGGATCCACAATGGAAGGGCGCGCCATCGCGCATCTTCATCGAACATGCGGCGAAGATCGTCCGCGAACGCGGTGGCACGATCATGAACGCCGACGTGTCACTGATCGCCGAGGCGCCGAAAGTCGGGCCACATCGCGACGAGATGCGTGCCAAGCTGTCGGAGTTCCTGGGCATTTCTATCGATCGTTGCTCGGTCAAAGCGACGACGAACGAGAAGATCGGCTTTGTTGGTCGCCGCGAGGGAATAGCCGCAATCGCCACTGCAACCGTCGTCTACAGGGAAAGCTGAGATGAGCATCTTCCCGGCGGATATCGTCGCGCAAGCCGAAGCCATCGTTCGCGACTTCACCGCTGCCGGGCTGATGGTCTCGACGGCAGAATCCTGCACCGGCGGATTGATAGCAAGCGCGCTTACGGAGATTTCAGGATCGTCGGCAGTCGTGGACAGAGGCTTCGTCACCTATACCAACACCGCCAAGATGGAGATGCTTGGCGTGCAGGAAGAGACGCTGATCCGCTTCGGCGCTGTCTCGGAAGAGACGGCACGGCAGATGGTGCATGGCGCCCTCTTCCGGTCTCAAGCGGTCATCGCTGTTGCCGTGACGGGCATTGCCGGTCCCGGAGGCGGGTCGGCCGAAAAGCCGGTCGGTCTCGTCCACCTCGCCGCCAAGTCGCGCAGAGGGAGCCTCGTTCATCGGAAGATGCTCTACGGCGATATCGGTCGCGATGAGGTGCGCCTCGCAACAGTCAGGACCGCGCTTGGCATGATCCAGCAACTGGCTCAGCCGTAAATCTTCGTCGCGCGCGTTTCAAAGGCTTCGGAGAACATGCGGAAGGCACGGTCAAACATCGAGCCCATGACAGCCCCTAGGATGCGGCTCTTGAACTCGTAGTCGATGAAGAAGTGGACGTTGCTGCCCGTTGCCGTTTCTTCGAAGCGCCAGCGATTGTCGAGATAGCGAAACGGCCCGTCGATATACTTGACCTCGATGAGGCGTTCGGCGCGATTCAACAGCACCTGTGTCGTGAAGGTTTCGCGGATCGCCTTGTAACCGACGGTCATATCGGCGATCAGCAGAATCTTGCCATCACGCTCCTTGCGGCTGCGAATGCTCAGCGCCTCGCAGAGTGGCAGGAACTGCGGATAGTGCTCGACGTCGGCAACGAGGTCGAACATCTGGTCGGCGGAATGCGGGACGGAGTGATGCGTTTCGAACTGGGGCATGATCGGCAGTTAAGTGGGAGCGCCGAGAAGATCAAGAAGGTGGTCCAGCTCTCGCCGGCTTTTCAGCTGAAAAACCGGGACATCAGGTCCGTGCCTGTCGAGTCCGGCAATTACCAGAGGCGTGAATCGCTTCTCGAACGTCCATATGTAGCTGAGGAACTCCCGGTCCGGCAGGCGCTCCAGGCATCCGGGTGCCATGTCCGGCCGCGTCCTGCCGAAATGGAACAAAGCGCGTTTGCAGATACCCCACAGGCAAAGCCAGCGCGGCATACGTACCCAGATGACCAGTTGCGCGCGTGGCACACGAATATCGAAGGTCGACGGGCCGGTTCCGTCCATGAGCCAACGTTCGCCGGCGACAACCTCGGTGATCAGGCGGCGTTCTTCATCTTTCGCGCGCTTGACCCAGCCCGGCAGCCAGAAGAACTCTTTGTCCATGGAGAAATAGGGAAGATCGAGCCGGCTGCTGAACTTTCGCGACAAGGTGCTCTTGCCGCCGCCCGAGCAGCCGATGACCATAATGCGCTCGGATTGCCGCAGCAGTCCGGCGGCTTCCCGTGTATCGTCGATATAGGCGGGCATCCTCGTCGCCTCCGCAAACAAAAGCCGCGGAAAAATCGCCGCGGCTTCCGAAAATTGCAAGCGCTCGTTGATTATTCCGCTGCGATCAGCAGCTTTTTCTCGCGTGCGGCCTTCAGGCGTGCGAAGTCGTCGCCGGCATGGTGCGACGAACGGGTCAGCGGGCTCGAAGCCACCATCAGGAAGCCTTTGGTGTAGGCTACCGTTTCGTAGGACTTGAACTCGTCCGGGGTGACGAAGCTCATCACCGCGTGGTGCTTGCGGGTCGGCTGCAGGTACTGGCCGATCGTCAGGAAGTCGACGTCGGCGGTTCGCAGGTCGTCCATCAGCTGCAACACTTCGTTTCGTTCTTCGCCGAGGCCGACCATGATGCCCGATTTGGTGAACATGGTAGGGTCCATTTCCTTCACCCGCTGCAGCAGGCGGATGGAGTGGAAATAGCGAGCGCCGGGGCGAACCGTCAGGTAGTTGCCTGCGACTGTCTCCATATTGTGATTGAAGACGTCGGGCTTGGCGGCAACGACGCGCTCCAGGGCACCCGGCTTCTTTAGGAAGTCAGGCGTCAGGATCTCGATGGTGGTCGTCGGCGATGCTGCGCGGATCGCCCAGATCACCTTCTCGAAATGTTCGGCACCACCGTCTTCCAGATCGTCACGGTCGACTGATGTAATGACTACGTGGCTGAGGCCCATCTGCTTGACGGCCTTGGCGACGTTCTCGGGCTCCGCCATATCGAGCGCGTTCGGCTTGCCGGTCGCAACATTGCAGAAGGCGCAGGCGCGGGTACAGATCTCGCCCATGATCATGAAGGTCGCGTGCTTCTTGTCCCAGCACTCGCCGATGTTGGGGCAGCCCGCTTCCTCGCAAACGGTGACGAGCTTGTGCTCCTTCACGATCGAGCGCGTCTCCGCGTATCCCTTGGAGGTCGGCGCCTTGACGCGGATCCAATCCGGCTTGCGCATGACTTCGGTGTCCGGGCGATGCGCCTTTTCCGGATGCCGCACACGCTTGGCGTCAGGATTGATCGTGTCGAGAATGGTTACCATGGCAGTTCAAATCTCCGCCGCTCCATGCGGCAAAAGCCCAATCTATCGGCGGACGAGCCGCGCGACGAATATCAGCAAGCAGGCACCAAGAAAACCCGTGATGAAGTAGCCGAGCCTGCCGCCGGCCACCTCTATATGAAATTGCGTGAGAATCGCGGTTGAAACGACGGAGCCGACGATGCCGAGCACGATGTTCAGCAATATACCGTAACGGGCCTCCATCAGCTTGCCTGCGAGCCAACCCGCAAAACCGCCGATGATGATCGCTGCGATCCAGCCTATACCTTCCATCCTGCCCTCGCCCTATAAAGTCTCGTGTTCAGCCTGCGTCTTACCCGAAAACCGCTTTGCGTTCTTCGGGACGCGCTATGCTATCGCCCTTGCAATCAGAACCACGATGATGGCTCCGACGGTTGCGTAAATGATCTGCACCACAAGCGCATTGTCGATACCAAGCGATATTCCGAGCGCGTTGAAGAGAAAGCCTCCGACGAACGCGCCGATGATGCCGCTCAGCAGGCACCGTATCAATCCACCTCCCCCGACAACCAGGCTTGCGAGGAACCCCGCCACCAGGCCGATCAGGAGAAAGATAAGCAGTGTCTGCGTACCCATAGACATGATGATTTCCTTCCGTTCTTTCCAGCCCCGAAATAGAGAGCGGGAAAGGAAACTATCAAGCGTTCAGCACCCGACCGTAGGCATCGAGCACTGCTTCCTTCATGGTTTCGGAAACCGTCGGATGCGGGAAGATGGTGTGCATCAGCTCCTCTTCCGTGGTCTCGAGGTTCATGGCGACGACGAAGCCCTGGATGAGTTCGGTGACTTCGGCACCGACCATGTGGGCGCCGAGCAATTCGCCGGTCTTCTTGTCGAAGATCACCTTGCAGAGACCCTGATCTTCGCCGAGCGCGATCGCCTTACCGTTGGCGGCAAAGGAGAAGCGGCCGACGCGGACGTCGCGGCCGGCTTCTTTGGCCTTGGCTTCCGTCAGACCGACGGAGGCGACCTGCGGGTTGCAGTAGGTGCAGCCCGGGACCTTGCCCTTGTCGGTCGGATGGACGTTCGGCAGGCCGGCGATCTTCTCGACGCAGACGACGCCCTCGTGCTCGGCCTTGTGAGCGAGCATCGGCGGGCCGGCGACGTCGCCAATGGCATAGATGCCAGCGACATTGGTCTTGCCGTAGCCGTCGATGACGACACAGCCGCGATCCGTCTTGACGCCGACAGCCTCGAGGCCGAGGTTTTCGATGTTGCCCTGGACGCCTACAGCCGAGATCATCCGGTCGGCCGTGATCTGCTGGACCTTTCCATCAGACGTCTCGACATGCGCGGTGATGCTGTTGGCAGATTTCTCGACCTTGGCAACCTTAGCGCTCGTGAAGATCTTCAAGCCACGCTTTTCCAACTGCTTGCGAGCGATCGCGGTGACTTCGGCATCCTCGACTGGCATGATAGTGGGCATGACTTCGACGACGGTGACGTCGACGCCCATGGAGCGGTAGAAGCTTGCGAACTCGATGCCAATCGCGCCCGAGCCCATGACGATCAGGGACTTCGGCAGCACATCGGGCTTCAGGGCCTCGAAATAGGTCCAGATCAGCTTACCATCCGGCTCGATGCCCGGCAGGGCGCGGGGACGCGCACCTGTGGCAACAATGATATGCTTGGCGGTGTAGGTGCCCTCGCCTTTGACGCCCTTCGGCACAGGATGCTGCGGCTCGACCACCGGCTTTGACGACTTGCCGACGACGATTTCGCCCGGCTTGGTAATCTTGGCTTCACCCCAGATCACGTCGACCTTGTTCTTCTTCATCAGAAAGCCAACACCGCCGTTGAGGCGTGCCGACACACCGCGCGAGCGGGCAACCACGGCCTTCACGTCGGCGCTCATCTTGCCCTCGAGCACGAGGCCGTAGTCCTTGGCGTGATTGGCGTGGTCGAGAATTTCGGCCGAGCGAAGCAGAGCCTTGGTGGGGATGCAGCCCCAGTTCAGGCAGATGCCACCCAGATGCTCGCGTTCCACAATCGCGGTCTTGAGGCCCAGCTGGCTGGCACGCACGGCGGCGACATAGCCTCCGGGGCCGGAGCCAATGATGATGACGTCGTAGTTCTCAGCCATGTTTTCCTGCCTTTGCTATCGGGCGTCGCGGGTAAGAAGCACCCACTCGTGTTTCCTGCCGTTTTCGAAGAAGGCCACGGCATCCGCGCGCGCCGACTCCGAAAATCCATTCTTCTTGTAAAGCGACAGCGCCGCTTCGTTGTAACCTGCTGTAATCAGACTGACCGGCGCGTTCCCCGCCCGCTCAATCTGATCCTTCAGAAGCCGCCGACCGATCCCGATGCCACGCAGATGGCTGTAGACACCGAGCGTTCCGATAAACCAGCTTCCCACCACCATTTTCTGCAGATCGATGACCGGCTTCAGCGCCGGGCGATCCGCCTCGATATTCCGTATGCCTTCACCAAGACCGTAGCCGATCGCGGCTCCCGCGATCTCGCCGTAGGCTTCGGCAATAACCGCATCGTTCCAGTTGCCCTGCCCCTGGTCACCGCGTAGCTTGTGCCGTCCTCGCTCCATCGGCGTATCGCCGCCGCCGTTTCCGAGCTCCGAGAGCCACAGCCAGGAAGCGAAACCATGCGACGCGATATCCGTGAGTAAAGCCAGCTCCGTCGCATCCTCCCGCGTCGCGGAACGAAGCGAAACGAAGGATCCCATGCTCAAAGCCCCAGCATCATCCGCACAGTCGATTCCATGCCGCGCCCGAGAGCGCGGGTATTCTCCGCATCGAGGTGAATGCCATCGACTGGTGTCGTCTTCGCTACCGAATTGCCGTCAAAGAAGCCGCAGCCAAGTTCGTCCGCGAGATCGCGATAGAGGGTCGGAAGCTTCGCCGACTCCTCGATGCCGCCGACGAAAGATGCCGCAAACGGCACGTTCGCCGTCTCGCGAATCTTCGGCGGCGCGACGATCAAAATGTCCGGCCCGTCGAATTCGAAAGGCCAGGCATGGTTGCGGATCAACCGCACCAGCCGGGCGATGCCCTGGCAGGCGGCAAAGGCCGACCCTGCCACGACAGGCTTCATGTCGTTGGTACCAAGCAACAGAATGACGAGATCAAGCGGCGCATGGCTCTGCAGGATCGTCGGCAGGATGCGTGCACCGTTCCGGTCGCAGTCGGCGAGATGGTCGTCGAAGGCGGTGGTCCGCCCGTTCAATCCTTCAGCGATGATCCGCACCTCGTTGCCGAGCGCCGCCTGAAGCGTGCTTGGCCAACGATCCTTGTAGGCATGACGCCCGATCGTGTCGGCGTCATAGCCCCAGGTCAGCGAGTCACCATAGCAAAGAACGGTCTTCGTCATTTCCGCCTCCGCTCCGGTCTCAGACGAGCATACCCATCGGATTTTCGATGTAGCCCTTGAACGCCTGCAGCAGCTCCGCGCCAAGCGCGCCGTCGACGCAGCGATGGTCGGTCGAAAGCGTGACGGTCATCACGGTCGCGACGGCCAGCTGGCCGTTCTTGACAACCGGGCGCTGCTCGCCTGCGCCGACCGCGAGGATCGTTGCATGCGGCGGGTTGATGACGGCCGCGAAGTTCTTCACACCCATCATGCCCATGTTGGAGACGGAGCTCGTGCCGCCCTGGTATTCCTCAGGCTTCAGCTTACGATCCTTGGCCCGCTTGCCGAGATCGCGCATCTCATTGGAGATGACCGACAGGGTCTTCTCCTCGGCCTTGCGGATGATCGGGGTGATCAGACCGCCAGGGATCGAGACGGCAACGCCGACGTCGACGTGCTTGTGCTTGACCATGTTGCTTTCGGTCCAGGAGACGTTCGCATCCGGAACATCGCGCAGCGCCAGCGCCATGGCCTTGATGACCATGTCATTGACGGAGAGCTTGTAGGCCGGCGCGCCGTCCTTGCGGGGTGCCGCATCATTGAGCTGGGCGCGCAGTGCCAGCAACGCGTCGAGCTCGCAATCCACGCTGACGTAGAAGTGGGGCACGGTCTGCTTGGACTCGACGAGGCGCTTGGCGATGACCTTGCGCATGCCGTCATGCGGCACGAGCTCGTAGGAGCCCGGCTCGAAGAGCTTTAGAACGGCATCGTCCGAAGCAGGCTTCGGCGCAGCGACCGGAGCTTGCGCTGCGGCCGGTGGCGCGACTGCGGCTGCGGGAGCCGCCTTGGCGCCACCGCCTGCGACGGCGGCTTCGACGTCACTCTTGACGACGCGGCCATGCGGGCCGGAGCCAGCAATGGCGGACAGATCGATACCGGCTTCCTTCGCCAGACGGCGTGCGAGCGGCGACGAGAAGGTACGATTACCACCGGCCGAAGCAGCGGCGGGAGCCGGTGCGGCAGCAGCCGGGGCCTGTGCAACCGGTGCGGGCGCAGCTTCCGCTTTCGGGGTTTCCGCAGCCTTCGGCGCCGGTGCGGCGGAGCCTGCACCACTGGCAGCGGCAGCTACATCCTCACCATCGGCGGCAAGCACGGCGATCAAGGCATTGACTTTTACGCCTTCAGTGCCAGCAGGAACGACGATCTTGGCGACCGTGCCCTCATCGACCGCTTCGACTTCCATCGTCGCCTTGTCGGTTTCAATTTCCGCAATGATGTCGCCCGACTTGACCGTGTCGCCTTCCTTGACGAGCCACTTGGCCAGATTGCCTTCTTCCATCGTCGGAGAGAGGGCAGGCATCGTGATGTTGATAGGCATCGAAATACCCTCCCCTTGTTACTTGTAGCAAACAGCCTTCACGGCATCGACGACTTCGGCGACGCTCGGAAGCGCAAGCTTCTCGAGGTTGGCGGCGTAAGGCATCGGAACGTCCTTGCCGGCGATCGTGAGAACCGGCGCATCGAGATAATCGAAGGCCTGCTGCATGACGCGGGTAGCGATTTCGGTGCCGACAGAGTTCTGCGGATAGCCTTCCTCGACGGTGACCAGACGGCCGGTCTTCTTGACCGATTCGATGACCGTCGGAAGGTCCATCGGACGCAGCGTGCGCAGGTCGATCAGCTCGGCGTCGATGCCGATCTTCTCGAGTTCGGCAACCGCCTTGGTGGCATAGGTCATGCCGATGCCGAAGGAGACGATCGTCACATCCTTGCCCGGACGGTGGATACGAGCCTTGCCAATCGGGAGAACGAAATTATCGAGCTTCGGCACATCGAAATGCTGACCGTAGAGGATTTCGTTTTCGAGGAAGACGACCGGGTTCGGATCGCGAACGGCAGCCTTGAGCAGGCCCTTGGCGTCGGATGCCGTGTAGGGCATGACGACCTTGAGGCCCGGGATCTGGCTATACCAGGCCGAGTAATCCTGGCTATGTTGAGCGCCGACGCGGGCAGCAGCACCGTTCGGGCCGCGGAACACGATCGGAGCGCCCATCTGACCGCCAGACATGTAAAGCGTCTTGGCGGCGGAGTTGATGATCTGGTCGATCGCCTGCATCGCGAAGTTGAAGGTCATGAATTCGACGATCGGCTTCAGACCAGACATGGCAGCGCCGACGCCGACGCCGGCAAAGCCGTGTTCGGTGATCGGCGTGTCGATGACGCGGCGGGCGCCGAATTCCTGCAGAAGACCCTGGGTCACCTTGTAGGCGCCCTGGTACTCGGCAACTTCTTCGCCCATGACGAAGACGCCGTCGTCGGCGCGCATTTCTTCGGCCATGGCGTCGCGAAGTGCTTCGCGAACGGTCATGGAAACCATTTCGGTGCCGGCCGGAATTTCCGGATCGTTTGGCACAGCTGCCTTTGGCTCAGCAGGAACCGGAGCAGCGGCAGGCTTCTCTTCAGCCTGCGGAGCCGCGGCAGGCGCCGACTGCGCGGCAGTTGCGGCCGAGATATCGGATGCCGATTCGCCGTCCTGCAGCAGGACCGCGATCTTGGCATTGACCTTTACGTTTTCGGTGCCGGCCGGAACCAGTAGCTTGCCGATGACGCCTTCATCGACCGCTTCGACTTCCATCGTTGCCTTGTCGGTTTCGATTTCGGCAATCACGTCACCAGACTTGACGGTGTCGCCTTCCTGCTTGAGCCACTTGGAAAGCGTGCCTTCTTCCATCGTCGGAGAGAGGGCGGGCATGAGAATATCGATTGGCATGGGTCGTCCCTCCCCGATTAGAGCAGAATGTCAGTGTAGAGCTCGGACGCATCCGGCTCCGGATCGGCCTGGGCAAAGTCGGCGCTGTCTGCAACGATATCGCGGACGTCCTTGTCGATCGCCTTGAGATCGTCTTCAGAGGCCCAGCCTTTTTCCAGGAGGCGCGCGCGCACCTGCTCGATCGGATCCTGCTCCGAGCGCATCTTCTGTACTTCTTCCTTCGTGCGGTACTTCGCCGGGTCGGACATAGAGTGACCGCGATAACGGTAGGTCAGCATCTCGAGGATGATCGGACCCTTGCCGGAGCGGCAATGCTCAAGCGCTTCGTCGGCAGCAGCCTTGACGGCGCGGACATCCATGCCGTCGACCTGAATGCCGGGGATACCGAAGCCGGAGCCACGAAGCGAATAATTCGACTGCGCGGTTGCACGAGCGGTCGAAGTGCCCATGGCGTAACGGTTGTTTTCGACGATGTAGATGATCGGAAGCTTCCAGAGAGCGGCCATGTTGAAGCTCTCGTAGACCTGGCCCTGGTTCGCAGCGCCATCACCGAAGTAGGCGACGGAGACGCTGTCATTACCACGATACTTGTTCGCGAAAGCAAGGCCCGTTCCGAGCGACACCTGCGCACCGACGATGCCGTGACCGCCGTAGAAATGCTTCTCCTTGGAGAACATGTGCATCGAGCCGCCCTTGCCGTGCGAATAACCGCTGCGGCGGCCAGTCAGCTCGGCCATGACACCACGAGCGCTCATGCCGGTCGCCAGCATATGGCCGTGGTCGCGATAGGCAGTGATAACCTGATCGCCTTCTTTCTGCGCCATCTGCATACCGACAACGACAGCTTCCTGACCGATGTAGAGGTGACAGAAACCGCCAATGAAGCCCATGCCGTAAAGCTGGCCGGCCTTTTCTTCGAAGCGGCGGATCAGCAGCATCTCGCGATAGGCGCTGAGCTCTTCGTCACGCGTGAAATCGGCAACAGGACCACCATTGGATGCCTTGTTTGCCGGCTTTGCGCTAGTTTTACGGCTGGAAACGGTCGCGTTTTTTCGCGGCGCCATTCAACCCTCCCTATGGGTTTGTCGGTTCTCTGGTGGCGCGTACCATAGGGAAGAAATTTCGCCACAGCAATGCCATAAATGCATGGCTCGTATTCACCAGCAAGTCGCTGATAAATAAAGATTTAATTCGATTAACCGAATTTGGGTTAATTGGAATAATGATTGAATATGACGATCTCGTCGGCACGAGAAACATTGAGCTGAAGACGCGCTTTTTCGTCCAGCATATCCTTGTCCATAGAACCGTCGCTCAGCAGCGCGACCTGCTTTTCAAGATGCTCGCGCTTGCTTTTCAGAACCGCCAACTCCCTTTCGCGCGCGATCCGCTGGCGCTCAAACCCTTCGGTTGCCCGCAGACCGTAGTCCCCATGGATGCAATGATAGCCGAAGTAGGAAAGAAAGGCGACCGTCATGGCCGGAACCACGAAACGACCGATCTTTTTCTTCTTGTGATGCTTTGTCCACATAAACACACGCTCGAACGCATTACCTCGATACGTGCGAGACTACCGGGCAGAGATTAACTGTCCGTTGACTATGAAAAATCAGGCAAGAAAAAACCCGCGCCTTTCGAAGGCGCGGGTCCAACTTGCTGAAATCAGACGCGATTAGCCGCGGATGATCGAGCGGCCGGCGTAGCGAGCCTGCGGTCCGAGGCCCTCTTCGATACGGATCAGCTGGTTGTACTTGGCCAGGCGGTCCGAGCGCGACAGCGAGCCCGTCTTGATCTGACCGCAGTTGGTGGCGACCGCCAGATCGGCAATCGTCGAATCTTCGGTTTCGCCGGAACGGTGCGACATGACGGCCGTGTAGGCAGCCTTGTGCGCGGTGTTGACGGCATCGAGCGTTTCCGTCAGCGAGCCGATCTGGTTGACCTTGATGAGGATCGAATTTGCGACACCCATGCGAATACCGTCGCGCAGGCGAGCCGAGTTGGTGACGAAGAGGTCGTCGCCGACCAGCTGAACCTTCTTGCCAGCGAGATCGGTCAAAGCCTTCCAGCCGTCCCAGTCATCCTCAGCCATACCATCTTCGATCGAGATGATCGGATACTTGGCTGCAAGCTGAGCAAGGTATTCGGCCATGGCGCCCGGCTCCAGCGTCCGGCCCTCGCCCTCGAGGACGTACTTGCCATCCTTGAAGAATTCCGTCGAAGCGCAGTCAAGACCAAGGCTGATGTCGTCGCCCGGCTTGTAGCCGGCTTTCTCGATGGACTTCATGATGAAGTCGAGGGCCTCAGGCGCACTCTTCAGGCCCGGCGCGAAGCCGCCTTCGTCACCGACGTTGGTGTTATGACCCTGGGCCGACAATTCCTTCTTGAGGACGTGGAAGACTTCCGAGCCCATGCGAACAGCTTCGCGGATGGAATCGGCGCCAACAGGCATGATCATGAATTCCTGGAAGTCGATCGGGTTGTCGGCATGCGCGCCGCCATTGATGATGTTCATCATCGGGACCGGCAGCAGGTGAGCGCTGGCGCCACCGACGTAACGGTAGAGCGGCAGACCGGCCGCCTGCGCAGCGGCCTTGGCCACGGCGAGCGAAACGCCGAGGATGGCGTTGGCACCGAGACGTGACTTGTTCGGCGTGCCATCCAATTCGATCATGATGTTGTCGATCTGGATCTGATTTTCGGCATCGATGCCGCCGATCGCGTCGAAGATTTCGGTGTTGGCGGCCTCGACGGCCTTCTCAACGCCCTTGCCGAGATAGCGCTTGCCGCCATCGCGCACTTCGACAGCTTCGTGAGCACCGGTCGAAGCGCCCGACGGCACCGCCGCACGGCCCATGCTGCCGTCTTCGAGATAGACATCGACTTCGACGGTCGGATTGCCACGGCTGTCGAGAATCTCGCGGGCGATAATGTCGGTAATTGCAGTCATCGGTTCTTCCTGCTCGGTGGGTGATAACGTTCGAAGCCTGTTTAATCGAAGGCACGCAAATTACAATGCCGCACTGACGACACACGGCATGTCACGGCCCTATAGCGCGAATATGTCAAGCTTTTGAAGCGGCGCCCCGTTGCGCCAATCCGTGAGGAACAAAATGTCTCCAGTATTTCAAAACCTCAAGTTTTGAAAATGGAGATCATTACTCTAAAGTTGGTTGAAATTTATCGGTCGGTAACCAATCAAACCTATAGTTAACGCTCGATGAGGAAATACTGCCCGCTCTTCAACGACAGTATTGCATGATGCGCCTCCTCATGCGGTCCAACCCCGCCTACCAATGTAATCAGACCGTCGCCGTTACGGTTCGCTCGGAAATTCCAAGAATAGTTGTCAGCAACGACATTTTTCGCCATTAAAATTCACGGGGC
Source organism: Rhizobium sp. YTU87027 (assembly GCF_050644135.1). NCBI lineage: Bacteria > Pseudomonadati > Pseudomonadota > Alphaproteobacteria > Hyphomicrobiales > Rhizobiaceae > Rhizobium > Rhizobium sp. YTU87027. Next base: position 1,328,334 of record NZ_CP098440.1, on the reverse strand, counting down.
ATAGGATGAAACTCAACATTGCACGTAGCCTTGCCATCTTCGCGGCAGTCGTCACCGCGGGGCTTATCGCTTCAATCGGCATACAGAATTATGCCTTCAACAAGTTGCGTGTGAACGGCGAGATGTACAAGCAGATCGTCTATGGGAAGGATCTCGTAGCCGATATTTTGCCGCCGCCCCTTTATGTCGTTGAGTCCTACATGCTCGCGCTCGAAGCAGTACAGCGCCCGGAGGTTGCTCGGAAGAACATCGACCGCATCCAAAGTGTCCTGATTCCCGCTTATGAGGACCGCCGTAAATATTGGCAGGCGACAGCGCTCAGCGCCGACCTCAAGGAAAAACTGCTGAACGACGTCCTCGTCAAAGGCGATCTGTTCTGGAAGGTGATGCAGGACGAACTTGCCCCTGCCATCCTCAGCAACGACACCGCCGTTATCCATACTGCTTTCGAGAAACTCGCGACTAATTTCCATGTCCACGAAAAGGCCGTCAACGAACTGGTCGATATGGCGAACGCCTTCTCGGCCCAGGCCGAAAAGGACGCTGCCGAGCAGACACACCTCCTCTCGACGATCACGCTTGCATCTGCCGCCGTCTCGCTTTGCCTGCTTCTTGGCGGCCTTTATGTCTTCCGCCGGCGCGCCATCGTGCCGCTGTCGGCGATGCGTGATTACATGACGATCCTTGCCGGCGGTGACTATTCGAAGGATGTACCCTTCAGCGTCCGCGCCGACGAGATCGGCGAGATGGCGCGCGCCGTCACCGTCTTCCGCGAATCTGCTCAAGAGCGAAACAACATCCGCCAGCGCCAGGACGCCGAGCGCCAAGCCCAAACGCTGCGCGATGCGGCGCATGCCGCCGTCAAGGCAGACGAGGAGGCCGCGCGCGAGCGCGTGATCGTGGACCTCGGTCGTGGCTTGGAACGCCTCTCCGGTGGCGATCTCACCGTACAGCTCAGCGAGCCCTTCCAGTCAGCCTACGAGAAGCTTCGCGAACAGTTCAACTCGAGCGTCCGCACGCTTTCCGGCGCGATGAAGGACATTGCAACCGCGACAAATGCGGTAAAGATCGGCTCCAGCGAAATTTCATCAAGCACCGAAGATCTGGCGCGGCGAACGGAACATCAAGCAGCCTCGCTCGAACAGGCCGCTTCCGCGCTCGACCAAATCACCGTGACCGTTAAGAACTCGTCGGAACGCGCGAATGAAGCGAATACGATGATGACGGCGACCAAGGAAAGCGCCAGCTATTCGGCAACCGTCGTGCGCGAGGCGGTGGCTGCGATGGAGAAGATCGAAACGTCGTCCGCGCAGATTGGTGCGATCATCAATGTCATCGATGAAATCGCCTTCCAGACCAACCTGCTCGCGCTCAATGCCGGGGTGGAAGCCGCCCGTGCAGGTGAGGCCGGCAAGGGCTTTGCCGTCGTGGCACAGGAAGTGCGCGATCTGGCGGGCCGCTCTGCCAATCTGGCGAAGGAAATCAAACAGTTGATCGAGACCTCTTCCGGTCAGGTTTCGACCGGCGTTGCCTTGGTTAACCGCACCGGCGAAGCCCTAAACCATATCGATCAGCAGGTCTTGAAGGTGACGGCGCTGATAGAGGCGATCGTGCGCTCCTCTTCCGAACAGACGACCGCCCTCGTCGAAGTCAATGCCGCGGTCAACACCATGGACAGCGTCACGCAACAGAACGCAGCGATGGCCGAGGAAACGAGTGCGGCCTGCCGCGAGCTTGGCGACGAGGCAGCACACCTCAATCACCTGCTCTCCCGCTTCGTCCTTGAGAATGCGACGAGGCCCGCGGCATCGGGATACTCTTCAAACCAAAGGATCGCGCTCGCCAGCTGATGGCGAGCATCCTCCGCTCGCGCTTCAAGCCAGTTTGGCAATCGCGTCGAAGGCGAGGAGTTTTTCCAGCAGCCGCGGCATATCCTTGAGGTAGACCATGTTCGGGCCATCAGACGGCGCGTTGTCCGGATCTTCGTGTGTCTCGACGAATACACCTGCGACGCCGACTGCAACGGCAGCGCGCGCGAGCGTTTCGACAAACTCGCGCTGACCACCGCTGGAACCGCCTTGCCCGCCCGGTTGCTGGACTGAATGCGTCGCATCGAAAACAACCGGAGCGCCCATCGCCGCCATGATTGGCAGCGAACGCATGTCCGATACGAGTGTGTTGTAGCCGAAGGAGGCCCCGCGCTCGCACAGGAGAATATTCGGGTTGCCTGTCGAGTTCAGCTTGTTGAGGACATTCTTCATGTCCCAAGGCGCCAGGAACTGCCCCTTCTTGACGTTGATGGCTCGGCCGGTTTTGGCGGCAGCCACGAGCAGGTCGGTCTGGCGGCTGAGGAAGGCAGGAATCTGCAGGATGTCGACGACGGTTGCCACCTCGGCGCACTGCTCTTCCGTATGGATGTCAGTCAGAACCGGAAAACCGTATTCCTTCTTAAGGTCGGAAAAGACCTCCAGAGCCTTTTCAAGGCCAATGCCTCGCTGGGCCGATAGCGACGTCCGGTTGGCTTTGTCGAAGGACGACTTATAGACGAGACCAAGACCAAGCTTGTCGCAGAGTTCCTTAAGCACGCCCGCGACCATGAAGGCATGGTCACGGCTCTCCATTTGACACGGGCCGGCAATCAGCGACAGCTTGCCGGTATTCGAAAAGGTGACGCGGCCGGCGCCTTGGCCAACCACGACTTCGGAATTTGTCTGGCTCATCGTTTCTCCTCGAAGGCGAAGAGCGCACCCTGGCCGGGCGCCGCCTTCACCAGAATTCGATTGTTCTTGCGCGTGTAGGTCATCCCGTTAGCAGCCAAATGCGCTTCTGTCACGGCGAGATCACTGACCGTGAAAACAATGGCGACGCCACGCAGGCCGCGATCGTTTGAGGGTGCGGGGATGTCGAAGTAGGCATCCAATCCATCTGGAGAGAGAACGCTCACTTTGGCGTTCGGAGTTGTAACACTCGCGCCAAAGGCCTCGTTGGTCACCGTGAGGCTGTGCGCCGCGGCGCGCACAAATAGTGCAAAAGCCTTTGGGTCCGGCGCGCCAAGAATGATCTCCGCGATTCCTTTGACGCCGTTCACATGGGTTTGCAGCGTCCTTCGATCAGACGGCAGCGGATTGACGCGTTGGCATGTGAAAAAGAAAAAGTCCGGAGCTCGCAGATCGACCGCGAACGCGAGCTTGAACGCGGCGGTTGCCTGAGAACCGTCGGGCAGCCTCATCGGTCGCTCGAACTGCAGCATCTCGCCACCGTTGATCTTTTCGGCAAGGAATCTGGCATGGTCGCGGTCGGCATCGGCGGTCGCGAAGACCGCAGCGGAGAACCCATCATCCCCGCATCGAAACCGAAAGGCGCGGTCACGCGCGGTAAAGACATTGCCCTTCTTCGCTGACGCCTCATACGGTTCTGCGCTGGCGACCGCGAGAGGCTCCAGGTAAGTTTCGTCGGCGAAGAATATGCAGGCGTTCTCGGTTCCAAAAGGATGCCGGGCATCGGGCGCGACGGTGAATCCGAGTTTTCCGAGACGCTCGCGGGCAAGTACAATATTGGAGACCGGCAGCACGATGTGGTCCAGCGGATGTGCTTCGCTCATGGCAAACTCCCGGGAATTTGCGAAGATGTGCGCCGGGCAAGGGAACAATGCAACCCCCTTCTGCGCTTTCGCTCAAAAGCAATGCAAAAACTGAACAAGTTGCAGGCAAGTTTTACGAAAATTTAGGTACTTGCGGAACACATATGGAACATATAGTGTCTGTTCTGGCTTTGTTTCACGACTCTGGGGTTCAACTTCGATGCTGACGCGCAAGCAACAGGAGCTTCTTCTCTTCATTCACGAACGAATGAAGGAGTCCGGTGTCCCCCCATCTTTTGACGAAATGAAAGACGCCTTGGACCTCGCGTCGAAGTCCGGCATCCACCGGCTAATTACTGCTCTGGAAGAACGTGGTTTCATTCGTCGACTGCCGAATCGAGCCCGTGCCCTGGAGGTCATCAAGCTTCCTGAAGCCTACAATCCGAGCTTGCAGCCCCGCCGCGGCTTTTCGCCGAGCGTCATCGAAGGCAGCCTCGGAAAGCCACAGCCGGTCGCGCCGCCGAAGCCGGCTGCACAAGCCGACAACGGCAATTCCGCCTCCGTGCCAGTCATGGGACGGATCGCCGCGGGCGTGCCGATTTCGGCAATCCAGAACATTACCCACGACATCACTGTTCCAGCCGACATGCTTGGCCCGGGCGAACACTATGCGCTTGAGGTCAAGGGCGACTCGATGATCGAAGCCGGCATCTTTGATGGCGACACGGTGATCATCCGCAACGCCAGCACTGCAAATGCCGGCGACATCGTTGTCGCACTTGTCGATGACGAGGAAGCAACCCTTAAGCGCTTCCGCCGCAAAGGCGCTTCCATTGCGCTTGAGGCCGCGAACCCGGCTTATGAAACGCGTATTTTCGGGCCCGACCGTGTCAAGGTTCAGGGCAAGCTCGTCGGCCTCATTCGCCGTTATCATTGAAGAACGGCGGCTCACCGTCGAAGGTGCCGCTCCGCCAGTTGTATGCCCGATGCCACATCCAAGGGCGGTCAAGTGTGGTGTAGGCCGTCGTTACCACGGGTACACCTTGGTCATCTATCCTTATCTCAGCAGCGCCCGAACGACGCAGGGTTTCGCCGGTGAACAGAAGCGCGCCCGACCGGCATGCCGTCGCCCGCAGGCGAGCGGGCGTTACGACGATATCGGCTGTATCGCAGGCAGCGCCGAAATAAGCGGGATTTTCGACGATTGTCACGACGTAGCCGCTATCATGCGGGGCGGTGCACCAGGCGCCTTTCAGGCAGACAAAGCGGTTCTCAGCGCCCGTCGATGCCTAACGTAGCGCGTTGCGAGCGTTACGCAATTCCGTTGCTGAGAGTCGTGGAGCTTCCCCTTTATTTCCGCGCTGCCGAACAGGGCCGACGCCTTCCAACAATTGCGGTGGCTGGCTTAACTCCGCCGCGAGCGCCCTTCGCCATTGATCGAAGACGAAGTCAGGCGGATGGGGTCGATTGGATGCAAGGACCTGCCCTTTGACAATCGCGACAAGACTGCCGTCCTCGGCGATGACAATGTCGGGGGCGGTCTGGACGGCGCCAATGCCACAAGGGCGGTTGCCAACGCGATCACGGCAGCGCCGAGATAGCGGAGCTTGGTTCGCAGAAGGGCAAGCGAGAGGAAGCCCGCGACCGCCACCGGAAAGCACCAACCCGGCAGTCGTCCGATATCGACGTTGCCACCCCAGCCCGAGACCATCTTGGCAATGGCGATCACGATGTCGAGCCCGAAGCCCGCGATTTTCCAGGGAATAATATCGAGGCTAAACGGCGTCAGCAACATCGCGAACATCCCCATTGGCATTACCACAAAAGAGATCACCGGCATGGCCATGAGATTTGCGGGTAGTCCGTAAGCGCTGAGCCGGTGGAAGTGTTCGACACCAAAGAGCGCCGTCGAGAAGCCGCCGATCATCGAGGTCAGCAAGGTGCACCCAAAGAAGCGAGCGACAAGCGATGGGCTTCACTGCGGCGACCTGCAGCAGAGGGTGTTCGCGCGCGCTTCTCTGTGACCAGATTAGGGCGAGCCTCGCTGCGAATGACATCTGGAAGCTCGGTCCCAGCGCCTCGGACGGAGACGGGAGCAGGATCACCCAGGCGGACAAGGCGATGTTGCGTAAGCTGATCGACGGTCGATCGAAGAACACGGCAGTGAGCATGATCGCCATCATGATGAAGGCACGTTCCGCCGACACCGCGAAGCCCGAGATCATGTAATAGGCCGTCAGCGCTGCCAGCGCGCCAGCCGCGGCGGTCTTCTTGGTCGGATATGCCTGGACAACGGAAGGAAACAGGCTCAACGCCTGGCGCAGGCCGACGAAAAAGATGCCGGCCGACATGGCCATGTTAAGGCCGGAGATCGCCACGATATGTGCCAGGCCAGCCTGACGCAGGGCATCGGTCGTTTCCTGCGAGATGGCACGCCGCTCGTCGGTGACAAGCGAGGCGGCGAAGGCACCGGTATCGCCCGGCAGGATCTCGCGGATACGGTCACCTATACCGCTTCGAAGTGCGTCCAACCAATTCACCGCGCCATTCCACGGCGGCTGCTCACCGACGGTTGCTGGCATCGAAGCGCTTGGCGCATCCGTTCGCGCCAATCCCGTCGAAATAGGCGCTGAAAGCAAAATCGTTGAGCCCGGGGAGCGCGGGTCCGGCAGGCGGCGTCAGCAGCGAGCGACCCGTCAACCACGCACCGATGCCGAATGGTTCCGCCTGCCCGCGCGCGACGACGGAAACCCGCTCAGGTGGCCGCCTTATCTCGGGTGACTGCGTCGATGAGACGGAGACGATGTAGCGCCACCGGCCACGGCCGTCCCCCTCGCGGCGTTCGACGCGCCCCGTAATCGTGGTCGTCACGGCTGTGTCCAGTATAACGGTCGGCCTGCTCCAAGTTTCGAACTGGCCCGCGAACATCCCCACGACACAGAGCAAGCCCCCCAATGCGGCATTTCGGACAAGTCGGCGTCCTCGCCCTGCCGCCAGCACGACAAGGGCGAATACCGCAAACCAGGCCACCATCCGTAGCTCCGGCAGGTCGCTTTCAAGTTCGAACCAGAGCACCGCGCCTGCCCCCAGGAAGACCGGCGAAGACAGGAAGAACCGCCCATGTTCCATTTCCGTTGCTGCGGCGTGTCGAAGCCACGCGGAGCAACAGTCCGTCGCAGTCCTAATCCGAGTTGGCCACGGCAAGAACGATTGAGTGCGGAAAACGAGCGGGCGTTTCGGAGTCGCTTGCGGAACAAGAAAAGAAGGTTCTCCCGCGCGCTCAAACGCATCCGCGGCGGGTGCGACCTCCCTCACCTTGAATGGCTTCAACCCCGGCATGCATTGCGCCCAAAAACAGCCGCTCCTACAACCAGAATGCAAGCTCGATGGCTTCTTAGCAAGGATAATCGATTGAAATCTGAAGGAAAATCGGAAGTGAGAAAAGCCAAGGATAATCATCAGCTTCTGCTATGCGCGGCGCTCATCGCAGCAGTGCCCAAAAGTTGATACTGCGATGCACAAAATGGCGCCGCGGTAACTTGGCATTAGGCGCGCGATCATATAGCTATCGTCGACGACGCTTAACCCTATGGCGCTTTTATGGCGCCAACCGCCAGTTTGGAGGATCAGAATGACGGAACAAAGCGCAACACTGAAAATCGGTGACAAATCAGTCGATCTCGCTGTCAAGAGCGGCACGATCGGTCCTGACGTCATCGATATCGGCGCCCTGTACAAGAACACGGCTTCCTTCACGTACGATCCTGGTTTCACCTCGACCGCATCCTGTGAATCGAAAATCACCTACATCGACGGCGACGCCGGTGTGCTTCTGCATCGCGGCTATCCGATCGAGCAACTCGCCGAGCACGGCGACTTCCTCGAAGTCTGCTATCTGCTTCTCTACGGCGAACTGCCGACCGCAGCCCAGAAGAAGGATTTCGACTATCGCGTCACCCATCATACGATGGTGCATGAGCAGATGAGCCGGTTCTTCACGGGCTTCCGCCGCGATGCGCATCCGATGGCTGTCATGTGCGGCTGTGTCGGCGCGCTGTCGGCCTTCTACCATGACTCCACCGACATCACGGATCCGCATCAGCGTATGGTCGCAAGCCTGCGTATGATCGCCAAGATGCCGACGCTGGCCGCCATGGCCTACAAATACCACATTGGCCAGCCCTTCGTTTACCCGAAGAACGACCTCGACTACGCCTCGAACTTCCTGCGCATGTGCTTTGCAGTTCCCTGCGAGGAGTATGTGGTCAATCCGGTGCTGTCGCGCGCGATGGACCGCATCTTCATCCTGCACGCCGACCACGAGCAGAACGCGTCGACCTCGACCGTCCGCCTCGCAGGCTCTTCGGGTGCAAACCCGTTTGCCTGCATCGCTGCCGGCATTGCATGCCTCTGGGGCCCAGCTCACGGCGGCGCCAATGAAGCAGCGCTCAACATGTTGACCGAGATCGGCACTGTCGACCGCATTCCGGAATACATCGCGCGCGCCAAGGACAAGAGCGATCCGTTCCGTCTGATGGGCTTCGGTCATCGTGTCTACAAGCACTACGATCCGCGCGCCAAGATCATGCAGAAGACGACGCATGAGGTTCTCGGCGAGCTCGGTGTCAAGGACGATCCGCTGCTCGAGGTCGCGATGGAACTCGAACGCATCGCACTGACCGATGAATACTTCATCGAGAAGAAGCTCTATCCGAACATCGACTTCTATTCCGGCATCACGCTGAAGGCCCTGGGCTTCCCCACGACCATGTTCACCGTGCTGTTTGCTCTCGCCCGTACGGTCGGCTGGATTGCCCAGTGGAACGAAATGATCGAAGATCCGGAACAGCGTATCGGTCGCCCGCGCCAGCTCTATATCGGCGAGCCGCAGCGCGACTACGTGCCGGTTTCCAAGCGCTAATCAGCGACAGCAAAAAGCAAAAGCCCGGTCAGAAGTGACCGGGCTTTTTCTTTTGAAGGATGTCGAGAACAATCTCGGCCGCGTGTTCTCCCGGCGGCTTTTCGGTCTGCATCCTCTGCCAGAGGACGTCATACCCCTCCATCATTGCCTGCCGAGGCAAGGTGTCCACCGAGAGCTTCTCCATCCAGCGCGCAAAGCTGCCGCCTCGGACAACGTCGTTGATATATTCGGGCACAATAGCGTAATCCGCGATCAGGTTCGGAAGAGCCGCGCTCCACGTTTTGATCTTGCTGGTCATAAGCTTGATGATCCAGTCGGTCTTGTACGCAGAGATGCAGGGAACGCCGGTCAGCGCCAGCTCGAGCACGACGGTCCCCGACGCCGCCATGGCCGCATCCGCTTCCGCGAAAGCCCGCCACTTTGCCTCCGCTCCCGTCACGATCTCCGGCTTGGTGGTCCAATCCTTCACGAGATCCCGGATCATGGATTCGCGGCGCGGCATCGTCGGCAAAATGAAGCGCATCTCGCCGTTACGTGCCACCAGCTCGTGCATGGCATCGCCAAAGTGCGGCAGCAGCTTGGTGATCTCGGACGAGCGCGAACCGGGCAGCAACATCACGGTCTTCCGATCAGCCGGGCCTCGCGGTTTCGTCTGGGCGCGCTGGCCGCGGGCGTATAGCAGGTTCTGATCAGCAGTCAGGCGGTGGCCAACGTAGGTTGTCGGCGGGCCGCCCAGCCTGTGCATGACTTCCGGCTCGAATGGCAAGACAGCCAGCACATGGTCGACATAGGCGAGCATGCGGTGTGCGCGGTATTCCTTCCACGCCCAAACGCTCGGGCAAACATAATTGACAACAGGCAGGTCGGGCAGCGCCGTGCGCACACGCTTGGCGACCCTATGGGTGAAGTCCGGACTATCAACGATAATAAGCACATCGGGCTTGGCGGCGATGATTGCCGCCGCCGTCTCGCCAATCCGCCGAACCAGCCGAGGCAGCTTCGAAAGCACCTGCGTGATGCCCATGACCTGCAGCTCGGAGAAATCGAAAAGCGAGCACAGACCCTGCGCCTCCAGTCCCTCGCCGCCGACCCCGATCAGTTCCACGTCGCCCGGAAATTGCCGCTTCAGGGCTGCAATCAGGTCCGCGCCCAGAAGGTCGCCCGAAACCTCTCCAACGACGATAGCAACTTTCAGTGCCGCCTCGCTCACGCCAGCCCCCAGGATGGCAATCCCCTGTCCAACCCACACACGAAGATACCGGCTTCATCCGCAGCCTTTATGACAGCGTTTCGCTCCAGGACGAGTGAGCGGCCCGCTTCAACAGCCACGCCGGCCAGCCCCGCCTTCTGTAGGTTCTCGATCGTCGAAATACCGATCGATGGCAGGTCCGCGCGGATATCCTGCTGCGGCTTGCAGAGTTTCACGAGCACGCCACGGCGGCGCGCGGAAATTCGCCCAGCCGAGCGCAGATTAGCGACGCGATCCAACATGCTGTCCGTGCCCTCCACTCCTTCGAGCGCGACAATGCGGCCACCAACGGCAACAGCCCCCTGACCGACGTCCAGCCTACCGAGCGCATCCGCCGCTTCTGCAGCTCGCGCGATGTCCTTTATATCATCCGCGCTTGGGCGAACGGCACCCAGCGGACCGACGGACGCAAGCAGATCGGGTGCGATCTCGTGCGCACCAACGACCCGACGTCCATTCTCCTCGATCAAGGTAATGACCATCCGCAACACCGTATCGTCGCCGCCAGCAAGCAGCGTACGAATTGTCGACGGCAGTTTCACGAGCGTTTTCAACGTCGGCCTGACTTCGCGCCACTCCGGACGCCGGCCTACGCCGCCTGACATTACGACGCGGTCTATGCCGTTGTTTTCAAAGATCCGATGGAGAGCAGCGAAATCGCCGACGCCGATGACCGCGTGGTCGAAGCCTTCCCAGGACCGGTCAGCCTCGTCTTTCAGAGCGATAATGAAGGGGTTCTCGCCTGCGTCTCGCGCCGCGGTGGCGACATGAGACGGTAAAAGACCGCTGCCCGCGATAATTGCCAAGCGGCCTTTTGCCATGTCACCCGCGAGAGCCAAGCATCACCCTTTCTGTCCCCTGGTCGGAGAGGAAAGAGCGCGATCGCTTTCAGCGGCGATGAAGTCGAGAATCTGAATGACCTGTTCGCAATCGGCATATTCGTCCCGGATCGCGGCGGCGTTGTCACGGATCGAACCGTCGCCTTCGAAGATCGCCTTGTAGGCGCGCCGCACGGTATGGATCGTCGCCCGATCAACGCCAGCGCGGGTCATGCCAACAACGTTCAGGCCACTCAGAAGACCGGGATTGCCATTCAGCATGCCATAGGGAATGACGTCGTAGCTGACGGCAGAAAGGCCGCCGACAAAGGCCTGCCGGCCGACGCGCGTGAACTGATGCACGGCACAGCCGCCACCAAGAATGACGCGATCCTCGATCGTCACGTGGCCGGCAAGCATCACATTGTTGGACATGATGACGTTGTTTCCGACCCGGCAATCATGGGCGATATGCGAATTCGCCAGGAAGAGGTTGTTATTGCCGACAATCGTCTGGCCACCAAAGTCGGCGGTACCCGTATTGACCGTCACGCCTTCGCGGAACGTGCAGTTATCGCCGACCGTCAAGGTCGTCTCTTCGCCGCCATGATGAACACTCTGCGGATCGCCGCCGATTACGGCCATCGGGAAAACGCGGCATCCCTTACCGAGCGTCGTCCTGCCGGAGACAACCGAATGCGCAAGCAGTTCCACGTTATCACCCAGCACGACCTTCGGCCCAACGTGGCAGAAAGGGCCGATCTTGACGTTCTCGCCGATCACGGCGCCGTCTTCGACAACCGCCATCGCGTGAATGCTGGTGCTGGCTGCAATGGTGCTCATGCCTGATCCTTGCGAACGATCATCGCGCCGATGTCAGCCTCGGCGACAAGCGCTCCATCAACCTTGGCATCGCAATGGAACTTCCAGATATTACCGCGCTGCTTCTGTTTCTTCACGTGATATTCGACACGGTCGCCAGGAACGACTGGCTTGCGGAAGCGCGCGTTGTCGATCGTCATGAAGTAGACCAGATTCCCAGTCTCGCCTTGCTTTTTGGCGCAGATCGCGCCGGCCGTCTGCGCCATGCCCTCGATGAGCAACACACCCGGCATGATCGGCGACTCCGGAAAATGACCGGTGAAATGCGGTTCGTTTGCCGTCACGTTCTTGATACCGATCGCGGATTCGTCGCCGTCGATATCGATGATCCGGTCCACAAGCAGGAACGGATAACGATGTGGCAGCAGCTTCATAATCTCAATGATATCCGCCGAAGAGAGCGAAGTCTTGGCTTCCTCAGTCATTCTTTTCTCCCGTTTTCTTGCCGCCCGTTGATCGCGCCAAAATCGCTGCGGTCTCTCGCAGAAAATCGTTGATGGGGCGCGCGGGCACACCACCGTAACGTTCGCCGGCGGGTATGTCTCCGATCACGCCGCTCTTCGCCGCGATCTGCACTCCGTCACCGATCTTGATATGTCCGTTCAGTCCAGCCTGCCCGCCGATCTGCACGCCATCGCCAAGCACCGTGCTGCCGGCAATGCCGACCTGCGAAACGATGGCGCAATGGCGCCCAATGCGGCAATTATGGCCGATCTGGACCTGGTTATCGATCTTCGTGCCTTCGCCGATGACCGTATCGTCCATCGCACCACGGTCAATCGTCGTATTGGCGCCGATCTCGACGTGATCCTGAATGATAACCCGACCGATCTGAACGATCTTGATCATTCCGCGCGGACCCGGAGCATAACCAAAGCCATCCTGGCCGATACGCGCGCCGTTATGGACGATAACGCCGTTGCCGACGAGCGCGCACAGCACGCTTGCGCCAGCCGCGATCGTACAATTGCGGCCGATCTTCACATTTGGACCGATGACGGCGCCGGCTCCGATGTGCGTGCCCTCGCCGATCTCCGCATGCGCGCCGATGATCGCGAATGGCTCGACCGAAACCCTGCCTTCCAGACGCGCCGTCTTATCGACGACCGCGCGATCCGAGACGCCAGCCCCTTCGGACAGCAGTGCCTCCGGACGAAGTGCCTTCGGATGGAGATAGCCACCGGCCATTGCAAAGGCCGCATGGGCATTCTTCGAAATCAGGACAGGCAGATGCTCGGGGACCAGCGATCGCAGTCCGGCAGTGCAAAGCACAGCAGATGCCGCACAGGTCGCGAGCTCGTCCTTGCTCTTTTTCGACATGATGTAACAGAGGTCGCCGGCCTTCGCCCGATTTACGGGCGAAACGGAGCGGATCACAACATCTGCATCTTTGGGGTCAGCAAGCTCTGCCCCAAGATACTGCGCCAACTCCGAGAGTTTCACGCCATCATGGGGCAGAAAAAAGCCATTTTGCTCCATCGGCAAATCTCCAGAACGGAATTCGGTTTTACGGTTCCGGACTGCCGATATCAGAATTGGTTGTTTATGCCAAACTTGAAGTTCTGAGTTTTGTCAAAGTCTTCCTTGACGACCGGGATCGCGTAGTCGACGCGCAGGGTACCGAACGGCGATGCCCACATAAGACCAACACCGACGGACGCGCGAAGCGATGCGTCCTCACCGTTCACACTGTCGCCAAGCGGATCGACGTCGTTGCCAAACAGCGTGCCAGCATCGGCAAACAAGGCGCCACGCAAGCCGAAGTCGCGCGGGAATGCCGGAAGCGGGAACGTCGCTTCAGCCGATACCGTAAAGTAGGTCGTGCCACCGAGCGGGTCGTCGTTAGAGCCTGCAATGCGCGGGCCAATCCCCTTATTCTCGAAGCCTCTGATGTCGCCGTTGGTCAGCGTGAACTGGTCAAAGACGTTCAGATGCTTGTCGAAGCCGACGACATAACCTGCCGAACCCGCAAGCGAACCGATGATATCAGCATCGTCTGCCAGCAGGTGATAATAGCGTGCCTTGCCGTAGATCTTATAGAACTGCGAGTCACCGCCGAGGCCGGCAATTTCCTGCGTCACACTCGCATAGATGCCTTCGCGAGGCAGCGTCATATCGTCAAGCGTGTTGTAGGTCAGCGTCTGCGAAATGGACGACTTTACCCACGGGCTGTCTTCGACGAGATGCTGGTAAGGCGCAGACAGATCGCTCAGCGATCCCGAAGGATCGTACTTCATCTGCTTATAGTTGTAACGGAACGTCGTTGCCAGATCTTCCGTGATCGGCGCCGTCGCACGCAGCACACCACTGTTTTCTTCGTAGTCGTAGTTGTCGTTGCTCGACGTCTCGCTGTGGTTCAGATCGAAACCGACGGCCAGACGATAGCCCAAGAAGTAGGGCTCGGTGAAGTTCAAGCCGTAGGTTCTGGAGCCCTCTTGGCCGCCACCAGCACTGACCTTGATGTACTGACCGCGACCCAGGAAGTTCTTTTCTTCAACCGAGGCTTCGAGGATCAAGCCATCGCCACCCGCAGCATAGCCCGCGCCAATACCGAACGAGCCGGTGGCCTGGTCCTGCACATCAACAACGACGACGACGCGATCCGGCGAACTGCCAGGCTGCGTCGAGATGTTGACCGACGAGAAATAGCCGAGAGCTTCGAGGCGGCGCTTTGCGCGCGTGATCATCTGCTGATTGAACGCGTCGCCTTCGCTCATGTCGAACTCGCGACGGATAACGAAGTCGCGCGTACGGCTGTTGCCGCGGATTTCAATACGCTCGACGTAGGCGCGCTCACCCTGATCGACCAGGTATTCGACGCCAATCGTGTTGTTGCCCAGATCGCGGTTGCCGCGCGGCGTTACGCGCGCAAATGGATAGCCAGCGGAAGCCACCTGATCGGAGATCGCCTCCATGGACTTCTGGACTTCCTTGGCGCTGTAGACCTGGCCTTCACGCGTGCGAACCAGCCCCTGAAGCTGCGTCGAATCGATGCCGGGAACGGTCGACTGCACAGTTATGGCACCAAAATCATAGCGCGGGCCCTCTTCGATGTTGAAGGTCAGCGTGTACTTGTTCGTTGCCTCGTCGAACGCCGCATCCGACGAAATGATACGGAAGTCGGCATATCCGCGATTGTAATAGAACTGACGCAGCGCCTCTTCGTCGGCGCGCAGCTTATCTTCGTTGTAGACGTCCTTGCGGGTCAGGAACGACAGAAAGTTGGAGCGCTTCGTGTTGATGACCGAAGAGAGACGGCCCGAGCTGTAGGCGTTGTTGCCCACGAAATTAATAGCGGCAATCTTGGTGCGATCACCTTCGTCGATGACGAAAGCCAGATTCACACGTCCCTCGCCGAGGGGCACGACCTGCGTGGTTACCTGAACTTCACTGCGACCGGTCGCGGCGTACGCGTCTTTGATCGCCTGAATGTCCGACTGGATCTGCGCGTCGTTGAAAGGTCCGGCCGCATGCGTCTTCACGACAGCAGCAAGCTTGTCGTCCTTGATCTTGCGATTGCCGTTGAAGACGACCTGGTTGATGAGCTGCGCTTCCTGGACGGAAACAACCAGCGTGCTGCCAGAGACGGAAATCTTCACGTCAGAGAAATAGCCAGTGTCGTAAAGCTGCTTCACCGAGTCATCGATATCGGTGTTGGAGAAGCTCTTGCCAGGCTGGATTGTAAGGTTTGAGCGGACGGCCTCAGCGCCGACACGGCTGGCACCACGCACATCAATACGCTGAATAACTGCAGCTTCTGCCGTCGTTGCCGAGACGAAAACCGTTGCACCTGCCCCCGAAGCAACAATACCTGCAGACAGCGCAACCGCCGATACTGCGTTCAAAAATCTTGAACCAGCCTTCATTTCACCCATTACCTTTTTTCTCGTCCCCGGCTTCAGGCGTCCCCCGATTCCGGCCACGTGTGTCGTTTTACCCGCTTTTGACATACAAGCAAGGGAGCAAGTTAATTTCTGTTTACTTCATTTCAAAGCGTGACGCATTCGCCACTACAGCTTTGAAACATCGTAAATAAACGGTAATTTTCCCTCGTCCGGCAATCAGCCAATTAAAGCACTTATATCGTTCCAGGTGGCAAAAACCATCAAGCTCAAAACCATCGCCAAGCCAATGCGGAACGCAATGTCCTGGGCAGACGAACCCAACGGTTTTCCCCTCACCGCTTCAATCGCATAGAACATCAAATGACCGCCATCAAGTACCGGAACCGGCATCAAGTTCAGTAATCCGATAGAAACCGACAAGACAGCAGCAAGCTGCAGCAAAGCTGCAACGCCCAACGTCGCCATCTGGCCGGAAGCCTGTGCGACGCGGATCGGTCCGCCAAGCTGGTCGGGCTTCATGTAACCGGAGACCAGATTGCCGATATACTTGAAAGTCCCGGTTACGATGTGCCAGGTCTGGATCGCGCCTTCCTTGACCGCCTCCAGCGGCGAATAGGTCTGCACCCGGAAGTGCCCGACCTCCTGGTTCGTAACGATACCGATAAGACCGATTTCGATCTTGTTGCCGAACTGATCGGTCATGTCAGTCCGGGCCGGCACCATCGGCACATCCAGCTTCTCGCCGTTGCGCTCAATCGTCACAATGATCCGCTGCTCGGGCCGAATGCTGACGTAGCGCCGCACGTCATCGAAGGTCTCTACCTTCGTGCCATCAATGGCCATCAGCAGATCGCCCGGCGCGATGCCGGCCTCAGCCGCGACGCTGCCCGGCTTGACTTCCGCGACAACAGGATCGGCGACCGATCGGCCGTAGATCGAGAAAAGAACTGCAAAAATCGCAATCGCAAGGATGAAGTTCGCAATCGGGCCGGCAGCTACGGTTGCGGCGCGCTTCCACAGCTTCGCGCCAGCGAACGAACGCGCGCGGTCTTCTTCCGACATCGCGGCGATCTTGTCGTCATCGGGCTTGCTCGATACGTCCTCGTCGCCGAAAAAGCGGACGTAGCCGCCAAGCGGTATCAATGAAAGCTTCCAGCGGGTTCCCTGCTTGTCCGTGAAGCCGATGAGTTCCGGACCAAAGCCGATCGAGAACGCCAATATCCGGATGCCGCTCCAGCGCCCGACAAGATAGTGCCCCATCTCGTGCACGAAGACGAGCAACGACAAGACGAGGACGAAGGGCACGATATAGCCCGTCAGGAACGCCAATATACCGGTCAAGCCAAGCATCTGATCTTTCCGCCAGCCTTTGCAGACATTATACGCCGAACAGGGCTGCACCGAGCGACGTTATTTCGCCGCCCTTTATCAGCGAAAAAAGCACAGCTAGCAAGAACGCCGCAAAGCAGGCGAAAATGAGCCCGTCGACACGGTCCATGACGCCGCCGTGCCCGGGGATCAGATGGCTCGAATCCTTGACGCCGAAGCGGCGCTTGATGAAGGATTCGAAGAGATCGCCGCTCTGGCTGCAGACTGACAGTATGAACGCGACCGGCGCCACCAGCACGACGCTTTCCGGAAAGGCAAAATAGGCAACCAGGCTGCCGGCGATCACCGCGGAGACGGCGCCACCGATGGCGCCGGACCATGTCTTTCCCGGAGATATCTTCGGCGCCAGCTTCGGGCCGCCAATTGCGCGCCCGACAAAATAGGCAAGAATGTCGGTCGACCACACGACCGCGAATACGAAGAGCATCGCAACGAGCCCGACACTGTCGGCGCCGCGGATGGTCGATAGCGCTATTCCTGTAAGGCCGGCGTACACGACCCCCGTGGGAAACCAGCGCGACACGCCCAACGTAAACACGAAGCCGACGGCAATCAGAAAGAAAAGCACGAGGAGAAGAAGAGAATAGTCCAAGGTACCAGCAACGACAGCCACCGCAATCGCCGCCTGCCCTATCCAACCAACGGCGTTGGCGACCGGCTGTTCCGTGGCGAGCTTCGTGATGGTCGACCACTCATAGTAGATCAACAGCCCGATCAATGCCGACAGCAGGCTGAAGGCCACTCCGCCGTACCAAGTGGCGAGCAGAACAATGGCGGCGAGAATTACTCCGGAGACAATGCGTAGCTTCAGCTCCTGCTGCATCAGGTGCCCACTGCCGCAGCCGTCTGTGCCACCAGTCCGCCAAAGCGACGGTCGCGCGACGCGAAAGTTTCCAACGCTGAGTAGAAAATTTCCCGGCTGAAGTCGGGCCAATACTCGGGAACGAAAATGAACTCGGAGTAAGCCGCCTGCCAAAGCAGGAAGTTGGAGAGACGTTCTTCGCCACTCGTGCGGATGATCAGATCGGGATCCGGGATCCCAGCGGTATCCAACCGGGCGTTGATCAGCGAAGGAGAAATGTCCTGCGCCCTCAGCCGGCCTGCCTCGACGTCACGTGCAAGGCCTGCCACGGCACGAGCGATCTCGTCGCGCGAACCATAGTTAAAGGCGATAACGAGCGTCAGCGCGGTATTCGCCTTTGTGGTCTCTTCCGCGTCCACGAGAAGATTGAGGATGTCACTCTTGAGGCTGTGTCGGTCACCAATGACTTTCACGCGCACGTTCTGGCGATGGAGCTCCGCCAAGTCGCGACGAATGAAAGCCTTCAGCAATCCAAGGAGATCAGAGACCTCCGTTTCCGGCCGACGCCAGTTTTCCGACGAGAAAGCAAAAAGCGTGAGATATTTGATCCCCACGTCGCCGGCCACGCGCACGGCTTCGCGTACGGCGTCGACCCCTTTGCGATGTCCCATCGTGCGCGGAAGTCCGCGCTGCTTCGCCCATCGGCCGTTGCCGTCCATGATGATGGCAACGTGTTCTGGCACAGTCAAAAATGTTCGTTCCGACATTTCCCGTCCGGTTCTTGCAGTCAAGGCGCAGCCGCAGCGCGCCTTAAACCTGCATGATTTCCTTTTCCTTGTCGCCAAGCAAGCGGTCGACCTCAGAAATCGTCTCGTCGGTCATCTTCTGCACACGATCTGATTGCGCCCGGCTTTCGTCCTGCCCAATCACACCGTCCTTTTCGGCTTTCTTAAGGCCGTCCATGCCGTCGCGGCGCACATGGCGAATCGCAACCTTGCTTTTCTCGGCATAGTCGTGGGCGACCTTGACCAGCGACTTGCGGCGCTCCTCGTTGAGCTCCGGCAGCGGAATGCGCAGGTTCTGGCCGTCGATGATCGGATTGAGGCCGAGGTTGGACTCGCGGATGGCGCGATCGGTCGCGTTGACCATCGACTTGTCCCAGACCGAAACCGACAGCATGCGCGGCTCCGGCACGGTGATGTTGGCAACCTGGTTCAGCGGCACGCGCGAACCGTAGGCCTCGACCATCACCGGATCGAGAATGTTGGCCGAGGCGCGGCCGGTGCGCAGCGATGCGATATCGTGCTTGAACGCGGAAATTGCGCCATCCATGCGGCGCTTGAGTTCCTTGATGTCGATGCCTTCACTCATTTCATTGCTCCCGTCTTGGTAGAAGCTGCGGCAAATCGGCCGCCCACTCAATCAGTTATCAGAGACGACGGTCTTGAGGCCACCGCCCTTGAGGATTTCAGCGAAACCACCCTTCTCGTGGATCGAGAAGACGATGATCGGAATGGAATTCTCCCGTGCCAGGGCCACTGCCGCAACGTCCATGACGGCCAAGCCCTTATCCAGGACTTCCTTGTGGGTCAGATGGTCAAAGCGGGTCGCTTCAGGGTCCTTTTTCGGATCAGCCGAATAAATACCATCGACCTGCGTTCCCTTAAAGATCGCCTCCGCTCCCATTTCGGCTGCGCGCAATGCGGCTGCCGAGTCGGTCGTGAAGAACGGGTTGCCGGTACCGCCTGCGAAGATCACGACACGGCCGAGCGACAGGTGGTAGAGCGTGGCGCGCTGCGAAAAGCTCTCGCAGATCTCCGGCATCGCAATGGCCGACAACACGACAGTATCGATGTTTAGCTTGCGAAGCGACGTTGCCAGCGCCAGCGCGTTGATGACAGTCGCGAGCATACCCATGTGGTCGC
Organism: Rhizobium sp. YTU87027; assembly: GCF_050644135.1. Lineage (NCBI taxonomy): Bacteria > Pseudomonadati > Pseudomonadota > Alphaproteobacteria > Hyphomicrobiales > Rhizobiaceae > Rhizobium > Rhizobium sp. YTU87027. The sequence continues at coordinate 1,308,923 of NZ_CP098440.1, read as the reverse complement.
CCGTGACGCGATCGCCGCCCTTGGAGGCAACCGCGACGCCGCGGAAGATGTTGCCACCGCCGACGACGACGCCGACTTCCACACCCATCTGCCGCGCTTCGGCTATGTCAGCCGCAATGCGGTCTGCGACCGCTACATCAATTCCAAATCCCTGGCTGCCCATGAGGGCTTCGCCGGAAGCCTTGAGTAGAACGCGTTTGTAGACAGGCTCTGACGACATCGTGGCTCCTCGTATATTACCGCTGTGTGCCGGATACACGAAGGGCACCGCGTTGTCACGCGATGCCCTTCTGTTTTCACATGTATAGGTCGATCAGCCCTTGGCGACAGCGGCAACTTCAGCAGCGAAGTCGCTTTCTTCCTTCTCGACGCCTTCACCGAGGAGGAGGCGTGCCATGCCGACGACTTCGATCTTCGCGCCAGCTTCCTTTTCAGCTTCCTTGACAGCAGCGCCGACCGTCAGGTCGGGGTTGATCACGAAAGCCTGCGAGAGAAGAGCAACTTCCTCGAAGAACTTGCGCATACGACCTTCGACCATCTTTTCGATGATGGCGTCCGGCTTGCCGGATTCGCGGGCCTGTTCGATGAAGACGTTCCGCTCACGCTCGGCAACGGCAGCGTCGACTTCCTCGGCGCGGATGGCCAGCGGGTTCGTCGCAGCGATGTGCATTGCAACCTGGCGGCCGATCGAGGTCAGGACGGCCTTGTCACCTTCCGACTTCAGGGCAACGAGAACGCCGAGCTTGCCGATGCCGTCGCCGGCAGCGTTGTGGATGTAGGTCGCGACGACGCCGTGCTCGACTTCGAGCTTGGCGGCGCGGCGCAGCGTCATGTTTTCGCCGATGGTCGCGATCGCGTCCTTGATGGTGTCGGCGACCGGCTTGCCGGATGCCGGGTAGGTTGCAGCCGCGACGGCTTCAACCGAACCATCGGTCGTCAGGGCAACGTTGGCGATGCCGCGGACGAGATCCTGGAAGGCATCGTTGCGGGCAACGAAGTCGGTTTCCGAGTTCAGCTCGACGACAACAGCCTTGTGGCCGGCGCCGGCGATGGCGATCAGGCCTTCAGCGGCAGCACGACCAGCCTTCTTGTCGGCCTTCGAGATACCCTTGGCGCGGAGCCAGTCGATCGATGCTTCGATGTCGCCGTTGTTTTCCAGCAGCGCCTTCTTGCAGTCCATCATGCCTGCGCCGGACTTCTCGCGCAGTTCCTTCACCAGTGCAGCCGTAATCTCGGTCATAAGCTTCCTCTTGTCGGTTCAAACGGTGGCCCGCTAAAGGCGGTGCGTCACCGGATTGAGGCACGAAATGTACCTGTCTGTATGACAGCGTGATGAAAGACGCGTCATAACGAAACTCAAATGGCGAGAGACTGAATTCCCTCGCCTGAAACGGTCAAGGCCGCCGAACTTTATAAAGTCGCGAGCGGCCTCTTCCCAATTTCGGAAAAGCATGGCGGACCGGTGGGTCCGCCTGCTTCTTTATCAGGCTTCGGCTTCGCCTTCGAGCGCCGGCTCAACCGGAGCTTCGATCGATGCACCGAGGTCACGACCCGACGAGCTCTGCTGACGAGCGATACCGTCGATGGCAGCGCGCGAAATCAGGTCGCAGTAAAGGGCGATGGCGCGCGAGGCGTCGTCGTTACCCGGGATCGGATAGTCGATCAGGTCCGGATCGCAGTTCGAGTCGATGATTGCAACAACCGGGATGCCGAGGCGCTTGGCTTCGTCGATCGCGATCTTTTCCTTGTTGGTGTCGATGATGAACATTAGGTCCGGCGTGCCGCCCATGTCCTTGATACCACCGAGAGCCTTGTCGAGCTTTTCGCGCTCGCGCTCGAGGTTCAGGCGCTCTTTCTTGTTGTAGCCGGACTGTTCCGAAGACAGGATCTCGTCGAGCTTGCGTAGGCGCTGGATCGAGTTGGAGATCGTCTTCCAGTTGGTCATCATGCCGCCGAGCCAACGCGAGTTGACGTAGTACTGAGCGGAACGCTTGGCCGAGTCAGCGATCAGCTCGGAAGCCTGACGCTTGGTGCCAACGAAGAGAACGCGGCCGCCACGAGCAACGGTGTCGGAGACAACCTGCAGGGCGCGCGACAGCATCGGAACCGTCTGTGCGAGGTCGATGATGTGGATGTTGTTACGATCGCCGAAAATGTACGGCTTCATCTTCGGGTTCCAGCGGTGCGTCTGGTGGCCGAAGTGGACGCCTGCTTCGAGGAGCTGGCGCATAGAAAAATCGGGCAATGCCATGCCTTGTTATCCTTTTCCGGTTGAACCTCCGCAAGGCTAACAGCATCCTCTTCGAGGAATGCCACCGGGCGGAACCATCCGGATTTCTCCCGGACAATCCCATGCCTTACGTGTGGAATGCGGGTGCCCTTACCCCCCCTTCCGAGGAAAATCAAGGCTTCCCGCAAAAAAAGCGACAAAGAAAGTCGCGGAAGACCGGCCGTATCGGCGCGACACTGCGACGCTCCGTCAATCGGAGGCACATGGCCAGCTTGCCGGCGCGGAAAGGCCTGTCGGCAATTTTGTCTTGGCGTCGCCACAGGCGAGATCGACCTGCTCTTGTTCAAGGCCGGTTGCGGCGGACAAATCAAGCCCTTCGATTCGCGTCAAAAACATGAAGGCACGATCCAGGGCGATCGGCCCGTCAAAGGTGGCGCCACTGAGGTCGGCACGCGAAAGATTGGCGAGGGAGAAGCTAGCGCCGGTCAGCACCGCCTTATTAAAACTTGCGCGACCGAGCTCGGCCTTCTCGAAATTCGCGCCGCTGAGCTTTGCGCCGTTGAAATTGGCGCGCTGCAGTTCAGCTCCGGCGAAGGATGCGCCCTCAGCGGAAACATTCTCGAATCCGGCCCGAAACGCCTCGATCTTCGAGAAATTCGCCTTGTCTGCCTGCGCCCCCGTGAACCAGGCGCGCACCAGCGTTGCCTTTTCCAGATTCGCGGAGGTCAGGTTCGTGCCGCTCAGATTGGTCAGGGTGAGATCGGCATCCGCCAGGTTCGCGCCCTGGAAATCGCTCCCCTGCAACATGAGGTTCTTCTTGCTGCACTCACTCCAATCGATGCCTGCCACCGGCGTGCTGCTGCAATTCGACGCCAACGCGGGAGCGCTCGAGAACAACGTCAGCGCGACCAGTCCGGTTGAGATGCCGAAGAGTCCACCACCCAATACACCATGCTGTATCGCCAAGTTCCTCACTCCAATCCGACTGTTACGCCCAACTCAGCGCCCTTCCGGCTTCCTAACATAGAGAGGGTTTACTTAGACATACCGACAATCGTCGCGGTGAGCTTGCCACGACGATTATTTGCAGGCCGCCGATTTGCTGTCGAGCAGTTCGAGCTTCGCAAGCCGGCCGCTTAGAACAAAGTCGCCATAGTCCATCGTCAAGTCACGCGTAATGCCGTTTTCGTAGAGCTTGAACGACATGCGGTAGACAGGCAAAGCGTCCGTCTTTGTGTTCTCATTGAAATACGAGATCGTGACCGGCCAGAAGGCGGCCTTCGCAAAGGCTCCCGCATTGCCCGCATCGGCCTCATCGGTCGCAGGCGCCACCTGTTTGCCGACGACGGTCGTCGTTACCAGCGCCTTGTCCCCATCATCCGAGCCGTCGAAGACGCGCGCCTCGAACAGCCGCTTGCCAGCCTTGGCATTCTCGATCACGTCCAGCATATGTTCGGTCGGGAACCGGCTCGCGGCGAGCTGCAGTTCCTTGCTGGTCGGCTGCGTCAGAGCAACCTTTACCCCTTCAGCCTGATCCTGCGCAGCACCGTTGACCTCTTTGTCGAGCTGGTCATCGGTAAAGGACTTGGTGTCGAAGGTGAATCGGCGATCCTTGAGGTTCTCGAAGGTCTTCGTCTGCTGGTCGCTGACGCGGACAGCATCGCCCGTATCGATCTGCGTCACGAAGCGGAAGTTGGTGGTAAAGCCGGTGCAGTAATTACCCTCGAACTCGTAGACCATTCGGCCGGACATGCCAGAGATCCCGGAGCGCTCGGAGGCATCCTTCAATTCCAGATCGTAGACCGCCCGATGAGCGACGAGGCCAGTCGCAATCGCGGCGCTGGTCGCTGGCGCAGCCGCAAAGGCGGTCGTCGAAACGCTCGCCAGAAGAACTGCGGCAAGACTCGATCGGAACATTGACAATCTCCTGTTGAACTCGCCTGCAATGTTATAAGAACGCTTTCGGCCAAATCGAGGCTCGAAAATGTCACAATCTAGATTCCAAGCCTTGATGCATAATTTTAGAACTATTGACAACAAAAGCGGAGAGGAAAATGTCCGAGCAAATCGCTGCGCGCCTGAAAGAAATGGGGATATCCCTGCCTGAAGCTGCCGCACCGGCCGCAAACTACGTCCCCTATGTCATCAGTGGCAACCTTCTCTACATCTCCGGGCAGCTGCCGCTCGAGAACGGCAAAATAATTACCGGTCATTTGGGCAAGGCTGTCGACGTCGCAACCGGCCAGCGTGCCGCAGAGCTCTGTGCCATCAATATTCTTGCCCAGGCAAAGGCTGCTCTCGGCGATCTCAGCCGCATCAAGCGCGTCATCAAACTCAATGGCTTCGTGGCCTCGACGCCCGATTTCGTTGAACAGCACCTCGTCATTAATGGCGCCTCTAACTTGATCGCAGGCGTCCTCGGCGAGGCCGGAAAGCATGCGCGCGCCGCCGTCGGCATGGCCGCGTTGCCGATGAACGCCGCCGTCGAAATCGACGCAATCGTGGAAATTGCCTGATGATCTCGGCTGCATGGCTCAAGGAACAGCCCGTCGCCCACCGCGGCTACCATGACCTCAACAAGGCGGTGTGGGAAAACACGCTCTCCGCCTTTTCCCGCGCGGTCGAAGCAGGCTTCGCGATCGAATGCGACCTGCATTATGCGTCCGATGGCGTACCTGTTGTCTTCCACGACGAGGATCTGGAACGCCTCTGCAATCTCAAGGGTGACGTGCGCGAGCGGACGTCACAAGAACTCGGCCTCATCTCCGTCGGCGGAACGGCAGACAAGATCCCCACACTGCGGCAGCTGCTGGATCTGGTAAAAGGCCGGGTTCCGCTGGTTATCGAGCTGAAAGGCCGCGAGGCCGACGACGAGGGATTTGCGGAAGCAGTTCTCGAAGTGCTTGAAGGCTACGAAGGCAAGGTTGCCCTGATGAGCTTCGACCACTGGCTGCTTCGCGATCTGAAGGCGCTCAATGCCCCCTATCCGCTTGGGCTGACTGCGGGCGGCAACAAGCCGCAAGAGTTCGAAGTGCACGAAAAGGCCATGGAACTCGGCCTCGACTTCATTTCCTATTTCTTTGCCGATCTGCCTAATCCGTTCATAACAGCGCAGCGTGAAAAGGGTGTCGTCGTCATCACCTGGACCGTGCGCGATGAAAAGGCGCGAAAGCACACCTTCGAGAATGCCGATCAGATGACATTCGAGGGATTCGATCCGCGCGTTTCGGTTTGACGCTCGCTTTTTGGACAAGATCATGCGCAGACTGTCGGTGAGCCCTATTCTCCTCCCAAACGGTCTCGCATTCGCTCCATGACAGACGAACTTTCAATCCGCATCGAGCGGTCCTTTACCGAGATTTCCCCGGAGAGCTGGTCGCGGCTTTCCGGGACCTCCCCCAAAAGCGGCACGCTCGCCTATAATCCGTTCGTGTCTCACGCTTTCTTGTCCTCGCTCGAAGAATCGGGATCGGCGACGGCGCAATCCGGCTGGATGGGCCACCATCTTCTGTTGGAAACGGACAAAGGCGAGCTCATCGGCGCCCTGCCCGGCTATCTCAAGAACCATAGCCAGGGCGAATATGTTTTCGACCACGGCTGGGCCGATGCCTTCGAGCGAGCCGGCGGACGCTACTATCCGAAGCTCCAATGCTCCATTCCCTTTACGCCCGCGACTGGCCCGCGTCTGCTTGTCGCCGAAGGTTTGCAGCGCCTCCCGATCCAGCACGCCATAGCCGAGAGTCTCAAGGAAGTCGTGCGCCGGCTTGGCGTCTCTTCCGCTCATATTACGTTCGTACCCGAGGACGAAATCGGCATCTTTGAAGGCGAGGACTACCTTCATAGGACGGATCAGCAGTTCCACTTCATCAATGAAGGTTACGCCGATCACGAGGAATTTCTGGAAACGCTCGCGTCGCGAAAGCGCAAGGCGCTTCGCAAGGAACGCCGCACCGCCCTCGAACATGGCATCAGCGTCGATTGGCTGACTGGTCGCGATCTGACCGAACGGGTATGGGACCAGTTCTTCGAGTTCTACATGGACACGGGCGGCAGAAAATGGGGCCGACCCTACCTGACGCGCAAGTTCTACTCGCTGATCGGCGAGCGCATGCCCGACGACATCCTGCTCATCATGGCAAAGCGTGACGGGCGCTATATTGCCGGTGCGATCAACTTCATCGGTGGTGATGCGCTCTACGGCCGCCATTGGGGCTGCATCGAGGACCACCCATACCTGCATTTCGAAGTCTGCTACCATCAGGCGATCGACTTTGCCCTTGAAAGAGGCCTCAAGCGAGTGGAAGCCGGCGCGCAGGGTGAACACAAGCTGGCACGAGGTTACCTGCCGGTGACAACCCACTCAGCGCACTATGTTGCACATGCCGGCCTGCGCCGGGCGATTGCCGACTATCTCGAGCGGGAGCGCGACGACGTCGAGCACATGAACGAGATCTTGACGGAGCACAGCCCGTTTCGAAAGGGCGAGCGCCAGCAGGAGGATTGACGCTCTCGCCCCTGCCGCGCTACGCGGTCACAAGAGCAACGAGGAGATTTCGTATGACCAGCGCCGCCTACGACAACAACAACATTTTCGCCAAGATCCTGCGCGGCGAAATTCCCTCGCACCGCATTTACGAAGACAACGACACCGTCGCCTTCATGGACGTGATGCCGCAGGCGCCTGGTCACGTGCTTGTTGTTCCCAAGGCGGCGTCGCGCAACCTACTCGATGCGGACCCGACCGCTCTCGCCAAGACGATTCCCGTCGTCCAGAAGATCGCCAAAGCGGTCAAGGAAGCCTTCGAGGCCGATGGCGTCTTCGTCTGCCAGTTCAACGAGCCTGCCGCTGGCCAGACCGTTTTTCACCTGCACTTCCATATCATTCCGCGTTACGAAGGCATGGCGCTGCGCCCGCATTCGGGCCAGATGGAAAACAATGCCGTGCTTGCTGCGAACGCAGAGAAGATCAGAGCCGAGCTTTGATCAGGCGTTGCCAGCGGTCAACGTGCGATCGTCGGGCTGACGCTGTTGCACCTTTTCAAATTGGCGGAGTGCGGCATTGGCGAGCATGTACGCAAGGGCGAAGGCCAGCAAACCTCCGAACACGTCAATAAGATGGTGCCCACCCTGTATCAGGACGGCGGGCACCATTAGTGTATTCAAAACGAGGAACGGTGCGGCGAGCGCCCCGCGACGGATCATGAAGCATGCGGACATGGCTGCCATGACCGTGTGGAATGACGGAAATCCAATCAGACCGAGAACATTTCTGGGCGTCAAATAGGTCACGCCGTTGCGTCCCAGTTCGACAACCTTAGCATTATAGTCAGGCCCCACGGCAAGTGGAACGGCCTCGGTCACCTCGGGTGGCAACTGGTAGATCGCGGAGGAGCCAAACGACGGCAAGAAGGACCAGAAAATGATTGCCAACAGCGCTCCCACAACGCCAGTCATCAGAAAGTGATGAAGCAGCCTCATGTGCCCGCTAAAGCCCAGGATCAGCAGAATGACAAGCAGCTGCGGCAGTGACGATGCATAAACCACCCTCAGCAGCATTCCCGTGCGTGGATATTGGGAAGCCCACGTCACGAAGGCAGGCCAATGAAAACCCAGCGCTTCATCAAACCGGCCAAGAGCGGGATCGATAAACTGGAACCGCAGCGGCAGGAGCAGATAGTTGAATACAGAGCCGGCAATCGTGAACAGCACGAAGAGACCGGCGGCAGTGGCCGTCACGGCAATCCGTTCGTTGCGGCGGACCTGGCGATAGAATTGGCCAAGTGCAAGCAGGAACGCCCCGCAAGCGACGAGGCTCGCATATCCGGCAACGTCGATGCCAACGCCCTTCAATAACAACATGCAGACATCGAGCAGCGCCAACGTCGCGATGATCAAAATGATGAAACGTTCAGCCGGCAGAAACACCATCATGAGGCTCCTTGCTGGAGCCGATATAAAGCCGGTTCATTTAAGAATTGTCTAAGCGATCTCCAGTGGGACAAAGAAAAAGGCGGCTGTCGCAGCCGCCCTTTCTCAGTTTACTTCTTCGGAACTCTCGGAACCGCACTGCCCTTCTTGGGCGGGCTCTTCGCCTGATGTTCGACGACTGCCTTTACCTTCTTGGCCGTCGTCTTCTTCGTGCGGGTCTTCGTCTTCAGCTCGCCGTCATCCTCGTCATCGGCCTCCGGATGGACGACTTCTGCTTCCGGCTTCGGCTTGATCGGAGCGCTATCCGGCACCGCTTCCAAAATGATATCCGGCTTTCCGTCTTCCTTCGGCCCGACGGTGACGTGGACCACGCCACCTTTCCGTAGCTTCCCGAAAAGGATTTCGTTTGCGAGTGGCTTCTTGATGACATCCTGGATGACGCGGGCAAGCGGGCGGGCGCCCATCTTGTCGTCGTAACCCTTTTCAGCCAGCCATGCGATCGCATCCTCGTGCAGGTCGAAGGTGACGTTCCGTTCCGAAAGCTGTGCCTCGAGCTGCATGATGAACTTCTGCACAACCTTGTAGATGACTTCCGTCGGCAGTGCCGCGAACGGGATGATCGCGTCGAGGCGGTTGCGGAACTCGGGCGTGAACAGGCGCGTCAGCGCCTCTTCGTCTTCGCCTGTCCGCTTGGACGAGCCGAAGCCAATCGCGGCCTTGGCCATCTCCGATGCGCCCGCGTTGGTCGTCATGATCAGGATGACGTTACGGAAGTCGATCTTCTTGCCGTTGTGGTCCGTCAGCGCGCCGTGGTCCATCACCTGCAACAAGATGTTGTAGATGTCAGGATGCGCCTTCTCGATCTCATCGAGCAGCACAACGCAATGCGGATGCTGGTCGACGCCGTCGGTCAGGAGGCCGCCCTGGTCGAAGCCGACATAGCCGGGAGGTGCACCGAGCAGACGCGATACCGTATGCCGCTCCATGTATTCGGACATGTCGAAGCGCAGAAGCTCAACACCCAAAGACGACGCCAGCTGCTTCGCAACCTCGGTCTTGCCGACGCCGGTCGGGCCGGAGAAGACATAGGAGCCGATCGGCTTGTTCGGTTCGCGCAGGCCCGCGCGAGCGAGCTTGATCGAGGTCGACAGCGCTTCGATCGCCTTGTCCTGGCCATAGACGACAGAACGCAATTCCTGCTCAAGGTTGGCAAGGACAGCTTCGTCGTCCTTCGACACTGTCTTCGGCGGGATGCGCGCCATCGTCGCGACTGTTGCCTCGATCTCCTTTTCGGTGATCAGCTTGCGGCGCTTGGACGGCGGCAGCAACATCTGTGCGGCACCGGTTTCATCGATGACGTCAATCGCCTTGTCCGGCAGCTTGCGATCCGAAATGTAACGGGCCGACAGCTCGACGGCCGTCTTGATCGCCTCGTTCGAGTAACGCAGGTGATGATACTCTTCGAAATAGGGCTTCAGGCCCTTCATGATTTCGATCGCATCATCGATCGACGGTTCATTGACGTCGATCTTCTGGAAGCGGCGAACCAGAGCACGGTCCTTCTCGAAGAACTGGCGGTATTCCTTATAAGTGGTCGAACCGATGCAGCGGATCGCGCCCGAGGACAGAGCCGGCTTCAACAGATTCGAGGCATCCATCGCGCCGCCCGACGTCGCACCCGCACCGATGACGGTGTGGATCTCGTCGATGAACAGCACGGCGCCCGGATATTCTTCGAGCTCCTTAACAACCTGCTTCAGGCGTTCTTCGAAATCGCCGCGATAGCGCGTACCGGCGAGCAGCGTGCCCATATCCAGCGAGAAGATGGTGGCATCGGCCAAGGCTTCCGGCACCTTGCCTTCGACGATGCGCTTGGCAAGGCCTTCGGCAATCGCCGTCTTGCCGACGCCGGGATCGCCCACGTAGAGCGGATTGTTCTTTGAACGACGGCACAGGACCTGGATAGTCCGATTGACCTCTGCCTGACGGCCGATCAACGGATCGATCTTGCCGCCCTTTGCCTTCTCGTTGAGGTTCACGCAGTAGGCCTTCAGAGCATCCTGCTGCTTCTTCGGACCGCCCTCTTCCTGCTCGCCGCTGCCACGTGACGTTGGCTTGCTCTCAGATTCGCCATCGTCGGCACCACGTGGCGGACGCGATTCTGACGAGCCCGGCCGCTTACCGATCCCGTGCGAGATGTAGTTGACCGCATCGTAACGGGTCATTTCCTGCTCCTGCAGGAAGTAGGCCGCATGGCTCTCGCGCTCGGCGAAGATCGCAACCAAGACGTTAGCTCCTGTCACCTCTTCGCGGCCAGACGACTGCACATGGATCACCGCTCGCTGGATGACGCGCTGGAAGCCGGAGGTCGGCTTGGAGTCCTCGTCATAGCCGGTGACCAAATTAGAGAGTTCGTTATCGACATATTCAACAAGCGTTTTGCGTAGCGCGTCGAGGTCGACGTTGCAGGCCCCCATAACGGCGGCGGCATCGGCATCGTCGATCAGGGCGAGCAGCAGATGCTCGAGCGTGGCATATTCATGATGCCGCTCGTTAGCAAAGGTCAGTGCCTGATGGAGCGCCTTCTCAAGACTAGGCGAAAATGTTGGCACGTTCAGATCCTCACTTCTTTTCCATGACGCATTGCAGCGGATGCTGGTGCTGTCGGGCGAAGTCCATCACCTGACTCACCTTCGTCTCCGCCACCTCGTATGTAAATATTCCGCATTCACCGACGCCGTGGTTGTGGACGTGGAGCATAATGCGGGTGGCACTTTCACGATCCTTCTGAAAAAAACGCTCGAGGATATGAATGACAAATTCCATGGGAGTGTAGTCGTCATTCAAGAGTAGCACGCGGTAGAGATTAGGCTTCTTGGTCTTCGGTTTGGTGCGTGTGATGACCGAGGTTCCGCGATTTCCGTTGTCCCCGTTCCTTTCGCTATCGTTTTGCATCCGGATCGGCTTTGCGATCATTTTCCTTCATTCCTCGATCGGTCCGGCGGGGCATGGGAGGGGTGCTTTTCCGCCGAATATTCGAAATACTAACTTAGTTCATCCTGGAGCGATTTTAAGCCCCTCGTTTCACACTGCAATCACAATTCGGCCAGTCTCAACGCAAAGACACAAAAACTGGTGACGGCAGCCGATGGGCACCGTGAAAAAGAAAAGACCGGCCGCAGATGCGTAGCCGGTCTTCGTTTTTCAAGAGCTATGCGGGCTGTGCCGCGTGTCTTTACGCCGCGGCAGGCGGGACAACTGCAGCGGCTTTCGTTGCCTTTGCGGTCGCTGCCGCGACAGGCGCTTCGTATGGTTTGTAGGCGTTCTTGGCGAGATCAGAATACATTTCGCCGAGCTTGGTGGCTTCGCTCACGAAGCTTTCGTATGCGCTTTTCACATAGTTGGTCTGCAACTCGAACGCCGCTTCGAGGCTACGAGCGCCGGACAGGCTTTCGAAATGCGTCACCGCGTCCTGAAAAGACTTCTTCGAGTACTCAACCCCTTCAACAGCGATTGCCTGAAAGCCTTTGGCGGTATCGGAATAGCTCTTCAGCATCGTATCCATGGCTTCCTTGCTCTTCCGGCTCGCTTCATCGAAGTTCAACATGACCATCATCCTCCTTGGCCTTTGCAGCAGGATGAAGCGTAGCTGCGGCGCACAAATAGTCAAGCAGTATTGTGCATTGCAAAACAATCCGTGATTGCATCCTTGAGCTTTTTGTTTTTGGCGGCGCAGGACGGTCATATTTGAATAATTGATTTTGCTAAAATATATCAGAAGCGCCGCAACCAGAAGCTTTATCAAAAATGTCGACGCGGCACCGATGGCATAGAGCCCTCAATCGAGAAGCTCCGCAGGAACCTTTCCGCCGTTCTCGGCAAGTCGCTTCATCAACGCCTTGTGCAGGAACATGTTCATGGTGGCGGTGTCGTGCGGATCGCCTTTGAAGCCAAGTTCCGTCGCAAGCTCTCTGCGCTCCGCAAGGCTCGCGTCCATGCCGACAGCCTTCATGAGATCGACGATCGAGTGGCGCCAGTCCAGTTTCTGTCCGCTTTCCTTCACCGCCGCGTCCAACAGCGGCACGATATCGATCGCAGCCGCGGCGGGTGACGCGGCTGCCGGCGCCTGCTGGGATGCTGGCGTGGCGCTTGGCGCTGCTGCGGTCGGCGGTGACACAGGTGTGGCGGACGAAGTGACCGGAGCAGCTACGGCCTCACCAAAAATCGCGTGCTTGATCTTGTCGAAAATACCCATCTCGGCATTCCTCCATTGAGGCTAGAGAGCACATGCTCAAGGGGGAGATGGAGCATCCGGCGGAGTGGTCCAGAGAAGGCGGCCTGTTTTTCCGCTAAAGATTGCTCTGCGAAAAGAAACAATCGGAGGTTTGCGAGATCAAGGCTTGAGCCGCGCTGCAGGTCGATCGATCAGCCCGCCTTAAGAAGCCAGCCGCTCGCGGTTGCGGTCTGGGCAGACGGGCGGCGAAAGACAGGCCGCCCATCAATCACGGATCAAAGGTCGACGTCGAGAATCGCCATCGAGAAATTGTAGGAGCGGTCGCCGTCCTCGTCATCGATATAGACGACACCCAGAAATTCTTCGCCGAGATAGACTTCCGCGGAATCATTCTTTCGCGGGCGTGCTTTGACGATCACCTGCGGGTTGAACGTGCGCTTGAAATAGGCGTCGAGTTTCTTGATTTCTTCGGGCTTCACACTGCATCTCCTGAGCGGTCTCGGTTGGCCGCTTCTTGCATGGGAAAGACGGCGCTGTAAAGGCACGGGGACAGACGCATGAACGCTATCCCCGCCGATATACCACGCTGTTAGGTGACGCGCGGCTTAGATATCCGCGCCGATCACCTGATCCATTATTCGCGACGGCTCCGAACACCCTGCTTCTCCGACCACCTTGGCCGGCACGCCCGCCACGGTCGTCTTAGGCGGCACCGCCTTCAGCACGACAGAGCCTGCGGCAATGCGCGAGCAATAGCCGATCTCGATGTTACCGAGAATCTTGGCGCCGGCGCCGATCAGGACACCGCTGCCGATCTTCGGATGCCGGTCCGAGCCTTCCTTGCCGGTACCGCCGAGCGTGACACCATGCAGGATCGACACGTTGTCGCCGATCACAGCGGTTTCACCGACGACCAGGCCGGTGGCATGATCGAGGAAGATGCCCCTGCCGATACGCGCCGCGGGATTGATGTCGGTCTGGAAAACACTCGACGATCTGCTCTGCAGATATAGCGCCAGATCGCGCCGACCGCGGTTCAGCAGCCAATGCGCCAGGCGGTGCGTCTGCAGCGCGTGGAATCCCTTGAAATAGAGTACGGCTTCCATGAAGCGCAGGCACGCGGGGTCGCGGTCATAGATCGCCTGGATGTCGACGCGCAGAATGGCACTCCACTCCGGCCAATCGTCCAGCATCTGATCGAAGGTCTGGCGCAGCAGGATCGCCTGCATGTCCGGGTGATCGAGACGTTCGCAGATGCGGTAGATCACGCACTCCTCGAGCGACCGATAATTCAGCACGGTCGAGTAGAGAAATGCGGCCAGCACCGGATCATTTTCTGCGGCAGCGCGGGCTTCGTCGCGCAGGCTGTCCCAGATCGGATCCATCACCTTGAGAGGATTGCCTGTCTCAAGAGAGCGAATGTCTGTCTTTGCGACCATGAAAGGTCTCCTCGTATGCGTAGGATCGGCTCTATATAGGGCAAAAACTTGTTAACATAAATGGGTGCGTCGGGAATCGTTCCCGCGGTCCTCGAACCGCCACGACAAATCCCATATCACCGTCCGGAGACTTCAGCGTAAAACTCCAGCACTGCCCTCTTGAAAACCCGGTCTCCCACGGCCAGCATGTGATCGCGGCCAGGAATATCAAGGGCCTGGGCATGGGGCATCAATGCCGCAAGCTCCTGAGCTGAACCCGCGATATCGTCCTTAGTTCCAACGCCAATCAGTGTCGGAGCGTCGATTTTCGCCATGTCGGATCGTGCGACGAGATCGCGAGATCCCTTGATACAGGCGGCGAGCGCTTCACGGTCACTCTTCGTCTGATCGGCGAAGGCCCGGAACATGCGTCCGCGATCGTGGACGACATCATCAAGCGACTGAGCCAACAAGGCGTCCGCAATCGGATCCCAATCGCCGACCCCATCCGTCATGCCGATCCCCAGGCCGCCGAGAACCAGAGAGCGGACCCGGTCTGGATGGGCAAGTGCCGCGAAGACGGAAATGCGGGCTCCCATCGAGTAACCCATGAGGTTGGCTTCAGAAATTCCGAGGTGATCGAGGAGCGCAACTGCATCGCTCGCCATATGCCAGGGACGATAGGCCTCGGCGTCGCGTGGCTTGTCACTTGCGCCGTGTCCGCGGTTGTCGATGGCAATGACCCGATAGCCCGCATCGCCCAGGGTCTTCAGCCAACCCGGATGAACCCAGTTCACATTGGCGCTAGAGGCAAAACCGTGGATCAGCAGAACCGGCGCCCCGGACGGATCGCCTTCATCAAAGAAGGCAAGCTTCAGACCATCATGTGTGAAGCTGGAAAAAGCGGGCGTATTCAAGTTCATCGGACTGTCCTTTTTTGCCGGACCATATTTTATAGGTCACCGAACTGAAACCCTCGCAGTTGCAAAAACTGTGCGCCGGGACACTCTTTGGCTCTACACATTTGCAGTGAAGGACTATAAGGTCCGCGCACATTACAAAGCATTCGGAGACGAACATGGCCGGCCACAATATTCCCCACTTCCAGAACGACGGCGGACACCGCGTTATCGAAGTCGGTGTGAAAGAGTTCATGTGCACCGGCGCCTCCGTTCCGTTCGATCATCCGCACATCTTCATCGACATGGGCGATGAGAACGAGAAGGTCTGCTCCTACTGCTCGACCCTCTACCGTTTCAATGGTGCGCTGAAGGCAAACCAGACCAATCCGGCTGGCTGCGTTTTCCACGTCAAGGCTGCCTGAGACGCAATCTAAGATCGGACAACCTATGCCGGCAGAACATGCCGCCATCGTCGGCGCGGGCGTAGCGGGCCTTACGACTGCACTGGCGCTGGCGCGGCGCGGCATCAGTTCCGAGATTTTCGAGCAGGCACCTAAACTGACCGAAGTCGGGGCAGGTCTGCAGATTTCGTCGAATGCTTCTCGCATTCTGGCGGAACTGGGCGTCCTCGAGCACCTGACCAACACCTGGCTCGAGCCAGACTCCATTCGGCTTATGTCCGGAACCACGCTGCGTCAGCTCGCAGCCGTTCCTGCTGGTGGATTTGCACGCGCCCGGTGGGGCGCGCCCTATGGTGTCCTCCATCGCTCCACCTTGCAGCGGGCGCTGCTTGACGCGGTCTCCAAGGAGCCACTTTGCAAGCTGCATCTGGGAGCGCGGATCAAGAGCCGGGAATTGTCGGACCTATCCCGCCCGGCGGATCTTCTGATTGGTGCCGACGGCGTCTGGTCGCAGGTTCGGGAAGACATCGAAGGCAGCCCCTCGCCTCGCTTCTCCGGCAACATCGCCTACCGCTTTACGATAGACGCGGCAAACGCGCCCACCTTTCTTGAACGCACGAGCGTCTCAGCATTCCTTGGTCCGGCAGCACATCTCGTCTGCTATCCGCTCCGTGAAACCAGCAGCTTCAATATGGTGGCGATCACTGCCGGCAACGCCACATCGCATGACTGGACCAGCCAGCCGACGGAAGCGCAGCGTCAACAACTGCTTTCGCGTTTTTCCCGGTGGCACCCTGCCGTGGCCGAACTTTTCGCGAAGACGGGCGATATCACGTTCTGGCCTCTCTATGAAATGACAAATGGGCGTTGGCAAAACGGCCGCGATTGCGTCCTTATTGGCGACGCCGCGCATGCAATGATGCCCTTTGCGGCACAGGGCGCTGCAATGGCGATCGAGGACGCCTATGAGCTTGCGATGTTCGTGGCAACACAGCCGGTTGCCGAAGCGCTGCGGTTGTTCGAAGCACATCGCACGCCGCGGATAGCGCGGCTGCGCCAGCGCGGTGCATTCAACCAATTTGCCTATCACGCCCGCGGGCCGGTGCGCATCGGGCGCGATATCGTTCTGGCATTGAGACCGCCGCAAAGCCTCGCGGCGGATCTTGACTGGATCTACGGCTACCGAGCCGGCGCCTGATCAGACGGCCTTTGCCGCGGCGAAACCGCGCTCGATATCGGCCTTGATATCAACGACGTCCTCAAGCCCGATCTGCAGGCGGATGACCGGTCCTTCGGTTGGCGCCGTTCGAATGCGGCGATCGCTCAGGTTGACGTGAATGGCGAGACTTTCGAAGCCGCCCCACGACCAACCGAGGCCGAAGATCTGCAGCGCATCGAGGAAAGCATGCGCCTTGGCCCTGAACTTTTCCGGTGCGTCGACGGCAAGCACGAAAGAGAAGATGCCGCTCGCGCCCTTGAAGTCGCGCTTCCACAATTCGTGCGACGGGAAGCTCGGCAGCGCCGGATGCAGCACCTTGGCAACGTCCTCCCTGCCCTCCAGCCATTTGGCGATCGTGAGCGCACTTTCGTAATGGCGCTCCAGGCGCACGCCCATGGTGCGCAAACCACGCAGGATCTGGTAGGCGTCGTCGGGCGCACCGCAAATGCCGAGCGTGATGTTCGCTTCGTGGAGCTGCGACCAGTATTTGGCGTTTGCCGAGACCGTACCCATCAGGATATCGGAATGCCCGGACGGGTATTTGGTGGCTGCGTGAATGGAGACATCGACACCGAAGTCCAGCGGCTTGAAGTAAACAGGCGTCGCCCAGGTGTTGTCCATCGTCACGACCGCACCGTGCTTGTGCGCGATTGCTGCGATCGTCGGAATGTCCTGCATCTCGAAGGTATTCGAGCCGGGCGCCTCCGTATGGACGAGCTTGGTGTTCGGCCTGATCAGCGCCTCGATGCCCGCACCAACCATTGGATCGTAATAGTCTACCTCGACACCGAGACGCTTCAGCATCGTGTCGCAGAAATGCCGGGTCGGCCCATAGACCGAGTCGACGATCAATGCGTGGTCACCAGAAGACAGGAACGCCAGGAACGGGACGGTCACAGCCGCCAGTCCCGACGGTACGAGAATCGTTCCGGCCGACCCTTCCAGCGCATCGATCGCCTCACAAAGGGCATCGGTTGTCGGAGTCCCGCGCGTTCCGTAGGTGTATTTCTGTCCACGGGTTTCCATTGCTCGCGCATTTGGAAAGAGGACTGTCGAGGCGTGAACAACCGGCGGATTGACGAAACCGTGGTATTCGGCCGGGTCGTTGCCGAGGTGGGAAAGGCGCGTGTTGATGCCAGCGTTCTGAAGCGGGCCTTCTTTATCTTTCATATTGGGAATGCCTTTGGCGATGGGATGCGGTCGGCAAACTCTTGAACCGCACGAAACGATCGGTCAACCCCGAAGCCGGACCGCGTACAGCATCCCTGCCATGCAGATTCTTCAGATATATCAGTGATCTTTCGCGATTTTTTTTGGCAACGGCCGCCGTTTCGATAGTCATCTGCTTATTTTGCGCGCCTCAATTAGAGAATTGCCGAAATATCACGCAATCTTTCACTGCGACACTTGACCATGGTGACATTTGCGACTGTGATAGAACCACTCGCGCCGGGAGGGTGTCGGGTCATATGGGAGGTTCCGCTTGCTTCGGCGAACGCTCCCACAAAAAGATAAGACAAAGGAAAAGGTTGGGAAAAATGAAGATTAAGCTTCTGTCCGCCGCTATCGGCGCAGCAGTTTTCGGACTTGGCGCTTCGGCAGCTTCTGCCACCACGCTCGAAGACGTAAAGGCAAAGGGTTTTGTTCAGTGCGGCGTCAACACCGGCCTTCTTGGTTTCGCGCAGCCTGACGCTTCCGGCAATTGGGCCGGCTTCGACGTCGACTTCTGCAAGGCAGTTGCCTCCGCCGTCTTCGGCGACCCGACTAAAGTGAAGTACACGCCACTGTCGGCCAAGGACCGCTTCCCGGCTCTGAAGTCGGGCGAAGTCGATGTTCTATCGCGCAATACGACGTGGACCATCAACCGCGATACCGCGCAAGGCTTCAACTTCCGTCCAGTCACCTACTATGACGGTCAGGGCTTCATGGTTCGCAAGAGCCTTAACGTGAAGTCGGCGCTCGAACTTTCAGGTGCCGCCGTTTGCGTCCAGGCCGGCACTACGACGGAACTGAACCTCGCCGATTACTTCAAGTCGAACAACCTCCAGTACAATCCGGTCGTCTTCGAGAAGCTTGAAGAAGTCAACGCCGCCTACGACGCCGGTCGTTGCGATGTCTACACGACCGACCAGTCCGGCCTCTACTCACTGCGCCTGACGCTGAAGAATCCCGACGAACATATGGTTCTTCCGGAAATCATCTCGAAGGAGCCGCTCGGACCGGCCGTTCGCCAGGGCGACGATCAGTGGTTCGATATCGTATCGTGGACGGCCTACGCCCTCGTCAATGCTGAAGAGTTCGGGATTACCCAGGCAAACGTCGATGAGATGAAGAACTCTGCAAATCCCGATATCAAGCGCTTCCTCGGTACGGAGACCGATACGAAGATCGGTACCGACATGGGGCTTACCAACGAGTGGGCCTATAACATCATCAAGGGCGTCGGAAACTACGGTGAAGTCTTCGACCGCAACGTCGGTAAAGGCAGCCCGCTCAAGATCGAGCGCGGCCTGAACGCGCTGTGGAACAAGGGTGGCATCCAATACGCTCCGCCGGTCCGTTGATCGGATAGCCCTTCAAGACTTGGAGAGGCGGTTTGCCGCCTCCCCATCATAAAGAGAAAAGCCCGAAAACGGGCTCATAGGGGATTAGGCTCGGCATGACGCAAGAGGCTGTGCACACGTCGCATGTGCAAAGCACTGGCTGGAGTTTCCAATCAGTGATCTACGACCCGAGGTTTCGGGGCATTTTCTTTCAAGTTCTCACCATCGTGATCCTCGTCGGATTCGTGTGGTGGGTCTCCCATAACACGGCCCAGAATTTGGCCCGCACCGGCACTGCGTCTGGCTTCGGGTTCTTGAACGGTCGGTCGGGCTTCGACATCGGTCAGTCGCTGATCGACTATTCCAGCGATGCCACTTATCGGCGCGCATTGTTGGTCGGCCTTCTCAATACCATGCTGGTCGCCGTAACCGGGATTATTACCGCAACGACCATCGGTTTCGTCGTCGGTATCGGCCGCTTGTCACATAATTGGCTGATCTCAAAGCTGTGCACGGTCTACGTCGAGGTCTTTCGAAACATTCCGCCGCTGCTCGTCATCTTCTTTTGGTACCAAGGCGTCCTTGCCGTCCTGCCTGGACCAAGAGATTCTCTCCACCTGCCCTTCAGCATGTTCCTCAACAACCGCGGCCTTGCTTTTCCGAAGCCGATTTTCGGTGAAGGCATATGGGCGGTCGGTATAGCGATCATCGTCGGGATCATCGCTTCCACGGTTGTTGCGCGCTGGGCGCACAAACGCCAGGCTGCCACCGGCAAACAGTTCCACACGATCTGGACGTCCATCGCTCTGACTGTGGGCCTGCCGATATTGACCTTCTTTCTGGCCGGTATGCCTCTGTCGTTTGACGTTCCCATTGCAGGCAAATTCAATCTCACCGGCGGCTCCGTCGTCGGACCGGAATTCATGTCGCTGTTCCTGGCTCTATCCTTCTACACTGCGGCCTTCATTGCCGAAATCGTCCGCGCTGGTATTCGCGGCGTTCCCAAGGGCCAGTCGGAAGCTGCCGGTGCGCTTGGCCTCCATCCGTCAAGCATCACGCGCCTCGTTGTCGTCCCCCAGGCGCTGCGTATCATCATTCCTCCGCTGACCAGCCAGTACCTGAACCTGACGAAGAACTCATCGCTGGCGATCGCCATCGGTTTCGCGGATCTCGTCGCCGTTGGCGGCACCATCCTCAACCAGACCGGACAGGCGATCGAAATCGTGTTCATCTGGGCGGTTGTCTATCTCACGCTCAGCATCCTCACTTCGCTGTTCATGAACTGGTTCAATGCCAAAATGGCATTGGTGGAGAGATAAGATGTCGGTATCCAACCAATCTTTCGTCAGGACCGCTTTTATCGACCCGGCACCAGCACCGCGCAGCGAAAGCGGCGCATGGGCCTGGGCTCGCAAGAACCTGCTAGCAACGCCGAAGGACATTGTCCTGACGGTCATTGCCGTTACCTTCCTCGCCTGGGCGTTGCCGCACGTCATCAACTGGTTGTTCATTCAGGCCGTCTGGACCGGAACGGACCGCACCTTCTGCGCGACGACTGTTCAAGGTGGCACCCAGCCTGATGGCTGGAGCGGCGCTTGCTGGGCATTCGTCAACGCGAAGATCTCTCAGTTCGCGTTCGGCACTTACCCGCTCGACGAACGCTGGCGCCCGACGATCGTCGGTGTCCTGTTCGTGCTGCTGCTCGCGCCTATGCTGGTCCCCAAGGCGCCGTTCAAGCGCATCAACGCCATTCTGCTGTTCGCCGTCCTGCCGCTTCTTGCCTTCTGGCTGCTTTACGGCGGTTTCGGGCTCGAAATCGTCGATACGCCTCTCTGGGGCGGCCTGATGGTGACTCTGGTGCTTTCCTTCGTCGGCATTGCCGTGTCGCTGCCGTTTGGCATCATTCTGGCGCTGGGGCGCCGATCGAAGATGCCTGTGATCAAAATTGTCTGCGTCGCCTTTATCGAAATCATTCGCGGCATACCGTTGATCACCGTGCTGTTTATGGCGAGCGTATTGCTGCCGCTTTTCCTGCCGACCGGGTTCACCATCGACAAGCTGCTGCGCGCATTGATCGGTGTGGCAATCTTTGCTTCCGCATACATGGCGGAGGTCATTCGCGGCGGCCTACAGGCGATCCCTAAAGGCCAGTCCGAAGGCGCCGACTCGCTCGGGCTCGGTTACTGGCAGAAGATGCGACTGATCATACTTCCGCAGGCGATCAAGCTGGTCATCCCCGGTATCGTCAATACCTTCATCGGCATGTTCAAGGATACGTCACTGGTGTCGATCATCGGCATGTTCGACCTGCTCGGTATCGTCCGGTTTAACTTTACCGACGCCAACTGGGCGAGCGCGGTCACGCCCTTGACAGGCCTGATTTTCGCTGGCTTCGTTTTCTGGCTGTTCTGCTTCGGAATGTCGCGCTATTCAGGCTTCATGGAACGCTATCTCGATACCGGCCACAAACGATAAAAGATCAAGGGAACGAACATATGGCTGAGGCTCAAAAGAAGATGACTGTTTCGGCAACAGACGTTGCCGTCGACATCATTGGCATGAACAAGTGGTACGGCGATTTTCACGTACTGCGTGACATCAATCTCAAGGTAATGCGCGGCGAGCGTATCGTCATCGCCGGCCCGTCGGGCTCTGGCAAGTCGACGATGATCCGCTGCATCAACCGCCTGGAAGAGCACCAGAAGGGCCAGATCATCGTCGATGGGGTCGAACTCACCAACGACCTGAAGAAGATCGACGAAGTGCGCCGCGAAGTCGGCATGGTCTTCCAGCACTTCAATCTCTTCCCGCATCTGACCATTCTGGAAAACTGCACGCTGGCGCCGATCTGGGTGCGCAAGATGCCGAAGAAGCAGGCCGAAGAAATCGCCATGCACTTCCTGAAGCGCGTCAAAATCCCGGAGCAGGCCAGCAAGTATCCGGGCCAGCTCTCGGGCGGTCAGCAGCAGCGCGTGGCGATCGCCCGCTCACTCTGCATGAACCCGAAGATCATGCTTTTCGACGAGCCGACCTCGGCGCTCGACCCTGAGATGATCAAGGAAGTTCTGGAGACCATGGTCGGATTGGCAGAGGAAGGCATGACCATGCTTTGCGTGACCCACGAAATGGGCTTTGCGCGTCAGGTCGCCAACCGCGTCATCTTCATGGACCAGGGACAGATCGTCGAACAGAATTCGCCGGCCGAGTTCTTCGACAATCCGCAGCACGAGCGCACCAAGCTCTTCCTCAGCCAAATCCTGCACTAAGGCGATTGGCGAGCAACGAATCCGAGGGCCGTCGGGTTTTCCCGGCGGCCTTTTCGTTTTGGCGTATTTTCGACGGTCGGCTTTAGACCGAGCGCCGCATCACGACAAACAAAAGGCCCCGATGACGGGGCCTTCCGAGTTGAGCAAAAGCCCTATCAGCTCTTCAGCTTGGCATTGCAGAGACTGTAAAAACCGCCGCCCTTCTGAATCCACTTCAGGCCATTGAGCGTATTGGCGTCCTTATTCTGGTGATAGGCGTCGACGCAGGTATGCATCCGTCCCTTGCCGGGTGTTTCCTTCGCATATTTCGGTGAAATGGCTGTTGGGAACGAAACGCCCTTGGGCGCTGTCATCGTGGGCTTTTCCGGTTCTTCACCACTGTTGAGCGTCACATCCGGCTCAGCCGTCGCATCCGGACCGCACTGCGCCTTGCGGAAATCATTCCACTTCATGTCCTTCGCGGAGCCGTCGGCCTGGGCCGCCTTATACTTTGCGCTGCACTCCTTCATGGTCAGCGCCGAGGACGGCGTCGCAAACGCGAGCGCCCCGAGCAGGGAAACGGATGCAAGAATAGTCAAACGCTTGATCATTGATCTTCCTCCAAGCCTCTAGGGGCTAGCGAACTATCAATCTGACGTTTTTTCATGTCAACGCGACAATTGGCGCAACCAACACGTTAATTTTGTTAAAGGATCGCGCTTCGTCTTCGCAAGCGGAACAGTTGGCCACTAATGCCGCACTGTTGTTTTAGCGGCAAGCACCGGCAGTGATATAGTGCCAGACGGGCTGGTTTTTCCTGCATCTCCGAGGGAGGAAGACATGCGCGAACCCGACATGCAGAAAGTGGATGCACTCGTCGGTCGGTTGATCGGCGACGTAGGCGCGGCCGTATCCGGAGCGCTGGTGGTGCTGGGTGATGACCTCGGCCTGTTCAAGGCCATGGCCGACGGCAAGCCACGCAACTCATCCGAGGTATCGAAGGAAACCGGCATAAAGGAACGTTACCTCAGAGAGTGGCTCTCCGCCCTCGCGGCCGCCGATTATCTCACCTATGACGAGAAGACCGATCGCTTTCACCTGACGCCGGAGCAGGCAATGGTCTTTGCCGAGGAGGATAGCCCTGCCTTCTTCGCCGGCGCATTTCAGGTCGTGCAAGCCATGTGGATGGACGAACCCAAGGTAGCCGACGCCTTCCGCACCGGCACGGGCGTCGGGTGGCACGAGCACAGCGCTTGCCTGTTTCGCGGTACCGAGCGCTTCTTCCGAACCGGCTACAACAACAATCTGGTTGCCGACTGGATTCCTGCCTTGCAGGGCGTCGAGGCCCGTTTGAAGGCCGGCGCACGAGTCGCCGACGTCGGCTGCGGCCACGGCGCTTCGACGATCCTGATGGCTCAAGCCTATCCCGCTTCAAAGTTCTTTGGCTTCGATTATCACGCGCCGTCGATCGAGCGGGCGAAGGCTGCGGCCAAGGAGGCTGGCGTTGCCGATCGTGTCACGTTCCAGCAGGCGCCCGCCGCTGGATTTCCGGAAGGAAACTACGATCTCATCGCCATGTTCGATTGCCTGCACGACATGGGGGACCCGGTCGGCGCCGGCAAGCACGTCAAGGAATCGCTCTCCGCGGGCGGCACCTGGCTGGTCGTCGAGCCCTTTGCGCATGACTGCCTGAAGGACAATCTCAACCCGGTCGGTCGGGTCTATTACGGCGCGTCGACGATGATCTGTACCCCGGCATCGCTCTCCCAGGAGGTTGGACTTGGGCTCGGCGCGCAGGCCGGCGAAACCAAGCTGAGGAAAGTCGCCCTCGATGCCGGTTTCAAGCATTTCCGCCGCGCCACGGAAACGCCCTTCAACATGGTCTTCGAGGTGCGCGCCTGAGGAAGTTGCATTACTCACGACGCGGCTCCCTGGTCGGCCGCGTCCATCGAAACTTTCCACATGTCCATCAATAGCCTGTGGAACTAGAAATAATGTAGCGATATCAAAATGATAGTCGCTAATTACAGAGCGCCACAGGCGAGAAGCCAAGAAAAATTCGCGCCATTGTGATTTTTTCTTGTTTTGCCGCTTGCGGGATTCAAAGTGCCTGACTATAAGGGCGCCACCACGAAGGAAGCGCCCTTCGTCTATCGGTTAGGACACCAGATTTTCATTCTGGGAAGAGGGGTTCGACTCCCCTAGGGCGTGCCAACTTCTTTGATTTCATTGAGCTTTTTAGCCCTGAATACAAAATGCGTACAGAATGATTTGTACGCGCCCTTCCCAAATGAAAATCCGGCCTAGCGTACAATCACAATCCTGAGATTGCCGCGCCGCCTTGCCGCATCCCGTCACTTCTGCGGCTGTTCACGCGATCAACGAGGTTAACCATCGCACGGCGCCTGTTCACATCGCGGACGATCGCTGATCGAAGCCGTTCCTACAACGCGGGATGCCCCTTTTAGTCCGTTTCATTCATCGGATTCCATTGATAAAGCCGTACTCGACCAGAACTGGTGGCAACGTTTGACATCATTGAAGCGCCGGGATTCCGTTTTGCCACCATTCGCGGAGATAAGGAGCAGCGGCAAGTTCTTCTGAACTAAGCGCTAGGAAGCGCACCTTCTTCTTGCTGAAGTACTTCAAGGCAGTATAGGCATCGCAGTATGGAAACGGGAGATAATTCACCTTTGCATAGAATGCGATCGTGTTACTACCAACCAGCATGGGCCGAGCCGCATCGGGCACAGCCAGAGAGGAAGCGGCCTGCTTCAGAACGCGGGTATTCTCATTAAAGCGTGCCAGAGCGGTGGAGTTGCGGACCGCGGCGTTGCTGACGAGTGCCAACATAACCACCACCACAAGAGCCGCGCCCGCGTCAGGACTTGGCGACATAACGCGACCAGTCGATCTTCAGCACCGAACAGGCGCGGCGGGTCGAAACCTTCCAGTCGGCCCTCACCCTGTCGACAAGCACGCTTGTGGCAGGCCCTCAGTTTTTTTGACAGCACGTCCTGCAGCATCGCCTTGTCGAGCGACAGGTCGGAGACGATTCGCTTTAGCTTGGCATTCCCTTCCTCGAGCTGGCGCAGCCGCTCCATCTCCGAGAGCAGCAAGCGAACGAGTTCGCTGATCATCACGCGGGGGTGAAAGAGCGCACTTAGCCTTCGGTTGAAGAAGACGAAGAGGCGATTTACTCTCCACTGGACGGAACTGACGTTCCCCCCACGTGGCCTGCCGCCTGATTGTAGCAAATGCAGGAGGGGAAAATGAGGATTATTCCTTATTTAGCAATGCCTTCAGGCTTGCTCTGCTTCGCTCCATCGGCACAAGCCGATTGGCAATATACCAAATGGGGCATGACGCCCGATCAAGTCATTGCTGCTGCGCCTCCTGAAAGCGGACTGCGATGGGTCGCCAAATCCGCCACCAACGAGCCTTATCTAAAAGGCCACTATGGTGCCGGAGAATATAAGTTCGAAAGCAGATTTTGGTTCAGCGACAAGGGCCTTTACGAGGTCGAACTAGAGCTTGATACCGATACGGCTTACTGTATCAAGCTTAAAGCATCCATGCTTGTGACCTACCCCGCGATCGAGCCCAATCGGAAGGCCGCGCTGCACGGGCATTTCCTTCGGACTTATGATAACGCCATAGAATGGATTGACCACGCCAAATCCAATGTCGTGTATATGAACGAGGATCTGTCTTCCTGTTCCCTCGTTTATCACCCGATGCCACCAAAAATCGAAAAGGAAGATGGCCTGTAGCGTCGCCACGAGAAGATGCTGCCCGGGCGCGTTTCCGATCGCCTCGTCCATGGTCGCCCATGCCTGCCGGCCTCACCGCGCTGGAGCGGCGTCCTGAACACGTAGCTGGATGCGTCGGGAGCCCTGATAGTGGTCCGCGCCGAGCGAGCCCGCGACATGCAGACTGGAGCCCCTTGAATTCAGCAGCAGGTTGCCCAGTTGCGTATCGGCTGCCCGAAAGGCGATTCCGTCGAGACGGGCGCCGTCCATGGCTTCGAGCGTCACCTTCACATGCTTCTCGCCAACTAGGCGGGAATCGCGAAGGCGATGAGCGGGAACCGCAAAGAACGGCTGGGAATGACCCGATCCGTAAGGCCCGGCCGTCTCCAGCCGATCGATCAGATCGATCGTTGCACCGCTGGCGGCAATCGCACCGTCTATCTTCAGCGTCTCGTTAGCCACGAGCGCGGCTATCGTCTTTTCGGCGCGTTCGTCAAAAAAGCTGCGCAGCAGACCCAGCTTGTCGCGCTCGACAGTGAGGCCAGCGGCCATGGCATGGCCACCGCCCTTGACCAGCAAACCTTCATCCACGGCCGCGCGCACCATTTTGCCCATATCGAACCCGTTGATGGAGCGGCCAGAGCCGGTGCCTTTTCCGGATGGGTCAAAGGCGATCGCAAAGGCTGGGCGCTTGAATCGCTCCTTGAGGCGGGCGGCAATCAGGCCGACAATGCCGGGGTGCCATTTTTCGTGCGCTGTGACGATGACCGATGCCCCCTCACCGTCCCCGTATTCCGCCATCGCCTCGGCCTCAGCCTCTTGAAGCATCGCGGCTTCCATCGCTTGCCGGTCGCGATTGAGGTCATCGAGTTGCTGCGCAATCACCTCGGCCTGGCCTGTATCATCGAGAGTGAGCAGGCGGCTGCCAAGCGCGGCGTCGCCGATGCGCCCGCCCGCATTGATGCGCGGGCCGATCAGGAAGCCGAAGTGATAGGGTGTTACAGGCCCGGCAAGGCCTGCCCTACGGAACAGCGCGGACAAGCCTG
This sequence comes from Rhizobium sp. YTU87027, assembly GCF_050644135.1. Taxonomy (NCBI): domain Bacteria; kingdom Pseudomonadati; phylum Pseudomonadota; class Alphaproteobacteria; order Hyphomicrobiales; family Rhizobiaceae; genus Rhizobium; species Rhizobium sp. YTU87027. Next base: position 1,282,005 of record NZ_CP098440.1, on the reverse strand, counting down.
CATTGCCCTGATGCCGCGCGGCAATCAATCCCTTGACCACGTAGGCACGGTTCAGGCCCTTCAGGGGAACGACATCGCAGACAGTCGCGAGCGCGACAATATCAAGCCACTGCAGCAGGTCGATCGACCGCGTGCGTGGGTCCCCGGCTTCCCGCAACAAGCGGAGCGTCGCGACGAGCACAAGGAATACGACGCCGGCGGCACAGAGGTGTCCTTGCCCGGAGAGATCGTCCTCGCGGTTCGGATTGACCAGCGCGTGGCAGGGCGGCAAATCGTGTGTCACCTGATGGTGATCAATCACCACGACATCGATGTTGCGTCTCGCAGCTTCGGTCAGTGCATTATGGCTCGTAGATCCGCAGTCAACGGTGACGATCAGCCGTGCCCCATTGTCGATCAGGTTGCCGATCGCGACAGCGTTGGGACCGTAACCCTCAAAAATGCGGTCGGGAATATAAATCTCGGCCTTGACGCCAAAGTGTTTGAGAAAGCGAAACATGAGCGCCGATGAGGAGGCGCCGTCGACATCGTAATCTCCGAAAATCGCGACCTGTTGCTGGCCACGGATCGCTTCGGCAAGCCGCTTGGCTGCCTTTTCGCAATCCGTCAGGGTATAGGGATCAGGCATCAGGCCACGAAGGGTCGGGTCAAGAAACTCCAGGGCCTCATCGACGGTAACACCGCGTCCGGCGAGAACACGCGCAATGAGCTCCGGCAGTCCATGCATCTGAGACATCGCGAGCGCCCGGTTTTGGCCGGCTTGATCCAGGCGCGATATCCAACGGTTGTCCAAGACGGACTTCTCTACGCCCAGAAACGCACGCTGTACCGGATCGGCCGGAATCTCCATCTCGTCTGCTGCCCTCATCGCTTGTCACCGCCCCGAGACCGGGAAAGATATCGGCAGCTTTAAGCGGCTTGGCACGGCCACACAACGATTTTGGAGAAGACGTACGACGTTAGCTGTGGATGCACGCAGCAGATCTGCCGCGGCACGCCAAGCAACGCCGATATGCCTGAAAACGAGGAGACTTCTCAGTCTTCCTTCGGTCGCTCGATGCGGATCACCTGCGGTTCGCCGACATGGTAGCCCTCGCCCTTGATCGCGGCGACCGCCTTGCGGACGGAATCCTCCGTCGTCGCGTGAGTCACCATGATGATCGTCTGATGATGCGAGGGCGCCAGATGCTGCTTCGAACGCTGAACGATCGATTCCAGCGAAATGTGGTTTTCCGCCATGTGGGTGGCGACACTTGCGAACACGCCGGTACGGTCGAGCACGGTCAGGCGAATGAAATATCCGCCTTCGTGGCTTCGCATCTGTGCCTTGCGGTAGGGCTCCAGCGATTTGGCGGGATGGCCGAGAACGGGCACGCGCTGTGCACCGGGTCGGCTTTTTGCGATGTCCGCGATGTCACCGAGAACGGACGAAGCCGTCGCATTGCCGCCGGCGCCGGGGCCGACCATCAGCAACTCACCGAGAACGTCCGACTCGATCGCAACCGCGTTTGTCACGCCGTCGACCTGTGCAATCACGGAGTCAACGGGCACCATGGTTGGATGCACGCGCTGCTCGATGCCGGTATCGGTCCGCTGTGCAACGCCGAGCAGCTTGATGCGGTAGCCAAGATCGGCTGCGGCATGGATGTCTTCGATCGAGATGTTGGTGATGCCTTCGAGATAGATGTCGTCGGCTGCGATCTGGTTTCCGAAGGCGAGCGTCGTGAGAATCGAGAGCTTGTGCGCCGTGTCATTGCCTTCGATATCGAAGGCGGGATCGGCTTCGGCATAACCGAGACGCTGTGCTTCCTTCAGGCAATCGGCAAAGGAAAGACCTTCCTTTTCCATCTTCGTCAGGATGTAATTGCAGGTGCCGTTCATGATCCCGTAGATGCGGGAGATCGTATTGCCCGTCAGCGATTCGCGCAGCGCCTTGATGACGGGAATGCCGCCGGCAACCGCCGCCTCGAAGTTCAGCAACGCGCCCTTGTCTTCCGCGATCGTCGCCAGCTCGACGCCGTGATAGGCAAGCAGCGCCTTGTTCGCTGTCACCACATGGAGACCACGCTGCAGAGCAGCGCGCACGGAGCTGTTGGCCGATCCATCGACGCCGCCCATGAGTTCGACGAAAACATCGATGTCGCCCTTCTCCGCCAGATCTTCGGGCCGGTCGAACCACTCGATGCCGCCGACGTCGATGCCGCGGTCCTTGGTCTTGTCGCGGGCGGAAACGCCCGTAATCAGGATCGGGCGCCCGCATGTTGCGGCAAGCTCGTTGCTGCGCTGCTGAATGATACGGACAAGCGAAGCACCAACGGTACCCAAGCCCGCAATGCCGATTTTGAGGGCATCTGCCATGGATCGATCCTGAAATGTGTCATGAAGGGCAGCCGCCGAAGCGGCTGCCGTTGAGGAGATTATATCAGCGATGTGCGTTGAGCGAGATGACGTTGTGCATCGTCTCGTCTGCCGTCGACATGAACTTCTTGATGTTGCGAGCTGCCTGACGAATGCGGTGTTCGTTCTCGACGAGCGCCAAACGCACGTAGTCATCGCCCATTTCGCCGAAACCGATGCCTGGCGCGACAGCCACGTCGGCTTTCTCGACGAGCAGCTTGGAGAATTCCAGCGAACCGAGGTGGCGGAACTTCTCGGGGATCTTGGCCCAGGCAAACATCGTCGCCGCCGGTGGCGGTACCTCGAAGCCGGCCTTGCCGAAGGTATCCACCATGACGTCACGGCGGCGCTTATAGACGTTGCGGACTTCCGCGATGTCGGAGCCGTCACCATTCAGCGCATGCGTTGCCGCCACCTGGATCGGCGTAAACGCGCCGTAATCGAGGTAAGACTTGACGCGCGTCAGCGCCGCGATCAGGCGCTCGTTGCCGACGGCAAAGCCCATGCGCCAGCCCGGCATCGAGAAGGTCTTTGACATCGAGGTGAACTCGACCGTCACATCCATCGCGCCCGGAACTTCCAGAACCGACGGAGGCGGCTCGCCTTCGAAGTAGATCTCGGAGTAGGCAAGGTCGGAAAGCACGATGATGTCATGCTTTTTCGCGAAAGCGATGACGTCCTTGTAGAAGTCCAGCGTTGCAACAAAAGCCGTCGGGTTGGACGGATAGTTGAGAATCAGCGCCAGCGGCTTCGGGATCGAATGACGGACCGCGCGCTCCAGCGGCGGGAAGAAGCTCTCGTCCGGCTCGACCGACATCGACCGGATGACGCCGCCGGCCATCAGGAAGCCGAAGGCGTGAATCGGATAGGTCGGGTTCGGGCAAAGGATCACGTCGCCGGGCGCTGTGATCGCCTGCGCCATGTTGGCGAAGCCTTCCTTGGAGCCCAATGTCGCAACGACCTGAGTATCCGGGTTGAGCTTAACGCCAAAACGGCGCGCATAGTAGGCGGCCTGGGCCCGGCGGAGACCCGGAATACCCTTGGACGACGAATAGCGATGCGTGCGCGGATCCTGGACGACTTCGCAGAGCTTGTCGACGATCGCCTTCGGGGTCGGAAGATCAGGGTTTCCCATGCCGAGATCGATGATATCGGCCCCGCCCGCTCGCGCGCTTGCTTTCAAACGGTTGACCTGTTCGAAAACGTAAGGCGGCAAACGCCGGACTTTGTGAAACTCTTCCATTTCTTTCCCCACGGAAATGCGGCCACCATGACCGCGCTCGAAGTTCGTCCTAATTCCCGGCTGTTCGCGATACAAACTTCAGAATCGCCAACGCCGTATTCATCAGACTTGTGTCACACGGCATTTCTTTGGCGGAAAACCGTGCAGGCCTTGCATTTGGGAAAAATTCATCTTCCGCCACTACTGGAAGGCTTTGCTTCCAAATCGCAGCGAAGGCAAGGCCTAATTGGCGATTTCGGAGAGCGTTTCGGCGCCATGCTCGGCCGCAAGCTTGCGAAATTCCGCGACGCGACGCTGATACTCGGCTTCCGAGATCGTGCCGGCCTTGCGCTGTGCGCCGAGGGCCGTCAGCTTCTTCTGAAGCCCGCCAGCCTCGTCGTCACCCATCTGAACGTTTGCGGCTGTCAGCGGCGCACCGAATCCCGGGTAGCCGTCCTTGTAGTGTGACAGGCCGCTTTCCGCCGCCGCCTCGCCCTTCGTTGCGTTCATGACAACAGGCGTCGGCGCTGCTTGCCTGGCCCGGAAGGCGGCCTTTTCCTCGGGCGTTTCCAGGCATCCGGCAAGCGTCATGGCCGCGGCGGCGCTAATGAGCGCGATGCGGGTCACGTTTGCGATAGTGCGGATGCCGTTTTTCGTCATGTGCCAGAGGTCCCAAATCCTGAGGTGCTTCGACTGTTAAATTCGTCGCCGCCACAAAGCAATAGCACGAGCGTGCGTCAGCGGAACTTGTTTTATCGATCTTTCCAGATGTACAACTCGATTTGCAGGATATGCTGCCGCCGGAGGAGACGCGTGACCGACAGCAAGCAGGACAACGTCGACAAGGCAAAAGGCCCGGGCTTCGATGCAAAGGACCTCGATCCCTACCTGTTGAAAGATCCCGAGGCGATGGCGATCAATTTCGCCCGGGCGCTCGAAAATCTCGGCAAGGCGGCTACAGCCTGGCTCGCGCCGCGCGAACGTGGCGAAATCGCGGAAAATGCCGCAGAGCCGGTGACCGACATGGTGAAGACGCTCTCCAAGGTCACCGAGTACTGGATCTCCGATCCGCGCCGGACCTTTGAAGCGCAGACGCAGCTGATGAGCAGCTACTTCGGCATCTGGATGCGCTCGATGCAGCGCATGCAGGGCGAGACACCAACGGAAGAGCCGGATCGCAAGGACAAGCGCTTTGCCGATGAGGACTGGCAAAAGAACCCGTTCTTCGAATTCCTGAAGCAGGTTTACCTGATCACCGCCGATTGGGCCGAGAAGATGGTGGCCGACACCGACGGGCTCGACGAACACACGAAGCACAAGGCCGGCTTCTATGTGAAGCAGATCACGGCTGCCCTTTCGCCGACCAACTTCGTTGCCACCAATCCGCAGCTTTACCGCGAAACGATCGCCACCAGCGGCGAAAACCTTGTGCGCGGCATGAAAATGCTTGCCGAGGATATCGCGGCGGGCCAAGGCGACCTCAGGCTTCGCCAGACCGACATGACCAAGTTCGCCGTCGGGCGCGACATGGCGCTTACTGCAGGCAAGGTGATCGCGCAGAACGAGATCTGCCAGATCATCCAGTACGAGCCGACGACCGAGACGGTGCTGAAGCGCCCGCTTCTCATCTGTCCGCCGTGGATCAACAAGTTCTACATCCTCGATCTCAACCCGCAGAAATCATTCATCAAATGGTGCGTCGACCAGGGGCAGACCGTTTTCGTGATTTCCTGGGTCAATCCGGACGCGCGCCATGCGCAAAAGGATTGGGCCGCCTATGCGCGCGAAGGCATCGACTTTGCCCTCGATACCATCGAGAAGGCGACGGGCGAGAAGGAGGCAAACGCTGTTGGCTACTGCGTGGGCGGCACACTGCTCGCCGCAACGCTGGCACTGCACGCCAAGGAGAAGAACAAGCGGATCAAGACCGCCACCCTTTTCACGACGCAGGTGGACTTCACCCATGCCGGCGATCTCAAGGTCTTCGTCGACGAGGAGCAATTGGAACGGCTTGAAGCCCATATGGAGGAGATCGGCTATCTCGACGGGTCGAAGATGGCGACCGCCTTTAACATGCTGCGGGCCTCGGAGCTGATCTGGCCCTATTTCGTCAACAACTACCTGAAGGGCCAGGATCCGATGCCCTTCGACCTGCTCTTCTGGAACGCTGATTCCACGCGCATGGCGGCCGCGAACCACGCTTTCTATCTGCGCAATTGCTACCTCAGGAACGCATTGACGGCGAACGAGATGATCCTCGACGGGCAAAAGCTGTCCCTGAAGGACGTCAAGATTCCGATCTACAATCTCGCAACCCGCGAAGACCACATCGCGCCGGCAAAGTCGGTGTTCCTCGGCAGCCAGTTCTTCGGTGGCAAGGTCGATTTCGTGCTCGCAGGCTCCGGCCATATCGCTGGCGTCGTCAACCCGCCGGACAAGAAGAAGTACCAATACTGGACCGGCGGCGCAGTGAAGGGCGACTACGAGACATGGCTTACCGAAGCCGCCGAAAATGCCGGTTCGTGGTGGCCACACTGGCAGGCATGGATCGAGGCGAAAGACAGCAAGCGCGTGCCCGCCCGCAAGCCGGGCGGTGCTGCGCTCAACGCCATCGAAGAAGCGCCGGGAAGCTATGTCATGGAGCGAGCCTGAGGCTTGCTGGAAACCGCAGCGGCTCTGTTACTCCAGGAAGATCAGGCTGGCCGGTGACGGCGAAAGCGGCTTCGTCGCGACGACGCGAAAACCGGCCGATTTGGCCATCTCGGCAAGCTCCCGCCCGGTATAGGCATCGCCATTCGGCGTCGTAGCCAGCATGACCATGGCAAACGCCGCCGGGAACTCGGGCGACACGCGATCCTCGTTCGGAACGAACTCGACCACCGCCACGCGGCCTTCAGGCACGAGGCTCGCACGTGCTTTCTTCAACAGCGTAACGCAGCCCTCTCGATCGAAGTGATGGAGGAAGTTCGGCAGCAGGATAAGGTCATAGCCACTGCCCCAATCGACTTCGAAAGCGCTGCCAGGGCGGAAGTTGAAGCGCTCGGCGACTCCTGCTTTCGTCGCATTCTCTTCCGTCACCGCAAGAACCGGCTTCCAGTCGATAGCAACCACCCTGGCCGATGGCGCCACCTTGGCGATCTCTATGCCGAAGGCGCCGGGACCAGCAGCGATATCGAGCACCTTGCTTGGCAGCTTTGGCCACGTCGCCACATCAGATGCCAAGGCCTTTGCGCTTGGACCGGTAAACGAGCCCATTGCCCGGGCAAACTTGACCCAAATGGGATTGTCCGGCGCCACGTTGGCCAAGCCGACGGAGCCGCCGTTGCGAACAAAGGCGGCCGGGTTTTCGAGGAACAAGGACATCATTTGCGGCGAAGCCAGGAAATCGATCGCCGCTCCCATATAAGCCGGAGAGCGCCTATCGAGAAAGGCCTGGCTCGACGGCGTCAGCGCATAACTCTCGCCGCTCTTCGTCAAAAAACCCGAAACCACCAGAAAGTCGCAGAGAATGCGCACTCCGCGCTCGGCGCAATCCAGGTCCGACGCAAGCATCTTCGCGGTGCGCGCCTGGCCGCCAAACTTCGTGAAAAGATCGAATTCGATTGCGGCCTTCATTGCCGCCGTTTTTCGAAAAGCAAACATCGCATCGACCAGCGACGCTGGCGAGATTTCTTCATGAACCACTTGTGTCGAAGACATCGTTCCCTCCCAAGGTAGAGACACGCGACGGCAGGCATTCATAGCAGAATCCGCGTTCTTCGGCACGTCATGACAAAGAAGGAGGCGGGCAAAATCGAGCCTCGGGGCCATGCCGAAAGCTCTGCATTCAAATTCGTACGGTGCGAGCGATCACGTAAAGGAATTGGTTACCATAATTCGCCATTCTGTCAGGCAACCGGACATATTAGCAAAGCCGCAATTTGGCCCTGATGCTCCTATACCGGCCCCGGCGAAGAAAATTATCAATCTGTCAGTACCGCCGGCCTTGTAACGAGTTGTGAAAGACAAGTGTTATGGCGTTTGCGGTCGATGTGTTTGCCAATACCAGGCCCATAGGTACGTCCATTTCTCGCTTCGGTCGCTCTTTCCATTTTCTCTCAGGTGCAACTCTTATCGGTGCGGGGTTTGCCGCTTCGGCGTGGATCGTCGCCACAGTCGCGACCATGCACATGGCTGCGCCGGCTCCGCATCCGAGCACCGGTCGCTTTGCCGACATCGCGCTGGCTCCTGCAGCCATTGCCAAAATCGAGCCCATGCAGCGCATCGTTCATGTCAAGAAATTCTCGCGCCTACGAATGAGCTCGGAAAGCGAGCTGGCGGAGGCCAAGGGTATTCGCGTGGCCGCTCCGTCCGCGGCGCTGGCAGCTGCATTCGTGGGGCAATCCGAACCTCTTGCTATTTCTGAAGGCTCTCCGAACAAGCAGTCGGCAATGGTTGCCGCAACGACAGCACCTGCCCAGCCAAGCCAAGCGACCAAGGACGACGCCGTCACGGCGACACCGGTCGCTGTTGCCTCGGGTGATCGCATCATCATTCCGTCGAAAGAAGAAATTGCAGTTGCCGAAGGACCTGCCCTGCTGGCGCTCGCCGCAAGACCTGCTGACCTCATCAAGGGACAGGTTCCACCCGCGGCGGCCAAGCCAGGAGGTCCGGTCGAGGTTGCAAGTCTTGCTTCTGCCGCCCCGACCGAGCAACCTGCGTCGTCCACCCAGCCGTTTGATCTCGTATTGAGCGGCAGCGACACGTCGATCCCCTTGCCGATGGCCCGACCCGATGGCCTGACCAAGCGGGCGACGCTCAGCGATCGCAGTGCTCCGGCAGAACCCGTGCTGGCCTATGCCCGGCCGGACGCGGGCGCTTCGGGTGATGACGAAGACGCAATGCCGACCGTGAGGAAGGGACTATCTGCGCCCGTCGCGCGTAGTGGCGTCGCGGTCTACGACATTTCCGCCAACATAGTCTACCTTCCGAACGGTGAACGCCTGGAAGCCCATTCCGGTCTCGGCAAGATGCGTGACAACCCGCGCTATGTGAATGCCAAGAACCGCGGACCGACCCCGCCGCATACCTACGATCTGACAATGCGCGAAAGCCTGTTCCACGGCGTCGAGGCTATTCGCCTCAATCCTGTTGGCGGCGCAGGTTATGTCTACAACCGCGTTGGCCTGCTAGCGCATACCTACATGCTCGGCGCTCGCGGCGATTCCAACGGCTGCGTGTCCTTCAGGGATTACAAGCGCTTTCTCGCCGCCTTCAAACGCGGCCAGATCCGTCAACTGGTGGTGGTCACGAGCATGCCGAACAAGCCGACGTCCACCTTCGCTTCGTTGTTCTCGTCGCGCTCCTAATCAATAGTCATCAAGAACGACGTGCTCGATTTGCCCAGCGGCACGCGGGAATGCCATCGTCGTTGCGTCGTGTCCAGCGCGCTCAAGTCCTGGGCGAGAAGACGCCTTTGCGCCGTAGACGCGGGGCTACTGGATGCCGGGTCAAGCCCGGCATGACGGGAGCTAACGGTGAACGACGAAGGGCAAGACAGGCCGGCCCTGGGCAACTGCTCTCCTTCCGTCATCCCGGACCTGATCCGGGATCCCGCCAGCTCACAGTCGCGCGGTCAATCAAGCGGCTCCTGCGCAATCAGCAATTGCTTTGATGTTGAGGTGCCGCATTCGCAATAGGTCTCGACAGCTCACCATACGAACGTAATCTGCGGCTATTCCCACAAAAACAACCAGATAGCCCCCGCTTCATCCCCACCCCTCGCCCCCATGCCATCATCCCCTCGTCCCGTCGCGGATGCGGCGAGGCGGGACCGGCGCCGGGTGCGGAAGAAGGACGTGAGCTTGCGCATCAGGGGTCCGCAGAAAATGGTCTCCCTCCGGGGACGGCGGCGTCTGCGCGAATGCGGCGTCGAGTTGAGCCCCGGACGTGCCTGTGTGGCACACATGGCCCCCAGGGGAAGCAAGAGCTTCCTCGGGAAAGGCCGCAGAGGGACCGGAGTTGCGGGCACAAACCGCCGAACGGGGCGCTGGGAAGCGCCATATTGTTTTACTCAACGAGGCAATTTCCAGCGCCCCGTCCGAGTGACAACGCAGGATCAAGCCACGGGCTGCAAGGATCGCGTGAAGGCGAAGGTGCGTGCGGCTCACAGAAGACCTGCCGGTGCCGGTTCGACGCGACCGCAAAGCCATAAATCACATCCACCCCATTGATCGCGATGGACGAACCCTGCATAGCTGCATTATGTACCAGAATGACAATCCTAAAGGCCTGCAATGGTGAATTATATCGAAGCCTCTTCCGCGCCATCGAAAAACACGGGCGCAATCAGGCTCTACGGTCCTGAAGCTTTCGAGGGAATGCGGAAGGCTTGCCAGCTGACGGCGCGCTGCCTCGACGAGCTAGCCGCTGTCGTGAAGCCAGGCCTTCCGACCGACGCCATTGACCGCTTCGTTTTCCAATTCGGCATGGACAACGGTGCGATTCCGGCGACGCTCAATTATCGCGGATACACGAAATCAACCTGCACCTCGATCAACCATGTTGTCTGCCATGGTATTCCTGATGCCAAGCCTCTGCGCGAGGGCGACATCGTCAACATCGATGTAACCTACGTGGTCGATGGCTGGCACGGCGACTCAAGCCGCATGTATCCGGTCGGGACCATCAAACGTGCAGCGGAGCGGTTGCTTGAAGTGACCTACGAATCCCTTCTGCGTGGCATATCGGCCGTTCGGCCCGGTGCTCGCACCGGCGCGATCGGAGAAGCCATTCAGACCTATGCCGAAGCCGAACGCTGTTCCGTTGTGCGCGACTTCTGCGGTCATGGCGTCGGCGCGCTGTTCCACGACTCGCCGAACATTCTGCACTACGGCCGCGCGAACGAAGGGCCGGAACTGCGCGAAGGCATGATCTTCACCATTGAACCGATGATCAACCTTGGTCGGCCGCATGTGAAGGTGCTGGCGGACGGCTGGACTGCCGTTACGCGCGATCGCTCGCTTTCGGCGCAATACGAACACACGGTCGGCGTCACCGCCGACGGCTGCGAGATATTCACGCTTTCGCCTGGCGGCCTCGACCGACCCGGCCTTCCGCCCTTGAACCGATGAGCACTTGATGACGAAGGGACCTGTTTCGCAATCCAACGACGCCGAACTGCCCTTCGCCACCAGCGATGCAAACGACGAACGCTCCTTCTTTGCGGAACAGGCCGCCAAGCCGGCATCGCTCACGAAGCAGGCCAACCTCCCGGCATCGCTCGGCAAGGAAGAGCACTATCACGGACACCGGGAGCGGCTGCGCGACCGATTTCGCCAGCATGGCGACACGGCGCTCGCCGATTACGAGTTGCTCGAACTGCTGCTGTTCAGACTGATCCCGCGGCGCGATACCAAGCCAATCGCCAAGGCGCTGCTCGAGCGCTTCGGTTCACTTGCCGCAGTCTTCGGCGCACCACTGCCTTTGTTGCAGGAGGTGAAGGCATCGGCGAGGCCGTGGCGCTCGATGTGAAGCTGGTCTCGACAGTCGCACACAGGACCCTGAAGAGCGAGCTACGCGGCAAGCAGGTCAGTGATCCAATACTGCCACGCCGCCATGGCCCATGAGACACGCGAGCAATTCCGCATTCTCTTTCTCGACAAGCGCAATGCGTTGATCGCCGACGAGGTTCAGGGACGCGGGACGGTTGACCATACGCCGGTCTATCCGCGCGAGGTTGTGCGGCGTGCACTGGAGCCTTTCGGCGACGGCGCTGATCCTCGTGCACAACCATCCCTCGGGCGATCCGACGCCGTCGCGGGCCGATATCGACATGACGAAGATGATTGTCGATACCGCAAAGCCGCTCGGCATCACCGTCCACGATCACATCATCATCGGCAAGGACGGTCACGCGAGTCTTTAGGGGTCTACGTCTGATTTAGAGACCAAACCTGCTTCAGGTGTCCGTCAGGTTTGGGTGGCAAAGCAAGGATGCTGCAACCGTTCTGCTTCGAGACCTTTATGACGACGACCTTTGCTTCTCGCCAATTCCCTCGTTCCAGGATGGCCGCGGCATTTCTGCTCACCCTGCTCATTGCCATCGTTGGCGGCTATGCTTTCTATCTGAAGGCGACGAGCAACTTTCATGCCGTCGTCGCCGGCGAAGTCTACCGTTCGTCGCAGCCATCCCCACAGGAAATTGCCGACTTCTCGAAGCGCTATGGGATAAAGACCATCATCAATCTGCGCGGCGGGATCAACAGCCCGACATGGAGCGCCGAGGTCGAACAAGCCAAGACACTTGGCATCGAGCACATCGATTTCCCGATGTCGGCTTACAAGGAGCTTTCTCCGGAGCGGGCGAAGGAATTGATCCAAGTCATGAAGGACGCTCCAAAGCCGCTGTTGATCCACTGCCTCTCAGGTGCAGATAGAACCGGGCTCGCATCCGCGCTTTATCTGGCGGCGATCAGCAAGACGAACGAGAAAGTGGCTGAAGGGCAGATGTCGATCTTTTACGGCCATATCGCACTGCCGATCAGCCGGGCTTTCGCCATGGACCGCACCTTCGAGAAGTTGGAACCCCTACTTGGCCTCAATGAATCCTGATATCCGCTCATAAAATAATCTGCAACATTGACCTGCTACCGGTGGACGCGCGAGATATTGCGTCGCAAAAATGATTCCAGCTTTCCAGTCGGGGCCAGCTTAATGTTCCAGTACGATCTTGTTGTTGTGGGTAGTGGTCCCGCAGGCCGCCGCGGCGCTATTCAGGCCGCTAAGCTTGGCAAGAAAGTTCTGGTCATCGAACAGGGCAAACGCGTTGGCGGCGTTTCGGTGCACACCGGCACCATCCCCTCCAAGACGCTGCGCGAAACGGCGCTCAATCTCTCCGGCTGGCGCGAGCGCGGCTTCTACGGCCGGTCTTATCGCGTGAAGGAAGAAATCAGCGCGGAAGACCTTCGGCGGCGCCTCCTGATCACCCTCGATCACGAAGTCGAGGTGCTGGAGCACCAGTTCGCCCGAAACCGCGTGCAGCATATCAGAGGCAAGGCAAGCTTTGTCGACCCGTCGACGCTCGAAGTCGTCAAGGACGACGGCGAAATCCTCAGGGTCACAGGCGCCAGCATCCTTCTTGCGGTCGGCACGAAGCCGTTCCGCCCCGATGACATCCCATTCGACAACAAGACGGTGCTCGACAGCGATGAGCTGCTCGACATCGATGAGCTGCCGCGCTCGATGGCCGTGATCGGCGCAGGTGTCATTGGCATCGAGTATGCGACGATCTTCAGCGCACTCGATACCGCGGTGACCGTGGTCGATCCTAAGCCGACGATGCTCGATTTCATCGACCGGGAAATCGTCGAGGACTTCACCTACCAGCTGCGCGATCGCAACATGAAGATCCTGCTTGGCACCAAGGCCGACAAGGTGACGCGCCTGGACAACGGCAAGGTCGAACTGAAACTCGACAATGGTCGCCATCTGGTGACCGACATGGTTCTCTTCGCCGCCGGCCGTATGGGCGCGACCGATACGCTGAACCTGGAAGCGGCGGGACTCGAAGCCGATAGCCGTGGCCGCCTCAAGGTCAATCCGGAGACCTTCCAGACCGCTGTTCCGAACATCTACGCCGCGGGCGACGTTGTCGGCTTTCCGAGCCTCGCATCCACCTCCATGGAACAGGGCCGCATCGCCGCCCGCGTTGCCATCGGTGCGGTCGCGAAGGAGCCGCCGAAATACTTCCCTTACGGCATCTACGCCGTTCCCGAGATCTCTACCTGCGGCTTGACGGAGGAAGAGATGAAGGAGCGCGGTATTCCCTATGAATGCGGCATCGCGCGTTTCCGCGAGACCTCGCGCGGACATATCATGGGTCTCGATACCGGGCTTCTGAAGCTCATTTTCTCGTTGAAGACGCGCCGACTGCTTGGCGTGCACATAGTCGGTGAAGGGGCAACCGAGCTGGTTCACATCGGCCAGGCCGTGCTGAACCTCAAGGGAACGGTGGGATACTTCGTCGAAAACACGTTCAACTATCCGACGCTCGCCGAGGCCTACAAGATCGCCGGTCTTGATGCGTGGAACCGTATGGGCGACATCAAATCGGAGCTGTGATCCCCTACCAGGCTGCAGGCTTTGACAATTTAGTAAACGAAAACAAAAATCTAAGATCCGGCCAAAATACGTTCGACCTGACTTATTTGTGTCGAATAGCGCCGGTAAAACCTTCGCTTGTATAATCCGCCGCGTCTGGTAGCGTCCATTTTCGGGGATTCCTCTTACCAGCGAGTGACCGTGCAAGATCTGTCCAAGACCGCCAAACGGAGTTTCCAGCTCATCCTGATCAAGCCGTCGCATTATGACGATGATGGCTATGTGATCCGGTGGTGGCGGGCAATGATCCCCTCAAACTCCTTGGCTGCAATCTATGGAATCGCGTCCGATTGCGCTGAGCGCAAGGTCCTCGGCCCCAATGTCGAAATCGACATTACGGTCATCGACGAGACCAACACGCGGGTCAACATCCCGGCTCTGCTCAAACAACTTGCGCAACACGACAATTTCGGGATGGTCGCCTTGGTCGGCGTTCAGTCGAATCAGTATCCACGGGCACTGGATATCGCGCGCCCCTTCCGCGCCGCCGGCATTCCAGTTTCGATGGGCGGCTTTCACGTGTCGGGGTGCTTGGCCATGCTCGACGGCAAGGCGGTCGGCCTGGATGCGTGTCGCGAGATGGGTATCTCGATGTTCGCCGGCGAGGCCGAAGGCCGCCTGGAGCGCGTTCTGCAGGATGCCGCCGGCGCTCAGCTTGAGCCGCTCTACAATTTCATGAACGACTTGCCGAGCATCGAAGGTGCGGCCGTCCCGTTCCTGCCGAAAGCCAATGTGGCGCAGACGCTTGGCCTCAGCACGAGTTTCGACGCCGGCCGCGGTTGTCCGTATCAATGCTCGTTTTGCACCATCATCAATGTGCAGGGGCGTAAATCGCGCTTCCGATCGGCCGATGATGTCGAAAAACTGGTGCGGATGAACTGGGCGCAAGGCATCTACAAGTTCTTCATCACCGACGACAACTTCGCGCGTAACAGGGATTGGGAAGCAATCTTCGACCGCTTGATCGAGCTCCGAGAGAAGGGCGGCATCCCACTTGGATTGATGATCCAGGTCGACACGCTCTGCCACAAGATCCCGAACTTCATCGAAAAATCCAAACGCGCCGGCGTCACCCGCGTATTCATCGGGCTTGAGAACGTAAACCCCGACAATCTGACTGCGGCCAAAAAGAACCAGAACAAGATCACCGAATACCGGAAGATGCTGCTCGCCTGGAAGGCACAGGGCATCATGACGCTCGCCGGCTACATTCTCGGCTTCCCTGCGGACACGCCGGAGTCGATCCGGCGCGACATCGCGATCATCCAGCACGAATTGCCCCTTGATGTCATCGAGTTCTTCGTGCTGACTCCGCTGCCGGGCTCGGAGGATCATCAGACCCTGTGGAAGAAAGGCGTCGAGATGGACGCCGATCTCAACATTTACGACGTCGAGCACGTCTGCACTGCGCATCCGAAGATGAGCAAGCAGGAATGGGAAGACATTTATCAGGAGGCCTGGTCGCTCTACTACTCGCCAGAGCATATGAAGACGCTGCTGCGCCGGGCTGTTGCTACGGGCGTACCCCTCGCCAGCCTCGTCAAGATGCTCGTGTCGTTTGCGACGACGGTGCCGCTGGAGAACGTTCATCCGCTGCAGAGCGGACTGCTTCGTCTCAAGCATCCATCCGAACGCCGCCCCGGCCTGCCGCGAGAAAGCGCCGTGACGTTCTGGCCACGTTTCATCTGGGAAACCGTTCGCAAGCACCTGTCGCTAGGCGCCACCATTGCCAGCCTCGCAACGAGCGCCTTCTTCATCGCACGCGACAAGAAATCGAAGACGTATATGGATCAGGCGCTGACACCGGTCGGTGACCACGAGGATGAAACGCTTGAACTGTTCACCAAGACAGCAGGCGGACGAGCCGCCGTCTCTCATATTCACAAGGTCGCGGAACTGACCCACGCACATAAGGCTCGGCCTGCGGTCTGAACGCAGTAGGACGCCGGCTTACAGGAGACGGGCAAACTAGCGGTTGAGTCGCCGGGATCGTCGCGATGTCAGTGGTAATGTGGCCTGAAGCGTGTCGATGAATTCCACGCATTCAACAACCACGTCGTTGTCGAATGTCATCTTGCCCATGACCCCTGTCTCGGCTGGTGACATCGCTATCGCCGGGCAGCGAGAAGATGTCCCGCCACTCGGTCCCTGGCGGCGACATGCCGGCACTACTGGCGTGCCTGAATGCGCTGCGCGAGAAGGCACGCGCTCGTGAAGGCAAGCTCTATCGGGTGATCGCCATCCAAGAAGCAGGGCTCGATGGTTTCTCGATCCATCGAGCCCTCGCCGCGCAAGGCTGGATCACCAGCCATGTGGTCGACGCCGCATCGATCGCGGTGCCACGCAGGCACCGCCGCGCAAAAACGGACAAGATCGATGGCGAAACACTGGTTCGCACGCTGATGGCGTGGATGCGAGGCGAGCCACGGGTCTGCTCAATGGTGCGCGTGCCGACGGTTGAGGACGAGGATAGCCGCAGGATCGGCCGGGAGCGCAAGGCCCTGACCGCAGAGCGCACCATGCATATCACCCGGATCAAGGGGTTGCTCTTCAGCGTCGGCATCCGGGACTATGAGCCGACGCGTCGCGACCGGCGCGAGCGCCTGGAGGAGTTGCGGACGGGCGACAGCCAGCTGCTACCCGCCCATCTCAAGGCCCAGATCGGTCGCGAGCTCGACCGGCTCGATTTACTGGCCGAGCAGATCAAGCTCGTCGAGGCCGAGCGCGATCGCCTGTGTGCTGGCGCAAGTGGGACCTGCCCTCGCTCAATGCTCGGCCCCCTCAAGGGCATCGGTCCGGAGTTTGCAAACATCCTGGCGAGCGAGGGATTGTTCCGACGGTTCGACAACCGCCGACAGGTCGCCGCCTATGCGGGGCTCGCACCTGCACCCTGGCGCAGCGGCTCGATCAATCGCGAGCAGGGTGTCTCCAAGGCAGGCAATCCGAGGCTGCGTACAACGATGATCCAACTGGCGTGGCTCTGGCTGCGCCATCAACCGGACTCGGCCCTGACACGCTGGTTCCATGAGCGGATCACCAGCAGCGGCGGACGTGGCAAGAAGGTCGCGATTGTTGCGCTGGCGCGCAAATTGCTCATCGCCCTGTGGAAGTATGCAAACGGCGGCGTCGTGATCGAGGGAGCTATCATGACCAAGGCATAACCCACAGCCTTGGCAATCCAACCCAATCCGCAAGGGCCTGATCAGCATGCCCCGCCGGTACTCGTGAACGCCCTCAGCTGGATTCCGTCGATAACAACAGGAAGACTGAAAAATGCCGAAACAATCACTCATTGACAGGCAAGCCATCATATGAGGTAAGAGCGCACTCCTTCACTGCACGACCGCCGGATTTACGCCACCGCCCCTTGGTCACAAGAGCTTCGCGGTTCGTTGCCCGCTCGCCCTGGTCGGCATCGCCTCATATCCGGTTCTTGTCCATCGGCCCGCAGCTTCGATCCACGCTTCCTCCCCACGATCGGTCACCTCTCGCAGTTGCGCTTCACTTCGCTTGCTGTGACCAGCTTACGGTCAGACTTCCACCCACAAGAATGCGCCCATGCTGGGCGCACAACAAAAAAAGCCCCGCACGAGGCGGGGCTTTCGTAAATTCGATTGGCCGAAGATTATTCGGCGCCTTCCTCCGAAGCCTTCTTCTTCGGAGCGGCCTTCTTCTTCGGAGCAGCGGCTTCTTCGCCTTCAGCAACCTCAGCCTTGGCAGCAGCCTTCTTCTTCGGGGCGGCCTTCTTGGTTTCCTTCTCGGACGCTTCGCCTTCTTCGTCGGCGAGCAGTTCTTCCTTGGTCACCTTCTTGTCCGTTACGTCGATCTCGGTCAGCAGATGGTCGATGACCTTTTCTTCGAAGATCGGTGCGCGGATCGAGGCGGCGGCACCCGGCTGGCTGCGGAAGAAGTCAAGGATCTGCTTCTCCTGGCCCGGATACTGACGCAGCTGCTCGTAGATGGCGCGCTGCATTTCGTCTTCGCTCACTTCAACGCCGGCCTTTTCGCCGATTTCGGAGAGAACGAGGCCGAGGCGAACGCGACGCTCAGCGAGCTTCTTGTACTCTTCGCGAGCCTTCTCTTCCGTCGTGTCTTCGTCTTCGAAGGTCTTGCCGGACTGAGCGAGGTCGTTGGCAACCTGGTTCCAGATGCCATTGTACTCGGCTTCAACGAGCGAGGCAGGCGTCTCGAACTTGTACAGTTCGTCGAGCTGGTCGAGGATCTGGCGCTTGACCTTCTGGCGGGTCATCGAGCCGTACTGCGACTCAATCTGGCCGCGGACGATTTCCTTGAGGCGGTCAGCCGATTCAAGGCCGAGCTTCTTTGCCAGTTCGTCGTTGATCTCAACGTCGGCCGGAGCAGCAACGTCCTTGACCGACACGTCGAAAGTGGCTTCCTGGCCGGCCAGGTTCTTGGCCGGGTAGTCAGCCGGGAACGTAACGGTGATGGTCTTCTCGTCACCAGCCTTGGTGCCAACCAGCTGGTCTTCGAAGCCCGGGATGAAACGGCCAGAGCCCAGAACGAGTTCGGCGCCCTGGTCGGTGCCGCCGTCGAATGCTACGCCGTCGACCTTGCCGACGTAGTCCATCGTGATGCGGTCGCCGTTGGCAGCCTTGCCCTTCTTGGTTTCGTACGAACGTGCGCTTTCAGCGACCTTCAGCACCTGTTCGTTGACTTCTTCGTCGGAGATGTCGACGACTTCGCGCGTGATCTTGATGCCCTTGTTGGACTTCAGTTCGATCGGCGGCAGAACTTCGTAGGAGAGCGTGAACTCGAAGTCCTTCTGAGCGGCGAGGATCTGTTCTGCCTCGTCCTTGTCTTCCGTCATCGCGATTTCCGGCTGCGTCGCGGACTTTTCGCCGCGCTCGGCGAGAATTGCGGTCGGCTGCTCGCGAACGATCTCGTTGACGAGATCGGCCATGATGGACTTGCCGTAAACCTTCTTGAGGTGAGCGGCCGGAACCTTGCCCGGACGGAAGCCATTGATGCGAACCTTGTCCTTCACGTCGGCAAGACGCTCGTTCAACTTGACTTCCATGTCCTTGGCCGGGACTACGACCTTGATTTCGCGCTTCAGCCCTTCAGCGAGCGTTTCGATAACCTGCATGTCTTCCTACCTTCATTTCGTGGCGGCCGTGCCCAGACGCCGTTCGTTTCGATGAGCACGACGCCGGAAAATTGCCGGGCGTGGCTTGTTCTCAATTCTTCTTCATTCCACCCTTGGCGGAACGGCGCTTTGCTGCCGGGTAATCGAGGGACAACGGTTCCGATCCCCCCGCCTGCAAGCCAGCTTTTGGTGCGGGTAGAGAGACTTGAACTCCCACGCCTTGCGGCACCAGAACCTAAATCTGGCGTGTCTACCAATTTCACCATACCCGCGTTCTCAAAAACCGCATGCATATGCCTGCACATGAGGCCTTCCGGAGCGCGGCGTCTCTATATCACCCGATTTGGTAGAGGCAAAGGAAAAATGAAGGGCAAATGACAGTGTTTTCGCCCGCACTCGTAGGCCTCCACACCCATTCGGTGTCAATTTAATAAAGAGGCTCGTCGTAAGCGGGCTTACCATCGACGAGCAGGCTCCTTATCTGCGCCGTCCCATCCGAACCGACGCGAATAGCAATGGAGACGTCACCGCCCTGCCGAGCCTTCTCCAGGGCCGTCCCTTGCCCTTCGGGAACATAGTAACGCTCGATGCCGTACTCGACGCGGATATGGTCGGCGGAATTGGGGCCGTAACTATAGAAGGGTCTACTGTGCAGAACCACAGTACCCGGCTGCTCCGGCAGGCGTTCGAAAGATGATTCGACAATGCCGGAAAAGCCGCCCTCGCCGGGCTTCAGCCGCACCCAGAGGCTCTTCTTGCCCTGATCCTGTGGCACACCGCCGACAATCGACGCGACCGGGACCGAGGAAATGTCGTAGTTCAGCACAACATAGTCTCCGCGTAAAAAGTCGCGCGGATCTACGGGTGCAGTCTTCAGCAAAGCGTCGGCGCCACTGCGCAGAATCGACGCACGGCTCTCAATGACATAACCAAGAACGGCCGTCTGCAGGGCTGCCACAATGATGGCGGCGACAACATAACGACGCCCGGAGTTCTGCCTCGTGAAAATGCTCATCGGGTTGCCTCCGGGTTTCTCATGGCAAATCGCCGCTCGAGGCGAATGACGATCCACGCAACGGCAGCGACCAAAAGCCCGGAGAACAAGAAGAGGCTCGAGGTGCCGAGAATCGATCCGACCGTCACCGACGCAAGGTAGAGCATCTCGACGGCAAAGGCCGTGTAGGCCAGATAGCGCACCGCACCGTTGTCGCGCCCCTGAAGCGCAATGGCAAGCACCGCGGCCCCCAGCGTCGCGAGCGCCAACGTTATGAACTGCCAGCCATGCTCCAGTTCAACATGCAGGAGAAACAGACCAATCATGGCGACGAGGAAAGTGTAGAAGGCAGGAGCGGAGCCGGCGGTTCTGATGAGCGTCGAACGTTGTGACAGCGGCAAACTAACAAGCACGAACGCAAGCATGCCACCGACTGCATAGGCGAGCGCGAGCCAGAAATTCTCGTTCACGGCATAGAGCCACGCAAGCCAACCGACCAACAGCAGATACGCAAGGTGACGCACGCGGTCTGCTCCGGTGAAGCGCACGAGACCAATGACCACCGCTGCCATGAGCGGTACAATCCAAGGCTCGAGCCCGACCCATCGCGTGTCATAGGTGTTGAGATAGGTGGCGAAGCTACCCCAGGACAGAAAGCCCGCCACCGCGGCAACGGCACCGGACCGGAACAGAACCGCCGACACCGCCGCGATGGCAAACCAGAGATACATCACTGTCAATTCGTCGCCCGACAACTGGTACATCTGCCCGACCAGCGAAATGGCCCCGCCGAAGGACAAGGTGCCTGTAACGAGCAGTCCGCTCGCGGCAGCGATCGCGCCGCGCCTCAGCATGGCCGCTGCACCGAGATGCACGGTCCAGATAACCGCAAGAATGACGGCGAGGCGCACAAGGCGCGGGATGGCCTCCCAGTTCGAAGCGATAACCAGCAGGATAGCCGCCCCAAGCAGGATTGCCGCAAGGATCATCAGCACCTTGCCGAGGCTGAAGCTTGCCGGGCGGGCATCATATTCACTCAGCAGCGCTCCAGCGGTTGCTTCCGGCAAAAGCCCCTTCTCGACCCAAACCGAAAGGTCTCGCTCCAATCGACCGCGGTACATGCCCTACTCCGTGCAAACGCGCGATGATGCGCTTCTCCCCGCCTTATAGCTGCTAGTCGAGCATCAGGGAAATATTCCCATACAAATTCCTCACTAGACGAAGTCCGGGCTCACATTAACCGATCAATAACATCAAATCTCTAATATAAGGGCACTCACCGAAAGCCATGCATCCAGCGCATAGTCACCATGTATATATTGCACTGCAAAATCCACGCGGAGCGATTTATATTACTTTTTAGAGAGCAGGGAATGGCGTCCCTGCCCCGGTCTTCCGGAAGCCTTCGAAGATGATCTTCGTAACGAAATTCGGAGCAGCGCACTCCTCCTCCCAGCGCCCTCCGATGGACTGACAACACTCCTCCTCCCAGTTGTCAGTCGCCTTAATGCGCCCACCGGATCCTCCCCCGGTGGGCGTTTGGTTTTCGGGACCTGCGGAACTACAAACCTGTTTCTTCAATGCAATCAGGCAATCGACCGCAACTAGCTCGCGCAGAAACGCGCGCATGAGAGTCCGGCACCAGTCTTTCCGTGATAGACGCCGGTCGACGACCTCGACAGCAGTCAGCCTTCTTCATGCCGACGCCGCGGTGTAACTGGTCGAACTGACTGCAGGAAGCAACCATCAATCGGGCTCGCCTCGACGCCATTCTGCCTAATGATTGATCATATGCTGGCCAAATCGTGCAATCGACGACGACAGACTTGCATTCGGCGCATAGGTGCTCTGAAATCTTGTCTCTGTTACGACTTCGCAGTGCAACATATATTTGGGTCATCAAATAGAGGTCGGCGCCGATTGGCGGCAGCAGGCAGATCGCAAGCCCTAGGAAAGGGGATTAAAATGAACCTCACACGCTCTTTCAACAACTGGCGCAAGTACCGTCAAACCGTTACCGAACTCGGCCGCATGACCAACCGTGAATTGCACGACCTCGGTATCGACCGCTCTGACATCCATCGCGTTGCTCGCGAGGCTTCCGCCCGCTAATCCAAGCGATCCGCTATCCTCCCAAGCAGATCGCCTTGCTAAAACGCCCGCTGCCCCTGGCAACGGGCGTTTTCTTTTGTCTGGCTACCAGCTTCCGCAATAGTTGCGATCGCATCCGCTCCCTTTTGGTAGCGCTCAGAAAGTAATCACTGCATCGGGAATGAGCATCGCATGCACAATTGCATAGCAGATGCCTTTTCTTTGCACTGCACAATGTGACAGGGAACGCCTATATGAGTGTCAACGATGAGACGGCGATGGCGCTGCTCTCGACGATCATTCTGAGGAAGACGAACATGAACCCGATCCGCATTGCAAAGAGCTGGATTAGCTACCGCCGCACGCTCAGTGAACTTGGCAGCCTTTCCAACCAGACGCTCGCCGACATTGGCGTTAGCCGTTACGACATTCGCACCATCGCGTCCCGCTCGTTCCGTTAATAGCGGCGAGCGTGAAGCTTCCAAGACGGCGCCTTTGGCGCCGTTTTTGATTCCAGGCCTTTCGCCGCGAACAGGCGCCGTCAAAGCGATACGATCGCGAACCAAATCCCCGAGAACCGAATAGCGGCAGCAGCGCGAACACGCGACATGGCGAGGTCCACTCTGGGCTGCCCTGTTGATACCGGGGTTGCCTCCATTCTTTAGGGTGGACTAATATTAAACATTGTGAAACTATCCGGCCGCTGCCTAAGGAGAGATACGCGATGTGCCGATATAATCTTCGCATGGAAGATGGTTTGTGGACGGTTGTCGATGCAACGACACAGAACCCGGCTGAATTGAACGGCGTTCGGATGGCTCGAATGACGTGGCGCGAAGCATGCGACATGGTCGACATCCTGAACAACCTCGATCGAATAAGCTTCCTGTCAAAACGCTACGAAGCCTCGGCCAGGACAATGGCCTGAGGACGGATGCGGCCGCCGCAGCACCGCCCGAGCGGCTTCGAGGCTGAAACCGCCTCGGCATCGAGACAACTCGGCCGCTAGAGGCCGAGGGGCTTTATCTTCTGAACGGCGAAATCCACGAACGCACGCGTCTTGGCCGAGACGTGCCTGCCCTCGACGTGAACGACGTGGATCGGCAAGGGCTCCTCTTCATACTCATCAAGGACTGTTTTCAGCCGGCCGGCAGCAATATGTTCCGCCACCTGGTAGGACAATGTCCGCGTCAGGCCCCAGCCGGCCACGACTGCGGAGATGGATGCATCGACAGTATTGCAATACATCCGCGGGTGCAGCTTGACGGGCATATGGTTCGGCGCAAAGTGCCAGTCTAACGGCGCCGATGACCCTGTATTCACGATGGTTACGTGCCGGGCGAGGTCGGCCGGGGTTGCCGGTTCGCCATGGCGCTCGAAGTAAGCTGGCGCCCCGCATACGACGCGGCGCACGCTACCAACCTTTATCGCCTGCTGGTCCGAATCCTGAAGATGGCCAATACGGATGGCGACATCGATGCCCTCCTCTACCAGGTTGACCATCCGATCGAAGAAGAGGACGCGCCCGGTGACGGCCGAGTGCATCGTTAAGAACTCGGTCACGATCGGGACGATATGAATCTGGCCGAACAAAACTGGCGCCGTGATGGTCAAGACTCCCGATGCCGTTGAATGAGATCCACCGGCCGAGGCTTCAGCCTCGTCGATATCGCTGAGGATCCGTCTGCAGTCATCGGCATATCGACTTCCCGACGGCGTCAGCTTCACCGAGCGCGTTGAGCGCACGAACAGCCTCGCCCCTGTAGCCTCTTCCAGAAAGGCAACCGCGCGCGTGACAGCCGGAGGGCTTATGTGAAGTTGGCGCGCCGCCTGTGCAAAGCTCGCCGTCTCGGCGACCTTGACCAAAACCCTCATACATTGAAGCCGATCCATCGTTTTATTCCGCGTTCTGAAATAGTATATTTCTTATTATCATCATTCATCGCGTCATCTGAAACAATTATCGTCTGATCACCAAGACGGAGATCAGCCTGATGAAACTCTATTCGCATCCTCTCTCGGGCCACGCCCATCGCGCCCGTCTCTTTCTCTCTCTTATCGGCGCCAAGGCCGATGTCGTGGACGTCGACCTAGCGGCGCGTGAACACAAGAGCCCAGGTTTCCTGGCGCTCAACCCATTCGGACAACTGCCGGTCCTTCAGGACGGCGACCTCGTCGTCAGCGATTCCAACGCCATCCTCGTCTATCTTGCCAAGAAGTATGCGCCAGAGGGATGGCTCCCGGAGGAGCCGGCAGCTGCGGCGGCGGTTCAACGATGGCTGTCGGTCGCGGCGGGCGAAATCGCCTATGGTCCATGCGCGGCACGTCTTGTGACCTTATTCGGAGCGAAATTCGACACCGAAGAAGTGATCGCGAGAGCTCATCGCATTCTTGGCCTCATCGATACGCATCTGGCCGGTCGCGAATGGCTCGCCACGACGAGACCGACGATCGCCGACGTCGCCCTTTACAGCTACATCGCCCGCGCCCCTGAGGGAAACGTTGACCGATCTGCCTACCGTAGCGTAACGGCCTGGCTCGAACGGATAGAAGCGCTTCCCGGCTTTCAACCCTTCCAGAAATCACCCGTCGGCATTGTCGAGGCGGCTTGACGTATTTCATCGCGCCGCGTCCAACCCAAAGCCGTCAAGGAGAGCCGTTATGCCTACCGAGGCACAGAACACCACATCCTCTCCCTGGCATGCCGGAGAGATAGCACTGCAGGAAAAGGTCGGGGTCGCGAAGCGAATGGACGAAGTAGGCCGCCGCGTGCTGCGAGATCACCTGATCGAGCAGCACCGCCAGTTCTACCCGCAGCTGCCCTTCATCGTCCTGGGAACGGTGGACGCGGGCGGCAACGCGTGGGCGACAGTCCGTGCCAATCGTCCGGGTTTTCTTGAGAGCCCGGACGCCCGCACGCTGAGCGTCCGCCTCCCGCGTGAGCAGCTCGACCCGGCCGACGTGGGAATGGACGACGGCAAGGCCGTCGCCATGCTGGGCATCGAACTTCACACGCGCCGCCGCAACCGGCTGAACGGCACCATCCATAGAACCGGGCAGAACGGCTTCGATGTGCGCGTGGGGCAGTCCTATGGCAACTGTCCGCAATATATCCAGCTGCGCGATTTCGAATTTGCACGCGATCCGATACAGCCTTCGGGGTACGACCCGGTCAGCTTTGGCAATCTGGACGGTCGGCCCGCCGAAATGATCGCCAAGGCGGACACGCTCTTCGTTGCCTCGTATGTCGACCGCGACAATGAAGGGCGCCAAATCGACGTTTCGCATCGTGGCGGCAGGCCCGGCTTTGTCCGGATTGGCGAGGACGGCGTTCTGACGATTCCGGACTTTGCCGGCAACCTCTTCTTCAACACGCTCGGCAACATCCTCGCCAACCCGAAGGCGGGGTTGGTCTTCGTGGATTTTGAGAGCGGCGATTTGCTGCAATTATCTGGCGACGCCGCGGTCGTTCTGGAATCGCCTGAGATAGCGGCGTTCCAGGGTGCGGAGCGGCTATGGCGCTTTCGCCCGACACAGATCGTCTACAGGCAGGAAGCGTTGCCGCTTCGTTGGCGGTCGCGCGCGGATGGTCGCTCTCCCAACTCCTTGATGACCGGTAGCTGGGACGAGGCCGCCGCGCGGCTTCGCGCGAAAGCCCTCGCGAGGAGCTGAGCTCGGAGCGAGACAGGCGCTCGGTTGGAGCTGGATATCTGAAGACATCGGCGCCGGCATCGAATAGTCGCCAATTCTTCGGTTTCCTGCGCCGGCCCGGCGTGGTAATCAGCCGCGCATGAACAAGACCTCTTCCCATTCTCCCATCCATGTGGTCGGCGGCGGGCTCGCCGGCTCCGAGGCAGCCTGGCAGATCGCAAATGCCGGCGTACCTGTCATCCTGCACGAGATGCGCGGCGTGCGCGGCACCGACGCCCACAAGACTGACGGCCTGGCCGAACTGGTGTGCTCCAACTCCTTCCGCTCCGACGACGCGACCAGCAATGCGGTCGGCGTCATCCATGCCGAGATGCGCATGGCGGGATCGCTGATCATGGCGTGCGCCGACAAGCACCAGGTCCCCGCCGGTGGCGCACTGGCCGTCGACCGCGACGGATTTTCCGACGCCGTCACCAAGGCTATCCACGAGCATCCGTTGATTACAGTCGTTCGTGAAGAAGTAACCGGTCTGCCGCCGAAGGAATGGGATCTCGCCATCGTTGCTACCGGCCCGTTGACCGCGCCTTCGCTTGCAGGCGCTATCCAGGCCGAGACGGGTGCGGACGCGCTTGCCTTCTTCGATGCGATCGCGCCGATCGTTCATCGCGAAAGCATCGACATGGATATCTGCTGGTACCAGTCGCGCTACGACAAGGTTGGTCCCGGCGGTACCGGCAAGGATTACATAAACTGCCCGATGACCGAAGAGCAGTACAATGCTTTCGTGGACGCACTGATCGCCGGCGATACGGTCGGGTTCAAGGAATGGGAAGGAACACCCTACTTCGACGGCTGTCTTCCAATCGAGGTGATGGCGGAGCGCGGCCGCGAGACGCTGCGTCACGGCCCCATGAAGCCGATGGGCCTGACCAATGCACACAACCCGACAGTCAAGGCATACGCCGTCGTTCAGTTGCGGCAGGACAATGCACTCGGTACGCTCTACAACATGGTCGGCTTCCAGACGAAGCTGAAGTATGGCGCCCAGGCAGAGATCTTCCGCATGATCCCGGGGCTCCAGAACGCCGAATTTGCCCGCCTCGGCGGCCTTCACCGCAATACCTACATCAATTCGCCGACGCTGCTTGACCCCTCGCTCGCGCTCAAGTCGCGCCCGGGCCTGCGTTTCGCCGGGCAGATCACCGGCTGTGAAGGCTATGTCGAAAGCGCGAGCGTCGGGCTGATGGCGGGCAGGTTCGCCGCAGCAGAGCGCAAGGAAGAGACTGTATCGCTGCCGCCTGCAACAACGGCGCTCGGCTCGCTGCTCGGCCACATCACGGGCGGTCACATCGTCAACGACGAGGAACCTGGCAAGCGGTCGTTTCAGCCGATGAACATCAATTTCGGCTTGTTCCCCGAGCTCGAGCCCGGTTCAATCGTCAAACCCGAAGGCGTGAAGCGTTTCCGCGGCAAGGACAAGACGATCATGAAGCGGCAGCTGATCGCCAAGCGGGCGCTTGCCGATTGTGCCGACTGGCTCGGGCAAGACGTTGAGCTCGCTGAAAGTGCGTGATCGAGCCGCGAAACTATCGATCTAGCCACAAGCGTCTTGCCGAGAATCGTATTTCTGCATGGTGAGACCTTCCGCGAAGGGCGTGACGTTTATGGCAGCATTGTTTCAAGGCACGTCCATGCCAGACAGAGATTGGTGGTCTGCGCTGTGGCCTGATCCCAAAGGGCTGCTTCAACAGATTGGCATCCGGCAGGGCATGAGCGTTCTCGACCTTTGCTGCGGTGACGGCTACTTCACCGGCCCGCTCGCAGCACTGGTCGATGGAAATGTGGCGGCCCTTGATCTCGATCCCGCTATGATCGAGCTGGCGAAGGCAGAAGTTGAACGAAGAGGCGCGTCCGTTCGTCAGTGGATTTGCGCGGACGCCACCTCGCTAGGCGAACGCCTTGACCAGCCGGTCAACTTTGTCTTGATCGCCAATACCTTCCACGGCGTTCCTGATCAGATTGGTCTTGCACATTCCGTAAGGGCAGTTCTTCAGCCAAACGGGTTGTTCTGCATCATCAACTGGCATCCAGTGCCTCGAGAGGAAACGGTAGTGTTGGGCAAGCCGCGCGGACCGCGGACTGAAATGCGCATGTCACCCGAGGCCGTCCGTACGGTCGTCGAAACCGCTGGCTTTGCCATGCAGCGGATCGTCGACCTCCCGCCTTACCACTACGCGGCCATATTTCAGGTAGCCTGACAGCACATCGGCGCCATGCGGGCCTGAACCGGTGGGCACGGCACTGATCCGTATGAGCAAAAGACGCAGCAATCACCCTGCTTTGGCTTGAGCGTTGCGCCACAGCCTCGGCATTCGTGAACCCAAACGCAGGCGTCAACCGGCATCGTCTCCACCGACCGGTGGCCGCAGAGGGGACAGGTCAGAATTGATCGCTGCTCTTCCATCGTATCGCCTCACACGGGAAACTACCCCTAATGCGCGATCGGTCCGTCGGCTTTCTTCCAGGCATCGATGCCTCCTTGAATATGAAAGGCCAGGGGAAGGCCGGCATCGTGCGCCGCCTGCACGGCCATTGCCGATCGTTCACCAAACGCGCAGTAGAAAAGCAGCCTCTTGCGGGTCGAGCTTGCCAGCTCATGCAGCATCCCACCGGCGCCGATGCTTTCCTCCAGCGACGGATAGGGTACGTGCAGAGAGCCCGGGATTGTGCCGTTTCGCTGTCGCTCGGCATTCTCACGTAGATCGATGAGGGCGACGTCGCCGAGGCCAACAACGCTCAGCGCTTGCTGCGCCGTCAGTGCCCAGCCATGGCGCATCACGTTGTCCTGATTCATGCCGACCTTCATGTTGGCCGGAACGGCGACATCCATCATCTTCGGGTTGGCCAGCTTCAGATTGTTCATCAGATCGGCATATTCATCGGCGGACCTTACCTGCAGGCGCGGATTGAAAGCCTTTTCTTCACCAATGGTTGAGACGGTATCGCCCTTATAGTCGTGTGCCGGAAAAACCAAGGTCGATTCCGGGAGCTTCAGCAGGCGCCCGAAGATCGACTCGTATTGCGCCTTGGGATCGCCATTTTGGAAATCGGTCCGGCCAGTGCCGCGAATGAGCAGCGTGTCGCCGGTGAAGACGCGGTCGGGCAAGACGAAACTGTAGGAATCGTCCGTGTGGCCCGGCGTATAAATCACATCCAGGGCAAGCCCTTCAATGGTCAGCTTGTCATTGTCCGACAGACGCATCGAAACGACGTCGGCCTTCGTCTGTTCTCCCATCACGGTAATGCAGTGGGTCTTGTCGCGCAGAGCGCCAAGACCCGTGATGTGGTCGGCGTGGAGATGCGTATCCACGGCCTTCACCAGCTTCAGATCAAGCTCGTGGATGAGCTGGAGATAACGATCAACCCTTTCCAGCACTGGATCGATGATCAGCGCTTCACCGCCCGTCCGGCTTGCGAGCAAATATGAATAGGTACTCGACACCGGATCGAACAGCTGCCGGAAGATCATCCCCACCTCCTTCATGGCGGCTTGGCTTGCGATAAACTATCCGTGCGGCTGCGGCACAATCCTGATGTAAGGCTTCGGCGCACGCCAACCTTGCGGATATTGCTTCTTTGCGTCGTCGTCGGAGACTGAACCGGCGATGATCACATCCTCCCCGTTCTTCCAGTTCACCGGCGTAGCGACCTTATGCTTAGCGGTAAGCTGAAGGGAATCGATGACCCGCAGCACTTCATCGAAGTTGCGACCAGTGGTCATTGGATAGACCATGACCAGCTTGATCTTTTTGTCAGGCCCTATCACGAAAACGTTGCGGACCGTCTGGTTATCGGCGGGGGTACGCTCGGTCGGATCACCGGACACCAAAGCAGGCAGCATGTTGTAGCGCTTTGATACGGCGTAATCGACATCCGCGATCATCGGATAATTTGGACGATAGCCCTGCGTTTCCTCGATATCCTTCATCCAGCTGGTGTGACGTTCAAGCGGGTCGACGGAAAGGCCGATGATCTTCACACCGCGCTTGTCGAATTCAGGTTTGATCCGCGCCATGTAACCGAGTTCGGTTGTGCAGACGGGCGTAAAATCCTTGGGGTGCGAAAACAGCACCGCCCAGGAATTGCCGATCCACTCGTGAAAGCTGATCTTGCCTTCGGTTGTCTGGGCTTCGAAATCCGGAGCGGTATCATTGATTGCAAGCATCACGCACCTCCCGTAGCGTTTGTGAATACAAACTCAATCTTTTACCGGATGAGCATAAATCTTGCGCCTATTTCAGACGGTAGGCAACGGCAAAACGGCCGCGTCCGGCATCACCGGAGGTGCCACCGATCGGAATGAAGGTGACTGCCGTAACGTGAGGATAAGACGCGGTTCGCCCTACTGGCCGTTGGTAGCCGTGGAGCCATGGGAGGGCAAAGCCTTGTCGGGATCGGCCACATAGTTGCCGAGCAGCCAGAGGGAGACCTCCGATGCCTCCCTGGCGGATGCGAATTCGAACGTACCGTTCTGATGCGGGGCGTCGAGGAACTCGATGCTGAGGCCGCTGCCCGTTTCAGAGCTCAGGACACGTACCCTGCCCGGCTCGATGATGTGGCATGAATAGTGTCTCTGCAAGTTGCGCATGAAGCCCGCCTTATTGTCATGCAGGCGCACGAACACAGCCTGGCCGTTGGCGGTTGCCTGCAACTGACGGATCGCTTCAGTGGGGAAAGCCCGATTGAACTCGATGATCGCGAGGCCGGTGTCGTGAAGGCCATCTTCCTTGTTCTGCGCCGCCATGCGCGTCGAAATGAAGGCGATGAAGATGACGATCGCGAATATAACGCACCAAACGATAATGCTCACATCGCTCTCCGATCAAAGCTGCAACGACGCTCTTATAGAGCACGAGCCTTGCGCGAGTTTAAACAAGGTCAGATTTTCTTGCGCATCAACGCGAGCAACATACCCACCTGGCGCCGCAACTGCGACCGCTGTAATTGATGCTCGAACAGGCCCGCGCCTACACGCTGGGCGCTGACAAGAACCGGTTCCGCCAAAGCGACAGGCAGAAAGGCGGGGAACACAGCTTGCGGGATCGCGATCTTTCTCGCCTTGACAAGATGATCACGGCCTAGCCCCGCAAAGGCTTCGATCGCGGCGGAGATACGCGGTTTGTCCTCGCCGGCGAGAAACGTATCACGATCGAGCCCGGTAGCGGCCAGGATTTCAACCGGGATGTAGAGCTGCCCGCGGTGGCGGTGCAACGGCATCAGAAGCAAGAGTCCGGCGATGGCCTGCGCGACACCAGCGTGCCCAGCAGCGTCGGCCGTTCCGGCGGCGTCCTCCGGTGCAAGCACCAGGCTGGCCAGCTGAATGAGGGCAGATGCCGTCTCGCCGGCATATCCCTCGAGCGAGACGCGCGTCTCCATCGCATCGTCGTAGAGATCGAAGATGCGAGCATCGATCATGTCTACGAGGGTCTGCGGTGGCAGGCGGTGCGCTTCGATTGTCGATAGCAAGGCCGCGGCAATTGGATTTGCCTGGGTGGATCCATGCGCGCTCCCCTGTAATAGGTCACGCCAGTATTGCATACGAACCTCGCCTGGAAGGGGCTCGTGCACCAGATCGCGAATGCGCGCAAGCTCGGCGTTGAAGGCGTAGAGGGCCGCCAATGCGTTCCTTCTGCTTTCCGGGGACAGCAGGCAGGCCAGATAGCGATCGCGGTCGTTGTCGCGCAGCGTCGCCAGGCAAATATCCTGGTTCGTCAAAGACTGATCGGCCATTGTCAGACCGCTATCAATGCCGCGGCAACAGCGCGGGATTCCATGAGCATGATATTGAAGGTGCGGACCGCCGCGCCGGTATTCATGGGGTCCGAGGAAATACCCGCTGCCTTCAGCGCGGACTTCAAATCCGCCGGGATCGGACGCATGTCGTTTCCGGTGCCGATCAGCAGGACCTCGATCTCGGCCGCCTCATCGAGCACCTTCTGAAAGTTCTCGATCGATAGCGGCTTCGACATATCCATGTCCCAGCCATAGATGCCGGACGGCAGGCAAAGGATCGACCCGCGATGGGACATGTCGGCGAAACGGAAACCGCCATTGCCGTAGGTATCGATGGGCGCGCGTCCGGGAAAATGCGCCTCGCGGATTTCTATGCCTCTTGCCATATTCTCACACTGCCGGATTGCCGGAGTTCGTATCCGGCTCGGCCACTTTCTTATGTTGGTCGCTATCAACCACGTCCGGGCGGAGCTTGAAAGCGATCAGCACGGGCGCGGCTATGTAGATGGAGGAAAAGGTGCCGATGGCAACGCCAAACAGCATCACAAAGGCGAACGGGCGGATCACGTCACCGCCGAAAAGGCAGAGCGCGACAAGCGCAAGCAAGGTCGTCGCAGCCGTCAGTACCGTGCGCGACAGCGTCTGATTGATGGACGCATCGATCAGGATCGGCATCGGCATCTTGCGATAGCGCTTCAGATTCTCGCGCATCCGGTCGTAGACGACGACCGTATCGTTGAGCGAATAGCCGATGATCGTCAGGATGGCCGCGACGCTCGTGAGATTGAATTCCATCCCGGTCAGCACGAAGAGGCCAAGCGTCAGTATGATATCGTGTAGTGTCGCGATGATAGCCCCGACCGCGAACTGCCATTCGAAGCGCAGCCAGATGTAAAGCAAGATGACAGCCAGTGAGCCAAGTATGCCCAACGTCGCGGCCTTGGTCAGTTCGCCCGACACCGCGGGGCCGACAACCTCGACCCGCCGGATCTCATAGTCGTCGCTCAACTCATCACGCAGCAAGGTCATCGCCGACTGCTCAGCATTTTCGCCGCCGCCCTGCGCCTGGATGCGAACCAATGCCGTCGACGCGTCGGAGAGGCGGCGAGCTTCAATGTTCCCAATGTTCAGATCGCCGAGGCGGGCACGAATATCATCAGGATCGGCATTGCCGTGCTTCGCCTTGACCTCCACCAACGACCCGCCGGCAAAATCAACGCCAAGGTTGGCGCCGACCGTTGCTAAGCCGATCATCGCCAGAATCGAAAGCGCTGCCGACGCAGTGAAGGTGTAGCGCCGTATCCCCATGAAGCGGATGTTGGCGTGATCAAAGATGCCCGTGCGGACGTCCCTGGGCAGATGCCGCGGATGCTTGCGGTGAAGCCAGGTGACGACAATCCAGCGCGTCAACGTGAAAGTGGTAAAGACGGTCGTCAGAATTCCCGCCGCCAGCGTCACCGCAAAACCCCTAACGGTGTCACTGCCGAGATAGTAGAGAATGACTGCCGCGATGACGATCGTGACATTGGCATCAAGGATCGTCAGGAATGCACGCGAAAACCCGTTATTGATCGCATCCGCGAAGGAGTGACCGGCTTTCGCCTCCTCCCGGATACGCTCGTAGACGAGCACATTAGCATCGACGGCCATGCCTATGATCAAGACGATGCCTGCGAGGCCGGGCAGCGTCAGCGTTGCGCCGATTGCGCTCAGCACAGCGAAAATCAAGAGGAGGTTCAGGACAAGCGAAATGCCGGCGATGATGCCCAGCTTTCGATAGAAGGCAAACATCAACCCGGTGACAAGGATCGCAGCGACGAAGCCAGCTACCAGACCGGCGCGCTTCGATTCCGCGCCGAGGCTGGGGCTGACGGTGCGCTCCTCCACGGTCGTCAACGTCGCCGGCAGAGCGCCGCTTCGCAACATCAGCGCAAGATCGCGGGCTCCGTCCTCGCTGAAGCTGACCGGCACCCTTCCGGTGCCGTCCAGGATCGGCGCATTGATCAGCGGCGCGGCCATGACCTGATCATCGAAAACTATGGCCAGGTGCCGTCCGATGTTCTGGCGCGTCTTCTGCGCGAGTTCCTCGGTTCCTTCAGCATCCAGCTTATAGGTGATCGCGACCGAGTCCGTTTGCGCATCGGCAACCGCCTGGACATCAACGACATTCTTGCCTGTAACGAAATCCGTTCGATCGACGAGGTAGGGAACGGGCGGATCGTCCAGAGAATAGAGCACCTCTGATGTCGCTGGCCAGCGACCGGCGAGGGCCTGCTGCCCCGACATGCTTTCATCGATCATCCGAACCGAAAGCTGGGCAGGCTCGTTCAGAATATTCTTCAGCCGCTCGACGTCGATAGAACCGAGGGCCTCGACGTCGATACGGTCGTCACCATTGGCGCGAACGGAAAAATCGTTGATCCCCAGACCGGCGATGCGGCGCTCGACGACGGCAAGGGACTGTGCTTGCGCGGTTGCGATTCCTTCGTCGATGCTATCGTTTGAAATTCGCAGCGTAAGCTGCGCGTCGTTGCCCTTCCCCAGGGAAACATTCTGGACAGAACTTCCAAACCAGCCGCTCTTGGTGGTCGCGGTCAGTGCGTTCAAGGCCTTGACGGCAGCATCCACCTGGCCGGCGTCGGTTATCTTGACGGTGACGTCCTGGTCGTTCCCGGTCAGACCGGTGTAGCGAATGTTGGCTTCGCGCAACTTGCCGCGAACATCCGCGACCGTGCGTTCGAGCCGGTCCTTCACGACATCAGCGCGTTCGATCTGGAGAAGCAGATGGGAACCGCCCTGCACATCCGGTCCGGGCACAACGCGACTGTGAGCCAGCCAAAAGGGCAGCTTAGAGCGCTGCCCTTCCGATAACAGATTTGGGGCCGCGACTATCACGGCCGCCACCACCAACAACCAGATCAGAACGGCCTTCAAGCGGGAAAAACGACGCATTTTCTCTCGACTGTTTCCGACCCGAGCAATCCGGTTCGCGGCTAGGTTTGCAATACTACGCGGCGTCCGCCTTGACCGGCTCGCCCTTGACGCGAACTTCCGAAATGCCGGTGCGGACGATGCGAACGCGAACGCCGTCAGCAATCTCCACTTCGAGTTCCTTGTCGTCAACAACCTTGGTGACCTTGCCGACGAGGCCGCCACCGGTGACAACCTGATCGCCGCGACGGATCGCCTTCAGCGTCTCTTCCCGCTTCTTGGCCTGCGCGCGCTGCGGACGGATCAGCAGGAAGTACCAGACGACCATCAGCGGCACGAAAAGGATGATCATTTCAAAGCCAGAGCCGAACGGCGACGCCGCAGTGTCGGTAGCAGCCTGGGCAAATGCCGGGGTGATGAACATGCTAAACTCCTCAAAACTTTCCGGTGGCGGAACTCCGCCTTTTCTCGGGTGGCCGGACTATAATTATGGTCTTTGCGAATGCAACAGAAACAGCCGGAAACCGTACCGATTCCGCTGCCTCATAACCTTTCCGCTCGCAAAAGGCCATGCTACGCCGCAGGCAAAAGACACGGTACGCTGGCTACAACCAGAATTCAGGAGGAAGGCCTATGGCCGAAGACGTCAACCACGCCATTCTGACGGAGCTGCGCCGGCTGACGGACGCGATCGACCGCTTGGCCGGCCCTGCGCCCGCAGTCAACGACTGGAACGCGGCCGACTGCTTCGTCTGGGCCCCTGCCCGCCAGCATCTCCAGCCGGTTGCGCGGCCGAACCGCGTGGCACTCAAGCTGATCCGCGGCGTCGACCACGTACGCGACATCCTGCACGAGAATACGGTGCGCTTCGCCGAAGGCTATGCGGCAAACAACGTTCTCCTGTGGGGTGCGCGCGGGATGGGAAAGTCATCGCTGGTCAAGGCTGTTCACGAGGATGTGCGGCGCGAGAGCGGAGTGTCGTTGAAGCTGGTGGAAGTGCATCGCGAAGATATTGCGAGCCTCCCGACACTGCTCGATCTTCTCAAGGACACGCCGCATCGCGTCATCGTCTTCTGCGACGACCTTTCGTTCGATCACGATGACACGGCATACAAATCGCTCAAGGCAGCCCTTGATGGTGGTGTCGAGGGGCGGCCAGACAACGTGCTCTTCTATGCCACCTCGAACAGGCGCCATCTGCTTCCGCGCCACATGATGGAGAACGAGCAGTCGACGGCGATCAATCCCTCCGAAGCGGTCGAAGAGAAGGTTTCACTATCCGATCGGTTTGGCCTTTGGCTCGGCTTCCACAAATGCAGCCAGGACGACTATCTGACGATGATCGACGGCTATGCTGACCATTTCAGGCTGCCGATCAATCGCGAAAAGATGCATGCGGAGGCGCTGGAATGGGCTACGACGCGCGGCGCGCGTTCCGGCCGCGTGGCCTGGCAGTACATCCAGGATCTCGCCGGCCGTATGCGCATTGCACTCGACCGCGCATAATGACAAAAGCCCGGCTTTGAAGCCGGGCTTTTGAGCATCCTCGGACGCAATACCTATTCGAGGAAAGTAATCGGGTTGACCGGAGTCGCATCCTTGCGGACTTCGAAGTGGACCTGCGGCTGCTTGACGTTGCCGCTCATACCGGAGACGGCAACCGTCTGGCCGCGCTGGATCTTCTGGCCGCGGGTAACGCTCAGGGTGTCGGCGTTGCCGTAGACGGTGACCGTACCGTCATCATGGCGGACGAGAACCGTATTGCCGAGTTCCTTCAGCCCGTTGCCGGCATAGATGACGACGCCGTTTTCGGCGGCCTTGATCGGCGTGCCCTGCGGCACGGAGATATCGATGCCATCATTGCGGCTGCCGTTGACGTTGGCGCCATAGGCCGCAATCACTGCACCGCGAACCGGCCAGCGATACTTGCCGATGCCGGTTGCCTCGGGTGCCGCGGACGCCACTTCCTTCTTGGCAGCCTCATCCACTGTCTCCGTGGCGACGGGAGCCTTGTAGGTTGCCGGTTGCGCAGCGGCAGTCGTCGTTGCAGAGGCTGGCTGTGCGACCGGCTTCGGTTCTGCCTTCGCTGGAATTGAGGCGGTTTTCATTCCATCCTGCGAAACGCCAGGGAGATTGAGTTCCTGACCGATGCGGATCGAACCAGCCGACAGGTTGTTGGCGGCCTTAAGATCGTCGATGCTGGTGCCCGTCGCCTTGGCAATCTTGGCAAGCGAGTCGCCAGGCTTGACGACATAGGTGCCGGCAGCGCCCTTCGGCCCCTTGCCTGCGCCGGCGGCAAGCTTGCTGGACGGATCGGCATTTGCGACCGACTTGTCGCGGGCGGAATTCGCACCCGGAACGACCGCAACGTTCTGCTCCTGCTGCTTGCCCGGTTGCGGCAGATGCCCACCCTTTGAGAGGTCGGCTGTCTGTGCGGCGGCCTTGGCGGCATTACCTCCGTTGAAGGTCGGGATCAGAATGATCTGACCAGGTTTGGCGGCAGCCGCAGTTTTGAAGCCGTTGACCCGAAGGATTTCCTTCTCCGGCACACCGTAGCGATTAGCGAGTGTCGCAATGCTTTCACCCGGGCGAAGCGTGACGGACGGCGCGTTGGTTGCCGACCAGCCGGAAGCCTTCGGGGTCGTGCCGGTAACGATCGAGTCGGTTGCCGTCTTCGGCGGAACGAGAATGGGCGCCGACTTCCTCGGGGCAGCGGCTGCAGGGAATGGCTGAGCGAGAGCGACCTGCCTTTCGTGGGATGGCACGACTGGTGTTCCTGCGGAGGGAGCAGCGAGATCGGAACGCTGAACGGAGACAGGTGCCGAGGCCATGCGGGCGCTGGAGGCGCCGTAAGCGGGCTGCGCCGGATAAGGTTGATTCATCGCCTGGTTGCTCGGCGAGTAGCCGCCCTGCGCCAGATCCGCCTGCGGAACCGGATCGGCCTGCAGACCGCTCATGCTTCTGCGCGGAATGGAATTGGTCGTCATCTGATCCTGACCGGACGACGAGAAAAGACCACCGAAACGTGTCACATCGGAACTGCAACCCGCTACGGTACTCGCCAGCAAAGCCGCTATCAGGACATTACCGGCAGACTTGCCTACTCTTGGCGAAAGACTGAAACGCATGACTCGACCCACTGATGAACGCAACCATTTGTGGGTTTATTAAAGCGCGTTAGTATTACCACGCGGTTAAGGTACCGAAATCCGCGAGATTTTTTTGAGAGATTGCTAACCATAGCAACGCCAACGGGCGGATCGCCTCAAAGTTGCGAAGCCAAGCGCGGCACGATCGGGAGGTAAGGCGTGTCGAACAGTTCTTCGCGCTCGAAACGGCTGCCCGTTTTCGTCAGCCGCACCAGGCGACACTCATTCTCGGAGATCATCAAGGGGGCGATCATCGAACCGCCGGAAACAAGTTGATCGGTGTAGAACCGCGGCATGGAGTTGAACGCGGCGGTGACCAGAATGCGGTCGAACGTCCCCTCGCCTTGCAGACCGGCGCTACCGTCGGCCTGTCGAATGATGACGTTTCGAAGCCCGAGCGAGTCGACACGGCGCTGCGCATTCGTCGTCAGCGTCTTGTAGCGGTCTATCGTCAGGACGCGTTCGGCCATGCGGGCCATGACGGCGGACATGAAACCACTACCAGTGCCGACCTCAAGTACACGTTGCCCCGGCTTGATCTTCAGATGGTGGAGGATCCTCACTGCGAGATCGACACCCTCGAGGAAGGAGCCGCATTCGATCGGGATCGTGCGGCTCGAATAGGCCTGCTCGGCAAACTGAGGCGGCACGAACAGCGACCGCGGCGTCTGCTCGACCGCAGTCAGCAGGTCCAGATCGGATACGCCCTCGGCTCGCAGCCTCAAGACGAGCGCCGCAAAACCTTCCTTCTCCACCAGCCGTGCCGTCAAAGCAATTTACTCCGTACCCGAAAGCGCCCGCGCCACGCGGTCCTGTACGGAATAATCAGTCAGATCCAGTTTCAAAGGAGTTACCGAAACCTTGCGATGCTTCAGAGCGTGAATATCTGTACCGGCGACGAAGGCACCCGCACGCTCTCCAAACCTGAGCCAATAGTAGGGAAAGCCGCGTCCGTCAGAACGCGCATCGACCTGCAGGTTGAAAGCAAGCTTGCCTTGCGCCGTGACTTCCACGCCCTCGACCTCTTCAGGCCGACAATTCGGAAAGTTCAGGTTCAGGAACGTGCCCTCTGGCAGGTCGAGCGATATCAGCTTGTCGAGAAGTGCCGGCGCGTGCGCCTCGCAGACCTCCCACGGGACGGCCCTTGCGCCGTCTTGGTGCAGATAGGCCTGGCTCAATGCAAAGGAGCGGACGCCCTGCATGGTGCCTTCGATGGCGCCGGCGATAGTGCCGGAATAGGTGACATCATCGGCAACGTTCGATCCCGAATTGACGCCTGAGAGCACGAGATCCGGCTTGACGTCCATGACCTGCCTGATGCCCATGATAACGCAATCGGTCGGCGTTCCGCGCAGCGCGAAATGCTTGTCGGAAATCTTGCGCAGCCGCAACGGCTCTGAAAGACTCAACGAATGTGCAAGGCCACTCTGGTCCGTCTCCGGCGCGACAATCCAGACATCATCTGAGAGCGTCCGCGCAATCCGTTCCAGCGCCGCGAGGCCTTCTGCATGAATGCCGTCGTCGTTGGTGAGCAGAATGCGCATCGGCTCAGGCCGCCCGTTCGATCTTCTTCAAACCACCCATATATGGCAGCAGGACTTCAGGGATAGTCACAGAGCCGTCCTCGTTCAGGTAGTTCTCCAGAACCGCGATCAGGCAGCGGCCAACGGCGGTGCCCGAACCGTTCAGCGTGTGGACGAACTTCGTCGCCTTGTCTTCTTTACCGCGATAGCGCGCATTCATGCGACGCGCCTGGAAATCGCCGCAAACCGAGCAGGACGAGATCTCACGATAAGTGTTCTGGCCCGGCAGCCAAACCTCAAGGTCGTAGGTCTTGCGCGCGCCAAAGCCGATGTCGCCGGTGCAGAGCGTCATCGTACGGAAATGCAGGCCGAGGCGCTTCAACACCTCCTCAGCGCAGGCTGTCATGCGCTCATGCTCGGCAAGCGAGCTCTCGGCATCGGTGATCGAGACGAGTTCACACTTCCAGAACTGATGCTGGCGCAGCATGCCACGCGTGTCGCGACCGGCAGACCCCGCCTCCGAACGAAAAGACGGCGTCAACGCAGTGAAGCGTAGCGGTAGCTTCTCCTGATCGAGGATTTCGCCCGAGACAAGATTGGTCAGTGTCACTTCCGCGGTCGGGATCAACCAACGACCGTCCGTCGTCTTGAACAAATCCTCCGCAAACTTCGGCAACTGCCCGGTACCGAACATAGCATCATCGCGAACCATCAGCGGCGAGCTGACTTCGGAATAGCCGTGCTCGCTCGTATGCAGGTCGATCATGAACTGACCGAGTGCCCGCTCGAGCCGCGCAAGCGGACCAGTGAGCACCGTAAAGCGCGATCCGGAGAGCTTGGCGGCCCGCTCAAAATCCATGTAGCCAAGCGCTTCACCGATCTCGAAGTGTTCCTTGGGCGTGTGGTTCCAGCGAGGCTTTTCGCCGACGACGCGGGCAACGGCATTGTCGTGCTCGTCCTTGCCGACCGGCACGTCGTCATGTGGGACGTTCGGAATGCGCGACAGCGCGTCATTCAGTTCGTCCGTCGCCTGGCGTTCGTCCTCTTCAGCGGTCGGAAGCAACACTTTCAGGTCAGCCACTTCCGCCTTCAGTTTTTCGGCAAGCTCGCTGTTCTTCTGCGCCATCGCCGCACCAATTTCCTTGGATGCAGTATTGCGGCGGGACAACAGGTCCTGGACCTTTTGAACGGCCGAGCGGCGCTTTTCATCGAGCGCAACCAGACTTTCGGACAAAGGCTCGGCACCACGCTTGGCAAGTGCCGCATCGAGCGCTTCGGGATTCTCACGGATCCATTTGATATCGAGCATCGTCGTTCCAGGTCGTTGTAGAAAAGATAAGCCGGCCAAAGCCCTGATAGGCCTCGACCGGATACTTGGAAGCGTTCATTGAGGGAGAGTGGTCAGACGTTGTCCGTCTTGGCAACGTCCGTGGTTCCTTCAGCCTCTTCGACCGCCTCGCGGGCACGCTGGCGCTCCACGAGTCGCGCCGCGTAGATGGAAATCTCGTAGAGAAGGATGGTCGGCAGTGCAAGGCCGATCTGTGACATCGGATCGGGTGGCGTCAGCACCGCTGCAACGATAAAGGCAAGCACAATCGCGAACTTGCGCTTCTCAGCCAACCAATCCGACGTCAGCAATCCGACACGCGCCAGCAGCGTCGTGATAACCGGAAGCTGGAAGACCAGGCCGAACGAGAAGACCAGTGTCATGATCAGGCTGAGGTACTCGGAGACCTTCGGAAGCAGGGAGATCGCGACATCGCCCTCGCCCGGGGCCTGCTGCATGGTCAGAAAGAACCACATGACCATCGGCGTGAAGAAGAAATAGACAAGCGAAGCGCCCATCAAGAACAGGATAGGCGACGCGATCAGAAACGGCAGGAAGGCGGCGCGCTCGTTTTTGTAGAGGCCAGGCGCGACGAACTTGTAAATCTGTGCGGCGATAATCGGAAAGGCGATCACCAGGCCGCCGAACATAGCAACCTTCACCTGCGTGAAGAAGAATTCCTGCGGCGCGGTGTAAATGAGCTGCGCCTTGGAAACGTCCAGCTTCGCCCAGACCACCGCCCATTTGTAGGGATAGACCAAGACGTTGAAGAGGTGCTTGGCGAATATAAAGCAGACAATGAACGCAACGAAAAACGCACCGATCGACCAGATCAGCCGCGTACGCAGCTCCATGAGATGTTCAATCAGTGGCTGCGGCTTGTCTTCGATTTCACCGCTCATGCGTCGTCCTTCTTCTTCTTTGCTGCCGTCTTCTTCGGAGCGGCTGTGGCGGCAACTACCGCAGGCTTCTTGGCGACAGCTGTCTTCGTCGAAGCCCGCTTAGGCTTCTCGACAGCGGTAGCGACCGGTGCAGGAGCGGTCTCAGCCTTGGCGCGCGGCTTGCGGACTGCCTTAGGCTTCTCCTGAACTGCCGCAGTTTCCACATTTGCTACAGCAGCAGGCACCGGCGTGACGACAGGCGGCGTCTCTGGCAGGCTCATCGACGGCTCAGGCACCGATACAGCAGCCGGCGGAACCTCGGTCTTGTTCTCGACCGTCGTCGCCTTTTGCAGGTCAGCCTTGATTTCATTTCCCATCTGGCGAAGCGGGTTCATTGCTTCGCGCAAACTGTTGACGGGGTTCAGCTTCTGCGCATCCGTCAGCGTCTGGCGGACTTCGTCCAGGTCCGCCTCGCGCAAGGCCTCGTCGAACTGAGCACGAAACTCACCGGCAACCTTGCGGGCGCGTTGAGTCATCTTGCCAAACGCACGCAGCATCGGCGGCAAGTCCTTGGGACCAACCACCACGATCAATACGACCGCGATGACAAGCAGCTCGGTCCAGCCAATATCGAACATTCAAGGCTCCTGAACGGGAAACGTGGGGGCTACGTTGCCCGGAAGTGGATTACTTCGTTTCGTCGGCCTTGTGATCGACGGTCTTGGCAGTCGTGGACTCAGGCGCGTCTTCGTCGTTCATGCCCTTCTTGAAGCTCTTGATG
Organism: Rhizobium sp. YTU87027; assembly: GCF_050644135.1. Classification (NCBI taxonomy): domain Bacteria; kingdom Pseudomonadati; phylum Pseudomonadota; class Alphaproteobacteria; order Hyphomicrobiales; family Rhizobiaceae; genus Rhizobium; species Rhizobium sp. YTU87027. Next base: position 1,240,018 of record NZ_CP098440.1, on the reverse strand, counting down.
CCCTTTGCGACATCACCCATCAGCTCCGGAATCTTGCCACGACCGAACAACAACAGCACGATGACCAGAACGATCAGCCAGTGCCACATGCTAAAAGAACCCATTACGCTAACTCCCTGTTGCGATGTTTCCAGATGTAAGAGCTTCCTACACCAATTCCAACATCAAAGTTCCCCTTGGATTGTCGCTTAATGTCACGGTATCGCCCTCTGTGACAAGAGATTACACATTCGAAAAACCGTGATCGGCATTGTTTTCGCGACACGTGGCGGAACCACGACAAATCCGATCAGTCTTCGGACCCGCCACCCGGCGCAAGCAGGCCGAGTTCCTCGAGATCGAGTTGCGTTAAGGGATCTTCGTCCTCGGTCAACTCGTCGTTCATCATAGGCGATGGTACATTGAAATTGGCCGGTATGCGACCGGAGAGCAGTCCCGCTCCCTTCAATTCTTCCAACCCCGGCAGGTCGCGCAGTTCTTCCAAGCCGAAATGATCGAGGAAATCCCGGGTGGTGCCGAGCGTGACCGGGCGGCCCGGCGTCCGCCTGCGACCGCGGAACCGAACCCAACCTGCCTCCATCAGCACATCGAGCGTGCCGCGAGACGTTTGTACGCCTCGGATGTCCTCGATCTCGGCGCGCGTCACCGGCTGGTGATAGGCGATGATCGCCAAGACTTCTAGGGCTGCGCGCGACAGCTTCTTCGCTTCGTTCTCGTCCCGCCTGATGACGAAAGAAAGGTCGGCGGCCGTTCTAAACGCCCAGGCATCATCTACCTGGACGAGGTTGACGCCGCGATGGGCGTATTGCTCCTTCAGGCGCAACATGATGGCGCGGACGTTGAAGGCGCGAGGCAAGCGATCCGCAATGAAGCTTTCGGACACGGGCTGGGCAGACGCAAAAACCAGCGCCTCGGCAATGCGCTCCGCCTCGCTCTCCGCACGAACCTCGTCGTCTGAATCTTCCGTCATGGCGCTATCGATGCGTTCGTCTTCCAGATCGGTCACGCCGGTCGCTCCTGTTCAACGACCTGCAGCGTCGCATGCTTCGGGCCTCGCCGCATGTAGAGGGGCTGGAAGGCTCCATCTTGGCGGATTTCAAGTTTACCTTCGCGGACAAGTTCGAGGGAGGCTGCAAAGGCACTGGCAATCGCCGTGACCCTGTCTTCCGGCGACGCCGTGTAACGCAAGAGATAAGATTCGAGAGCTGTCCAGTCGCCGATCTCGCCGATGATGCGCGTCAGAAGCTCGCGGGCGTCCGTCAGCGACCAGACATTGCGTCGAGCGATCGTCACCTGCGTCACTGCCTGACGCTGCCTGAGCGACGCATAGGCCGTCAGCAAATCGTAGAGGCTCGCATCATATGCCGACTGATGTCTATCGGGGATGTGCTCCGGCGCGCCGCGAGCGAAGATATCCCGCCCAAGACGGTTGCGGTTGACGAGACCGCTCGCGGCCTCGCGCATCGCCTCGAGGCGCTTCAGGCGGAAAGCGAGCGTCGCCGCCATCTCCTCGCCGGAAGGTCCGTCATCCTTAGCCTGTTGCGGGATCAGCAGGCGTGATTTCAAATAGGCAAGCCAAGCGGCCATCACCAGATAGTCGGCAGCAAGCTCTATCCGTATCCGCCGTGCGCTTTCGATGAACTGCAGATATTGCTCAGCCAGCGCAAGAACGGAGATGCGGGACAGATCGACCTTCTGATTGCGGGCGAGATAGAGCAAGAGGTCGAGGGGACCTTCGAAGCCGGCGACGTCGATCAACAGCGCGGGATCGGAGCTCGCGCGCTCGGCGCCGTTCTCCTGCCACAGCTTGTCCATCGGCGTTGCCGCCGTCTGTAGCCGTTCCGTGCCCTTGGTTGTCGTCACCCTGCCTTGCTCCTATGGCGATCAGACTGTTGCAAACATCGCATCGAATTCGGCGCGGAGCGAAGCCTCCTCGGCCTTGTCCGCCGTTGGGAAGCCCTTCAGCACCGCTTCTGCGCGCGACAGCGACTGGCCCCGCAAGACCGGTACATTTTCAACAACCTGTTCCATTTCGTCCATGTGGCCATTGCAATGCAGCACGATATCACATCCGCCAGCGATGATGTTGGCGGCGCGCTCACCGATCGTACCGGCCAGCGCGTTCATCGACGTATCATCGGAAAGCAGCAGCCCTTTGAAGCCGATATATTCGCGAATAATGCCGTCGATGACTTTACGAGAGGTAGTTGCCGGACGCTCAGAGTCGATGGTCGCGAAGACAACATGACACGTCATCGCCATCAATTCGTCCTTCATGGCAATGAAGGGCGGGAAATCGTGCGCCTCGAGTTCCGCGCGCGAAACCGTGACAACCGGCAGTTCATGATGGGAATCGGCAAAGCCGCGACCGTGGCCCGGCATGTGCTTCATCACAGGCAGAAGGCCGCCGGCTTTCAAACCTTCGGCCGCCGCACGCCCCATGGCCGTCACCGTTGCAGGATCGTCGCCGTAGGCACGGTTGCCGATCACGTTGCTGCTGCCTTCCACCGGAACGTCCAGCACCGGAAGGCAGTCCACGTTGATGCCAAGGCTCGATAAATCGAAGGCATGCAGTCGCGACATCAGCCACGCGGCGCGAAGGCCCTTTTCTCTGTCCTGCCGATAGATATCGCCAAGCTGTTGCCCCGAGGGATAATGCTGGAAGATCGGCGGACGGATGCGCTGGACGCGTCCGCCTTCCTGGTCGATCAGGACAGGCGCGTGCCGACCAACAGCATCGCGCATCTCCGCGACGAGGTCGCCGATCTGCCGCGGCTCGGAAATATTGCGCCCAAACAGAATGAAACCCCAGGGACGCGCGGCGCTGAAAAACGCCTTTTCTTCGGGAGTGAGAGAAAGGCCGCTACAGCCAAGGATCATCGCTTTTGATTCGGTCATACCCGAATCATAGAGGTGCCGGGCGGAAATACGAGCCGCGTCAACCGGCATTCACAAAAAAAGCGGCGGACCGGAGGCCGCCGCTTTCCTTGAATGCTTGCAGAAGCTTACTTCGAGATAAGGCAGCTGCCGCCTGCGGCGCGGTATTTTTCGCAGATCGCCGCGGCTTCGTCCTTGGAGCCTGCCGGGATGCGAACGCGGTAGAAGGTGCCCTTGCCCGCAATATCCGCCTTGCGGATCTCGTAGCTGCGACCGGCAAGCACGCTTGCAAACTTCTTCGAAAGGCTCGCGTAGGACTTCTTCGCCTCGTCCTCCGAAGGAAGCGATGCGATCTGGACTCCATAGCCTCCAGCGGCAGCCATCGGTTGGGCCTGGGTCGCCGCCGGAGAAACAGCGGCAACCTCCTTCGGCTTTTGTGCCGCAGGCGCAGCGGGCGCCTCAGCAGGTGCCTGAACCGCATTTGCCGCTGCCGGGCGTGTTGCCGGAGCCGGCGCGGCGTCGCTAACCGTCGAGCTCTTCACAGCGCGGACTGGCGGATCGACGTTCGCGGGAGTGGCGGCGGCCGCCTTGGCCAGTGCGTTCTCGGAGGGTGCCTGCGCCGGCGTCGGCTTGGCTTCTTCAACCGGTGTTGAACGGATGTCGGCCGAGGCGACCTGGCCCGATGCAGGGAAATTCGCAGCAGTGCCGCCAGCCGGCTTTGATCCAGCCGTGACCTTCTGCGTCTGAACCGGCGTTGCCTTGGGCAGCGTCGGAGCCGCTTCCGGAGTGGGTTCGTCGCGGGCAACCAGAGTGCCGTCCGGTCGGACGATCATGGTGCGGACCTTGCGAGCGGAAACCGAAGGCGCCTGGTTGGCATTATCAGCTTCGTCAGCCGCGGCCGCATCCTGACTGGGCAACAGACGCGGATCCTGGGTGTCGCCGACAGGTGTTGCCATTGGCGGCGCGATATCGCTGTCGTTGTCTTCAGGCAGCGTTTCCGGGGTCAACGTGCGCTGCACGACGTCCACCGGCTGCTCGTCGCTGGATACCAGCGCCTTCTGCTTTGGCGCTTCGGCAGCGGCACCGCCAACGCTATCATAAACGGCCTTGTCCTGGTTTGGCACCGTCTTGCCGCCAGGATTGTCCGGCACGACCTTAACGGGATCCTTGTCCGCTGTGATCACACGCGGCTCGCCGGAGGCGATACCGAGGCCTCCATCACGGGCGAGGAACGTGTAACCTGCATATGCGACGCCGCCGAAGACGACGATCGCGGCAGCCGCAGCCAGCATACGCTTCATCGAGCGGGCGCGGCTCATATCCTCAGCTTCACTTGCCGACTGAATCTGCACCTGGGAAATGTTCTCGCGGCGCTGGACCGGTTCATTGACGCTCCGGCGGAAATCTTCTTCCAAGGCGCGCTCAAACTCGTCCAGGCTTTGCAACGGAACCTGCTTGGCGCCTGCCGCCGCTGGCGCAGCGGCCGGCGCGACAGAGATCGGCGCACGGGTCCGCCATGATGCCTCGACGGCCGGCTTCGCAGGCGTTTCTGCCGGCTTGGCGGGGGCGAGAAGGTTGGCGATTTCAGCGTCGACATCGAAATCGAAGTCGGAGGTCGCTACGACCGGTTCCGGCTGTTCGACGGGCGGCAGCACCGGCACGTGCATTTCTTCGACGGCTTCCGGATGATATTCCGCATCCGAGATCATCGATGGATCGAACGGAAGGTCATCTCCGGCATCGGCCGAGAACGCAGGAGCCACGGGCGCCTTCGTGACGAACGCTGCCTCCGCCGAAGCCTGACTGATCGGCGCGGCAGCAACGATGGGAGCTGGCGCCGGCTGGAAAGCGGGCACCGGGGCGACCGGCTGCGGTTTAGCTTCCTGGATATGCTGCGCCGGAACTCTCGGCGCCTCGACCTGCGGCTGCGCCTTTACCGGCTCAGCAAAATCAAAATCGGCCAGTTCCAGTTCGATGCCTTCGAGATCAAGCTCAAAGTCATGGCCGGCGAAAGGATCGTCACCTTCCGGTTCGGCTTTGGCCGCAGGAGCGGGCACAAGCTGCTCGACTGACTTCGGCAATGGTGCCACTACGGGCGCGGCTGCGCGAGCCGGCTCTGGCGAGGTCGGCATCTCCGCGACATCAGCCGCAGGCGCGGTCTGGCGCTCGGTAACGGGGTAATGAGACACATCGGCAAGGAGTTCATCGATATCGAAGGTAATATCGTCGATCTCCACCGGCGCGGCTTCGGTTAGCGCGGCGTCAGCTTGAACAGCGCCATCATCCTTCGCGGCGGCAGCCAGGTCGAAGGCGCTATGATCGATGAGAGATTCAACGACCGGCGCTTCCTGGCGCATCTCAGACGCATCGGGTTCTTCGTGGCGATCGATTTCAGCGGGGAAACCCGCGGCAACAGGCACGTCGAAAGCAGCAACGCTCTCCGACGTAACAATGACCGGCTCAGGCGCGGGAGCAGCGACGGGAGCGACCGACGCAGATGAAGCCTCATCGCGGCGTGCCGGGTGGAAGTTCGCGATCGGCAACCGAATGCTGGCGGCAGACCACTGCGGAGCCTTGACAGGCGTAACGGGCGCTGCCGGAGCAGGCGCCGCGCCGATTGACATCTCGAGCTCTTCAATCAGATCACGAGCGCCACCGGCGACCGGTTCACCCTCACGAGCGAGCGATGCCCAAGCGGCAGAGGTCAGGTTGGAAGCCACGTCAAAAGGCTGACGAACGAGCGGTTCGCCGGCAACCTCAGGCTCAACGACGAATTCGGGTTCAGAGGGTTCAGACATGGCAACCGCCGGAACATCCGCCTCGACCGGAGCCTCATAGGCAACCGCCTGCTCCAAGACGGGCTCAGGCAGACGATCGAAGGAAGCCGCGGACTGAGGTTCGTCGTAGCGCTCGAACTCGCGCAACAATTCATCTTCGAGATTGAACGCCGGCTCCTGTCGGGGGGTGTCTTCGACAGTATTTGCTGCTACCCGCGGCTCAAAGCCAACGATGCGAGCAAGTTCCGCCAAAGGATCGTCGTCGGCAAAGAGGTCCGTATTCTTACGCGTGTCATACGCCCGCTGTTTGTCTGCCATACTCATCCCACTCGCAACTGCTAAGGTTTATGCCAGAGCATTGTGGGTAAATGGTGACGCTACCGCATCTCATCCGGCGCAGCGGTACCCGCAATGGCAAGTCCCGACTTCAAAACCGACGCAACGGCGTACACCAGCCCTAATCTGGCTATACTCGATTCTCGGTTCTTATCGTTAATAAATCGTAAGTCTACTTGATCCTTACCTTTATTCCAGTGCGCATGGAAAGAACTTGCCAGATCGTAGAGATAAAATACGACGCGGTGAGGCTCCTGCGACTGTGCCGCTGACTCGACCAAGCGTGGAAACTCAGCGGCCTTCGCAACCAGCTGCAATTCCGCGGGATCCGAGATGCCCGCCACCGCTTTCGCGAGGTCGGCGGGGGTGACGTCGAGGTCCGGAAACGCCTCCTTCGCCTGTCGGAAAACAGACATGCAACGCGCATGCGCATACTGCACGTAGAACACCGGATTATCCTTCGACTGCTCCGTTACTTTGGCGAAATCGAAGTCCAGCGGCTCGGAGCTTTTCCGGTACAGCATCATGAAGCGAACCGAATCGCGACCGACCTCTTCGACAACGTCGCGCAACGTCACGAAGTCGCCCGAGCGCTTCGACATCTTCACTGGCTCGCCATTGCGGAACAGCTTCACGAGCTGGCAAAGAAGAACGGTCAGCTTTGCCTTACCTTCGGAAACGCCCCTGGCCACCGCTTCCAGGCGCTTGACGTAGCCGCCGTGGTCGGCGCCGAGAACATAGATCATCTCGTTGAAACCACGGTCGAATTTGTTCTTGAAGTAGGCAACGTCGGCGGCGAAATAGGTGTAGGAGCCATCCGACTTGATTAGCGGCCGGTCCATATCATCGCCGACTTCCGTCGAGCGGAACAGCGTCTGCTCACGGTCTTCCCAGTCCTCGGGCAACTGGCCTTTAGGCGGCGGCAGCGTGCCCTTGTAGACGTGCCCCTTGAATGTCAGATCGTTGATTGCGGTGCGGATCGCCGCAGCGCCGTGCGCATGCAGCGTGCGCTCCGAGAAGAACACGTCGTGATGCACGTTCAACGCGTCCAGATCCTCACGGATCATCGCCATCATTGCGTCGATCGTGCGATCCTTGACAATTGGCATCCACTGATCGTCGGGCATGTTGTGCAGCTTGACGCCGTAGTCGCGAGCCAGTGACTCACCAACGGGCACCAGGTAATCGCCAGGATATAGGCCGGGCGGAATCTCGCCGATGTTCTCGCCGAGAGCTTCGCGATAGCGCAGGAAGACAGACCTCGCCAATACGTCGATCTGCGAGCCCGCGTCATTGATGTAGTATTCCTTGACGACCTCGAAACCGGCAAAGGAAAGCAGGTTGGCCAGCGCGTCGCCGACGACGGCGCCGCGGCAATGGCCGACATGCATGGGACCGGTCGGGTTTGCCGACACATATTCGACGTTGACGCGTTTGCCGGCGCCAATCGGGGAGCGACCGTAGTCCGTACCGGCCTCAATCATCGAGGCAAGCAGGCGCTGCCAGTAGCCAACTGAAAGCCTGATATTGATGAAGCCTGGGCCAGCCACCGAGACATCAGCAACATCGACGTCTTCTTTCAACTTCTCAGCGATGACCTCCGCCAGAGCGCGCGGATTGGTGCCGAGCGGCTTTGCCAGCACCATGGCGGCGTTGGTCGCGACATCCCCGTGGCTCGGGTCGCGCGGCGGCTCGATCGCGATGCGGCCGAAATCCACCTCGGATCGCTTCTCCTTGACCAGATCGATCTGTTCAAGGGCGGTTTTAATCCTGGTGTCGAAATCGGTAAAAAGGTTCATCGCAATCTTCCATGCATAGGCTTTGCCACAAGGCATTTGTCCGGTCTTGGCCGGGCGACCGCTGCCTATCGCAAATCCGGAGTGTGGTCAAACAATCGCCTGTGGGCGCTGATCGCATAGGTGTCGGTCATCCCCGCCAGATAGTCACCGACATGACGCGCCCTCGCCGCTTCGGCAAGACCCGCGATATGATCCACCCAATAGTGGCTCTGCATCTCCTTCGGATTGGCCATATAGGCCCCGAAGAGATCGGTCACGATCTGCGCGGCCCCGGCGCGGATGCGCATGATCTCGGGGTGCCTGTAGATGCGCTTGAAAAGCATCGCCTTGATCTGCCGGTCTGTCTCGGACATTTCGTCGGAGAATGTCGCGATCACGCGATCGGCCTGACGAACATCCATTGCGCTTTGCGGCCTGATCTCCGCAAGACCTTGTTGAGCGACGGAAATGACGTCCTCGACCATCCGTGTGATCTGGCGGCGCATGATCTCGTGGGTAAAGCGGCTGGCCTCGAGATTTGGATAGCGTTCCCATACTTCTGCCATCAGACCCGCCAGAAACGGGATCTCCTCCAGCATATCGAAGGTCAGATAGCCGGAGCGAAGCCCGTCGTCGATGTCATGCGTGTTGTAGGCAATATCGTCAGCGATTGCCGCGACCTGCGCTTCAAGGCTTGCATAGGTATCCAATTCCAGGTCGTGGATCTCGCAATAATCCAGGATCGGCTGCGGAACCGGCCCACGCGTGCCGGCGCCGTCCTTGGTCAGAAGCGGGCCATTATGCTTGACGAGCCCTTCCAGGCTTTCCCATGTCAGATTGATGCCATCGAAGTCGGCATAGCGCCGTTCCAGCTTGGTGACGATACGCAGCGACTGGGCGTTGTGATCGAATCCGCCGTAGGGCAACAGAACCTCGTGCAGCGCGTCCTCGCCTGTATGGCCAAAAGGCGTGTGGCCGAAATCATGGACGAGCGCCACACCCTCTGCGAGGTCTTCGTCCAACCTGAGTGCTCTGGCAAGGGCGCGGGCAACTTGCGCAACCTCGATGGTGTGTGTCAGGCGGGTGCGGTAGTGATCGCCATCCTGGGCGATGAACACCTGCGTCTTGTGCTTCAGCCGGCGAAATGCCGTCGTGTGAACAATGCGGTCACGGTCACGCTGAAAATCCGAACGGGTGGGGCTGAGGTCCTCGGGATAGAGCCTCCCGCGCGTCGACCAAGGATCGGCCGCATACGCCGCTCTGTCACTGTTGCCGTATCCCAAAGCCTGCCTGTCGATCGTCATTCGTCACCGTTACCCGATATGCAGCCGCCCATTGACGCCGCCTTGCGCTCTTCATACCTATAGAGAACATAAACGGCAAAGCGATGCTTTCGCAGTCATTTTGTCGGAACCTGCGCTTTCGTGCTATAGAGCGTAAGTAGCTTTGAAATCAGCCGCTTGAAACCAGCGGCTAACAGGTATTCTCTCCGGATCTTGACCCCGGCAGGAGCAAACATGACGGATGTAAGTGTAACCCTTTCAGATGCCGCAGCAAAACGAATCGCGGCAATTGTCGGTACCGAACCGGGCAAGAGCGCGCTGCGCGTTTCCGTGGAAGGCGGCGGTTGTTCGGGCTTTTCCTACAAGTTCGACCTTGTAGATGGTGCGCAGGACGACGATACCGTCGTTCAAAAGAACGACGCAAAAGTGCTGATCGACAGCCTCTCGCTTGTTTACATGGCCGGATCCGAGATCGACTTCGTCGACAACCTCCTCGGCCAATCCTTCCAGATCAAGAACCCGAACGCAGTCGCAAGCTGCGGCTGCGGCACAAGCTTCTCGATCTGATCTCTGTCCCGGGTATCCACATCGAACCGGCCGAAGAATCCCTTGCGGCCGGTTTATAGTCTTGTCCGCGCTCGACGGAGCGCGATACAAGAGGCCGACGAAGCGGAACAGGACACTCCATGAAGATCGCGACCTGGAACATCAACGGCGTCAAGGCGCGCATCGACAATCTCATGCAGTGGCTGAAAGACTCCAATCCCGATATCGTCTGCCTGCAGGAGATAAAGACGATCGACGAGGGCTTCCCGAGGCTCGAAATCGAAGCCATGGGCTATCACGTCGAGACGCACGGCCAGAAAGGCTTCAACGGCGTCGCGATCCTCTCCAAGACCAAGCCTGATGAAGTAAGCCGCGGGCTGCCCGGCGATCCGCTCGACGAGCAGGCTCGCTTCCTGGAAGCCGTCTTTTCGCTGCCGGGCAACCGCGTCGCGCGCGTCTGCTGCCTCTACCTGCCGAATGGCAATCCTGTTGAAACCGAGAAATACACCTACAAGCTCGCCTGGATGGAGCGGCTGCGTTCATTCGCAGCCGAGCGGCTGGCCTACGAGGAAATCCTGATCCTGGCCGGCGACTATAACGTCATTCCGGAGCCTCATGACTGCTTCGATCCGAAGGTCTGGGAGAACGACGCGCTGTTCCTGCCGCAAACACGCCAGGCATTCCGTCGACTTGAAGGCCTCGGACTGACGGATGCCGTGCGCGCCACGACGGACGCCGTCCAACTCTACTCATTCTGGGATTATCAGGCCGGTGCCTGGCAGAAGAACAACGGCATTCGTATCGACCACCTGCTGCTTTCGCCGGAGGCTGCCGACCGCATGACGTCCTCGGCGATTGAGAAGCATGTCCGCGCCTGGGAGAAGCCATCGGACCACGTACCTGTCGTGGCCTACTTCGATTTCGCGGCCTGAGCCTGGCGCCCCGCGACCGTTCAGATCACTTGCGCGGGCTCGCCGTTCGCGCGGCATTAATCGGCGCCGTTGACGCCGATTTTATGAGAAAGCGCGACAGCCGAGCGGCGGTCGCTTTCGGTCGCAACGGAGAAGGCCTGTTCCTGCAGTGACTCCATCCAGCCACAGTCCTTCGGCTTGCAACGGTCGAGAGCGGCGGTCATCAGCGCAAGCCCGTTGGCCGCCTGCCCTTCCTGGAAAAGGATATTGCCGAAGACCGCCATAGCGCCGGGATGGCCGCTCTTGCGGGCCTGGTTGAGCCACTTCTTCGCCTGCTGTGCACTGGTGCTGCCGCCTTCGCCCGCCAGCATCATCTGCGCCAGCTGGAACTGGGCCTCGGGTACACCGAATGTGGATGCAACCTGGAAGTAGAGCTGACGCGCCTGGCTGAGATCAGTCTTAACAGGGCTGCCGGGAATGCCGTGCTTGTAATAGTTGGCAAGCGACAGAAGCGCGTTGACGAAGAAGCCGGTATCTTCGGAGCCGGGCTCGACGCCCTGCTGCGCAATCTCGCTGTAGATCTTGAAGGCTTCGAAGTCATCCTGCGCGACGCCATCGCCGTCGGCATACATGTTGGCGAGCGCCCAGCGTGAACCCGTATGCCCCTTCTCGGCCGCGTATTTATAAGCTTCGACCGCTTCTTCCTTCTGACCGTTCTTGTAGGCCTTGAATCCAAACTTGAAGAGGTCGAAGGGACCGGACTCCTTCGAAACGCCTGACTTGATGTCGAATGCGCTTGCTGGCGATGCAATTGCCGCGCAACAGGCAATGGAAAGCCCCATGAGCAGCAGTCTGAAGGGTCTGGACTCGGACGTCAGCATTTCACTCGGTTTCTTTCGCTTCCCATCAGCGCAGACTTTCGATCCGCGGATGCATTCCTCCCGGCGAGCGATCCCGCGGTGGGCTCAAAGGCCCCCTTGCCCGCGTCGCATCCAGCCTTTCGCCCTCCATCGAGAGCCTCAATTCCAAGTACATCGCCCCTGTCCGCCCGCTGTCCGGCGCGGCCCGTCCGCGATGCCATCTGCCTCACTCCCGCGGGCCCAGCTATTCGCCTTTCCGCCGTCAAAAAAAAGGTAATCACCAATTGTGACCAAACCTGTGTCGATGTTACTGGAAGCCGATTCCAATGACGCCGATCGATCTGAACACGAGAAGAAAGAGAAGCTTGGAAGCGCAACGTCAGAGCGAACTTCTGAGGCGGAATCGCCTTGCGGGAAAAGGAAACTGGCGCGGACAACGGCATCTTTGCCGGAAGCTTCACCGATCCTGTTTGTACCCGTTACGAACTCGCTCATCGTACTCTTTTACGCGCACCCTATGCCTGTCATTCCCTCGCCCGCCTATAGCGCTGCGCCTAGTTTGTGGCGGGAAATGGACAATTTGGCCCCGAGATCATCTTACTCAAATGCTGGTAAAAAACTGTTGCTGAATCGTCACAAAATGAGACGCGGAAACCCCATGCTTAACGAGGTGTACATAAAGAAAAGCCCGGCGGTTTTGCCGGGCTGATCTGAGGCTCGTCTTTGAAACTTAGAATTTCACCTTGATGCTGGTCGAAACGGCAGCCACAAGATCGTTGCCGAAGTCGTAAGAGACGTCATTTCCATAGGTGACACCATCTTGTACGAGCACACCGGACGAACCGCTTGTCAGCACGCCGAGCGCGCCGGCAACACGCCATTCAATGTTGTCGGTCGGGCTATAGGCAGCGCCGACCCCAACCGTCCAGCTGTCCGTCTGAGAGCCGTAGCCGTGGCTCGTGCCGCGATCCCAGGTCAAGCTGACAGCACCGGTCCACTGCTCATTGAACTTGTGACCGATGCCACCTGTAACGGTCCAGCCGTCCTGATAGAGCAGGTCAAGCGACGTCAGCTTGGTCGAGCTGGTTGAAGTACAAGCCCTCCCCTTTGTGGCAACTGGGCAGAGCGGAATCGACTGGAGGACGCTCCAGTTAGTCCACTTCACGGACCCAAATGCCAACCAATCTGGCGCAATTCCGCTTTGGACCTTTAACTCCAACGAGTCCGGAGCTTCTGCCGCGCCGAAGACATTTGTGACGCGGCCATAAGGAGCAGCATTCAGGGGCGCGAATGGCGCCCGGACCTGCGTCAGGTCAACCGTGCCGCTCAGGCTGTCGTACTTCACGCGGCTGTTGTAGACCAAGCTGGTACGCACCCCGTATTCCGGGATTTCATAAGCTATACCAGTCCGCCATCCCCAGCCGTTGTCCTCGAGATCCAACCGACCGACGCCGGTTCCAGTGCCAAGCGCGATAGGCAGGGTACTTACCAAACGCTCTTTAAAGCCTTCCACCTCTTGATAGAAAGCGCCGCCAATCAAGCGAAGCTGGCCAGGGCCGACATCAAACTTGTACGAGCACGTGGTCGCATAGTTGTGTGTTTCGATTTTCGTTTCGATGTTGTTGTTGGCGCCCGCCCAGTTGATACCCGGGTTGGTATGCGCGCCGAAGGGCTCCGAATAGTCGAAGAGGCAGTCCACATCCTCGTATCCGACCTTGAAACCAAGATACGGGACTGCGTAATTCTCCGTCTCATCCGCTGAGTGCGACCTGCTATTGAGGTTTCCGCCCCCCGTGAGTGCTGACGTGTTCGTGTCCCTCACATTCTTGAGTTCACGCTGCGGCATGACGTAGATCACGGCCGCCTGCGCTGAAAAACGCGACTGATCAAACAGCAGATCGATATTGTAGCCACCGCGATCAAGGCCGCCCGCGAAGGACGGCTGCGCCAGCGTTGAAAATAGGGCAAGCGATAGAACGCCGGCAGAAGTCATACGAGATGCCAAGGTGTCTCCCCCACTCAGGCAATTGCAACGGCCGGACTGTGCAGGCGATGCCGATAAATGGCAACTTTGTGGCGGTGCGTGATTGGAAACTGAGCTAACGGATGTTTTACGTAAAATATTGACGGGCACGTCAATATTTCCAAAATGTGGAATAAAATTCTACTATCGGTAAAATTACCCACCCTTTGAGGGTGACCATTCCACACTAGCTCAGTCGTGTAACACGGAAACAACACTCATATTTTTCGCCAGCGGCGGCCGGAAACCGTGTGGAATCAAGGCAAGGCGCTGTGGATATGGGTGAATCCGAGAGGGAATTCGACGCGTCGCGTTGGACGTCAACAAAAAGGCGCCCGATTCGACATCGGACGCCTTAAAATTTCATACTACCAGGCGTTGGATTCAGCCGGCCTCGGATACACGCGCCAGTGCAACCCGCAGGCTGGCGGTCTGGCCTTGCAATTCCTCCAGTCGATCGCGCTCGGCAGCGACTACCTCAGGATTGGCATTGGCGACGAACTTCTCGTTCGACAGCTTGCCATTGATGCGCGCGATCTCGCCATCGGCCTTGGCAATTGCCTTCTCAAGGCGCGCCTTCTCGGCCGAAAGATCGATCAGCGTGCCGAGCGGCAGGCAGACAGTCGCTTCGGCAACGACGATCTGCGCAGCGCCCTTCGGCGCCTCGCTCGCCAGTGAGATAGCGTCGACACGGGCAAGACGCTTGATCGCGGCGTCATGCCGGACAAGCCGCTCGCGCGTCAGGCTATTGGCGCCGACGACAACCAGCGGCGCGACGGCTGACGGCGGGACGTTCATTTCGGCGCGAACGGAGCGGATGCCGGAAACCAGATCGATCAGCCAATTAATTTCATCGGCCGCGGCATCATCGGCATAGGACGGCGCCGGCCACTCGGCATGGCAGATCAGCGTGTCGCGCTCGAGGCCCTCGCCTGCGGTGTGCGCCCAAAGTTCTTCCGTCATGAATGGCATGAAGGGATGCAGGAGCTTGTAGATCTCCTCCAGGATATAGGCGGCGCAAGCCTGCGCTTCCTTCTTGGCGCCCTCGTCCGTGCCATTGAAGACCGGCTTCAGCAGCTCGAGATACCAGTCGCAGACCTGGTTCCAGACGAAGCGGTAGAGCGCGCCCGCCGCATCGTTGAAACGGTAGGATTCCAGGGCTTCCGTTACGTCACGTTCCGTGCGGGCAAGCTCCGTCAGAATCCAGCGGTTGATCGTCAGTTCGGCGGCTTCGGGCACGAAGTGCGGATCGCTCTTGGCGCCGTTCATCTCGGCAAAGCGCGTCGCGTTCCAGAGCTTGGTGCCGAAGTTGCGGTAGCCGGCGATACGTGCGGGATCGAGCTTCACGTCGCGGCCCTGCGCTGCCATGATCGCCAGTGTGAAGCGCAGTGCGTCAGCACCATACTCATCGATCAGTTCAAGCGGATCGATGACGTTCCCCTTGGACTTCGACATCTTCTGGCCGTTCTTGTCGCGCACCAGCGCATGAACATAGACCGTGTTGAAGGGCTCGACCGGAACGCCGTCCTCATCCTTCATGAAGTGCAGGCCCATCATCATCATGCGGGCAACCCAGAAGAAAATGATGTCGAAGCCGGTGACCAGAACGTTCGTCGGGTAGTAACGCTCCAGTTCAGGCGTCTTGTCGGGCCAGCCGAGCGTCGAGAAAGGCCAGAGCGCGGACGAGAACCATGTGTCGAGGACGTCTTCGTCACGCGTCAGGATCTCACCCGGCTTGAAATTCTCGAGCAGGTCCTCGACGTAGGCCTTCATTGGGCCTTCGTGCGAGAGATAGTGCTGGATCGCTGCCTGCAGGGCTTCCTCTTCCGTCTTTTCGACAAAGACCTGACCATCGGGACCATACCAGGCCGGGATCTGATGGCCCCACCAGAGCTGGCGGGAAACGCACCACGGCTGAATGTTTTCCATCCACTCGTAATAAGTCTTGTCCCAGCTGCGCGGAACGAGCTTGGTGCGGCCCTCGCGAACCGACGCGATCGCCGGCGCTGCGAGCGTCTTGGCGTCGACGTACCATTGCTCCGTCAGGCGCGGCTCGATCGGAACACCACCACGGTCGCCGTGTGGAACCATGTGCTTGTGCGGCTCGACCTTGTCGAGCAGGCCACCCTCTTCGAAGATGCGGACAATGATCCTGCGGGCCTCGAAGCGATCCTTGCCTTCGAGTTCGTCCCAGGCGCCATGCAGGGCTGCGGCGTCCGGAATGCCTTCCAGGAAATCCTCGTTGTCCTTGAGCGTGATCCGCGCATCGGCGGTGAGCACGTTGACAACACGAAGACCGGCACGCTTGCCGACATCGAAGTCGTTGAAATCATGCGCTGGCGTCATCTTGACAGCGCCGGTTCCGGCCGTCGGATCCGGATAATCGTCTGCAACGATCGGAATGCGGCGGCCGACGATCGGCAGGATGACGTGCTTGCCGACGAGCGGCTTGTAGCGCTCATCCTTCGGGTTGACCGCAACGCCGGTGTCGCCGAGCATCGTTTCCGGGCGGGTGGTGGCGACGACGATATAGTCGCGCGTTTCCCATTCAGTCGCTTTGCCCTCGTCGTCGAAGGCAACGGGATGCTGATAAGTGACGCCGGGTTCTAGCGGATAGCGGAAATACCAGAGATTTCCGTTGACCTCGTGCTGCTCGACCTCGATGTCGGAGATCGCCGTCAGGAGCTTCGGATCCCAGTTGACCAGGCGCTTATCGCGATAGATCAGGCCTTCCTTGTAAAGGCTTACGAAGACTTCGAGAACCGCAGCGGAGAGACCTTCGTCCATCGTGAAGCGCTCTCGCGACCAGTCGCAGGAGGCGCCGAGGCGTTTCAGCTGGTTGAAGATAAGGCCGCCCGATTCCGCCTTCCATTCCCAGACCTTCTCGATGAAGGCTTCGCGACCCATGTCGCGGCGGCCCGGCAGCTGCTGTTCCATCAGCTTGCGCTCGACAACCATCTGGGTGGCGATACCGGCATGGTCCATGCCTGGCTGCCAGAGAACGTCCTTGCCGCGCATGCGCTCGAAGCGGACCATGACGTCCTGCAGCGTGTTGTTCAGCGCGTGGCCCATATGCAGCGAGCCGGTCACGTTCGGCGGCGGGATGACAATGGTGAAGGTCTCAGCGCCCGGCTTGGCATTTGCGCCCGCCCTGAAGGCGTCCGCCTCATCCCATTTCGCAGCGATTTTCGGTTCAACGGCAGCGGAATCGTAGGTCTTGTCGAGCATTTGGGGACCAAAATCTGGAGGTTCTTAGATGCGGGTTGTAAATAGGATGGCTTCGGGCAAGTCAATAAAAAAGCCGCTCCGGAGACCGGAGCGGCTTTTTGAGAAAAGACGTTTCCGATCAGCGGCGCGGGCCGCGCGCCACGCGCTCGATCTCTTCGCGCACGAGACGCTCAACCAGGGTCGGCAGATTGTCATCCAGCCAGTCGCGCAGCATCGGGCGCAGCATATCTTCCGCGATCTCATCGAGCGAGCGACGCTGTGCGCCATCGACGACGGCAGCAAGCTCCTCAAAGGAACGGCTGACTTGAAGGCCCGCGTCATGCGAGAGCAATGCCGGCTGCTGCTCATCCTCAACGCGGCGCGGCGGTGTGTCTTCCACCATCGGCTCGGCAATGGCAGGAACGGAAACTTCTGTCGCCTGGACAATCGCGGATCGCGGCTCCACGGCGATAGCCTGAGGCATTTCGAACGGTACTTCCACGGGCGGGCGCACAGCGACGACTTTCGGCGCGGGAGCTGAAATGGGGGCCGTAGCGGCTTCAGCAGGTTGCGAAGCCCTTGGAGCAGAAACCAGAACCTCGCCAACAGTCTCCAGCGCCTCGGTCCTCAGTTCCGCGGCCTGCCGAAATGCCGGCGGCACTTCGCGCTGCAACTGGGCAGCGTTCCGCTCCGACGCTGCTCGGACGCGCGCAGCGACATCCGCCAGAGACATGGCGCGCGGCTGCGCCTCCGGCAGAGGAGCCGAGCCTGCCGAATTGGCGGCAACGAAACGCGGATCGGGCTGAGGGACTGTTTCAGGGAATTCCACGCCAGCGTAAGTCTCGTCCACCGTCAAATGGATGTCCGAGTCGCGATCATCCTCATCGGCGCCATAAACTGCCGGGAGCGAAGCGGAGAGCGCCCTGCCTGCACCCGGGTCATTGCTTTCGATGATCTGGCGGATCGATGCCAGAATCTCTTCCATTGACGGTTCACGCGCTACACTTGGCTGAGCCATATCTATCCCCGTTATTCCGAAAAACGACCGGATTGCGTGGAATGGGCATCCGAATCACCCCTACCTTAGGATAGCCGATGATTGAAAAAAATCATCGCGAATCAAATGAATGCTGCCATGCACAGCTTTCTGCACGCTGGCCTGGCAACCCCGAAATTCGATGGATGGAAAAGAAAAACGGGCGCTAAGGGCGCCCGTTGAAAGTCAGTGATCGCAGCTACGATCAGAACACGAATTCGCGCGCCTTGGCAAAACCAGGAAGCGGCTTAACAGAGGCGTTGAAGTAGACGTTTTCGGAAATGGTGCCGCGCTCGCTCACAAAAACCTTTGCACGCGCCGAACCGCCGTAACCCTGTACCGTGACCAGACGGCCGCCGTCACGAAGCTGCGACAGCAAGGAAGAAGCAACCTCCTCGACAGAACCGCTGACAAAAATGAGATCATAAGGAGCGCCTGACGGGCTGCCGGCATTGAGCGGGCCAGTGACAACAGACACGTTTGTGTAGCCGGCAAGGTTGATCTTGGCTTCCGCCGCAAGCGTTTCGTCCTCTTCAACCGCGATCACCGTACCGGCAAGCTGCGAAAAAAGAGCCGATACGTAGCCGCTACCGGCACCGATCTCGAGTACGACATCATCCTTCGTGACCGCCGCAAGCTGGAGCAGCTTTGCAAGCGGCGACGGCTGCATCAGATAACGCGCCGGCTTGCCGGACGCTGCCGGACAGATTTCGACGTCACGATCGATATAGGCAAGCGCCTTCGCCTTCTCTGGAACGAAAGCCTCGCGCGGCACCGTGAGGAAGGCCGTCAGCACTGAATGCGAGGTGACGTCCGTCGTGCGGAGCTGGTTGTCGACCATGTTTGCGCGTGCTGATTCGAAATTCATCATGTCCTCTCGCTCGGTAGAAGCGGCTTTGTCTGGACGTCTCTTAATCTCAGCACACTGGCCTTTCAAGGCTTCGCGAATGCCTGCGGCAAGAATTCGGGGTGCGAGCATTCCCGATGCGGGCCCGCAGCCACCCTTCGTGGAACAAACGAGCGCGCTGTGATATTATTGCAACCGGAGGAACAGAGGAGGAGTAGGCCATGCTGAACATCATCGAATATCTCTCATTGTTCGACTTCTTCATCATCGCAACGCTGATCGGCATCTTCTGCTGCGGCCTTTTCGATCGTGAAACGAGCTAACTAACTGCCTTCAGGCCAATGTCAGTTTTTGTCCCGATAGTGTCGTTTCCTTGGGATTCGACGGATGTGACATGGCAATCAAACCACTCGTGCTGGGCGGCTTCTTCATCGGCGCGCTGCTGGCGATCATACTCCTTATCCCCTTTGTGAGAGTCAGCGCCCCGAGTGTCGCGACAACCGGCGTGTCACCAATGCCGTCACTGCAAAGGGTCAACTGAACTGCAAGCCGCGGCGTGGGTGACGAGTGGACCGTTGAGAAGTTCTTTTTAGGCAAGAACAAACGACGAAACCTACCTTTAAGCACCAATGGCGGCCGTCGAATGGGACCTATATCGTGTCGCGGTCGATCCCGGAGCCTCCCCAGCCCCTCCCCGATCGACAACCCGGCCGGGGCCGAAAACAGCCGCGGCCGGGGCCGCTCGGTTTGCCGGTGAAGGCTACTGCAGTTCGGTTTCCTCTTCTATGTCGACGAGAATGCCGTGGCGCAACGCCTCTTCCTGCGCCTCTTTCAGGGCCTCCTCGATCAGCATGACAAGCATCTCGGCGTGGAGTTCACGCTCGGCCATCTCGCGCGCCACACTTAAGGCAAAGATCAGTTGCGGTATTTTGGTCGCCGACATCATAGGCGCTCCTCAGAATTGAGGGTAAACCTTAGCGCCCTATCGAAAACCCAGCAATCGCCGATTTGGTCATGGAAAGCATGCACCAAATCTAACACCTTGCGGATTTTCACTATGCCGGTGGAGAAAAATGTCGTCGGAGCTTAAATTTGGAAGGAAGGCGTCCAGAAGCGTTCGGCCCCGACCGCCAAGATGCTCGGCAAGATCACGTAATCATGATCCGGGAGGGGGCGACCAACTTGGCCGCCCCCTCAGCATTGCTGGGACAGAAAACTTACCCCCGCCCTGTCTGCCGTGGGCAGCGAAATGGAGCTGATCAAGGAGTGGGTCCGATACCTTCAACGCCTTATCTTGTCCCCGGCAGACCAGCAAAAAGAACATAGCTCCGTTGTAAGAGCTGTCACAGATGGACCTAGGTCCTAGTCCGATTGGAGTAAGTGGGTTGGCGAGCTCGCTGCAAATAAATTCCCCAGGATCGAAACGGCAGGAGACTTACTGCCGGCTGGCGATTGAACAGCAACCTGAAAACCGGAATAAGACGCCGGCGCCCGACAAGACTTGGCGACAGTCACCGCAGCCGAGTCACAAAATCCGACTGCAAATCAATATCTTACGGATAGAAAATTAAGATGGAGGCCTCGCCCGGAATTGAACCGGGGTACAAGGATTTGCAGTCCTCTGCGTCACCACTCCGCCACGAGGCCTCACTGCGCTTCATTCACCGAAGCGTTGGCGGGCATTTAGAATGAATAGAAATTGAGTGCAAGGGGGTTATTAAAAAACCGGCAGGATTTCCAATCGATATGCCCGCCGGTTTCTATGATCAACCATTAGTATGGTGAGTAGCACTGCCGCCGCGGGCCATAATACGGCTGATAGGTGTTGTCATATGCGCGATAGGAGCGGTAACGGCTGTAACACCAATCGACGTGCGAATTGCCGACCGGGTAGGCCCGTGGCTGAGCAATCAGTCCGCCGATGATCGCGCCCGCCGCCAAGCCACCGATCAGTGCGCCGGCATCGTTGTCGTAATGGCGATAGTAATCATTATGATAGTAACGCCCACCATAATGGCCATGCCGGTAACCACCGCAACGATAGAAGCTGCAGCGGTCGTAGTTGCGGCTGTTTCTGGCGCCGGAATCTCCAAACTCACCGCGGCTTTGAGGTGAATGCTCGTCACCCGAATTTTCGGCGAAGGACGGTCCGATGCCGGACAGGCCCGTCGCAATTGCCAATACCAGTACCGCAAGCTTCCTCATTCCAGCACCTTCTCATTTCCTGCATGTCTCGCGCCAGAAAACGCTTAGAACTTTAACGCTCAGATAAGTTTCAAGTTCCCTCACGCCCGTTGCAAAGCGCGACCGAAAAGAATCTTGGCCGGTGCAATTGTGACACTTTTATTGCAAGTCCCGCCAATTTATGACGGGCTTCTAAAAATTCTCAAACGGATGGATTGAATGCTCAACTGGTTTCGCAAACTTCTACCACGGGAAGACCGGTTCTTTGACCTCTTTGCCCAGCATTCCCAGACGATCGTAGGGGCGGCGGAAGCGCTGAACGAATTGCTTGCCGGCAAGGACACCGAGCGGCATTGCGATCGGATCGTCGCACTCGAAAACGATGCCGACGAGATCACCCGCGAGGTGCTACTCGCGGTTCGCCGAAGCTTCATCACACCTTTCGACCGTGTCGATATCAAGGATCTGATCCAGTCGATGGATGACGCGATCGATATGATGCACAAGACCGTCAAGACGATTCGGCTCTTCGAGCAGACCCAATTCGATCCCCGCATGCAAGAAATGGGGGCGGCCATCGTGCAGGCCGCTCATCTCATCGCCGAAGCGATCCCCCTCCTCGACCGCATCAACGCCAACGCCCCTCGATTGATGGCGATTGCCGAGGAAGTCACCCGCGTCGAAGGACGCTCCGATGAGCTGCACGACAATGGGCTGAAGGAGCTTTTTCTCCGTTATGGCGCGTCAAATGCAATGGCATACATCATCGGCAGCGAAATCTACGGCGAACTCGAGAAAGTCGTCGATCGCTTCGAGGACGTTGCCAACGAAATCAGCGGCATCGTGATCGAGAACGTTTGATGGACGCCACTCTCGCCTTTCCACTGCTAGCCGGCCTGATCGCGGTTGCGCTGTTTTTCGACTTCCTGAACGGCTTGCACGATGCTGCGAATTCGATCGCAACGATCGTTTCGACGCGCGTGCTTCGACCTCACTATGCCGTCGCCTGGGCAGCTTTCTTCAATTTCATTGCGTTCCTGTTCTTCGGTCTCCACGTTGCCGAAACCCTGGGAACCGGCATCATCGATCCCAGTATCATCACGCCGCTGGTTATCTTCGCGGCACTGATGGGCGCGATCATCTGGAACATCGTCACCTGGATCTTCGGTATCCCGTCCAGTTCTTCGCACGCGCTGGTGGGCGGGCTGGTGGGAGCCGGCCTCGCGAAAGTCGGCTTCAGCTCAATCGTGTGGAGCGGATTGCTGAAGACAGCGAGCGCGATCGTCATGTCGCCGTTGATTGGGTTCATGCTGGCGCTCTTCCTCGTGCTTGTCGTCTCCTGGATTTTCGTTCGACAGACACCCTTCGCTGTCGACCGCACATTCCGCGTCCTGCAATTCGCATCCGCCTCCCTCTATTCGCTGGGCCACGGCGGCAATGATGCGCAAAAGACGATGGGCATCATTGCCGTGCTCCTCTATTCGCAGGGTTATCTCGGGGGAAGCTTCCACGTACCGCTCTGGGTCGTGCTCTCCTGCCAGACGGCCATGGCGCTTGGGACACTCTTCGGCGGCTGGCGAATCGTTCACACCATGGGGTCGAAGATCACCCGACTGAACCCGATGCAGGGTTTCTGTGCGGAGACCGGCGGCGCGCTGACGCTCTTCGGAGCCACATGGCTCGGGATTCCAGTGTCCACGACCCACACCATCACCGGTGCGATCGTAGGGGTGGGTGCTGCACGCCGCGTCTCGGCAGTCCGTTGGGGCCTGGCAGGCAACATCGTCGTTGCCTGGGTAATCACGCTTCCGGCGGCTGCGCTTATCTCGGCGCTGTTTTATTGGACCGCAGGTTTGTTCAGCTAATCAAGGGGCGGTTTCCGCCTCTTGCTCCACCAGACAGAGAATCGCCGCCGCATCCGGCGAACGAGATGCAAATCGTGCGACAGCACGATGAATCCCAGCGGGAGCATCCAGAAGCCTAAAATGGGCAAGAATCCCAAAACGCCACCCAGGATCAGCAGAATGCCGATCGTCATTCTGCCGAGGCGCGACCGCGGAAACGGAATGCTCACGGAGCCTAGAACGAGATGGCCGGTGTTGTGATTGATGCCAAATCGCTTGGCGCCCGATTTTCCAGTGGTATCATGTGCTTCAGTCATCCACAGGAGATGGGGTTATACAGAGCGAATACAAGCGGATGTCATTTTTTTGAAAAAACCGCTTGGCAAATCGGGCAAGCATTTGTATTAGGCCACTCACACCGCGGCGAGCGGTGATCCCTGGTAGCTCAGCGGTAGAGCATTCGACTGTTAATCGACAGGTCGCCGGTTCGAATCCGGCCCGGGGAGCCAGTTTCAAAGCGCCTGCTTTTGTTGATATTCCAAAAGCAGGCGTTTTCTTTCCCCACTTTTGAAATTGCTTTCGAACGATCGGCTCCTGGGATATTCGCGCCGACGGCCGTGCGCTGTAGTGTTGCCCAGATTTAGCGCTTTGAACTCTTCACGTCCCAATTGTATCCTGAGGTTCGACGCATTGCGTGTCTCAGGTAATTGGAGAGGGGCAATAGCAATGAAACGCATGTTCCTTCTGGCCGCGGCGCTATGTGCGGTCGCTGCGCTGGCCGGCTGTCACAGTCCGACTCCTGATACCGATGTCAGACGGCCGGAAATTCCCGCGGGGAGTGCAACGGTGAGAGCCGGCTTGCTCCACGCGAAGCAGCAGCAACAGAAACAACAGCAGCCGCTGACCAATTTCCAGACCCGTTGCCAGCGAATGAACGACACCACGCATTGCCAGACGTCGAACTGAGCATCTTTCGATCATGGCTGGCTAACCATGAGGATCTCTTTCCCCACTCTCAGGCGTATCGCTACAGACCAGCACCTTGCTCTTCGCCGACCAAGACCCTGCAGCCGTTCGGCCCAACCAATGGCGGCTCCACAAATCCCAGCTCCAGCACCTACGCGGGCGACTGTACGAGCGGCGATAACGGCACACCCGATCACTGTCGCGCCGGTTGACCCAACGCATCACGCCCCAGCCAAAGGCCATGGATTGCCGGGTGCGGCACATGCAAATTCGGGCGTTGATACCCCCCCCGGCGGCGAGAGTGGCGCATCAATCAGTGACGTTTGCCATGAATACGATAACTGATCGGGCCGATATAGCTGGCCTCCAAAAGGGCCGGGATAACCGGCCCTCCTCTTGCGCTGGAACCTCTCGAAAATTCTCGACGACGGCCGAAACGTCTGATCCACGCGAGCCCCTGTTTCGTTGCAGGAGCAAGATGCCGATGCGAGATCGCCTAGCCGAATTTGGCCGGAGGCGAATTTGTCACTGGCCAGAGACTTCGATTTCAGGTTAGACTATGCTGGTACACTGGCCGAAATGGCGCGAGCGCTTTTTGGTCGGCACAGGAGCGTGTTCGCCCATTGGGCTTTGATAAACGCTTCGAACGCCTCTTGGAATTCTGTTTATTGTGAGCAGGCTTCCGCGCTAAAAACATAGACGTCCGCCAGGCCGTCTTTATCGCGGAGCTGACGAGAGCGGGTGGCGGCCTGTTTGACAGATGACCTCCTGTCTGGCCGCCATCCGCCTCGTCTCTGCCGCAGACAGCAACGGCTACTCTGCCGGATGCGCCATACCTGGCCGTGCGTGCTTTTCCAACGGCCGCTCCCGCCAGCCGGTCGAGCGATTCACCAGCCAGAAATAGAGATTATAAGGCAGCAGATTGACGAGCTTCATCATGTAGGTGAAACGCTTCGGGAAAGTAATCTCGAAACGCTGAGACTTTAGTCCCGCCGAAATCTGTTCGGCAGCCTCCTCGACCGAGACCAGCGAGGGCATGTGAAATTGGTTTCTCTTCGTTGCAGGCGTATCGACGAAGCCAGGATTGATGAGCTGGATGCGGATGCCCATCTTGTCGAGATCGAATTTCAGGCTCTCCGCCATGTTAATCAACGCGGCTTTCGTAGCGCCGTAAGCGGCACCGGTCGGCAGCCCGCCATAGCCTGAAACCGACGAGACGATGGCGATTTGCCCCTGCCCCTTCTCCTTCATGTGCCTTACGGCCGGGACAAGGCAATTCACAACACCCTGCAGATTGACAGCAAAGCTCCGCTCAAAATCTGAAAGCTTCAACTCTTCCGCGTGGATAGGCAAATAAACGCCGGCGTTGAAGATCGCTAATGCCAGCGCACCGTGCTCATATTCGATCGAAGCAAGCACATGCTCCATGTCCTCGGGATTGGTGACATCACCATCGAGCACGATGATGCTGCCGGACAGATCGGAAGCCTCAGCCTGCAATTCGGCAAGCTTTTCATGATCGCGAGCGGTGACAGCCACCTTATATCCGTCCCCCGCAAGCTTCAGTGCCAAGGCTCGCCCAATTCCCGAATTCGCGCCGGAAATCCAGGCTACTCCATGTTCAGGACGAGCGACGAAATCTTGCATGGCACATATCCTCCGGGCTGTTTTCTGAACGTCAAAACAGGTCCGGGAGTTCCTCGCCATCTCCCGGATTCAAGGCATATCACGCTATTGTGGCTGCTTTCAGCCGATCAGGTCGCCGATGATTTGGCGGAAGGAGCCTGTCAGTTTGATCGGCGCGTCGAGGACCGAAAACGCGACGCATGGACGGTCCCTTTCGGCAATCGGTCGATGGTCGACACTCTCGTCGGCGACCGAGATATCACCGGGTCCGAAATGGCCGCGGCTGTCGCTGAATGCGCCATCCAGGACCAAGGTGAGTTCCATACCCTTATGAGTGTGCGCGGGCAGCGCGCGGCCAGCCTTGATCCACATCAGGCTGACTTCGCAGCCATCGATGTCGGTTGAGTATTGCTTGAAGCCCGGAAGCTTCGTTTTCCAGGGCACAGTGTCCAAGTCGTAACCGACGAGATCGCGAATCGCTTTCGGGAAGAAACCTTTTTCCATCCGCAGATTCGTTGCTGTGTGGTTTTCGGCGGGCAGCGCGGAGGAGAAGACGGCCGCGAGCCGCGTAGCGCGGTCACCGATCGCAGCCTCCGGTATCTGCTCGAGAGCCTCGCCGGCCAGGAATTCGAGATCACTCACCAGCAAGCGATGATCCGGCTTCATTTCGAGATGCGATTCCACCAGCACTCGCGCCGGCTGAGGAAGAGATCCGGCGACATAGTGCGCCATCAGTACATCGACCGTGTCGATATGCTCGTGAACCATGACGGTTTCGGTCATTTCCGCTTTTAGAGATTGCTTTGTTGTCATCCGTACGTTGAAAGTCAATCTCCGGATCACAAGGGGCGCAGACGGCTCCGGTTCAGTGCCCCTCGACCACGATGAAGTCTAATTTTATCGCTGCGCTCAAAGGGATGGAATAGCATTTCTTGCCAACCTAGCCTTGTGAAGGGAAAAGACCGTTCCTAAACTAAGCGTTCAAAAGAGGCAGAGTCCATGACCGTCCATCCGTCCGTTCTAGAGGCAATCGGCAACACCCCCCTGATCAAGCTCAAGGGCGCGTCGGAAGCGACCGGCTGCACTATTCTCGGCAAAGCGGAGTTTCTCAATCCGGGCCAGTCGGTCAAGGATCGCGCGGCGCTCTACATCATTCGCGATGCAGAGAAGAAGGGCTTGCTGAGGCCGGGCGGCGTTATTGTCGAGGGAACTGCCGGCAATACCGGCATCGGCCTGACGGTCGTTGCGAAGGCGCTTGGCTATCGAACCGTCATCGTCATCCCGGAAACCCAAAGCCAGGAAAAGAAGGACGCCCTGAAATTGCTCGGTGCCGAGCTCGTCGAGGTGCCGGCCGTTCCCTACAAGAATCCGAACAATTATGTGAAGGTGTCCGGAAGGCTCGCCGAGCAGCTGGCGAAGACTGACCCGAACGGCGCGATCTGGGCAAACCAGTTCGACAACGTCGCCAACCGGCAGGCCCATATCGAAACAACGGCCCGCGAAATCTGGAACGATACGAACGGCAACGTGGACGGTTTCATCTGCTCGGTCGGCTCGGGCGGGACGCTTGCCGGGGTGGCAGCCGGCCTCAAGGCGTTCAGCAAGGACATCAAGATCGGCATCGCGGACCCTGATGGTGCCGCGCTCTACGAATTCTACAAGAACGGCGAACTCAAGTCGGTCGGCTCCTCAATTACCGAAGGAATCGGTCAAGGCCGGATCACGGCCAACCTGGAAGGCTTCACGCCCGATTTTGCCTATAGCATTTCGGATGCGGAAGCCCTGCCCTACCTCTTCGACCTCGTCGAGCATGAAGGTCTGTGCCTGGGTGGATCGACGGCGATCAACATCGCCGGCGCGGTGCGCCTTGCCAAGGAACTCGGCCCCGGCCATACCATCGTGACGATCCTCTGCGACTACGGCAACCGCTATCAGTCCAAGCTCTTCAATCCTGACTTCCTAACCTCCAAGGGCCTGCCCATTCCGGCGTGGCTCGCCAAGACGCAAGACATACCGATCCCATACGAACCAGCAGCGTGAGACCCCATGCCCGTCAATGCCCTCTATCGTGACGATTTCTATCTTTCGACATGCGAGGCGGAGGTAACCGCCGTTCACGACGACGGGGGCATCGAGCTGGATCAGACCTGCTTCTATGCAACATCAGGCGGGCAGCCGGGCGATACCGGCTTTCTCGAGCGCGCCGACGGCAGTAAGATCACGCTCGGACAGACGAAGCACGGAGCAACCAAGGACATCATCGTGCATGTGCCGATCGAGAGGCAGGAACAGCCTGCCGTCGGCGAAAAGCTGGTGCTGCACGTCGACTGGCCGCGCCGCTATAAGCTAATGCGAATGCACACCGCCTGTCACCTGCTCTCCGTCGTCTGCTCCTATCCGATCACCGGTGCGGCTGTCGGGGAAGATGAGAGCCGTGTCGACTTCGATATGACAGAGACGATCGACAAGGACGACGTCACCGAAAAACTCATGGAGCTGGTACGGCAGAACCACCCGGTTTACCTGCAGTGGATCACCGATGAAGAACTGGCGGCCAATCCCGGCATCGTCAAATCCAAGAATGTTCGCCCGCCGATCGGGCTAGGCCGGGTCAGCCTTGTCTGCATCGGCGAGAACTCGGCGATTGACAGTCAGCCTTGTGGCGGCACACATGTCTCCGAAACTCAGGAAGTCGGTCAGATTCACATTGCCAAGATCGAAAAGAAGGGCAAGGAGAACCGTCGCTTCCGAATTCGCTTCGGCGCTCCCGGCGACGAAGCCTGAAGCCCAGGGAGAGCAGAATGAGCGAAGAAAAAAGCCGTTTCGTCGTTTCGGCCGATTGGCTGCAGGCGGAACTGGGCAAGGCGGATTTGCGCGTCCTGGACGCGTCCTTCTATCTGCCGGCACAGAAGCGCGATGCCGACGCGGAGTACGCCGCCGGCCATATTCCAGGCGCCATCCGTTTCGATCAGGACAAGATTGCGGATCACTCCGTACCGCTGCCGCACACCATCCCGTCGCCCGAGCTTTTCGCAGCCGAGGTTGGCAGGCTCGGGATCGGAGAAAACGATCGTATCGTCGTCTATGACGGGATCGGGATGTTCGCATCACCACGGGTCTGGTGGCTGTTTCGCGTGATGGGCGCGCGGCAGGTATACGTACTCGACGGCGGTCTCGACGGGTGGAAGTCAGAGGGACGCCCGCTTGAGACAAGCGCGCCTCGCTACGACCCCAAGGTTTTCAAGCCGACCTATGACGCCTCGAGAGTCGTCACTCTTGACACAATGCGGGACATTGTTGCGAGCGGCGCGCTGCAGATCGCCGACGCCAGAAGTGCGGGCCGATTTGCAGCGCTCGAGCCCGAGCCGCGGGCAGGCATGCGCTCCGGCCACATGCCTGGTGCACGGAACCTGCCATCGGGCGTCTTCGCCACTCAGGGTCGCTTCAAGTCGCTGCCGGAGCTCAAACAGACGATCGAGAACGCGGGGATAGATCTTTCGAAGCCCGTCGTCACATCGTGCGGTTCCGGCATCACTGCCGCAATCATTACGCTGGCGCTGGAGTCGCTCGGCCACACCGACAACAAGCTCTATGACGGCTCCTGGAGCGAATGGGGTGGCCGCGAAGACACGCCCGTCGTTACTGGCCCACCAGAACCGATCAAAGCCTGACGCGATGGTGAAGGCGCCCTCTTCTTTGAAAGCCCATATCACCCGCCTGGAAATGACGGCCCCGCCGAAGGCAAGCCTCCCGGTGCCGATCAACATCCAGACGGCGATCATGCGGGCACCCGATATTCCGCTGCCCTTCTACCGCTATCTCTACCGCCAGGTCGGGGCCCGGTGGCAGTGGGTGGATCGTTTGCGCATGGCCGACGAGGATTTGGCCAAGACGCTTCACGACAAGCGCAACAATATCAGCGTCCTTTATGTCAATGGCGCGCCCGCTGGCTTCTACGAATACTTCGTCGAGGATGAAGAGACGATCGAACTCAGCCACTTCGGGCTCTTCGAGCGTGCGCTTGGTCTGGGGATCGGAAAGTGGTTCCTGCTGCAGTCGCTCTACGCGATCTGGACGCTCAATCCGAAGCGGGTGACAACGACGACCAACAACCTCGATCACCCGCGCGCCTTGCAACTCTACCAGATGTTCGGCTTTTCACCGGTCTCCACCGGTTCGGGCATCGTCCGGCCGCTCAGCGACAAGGAACTTCTGGAGTTGAGCAAGAAAGACTGGTGAGTCGGCCAGAAGCTGGAGCCAGGGCTTCGGCAGGAATCGGGTGGTTTCTATCCCGATAGAGGCGCATCTCATGGCAATCAGCAAGGAGATCCGCCATGACCGACATCCGCTTTTCCGCTATGCCCACTGCCGACGCCGAAAATCTCTGGAACGGCGGCACAGACGCCTACGGTTTCCTGCCCGAGACGATGGTCTCCGACGGTCCAGGCCATCCCTGCCGTCATTGCCTGAAGAATATCGATGCCGACGAGGAATTGCTGGTCTTCGCCTACCGGCCGTTTCCGGAGCTTCAGCCCTATGCTGAGACCGGTCCGATCTTCCTCCACAAGCAACCGTGCGAGCGCTATGCTGCGGAAGAGGTCCTGCCGCCGGTCTTGACCAGCCCGGATTTCATCGTGCGCGGCTACAATGCCGAAAACCGCATTGTCTACGGCACGGGCGCTGTGACACTGACGCCCGATATCCGCTCCTATGCCGCCCAGCTCCTGGAGCGGACGGACATCGCCTATGTGCACGTGCGCTCGGCGCGCAACAACTGCTATCAGTGCCGCATCGACAGATGACAGCAAAAACGGCCGGTCGCAGGAGAATGCGACCGGCCCTGCCTCACGCGACGCGATGGGATTTACGCTACGTTCAGTACGCTTTCCGGTGCGTAGGCTTCATAGCCCAGAGCTTCGGCCACCGGCTTATTGGTGACGCGGCCCTTGTGGATGTTGAGACCGTTCCTGAGGTGACGATCCTCCGCGATGGCACGCAGCCCACGGTCGGCAAGCGCCAGACCATAAACCAACGTCGCATTGTTCAGGGCATGCGCCGAAGTGACCGGCACCGCGCCTGGCATGTTAGCGACGCAATAATGCACCACGTCATCGACAACATAGGTCGGTTCGGAATGGGTCGTCGCATGCGACGTCTCGAAGCAGCCACCCTGATCGATGGCGACGTCAACGATGACAGAGCCACGCTTCATGCCCGACAGCATTTCACGCGTGACAAGTTTCGGTGCGGCGGCTCCCGGAATAAGCACAGCGCCGATAACGAGATCGGCCGAAAATACTTCCTCTTCCAGCGCCTGAATGCTGGAATAGCGGGTGTGGACACGACCGCCGAAGATGTCGTCGAGCTGGCGCAGGCGCGGAAGAGACTTATCGAGGATGCTGACGTCGGCACCGAGGCCCGCCGCCATCCTGGCTGCATGCAAGCCGACCACGCCGCCGCCGATGACCGTGACCTTGGCCGGCAGCACGCCGGGCACGCCGCCGAGCAGGATGCCAAGGCCGCCATTGGCCTTCTGCAGCGCGGTCGCGCCCGCCTGGATTGACAAGCGTCCGGCAACCTCGGACATCGGCGCCAGAAGTGGCAGGCCGCCGCGATCATCCGTCACGGTCTCATAGGCAACTGCGGTGACGCCGGAAGCAAGCAGACCTTTGGTCTGTTCCGGATCGGGGGCGAGGTGGAGATACGTATAGAGAATTTGGCCGTCGCGAAGCTGCGCCCACTCGGACGGCTGCGGCTCCTTGACCTTTACGATCATGTCACACTTCTCGAAGATCTCCTTGGCCGAGGCAGCAATCTTTGCGCCAGCAGCCGCGTAGGCGGCATCATCGGCACCAATGCCAGCGCCTGCCTTGGTTTCAACCCAGACCTCATGGCCATGAGCGACATATTCACGAACGGATGCAGGTGTCAGGCCGACACGATATTCATGATTCTTGATTTCCTTCGGGCAACCGACACGCATTGGGCGTTCCTCTCTTTTTGTTCGCTTGGCGGAGTGTTTTGACGAGGAAATCCAACCACCACAGCCGCGAAATGTCCTTGCAAAGAAGGTTTGCGCCGACGCTAATTTTCGAAGATTATTGCAAATTCGAGCAAATAATCGAAAGTTCTTCGAATGTCCGAACTCGACACCATCGATCTTGCGATTCTGAAGACACTTCAGTCCAACGCGCGCATCACTAATGCCGATCTTGCCGCCAAGGTTGGCTTGTCGGCATCGGCCTGCTCGCGGCGGCTTGATATCCTGGAAAAGAGCAGCGTTATCAGCGGCTATCACGCGCACGTCTCTCACAAGTCACTCGACTATAAGATGATCGCGGTGGTGCATATCTCCCTATCCGGTCAGTTTGCGAAGACGCTTTCGGAATTCGAGGCCGCCGTTAAACGCTGTCCGAACGTTCTCGTCTGCTATCTGATGTCAGGCGAATATGACTACATTCTCCGTGTTGCCGCCCGCGACCTCGAGGACTACGAGCGCATCCACCGCGACTGGCTCTCGGCGCTTCCGCACGTTGTTAAGATCAATTCCAGCTTTGCCCTGCGGGAAGTCATCGACAGACCAAATGTCGGGCTTTGACTGAAGAGCCAAAAATCGCCAGACAGTTCTTGCATCGGAGTGGCAGCTTCGTTACCCCTTGCCTGATCCTCCGCAGCAAGACGCACGCATGAAATCCAAGACCCAAGGCTATATCTTCGTCCTGCTCGCGATCACCATTTTCTCGCTGCAGGACGGCATCTCGAAGCATCTGGCATCCGCCTACCCGCCCGTCTTCATCACCATGATCCGCTACTGGGCCTTCGCCGCCTTCACCGTAGCGCTTGCCAGCAGGATGAGAGGTGGCTTGAAGCAGACGGCGAAAACCAGGAGGCCGCTGCTGCAGCTGATCCGGGGCATTTTGCTGGCCGCCCAGGTTGTCGTCGTCATCAACTGTTTTGCGCTGATCGGCCTTGCCCACTCACAGGCAATCTTCTCAGCGACGCCGATTCTGATCGCGTTGCTCTCGATGCCCATCCTCGGAGAGCGGGTCGGCTGGCGTCGCTGGACGGCGATTGGTGCGGGTCTCGTCGGGGTGCTGCTGATCCTCAAGCCGGAAGGCGGGTTCTTCGACTTTAAGCTGCTGCTTGCCGTCTTCTCGTGCTTCCTCTTCGCCTTCTACGTCATCGCCACGCGCCTCGTCAGTAGGGACGATTCGGCCATGACAAGCTTCTTCTATACGGGCGTCGTTGGCGGCATCGCCATGTCGTTGGTCGGTCCCTTCTATTGGACCTGGATGTCGGGCTGGGATTGGGGATGGATGGCGCTTGTCTGTCTAACCAGCATATCGAGCCACTATTTTCTCATTCGCGCCTACGACATGCTGGATGCAGCGGCAGTTCAACCGCTGACGTATCTACAGCTCGTCTATGCATCGATCATCGGCGTATTGATCTACAATGAGAAGCTGAGCCTGAACATGATCGTCGGCTCGGCAATCGTCGTCGCGGCAGGCATCTTCACCGTATGGCGGGAACACGTCGTTGCACGCAGGTCACGTTCGCGATCGGCATCTCCACAATTTTAGATCGAGCTATTAAAGCATTCTCAACGTTCGCCCCATAGAATTCATCCGTATGTTTCTGGTGGAGCGTAACATGCAACGCAATCTGAATATCATTACCCGCAAGGCCGAGCGCCGGTCCTGCCGCATATTCGGCAAGGTCCGCTATCTCACCAGAGAAGTGGATGCTCGCATCCTCGACATGTCGATTACCGGCATGGCCGTCGAAATCCGGGCACCGATTCATGCCGCGTCCGGTAGCCGTGTACAGATTCTTGCCGATGATCTGGGCACGCTGCAGGGCATCATCCGCTGGAGCCACAATGGCCGTCTGGGAATTCAGTTCGATCCGAACTCCAATGCCCGTGCGCAGGTGGCATCATACTTCCGATTCTTCCACAAGGAAGTGAAACCGGTCCTGACACGATAATTCCCCTGTCATTTTCAGGGTTTACTCCTTCGCAAATCACCCTAGTCTCGCCTGCGGGGCCGGGCGGTCAGTGATTTTCAAAGGAGTTTTCATGTCTTCCATTCTCGATCTGCCGCCAATGACCCGCCGCTCTTTGCTTGGCGGCATTGCCGCGACGTCCGCACTGATCCTGCTTCATCCCTTTAGCGCGCGCGCAGCCGCCAATCAGGCTCATCTGCGTCTGATGGAAACGACGGACATTCACGTCAACGTCTTTCCCTATGACTACTATGCCGACAAACCGAACGACACGATGGGGCTGGCGCGCACGGCGACGATCATCGACAACATCCGCGCGGAGGCTGCCAATTCGCTGCTGATCGACAACGGCGACGTGCTGCAGGGCAACCCGATGGGCGACTATATGGCCTATCAGAGCGGCATGAAGGACGGCGACGTGCACCCCGTCATCAAGGCCATGAACACGCTCGGCTACACCGTCGGCACGCTCGGCAACCATGAATTCAATTATGGCCTCGACTTCATGTTCAAGGTGCTGAACGGGGCAAACTTCCCGTTCGTTTGCGCGAACCTGACGAAGGGCCAACTCGCGTCCAACCCGACGAAGGACGAGCTGTTTTTCAAGCCGTACATCATCGTCGAAAAGACCATCAAGGACGGCGCCGGTAAAGAAAGCCCGGTCAAGATCGGCTTCATCGGCTTCGTCCCGCCGCAGATCATGCTTTGGGACATCAAGAACCTTGAAGGCAAGGCGCAGACGCGCGACATCGTTGAGGCAGCCAAAGCCTGGGTACCTGTCATGAAACAGGAAGGCGCGGATATCGTGATCGCGCTTTCGCATTCCGGCATCGACGGCGCGGCCCCATCCGAGAAGATGGAGAATGCATCCCTGCATCTTGCCGCAGTCGACGGGATCGACGCGATCTTCACCGGGCACCAGCATCTCGTGTTCCCCGGCCCGAAGACCTGGGACGGCATTCAGAACGCCGATCCGGTGAAAGGCACATTGCACGGCAAGCCGGCAGTGATGGCGGGCTTCTGGGGCTCCCATCTCGGCCTGATCGACCTCCTGCTGGAGAAGGACGGCAAAGGCTGGAGGATCGTCGACTTCACCTCCGAAGCCCGACCGATCTACCATCGCGATGACAAAAAGAAAGTCGTCGCCGACGTCGCGGACAAAAAGGACGTTATCGACGCCGCAAAGGCCGAGCACGAGGCAACGCTCGCTTATGTGCGCATCCCGGTCGGCAAGACCTCGGCGCCGCTCTATTCCTATTTCGCGCTGGTCGCCGACGATCCTTCCGTTCAGATCGTTAGCCAGGCACAGACGTGGTACATCAAGCAGATGTTGGCCGACACAGAATACAAGGACCTCCCGGTGCTTTCGGCGGCAGCACCCTTCAAGGCCGGCGGTCGCGGCGGCGCGGACTACTATACGGACGTGCCCGCCGGCGACATCGCGATCAAGAACGTCGCTGACCTCTACCTCTATCCCAACACGGTCCAGGCCGTCGCCATCACTGGCGAGCAGGTGAAGAACTGGCTGGAAATGTCAGCCGCCATGTTCAACGAGGTGAAACCGGGATCGAAGGATGCGGACCTGCTGAACAACGCCTTCCCATCCTACAACTTCGATGTGATCGACGGCGTCACCTATCAGATCGACCTATCGCAGCCGCGCAGGTTCGATGATGACGGCAAGCTGATCAATGCCGATTCAAACCGCATCCAGAACCTGCAATTTGACGGCAAGCCCATTGATCTCAAGCAGAAATTCGTTGTCGTCACCAACAATTACCGCGCGGGCGGTGGTGGCAAATTTCCGGAAATTGCTGCCGACAAGGTCATCTTCCAGGCGCCCGACACGAATCGCGACGTCATTGTCCGCTTCGTACACGAGGAGGGCACGATCAATCCCTCGGCCGACGGGAACTGGACGTTCAAACCACTGCCGGGGACGACAGCCGTCTTCCAGAGTGGTCCGAAGGCCAAGCAATTCCTCGCGGACGTGAAAAGCGTGAAGATCGAGGATGCCGGCGAAGGCACCGACGGCTTCTCGAAGTTCAGGCTGATACTCTAGATGTGAGCTTCAGGAGGGCGCGGGAAATCCGCGTCCTCTTACTCGGCGGCAATCGGCAAATCAGGCGGCGACAGCTCGGCCAGTTGAGCTGTAAAATCGGCGTGCCTGGGACATTGCTCGAGCCTCACCCGAAACGCATCGATCATCCAGCTAGCCGCCGGACCCGGCGGGCTGGCAGTCCGTCTCATGGCATAGATCGGATATTCTCCCTGCTCGAAAGCCGGCAAGTCGAGATGGACCAAAGCACCACTTCTCAGATCGTTGCGAATAAGCGAGGCGGGCAAGCCGCCCCAACCCAGCCCGCCGCGGATGAGAGAGTGTTTCGTCGCAACGTCGCTTACCCGCCATGTCTTGTAGGAAAGCACATTGAAATCACGGCCTTTTGTTAAGCCCGATGCATCCGTCACCACCAACTGCGTCTCCTCGCGGACATCCGCCAGGGTCAACGGTCTACCGATCTTCGCGAGCGGATGATCATGTGCGGCAACGGGCATCATGAAGGAGTGTCCTATTTGTTCTGCAACAAGCGCGTCATGCTGCTTGAGCAGAGCGCCGCCAATGCCAATCGTTGCCTTGCCGCTCAAGACGAGATCCATCACCACGCCAAGTTCGCCCACCGTCAAACTGAGCGCCACGGACGGGAATTTGTCGCGGAACCCGCGCAGCACGTCGACGACCGCGTGCGACGGCACCATGACGCTGATCGCGACGGAGACTTCGGCCTCCAGCCCTTCCTTCAGCCCTTTCACGCGGGCGCGCATTACCTCGAGATCGGAGACAAGCCGCCGCGCATCTTCGAGGAGGGCCTTGCCCGCCTCCGTCAGCTTCGGCTGCCTTGCGCCGGAGCGCTCGAAAAGCGGCACTTCCAATTGAGCTTCAAGGTTGGCGATCGTGTAGCTGATGACCGATTGAGCACGGTTTAGCGAGCGCGAAGCGGCCGAAAAGCTGCCCGTTTCCGCAACGGTGAGGAACACCTGCAACTGGTCGAGTGTGGGATTCGGAAGCATCTTCCATCCAATCTATCGATGATTTCGATCGACATTATCACAGTTTTTTCGATAGTCAGCCAGACCTATTTTCTGCCTCGAAACAGCGGCTCGAAGCTCCCTACAAGAGCCGAGAACTCCAATTCGAGAGGAAATTCAAACATGTCTTCCATCCTGCTTCTGACGTCCAGCCCGCGTGCAGACTCGCTTTCCACCACGATCGCCGTTGACCTTGTCGAAAAGATCAAGGCCCAGCAGCCAGGCAGCGCCGTCGTTCGTCGCGACCTCGCCGCCAACCCGCTGCCGCACATTGATGATCTCTTCACCGCTGCCATCCGCAAGCCCGCCGATGACCGCACCGCCGCCGAAGCCGCAGCCGTGAAGACGTCGGACGAACTCGTTGCTGAACTGCTTGCAGCCGATACGATCGTCATCGGTACCGGCCTCATCAACTTCAACATCTATTCGTCGCTGAAGACCTGGATCGACAACGTCGCCCGCGCCGGCCTTACCTTCAAGTACACCGAAAGCGGCCCGGTTGGCCTTGCCACCGGCAAAAAGGTCTACGTCGTTCTTGCTTCCGGTGGCGTTTACTCGCAGGGTCCGGCAGCCGGCATGAACCATGCGGTTCCGTATCTGAAGTCGGTCCTCGGCTTCCTCGGTATCACCGATATCGAAACGATCTACGTTGAAGGCCTCGCCTTTGGTCCGGAAGCTGCCGAGAAGGCAATTGGCGCCGCCAAGGCCCGCGCCGAGGAAATCGCCCTCGCCGCCTAACAGGTGTCAGAACCGATGTTTGAAACGGCCGGTACTCACCGGCCGTCTTCATTTTGTGCCGAAGTCGTTCACGAAGGCCTTTACGGTATCGAGTATCTCGCCGGCAAAGGCTTCATCGTTCGAGATCCGGGCAAGACCCAGCGCGCCGGTCATGAGGCAGGACGCAATAATCGCCTGGCGGCGGGCTTCCGCCGCGTCCGTGGCGTTCGTCCGCGCCTGCATGTTGCGCATGTTCGTTTTTATTTGGTCGGTCGCGAGCGACCGACATTTCTCGCCGCCGCGCGCCATATCAGCCGCGAGGGCCGCGAACGGGCAGCCGCCGGCCGTATCGTCTCGATGTTCCCCGCTCAGGTATGTCGCCGCATACTCCTGCAACGTAATGTCCTCCGGAGCCCGCCCTTCCGCCCGGACCTTCGCGGACCAGGCGCCGAAGGCCGATTGCATCGCCTCGGCCACCAGTTCGTCACGCGACGCGAAATGCTTGTAGAAGCCGCCGACCGTCAGCCCCGCCTCCTTCATCAGATCCGCGACGCCCACGCCTTCCAGCCCCTTCTCGCGCAGACGTCTCGAAGCGATCTGAACGATCCTCTCATGCGTCTTGCGCTTATCCTGCTGTGAGTGACCCATGAAAATTCTCTCCGGCACTTATTGACGCATGAGGATTATAATCGTAATCCTTCTGGATATCGATCATAATCCAGATCGCGAAAGTTTCCAAGAGGAGTCATTCAATGCGCCTGCAGAACAAGGTCGCCCTCATCACGGGCGGAAACAGCGGTATCGGTCTTGCCACTGCCAAGGTCTTCCTTGAAGAGGGGGCTAGGGTGATCATTACAGGCCGCAATCCCGAGACCCTCGCGGCCGCCGAGAAGGCGTTGGGCAGCAACGTGCTCACGCTGAAGCTCGACGTGACTGATGTAGCTGCCACGGAACGGGCATTTGCGGAAGCAGCTGCCAAATTCGGGAAGTTTGACGTGCTTTTCGCAAATGCAGGAATCGGTGGCGCCACTCCGTTGGGCGCAACGTCGCTGGAGCAGTTTAACACCATTATCAACACGAACCTCACGGCCGTCTTCTTTACGGTCCAGGCCGCGCTTCCGCATCTGAACGATGGCAGCTCCGTCATCCTCAACGGATCGGTGCATGCGGTGCTTGGTGCGCCCGGCTGGTCGGCCTATGCCGCTACGAAGGGTGCGGTACGTGCCATGACCCGCAACATGGCTTCCGAGCTTGCCCCGCGCGGCATCCGCGTCAATCAGGTCACGCCGGGTGGCACCAAAACACCGATCTGGCAACCAATGGCGTCGACGGCGGATGCAATGTCCGCGCTTGAGGCCAGGCTGGGCGGCATGAGCCCGCTCGGACGCATGAGCGAAGCGGAAGAGATCGCCAAGGCTGCGCTCTATTTTGCCTCAAGTGACTCGAGCAACGTCACAGGGATCGAAATTGTGGTCGATGGCGGTGCGACGAGCGCACCCTCCGGCGCCAAGATATTCCGCGCCAGTTAAGCGCTAGCCGGTTTTCACAAGCCCAGGCTTGCCAACAACGCAATTGCGGCCGCCTTTCTTTGCCTGATAGAGCCGTTCATCCGCGGCCGAAAGAACAGTTGTGAAGCTTACTCCATCGGTGTCGGCTGTCGCCACACCGATGCTGACGGTGACGGGTTTGCCATCCGGCGTCTTGACGCTGCTTGCAATCGTCCAGCGCAAGCGCTCGGCAAGTCGCATTCCCTCGGCATGGTCGGTTGCCGGGCAGACCGCGACAAATTCCTCGCCACCAAAGCGGAAGACACGGTCGGCCGATCGCAAAATGGTCCCTAGGCGAAGCGTGATTGCCTTCAACACCTCATCTCCCTGCAAATGCCCGAAGCGGTCATTGACCGCCTTGAAATGGTCTGCGTCCAGAATGATCACCGTAGCGAACTGCCCTTGCCGCAAGGCTTCGCGGACCATGACCGGCGCTTCCATCTCCATGCGCGTGCGATCGTAAACGCCGGTCAGAACGTCCCTGCCCGTCCGGTTCAGCAGATCGTTGTAACGCTCACGAAAGGTGAGATCACTGAAGATATCGCTGATCGGCCGCACGCTCGCCGGAATACCGTCGCGGCGTATCCAAATCTCGTAGACCGCAAAGAGCACGGTGTAGACACAGACGGCGAACATCTTTGCCCTCCACCCGTCCCAGAAGGCGGAGGCCGGAATCTCAAGGAAATAGTGCAATGCACCGAAGAACCCGATCTGATCGAAAGTCAGGAGGACGAAGCCACAGATCATGAAGCGTAAAATGATCCTGCGCCTCAGATAGCGACCGAGGCGCTCGTACAGCAAGATGATGCCGATGGAATCGAGATACAGGAGCGTTGTGCCCCACACCATGAGCCAGCCCATTTCCTTGAGGAAATCGAAGTTCGCTCCGTCGCCGCGGGGGAGATCGATCGGCGTATGCAACTGAAGCAGCCACGCTACGGCCACCGTCAGGATGTTGCCGAGAAACAAGCCGTAGATCGGTTGGCGAACCGTAGCGGCATCTTCTTGCAAATACAGCATCAGGATCATCATCAGCTTGCCGGCGAAGAACACCGACGAACCGGGCGACGCAACGCCGAATGGCAGCGCCACGTAAAACACTGCCGCAAGATAAGTTTCCATGAAATGCATGACGCCGAGGGCAGTGAGAAACACGCCCAAGCCGAGGCGATGACGGAAATGCAGCAGCGTCACCATGAGCGCGAAATAGCCAACAGCCTCAATGGCAAACAGCAGCAGGTTAAAGGCTTGCATCAGGTGCCTCTCGCATCAGCGCCCGAGACGGCGCCGCGCCAAGAATCGGCGGCTGCGAACATGAGTGGCTGTCTGTGTGTAGTGTAAGGCACGTGGTTGTCCTGCAAGGCTCCAGACACCAAGATTCCTCGCAATCCTTTAAGATTACGTGAGGATTAATGCCGTCAAGTCTGACACCGAAGAAGCGGTGTCGGAAGCCAGGTCAGACCTGGCGAACCTTTGCGCCATCGTTGAATAACGATGGACCGTTCTGATCGATGATCTGCTGTGCCTTGCGCACCGTGCACTCGATCGCATCGTCCGAGGACCCGAACATGTCGGCGCGAATGAAATTGCGTACGAGGACTTCCCCACCTACCGTCTTCTCGATCCGGCCGGCAAGGCGATACTGGCCACCTTCCTTCTGCGGCTCGGCGTAGATCGTGCAGTCGCCGTAGAGCTGCGGCTCGGAAGAGACGCCTGCCGGGGCGTCAGCCGATTTGCCACCGCCTGAAAACATTGAGAAAATGCTGGAGAAGATCGAAGCCATACTTCGCCTTTATCATGGCAGCTCGTGCCGGAAAAGTTAAATGATGAGGTTTGCAAGGATCTCGTTTTCGGTGATGTCCTCGAAGCCAATGGCGGCGTTCTCGAAGTTCGCGATGAGTTGCGCGAAATTCTCCGGCGCCTTGGTCTCAATACCGATCAGCACCGAGCCGAAGTTGCGTGCTGTCTTCTTCAAATATTCGAAGCGAGCGATATCGTCGTCGGGGCCGAGCAGATTCAGAAAGTCGCGCAAAGCGCCCGGTCGCTGCGGCATTCGCAAGATGAAGTACTTCTTCAAGCCGGCGTAGCGCATTGCGCGCTCCTTGACATCGGGAAGGCGCTCGAAATCGAAGTTGCCGCCAGAAACGACGGCTACGACAGTCTTGCCCCTTAGTACTTCCGGATCCATCGCAGCGATCGCGGTCAACGACAGTGCCCCTGCCGGCTCGAGAACAACGCCCTCTACATTCAGCATCTCGCTAATGGTCACGCAGATCGCGTTTTCCGGCATCAGCATGACCTGTTCGGTCGGGAACCTTTCCAGGGCCGCGAAGTTCAGATCGCCGATCCGCGCCACGGCCGCACCGTCGACGAAATTGTCAACCTTGGTGAGCGTCACCACGCGCCCCGCCTCGATGCTTCGCTTCAGGCTCGGTGCTCCGGCCGGCTCCGTAAAGATGAAGCCGGATTTTGGCATGACGCCCTCGAGATAGCCGGTGATGCCAGCCGCGAGGCCACCGCCCCCCACAGGCATCACCACCAAATCAGGTAGCGTTCCCTCAGGCAGCTGTTGCAGAATTTCCGCAGCAACCGTCGCCTGCCCCTCGATGATATCGGCATGGTCGAACGGCGGCACCATCACACCGTCGATCGCCTCGACGTGATCGCGGGCGGCCTGGTAGCACTGATCGAAGAAATCACCGGTCAGCTTAATCGTGATGAATTCCGCGCCAAAGATGCGTGTCTTGTCGATCTTCTGCTGCGGCGTCGTTACCGGC
Source organism: Rhizobium sp. YTU87027 (assembly GCF_050644135.1). Lineage (NCBI taxonomy): Bacteria > Pseudomonadati > Pseudomonadota > Alphaproteobacteria > Hyphomicrobiales > Rhizobiaceae > Rhizobium > Rhizobium sp. YTU87027. The sequence goes on along the minus strand of NZ_CP098440.1, from coordinate 1,198,782 downwards.
ATGAAAACAACACCAGGCACTCCGAAATAGCGGCAGACAAAGGCGAAGCCCTGGGCATGATTGCCGGCCGAAGCACAAACGAAGGTCTTGCCGCCAGCACCCTCGGCGATCGCCTTCCGGAAGAAATTAAACGCTCCGCGAATCTTGTAGGAGCGCACGGGCGAAAGGTCTTCGCGCTTCAGCCAGATGTCCGCGCCATAGCGCGCAGACAGGTGCTCGTTCAGTTGCAGTGGCGTTTCTGGAAAGAGGCTGCGCATGGCCACCTCGGCGCTCTCGACATCCTGTCTGGTCACGGTCGTTCGTCCATTCCTGTTTCGCTTTCGCTATCGCACAAGTGGGAGGAGCGAAAAAGCCCATATCCACCAATATTGTTTACTTCAAAAGTCACCTTTTAATTCAAATCTCGAGAGCCCGGTCACATAACGCAATTGTGCGCTATCAATTTGCTCTCGACGGGGCTAAATCACTCTGATGATCTCAAGCAAATTTGCAAAGCCGGTTGCCTGGTTGCTTCTCGCGGCCATTATTTTCGTCACGCTGTCACCGATCGGACTGCGGCCACATACCGTGACCTCTGTCAATCTCGACCGCGCCCTCGCCTATGTGTTGGTCGGCTTCATGTTCGCGGTCGCCTATCCCAGGCATTGGTTCGCCGTCGCCGTGCTCCTGATCGTTGGCGCATTTGCAATCGAATATCTTCAATATCTGTCGCCAACGCGCCATGCGCGCCTGCACGACGCGCTCGTCAAGATCCTCGGCGCATCTGCGGGAATATTCGCAGCGCGCGTGTACGCAAAATCCGCAGCTGGCGCCTCATAAATACCGACACCTATCCGGCTCTTTCGCACTGGTTCGGCTTGGTTGACTTAGCGCAACTCGGAATGGGATAGTACGATCCAACTTCCGTCAATGGTTTACATCGGATGCCGACGACATTGCGCATCATCTCGCTCTCTACTATCCCTCCACGTTTCTCCAAGCTTGCACCGACGCTTAACAGCCTAATAAAGCAGAACGGCGCGGTGGATGAGATCCGGCTCTACGTTCCCAAACGATATCGGCGGTTTCCCGACTACGATGGATCCGTTCCATCAGTCCCCACCGGAATCACGATAGTTCGCCCTGAAGAAGACATGGGACCTGCGTCCAAGGTGTTGTTTGCCGCACGCGAGTTCCGCGGGAAAAAAGCACAGATTCTATTCTGTGATGACGACAAGATGTTCTCGCCTAGTTGGGCCTCTCAGTTGTTCGCGGCACAGGACGAGCGACCAACAGAGTGCGTAGCCCTCATCGGCAAGGACGTGCCGACCCATATTGCGAAACCCTCCGCCTTTGTGCCGAAAGCAGTGCGGAGACGGAGAATAGATCTTTTGCTCCGCGCCCGCCGACTACGGCATAAGTTCGCTTCCATGGTCTTGCGTTTGGACCAGCCGAAACCGATGCCAAGGCTGGTTGCAAAGGGTGGCTATGTGGATGTGCTTCAAGGGCTCGGTGGTGCTGTGGTGCGTCCGGAGTTTTTCGATGATATCGCATATGACATCCCTGAAGTCATATGGGCAGTTGATGATGTTTGGTTGTCAGGCATGCTTGCGCTGAAAGGTATCCCGATCTGGCTCCCTGCTGGGCTGGAAGAACCACAGACGACCGCCGCACACGATGTCGCCTCACTATACCTCGCCACCATCGAGGGGGCACGCCGTAGCGAAGCCAATCGCCGGTGCATCGAGTACATGCAGCAGCATTTCAATATCTGGCAGTAAATTGCACCACGATTGGGTGTGTAGAGCTTCCCAAAACAGATTCGCTAAGTTATTGGGATCGTTGAACGCGAGCGTGGCGAAACTGGTAGACGCAAGGGACTTAAAATCCCTCGGCCTTAGGCTGTACGGGTTCGATCCCCGTCGCTCGCACCATCATGCCGGCCTCCACCAACTCCGGCGAACCCGCCATTGCCCTTTATCATCGCTTGCGAATGTGCTTCTATGCGCGCGCCAGAAGGACCGCGGTTGGGGCTGCGCATAGTTGTAAGCTTGTCTTGTGGGAGTAAGGCGATGGTTTACGATTGGGATGGCACGAGAACGCGACGTCTCAAATTGCTCCGGGCGGGAACGACATTCATGATCGCGGTTGCGATTGTCGGCATACCGCTTGTTTTCTGCGCAGCGAAACTGCACGAACTCTACGGCTGACGCAATCGGCGACTCTGGTGTAAGCGGGCGCGACCCCGATGGCCGCGCCTATCACTGAAGGGAGCCGGTCAGCCCAGCTTGGCAGCAATCTTGGCGACGTGAGCGCCCTGATACTTGGCCGCTTCCAGCTCGATTGCGGAAGGCTGACGCGATCCGTCACCGTCCGTGATGGTGGACGCGCCATAGGGCGAGCCACCCTTGATTTCATCAACGCCCATCTGGCCCTGGAATGCATAGGGAAGGCCGGCGACGATCATGCCCTGGTGCAGGAAGGTTGGAATGAAGCCGAGAATGGTGGACTCCTGACCGCCGTGTTGCGTTGCCGACGAGGTAAATACGGAGCCCACTTTGCCGACCAGCTTGCCGGAAAACCAGAGGCCGCCCGTCTGATCCCAGAAATTGCGCATCTGCGAGGCGACCGTTCCGAAGCGCGTACCCGCACCGACGATGATTGCGTCGTAATCGGCAAGTTCGTCGACAGTGGCGATCGGAGCAGACTGATCCATCTTGTAGTAGGACGCCTTGGCGACCTCTTCCGGAACCAGCTCCGGGACACGCTTGACGGTGACTTCCGCGCCAGTCGACCTTGCGCCTTCGGCAACGGCGTATGCCATCGTTTCGATGTGGCCGTAAGCCGAGTAGTAGAGCACGAGTACCTTAGCCATTACCTATCTCCATCAATTCTATTTGAATTCGTAACGGCTGGAGTCTTAGCAGCGGAGTGTGTTGAACATAGCCCTGCGCCGCAGAACGCACTGTTCAATAGCCATAGACGAAAAATTGCTTGTAGCATTGCTTGAGTTGGCGGCAGCGACACGGTTTGCAAGACCAGCGAACGGCGCTACCTATGCTAGGATCCAAATATTCGGAAATTTCCAATGACCAATCAGACAATTGTCACCGCCGCCATGCTTGCCATCGGCGACGAACTCCTATCCGGCCGCACCAAGGACAAGAATATCGGGCACCTGGCCGACATGCTGACGCTTTGCGGCATCGATCTCAAGGAGGTCCGCATCGTTGGCGACGAGGAAAACGCGATCGTCGAGGCCCTCAATACGTTGCGTGCAAAATACGACTACATCTTCACTTCGGGGGGCATTGGACCGACCCATGACGACATCACTGCCGATGCCGTGTCCGCGGCATTCGGGTTGCCTTGCGAATATGACGCCGATGCCATGGCTTTGCTTGGCGAAATGTATGCACGCCGTGGGCTTGATTTCACCGATGCCAGAAAGAGAATGGCGCGTATGCCGAAAGGCGCGCGCCATATCCCCAACCCGGTCTCGACAGCGCCCGGCTTTATCATCGGCAACGTTCATGTCATGGCCGGCGTTCCGCAGGTCTTCCAGGCCATGGTCGACGCCGTTATCCCGACCTTGCGCACCGGCACGCGCGTGCTCTCGCTCGGCATCTCCTGCCCTTACGGCGAGGGTGACATCGGCACGCCGCTTGCCGCCATCCAGAAAGCCCACCCGGAGACGAGCATCGGCTCCTACCCCCGCTATGTCGGCCAGGCGTTCTCGACTGAGATCGTCGTCCGCAGCCGCTCGCAGGATGCGGTCGATGCCGCGGGAATCGACGTGCGTGCCATGATCGAGACCATCCGCCAAGCAAAGGAGGTCGCTGAAAACCGTTCGGCAAAGGCGTAGCATAGAGGAGATCCCGGCTCGCCGTTGATATGCATCAAGGAACCGGCGCCCCTGCCGGCGCATTCTCGTTGAAGATAGCCGAATTTCATCCGCGTAGGGAGAATTGTTTATGTCTTACAAAACCATACTCGCCATTCTCGATACCGTCGATAACGCCAAAGCCGTGGCCGATTTTGCTTTTGCCATTGCCGCGCAGACCAATGCCCACGTTATCGGCCTTCATGCGGAAACCGTCGCAGTCGTGCCACTTGTCGCGCCGATGGAGATACCCGACCCCGTCGCCGTGCAGGCGCTTCAGGACATGGCCCATGCGGAAACGGTCGAGGTTGAGCGCATCTTCCGCAGAAAGGCGCAGGCTGAAGGCGTCTCCTATGAATGGCGGAGCTTTGCCTCATCGACCGGCTACGGCACGGCGCCGTTGATCGAAAGCGCCCGAAGCGCTGACTTGCTGATCGCGTCACAGGCCAATCCAGCGAAGCCGTCGGACAGTCACGTCGACATCGACAACTTTCTCTTCGAAAGCGGTCGCCCGGTCATGATGATCCCCTTTGTGCTGCGCCAACCGAAGCCGATCAAGCGTGTTCTTATCGCGTGGAACGGCTCAAGGGAGGCAGCGCGCGCCGCGTTTGATGCCTTGCCGATACTGAAGGCCGCTGACGAAGTCGAGATTTTCTCCGTCGACCCCGTCGACAATGCACTCCAGTCTGCGGCTGTTGCAGGCGCGGACATTGCATCGGCTCTTTCCCGTCACGGCGTCAGGGTCACCCTGGCGACCGCCCAAAGCGTAGACAAATCCGCGTCGACAGTCATCGAAAACCGCCTCTCCGACAGCAGCATCGACCTGCTGGTCATGGGCGCCTACACCCATTCGCGACTCTGGCAGATGATTTTCGGCGGCACCACGAAAACGCTGCTCCAGTCGATGACCGCATTGACGCTGCTGTCACGATAAGAATGACGAGGGGCTTGCGTTTTGTCCCCGGAATCCGTTAATTGCGGCGACCGATGACGAGCTCCGGCTTCGGTCCTCCTATCGCGCAGTCTCGGCTGCGCGATTTGCGTTTGGCCGATCGCGGAATGCCTTGTCCGGCCGCCGGCGAACGGCGTGTCATCATTCATGCCGCGGAGCAAACCATGTCCCTTCCCGATAAAGCCTTTCCCGTTTCCTGGGATCAATTCCACCGCGATGCGCGTGCCCTTGCCTGGCGCCTCGCTGGTTTGAAGCGCGATTTCAAGGCAATCGTCTGTATCACGCGTGGCGGCCTCGTGCCGGCGGCGATCATCTCGCGCGAACTTAACATCCGGCTGATCGAAACGGTCTGCGTCGCGTCCTACCACGACTATGTGAACCAGGGTGAAATGATGCTCCTGAAGGGCATCGCGCCGGAACTGACCGCCGATGAAGGTGAAGCTGTCCTCGTCATTGACGATCTGACCGACACCGGCAAGACGGCCTCGGAAGTTCGCTCGATCCTGCCCAAAGCACATTTTGCCTGCGTCTACGCAAAGCCTCAAGGTGTGCCGACGATCGATACGTTCGTTACGGAAGTCAGCCAGGACACCTGGATCTATTTTCCTTGGGATATGGGGTTCACCTATCAAGAACCCATCTCCAAGGCCGGTCGCGGCTAAAGGTCGGCTGTCGCGGGCCAATGGCCAGTGCAATTTCAGATTGTGCCAATCTTTGTTTAACTAACGCGTTGGATTCCGCTATCGCGCCGCTCCCTCAGGCCTTATCCTTCTAGCCAACAGTCCAGCGCGGCAACGGCGTCGCGCTGTGGACTGGGTTGGAAGTCTGGTCGCCGGGCGCGGCGTTGGAACGAATATGATGCGTTGGGGCTACGTCGGGACGGTTGCGGCTTTCGGACTCAACCTCTGTCTCTCGCCTTTGGCCGCTTCGGCGGAACCGGCCTATGTTTCCGTCGTAAGGGAATATGTCGAGACCGTCGTCAAGCCGATGGTGAATACGCCAATCGTCCGGAAGGCGATTGAAGATCAGAACGCCAAGTTCGACAATATCACCGATGCGAACATCCAGGTGCTCGATAACACGTACCGCTCCGAGGTGCAGAGCGGCGGCTGGGAGATGATCCGGCGCCTGCTCAACAAGCCGGTGTCGCGATACCTCAAGACCAAACAGGATGATTCGCAGGGCATCATCATCGAGTTTTTCGTGACCGATCGTCATGGACTCAACGTCGGCCAGGGCACGATGACCACCGACTATTGGCAAGGCGATGAAGACAAGTTCTTGAAAACATTCGCGAAGCAGTCGGACGAGATATTTATCGACCGGGCTGAGCGCGATGAACAGACACAATTACTGGAAACGCAGGCGAGCTTTGTCATCAAGGATGAAAACGGACAGTCTATAGGTATCGCAACGGTGACGATTGCGATCGACGCATTGTGATCAAAATTGTCTCAACGAATCGGCTGCCGCATTTGGCCGGCAAAAGCTGCAACCAAATCAACACGGTCGCAACTTTTCTTAGATTTTTTAGGCTCTGGGGCGACGAAGGCGCGCAACCCATTGAATTTCTTAGACGACTTTCTTTTCCCCATTCTCCACAGCCCGATCCACAATATGTTGTGGTGAACACTTCATTAAAAACAACCCCTTGACGGAATCGCCTGTTTCCAACTTAATAGAGTCCGATGTTGCGACGGCAGTTGGGCCGGAATTAACGAGGCCGGTTCCCTCCAAAAAATCGAGCGTAGAATCAGGGTGTTGCGTCCATGAAGGGCGACCGCCATGAGGGGTTTCGTGCGCGATTTTTATCTTCCGAAAAAGTGACATCCGGGGCTGGCGATAATAAGCTGTTAACACTATATTTAGTGTTTGCAGCCACGATCACCACAAGATACAGGAACAGTCATCTCCGGATGACACTCCTGTGATGATACGGAAACGAGAACTGGCTGCGCTCCTCACGGCGCTGCCGGAGGTGGAAACTTGCGCCTTGGTCGACGGGGACGAGGCGCGCAGCTAGAGGTTAGAGAAATGCGCATAGAACGCCGTTTCACGAAGGCAGGACAGAGCGCTTACGCGGATATCGAATTCCGCAAGGCGACGAGCGAGATCAAGAACCCGGACGGGTCGATCGTATTCCGCCTCGAGAACATCGACGTTCCGGCGCAGTTCTCGCAGGTCGCGGCCGACATCCTGGCACAGAAGTATTTCCGCAAGGCCGGCGTTCCCGCGAAGCTGAAGAAGGTCGAGGAAAACGACGTTCCTTCCTTCCTGTGGCGTTCGGTTGCCGACGAAACAGCTCTGAAGGATGTTGCGAAGGACCAGCAGTACGGTTCCGAAACCGACGCCCGCCAGGTCTTCGACCGTCTCGCCGGAACCTGGACATACTGGGGCTGGAAGGGCGGCTATTTCTCGTCCGAAGAAGATGCCTCTGCCTTCAAGGACGAGCTTGCCTACATGCTGGCCACCCAGCGCGTTGCGCCGAACTCCCCGCAGTGGTTCAACACGGGCCTGCACTGGGCCTATGGCATCGACGGCCCCGGCCAGGGTCACTTCTATGTCGACCCCTTCACCGGCAAACTGGTGAAGTCGAAGTCTGCCTACGAGCATCCGCAACCGCATGCCTGCTTCATCCAGTCCGTTGAAGATGATCTCGTCAACGAAGGCGGCATCATGGACCTGTGGGTCCGCGAAGCTCGCCTCTTCAAGTACGGCTCCGGCACCGGCTCGAACTTCTCCTACCTCCGCGGCGAAGGCGAAAAGCTCTCCGGTGGCGGCCGTTCCTCCGGTCTGATGAGCTTCCTGAAGATCGGCGACCGTGCAGCGGGCGCCATCAAGTCGGGCGGCACGACGCGCCGTGCGGCGAAGATGGTCGTTGTCGACATCGACCATCCAGATATCGAGGAATATATCAACTGGAAGGTGAAGGAAGAACAGAAGGTTGCCGCTCTCGTCACCGGCTCCAAGGTCGTCGCCAAGCACCTGAAGGCGATCATGAAGGCCTGCGTCAACTGCGAGGCCGACAATGGCGACTGCTTCGACCCGAACAAGAACCCTGCCCTGAAGCGCGAAATCCGCGCCGCCAAGAAGGACCAGGTTCCTGAGAACTACATCGGCCGCGTCATCCAGTTCGCTCGCCAGGGCTACAAGGACATGGAGTTCAAGACCTACGACACGGACTGGGACAGCGAAGCCTACCTCACCGTATCGGGCCAGAACTCCAACAACTCTGTCTCGATCAAGGACGACTTCCTGCGCGCAGTCGAAAACGACGGCGACTGGCAGCTGAAGGCCCGCAAGGACGGCAAGGTCATGAAGACCTTGAAGGCACGCGACCTCTGGGAGTCGATCTCCTACGCCGCCTGGGCATCGGCCGATCCGGGTCTGCACTTCAACACGACGATGAACGACTGGCACACGAGCCCGGCCGCCGGCGCGATCCGCGCATCCAACCCGTGCTCGGAATACATGTTCCTCGACGACACGGCCTGCAACCTTGCCTCGCTGAACCTCATGCAGTTCAAGGATGCTGCCACCAAGCGCATCAACATCGCCGACTACGAGCACGCTGTTCGCCTGTGGAGCGTTGTTCTCGAAATCTCCGTGATGATGGCACAGTTCCCGTCGAAGCGGATTGCCGAGCTCTCCTACGAATACCGCACGATCGGCCTCGGCTACGCCAACATCGGCGGCCTGCTGATGTCCTCGGGCATTCCCTATGACAGCGATGAAGCTCGCGCCATCGCAGGCTCCCTGACCGCAATCATGACCGGCATCTCCTACGCCACCTCGGCCGAGATCGCCTCCGAGCTCGGACCGTTCCCGATGTTCGCGCCGAACCGCGAGAACATGCTGCGCGTCATCCGCAACCACCGCCGCGCCGCTTACGGCGAGACGTCGGGCTATGAAGGCCTGTCGATCAACCCGGTCGCGCTCATCCACTCGGAGAACCCGGACCAGGATCTGGCGGCTCACGCCAAGAGCGCCTGGGACAAGGCTCTCGAGCTCGGCGAAAAGCACGGTTACCGCAACGCCCAAGCAACCGTCATCGCTCCAACAGGCACGATCGGCCTCGTCATGGATTGCGACACAACAGGTATCGAGCCCGACTTCGCGCTGGTGAAGTTCAAGAAGCTAGCCGGCGGCGGCTACTTCAAGATCATCAACCGCGCTGTTCCGGAAGCGTTGCGCACGCTCGGTTACTCCGAAAGCCAGATCGCCGAGATCGAAGCTTATGCTGTTGGCCACGGCAACCTGAACCAGGCACCTGCTATCAACCCCTCGACGCTGAAGGCCAAGGGCTTCACCGACGAGAAGGTCGATGCCGTCAACGCCGCGCTGAAGTCGGCCTTCGACATCAAGTTCGTCTTCAACCAGTGGACGCTCGGCACCGACTTCCTGAAGGGCACACTGAAGGTTTCCGACGAGCAGCTCGCCGACATGAGCTTTAACCTGCTCGACCACCTCGGCTTCTCCAAGAAGGATATCGAGGCTGCGAACATCCACGTTTGCGGTGCGATGACGCTGGAAGGTGCACCGTTCCTGAAGAACGAGCACTTACCCGTCTTCGATTGCGCCAACCCCTGCGGCAAGATCGGCAAGCGTTACCTCTCGGTCGACAGCCACATCCGCATGATGGCGGCTGCTCAGCCGTTCATCTCGGGTGCGATCTCCAAGACGATCAACATGCCGAACGACGCGACGGTCGACGATTGCAAGAGCGCCTACATGCTCTCGTGGAAGCTCGGCCTCAAGGCAAACGCGCTCTATCGCGACGGCTCGAAGCTGTCGCAGCCGCTGAACGCCTCGCTGATCGAAGACGAAAGCGATGAGGACGCACTGGACGATCTGCTGCTGCAGCCGGTCGCCGCCCAGGCCGTCACCATCACCGAGAAGATCATCGAGCGTGTGGTCGAGCGCGTCACCCGCGAACGCGAAAAGCTGCCGAACCGCCGTCAGGGCTATACCCAGAAGGCTGCCGTCGGCGGACACAAAGTCTACCTGCGCACAGGCGAATTCGGCGACGGCCGTCTCGGCGAGATCTTCATCGACATGCACAAGGAAGGTGCCGCGTTCCGTGCGATGATGAACAACTTCGCGATCGCCATCTCGCTCGGCTTGCAGTACGGCGTGCCGCTCGAAGAATATGTGGAGGCTTTCACCTTCACCAAGTTCGAGCCGGCCGGCGTGGTCATCGGCAATGACGCGATCAAGAACGCCACGTCGATCCTCGACTACGTGTTCCGCGAACTCGCTGTCTCCTACCTCGGCCGCCACGACCTCGCGCATGTCGATACGTCTGATTTCTCGAACACGGCGCTCGGAAAGGGCATTCAGGAAGGCAAGACGAACCTCGTCTCGACCGGCTGGACCCGTGGCTACAAGCCGACGCTGGTTTCGAACGGCGAGCGCCAGACAAGCGGCGAGCCGAAGGGCTCGGCAACGGCCGCCCCTGCCCGCGCCTCCTCGACAGGCACCGTGACGTCATTCGCAGGCGCTGCGGCCCGCAAGATCGAGCCGACCGTTGCCATCTCCAGCTCCGAAATCGTCGCCTTCAAGCGCGACTACGAGGAGCGGGCAAAGGAACTGGCCGAAGAGATCGCCGAGGAGGTACTCGGCGAGGTCGCCAGCGAAAGTCAGCAGCAGGCAACCGCCCTCTTCTCCGACAAGGCAGCCGCCGACGCGGCATCGGCCAAGACGGAGGCCAAGAAGGTCGAAGCCGAACGCCGCGCCCGCTCGATCATGCAGGGGTATACCGGCAACATGTGCTCCGAGTGCCAGAACTTCACGATGGTGCGCAACGGCACCTGCGAGAAGTGCGACACGTGCGGCGCGACCAGCGGGTGCAGCTGATTTCTGCTATTTTGACAACGACGGGCGACGACGACCTTCGGAGCCTTTCGCATAAAGAAAAGCAAAAGAGCGGCCGTTTGGCCGCTCTTTTGCGTTATACGCGTAATGGCTGAAATTTCCCGCGAGGCCGGGAAGAGCGTTGGGATCTCCGGCGCGAGGCGTCGGTTATCTTTGGGTGCCGGAGGCGCACCGAGACCTCACCGACTGAAGCCACGGGTTGCACCCAATTCGTGGAGCAGCATCCGCGAATCGCTTAACCATTTGCCGTCAGCACTAATGGGAGAGGATCATAGCAAGCTGTGTCGCAAGTAACGGTGACAGATGGGAGATCTATAGCGGGAGCGATGGCTGCCGCTGGCGGCGCACGGCCGCGAACGGCAGCATCGTGGGGGCATCGTCGCAAGGCTATTCCAGCCGCAGCGATTGCATCGACAACGCAAGGCGCAATGGCATGAGCTGCAACCCAACTTAATTTTGAAGCCCAATTCGACGGCTCCGCTGCAACCGGCAACCTAGCCTTCAAAACTCGGCGTTGCCTTCGCGCGGGCGCGTCGTCGCCGACTTTACGCCGCTCGGATGCGGAACGGTGCGCTTCTCCCGCGCCGCCATTCTCCAAATCAGCATCTTCCCTTCTCGATGATTTGCATCACATTACCGTTGGCTCGCAGCGCCGCTAAAGCCGCGTCATGATGAGGACGTAGTACGGTAGCGCGTGAGCCAGCTCTGCCGGACGCCCCACAATATGGGCACCGGAAGGATGCTCGCGTGCCTTTACCCCAATCGAAGCAATCACATCCAGAAAGAGGGACCTGATCATGCCATTCATCAAGACCGCCGACGGAACCGAAATCTTCTACAAGGATTGGGGTCCGCTCGGTGCCCAGCCTGTTGTCTTCCATCACGGCTGGCCGCTCAGCGCCGACGACTGGGATGCGCAGATGATGTTCTTTCTGGGCAAGGGCTATCGGGTGATCGCCCATGACCGGCGTGGGCACGGCCGCTCCAGCCAGACGTGGCAGGGCAACGAGATGGACACCTATGCGGCTGATGTCGCCGCGCTTACCGATGCGCTCGACCTCAAGAATGCGATCCATGTCGGTCACTCGACCGGCGGTGGTGAGGTCGCCCATTACGTCGCGCGTGCAAAGCCCGGCCGCATCGCCAAGGCCGTGCTGATCGGCGCCGTACCGCCGATCATGGTCAAGTCGGACAAAAACCCCGGCGGGCTTCCACTCGAAGTTTTCGACGGTTTCCGTGCGGCGCTCGTCGCCAACCGCGCGCAGTTCTTTCTCGATGTGCCGGCCGGACCCTTCTACGGCTTCAATCGGCCAGGCGCCAAGGTCAGCCAGGGCATCATCGAGAACTGGTGGCGGCAAGGGATGATGGGCGGGGCGAAGGCGCATTACGATTGCATCAAAGCCTTCTCCGAAACGGATTTCACCGAGGACTTGAAGCAGATCAATGTGCCGACGCTGGTAATGCACGGTGACGACGATCAGATCGTTCCCTATGCCGATTCAGCACCGCTTTCGGTCAAGCTCTTGAGACACGGGACGCTGAAGACCTATGCCGGCCTCCCGCACGGCATGTGCACGACGCATCCGGACGTCATCAACGCCGATCTACTGGAGTTCTTCCTGGACTAATATGGACCGAGCCGTCGGCCTGCTTATCTGGAGCCGAGGCCTTGGAATTGACGCAATATCGAGAAGCCAAGGCGGGTGCCCTTGTTCCCGCCTGGCGGCCAGGGAGCCCGCTGTCGGCGGCAGCTGATTGGCCTCCGCGGATTATCGCACCACAGCGGTTTCCGCCGGAGTTGCGGCCGGTTGGGGCAACTCTTCCGTAATCTCTTCGGCAACGGCCGAGAGATCGAGGTTCCCCCAGATCGACGCGGATTGGCGACGCTCGGTGCGGCGGGAGGATTTGACTTCGACGATGAACGGCTTCGACTGAGCGCGCATGGGATTCCTATTAAGAGGCGTTGAACGAATCCATCAACGAGCCAAGCCTATGAAGCGTTGCGCGCTCGCGCAAGATCGTGCCGCGCATTGAATCCAGCTTCGCCACAGGTCAGGCCGCGATGGAACAAGCATCGGGCGAGCGGCGTTTGAGCTTTTCAATCTGCGTGGCGCCTGGATGCAAATTCCTGCGAAAAGTTCTTGAAGGAAAGATCGATGTCGATTACCTACCACGTCGCCGAACATGATGGCGCCTGGGCTTACCGCCTGGACGATGTCTGGTCGGAAACTTTCCCAACTCACGAAGAAGCACTGGCAGCGGCCAAACACGCCGCAGAGCGACAACAGCTCGGTGGCCAGGATGCGGACATTACATATCAGCGTGCAGACGGCAGCTGGACAACGGAACGGTCGAACCGAGGCGACCGCCCCGAGACTGATGTCGTCGATGACGCCAAGGAAAAAGACTAGGAATGACCATTAAAGAACGCTTTCTGAAGCAGCAGCATGCCTGGATGCTCGGCGCATGCTACTCCCGCAAACATCCCGACTTCCATCGCTTTGGTGGCGTGGATGTTTCAATCTCTCCTCGCTGGAAAGACAGCGTTGAAACCTTCGTCAATGATATGATCGACACCCTGCCGCGCAGCCTCTCCGAGCGCCGGATGGCATTGAGAAACCCGCGTCGCCCATTTGAGCCTGGCAATGTGGAATGGGTGTTTGCAAGCAAGCACTACGGCCTTCGCGCTCCTGATGGGACGCGGCCCGACATGGCGGACGCTCGTTCGCGCCGCGCGTAAGCGCTCTTTACGGATCACATCTTTCGCCGGCGGAAGCTCGCTCAGAGGCTTCTTTCGCCGGCGAATTATTTTAGAGGCTCGGACACGCAAGAGTGCCCTGTAACCTGCCTGCATCCAGATCAAATGTCACCAACTGGTGATGCGCATTCTGCCGCGCCGCCCGTTGACTGTCACGTCCCAAGCCGTCTGCATGGGCGTCTCAATCGCTACCGGTGCTGTGCGTTTCTCGTCACCACAATCACAACAATTCCGATGATCGTTGCGAGCGCGCCCCAATAGACCCAGGGCGTCTGGTTGATCATGAAACTTTCTTCCGGATAGGGAAAATAGCCGCTGCCCTGCCCCATCCAGACCACTCCGATCAGGATCAGCAGAATGGCAACAAGATAGCCAAACTTCACCATTCGATATCCTCCACCACGGCGGCGCGACGCCCGTTTTCAGTTTGCTCCGCTTGCGCGGACGTCAGTATTCCCGAGACGATTTTACGCCTTCGAGAAATCAGCCGCGAGGCTCGTTTCGCGCCATTCCTCTATCTGCGCCAGTCGCTCGCGCAACTTGTTCGTGACGTTGTTATAGCCGATTTCACCGAGCACGAGATGGCGTGGCGGATCTTCCACTTGCGTGACCCGGATCATCGCCTCGCCGCCGCGCACGGGATCGCCGGCCTGCTTGCCGCTATATTCGGATGTCTGCCTCATCCGTGCCGCCGCAGTATCGGCATAATCGGAAATCGTGCTCTTCGTTTGCCTGAGTGACCGGCCGGCCCAATCGGTGCGGAACGGGCCGGGTTCGACGCAGGTTACCTTGATGCCAAGCGGCTTGCCCTCGGTGTAAAGTGCATCAGAAAAGCCTTCTACCGCGTGCTTGCTCGCGGCATAGAAGCCGGAACCGGGAAAGCCCATAAAGCCTGCAACCGAGGTGATGTTGATGATGTGGCCATGCCGGCGTTGCCGCATACCGGGCAGGACGGCGCGGGTCATCGAAAACAAGCCAAACACATTCGCCTCGAACTGATCGCGGATTTCCTGCTCTTCGGCTTCCTCGACCGTCGACTGATAGCCATAGCCGGCATTGTTGACGAGAACGTCGATGCGGCCGAAGCGCTGCTCGGCTACCGTGACCGCGGCCTTGACTTGTGCGCGATCCGTCACGTCAAGATCCAGCGCCAGCGTGTTCGCTTCGTGACCTAAGGTGAGATCGGCGACGCGAGCCTTGTCGCGCGCGGTGACGACCGTTGGCCAACCGCGGGCAATGGTAAGTTTCGCTAGCTCGCGGCCGAAGCCGGTGGAGCAGCCGGTGATGAACCAGACGGGCAATGTGTCTTGGGGCATGAGATTTTCCTGATTTTGTCGGGAACGCCTTGGCGGGCGAAGGGGCGAGAGCGGATTTAGGGCCGCGGCCTGACATTTCCAGGACAACGGCAAGCCTACGCCGAAACGACATCAATCAGGAGGCCTGCGCACCGATCGAGCGCGCAGGCGATAGGGTCTACTGCAGCGTACGCGTCTGCATGTCCTGGCCGAGCGCCACGCCCTGATGGGTCCGCGTTCCAACCGTCCCGTCAAGGCCTGTGGCGACGACCGAGACGCGGAACTTGCCATCGAGGTTGCGGTCGAAGATCGCGCCAACGACGATGTCGGCCTCTTCCTGAACCTCATCGCGGATGCGGCTTGCCGCTTCATCCACTTCGAAGAGCGTCATATCGGAGCCACCGGAGATCGAGATCAGAACACCCCTGGCGCCCTTCATCGAGATATCATCGAGCAGCGGGTTGGCGATCGCAGCTTCGGCGGCCTTCATTGCACGCCCCTCGCCCGAAGCCTCGCCCGTGCCCATCATCGCCCGGCCCATGCCACGCATAACGGATTTCACGTCGGCGAAATCGAGGTTGATAAGGCCCTCCTTGACGATCAGGTCGGTGATGCAGCCGACACCAGCATAAAGCACGCGGTCGGCTGTCATGAAGGCGTCGGCGAAGGTGGTCTTTGCGTCGGCGATGCGAAACAGGTTCTGGTTCGGGATGACGATCACCGTGTCGGCCGCCTCGCGCAGCGCCTCGATACCGACATCGGCCGTCTTCATGCGGCGGTTGCCCTCGAAGGTGAAGGGCTTCGTTACGACTCCGACCGTCAGAATCCCGGCGTTGCGGGCAGCCTGCGCAATCACAGGCGCAGCGCCAGTGCCGGTGCCACCGCCCATGCCTGCGGTGACGAAGCACATATGCGAGCCAGCCAGATGATCCATGATCTCGTCGATGGATTCTTCGGCGGCCGCGCGCCCTACTTCCGGCAGCGAACCAGCGCCCAGCCCTTCGGTCACATGCGCACCGAGCTGGATGCGGCGGGATGCCTTGGAGGTCGCCAGGACCTGCGCATCGGTATTAGCCGCGATGAAATCGACACCTTCGAGATTTTCCGCAATCATGTTGTTGATGGCATTGCCACCGCCGCCGCCGACACCAATTACTGTAATTCTCGGTCGCATTTCGGAAATCCCGTTCTTGGCGTTCGTCATCGCAATCTCCTTCGTGCGTTTTTCGTCATGGCTCCGCCTCTTGTCGGGAACCGAATCGAGCATCAACCTAGTCGCGCAACAAGGCAGAGCCGGGGCGAAAGAACAAGATGAAGCGTTCTTGAAACTTTATCCGGAACCTTTTTTGATCTCGCGCTTTATTGTGAATCATCCCCTGCCAGAGAGAGGAGTACCGCGCAGATGCCTACGCTTGCCACCCGCCCGTCAGTTACCCCTCCGAACGATCACATTCTTACCGCCCAAGAGGCCTTGGAACCGCTGTTCTTAAAGATCGAAGAGGAAGCCGAAGTCCGGATGATCGCCGCGGCCATCCGCGCCGGCTGGTCTGCGGAAGATGCGGTGGCTGCGATCGACGAGCTTCGTCGCAACGAGCTTCTTCCCGGCTCCAACCAATAAAAGCATCGACCGGCTTCAAAAATCACTCGCCTTGAGGGACGGATGACCTAATTTCAGCGCGACCAGTCAATCGCGGAAAGATCATCGCATGCCCTTCAAGAACATCTGCATCTTCGGCGCCGGTGCACTCGGCGGCGCCATCGCGGCCAAGCTTGCCTCGTCATTCGGCGCAGAGGCCACGGTCTCGGTCGTTGCCCGCGGCGCTCATCTCGCGGCTATCCGGGACGATGGGTTGCGTCTCATTGAGGCTGGCGCTGAATCTCCCTTTCGCGTGTCGGTAACAGCCACAGACGATCCAGCGGAACTGCCGCCACAGGATCTCGTGATCACCGGACTGAAGGGCCATCAGCTCAGCGCGGCGGCGGAAGGAATTGGCCATCTATTGAAGGATGGCACACGTGTCTTGACGATCCTCAACGGCATTCCGTGGTGGTATTTCCATCGCGATCAGGACAGCGCGCATGCGGAGCTCCAATTCGAGGAACTCGATGAAGGCGGCAGGCTCTGGCAGTTTGTCGGCCCACAGCGGGTGATCGGCTGCGTCGCCCATCAGGGTGCCGAAGTCAGCAAACCCGGTGAGGTCAGACTCAGCAACAAGGGCCATTTCATTCTCGGCGAGCCCTCCGGTGAGATCACTGCAGATTTGCGGGAGATTGAAGCATTGCTGCGACGCGCAGATATCGAGGTGAAGCTCTCTATCCGGATCCGCGACGATATCTGGAGCAAGCTGATGGGCAACGCATCCTTCAATCCGATCAGCGCACTGACGCGTTCATTGATGTCGGAGTTGATGGCGGATGCCGCGATCACTGACCAGATCGGAAAGGTCATGAAGGAGGTAAAGGCCGTAGGAGAAGCGCTCGGCGCGAATGTTGGGATGTCCGTCGAGCAACGACTTGAGCAGGCGCGACAGATCGGGCCGGTTCGCACGTCGATGCTACAGGACCTTCTCGCTGGCAAATCGCTGGAACTTACACCGCTGGTGGGAATGGTCGTTTCGCTGGGTCGCCTGACGGCAGTGCCGACACCAGTTTCAGAAACGATCCTGGCGCTGGTGTCGCGGCTTGACCGTGAGAACTGCCGAGCGACCTAAAGGGCCTTAACGGCCGAGCGGCCTCCGGCAGGCTGCTCAGACATTGAATCAGAAAGTCTCCGCAAGCTCCTATAACGGAAGAGATTTATTTCAGCCACACAGCGATGCGCTCAACCGCTTCAATGATCTCGGCTTCGGAACCAGCATAGGACATGCGCATCGAGCGATCGCCTTCCAGGGGGTCAAAATCCAGACCTGGCGTCGCGGCAACGTTGATCTCCGCCAGCATCCGCTTGGCGAATACCATGCTGTCATTGGTAAAGCGAGTCACGTCGACATAGGCGTAGAAGGCGCCGTCCATCGGCGAGGCAATCGATAGGCCAATTTCCGGCAGCCGCTTCAGTAGGAATTCGCGGTTGGCTGAGTAGCTCGCCTTGTACACGTCGAGTTCTGCGCTCGCTCCCAGCGCCGCCGTCGCTGCGATCTGCGAAAGCTCGGGCGGCGAGATGTAGAGGCTTTGCGCAACACGCTCGATCGGACGCACCAGCCGCTCGGGCAGCACCATCCAGCCAATCCGCCAGCCCGTCATGCAATAGTATTTGGAGAAGGAGTTGATGACGATCGCCTCGTCGGTCAATTCCAGCGCACTGGTCTCTTCCTCGGCAAACGTTAGGCCATGATAGATTTCATCTGAAATGAACGCGATCGAATTGGCCGCGCAATAGTTCGCCAACTCCTGCAGGCCCTGGCGGCCAGTCACAGTGCCCGTCGGATTGGCGGGGCTCGCCAGAAGAACGCCCTTCAGCTTGACGTTGTTTGCCGCTTGCGCAGCCTCAAGGCTCTCGGGCGTCAACGTGAAATGCGTCTCGGCCGTTACCGGGACCTCTATAACCTTCAGCCCGAGCGCGCCAAGGATGTTGCGATAGGCAGGATAGCCGGGACGAGCAATGGCGACCGCGTCACCGGCATCAAACAGGGAGAGAAAGGCGAGATTGAAGCCGGCGGAAGAACCGGTGGTTATTGCGATACGCGCAGGATCAATTTCCAGCCCGTGACGATCGCGATAATGCCCGGCCAGCGCTTGTTTCAGCCTTGTCGTGCCGAGCGCATCTGTATAGCCGATCTTGCCTTCCACAAGCGCCGCCTGCGCCGCTTCGAGCGCAGCGCGCGGAGCCGGATGGGATGGCTGCCCGACAGCCATGGAAATGACCGGGTGACCGCTCGCTCGCCGCTTCGTCGCTTCGGCCAGAACATCCATGGCGTGAAAGGGCTCGACTTCGCTGCGTTTGGAAATGGAAAACAAGATCGGGTCTCTCTAACTTTGCTTGCGGCCAGACAATTGCCGCAATAATCGGATCATCACAATCCCGCGATTGAACGGTGGATACGAAAATACCTGTTTGAAGACGATCGGGCGCACCGTAATTTGGCGACACCGGACTGCCGCCGTTAATCGGGCAGTGTTATCCGGCGCCTAGAAAGATACATACGAACTGCCAAAAACGAGGATATGATGGCCATACTTCCGAAAATCTTCACCGCACTGGCGCTCACCGCCTCGGTCGCCACGGCCTATCCGGCGGCAGCGCTCGATGACGCGCAAAAGAAGGAGTTCGGCGAGTTCATCAAGCAGTACCTGATCGAAAATCCGGAGATCATGCTGGACGTTCAGGACGCCCTGCAGAAGAAGCAGGATCAGGCGCGCCTTGTTAAAGCCAACGCGGTGATTGCTGACAACAAGTCAACGATCTTCAATTCGAAATATGACATGACGATCGGCAATCCGAAGGGTGACATCACGATCGTCGAGTTCTTCGACTACAACTGCGGCTATTGCCGCCACGCGCTTTCCGACATGCAGACGATGCTCGAAAAGGACAAGAACGTCCGCTTTGTGCTCAAGGAATTCCCGATCCTCGGGCCGGAATCGGTCGCAGCCCATAAGGTGTCGGATGCATTCCGGAAGCTGGCACCAGAGAAATATAGCCAGTTCCATATTGCACTTCTCGGCAGCGACGGTCGCGCCGATGAAGCCAGCGCAATCGAAGTTGCCGAGTCGCTTGGCGTCAGCGAAAAGCAAATCCGCGACGAGATGGCCAAGAGTTCGAGCGATGCTTCCGTCAAGGAAACCTACCAGCTTGCTCAGAGCCTCGGCATTACAGGTACGCCGTCCTATGTCATCGGCAACGAACTGGTTCAAGGCGCGGTTGGGTTCGACGACCTTGAGGCCAAGGTCAAGAACATGCGCGCCTGCGGCAAGACAAGTTGCTGATACGGCGCCCATCAAATCGCCAAAATCGAAGTGTTCCAGCCATGTGGACAAATGTGGCGTGATTCGGGCTGCGCTTTCCAAAGGGCTTTCATTAGGTCCGCTGGGAGTCTATAGGTTGCCGTCTCGCATCTACTGGAACATTCGATGACGCAAACGATATTCGTCCTGAACGGGCCCAATCTGAACATGCTCGGCAAAAGAGAGCCCGGCATCTATGGCGGCAAGACGCTTCAGGATATTGAGGCTGACTGCAAGGCGGCCGGGCGCGAGCTCGGCTTCGACATCGATTTTCGCCAAAGCAATCACGAAGGTACGCTCGTTGATTGGTTCCACGAAGCGAACGATAAAGCGGTCGGTGTCGCGATCAATGCAGGTGCCTACACGCATACGTCAGTCGCGCTCCACGATGCAATTCGCGCTATTTCCATCCCGGTGATAGAGCTGCATATCTCCAACGTTCACGCGCGGGAAGAATTCCGCCACAAGTCGATGATTGCGCCAGCGGTGAAAGGCGTCATCTGCGGCTTTGGGCCTTACAGCTATATTCTGGCGCTGCATGCGCTGAAGAATCTCACGGCATAAAAAGAAGACAGGGCACATACTCATGGCTGAGAAGAAAAACGGTATCGACCAGGCGCTGATCCGCGACCTCGCGAACATCCTCAACGACACGGATCTCACGGAAATCGAAGTCGAGCAGGACGATCTGCGCATCCGCGTTTCGCGTGCCGGCAACACCCAATACGTTCAGGCTCCGATCGCCGCGCCCGCATTTGCAGCCGCGGTTCCGGCAGCGGCCGCCCCAGCTGCAGCGCCCGCGGCTCCTGCAGCTGCTGCACGCAACCCTGCAAATACCGTCAGCGCGCCGATGGTCGGCACGGCCTATATGGCTCCGGCTCCGGGCGCACGTCCCTTCATCGAGCTCGGCGCGACGGTCAAGGAAGGCCAGACGCTGATCATCATCGAAGCGATGAAGACCATGAACCAGATCCCTTCGCCGAAGTCCGGCAAGGTCACCGAAATCCTCGTCGAGGACGGAAGCCCCGTCGAATACGGCCAAGCCCTCGTCGTTATCGAATAAGGCGAGCGTCATGGTCTCGAAAATCCTCATCGCCAATCGCGGGGAAATCGCGCTTCGCGTTCTGCGGGCTTGCAAAGAGCTCGGCATTCCCTGCGTCGTCGTTCACTCGACCGCTGACGCCGATGCCATGCATGTACGCCTGGCCGACGAAAGCGTCTGTATCGGCCCGCCGCCTTCGCGCGACAGCTATCTGAACATCCACCAAATCGTGGCTGCCTGCGAGATCACCGGCGCCGATGCAGTTCATCCGGGCTATGGCTTTCTCTCCGAGAACGCCAAGTTTGCGGAAATCCTCGAAGCGCACGGCATCACCTTCATCGGCCCCACGGCGGAACATATCCGCCTCATGGGCGACAAGATCACCGCCAAGACGACGGCGCAGGAACTCGGCATCCCCGTGGTTCCGGGTTCGGACGGCGAGGTGAAGACCGAAGAAGACGCGCTACGGACTGCTGCTGAAATCGGCTATCCGGTCCTGATCAAGGCGACTGCCGGCGGCGGCGGACGCGGCATGAAGGTCGCCAAGTCCGAGGCCGACCTGATCGAAGCCTGGTCGACGGCACGCACCGAAGCCGCTGCCGCTTTCGGCAATGATGCTGTCTACATGGAAAAGTACCTTGGCAAGCCGCGCCACATCGAAATCCAGGTGTTCGGCGATGGCGAAGGCAATGCGATCCATCTTGGTGAACGCGACTGCTCGCTGCAGCGCCGCCATCAGAAGGTCTGGGAAGAAGCGAATTCCCCTGCCCTCAACGTCGAACAGCGCATGAAGATCGGCCAGGTTTGTGCCGACGCCATGAAAAAGCTGAAGTATCGCGGCGCGGGCACGATCGAGTTTCTGTACGAGAACGGCGAGTTCTATTTCATCGAAATGAACACCCGCCTGCAGGTCGAGCACCCGATCACTGAAGCGATCACCGGCATCGACCTCGTTCACGAGCAGATCCGCGTCGCGTCCGGCGGCGGACTCTCTGTCAAGCAGGAAGACATCAACTTCCACGGCCACGCCATCGAGTGCCGCATCAACGCCGAGGACGCGCGTACCTTCGTGCCCTCGCCCGGCACGATCACGCACTTCCATGCGCCGGGTGGTCTTGGCGTTCGCGTCGATAGCGGCGCTTACCAAGGTTACAAGATCCCGCCCTACTACGACAGCCTCATCGGCAAGCTTATCGTCTTCGGCCGCACGCGCGTCGAATGCATGATGCGCCTGCGTCGCGCGCTCGACGAATTCGTCGTCGACGGCATCAAGACGACGCTTCCGTTGTTCCAGGATCTGGTGGACAATCAGGACATCGCCAACGGCGACTACGATATCCACTGGCTTGAGAACTATCTGGCCAAGAAACCGGCGTAACAGAGAATGGCAGGATCGCGCAGGAAGTCTCCAGGCATAACACCGGAAATCCTCCTGCGCGCCTATTCCATCGGTCTCTTTCCGATGGCCGAATCGGCTGATGACCCAGAAATATTCTGGGTCGAGCCTGATCTTCGCGGCGTCCTGCCGCTCGACGAATTCCACGTTTCCAGAAGCCTCGCCAAGACGATTCGGCGCAAGCCGTTCGAAATCCGCTTCAACTACGATTTCGATGCGGTCATCGCAGCCTGCGCGGCTGAGACCGGGGACAGGCCGAGCACGTGGATCAATCAGACCATCAAGACGCTCTATTCGACACTGCATCGCATAGGCCATGCCCACACGGTCGAAGCCTGGGACGGCGGCGAGCTTGTCGGCGGGCTATATGGCGTTTCGCTTGGCTCGGCATTCTTCGGCGAAAGCATGTTCTCGCGGCGGACGGACGCCTCGAAGATCTGCCTCGTTCATCTCGTCGAGCGGCTGCGCGCCAAGGGTTTTACTCTGCTCGACACACAGTTCACGACCGAGCACCTGAAGACGTTCGGAGCCATCGATGTTCCGAAGGATGAGTATGCTCACATACTCGCGGCGGCAATGGAATCGCCGCACCTCAAATTCTGAGAATTAGTTAGCTGCCTTGTCGGGCGCAGGAACGTCCGAGTTCTGCTTGCAGTCTTTCAGCCAGACGTCATAGATCGGATGCTCGACGGCGTTGAGGCCGGGGCTGTCGGCAAACATCCAGCCCGTAAAGATGCGGCGGATCTTGCGGTCGAGCGTGATCTCGTCGACTTCCACGAAACCATCAATCTTCTGCGCTTCGGCCTGATCACGCGAATAGCAGGCCTTCGGCGTGACCTGCAGGGCGCCGAACTGCACGGTCTCGTTGACATAGACATCGAAGGTTGTGATGCGACCGGTGATCTTGTCTAGGCCGGAGAAAACGGCCACCGAATTCTCGATGCGGGCGGCGGTAGCGACCTGTGGCAGAAGCGTCGAGCCAAGCACCAGGGAGAGCCCGGCGGCACGCAGGAGCTGGTTCCGCGTGAAAAGCTTCATGTCTGCCCGTCTCCACAGCATCTTAAAATCGGAAGGCCGCAGTCGCTGCGGCCATTCTGCGGGTAATGGTCAATTGTGGCTAAAAGCGGGGCCAGTCAGGCCGTCTGCTTAGTTGCCAGGCGTCCAAGCGTCGTAGTCCCCGGTAACCCGAGGACGTTCGCCAGGAACGACCAGCGAGCCGGGCGGGCGATAAGCCTGCGGCGAACCGGTCGGGTTTGCGCGATGCGGCTTCTGCCATTCCTTGGCGACGTAGTTTTCCTGGCTCGGCGGAACGTTCGTGCGGTGATGCATCCAGCCGTGCCAGCCCGGGGGAATTGCCGAGGCTTCGGCGTAGCCCTTGTAGATCACCCAACGCTTCGGAAGGCCGTAAGACGACATGCCGCCTTCGTAGTAAACATTACCCAATTCGTCTTCACCGACGCGCTTGCCAAAACGCCAGGTCGCGAAACGCGTACCGATCGTCTGACCGTTCCACCAGGTGAAGATTTGCACGAGGAGATTCTTCATGTCTTTTCCTTGAGCTAGCCGGACGGCAAGCGGGACCAGAATTTGATCCCTCGCTTATGCCGCCAGCGATCCACATTGTCCAGTGATTCCGGCGCCACACCGGCTCATTTCAGCGCCATCTTGAAGCCGAGATGCGATTGCTTGAAGCCGAGCCGCTCGTAGAAACGGTGCGCATCCTTGCGGCTGGCGTTCGAGGTTAGTTGAACAAGGCGCAGGCCGCGACGTTTTGCCTCCGCGATGGCGAACTCGATCATCTGAGCGCCAATGCCCTGCCCACGCATGTCAGCGCGCGTCTGCACCGCTTCGATAATCATCGACGACGAGCCACGACCGACCAGCGACGTCACGATCATCGTCTGGAACGTGCCGACAACCTGTTCCTCGCGTTCGGCGACGTAGAGCGTCTGATCGCGCGACGAGGCGACCCGCTCGAAAGCTCTGAGATAATCGCCAAAGGCCTCGGGAGCCGTCGTATCGCCGTGACCGCCGAGATCATCGGAGGCAAAGATCGCGACAAGCGCAGCAACGTCAGCACCACGCGCCTCGCGAATGATGGTTTTGCTCATGATTGGCTAGCGCAGTTCGAGAGTTTTTTCGAGGATCAGCGTCGGGATTCCGGATTGTCCCGGCCCGTCATTTTCGTTGCGGCCGACATCCTCGAAGCCATGGGCATGATAGAAGGCGATTGCCGTAGTGTTCCGTGGCTCGACCTCGAGGCGCATGATCTCGGCGTCGGGAAAGCAGGTTTCCAGCTCGGCAAAAATCTCGCGCCCGATGCCCTGGCGATGCAGCGGCGGTCGGACATAGAGCAGATGGAGCATGACGGTCTTCGTCATTTCATCCGACATGGCGGCATAGCCGACGCCGCCGATATCCTTGCCGTTGTCGGCAACGAGGAACTCTGCATTCTTCTTCGCCAAGCGCGCCTGCAGCGCCGCCGGCGAAAACAGATGCGCAATGAGCTCTTTCACCTTCGCTTCGCCGTAGAGGCCAGCGTAAGTCGCGCGAAAGCCCTCGTCCAGCAAAGTGCGCATCTTGCTAAGATCACCCTCGCTGGCAGTGCGCACGAAATACACGGTCCCTACTCCTCGATGCCGAGCTTCGCCTTCACGAGAGCCTGGACGGCCTGCGGGTTTGCTTTGCCGCCGGTCGCCTTCATAACCTGACCGACAAACCAGCCGGCAAGAGTCGGCTTGGCCTGAACCTTTGCGACCTGATCGGGGTTGGCGGCGATGATTTCGTCGACGGCCCGCTCGATCGCACCGGTATCGGTCACCTGCTTCATGCCTCTGACTTCGACGATCTCGGCGGGATCGCCGCCCTCGTTCAGCACGATTTCGAACAGGTCCTTCGCGATCTTTCCGGAAATAGTCTCCGCTTTGATGAGGTCAATGATCGCACCAAGCTGAGCCGGCGAAACGGACGTCTCTTCGATGCTCTTGCCGGTCCTGTTCAGCGCACCGAGCAGATCGTTGATGACCCAGTTGGCGGCTGTCTTGCCGTCGCGCCCCTCAGCCACGGCTTCGAAATAGTCGGCGATGGCCTTTTCCGAGACGAGAACGGAAGCGTCGTAGACCGAGAGGCCGAGTTCGCGCACGAAGCGCTCCTTCTTGTCGTCGGGCAGTTCCGGAAGGTCGGCTTCGAGCGCCTTGACGAAGGCATCGTCGAACTCGAGAGGCAGAAGATCCGGATCCGGGAAGTAGCGGTAGTCGTGCGCGTCTTCCTTGGAGCGCATAGACCGCGTCTCGCCCTTGTTCGGGTCGAAGAGACGGGTCTCCTGCTCGATCGAGCCACCGTCCTCGAGAATGCCGACCTGGCGGCGGGCTTCGTATTCGATCGCCTGACCGATGAAGCGGATGGAGTTGACGTTCTTGATCTCGCAACGCGTGCCGAAGCCTTCACCCGGGCGGCGGACGGAGACGTTGACGTCGGCGCGCATCGAGCCCTCGTCCATGTTACCGTCGCAGGTGCCGAGGTAGCGTACGATCGAGCGCAACTTCGTCATGTAGGCCTTGGCTTCATCAGAAGAGCGCATGTCAGGCTTGGAGACAATCTCCATCAGCGCAACACCCGAGCGGTTGAGGTCGACGTAGGACATGGTGGCATGCTGGTCGTGCAGCGACTTGCCGGCGTCCTGCTCCAGATGCAGGCGCTCGATGCCGATCTCGATGTCCTCGAACTGCCCCTGACGATCCGGGCCGAGCGAGATGATGATCTTGCCTTCGCCGACGATCGGATCCTTGAACTGCGAGATCTGATAGCCCTGCGGCAGGTCTGGATAGAAATAGTTCTTGCGGTCGAAGATCGAGCGCTTGTTGATCTGCGCCTTCAGGCCGAGACCGGTGCGGACCGCCTGGGCGACGCATTCCTCATTGATGACGGGCAGCATGCCGGGCATCGCGGCATCGACGAGCGAAACGTTGGAATTCTGCGGCTTGCCGAATTCGGTCGCAGCGCCCGAGAACAGCTTCGAATTCGACAACACCTGCGCATGGACTTCCATGCCGATGATGACTTCCCAATCGCCAGTGGCGCCGGGAATGAAGCGTTTCGGATCAGGCGTGCGAACGTCGACAATGGTCATTGGGATGCTCTTTTTGAGGCTGTTCTTTTCAACTGGTGAGGTAACGGAAATGGCTTGTCGGTGCAAGGCTTTCGGCTGTGCGTCGCAGCGACGCCAGCCGGTTTGGCGCGTGTTAACTCAATGTCGCTAGCGTGACCCGCATGACGACAGCGGATATTTTCAAGATCATCGCGCTTTTCATGGCACTGAATGCCTTCGTGTTCTCGGTCTATTTTCTCGACAAGCAGGCCGCTCGCCACCATTGGAGGCGGACCAGCGAAAGGACCTTACTGGCGCTGGCATTCGTTGGCGGCAGTCTAGGCGCCGTTTGCGCGCAGAAACTGCTACGTCACAAGACACAGAAGGAGCCGTTCCGCTCGATCCTGAGGGCCATCGTTGTCTTTCATGCCGCAGCCGCTCTGCTGTTATCGGCCGCCCTCGGTTGCGTCGTACTAGGCTAGGCCGTATGTGCCGTCATCCGCGGTTTCCAGAGACTTTGACAGACCGACGGACGGCACATCACGATCGAGCTTGGGATTGTAGGCGATCGATAGCCAATGAATTGTGTATCCCCGCTTCTGGAAGAAGCTGATCGCTTCGGAGTTCCCAGAGTGCGTCTGCATCATCGCCGTATCGAGGCCCTGCGCGGCGATGTCTTTTTCGATATTTTGCAAGAGCGCCGTCCCAAGACCATGACCGGTGAAGGCAGGATCGATCCAGAAATCTGAAATCTTCTCGTCGAGGGTCTCGCGCGCGGCCCATCCGGCCGGATGTCCGTTCCATTCGATGACGGTGACGGTGATCCAGCTACTTGCGACGAAATTCAAGAAGGCGCTCCGCGCGGCATCGACCATAGCATCCCCTTCGCCGATGGATGCCATCGCCTTCTGCCAGGCCCTCACTCCGATCTCGCTCAGGAGTTCCGCTTCGTCTTCGCGGGCATTGCGAATATGGATCAACGGTACCTCCGCGTTTCCACTGAAGTAAACACCGAATCACCGCATTATCAAAGCCTCGCGTTACGGGCGCGTAGCTCGTCGCAAGATCCCCCATCGGTTGCAAAAACTTGACGGGATGTCGAGCAGCCGATATGACGACCACATGTTGAACTTGTCTTCTCAGACCCGGTAGAGGCCCCTGCCCGCAGGTTTTGCTTGCGCGCACGGGCCCGAAAAGAACGAAGCCCTGACGTCCGATCGGACGCCAGATCGTTTTGTGCGCCCTTAGGGCGCTACCACCGGATCAACATTCCATGGATATTTCACGTATGGAGCAGCGTATCCTGCACCTATTGGCCCAGGGTGGTCGCATTGAAATCGAACGCGACGAAAACCGAAAGATCGAGGCGGTGAAGTGCTTCACACGCAATGGCTGGGTTTATCCCGGCTTCGGCCTCGAGCTGTTTCGCAAGCTGAAGCAGAAGCGGGCGATCAAATCCTCGGGCGGCAGACCCTATCGCATCACCGAACGGGGATTGGTTCTGGTGAGAGCGGAACAGGATAATAGATAGCTTTTCGATTTTGGCCGCGCGTCGCTTCGGCGCGCGGCTCTTCTTAACGGTGGGTGGCAAGCTCGGCCCTCATCGCTGACCACTCCTCGGCCACCGTGCCGTTCTCGCGGCGCTTGCCCACTCGCCGGTACCAGTAGTCCGCATTCCAGTCGTCGCCTTCGATACGGTGGCAGAGCGCGTGCCCCCAGTCGAAAGGCGCCTCACCTTCATGCGCCTGGCAGATCTCGTGAACGGCCTGCCATTCCGCACCCATCGTGAAACCCACCGCCGCGAGGCAGTCGAACGCTTCGATCATATCCGCCAGATTCTGTTTGGACATTAGCCTCCTCCCGAGATTGCGGCCTTGGCCGAGACACTTCTCCAGATGCACCTTTTCGAGCGGAATACCGAGTGCCGCATCGAACTTCTCATCACGCCAGATGATCGAGAAACCCGCTCGCTCGTAAAGCCGGATGGCGCCCGCATTCGTAGCTCGGGTGTCGATTTTTGCAACCTTGAAGCCGTCGGCGGCAATGCGTTCAATGAAATAGCGAATAAGGGCGGAGCCGATGCCACGGCCCTAGCAAGCGGGATCGATCCAGATGTCCGATATGTGATTGGGCTCGTTTTCCCAGCCGGCGATCCTGCCGTCGAGCTCGGCGACGACGACATCGCCCTTTGCCAGAGCCGGATAATCGAAGAATGCCTTGCGGGCTGCTTCGATAACGTCAGCCCGGTTGAAACCAGGTTCGCCAGCACCGCTGGATTTCCAGGCCGCAAAACCGACTTCGCCGACCATGTGATGGTCGGCGACAGTCATTTCCCGGATTTTAAGCTCGCTTACCACCACTTGGCGGGCGTGAACTTGCCTGCGGCCTGCTCGATCACATGCGCCGTCTTGAAGAGCGTTCCTTCGTCGAAGGGCTTGCCGATCAGCTGCAGGCCGAGCGGGAGGCCCTTGTGGTCGAGACCAGCGGGAACGGCAATGCCCGGCAAACCGGCCATGTTGACCGTCACCGTGAAGATGTCGTTCAGGTACATCTTGACCGGATCGGAGGCGAGGTTTTCGTCGGCGACGCCGAAGGCCGACGACGGTGTCGCCGGCGTCAGGATCGCGTCGACACCGGCATTGAACGCCAGTTCGAAGTCGCGCTTGATCAGCGTGCGGACCTTCTGGGCCTTGATGTAGTAGGCGTCGTAGTAGCCGGCGGAAAGAACGTAGGTGCCGATCATGATGCGGCGCTTGACTTCCTTTCCGAAGCCGGCGGCGCGCGTCTTTTCATACATGTCGACGATGTCCTTGCCATCGACGCGCAGGCCGTAGCGGACGCCGTCATAGCGCGCGAGGTTCGACGAGGCCTCCGCCGGAGCGACGATGTAGTAGGCCGGCAGGGCATACTTGGTGTGCGGCAGCGAGATGTTGACGATCTCGGCGCCAGCATCCTTCAGCCAGGCAATACCCTGCTGCCAGAGCGTTTCGATTTCCTCAGGCATGCCATCGACGCGGTATTCGTTCGGAATACCGATCTTCATGCCCTTCAGCGACTGGCCGAGTGCGGCTTCATAATCCGGAACCGGCAGGTCGACCGAGGTCGTGTCCTTGGGATCGACCGACGCCATCGACTTCAGCAGGATCGCGGCATCGCGCACGTCGCGCGCAATCGGGCCTGCCTGATCGAGCGAGGATGCGAAGGCGACCGTACCCCAGCGCGAGCAGCGACCATAAGTCGGCTTGATGCCGACCGTGCCAGTGAAGGCGGCAGGCTGGCGGATTGAGCCGCCCGTGTCGGTTGCCGTGGCGCCAGCGCAAAGGTGGGCTGCAACGGCAGCCGCCGAGCCGCCCGAGGAACCGCCAGGTACCAGCTGCTGATTGGAGCCAGCCGAACGCCAAGGATTGATCACCGCCCCGTAATAGGAGGTTTCGTTGGAAGAGCCCATGGCGAACTCGTCCATATTGAGCTTGCCGAGCATGACGGCGCCATCGTCCCACAGGTTCTGGGTGACGGTCGACTCGTAGTGCGGCTTGAAACCATCGAGGATGTGGCTGCAGGCCTGGGTATGAATGCCCTCGGTGGCGAACAGGTCCTTGATACCGAGCGGGATGCCTTCGAGCTCGCCGCCCTTGCCGCCCGCGAGCCGTGCGTCGGAGGCTTCCGCCATCTGCAACGCCTTCTCGGGCGTGACCTTGATATAGGCGTTGAGCTTGTCGTTGGCCGCTTCGATCGCCGAAATGTAGGCTTCGGTCAGTTCGGTCGCTTTGATCTCCTTGGCGCGCAGCTTCGTGCGGGCTTCGGCAATGGTCAGGCTGGTGAGTTCGCTCATGGTAATTCGCTTCAAATCTGGAATGGCAACGGAGGTCGGAAACGGCGAAGGCCTTATTCGACGACTTTGGGTACCAGGAAGAAATTTTGATCGGTGACAGGCGCATTCGAGACGATGTCGGCGGCCTTGTTGCCGTCGGTCACGTCGTCCGTGCGCTTCTTCATCTCCATCGGCGTGACCGATGTCATTGCCTCGACGCCCTCGACATCGACTTCCGAGAGCTGCTCGACAAAACCGAGAATACCATTCAACTCGCCAACCATGCGATTTGCCTCTTCTTCCGAAACGGCAATACGGGCAAGGCGCGCTACGCGCTTAACGGTGGCAAAGTCGACGGACATGGTATTCTCCGGATAGGATTTTTCCTACCCGCTATAAAGGCCACGCCCGCTGTGCGCAACGGGCATGGCCTTTCGATTGCGTAGAATTCCGCCTCCGAAAGCGAAGCGATTTCGGCAGACCTCGACTAAAGAGAAAGGCTCTCGCCCGGCTTCGGCGTCTTCACCGCCGTCTTCGATCCCTCCATGCCGGAGACGAACTTCTCAGGCGTGGGGTCAATGATCGGGAAGGTGCCATAGTGGCAGGGTATGGCCGTCTTGAAGTTGAAGTAGCGCTGGCAACCAAGGGCCGCGACGGCGCCGCCCATAGTGAAGCGGTCGCCGACCGGAACGAACCCGATATCCGGCTGATGCAGCTCGTTGATCAACGCCATGTCGGAGAAGATGTCGGTATCACCCATGGCGAGGATCGATGCTTCGTCATCGAAGTGCAGCATTAGGCCGTTTGCATTGCCGAGGGCGTGTGAAACGCCGTCCTCGGTGATCTGTGCGGAGGAATGCAGCGCGTTGGTGAAGGTTGCCGAGAAACCGTCGAACGAAATCGTACCGCCGGTATTACCCGCTTCGATCTTCTTCAGGCCCTTCGATCCCAACCAGGCGGCAAGATCGGCGTTGGCGAGAACGACCGCGCCGGTCTCCTTGGCAAGTGCAACGGTATCGCCGACATGATCGCCGTGACCGTGCGTCAGCAGGATATGGGTGACACCGCTCGCGACATCCTTTGCATTCTGCCCTGCAAAGGACGGATTGTGCGTGAGAAATGGATCCAGCAGGATTTTCGCCTTTCCGATCTCGATACTGAAAGCGGAGTGACCAAGCCAAGTGATCTTCATGAAATTCTCCTTTTATTATGGGATGCAAAAGCCTGCTTTGCTGGTTATGGACATATCCGATGCGGCCACAAAGAAAAGCGGCGCTGCTTCAATTTCTTTTGACGGGATGAAACGACGATGACGGTGCTGACGATCGAGGAACTGGCGACGGTGCTACAGCCGGGACAGGCGATCGCGGGTCTCGATCTCGGCACGAAAACGATCGGACTTTCGATGTCTGATCTCGGACGGCGCTTTTCGACGCCACGGCCGGTCATCAAGCGCGAGAAATTCGCGATCGATGCGGTAACGCTGCTGGAGTTCGCCGCAAGGGAAAAGGTCGCGGCCTTTGTCATCGGCCTGCCGATGAATATGGACGGATCGGCCGGACCGCGTGTCCAGGCAACACGCGCCTTCGTGCGCAACATGGAGCAGAAGACTGATCTGCCCTTCGTCTACTGGGATGAACGACTGTCGACGGTTGCCGCCGAGCGCGCGCTGCTGGAAATGGATGTGTCGCGTAGGCAGCGTGCCGAGCGGATCGACTCGGCCGCGGCAAGCTTCATTCTTCAGGGAGCGCTGGATAGGCTTTCCTTGCTCGGCAGAGCGGCATCGGACGACCTGGATGCGTGACGCGCACGCCACCAGGCGTGAATTGCCTTGCGTCGGCGAAACCCTATGATTGCGAAAACGACGAGGCTATCGACGGCGATCGCGCGGGCAACTAGCGGCGGAATGGTTTCCGGCGGAATGCCAAGGATCTTTCCGTAAATCTGGAACGTCAGGTCATGAACCTGCCTGCTCAGCATGAAGATGCCGAAGTTCATGTCGTAATAGGAAAGCCAGTACCATCCTGCCAAGAAGACAATGGGACCGGCCCAGAAGATCAGAAACCACTTCATGCGGTCGTCTCTCGTTCTCTTCGAATGGATAGTCCCTCGTAAGAAACCAGCCATATCGACAACGCCATCGAACCCAGAACCAGCGCCGGCACAGCGATATCCAGCGCAAGCACAGCGAAAAACATCATCGCGGCAACAAGAAACGCGGCTCTTGCGATTTTGGTTCCCATCGTTCCAGACACCCAACATTTTGGACTGCCCAGCAACCTGACTTCTTAACCGTGAGGGCGCAACGTAAACCATTTGTTAAGGTTAACGCGTGCCTGGGGACCTGTGGAAAGACCGTCTCTGTTTCAGCCGTAGACGCCGCGAACGATACGTTTCAGGGCGGTTGCCGCCTTCTCCCAATCCTTTGACGTTTTCAGCGCCAGTCCGGCGCACTGGCCGCCGGCGGATGCGGAAAGAACGAGATGCTGGATGGCTGCGATCAGAATCGCATTGACGGCCACGACGTCGACGCCCTTCGGGGGCGTCAGCGATCCGCGCATGCGGTCGAGCCAGTTTGCCAAGGCCTTCGACCGCGCCTCGGAAAGTCGCCGGACCTGCTCGGTGTTTTCGGAGACCTCCCAGGCAACGATGCGACGAACAAGCAGATCATCCCGCAACGCCTCGAGGAAAAGCAGCGATAGCCGCTCCATCAGATCGCCGTAGGTGAGGAGGAACATGCCGCCGGTGTCCTCGGGAATGCGGTCCTTAACCCAATTGCCGAGATCGGCACCGATCGCCTCCACTAGACCGTTCAAGCCGCCGTAGTAGCGGTAGATCAGCTGTTTGTCGCATCCGGCGCGGCGGGCAACCGCATTGATCCCGAAATTCTGGAACCCCTCCTCCGCTAGCAGCGACTTGGCCGCCTTCAGGATTGCCTTCTCGGTCGCGCTTCGGTCTCGGATACGCTTTTCCGGCTCGACACGGATTGCGTCGGCAACGGGCGCTAGCACCATGGGATCATTGAGCATTGGGATTCGGTCCGAATTGTCACTTTGCGGTGAGTAGCAACCTCACCCACCACCGGCAACGGACAAGCCTTTGAAAGATTGTGGACAGCCTGCCAAAGGCGTCGACAGCAAGCGCGCGTCACCGTTCGGTGACATGACTGCAGCTAGAGCTTCTGCCCAAACCACGCAGTCGGATCGGAAGCATCCACCAAGGGAGGTTCGAGACGGACAAACCCACGGGAACCCCAGAAGCGCAGTGCGCCATGGTTATCGGGGCTGGCGCCGAGATGGACTGCTGTAACGCCGGCCTCTCGGGCATTCTTCAACCATCTGTTAAGAAGCGCGGTGCCCACCCCCTGCCCTTGAAGGCGCGGCAGAAGGTTCATGTGAATATGGGCGGGAAAGGTTTCAACGATCGCGGCAGGTACGTGAGACGGGTGATGGATTGACGCGGCGTACTTCTCATCCGCGTTCCAACTGGAAGGATCTCCCTGCGGGTCGGTATAGATCTTACGAAGCGAAGGCCACCACTCGCGTTCGAGGCGCTCCTCGAACGCGGTCGTGTCGAAGGCACCGACAATGTAGCCGGCGACGCCTTCCAAATCTTCTGCCACGAAAGCCGTTTCGGGACCGAGCGAGACGTAAGGCGCTGAGTAGACATGGCCGATCAGCTTGCCGTCGCGATGCAGCTCGGACGCATCGCGGCCAGCATCGCCCGTCACCAGCGAGATTCGATAGATCTGTTCGAGATCATCGGCACGGACGGGGCGCAGTACAGTCATCAGCTTGCCGGCGGATAGAGCAGATCGACGATGTAGCTGGCGTCGAAGCGCGAATCCAGCATGCCATATGTGGAACGCCAGCCGCCTGCCAGACGGGTCTCGATGAAGGCGTCGGCGATCCGCCCTGCCCCCAGGCGATAGAGTTCGGCAGCACCGGCGGCGAGTGCCAGTTGTTCGACCAGCAGACGCGCAGCACCTTCGTCCCGCTCGCAAAGCGCCATGGCGGCGCGCAGCACGTCGATTGTCTTCTTGCCCGCAGGCCCGAGATCACGCGCGAGCCCGGCAAACACCGTCTCGAAGAGATCCTTGCCGCGGTCGAGGATGCGCAGCACATCGAGCGCCATGACGTTGCCCGAGCCTTCCCAGATCGCGTTAACAGGCGCTTCGCGGTAGTGGCGGGCGATCGGACGTTCCTCGATGTAGCCACTGCCGCCGATGCACTCCATCGCCTCGTAGATCAGTGACGGCGCGATCTTGCAGCACCAGTATTTTGCAACCGGCGTCATGACGCGGGCGTAGGCCGCCTCTTCGGCGCTGCCGCGCGCCCTATCGAACGCATCGGCGAGGCGGAAGGACAGCGCTGTCGCAGCCGCCACATCGAGCGCCATATCCGCCAACACCCGCGTCATGATCGGCTGGCTCACCAACATCTTGCCGAAGACGCTGCGTCCGCGGGTATGGTGCACGGCTTCGGCCAGCGAGGCGCGCATGATGCCGGAGGAGGCCAGCGCGCAATCGAGGCGCGTCAATGTCACCATGTCGAGAATAGTGCGGATGCCGCCATCCGGCGTGCCGAGCAGGAAGCCGAAGGTATCGTTGAACTCGACTTCGGACGAGGCATTGGAGCGGTTGCCGACCTTGTCCTTCAGACGCTGGAAGTGCAGGCCGTTTGCCGAACCGTCTTCGAGAAGACGTGGAACGAGGAAGCAACCCATCCCATCCTTCGTTTGTGCCAGCATCACGAAGGCATCGCTCATCGGCGCCGACATGAACCACTTGTGACCGGACAGGCGATAGATGCCTTCGCTGACCTTTTCGGCCGTCGTCTTGTTGGCGCGAACGTCCGTGCCGCCCTGCTTCTCGGTCATGCCCATGCCGATCGTCACGGCGGACTTCTGCATGGCCGGCTTGTTGGTGGAATCGTATTTGCGCGACAGGATTTTCGGCGCCCAGTCCTTCTGCACGGCAGGCGAAGCGGAGAGCGCTGCCACGGAGGCACTCGTCATCGTCAGCGGGCAAAGGTGGCCGCATTCGAGTTGCGCCGTCAGGTAGAAGCGAGCCGCCCTGACCTTGTGGGCCTGATTTTTCGCCTCGGTATCCGACTGCGGATCCCAGACCGACGAATGGAGCCCCGATGACATCGAACGGCGCATCAGTGCGTGCCAAGCGGGATGGAACTCGACGACATCGAGCCGCTCGCCGCGCGGACCGTGCGTGCGCAGCTGCGGCGTGCCCTGATTCGCCATGCGTGCCAGCTCCTGCGCCTCCGGCGAGGTCACGTACCGGCCCATATTGTCGAGATCGTCACGGATCCCGCGCGGCAGCGTGCCAGTCAGGTCGACGATCAGCGGATCGGACCTGTAGGCATTGATGCCGGACCACAGGCTCGGCTGGTTGAGTTCGGCGAGTTTCTCTTCGGCGGGCGTCATGAATCGCTTCTAGTGCAAGAGGCAGGCAAAGGGAAACCGGAAGTTATAATTTCCCTACCTCTGCAATAGTTGAATTCGGGTAAAATTGCAGGGGGAGACGGGTCTTTGCCCACAGCGCAAGCTTGCCGCCGCCCGGCTCACTCTTTATAGACCCCGCAGACGACAGCAAGAGGCAGGTTCATGGTCTTCTTTCCCCACCGCCACCTCATCGGTATCAAAGGGCTCACAGAGCAGGATATCACCTTTCTCCTCGACAAGGCCGACGAGGCCGTCAAGATCAGCCGGCAGAGAGAGAAGAAGACATCGACGCTGCGAGGCCTCACGCAGATCAACCTGTTTTTCGAAGCCTCGACGCGCACGCAATCTTCCTTCGAGCTCGCCGGAAAACGCCTCGGCGCCGACGTGATGAACATGTCGGTCGGCAATTCTTCGGTGAAGAAGGGCGAGACGCTGATTGATACGGCAATGACGCTGAACGCGATGCGGCCTGATGTGCTCGTTATCCGCCATTCCAGTGCCGGTGCCGCCGCGCTCCTCGCACAGAAGGTGTCCTGCTCGGTGGTCAACGCCGGCGACGGCCAGCACGAGCATCCGACTCAGGCGCTGCTAGACGCGCTGACAATCCGCCGCGCCAAGGGCAAGCTGTCGCGGATCATCGTCGCGATCTGCGGCGACGTTCTGCATTCGCGAGTGGCGCGCTCGAACATCCTGCTGCTGAACGCGATGGGCGCACGCGTACGCGTCGTCGCGCCGGCAACGCTGCTGCCTGCCGGCATCGCCGAGATGGGCGTCGAGGTCTTTCATTCCATGAAGGAAGGGCTGAAGGACGCCGACGTGGTGATGATGCTGCGGCTGCAGCGCGAGCGCATGTCCGGCGCCTTCGTGCCGTCGGTGCGTGAATACTATCACTTCTATGGGCTCGACGCGGAGACCCTGAAGGCCGCGAAGGAAGATGCACTCGTCATGCATCCCGGCCCGATGAACCGCGGCGTCGAGATCTCCTCCGAGGTCGCGGATGGACCGCAGAGCGTGATTGCGGAACAGGTGGAAATGGGGGTCGCCGTGCGCATGGCCGTGATGGAGGCGCTGTTGGTCTCGCAGAACCAGGGTCCCCGCACCGAAGGAGCCGGCGCATGAGCAACTCGATCGTCCTCAAGAACGTTCGCATCGTCGACCCCTCGCGCGATCTCGACGAAGTCGGCACCATCATAGTCAAGGATGGCGTGATCGTCGCAGCCGGCGCCGATGCGCAGAACCAGGGAGCGCCTGCTGGCGCCCA
Source organism: Rhizobium sp. YTU87027 (assembly GCF_050644135.1). Taxonomy (NCBI): domain Bacteria; kingdom Pseudomonadati; phylum Pseudomonadota; class Alphaproteobacteria; order Hyphomicrobiales; family Rhizobiaceae; genus Rhizobium; species Rhizobium sp. YTU87027. Next base: position 1,162,046 of record NZ_CP098440.1, on the reverse strand, counting down.
TGTACGCGATTGCACCGGCCTCGTCGCCACACCAGGCCTCGTTGATGCCCGCGTTCATATCGGCGAACCCGGCGCCGAACATCGCGAAACGATCGCGTCGGCGAGCCGTGCGGCCGCAGCCGGCGGCGTGACCTCGATCATCATGATGCCCGACACCGATCCTGTCATTGACGACATCGCACTGGTCGAGTTCGTCAAGAAGACGGCGAAGGACAAGGCACTCATCAACGTCTATCCGGCAGCGGCGATCACCAAGCATCTTGCCGGCGAAGAAATGACCGAGATCGGCCTGCTGATGGAAGCTGGCGCCGTCGCGTTCACCGATGGCCGCTCGAGCGTCCATGACACGCAGGTCCTGCGCCGTGTGATGACCTATGCGCGCGAGTTCGGGGCCGTTATTTCCTGCGAGACGCGTGACAAATATCTCGGTGCCACCGGCGTCATGCATGAGGGACTGTTCGCCAGCTGGCTCGGTCTCGGCGGCATCCCGAAGGAAGCAGAACTCATCCCGCTCGAGCGTGATCTGCGCATCGCCAAGCTGACGCGCGGCAACTACCACGCCGCGATGATCTCCGTGCCGGAATCGGTCGAAGCGATCGAACTTGCCCGCAGTCGTGGGGCCACCGTGACCTGCGGCATCTCGATCAACAATCTCTCGCTCAACGAAAACGACATCGGCGAATACCGCACCTTCTTCAAGCTCTATCCGCCGCTGCGCTCGGAAGACGATCGCGTGGCCATGGTGGATGCGCTGGCGCGCGGTGCGATCGATATCATCGTCTCCTCGCACGACCCGCAAGACGTCGACACGAAACGCCTGCCCTTCGGTGAAGCTGCCGATGGCGCGGTTGGCCTCGAAACTATGCTCGCAGCGGCGCTGCGCCTGCATCACAGCGGCCAGGTCAGCCTGATGCGGCTGATCGATGCGATGTCGACGCGGCCGGCGCAGATCTTCGGCCTTGAGGCCGGCACGCTGAAGCCGGGCGCCAAGGCAGATATCACGCTGATCGATCTCGATGACCCTTGGCTTGTCTCGAAGGACATGCTTCTTTCCCGTTCGAAGAACACGCCGTTCGAAGACGCGCGCTTCAGCGGACGCGCTGTTGCGACCTACGTCGCCGGACAGTGCGTACACAGCATATAAAAAGACCACCGGAGGGAACATGGTCTCGGATCTCATGACGTGGCAGATCACGCTGCCGATCGCGCTGGCGGCTGCCGCCATCGGCTACCTGCTCGGCTCCATCCCGTTCGGGCTGATCCTGACGAAGGCCGCCGGGCTCGGCGACGTACGCAGCATTGGATCCGGCAATATCGGCGCGACCAACGTGCTGAGAACCGGCAACAAGAAGCTTGCTGCCGCAACGCTTCTGCTCGATGCGCTGAAGGCATCTGCCGCGGCCTGGATCGTCGGCTATTTCCTCGGCAACGAGGCGGCGCTGATCGCAGGCTTCTTCGCCTTCATCGGTCACCTGTTCCCGGTGTGGATCGGCTTCAAGGGCGGCAAGGGTGTCGCCACCTACATCGGGACGCTGCTTGGCGTCGCACCGATTATGGTTCTGCTTTTCGCTGCGGTCTGGCTAGCTGTCGCTTTCACGACCCGGTACTCGTCGCTTTCCGCACTGGTTGCAATGCTTGTCATTCCGGTTGCATTGTGGATACTGGGCGCCGAGAAGGTTGCAGCGATCATGGCGATCATGACCGTCATCTCCTATTGGAAGCACAAGGCCAACATCTTCCGCCTGATGAGCGGGACGGAAAGCAAGATCGGGGCGAAGGGATAGGATGGACGCTCGCAGCGCAAGGCCAAAGGAATTGCGCTGACGGAACGCCAACGCATCGCGTGGCTGTGTCTCATCCGCTCGGACAATGTCGGGCCGGCGACCTTTCGCGACCTCATCAATCACTTTGGATCTTTCGAGACGGCGCTTGCCGCCCTGCCCGAACTTTCCGCGCGTGGCGGGGCAACGCGCTCCATCCGGATAGCAACGGAGACGGAGGCCCACAAGGAACTGGAGGCCGCACGGCGCTTCGGCGCCCGGTTCGTCGGTATCGGCGAGCCGGAATAACCCGCAGGCCTTGAAGCATGTCGACGGTGCTCCGCCGTTGCTCGCCGTCAAAGGCGATCTTTCTGTCTCCTCGCAGCCGGCGTTCGGTTCGCCGCCATGGGATGGTCTCGGAGGAAAGAGAAGCGCTGCCTTTCGGCGAGCCTGAACCACACTTCAAAAACGATACCTTAATTATCGGAAATTGCAACACGCTCGCTATCTCGCATTGGTTGCATAGCGTTGTATTGCGTAAAAATGAAATCAAACCACTTGACCGAAACGATTTCCCTGTCCATGTCGAAGGACCGGTTATCTTGGCACGGCTGGGATTCCATCTGCTTATCCACCGGCCTGGCACGTTTTTTAGAGAATCATGATGAATGTTGTAGTGGTAGAATCGCCTGCCAAGGCAAAGACGATCAACAAGTATCTGGGCTCCGGATACAAGGTGCTCGCCTCCTTCGGCCATGTCCGCGATCTGCCTGCCAAGGACGGCTCGGTTCTTCCCGATCAGGATTTCGAGATGCTGTGGGAGGTCGACGGTGCGTCGGCCAAGCGTCTGAAGGACATCGCCGATGCGGTGAAGTCGTCTGACGGCCTGTTCCTCGCAACCGACCCGGATCGCGAGGGTGAAGCGATTTCCTGGCACGTCCTCGACATGCTGAACAAAAAGCGCGTCTTGAACGGCAAGACGGTGAAGCGGGTCGTTTTCAACGCGATCACGAAGAAGGCTGTCCTCGATGCCATGGCCGAGCCACGCGACATCGACGTCCCGCTGGTTGATGCGTATCTCGCCCGCCGTGCACTCGACTATCTCGTCGGCTTCAACCTGTCGCCGGTTCTGTGGCGCAAGCTGCCCGGCGCGCGTTCGGCTGGTCGCGTCCAGTCAGTAGCGTTGCGCTTGGTTTGCGATCGCGAATCCGAAATCGAGCGCTTCATCTCCGAGGAATACTGGAACCTTTCGGCTCTCTTGAAGACGCCGCGGGGCGACGAATTCGAAGCAAAACTGGTTGCAGCGAATGGCAAGCGGTTGCAGCCTCGCTCGATCGCAAATGGCGAAGAAGCCGGCAAGCTCAAAGTGCTTCTGGAAGGCGCAACCTACGTCGTCGACACGGTCGAGGCAAAGCCGGTCAAGCGCAACCCTGGACCACCCTTCACAACCTCTACGCTGCAGCAGGCCGCCTCCTCGAAGCTTGGCTTTTCGGCGTCGCGCACCATGCAGATCGCCCAGAAGCTCTATGAGGGCGTCGACATCGGTGGCGAGACGGTTGGTCTGATCACCTACATGCGAACGGACGGCGTTCAGATGGCGCCGGAAGCCATCGATGCGGCACGCAAGGCCATCGTCGATCAATTCGGCCAGCGCTACATGCCGGAGAAGGCTCGCTTCTATTCGACCAAGGCCAAGAATGCACAGGAAGCGCACGAGGCGATCCGCCCGACCGATTTCAATCGCTCGCCCGACCGAGTCCGGCAGTTCCTCGATGCCGACCAGCTGAAGCTTTACGACCTAGTCTGGAAGCGCGGCATCGCGAGCCAGATGGCCTCGGCTGAAATCGAGCGTACCACGGCTGAAATCACCGCCGACAACAAAGGCGAGAAAGCCGGTCTGCGCGCTGTCGGTTCGGTGATCCGTTTCGACGGCTTCATCGCCGCCTATACCGACCAGAAGGAAGATGGTGAACAGAGTGATGACGGTGACGAGGATGGTCGTCTGCCCGAGATCAACGCTCGCGAAAGCCTCGCCAAGCAGAAGATCAATTCGACCCAGCACTTTACCGAACCGCCGCCGCGCTATTCGGAAGCTTCGCTGATCAAGAAGATGGAAGAGCTCGGCATCGGGCGTCCGTCAACTTACGCTGCGACGCTGGCAACCCTGCGCGATCGCGAATATGTCACTATCGACAAGCGCAAGCTGATCCCGCAGGCCAAGGGCCGGCTGGTGACGGCCTTCCTCGAAAGCTTCTTCACCAAGTACGTCGAGTACGATTTCACTGCCGATCTTGAAGAGAAGCTAGACCGGATCTCAGCCGGGGAGCTGAACTGGAAGCAGGTTCTGCGCGATTTCTGGAAGGACTTCTTCTCCCAGATCGAGGATACGAAGGAACTTCGCGTCACCAACGTTCTTGATTCACTCAATGAGGCGCTGGCGCCACTTGTTTTCCCCAAGCGCGAAGACGGCGGGGATCCGCGGATCTGTCAGGTCTGCGGGACGGGCAACCTTTCGCTGAAGCTCGGAAAATACGGCGCCTTCGTCGGCTGCTCGAACTATCCGGAATGCAACTATACTCGCCAGCTTTCGTCAGATGGCGGATCTGAAGCCGAAGGCGTAGCACTGAACGAGCCGAAGAACCTCGGTACCGATCCGGTGACCGGCGAAGAACTCACGCTGCGTTCGGGACGTTTCGGTCCCTATATTCAGCGCGGAGATGGTAAAGAAGCAAAGCGCGCGTCATTGCCGAAGGGCTGGAAGCCTGAAGACATCGATTATGAAAAGGCGATGGCGCTGATTTCGCTGCCGCGCGATATTGGCAAGCACCCGGAGACCGGCAAGATGATTTCTTCCGGCATCGGTCGCTACGGGCCGTTCCTGCTGCACGATGGCGGCTACGCCAACCTTGAAAGCGTCGAGGACGTCTTCTCGATTGGCCTCAACCGCGCTGTGACAGTGATCGCCGAGAAGGCGAACAAGGCACCTGGCGGGCGCGGGCGAACGGCAGCGGCACTGAAGGAGCTCGGCGAGCATCCCGACGGCGGCGCTATCACCGTCCGCGACGGCAAGTACGGTCCCTATGTGAACTGGGGCAAGGTCAACGCGACGCTGCCGAAGGGCACTGATCCGCAGGCCCTGACCGTCGAGGAAGCGCTGGCGCTGATCGCCGCCAAGGCGGGCAAGGCGCCGGCTTCGAAGAGCAAGGCAAAACCGAAGGCGAAGGCTGCCGCGGCTGAAACCAAGACGACCAAGACCGCCGCCAAGCCTAAGACGGCGAAGGCCAAGGCGCCGGCAAAGACGAAAAAGAGCAAAGAGTGAGCAAAATCCCGCGGGAAAGAATGAAGGGCATGGGCAAGCGTCCCGGCAAGATCGGACGCGCCAGCCAGCAACCCGCAGCCGAACCGCTGAATATCGCTCACGGGTCTCTGCCCTCCCGCGAAGTGATCCTGCGTTTCATCGCCGACCATCCGCAGAAGGCCTCGAAGCGCGAACTAGCGAAGGCGTTCGGCCTGAAGGGAGAAAGCCGCGTCGAGCTGAAGCATCTCCTGCGCGAACTGGAGCAGGAAGGCATGCTGCAGAAGACGCGCAAGTCATTGATCCGGCCGGGCGCGCTGCCGCCGGTCACAGTGCTCGACATCACGACGCGCGACAAGGATGGCGAACTGATTGGCCGTCCGGCGGAGTGGCCCGATGACCAGGGCGTTGCGCCTGCTGTCGCCATTCGCCAGTCGACGTCGCCGGCGGGGCGCAACGGCAAGGGCAAGGCGCCTGTTGCCGGCATGGGCGATCGCATCCTGGCGAAGATCTTTCCGGCCGCCGATCGCGGCGGTCCAGCCTACACGGCGCGCATCATCAAGATTTTGGACAAGCGCCGCGGTGCGCTGCTCGGAGTCTTCAAGGATGCGCCAGGCGGAGCCGGTCGTCTGCTTCCGATCGACCGGCGTGGCGAGGAGATGGTGATCGACCCTGACTACAAGGGCGAGGCCAAGGACGGCGATCTGGTCGAAGTCGAAGTCGCTCGCCTCGGGCGCTTTGGCCTGGCACGCGCCAAGGTTCTGTCGATCATCGGTTCCGTTGCATCCGAGAAGGCGATCTCGATGATCGCCATCCATGCGCACGGCATTCCCTACATATTCCCGCCTGCTGTCGTCGCCGAAGCCGACGATGCCAAGCCCGCGACGATGTCGCATCGCGAGGACTGGCGCGATGTCCCGCTGATCACCATCGATCCGGCGGATGCGAAGGACCATGACGACGCCGTTTATGCGGAGGCGGACCCCTCGCCCGACAATCCGGATGGGGTCATCGTTACCGTCGCCATCGCCGACGTCTCCTATTACGTGCGGCCGAATTCGCCTCTCGACCGCGAAGCGCTGAAGCGCGGCAACTCGGTCTATTTCCCCGACCGGGTCGTGCCGATGTTGCCGGAACGGATCTCGAACGATCTCTGCTCGTTGAGAGAAGGTCAGGATCGCCCGGCGCTTGCCGTTCGCATGGTGTTTTCGAAGGAAGGCCGAAAAATCGGCCATACCTTCCACCGCGTCATGATGAAGAGCGCCGCAAAGCTCTCCTATCAACAGGCGCAGGCGGCGATCGACGGCAAGCCTGACGACAAGACCGGCCCGCTTCTGGAGCCTATCCTGAAGCCGCTCTGGAATGCCTACAGAATCATGACCCGCGGCCGCGAGCGCAGGCAGCCACTTGAGCTTGACATGCCGGAACGCAAGATCCTGCTGAAGCCTGACGGCACCGTGGATCGCGTCTTCGTGCCGCCGCGCCTCGATGCGCACAAACTCATCGAGGAAATGATGATCCAGGCCAACGTCGCGGCTGCCGAGACGCTGGAGAAGAAGCGGCAGGTCCTGATCTACCGCATCCATGACGGGCCGACACTGGCGAAGCAGGAGGTGCTGCGCGAGTTCCTGGCGACGCTTGGCATTTCGCTCGCCAAGGGCGGCAATATGCGCGCCAACAATTTCAACATGATCCTCGCCAAGGCGGACGACACTCCGCATCAAACGATGGTCAACGAGATGGTGCTGCGCTCCCAGAGCCAGGCAATCTACAGCCCGGAGAATATTGGGCATTTTGGCCTGAACCTGATGAAGTACGCGCACTTCACCTCACCGATCCGGCGCTATGCGGACCTGATCGTGCACCGTGCGCTGGTTGGCTCGCTCGGCTTTGGTGAAGGCGGGATCACGCCCGATCAAGAAGCCGCACTCGACGACATTGCCGCCGAGATCTCGACGTTCGAGCGGCGTGCGATGGCCGCCGAGCGCGAAACGGTGGACCGCCTGATCGCGCATCATCTTGCCGGCCGCGTCGGCGAGGAATTCGAAGGACGCGTATCAGGTGTGACGAAATCGGGACTATTTGTCACTCTCCCGGACTATGGAGCAGACGGCTTCGTTCCTATATCTACGCTCGGAACGGACTACTTCATCTATGATGAGGCGCACCAGGCGCTGTCTGGCGAAAAGACCGGGCTCGGATATCGCCTCGGCGACGGTGTCACGGTCAAGCTTGCAGAAGCCATTCCGCTTGCCGGTGCGTTGCGCTTCGAGATGATCAGCGAGGGGCGAAAAATGCCCACCGCTGTACGTTCATTCCATAAGGCGGGCCGGCGCGACGCAAGCCGGGCGCGCAAGCAGGCCGGAACAAGGCCGCCAAGAGGGCGGCGATAGGCGTGTAGGGACGCCGCGAAAGGAAACGAACGATGACGACCACCTCGACCGACCAGGCAATCCGTTATGGAGGAAGCGAGGAGGTGGAACGTCCGCTCGGCCGTTCTATCAAGCGTGGCATGCTGAACACCTGCCCCGCATGCGGCAGCGGCAAGCTGTTCAAGAGCTTCCTGAAGCCGGTGGACAATTGTGCTGCTTGCGGCGAAGCAATGTATCATCATCGCTCGGACGACCTGCCGCCATACCTCGCAATCGTCGTTATTGGCCACCTCATCATCGGCGGCTACATGGCAACCGACCTCGTTTGGCCAATGCCACTCTGGCTGACATTCGCCATCTGGACGCCCATCACCCTGATTGCCACGCTGCTGATCATCCAGCCGATCAAAGGCGGCGTCATCGGCTTGCAATGGGCATTGAAGATGCACGGCTTCGGTGGTCACACCGACGATCACGACGCCTACGAGATACCGGGCCGCAAACGCTAGGCCTGCCCACCCTGCCCCTTCACCTTCACGACACAATTGACGTGTAGTGGCACGCCCAACGGTGCTGCGGCTCCGCGGGGCGAAATCTCATGCTTATTCGGTAAGGTTCTTTGACTATACCCATTCAAGATCATCCAGGTTATTGCCGCCAGCGCATTTCATCTTGTAAAGCACAGCCGTCACTTGGATTTGGCATGACTGTGCCTTCCTATGGTGCTTCGCGGTGAGCGATTCTGTGCAGCAGGTCTCTAAGGATGCGTATATGTCTCAGCCGCGAAACGGCACGACACCAGGCGATGTCGAAGAAATTCATTGGCCTTCGCTGGTGGCAGCCGTCTCGTCCATTTCCGCTGTCGGCATCGCAATCGGTCTCGGACTTCCGCTCCTCAGCATCATTCTCGAAAAACGCGGCATTCCCTCGACGCTTATTGGACTAAACACGGCCATGGCCGGTGTTGCCGCAATGGCGGCTGCGCCCATCACCACGAAGCTCGCGCACAAATACGGTGTCGCCCCGACCATGATCTGGGCTGTCGTGATTTCAGCGATCAGCGCACTCGGCTTCTACTACGCCCAGGATTTCTGGATGTGGTTTCCGCTGCGTTTCGCCTTTCACGGCGCGACGACGACGCTGTTTATCCTGTCGGAATTCTGGATCAACGCCGCCTCGCCGCCGTCGAAGCGTGGGTTCGTCCTTGGTATCTATGCGACCGTGCTGTCGCTCGGGTTCGCAGGCGGGCCACTGCTCTTTTCGATTCTCGGCAGTGATGGCGTGCTGCCCTTTGCGGTCGGCGCTGGCGCCGTTCTATTGGCCGCCATTCCGATCTATATCGCGCGGTACGAAAGCCCGGTTCTCGAAGAGAAGCCGGAGTTGCACTTCATGCGCTATGTCTTCCTGGTGCCAACCGCAACCGCTGCTGTCTTTATCTTCGGCGCCGTTGAGGCCGGCGGCCTCGCGCTGTTCCCGATCTATGCCGTGCGCGCCTCCTTTACAGAAGCGCAGGCCGCCCTGCTGCTGACGGTTATGGGAATCGGAAACGTGATCTTCCAGATTCCGGTCGGCCTGCTTTCGGACCGCATGAGGGACAAGCGCCCGCTGCTGGCCGCGATGGCCTTCATGGGCCTGATCGGCGCGCTGATGCTGCCCGTCCTCGTGCACAGCTGGATCCTGATGGCCACCGTGCTGCTCTTCTGGGGCGGGTGCGTCGCAGGCCTCTATACCGTGGGTCTCAGCCACTTGGGTTCACGCCTGACCGGTTCCGATCTTGCGGCAGCCAACGCGGCCTTTGTATTCTGTTACGCTGTTGGCACGGTGGCCGGGCCGCAGGTGATCGGCGCAGCCATCGACGTTGCCGGCAATAACGGTTTTGCCTGGGCTATCGCGGGATTCTTCGGGCTTTATGCCCTGCTTTCCGCCGTGAGGCTGCTTTTCCTCCGAAAGCGGGCTTGACTTTTCGGGCGGGATTCGTAGTTTCGCGCCAGAATTTGCCGTGGAGCCTATCCGGCCTGCCACGGCTTTCATTTTATTAAAGGCAGGACGACCATGGCCAAGGCTACCACAATCAAGATCAAGCTGCTGTCGACGGCCGACACCGGTTTCTTCTACGTCACGACGAAGAACAGCCGTACGATGACCGACAAGATGACGAAGACCAAGTACGACCCGATTGCTAAGAAGCACGTCGAGTTCAAGGAAACCAAGATCAAGTAATCGCTTGATCTGATGTTTTTCAAAAAGGCGCGCGCCCACCGGCTGCGCGCCTTTTTGTTTGCCGGCTTTACCGCTGGTTTTAATGCCCAAAAACAGAATCGCCGTCCTCCCGGAAATGCGGAAAGGACGGCGTTTTCTTGAAAGGGGGTCGACCGGCAAGCAACGCGGCACGAGGAACCGCTTAATGTTGCAAACCAGCCGACCGACCCCACGACCCAGGAGATGCGGCGGACCTGAGCATCATGGGGTATCTCGGACTCCTCACAGGGAGTGCTTATCTCTTATGGACCGATAATTTGCTCGAAAATGAAAGAAAATCAACAAATTCTTAATGGTTAGATTTCCGAGGTTGATTCTATGGTTAAAAGTACCGCTTTAGGACAATTTCTAGACCTTCGATTCGGTCCTGACAGCAAGAATAGCGCCAAAGTTGGCAAGGAACGCCACAATATAGACCAATAGTGTTAGTTGCTGATGCTACAGATCAGGACTTGAGCATTACCTACACATAGCCGAATGCCGGCTAAACCTGACGTATGATCACATTTATCGCGCACCTGCGCCGACAATTGCTTATAGCGATAGATTTCGAGCAAGCTGGAATGCAATCGACTGGCCGGCTTTCTACTCGAACTACTTGATTCCAGCGCCTCGCCGCATAGCTGTGGATGACGCGAGAACCGGACTAAAAGGTCCGCTCAGGCGGCGGCAACAACCCGATTTCGACCGCCCGTTTTAGCCTCGTAGAGTGCCAGATCCGCCTGCTTCATCAACTGCCCCGGCGTGATGACCGATGAGATCCGCGACGATATGCCGAAGGAGGCAGTCACGCTCAACTCCTGCCCCGATGACTTCAGCTGGAACGGTGTCGTCTCGACCACAGAACGCAATCGCTCCGCGACGGTCGCGGCCACCTCCGGCGAGGTGTCGGGCATCACCACCACGAATTCCTCACCGCCGTAGCGGCACGCAAGATCGGCGCCGCGGACGGTGGAGCGAATGCGGTTCGCGAACTCCCGCAGTACGTCATCCCCGGCATCATGCCCATAGGTGTCGTTGACCTGCTTAAACCGATCGATATCTGTAATTAGCACAGATAGCGGACGCCCGCGCGCCATGGAGCGATTGAACAGAGTGCTCAGGTGGTTATCCAGGTAGCGGCGGTTGCTGAGCCCGGTCAGCGGATCCGTGACGGCAAGCTCGATTGTCTGCTTGACACTCGCGCGCAGGCGATCGTTGTAGCGCTTGCGGCGCATCTGGGTGAGGCTACGTGCCACAAGCTCGTTGGGATCAACCGGTCGAACGATATAGTCGTTGACACCGAGTTCAAGCGCCCGGATCACCATGTCATCGTCGCCCTGCTCGGTGATAATCAGGATCGGCAGAAAACGCGTGCGCTCCAGCGAACGAAGCTGTGAGCACAGGCGCAGCGGATCGTAGCCGTCGAAATTGGCGTTGACGATGACCAGTTCAAACGGACTTTCCGAAGCCTCGAAGATGGCCGCCTGCGGATCCGAGATCGCAGAGACGTCGGCGACGGGTTTCAGCGCCTTGATGATGCGTTCCTGGGAACCGGCACGCCCATCGACCAGCAGCACCTGGCCTGATTCGTCGCCCCGGCCCTCGCCCGAGCGCAGAAGCTCATCGATCCCCATTGTATGGGCGGTTTCTGCGCGAATGCGCAATTCGTCGCTGAGCGTCTTCAGCCGCAAGAGGCTCTTAACCCGCGAAATCAGCTGAAGGTCATTGACCGGCTTGGTGAGAAAGTCATCGGCGCCAGCCTTCAGGCCACGGACTCGGTCGGCCGACTGATCCAACGCCGTCACCATGACGACGGGTATGTGCGAGGTCTTGGGATTGGCCTTCAGGCGCCCGCACACCTCGAAACCGTCCATCCCCGGCATCATGATATCGAGAAGGACAAGATCGACCTGGTTGCGCTCGCATGTTGCCAGCGCTTGATAGCCGTCGCTTGCGGTCAATACGTCGAAATACTCGGCCACCAGCCGCGCCTCAAGCAACTTGACGTTGGCCGGGATGTCATCAACCACCAGAATGCGCGCAGTCATAGGCTTCTTTCCGATGCGTCAGGCATCGCCCAGATAGGTCTTGATCGTCTCAATGAATTTGGGAACTGAGATGGGTTTGGAGACATAGGCCTCGCAGCCGCCCTGGCGGATGCGTTCCTCGTCCCCCTTCATGGCAAATGCTGTAACGGCGATAACAGGAATGACGTGCAGATCATCGTCTTCCTTCAGCCATTTGGTGACCTCGAGACCAGAAACTTCGGGGAGCTGAATGTCCATCAGAATCAGATCGGGCCGGTATTTACGCGCGAGATCGAGCGCTTCCATGCCGTTTCGGGTCTGGATTGTCGTGTAGCCAGACGCCTCGATGAGGTCGCGAAAGAGCTTCATGTTGAGCTCGTTATCTTCTACAATCATCACCTGCTTGGGCATGACACGCGTCCTACGTCCGTTCTGGTACCGTTTCCCCGCATGAAGAAGACTTCCGCGATGGCATGGTTCCATAGAACCGATGGCTGCACACTATCGGTATTTGGTTGAAAAATAGGTAACTTACCCAGAGAAATGCAAAGCAACTTCAAGACTTCGAAACAACTCGCGGCAGATCCGCAGCAGACCGCGATCGCCGTTCTTGCCTGGCTTGCTAGCGAACCGGATTTGTTCGGCCGTTTCCTTGCATTGACCGGCGTCGAGCCCGCACAGGTCCGCCACGCGATCAACGATCCCGGGTTTCTTTCGGGCATGATGGATTTCATCATGCAGCATGAGCCGACGGCGATGGCCTTTTGCCAGGCGACCGGCACCGCGCCGGACGCTTTGAATGCGGCGTGGCTGCACTTTTCGCCACCGGGACTTGGGTCGGGAGAATATTGAGCATGGATATTGCTACCAACGTTAGCCAGGTGCGCCTCCGCGATCGGCCCTTGGTCGTCTGCGACATCGATGAAGTGGTTCTCGAGTTTCTCACTCCGTTTACCGCTTTCCTGCGCTCGCACAGCTATGACCTCCTGCCGCGGTCGTTCCGCCTCTATGGCAACATCGTCTCTCTGCTCGACGGCAGCGAGTTGGACAAAGCGGCGGTCGATTCGTTTGAGGAAATATTCTTCGCGAACCAGCACATCTGGCAGAAGCCAGCGGAAAAGGCCGTCGAAACACTGCAGTCGCTTTCGGCCGACGCCGACATCGTCTTCCTGACCGCGATGCCACCTCGGCACCATGGTATCCGGCGCGAATTTCTCAACCAGCTTCACCTCTCCTTCGACCTGATCGCCACGGAAGAGGCCAAAGGACCGGTTGTCGCAAGGCTCCATGATCGCCGAAGCCTCCCGGTCGCCTTCATCGATGATATGCAACGCAATCTCCTTTCCGTTGCCGATCATGTGCCCGACTGCCTGCTCCTGAGCATGATGGCCAACGCCGATTTCAAACCGTTCGCACCACCACCGATTGGAAACATCGTCGCGGCTACTGGTTGGGACCATGCCGCTGAGCTGCTAAGGGCACATTTCGCGGCGGATGTTCTTACGAGCGCAAATCCAGCCGCATGAGCGGCCGACCATCCTTTCTCTTTGCTACGGTTTCAAATCCAGCCGCATCGAAAATCGCGGTCGATCCGGTACAGAGCGTCACGGACTTCGATTGCTTGACGTGGTCAATCGGACAGCCCTCGATGTAGCGGGCACCGTGGCGCCGCGCATGGTCGACCGCACCCGCGAGGAGACGATGGCTGAGCCCGTGCCCCCGCAAACGAGACGTCAGGAAGAAACAACTCACGGCCCAGAATGACGGATCGTGCGCATCCTCTTCTTCCACTGGCCGGGACACGGTTCGCGGCGAATTGAATTGCGGCACGTCGTACCGTGGCCCGACCTGAACCCAGGCGACCGGCTCGTCATCGGCGGCATAGGCTAGGATGCCGGGCGGCGGCCCAACGGCGATCCGGCCGAGCATGTGCGATTTTCGCTCATCCGGCTCCATCTTCGTGCGGACGGAATGAGGCAAGCGAAGCGCAACACACCAGCAATCATAAAAGGCTCCTCGGGGACCGAAAAGCCGCTCGAAGTCACTCCAGCGGTCTGCGGTCACCGGCTCGAAACGGAGATCGATATCCAATGCAAACCTCCCAGCCTGTCTTGAGTCTCAAAAGCTTAGAGGCTAATGTTGCGATGTTCAATCTTTGTTCTTGCCATGACACCTGCCTACGCCAAGACACCCGGCTTCTGTCGCGACTGCCTTGCCGAGCAGAAAGCTGAAACGCGCCGTTGCGCTGCGTGCGGAAGTCCTCGTGTTGTGCGGCATAAGGAGCTCTACGAGCTGACCCTGGCGCACATCGATTGTGACGCCTTCTATGCAGCGATCGAGAAGCGTGACAATCCGGAACTCGCCGACAAGCCCGTCATCATCGGTGGCGGAAAGCGCGGGGTGGTATCCACCGCTTGCTATATCGCGCGCATCCATGGCGTTCGCTCGGCAATGCCAATGTTCAAGGCTCTGGAGGCCTGCCCACAGGCAGTCGTCATCAGGCCCGACATGGAAAAATACGTTAAGGTCGGACGGGAGGTCCGCACCTTGATGGAGGAGCTGACGCCGTTGGTTCAGCCGCTTTCCATCGACGAGGCGTTCCTGGAACTTGGTGGAACCGAGCGGCTGCATCACGATCCGCCGGCGCGCACGCTCGCCAAGTTCGTTCAGCGGATCGAGAAGGAGATCGGCATCACGGTCTCCGTCGGCCTTTCCTACTGCAAATTTCTCGCCAAGGTCGCGTCCGACCTGCAGAAGCCCAGGGGCTTCTCGGTCATCGGTCGGGAGGAGGCCGTTTCCTTCCTTGCGCCGCGACCGGTGACGACGATCTGGGGTGTCGGCAAGGCGTTTGCAGCAACGCTCGAGGCAGACGGCATCCGAACGATCGGCCAATTGCAGACAATGGAGGAAAGCGACCTCATGCGCCGATACGGCAGCATGGGGCAGCGGCTTGCACGCCTCTCGCGCGGCATCGACGACCGCGAGGTCCATTTGAACGACGCAGCAAAAAGCGTTTCGTCCGAAACGACCTTCTTCGATGATATTTCCCGCTATGATGAACTCGTCCCGATTCTCCGCAGCCTTTCGGAAAAGGTTTCCTGGCGGCTGAAGAAGCACGATATCGCCGGTCGGACGGTGGTTCTGAAAATGAAGACGGCGGAGTTCAAGTTGCGCACCCGCAATCGCAAGCTCGAAGATCCGACCCAGCTTGCCGACCGGATATTCCGCACCGGGCTCGAACTCCTGGAGAAGGAGACGGACGGTACAAAGTTTCGGCTGATCGGGATCGGCGTGACTGATCTTTGCGATCCCGCGCGCGCTGATCCTCCCGACCTTATCGATATGCAATCGGCCCGCAGGGCAGCTGCCGAAGCTGCCATGGACAAGCTTCGCGACAAGTTCGGAAAAGGCACCGTCCAGACCGGATATACCTTTGGCGGCAAGCGCGATCACTAGTATGTGAGCCTGCTTCAACGTCCGTTATTTCAAGTTTTCCTTAAGCTTCGGCGACTAGGCTGGCGCTTCAAGTATTGCGTATCGGTTGAGTCATATGTTGTCGCGTCTCGTTTTCGGCCTCGGCTTGCTGTCGGCCACCGCGCTCGTGCACCCCGCGCTTGCCGCGGATTCACGCACGCTGCAAATCTTCGTATCGAAGGATACGCAGTCGCTTACGCTCTATGATGGCACCGAGGTCGTGGCGACCTCGAAGGTCTCGACGGGGAAACCCGGCCATAGCACGCCGAGTGGCATCTTCTCGGTCATCGAGAAGCAGAAATATCACGAGTCCAATATCTATTCGGCTGCGCCGATGCCCTTCATGCAGAGGCTGACCTGGTCCGGCATCGCGCTTCACGAGTCCAATTCCGTACCGCGCTACCCTGCATCACACGGCTGCGTCCGCATGCCGGCAGCCTTCGCCAAGCAGCTCTACAAGATGACGACGATGGGCGTTCCCGTTGTTATAACCGACGCCGAACTCACGCCCGAGCCGATCGATCACCCGATGCTCTTCCGGCCGGACGTGCCAGAACCGCCACTGCTTTCCGACGCTTCGCTGAGGCCGGCAATCGGGCAAGCGCCCGTTCAGGTCGCCATGAACGACGTCGCACTACCATCTCCTGATACGCCGGCGGCAACAGGGCCGACAAACGACACACCGATCCGCATTCTCATAACGCGCCGCAGTCTCCGAGCGGAGGTCATCGACCTTCAGACCTACCTGAATGAGCTTGGCTTTGCCGCAGGTGAACCCGATGGCTTCCTCGGGTCGGCAACGCTGCAGGCAATCAGCGACTTCAAACTGAAGTATCCGGTGGAGCCCACGGCAGAAAAGTCACCAATGAGTGACGCGCTCATCAGGGCAGTCTATGCCGCGGCAGGCAAGGGAACGCCACCAAATGGCATCATCCTGATCCGCCAGGGTTTTGAGCCGGTTCTTGAGGCACCGATCTCGATTGAGAACCCTGGGCTTGCCCTCGGCACGCACTTCTTCTTTGTCCACAACGTCGATTTCGAAACCGGCTCGGCAGACTGGATGGGGGCAACGCTTCCCAACACACTCTCGCACGCAACCATGACCCGGCTCGGCATCAGCAGCCTCGAAAGCTCGATCATATCAGGCACACCGATCGCCAACGCCTTGAGCCGCATCGATATTCCCGAGGAGACACGGCGCAAGATCGACGCCATGTTGACCACCGGCTCGACACTGACAATCTCCGACACCGGCCTCGGAACCGAGACCGGCGAAGGAACGGACTTCATCACCCTTACGAAAGGCTGAGGTCAGACCAGCTCGACGTCGATGACGCCCGGGGCTGCGCGAAGGGCTGCGGCAATCTCAGGTGTGATGCGATATTTCTGCGGAAGCTCGACCTCCACCTCGCGCTTGCCTTCCTCCTTGATCACGATGAAGGAGACCAAGCCATCGCCCTTGGCATTCAGGTGCGCCGCAACCGCCCGAAGCGGCCCTGAATCCCGCACGTAGACGCGTAGGGCCTTCTGCATTTGTAGTGATTTCTCTTCAAGCGACTGGATGGTCTGCAGGCGAAGGCCAACGCCTTCGGGCCGCTCCTCCCCCGTCGCCGTGATAACGAAGGACTTTCCGGATTCCAGCACATCACGATACTGGTTCAGCATTTCGGAAAACAGCACGGCTTCGAACTGACCCGAGGAATCCGAAAACACGATGATGCCCATCTTGTTGCCGGTCCTGGTCTTGCGCTCCTGCTTCGAGATGACCGTCCCTGCAAGGCGGCCGTTACTCGCGCCCTGCTTCACCGCGGCCGAAAACTCGGCGAAGGTCTGGACCCGCATCTTCCGCAGAATGTTCTGGTAGCTGTCGAGCGGATGTGCCGTCAGGTAGAAGCCAAGGACCTGAAACTCCTTGAGCAGCTTCTCGGAGGCCAGCCATGGCGAAAACTGCGGTAGCGAGATTTTCTCCGGGCCAGACGACAGCGCGCTGCCGAAGATGTCCGACTGGCCGCTCAGCTTGTTTTCCTGTGCACGCTGCGCATAGCCCATGATCCGATCGAGACCGCCTGCGAGTTGCGCCCGATCGAGCCCGAAGCAATCGAAAGCACCGGCAAAGATCAGGCTTTCCAGCACACGCCGGTTCACCTGTCGCGGATCAATGCGCAGACAGAAATCCTCAAGGCTTGCAAATGGGGTGCCGCCCCGGACCTCCACGATGTGGTCGACGGCTGATTCGCCGACTCCCTTCAGCGCCGCCAGCGCATAGTAGATCCTGTTGTCGCCGGTTTCGAAGTGGCGGAACGAGGTCTGCACCGAGGGTGGGATCACCTCAATGTCGAGGCGCTTCGCGTCCTGGCGGAAGTCGTTCACCTTCTCGGTGTTCGACATATCGAGTGTCATCGACGCGGCAAGGAACTCGACCGGATAGTGCGCCTTCATGTAGGCGGTCTGATAGGAGACAATCGCGTATGCAGCGGCGTGCGACTTGTTGAAGCCGTAGTTCGCGAACTTGGCGAGCAGTTCGAAGATGTTGTCGGCCTGCGGCTTCGACACACCGTTCTTGATGGCGCCATCGACGAAGCGCTCGCGCTGCTGGTCCATCTCCGCCTTGATCTTTTTACCCATGGCGCGACGCAGAAGGTCGGCTTCGCCGAGCGAATAGCCCGACAGGACCTGGGCGATCTGCATCACCTGCTCCTGGTAGACGATAACCCCCTGCGTTTCCTTCAGCAGATGGTCGATCGTCGGATGGATCGACTCGACTTCTTCCTCGCCGTGCTTGCGGGCATTGTAGGTCGGAATATTCTCCATCGGACCCGGACGATAAAGGGCCACGAGCGCGATGATGTCCTCAATGCAGTCCGGCTTCATACCGATCAGCGCCTTGCGCATACCCGCACTTTCGACCTGGAACACGCCGACGGTTTCGCCACGCGAAAGCATCTCGTAGGTCTTCTTGTCATCGAGCGGGATCGAAGCGAGGTCTACCTTGATGCCGCGCTTGGCGACGAAATCGACGGCGACCTTCAACACCGTCAGCGTCTTCAGACCAAGGAAGTCGAACTTGACGAGGCCAGCCTGCTCGACCCATTTCATATTGAACTGGGTGACCGGCATGTCGGAGCGCGGATCGCGATACATTGGTACCAGCTTCGACAGCGGTCGGTCGCCGATGACGATACCGGCAGCATGGGTGGAGGCGTGGCGGTACAAGCCCTCGATCTTCTGGGCAATATCGAGCAGGCGCGCGACGACAGGCTCCTTGTCGGCCTCCTCCTGCAGCTTCGGCTCCTCCTCGATCGCCTTTGACAGCGGGGTCGGGTTGGCCGGGTTGTTGGGAACCAGCTTGCATATCTTGTCGACCTGGCCGTAGGGCATTTCCAGCACACGGCCGACGTCGCGCAGTGCCGCGCGCGCCTGTAGCGACCCAAAGGTGATGATCTGCGCCACCTGCTCGCGGCCGTATTTGCGCTGCACGTAGCGGATCACCTCTTCTCGGCGATCCTGGCAGAAGTCGATATCGAAGTCCGGCATCGAGACGCGTTCCGGGTTGAGGAAGCGTTCGAAGAGCAGCGAGAAACGCAGCGGATCGACGTCGGTGATCGTCAGCGCATAGGCGACCAGCGAGCCCGCACCCGAGCCGCGACCCGGGCCGACGGGAATGTCATGCTGCTTTGCCCATTTGATGAAGTCCGAAACGATCAGGAAGTAGCCCGGGAACTTCATGCGTTCGATAACGCTGAGTTCAAACTCCAGCCGCTCGCGGTAGTCTTTCTCCTCATAGCCGGGCGACATGCCGAGCATGGCAAGGCGACTATCCAGTCCCTCCTCCGCCTGCCGGCGCAGTTCGAGCGCCTCTTCGCGCTCCGCTTCCTCGGGGTCGGTCGTGGCGCCGGTGAAGCGGGGCAGGATCGGCTTGCGCGTCTTGAGGATGAAGGAGCAGCGCCGCGCGATCTCGATAGTATTTTCCAGCGCTTCCGGTAGATCGGCAAAAAGCCTCGCCATTTCGGCACGGCTTTTCAGGTAGTGATCAGGCGTTAGACGGAACCGCGTATCGTCGGAAACGATCGCGTTGTGGGCAACGGCCATCAGGGCGTCATGCGCATCATAATCGTCACGGGTCGGGAAAAAGGCTTCATTGGTGGCCACCAGCGGCAAATCGTGCTCATAAGCAAGGCCGATCACCTTCTGCTCATGGCGCTTGTCATAGGTGCCGTGCCGCTGCAACTCGACGTAAAGCCGGTCGCCGAAATGACGCTTCAGCAGCAGAAGGCGTGCCTCCGCTTGAGCTGCATGTCCGTCCTTGAGCGCCACGTCGATCGGTCCCGTCAAGGCACCGGTCAGAGCGATCAGGCCTTCCGTTCCGATCTCGTCGAGCCAAGAGGCGCGAATGTGGATCGATTGACCATTGCCCTCGCCGCCGAGATAGGCGCGGCTGACCAGATCCACCAGCCGCTCGTAACCAGCATCAGTCGCCGCCAAGAGGACCAGCGACGGCAGCTTGACGAGCACCTGCTGGCCGCCGCGCCGTTCCGTCTCAGGACCATCTTCCATGTCGATCGAGACCTGACAGCCAATGATCGGCTGCAGGCCCTCGTCCATGGCCTTCTGTGAAAACTCGAGGGCGACAAACAGATTGTTGGTGTCAGTGATCGCAATGGCCGGCTGGCTATCGCCCGACGCCTTATAGAGGATCTTCTTGAGCGGCAGTGCCCCTTCGAGCAGCGAATAAGCCGAGTGGACACGAAGGTGAACGAAGCCCGGCGTACCGCCGATGAAACCGCTTGCCGCGTCTTTCTCCGCACCCCCCATGACATGCCTTCCGATCATCTGAATCAAATCAGGTCTATTCTCAGCATCGGGGGGTCGATGTCCAGACAAGGGTTGCGTTCGGACCGCATGACAGCCATGCGGTCCCCGAAATTCTTACATTGCCATGCAGATCAGCGAGAAGCTGGCAACGAACATTGCGATGGAGGTGAATGCTGCGATATCACGGATCAAGTCAGTCATTTGGCTCTCCTGTTCTCTTATGTTTTCAATTTGTTCCGCTATTGTTCTATTGTCAACAGGATTCTTTTCCGCTCTGCTGGCCGTATGGCGATGGGAGAAAAGCATGTTTAAGTTTGTATTAATTGCGGGATTGGTTCTATCGACAGCGTTTACCGCTCGAGCCGAGCAGATTGACCCCGCGCGTATCATCGACGCGGCGACAGGTGATTGGGATGGCGACGGGCGTGCGGATCTCGCACTGCTGGTTGCACCTGAAGATAGCGCCAGCGACGATCAAATCGGAATCTACATCTATCTTCGTGATAGCGACCACGAGCTGCTGCGACTGTCCATGAGCGCGCCAAACAAGATTTGGGGCAGCACCAGCGCTGACGGCGTCTTCGGTCAGGAACCCTCGTTGAAAGTCGTCGGCAAGTCCTCGATCGCAATACATTCGCAGAACAGCGCCATCGGGCGCGACCGCTGGGACCAGACGCTGACAGTGGCTTATCGCAACAAACAGTTCGTTGTCGCCGGTTACACCTACAATCACTACGACACGCTCGACCCCAACGCCGGCGGTACCTGCGACTACAATGCATTGACCGGCAAGCTGCAGAAGAATGGCAAAGACATCAAGGCCGAGTCGCGCGTCATCCCAATCCTCCAATGGAATGACGACACAGGGCAAGCGATCTGTGGGCAATAGTCTTTGTTCTTATTTTGTTCTTTACAATTGGCACGGTTATTGAGAGGCTGCCGAGCTGGAGAACAAAGATATGGATATCGCCGCACTGAACAGCTTCATCGTCGAGGCAAAGGCCAATTCCTATGTCGGCGGCGGAAGTCCCGCGCCCGCGTGCCGAACAGGATCGCATGACATCGGTTATCAGCGCGGCCCATGGCGCTATCTCGACAGTTATTTCGGCGGCACCGATTTCGCCGGGCAGGAAGTGGTCTGGCTGGACAGCGAACCGATCTGGGCAATGAACTACTTCGGCCGCATCGTTGAGCATTCGCTGATCGACGGAGAACGGGCGGGGACTGTCATCAAGGCTGCGCTGTCAAAAATGTATGCCGAGTATCGACGCTTTCTCGGCGGTATGGAATTCGATCATGCCTTCGGCTTCTATGCCGATCAAAGCATGGGCGACTGCAGCCATTTCAGCGGCCGCGAGGTAATCGTCGTGAAAGAACGCAGGGCCTACGAACTGGACTACCGTGGCGGCCTCATCCACCCGTGATCAGAAATCCACGACCTTGCCGTCGGCGATTGTGACGCGCCGGTCCATGCGGCCGGCGAGTTCGTGATTGTGGGTCGCGATCAGCGCCGCCAGGCCGGATTGACGGACCAGCGCTTCGAGCGCGTCAAAGACGTAGCTCGCGGTTTCAGGATCAAGGTTGCCCGTAGGCTCGTCCGCCAAAAGCAGGCTTGGCGCATTGGCGACGGCGCGGGCAATCGCCACACGCTGTTGCTCGCCACCGGAAAGTTCCCCTGGACGATGCGCACCGCGATGACCGATTCGCATGTAGTCGAGCAACTGGCCAGCGCGCTCCTTCGCTTCCTTGCGTGGCAGCCCGGCGATCATCTGCGGCATCATGATATTCTCGATCGCGGAGAATTCCGGCAGCAGGTGATGGAACTGATAAACGAAACCGATCTCATTGCGACGGATCGCCGTGCGCTTGTCGTCCGGCAAACCGTCACAGGCGTGGCCGTTGATTGTCACCTCTCCCCCATCGGGATGCTCGAGAAGGCCGGCAACATGCAGCAGCGTCGATTTACCCGTGCCTGACGGCGCGACGAGGGCGACAATTTCGCCGCTGTTCAGCGTGAAGTCCACGCCCTTCAGGATCGAGAGCAGCGTCTCACCCTGGCCATAGTGGCGCTCGACGCCGGAAAGCTTGAGAACGGTAGTCCGCTTCATAAAAATAGCATTCCTTATTCGTAGCGCAGGGCCTGCACGGGATCGAGCTTGGAGGCCCGCCACGCCGGGAAGATGGTGGCAAGGAAGGACAGCGTCAGGGCCATGATGACGACCGAGAGTGTCTCTCTAAGGCTCATTTCTGCCGGCAGTTGGCTGAGGAAATAGAGCTGAGGATCGAACAGCACCGTCCCGGAAACCCAGGAGAAGAACTCGCGGATCTTCTCGATGTTGATACAGACAATGACGCCGAGAAGGACGCCGGCCAGCGTGCCAACGACGCCGATTGCCGCGCCCGTCATGAAGAAGATGCGCATGATTGCGCCGGAGCTTGCGCCCATCGTTCGCAGGATGGCGATATCGCTGCCCTTGTCCTTCACCAGCATGATCAAGCCGGAAATGATGTTGAGCGCCGCGACGAGAACGATGAGCGTCAGGATCATGAACATGACATTCCGCTCGACTTCCAGGGCGGAGAAGAAGGTCTGGTTGCGTTGCCGCCAGTCGGTGATCGCGATCTGGCGGCCTGCTGCGGCTTCGACCTTCGGCCGCATGTTGTCGATGTCGTCGGGATTGTCGACGAAGAGCTCAATGGATTGAACCAGCCCCTCGGCGTTGAAGTAAAGCTGTGCTTCCTCGAGCGGCATGTAGATGATCGTCGCGTCGTACTCCGACATGCCGATCTCGAAAATGCCGGAAACCTTGTAGGATTTGACCCGTGGGTTGACGCCCATCGGCGTGACGTCGCCCTCCGGCGATATCAACGTGATGGTGTCACCGGCCTGGAGGCCGAGTTGTGTAGCCATGCCCGAGCCGATCAGGACACCTTGGCCAGCGGCAAAGCCGACAAGGTCGCCGGACTTGATGTTGCCCGAGACCGTCTTCACCTTGTCCAGGTCTTCAGGCCGGATACCGCGTACCAGCGCGCCCGTACCGGCACCACCCTGCCCGGAGGCCAACGTCTGCCCTTCCACGAGCGGCAGGGCCAGCTTGACGCCCGGCACGGCGCCAAGCCTATCGGTCAGCGCCGAATAGTCGTTGAACGGCGTATCAACGGGCTGAACGATCATGTGGCCGTTGATGCCAAGAATGCGGGAGATCAGCTCCGTGCGAAATCCATTCATCACAGCCATGACGATGATGAGCGTGGCAACACCGAGCATAATGCCGATGAAAGAGAAGCCGGCGATCACCGAAATGAACGCCTCCTTGCGGCGGGCGCGCAGATAGCGCCACGCCACAAGCCGTTCGAAGGCGGAAAATGGCCGGCTGGCCGGCGCCGAGCCGGATCTGGAACCCTGCCGCTGGCTCACCGCTGCATCTGCCATCCTGCCTCCCGCCCTTCTCAGCCCAAGAGCTTATTGATCGCCGCGTCGATGGTCATCGTTTCGCGGGCGCCTGTCTTGCGGTCCTTCACTTCGACTTCGCCGCTCGCGACCGCACGCGGGCCGGCAATGATCTGCAGCGGAACACCGATCAGATCGGCGGTCGCGAATTTCGTTCCGGCGCGGTCGTCCGTATCGTCATAGAGGACGTCCTTGCCGGCATTTGAGAGCGTCGCATAGATCTTCTCGCAGGCCACATCGCACGCCGCATCACCGGCCTTCATGTTGATCACGACCGCATCGAACGGCGCCACGGACGCCGGCCAGATGATTCCGTTTTCGTCATGCGATGCTTCGATGATGGCGGGAACAAGGCGGGTCGGGCCAATCCCGTAGGAGCCCATGTGGACGGTATGTTCCTTGCCATCCGGACCTTGCACCTTCGCGCCCATCGGCTCGGAATACTTCGTGCCGAAGTAAAAGATATGACCCACTTCAATGCCGCGCGCAGAGAGGCGATCGCCTTCCGGAACCGCGTCGAACGCGGCTTCGTCATGCATCTCCGACGTGGCGGCATAAAGCGACGTCCACTTGTCGAAGACTGCTTTCAGGCCCTCGACGCTGTCGAAGTCGGTATCTTGAGCCGGGATATCAAAGTTTACAAAATCCTTGTGGCAGAACACCTCGGACTCGCCGGTGTCGGCCAGAATGATGAACTCATGGCTGAGATTGCCACCGATCGGGCCGGTATCGGCACGCATCGGAATGGCACGGAGGCCGAGGCGGTCGAACGTGCGCAGATAGGCGGTGAACATCTTGTTATAGGAGTGCTCCGCGCCTTCGCGCGTCAGATCGAAGGAATAAGCATCCTTCATCATGAATTCACGCGAGCGCATGGTGCCGAAGCGCGGACGGATCTCGTCGCGGAACTTCAGCTGAATGTGATACAGGTTGAGCGGCAAGCTCTTGTAGGACTTCACGTAGGACCGGAAGATATCCGTGACCATTTCCTCGTTGGTCGGACCATACAGCATCGGGCGATCCTGGCGATCCTTGATGCGCAGCATTTCCTTGCCGTAGGCGTCGTAGCGCCCGCTTTCCTGCCAGAGCTCGGCCGACTGCAGCGTCGGCATCGACAGCTCGATCGCGCCGGCGCGGTTCTGCTCCTCGCGGATGATGTTGTTGACCTTGTCAAGAACGCGCTTGCCGAGTGGCAACCAGGAATAGATGCCCTGCGACTGCTGCCGGATCATGCCGGCGCGCAACATCAGCCGATGGGAGACGATTTCCGCCTCCTTGGGGTTTTCCTTCAGGATGGGCATGAAATAGCGAGACAGGCGCATGGCGAATTCCAGAGCTGTTGAGATACCGCATGTCGCGGAATCGAAGGCGATCACAAATATTGGCAGCGTTCATAGCTGCTTCGCGAAAGGAAAGAAACCCGCGACGGGCTGACGCGGTCTGCCGTTAAAGCAAGTTCGCACGTGTGAAGCAGACAAAGTAAGAAAAAGGCGGAATTATAATGGTTTGTACGAAATTCTTATCAACAGAAAAAAATTGCTCGAGTGTAGCAAAAATGCAAAAAAACCTGATGACAAAGCCCATTCTTTGAGCTAGCTTTAGCCCACAAAACAGGCAGGGAGCTAAATTTCTGCCGATTTCGCGGTCAAGTCTTGGGAGGATCAGATCTTAGGCGCGCTTGTCGCAGCCCCGGCAACGGATAAGGATCACGCGATACTTAAAACAAGGCTTTCAGCCTTGTTTTTTTTTGGCTCTTTTCCGGCATATTCCGCTTTCAGCAGCTTCGCTGCCGTAGCGTAAGGTCTCATTCCGTTGCGGCATCTCCTTGCCGCAACTTCATCACACGCGTGTGACAGCTGAAATCCGCGTTCGCCCAAAAACTGGGCAAACGCTCTTACACGTTTGAGAATGAAGGGCCGATCTGCGGCAGGGCGTCGAAGCCCCACCCGAAGTAGTTCGAAGCAATATACCACAACGCGTAGATGACGGCGGAGATGAGCGTCGTCATCGAGAAGACAAATACCGGCCGGAATCGGGTCGGCGCGCTGTGAACAGTTCCCAATACGATATCGTTGTCTTCCGCTTGCGTGCGCAGGCCGATCGGGAGGACGGCAAAGAGGGTAATCCACCACACGATAAAGTAGACGGCGAAGCCCTGTAGAAATATCTGCAGCATCGAAAGGTCCCGCTAAGCTCGTTGCGACTATCGCAATTATCGCGCTTATAGGCCGAAATGTCCGTCGACACAAAGCAGGTTTGAACCACTTCCTGACATTTACCGGATTTGTGTCACTCTGCCGCAGGCTTGTTCAAACCTGCTCCAGTTCGATCAGGGTCCCGAAGAAGTCCTTCGGATGCAGGAACAGCACCGGCTTGCCGTGCGCACCAATCTTCGGCTGACCATTGCCAAGTACTCTTGCACCTGCCTGCATCAGCTGATCGCGAGCAGCGAAAATATCGCCGACTTCGTAGCAGATATGATGCATTCCGCCGGACGGGTTCTTCTCCAGGAAAGCCGCAATCGGCGAGTCCGCCCCCAACGGCTGCAGAAGTTCAATTTTGGTATTCGGCAGTTCCACGAAGACAACAGTGACGCCGTGCTCCGGCAGAGCCTGCGGGGTCGAGACGGATCCGCCGAGTGTGTCCCGATATGCCGCCGTTGCGGCCGCGAGATCGGGAACAGCGATAGCAACGTGATTGACCCGGCCGAGCATGCGTCACACCTTCGTAACAAACACCGTGACCACGGGCTTCTTGCCCCAGGTCTGGTTTGCTGCTGCACGGATGGCACGGCGAACCGACTCCTGCAGCAGGTCGAGATCCTTCCGGCGTGCCCGCGGTATGCTTTCGATGGCGCCAACAGCAGCATCGTAGAGCGTATCTTCCATCTCGTCGCCCTCGTCGTCGTAGACAGGCAAACCGATCGCAACAAGGTCCGGATCTCCAACGATATCATAGCGGCTGTCGATCACGACGTTGACGGCAACATGGCCGACATAGGAAAGCTTCTTGCGCTCGCCGATGCCCATCTCGTCGAAATCGCCGATCAGCGAACCGTCCTTGTAGATGCGGCCATGCGGCGCCTCGTCGATCACCTCGACTGGTCCCGGAGCCAGGCGAAGAATGTCGCCGTTGCGCACACGCGGCACGATCGAGATGCCCGACTGCTCCGCGAGTTCCTTGTGTGCCGTCAGGTGCGTCGCCTCGCCGTGTACCGGCACGACGATCTTCGGCCGTGTCAGCTCGTACATCTTCTGCAACTCGTTGCGGCGCGGATGTCCGGAAACGTGAACTAGGGCCTCGTTGTCGGTGATGACATGGACGCCCTGCTCGATCAGGCCGTTCTTGATATCCTGGATCGCCTTCTCGTTACCCGGAATGGCGCGGGAAGAAAATACGACGATATCGCCCGATGCAAGCGCTACGTTGCGCATCTCGTCGCGCGAAAGTTTAGCAAGGGCAGCGCGTGGCTCACCCTGGCTGCCGGTCAGGATGACCACCACCTTGTCGCGCGGGATGTAGCCGTACTCCTCCTCGGAAATAAACGGCTTGATGCCTTCCATCAGACCTATATCGCGAGACACGTCGACAACGCGCTTGAGCGAACTGCCAAGCAAAAGGACTTCGCGGCCTTCAGCCTCGGCCGCCTCGGCTACCGTGCGAATACGGCCGACATTCGATGAAAACGTCGTCACCGCAACACGGCCTTCGGCATTCTCGATGATCTTGCGCAAGCTCTCGGAGACATCCTTCTCCGACGGCGATACGCCATCCCGAAGAGCATTCGTGGAATCGCACATCAACGCCAGAACGCCTTCGTCGCCAAGCTGGCGGAAACGGGTCTCGTCTGTCAACGGACCGAGCGACGGTTCATGATCGATCTTCCAGTCGCCGGTATGGATCACATTGCCGAGGGGCGTGCGGATCACCAACGACATCGGCTCCGGAATGGAGTGGTTAACCGCCACACCTTCGACGCTGAAGGGGCCTGCATTGACGGTGTTGCCCGCCGTAAACAGCGTCACCGGGATCTCGCCGATGGCCGACTTCTCAAAAT
Source organism: Rhizobium sp. YTU87027 (assembly GCF_050644135.1). Lineage (NCBI taxonomy): Bacteria > Pseudomonadati > Pseudomonadota > Alphaproteobacteria > Hyphomicrobiales > Rhizobiaceae > Rhizobium > Rhizobium sp. YTU87027. The sequence continues at coordinate 1,134,557 of NZ_CP098440.1, read as the reverse complement.
TGCGCTTCGCCTCGAGAAGCCCTGCTGTAAAGGCCGAGGCATAGACTGGAACGTTGAGGCCTGGCCATAGATCGGCGAGCGCGCCATAGTGGTCCTCATGCGCGTGGGTGATGAAGATCGCCTTCAGGCTCTTGCGCTCGCTGGCGAGATACCGAATGTCGGGCAACACAAGATCGACACCCGGCAAGTCAGGTCCAGGAAAGGTGACGCCGCAGTCGACCATGATCCACTGGCGATGATCCGGCGGGCCGTAGCCGTAAAGGGCGAGGTTCATTCCGATCTCGCCAACGCCGCCCAACGGCAGAAATACCAGTTCGTCCTGCTTCGCCATATTATTCTTTTTTCCAATCAACCAAAGAAGACATCGCCGGCGGCAATCGTCATCATCCTGCCTGCGCCGGTATCGAGCATCAACAGGCCATTATCATCAATTCCGGCGAAGTGGCCGGAAATCGACCGGTCCGGCAGGTTCACAGTTATCTTTTCGCCAATGCCGCAGGCAACTCGGCGCCAGCGTTCGGTGATTTCGCGCACGCCACGGCCGCGATCCCATGCCTCCAGGACTTCGGCCATCGACGCAAAGAGATGGGCGAAAACCTCTTCAGGGGAAGCGGAGCTCCCTTGCTCGCGCAGGCAGGTCACCGGATAGAGCGGGTTGTCGGGCATGAATGCGACGTTGATACCGATGCCGATGACGAGCGCATGGCGTCCGTCCGGAAGGGCTTCGCCCTCGACGAGAATGCCACAAGTCTTCTTTCGTCCGATCACGATATCGTTCGGCCACTTCACTTCCAGCGGTTCGGCCGTATGCGGCAGCACATGGCGAACAGCCTGATGCACTGCGACGGCGATTGCCAGCGGCAGCGAGCCGAGGCGCTCCATGGGAGCCGGATCGATAAGAAGAAGCGAGGCATAGAGATTGCCCCGCTCCGAAACCCAGGGACGTCCCCGACGACCGCGGCCGCCGGTCTGCCTTTCCGCCGTGATCCAGATGAGACCGCGGTCCCCTGCCCGCGCACGGGCAAGGCATTCGCTGTTCGTGGACGATGTCTCCGACAGAGCCTCGTGCCTGAAATCGTCGAGCGATATCCGGCGCCGTGCCTCAGAGTTCATCAAAAGAGCGTCGCAGCTGCAAGCTCGGCCGCACCGCCAATCGGACCGCCGATAAAGACATAGGCGAGAACGAAGAGGCCGGACAGACCAAAGACAAGACGGAGCGAGCCCGAAACGCGAGCGAACTCGCCCGTGGCTTCATCGAACCACATCAGCTTGATGACGCGCAGGTAGTAGTAAGCGCCGACAACCGATGCAAGAACGCCGATGATCGCGAGAGCGTAGAGCTTGGCCTCGATCGCAGCGACAAACACGAAGTACTTGGCGAAGAAGCCTGCGAGCGGAGGAATGCCGGCCAGCGAGAACATCAGGATGGTCAGCACCGTTGCCATGAACGGATTGGTGGTCGACAGGCCAGCCAAGTCATTGACTTCCTCGACAACCGTCCCGTCCTTGCGGCGCATCGACATGATGATCGCGAAGCTGCCGAGCGTCATCACCATGTAGATGACCATGTAGAGCATGACGCCTGAAACGCCGGTCTGGTTGCCCGCGGCTAGGCCAACCAATGCGTAGCCCATGTGACCGATCGACGAATAGGCCATCAGTCGCTTGATGTTCTTCTGACCGATGGCGGCAAAGGAACCAAGCAGCATGGACGCTATCGAAATAAACACCACGACCTGCTGCCAATCCGCCAGGACCGGCTGGAAGGCGGTGATCACAATGCGGGTCATCATCGCCATCGCGGCAACTTTCGGGGCACTGGCAAGGAAAGCCGTGACCGGGGTCGGCGCACCTTCATAAACGTCCGGCGTCCACATGTGGAACGGAACTGCGGAAATCTTGAAGGCGATGCCGGCGAGGATGAACACGAGGCCGAAGACGAGGCCAAGCGAGCGGGCACCGTCGACGGTCAGAGCCTGGGCGATATCAGCGAACTGCGTGTGACCGGTGAAGCCATAAACCAGCGACATGCCGTATAGCAGCATGCCCGAGGAAAGCGCGCCGAGCACGAAGTACTTCAGGCCGGCTTCCGTGGACTTGACGCTCTCGCGATTGATCGCAGCAACGACGTAGATCGCGAGCGATTGCAGTTCAAGACCGAGGTAGAGCGAGATGAGATCGTTGGCCGAAATCATCAGCAGAATACCGAGCGTGCAGAGCACGAGCAGTACCGGAAACTCGAACTTATCGAGCTGGTTTTCCTTGGCGAGGCCGAGCGACATGAAAAGCGCCGAGATCGATCCAACCAATGCCGTGATCTTCATGAAGCGACCGAAGCCGTCCGACAGGAAGACGCCGCCATAGGCAACGCCTTCGCTGGGAACGACGATCAGCCAGAGCGCGGCAGCAGCCAGCACGATCATCGCGAGAACGCTGACCATACGGCCCGAACGCTCTCCCGAGAAGACGCCGATCATTAGCAACGCCAGCGCGCCGACAGCGAGGATCAGCTCCGGAATGGAAAGATGCAGGCTTGCGAGAATAGTTTCAGAGGTCATGTCCCAAAAGTCCCGTCATCATTTCATCGACAGCGCAACGTCCTGCGCTGCCTGGACTGCGGCCGTATAGCTATGGATCAGCTGGTCAACCGAAGCAGCGGTCACATCGAAGACCGGAGCCGGATAGACGCCGAAGAAGATGGTCAGTGCGATCAGCGGATATAGGATCAACTGTTCACGCGGAGAAAGGTCGAGCAGTGCCTTGAGCTTTTCCTTTTCCAGCGCGCCGAAGATCACCCGGCGATAGAGCCAGAGTGCATAGGCGGCGGAGAGGATAACGCCCGTTGCGGCAAAGAGCGCAACCCAAGTATTGACGCGGAAAACGCCAATCAACGTCAGAAATTCGCCGATGAAGCCCGAGGTGCCCGGCAGACCGACGTTCGCCATCGTGAAGACCATCATTGCAACGGCATATTTCGGCATGTTGTTGACCAGACCACCATAGGCCGCGATCTCGCGAGTATGGGTTCGGTCGTAAATCACGCCGACACAAAGGAAGAGAGCGCCCGACACGATGCCGTGCGACAGCATCTGGAAGATCGAGCCCTGCAGACCCTGTGCGTTGGCCGCGAAGATGCCCATCGTGACATAACCCATGTGGGCAACCGACGAGTAGGCAATCAGCTTTTTCATGTCGTCCTGCATCAGCGCCACCAGCGAGGTGTAGATAATGGCGATGACAGACAAGGCGAAGACAAGCGGTGCGAAGAACTCGGAGGCAACCGGGAACATACCGAGCGAGAAGCGGATCAGGCCGTAGCCGCCGAGCTTCAGCAGCACGCCAGCCAGGATGACCGAGCCTGCGGTCGGCGCCTGAACGTGTGCGTCGGGAAGCCAGGTGTGAACCGGCCACATCGGCATCTTGACTGCGAAGGACGCGAAGAAGGCCAGCCAGAGCCAGGTCTGCATCTGCGGCGGGAACTTGTAGGCGAGCAGTGCGGGAATATCCGTCGTACCGGCCTGCCAGTACATCGCCATGATGGCGAGCAGCATCAGAACGGAGCCGAGCAGCGTGTAGAGGAAGAACTTGTAGCTGGCGTAGACGCGATCCTTGCCACCCCAAACGCCGATAATGAGGAACATTGGAATGAGACCGGCTTCGAAGAAGACGTAGAAGAGAACGATGTCGAGCGAAACAAAGACGCCGACCATCATCACTTCCAGGATCAGGAAGGCGATCATGTAGTCCTTCAGGCGCTTCTCGATCGACAGCCAGCTCGCCAGTACGCAGAACGGCATAAGGAAGGTCGTCAGGATCACGAAGAGCATCGAGATCCCGTCAATGCCGAGGTGATAGCTGATGCCGGTGCCAAGCCAGCCATGCTTTTCGATCATCTGGAAGCCCGGGTTCGCATTGTCGAAACCGATCCAGAGGAAGAGCGAAAGGACAAACGTCACGATCGTCGTGATCAACGAGATGTTGAGCACGTTGCGGCGGCCACTCGGACCATTTTCATTCATCAGCAGCAGGAGCACCACGCCGACGAGCGGCAGGAAGGTGACCGTTGAGAGAATAGGCCAATCGGTCATCAGAAGGAACTCCCGAGCATCATCCAGGTAACAAGCGCCGCAACGCCGATCAGCATGGCGAACGCGTAGTGATAGAGGTAACCGGTCTGCAAGCGCACGACGCGGTTCGTGACATCGACGACGCGGGCAGCGACGCCATTCGGGCCGTAGGTATCGATGACGCCGACGTCACCCTTCTTCCACAGGAAGCGACCGAGCGCCTTTGCCGAGCGGACGAAGAGGAAGTCGTAGAGCTCGTCGAAATACCACTTGTTCAGGAGGAACTGGTACAGCACACGATGCTGCTGCGCGAGCACACGCGGCGTCGACGGCGACTTGATGTACATGTACCAAGCCGTGACGAAGCCAACGAGCATGGCGATGAACGGGCTGAGGCCAACCCAGGCCGGAACGTGATGGAACTCTTCGAGCAGCTCGTTATGCTGTGAGGTGAAGATCGCCCCCTTCCAGAACTCGGCATATTCCTCGCCGTAGAAGCGGCCTTCGAAGAGGACGCCGGCCAGAACCGCGCCGGCAGCGAGCAGGTAGAGCGGCACCAGCATGACCTGCGGCGACTCGTGAACGTGATGCATCACTTCGTGGGACGCACGCGGCTTGCCGAAGAAAGTCAGGAAAGCCAGACGCCAAGAATAGAAGCTCGTGAACAGGGCCGCGATGACCAGCAGCGTAAAGGCAAAGCCTGCGACCGGCGAATGCGACGCGTAAGCCGCCTCGATGATCACGTCCTTCGAGAAGAAGCCGGCAAAACCGATCGGTGTGAACGGAACACCTACGCCGGTCAGCGCCAGGGTGCCGATCGTCATCATCCAGAAGGTCACGGGGATGTGCTTACGCAGACCACCCATGTATCGCATGTCCTGCTCGCCATCGACCGCGTGGATCACCGAGCCAGCGCCAAGGAACAGCAGAGCCTTGAAGAAGGCGTGCGTGAAGAGGTGGAAGATGGCGGCGCCATAAGCACCGACGCCGAGCGCAACGAACATGTAGCCGAGCTGCGAACAGGTCGAGTAAGCGATGACGCGCTTGATGTCGTTCTGCACGAGGCCAACAGTTGCCGCGAAGAAGGCCGTGATCGCACCGATCGTCGTTACAAAGACGAGCGCATCCGGCGATAGTTCAAACAGCGGCGACATCCGGGCGACAAGGAAGACGCCCGCGGTAACCATGGTTGCAGCATGGATGAGAGCCGACACTGGCGTCGGGCCTTCCATCGCGTCTGGGAGCCAGGTGTGCAGCAGGAACTGTGCCGACTTACCCATCGCGCCCATGAAGAGCAGCAGGCAGGTGCCGGTCAGCGCATGTGCCTTGTCCAGATGCATGCCGAAGAGGTTGAGAACGATCTCGCCGCCCTCACCGCCACCTTCCGCCGGAGCAAAGCTCGCAGCATTGGCGAAGATGGTGTCGAGGTTGATCGCACCGAACAGCACGAACAGGCTCGCAATGCCAAGGATGAAGCCAAAGTCGCCGACGCGGTTAACGACGAAAGCCTTGATCGCGGCCGCATTTGCCGACGGTTTCTTGAACCAGAAGCCGATGAGCAGGTACGAAGCGAGACCAACGCCTTCCCAGCCGAAGAACATCTGGGCCAGGTTATCGGCCGTCACCAGCATCAGCATGGCGAAGGTGAAAAGCGAGAGATAGGCAAAGAAACGCGGACGATGCGGATCATGATGCATGTAGCCGATCGAATAGACGTGCACCAGGGTTGAGACCGTGTTGACGACGATCAACATGACGGAGGTGAGGGTATCGACGCGCAGCGACCAGGATACGTCGATCCCACCGGACTGGATCCAGCGCAGCACCTCGACCTTGATCGGGCCGCCTTCGTGGTGGCCCATGCCGACGGTGATGAAAACATACCACGACAGCACCGCCGCGATGATCATCAGTCCGCAGGTGACGTATTCCGATGCCTTGGCGCCGATCGCGCGGCCGAAGAGGCCGGCGATGATCGCGCCAATCAGGGGAAGAAAGACGATAGCCTTATATAAAAACATAGCCTTATCAGCCCTTCATCATATTGACGTCTTCGACGCCGATCGAGCCGCGGTTGCGGTAGAAGACGACGAGAATTGCAAGACCGATAGCCGCTTCAGCCGCAGCGACGGTCAGAATAAACAATGCGAAAACCTGGCCGACGATGTCGTTCAGGAACGACGAGAAAGCGACCATGTTGATGTTGACCGCAAGCAGAATGAGCTCGATCGACATCAGAATGACGATGATGTTCTTCCGGTTCAGGAAGATACCGAAGACGCCGAGCGTGAAGAGGATGGCGCTGACCGTCAGGTAATGGGAAAGTCCGATGACCATTGTATTTGTTCCTTAAGCTCGCGCCTGCCTCAAACGCCCTGACCCGGCTTGACCTTGACCACTTCGACGGCGGTCTCAGGGCTGCGGGCAACCTGTCGGGCGATATTCTGCCGCTTGATGTTCTGGCGATGCTTGAGCGTCAGTACGATCGCACCGATCATCGCGACGAGCAGCACCAGACCAGCGATCTGGAAGAAGTAGACGTAATTCGTATAGAGCACATCGCCGAGAGCGGCGGTGTTCGTGCGCTCAGTCAGCGGCGGGATCGGCATCGTGACCGTTTTGGCAATCTCCGGCGAGATCACGCTGCCACCGCCGACAACGATCAGCTCAGCCGCAAGGATCAACCCGATGACCGCACCGATCGGCGCGTATTCGAGAACGCCCGCGCGCAACTCCGTAAAGTCGATGTCGAGCATCATAACCACGAAGAGGAAGAGAACGGCCACGGCGCCGACGTAAACGACGAGCAGGATCATCGCCAGGAATTCGGCGCCCAGCAGCAGGAAGAGGCCAGCCGCGTTGAAGAAAACCAGGATCAGGAAGAGAACCGAATGAACCGGATTCTTCGACCAGATGACCATGAACGCCGACGCTACCGCGACAAAGGCGAAAAGATAGAAAAATAGAGCCTGCAGACCCATGTTGGTGCCTTTTTCATCTTCCCCCGGGCAGCCGGGAGTTTCCCTGCCCGATGAAGCTTCGCGCGGAACTCTCCGGCAAAACTCCGGTGCATGTTGACCGGAAGCCGCGCGAGCGGCGACACTCCGGCATTTCAATTTCGATCAACGGTACGGAGCATCCAGTGCGATGTTGCGCGCGATTTCACGCTCCCACCGGTCGCCGTTGTCGAGGAGCTTCTGCTTGTCGAAGTAGAGCTCTTCGCGTGTTTCCGTCGCAAATTCGAAATTCGGGCCTTCGACGATCGCATCGACCGGGCACGCCTCCTGGCAGAAGCCACAGTAGATGCACTTGACCATGTCGATGTCATAACGAACCGTGCGGCGCGTGCCATCGTTGCGGCGGGGGCCGGCTTCGATGGTGATCGCCTGTGCAGGACAGATAGCCTCACACAGCTTGCAGGCAATGCAGCGCTCTTCGCCGTTGGGATAACGACGCAGCGCGTGTTCGCCGCGGAAGCGCGGGCTGACCGGTCCCTTTTCGAACGGGTAATTGACCGTTGCCTTTTGCTTAAAAAAGTACCGGAAGGTCAGCCAGAACGCACCGACGAATTCCTTCAGGAACAGCGAGCTGACCGCGTTGGACAAGCCTGCCATCTTCAACCTCCAATATTGCTTGAAACGAGGGCCGGCATGATCATGCCCAACCCGTCAGCTTCAGCACGAATGCAACGATAACGACCATGGCGAGCGACAGCGGAAGGAAGACCTTCCAGCCGAGGCGCATCAGCTGGTCGTAGCGATAGCGCGGGACGAACGCCTTGACCATCGCGAACATAAAGAACACCAGGCACGACTTCAGCGTGAACCAGATAACACCGGGAACCCAGTTCAGGAACCATACGTCGACCGGCGGCAGCCAGCCTCCGAGGAACAGGATCGTCGTCAGCGAGCACATCAGAACGATGGCCGCATATTCGCCGAGCATGAACATCATGTAGAGCGAAGAGCCATATTCGACCATGAAGCCGGCGACGAGTTCCGATTCGGCTTCCGGAAGATCGAAAGGCGGGCGGTTCGTTTCAGCCAGCGCCGAAATGAAGAAGATGATGAACATCGGGAACAGCGCCAGCCAGTGCCAGTCGAGGAACGACGACGGCAGACCAAGGCGCGTACCGAGACCAGCCTGCTGGGCATGGACGATGTCCGTCAGGTTCAGCGAGCCAACGCAGAGCAAAACGGTGACGATGACGAAACCGATCGAGACTTCGTAGGACACCATCTGTGCAGCGGAGCGCAATGCACCAAGGAAGGGGTACTTCGAGTTCGAAGCCCAACCTCCCATGATGATGCCGTACACTTCAAGCGACGAGATCGCGAAGATGTAGAGGATGCCGACATTGATGTTGGCGATGACCCAGCCATCCGCCAGCGGCACGACCGCCCAGGTCGACAGTGCCAGAAGCACGGTGACGAGAGGCGCGAGCAAGAAGACTGCCTTGTTGGCACCAGCCGGGATAACCGGCTCCTTGAAGACGAACTTCAAAAGATCGGCGAAGGACTGGAAAAGGCCCCACGGACCCACCACATTCGGACCGCGGCGGAGCTGTACGGCTGCCCAGATCTTACGGTCGGCCAACAGGATGTAGGCGATGAAGACGAGCAGGCAGACCAGGAGAAGAAGCGACTGACCGACCATCAAGAGGCCGGGCAAGACATAAGTTGAAACAAACGATTCCATAGTCCCCTGCCCTTACTCTGCCGCGACTTTGAAGTTGTTGCGGGCCAATGCGGAGCACTCGGCCATCACTGCCGAAGCGCGCGCGATCGGGTTCGTCAAATAGAAGTCTTTGACCGGCGACGCAAACGCGGATTTGTTCATCTTGCCGGCTTTTTTCGCGACTGCGGCAATTTTGGCGCTGTCGCTTTCAGTGATCTCATCGAACGCTGCGAAATGCGGGAAGGCCGCATAGAGCTTCGCACGCAATTCGCTAAGCGAATCAAATGGAAGTTTCTTGCCAAGCACGTCGGAAAGCGCACGCAGAATCGCCCAGTCTTCGCGGGCGTCGCCCGGCGCGAAGCCGGCGCGATTGCCCATCTGAACGCGACCCTCGGTGTTGACCCAGGTGCCGGACTTTTCGGTGTAGGCAGCCGCCGGCAGGATGACGTCGGCATTGTGGGCACCGTTGTCGCCGTGCGAGCCGATGTAGACCGTCAGTTTTGCATTCTTGGCACCGAAATCAAGTTCGTCGGCGCCAAGCAGGAAGAGAACGTCCATCGAGGTCAGCATCTCGGCGGCGTTAACGCCCTTGGCACCTGGAACGAAGGCAAGGTCAAGACCGCCAACGCGTGATGCTGCGGTGTGCAGGACGGCAAAACCGTTCCAGCCTTCGACGACTGCGCCGACCGTGCCAGCAAGCTTTGCAGCAGTTGCGAGAACACCAGCACCGTCGGTGCGTGACAAAGCGCCTTGACCGATGAGGATCATCGGCTTCTTGGCATCCGTCAGAACCTTCGCGAACGCATGGTTGCCATCGGCGATATCCTTCAGCGTGTCCGGGCCAGCGCCGAGATATTCATAGTCATAACGCAGTTCGCCAGCTTCGCCGATCACGCCGATCGGGAAGTTGCCGCGACGCCATCGCTTGCGGATGCGAGCGTTGAGCACGGCGGCTTCGAAGCGCGGGTTGGCACCGATGATCAGCAGTGCGTCCGCCTGCTCGATGCCTTCAATCGTCGGGTTAAAGAGGTAGCTTGCGCGGCCGAGTGACGGATCAAGTGCCGTCCCATCCTGGCGACAGTCGAGGTTCTCGGAACCGAGCGACTTCACGAGCTCCGACAGCGCGTACATTTCTTCGACGGATGCGAGATCGCCGGCGATCGCACCAATCTTCTCGCCGCTGGTTGCGGCAACGGCAGCCTTGATGGCGCCGAAGGCTTCGCCCCAGGTCGCTGCCTGCAGACGGCCATCCTTGCGGACGTAGGGGCGGTCGAGACGCTGCGTCTTCAGGCCATCCCAGATGAAGCGGCTCTTGTCAGAAATCCACTCTTCATTGATCTGATCGTTGACGCGTGGCATGACGCGCATGACTTCGCGGCCACGCGTATCGACACGGATTGCGGAGCCGAGCGCGTCCATGACGTCGATCGTTTCGGTCTTGTTCAACTCCCACGGACGCGCCGTGAAGGCAAACGGCTTCGAGGTCAGCGCGCCGACCGGGCAAAGGTCAACTATGTTGCCCTGCAGCTCCGAGGTCATCGCCTGCTCGAGATAGGTTGTGATTTCGGCGTCCTCGCCGCGGCCGATCAGGCCGAGTTCGGAAATGCCGGCCACTTCAGTCGTAAAGCGAACGCAGCGCGTGCAGTGAATGCAGCGGTTCATGACCGTCTTAACGAGCGGTCCAATGTACTTGTCTTCGACGGCGCGCTTGTCTTCCTGATAGCGCGAGCTGTCGATGCCAAAGGCCATCGCTTGGTCCTGCAGGTCGCATTCGCCACCCTGGTCACAGATCGGGCAATCCAACGGATGGTTGATCAGCAGGAACTCCATCACGCCTTCACGGGCCTTCTTGACCATCGGCGTGTTGGTGAAGACCTCCGGAAGTTCGCCGTTCGGGCCGCCGCGGATGTCGCGCACACCCATGGCGCAAGATGCCTGCGGCTTCGGCGGGCCACCTTTCACCTCAACGAGGCACATGCGGCAGTTGCCGGCAACCGAAAGGCGCTCATGAAAGCAGAAGCGCGGAACTTCAGCACCGGCTTCCTCGCACGCCTGCAGCAGCGTGAAATGATCCGGAACTTCGATCTCGTTGCCGTCAATCTTCAGTTTTGCCATCGTCACTCAGTCCTGTTTCCCGTTTGCCGGATGGCGGCAAACAAACCCACTTTGCAACAGTTTCGCTGCCATGCCGGTTCTTACCCCGTTGGCATCGGTGTCGCTCAAATTCTGCGCCCATCCCGAGATCCGGGATCGGCTTTCGGCCTTTGCAGTTTCGGGCCCCTGCCCTTCACTCTTCAGCCTTGACCTTGCTCCGGCCTCTTCGGCCGAAAATTCATTTCCGCTTTCGCGCTCCAGCAACCAGTGCTTTAGCCTGGTCAACCCAGCCGTCGCGAGCAATCCGCCCGTCGAAACCGAGCTCTGCGTCGATGCGGGCCGCGTCCTCGGTCGACCAGCTGGCGATCACGGCAAAGGAGCGAATGCCCTTGGCATTCAACACCTGCTCGATCTTCGGGCCGACGCCGGAAATCTGTTTCAGATCGTCGGCCTTTCGAGCACGCGAAGCAGGCTTCGTTACCACGACAGGCTTTGCGATCGGCTCTGCTGCAACCACAGAAAGCTTGACCTTCCCTGCAACCTTGTTGGCAGGCGCAGGACGAACGTTCTCCGGCCGAACCTCGACCTGCGGCTTATGCTCATCGGGCGGCGTTTCGTCCAGAACGGCTGCAAGCTTGCTCGTTGCATCGAGCGCGCCCTGCAAGGCTCCGAAGAATGCGCCGGCCATCTGCGTGGAAAAGCCGAGACCGATCACGGTCGCCGCAGCCATTGCCGCAGCCGGGTTCACCATTACAGGCGGCACCGGGAGCGCGCGGGCGTTCTCCAGCATCTCGGCAGCAAGACGACCGAAGTCGGCCGAGAAATCAGCCACCTCTTCCTTGTCATTGCTGTCGGACGCCTTCGTCATCAGTCTTACTCTGCTGCCTCAAGAACCGCACCGTGATCCAGCGCGCTTGCCGTATACTGGTCGATGCGCGCTTCGATCTCGTGACGGAAGTTACGGATCAAACCCTGCACCGGCCATGCGGCAGCATCGCCAAGCGCACAGATGGTGTGGCCTTCGATCTGCTTTGTGACCTGGAACAGCATGTCGATCTCGCGCTTCTGGGCATTTCCCTTGGCCATGCGCTCCATCACGCGCCACATCCAGCCGGTGCCTTCGCGGCACGGCGTGCACTGGCCACAGCTCTCATGCTTGAAGAAGGCCGAGATACGGGCGATCGCCTTGATGACGTCGGTGGACTTGTCCATGACGATCGACGCGGCTGTACCGAAGGACGAACCGACGGCGCGCAGGCCGTCGAAATCCATTGGGCAATCGATGATGTCCTTGGCCGGAACGATTGGGCACGATGCGCCGCCGGGGATGACGGCAAGCAGGTTGTCCCAGCCGCCCCGGATGCCGCCGGCGTGACGATCGACGAGCTCACGGAAGGTGATCCCCATCTCCTCTTCGACCGTGCAGGGCTTGTTGACGTGACCCGACAGCATGAACAGCTTGGTGCCGACGTTGTTCGGACGGCCGATCGAGGAGAACCAGGACGCGCCGCGACGCAGGATGGTCGGCGCAACGGCGATCGACTCGACGTTGTTGACCGTCGTCGGGCAACCGTACAGGCCCATGTTGGCCGGGAACGGCGGCTTCAGGCGCGGCTGGCCCTTCTTGCCTTCAAGGCTTTCGAGCAGCGCGGTCTCTTCACCGCAGATATAGGCGCCGGCACCGTGATGGACGTAGATGTCCATCGGATAGCCGAGCTTGTTGCTCTTGCCGAGCAGGCCGTAGTCATAGCACTCGTCGATGGCAGCCTGCAGCGCTTCGCGCTCGCGGATATATTCGCCACGGACGTAGATGTAGGCGGCGTTCGCGCCCATTGCGAAGCTTGCGATCACGCAGCCTTCGATCAGCGTATGCGGATCGTGGCGCATGATATCGCGGTCTTTGCAGGTGCCCGGCTCCGACTCGTCGGCATTGACGACGAGGTAGTGCGGGCGACCATCGCTCTCCTTCGGCATGAAGGACCACTTGAGACCGGTTGGGAAGCCGGCGCCCCCACGACCACGAAGACCAGAGGCCTTCATTTCGTTGATGATCCAGTCGCGACCCTTTTCGAGGATCTGCTTGGTGCCGTCCCAGTGGCCGCGCGCCATCGCGCCCTTCAGGGACCTGTCCTTGAGGCCGTAGATGTTGGTAAAGATGCGGTCTTTATCTTGTAACATGCTTCACCCCTTACCGCGGCTTCTTACCGAAGACTTTAATGTATTCGGCTTCGCCGCCCTTGGCGAGCGCCTTGGCCTGCTTGACCCAGTCGTCGCGCTCGATGCGGCCCTTGAAATTCAGGTATCCATCGACCCATTCGCGCTCGGCCTTCTTCCATCCCGCGATCTGCGTGAAGGTGAAGATGCCGATCTCATGCAGGGTCGCTTCAATCTTCGGGCCGACGCCGGAGATCATCTTCAGATCATCCGGAGCGGCGGGTTTTTCGATGCCAGCGGGACGGTTCTTGTCGCCGAGCGAAGGCTTACCGGCATTTTGCACCAGCGCCGCGGTCGCCGGCGCTGGTTGATCTTCCACCGCTTTGACATTCTTAGCGGCAGCCTTCGGTGCCGTGACCGGCGTTTTCAGCGCTGCATTGGTTTCCGCATCGGTGCTCTTCGCGCGTGCTGCTTCCGAGGGAGGAACCGGGGCCGCGTCGACGGTTGCAGTCACGGCTTCTTGAACGGCCTTTTTGGCGGAGACCTTCTTCGCCTTCTCTTCGGTCAGCAACGTCGTGGGACCGCCTTCCGGAGACGAGAAGTGACGGTTGATCTGCGGGCCGGGAGTGACGCTCGCGCCATTGCCGGCTTCGAACGTATCGATGATCTCCTCAAGACGTTCCGGCGTCAGGTCCTCGTAAGTATCCTTGCCGATCATGACCATCGGCGCGTTGACGCAAGCCCCGAGACATTCGACCTCTTCCCACGAAAGCGTGCCCGAGGCGTTCCGCTCGAAGGGATGATGATGGATCTTGCTCTTGCAGACCGCCATCAGGCTTTCCGCGCCGCGCAGCATGCAGGGCGTCGTGCCGCATACCTGGACGTGGGCGCGCGTGCCGACCGGATTCAGTTGGAACTGCGTGTAGAAAGTCGCAACCTCGAGAACACGGATATAGGCCATATCGAGCATGTCGGCGATCCTTTCGATCGCGGCTCGCGTGACCCAACCATCCTGTTCCTGTGCTCGCATCAACAGCGGGATGACCGCGGATTGCTGACGGCCTGCGGGATATTTCTGGATCGTCTTTTCCGCCCAGGCAGCGTTCTCGTCATTGAAGGCGAACGCGGCAGGCTGGAATTGATCTTCGGCTAATCGACGAACGGACATTCTTCCTCACGCCTTGTCAGTTTATGGTCCCGCACTGCGATGCCGTCAGAGACTTCATCTCGCATGCGTAGGCCGACTGGTCTTTTTGCAAAAACACAACGAACTTGCCGCCGTTCGGAACGGCGGCCTTGATTTCATAGCCCTTGGACAAGAGCTCACCCATGGAAGCCTTGGCTGCCGGAGGCTGCACCTCGTCCTGACCCAATTTCGGGCCCATTCCACCGACTTCCTGAGCGAAGGCTCCGGAAGAAGCGAAAAGAACGAGAGCGGCGAGCGGCAACAGCTTCATCAGCGGTCTACCTCACCGAACACGATGTCGAGCGAACCGAGCACGGCCGTTACGTCAGCGAGCATGTGACCCTTGCAGAGGAAGTCCATCGCCTGCAGGTGGGCATAGCCCGGCGCACGGATCTTGCAACGGTAGGGCTTGTTGCTGCCGTCGGCGACGACGTAGACGCCGAACTCGCCCTTCGGCGCTTCGACGGCTGCGTACACTTCGCCAGCAGGAACGTGGTAGCCTTCGGTGTAAAGCTTGAAGTGGTGAATGAGCGCTTCCATGGACCGCTTCATCTCGCCGCGCTTCGGCGGAACGACCTTGCCGTCGATCGACGACACCGGACCGGTCTTGGCGCTGCCCATCAGACGCTCGACGCACTGCTTCATGATGCGAACAGACTGACGCATCTCGATCATGCGGATCAGGTAGCGGTCGTAGCAGTCGCCGTTCTTGCCGATTGGAATATCGAATTCCATATCGTTGTAGCACTCGTAGGGCTGCGAGCGACGCAGGTCCCAGGCAGCGCCAGAACCGCGAACCATCACACCCGAGAAGCCCCAGGACCATGCATCTTCCAGCGATACCACGCCGATGTCGACGTTGCGCTGCTTGAAGATGCGGTTGTCGGTCAGAAGACCTTCGATATCGTCGAGGATCTTGAGGAACGGGTCGCACCACTTGCCGATATCCTCGACCAGCTCCGGCGGGATATCCTGGTGGACGCCACCCGGACGGAAATAAGCAGAGTGCATACGGGCGCCACAGGCACGCTCGTAGAACACCATCAGCTTTTCGCGCTCTTCGAAGCCCCAGACCGGCGGTGTCATCGCGCCGACGTCCATGGCCTGCGTCGTCACGTTCATGATGTGCGACAAGATTCGGCCAATTTCGGAATACAGAACTCGAATCAGCTGACCGCGAATCGGAATTTCGAGCTTCAGCATCTTTTCGACGGCGAGCGCGAAAGCGTGTTCCTGGTTCATCGGCGCGACGTAATCGAGGCGATCGAAATAAGGAACGGCCTGAAGGTAGGTCTTCGTCTCGATCAGTTTCTCGGTGCCGCGGTGCAGCAGGCCGATATGCGGATCGACGCGCTCGATGATTTCGCCATCGAGCTCGAGCACGAGACGCAGAACACCGTGCGCGGACGGGTGTTCCGGTCCGAAGTTGATCGTAAAATTGCGAACGTTATGTTCAGTCATAGCGACGCGCTCCGCGCTAGCAATTGGCATGAGACGGCGAACAGAGAGGCTTCAAGAAATCCGAGCCTCATCTTCACTTCGCCGCCTTCTCGTCTCCCGGCAGCACGTATTCGGTGCCTTCCCAAGGGGACAGGAAGTCGAAATTGCGGAATTCCTGCTTCAGCTCGACAGGTTCGTAGACAACGCGCTTAGCATCATCGTCATAACGCACCTCGACGTAACCGGTCGTCGGGAAGTCCTTGCGTAGCGGGTGGCCTTCAAAACCATAGTCCGTCAGCAGACGGCGCAGGTCGGCGTGACCCGAGAACGGAATGCCGTACATGTCCCAAGCTTCACGCTCGAACCACTCAGCACCCTTGTAGACAGCAGTTGCCGACGGAACCGACTCACCATCGGCCACGGCGACCTTGATGCGGATGCGCAGGTTCTGCTTCGGCGACAGCAGGTGATAGACGACATCGAAACGCTTTTCGCGCTGCGGCCAGTCGACGCCGCAAATATCGATCATGCTGACGAAACCACAACGCGCATCGTCGCGCAGGAACGTCAGCAGCGCCAGAATCGTTTCCGGCGTCGCAGTTACGTTCAGCTCACCGTAGCTGATAGACGCATCGAGAAAGAGATCACCACGCATCTCACCGAGATACGAGGACAGTTCGCTCAAGGCTCCACTCATGACAGTCCTCCGCCCTTAGCGCTCGATCGTTCCGGTTCGACGGATCTTCTTCTGCAGAAGCAGCACCCCATAGAGCAGCGCTTCTGCCGTGGGGGGACAGCCCGGCACGTAGATATCGACAGGAACGACACGGTCGCAGCCACGCACGACCGAATACGAATAGTGATAGTAACCGCCGCCGTTAGCGCAGGACCCCATCGAGATCACATAGCGCGGCTCAGGCATCTGGTCGTAAACCTTGCGGAGCGCTGGCGCCATCTTGTTGGTCAGCGTGCCGGCAACGATCATGACGTCCGACTGGCGTGGCGAAGCGCGCGGAGCAACGCCGAAGCGCTCCATGTCGTAGCGAGGACCGGAGACCTGCATCAGGCCTTCGACAGCACAGCAGGCTAGACCGAACTGCATCCACATCAGCGAGCCGGTACGGGCCCAGGTGATGAGATCTCGGGTTGAGGTAACGAGAAAGCCCTTATCAGCCAACTCATCGTTGATTTCGCCGAAGAAGGCGCTGTCGCTGCCGATCGGCTTGCCCGTCGCGGGATCGATGACACCTTTCGGATGCGGCGCGACGAGCGCCTTATCGCTTGGGGCTACTCCCATTCCAGGGCTCCCTTTTTCCATTCATAGATAAAGCCGATGGTCAGCACGCCGAGGAAGACCATCATGGACCAGAAGCCAAACCAGCCAATTGCGCCGAACGAAACTGCCCACGGAAAGAGGAAGGCGACTTCGAGGTCGAAGATGATGAAGAGGATCGACACCAGATAGAAACGGATATCGAACTTCATGCGGGCGTCGTCGAATGCGTTGAAACCGCATTCGAAAGCCGAAAGCTTTTCCGCATCAGGCGCCTTGAAGGCAACGGCAAACGGCGCGATCAGAAGCGCCAGGCCGATTACAAGGGCGATACCAATGAAAATAGCGATCGGAATATAGGAACTGAGCAGTCCAGTCATCAGGTTCATCCCTGCTTGCGGGCTGCGCCAGGAAGGCGCAAGTGGGCAATTGCCCGGCAAGCGAACGTGCGTTGCAACAGAGCCGTGGTTAGCGCAGCCAGCGCCACGGCGCAAGACTTTTAGAGCACCAATTCGACTGTCGACGCGCGACATTATCAAGCAGATGCAATGATGTCGCGACAAATCCACACAAGTCGATTCAGTCTGCATGTCAGCCCGTCGGATATTGCATGGCTCGCAGCAACAGAGAACGTCCGAGCCAAGAGAGAACACCGAAATCGGCGATCGCGTTGGCAGAGAATATAACGGAGGAGAGAAGAGAATGGCGCGAGTGACGGGGCTCGAACCCGCGACCTCCGGCGTGACAGGCCGGCACTCTAACCGACTGAGCTACACCCGCGCATCGTGGACAGAATAACCGGATCAAGCGCCTTACGACACTCCATTTTGAAATGGCGCGAGTGACGGGGCTCGAACCCGCGACCTCCGGCGTGACAGGCCGGCACTCTAACCGACTGAGCTACACCCGCATTCATTTCAAGCGATCCGGAGGCTTTCGCGTCCGTGTCAAAGCAGCTTTACCGCTTCGATGAGCGGCTAACTAAGGGGTTCGCATTTGAGTGTCAAGCAGCTTTGGAGACAAAACGATGACACTCTGCGAATTGTTTCTGGAGAACGAAATTCGCTGCGCAAATTCAGCGTATTATCAGAGGAGTATTTGTCGAGCGCACATAGACAATCAATTCCCCGAGCCCTCGCCTGCACCGCCGACGGTTTTCCACAGCTCAAAAATCACCGAGACTACGGGGGGCGTGAGCGCCTCCGCTCAAAAAAATCAAAGAATCTTCACAAACACTCTTGCGGTTTGTCCGCGATCCGCATAGATCACGGCCACCGACGCGGCGGGCCGAACCGGACCGATCTCGCGAGGGCGATTAGCTCAGTTGGTAGAGCGCCTCGTTTACACCGAGGATGTCGGGAGTTCGAGTCTCTCATCGCCCACCATTTCCTCACTATCCTCATAGTTTACTGATGATGGCGACGTATTCGCGAGCCGCTTGAGCCGGTGGCGTGCACTGCGTACCTCGCTCTCGAGCAAGGAAGGAAATGCCGAGCCTGGCACATGATTCGTGCGTCACTGCGCAGAGCGCTCATTTACTTCGCCTTAATTGAGCGCGCTCAATATTGTCCTCATAAGTTGTTTGTCACAGGGAGCATGATACCCTAGGCCGCTGCCGGAAAGCCTCCAGCACAGCCTGCCAATAGTTATTAGCGGGCCATGGCCGCCGTTCATGTCACCCCCGCCTCGTCAGTGGTAGCAAGAAGTCACGTCGGAGAGAGCATCAGGTGCAGTCCAACACGCATACGAGTCTAGCCTTTCGCATTGCAACGGTCTTGCAACAACTCGGAATCGAAGGACTGCCGCGTAACTATGAGCTCATATTCGAGGCGCTGACCGGTAACAGTCCGGATCTCGCACGCGAACTCAGATCGCTCGGCCCGGTCAAGACGCAGGAGGCTCTGGATGGGATCGGACGCCGTTACCTGCCCCACCACTTCGAACGCAGCCAGCTCGAGGCGCGTTCGGGCCAGGTGCAGCAGGAACTACAGAGCATTCTCTCCCTGCTCGACGAGGAAAAGTCTGCTCTGTCGCGCTACGGAAGTGTCATCAGCCAAGCCGCCCGCGTCTTTGAGGCCAACGATGTGACAGACAAGGACGCGCTATCGCGATCGCTGCAATCGGTAAGCTCGGCAACACATACTCGCGAGGCACAAAGTGCAATGCTCGCTTCCAAGGTGATGGAGAAATCGCAGAAACTCGAGGAGGTGCAGCGCGAGGCCGCCGCGGCAAATGCTGCCAGGTTTGTCGATATGGTGACCGGCCTAGGGAACCGTAGGGTCTTCAACAAGGAACTCGCCAACGTCTATGAAAAATCGGGTCTGCCCGATCTGTGCGGGATCGCCTTTGCGGATATCGACGGCTACGAGACCATTGCGGCCATTCCAAATCTTCTTGAGCCCGTCCTCAAGAAAGTCGGCGAGTTGATCCAAGCGATGTTCGGTGAAGAGGATCTGGCTTGCCGCTTCGATCGGGGGCGCTTCGGTTTCATTTTCCGAACAGCAGATGAGACGGAGATCATGCGGCTTGTCGACAGGCTCCGTGATCGGCTGAAGGGATTGCCGGTGGTGCATCCGGTATCGGGAAAACGGGCAGCGCCGCTTTCATTCTCAATCGGGATATGTATGTCGAAGGAAGCCCGAACGGCCGACGCCCTTATCGCGTTCGCCGAAAAGGCGCTCGGCATGGCAAAAGCATCGGGCGGCGACAATGTCTCCATCCATGGCGTCGCGAATGTCTCACATGTGCCCAAGGACTGGCTGATCTATCGATAGAATCAGTTCGCAGCGATTGGGCTTTACTCCGGAAGAAGCCTAGCCAACATTGCATCGCGCTGGCTATAAGATGGTTCTCGCGGGCCGCACGGTCCAGCCACTGAAGCATCATCCGAGACATCATCATGAAAACACGCGAGGAACGGCAGGCACAAAGAGCGAGCATGCCGAGGACCCAGCTTGCCGCCCATCACATGGAGAACGCCAGATTGCTGCCGGATCGCGGCGAGTTGCTCTATCGTATCCCAAACGGCGGCATCGGTGTCGAAGTCGGAGCTGCCTTTGGGGAATACACGGCGGAGATCCTTGAAAAGAACCGACCGGCGCAGCTCTACCTGATCGATCCCTGGAGCATGGACCGCTATAGTTCGGGGCTCGATCAAATTCACAATCAGTTCAAGGACCAGATCGAGAGTGGGCAGTTGCACCTGATGCAGGGCACATCGCTCGAAAAGCTCGCCGAATTCGAAGATGACTTTCTCGACTGGGCTTACATCGATACCGATCATTCCTTCGAGCTCACCTGGCAGGAACTGCTGCTTTGCGAAAAGAAGGTCAAGCGGACGGGACGAATCGCCGGGCACGATTTCTGCACCGGCAACACGGTCAAGCCGATCGTCTACGGCGTCGTCGAAGCGGTCACTAAGTTCTGCAAGGATTACGGCTGGCAATTCGAATTCCTGACGGTCGAATCGCATGCGCACTTTTCCTACTGCCTGAAGCGCCTGTGATCCGCGTCAGGCCTTTCCTGCATATTGCTCGTCGCTGACGTGTTCCATCCAGTCAGCGGCGCTGCCGTTCAGCGCTTCGTGGATCGCAATGTGGGTCATTGCGGTATCGGGGGCGGCGCCATGCCAGTGTTTTTCACCCGGCGCGAACCAAACCGTGTCGCCGGCGCGAATCTCACGAAGGGGACCGCCTTCGCTCTGTGTCAGACCTTTTCCGGCCGTCACAACGAGAGTCTGCCCCAACGGATGCGTATGCCAGGCGGTTCGGGCGCCTGGCTCGAACGTGACGCTGACCACCCTCACCCGTGCCGGGGTTGGCGCATCCATCAATGGGTCCTGGCGGACCGACCCTGTGAAATATTCTGCCGGCGCCTTCATAGAGGGCCGCGATCCGCAAGGTTTGATCTCCATCGACGTTTCCTTTTCGTGCCTGACGATCGGTCTAAGAGGCGACCGTAAGCCAAGCGACTTTATTGTCCAAGCGGCGCGTAGCTCGATCGCAGGCCCACCTGGTCATAGCCATCGACTCTTGTCACCGAGCGGAGACAGAAACGTATCCATCGACAACCGCGGGAGGCGGCAGATCACGCCGTTCGAGCTGCCCTCTGGAAGAAATGGCGACGCTCCGGCGATGCCGCCCTATCTCCGCTACAGGCGCTTGCTCCTCGCCTGAGCGACTGCTAGGGCGAGGCATTTCATCACGCGGAGGATTTCCATGAAACAGCATTCTTTCGGCCACCTGCCCCACACCGTCACGAATATCGGCTTCGGCGCATGGCAGATCGGCGGCGCCTGGGGCGATGTCAGCGAAGCCGACGGGCGCGACGCGCTGAACGCGGCGCTCGACGCCGGCATGACCTTCATCGACACCGCCGACGTCTACGGCGACGGCCGGTCGGAAAAGATCATTGCCGACGTTCTAGAGAGCCGCGGCAGCGTACGGCCGATGGTTGCGACGAAGGCAGGTCGCCGGCTCAACCCGCATGTCGTCGATGGCTACACCAAGGCTAATCTTGAGGGCTTCATCGATCGCAGTCTGAAAAACCTGCGAGTCGACAGCCTCGATCTCGTGCAGTTGCACTGCCCTCCGACCGAGGTGCTTTATCGCCCGGAGGTCTTCGACGGTCTGAACGAGTTGCAGAAAGCCGGTAAGATCAGGGGGTACGGCGTGAGCGTGGAGAAGGTCGAGGAAGCGCTGAAGGCGATCGAGTATCCTGGTGTTGTCAGCATCCAGATCATCTACAACATCTTCCGTCAGAGACCCGACCACCTGTTTTTCCAGGAGGCACGCCGGAAAAATATCGCCGTCATCGCCCGCGTGCCGCTCGCCAGCGGCTTGTTGTCCGGCAAGATCACCCGCGAGACCAAATTCGCAAGCGACGACCACCGCAATTTCAATCGCCACGGCGAGGCCTTCGATGTCGGCGAAACCTTCGCTGGCGTTCCCTTCGAGGTCGGCCTGCAGGCTGTGGACGAAGTGCGCAAGCTCGTGCCATCGGGCGCGACGATGGCGGCCTTCGCGCTCCGCTGGATCCTGATGAGCGATGCCGTCACTGTTGTCATTCCCGGCGCACGCAACGCCGAGCAAGCGCGTGCAAACGCGGCAGCTGCAAGTCTCGCGCCGCTCTCACACGACGTAATGGACGCCACACGCGACATCTACGAACGATTGGTCGCTCCTTATGTCCACCAGCGTTGGTAGTAGGCAATAACAACAAAAGGCCGGGCATAGACCCGGCCATTCTGTTTCATGGCTCAGCGAACCTCAGTTCGTTCCGACGAGATTGACCTGGAAGAACAGAGTTTCGCCCGAGGAATCATCCACGCCATCATTGTCCGTGACGGCATAGGCCTTACCGGAGGCGTCGAAGGCGAAACCTTCGAGCTTGTCGAGGACGTAGCCGTTGGTGGCGGTCTTCAGCTCCGGAAGGAAGTCGTGGGCTTCAACCTTCTTGACGAGCCGCAGTTCGCTGCCGAGCTTCGCGGGCTTCAGCTCCGATACCGCAACCTTGTAGAGCTTCTTCAGCCTCGCTGCGTCGCCCACGAGGTTGTCGCGTTCGATGATGTAGACGCTGTCGCCATGAGTGGAAATTTCGGAAAGACCGACCCAGCCCGCTTCGGACTTGTCGAGCGGATAGCGGACGGCGCCCCACTCCTTGTTCTTCGGATTGTAGGAGACGAGTTTGACAATGCCCTTTTCATCATCCTTCCACTCACGTTGGACCGCCATCCAAAGCGTCGCATCGTCGCCTGAGCCGACGATCGTCACGCCTTCGAAGCCATAGCGGATTTCGTTCACCAAGAGCTCCTTCGGAAGCGCAATCTCTTCCTTGATCTCGCCCTTCGGGTTGACGTGATAGAGAGCGTGCGGCACCAGCTTCTCGCTGTTGCCTTCCGAGGCCAACCAGAACCAGCCCTTCTCATCGACAGCCACACCCTCGATGTCGAGCTTCTGTGCCGGCTGCCCTTCGCGTTTCACTGTCAGCGTCTCTGTGATGACGGCCGGCTTCTTGGTTGCGTCAATGGTGTAGATCGTCGGCTGCATGGCGAGAACGCTGTCGCTGACGGCAAACAGCCGGCCCGGCTTTTCCGGAACCGCGGCAAGACCGGAGAGTGCCGCAAAGCCGACCGGATTGCCGTCCTTTTCGGCCGCAACGACCTGCGGATAGGCCATCTCGCTTTTACCAAGTTCATAGACCATCACGTGGGACCGCGGGCCGCCATCCTTGCCAAGATCGACTTCGTTGGCCGTAGCGAGCAGATTGCGTGACGGTACCGCCACGCCTCCCTCAGGCGAGACACCCGACGGCAGGATCTGGACAAGTTGCGGCTCTGCACCGGTATCCTTGTAGACACCGACGACCGAAGCGCGCTCCGAAAGCAGGAAAATATATTTCTGGCCGCCGAAGGTCGCGACCTCCAGGCCTTCCGGCTCGACACCCTTGGCGGAAGAGCGCTTGTCCGGGTAGTGGCCGATATTGGCGACGGCGCGTTCGAAGGAGGCACCGGATTCATAGAGGACCTTGCCGGTCTTTTCGAAAATCGTGAAACCGCGTGAACCGCCTTGATAGTCGCCTTCGTTGGCAACGACCAAGCGATTATTGTCCAGCCACTTGACGGCGTCGGGCTCACGCAAGACGCCCTTGAGTTCACCAGTAAACTTCAGCGCGCCGTCGCGCTTGGTGTCGATGCCGGTCAGATCGACGCTGCCAGCCGAGAAGTGTGCCTTTACCGTTACGGTCGCTGCGTCGATTATGACAATCTCGTTGTTTTCCTGCAGGGTCAGGGCGATCTCGTTTTGATCATTGAACGAGACGAATTCGGGTTCCGGATCTTCGGGTGCAATGCCTGCGAGGCCGGTCAGCATGACGTGTTTGATCGAGCCGCAATCGACCGTTCCGTTCTTGACCTGGAACACCACGAGATCACCTGCCGGCATCTGCGGGATCTTGCCATCGTTGACGTCTTCGTCGCGCTCGTTCTCGATCGCGATCGCGCCGAGGGTCTTGTCCTTGTTGAGCGCGATGGAATCCGGCTGGCCACCGAGATCACAGGTGTTCTCGATCTTCTTGGTGGCAACGTCGACGATCGCGAGGCGCCCGGACGGCTTCGCCTTGCTCTCCGACGTGTTAACGGCAACCAGCGCCTTGCCGGCGGCCGAGGCCACGGACGTCGGCTCGCCGTCCATCATCAGCGCCCCACCGGCCTTCGGCGCCTTGGCGTCTGAGATATCGACAAAACCGATCGCACCGAGCGGACTGTCGCTATAGATCAGCGTCATGCCGTCGTCGGTGGCCGCGATGATTTCCGCCGAAGTGGTCGAAAGCTTGTCTTTCCCCTCGGGCAGGTTGGATGCCACCGGAAAGGTTGCGATGCGGTTGAAAACGGCTTCAGCGGCGGCCGGAAACGCGACCGTCGTCAGAAGCGCGGCAACAATTGCTGTCTTAGGAGAAAAAGCTGTCATGAAATCCCCCATGAGTTCATACAGAGGCGTTTTGCGGGACGGGCATGACAGCCGAATGACAATGGCGAATCGGATGAGGCTAGGCGGCTCCGCGTTCCTTCTTCATTTCATTCCTCATGATGAATAGCGACGCTCCAAGGATCAGTATCGCTCCCAACCAGAGATAACCCGTTGGGGCATAGCCAAAAACCAACCAGCCGGCGACAACATTGAGGGGCAGCTTGAGATCGTCGAAGGGCTGGATGTAAGCGGCATCGGCCGTTGAATAGGCAAGTGTCAAGAAATACTGCGCCATCACGGTCAGGAGGCCTGCCGCAACAAAAAGCACGAGCGTCATACCGGATGGGATGCTGAAGCCCGCCGCCACCGCCAGTCCACCGTTGATGGGTGTCAGGAGGGCGAGCAACCAGACGGTGATGGTCTCCGGTCGCTCGACGCCAGTAAGGCTCTTGGTGATCAACGATGAGGCGCCCCAGAGAAGGGCCGAGAGGATCGGCAACAGCGCGGCCCAACTGAAGCTATCCGACCAGGGCTGCAGAATGATCATCGCTCCCAGGAAGCCGGTGGCGGTCGCCGCCCATCGCGCCGGGCCGATATATTCACCAAGGAAGATGCGGGCACCCATGATGATGAAGAACGGAGACGTCATAACCAGAGCGATTGCCTGCCAGATCGGCACGGACGCCAGCCCAGCGACCCAGGTCGTCACGCCAAATGCCGCCAAGGCGACACGCACGATGTGACGCCAGGCATAGCGCGTCCTCATAGCTCCAAGGCCGACGCGCCGAAGAAAGGGCAGCGAGAAGAGCAGAGCAAAAGCATATTGCCAGAAGGCTGCCGAAGCGGAGGGAAAAGCGAGCGTCATCGTCAGCCATTGCGTGATGACATTGAGAATCGAGAAGGCGATGCCCGCAGCGATCATCCACGCAGCACCGACCATAGCTCGCGGGGCAGAGAATGTAGGGGAAGTCTGATTCATGTCTTTCTTTCCGAAACCAACACAAATCAGGACGCATGAGCGCGAACCGCAGCGAGGACGGATTCCGCCCTCGCCCGCACCGCTCATTCTCTTTCATCCGGACTGTAACCGTCGGCTCCGGAATTGCACCGGATCTGCTGACCCTTTCGGCACCGGCCAAAAGGTGCTCGCGGGCTTGAGCCGAGACTCTTACCGCCGGTGGGGACTTTCG
Organism: Rhizobium sp. YTU87027; assembly: GCF_050644135.1. Taxonomy (NCBI): domain Bacteria; kingdom Pseudomonadati; phylum Pseudomonadota; class Alphaproteobacteria; order Hyphomicrobiales; family Rhizobiaceae; genus Rhizobium; species Rhizobium sp. YTU87027. The sequence goes on along the minus strand of NZ_CP098440.1, from coordinate 1,109,010 downwards.
CCCCGCCCTGAGAACAACCATTTCGTAAGATATACCTCGCGTGCCGACAAGTCCGCGAAATGCAAAAAGGGTTCGGCCATGGCCGAACCCTTCGAAACTTGCACCGCCGGCCTCGTTGCCCGGCCGCCAAGCAAATTGGTATCAGCCGTTGACGGCGTCCTTCAGGCCCTTGCCGGGCGTGAACTTCGGCACGTTGCGAGCCGGAATATCGACTTCTGCGCCGGTGGACGGGTTGCGGCCCTTCGTGGCAGCGCGATGGGAAACGGTGAAGCTACCGAAACCAGCGAGGCGAACGTCGCCCTTGCCCTTCAGTTCGGCCTGGACAACTTCGAAAACAGCGTCAACTGCGGAAGCAGCATCGGTCTTCGAGAGTCCTGCCTTTTCAGCAACTGCGGACACGAGTTCATTCTTGTTCATGTTTCCACCCCTTTCTAAATGGTTCGAAACGACTCAAATCTATAAGCCAGGCACAGAATAGAGTTCATCAGGCCCGCCGCACCCCAAAGACCCTGCAAATCAAGGAAATGCAAGAGTCTGCGTGCCAATTTCACAAAAAAAGGCTGGCGAAAACGCCAGCCTTTTCAGGGTTTTTAAGCAATTGGGCGCGAATGTGGCAAACAAGGCTCAGTGAGCTATGGTTGCACCCGTTTCGTCGAGCCCTTCGACCGTTGCAATGACCGGCGTTTCCACCGTGCCATCCCACTCGATCGCCTCCGGTCTACGGATCAGCGCATGCTTGATCACCTCGCCCATACGGGACACCGGGATGATCTCCATGTTGTTCTTCACGTTATCCGGAATCTCCGCCAGATCCTTGGCGTTTTCTTCCGGAATCAGCACCTTCTTGATGCCGCCGCGAAGCGCTGCAAGCAGCTTTTCCTTCAGACCACCGATCGGCAGAACGCGACCGCGAAGGGTGATTTCACCCGTCATCGCCACGTTCTTGTCGACCGGAATACCGGTCATGATCGAGACGATCGCGGTTGCCATCGCGACACCGGCCGACGGACCATCCTTCGGTGTAGCACCTTCCGGCACGTGCACGTGGATGTCGCTCTTGTCAAAGCGAGGCGGCTCGATGCCGAAATCGACAGCGCGCGAGCGGACATAAGACGCCGCCGCCGAGATCGATTCCTTCATGACTTCCTTCAGGTTGCCGGTCACGGTCATCCGACCCTTGCCCGGCATCATGACGCCTTCGATCGTCAGCAGTTCGCCGCCGACTTCCGTCCAGGCCAGACCGGTGACGACACCGACCTGATCCTCGCGTTCGGCTTCGCCGTGGCGGAAGCGCGGAACGCCCAGATAGTCGTCGATGTTTTCGGCGGTCACATGAACCGACTTCGTCTTGCCCTTGATGATCTCGGTGACCGCCTTGCGGGCGAGTTTCATCAGTTCGCGTTCGAAGTTACGAACACCGGCTTCCCGGGTGTACTGCTGGCTGATCGCCATCAGGGCATCGTCGCTGACCGAGAATTCACTCGGCTGCAGCGCATGTTCCTTGATGGCCTTCGGCAGCAGGTGCCGCTTGGCGATCTCGCGCTTTTCGTCTTCGGTGTAGCCGGCAATACGGATGACTTCCATGCGATCCATCAAAGGCGCAGGGATGTTCAGCGTGTTCGCCGTCGTGATGAACATCACGTCCGACAGGTCGTATTCGACTTCCAGGTAGTGATCCATGAAGGTCGAGTTCTGAGCCGGATCCAGCACCTCGAGCAGTGCCGACGACGGATCGCCGCGGAAATCCTGGCCCATCTTGTCGATTTCATCGAGCAGGAAGAGCGGGTTGGACTTCTTCGCCTTCTTCATCGACTGGATGACCTTGCCGGGCATCGAACCGATGTAAGTGCGGCGGTGACCGCGGATTTCAGCTTCGTCACGAACGCCGCCAAGCGCCATACGGACATATTCGCGGCCGGTCGCCTTGGCGATCGACTGAGCGAGCGAGGTCTTGCCGACGCCGGGAGGGCCGACGAGGCACAGGATCGGACCCTTGATCTTGGTCGCACGAGCCTGAACAGCCAGATACTCGACGATGCGCTCCTTGACCTTGTCGAGACCGAAGTGATCGGCTTCGAGGATCTTTTCGGCGTTGTTGAGATCCGACTTGATCTTCGACTTCTTGCCCCACGGAATGCCGAGCAGCCAGTCGAGGTAGTTGCGGACAACGGTCGCCTCGGCCGACATCGGGCTCATCTGCCGCAGCTTCTTCAGCTCGGCATCGGCCTTTTCGCGGGCTTCCTTGGACAGTTTCGTCTTGGAGATGCGCTCTTCCAGTTCGGCCATCTCGTCGCGGCCTTCCTCGCCGTCGCCGAGCTCCTTCTGGATCGCCTTCATCTGTTCGTTCAGGTAGTACTCGCGCTGGGTTTTCTCCATCTGGCGCTTGACGCGCGAGCGGATGCGCTTCTCGACCTGAAGGACCGAGATTTCGCCTTCCATGAAGCCGAGCGCCTTTTCGAGGCGTGCCTTGACGCTGGTGGTCTCCAGCATCTCCTGCTTCTCGGTGATCTTGATCGACAGGTGCGAAGCGACCGTGTCGGCGAGCTTCGAGTAGTCGTCGATCTGACTGGCGGCGCCAACGACCTCAGGCGAGATCTTCTTGTTGAGCTTTACGTAGCTCTCGAATTCCGACACGACCGAGCGGCTGAGCGCTTCGAGTTCGACCGGATCGTCATGCGGCTCTTCGAGAACGTGACCAAGGGCTTCGTAAAAGTCCTCACGATCGGTGTAAGCATCGATCTCGGCGCGTGCGCGACCTTCGACCAGAACCTTGACGGTGCCATCAGGCAGCTTCAGCAGCTGCAATACGTTGGCGACCGTACCGACATTGTGAATGGCAGATGGCTCCGGATCGTCATCGCTCGCATTGATCTGCGTAACGAGCATGATCTGCTTGTCCGATCCCATGACCTCCTCAAGCGCACGGATCGACTTCTCGCGGCCGACGAATAGCGGCACGATCATATGCGGGAAGACGACGATGTCGCGCAGGGGCAAAACCGGATATGCAATGCTCGCAACTGACGTTTTCTTCGTCATTTTATTTCCTTTCCATCGTCCCGTTTCCGGGCTCTTCTGGCGCGGCCACTAGAACCGGCCGCACTCCACTTGAGACAACAAGTGGAGGTTCTGACTATGCTTTTCAAGCTGCGCCATGGCCGGTGCCCCCTGGACATGACAGCTATGCGACAACGGAACACCTTCACTCTGGAGCGCCTGGCTTGGCCGGCGCTTACCACTTCCGCGCCGGCTAACACACAAGGCCGAAACACACCAACGGAATCATTCCATAATTGCCACGGACGTGGGAATCCGCAACCGTAACAGAGGCGCTTTCAGACCTCTTTAGCAAGATTTATCAGGCTCGTGCACTGGTTTTGAAATAGAAAGGGGCCTGCCAACGGCAAGCCCCTTAAATTCACGGTTCGTATCGTAAAGATATCTCTAATGCCTCACGCCGAAGCGTTGGCCTTCTCATCCTGACGATCGGCATAGATGTAAAGCGGACGGGCGGAGCCACGGGCCACTTCCTCGGAGATGACGACCTCTCGAACGCCTTCCAGCGCCGGCAGTTCGAACATCGTGTCGAGCAGGATCTTTTCCATGATCGAGCGAAGGCCGCGAGCACCGGTCTTGCGAACAATCGCCTTGCGGGCAATCTCGCGAAGAGCGTCCTCGTGGAAGGTCAGTTCCACGTCTTCCATCTCGAACAGGCGCTGGTACTGCTTGATCAGGGCGTTCTTCGGCTCGGACAAGATCTGGATCAGCGCATCCTCGTCGAGATCCTCGAGCGTCGCCAGAACCGGCAGACGACCAATGAACTCGGGAATGAGGCCGAACTTAACCAGATCTTCCGGCTCCAGCTCGCGCAGGACTTCGCCGACACGGCGGTCGTCCGGAGCCTTGACGGTCGCGCCGAAGCCAATCGAGGTCTTCTCGCCGCGGGCGGAGATGATCTTGTCGAGGCCCGCGAATGCGCCGCCGCAGATGAACAGGATATTCGTGGTATCGACCTGCAGGAATTCCTGCTGCGGATGCTTGCGGCCTCCCTGCGGCGGCACCGAAGCGACCGTGCCTTCCATGATCTTCAGAAGCGCCTGCTGAACGCCCTCACCCGACACATCGCGCGTGATCGACGGGTTGTCGGACTTACGCGAAATCTTGTCGACTTCGTCGATGTAGACGATGCCGCGCTGAGCACGCTCGACGTTGTAGTCGGCGGCCTGCAGCAGCTTCAGGATGATGTTTTCCACGTCTTCACCGACATAGCCGGCTTCCGTCAGCGTCGTCGCATCGGCCATGGTGAAGGGAACGTCGATGATGCGAGCGAGCGTCTGGGCAAGATACGTCTTGCCGCAACCGGTCGGGCCGACCAGCATGATGTTCGACTTCGCCAGTTCGACTTCGCTGTTCTTCGTGGCATGCGCGAGGCGCTTGTAATGGTTGTGAACGGCGACCGACAGGATCTTCTTCGCCTGGCGCTGGCCGATGACGTATTCGTCAAGAACCTTGATGATGTCCTGGGGCGTGGGAACGCCATCACGGGACTTGACCATCGAGGACTTGTTCTCTTCGCGAATGATGTCCATGCACAATTCGACGCATTCATCGCAAATGAAAACCGTCGGCCCGGCAATCAGCTTCCGGACTTCGTGCTGGCTCTTTCCGCAGAAGGAGCAGTACAGGGTGTTTTTAGAGTCGCCGCCGTTGCTGCCGCTGACCTTGCTCATATCACTTTCCTTCCAGCACGCCGCATTTCAAGGTGAAAATACGGTCCACTCATTGGCCTGCTCCACGCTTGGAGCCCCAGCCGGCCAAGGCCGTTAAGGGGTACGAACCGGTCCAAACTAAGCTGTCCTGGCTCCGGCGGCAACGAATTCCCCTTCGACTGCCGATGCTATGTCATAAAAATTCAAACATAGCATTAATACTTGAGATTGCCGCACCCGCCACCGGGTTTCTTCCCTTGTTCGATCACAAATGAGATAGAACTGTGGCGGATACAACACCATCCCTACTTCTCACTAGGCGGCATCGCCTTCCATCTCGACGCGAGATGTCAGGACCTTGTCGATGACACCCCAGGTCTGAGCCTCGTCCGCATCCATGAAGTGGTCGCGGTCGAGGGTCTTTTCGACTTCCTCGTAGGTGCGGCCGGTATGTTTGACGTAAACTTCATTGAGGCGGCGCTTCATCTTCAGAATATCGCGGGCGTGCCGCTCGATATCCGATGCCTGGCCCTGGAAGCCGCCTGATGGCTGATGCACCATGATACGGGAATTCGGGGTGGCAAAGCGCATGTCCTTGTGACCGGCGGCCAGAAGTAGCGAGCCCATGGAAGCGGCCTGCCCGATGCAGAGCGTCGAGACCGCAGGCTTGATGAACTGCATCGTGTCGTAGATCGCCATACCGGCAGTAACGACGCCACCCGGCGAGTTGATGTAGAGCGCGATTTCCTTCTTCGGGTTCTCGGCCTCGAGGAAGAGGAGCTGGGCGCAGACGAGCGTCGCCATGTGATCCTCGACCGGGCCAGTCAGGAAGATGATGCGTTCCTTGAGCAGGCGCGAATAGATGTCGTAGGAGCGTTCACCGCGATTGGTCTGTTCCACGACCATCGGCACGAGTGCCATAGCGGTATCGACTGGGTTTCTCATGTGCGTCCTTTGTCAACGTCTGCCGGCTATGGCCGGGAATCAAAGAAAATGCCTTATCCCTACATAGAGCTTCCCTGCCCTCCTCTTCAAGACGCGCTGATGGATAACGTTAAGAGGGGCAGGCGCAAGGCGAACAACTTTTCGCCCGATATGGGCTCATTCCTGCAAATAGCTTCGAAGAGCGAGCGTCGAGCGCGCTCCCGCACAGCTTTTGTCAATGGCAGGATGAACGAATTCTGAATCCGGTTGCGACTGCGCTGCGTTTACAGACCAGAAAGCCTAACGACAATTCGGCACAAAAATGCACCGACGGGCCAGGCGCAATTAATGAAGTTGCCAGTTTCTTCCGAAAGAATACGCGCAATGCAAGGGGTATTGCCGTGTTCAATGTTACGACAGGATTAGCCATTTGGTGCTCGGAAGCCATGACGCTCGCGCTGGTAGCGTTCATGGCCTGGCGCCACGATGTCCGAAACAAGGCCTATTTCTATTGGGGAATGGGGTTTCTTCTGAGTGGCGTGGGCTTTGCGATGGTTGCGCTGCGCGGGCAGATACCCAGCATTCTCTCCATCGAGATCGGCAACATGATCGCGCTATCTGGGCAAAGCGCGTGGGTTGCCGGGTATCTCGCGCTTGATCGTCGCAGACTCGAATGGTGGGCATTGCTGCCGCCCCTCGTGTGGCTGGGCGGCGTCTTCCTGCCGTGGGTCAACGACGACTACACCAATCGCGTCATTCTCTACAACCTGGCCTCAGCCACCGGCGCGACGGCGCTAGCAATGGCAGTCTGCATGGCCGGCCAGCGCAACGAGGCCTCGAGAAGCAAACTGGGCGCTATCTTTGTGATCCAGAGCCTCCTGTGCTTCGGTACGGCAATGGCAATGGCGGTCATCGGCGTCACCGACGCGGAAGCCGCCAACCTCGCGGGCGCCGCGGCAATGGCTACAGGCTTCCTGCTGACCTTGGCGTGCGCCCTCACCTGCCTCGTCATCATGGAACGCTCGGAGAAGCATCTTCGCATGCTCAGCCTCACCGATTCCCTGACGAGCGTCTTGAACCGGCGTGGCCTTTTCGGACGGTTCGATACCATTCAGGAGAGCGCATTCAACAATAATCGCCAGATCGCCGTGCTGCTCTTCGATCTCGACCACTTCAAGCGCGTCAACGATCGGTTCGGACACCAGGCTGGCGACATCGTACTGACGGTTTTTGCACGTATGGCCCGGCAATTCGTACCCGCCGGAGCCTTCGGCCGGATGGGCGGCGAGGAGTTTGCAGCTTTCGCGACAGTAGCCGACCAGACCGAGGCTGAAGCCCTCGCGGAATCAATTCGCGCCGAATTCTGCCGGGTTCCGGTGAGCACCGGCGACGCGATCATTCCGGTCACGGTTAGCACCGGTGTTGCCCTCGCCTCGGCCATCGAAGCCAACAGGGACAAGCTGGTTTCGGCGGCCGATCGCGCGTTGTATGCCGCCAAGGCAGCCGGCCGCAACTGCACAGTCATCTTCGGTGAGGCCGAAGCCGCGGCTCCGCCGCCTCCGCAGCCGGATCAAACAAGTGGCGAGCTTGTCCCAACACTCGACGACCAAATTCACGCACTTCGCCGGGTCGGATCACTGTCCAGAGGTTGACCCATCTTTTCGAGGCTTGGCAAATCCGCTAAGCCTCGAAACATGATGATCCCACGTTTTCTTTCCATCGACACCACGACACGCCACGTCTCCCTGGACGCAAGCAATCCAGCCTTCTACAGCGATCCGAACACCGTCTACGCCGCTTTGCACGCGCACTGTCCCACATTCTATTGGGAGCAGCAGAAGCAGTGGTTCTTCACAGGCTACGACCACGTCAACAGCCTGCTGCGCGATCGTCGTTTCGGCCGCCAGATCCTGCACATCGCAAGCCGCGAAGAACTCGGCCTTCCCGAGCCGGACCAGCATGTCGCGAACTTCGACCTCGCTGAACGATACTCCTTGCTTGAACTGGAGCCGCCTGAGCACACGCGCCTGCGAACGCTCGTCAATCGCGCTTTCGTCTCCCGCCACGTGGAGAGGATGAAGCCAGAGCTTGCCGAGCTTGCCAACAAGCTCATTGACGGCTTCGAGAAGGACAACGAAGTCGAGCTGCTTTCAGCATTTGCCGACATTATTCCGGTGACGATGATTGCCCGCATGATCGGCATTCCGGAGGAAATGGGACCGCATCTCCTGAAGTGGTCCCATGCCTACATCCGCATGTATCTCTTCGGTCGCACCCGCGAGGATGAGGATGGTGCTGAACGGGCTGCGAAGGAGTTTTCCGACTATGTAAAGACTGTCATCGCCGAGCGCCGCGCCAACCCACGGGACGACCTTCTGACGCACATGATCCATACCGAGCACAAGAGCCAGTATTTGACCGAGGACGAACTCGTTTCGACGACGATCGTCCTGCTCAATGCCGGTCATGAGGCGACGGTCCACCAGATCGGCAATTCGGTGCGCATCATCCTGGACAGCGGGCGCGATCCGGCCGATCTTTTCAAGGACGAGGCCACGACCGAACGAACCGTTGAAGAGTCCCTGCGCATCTGCGCACCGGTTCACATTTTCCAGCGCTGGGCGTTGGAGCCGGTTGAGATCGACGGTATTTCATTCAAGCGAGGCGACAAGGTCAGTCTCATTCTGGCCGCCGCCAATCTCGACCCGGCAAAGTTCAGCGATCCGCTCGCCTTCAGGCCTGACCGCAACGAGGCTCCAAATCTCTCCTTTGGCGCTGGCATCCACTTCTGCATTGGGGCACCGCTGGCCCGGCTTGAGCTCAACGTCGTCCTGCCAATTCTCTTCGAGCGGTTGCCGGGGTTGAGGCTTGCCCGGACACCCGTCGTGAAAGACGTTTATCACTTCCACGGATTGGATCGACTGGATCTCGCTTGGTAAGCCGTCTATGAAAAGGTCCGCGCCCCAGGGAGCGCGGACCTTTCTGTCACATTTCCTGTGTCTTGCGGTGAAGCGTTATTCCGCAGCCTGCAGAGCAAGCACGCCGTCTGCCGGTTCCTGCGGCAACTTGCCGGCCATCGCAGCAGCAAACTTCGTCTGGTCAAGCTCATTTTCCCATCGGGCGACGACGACCGTCGCAACCGCGTTGCCGACAAAATTCGTCAGTGCGCGGCATTCCGACATAAAGCGGTCGATGCCGAGGATCAGCGCCATGCCGGCAACGGGGACCGACGGCACGACCGAGAGCGTTGCGGCGAGCGTGATGAAGCCGGCGCCGGTGATGCCGGCAGCGCCCTTGGAGCTCAACATCGCAACCAGCAGAAGCAGGATCTGGTCGGCCAGGGTCAGCGGCGTATCCGTCGCCTGCGCGATGAAGAGGGCCGCGAGCGTCATATAGATGTTCGTGCCGTCCAAGTTGAAGGAATAGCCCGTCGGAATGACGAGACCGACGACGGAGCGCTTGCAGCCCGCCTGTTCCATCTTGGCCATGAGACCGGGAAGTGCTGCTTCCGAAGAAGACGTGCCGAGCACCAGCAGCAATTCTTCCTTGATGTAGCGGATCAGCGCCAGGATCGAAAAACCGTTGTAGCGGGCGACGGCGCCGAGAACGACGAGAACGAAGAGCAGCGATGTCAGGTAGAACGTCCCGATCAGCATTGCCAAGTTCGCAATGGAGCCGATGCCGTATTTGCCGATCGTGAAAGCCATGGCACCGAAAGCGCCGATTGGAGCAGCTTTCATCAGGACCGCCACCAGCTTGAAGACGGGTGCCGTCAGGGCCTGCAGAAAATCCACGACCGGGCGTCCGCGATCACCGACCATGGCAAGCGCGATGCCGAACAGGACGGAGAAGAACAACACCTGAAGAATGTCGCCGTCGGCAAAGGCTCCCACGATCGTGTTCGGAATAATGTTCATCAGGAAGCCGGTGACCGTCGCGTCATGAGCCTTCGCCGCGTAACTTTCCACGGCCTTGGCATCCAGCGTCGCCGGATTGATATGCATGCCGGCACCCGGCTGGATGACGTTGGCGACCAGCAGACCGACCGCCAGTGCCAGCGTTGAAAAGACGAGGAAGTATAGCATTGCCTTGCCGGCAACGCGTCCGACCTTCTGCAGATCCGACATGCCGGCGACGCCGGTCGCGACGGTCAAGAAGATGACCGGGGCGATGATCATCTTGACGAGCTTGATGAAAGCGTCGCCGAGTGGCTTCAGAGAAGTGCCGATGTCGGGATAGAAATGACCGAGCAGGATGCCAGCACAGATGGCGGCAAGAACCTGCACGTAGAGAAGCCGATAGAAGGGAACCTTGCCGCGCGGCTGCGCGACTGGAATTGCAGCACCCATGATGTCCTCCATGTGCCCCAAAACCAAAGGTGGCCTCCCGGGGCGATTGCGTTACCAAGTCAACAGCTCACGCGGCTGTTTGAGAAGGCATTGCAACATGCGTGCCAAGTTGCGGTATTCATATTAAGCATTTGATTAATAATATCTTTGTCGAATTTACCTCGTCGCACATTGGAGGATTTGCGCGCATTTTCGCACAAATTGATTTGACGAAAGTGCGAAATTACGCACAAAATGAATAATGCTGCAGTCTCCTTCGACATCAGGTTTCAGCTCCGGTTACCGCGCCGGCCAGCGTATACGGCGAGCGTGGATTCTGTTTGCCTCCGTTTCGGCGGTATTGATGCTTGCCGCGCTGTTTGGCGCCACCGTCTATGGGCGCCGCTCCGCCGTTGACACGATTGCAAGCCAAAGCCGAACCGACGCGAGCCTCAAGGTCGCGCTCCTCAACGCAGTGTTGGAAAGACCGCGCGCTCTGCCTCTGCTTCTTGCCGAGGACCAACAGGTTCTCGATGCCCTGTCCTCGAAAAGTAGCGATGCGATCGACATATTGAACCGGAAGCTCGAGCGGCTCGTCACGGGAACGCAGGCCGCCGTGCTCTACGTCATCGGTCCCAACGGCATCGCCGTCTCCTCCAGCAATTGGCGGGAGCCCATCAGCTTTGTCGGCAACGACTACACCTTCCGCGACTACTTCAGAAAGGCGATGGACGACGGAACTGCCGAGCACTTTGCCCTCGGCAGCGTGAGCAAGCGTCCTGGCCTCTATATTTCGCGCCGCGTGGGCAGCGCAGCGGCACCACTTGGCGTCGTGGTTGTCAAGTTTGAATTTGATCAGCTTGAAAGCGATTGGCGCGATACGCACCGCCCTGTTTATGTCACCGACGATCGCGGCGTGGTTCTGATTACCAGCATTCCCTCCTGGCGTTTCATGATGAACAGGCCCGTGCCGGAGGCCGACCTCGCCGCCATCCGCAACAGTCTGCAGTTCGGCGACGCGCCGCTTGCGACTTTGCCGATCATGCGCCCTCAGCCGATCGACGCCGACGCTGCGCTTGTCGCCGCTGTTCTTCCCGGCAGTGGCGAGGGCCAGTATTTGCGCCTTTTGACACCCGTCCCGACCACTCCGTGGCATCTCGAATACCTTGTACCGACCGACGCGCCGGTCGCGGCGTCGGTTCGTGAAATGCGACTGCTGTCGCTGGCCGTCCTTCTGCCGCTTCTTGCGATCGCGGCCTTTCTTTTGTGGAGACGTCAGGCGGCAGCAACAAAGATCGCTGAAGAACAGGCCATGCGTGAGGAGCTAGAACGACGTGTCATCGCGCGAACCGACGATCTCAGCCGGGCACGCGACCGTTTGCAGGCCGAAATTTCCGATCACAGAGAAACTGAAGCGAGACTTCAGATCGTCCAGCAAGAGCTGGTGCAGGCGAACCGGCTTGCGATCCTGGGTCAGGTCGCGGCAGGCGTCGCGCATGAGATCAACCAACCCGTCGCAACCATACGCGCTTACGCGGACAATGCCCGCGTCTTTCTGGAGCGCAAGCAAACGACTCCCGTCGACGAAAACCTCGAAGCGATCGCCAGCCTCACCGAGCGGATTGGCGCAATTACCGACGAATTGAAGGCGTTCGCGCGCAAAGGCCGTGTAGCACCAGAGCCCGTTGAATTGCGTGGCGTTATCGATGGGGCGGTGGTTCTGCTGAAAAGCCGATTTGCCGGCCAGCTGGAGGCGCTCCACATCCGCCCGCCCCCTGCAGGGCTATGTGTGCTTGGCAACCGGATCAGGCTTGAGCAGATTCTGATCAACCTGTTCCAAAACGCCTTAGAAGCCCTTGATGGGCGGGCCGATGCCGGGGTCGACGTCTCGGTGAGCGAGACGGACGATGAGGCTGCGATCAAGGTCGCCGACAATGGTCCGGGTATTTCGCCCGTCATCCTGAAGTCGCTTTTCACCCCGTTCAACACCTCTAAGGAAGGAGGCCTGGGCCTGGGCCTCGTGATTTCCAAGGACATCGTGGCAGACTACGGCGGCCGCATCGACGTAACCAGCGATGGAACAGGAACCTGCTTTACAGTGCATTTGCGGAAGGCCAGAGCATGAACGACGTGACGCCGATCTTTCTCGTCGACGACGACAGAGACCTGCTGCGGGCAACCAAGCAGACGCTCGAACTCGCCGGCTTCGCGGTTTCCGCCTTTTCCGACGCCGGCGAAGCGTTGGCGGCATTGAACTCGGATTTCGCGGGCGTTCTCGTTTCCGATATCCGTATGCCTGAGATCGATGGCTTGCAGCTCTTCAGCCGCGTGCGACAGCAAGACGAGGACCTGCCGGTCATTCTAGTCACCGGCCACGGCGACATTCCGATGGCAGTGAAAGCCATGCAGGATGGCGTTTACGACTTCATCACGAAACCCTTTGCGACAGACCGGCTCATCCAGAGCGTTCGGCGCGCTGCCGAAAAGCGCCGCCTCGTGATGGAGAACCGGTCTTTGCGGAAAGCGACCGAACAGGCGCGTGACGACCTGCCGCTGATCGGACAGACACCGGCGATGGAACGGCTGCGGCACACCTTGCGGCAGATTGCCGATACGGATGTTGATGTTCTCCTGACAGGTGAGACCGGCAGCGGCAAGGAAGTGGTGGCAAGCCTATTGCACCGCTGGAGCCGACGCGCAGCAGGCAATTTCGTGGCGCTCAACTGCGGAGCGCTGCCTGAAAGCGTCGTTGAAAGCGAGCTGTTCGGTCACGAGCCTGGCGCCTTTACCGGCGCTCAGAAGAAGCGCGTCGGGCGCATCGAACATGCCAGCGGCGGCACGCTCTTTCTGGACGAGATCGAGAGCATGCCGCCGGCAACGCAGGTACAGATGTTGCGCGTGCTCGAAATGCGCGAGGTGACGCCGCTTGGCACGAACGAGGTCCGGCCGGTCGATCTGCGCGTCGTTGCCGCCTCCAAGATCGATCTCAGCGATGCCCGCCAACGTGGCGACTTCCGCGAGGATCTATACTATCGGCTCAACGTCGTGACGATCTCTATCCCGCCACTCAAGGAGCGCCGGGACGACGTTCCACTTCTTTTCGGCTACTTCGCCGAGCGCGCCGCGAGCCGCTTCAAGCGCGACGTGCCTGCTATTCCCTCATCCGTCCATCGCCACCTGCGGGAATATGACTGGCCGGGCAACGTTCGCGAACTGTCACATTTCGCAGAGCGATTTGTCCTCGGCGTCGGCCACATCTCGGACCAAGCTCCTGCAGCAGCACCTGTGACGGACGAAACCGTGTCGCTGCCGGACCGGCTGGAGCGATACGAGGCCCACATTATTCGCGAAGCGCTAAACGCTAATGACGGCGACGTGCGTCGTACCATTGCGGAGCTCGGTATTCCCAGGAAGACATTCTACGACAAGCTGCAGCGCCATGGCATCGTCCGCAGCGATTTCGCGTCTTCTTCCGACAGGAGTTAGGTTTATCGCAAGCGGGGCCGGGCGAGCGAACGACCTTTCAGCACCGCTTCTCAGCCTTGTGCGGCGCTGAAATCAGAATCTGATGACATAGTCCTTGCGAGTCGTTTCAACGACTTCCCAGGTTCCCTTGAAGCCAGGCTTGAGGATCATGCGATCGCCCGCCCGAAGATGCACGGCATCGCTGCCATCTTCCGTCACGATCGAGTATCCCGAAAGCACGCTGAAATACTCCCACTCTTCATAGGCGATGCGCCACTTGCCGGGCGACGCCTCCCATATGCCGGAATAGAGGCCGCCATCGGCCTGCTCCAAGTTCCAGGTCGTAAACTGCGGGGCGCCGGCAAGCACGCGGTCGGCTGGCGGGGCGCCGAACTCGGGTTCGACGTCGTTGATGTCAAAGGTCAGATAGTTGGCCATGTCCCCTCAGATCTTCGCCAGCGACTGCTCAAGATCGGCGATGATATCCCTTACGTCCTCGATGCCGACCGAAAGGCGAACGACGTCGGGGCCCGCACCGGCGGCGATCCTTTGTTCGTCCGTCAATTGCCGGTGCGTGGTCGACGCGGGATGGATCACGAGCGAACGCGTATCGCCGATGTTGGCGAGATGCGAGAACAGCTCCAGTCCCTCGACCAGCGTCTTGCCCGCCTCGTAGCCGCCCTTGACGCCGAAGGTGAAGACGGAACCCGCCCCCTTCGGCGAATAGCGCTGCTGCAGTGCATGGTTCGGGTCATCCTCGAGGCCCGCATAGTTCACCCAGGCGATCTTGCTGTGCATCCTCAACCACTTTGCGACAGCGATCGCGTTGTCACTGTGGCGCTGCATGCGCAGGGGCAGCGTTTCGATTCCCGTCAAAATCAGGAACGCATTGAAGGGCGAGATCGCCGGACCGAGATCGCGCAGGCCGAGCACGCGGCAAGCAATGGCGAAAGCAAAATTGCCGAAGGTCGAATGCAGGACCACGCCGTTATATTCGTGCCGCGGGCTGGACAGCATCGGATAGTTGCCGGACTTCGACCAATCGAAGGTTCCACCATCGACAATGATGCCGCCCATCGAATTACCATGGCCGCCGAGGAATTTCGTCAGCGAATGCACGACGATATCGGCACCGTGTTCGATCGGTCGGATGAGATAGGGGCTGGCCATGGTGTTGTCGACGATCAGCGGCAGGCCGTGCTTGTGCGCAACCGCGGCGATCGCGGCAATGTCGACGAACGTGCCGCCAGGATTGGCGAGGCTCTCGATGAAGATTGCCCGCGTCTTGTCATCGATCTGGCTTTCGAAGCTCGCAGGGTCGGCGGAGTCTGCCCAGCGGACCTGCCAGCCGAAATTATCGAAGGCGTGGCCGAACTGGTTGATCGAGCCCCCGTAGAGCCGCTTCGCGGCCACGAAGTTTTCGCCGGGGCGCATGAGCGTGTGAAAGACGATCACCTGCGCCGCATGGCCGGACGCAACGGCAAGCGCCGCAGTGCCGCCCTCAAGTGCCGCGACCCGCTCTTCGAGCACGGCCTGCGTCGGGTTCATGATGCGGGTGTAGATGTTGCCGAACTGCTGCAAGCCGAAAAGCGCTGCAGCGTGATCAGAATCATTAAATACATAAGCCGTCGTCTGATAGATTGGCGTGGCGCGCGCGCCAGTCGCGGGATCAGGCTGCGCTCCCGCATGGACTGCCAACGTATTGAAACCCGGACCGTTCTTGGCCATGAAGCCCTCCCATTCAGCGTGATCGAATGGCGGCGAGCATAACGAACAACCGTGAAAAGTTAATCGCGTTCCATTTCAACCCAGGCACGTTATTTGGAAAATCCAACCTGTCAGTCGACAAGCCGAGGATACTCGATTGCCGGGCAGCGATCCATGACGACCTTGATGCCGGCCACCTCTGCTCTTGCGGCAGCCGCATCATCGCGCACACCGAGCTGCGCCCATATCACCTTGGGTTGCGGGTTCATCGCCAACGCCTCCTCGACGACGCCAGACAGATATTCCGAGGCCCGGAAGATCTCGACCATGTCGACCGGTCCAGGCACGTCGGCAAGCCGGGCGTAAACCGTTTGGCCATGAATCTGCTTGCCAGCCTGGCCTGGATTCACCGGGATGACCTTGTATCCGCGCGACAACAGATAACCCATGACGCCATTACTCGGTCGCGCGGGATTCGGCGACGCTCCGGTCAGCGCAATAGTTTTCACGGAACGCAAAATATCGAGGATGTAGTCATCCTCATACCTGTCATGATTCAAGGGCTTCGCCTCCGATAACTATCGCATTTATTTCGCAGTTCATTGAAACCTGCAGTTAGTTTCGGCGTATATAGGAATTGGGACGCCGAAGGAGGATGTTGCCATGAAAAAATTGGTCGTCGTGATCGCCTTCGTTATGACCGCCTCCCCGGCGCTGGCTATTTCTCGATACAACTCGCTCTCGATGAGCTGCCAGGCTGCACGCGCAGCGATTCACAACGAGGGCGCCGTAATTCTCCGGTATCCGTCGACGCGGGTGAGCGGGATGACACTATTCGACCGCTACATTCGCAACAGCAATTATTGCGACCCCAACAAATACGCCGAATGGACAACCATCCCGACAAAGGACAATCCAAGGTGTCGTGTTCTGAATTGTCAGAATATAGACAACCTGGACAGGATGTTTATCATTCCGTATTACTCGCTGTAAAAGCGCACTCCTGCCATACCAAATCGTGACCCACGGGCTTTACCGACGCAACAGTGCGCGCCGCGGAGATCCGCCTGAGCGGTGGTTTCCGTGATGGCTTTGTCACACTCTTGTAAAATTCGATGAGACAGAGCCGCTAGAGCCATCAAAGTTCTATGTATATCCTGTATATGTCCACATTTGTTCTTGATCATGTTAGCAACTCCTCATAGTTGAATAAGCGGCCAGCAAATAAACACTTCTGGTGTACGTTCCTCTTTTTATAGGCTTGGGAGAGCAAGCATCCTTAGGTTGCTATAGGGCATGATTAAGCTCCGCTGCCTGGTCAAACGGGATTGCTTTTTGTCGGCAGCGGCGTAACAAGCATTTCGCCCGCTGTTTTCACACCGTCCGGTGGTCTTTTTGCCGATCCACGTCATTCTGCTCGTTCTGTTTGGTGCGCTGCTGCACGCGACATGGAACGCCATGATCAAGGCGGGCACTGACAAGTCGCTGGATGCCAGCTTGGTATCGGCAGGTGGCGCCGTTTGCGCCCTTCCGTTCCTGATATTCCTGCCATTGCCGAACTCGGCGGCGTGGCCGTTCATCGGCGCTTCGGCAGTCCTCCAGTTCGCGTATTTCCAGCTTGTTGCCGGCGCGTATCGCGCGGGAGACATCGGCCTCGTTTACCCCCTGATGCGCGGGTGCGCGCCGCTCCTGATTGCCGCCACCAGCGGTTTCATCCTGAACGAAACGCTGTCAGTGGGCGCCCTCGTTGGCACGATGACGATCTGCGCCGGTATTCTGACTCTAGCCTTCGAGGCGCGAAAAGGCGGTGGCCATGCGATCCGGTTGGCGCTCGCCAATGCGTGTGTGATTGCGACCTACACCTATGTCGACGGCGTCGGCGCCCGCATCTCCGGCAATGCGGTGTCGTATACGCTGTGGATGTCGCTGCTGCCGCCGGTATTGCTCTTCACATGGGCGATCTCCAAGCGGGGCGCGGTCGCCGTCGCCGCGCATGTCCGCTATAATTGGTGGCGCGGTCTGATTGGTGGCGGCGGATCGATCGCGTCCTACGGCCTCGCACTTTGGGCGATGACCAAGGCGCCGGTCGCGACCGTTGCCGCGCTGCGCGAGACGTCGATCCTCTTCGCCCTGCTGATCTCGGTCATCGTTTTGAAGGAAAAGGCCAGCCCGTGGCGCTATCTCGCCGGCGCAATCATCGCGCTCGGCGGGCTGATCCTCAAACTCGGCTAGCTATTCGCCCGTCCACTGCGGCATGCGCTTCGAAAGGAAGGCTCCGATCCCCTCTTCGGCATCGGCCGTCAGCATATTATCGACCATGACCTGAGCCGCGTAACTGTAGGCTTCCTCGATCGGCATTTCGAGCTGACGGTAGAAAGCCTCCTTGCCGATCTTCAGCGTCAGCGGCGATTTGCTTGCGATGATGGACGCATATTTGGTGACGACCTGCGTCAGATACTGCTTCGGGACGATGCGGTTCACCAAACCGAAATCCTTGGCGGTAGAGGCGTCGATCGTCTCGCCGGTGAGCAACATTTCCATCGCCTGTTTGCGATGCGCCGCTCGCGAAACCGCCACCATCGGCGTCGAACAGAACAGGCCGATATTGACGCCTGGTGTGCAGAAGGTTGCCGTATCGGTGCAGATCGCAAGGTCGCAGGAAGCGACGAGCTGGCAGCCGGCAGCCGTTGCGAGCCCATCGATCTCAGCGATAACGGGCTTCGGCAGGCGCGTGATCTCGAGCATGAGATCAGCGGCCAACGCGAAGGTTTCTTCGAAGAATGCCTCGCCGCCGTCCTCGTCGGCGCGATGTGCGGTCAATTCCTTGAGGTCGTGGCCGGCAGAAAAGACATTGCCGGTCGATGCGATGATGACCACGCGAACGGCAGCGTCTTCAGCGGCGCTCTGGAGTTCGCCGATCAGGGTTTCCATGACGGCGATCGAGAGTGCATTTGCAGGCGGATTGCTGAGCGTCAGCCGCAGGATGCCGTCGCTCAACTGCGGGATGACGAGCGCGCCCTCGCCCGCTTTGTTTGGGTCCTTTCGAAAGGATACGACTTCGGCCATGGTCTAACTCCCTGCATTGCTTTTCCGTGCTAATTGTTCTGCCACAGACGACAAGCAATTTCGAGGCGAACTCATGCAGCCGATCATGACGATCGACGAGCTCCACCGTTTTCTGGATACGGACTTTCCGCAGATTCACACGGATGGGCGGGTGTTCACGATTACCGAAATCAGACCCGGCAGCGTCTCGATGCGGCTCGACCCAAGCGAGAGGCATTTGCGCCCTGGAGGCACCGTCTCCGGCCCTGCCCTCTTTGCCTTGGCTGATGTAACGGCCTACGCGGCGGTACTCGCCCATATCGGGCCTGTCGCGTTGGCCGTAACCACCAATCTCAACATCAATTTCCTGCGCCTGCCGAAGCTCAGGCCAACTACCTGTATCTGTAGGATTCTGAAGCTTGGCAAGCGGCTCGCCGTCATCGACGCCTCGATTTTTCAGGAGAATGCAGACGAGTTGATCGCCCACGCGACCGCGACTTACTCCATTCCCCCCGCACGAAATATGAGGTATCAAAATACCACATATCCAACACATTGATTTTGCACACGTATTTTTGCATGTCGGCAATCTGATATTATTGACCAAGCCGCCCTTTGCCTTTATACACACCGCCAGAAACGCAGCCTTTCCGGGCTGCTTTCTTTTTGGTGTGTCTTCGGGCAGCCAAACCAAGCAACAAGAAACGCCCTCTCGCCTTCGGGCCGAGGGATCCAAAAGAGAGTAACAATTATGGCAACCTTCTCCCAGAAGCCTGCAGAGGTGGAGAAGAAGTGGGTCATCATCGACGCCGAAGGGCTCGTCGTTGGTCGTCTCGCTTCCATCATCGCTATGCGCCTGCGCGGCAAGCACAAGGCAACCTTCACGCCCCACGTTGACGACGGCGACAACGTCATCGTCATCAACGCCGACAAGGTCGTATTCACCGGCAAGAAGTACTCCGACAAGGTGTATTACTGGCACACCGGTTATGCCGGCGGTATCAAGGAGCGTACCGCTCGCCAGATCATCGAAGGCCGCTTCCCGGAGCGCGTTCTCGAGAAGGCTGTTGAGCGCATGGTTCCGCGCGGCCCGCTCGGCCGTCGTCAGATGAAGAACCTCCGCGTCTACGCTGGTTCCAACCATCCTCATGAAGCACAGCAGCCTGTCGTTCTCGACGTCGCCAAGCTGAACAAGAAGAACGTAAGGAGCGCCTAAGAATGGCTGACCTCTCCTCCCTGAAGGATCTCGGCTCGTCCGAAGCAGCTGCTGCTCCGGTTCACGTCCGCAAGGTCGACTCGCTTGGCCGTTCCTACGCGACCGGCAAGCGCAAGAACGCTGTTGCCCGCGTATGGGTCAAGCCGGGTTCCGGCAAGATCATCGTCAACGGCAAGGAATTCGCGGAATACTTCGCACGCCCGGTTCTGCAGATGATTCTGCGTCAGCCGATCGTCGCTGCTGCCCGTGACGGCCAGTTCGACATCGTTGCAACGGTTGCTGGCGGCGGCCTCTCCGGCCAGGCCGGTGCCGTTCGTCACGGTCTTTCCAAGGCTCTCACCTACTTCGAGCCGGGCCTGCGCTCGGTCCTGAAGAAGGGTGGCTTCCTGACCCGCGACAGCCGCGTTGTTGAACGTAAGAAGTACGGTAAGGCCAAGGCCCGCCGTTCGTTCCAGTTCTCCAAGCGTTAATCGCTACCGGAATACGGAATTGCGAAGGCCGGGCTTTTGCCCGGCCTTTTCTTTTGGCGAGCGCTTGAAGCGGCTCGTTCCGTTGCCAATTCTACCGCATTCCACGCGCTTCACGCGCATGCCAAGGGAGGCGGGAATGACCAAGCGGGCAATTTACGTCGAACTGAAAGCAAGGTCCGGCAAGGAAGAAGAAGTGGCGGCGTTCTTGAAAAGTGCAAAGTCACTTGTTGAACAGGAACCCGGTACGGTGGCGTGGTTTGCCATTCGCTATGACCAGAGCACATTCGCCATCTTCGATGCTTTCGATGACGAGGCAGGCCGACAGGCGCATTTGAACGGCAAGGTGGCCGCAGTGTTGATGGCCCGAGCAGAAGAACTGCTTTCCGAGGCCCCGCAACTGAGGACTCCAGAAGTGCTGGCCGACAAATTGCCGGGCTAAACCAACTTGGCCAAGCGACCGGCACCACTTTGCCCTTTCGGTTTGAAATTCGTTTCTGGTAGGCATAGCGGACCAACACTCTCGAGGAGCATCACTTGGCCAACAAGTCGATCGACCACGCATTCACGGCAGCGAGCCTTACATCGGCAGCCAGCGATCCGACCTTCGCCGGAGCGCTATCGTTCATGCGTCGCCGCTTCACGAAGGACCTGACCGGCGCCGATGCGGTCGTTTGGGGCATCCCCTTCGATGCTGCGACATCCAATCGGCCGGGAACACGGTTCGGGCCGCAGGCGATACGGCGCGCGTCGGCGATCTTCGACAACGACCCGCAGTACCCCTTCAACCGCGATCTTTTTGCAGAGATGGCCGTCATCGACTACGGCGACTGCCTGCTCGACTATGGCAATCACCACGAGACGCCCGCGGCAATCGAGCGGCAGGCCAAGACCATTGTCGACAGCGGCGCCTTCATGCTGACCCTTGGAGGCGACCACTTCGTCACCTGGCCAGTCCTCAAGGCGCATGCGGCTAAGCATGGACCGCTTGCACTCGTCCAGTTCGACGCCCACCAAGACACCTGGTTCGACGACAACAGGCGGATCGACCATGGCTCCTTCGTGGCACGGGCTGCGCGAGACGGCATCATCGATCCGGATCGGTCGATCCAGATCGGCATCCGCACCCACGCCCCCGAGGATTTCGGTATTCATATTCTCTATGGTCATCAGCTTGAAGAGATGAGTGCAGGCGATATTGCCTCGACAATCATTTCTCACACCCGCGGCGCGCCAGCCTATCTGACCTTCGATATCGATTGCCTTGATCCCGCCTATGCGCCGGGCACCGGTACGCCCGTGTCCGGCGGTCCCTCAAGCGCCAAGATCCTCTCCGTGCTGCAGCGTCTGCATCAGCTCGATATCAGGGGTGCCGACGTCGTCGAGGTCTCACCGGCCTACGACCATGCCGATATCACCGCCATTGCGGGGGCGACGGTCGCGATGTATATGCTTGGCCTGCATGCCGAGCGCCGCGCGAGCGTGTCACAAGGCTGACTCATCCTTCTTACAAAGTGATTCCGGACTTCTTTCTAACCTATTGAAAGTGTGAGCAAGACAATGGCACCGAAGATCTTCATCGATGGCGAACACGGCACGACGGGCTTGCAGATCCGCACGCGCATGGCCGGCCGTCGCGATGTCGAGCTTCTGTCGATCCCGGAAGCGGAGCGTCGCAACGCGGCGATGCGCGAGGACATGTTGAACGGCGCCGATATCGCCATCCTCTGCCTGCCGGACGACGCTTCGAAGGAAGCGGTGCAGATCGTCTCCGGCAACAACAACGTACGGGTGATCGACACCTCCACGGCGTTCCGCGTCAATCCTGGCTGGGCCTATGGCTTTGCGGAGATGGACAAGGCGCAGGCGGACAAGATAAAGTCGGCACGCTTCGTTGCCAATCCGGGCTGCTATCCGACCGGTGCGATCGGCCTCATTCGGCCGCTGCGCGCTGCCGGCATCCTGCCGGACGGCTATCCGGTCACGGTCAATGCAGTCTCCGGCTATACCGGCGGCGGCAAGCAGATGATCGCGCAGATGGAAGACCAGAGCCGCGACGATGCGATCAGCGCACCTCACTTCCTCTACGGCCTGACGCTGACGCATAAGCACGTGCCCGAGATGAAGATTCACGGCCTGCTCGATCGTGCACCAATCTTCTCGCCCTCGGTCGGAAAGTTCCCGCAGGGCATGATCGTTCAGGTGCCGCTGTATCTCGATGATCTTGCCGAAGGGACGACGCATGAAAGCATCCACGCTGCTCTCGTGGCCCACTACGCGGGTCAGGACATCGTGACAGTCGTACCGCTGGAAGAGAGCAGCAAGCTGCCCCGCATCGATGCCGTCGAGCTCGCTGGTAAGGACACGATGAAACTCTTCGTGTTCGGCACGCCGGGCGCCTCGCAGGTCAACCTCGTAGCGCTGCTTGACAACCTCGGCAAGGGAGCTTCGGGCGCCGCTGTCCAGAACATGGACCTGATGCTCGCCTCGTAATCCCCGGAGCCGATTGATGTCGCCTGATACGCTGCTGGCGGACACGAGCGCTTGGTTTGTCGCTGCCTTGCCGGACCACGGCATTCCATCGCTTGTCGTCATCGCTTTCATTGCAGGATTGGCACGTGGCTTCTCGGGGTTCGGGGCAGCGCTGATCTTCATTCCGCTTGGCGGCGCAATCATCGGTCCGAAGCTGATATCGCCGGTCCTGCTTGTCATCGATGGCCTTGCGACACTCGGGATGATTCCGCCTGCTTGGCGCAACGCGAACCGTCGTGAGGTCTTCACGATGGCAGCAGGTGCGCTCCTCGGCATACCGGCGGGGACCGCCGTGCTCGCGCTGATGGATCCGCTTGCGTTGCGCTGGGCGATTACGGCAATTGCCATTTGTCTGCTCGCACTGCTTGTTTCCGGTTGGCGCTACCACGGCGAACCACGCATGCCACTCACCTCTCTGACAGGTGTCATTGCCGGCCTTTTCAGTGGCGCCGCGCAGCTCGGCGGGCCTCCGGTCGTTGCCTACTGGCTCGGCGGCAAGACCGATTTTACCCGGGTGCGGGCAAACATCATTCTCTATTTCGCGATTTCAACCTGCTTCAGCGTCGTCAGCTACTATTTCGGTGGGCTCTTCGTTCAAGCCGTCTTCGCTCTGACGATCGTCATCTTGCCGAGTTATGCCATCGGCCTTTATACCGGCTCGAAGCTGTTCGGGCTGGCCAAGGAGAGCACGTTCCGAACGATCTGCTATCTGCTGATCGCAGCCTCCGCCATCCTGGGAATGCCGGCACTCGACGGGATCCTCCGCTGAGCATATTTCCCCGCCAAACTGCTGAATGAGGCGCAGCGCAACCGGCGTTGATCATATTCGCCAACTGCCGGAAGCCCGACGGCGTTTGAACGCCTGCTCGATGAATTGGCACCCGCTCCGGATAGGGACCGGCGTGCTATCGAGCCATCAGTGGCGAACGCGTCCTCAGGACCAGCGTGTCTCCCGGACCATGCACGGCCGCGAAAAGCAGGCCGGCGAGGAAGGTGAAATGATCGACAAAGAAGCCGAACTCCGCTTGACTGCTGCTCCAGTGGCTTGGGCCATGGAACGCGAAGGCCAGAAAGACCACGTAGATGCCGGCCAGAACCGAGGCCTCCGAGAAGAAAGCTCCCGTTAGGAATGCCAGGGTCAGGCCCAGTTCGAAGAACGCCGCTACCCAAGCCAGGAAGAGCGGGAATGGAAAGCCTGCCGCGGCGATGTAGCTTGCGGTCGACTGTATATCCATGAACTTGAAGCTCATGGCCATCGCGAAAACGGCGCCGAAGATCAGTCGCGCCAGCAAAATTGCAATTGTCTTGCTCATATCATCCCTCCCTCGGCCGAAGCCGCTCTGCAATCATTGTCCAGACTTCCGGCTTCCCGCATCTGCGATGCCGTTAGCTTCCACCAAAGGACGCCGCGCGACCTTCTCTCCCGACAGGCAACCACCATTATTTTCGACCGAGCGATCCCAGCCTCACGTCCAGGCCACATGATCGGCCAGCACATCATCGATGACCTGCCACGACTTCTTGACGTCTGCGAGATTTGCGCCTGCCATACCGGCCGCAACGATCAAGGCCTTCCATAACGTCCATCCGCGGCCTCGCGCCCACGTTTCCGCGTCCAGCGGGCGTGCCTTGCGAAACACCTCACGGCTCTGCCCTTCGAACAGGTGCCAGGCAATTGCAAGATCACAGGCAGGATCGCCGACGCCCGACGTCCCGAAATCGATGACGGCATCGAGTCGACCGTTCTTAACCAGAAGATTGCCGTAGGCAACATCACCGTGGAACCAGACAGGTGCACCTTGCCAGGCGGTCGCAAGCGCTGCTTCCCAGGCCTCCCCGGCCAGTTTCGTGTCGACCCGCCCGTCCAGGCGCGTCAGGGCCTCGCGCGTTTGCGCGTCGTAGACTTTCAGCGATCCACCGCGAAAGAAATTGTGAGAGCCGGGCAGAGGTCCTCCCGTTGCGTCAACTGCCCGCAACGCATCGAGGAACCCAGCCAGCGTGGTGGCAAAATGGCTGAGATCGTCGATACGTTCCGCCAGTGCCGTCTCACCGTCACGCCATTCATAGACGGACCACGGCCAGGGATAGGTTTCGTCCGGCCTTCCCATGGCCAGAGGCACGGGTATGGGCAAGGGCAGCTGCGGCGCGAGGATCGGCAGCCACCGCTGTTCCCTGGCGACCTGATCGGCATAGTGAGCAGCGCTTGGCAACCGAACTGTCATGCCGGCACCAAGGTGGAATGTCCTGTTGTCCCATCCGCCGAACTCGACGGGTCGGATCGGCAGACCTGACCACTTTGGAAACTGCGTGCTAATCAGCCGACGCACAAGCGTTGTATCGATTACTGGGCCATCCATCGTTCTGGCATTCCTCCCCAGATGCGCCGGCATAATGTCTGCGTTTCCAAGCAGAGATCAACCCTGGGCTTGTCTTCGACCGTTCAGGTTTTGAATCAAGGCCTTGATGAGATGAATCCGGGTTCGCCGCCAATATCCTGAAGGCAATAGCATTTCTGCCGCGCCACCGCTTTTGTCGGATCTTGGCCCTTTATACCATTTCTATCTCTTTGCGCTTGCGCACGAATGGATTTCCTACCGGAAGCGGCGTTAGCTTCCCTTGAAATGTGAAGGCTGAAAACATGCGATACCTCATACCACCGAATACGTCGATCAGCCGCCCTCGCCGCCCGGCACCGAAACGACAGATGCGTGAGCGACGTACGGCCCAGGCGCTCATTCTCTTCGGCATCGTACTTGCCGCAGTTGAATTCTACGTCGTTCTCGGCGGCATTTGAGACGCAAGGACGCCAACGGACAGAGAATTGCGGCTTGGCGCCATCAAGACCGCGCCTGTCACGCCATTTTGTGCCGGAGGGCATCATCTTGCAGTTCAGCGTGCTCGGTAAAGCGACAGCGAAATGCACCAACGTCGACACCATCGGCGACGGACTCGCTGCCTGCCGCCAATGGCAAACGCTTCCTTAACTGGAATGCGCCTATGGTGCGGCACGAGACCAGCCACGCCGAAGACCGATGCCAAAACCGAATTTTCGTTTTACCCACTACGATCTCAACGAGCAGCGCGCCGGGACGATCATCGAGGTGACGTTGAACGCGGTGGCGAATGTGCGCCTGATGACGGCGCCGAACTATCAGCGCTTCACCGAGGTCCTCGACTTCAAGTACGTCGGCGGCGTCGCGCGGAAATCTCCTATCCGTCTTTCTATTCCCGAGAGCGGCCACTGGCATCTCGTTGTGGATATGGAAGGCCATCACGGACTTGCGGAATCTGCCGTCAAGCTCGTCGCACCCGCGGGACAGATGCGCGCATCCTGATCAGCGCTGGTTGCGTTCTTTTCTGAGCTTCGCCCACCATTCAAGACGTTTGCGAATATCCCGCTCGAAGCCGCGCTCCGGCGGATCGTAGAAAGTCTGGCGACCCATCTTCTCCGGGAAATAGTCCTGGCCGGAAAAGGCGTCCGGCTCATCGTGGTCGTAGCGATAGCCTTCGCCGTAACCCTCGCCCTTCATCAGCTTCGTCGGCGCGTTCAGGATGTGCTTCGGCGGCAGCAGAGAGCCGTTCTGCTTGGCGGCCATCGTCGCGGCCTTGAAGGCGGTATAGACGGCGTTCGATTTCGGCGCGGTCGCGAGATAGACGCAGGCCTGCGCCAATGCCAGTTCGCCCTCGGGAGAACCGAGGTAGTCATAGGCGTCTTTTGCGGCATTGCAGATCACGAGGGCCTGCGGGTCGGCCAAGCCGATGTCTTCCACGGCCATGCGGACAAGGCGCCTACCGAGGTAGAGCGGATCTTCGCCGGCGTCGAACATGCGGGCGAGATAGTAGAGCGCAGCATCGGGATCCGAGCCGCGGACGGATTTATGCAGTGCCGAGATAAGGTTGTAATGCCCGTCCTGAGCCTTGTCATAGACAGGCGCGCGGCGCTGCACGATCCGTGTCAGCCCCTCAGTGTCGAAGGTTTCCCCTTCCCGCGCGGCACGCCAAACCTCTTCCGCCAGCGTCAACACGGCACGGCCGTCGCCGTCCGCCATTCGCAGCAGGCTTGCACGCGCATCGTCGGTCAGCGGCAGCACTTTGTCTTCGGTCGTCTCCGCACGCTTCAACAACTCTTCAAGGCTCTCATCGTCGTGCGACTTGAAGGTCAAAACGCGGGCGCGTGACAACAAAGCCGCATTCAGTTCGAAGGACGGATTTTCGGTCGTGGCGCCGACGAGAATAACAGTGCCGTCTTCCATAACAGGGAGAAAGCTATCCTGCTGTGCTCTGTTGAAACGATGAATCTCGTCGACGAAAAGCAGCGTCTGCCGGCCGTCCATCCGGCGCAGACGGGCTGCCTCGAAGACTCTCTTGAGATCGGCCACGCCCGAGAAAATTGCTGATATCTGTTCGAATGCGAGACCGGCTTCGCCCGACAACAATCGGGCAACGGTCGTCTTGCCGGTTCCTGGCGGACCCCAGAAAATCATCGAGCCGAGCGAGCCACTGTCGATCATGCGCCGCAACACGCCGTCTTCACCGGTAAGATGGTCCTGACCGGTCACTTCCGAAAGCGTGCGTGGCCGCAGGCGATCGGCAAGAGGCCGCCGATTGGCGACCTCCTCGGGAATACGCGGTGCAAATAGATCGTCACTCATCGGAAGAACTGTCTAATGCGTTGGCCGTCGCGCTCGATCTCGACGCGCCAGAAGCTGGGATCCTCGTCGGCGATCCCGGCAAGTTCCCTAGTCGTCTTCACTTCCGTGCCATTGATCGAAATGATGATGTCCTTCGGCTCAAAGCCAAGGCGAGCGGCGAGGGAATCCTCCTTCACCTCGGAAACAACGACGCCGGTGGATTCGGAGGGCATACGAAGCTCGTCGGCGACGCGAGGCGACAGGTTTTCGACGACGGCACCGGTAAAGGGTGTGCGGCCCCCGATCGTGCGCTGATCACGTGGCGCCGTCTCGGGCGCTCTGGCGAGTGCGAGCGCGATCTGCTGCTCGTGGCCGTTCTCGAGCACAGTCAACTGGACCGATTTGCCAAGCCCAGCCGTTGTCAGGCGATAGAGCAGCGCATCCGGATGCTCGACCGGAATGCCGTCGACGGCGGTCACGATTTGACCTGCCTTCAATCCGGCCTTTGCGGCTGGAGCACCGTCAGTCACCTTGACGATGAGAGCGCCACGCGCCTTGTTGAGCCCGAGCGCTTCGGCAACCTCCGAGGTCACCGCATCGAACGTTGCCCCGACATAAGGCCGCTCGAAGGATTTCACGCCGGCATCGGCCGAGGCGAGGAACACCTTCACCAGATTCGCAGGGATCGCAAAGCCGATACCGTTCGAGCCGCCGCCGCGCGAGAAGATCGCCGTGTTGATGCCGATCAGTTCGCCCTTCATATTCATCAGCGCACCGCCGGAATTGCCCGGGTTGATCGATGCGTCCGTCTGGATGAAGAAACCGAACTCGTTCTTGACCACCTGATTGCGCGCCAGCGCCGAGACGATGCCACTCGTCACTGTCTGGCCGACACCGAAGGGGTTGCCGATCGCCAGCACGAGATCGCCGACTTCAACCGCATCGGAATTGCCGAGCGCGAGCGTCGGGAAGCTTTCCTTCGTATCGACCTTGAGAACGGCGAGATCGACGCGGTCATCTCGCAGGACGACCTTGCACGGAAACTCACGCCCGTCCGAAAGCGCAACCTTGATATCGTCGGCGCCTTCCACGACGTGGTTGTTGGTGACGATCGTTCCGTTCGATTCGACGATGACGCCGGATCCCAGCGACGATTGCTTCTCGCTGCGATTCGGCATCTGCTGACCGAAGAATTCTTCGAAGAAGGGATCGCCGGCGAAGGGAGACTGCCTGCGGACCGTCTTCTCGGCATAGACGTTCACGACAGCGCCGGCCGTCTGCTTGACCAGCGGCGCGAAGGAAAGCTGCATTTCCATCTGGCTCTGCGGCACAGTCTTGGCCGCCTGAGCGTTGGCGGAAACCGGCAGCGCGAGCATCAAAGCCACGAAAGGCAGGGCTGTGCGCTTCAACAGGTCATGCATGGGGAGTCCTTCTAAAATTCTCTTGTGAAAACGTTGTAGCGTCGGACGCTAGAAAGGAAAGAGGGCGGAAGCATGGAAGAATAGGGCAGCTCACGAACTGCTGAACATGCCTCTCAAACTGATTCAGAAACAAGCTCCATGCGGCTGATATCTAAAGGTAAAGGAAGATCAAAGTCACCTATGGGAGACATCTTGACTCTCCGGATGGCAGCGCAAGACCCAGCGCTTCGCGGATGGCTCTGTTCTTGCCGAAGCAGTGGCGTGCATCATCTACCGAAGGGCACCCACCGCCAATCGAACAGGAACTCACGCATGAGACGTTTCCGCCGCACGCTTCACCTTTTCGCGACATCTATCCTTTTTGTAGGCCTGACAGGCGCTTCCCATTCTGCCAGCTTCGACTGCGAGGCCAAAGAGTTGAAGCCGGACGAAAAGGTGATCTGCGAGAACCGCGCGCTGAACGATGCCGATGTGAAGATGGTAACGACGTTCGACCTGCTGTCCGGGCTGATGGCGATGGGTTCGCGCGGCACCTTGCAAGACGAACAAACGGCTTGGCTCAAGAAGCGCCAGGAATGCGGCTCAGATGCCGCCTGCATCAAGGCCGCCTATGACGAGCGCTTGAAACAGCTCGATGAAACCTACAAAAAAATAAACCGGCCGCTTTAGCGACCGGTCCATTTCACATTCGTTTTTGATCTGAGACTTAGCGGTTGCCGAGATCACGGACGGCGCCGCGGTCGGCGCTGGTTGCGAAGGCGGCGTAAGCCTTCAGCGCGGTCGTCACATTGCGCTTGCGTTGCTCGGACGGATGCCAGCCCTTCTCCTCCTGCTCGGCGCGACGGTTTGCCAGTTCCTTGTCGTCGACGCGCAGGCTGATGATGCGGTTCGGGATGTCGATGTCGATCATGTCGCCCTCACGGACCAGGCCGATCGTGCCGCCGTTTGCCGCTTCCGGTGAAACGTGACCGATGGAGAGGCCGGAGGTGCCGCCGGAGAAGCGACCGTCCGTGATCAGCGCGCAGGCTTTGCCGAGACCCTTCGACTTCAGGTAGCTCGTCGGATAGAGCATTTCCTGCATGCCGGGCCCGCCCTTCGGGCCTTCGTAGCGAATGACGACAACATCGCCGGCAACAACCTGGTTCGAGAGGATGGCCTTTACAGCCGCGTCCTGGCTTTCATAGACCTTGGCCGGACCGGAGAATTTTAGGATGGATTCATCGACGCCTGCCGTCTTCACGATGCAGCCATCGAGCGCGAGATTGCCCTTGAGGACAGCAAGACCGCCATCCTTTGAGAAGGGGTGCTCCATCGAGCGGATAACGCCCTTTTCGCGGTCGGTGTCGAGTTCGTCCCAACGCGCCTCCTGGCTGAAGGCAACCTGGGTCGGGATGCCGCCGGGAGCCGCCCGGTAGAAATTGCGGACGGTCTCGCTGTTGGTGCGGGTGATGTCCCAGCGGTCGATCGCGTCGCCGAGGGTTTCGGCATGGACCGTCGGGCATTCCCGGTTGAGCAAACCGCCCTTGTCCAGTTCGCCCAGGATCGACATGATGCCGCCCGCCCGATGAACGTCTTCCATGTGGACGTCGTTCTTTGCCGGCGCGACCTTGGAGAGGCAGGGAACGCGACGCGACAGCAGGTCGATATCGGCCATCGTAAAATCGACCTCGCCCTCATGCGCCGCTGCAAGGATATGCAGAACGGTGTTCGTCGAGCCGCCCATGGCGATATCGAGCGCCATAGCGTTCTCGAATGCCTGCTTGGAAGCAATCGTACGGGGTAGAGCCTTGACGTCGTCCTGTTCGTAGTAGCGACGGGCGAGATCGACGATCAGGTGGCCAGCCTCGACGAAGAGGCGCTTGCGGTCGGCATGCGTTGCGAGCGTCGAGCCGTTGCCCGGCAGCGACAGGCCAAGCGCCTCCGTCAGGCAGTTCATGGAGTTGGCGGTGAACATGCCCGAGCACGAACCGCAGGTCGGACAGGCGGACCGTTCGATGACCTTGACGTCCTCGTCGCTGATCTTGTCGTCGGCGGCCGCAACCATGGCATCGACCAGATCGAGCGCGTGTGTCTTGCCGTGCAGGACCACCTTTCCGGCTTCCATGGGGCCGCCGGAAACGAAGATCGTCGGAATGTTGAGGCGGAGCGACGCCATCAGCATGCCGGGCGTGATCTTGTCACAGTTCGAAATGCAGACCATGGCGTCGGCACAGTGAGCGTTGACCATGTATTCGACACTGTCGGCGATCAGTTCGCGCGAGGGCAGCGAATAGAGCATGCCGTCATGGCCCATGGCGATACCGTCGTCGACCGCGATCGTATTGAATTCCTTGGCAACGCCGCCGGCGGCTTCGATTTCGCGGGCAACGAGCTGGCCGAGGTCCTTGAGATGGACGTGACCGGGCACGAACTGGGTGAAGGAGTTCACCACCGCAATAATCGGTTTGCCGAAATCCGAGTCCTTCATGCCCGTTGCGCGCCAAAGGCCGCGCGCACCCGCCATATTGCGGCCGTGAGTCGTGGTTCTCGAACGATAGGATGGCATTGGTGTATTCCTTGCGTGTCGGAAATTGGTCGGCGATGCGGGGGCGCAATGATCTAAGCGACCGGGCTATCGCTGTTTTTTGGAATTGTCCTAATCCAAACGGTGTGGGCTGTCACTACCGTGAAAGCCGAAACCGGTACGCCTGGGCTCTTGGGTGCGTCGAGCATATACGGTCGCAGCAGTGTTTTTGTTACAGACTATTCCATCAAACAACGTACACAAAAAGTTGGCTTTCCGCAGCCATGCCGGTGGGCATAAACAATGATCCAAAGACATGTTTGATGCGTTGAAGGTTTATACCGAGCTCTGATGCTCAGGAGGTTTCCGATGCCAGCTTATCGTCCCCCCAAGATCGCATCTTCAGAGATCACGCCGCAGCAGCTCTATCTCAGGCGTCGCGAGTTCCTCGGCGCTGCGACGCTGGGCGCCATGGCGCTCTACGGAGCCAGCAAGGCCAGCGCCGCCGCACTGTCGGTCACCGACAGCAAATATTCGGTCGGCGAGAAGGCCACGCCGCTGAAGGACGTGACGACCTACAACAATTTCTACGAATTCGGCCTGGATAAGGGCGACCCTGCCGCGCTCTCCGGCGACTTCAAGCCGCTGCCCTGGACGATCAAGGTTGACGGCATGGTCAACAAGCCCGGCACGTTCGATGTCGAAGCGCTGATGAAGGAATTCCCGATCGAGAGCCGCACCTACCGTATGCGCTGTGTCGAGGCGTGGTCGATGGTCATTCCGTGGGATGGCTTTCCGCTTGCCTCCCTGCTCAACAAGGTGGAGCCGCTTGGCAGCGCCAAGTACGTTGCCTTTGAAACGGTCGTGCGGCCAGACCAGATGCCTGGCCAGAAGGGCATCTTCCAATCGCTCGACTGGCCCTATGTCGAAGGCCTTCGGCTTGATGAGGCGCGTCATCCATTGACGCTGCTCGCCGTTGGTCTCTATGGCGAAACTTTGCCGAACCAGAATGGTGCGCCGATCCGACTGGTCGTACCGTGGAAATATGGCTTCAAGGGCATCAAGTCGATCGTTCGGATCACGCTGACTGACAAGG
This sequence comes from Rhizobium sp. YTU87027, assembly GCF_050644135.1. Taxonomy (NCBI): domain Bacteria; kingdom Pseudomonadati; phylum Pseudomonadota; class Alphaproteobacteria; order Hyphomicrobiales; family Rhizobiaceae; genus Rhizobium; species Rhizobium sp. YTU87027. The sequence goes on along the minus strand of NZ_CP098440.1, from coordinate 1,076,966 downwards.
AACCGAAAAACACCTGGCAAGTGACCAATCCGCAGGAATACGGGTTCTACGCTAACGTCAATCCGGAGGTGGATCACCCACGCTGGAGCCAGGCGACGGAGCGGCGCATCGGCGAGAGCGGCTTTTTCGGCGCCAGCCGCCACCCCACCCTGCCGTTCAACGGCTATGCCGACGAGGTGGCAAGCCTCTACAGCGGTATGGATCTCCGGAAGAACTTCTGATGGCGGCCCTCTCGTTCAGTCTCCCGAAGCGCTGGCAGTCGGCCTCCATCTGGGCTCTTTATGCCGTCGGGCTGCTGCCCGCTGCTTGGACCTTTTATCTCGGCGCCACGGATCAGCTTGGCGCCGACCCGGTAAAGACCTTCGAGTTGTTCCTCGGCCTCTGGACGATCCGCTTCCTCATCCTGACGCTGGCCGTCTCCCCTGCCCGGGACCTTCTCGGCTGGAACTATCTTCGCTATCGCCGAGCGCTAGGGCTCCTGACTTTCTACTATGCCCTGATGCACTTCACGGTCTACATGGTGCTGGATCAGGCGCTCGACATTTCGATGGTCGTAAGCGACGCGCTGAAGCGGCCCTTCATCATGTTCGGCATGGCCGGCCTAGCTCTACTGGTACCGCTTGCTCTCACCTCGAACAACCTGTCGATCCGGCGGCTCGGACCGAATTGGGTGCGGCTGCACCGCCTCGTCTATATCGTCGCTGCTGCTGGCGCCGTACACTTTGCGCTATCGACGAAAGTTCTTGGCCTTGAGCAATCCGTCTATATCAGTCTGCTGATCCTCCTGATCCTCTACCGGTCCTACCGACCTATCGCGCGCAGCAGGAAGGCCAAGAATGGTCGCGGAAGACAGGGACAACAACCGGCCATTCGCCAGCGGGTTGCCGGCTGACCGAATTGTCATCGATAGCAAAATCCGCCACCGTGTGCCGATGGAAACACCCTACCCAGTCTATCTCTAGCGCGACCCGAATTTTTCGGCGTTGGGCGACACCTTCGCTGCAGCAGCACCGCTTAGAGAGGTCGTTTCCGTCTATGGCGGTCGTGGCCTTGTCGGCGAAGGCGGGCTCAGTAAGGCGTTCGGGCGAGCGATCGTCTTCAAGCAGGAAGACACCGGGCAGTATTTCCTTGGCGCATGGGGGAGACGGAACACCGCACGCTTCAGAGCAGCGCTGCGAAGTGTCGGTGATATCGTTGTCATCGGGGACTCGCCACCTGCCCGTCTGATCCATTTCAACAAGCGACGCGAACGGCCGAAGCGTGGCGAGCCAAAGGCTGATCCCTAAAACGAAAACAGCCGGGCTTTGCAGCCCGGCTGTTTTGCTTCCGGCGAGCCGGAAAGGATTAAGCGGCTTCAGCTGCAGCAGCTTCGGCTTCAACGCGAGCCTTGTCGGCTGCGCCCTTCGCATAGGTGTCGCGGTCAACGAATTCGATGACTGCGAGAGCAGCGTTGTCGCCCTGGCGGAAGCCAGCCTTCATGATACGCAGGTAGCCGCCGTTGCGGGTTGCGTAGCGCGAAGCGATCGTGTCGAACAGCTTCGAAACAACAGCAGCGTCGCGGATCTGCGAGATCGCCTGACGACGAGCGTGCAGGTCGCCGCGCTTGCCGAGCGTTACGAGCTTTTCAACGATCGGACGGATTTCCTTTGCCTTCGGCAGGGTGGTCACGATCTGCTCATGGGTAATGAGCGAAGCCGCCATGTTGGCAAACATTGCCTTGCGGTGGCTAGCGGTTCTATTCAGCTTGCGGCCGGCTTTACCGTGGCGCATGGCTATTCTCCTTCACATGCAGGCATCTTGCCCGCCGTTTGATGGTTAGTACTGGTCTTCGTAACGCTTGGCGAGATCTTCGATGTTCTCAGGCGGCCATGCGGGCACTTCCATACCGAGGTGCAGGCCCATGGAAGCGAGAACTTCCTTGATTTCGTTCAGCGACTTGCGACCAAAATTCGGTGTGCGGAGCATTTCTGCTTCGGTCTTCTGAATGAGGTCGCCGATGTAGACGATGTTGTCGTTCTTCAGGCAGTTTGCCGAGCGAACAGACAGTTCGAGTTCGTCCACCTTCTTGAGGAGCGCCGGGTTGAAAGCGAGTTCGGTGACCGCTTCCTCTTCGGTTTCCTTCTGCGGCTCGTCGAAGTTGACGAACACGCCAAGCTGATCCTGAAGGATGCGAGCCGCGAAAGCGACCGCATCTTCGCCGGAGATCGAACCATCGGTCTCGATCGTCATGTTCAGCTTGTCGTAGTCGAGAACCTGTCCTTCGCGGGTGTTTTCCACCTTGTAGGACACCTTCTTGACCGGCGAATAAAGGCTGTCGACCGGGATGAGACCAATCGGAGCATCTTCCGCACGATTGCGATCGGCCGGAACATAGCCCTTGCCGTTGTTGACGGTGAATTCCATACGGATTTCGGCACCCTCGTCGAGCGTGCAGATGACATGCTCGGGGTTGAGGATTTCGATATCACCGACCGTCTGGATGTCGCCAGCCGTTACAACGCCCGGGCCCTGCTTGCGCACGACCATGCGCTTTGCGTCATCGCCATCCATCTTGATGGCGATTTCCTTGATGTTGAGGACGATGTCCGTGACGTCTTCGCGGACGCCCGGGATCGACGAGAATTCATGCAGCACGCCATCGATCTGCACGGCCGTCACTGCGGCACCGCGCAGCGAGGACAGCAGAACGCGGCGCAGCGCGTTGCCGAGGGTGAGGCCGAAACCGCGCTCCAGCGGCTCTGCTACGAGCGTCGCCTTGGTGCGCGAACTCGAAGAGAACTCGACCTTGTTCGGCTTGATCAATTCCTGCCAGTTTTTCTGAATCATATTTTTGCCTTCCGTTCGTTACCACCATCCAATCGTGGCAACCGAGCTTGAGAAGCACCGGGAGCGAAAAGCCGTTCACCGGTGTTGTGAATGGCGATGATCAGACGCGGCGCTTCTTGCGCGGGCGGCAACCATTGTGCGGGATCGGCGTCACGTCACGGATGGACGTGATCATGAAACCAGCAGCCTGGAGGGCGCGCAGAGCGGATTCGCGACCCGAACCCGGACCGCAAACTTCGACTTCCAGCGACTTCATGCCATGTTCCTGGGCCTTCTTGGCGCAGTCTTCAGCAGCGATCTGAGCAGCGAACGGGGTCGACTTGCGCGAGCCCTTGAAGCCCTTCGCGCCAGCAGACGACCAGGCAATCGCGTTGCCCTGAGCGTCGGTGATGGTGATCATCGTGTTGTTGAAGGTCGAATTGACGTGGGCAACACCCGACGAAATGTTCTTACGTTCGCGACGACGAACGCGGACGGCTTCCTTGGCCATTTAAATCCCTTTCTTGGATCTCTGCACCGCCGTAATGCCAGCGGCTACACCGGAACGAGACCTTACGGCCCTGCCCCAAACTCAAAAGAGGCCGGCGCAGACCGCCAGCCCCCTCACCTCCGGTTTCCCGGAAATTACTTCTTCTTACCAGCGATGGCCTTTGCCGGGCCCTTGCGGGTACGAGCATTGGTGTGCGTGCGCTGACCGCGAACCGGAAGGCCACGGCGGTGACGCAGGCCGCGGTAGCAGCCGAGGTCCATCAGACGCTTGATGTTCATCGAGGTTTCGCGACGCAGATCACCTTCGACCTGATAGTCACGGTCGATGGTTTCGCGGATCTGCAGAACCTCGGAGTCCGTCAGCTGATGGACGCGCTTGTCGGCCGGCAGGCCAACCTTTTCCATGATTTCCTGCGCGAATTTTGGACCGATCCCGTGGATATACGTCAGCGCGATTACAACGCGCTTTGCAGTCGGGATGTTGACGCCAGCGATACGTGCCACGCCTATTCTCCTTGCGTTCCAGTTGCCATCCGGCAAGTGGTGTCTCGTTACACGACCCAGAGAGGTCGCAATTACAATTCAGGTTCTCAACAAGTCAAAACGATCGAACCCGGAATTCCCTTGAGAAGTCCGCGCCGATCGCATGAGATATCGCGAGTTGGCGCGGTGTTTAGCGGAATCAGCGCTTAAAAGCAACCGCTTCCGCCAAGTTTATTTTCAAAGACTAAAGCTTCGAAAGTATCTTATCGATCTCGCCGGTGACGTGATCGATCTCAGCCATGCCGTCCACCGACTTCAGCTTGCCCTTGGCATAGTAGTAGCCGATCAACGGAGACGTTTCCTTGTAGTAGGCCTGCAGGCGCGTAACGACTGTTTCGCGATTGTCGTCGGGCCGACGCTTGAAGTGAGTCGAGCCGCAACGGTCACAGACTCCTTCCTCCTTCGGCTTGACGTTCGTGTCGTGGTAGCCCGCGCCACAATTCGCGCAGGTGTAGCGTCCGGAAACGCGGTCCGCGAGGACGTTGTCGTCAACCTGGATCTCGATCACGGTCGAGAGTTCCAGGCCCTTGCTCTTCAGCATAGCTTCCGTGGCGTCGGCCTGAACCAGCGTGCGTGGGAAACCGTCGAGAATGAAACCCTTGGCGCAATCTGGAGCATCCAGACGCTCGGAGACGATGGCATTGACGATCTCATCGGAGACAAGCTTGCCGGCGTCCATGACGGCCTTTGCCCGCTTGCCTACCTCCGTGCCAGCCGCAACAGCAGCACGGAGCATGTCACCCGTGGAGAGTTGCGGAATTCCGTACTTCTCCACGATCCGCTGAGCCTGGGTCCCCTTACCCGCGCCCGGCGGCCCTAACAGTATGAGTCTCATCGCCCCCTCTTTCCTCCGCGCAACTTCGATTTCTTGATCAGGCCTTCGTACTGCTGTGCGATCAGATGACCCTGAATCTGCGCCACCGTATCGAGAGTTACGCTAACCACGATCAAGAGAGAAGTGCCACCCAGGGACAACGGAATGCCCGTTTGCGACACAAGAATTTCCGGCAGGATGCACACGAAGACGAGGTAGATCGCGCCGATCACCGTAATACGGGTCAACACGTAATCGATATATTCGGCGGTCCGCTCGCCCGGACGGATGCCCGGAATAAAGCCGCCATGCTTCTTCAGATTGTCGGCCGTGTCCTTCGGATTGAAGACGATCGCCGTGTAGAAGAAGGCGAAGAAGGCGATCAGTAGGCCGTAGAGCAGCATATAGAGCGGCTGGCCATGGCCAAGGGCTGCAATAACAGAGGTCGCCCATGCCGGCAACGCTGTCGTGTTCGCGAAGCCCGCGAGCGTCGCTGGCAGCAGCAAAAGCGAGGACGAGAAAATTGCAGGGATAACGCCCGAGGTATTGAGCTTCAGCGGTAGATGCGAGGTATCGCCCTGGAACATCCGATTGCCGACCTGACGCTTCGGATACTGGATCAGCAGGCGGCGCTGCGCACGCTCAACGAAAACGATGATGGCGATGACAGCGATGGCGATGACGATAACCGCGAGAATCAGCGTCGTGGACAGAGCGCCCGTGCGACCGAGTTCAAGCGTGCCGGCGAGCGCCTGTGGAAGGCCTGCGGCGATACCTGCGAAGATGATCAGCGAAATACCGTTGCCAATACCCCGCGAGGTGATCTGCTCGCCGAGCCACATCAGGAACATTGTGCCACCGAGCAAGGTGACGACCGTCGAAATACGGAAGAAGATGCCGGGATCGACAACGAGGCCGTTGCCGCTCTCAAGACCGACGGAAATGCCGTAGGCCTGAAGCGCACCGAGTAGCACCGTGCCGTAGCGCGTATACTGGTTGATGATCTTGCGGCCCTGCTCGCCTTCCTTCTTCAGGTTCTCGAGCGCCGGCACGACCGAGGTCATCAACTGCACGATGATCGAAGCGGAAATGTAAGGCATGATGCCGAGCGCAAAGATTGCCATGCGCTGCACGGCGCCGCCCGAGAACATGTTGAAGAGGCCGAGAATGCCACCTGCCTGGCCGCGGAAGGCCTGGGCATAAGCTTCTGGATTAAGGCCTGGGAGCGGAATGTGGGTACCGAGCCGGTAGACGAGGAGAGCTGCCAGTGTGAACCACAGGCGCTTCTTGAGATCCTCGGCTTTGGCGAAGGTCGAGAAATTGAGGTTGGAAGCCAACTGTTCCGCTGCAGACGCCATGCGATTCTCCGCGCTACCAATTTCGGGCTCAAGCCAAGCGAGGTGCAGGACCCGGAATCAGCATTCTGAATTATTCAAAAGCGGGCTTCGGACGGATTGCGGGAGCAACCTATGCCTCACCCTTGTGTTCGTTCCTACCGTTTATGACGCACGTGCGTCCAGCCGGTTTTTGTGAGGCTCACATATGGGAGCAAAATCGCCCGGTGTGAAGCACCCCGGGCGACTTATCATAAGATTAATTATTCTGCAGCTGCGGCAGAAAGAAGCGTGACGGAACCGCCAGCCTTTTCGATCTTTTCGATCGCCGGCTTGGAAGCGCCAGCAACTTCGAACTTGACCTTTGCCTTCAGCTCGCCGTCGGCGAGAACACGTACACCGTCCTTGACGCGACGGATAACGCCGGCAGCCTTGAGAGCTGCTGCATCAACCGTGGACTTGGCGTCGAGCTTGCCAGCGTCGATCGCAGCCTGAACACGCTCAAGCGACACGACAACGAAGTCGGCCTTGAAGATGTTGTTGAAGCCGCGCTTCGGCAGACGACGGTAGATTGGCATCTGGCCGCCTTCGAAACCGTTGATAGCGACGCCGGAACGGGACTTCTGACCCTTCACACCGCGACCACCGGTCTTGCCCGAGCCCGAACCAATTCCGCGGCCGAGGCGCTTGCGGCTGTGGGTCGAACCTTCGTTGTCTTTGATTTCATTGAGTTTCATAGCGAATCTCCCGGCTTACTTCTCGTCGACGACGCGAACGAGATGCTGGACAGCACGGATCATGCCACGAACGGAAGGGGTGTCTTCCAGCGTGCGGCGACGGTGCATCTTGTTGAGTCCGAGGCCAATCAGCGTGCGCTGCTGGACGTCCGGACGGCGAATCGGGCTGCCGATCTGTTCGATAGTAACCGTCTTCGCTTCAGTCTTCTTGGTAGCCTTAGCCATCTGTCAGACTCCTCTTATTCTTCAGAGGCATTGCCAGAAGCGGCACGGCGAGCCTGGAGCGTTGCATACTTGATGCCGCGCTGAGCTGCGATGTCCTTCGGGTGAACCTGGTGCTTCAGAGCGTCGAAGGTAGCGCGAACCATGTTGTATGGGTTCGAGGAACCGGTCGACTTGGCGACAACGTCGTGAACGCCGAGCGTTTCGAAAACGGCGCGCATCGGACCACCCGCGATGATACCGGTACCGACCTTGGCCGAACGAAGCAAAACCTTGCCGGCGCCATGGCGGCCATGAACGTCGTGATGCAGCGTACGGCCGTCACGCAGCGGTACGAAGATCAGTTCGCGCTTGGCAGCTTCAGTCGCCTTGCGGATTGCTTCCGGCACTTCGCGTGCCTTGCCGTGACCGAAGCCAACGCGGCCCTTCTGGTCACCAACGACGACGAGAGCGGCGAAACCGAAACGGCGGCCACCCTTAACAACCTTAGCAACGCGGTTAATCGCGACCAGCTTGTCAACGAATTCGCTATCGCGCTCTTCACGGGCCTGGCGGTCTTCCCGCTGCGGCCTTCTTTCCTGTGCCATTGTCCTCTTCCTTTTTCTTTTCCGGGTGCAATCGGCAAACAAAACGAGGACCGCATCGGCCTCCCCTTTCGGGACGCCTGCGGTCCGGTGAGATCCGGCCGGTGCCTTAAGGCCGCCGGCCGGAAACTTTATTAGAAGGACAGACCGCCTTCGCGGGCTGCTTCTGCCAGGGCCTTGATGCGGCCGTGGTAGATGAAGGCGCCACGGTCGAATACGACGTCCTTGACGCCTGCCTTCGAGGCGCGCTCAGCAACGAGCTTGCCTACGAGGGCAGCAGCTGCTGTGTCAGCACCGGTCTTCAGAGAACCGCGCAGATCCTTGTCGAGGGTCGAGGCAGACGCGAGCGTCTTACCAGCGACATCGTCAATGACCTGGGCATAGATGTTCTTCGACGAGCGATGAACCGACAGGCGCGGACGGCCGTTGGCCACCGACTTGAGGTGACGACGCACGCGGTTGGCGCGACGTGCAAGTGCTTCTTTCCTGCTAGCCATTTCGCGTGATCCTTACTTCTTCTTGCCTTCTTTGCGGACGATCCGCTCTTCGGCATACTTGACGCCCTTGCCCTTGTAAGGCTCAGGACCGCGGTATTCGCGGATTTCAGCGGCAACCTGGCCGACCTGCTGCTTGTTGATGCCGGTGACGACGATTTCCGTCGGCTTCGGCACAGCGATCGTGATGCCCTGCGGCGGCTCATAAACAACGTCATGGCTGAAGCCGAGTGCCAGCTGCAGGTTCTTGCCCTGAAGCGACGCACGGTAACCAACGCCGTTGATTTCGAGCTTGCGCTCAAAGCCGTCCTTAACGCCCTTGAAGATGTTCTCGATCATCGTGCGGGACATGCCCCACTTTGCGCGAGCATCCTTCGTCTGGCTGAGCGGGGTCACGACGACCGCATTATTTTCGAGCTTCACGCCGACTTCGTCGTTTGCGACGAAGAACAGCTCGCCCTTCGGGCCCTTAGCGGTAACCTTCTGGCCATCGACCGTAGCCGTGATCCCAGCAGGCACCTGAACGGGCTTTTTACCGATACGAGACATTTTTCAATCCTGTCTGTTCGCTATGGAGATCCCTGCCCTGTCTTAGAAGACCGAGCAAAGAACCTCGCCACCAACGTTCTGTTCGCGAGCCTGGTGATCGGCCATCACGCCCTTCGGGGTCGAAAGGATGGTGATGCCGAGGCCGTTCGCGACCTGCGGAATGGACTTGACCGAGACATAAACCCGGCGGCCCGGCTTGGACACACGGCCGATCTCACGGATCACCGATGCGCCTTCGTAGTACTTGAGTTCGATGTTGAGCTCAGACTTGCCATTGCCGAAATCGACAACGGAATAGCCACGGATGTAGCCTTCAGACTGCAGAACATCGAGAACACGTGCACGGAGCTTCGAAGCAGGCGTCGAAACCGACGACTTGCGGCGAGAAGCGCCGTTGCGGATGCGAGTGAGCATATCGCCCAACGGATCAGTCATTGTCATCTAACCTGCTCCTTACCAGCTCGACTTGACGATGCCCGGCACCTTGCCGAGATTGCCGAGTTCACGCAGCGCGATACGCGACATGCGCAGTTTGCGGTAGTATGCGCGCGGACGGCCCGATACTTCGCAACGGTTGCGAATGCGGGTCTTGGATCCATCGCGCGGCAGGGATGCCAGCTTGATCGATGCCTTGAACCGCTCTTCGATCGGAAGAGCCTGGTTCATGATGATCGCCTTCAGAGCTGCGCGCTTGGCAGCCTGGTTAGCGACCGTAGTACGGCGGCGCTTGTTCTTTTCAACTGCGCTTGTCTTCGCCATGTGCGGTTCCTTTTCTACGCTCGTCGTTACGGTTACTGACGGAACGGGAAGTTGAACTCTGTCAGCAGAGCCCGTGCTTCGTCGTCCTTCGTTGCCGTCGTGCAAACGATGATGTCCATGCCCCACATCTGATCAACCTTGTCGTAGTTGATCTCAGGGAACACAATGTGCTCCTTGATGCCCATGGCGAAGTTGCCACGGCCGTCAAAGCTCTTCGGGTTCAGGCCGCGGAAGTCGCGAACGCGCGGAAGCGCGATGTTCACGAGACGGTCCAGGAACTCGTACATGCGAGCGCCGCGCAGGGTGACCTTTGCGCCGATCGGCATGTTTTCGCGGACCTTGAAGCCAGCGATAGAGTTGCGGGCACGGGTGATGACCGGCTTCTGACCAGCGATGGCGGCCAGGTCAGCTGCAGCAACAGTCGGCTTCTTCGAATCAGCCGTTGCTTCACCAACACCCATGTTGATTACGATCTTGTCGAGCTTCGGGATCATCATTTCGTTGGCGTAGGAGAACTTCTCCTGCATCGCCGCACGAATGCGCTCGACATATTCCTTCTTGAGCCGCGGCTCGTACTTTGCGTCAGCCATCAGATCACCTCACCGGAACGCTTGGCCACACGGACCTTCTTACCGTCAACAACCTTGAAACCGACGCGGGTCGGCTTGCCGTCCTTGTCGACGATTGCAACGTTAGAGAGGTGAACAGCGGCTTCCTTGCTGATGATGCCGGCTTCCTGGCTCTGCGTCTGGCGCTGGTGGCGCTTTACGACGTTGATGCCACGAACAACGGCACGATCTTCCTTGGGCAGAACCTGAAGGACTTCGCCGGTACGGCCCTTGTCCTTGCCTGCGAGCATGACGACCTTGTCGCCCTTACGAATCTTTTGCATCGTTCGCGCTCCTTACAGTACTTCGGGAGCCAGCGAGATGATCTTCATGTGGTTCTTGGCGCGAAGTTCGCGCGGAACCGGTCCGAAGATACGGGTGCCGATCGGCTCTTTCTTGTTGTCGATGAGGACTGCTGCATTCGTGTCGAAGCGGATGATGCTGCCATCAACGCGACGGATTTCCTTGGAGGTGCGAACAACCACCGCCTTCATCACGTCACCCTTCTTCACGCGGCCGCGCGGGATCGCTTCCTTGATCGAAACGACGATAACGTCGCCGATCCCGGCATACTTGCGCTTCGAGCCGCCCAGCACCTTGATGCACATGACACGACGTGCGCCGGAATTATCCGCCACATCGAGGTTTGTTTGCATCTGAATCATATCAGGTCGCCTTTTTGTTTTACCGGAATGGTTGGGCTTTGAGCCCCCTTTCCCGGCATATGAAAATCTGTCAGCCGACCGAGCCCATCTCGAAGACGGGCACAGATTCGGCAATAGCTTGAATAGCGCGGGAAAATCGTGCCAGGGTGGTTTCCCCAAGGGGACCTTCCGTGCGCTTAAAGCAAAAGAACGCCCGTCTTTCGAGCGTTCTGACGCTGCTTCATACAGAAATTTTCGCGAGACGCAAGGCCTCGCGAGAAATTCTTACTTTGCCTGGGCGGAAACGACCGTCCAGCGCTTGTCCTTCGAGATCGGCGCGCATTCCTCGATGGATACGACATCGCCGATCTTGTACTGGTTGTTTTCGTCGTGGGCCTTGTACTTCTTGGACCGACGAACAGTCTTCTGAAGCAGCGGGTGAGCGAAACGACGCTCAACGCGAACTACGACAGTCTTCTCGTTCTTGTCGCCAACGACAACGCCCTGCAGAATGCGCTTCGGCATGTTATTCTTCCTTTACGCCTTTGCTTCTGCCGCCTTCTGGCGGGCAATGGTTTTCACGCGGGCGATGTCCTTGCGGACTTCGTTGATGCGCGAGGACTTTTCCAGCTGACCGGTAGCCTTCTGGAAGCGCAGGTTGAACTGCTCCTTCTTCAGGTCGGCGAGCTTGTCCTTGAGCTGGTCGGCCGTGAGGCCGCGTACTTCTTCGGCTTTCATGTGCCTTGCTCCTTACTCTGCAATGCGCTGAACGAAGCGCGTCTTGACCGAGAGCTTGGCAGAGCCGAGGCGAAGCGCTTCACGAGCGATTTCTTCGCTGACGCCGTCGATTTCGAACATCATACGGCCTGGCTTGACCTTGCATGCCCAGTATTCGACAGAGCCCTTGCCCTTACCCATACGGACTTCGGTCGGCTTTGCGGTTACCGGAACATCCGGGAACACGCGGATCCATACACGGCCGGCGCGCTTCATGTAACGCGTGATCGCGCGGCGGGCCGCTTCGATCTCGCGTGCATTGACGCGGTTCGGCTCTTGAGCCTTAAGGCCGAATTCGCCGAAGGCCAGGTCAGAACCACCCTTGGCGACGCCCTTGATGCGGCCCTTAAATTGCTTGCGGTACTTGGTACGCTTTGGCTGCAACATTTTCTTATTCTCCGAACTTATCTGCCACCAACGCTATTAAGCGTTGTCGCGGCGACGATCGCGGTCGCGGCTTGCCGGACCCTGAGCGTCACCCTCGAGTGCGCGGCGCTCGGAGGCCATCGGATCGTGCTCAAGGATTTCGCCCTTGAAGATCCAAACCTTGATGCCGCAGATGCCGAAAGCGGTTTCCGCTTCAGCCGTACCGTAGTCGATGTCAGCGCGCAGCGTGTGCAGCGGAACGCGACCTTCGCGGTACCACTCCGTACGAGCGATTTCAGCACCGCCGAGACGGCCTGCGCAGGTGATCTTGATGCCTTCGGCGCCAAGACGCATTGCAGACTGAACGGCACGCTTCATGGCGCGACGGAAAGCAACACGACGCTCGAGCTGCTGAGCGATCGACTGTGCAACGAGCGTAGCGTCGACTTCCGGCTTGCGAACTTCAACGATGTTGAGGTGCGTTTCGGAATTCGTCATCTCCGACAGCTTCTTGCGGAGCTTGTCGATGTCTGCGCCCTTCTTGCCGATGATCAGGCCCGGACGAGCCGAGTGGATCGTGACGCGGCACTTCTTGTGCGGACGCTCGATGACCACCTTGGCGATACCGGCCTGCTTCAGTTCGCTCATGACGAACTTGCGCATCTTCAGGTCTTCGTGCAGCAGCTGGCCGTACTCGGCATTGTCCGCGAACCAGCGGCTATCCCAGGTACGGTTGATGCCAAGACGGAAACCGATTGGATTAATTTTCTGACCCATTATGCGGCCTCCTCTTGTGCCTGCACTTCGCGGACAACGATCGTGAGGTGCGCGAACGGCTTCTCGATGCGAGATGCACGGCCACGGCCACGAGCGTGGAAACGCTTCATGACGATCGACTTGCCGACGTAGGCTTCTGCGACGACCAGCGTGTCAACGTCGAGATCGTGGTTGTTCTCAGCGTTTGCGATCGCAGATTCGAGCGTCTTCTTGACGGCGCCTGCGATGCGCTTGCGGGAGAATTCCAGCTCAGCGAGTGCACGATCGACCTTCTTGCCGCGGATAGCCGCGGCAACGAGGTTGAGCTTCTGTGGGCTGACGCGGAGCGTGCGGGCGACTGCTTGCGCCTCGTTGTCCTTCAGCCGGCGTTCGGCTTTTGCCTTGCCCATTGTTACTTCCTCTTTGCCTTCTTGTCCGCACCGTGACCGTAGTAGGTCCGGGTCGGAGAGAATTCACCGAATTTGTGACCGACCATGTCTTCATTGACGCTGACCGGAACATGCTTGCTACCGTTGTAGACGCCGAAGGTGAGACCGACGAACTGCGGCAGGATCGTGGAGCGACGGCTCCAGATCTTGATTACTTCTGCACGTCCGCCTTCACGAACCTTCTCAGCCTTCTTGAGAAGATAGCCGTCAACGAACGGACCTTTCCATACTGAACGAGCCATTGGAGACTTCCTCTCTTACTTCTTACGCTGATGACGCGAGCGCATGATCATCTTGTCGGTCGACTTGTTCGACCGGGTGCGCTTGCCCTTGGTCGGCTTACCCCACGGAGTAACCGGGTGACGGCCACCAGAGGTACGGCCTTCACCACCGCCGTGCGGGTGGTCGACTGGGTTCATGACAACACCGCGGTTGTGCGGACGCTTGCCGCGCCAAACGGTACGACCGGCCTTGCCGTCGTTGATGTTGGCGTGATCCGGGTTCGAAACCGCACCGATCGAAGCAAGGCAAGTGCCGTGCACGAGGCGCTGTTCACCGGAGTTCAGGCGAAGGATCGCCATGCCCTGGTCGCGGCCGACGAGCTGTGCGTAACCGCCAGCCGAACGTGCGATCTGGCCACCCTTGCCCGGCTTCATTTCCACGTTGTGGATGATGGAGCCGACCGGGATGAACTGCAGCGGCATGGTGTTGCCTGGCTTCACGTCGACAGCCTTCTCCGAAGAGATGACCTTGTCGCCGGCAGCGAGACGCTGCGGAGCGAGGATGTAGGCCTTCTCGCCGTCAGCATAGGTCACCAGCGCGATGAAAGCCGTACGGTTCGGATCGTATTCGATACGCTCGACAGTGCCTTCAACGTCGAACTTGCGACGCTTGAAGTCGACCAGACGGTACGTGCGCTTGTGACCGCCGCCGATGAAGCGGGCGGTGATGCGGCCGAGGTTGTTACGACCGCCGCTCTTGGTCAGACCTTCCGTCAGCGCCTTGACCGGCTTGCCCTTGTAGAGGCCGGAGCGGTCGACGATGACCAGCTGACGCTGGCTCGGGGTCGTAGGATTGAATGTTTTCAATGCCATCTTTTTATTCCTCAGAGACCGGTGGAGACGTCGATCGTCTGGCCTTCAGCCAGCGTTACGACTGCCTTCTTCACGTCCTGCTGCTTGCCGACAAAACCGCGGAAACGCTTGGTCTTGCCCTTGCGGAGCAGAGTGTTGACGGCCGTGACCTTGACGCCGAACAGCGCCTCGACTGCAGCCTTGATTTCCGGCTTCGACGCCTTCTTGGCGACGTTGAAAACAACCTGGTTGTTTTCCGATACCAGCGTGGACTTTTCGGTGATCGCCGGCGAGACGATCACATCATAGTGGCGAAGGTCGGTCACTTGAAACGCTCCTCTAGAGCTTCGACGGCAGCCTTGGAAAGCACGAGCTTGCCGCGGCGCACGATGTCGTAAACGTTGATGCCCTGGATCGGCAGAACATCGATGTTCGGGATGTTCTGAGCTGCGAGCTTGAAGTTGCCATCAAGTTCAGCGCCACCGATGAAGAGCGCATTGGTCAGGCCGAGCGTCTCGAAAGCAGATGCCAGTGCCTTGGTCTTTGCTTCTGCAGCAACCAGGCTGTCGATGATGATGACATCGTCGGACTTCAGCTTGGCCGAGAGGGCGTGACGCAGGCCGAGAGCGCGAACCTTCTTGGGAAGGTCGTGTTCGTGGCTGCGAGCGACCGGGCCGTGTGCCTTACCACCGCCGCGGAACTGCGGAGCGCGAGCCGAATGGTGACGAGCGCGGCCCGTACCCTTCTGCTTGTACATCTTGGCGCCGGTGCGCGAAACGTCCGCGCGGCCCTTTGCCTGGTGCGTGCCCTGCTGCTTCTTGGCAAGCTGCCAGCGGATCACGCGGGCAAGAATGTCTTCGCGGGGCTCAAGGCCGAAAATCGCGTCAGAAAGAGAAACCTTCCCTGCGTCTTTTCCCTCGAGGGTCTTGACGTTGAATTCCATTGGTCTGGCTCCCTTACTTCGCGGCCGACTTGACGGCGTCGCGCACGATGATCCAGGCACCCTTGGAACCGGGCACTGCACCCTTGATCAGGATCAGACCACGATCTTCGTCGGTCGAAACCACTTCAAGGTTCTGAGTCGTTACGCGCGTCTGGCCCATGTGACCAGCCATCTTTTTGTTCTTGAAAACCTTGCCCGGATCCTGGCGCGAACCCGTCGAACCATGCGAGCGGTGCGAAACGGACACACCGTGCGTGGCGCGAAGACCGCCGAAACCGTGGCGCTTCATAGCACCCGCAAAGCCCTTACCGATCGTCGTACCCGTCACATCGACGAGCTGACCAGCTGCGAAGTGACCCGCCTTGAGCTCGGTACCAACCTCGAGGAGGTTGTCTTCCGACACGCGGAATTCAGCGAGCTTAGCCTTCGGCTCGACGTTGGCGACAGCAAAATTGCCGCGCATCGCCTTCGACGTATTCTTGACCTTCGCCGTGCCAGCACCGAGCTGAACTGCGGCGTAGCCGTTCTTTTCTACTGTGCGCTGGGCCACAACCTGGCAGCCTTCCATGCGCAGTACTGTTACCGGAACATGTTCGCCAGCGTCGTTGTAGACGCGGGTCATGCCCACCTTCTGTGCAATCACACCTGAACGCATCGGTTCAATCCTTCCAACTCAGCTCGAGCGGGGCTCAGAGCTTGATCTCAACATCGACACCAGCGGCGAGATCGAGCTTCATCAGCGCGTCTACCGTCTGCGGCGTCGGGTCAACGATGTCGAGAAGGCGCTTATGCGTGCGCATCTCGAACTGCTCGCGGCTCTTCTTGTCGATGTGTGGGGACCGGTTGACCGTAAACTTCTCGATGCGAGTCGGAAGCGGAACGGGGCCCCGGACGCTAGCACCGGTGCGCTTCGCCGTCGACACGATCTCGCGCGTAGAAGCATCGAGAATCCGGTGATCGAACGCCTTCAGGCGAATGCGGATATTTTGGCCGTTCATTCGACGTTATCCTTGTGTTTGTTTCCCACGTGCCTGTTGGGCAGACACGGGTTGTTCTTTTTCCTAAGGCGGACCACCGGTTTCAAAGATCGAGAGGGACACCGGAATGCGGCATCCCTATCTAGTCTTCAGGCCTTACGGCCCACCTTATTGTTTGTTGTAGTCACCCGCTCCAATGAACGAAGCAGGGCGCAAATCGCGCTCGCGCGCCATTTGCAACATTTCTCTGTAATAAGCAAGCGGCTAGAGCCGCTTGCTTCATAATAATGTCATCGAATCGGCCGCTCCGAATGAAGCGGCCGGTCGAAGATTACTCGACGATGGAGGCGACGATGCCTGCGCCGACGGTACGGCCGCCTTCGCGGATCGCGAAGCGCAGCTTTTCTTCCATCGCGATCGGAACGATCAGCTCGACGTCAACCGTGACATTGTCGCCAGGCATGACCATTTCCGTGCCTTCCGGCAGGGTGACGATACCCGTGACGTCCGTCGTGCGGAAGTAGAACTGCGGACGGTAGTTGGTGAAGAACGGCGTATGACGGCCGCCTTCTTCCTTCGTCAGGATGTAGGCTTCGGCCTTGAACTTCTTGTGCGGCTTGACAGAGCCCGGCTTGCACAGGATCTGACCACGCTCGACGCCGTCACGGTTCACACCGCGAACGAGAGCACCGATGTTGTCGCCAGCCTGGCCCTGGTCGAGCAGCTTGCGGAACATTTCAACGCCGGTCACCGTCGTCTTCGAGGTCGGACGGATACCGACGATTTCGACTTCTTCGCCAACCTTGACGATACCACGCTCAACGCGGCCCGTCACAACCGTACCACGGCCGGAGATCGAGAACACGTCTTCGATCGGCATCAGGAACGGCTGGTCGATCGGACGCTCCGGCGTCGGGATGTAGGCGTCAACAGCAGCCATCAGCTCGCGGATCGCGTCTTCGCCGATCTTCTTGTCGCTGTCTTCGAGAGCGGCCAGAGCCGAGCCCTTGATGACCGGAATGTCGTCGCCCGGGAAGTCGTAGGACGACAGCAGTTCGCGAACTTCCAGCTCGACGAGCTCGAGAAGCTCGGCGTCGTCAACCTGGTCGACCTTGTTGAGGAACACGACGATTGCCGGAACGCCAACCTGACGAGCGAGCAGGATGTGCTCGCGGGTCTGCGGCATCGGGCCGTCAGCTGCCGAGCAAACCAGGATCGCGCCGTCCATCTGGGCAGCACCGGTGATCATGTTCTTGACGTAGTCGGCGTGGCCGGGGCAGTCAACGTGGGCATAGTGGCGGTTCGGGGTCTCATACTCGACGTGTGCCGTCGAGATCGTGATGCCGCGGGCCTTTTCTTCCGGAGCCGCGTCGATCTGGTCGTACGCCTTGAACTCGCCGAAATACTTCGTGATCGCTGCCGTCAGAGACGTCTTGCCGTGGTCAACGTGGCCGATCGTGCCGATGTTAACATGCGGCTTGTTGCGCTCAAACTTACTCTTTGCCATGTGGGCTCTCCACTCTTTTAAGGTCCCCTGAGGGATCTAATTCTTGTTATCGGTCAATTGGTATTCCGGTCACTTCTGACCGGAATACTTTGCCTGGATTTCCGTTGCGACGTTCGACGGGACCGGCGCGTAGTGATCGAAGGTCATCGTGTACTGAGCACGGCCCTGCGACATTGAGCGCAGGTTATCGACGTACTTGAACATGTTCGCCAGCGGAACGTTGGCGCTGATAACGACGGCGATACCACGGCTTTCCTGGCCCTGGATCTGACCACGGCGAGAGTTCAGGTCGCCGATAACGTCGCCGACGTAGTCTTCCGGCGTTACGACTTCGACCTTCATCATCGGCTCGAGGAGCTGAGCGCCGGCCTTCTTGGCTGCTTCACGGAAGCAAGCACGCGAAGCGATTTCGAACGCCAGAACCGACGAGTCGACGTCGTGGAAGGCACCATCGATGAGCGTCGCCTTGACGCCGAGCATCGGGAAGCCAGCCAGCGGACCGGAGGACAGAACGCTTTCAATACCCTTCTGAACGCCCGGGATGTATTCCTTCGGAACAGCACCGCCGACGATCTTGGATTCGAACTTGAAGTCTTCGCCATCCGGGTTCGGTTCGAAAACGATCTTGACGCGCGCGAACTGACCGGTACCACCGGACTGCTTCTTGTGCGTGTAGTCTTCTTCGTGCTGACGCGTGATGGTTTCGCGGTAAGCGACCTGCGGAGCACCGACGTTTGCTTCAACCTTGAACTCGCGACGCATACGGTCAACGATGATGTCGAGGTGAAGTTCGCCCATGCCGGCGATGATCGTCTGGCCGGATTCCTGGTCGGTCTTGACGCGGAAGGACGGGTCTTCAGCAGCCAGGCGATTGAGCGCGAGGCCCATCTTTTCCTGGTCGCCCTTGGACTTCGGCTCGATCGCGATCTGAATGACCGGCTCGGGGAATTCCATGCGCTCGAGAATAACAGGCTTCAGCGGATCGCAGAGCGTGTCACCCGTGGTGGTTTCCTTCAAGCCAGCGAGAGCGACGATATCGCCTGCAAAGGCTTCTTCAATGTCTTCGCGCGAGTTCGAGTGCATCTGCAGCATACGGCCGACGCGCTCGCGCTTGTCCTTGACCGTGTTCATGACCGACGAGCCCTTTTCGAGCTTGCCGGAGTAGATGCGTGCGAAGGTGAGCGAACCGACGAAGGGGTCGTTCATGATCTTGAACGCGAGCATCGAAAGCGGTTCGGAATCGTCCGCATGACGCTCGATTTCCGCTTCGGTCTTGAAGTCGATGCCCTTGATCGCCGGAATGTCGAGCGGCGACGGCAGGTAGTCGACGACGGCGTCGAGCAGAGGCTGAACGCCCTTGTTCTTGAAGGCAGTACCGCAGAACATCGGGTGGAACTTGACGTCAATCGTGCCGCGGCGAACGAGCGCGCGGATCTGATCGTTGTCAGGCATGTTGCCTTCAAGGTAGGCTTCCATCGCGGCTTCGTCGATCTCGACAACGGTCTCGATCAGTTTTTCGCGATATTCTTCAGCCTTCGCCTTCATGTCCTCAGGGATTTCGACGACGTCCCACTGGGCGCCGAGCGATTCATCGCGCCAGACGAGAGCATTCATCTCGATCAGATCGACGACGCCTTTGAACTCAGTTTCTGCGCCGATCGGAAGCTGCATGACGACAGCCGTTGCTCCGAGACGGGTCTTGATCATCTCAACCGAGCGGTAGAAGTCTGCGCCGGTCTTGTCCATCTTGTTGCAGAAGATCATACGCGGAACGTTGTACTTCTCAGCCTGACGCCAGACGGTTTCCGTCTGCGGCTCAACGCCGGCGTTGGCGTCGAGAAGAGCAATAGCACCGTCGAGAACGCGCAGCGAACGCTCGACTTCGATGGTGAAGTCAACGTGGCCGGGGGTGTCGATGATGTTGAAGCGGCGCATCTTGCCGTCACGGCCCTTCCAGAAGGTCGTGGTGGCAGCCGAGGTGATCGTGATGCCACGCTCCTGCTCCTGCTCCATCCAGTCCATCGTGGCCGCGCCATCGTGCACTTCGCCGATCTTGTGCGACTTGCCGGTGTAGTAAAGAATACGCTCCGTCGTCGTCGTCTTGCCGGCGTCGATGTGCGCCATAATACCGAAATTTCGGTAGTCTTCGATTTTATATTCGCGAGCCATTGTGGACTGCCTTTCGAACCCGTTCGGGATTACCAGCGATAATGCGAGAACGCACGGTTGGCATCAGCCATCTTGTGCGTGTCTTCGCGCTTCTTGACCGCGGAACCACGGTTGTTGGATGCATCGAGAAGCTCGCCCGACAGTCGATCGACCATGGTCGTTTCGTTGCGCTTACGCGCGGCAGCGATCAGCCAGCGGATGGCCAGAGCCTGACGGCGCTCTGGACGAACATCAACCGGAACCTGATAGGTTGCACCACCAACGCGGCGCGAACGAACTTCAACGTGCGGAGCAACGTTATCCAGAGCCTGATGGAACACGCCGAGCGGCTCCTGCTTGGATTTACCCTGCACGGCGTCGAATGCGCCGTATACAATGCTCTCTGCGACAGACTTCTTGCCGTCAAGCATGATTGCATTCATGAACTTGGTTACAACCAGATCTCCGAACTTCGGGTCCGGGTTGATCTCGCGCTTTTCTGCTCTGTGACGTCTGGACATACTTCTCGTCTCTTCAACTGTTAAAGGCGCTCTACCACGCGGAGGACCTCGCGCAGCGCCGGGATTTCAAAACCGAATTACTTCGGACGCTTCGCACCGTACTTCGAACGGCGCTGCTTGCGGTTCTTGACACCCTGGGTATCGAGAACGCCGCGGATGATGTGATAACGAACACCCGGAAGGTCCTTAACGCGGCCGCCACGGATCATGACGACAGAGTGCTCCTGAAGGTTGTGACCTTCGCCCGGGATGTAGCCGATGACTTCGAAGCCATTGGTCAGACGGATCTTTGCGACCTTACGGAGAGCCGAGTTCGGCTTCTTCGGGGTCGTCGTGTAAACGCGGGTGCAAACGCCGCGCTTCTGTGGGTTTTCCTGCAGAGCAGGAACCTTATTACGCTTTACGTTCGCCTGACGCGGCTTGCGGATAAGCTGGTTTACGGTAGGCATTCAACCATCCCTTACGTTTATATCTCAATCCCTTGCGGGCGTAACTCGCGCCGTCTCCGGCAAGACCACACGCTTGTCTCAATGCGCAAAACGTGGCCCGATCCGCTTTCGCAGATGGACCACTGAGAGCAGAGGACGCAAAAGACATGCGTCATGCGTGCAGGCATCATATCTTCAACGTGCGTTTCGAACCTTGTTTGAGGTGATCTCCGGGGCGCGTCGCCCCGAATGGCCATGCCTCACATGGGTCCGGATGGCGCGGGTACTACTGGTTTCCCGTCGTCTCGTCAAGGCCGTTAAGAAATAAACTTCGGCTGAACGCCTTGAAACCGGGCCATTACACCCTCTTTGGGGGCTTTTAGGCGAATTGACCGCAGCACGGCAAGATAAACTTGGGCATTGCAACAAAAAGCCGCTATGGAATCACCGATTGCAGACGCTAAGCGCATGAAATCAGATTCAAATCTCGAATCGAAGGACATCCGATGATTACTGCCCCCGACAACGACAACAATTCCGAAGGCCCGATGGTCTTCATCATCATCGGCAAGGGCTACGAGTCCGACAACAGCGAGGGTGTCGACCTCCACATCATGCTCAAGGCCGCCGACGACGACAGTGCTGTGCGGGAAGCTCTGAACGCCCTCGCCGAGGAAGGCTTCATCGAGGCCGATCTCGATCAGATCGGCATGCTGACCGAGGTCCCGGAAGAGGAGCCGCATGCCTCCGCCTATCAGGGCGCCGTCGATGGCGAAGTCGCGATCATCCGCTTCAGCTGAAGCAGCGATGAAGCCGGATGCGCTCAAGGTGCTGATCTATGCGACCTGGCGCGACCGGCTCCTGGTTTTCGATGAGCCCGACTTTCCCGAGGTCGAGCTTCAGGTTCCGGGCGGCACGGTAGAGATCGGCGAAGATATCAACGCCGCGGCTTTTCGGGAATTCTCTGAAGAGACCGGGATCCGACCCGCAACTCCCCTCACTCCGCTCACCGTCCACGACTATCGCTTTTCCAAGGACGGTGCAAAAGTCCGCCATCGGCGGCACTACTTCCACATTCGCCTTGAAGGCGACCACCCCGTCACCTGGCAGCATCGAGAAATGACGCCTTTCGGCGGCGGAGGTCCAATTCTGTTCCGTTTCTTCTGGCTCGGCTTCGACGACGCCCAAAGTCGGCTTGGCTATGGCATGGAGCATGGATTACCGCTGCTTAGCTAAGCCTACTCGTAGCGATAACGAACCTAAAGCAAAAGCCGCCCGGATCGCTCCGGGCGGCTTTTCAATTTCTCAGAACCAAGCTGCCGATTATTCGGCAGCCGGTGCGCTCTCGCCTGCGAGATCCTGCAGCATCGGCGTGGCGACATCGGCGCCCGTGCCTTTGCGGCGTTCTTCGAGGATCAGCTCGTCACGCGACGTAGCGATACGGCGGATCTGGGTCATCGTGCCACCGGTACCGGCCGGGATCAGGCGACCGACGATGACGTTTTCCTTCAGACCCTGCAAACCATCGGTCTTGCCGGCGATCGCAGCTTCCGTCAGCACCTTCGTGGTTTCCTGGAAGGAAGCCGCGGAGATGAAGGACGGAGTCTGCAGCGACGCCTTGGTGATACCCAGCAGAACCGGATCGCCATAGGCAGGCTTCTTGCCCTGTTCGATCAGCGCGTCGTTGACGTCTTCGAGCTCGATACGATCGACGTTGTCGCCGACGATGTAGGTCGAGTCGCCGGCATCGGTGATTTCCACCTTCTGCAGCATCTGGCGGACAATCACTTCGATGTGCTTGTCGTTGATGACAACGCCCTGCAAGCGATAGACTTCCTGGATTTCGTTGACGAGGTACGAAGCCAGAGCTTCGACGCCCTTGATCGCCAGGATGTCGTGCGGAGCCGGGTTACCGTCGAGGATATAATCACCCTTTTCGATGTAGTCACCTTCCTGAAGGTGGAAGGGCTTGCCCTTCGGGATCAGGTATTCGACAGGTTCGACACCGTCTTCCGCCGGTTCGATGATGACGCGACGCTTGTTCTTATAGTCACGGCCAAGGCGGATCGTACCATCGATCTCAGCGATGATGGCGTGGTCCTTCGGACGACGAGCTTCGAACAGTTCGGCAACACGCGGCAGACCACCGGTGATGTCCTTGGTCTTGGCGCTTTCCAGCGGCGAACGCGCAAGCACGTCACCCTGGGAAACCTTCTGACCAGGCTCGACCGACAGGATCGCATCGACCGACAGCTGGAAGCGTGCATCGGCACCGCGCGGCAGCTTAACAACGTTGCCGCTGGCATCGAGGATGACGATCGCCGGCTTGAGGTCCGAACCGCGCGGCGTCGAACGCCAGTCGATAACCTGACGCTTGGTGATACCGGTGGATTCGTCGGTCGCTTCGAGAACCGAGAGACCGTCGATAACGTCTTCGAACTGAACGGTACCAGCCACTTCCGTCATCATCGGACGGGTGTAGGGGTCCCACTCTGCCAGACGCTGGCCGCGCTTGACCCTGTCGCCTTCGTCGACGTGCAGCTTCGAACCGTAAGCAACGCGCTGCGAGGAGCGCTCGACACCACGCTCGTCCAGGATCTGGACGGTCATGTTGCGGCCCATCGCGACCAGAACGTTCTCCGAGTTGCGCAGAACGTTGCGGTTCTTGATCTGGATCGTACCTTCATACGAGGCTTCCAGGAACGACTGGTCGACCACGTTTGCAGTGCCACCAAGGTGGAACGTACGCATGGTGAGCTGCGTGCCCGGCTCGCCGATCGACTGAGCCGCGATAACACCGACTGCTTCGCCCATGTTGACGGGCGTGCCGCGTGCAAGGTCGCGACCGTAGCAAACCGAGCAAACGCCGGTCTGAACTTCGCAGGTCAGAGCCGAACGAATGCGGATCGACTGGATACCAGCCTTTTCGATCTCGATGACATCGGGCTCAAGGATCATCTTGCCAGCATCGACAAGACGCTCGCCGGTGACCGGATGATCGATATCGTCAAGAGCCGTACGGCCGAGGATACGCGCGCCGAGCGAGGCAACGACCTGACCGGCATCGACGATGGCGGTCATGGTGAGGCCCTTGTCTGTGCCGCAATCCACAAGGTTGACGATGCAATCCTGCGCGACGTCGACGAGACGACGGGTCAGGTAACCCGAGTTCGCCGTCTTCAGAGCGGTGTCCGCGAGACCCTTACGGGCACCGTGGGTCGAGTTGAAGTACTCGTTGACGGTCAGACCTTCCTTGAAGTTCGACGTGATCGGCGTCTCGATGATTTCACCCGACGGCTTGGCCATGAGGCCACGCATGCCGCCCAGCTGACGCATCTGGTTCGGAGAACCACGGGCACCGGAGTGCGACATCATGTAGATGGCGTTCATCGGCTTCTGACGACCGGTGTTCGGATCGAACTCGACGGCCTTAATGCGGGCCATCATGTCCTCAGCGACCTTCTCGGTTGCCTTGCCCCAGGCGTCAACGACCTTGTTGTACTTCTCGCCCTGAGTGATCAGGCCGTCGTTGTACTGCTGCTCGTATTCCTTGACCAGGTTTTCGGTGTCACCGACGATCTTTGCCTTGGTTTCCGGAATGACCATGTCGTCCTTGCCGAACGAAATGCCGGCGCGGCAGGCATGGGCAAAGCCGAGCTGCATGATGCGGTCGCAGAAGATGACCGTGTCCTTCTGGCCGCAATGACGGTAGACCGTGTCGATCATCTTAGAGATGTTCTTCTTGGTCATTTCCTGGTTGCAGACGTCGAAGGTGACCTTGCCGTTCTTCGGCAGGAGTTCGCCGATGAGCAGGCGGCCCGGAGTCGTTTCATAGATCTTCGAGTACGGCTTGCCGTCTTCGCCGATCGACTTGAAGCGGCCACGGATCTTGGTGTGTAGCGTAACGACCTTGGTCTCGAGCGCATGGTGCAGTTCGCCGAGGTCGGAGAAGGCCATACCTTCGCCCGGCTCGTTCTGGTTCATGATCGCGAGGTAGTACAGGCCGAGAACCATGTCCTGCGACGGAACGATGATCGGTGCGCCGTTTGCAGGGTGCAGGATGTTGTTCGTCGACATCATCAGAACGCGGGCTTCGAGCTGCGCTTCGAGCGACAACGGCACGTGAACGGCCATCTGGTCACCGTCGAAGTCGGCGTTGAAGGCCGTGCAGACGAGCGGGTGCAGCTGGATGGCCTTGCCTTCGACCAGGGTCGGTTCGAAGGCCTGGATGCCCAGGCGGTGCAGCGTCGGTGCGCGGTTCAGGAGAACCGGATGCTCGCGGATGACCTCGTCGAGGATATCCCAAACCTCAGGCTTTTCCTTCTCGACCAGCTTCTTGGCCTGTTTGACGGTCGAGGAATAACCCTTCGCGTCGAGGCGGGCATAGATGAACGGCTTGAAGAGCTCGAGCGCCATCTTCTTCGGAAGACCGCACTGGTGCAGCTTGAGTTCCGGACCGGTCACGATGACCGAACGGCCGGAATAGTCGACGCGCTTGCCGAGCAGGTTCTGACGGAAGCGGCCCTGCTTGCCCTTGAGCATGTCGGACAGCGACTTCAGCGGACGCTTGTTGGCGCCGGTGATGACGCGGCCACGACGGCCGTTGTCGAACAGCGCGTCCACAGATTCCTGCAGCATGCGCTTTTCGTTACGGATGATGATGCCCGGAGCGCGCAGTTCGATCAGGCGCTTCAGACGGTTATTACGGTTGATAACGCGGCGGTACAGATCGTTCAGATCCGACGTCGCGAAACGGCCGCCGTCGAGCGGAACCAGCGGACGCAGGTCTGGCGGGATCACCGGAACGACCTTCATGATCATCCATTCCGGACGGTTGCCGGATTCCATGAAGTTCTCAACGATCTTCAGGCGCTTCATCAGCTTCTTCTGCTTGAGGTCCGACGTGGTGTCGGCAAGCTCGGAGCGCAGATCGCCAGCGATCTTCTCGAGGTTCATCGATGCCAGCATCTCGTAGATGGCTTCAGCACCGATCATCGCCGTGAACTGGTCTTCGCCGTATTCATCGACGGCCAGCATGTACTCTTCTTCCGAGAGGAGCTGGTGCTCCTTGAGGGCGGTGAGACCCGGCTCGGTGACGATGTAGTTTTCGAAGTAGAGAACGCGCTCTACATCTTTCAGCGTCATGTCGAGCAGCGTCGAGATGCGCGATGGCAGCGACTTCAGGAACCAGATGTGGGCAACGGGAGCTGCGAGCTCGATATGGCCCATGCGCTCACGGCGAACGCGCGACAGCGTGACTTCGACGCCGCACTTTTCGCAGATGATGCCCTTGTACTTCATGCGCTTGTACTTGCCGCACAGGCACTCGTAGTCCTTGATCGGTCCGAAGATACGCGCGCAGAAGAGACCGTCGCGTTCCGGCTTGAACGTACGGTAGTTGATGGTTTCCGGCTTCTTGATCTCACCGTAAGACCAGGAAAGAATCTTCTCCGGAGAAGCAATCGAAATCCGGATGGAATCGAAGTTCTGTGCAGGCACCTGCGGATTGAAAAGATTCATGACCTCTTGGTTCATGCCTGTCTCCTTCATGGGCGATGCGCCCTTATCTTGCATGGACGGCGGCAAATCCCGGGAGCCGCGCCAACGCTCAAAACGACAATAACCGCAGAATGCGGCGAAATCGTCCCTGCCCGGCCGACACGTGTACGGGGCCAGAGCGGGAACGGTGTGCGCTGCATGACAGCGCACACCCTATCAGTGCTTACTCGGCAGCGTCCGGCAACTGGCTGGCCTGCTGCTCCTCGAGCTTCGAATTCTCGAGTTCGACGGAGAGACCGAGCGAGCGCATTTCCTTGACGAGAACGTTGAAGCTTTCCGGAATACCGGCCTCGAACGTATCGTCGCCACGGACGATGGCTTCGTAGACCTTGGTACGGCCGGCAACGTCGTCCGACTTGACCGTAAGCATTTCCTGCAGCGTGTAAGCTGCACCGTATGCTTCCAGAGCCCAGACTTCCATTTCGCCGAAGCGCTGACCGCCGAACTGCGCCTTGCCGCCCAACGGCTGCTGGGTAACGAGCGAGTAAGGACCGATCGAACGGGCGTGGATCTTGTCGTCGACCAGGTGGTTCAGCTTCAGCATGTAGATGTAGCCAACCGTGACCTGGCGGTCGAACTGCTCGCCGGTACGGCCATCGTACAGCGTCGACTGGCCGCTTTCCTTGAGACCAGCCAGAGCCAGCATCGCGTTGACGTCACCTTCATGTGCACCGTCGAAGACCGGCGTTGCAATCGAAACGCCGCGCTTCCACTGGTCAGCCAGACGAAGAACCGAGTCATCGTCGAAGTCCTTGACCTGTTCGGCCTTCGGACCGTCGCCGACAACGTCGCCGATCGTCTTGCGCAGAGGCTCGATGTTGCCGCTCGCCCTGTAGGCTTCCAGCATATCGCCGATCTGGCGGCCCATGCCTGCACAAGCCCAGCCGAGGTGCGTTTCGAGGATCTGACCGACGTTCATGCGCGAAGGCACGCCGAGCGGGTTCAGAACGACGTCGACATGCGTACCATCTTCCAGGAACGGCATGTCTTCGACCGGAACGATGCGCGACACCACACCCTTGTTGCCGTGACGGCCGGCCATCTTGTCACCTGGCTGGATCTTGCGCTTAACAGCGACGAAGACCTTGACCATCTTCATGACGCCCGGAGGCATTTCGTCGCCGCGCTGGACCTTCTCGACCTTGTCCATGAAGCGCTGTTCAAGGCGCGACTTGGATTCGTCGTACTGGCCGCGGAGCGCTTCGAGTTCGCCCTGGACCTTCTCGTCTTCGACGGCAAACATCCACCACTGCGAGCGGGGATATTCGGAAACGACGTTGTTCGCCAGTTCCGTGCCCTTCTTGAAGCCCTTCGGGCCGGCAATCGCGACCTGGCCGCGCAGCATGTCGACCAGACGACCGTAGACGTTACGGTCGAGGATCGCCTGCTCGTCGTCGCGGTCCTTTGCAAGACGCTCGATCTCCTCGCGCTCGATCGCCATCGCGCGCTCGTCCTTCTCAACGCCGTGGCGATTGAAGACGCGCACTTCGACGATCGTGCCGTAGGTGCCGGGCGGCATGCGCATGGAGGTGTCGCGGACGTCCGAAGCCTTTTCACCGAAGATGGCGCGCAGGAGCTTTTCTTCCGGCGTCATCGGGCTTTCGCCCTTCGGCGTGATCTTGCCGACTAGGATATCGCCCGGCTGAACCTCGGCACCGATGTAGACGATACCGGCTTCGTCGAGGTTCTTCAGCGCTTCTTCCGACACGTTCGGAATGTCGCGCGTGATTTCTTCCGGACCAAGCTTGGTGTCACGGGCCATCACTTCGAATTCTTCGATGTGGATGGAGGTGAACACGTCGTCAGCAACGATACGCTCGGAGAGCAGGATCGAGTCTTCGTAGTTGTAACCGTTCCACGGCATGAACGCGACGAGCGCGTTGCGGCCGAGTGCGAGATCGCCCAGATCCGTCGACGGGCCGTCGGCGAGGATGTCGCCGCGGTTGACAACGTCACCAACGGTGACCAGCGGGCGCTGGTTGACGCAGGTGTTCTGGTTCGAGCGCTGGAACTTCTGCAGACGGTAGATATCGACGCCGGACTTGCCAGCTTCAAGGTCTTCCGTCGCACGGATAACGATACGCGTCGCGTCGACCTGGTCGACCACGCCGCCGCGGCGGGCGCCGATAGCAGCGCCGGAGTCGCGGGCAACGACCGGCTCCATGCCGGTGCCGACGAACGGAGCTTCAGCTCGCAGCAGCGGAACGGCCTGACGCTGCATGTTCGAGCCCATGAGAGCGCGGTTGGCGTCGTCGTTTTCCAGGAACGGGATGAGAGCCGCAGCAACCGAAACGACCTGCTTCGGCGAAACGTCCATCAGGTTCATGCTGTCGCGAGGAGCAAGCATAACTTCGCCGGCGTGACGGCAAACGACGAATTCGTCGACGAACGAGCCGTCGGCAGCGAGTTCGGCGTTGGCCTGAGCGACGTAGTACTTCGCCTCTTCCATCGCGGAGAGGTAAAGAACGTCGTTCGTCACCTTGCCTTCAACGATGCGACGGTACGGGCTTTCGATGAAGCCGTACTTGTTGACGCGTGCGAACGTTGCAAGGCTGTTGATCAGACCGATGTTCGGGCCTTCCGGCGTTTCGATCGGGCAAATACGGCCGTAGTGGGTCGGATGAACGTCGCGGACTTCGAAGCCTGCGCGCTCGCGGGTCAGACCACCCGGGCCAAGGGCCGAAAGACGGCGCTTGTGGGTGATTTCCGAAAGCGGGTTCACCTGGTCCATGAACTGCGACAGCTGCGACGAACCGAAGAATTCGCGAACGGCAGCAGCTGCTGGCTTCGCATTGATCAGGTCCTGCGGCATGACCGTGTCGATTTCGATCGAGGACATACGTTCCTTGATCGCGCGCTCCATGCGGAGCAGGCCGAGACGGTACTGGTTTTCCATCAGTTCGCCGACGGAGCGAACGCGACGGTTGCCGAGGTTGTCGATGTCGTCGATTTCGCCCTTGCCGTCGCGCAGTTCGACCAGCATCTTGACCACGGCCAGGATGTCGTCCTTGCGCAGGATGCGGACAGTGTCTTCGACGTCGAGGTCGAGACGCATGTTCATCTTCACGCGGCCAACGGCGGAGAGATCGTAGCGCTCCGCATCGAAGAACAGCGAGTTGAACATGGCTTCGGCCGATTCCATGGTCGGCGGTTCACCCGGACGCATGACGCGGTAGATGTCGAACAGAGCGTCCTGACGGTTCTCGTTCTTGTCGGCCGTGAGTGTGTTTCGGATGTAGGCGCCGACGTTGATGTGGTCGATGCCGAGAACCGGAATTTCGTCGAAACCGTTCTGCAGAATGATCGGCAGCGTCTTCTCATCGATTTCGTCGCCTGCCTCGAGGTAGATTTCACCCGTCGAGTAGTTGACGATATCTTCGGCGAGGTAGTTGCCGTACAGGTCTTCGTCGGTTGCCTTCAGAGCCTTGAGGCCCTTGTCAGCGAGCTGGCGGAGCAGACGTGGCGTCAGCTTCTTGCCGGCTTCGACAACGACTTCGCCGGTGTCGGCGTCAACCATTTCGGTGATTGCCTTCGCACCCTTGAGGGTCTCGGGCTTGAACGGAATGCGCCAGCCCTTGCCGTCGCGCTGATAGTCGGACTTCGTGTAGAAGGTCGACAGGATCTCTTCCCCGTCCATGCCGAGGGCCATCAGCAGCGAGGTCACAGGGATCTTGCGGCGACGGTCGATACGAGCATAGACGATGTCCTTGGCGTCGAATTCGATGTCGAGCCAGGAACCACGATACGGGATGACGCGGGCAGCGAAGAGCAGCTTGCCGGAAGAATGGCTCTTGCCCTTGTCGTGATCGAAGAAGACGCCCGGCGAACGGTGCATCTGAGACACGATAACGCGCTCGGTGCCGTTGACAATGAACGTACCGTTGTTGGTCATGAGCGGCATGTCGCCCATGTAAACCGACTGTTCCTTGATGTCCTTGATGGACTTCGCGCCCGTATCCTCGTCGATATCGAACACGATCAGACGAAGAGTAACCTTCAGCGGCGCGGCGTAGGTCAGGTCGCGCTGGCGGCATTCATCAACGTCGAACTTTGGTGGTTCGAACTCGTAGGACACGAATTCCAGCATGGAAGCGCCGGAGAAATCCGTGATCGGGAAAACAGACTTGAAGACAGCCTGAAGGCCCTCATCAGGGCGACCGCCCTTGGGCTCTTCAACCATCAGGAATTGATCATACGATGCCTTCTGAACCTCGATGAGGTTCGGCATTTCTGCGACTTCTGGGATCTTACCGAAAAACTTGCGTACGCGCCTACGACCATTGAACGAAAGGGTCTGAGCCATCGTCGCTCCTTCAAAAATTGCATCCGGGCCTGCAACGGACGGGAACCGATGGCCAGTCGACCCCGTCAATCAATGAGTAGTTCAATCTCGTCTCACTTCCCGAAATGTGAGGCCGGATTGCCTTCACGTCTCGGTTCGAGACCATCCTCTTGAAGAACCCATTACCCAAAAGCCGTTTTCACGCGGCTTTTGGGTAATTCGTTCCAGAAAACGGCAAATGGGAGGCCGGAAATCCAGCCTCCCAGATGCAGTTCAAGATTACTTAACGTCGACCTTAGCGCCGGCGTCTTCAAGCTTCTTCTTGATGTCAGCAGCTTCAGCCTTGGAAACGGCTTCCTTGACAGCCTTCGGAGCGCCTTCGACGAGGTCCTTGGCTTCCTTGAGGCCGAGGCCGGTGATGCCACGAACTTCCTTGATGACGTTGATCTTGTTAGCGCCGGCATCCGTGAGGATAACGTCGAACTCGGTCTTTTCTTCTTCAGCAGCAGCAGCAGCGCCTGCACCGCCAGCAACAGCAGCAACAGCTACCGGAGCAGCAGCGGAAACGCCCCACTTTTCTTCGAGAAGCTTGGACAGTTCTGCAGCTTCCAGAACGGTCAGCGAGGAGAGGTCTTCAACGATCTTTGCGAGATCAGCCATGTTATCAGTTCCTTTTGTTCGGTTCGAACCGGTGTTTTATAAACAGCAAAAAACCGCCTTATGCGGCTTCGTCCTTCTTGGCGTAAGCCGAAAACACGCGAGCAAGCTGGCTTGCCGGTGCTGCAACAACGCCTGCGATGCGGGTAGCCGGAGTCTGGATCATGCCCAGCAGCTTCGCGCGCAGTTCGTCCAACGACGGCAGGGTCGCAAGCGACTTGACTGCATCGGCGTTGAGCGTCGTTGTTCCCATGGCACCACCGAGAACAACGATCTTATCGTTGGTCTTGGCGAAATCCACGACGACTTTCGGAGCGGTGATCGGGTCATTGCTGTACGCAATGAGCGTCTGACCGGTGAAGAGATTGGAAATCCCTTCCGCTTCCGTACCCTGAAGGGCGATCTTGGCCAGGCGGTTCTTCGCGACTTTGACGGTACCGCCAGCTGCACGCATCTTTGAACGGAAGTCGTTCATCTGCGCGACTGTAGCACCAGCATAGTGGGCCACGACAACCGAGCCCGAAGCCTTGAAGACTTCGTTCAGTTCCGTGACGAATTCGCGTTTTTCCGCTCTTTCCACTGCCTATCTCCAGTTGGCAGGACCTTTTTGACGGGCCCCACCGGGTTGCCTTTTGCCTCCTGGGATCAAAAGAGATCCCAAGCGACGCTTGAGGATCCTGTCCCCTCGCGCTTCGCGCCAGAAAGGCCGAAGGCACAAGGCATCCAAGGCTCGAACCAAATTCCTAGAAGTAGAACTTCATGCAATTCGGGTCTTACCCGTCTCATGCAGGCCAAGTGATTAAGGGAAAACCACCTGCAATCTCGGACAGGATTCCGGATTTCTCCGGAATATTCCGGCCCCTTTCGAGGCCGGAATTCTTTAAACCGGGCCGATGCCCGGCGAATTCGTTAAGCGGCCGGAGCCGTAACGGACGACGGGTCGATCTTGACGCCCGGGCCCATGGTCGAAGAGATCGCTACGCGCTTGACGTAGTTGCCCTTCGCGCCAGCCGGCTTCGCCTTGATGACGGCATCAGCGAAGGCACGGATGTTTTCTTCCAGAGCCTTTGCATCGAAGGATGCCTTGCCAACGCCAGCGTGAACGATACCAGCCTTTTCGACGCGGAACTCGACAGCGCCGCCTTTGGATGCCTTGACGGCACCAGCAACGTCCATCGTAACCGTACCAACCTTCGGGTTCGGCATCATGCCACGCGGGCCGAGAACCTTACCGAGGCGGCCGACGAGCGGCATCATGTCCGGGGTCGCGATGCAACGATCGAAATCGATCTTGCCGCCCTGGACGATTTCGACGAGCTCTTCAGCGCCGACGATATCTGCGCCAGCTGCCTTGGCTTCATCGGCCTTGGCGCCACGAGCGAAAACAGCAACGCGAACGTCGCGGCCGGTGCCGTTCGGCAGGTTGACAACGCCGCGGACCATCTGGTCTGCGTGACGCGGGTCGACGCCGAGGTTCATGGCGACTTCGATGGTTTCATCGAACTTCGCGACGGCACGTTCCTTGACCATGCCGATAGCAAGGTTCAGAGCGTAGAGCTTTGTGGGATCAACACCTTCGTTGATCTTCTTGGTGCGCTTGCCAGCCATGGTCTTATCCTACCACTTCCAGGCCCATGGCGCGGGCAGAGCCCTCGATCATCGCCATTGCACCTTCGATATCCGCTGCGTTCAGATCCTTCATCTTGGCTTCTGCGATCGACTTGATCTGAGCCTTGGTGAGCTTGCCGGCGACGGCGCCCTTGCCAGGCGTCTTCGAACCGGACGTGATCTTCGCTTCCTTCTTCAGCCAGTAGCTTACCGGCGGCTGCTTCATCGCGAAGGTGAAGGACTTATCCTGGTAATAGGTGATGACGACCGGGATCGGCATGCCCTTTTCCATTTCCTGCGTAGCGGCGTTGAACGCCTTGCAGAATTCCATGATGTTAATGCCACGCTGACCAAGCGCCGGGCCGATTGGCGGGGACGGGTTTGCCGATCCTGCCTTGACCTGAAGCTTGAGCTGGCCTGCAACTTTCTTAGCCATATCTCTCTGCCTTTCACTGACGACCGGTTGCCCGGCCAATAAATGCCGGATCGCTCCGGCGGCTGCGGTTGCGTGGTTCGGATTTTAGGACCCGGCTAAGGTGCCCTCACCTTCCACGCGCTTTGCGGCTTGCGCCGCAAGGAAGCAAGCAAGTCGGTAACGACCTGCTTCCGAACT
Organism: Rhizobium sp. YTU87027; assembly: GCF_050644135.1. Classification (NCBI taxonomy): domain Bacteria; kingdom Pseudomonadati; phylum Pseudomonadota; class Alphaproteobacteria; order Hyphomicrobiales; family Rhizobiaceae; genus Rhizobium; species Rhizobium sp. YTU87027. The sequence goes on along the minus strand of NZ_CP098440.1, from coordinate 1,043,699 downwards.
CAGACCTTCTCGACCTGAGCGTATTCCAGCTCGACCGGCGTAGCGCGGCCGAAAATCGACACCTCCACCTTCAGGCGCGAACGCTCTTCGTCCACATCCTGAACCGTGCCGTTGAACGAAGCGAACGGGCCGTCGGAAACGCGGACCTGCTCGCCGATCTCGAAGGTAACGGACGCCTTCGGCCGCTCGACACCTTCCTGAACCTGACCGAGAATACGCTCGGCCTCATGGTCCGGAATCGGAACGGGCTTGTTATCAGAGCCGAGGAAACCAGTGACCTTCGGCGTGTTCTTGATCAGGTGGTAGGCTTCATCCGTGAGGTTGGCCCGAACGAGAACGTAACCTGGGAAGAACTTGCGCTCGGAATCGACCTTGCGGCCGCGACGCACCTCAACCACCTTTTCAGTCGGAACGAGAATTTTTTCGAACAGATGCTCGAGGCCCTTCTGTCGAGCCTTATTCTCGATGTCTTCCGCGACCTTCTTCTCAAAATTCGAATACGCGTGGACGATGTACCAACGTGCCGCCATGTTACTACTCCACCCGATCAGTTGCCGACGTTAAGCACAAAGCTCAACAGCCAGCCAATGAGCTGGTCAGCGGCAAAAAAGAACAGCGCGGCAAAGATCACCATTACAAGCACCATGACCGTCGAGATCATCGTCTCGCGGCGCGACGGCCAGGTAACTTTCGACGTCTCGGAGCGAACCTGCTGCAGAAACGTAAACGGATTGGATTTGGATGCCATCGACTGCCCACGCAATTACGGCGCGTAAAGCTGAACATATCAGCCCCACGCACCGCGTGTCTGTTGAACCCTACATAAACACCGATTCCCAATTACACAAGAGGGAAATCGACGTTTAACGAACTTAGCCATACGTCGCCTTTCCGTCCGAACCGCTGCGAAATATCCGCGCTGCTCGGTCAAGGAAGTGGCAGGGGCAGAGGGGCTCGAACCCCCGACCTGCGGTTTTGGAGACCGCCGCTCTACCAGCTGAGCTATACCCCTTTACGCTTTACATTCAGCTTCTTGGCCGACCGGCCTCGAAGCACAACTGCAAGCATGGCGCTCCCTTTAAGGCGGGAGCGCGGGATTGGCAAGTGCGTTTTTTGATTTTTCCAATCCTGCATCACCGGCAAGGCTTGCGATCAGACCTTCACGTATTTGCGCCAGTCGTGCTCTTCCTTGAAGCCCAGCACTTCGCGGATCTTCCGGTTGGAGAGCAGGCCTTCATATTCGCCGATCTCGCGCGTGAACGGCACGTTCGGATAGAATCGCTTGGCGAGTTCCTTCGAAGGCGTATTGGCCGAGACGGTGTCGTTTGCCGCATTGAACACCTGATAGCCAAGCCCATCCTTCTCGATGCAGAGATGGCAGATCTGCCCCAAGTCACGGGCGTCGATATAGCTCCAGGCGATTCGCTTGCGCATTTCCGGATTGGCGAAGTAGGTCGGGAACCGTTCGTACTCGTGCGGCTCGATAACGTTGCCAATGCGCAGCGCATAGATGTCGAAGCCGGAGCGCTCGGCAAAGGCGCGAGCCGTCTTCTCATTCACAACCTTGGAGAGACCGTAGGAATCCATTGGGTTGACGTCGTAATCCTCCTCCAATGGAAACTGGTGGAAGTCGCGATGGCCTTCGGCAAAGCAGACGCCGTAGGTCGTCTCGCTGGAAGCGACGATGATCTTGCGGATGCCGAGCTTCACCGCCGCCTCGATGACATTGTAGGTGCCCATCGTGTTGATGCGGAAGGTCTCGTTGTCGGGCTTGATGAGGATGCGCGGGATCGCCGCGAAATGCACCACGGCGTCGAAGGGCTGAACGTCCCTCCCCGCATCGAGATCAGGAAAGTCCCGATGCATTGAAAGCGCATTGAATATCTGGCCGCTGTCCGTGATATCGGCGATTAGATTGGTTACGCCGGGACTATCAAGAGGCACCAGATCGACGTTGTGAACCTCATAGCCGGCATTGACCAGCCATGGCACTGCATGGCGCCCCGCCTTGCCCGAACCACCCGTGAAGAGAATGCGCTTTTTCATCATGTCCTCCATACGAAATCGGAGGGATAGATAAAGCCTTTGCAATCGAGCGCAAGGCCATCGCTAAAGTAGAACGGCCACCAGCGGCGACATCATCCCCGGAGAGCGCAAAGAGAAAAAGCCCCGCTGTTTCCAGCAGGGCTTCTTAAATCCGGATAATCCGAAGATTACTCGACGATGGAGGCGACGATGCCTGCGCCGACGGTACGGCCGCCTTCGCGGATCGCGAAGCGCAGCTTTTCTTCCATCGCGATCGGAACGATCAGCTCGACGTCAACCGTGACATTGTCGCCAGGCATGACCATTTCCGTGCCTTCCGGCAGGGTGACGATACCCGTGACGTCCGTCGTGCGGAAGTAGAACTGCGGACGGTAGTTGGTGAAGAACGGCGTATGACGGCCGCCTTCTTCCTTCGTCAGGATGTAGGCTTCGGCCTTGAACTTCTTGTGCGGCTTGACAGAGCCCGGCTTGCACAGGATCTGACCACGCTCGACGCCGTCACGGTTCACACCGCGAACGAGAGCACCGATGTTGTCGCCAGCCTGGCCCTGGTCGAGCAGCTTGCGGAACATTTCAACGCCGGTCACCGTCGTCTTCGAGGTCGGACGGATACCGACGATTTCGACTTCTTCGCCAACCTTGACGATACCACGCTCAACGCGGCCCGTCACAACCGTACCACGGCCGGAGATCGAGAACACGTCTTCGATCGGCATCAGGAACGGCTGGTCGATCGGACGCTCCGGCGTCGGGATGTAGGCGTCAACAGCAGCCATCAGCTCGCGGATCGCGTCTTCGCCGATCTTCTTGTCGCTGTCTTCGAGAGCGGCCAGAGCCGAGCCCTTGATGACCGGAATGTCGTCGCCCGGGAAGTCGTAGGACGACAGCAGTTCGCGAACTTCCAGCTCGACGAGCTCGAGAAGCTCGGCGTCGTCAACCTGGTCGACCTTGTTGAGGAACACGACGATTGCCGGAACGCCAACCTGACGAGCGAGCAGGATGTGCTCGCGGGTCTGCGGCATCGGGCCGTCAGCTGCCGAGCAAACCAGGATCGCGCCGTCCATCTGGGCAGCACCGGTGATCATGTTCTTGACGTAGTCGGCGTGGCCGGGGCAGTCAACGTGGGCATAGTGGCGGTTCGGGGTCTCATACTCGACGTGTGCCGTCGAGATCGTGATGCCGCGGGCCTTTTCTTCCGGAGCCGCGTCGATCTGGTCGTACGCCTTGAACTCGCCGAAATACTTCGTGATCGCTGCCGTCAGAGACGTCTTGCCGTGGTCAACGTGGCCGATCGTGCCGATGTTAACGTGCGGCTTGTTGCGCTCAAACTTACTCTTTGCCATTTGAATGCTTCCTGTGAACGAAATGGATGACCCCGGCGAACCGGTTTAGTGCCGCCGTTTAAGGCTTTCGAGGAGATTGCGCAAGACCTAATTGCGGACCGTATTCCTAGCCTGCGGACGCATATGGGAAGGAAGCGCCAGATCGGCAATATCCACTGCAGATGGCAGCGAAGATATAACCCGAAGAACGCACGCGCCCAAGTCAAGGATATGATACTACTTCATTTGCTGCTCTCAATGGGAAGCACCGTCTGGAGACAACGCAATGGAACCAAAGGAAATTGCAAAACGATCAGCAGGCAACTTTCTCATCTTTGCCGCCTGCGCTTTCATATTGTGGATTCTTGCCGCTGCGATCGACTGGGTCGCGCAGATTGTACGCCTCTCCTCGCCTGAGCGGCTTCCGGCTCTGGCGACCTCGATCGTCAGTTCCTCGACGCTGCAGGCGATCGTCGCGATATGGCTGCTTACGGCGGCCTTCGCGATCGCCTTTCCGAAGATGCTGACGCCGCTTTCGACCACGACAATGCTGATGTTCGACGTCGGATACGGCATTCTCGGCGCGCTCACCGGTTTCGGGATCGCCATCGGTCTCTTCGGCGGCGGCTGGTCGATCCTGCTGCGCGCCGTGATCTACAGCGCATTGATAGCGATCGGGTTCATCGCCGTTCGCATGTGGCTTTCAAGGGAAGACCTCAGCGCCCAGGGACAGAGGCGATGGACGATCGCCGGCATCATCGCGCTGGCATCGCCTTTCGTGCTTTTGTGGGGATAGAAGTGCAGGCGCGCGTGCGCACGGAAAATTAAATTATGGAGGATTTGGAGCGGGTAGCGGGAATCGAACCCGCGTATTCAGCTTGGAAGGCTGCTGCTCTACCATTGAGCTATACCCGCGGGGTGGTATCCGATCCAATGACGAATGGTGGAGAGAGTTGGATTTGAACCAACGTAGGCTGAGCCAACGGATTTACAGTCCGTCCCCTTTAACCACTCGGGCATCTCTCCAGTCTTTTCGTCCGGATCGTGAGACCAAGCTCGGCAGACTTTCGAAGCGTTGCCGCCCCTCGGTCTGCGCCGCGTATATGACCGGACGATTTCCGCATGTCAACACGATGACGATGGAAAAAATGTGAAAAATTTCATCGACCGCGGAAAGCCGGGCTCCTGAAAGAAATCCTATGCGGAAAGAAGTGCCCTCGCTATAAAGCCGCATGAGCAAAGACAACAAAAGCGGTGGCAAGCCCACCAACGACAAATCCGCCAAGGACACACATTACGCAACCCTGCGCCGCGCGCATCGCGACAGCAAACGGGAACGCGGCGAGATTCCGACACCGCCGCCGCAAAAGCGCCGGCGCGGCGCCGAGGACTGGAAGCCTCCGACACTCGCGCCCGAACAGGTCTATCTCTACGGTCTGCATACGGTTCGCGCCGCGCTCGACAACAAGGAGCGCCGAAACGTCAAGTTGTCGGTGACACAGAACGCGCTCGCCCGCCTCGAGATCGATGCAGATTCACTTCGCATTCCGGTCGAAGTCGTCGCCCCGCACGATATCGACAAGATCCTCGGCCCCGATGCGATCCATCAAGGCGTCATGCTGGAAACACGGCCCCTGCCCGTTCGCCGGCTGGAAGCGCTGAAGAACAGCCCGTTGCTTCTCGTGCTCGACCAGGTGACCGATCCGCACAATGTCGGCGCCATCATGCGTTCCGCCGTGGCCTTCAATGCAGGCGCGGTCATTACCACGCAGCGTCACAGCCCGACCGAATCAGGCGTGCTGGCGAAATCGGCTTCCGGCGCACTGGAGTTGATCCCCTATATCCAGATCACCAACCTTGCCGACGCTCTCGGAGAACTGCACAAGCTCGGCTTCTTCACGATCGGCCTTGATTCGGAAGGCCCGGCTCCGCTCGAGGGCACGTTCTCAGGCGATAAGGTAGCACTGGTGCTCGGCTCCGAGGGCAAGGGGCTGCGGCAGAAGACGCGCGAAACCGTCAGCGCACTTGCGAGACTGGACATGCCGGGCGCGATCAAGTCGCTCAATGTCTCCAACGCTGCGGCGATCGCTCTCTATGCGGCGAGGCTGCATCTGAAAGTCTGATAGGAGTAGGATGGATCACGGCCATACGGGAATGCCATGATCCGTTCGATTCTTCGATCCGTGGCGCTTTTCGTCAGCTTGCTCGCAGGCGGACAAGACAGATAGCAACCCAGCTTGTCACACCACGGACGGCCGTTAGAAAGACTGGGCTCGCCACGGTTTTGACCCTACGGTTCTTTATATTGCCCGCACTGGAACAGGAGGAACGTATCCCATATGGCCATCCGCTCCCTCATTGTCGGCACTGTCTTCATCGGTGTATTCGTAGCCATCATTCTCAGTATTGCCTGGATCGACAAGTCGCAGCCAACGCACGAACCGGCTCCGCTGGCACCCGCCCCGGAACGCCCCATTCCGGCGCCCAACCAGTAGATCGTCTTGCTGTCATTGAGGGAACCAACGGTCGCCCCCCGCTGAGCATCACAAGCATGATGCGGCTGGCTTCTCCGAACTAACGGCAGCGAAATTGGCCTGGGGACCTTGCAACGCAAACTCAAAGGCCAAAGTCAGCGAATGAAATCAGCATCGTTCCGATTTCTGCTTTACAGAACGTCAGAATCTGGTACTTGGCACGCATCGCCCTTGTAGCTCAGTTGGTAGAGCACCTGATTTGTAATCAGGGGGTCGCGGGTTCGAACCCTGCCGGGGGCACCAAGCTCTTCTTCTCATTTTCAGATGACTAGTTCTTGCGACGAGCCCGTCGGGCGAGCCGATGGCGAATCATCATGATTTGCCTTTGCCTTGTCGGGTAGTGTGAAAAGAAGCTAGCCTTCGTTACCATAGACAAACGCTCGCGCCCGACCGCCGAGATGGCAAACTTCGCGGTGCCGACAGAGAATCGCTGATTGAGGGCCTGCCTTCAATGCCTTTTCGCCTGAACACGACTCTTCAATCCGACCTTGGCTGCAGCCAGTGCCGCAGATGCACTTGACAAAATCGCCTTTTGTTGGCGCCTAGACGCCAAGACTATGTTATCGTTCGTTGAATACGACAAAGGAATTACATGGGCCGTTCATTTCAGACGCTTTCCTTCCTTGCCTCCTCGGCAACCGAGGCGCTGGCGGCTCGGGAAGAATTGATTGCCCTTTATGGCGACGTGCCCCCTGCTGATGCCGACGTGATCGTCGCCCTCGGCGGTGACGGCTTCATGCTGCAGACGCTGCACAACACGATGAACTCGGGCAAACTTGTCTACGGCATGAATCGCGGCTCCATCGGCTTCCTCATGAACGACTACCGAACGGAGAAACTGCAGGATCGTATCTGCGCGGCCGTGGAAAACGCCTTTCACCCCTTGCAGATGACGACAGCGAATTCAGACGGCACGAATTCGACGGCGCTTGCCATCAACGAAGTATCGTTGTTCCGGCAATCCTATCAGGCCGCCAAGCTACGGGTCGAGGTGGACGGCGTTGTTCGGCTCGACGAACTCATCTGCGATGGTCTGATGGTGGCGACGCCGGCGGGTTCGACGGCGTATAATCTCTCCGCCCATGGCCCGATCCTGCCGCTTGACGCCCCCCTGCTGGCGATGACCCCCGTCAGCGCGTTCCGTCCGCGACGCTGGCGCGGTGCGCTTCTGCCAAACAAGGTGACGGTCGATATTCATATCCTCGAGGCGGAGAAACGCCCGGTCAATGCGGTTGCCGACAACATGGAAGTGAAATCGGTGCTTCATATTCGTATAGCGCAATCGGAACATACGACGGCCCGCATCCTCTCCGATCCCGATCGAACCTGGTCCGATCGTATTCTTGCCGAGCAGTTTGAGGACTAACATGAGCCTGCGACGAACGACGCTTTGTGCCTTGCTTCTCGCCGCATCCACCCTCTGCGCTCGAGGCGCTGCGGCAGACGACGCAATCCTGCCGGCTTCGATCATATTCGCGACCAGCACGGGTTACTGGGAAGACGATGGTACGGCACCTGCCGTCCAACGGGCACCGTCGGCGCCTCAGGCCGCGCCGGCAGCTGCCGCTCCGGCAAAGCCGCGCCACGGCTATTACAAGCTGTTTGCCGTCAGGCAAGTGGACCGCACGGCCAAGATCTATCTGCAACAGATCGAGCAGGGCGACGCTGAACCTTCCATCGCCTCTACCGTGGAATTGCGCGAACTCAACGAGCTCAAGCCCTATGTCACCGACATCCGTCCCGAAAACTCCTCCGGCATGCTCAAGGAGCCGGGGCTTTTTGCAATGGTCTATCTGAAGACCGATCCGGACGTGGAATCGGAGACTTGGACCGTCGTCATCGATGAGTTCGGTGAGGTTACCGTCGGCAAAGCAAGCAACTAGCCTGCGCGGTCTCTACTGATAAAAAGGTAGCACGCATCGGAGGCGCCTCTCGGAATAACCTTGTATTCCGAGAGCGCAAAAATGCGTTTACTCGACGTCGTCGACGACCGCGTCCGGCTTGCCGCTGATGCGGTGGGCGAGAGCTGCTTCCATGAACTCGTTGAGTTCTCCATCGAGAACATCGCCCGGCGCCGTGCTTGCCACACCGGTGCGCAGGTCCTTGACCAACTGATAGGGCTGCAGCACGTAGGAACGGATCTGGTGGCCCCAGCCGATGTCGGTCTTTGAGGCCGCTTCGGCGTTCGCCGCTTCTTCGCGCTTCTTCAGTTCCGCTTCATACATGCGGGCGCGCAGCATATCCCACGCCTTGGCGCGGTTCTTGTGCTGTGAGCGCTCCTGCTGGCAAGCGACAACGATGCCGGTCGGGATGTGCGTGATGCGCACCGCCGAGTCGGTCGTGTTGACGTGCTGACCGCCGGCGCCAGACGAGCGGTAGGTGTCGATACGGCAATCGCTTTCGTTGATGTCGATGTTGATCGAGTCATCGACGACGGGATAGACCCAGATCGACGAAAAGGACGTGTGGCGGCGCGCGTTGCTGTCGTAAGGCGAGATACGAACGAGGCGGTGAACGCCCGATTCCGTCTTCAGCCAGCCATAGGCATTGTGGCCCTTGACCAGCAGGGTCGCCGACTTGATGCCCGCTTCTTCGCCATCGTGAACTTCGAGAAGCTCGACCTTGAAGCGCTGACGTTCAGCCCAGCGGGTGTACATGCGCAACAGCATGTTGGCCCAGTCCTGGCTTTCCGTGCCGCCTGCGCCGGAGTGGACTTCGAGATAGGTGTCGTTACTGTCGGCCTCGCCGGAAAGCATCGCTTCGACCTGGCGGCGCGCGGCTTCGGCCTTCAAACCCTTCAGCGCGTCCTCAGCCTCCTTGACGACGCTTTCGTCGCCCTCTTCCTCGCCCATCTCGATGAGCTCGATATTGTCGTTGAGCTCCTGCTCGAGACCACGGACGCCATTGATGCCGTCATCCAGCTGCTGGCGCTCGCGCATCAGCTTTTGCGCTTCCTGCGCATCGTTCCAGAGGTTCGGATCCTCTGCCTTGTTATTCAACCAGTCCAGTCGTCTTATCGCCTGGTCCCAGTCAAAGATGCCTCCTCAGCAGGGTGATAGCCTGCTTGGTTTCATCGACCATATTCTGGATTTCCGCTCGCATTTTCCTGCTTCTTTGCGTTGCTTCGAAAGTTGCTCGTCAAATAATTGTGGCGGCTGCGGATGTAAAGAGCCGCAGCCGCCACAACTGTTCGGAGGAAGGGTTAGTAGAGCCCGCCGGCGCCGGACTGCACGGCCTGGTTGGCCTGTGGAGAGGTTCTAAGAATTTCCTCTGGCGCCATCGTGCTGTCCATGCCGATAACCGAGAGGCTGTCAGCGGGACCGGTGCCCGGCTTGAAAGCTTCAATGATCGTATTCGGATCGCCCTGCGCGGCAGCCATGCCGGTCTTACGATCGATCGGAATAAGGTTCATGCCGGCAGGAATGACGAACTTCGACTCGGGCATATCCTTGACGGCTGCCTGCATGAATTCGTTGAAAATCGGCGCCGACAGCGAGCCACCAGTACCGCCGCGGCCGAGTGTCGAAGGCGAGTCGAAGCCGATGTACAGGCCGGCAACGAGGTCCGGCGTGAAGCCAACGAACCATGCATCCTTTTCATCGTTGGTCGTACCGGTTTTGCCCGCAACATCACGCCCGCCGAGATCGATCTTGCCGGCTGCGGTGCCGCGCTGGATGACGCCCTGCAGCATCGAGGTGATCTGATAGGAGGTCATCGGGTCGAGAACCGTTTCACGATTGTCGACAACATTGGGCTCGTCCTGGTTCTGCCAGTCGCTGGCATTGCAGCCCTCGCAGACGCGCTCCTCGTGCTTGAAGATCGTCTTGCCGTAACGATCCTGAATCCGGTCAATCAGCGTCGGCTTGATCTGCTTGCCGCCATTGGCGATGACCGAATAGGCCGACACCATGCGCATAACCGTCGTCTCACCAGAACCCAGCGACATCGCGAGAACCGGCATCATGTGATCATAGATACCAAAGCGCTCGGCGTATTCGGCAACGGTATTCATGCCAAGGTCGTTGGCAAGGCGCACGGTCATGCGGTTCCGCGAATGCTCGATGGCGAAGCGAAGCGTGTTGGCGCCACCGCCCTCGCCTTCATAGTTGTCGGGCGCCCATACCTGGCCATTGCCGGTCTGGATCGAGAGCGGATCGTCGCTGACGACCGAAGCCGGCGTATAGCCATTATCCATCGCCGCGGCATAGACGAACGGTTTGAAGGATGATCCTGGCTGGCGCATCGCCTGGGTTGCGCGGTTGAATTCCGACTGCGCATAGGAGAACCCGCCGACCATAGCAAGCACGCGGCCGGTTTTCGGATCCATGGCCACCAAGCCACCCTCGACCTTCGGCGGCTGGTGAAGCCGATAGGAATTCGACCCCTCGTCACCCAGCCGCTCGACGTAGACCACATCGCCCGCGGACAGGACGCCCGCTGGCGACTTCGCGGTCTTACGGCCAACAGCCGAGCGGTATGCCCACTGCATGTCCTTGGCCTGGATAACACCGCGCTCGCGCTCTGCGGGAATCTTCCCGGCACCATCCTTCGGCGGCTGCAGCCCGATGTCGACGCTGTCGTCGGATACCGCCAGTACAACAGCCAATCGCCACTCGGGCACGTCGGTCAGCGCCGGGATATCGGCCAGCGCCTTGCCCCAATCAGCCGTCGTATCGATCTGCTTGATCGGGCCGTGGAAGCCACGGCGCTCGTCATAGTTCGTGAGGCCATCCTGAAGGGCCTTGCGCGCAAAGACCTGCAGCGCCGGATCAAAAGAGGTGCGAACAGACAGGCCGCCCTCATACAGCATCTTTTCACCGTACTGGTCGATCAGCTGGCGTCGGACCGCCTCGGCGAAATAGCCGGATGCAAAGAGCGAGGGCCCGCTGCTGCGACCGGTGACACCGAGCGGCTGCTTCTTGGCCTCAGCGCCATCGGACTGGCTAACATAGCCATTCTCGACCATGCGATCGATAACCCAGTTGCGGCGGGTGACCGCTGCTTCGGGATGGCGGAAGGGATGATAATTGGCCGGGCCCTTCGGCAGGGAGGCAAGGTAGGCCGCGTCGGCGATCGTCAGCTCGTTCACTGATTTATTGAAATAGGTGAGCGAGGCGCTCGCGATGCCGTAGGAATTCAGGCCGAAGAAGATCTCATTCAGATACAATTCAAGGATCTTGTCCTTGCTGTAGGCCTGTTCGATGCGGAAGGAGAGGATCGCCTCCTTCGCCTTGCGCTCCATCGTCTGTTCGCTGGAAAGCAGGAAGTTCTTGGCAACCTGCTGAGTAATTGTCGAACCACCCTGTGTCGGGCCGCCAGTCAGATAAGCGACCACCGCACGCGCGAAACCGGTAACGTCGATACCGGGATGCTGGTAGAAATTCTTATCTTCAGCAGACAGGAATGCAGCCTTGACGCGATCGGGAACGGCCTGGATCGGCAGGAAAAGTCTGCGCTCCTTTGCGTACTCCGCCATCAGCGCGCCGTTGCCTGCATGTACGCGGGTCGTCACCGGCGGCTCATAGCTGCTCAGCACTGCGTAATCAGGAAGATCCTTCGTGACAGTTGCCAAGTAGATGGCAACAACAGCCGCCACGCCCAGGAACAGGACGCAAGCCACTCCGAAGAAATATCCAAGAAGTCTAATCATATTTAAGCTACCGGTATCTCAATCATCGATCGGCGCGAGCATAACAATCGCATGGATCGGGGCATCTTGCACGTTGGGCGACTTACTCCATGAGCGTTTTCGCCACAAGCCGATTCCGTTTCACCTTTGGAAACATAAGGCTGAGTAACGGCGTGAATGTGAGTAAAATAGGGCCTTGGAGCACTATTCCCAGATTGCAATTGTGTTACCCAAGCGAGTGTCACATCTGCGCCACGACCGACATCAGCCACCATTTGCAACCATCGCCGTGCGATAGTGTTTTACCGCTTCCGTCAAAAGGTCCGCCATCCTCCCCCGCCAGGCGTCGTCGAGCAGGAGTTTTTCGTCTTCCTTGTTCGAAAGAAAGCCCAATTCCAACAGGATAGACGGCACATCCGGCGCCTGAAGGACGCGGAAGCCGGCATGGCGATGCGGATTGTTGATCGTTCCCACCTGATCCTTGAAAGACGCGAGGACACTCTCTGCGAGCGAAATCGAAAAAGCCTGCGTTTCGCGGCGCGTCAGGTCGAGCAGAATGTCGGCGACTTCGGGAGGCTCGGCCACGGTCTCCTTGCCGGCAATCTGGTCCGAGAGGTTTTCGCGATCGGCCAGATCGGCCGCGAGCTTGTCCGAGGCCCGGTCGGAAATCGTGTACACCGTCGCGCCGCGAATATCCTTCTGCTTCAAGGTGTCGGCGTGCATCGAAATGAAGAGGCCGGCATGGTTCTGACGGGCGATCTCCACACGCTCGGAAAGCGACAGGAACGAGTCGTCGCTTCGCGTCAGAAACGCCTTGATGCCCGACTCGCGGTTGAGACGGTCGGTCAGCGCCTTGGCAAAGGCGAGCGTTACGTCCTTCTCTTGCGTCTTGGTATCGACGCCAATCGCACCTGTGTCGATCCCGCCGTGGCCAGCGTCGACAGCGATGATGAAATCCCCGTCGGCCGGCTTCTCCGGGGCAGGAATGGCGCTGGTCGTCTGTTGAGACGAGGGATCACTCCACGATTGAGCCTTGACCAGTTCTGCGAACTTGTCCTTGTCCGTCATCGCGGCATCAAGGACGAGACGCTGCCCCTTACCGTCCTCATCCGCCTGAACCTTGGCGACTTCCATTTTCACTGGCTTTTTGGCCGTCAGCACGATGCGCGCGCTGTCCTCGTCCATCTTGCCGTAACGGATGTCCTTGAAAAGCCCCCTCGCCTCGAGGTCGCCGATTGGGAACCCGAAGGCCGTCGCGGGCAGATCAATCACGACGCGTTCGGGATTGGCGATGTAATGGATCGAAAAGTCCGGGGCCCGATCGAAATCGATGACGATGCGGGTGCGTGCGTCGTCGCCGATGATGCGGGCACCATAGGCGAGCAAAGGCTCGACCTTGGTCGCATCATTTGCTCTCCCGTCCGGAAGACATGCAAAAGCCATCGCCGCCACAGCGGCGACCGCACCCGCAACTCTTGTCCACCGCCACCCGGATATCACCGTCGCGGGCCGCACCCTCTTAAACAATCGACCGCCACACCTTAAATAACATTCCAATCAAGTTCTCCCGGTAAACGCGAAATTGCCGGTGTCGGCGCCGTTCGCGACCGGGGAGCCAAATCGGCGCCCTTGATCCCCAATTTTGTATGCCTTCCGAAATCCATCAATATTATGGCACATTTGGCTTTTCCCTTGCTATTGTGACAGAGAAAACATACAAGGATTTTTAGGGTAGAAGTGCTGACGGGATAGAGTCGCCTGCACGGCAGCCAAACCGCTAAGGAACTGGCGCCACAACCGGCAATCGTCCGCCGTCATATGTGTTTCCACTCGAAATTGGATCCTGAATTTTCCGGCGTATGCGGGAACTTCATCGGTGGATAGCCACCAACCGCTCTTTACAGAGAGAGCAAACTCATCGGACCTGAACAAGGTCTTAGTTTTGTCGATCTCGCTTGGTCTTTGATGGTGTCGCAGCAGGTTTTATCTGAAGTCTACAGGCCCCGGGAGAACATCTCCCCCGCTGCTGTCTGGCTGCTGCCTTCCACACCGCACCAATCGCGACTTTCATTATCCGGCGCTGCAATGACGAGCCGCACCTCTTCTGTCTCATCGACGCAAGGGGATGCCGACGTTCGGCCGCGCCGAGGAGCACAGCTTACATGGCAGACAAGATGCTTATCGACGCGTCTCACGAGGAAGAGACGCGCGTTGTTGTCGTTCGCGGAAACCGCATAGAAGAATTTGACTTCGAGTCGCAGCACAAGAAGCAGATCCGCGGCAATATCTATCTCGCAAAGGTAACGAGGGTCGAACCCTCGCTGCAGGCCGCCTTCGTTGATTACGGCGGCAACCGGCACGGCTTCCTGGCCTTCGCCGAAATTCACCCCGACTACTACCAGATCCCGCTTGCCGATCGTCAGGCACTGCTGCGCGCCGAAGCCGAAGAGCATCGCCGCGACGACGATGTCGAACACGTCGAGACGGCGCCGGTCGATCTCTCCACCCAGGAACAGCCCGACGTTGGCGTAGCGGCAACTGCCGAAGCACTGGCAGGTGAAGCCGCTGCTGAAAAAGACGCTGCCGCAGCAACCGAAACGGTCGAGGCCGTTGCCGAAGTTGCCGAGGAAGCACCGGCCAAGAAGGCAAAGCCCCGCCGCAGCCGCAAGAAGGCAGCGCCGGCTGCTGAAGCGCCGGCAAGCGACGAAGCTGCCAGCGAAGCCACGGTCGACAACGACGACGAAGGTTCGTCGGGCAACGAAATGGCAGCGATGGTCGAAACGGACTCGATCTCCGAAGAGGTTGACGCCCGTCGCCGCAGCGATGACGACGATGACGACGATCACGACCATGAAGAGGAAGTGATCGAATCCGTCGGCGCCGAAGACGCCATGGAGGAAGTTCCCGATCGCGTCCAGCGCAAGCCGCGCAAGCAGTATCGCATCCAGGAAGTCATCAAGCGCCGCCAGATCCTGCTGGTGCAGGTGGCAAAGGAAGAGCGTGGCAACAAGGGTGCCGCCCTGACGACCTATCTTTCGCTGGCCGGTCGCTACTCCGTCCTCATGCCGAACACGGCGCGTGGCGGCGGCATCTCCCGCAAGATCACCAATCCGCAGGACCGCAAGCGCCTGAAGGAAATCGCGCGCATGCTCGAAGTGCCGCAGGGCATGGGCGTCATCCTGCGTACTGCGGGTGCAAACCGCACCAAGGTCGAGGTCAAGCGCGACTTCGAATATCTGATGCGTCTGTGGGAGAACGTCCGCACGCTGACGCTGCAATCGACCGCTCCCTGCCTCGTGTACGAGGAAGGTTCGCTCATCAAGCGCTCGATCCGCGACCTCTACAACAAGGATATCGGCGAGATCATCGTTGCCGGCGAGGAAGGCTATCGTGAAGCAAAAGACTTCATGAAGATGCTGATGCCGAGCCACGCCAAGGTGGTTCAACCCTATCGCGACATCCACCCGATCTTCTCGCGTTCTGGCATCGAGGCGCAGCTCGACCGCATGCTGCAGCCGCAAGTGACGCTGAAGTCCGGCGGCTATCTGATCATGAACCAGACGGAAGCGCTGGTTTCGATCGACGTCAACTCCGGCCGTTCGACGCGTGAGCACTCGATCGAAGATACTGCGCTCCAGACGAACCTCGAAGCAGCGGAAGAAATCGCTCGTCAGCTTCGCCTGCGCGACCTTGCCGGCCTGATCGTCATCGACTTCATCGACATGGAAGAGAAGCGCAACAATCGCGCCGTCGAGAAGAAGCTGAAGGAATGCCTGAAGAACGACCGCGCCCGCATCCAGGTCGGCCGCATTTCGCATTTCGGCCTTTTGGAAATGTCGCGCCAGCGTATCCGCGCTTCCGTTCTCGAATCGACGACGCAGGTCTGCTCGCATTGCGGCGGCACTGGTCACGTTCGTTCGCAGTCTTCCGTTGCCCTGCACGTGCTGCGAGGCATCGAAGAATACCTGCTCAAGAATACTACCCACGACATCACGGTTCGCACGACGCCCGATATTGCGCTGTACCTGCTCAACCACAAGCGCCAGACGATCGTTGACTACGAGACCCGCTTCGGAGTCGCGATTATTATCGACGCAGACGGCTCCGTCGGTTCCCAGCACTTCGCGATCGACCGCGGCGAGCCGGTCGAGAACCCGGTCAAGATCGAAAGCCTGTTCAACTTTGCTGCCATCCCGGATGACGAAGACGACGATATCGTGGTCGAAGTCGACGAGGAGGAAGAAGAGGAACTCGAAGCCAAGCCAGCTGCCGCCGAACGTCCGGCGCAGCGCGCGGAAGGCGATGGCGAGGGCCGCAAGCGCAAGCGCCGCCGCCGTCGTCGCGGCCGCAATGGCAATGGTGAGGCGGTAGCCGCTGACAGCGTCTCGGTTGACTCTGCGGAAGGCGACCAAGCCGACAGTGATGATGAGGACCAGGGCGACGAAAGCATTGCTGCGTCCGTTGAAACGCGTGACGAAGGCGATGAAACCCAGCGTCGCAAGCGCCGCCGTCGTGGCAAGCGCGGCGGTCGCCGCAATCGCGAGGAAGGTAGCGAGCAGGAGGCTTCTGCCGAAGAAGGCGCAAGTGACGGTGCTGACGATGGCGAGACAGAAGTGACCGCCGTCGAGGTAATCGAAGTTGTCGCCGAAGAAGCCGTCGAAGCTCAGCCGGCAATGGCTGCTGTTGGAACCGGCGCCTCGGTTACGGAGGACGTGAAGCCGAAGCGCGCGCGCCGTAGCCGCAAGGCATCGCCGGTCGAGGAGCCCGTAGTGGAAGAGGCGTCAGCGGAAACAGCACCAGCCGCAGGAGCCGAAGCGGCAGCGGCAGACCTCGCAGCGCCGGCCGTAGAGGACGCGAAGCCCGTCCGCGCCAACCGGGAGTCGAACATCTCTTCGTCGGAGCCGACGGTTAAGTCGACGCGCAGCGACGCCGCGGAGAGCGAAGGTGACGGTAAGCCGAAGAAAGCTGGCTGGTGGCAGCGCCGCGGTTTTTTCTAAGACTGATCTTCGGCGATAAGTAATCCGATCCGGCTGCGGCGACGCAGCCGGATTTTTTTATGCTCTCGTGAGAGGCCGTGCTATTTGGCAGAGGCGACCACGCCGGTTTTTGCGAACTGTACAAACATGCCGCTGCCAACGACAGCACGTCCCTGCCCTCTGCTCGTTTGAGCGCGAGTACGGCTGCGATAGTGTCTTCGCGAATCAGCCGCGTATCGCTCCATCGGCCTCAGTCATCGTTCGCGGCAATACGATCTTCGGCATCCCGTCCGCCCCGATCGGCTCGCCTTCCCCGGGCTGTCACTGTCGGTCAACAGGAGGCTGCTATTTTGACAGCGAGATGGCGATTTCAACCGTCGTCGGGTTCAATCCTGCTCGGCAATCATGGTCTCGCGCGGATACTCTCCGTAGTAGCCCCGCCAGTTGGCGATAGCGAAACCAAAGACCACGAGGGCACCCGCCTGATGCAGCAGCCCCCAATGAAGCGGGACGTGCAGCAGCAAGGTAGCAATTCCGATCGACGCCTGAACCATCACCAGCCCGAACAGGACGACCGCGCGCCGTGCATGCGTTGTCGACGGTGCTGCCGCGAGAGCGATGATCATGTTGACCAGCGTCAGCGCAAAAAGCGTGTAGGCACCCAGCCGATGGATGAACTGCACCGTCTTGGGGTTCTCGAAGAAATTGATCCAGGCGGGCTGCTGGATCAGCAGATCAGATGGCACGACGGCACCATCCATCAACGGCCAGGTATTGTAGGTGAAGCCGGCGTCGAGGCCCGCGACAAGCGCACCGAGGTAGATCTGGAAAAGCGCAAATATGGCTATCGCAGCCGCCCATCGCTGGGAGCTTCGCGTGGGCGCCGGATCGTCCGAGTGCGGCGAGAGCCCCCGCATGATCCACATGCAGGACGCGAAGATTAGACAGGCCATGATCAAGTGCGTTGCCAACCGATACTGGCTGACGTCGGTTCGAACGGCGAGCCCCGACGACACCATCCACCAGCCGATCGCTCCCTGCAGTCCGCCTAGTATCAAAATCCCGAAGAGCGGCAAT
This sequence comes from Rhizobium sp. YTU87027, assembly GCF_050644135.1. Classification (NCBI taxonomy): domain Bacteria; kingdom Pseudomonadati; phylum Pseudomonadota; class Alphaproteobacteria; order Hyphomicrobiales; family Rhizobiaceae; genus Rhizobium; species Rhizobium sp. YTU87027. The sequence goes on along the minus strand of NZ_CP098440.1, from coordinate 1,026,115 downwards.
CTCAGCCGCCGCTCCACCTTTCCCGTGATCCAGAAATAGAGCAACGGCAGCGCGAAGATGACACCAATGCCGCGTGCGATCAGGCGGTGCGCCCACTCCCACCAAAAGATGCCCTTGAACTCCTCGACGGTCATTCCGTCATTTATCTGCTGATACTCGGGAATGCGCTGGTAGAGCTTGAACTCCTCCTCCCATTCCGCAGCATTCAGAGGCGGAATCACCCCGTGAATCGGCTTCCATTCGGTAATCGAAAGCCCCGAATTCGTGAGCCTGGTCGCCCCGCCGACAATCACAAGACAGAAGAGTGCCAAGAGCACAAAACCTAGCCAAATACGAACCGCCCGGCGGTTGCCGTCCTGTAGACGTATCTGGCGCAATATCTGCTGTTCGGTGCTCAAGTTCGCGATCGCCATGACTGCTCCTTACTTCCGGCAGTTGATTTGCCTGAGCGGCTCATGCAAAACAAGCCCCGAACCTTTGCGGCATGCAGTCGCGGCGGTTCGAACACCAGTGTGAAAGATAGTTGATGCCCGTCCGCCTCCGCAAATTTATCGGTACGATTGTGCTCGTCGTGCTCGTGCTCGCCTATGCGGTGCTAGCAAACACGATCGCCGTTGCCACGCTCGGTGACGCGCCATGGTGGGGACAGCTCCTCTACTTTCTCCTGACCGGCTTGCTGTGGGTACTCCCGGCCATGGTCCTCATCAAATGGATGGCCGGGCCGAAGCAGCAGTGATCCGTTAACGACGGGATAACCGTGATCGACAGAAAGCACCGACGATCTCTGCTGATAAACGAAATGGATGCTCCGTTGGCCTATTCTTCACGCCGGTAAGTCAGACCGGAGAAGACCCGTGCAGGCGCAGACGCTTCCTGTTTCAGATAGAGCGCAACATCTCATAAGATCCGACGCTGGCGTTTCCGAACTGCGCGTGGTGAACGCGCAGTTTGCGGTAAGCGAACTTAATATCGTCACCTTGAATAGCATGGAGCCGCTGGAAGCGGTCTGGCGTGAGCTCGATCGTGACAATCTGAACTCGCTGCATCAAAGCTACGACTGGTGCCTATCCTGGACCAAGGCCTTCGGGCACCAGTTGTCGATCGTCTGGGGCAGGCTCGGCGAAGAGACCGCCTTCATTCTGCCGGTGGAGATAAACAGGTTTCACGGCTTCCGCACCGCCAGATTTGTCGGCGCCGATCACAGCAACATTAACACCGGTCTCTTCACAACTCGCTTCGTCGAGCTGGCCACCAATATCGAGCCGCAGAAATTCGCCGAGTCCATGCGTCGTGCCTTGGACGGACGCGCCGACCTGCTTCTGCTGCAGAACATCCCGTTGGATTGGCGCGGTCGCCGCAACCCTTTGGCACTGCTGCCAATGGTTCAGAACCAGAATCACGCCTACCACCTTCCGCTCTTGGCAGGCATGGACTCGACGCTCCAGCAAGTGAACGCAAAGGGACGGCGTAAGAAGTTCCGCACGCAGCTGAGACGTCTGGAGGCGCTGGGCGGGTTCGACTACGTTTCTTCGGGAACAGCAGAGGAGCAGCACCTACTGCTCGATCGTTTCTTCAAGCAGAAGGGCGAACGATTCAAGGCGCTCGGACTGCCAGATGCGTTTGAAGATCCGCGAACCAGAGCTTTCCTGCATGGCGCAATCGACGTCCGCGAGCGTGATGGCGAAACGGTCGGGCTGGAGATGCACGCGATCCGCCTGAAAGGCGATCGTGACGGCGATATTGCTGCGGTCGCTGGTCTTTCTCGTAAAGGGGACCACATCATTTGCCAGCTCAGTGCGATCGACGAAAGCCTCGTGGTGGAGGCGAGCCCAGGCGAATTTCTGTTCTGGCAGATGATCGCCGGTCAGCATGGCAGGGGTGTCAGCCTCTTCGACTTCGGTCTTGGCGATCAGCGATACAAGCGTTCATGGGCCCCTGTAGAGACCGAGCACTATGACGTAGTCCTGCCGCTTTCCCTGCGCGGCACAGTGGCTGGCTTGGTTCACCGGGCAATCACCCGAGGCAAAGCCTTCATCAAGTCTCACCAGAAGAGCTACCGCATTGCACAGCGTCTACGTCGACTGATTGGTGTTTGATCACGCGGCATGCCTAGAGATCGGGTTTTCAAGAGGCTCGTCACGGTCCGACATCAGCACGACGCGTTCGTAACCAGCCGCTTCGAACTCGGTCATGGCAGTCACGAACTCCTGCTCGACGATTTCAGGCATGGACAGGATGATCTCGACGTCCTTGCTTTGCGTCAGCCGCGAAACGCCGGCCACATCGGCCGCGCCACACTCCACGACCACCAGATCATAGGCCGAGATCAGAGCATCCAGCAGCAGGGACAGGCGATCGGCACCGCGCATCGCCCGGCGCGGATCACTGATGCCCTGCGGAATGAGGTGCGCATCGGAGCGGCTATCACCATGAATCGTATCGCCGAAGGCGGCATCGCCGCAGAGCAGGTCGGTTATCCCAAGCATGCTGCGATTGTCGGCCATGAGGTCCGTCGGCAGGCCGGAGCCCGTCATGTCGACCAGAATGACCCGTGAGCCGTCCTTTGCCAACTTGCGCACGAGGGATACGGTTGCTGCAGAGCCGTCATCTCCGGTCGGTGAAATAGCAATCGCAAGAGGCGCCCTGCTGCCACGAAGATAGTCCGAAACAGATGCTATCGAGAACTCATTCGTTTCCAAGACATTCTCTTCCTCGACGGGCTCTGCAACCGGCTCCTCATCAACGGGTGTAGCGAGCAGACTCGGCGTGGCCACTCGCTTGGCGGAGGCGGCTGTCACCGATTGAGGCTCCTCTTCGTCCCGCGCTTCCTCTTCGGGAGGCTCGATGGGGCGAAGAGCCCGACCGCTGAAGAGTTCGACGAGCATGATTACAATCGATGTCATGATGAAAGTTGCCAAGGTAGCGACGATGACGATCGGCAGAACTTTCGGGAAATAGGGATCGACCGGCTGTATAGCCTTCGACACGATGCGGGCGTCGGCCGGGCTTGAATTCTTGTCGGCGCGCGACGCCGCCTCGCGGTAACGGGAGAGATAGGTCTCCAAAAGTTGGCGCTGTGCCGTCGCCTCACGCGTCAGGGCGTTAAGGCCCACCTCGTCTTCGCCAGCCTGGGCGCTGTTTGCCTTCAACTTGTCGGCCTGCTGCTCCAGCTCCTTCTGGCGAACGGCGGCGACCTTCGCTTCGTTCTCGATGCTTGCCAGGATCTTTTGGGTCTCTTGGCGAATCTGAACCTTGATGTCCGACAACTGCGCGCGAAGGCTTTTCAGGCGAGGATGGTTGTTTAGCAAGGACGTCTGCAGGTCGGATATCTGCGACTGCAGCGCCGATTCCGTGCCCTTCAGTCGCTGAAGCGACTGAGACGACATGATATCCTGCAACGTATCTGATGGCTCACCGGAGGAGAGAGCATTGCGCACGGACTGGGCACGCGCCTCTGCATTGGCGCGGTCTCCCCGGACGCGAGTAAGCTCCGCCGAAATGTCGTTCAATTGCTGTGTAGCGAAATTCGAGCCGCCGTTGGTCGGCAGCAATCCGTGCGCGCCGCGGTACTCCGCCACCTTCTGCTCGGCGTCATTCACCTTCTGGCGGAGATTTTCGATCTCCGGCTCTAACCACCGCGTCGCCTCGGAATTCGAGTCCAACTTGGCCCCACTCTGTGTGGCAAGATAAACTGCTGCCATCGCATTGGGGATTGTCGCGGCGAGCTTAGGATCCTTCGAGGTGAACGTTATCCCGATCACCCGCGATCCCGGCACCTGATAGACCTGAAGCCTCTCCGTGAAGGCGTCGATTACGCGCTCCTCGGGCGGATTCTCATACGGGTTCTTCTTCAGACGAAGCGCCACCAGGATATCGGTCAGCGCGGAGCCATTCGCGGCCGCATCAAATTCCGGCAAATCGTAGAGCTTCTGGCTGTTGATGATCTGCTTGATAAGGTCCGCGGACTGCAGAAGCTGCACCTGACTCGCAATATTGAGCTCGTCCAGGAGCGGGCCTGCATTGGTGTCGTTCACCTGTGCGTTGGCGAAGGCAGGAGCGCGCGGCTCGATCAGGATACGCGTCTCGCTTCGGTATTTGGGGGAGATCATCTTGGCGCCCGTGAAGGCGACCCCTGCCCCGAGGGCCGTGATCGCCAGGACCTTCAGCCGGCGTGCCCAGACAGCGCGGACCAATTGCCCGAGATCGATGTCCACATCCTGATTACCCGATACGCCGGACATGCTGGTACTCCAAGAACAAACGTGGCCGCGAGGGTAAATGACTATAGTAACCCAACGGTTAATGCTTGCTCGTGCCCTTCGACCACATATCGGCCGGTCGAAGCCAAAAAAATCGGCGGTTTTTACCGAGCATTAACCCTAACGGATTGATAACGGCTGAGACCCAATTCGTTTTCCTACGAGCAGACGCGATGCCTTTCGCACAGCCCAAGTTCCTGATGGCTCTGAGCCTCGCCGCTATCACCGCGGCCGTGAGCGGCTGCAATAGCTACCAGCCTGCCCCTCAGGCCTTTAATCAGGCAACAATCCAGCCCTATTCGCTGGACAGTGGCGATCGACTGCGCATTACCGTGTTTGACCAGCCAAGCATGACCAACACGTATACGATCGACCAGGCTGGCTACATCGCCTTCCCGCTCGTCGGACAGGTGCCAGCCCGCGGACGAACGCTGCAGCAGTTGTCGGGCCAGATCGCGCAGAAGCTGAGACAGGGCTACCTGCGGGACCCTGATGTCACGATCGATGTCGACCGCTACCGCTCGATCTTCGTTATGGGCGAAGTCGGCCAGTCCGGTCAGTATGCCTACGTCCCCGGAATGACGGTGCAGAACGCCGTTGCGGTTGCCGGCGGCTTCACCTCGCGCGCCAATCAGGGTGCGGTCGATGTGACCCGCAAGGTCAACGGGCAAGTGATCACCGGCCGCGTCAACATCTCTTCGGCGATCATAGCCGGCGACACCATCTACGTTCGCGAACGACTCTTCTGACCCTCGATGACTGAACAGCACCCGCTCCGCATCCTCCATTGTTTCAGGTCACCGGTCGGCGGGATCTTCCGCCATGTCCGCGATCTGGTGCTGGAGCACAGCAAGGCAGGACACGAGGTAGGCATCCTTTGCGACAGTTCCACGGGCGGCGAGCATGAGGACCGCCTATTCGACGATATTAGACCCTTCCTGGCGATGGGATTGACGCGCATGCCGATGCGACGGCACGTCAGCCTCTCCGACCTAGGAATGCTTTGGGACACGTACAAGAACATCAAAAGTTTGCGGCCGGATGTGCTGCACGGTCACGGCGCCAAAGGCGGTGTGCTCGCGCGGCTCGCCGGCTCAGCCCTGCGGGTGAACAGGTATCGCGTAGCCCGCCTTTATACAGCGCACGGCGGAAGCCTGCATTATTCCCGCAGATCGCTCATGGGGCAATTTGTGCTCCGCATGGAGCGTCTGCAGGAGTACTTCACCGACGCCCTCGTCTTCATCTGCGAATACGAGCGCGATGCCTATACGGACAAGGTTGGGCGCCCACGGACGGAAACGCGGCTAATCTACAACGGGATTGCCGAACGTGATTTCGAGCTGATCCCGACCCGTTCGGATGCTGTCCACTACATCTACGTCGGCATGCTTCGGGACCTTAAGGGTCCCGATCTCTTTGTAGAGGCCTTCGCGAAAGCCGAGCGCATTCTTGGACGACCACTTTCGGCTGTAATGATCGGCGACGGGCCAGAACGCGAGAAATACCGGGACATGATGATCGAGCGTGGTTTGGCCAAGCGGATCAGCATGCTGCCGGCAATGCGTGTTCAGCAGGCCTTCGCAATGTCACAGAATCTCGTCGTGCCGTCGCGCGCCGAAGCCATGCCTTACATCGTGCTCGAGGGTCTCGGCGCCGGCAAGACCATCATAGCGACCCGCGTCGGCGGCATTCCCGAGGCATTGGGCAGAAATAGTCCTGCCCTCGTCAACCCTGGCGATTCCGACGATCTCGCGCGCGCAATGGCGGATGCGATCCGCATCCCCGATTGGCATGACGCCGCGATGCCGTCGATGGAGCAGGTGAAGTCGGTTTTCTCGGCGTCCGTGATGGCCAATGATGTCTTGAAATTGTACCACGATCTCCTGGAGCCCAAGTCCAGGCAAGCTCTTGTGGTTGCTTCGTAAAAGTTTCTTAGGGGCTTTCTGCTATTGCCGTTCCGATAACCAGCGGCGGTAGCCTCATGAATAAGGCAGAGAAAAGCGATCAATTTGACCTGGAAGCGCTGCGCAAGCAGATTTCAGACATCAACCGACCCAGCGAAGACGCGAATGAAGAGGCCCAGTCGGAGCCGATCAATAGCTATGCCCGTCAGATCGCTGAGCAATTCAGCGGTGGAAACCGTTCGCCTGCCATCATCATCGGTCAGTTCCGCCTGTTCGAATTTGCTTCGCAGTTTCTGATCGGGCTGCTTGTATTCCTTCTCTGGCCGAGCAATGAGGCGGAGACTCTTTTAGGCCGCTCCATCGCGGCCGCGATTGTTGCGGCTCTTCTCGTCTGTGGACTCCAGATCGCCGATACCTACTCGATCCCCGCCTTGCGCACGCGTCTACGCCTACTGCCACGCGTCTTTGCCGTGTGGGGTTCGGTCTTCGTGATCGTCACTGGTGCAAACGCACTCGCCGGCAATGTCAGTTCGCCAGAGGTGCCGGCCTACTTTGTCTGGTTCGTTATCGGCGCGATCTTCCTCCTCGCCTCTCGCTTCCTGATGGCTTATGGCATCCGCAACTGGTCGCGTAACGGTATCATGGAGCGCCGCGCAGTGATCGTGGGCGGCGGAGTTCCGGCCAAGGAACTGATCCGAGTCCTCGAACAGCAACCCGACAACGATATCCGGATCTGCGGCATCTTCGATGATCGCGGCGAGAAGCGCTCGCCGATCATGGTCGCAGGCTATCCGAAGCTCGGAACGGTCGCCGAACTGGTCGAGTTTGTTCGCATCACGCGCGTCGACATGCTGATCATATCGCTTCCGCTCAGCGCCGAGGCGCGCATTTTGCAGTTGCTGAAGAAGCTCTGGGTTCTGCCGGTCGACATTCGCCTTGCCGCTCACGCAAATCGCCTGCGTTTTCGTCCGCGCGCCTATTCGCGCATTGGGGCGGTCCCGATGCTCGATATCTTCAACAAGCCGATCCGGGATTGGGACTCGGTCGCCAAGCGCTGCTTTGACATCTTCTTTACGCTTCTTGCACTCGCGCTTTTGTGGCCGATCATGCTAGCAACAGCGATCGCCATCAAGCTGACCTCGAAGGGCCCGGTCTTCTTCATGCAGAACCGGCATGGCTTCAACAACGAGATCATCCGGATCTTCAAGTTCCGTTCGATGTATGCGGACAAGGGCGATCCCACCGGTCGTGCCGCCGTCACCAAGGGTGATCCGCGCGTCACACCTGTCGGACGCTTCATTCGCAAGAGTTCGATCGACGAGTTGCCGCAGTTGTTCAACGTGCTGAAAGGCGACATCTCCTTGGTTGGGCCACGTCCGCACGCCATTCTGGCCCAGGCGCGAGACCGCCTCTTCGGCGACGTCGTGGAAGGCTATTTCGCGCGCCATCGCGTGAAGCCCGGAGTGACCGGCTGGGCACAGATCAATGGCTGGCGCGGAGAGGTCGATCACGACGACAAGATCAAGTTCCGGACGGCCTACGACCTCTATTACATCGAGAACTGGTCGCTCTGGTTCGATCTGAAAATCTTGTTCCTCACGCCCTTCCGGTTGTTCAATACGGAAAACGCCTATTGAGCGCGATCGAGGCAACACCTCTGCGCGTTGCCCAGCCGCAACGAGCCGCGTTGCGGCTGCTTGGTTCGGCGATGGTCGCCTCTGGCGTCTTCCTCTCCGGCTTCGTCATCGACGAACCCGCACCCTACGAGCTGTGGATGGCCGCCCTTCTCGCCATCTGGTTCATCCTGGGTCTTAGGATTTCGCGTTTCACGGCGCCACTTCTCGTATTGCTGCTTGCCTTCAACGTTGGCGGGATGCTTTCGCTGACGCAAATGAAGGATCTCGGGACTGGGCCGATGTATGTCGCGGTCTCGACCTTCCTCGCGCTCACAGCGATCTTCTACGCAGCGATTATCGAGGATAGCCATCGGCGCCTGCCGCTCATTTTCAATGCCTGGGCGTTCGCCGCCGTTATAACCTCTCTGCTCGGAATCCTCGGCTACTTTCACGCCTTCCCCGGCGCCGAGGTCTTCACGCTCTACGATCGCGCCAAGGGTGCGTTCCAGGATCCCAACGTATTCGGCCCATTCCTGGTCCCGCCGTCCCTCTACCTCGTCCACGGCATTCTTGTCGGCAATTTGAGGACGTCTCCGATCAAGGCCTTTGCGTTGTTGATCCTGGCACTTGGCGTATTCCTGTCTTTCTCGCGTGCGGCCTGGGGTCTCTTTCTTCTCGGCATTGTCCTTCTGGTCTTCTGCATGTTGCTCAAGGAACGCACCGGCGCGTTTCGCCTGCGGATCCTTATCCTGTCGCTTGCCGCGATCATGCTGTTGGTCGGGTCACTCGTCGTTGCATTGCAGTTCCCGAAGGTCAGCGCGCTCTTTTCAGCCCGCGCACAACTCGTGCAGCAGTATGATGGCGAACACCTCGGTCGGTTTGACCGGCACCGCATTGGCTTCACGATGATGATGGAGCGACCGCTTGGAATCGGTCCGCTGGTCTTTGGCACAATGTTTCCGGAAGACGAGCACAATGTCTGGCTGAAATCGCTGACGAGCTACGGTTGGCTCGGCTTTCTCAGCTATGTCACAATGCTTTGCTGGACAATCTATCTCGGGTTCAGGAATCTCCTCAAGGATCGCCCGTGGCAGCCCTATCTGATGATTGCATGGATCGGAGTACTAGGGCACGCCGCAATCGGCAACGTCATCGACATCGACCACTGGCGGCATGTCTACCTGCTTTTCGGCGTCGTCTGGGGCTGCGCTGCGCTCGAACAGCGCTATAGACGCAGTCTTACGGCGCGTCGGTCTTGCGAACGAGCGCCGGCGCGCTAGTCTTTGATTCATGATCACAGCCACACAAATGCGCGGCGCCCGCGCCATGACCGGAATGAGCATAGAGCAACTGGCAGCCGCATCCGGGCTGCCCGCTGCCACCATCGAAACAATGGAGCGCGACGAGCAGGACGGCGAGCCGCACGCGTTGCTCGCGGTCAAGCAAGCGCTTGAAGCGGCGGGCATCATCTTCATCGCAAGCGGCAATCACGATGAGGGCGGGCCGGGGGTGAGATTGCGGGCCCGCACAGGGGTCGATGAAGGCATCCGCCCGGAAAACCTCAATGCAGCGAACGACGATTGATCCGCCGCCGCTCTTAGAGACTCGAGATTACAAATAGGCCTTTGCGAGTGCCGCGAGCTTGTCCTGATCTCTGACGCCCTGTCGGTAGAGCTGTATCAGGAGCGCGCCTATGGTTTCGGCGGCCGAGGTGTTTCGTGCAAGACCACGGTCCGTGCAGACATCATCAAGTACCTCCGACAGACGATCGAGATCGTCAGAGAAAAGCGGTAGGTCACGCGGAAGAACTGGGGATTTGAGCATGATGTCAAAGGACCCATCGGGGCTACAAACACCGGAAGACATCATCACCGGCCGCCCATCCAGAGCCGGGATCGCGGTCACTATGCTCCCGAGCCGGCCATTTATCAACTCAACATTTCCCGCAGAAACATTTATGTGAACGCACCTGCCGAGCCCGCTTGACGCGCAAATCCGGCCTCAGTTTTTCAACCGCTCGGAGACGCGCTGCGATTGGAGCGAGCCCTCAATGATGATCCTTGCACTAACCTTCACAACGTAGGCCTCGGCCAGCTCGGTCAGCGCCAGCGCAACTTCGTACTCGGGCCACCCCAATGATATCGCCTTCTCGATCAGAGCTCCAAAGGGCTCAGATAAAGATTCCCGACATGTTTCACTGGTCTTCCCGTCCGCCATGCGTCGTCCACCAACAATTGCATGGCATATATTGCACACTTCTAATAATTATTCGAGTTATCGAGGCAAGCTTTGAAGAGCTCCATTTCCGCCAGCCTCACCAATCGACCACGAGCAGCGGAAATACTCGAGAACCAGCGCGCTCTCGCACCGCAACACATTGGTTTTCGACAATGTAACGATGATTACCTCCGGGCTTCTGGGGGTGCCGAAGGTTGATTTGTAAATGGTCGGGGCGACTGGACTCGAACCAGCGACCCCTTGACCCCCAGTCAAGTGCGCTACCGGGCTGCGCTACGCCCCGACCTGCCGAAACGGCCTGATCCTGTTAGTCTTTTGGGATTCCACACGCAAGAGGAAAATCGCCGGCGGTGAATAAAAAGGAATGAAGCGCGAGAAGAAGCGTGCTTCGACAATAGAAAGTCCTAGGGGATCCGACGGGCGGTTCGCTTGCGTTCTCATCGAAAGTCAACAACGCCGACTGGGCCGGTCGTAACGTGGCAGGCGCCCAGCGGCGCTGCCTCCTAGTAGTTTTCACAAAGCCATTCAGCCAACGGAAACTTTACCAGCAGATGCAGAGGCTGTCCTCGGCTTGGGATCGCCTGATGAATTCGTTTCAGCGTGAACGGCTCGCTATCGCTGTGCGATGGATCCTACTTGCCCTCCATCGCCTCCCATCGTTTTTCCTTCTGCGTCTTTGGCTTCAGCTTCTTGTAGGTCCTATCGACAAAACGAAGGAACCTCGTCACATGCATCAGCCTGTCAACGATTGAGCTCAAATTCACGAGACGCTCCCCCAACACCTCGTTTGCCGTGAAAGCAATCTCGGTCGGAGAGTATTCCGGAAAGTGTGCGGAAAGCTCGGCATAAGGATTGGTCCGCTCGCGGCCAAGAATGTCGATCTTCCCGCGGCGATACATTAGTCGCAGGACCACTTGTTCGAACGTCCAGTCATGAACGTCAAAAACCTGATAGCGCTCGCTTCGCTTGGACGAGAAGCCCGCCAGGGTGACCCTTACTCCCAATTGGAGGTTGGCGAGCCAAAAGCACAACGCAAATCCGCTGGTCGGCAGACTTGTGGGTGGATAAAACGGAGCGAACACATCCGTCAGATCCAGATGCCTGACCTTCACATCACCAAATGCGGAAGCTGGGCTAGGCCTTTCGCTGCCACCGATAGTCAGATTGATGATCCCGAGGAAGCTGCTTTTATCAAAATACGGGAGAACCTTGGACACCTTGCCGCTTTTGACAAGGTTGGCTCCCTGTGCTCCGCTTCGCGACACCAGAACGGCAGCGCGCCTAAAGGGTTCGCTCAGGACCTTGTAGACCTTGTTGAAGAAGACAAAGAGCGTGGTCTCAGGAAAGCGCGACGTCAGCTCATCAATATCGACCTCGTCGCTGTTTGCGACCAAGACGATATCGCTGTAGCCGATAAAAAATGATCTCCAGTCCTCCGAGTTGATTTCCGCTGCAGGAGTGGCGTTCATCGCTTCTAGATCGCTGGTATCAGATCTGCTCATCGTCCAAACCGTGTTTATGTTGTCGCCCTAAAGGAACGCGTGCACGACAGTTGCGCGATCGCCGTTCCCACTTCTTCGCCTGTCCTAGTTTTCACCAGCCGCACCGGCATCCAACGAAGACGCCAAAAGGCACCGTTTCACTACACCGCTCGTCCCTATAACGGTGCCTCGGGCGATACGGAAGCCCACAAGCAGGCTACTCGTGCCGATCCAACGAACTTAGCTTGACGAAAACGCCGAGATTCAAGCATCACACCGGAGCGAACTGAGGATCGATCGCGAGCGCCTTGTCGAGCCACTTCTGGGCATACTCGACATCCTGCCAGTTCTTGAACCAAGGGCCGCCGTTGGTATAGTGAACACCCTTGGGATAGCCGGCGGACGGCTTCGAGCTCCAGCCTTCCAGCCAGTTCCACTCTTCCGGAATCTCCCCGATCTCGCTGTCATCTGCCCATTGAAGGCGGTGAAGAAACGCACCGGTTTCCGCATTGACGCGTTCCGGCGTCAATTTGCGGGTGGAGGGATGGCCGCAATTGAAGAGCATGAACGAGGACCAGTTCTTCCGCGGATAGGTTGTCTGGACCTTTCCATCCATCTTCACGCTTTCCTTCGGCGTGTAATCATGATGGACGCAGGCAACGGCATGGTCTTCATTGCGATACTGCAGTAGGTCAGCGACGTCGCCAAAGAACAGGAAGTCGCAATCGCAAAACAAGGCCCAGCCTTTGTAATCGGCAAGCCATGGCGTAAAGAACCGGGAATAGGTGAATTCCGTCGATGCCAGTGGATCGACCGCGCGAGTGTAGACGCCACGATCGATCAAGTCTTGTAGCTTGATCGGATGCACATCAACCTCGATCGAGGCATGTTCAAGCAGCGATTTCTTCGCGACTTCGTAGGCGATATCTTCGCGTGAATCCCAACCGATATAGACCGAAAGTTCTGCCATACGCACTCCCCTTTTCTTCAGTAATCAGCGGCCGATGGAACACTCGGCGCTGTTCTTGTCAGCGCCGATTACTGCTAGCCGCGCATCGAAACGATGATGCCCTGGGGCGCATTGAATGCCCCGACTGTTTTTTACGGTCGAGCGTGAGAAACGCTTCTCCAAGCTCAAGTCCAATTTGAGCAAATGTGAATAACAAATGTAAACAACAAAACTCACCTTAAACGACAAAAAATGTGGACACTTCGCGATCTACGCGCGCCTCGAGTGGGTATCCGGCAATTTGGAGGGGATCGACGCAGCAGTCCACAGGGCATGCGAAACTGATCCATGCGCCGAAGCCCGTCCCGCCCCAGCCTCCGGGGATTGTTGCGAACGACCTCGGCATCTTCTAAGAGCGCCATGGCGAACAGTCAGCAGCACAATGTGGGCTCGGCTTTTCGGGCAAACCTGGGATGACCGAGCCGACGTATCCTGTGCGATATAGCAGTCCCGTGGCGCGCGTCAGTTGCCAAGGCCGCTTGCTTTGTGTCTGGTCATTATAGACCAATCAAAGGCGAATCGTTGCTAAGATAGGGAAAGCTGACCATGAAAACCCTGCAAGCAATAGCAATTATGGTTCTGAGTTCGGCATGTATAGGTGCAGCGCAGCCGCCAACGACGACCGGCGATTTTGGCGCCCAGACGTTGGCGCTCATCAATTCTTACAGGGCGAGCCGCGGCCTATCTCCGCTGGCCGCAAATGGCACTTTGAAAGCATTGGCCCGACAACATAGCCAATATCAAGCAGTCCGAAGAGCCATCAGCCACGATGGCTTCCGCCAAAGATCAGCGCAAGCAAGGGCTGCAGGCCTCAGTGTGGTGTGCTCGGAAAACGTCGGTGTTGGATATATGACGCCGCAGCAGCTTTTTTCCGGATGGAGGAACTCCCCAGGTCATAACACGAACCTGCTTCGACCCAACCTGCGGTATGCAGGAGTATCCGTAGTCGGAGGCTACTCGACTTTCTTCGCTTGCAGATAGCGTCCCATAGATTTTGACTGAACCTCCGAATCGCGGGAACCTGCAGCCGTCGGCATCCGGATCGAAAATGCTTGCTCGTCCAGCCCTCCCCGAATAAGAAACCTGCGAAACACGAGCGTTGGATAAGAACATGCAGATCGAGATCCCCTGCCCGAAATGCAGGAACACCCGAATGAAATTCGAGCGGCCGGAGCCCGTCGACACCGATATCCTTGTCTGCTTCACCTGCGGGCATAAACTCGGGACACTGGGTTCGGTGAAGGCAAAGATGCTTGCCGCTTTTGAGCGCATGAAGAAGCAGGCGCAGCAACAGCGCAAGCACTAGCAGTGGCTATTTGACCAACGCAACGCGGCCGTCGGGGCCGGTGTCGACACGCCAGCCCCGGTAGTCGGGAATTGAAAAATGCGGCGTTACGAACGGCGTCGTATGCGTTTCGGTAATCACCGTCACATCCGCGCCCGCCGCTTCGCCAGCGAGAATTCCGGCAACGGCATCCTCGAATACCAGGCATTTCGCCGGATCGACGCCGAGGCGCTTTGCGCCCAGCAGGTAGCACTCCGGGCTCGGTTTGCCGGCCGCCACTTCTTCACCGCTCACCATCGCCACCGGTATCGGAATGCTCGCCGCCGCCATGCGCCGTCGGGCGAGTTCGATCGGTGCCGAGGTGACGATCGCCCATTTTTCCGGCGGAATGCTGTTCAGGAAATCGATCGCGCCGGGAATCTCGATGATGCCCCCAACGTCCTCCATCTCCTCCTTCAGCAATTGCCTTGCCTCGTACTCCGGATCGACGCCCGGCAGCGCCAGCTGGCGAATGACGTCAGATGCGCGAATGCCGTGGATCGTCTTGAGAAAAACCTCCGGTTCGAATCCATGCCGTATTGCCCATTCGCTCCAGACCCGTTCGACCACCGCAATCGAGTTCAACAGCGTACCGTCCATGTCGAACAGGAAGGCGTCGTAGTATTTGCCCGGAACGAAATGAGACGCGGTCACGAAGGTTTCCTTGGTACTGACTGAAATCGAACTCGGTGCCGACGTATAGACACCCTACAGCGCCTGCGCATCCGCCGAGCTGGCGACGCTTCACTCACCAAGCCGTTGCGCCGCGCCGGCAAACAGGGTCAACGAACTTGATCCAATAAGCGCTTGCATTCGAGGAGATCGTAGAGCGCTTCCTGTAGCAAAGCCCGATCCTCCTTGCCGACGCTTGACTTACCGATCGAGATCTCGGGGGATTCTTCATCACTACCCCCGAAATTGAAAAAGCGCCGTGTGATCGGCGGCTTGGCGCGGCCGACGACCTGGTCCTCGTCGGATATTCCGACCCGCGGTTCGGCGGAATCGGCGCCATCCTGCTGACCGCCTGTCAGCGCCTGCACGCTGGCGAGATCGCCATGTCCGATCGAGATAACGAACTTGTTGCCATTGGTCTTCAGAAGCTTCTGCACGCCCTTGATCGTGTAGCCGTGATCATAGAGCAGGTGGCGAATGCCCTTCAGGAGATCGATATCCTCGGGCCTGTAATAGCGGCGACCGCCGCCGCGCTTCATCGGTTTGATCTGAGGAAACCGCGTTTCCCAGAAGCGCAAGACATGCTGTGGAAGGTCTAAGTCGTCCGCCACCTCACTGATGGTGCGGAACGCATCGGGGCTCTTATCCAACATCCTTACTCCCTACGCGGTCTCGGGGTGCGCCGCGCGTCTGTTCGGCTGGTGAGGCGCAGCTGTGTCTCACGAACGTCAGAACCGAGCCGCGACTCATCATATTTCAACGGTTTGACGCCGCGAATTCAAGTCACGTCTTGAATACCGCACCGATCGTTCAGGGAGGATTGCAGATTGTTGTCGCCGAGCGAAAGGAGAATTGCCTCTCTTTAGCCCGATCAGGAAGCCGGATTCGCGGCCTTCTGCTTGGTTTTGCGCAGAGTATGCGCCTTGAGAATCCGCGTTTTCAAGACATTGGACGCCTTGAAAGTCATGACGCGGCGGGGAGAAATCGGCACTTCCTCGCCGGTCTTAGGATTGCGACCAATCCGCTCATTCTTGTCGCGCACCTGGAAGGTTGCAAAAGACGAGAGCTTGACGGTTTCGCCGCGAACAATCGCGTTACAAATCTCGTCGATGACAGTTTCTACGAGCTCGGCAGATTCGGTTCTCGAAAGACCGACCTTGCGAAAAACCGATTCCGCCAGGTCTGCTCGCGTCACTGTCTTTCCGGTCATGGTTTCCCCGCCCATTTGCCAATTATATTATGAAAGCGAACAAAGAGTATTTGTCTTGCGCCTCACGGTCAAGCTCTTGTTCGTCGGTAGTTTTTTGGATTTTCGCGTTACCAGCGCAGGAGCGCTGCACCCCAGGTGAAGCCGCCACCCATCGCTTCGAGCATCACCAGATCGCCTTCCTTGATCCGGCCATCGCCGGCTGCCGTGGCCAGCGCGAGCGGAATCGAGGCCGCAGACGTGTTGCCGTGAAGATCAACCGTAATGACTACTTTCTCGGGCGCGATATGCAACTTCTTGGCGGAGCCGTCGATGATACGGCGATTGGCCTGGTGCGGAACGAGCCAGTCGAGATCGTCGGCCGTCGTCCCGGTCGCATCGAAGGCGGCCTGAATGACGTCGGTGATCATGCCGACCGCATATTTGAAGACTTCGCGGCCTTCCATGCGCAGCTTGCCCACAGTACCTGTCGTCGAGGGGCCGCCATCCACGTAGAGCTTTTCCTTGTGGGAGCCGTCGGAGCGGAGATGCGCCGTCAGCACTCCACGATCCGCAGTCGTGCCCTCGCCTTCCGCTGCCTCGAGCACGATCGCGCCGGCGCCGTCACCAAAGAGGACGCAGGTCGTCCGATCGTTCCAGTCGAGAATGCGCGAGAAGGTCTCGGCACCGATCACCAGCACGCGCTTGGCGAGGCCACCGCGGATATAGGCATCGGCCGTCGTCACGGCATAGACGAAACCCGTGCAAACGGCCTGGACGTCGAACGCAAAGCCATGGTGCATGCCCAGGCGGTTCTGAATGTTGACGGCGGTCGCCGGGAACGTGTTATCCGGCGTCGAGGTGGCACAGATGATGACATCGATGTCGGCTGCCGTCAGACCGGCTCTGTCGAGCGCCGCGCGCGCCGCAGCCTCACCGAGCGACGACGTCGTCTCCCCCTCACCGGCGATGTAGCGCTGGCGGATGCCCGTACGCTGGACAATCCATTCGTCTGATGTGTCCACGACATCTTCCATGTCGCGATTGGTCATAACGCGTCTCGGAAGTGCGGCTCCGAACCCGCGAACAACTGAACGGATCATATTGCATAAACCCCGTCGCTCATGCGGCTTCCGGCCCGATCGGGGGCAGCCGCTTGGCATGATACTTTTGAAGATCGTTTTCTATTTTCTGATTGAGGCCATTCTTGGCCATGTCGTAGCCGACCTCGATGGCAGCAGCGATGCCTTCGGCGTTGGCGCCACCGTGGCTCTTGATGACGACACCGTTGAGGCCAAGGAAGACGCCGCCGTTCACACGGCTCGGATCCATCTTTTCGCGCAACATGTCGAATGCGCCCTTGGCGAAGAAGTAGCCGATCTTGGCAAGCAGCGTGCGCGACATTGCGGCGCGCAGATATTCGCCGATCTGGCGCGCCGTTCCTTCGGCAGCCTTCAAAGCGATATTGCCGGAGAAGCCTTCGGTAACGACAACGTCGACGGTCCCCTTGCCGAGATCGTTTCCTTCAACGAAGCCATAGTACTCGAGCGAGTCGACGTTTGCCTCGCGGAGCAGGCGACCTGCTTCCTTCACTTCTTCCTGGCCCTTGATCTCTTCGACACCGACGTTCAGCAAGCCGATCGTCGGACGTTCGATCTCGAACAGCGCACGGGCCATTGCCCCGCCCATGAGGGCAAAATCCAACAGCTGCTGCGAATCCGCGCCGATCGTCGCGCCGACATCAAGCACGATGCTCTCGCCCTTCAGCGTCGGCCAGATCGCAGCGATCGCCGGGCGCTCGATGTTGGCCATCGTACGCAAACAGAACTTGGCCATCGCCATCAGGGCGCCGGTATTACCGGCAGACACGGCAACGTCGGCTTCCTTCGTCTTCACCGCCTCGATCGTCCGCCACATGGTGGAAACATAGCGACCACGGCGAAGCGCTTGGCTCGGCTTCTCGTCCATTCGGACGGCCAGTTCGCAATCGTGGAAAACGGTCTTTTCCCTAAGCTTCGGAAACCTGTCGAGAACCGGCTCGCACTGTTCCTTCAAACCATACATCACGAATGAAATATCGGGATGTCTTTCCAGTGCCTTAGCGGCGCCGGGGATGACAACCTGGGGACCATAGTCGCCACCCATGAGGTCGATAGAAATTCTGATCACGCGTCCCTGATCCTTATTTTTCGCCTCCGGCGGGCGAAATTTCGGCCAAAATACCGGTTTTCCCGTCGCTTACAACTGAATTGTGTCAAATCCCCAACGGGGTTCAGTCCTTTTTCCAATCCTTCAGCACGGCGAAGGCGGACGGCTTTTTATCGCTTTCCCCGGTGTCTTCTATGTGACCAGCGAACTCAACGCCTGGCTTGCGCGGATAAGGATCGATCGCAAGAGCCGCAAATTCCGTCACCACCTCACCTACATCGATCGTATCGCCGGTAAAACTCTCGGGAAGGTCCGGACCATCAGGGTCGAGTACCATTTCACCTGCATCATTGGCCGGTCGACGCGCGAGCTTCGAATTCTCGGGCACGAAGATCTGCTCGAAAGTCTCGTCGATTGCAGAAGGGACAGGCTCAAGGGTGACGACGCAGGATTGAACAATATTCGCCTGAACCCTGCCTTTCATGCGGATGCCGTCGCGCTTCCACCGCGCGATCTGGAGTTCTGCCTTGAGGCTGTCCACGGAAAGGACATTCCAGCTCTTGGCAAGATCCTCCAACTCCTGTTTGTCCGCCTCCAGGCGCACCTCGACAGGATTGACCGATATATGACCGACGTTTACCAGATAGGAGAACGGCACATCATCTCTCTTGTTCTTCATCGTCTTTTCCTCAGGCAACCTTCGGGAGCGTCGCGGAGCCTGTCGCGATGACGTCTTCCGACTGAGACGAAAGATTGTCCTCGGCAGCAAACATCCAGTCTGCGAGGCCGCGCATATCAACTGGCTCATCCGCCTGGGGGTGAATGTTCCGGACAAGTGCTGCAGCAAGCCCTTCGGTGTCCCTGATGTCCATCGCCTTGGAGTAGGCCTCCAGGCGGCCATAGAACATGCCGGCCAGTTTCTTCATGCGTTTCGGCACGCTGTTGTCACCAATCCCCAGCTCACGGATGGAGTAATCGATATCCTCGAAGAAAGCGTCGACGATTTCCTGCGCGATCTCCTGACCACTGGTCCCCGACGTTCGCGTGCGCCGGAAGAAGAGGATCATCACCGCCGAGAGCATTTCGAAACGCCCCATGACCGTATCCGGGACGTTCAAGCGCTCATAGAGTGCCGGCATCCGCGCGGCCGACGTCAATGCCTGATATTGCCGATCTACGATTGCCTGGTTGTTGTTTTTCTTGCCAAAGAGCCCGAAGATCATCGTTTTTTCCGGAAAGGCCTCATTCTTGGCGCCAAGCGGCGTCCGGCCTTGTTGCATGATTTCGAAAGCTGGTTTACCGAAGCAGGCGCGAATTGCAATGCCGAAGGTGGCCACTTTCGGGACAGCACCCATCTGTCCGCATGAGCCAACGGGACGTCCCACCCCGGAATGGCCACAATGGTTTTGCATCAGCGATCTGAGGCCAGTGGCTGCCATTCATAATTTTAGGGAGTAGATGTCGTTGACGAAACGGTATTTCAAGTCTGACAAAAAATTCCTCAGCAATGCCGCCATTGCCATCATGATCGCCTCTGCCGGACTCTCAGGCTGCCAGTCACAGACCGTCCTGAACGGTGGATATGTTGCCGACGAGCAGTCCCTCAATCTCGTACCGGAAGGATCGAGCCGCGAGCAGGTTCTCCTATCCCTCGGCACTCCGTCCACAACGGCGACGTTCGACACCGAGGTCTTCTACTACATTTCGCAGCGCCGCGAACGATCCATGGCCTTCCAGAAGCTGAAAGTCGTCGACCAGAGCGTTCTGGCGATCTATTTCGACAAGGATGGCATCGTTACACGCCGCGCGAACTACACGCTCAAGGATGGCAAGGTATTCGATACGATTAACCGCGTTACCCCGACGGGCGGCAAGGACTTCACCTTCCTGCAGCAACTCCTGTCGGGCGGCAGTGCCGCGAACGCTGCCAAGGGCCTCTTCGGTGGCGGCACCTCACAGCCGGCCTCGCCGCAGAACCCGGCCAGCTTGCGCTAGCGGCGTCAGAACTCTCAAAGAAAAACCCGCCGGATCGCTCCGGCGGGTTTTTTAGTGTTCGTGGTTAGCCTTAGGCCAGAACCGCAAGAAGCAGAAGTGCCACGATGTTGGTGATCTTGATCGCCGGGTTGACGGCCGGACCGGCTGTATCCTTGTAGGGGTCGCCGACTGTGTCGCCGGTGACCGAGGCCTTGTGAGCGTCGGATCCCTTCATGTGGCGAACACCGTCCTTGTCGACGAAGCCGTCCTCAAAGGATTTCTTGGCATTATCCCACGCACCACCGCCCGAGGTCATCGAGATCGCAACGAACAGGCCGTTGATGATTACGCCGAGCAGCGATGCGCCCAATGCCGCAAAGGCTGAGGCTTTCGAGCCGGATATGATCAATACGCCGAAGTAGACGACGATCGGCGCCAGCACCGGCAGGAGCGATGGAATGACCATCTCGCGGATGGCAGCCTTCGTCAGCAGGTCTACGGCCCGGCCGTAGTCAGGACGCTCCGTCCCAGCCATGATGCCCGGCTTTTCGCGGAACTGCCGGCGCACTTCCTCTACGATCGATCCGGCCGCGCGCCCGACAGCAGTCATCGCGATACCGCCGAAGAGATACGGGATCAATCCACCGAACAGCAGGCCGGCGACGACGTACGGATTCGACAGCTCGAACGAGATCGTGCCGATATTGGCGAAGTACGGATACTGGTCGCCATGCGCCGCAAAGTACTGCAGGTCATTCGAATAGGCGGCAAACAGCACCAGCGCGCCGAGACCGGCGGAACCGATCGCATAGCCCTTGGTTACTGCCTTCGTCGTGTTGCCGACCGCATCAAGCGCGTCGGTCGACTTGCGCACCTCAGGCGGCAGATGCGACATCTCGGCGATACCGCCGGCGTTGTCCGTGACCGGTCCAAAGGCGTCGAGGGCGACGATCATGCCTGCGAGACCGAGCATTGCGGTTACCGCGATGCCGGTTCCGAAGAGACCGCCGAGCTGATAGGTCGCCAGAATGCCGCCCACAATGACGATCGCGGGCAGCGCCGTCGATTCCAGCGAGACCGCAAGGCCCTGGATGACGTTCGTGCCGTGGCCCGTCACCGATGCCTGAGCAATCGAATTGACCGGACGCTTGTTAGTGCCGGTGTAGTACTCGGTGATGACGACGATCAATGCCGTGACGACAAGACCGACCAGTCCGCAGACGAACAGATTGGTTCCGGTGACCTCTGCGCCGCCGACAGTGCCGACAGGCCCCCAGCCGATCGTCAGCGACGTGGCAGCACCCAGCCCGATGATCGACAGCAGGCCGGTGACGATGAGGCCCTTGTAGAGAGCGCCCATGATCGAGCCGTTGCTGCCAAGCTTGACGAAGAACGTGCCGATGATCGAGGTGATGATGCACGCGCCACAGATTGCGAGCGGATACAGCATCGCCGATTGAAGAAGGGGTGCGCCGGCGAAGAAGATCGCAGCGAGAACCATCGTCGCGACGACAGACACGGCATAGGTTTCGAAAAGGTCGGCCGCCATGCCGGCGCAATCGCCGACGTTATCACCGACGTTATCGGCAATCGTAGCGGGGTTGCGCGGATCATCTTCGGGAATGCCTGCTTCCACCTTGCCGACAAGGTCACCGCCGACGTCTGCGCCCTTGGTGAAGATACCACCGCCGAGACGGGCAAAGATCGAAATCAGCGACGCACCGAAACCAAGCGCGACCAGTGAATCGATGACTTCTCGAGAGCTGCCTTCGTGCCCAAGCACGACAGTCAGAACATAGTAGTAGATGGACACGCCAAGAAGGGCGAGGCCGGCCACCAGAAGCCCGGTGATGGCACCCGACTTGAATGCGATCTCAAGTCCCGCAGACAGGCTCTGGGACGCGGCCTGAGCCGTGCGAACGTTGGCGCGCACCGAGACGTGCATGCCGATGAAGCCTGCGGCGCCGGACAGAACCGCGCCGATGAGGAAACCGATTGCAGCCGTGCCGGAGAGCAGCAGCCAGGCTGCAATGAAAACAACGATGCCGACGATTGCGATTGTCTTGTATTGGCGCGTCAGGTAGGCCTGCGCACCTTCACGAATATAGCCTGCAATTTCCTGCATGCGTTTGTTGCCCTGATCGGCGGCAAGCACCGACCGGGTTGCCCAGATGGCATAGACCACCGAGAGCAGACCGCACGCTATTACCCATAAAAGAATGCTCATTTCGCTCTTTCCTCCAAAAGAGCCGGAGCTCACTCCCTCTCCGGCTGCGAACACGCCGACTCGATTTCCTCCCACAGAAATGCTGCAACGTCGGCCGGAGATTGCGTGGAGGAAAACGGCGCGTCAAGCCCGCAAGGGCCAAAAGCCCTTGCAGCACAATGGGAACGGAGAATTTGGGGAGGTCGGGCCTGCCGGCCCGGCAGAACGCTACTTCTTGGCTTCGCCGCGGACCTGCTTTGCGATGCGGTCAAGTACGGCGTTGACGAGCTTGGGCTCATCGTCGCTGAAGAAGGCCTGAGCGATTTCGACGTATTCCGTCACGATGACCGCGACGGGAACATCCTTGCGATCCAGGATTTCAAAGACACCGGCACGCAGGATCGCGCGGACGGTGCTATCGAGGCGCGACAATGCCCAGTCGTCCTGCAGAGCGGACGCGATCATCGGATCGAGGCGACGCTGCTCTCGCACGACGCCGGAGACGATGGAGCGGAACCAGGAGGGGTCGGCCTTGAGATAGGTCTCGCCATCGAGTTCCTGGCCGAGGCGATGCGCCTCGTATTCGGCCACGATCTCCAGCACGCCGGTGCCACCAATATCCATCTGGTAGAGCGCCTGAACAGCAGCCAAGCGCGCAGCACCTCGCTGATTTGCAGTCTTGACCGGACGCTCCGAGTTCTCGTTGTTCATTCGTTATGCACCCAACTTCTTCTTCAGCTCGATCATTGTGAGAGCTGCACGGGCGGCAAATCCGCCCTTGTCCTTGTCCGAACGGCGGGCGCGAGCCCATGCCTGATCGTCATTCTCAACGGTCAGAATGCCATTGCCAATGGCAAGGGATTCGCTCACAGCGAGATCCATCAGAGCGCGCGAGGATTCATTCGACACAATATCGAAATGATAGGTCTCGCCGCGGATAACCATGCCAAGGGCGACATATCCGTCATACTGCGTGCCATCATTATCTGCTCCGTCGAGCGCCATGGCAATCGCCGGCGGAATTTCGAGAGCGCCGGGAACGGTGACGACCTCATAGGTGGCGCCGGCCTCCTTCAAGGCGAAGGTCGCGCCTTCAAGCAGGGCATCTGCCATGTCGTCGTAGAAGCGTGCTTCGACGATCAGAATGTGGGGAGCGGTTTCTCGCGCCATGCTTCACCTTCGCAGCTAGAGGACTTCGCCATTCGGCAGGCCGCGGTCAAAACATGCCGCGACCGGAATGGCAAGCAAATTCCGAACTTGTTTTAGATGCAAATCCGGAATCACGGCAAGGACACGGTAGACGATCGTCGCATCACCTTGTGCCGGCGGCGGCCCCGCGCCTCGAAGATGGCAAATGAAGGGCGATTGGCATGAACAATTTGTGACTAAATTCCAGATACTTGTTGGTTGAACGCGGATGATCCGGACACCAATTTGAGCTGCGTAACGCTGGCGATCCACCACCAACGGCCGATCGCCAGAGCAGATGAAAGGATAGTCCCATGAATCGCGTTGCCGCCATCGCCTCCGCAGTCGCTACCCTCGCCTTCGCAGATGCCAGTCGTGCGGAAAGCTTAGACACGAACGCCCCCTCGGGAATCGAACGAACGCTCCGAAGCTTCAGCGGCGGAAATCTCGACGTTCGGCAGGTGTACGATCACGGCGGCTCGGGAAATATAGGAGAACCGAAGTCCCATACCGCACGCAGCGTGAGCGACATCCAAATGATCCGCGCTGCTATTGCGGTGAACAAGCCTCTCGTGCATCAACTCAGCGCCAGAGGCGTGCTGCTGGGAAACATCGTCAACGCTGACCAGGCCGCGGATGGCGGCATCACAGTCTACTATCGATGAAAGCAAGGGCGACAGCGAAAGGCTGTCCCCAGCATGATGCTTTGTGGTTGTATTTTCTTGCGGGATGGTGCCTCCTCTCCCGAAACAGGAGAGAGAAAAATGTCCGGCGTATCGAAGCCCGTCATCAACATCGCCGATTTGAAGCTTGAGCATTGGAAGCAAGGAGACTTGTACGAAGGCGCGGACGCCTCGTTCGGCTCACTCCTCTGCCTCGCCGGTCTCGGCATAAGCTACAACGAAGTTCCACCCGGCAAATCCAGTTGCCCATTCCACAACCATCACGTGGAGGACGAGCTGTTTTTCGTTATTGAAGGCACGGGTGAATATCGCTTCGGCCCGGACCGCTACCCCATCCGGAAGGGCGACGCCCTTGGCGCTCCAGCAGGAGGACAAGAGACCGCCCATCAGATCATCAACACGGGTTCGACTCCGCTGATCTATCTCGGCATCTCCACCAAGGCGAAAACCGAAATCGTCGAATACCCCGATTCCGGCAAGTTTCTCGCCAAGACCAATCGCGACGGGGAACAAGCGAACCGCTTTCGCTTTATCGGCCGCGAGCGTGACAAGTTAGACTACTGGGATGGCGAGCCCGGCGCATGACTTCCATCCGAGAGAACACTTCGAAATGACCAACATTCCGACCATCGAGACAGCGCGGCTACTGCTGCGCCCGCACACTGTCGACGATTTTTCAGACTACGTGACGATGTGGAGCGACGAAGCGGTGGTGCGCTTCATCGGGGGTGTGCCCTCAACCCGCGAGCAAGCCTGGGCACGCATGCTGCGCGTCGCAGGCATGTGGCATTACATGGGCTTCGGCTTCCTGGCGATCGAAGAAAAGCAGTCAGGGCGCTTTATCGGGGAAGCGGGCTTCCTCGACATGAAGCGGGACATGCATCCCGTCTCCACGGAAGGCACTTTGGAAACCGGTTGGGGACTGATGCCCTTCGCGCAGGGGCACGGCTACGCCAGCGAAGCACTCACGGCGCTGATCGCCTGGGCGGAAGAACGGTTCCCCTCCAAGCCAATGACCTGCATCATCGACCCAGAGAATGGCCCCTCGCTGCGGCTTGCGCGCAAGCTCGGCTTCCGCGAGGTGCAGCGATGCAACTATAACGGAGACGTTATTCTGCTTTCGCGGTCGGGAACTCCGCCAGCCTAGCGGCATAGCGGGCCATGGTATCGACTTCGAAATTGACGAAGTCGCCTGCCTTGCGATCACCCCAGGTCGTAACTTCAAGCGTGTGACGGATCAGCAGGACGTCGAAGTCCGTGCCGTTGACCGCATTGACGGTAAGCGACGTGCCGTCCAGGGCGATCGAGCCCTTGGGAGCGACGAACTTGGCCAGATGCTCGGGCGCACGCAGGCGGAAGCGTGTCGCGTCGCCCTCTTCGGTGACGGAGAGAATCTCCGCCTTGCCATCGACATGACCGGAAACGATGTGACCGCCAAGTTCGTCACCGATCTTCAGCGAGCGCTCGAGATTGATGCGGCTGCCTTCCTTCCACGTCCCGATCGTCGTCAGACGCAGGGCCTCTTCCCAGGCTTCGACCTCGAACCAGCGACCATTGCTGCCGTCGCTCGGCAAACCGGTCACGGTCAGGCAGATGCCGGAGTGTGAGATCGAAGCGCCCATGTCGATGGTCGCCGGATCGTAGGCAGTGGCGACACGCAGCTTGATGCCTTCCTTGAGCGAGGAAACGGATTCGATCGTGCCGACGTCGGTGACAATTCCGGTAAACATCAAAGCTCTCTTTCGTATTCGTCCAGGCGGTCGTCGCCAAGCGTGAAGGTGCCCCTATGCAGGAAACCCGATGGCATATCGGTCTTCGTCACCGGCGATTCAATACCGTCCTGCCCGATCACCGCCGGGCCTTGATAAAGCAGGATGCGATCGACGTACCCGGCATCAAGGAAGAGTCTCGCCGTCCGCGCACCACCTTCGACGACAAGCGAGGAAATTCCGCGCGACGCGAGCGCAGGCAGCAGCTCGTCCGGGCGGTTGGGATTGCATTGGACCACCTCGACGCCCGCCTGATCCAGAGCGTCACGGCGCGCGAGAAAGGCTTTGTCCTCGCTTTCATCAAAGCGGGGCGGCTCGGTCGCAACGACGATCAGCGGCACCTGCTTGGCAGTCGCAACCAGCTTGCTGCCCAACGGCAAGGAGAGTTCTTCATCGAGCACGACACGGATCGGCGAGCGGGTCTCTAGGCCAGGGGTGCGAACCGTCAGCAAGGGATCGTCGGCAATCGCAGTACCAATCCCAACCAGAATCGCATCAGTTTCCGCCCGCAGTTTCTGCACGTCGGCGCGTGCGGCAGGCCCAGTAATCGCAATCTGCCCCTCGCCCTTTTTCCCGATCATGCCGTCGGCGGAAACCGCAAGCTTGAGAGTCACATACGGCCGGTTCTTCGTCTGCCGGGTGAGGTAGGCCGCGAGCGAACGCTTGCCTTCGCCTTCGAGAACACCGGCCTCGACCTCGATTCCGGCATCGCGCAGCATGGCAATGCCCCTGCCCGAGACGCGCGGGTCCGGGTCCATCACGCTTATGACGACGCGACCGACGCCATAGGCAATAAGCGCCTCCGCGCAAGGCGGCGTCTTGCCGTGGTGCGAGCAAGGTTCGAGCGTCACATAGGCCGTGGCGCCTCGTGCCAGTTCGCCGGCCTCCGCCAGAGCTTGCGGCTCGGCATGCGGGCGCCCGCCGACTGCCGTCACGCCACGACCGACGATCTGCCCGTCACGCACGATGACGCAGCCGACCGAAGGATTGGTGGATGTCTGGCCGAGATGCAGGAGCCCCAGGCGGATCGCCTCTTGCATAAAACGCGCGTCGTCTTCCGAAGCGCTCATGAGTTAGTTGTCCAGGGGATCGCGGGCGATCTTGGCGTTGATCTCGGAAATGACCTTCTCGAAATCCTCGGCGTGCGAGAAATCCCGATAGACCGAGGCGTAGCGAACAAAGCCCACGTCATCTAGGCTCTTTAAAGCTTCCAACACCTGAAGCCCGATCTGCTCGGAGCTAATCTCGACTTCGCCGGAGCTTTCCAGGCGCCGGACGATGCCGGAGACCGCACGCTCGATGCGGTCGCGGTCGACGGGACGCTTGCGCAATGCGATCTCGAAGGAGCGCACCAGCTTGTCGCGATCGAACGGCACCTTGCGGCCAGTCTTCTTCGACACCATCAGCTCGCGCAGCTGCACGCGCTCGAAGGTGGTGAAGCGACCGCCGCAATCAGGACAAATACGCCTGCGGCGGATGGACGTGTTGTCCTCCGCCGGGCGTGAATCCTTGACCTGTGTGTCTTCCGATCCGCAGAATGGGCAGCGCATGCGCTACTCTTAGCCGATGTAGTCGTACATTGGGAAGCGATTGGTCAGCTCGACCACCTTGCCGCGAACGGCGGCTTCCACGGCTGCGTTCCCATCGTCGGAATTGGCGACCTTCAGGCCGTCGAGAACCTCAACGATGAGGTTGCCGATTTCCTTGAATTCCGCTTCCTTGAAGCCGCGCGTCGTGCCGGCCGGCGCGCCGAGGCGGACGCCCGAGGTGACGAAAGGCTTCTCGGGGTCGAACGGGATGCCGTTCTTGTTGCAGGTGATGTAGGCGCGGCCGAGCGCCGCTTCCGCGCGCTTGCCGGTCGCGTTCTTCTTGCGGAGATCGACGAGCATCAGGTGGTTGTCGGTGCCGCCGGAGACGACATCGAGGCCGCCGGCGATCAGTGTTTCGGCAAGTGCCTTGGCGTTCTTGACGATCTGCGCGGCGTAGTCCTTGAACTCAGGCTGCAGCGCTTCACCGAAGGCGACGGCCTTGGCGGCGATGATGTGCATCAGCGGACCACCCTGGAGACCCGGGAAGACGGCCGAGTTGAACTTCTTTGCCAGATCCTCGTCGTTCGTCAGGATCACGCCACCGCGCGGGCCACGCAGCGACTTGTGGGTCGTGGTGGTTGCGACGTGGCAATGCGGGAACGGCGACGGATGCTGGCCACCGGCGACGAGACCAGCGATGTGAGCCATGTCAACCATCAGGTATGCGCCGACTTCATCGGCGATCTCTCGGAAGCGCTTCCAATCCCAGATGCGGGAATAGGCCGTGCCACCGGCAATGATCAGCTTCGGCTTGTGGGTACGTGCCTTCTCAGCGACGTCATCCATGTCGAGGAGGTTGTCGCCTTCGCGCACGCCGTAAGACACGACGTTGAACCACTTGCCAGACATGTTGACCGGCGAGCCGTGCGTCAGGTGACCGCCCGAGTTGAGGTCGAGGCCCATGAAGGTATCGCCTGGCTGCAGCAGCGCCAGGAAGACTGCCTGGTTCATCTGCGAACCGGAGTTCGGCTGAACGTTGGCGAAGTTGACGCCGAAGAGCTTCTTGGCGCGTTCGATCGCGAGTTCTTCAGCAATATCGACGAACTGGCAGCCGCCGTAGTAGCGCTTGCCCGGGTAGCCTTCGGCATACTTGTTCGTCATGATGGAGCCCTGGGCTTCCAGCACCGCGCGGGAAACGATGTTTTCCGAAGCGATGAGTTCGATCTCATGCCGCTGACGGCCGAGTTCCTTGCCAATCGCGCTGAAGATTTCCGGATCGGTATCGGCAAGCGAACGATTGAAGAAGGTCTGGGTGGAAGCATTTGTCATGGGCGGGCTCCTCAACTGGAATGCGCGAAGGTATTAGCGCCCCGCCCTGCCAAGGGCAATACGGAGAACGACATTTGCTAGGCAATCTACGCGATCGGGTAGGAGGGAGCCTTGCGGCATCCCTCCTCCCACACCACCGTGCGTACGGTTCCGTACACGGCAGTTCATCGAGCGTGATTTAGGCGTTGGAGCTCCTGTTGGAGTGAGACCAGCCCGAGTTGGTCGAAGAAGGACTTTCGGAAGGCATCGTTCATGTGGCTGGCCCCGGCATTCCACCAGGGACCGCGGCCGTTGCCGGCCGATTCACATGCACGCTGTTCCGTCAGGCCTCGTTGCCTCAGCCGCATGGCGCGCGTGGTCGGTTTCTTCCATTGCCGCCATAGGATGCAGCGCGACCTGCGCCGCAGCCAGCCATCAACCTCCTCCAAGACCCCCTTGCCTTCGGTCAGACGGAAGTAGGCCATCCAACCCCGCAGGATCGGGGAGAGGTCTTTGATGGTGGCGCCAAGGGCGCGTCCGCGCCCTGCACGGAAGGCCGCCTTTAGCTTCCCCTTGAACCGCGTCACGCTGGACGCCGCAATCAGTAGACGCGGCGCCTTGTGGAGGGTCATGGTATAGCCAAGGAAAGTGCGCTTCCACGGTCGGTCCACGGCGCTTTTGGCGCCATTGACCGTGAACTTCAGCCGCTCGGCGAGGTAGCGGGTAAGCGAGGCCATGACCCGCTCACCGGCACGCTGCGACCGCACATAGATATTACAGTCGTCGGCGTAGCGGCAGAAGGCATGACCACGCCGTTCCAGCTCCTTGTCGAGATCGTCGAGCAGGACATTCGATAACAGCGGCGAAAGTGGACCGCCTGCTTCATCATTCGACCGTGATCACCATCCGAGGCGACAGCTATCGGCTTCGCGAAAAGCGCCGTTCCGGCCTTCTGCAGAAGGCCGGAACGGCGCTTGAACCAAACGAAACGACCAATCAATGAAGGGGGGTCAATTCCTCGCTTCGCTTGACAACTACGGCTTCTGCTGACCCCTGCCGCCCCATTCCGACGCCTTTCGACGCCGGTAGCACATCTGTCACCAGAGGCAGGTCGGCAGGCCTCCCAGGGTAAGGCGCGTGACCTTCGTGCCATATACCTGTCGCATCTACGGCCGCACCCTCCGGGTGAATATCGAGCTTCGGGCTTGCTGGCCCCCTTGCCCGGATGCGGACGCCTCATATGCGCTTCCTGTTCGTCAGGCCGGCACTTTGCTTACAGCTGCCTTCAGACTCCGCCTCGCGGCGACGCCCTTGCTGTTCGGCTAACGGTTCCCATCACCAGGGCCCGCAGAGGACTCTCACCTCCAAGTCATCGGCCGGATACCATCTCGGCCAATCGGTGCTCGCGCACCGCGCGCCATGCCTGGCGCACCAACAAAAAACCGCGCCTCGAAAGGCGCGGTCTTGAAAGTGAACAAGAGGCTGAAGCCTCACTGAACCGGCTGCTCCGTGCCCGCCGTCGTGTCGAGCGCGAGTTCTGCATTGCCGTCGAGCTGGTAGATATCGTCGCGGAACTGCACGACGCCATCCGGCATACCCCACGCGGAAATGTAAACGAAGTAAACCGGCACTTCTTCAGCAAGCTTGATCGGCGTGTTGACGCGGGTCGTGATGACCTGCTCCATTTGCTGACGCGACCACGGCGGGGTCTCGCGCAGCAGCCACGTCGTCAGGTCGCGAACGTTCTGAACGCGAACACAGCCGGAAGATTCAAAGCGCATCAGCTTGTTGAAAAGGCCCTGCTGCGGCGTGTCGTGCATGTACTCGCCGTTCTTGTTGTAGAAATTGATCTTCGTGGAGGCCATAGCATTGATCTTGCCTGGGTCCTGACGGAACATCAGGTTCGGTGCCTTCTCGGCATTCCAATCGACCGTTTCAGGAGCCACCTCGTTGCCCTTTCCGTCGATCAGGCGAATGGCATTCTTCTCCAGGTAGGTCGGATCCTTGCGCATCAGCGGCACGATGTCCTTTTCGACGATCGAGCGCGGTGCGGTCCAATACGGATTGAGGATGACCTCGTAAATCTTCGAGTTGACGAGATGCGTCGGACGGCTGAGGCGACCGACAACGGCTGCATGGCGCGTGGCAACGCTGCCATCCTCTACCGCCTCGACATAAGCGGCCGGAATGTTCACCATCACATGGCGGCGCCCCAGTTCCTCCGGGAAGGTCTGAATGCGGATGAGGTTAGTGTTCAGCTGCTGCAGTCGAACATCAGCCGGAATGTTCATGGCCTTCAGGGTGAACTCGCCGATAACACCGTCAGCCGGGAGACCATGGCGTGCCTGGAAGCGTTTGACCGCGCCGTCGACGTAGGAGTCGAAAGCACTGGAAATGCCTGCTTCGCGCGGAAGGTCGCCGGTGATGATCAGGCGCTGCCGAAGGCTCTGGACGGCGGGATCAGTCACGCCGATCTGCAGACGCTGCTGGCTCGGGCTCACTTCCGGCCAACCGCCAGCGGACGCGATCTGCTGATACTGGGCGATTGCCTGCTGGATGCTCGGCACCGACTGTGGTCCGAGAATCGGCGTGTTAGAAACGACGGCCGTCGCCGTACGGGATGCCGCCTTCGCATCGAACTGATCATCCCAATCGCCGCGCTGCGGAGCATTGATGAGCGAATCGATCGCCGACTGCGCGAATGCGGGGGCGGCCAAGGCGCCCGCTCCAACCATTGCCGCAGACGTCAGAAACGCCCGGCGAGAAAAAGCTTCAGTTCCGATTTTCTTCGACATTCATCCCAACCACTAAATTGCCGCTGCTTGCGAGACCGGCGACCTTCGCTATCCCTGCGAAAACGCAAATCTCTACCAACCCGTCGCTACGGCGCATCGCACAATGTCTCTGCCGGCGATCACATGATTGCGAGCAGGGAGCGCGAGGTTATCGGACCTCAATGGGGAAGCGCCATTTGCCGTGTATTTCCGCTGACATGCTAATATGGCCAATTCGTGTCGTCCTGCACCGCGCTCAACCGTCGGTGGCGGGACGATACGCAAAAACCATACCAATCCACAGAATGTGGCGGTTAATAGCGGCTAAAAAACGGCTTGAATACAGGCGATTATGCTTGCCTGCCATGCGTTGCAAAGATGTCACGAAATCGCCGGCGGGTGCGGATTACTCGCGCCAGTGGTCTGCTACCCACGGCGTCGGGCGGATGTAATGGCGCAGATAACGAAACAGCGATTTGTTTCGTCTCCACTCCGGATCGAACATATGACGGATGTGATCGAGCGGCGGCGCGGCACGGCCTTTCAGCCCGAACCGCCCTTCAACCGCGAACTGAGGATGGAAATCGCGAGGGAAAAGGATCACCCGCGCGTCAGCAGGGAGGCGCGGCGTCAGGAAATAGTGCAGAGGCAAAGGCCAGCAGCAGTCTTGCTTGAAATGCAGCACCCATCGGCGTGGAAAGAACTTCGCGCCACCGGGCGCATTTCGCGTCACGAACCGCTGTTCGAACTCGTACTTGTCGGCAACGCCTTGCGGGTCGGCGCGAAACTTCTCCTGCAACGGAACGAGCTTGCCGACAGGGAACCGAAAGAGCGAGGTCTGCCCGAGGCGCTCGAAGGGCGTCGTCTGGTTGCGCGAAAGTACAACATCATCAGGTCCGCCGACCTCGAAGAAGGAATCAAGTGAACCGACAATCACCAGATCGAGGTCGAGGAACAGAACCGGGCCGTTCAAATTGCCGAGCTTCGGCCCCCAAAGCCGTGCTTTGGGCCAGATGCCCTTCGTCCGGACTGGCATGTTTTCGACATCCAGCGGCGGCAGGTCCTCACAAAGAATTTCCGGATTCAGGTTGGCGCGGCTGTCGGTGAAGCACGTGAAGGTGAAGGGCGGCGTGATGTTGCGCTTCACCATCGCGTACAGCCGGTTGATGAAGGGAGCCCCGTACTTCGTTCCCCAGCTGATGCAGATGACCTGCTTCACCCCACCGCTCGCGGCCAATACAGCTGACGTCATAACCTGCAACTCCTGATTCACGCGAGAACCCCAAGGTCCGTGCGAAAGTCATTATCAAGTTGGCAGCCGAATATGTAGCCCCCGCATAGTGCAGCAAACGGCGAAAAGGGCGCTACGGATACCGTTGCGCCCTTTCGTGCCTTGGAGGTCCGATAAGCCAGCAGGGAAGTTGGCTTAAGAGATTACAGGCGATACATGATGCTGTCGTTCCAGAAGCGGTCCAGACGGGTCAGCAGCTTGTTCATCTGCGTGAATTCGTCGGTGCCGATGCCGCCAACCTTGTCGATCGAGCCAATATGGCGCTCATAGAGCTTGGCGACGGTTTCGGCGATGTCCTGGCCGGTTTCCGTCAGGCTGATGCGGACCGAGCGACGGTCGATGCGCGAGCGCTGATGGTTGATGAAGCCGAGATCGACCAGCTTCTTGACATTGTAGGAAACGTTGGAGCCGAGATAGTAGCCGCGGGAGCGAAGTTCGCCGGCGGTCAGCTCGGAGTTGCCGATGTTGAAGAGAAGAAGTGCCTGGACGGCGTTGACGTCGCTGCGACCCTGACGGTCGAACTCATCCTTGATGACGTCGAGGAGACGGCGGTGAAGACGTTCAACAAGATGAAGGGATTCCATGTAAAGATCACGGATGCCCTGTTCCTGCTGGTCACGGAAGTTCGATACCGCCTGCGGCTTGATTTTCGTGTTCATGATGACTGCCTCACTGTTTGTTTGGCGGTGTTGGTTTTCTTCCCGCCTTGAGACAGACCCTATCGAATACAAATAAAATTCTACTTAAACCGCAGGCTTAACAGTGCCTTACCGGAAACCCCGCGTTGTATCAGGGTAAATCAACGCTTACTTGCCGGCGCCGCTTGCGCTTCTCGTACCAGAGGGCTGCGCGGAATCCCATATAGACCAGGGCCACCGCAACATGCAGCAAAACGATCAGTCGATTGGCCCCAAAGACCTCTGGCACGAAGCCGTGCATGATAATCTGTCCGCCTGCCGCTAGCACCCAGATAACCGGTCCCCAGGAGACGGCAAGCCAAAGGCCTAGAGACGCGACAGGGAAGAGAACGGCAAGGCTGGTGCTTGCGACCTTCCAGGGAAGGCTGAGCAAATCGAAGCGCCCTGCCCCCACCAGCGAATAGCCGACGAGCATCGCCCAATACTGCAATCCGAACCAGAAGCAGGAAATGGCGACAAGCCGCAGGAACAGAATGAAGAGAACGCTGGTTAGCGTCCGTTTTGGTATCATCGGGGAATCAGCATCCATGTCTTAAACAATAGGGTTGCGGTTGCGACTTCGCCAGCGCTTCATCAATTGCGGCCAATCGTCCGGTTTGGATTTGGTCCGTGCCATGATAATGAGCGCTTCGATAATTGGAATGGCAGAAAGCTGGAACGACCATGCAGGATAAGACCCATCTCGTCGACGAAATAACTGGCCATCGGCGCATGCGCCGCAATCGGAAGGCCGACTGGACACGGCGCCTCGTGCAGGAAAACCGCCTGACGGTCGACGATCTCATCTGGCCGGTTTTCGTCGTGCCCGGATCCGGCATCGTCGAACCGATACCGGCGATGCCCGGCGTCAACCGCATGAGCGTGGATAAGCTCGTCGAAGCCACCAAAGAAGCGGCTGATCTTGGCATCCCTGCGATCGCGACCTTTCCGAACATCGAAATGGAACTGCGCGACGAAACCGGCTCGAACAGTCTCGAGGCCAACAACCTGATCAATCAGGCGACGATCGCAATCAAGAAGGCAGTGCCTAATATCGGCGTTATCACCGATGTCGCGCTTGATCCGTTCACGAGCCACGGCCACGATGGAATCCTGCGGCAAGGCGAGATCGTCAACGACGAAACCGTTGACCAGGTTGCCCGCGCAGCCGTCATGCAGGCAGACGCCGGTTCGGATATCATTTCGCCCTCGGAGATGATGGACGGCCGAATTGGCGCCATCCGTCGCGCGCTTGATGCCGCCGGGCACCAGAACGTCGGCATCATGAGCTACGCGACGAAGTTCGCTTCGGCTTTCTACGGCCCCTATCGCGAGGCGATCTCGACCGGCGGACTGCTCAAGGGCGACAAGAAGACATACTACATCGACCCGGCAAACGGCACCGAGGCGATCCGCGACGCCGCGCTCGATGTCGAGGAAGGGGCGGACATGCTGATGGTCAAGCCGGGGCTCCCCTACCTCGATATCTGCTGGCGCATGAAGGAGGCCTTCGGCCTACCGACCTTCGCCTACCAAGTGTCAGGCGAATACACACAGATCAAGGCTGCCGCGATGAACGGCTGGATCGACGGCGAACGGGCCATGCTGGAAACCCTCCTCTCCTTCAAGCGGGCTGGCTGCGATGGCGTCCTCACCTATTTTGCCGTCGAAGTGGCCACAATTCTCGCCAAGCGCTGATCCCTGCGCAAATATTGCATTTGCGGGAAGCGATACCATATCAGCGACATCGCTTCTCGAAAGGAGACCGTAATAATGACGCTCACTCCCAACCCGCTTTATGCCGCACCGGACGACTGGCGCGCCTATAGCGGCACGCTGAGCCGTCGTGTCTTCGCGTTCATTCTCGACTACGTGATCATTCTGCTGCTCTGCATTCCGGCAGCGGTCATTCTCTTCTTCCTGTCGATCGTCACGCTTGGGCTCGGATTCTTCCTTTATCCGGCATTGTTCGTGATCGTCGCCGGCCTCTATTTTGGCTTCACCGTTGGCGGCTTCAATCAAGCCTCGCTCGGCATGCGGGCAATGGGGATTGCAATTATGCGAGTCGATGGGCAGCGAATGGATTTTTTGACGGCCATCGTTCACCTCGCGCTTTTCTGGATCCTGAACTCCGTTCTGACGCCGCTGATTCTGCTGGTCGGTCTGTTCACCGAGCGCAGCCGGCTTATCCACGATTTTCTCGTCGGCACCGTCACTGTCCGCACGGCCTGATTTGAGCCGTGGCGAGCCAAAATAAACGCTGCTTCTGATCTTTGCCGGGAGCCTCCCGGCACCATATCCCAAAGTATGACGCACGACATCGGGTTCGAAAACAGCCGCGCTGTTGACGTTTTTCATTCTTAAGTCATCCTGTCATATACGCAGCGAACCAAAGGAAATCTCCGCAACAGATGAATACGCAGACGACGCCATCACCGCAGTTCTACCTGACTGCTCCGGCTGCGTGCCCTTATCTGGCCCATGAGATGGAACGGAAAGTCTTCACTCATCTCGTCGGGCCGCGCGCAGCGGAGATGAACGATATTCTGACGCAAGGCGGCTTTCGCCGATCGCAGAACATTGCCTATCGGCCGGCATGCGAAGCCTGCCGCGCCTGCATTTCGGTGCGTATCCTCGCGCAAGAATTCCTGCCCACGAAATCCATAAAACGCGTGCTGGCGGCGAACGACGATCTCATCTCCACGGAATTCCCCGCTCAGCCTTCCAGCGAGCAATATTCGCTATTCCGACGGTATCTCGACTTTCGCCACCAACAGGGCGGAATGTCCGACATGACAGTGCTCGACTATGCCATCATGGTCGAGGATACCCATGTGAACACCAAGATCATCGAGTACCGGCTTCGAGAGGAAGGAGCCGGCCTGGAAGAGCGTCCGACGGGCGAACTTGTGGCAGCCGCTCTCACCGATACCATGAGCGACGGCCTATCCATGGTCTATTCTTACTTCAACCCTGACATGGATCGGCGCTCCCTTGGGACATTCATGATCCTCGACCATATCAGGCGGACAAAGGCGT
Organism: Rhizobium sp. YTU87027; assembly: GCF_050644135.1. Lineage (NCBI taxonomy): Bacteria > Pseudomonadati > Pseudomonadota > Alphaproteobacteria > Hyphomicrobiales > Rhizobiaceae > Rhizobium > Rhizobium sp. YTU87027. The sequence goes on along the minus strand of NZ_CP098440.1, from coordinate 989,840 downwards.
TGGGCCTTCCGCACGTTTACCTTGGCTACTGGGTTCAAGGGTCGCGGAAAATGGACTACAAGACTCGCTTCCAGCCGCAGGAGCACCTGACTTCGCGCGGCTGGGAACGTTTCGATCCCTCCGCACTGCCCGAAAGCACGCGCTATTAAATGCCCCTTCCCTCTCTTTCCGATCATCGGAAAGGCCTGCTGCTGACGGCGATCGGCGGCCTGGCTCTTTCCATGGACATTCCGTTGGTTCGCCTTGCGCACGGAGACATGTGGTCGATCCTTGGTACGCGCAGCATTACCACGGTCACCGTCGCACTGTTGGTGATTTGCCTCATCAGAAGCATCAAGGGACAATGGCCGGTGCTGGTGCCCGGCAGGCATGGCCTTGCGACCGGACTGCTCTACGGCTGCTCGACGCTGACCTTCCTGCTTGCTGTCTTCAACACGGCAACGGCCAACGTGGTTTTCATCGTCGCGTTCAATCCGATGTTCGGCGCGCTTCTCTCGTGGATATTCCTCAGGGAACGGCCTTCGCTATCGACGTTCGTGACCATGGCCGTGATGGTATTCGGCGTTGGTTTGATCGTTCATGATGGATTGGCCGGCGGTCATGTCTTCGGCGATGCCATGGCGCTTCTCAGCGCCCTTATCCTCGCATCGGCTATCACGGTTGGGCGGGCATCACGCCGCGACATGGGCTTCGTGCCGCTGCTTGCCGCGACCCTACCCGCCATCCTCGGCTTTGCCGAGGCATTGCCCGCCGGACTGACTATCGAGCATCCGGCCTGGATCATCCTCAATGGGGCAGTCCTGATGCCAATCGCCTTCTGGTGCCTGGCAACTGGGCCACGCTATCTGTCAGCGCCGGAAGTCGGCATGTTCTATCTGCTCGAAACCATCCTGGCTCCGATCTGGATATGGCTGATTTTCGCGGAAGCCCCACCGACGATGACGCTCATCGGCGGCGCGATCCTGGTCTGCGCGATTATGGCGCACTCGCTTTGGGTGGTTCGGACGAAGCCTGCGCAACAATCTCTGGCACACTAACGACCTGCATCGCCTCGAGCTCGCGTTCAAGGCCTTGCATCACGTGAACCCAGCCCTGTCGCGTCTGTTCTTCGAACTGGCCCCATTCGGCGCACATTTCATGCGAGAGCGTCAGCCGCGTGCCTTCGGCCAGCGATTCGATGTCAATCTGGATTCGATCCGCGTTGTGATCGTGCTCAGCGGCGGAGAAGCAGAAGACCATCCGCCGCGGCCGACGCAACTCTAGAAACACGCCGTAATGCACTGCATCACCTGTTGGACGCCGGTCGATGACGAGAAAATGCCCGCCAACCTTCGGATCGATATCAGCGCGGACGACGCGGCCGTCGTCGCTTGCGAAAAGGAAGCGTTTTGCAACCTGAGGGTTCAGCCATGCGTCATAAACGGCGCAGGGCGAGGCATTGAATGTATGCGCAACGTTCAGGGTGATGGTATTGCAAGCACTCATCAACATTCCTCCGTGATCGGACATGATGCTCTTAAAAAGCGCCATAAACGATCATCCCGTCCGCCCGCGGAATGATGCCTGTCCATGTTATGATTATCGGACAGAGATAGAGGAGTTGCCTCGCCCGCCAAGAGCGAGGCCCAGATTTATTTTCGCTTAGCCGGCAAACTTGCCGCTGCGTGGGAAGCCCTTCGGAACGGTGCGACCGGCCGTGGCGCGATCGGCGAGCCATTCGGCGAGCTCATCCTTGTTTTTGGTAAAGGTGCGGCCTGCGCTGTCCTCCCAAACGAGGCCGTCGGCGATCGCGAAGCAGCGCACGTCGGAAATGCCCCCATCCTTGTAGCGCTGCAGGCGGACGCCCTTGCCGCGCGCCATTTCCGGCACCTGCGCCAACGGGAAGACAAGCAGCTTGCGGTTCTCGCCGACGACAGCCACATGGTCGCCGCTGACGGGAACGATCAGCTTGGTCTCGTCAGGCATGGAGACGTTCATGATCTGCTTGCCCTTGCGGGTATTGGCCACCATGTCGGTCTCGGCAACGACGAAGCCGTTTCCAGCTGTCGAGACGATCATCTGCTTGCGGGCCGGATCGTGCACGAAGGCGGTCAAGACGTCCTGATCATTCTCCATGTCAATCATGATGCGCAACGGTTCGCCGTGGCCTCGGCCGCCGGGCAGCTTGTCGCCACCGAGGGTGAAGGCCTTGCCGCCTGTCGTTATGATAAGGATCTTGTCGGTCGTCTGCGCCGGGAAGGCCACCTTCAGTGCATCGCCTTCCTTGAAGGTCAGGGATGCGGTGTCGGAGATGTGGCCCTTCAGCGCACGGATCCAGCCCTTTTCTGAGACGACGACGGTGATCGGTTCCTTTTCGATCATCGCCTGCTGGATGGCCTGTTCGTCGGCCTCAGGTGCATCGGCGAACTGGGTGCGGCGGCGGCCGAGCTCGGTCGCTTTCGCGAACTTCTTCTTCACCTCGCCGATTTCCCAGGCGACGGTCTGCCACTGCTTTTCTTCGGATGCCAGCAGGGCCTCGATCTCGGCCTTCTCCTTGGTGAGTTCGTCGAACTCGGTGCGGATCTCGAACTCCTCGAGCTTGCGCAACGACCGCAGGCGCATGTTGAGGATCGCTTCGACCTGGTTGTCGGTCAGCGACCAGCGCGCGATCATCACCGGCTTCGGCTCATCCTCTTCGCGAATGATGCGAATGACCTCATCGATATTGAGGTAGGCGATCAACAAGCCGCCGAGGATTTCGAGGCGGCGGTCAATGGCGGCCAGACGGAAGCGCGAACGGCGCTGCAGCACTTCGCGACGATGGTCGAGCCACTCCCTCAGTACCTCGTTCAACGCCATGACGCGCGGAATGCGGCCCATGGAGAGAACGTTCATGTTCAGCGGGAAGCGGCTTTCCAGCTCCGTCAGCTTGAACATGGATTCCATGAGGATCGTCGGATCGACCGTCCGGTTCTTCGGCACCAGCACGACGCGGACGTCTTCGGCGGACTCGTCGCGGATGTCCTCGAGCAAAGGCATCTTTCGCGCCAGCAACAGTTCGGCGATCTTTTCGATCAGGCGGGACTTCTGCACCTGGAACGGGATTTCGGTGACGACGATCTGATAGCCGCCGCGGCCGAGATCCTCGATCTCCCACTTGGCGCGAGTCCGGAAGCCGCCGCGGCCGGTCTTGTAGGCCTCGATGATGCTCTCGCGGCTGTCGATGATGATGCCGCCGGTCGGAAAGTCCGGGCCGGGAATGAATTCGACGAGCTTTTCGACCGAAGCATCGGGATGCTTGATGAGGTGAAGTGCCGCGTCGCAGAGTTCGTGAACATTGTGCGACGGAATGGACGTCGCCATGCCGACCGCAATACCGGACGAACCGTTCGCCAGCAGGTTCGGGAAAGCGCCTGGCAGGACGATCGGCTCTTCGTCTTCCTCATTGTAGGTTGGCCTAAAATCGACAGCATCCTGCTCGATGCCGTCGAGCAGGAAACCCGCGACCTCGGTCATACGCGCTTCGGTGTATCGGTAGGCGGCAGCGCTGTCACCGTCGATATTGCCGAAGTTGCCCTGCCCGTCGACGACGGGATAGCGCTGCGAGAAATCCTGCGCCAGGCGCACCAGCGCGTCGTAAACCGACTGGTCGCCATGCGGATGGAATTTACCGATGACGTCGCCGACGATACGGGCGCATTTCTTGAAGGCCGAGTTGGGCCGGATACCCATTTCGCTCATGGCGTGAATAATGCGGCGGTGGACCGGCTTCAGGCCGTCGCGCACATCCGGAAGCGCGCGATGCATGATGGTCGATAGCGCATAGGCAAGATAGCGCTCTTCGAGCGCCGCCTTAAGATCGACCGGAAGGATACTATCGTCGTCTCCGCCAGAGGGCGGCAAAATCTCTTGTCCCATATGTCCTGACTAGCCGAGATGACCCTTTTGGGCAAGGATTCCGGGCATTCCGGCTGTGGACGAAGTCTTGTGAACACACGAAAAGAATGACCTGAGACACTTTGCCTGAATTTGGTCGTTCTTTCGTTTTCCCTTCAACACAAATTTAGAAATCCTCAAATATAAACCGCGATCGAACCACAGTAGACCGGCGCCGAATTCTCATTCGCCGCTCAGTACCGCCACCAGGGGACCCCAGATGACTTTTTACCGGACGACACGGCTGATGCTTTCGGGCGCTACCTTTCTTTCTCTCGCCGGCTCGGCCTTCGCGCTCGACGGCCAGGATCTGCTTAAGAAGATCAATGCCGCCTATAGCCAGCAGGGCGGCACGATCGTTGCCGATGGCGTCGATGTCAACGGCACGACGGTAACGCTGAAGAAAGCGAGCTTTAAGGCCAACGGCGGTGAAGCAGTGTCGATTGGCGACATCACCATGACGGGCGTCGAGGAAGACGACGACGGCGGCTACTATGTCGAGGAGGCATCCTTCCCCAACATCAGCGCCACCAACGAGGGCGCCACTTTCACGGCCACCGACCTGACGCTCAGCGGCATCTCGATCCCGGCTGATCCAAAAGGCGAGGGCCTCGACTCCATGCTGCTCTACGAAAGCGCCCACAGCGGCCCGGTGAAGGTCGTCCAGAACGGTGCCGAACTGTTCTCGCTCGCTGGAAGCGACATGAACCTGACGCTTCGCGAAGATGAGTCCGGCTTCGATTTCGATGGTGCTTTCAAGGGCCTCAAGGCCGACCTCAGCAAGGCAACCGACGCACAGAGCAAGGAAGCGATCGACAAGCTCGCACTCCAGCACATCCAAGGCGACATCACGATGAAGGGCGCCTGGGACCTGACGCCGGGCACGATCGACGTCTCCGAATTTGCGTTCGACTTCAATAATATCGGTAAGCTCAATCTTGCCTTCAAAATCTCCGGCTACACGATGCCCTTCATAAAGTCGCTGCAGGAGGCCGCCAAGCAGGCTGAAGCAAACCAGAACAAGGAAGAGGCCCAGCAGGCTCTTGGCCTGTCGATGCTCGGACTGATGCAGCAGTTGTCGTTCGAAAGCGCCCAGATCCGCTTTGACGACGCTTCCATCACCAAGCGCGCGCTCGATTACGCCGGCAGCCAGCAGAACATTTCCGGCCAGCAGATGGCGGATTCACTGAAGGCGATGACACCGATCATGTTGGCTCAGCTCAACATTCCGGAGTTGCAGAACGCCATATCGGCGGCCGTCAACACCTTCCTCGACAACCCAAAGAGCCTGACGCTTGCCGCCGCGCCGGCAAAACCGGTTCCGTTCCCGATGATTATGGGCGCGGCGATGGGCGCACCGAACACGCTGCCGCAGGTGCTTGGCGTGAAGGTTTCGGCCAACGATTGATGTGCCAAGCTTGAGTATATGAAACCCGGCGAGCGACCCTGACCGCCGGGTTTCTCTATGTTTGGGAGTATGGTAGCCGCTGGCCGTCAGTTGGTGTTGCGGCGCAACTCATTTCATTGCGTACCCAACCATCTCGCGCAATTCTGCGGGGTGACGCCGTCGTGCCCGCCTCCTCTCACGCCGGCGGCGCCGGATCTGAGCGGCCTTTCGAGAAGCAAAAAAAAGCCGGCGAAATCGATCGCCGGCTTTTCGTGTTCAAGCTGATTGCTCAGTCCTTCTTGACCGGCGGGATCGGGCGGATCGCCAGTTCGCGCAGCTGCGTCGGCGTTGCCGGGGTCGGTGCACCCATGAGCAGATCCTGCGCCTGCTGGTTCATCGGGAACAGCGAGATCTCGCGCAGGTTCTTGGCGCCTACGAGCAGCATGATAATGCGGTCAATACCGAAGGCCGCGCCGCCGTGCGGAGGCGCGCCGTACTGGAAGGCGCGGTAGAGGCCGCCGAAGCGATCTTCCACGTCCTGCTGGCTGAGGCCGACCTTTTCGAAGGCAGCAACCATGGTTTCCGGCGACTGGTTACGGATCGAGCCAGAAGCAATTTCGAAGCCGTTGCAAACCGCGTCGTACTGGTAAGCCTTGATCGTTAGCGGATCCTGGTTCGTCAGCGCGTCGAGGCCGCCCTGCGGCATCGAGAACGGGTTGTGGGCGAAGTCGATCTTCTTTTCTTCTTCGTTGTATTCGAAGAACGGGAAGTCGACGATCCAGCACAGCTCGAAGCGATCGCGGTCGATGAGGTTCAGTTCGTCGGCGGCGCGGTTACGGGCTTCGCCCGCGAACTTGTAGAACTTGGATGGCTCGCCGGCGACGAAGAAGCAGGCATCGCCCACATCAAGGCCGAGCTGCGTGCGGATCGCCTCGGTGCGCTCCTCGCCGATGTTCTTCGCGAGCGGGCCGGAGCCGCCGATCTTGCCTTCTTCTTCCTTCCAGAAGATGTAGCCGAGGCCCGGCTGGCCCTGGCTCTGGGCCCAGGCGTTCATGCGGTCGCAGAATGCGCGAGAACCGCCGGTCTTGGCCGGGATCGCCCAAATCTCGACCTTCGGGTTCGAGGCGATCATGCCTGCGAAGACCTTGAAGCCGGAGCCGGCGAAGTGATCGGTGACGGCTTCCATGACGATCGGGTTGCGCAGGTCGGGCTTGTCGGAGCCGTACTTGCGGATCGCCTCGTCGTAGGGGATACGCGGCCATTCCCTGGTGACCGGCTTGCCCTCGGCGAATTCCTCGAAGATCGACGTCATCATCGGGCCCGTGGTGTTCCAGATGTCTTCCTGGGTGACGAAGCTCATTTCGAGGTCGAGCTGGTAGAACTCGCCCGGCAAGCGATCAGCGCGCGGGTCTTCGTCACGGAAGCACGGAGCGATCTGGAAGTAGCGATCGAAGCCGGCGACCATCAGCAATTGCTTGTACTGCTGCGGCGCCTGCGGCAGCGCGTAGAAGGTGCCGGGATGGATACGTGACGGCACGAGGAAGTCACGCGCACCTTCGGGCGAGGAGGCCGTCAGGATCGGCGTCGTGTATTCGGTGAAGCCCACATTCGTCATCTCGCGGCGCATCGAGGAGATGACCTGCGTGCGCTTTATGATGTTCTTGTGCAGCGTTTCGCGGCGCAGGTCGAGGAAGCGGTACTTCAGGCGAACGTCTTCCGGATAGTCCGGCTCGCCGAAGACGGGCAGCGGCAATTCCTTGGCGGCGGAGAGCACTTCGATCTCCTGCGCGTAGAGTTCGATCTCGCCGGTCGCCATGTTCTTGTTGACGGTGTCTTCCGTGCGCGCCTTGACGAGGCCATCGATGCGGATGACCCACTCGCCACGAACCAGTTCTGCTTGCTTGAAGGCGGGAGAATCCGGATCGGCAACGACCTGGGTGATGCCGTAGTGGTCGCGCAGGTCGATGAACAGAACGCCACCATGGTCACGAACGCGGTGGACCCAGCCGGAAATCCGGACATTGGCGCCGACATCCGACTTGCGGAGGGCTGCACATGTGTGGCTGCGATAGCGATGCATAATCTCAATTCCCGGTATCTGGCTTAAAGACGGCAGCAAGGGGCTCTGATGGCTCTCCCGCACCGACAAGAAAATCGGGCGGAAAAGCGCATGGACGGTCTGATTTGTCAAGGGTTGGCGCATAGGGTACTCACGTTGAGAAGGCTTATGGCAAGCATGCAACCGTGTCATCGGCAAAAGCCATGCGGCAGTTTGGCAACCTCGTACCGTATTGCTGAAGCCTGCGGTCAACTTTAAAGAGGAGCCATATCGTTCGCGCGGAGTCTTGCCATGCCCCCTCTTACTCGCCGCAATCTCCTGAAAGCCTCGGCTGTGGCAGGCGCTTATGGCGTCGGGATCGGGATCGCTGGAAAGTTCGGGCTAGCGGAAGCGGCGCCAGAGGCGCAGGTGCTGAAAGCGGTGAAGACCACGGCCAGTATTACCGATGCCGGCGTCACCAAAGACATCATGACTTGGGGCGATGGCGGCATGCCCCCAGTGCTACGGATGACCAAGGGCAAACCCTACGCGGCTCGACTGACAAACACGCTCGACGAGCCGACGACGATCCACTGGCACGGCTTGAGAATCGCCAACAAGATGGACGGCGTGCCGTTCATAACACAGCCTTACGTCTATACCGGCGACAGCTTCGATTATGCCTTCACGCCACCGGACGCCGGCACCTTCTGGTATCACCCGCATTGCAACACGCTGACGCAGATGGGTCATGGCATGACAGGCGTACTCGTGGTCGAGGATCCTGATGATCCGACATTCGACACCGAGGTGGTGCTCAATCTGCGCGACTGGCGCCTCGGCGGCGACGGCCAGTTCATTGCGCCTTTCCGGCCGCGCGACGCGGCGAAGACGGGCACCTATGGAACTGTCAGGACGGCCAACTGGCACCAGGAGCCACAATATGATGCGCCAGCTGGCGGTCTCATCCGGCTGCGGATCGTGGTGACCGACGTCACCCGCATCTTCTCGCTGAAGATGGAAGGGGCCGACGCGACGGTCATTGCGATCGACGGCAATCCCGTACCGAAACGCTTTCCGCTCGATCTGCTGCTGATCGGCCCCGGTCAGCGCCTCGATCTTGCCGTGCGGATGCCGGACAGCGAAGGCGCCGTTGCCACGCTCGAAGACATCAGGGGCACGACACCGAAGACGATCGCCAGGCTCAAAGCGGTCGGAGCGTCGCTGAAGCGCAATGTCGGCGACCTCGCCGCGCTTGGCGAAAACCCGGTCGCCAAGGCCGATCTTTCTTCGGCACAGAGGATCCCGCTCATTCTCAGCGCGACGGCCGAAAGCGCGTCTGTCGACAGTATCTGTGGCACCCTCGGCTACAGCTTCTGGGCCATCAACAAGGTGCCGTGGCCGGGCGACACGCCGGACCCGACCGCGCCGCTGGCCGAGCTGAAGCTCGGCAAGAGCTACATCCTGCAACTCGAAAACGTGACGCCGCATACGCACCCTATCCATCTGCACGGGATGAGCTTCACGGTACTCTCGTCATCGACGCGGGAGATCATGCCACTCGTCAGCGACACCTATCTCGTCCAACCCGACGAAAAGGTGCAACTCGCCTTCGTGGCCGACAATCCCGGCGACTGGGTGCTGCATTGCCACATCATCGAGCATCAAAAGACTGGCATGACCAGTTATGTCAGGGTTGTTTGACGGCTCTTTACGGGTTCTAGTTGACATATCCGGCCGAAAGGAGAAGGAAGGTTCAACTATGTTTATCCTGCGAATGAATTGAGATGATCGAAACAACCGCCGATTTGGAGGCGGCCTGCAAAGAGCTGGCCAAGTCAGAATTCATTACCATCGACACCGAGTTTCTCCGAGAGACAACCTTCTGGCCGGAACTTTGCTTGATCCAGATGGCAAGTCCGACGACGGAAGTGCTGGTCGATCCGTTGGCGAAGGGTCTCGACCTCAAGCCATTCTTCGAACTGATGGCCAATTCTGCCGTCCTCAAAGTCTTCCATGCCGCGCGCCAGGATATCGAGATCATCTACAACCGCGGCGGCCTCATCCCGCATCCGATCTTCGACACGCAGGTCGCCGCGATGGTCTGCGGCTTCGGCGACTCCGTCTCCTACGATCAGCTCGTCAGCCGCACCAAGGGCGTCCAGATCGACAAGTCCTCTCGCTTCACCGACTGGAGCCGCCGGCCGCTTTCGGAAAAACAACTGGATTACGCGCTCGCCGACGTGACGCATCTGCGGGACGTATACCTCTACCTCAAGGCCGAACTCGAGCGTGAAGGCCGCTCGTCCTGGCTTCGGGAAGAGATGGATATCCTCGAGGCCCGCGAAACCTACGATATGCATCCCGATGATGCCTGGCAGCGGCTGAAAATGCGCCTGCGCAAGCCGCAGGAACTCGCCATTCTCAAATATGTGGCTGCCTGGCGCGAGCGCGAGGCCCGCTCCCGCAACGTGCCGCGCTCGCGCGTGCTCAAGGACGACGCGATCTATGAGATCGCCCAGCAGCAGCCGAAGGACGCCGAAGCGCTCGGCCGCCTGAGAACGATCCCCAAGGGGTGGGAGCGATCGGCAGCCGGTATCGCCGTCGTCGAAGCGGTCAATGCCGCACTCGCCTTGCCGAAGGCCGAGATGCCGCACGCTCCACGGCAGACGCAGCCGCCGGAAGGTGCTGCGGCTGCTGCCGAGTTGCTGAAGGTCTTGTTGAAGCTGATCTCGGAAAAGCATGGCGTTGCACCGAAGGTGATCGCCAACAGCGAAGATCTCGACAAGATCGCGTCGGAGGGCGAGAAGGCAGAAGTCGCAGCGCTGCATGGCTGGCGGCGGGAACTCTTCGGTGAGCCGGCACTGCAGCTCATTCAAGGCCAGGTTGCTCTCCGCTTCGTCGGCAAGAAGGTCGAGACGGTGGCGCTCTAAGCGCCATCAAGCTGACCTTTTTGCGCGCAAAGTCACATCCAGATCGATTCAATCTAGGGAAAAACCGGCTTAGCGCGCCTTTCGGAAACGCTCGACGCTTCCTATATGCCGTAGGTATGCGGACAACGCGCCACCGCGAAAAGGACTACATGAGGGAAATATCTCCAGTCCAGAACTGGCTGTTGATCGCGCTTGTCATAGCCGCGAGCGGCGTTCTCTATGACATGCGCTTCTACGGCGGCCATCCCTTCGTTGGCGCAACCTTTGCATTGTTCATCGGCATGCCGATCATCGCCTTCGAACGCAAGGTGATCCTGCGGGGTCTCTACCGACGCATGCAGGCGCTACCGACGGTGACCTTCTTCCTCGCTGAGATCTTCGTCTACGAAATCCTGATGAGTGTGGGATTTGCAGTTGCCGGTCTCTCGATGTGGTGGCTCGGCCTCTTCAGTCCGGCATCGTGGGTCAATGCCGTTATCCTGCCCTTCGATGCCTTTCTCTATGCGCTCGCCGTGTGTGCGCTTATCATCTTCGTGCTGCGCATCCGAGAACTACTGGGTCGTGACATCTTCACGAGCATGCTTTTCAGTCGCTACCGGAAGCCGATCAGCGAGGAGCGCGTCTTCCTCTTCATCGATCTGGTGGATTCGACCGCTTTTGCTGAGAAGCACGGCGATCTCCGGGCGCAACAGATGCTGAGTTCCTTGTTTGCCTCGTTCGCCGAGCCCGTGAGGAAATACAAGGGTACCATCGATGACTACGTGGGCGACGCCGCGATCATCAGCTGGCCATTGGAGCGCGGGATCAAGTTCGCGCGATGTGTGAACTGCATCTTCGACATTATCAGCGGGATTGAGGCAGATGCCGAGAGCTGGTTGAAGACATACGGTCAGGTCCCTCGCCTGCGCGCCGCATTGCACGGGGGTACGGTTATCACGGCCGAAATCGGCGTCGACCACCACAAGATCACCTACTTCGGCGACACCGTGAACACGACATCCCGGCTTGAATCGCTCTGCAAGACGCTGAATCGATCGGTGCTCATTTCAAGCGACCTCGCCCAGCGGATCAAGATGCCCGAGAAGGTCTCGGCAGAGGATCTTGGAAACCACGCCGTCAAGGGCCGTGGTCAGAGCCTTGGCGTCATCGCTCTCGTCAAGGCGGACAACCGCAAGGCGTCACCAAAGCTTCATGCAAGCGTCAACGCGCCGACATGAAAGCCTTGCTAATCGAGACCCGCATTCCAATCCTTGGGGGGTTCGATGAAAAATACTCTTCTCGCTTCTGTTTCATTTCTCCTTTTGATCACCGGTTCGGCGGTCGCCGACCAGCAGGAATTTCCAGCTAAACTCGCAGGCCAGGCCATTCTGCCGGCCAACACGCTGGTCGCGGCTCCGGCCGATGCGCCTGAGTTCCTCAAGCATTCCGGCAAATTCACCACGGCTGACCGCAAGCGCACCGAAGCACTCGGCAGTGTTCCCGGCAAGGACGGCGCACGCGTCACCGACCTGGAGCTTCCCTTCGACGGCCAACCTGTCCAGGGTTTCTCCGGCATCAAGACCATGCCGGACGGCACATTCTGGACGCTCTCCGATAACGGCTTTGGCTCCAAAGCAAATTCCAGCGACGCGATGCTCTTCCTGCATCAGGTGAAATTCGACTGGCAGACGGGCAAGGTCGAGGTCATCAAGAACCTCTTCCTTTCCGACCCTGACAAGAAAGCCCCGTTCCCGATCGTGCTCGAGGGCGCAGAGAAGCGCTATCTGACCGGTGCGGACTTCGACATCGAATCCGTGCAGCCTGTCGCTGATGGTTTCTGGCTCGGCGAGGAATTTGGACCCTACCTGCTCAAGTTCGACACCGAGGGCCGCCTGACCGACGTGATCTCGACCAAGGTCGACGGCAAGCCGGTCATGTCGCCCGACAATCCGACACTTTCCGTTCCTGCAAATCCAACTGCCAAGATGCCGGTCTTCAACCTGAAGCGCTCAGGCGGCTTCGAGGGTCTCGCTATGTCGAAGGACGACAGCAAGCTCTATGGCCTGCTGGAAGGAGCACTCTATCAGGACGACGGCAAGATGGAATCGGTCGACGGTCATACCGCCATCCGCGTCATCGAGTTTGACACCGCTTCCAAGAGCTGGACCGGCCGGACCTGGTTCTACCCCTTCGAGGACAAGGGCGTTTCAATTGGTGATTTCAACATGCTCGACGACTCGACCGCGCTCGTCATCGAACGCGACAACGGCGCCGGCACGAAGGACAAGGCCTGCGCCGATCCCAAGCAGCCGAAGCCCAGTTGCTTCGAGGCTCCGGCTGAGCTCAAGCGCATCTACAAGATCGAGTTCAACGACGCCAACGTCGGCAAAGCTGTCCGCAAGATCGGCTACATCGACCTCCTGAACATCAAGGACCCGGACAACAAGAAGAAGGCCGGCAGCAAGGACGGCGTCTACGATATGCCGTTCGTGACGATTGAGAACGTCGACCGCGTCGACGCCACCCACATCGTCGTCGGCAACGACAACAACCTGCCCTTCTCGGCGGGCCGTGCCGTCGACAAGGCCGACAACAACGAGTTCAGCCTGCTCGAAGTCGGCGAACTCCTGAACGCGAAATAAGTCTACGCTCCCACAGGAAGGTCCCGCTCGAAGTGAGCGGGGCTTTCCAGAAATGAGCGGCGCACGCCAGAACTTGTAGAAGTGCCCGGCCACGGGTTCGAAACCTCGAACTACCGCTCAGTTGCGCCCTTTCCGGCGAGAATGTGATCCCGGAATTTAGCGATCCGCGTGGTTCGCGTTTCTGACTTCTTCACCCCGTTGAGATTGATCACGTAGCTTTTCTGCCGGCCAGGTGTCAGATCATGAAAAGCCTCGGCGAGTTCAGGGTCGGAATCCAAGGCTTCGATCAACTCGTCAGGCAAGTCTACTTGGCCTTTCCCCTTCGGCGGCTTGATACCAGCCTCGGCATAGCCCATCGCTTCCTTCAAGTAGGAACGGATAACGGGCTCCATCTTTACGACCTGTGCGTTCTCCACAAAGCGAAGCATGTCGGGATGTTGGGTGTTCGCCCCCTGCTTCTCAAGCACGCCTTCGGGATCCTTCAACAGTGCGGCGCTAAAGAAACTCAGGCGAAAGTCGCCGCGGAAGGCGCCGATTATCACGATATTGCGGCTCTCATGCATGTAACAGGGATGCGCCCACTTCACCGTCTCGACGAGGCCCACATCGCGACAGATGCGGCGAAGTTCGTTTAGGCCGTCAATCCATTGCCGCGTCGAACAGTCCGATGTGGCAAACCGCTCGCAGCGTCCGCATCCTTGCGTGAAAAAGTCTTCAATATCCGTGATCATGTCTCTCGCCCAAATTTCGCTCGTGATGTTGGCTGGCGAACATACCAAGCCAATACGTCAACTTAGGGCCGAAATCTGTGGAAACTCGCCGTAAACGATCAACAAAGTCGTCGGACTGTTCGGTGGCGTGCCTCGATCAACCGCGAGGCGCTACTCGAAGCGAAACGCCAAGCGCTTGTTGGTTAGCCTGGACAACTGTTGCAGGCGGCCCTCAAGACGCTCGCCGGCAAAATCGTGATACTCCGCCGGAACCACGAACTCCAGGTCCAGATCGGGATTGGACGACTTCTGGAAACTCAGGTTGCGGACCACGCCCGGCATGGACGCCGAGAAGAGGTAGACGACCCGCAGCATTCCGCCGAGGAGTTTGGCGCGCTCGACATATTGCGGCGTAGCGATCGTAGCCAACGGCCCCGTCGCGCCGTCATCGTGAGGCCCTTCGAACCGGTAGTAGTTGGTGAGCGCGATGAATGCGCGCCCAGGATGGCTGATGCCGACGAAGGACGAATGAGCAATGATGTTCAGCGCCTGCAAGCCACGATAGTCCGGATGCGCGCGCCAACTGATGTCGGCGAGCAGGCATGCGGCCTGACGATAGCGCGCCTCTTCCTTCGTCTCGGTGACGCCGAAATAAGGCATCATCCGACCGGTCCACTCCGCCAGTTCTCTGGCGTGCTCCGGCGAACGAGCGCGGAGAATGGCAAGCTCGCCCGCCGCGGCCAAAAGCGGATCGCTGCGGCGCTCGCTCTCGGAAAGCAATGAATAGAGATACCCTTCGCGCACGCCCTGCCCCGAAAACGAGATTACAGAGGGGCTCATCGCACTCAGGACTTCCTTCATGGCAACCGCGCCGAAGGGAAGCAACGCGCGGCGATGCTTCGAGACGGCCAACCATGCAGGATCTCTAGAGTCCCTGGCGATTTCCACCTGATCGAGGAACTGCATCATCGCCTCGAGCGAAACCTCGTAACCCTGCATCATGTGCAGCGGATACTGAGTCAACTCCATGTGCAGCTTTGCGATGTTTCGCCAGGTGCCCCCAACGGCGTAGAAGGTACGCCCCGCGCCCTTCGCCAGAAGCTTGGAACTTGTTTTCACATGCTTGCGGGCGAAGGTTCGGGCCTTCTCCATCGAGCCGCCGGCATATTCGGACAGGCGAAGGCCCCCCAGCGGCAAGGTTACGCCGTTGCCGATTTCCTTGCCCTTGATGTCAATCAATTCAAGCGAACCACCGCCCAGGTCGCCCGCGATACCGTCCGGCTCATAGAAACCGCTGACAATGCCGAGGGCGGAGAACTTCGCCTCTTCCTCACCGGAGAGAACGCGAATCTTGCGCTGAAGAATGGTTTCCGCCTGGTGGATGAAGTCGGGGCCGTTGGATGCCTCGCGGGCGGCTGCCGTCGCCAGAACATACATGGTGGCGGCGCGCGCCTGATCGGACAACGCCTTGAACCGATGCAAGGCGGCCAGAGCACGCTCGACGCTCGCCTCATCCATCTTGCCGGTCAGCGCGATGCCCTTGCCCAGCCCGCACAACACCTTTTCGTTGAAAAGGATCGTCGGCGAACGGGACATGCCTTCATAGATGACCACACGGATCGAGTTCGACCCGATATCGACAACGGAGACCGGGGCAATCCCTGGAAGGCGCCCCTGGGCTTCTGATTCAACCATGCAGGTCCAATATTACTTGTTGTTTCGGCCGGAAAGCAGGCCGGCGATCAGCTTGGGCGCACTGGATTTCAAAGCTTCACCACGGCCGGACAGGCTGGGGTTGGTCATGAAATACTGTTGCGCGTTGAACGGCTCCTCGCCCTTGCGCACCTCCATGCGCCTGGACGTACCGTCGGGCAATATCTCGTAGCTTTGCTGATTGTCAATGATATTGCCGAGCATAATCTGTGAGAGGACCTGCTCGTGGACTGTCGGATTGGTCAGTGGGACCAACGTTTCCACACGGCGATCGAGGTTGCGCGGCATCATATCGGCCGAACCGATATAAACCAACGCCTTGTCTGATGGCAGCCCGTGACCATTGCCGAAGCAGAAGATGCGGCTGTGCTCCAGGAAGCGACCGACGATCGACTTCACACGGATATTGTCGGACAGGCCTGGCACCTGCGGGCGCAGGCAGCAGATACCCCGGATCACGAGATCGATCTCAACACCAGCGTGGCTCGCCGTATAGAGCGCGTCGATGATCTCTGGATCGACCAGCGAATTCATCTTCATCCAGATTGCGGCCGGCGCGCCGTTCTTGGCATGCCTGATCTCTTCATCGATGTGACGAAGGATGCGTGAACGCAGCGTGTAGGGCGACACGGCGAGCTTCATGCTCTCCTCCGGCTCGCCGTAGCCAGTGATGAAATTGAAGATGTTCGCCATGTCGTGAGCGATCACCGGATTGCAGGTGAAGAACGACAGGTCGGTGTATATCTTGGCGGTGATCGGATGGTAGTTGCCGGTGCCGAGATGGCAATAGGTGCGTAGCTTGCCCTCCTCGCGGCGCACGACCATCGACATCTTCGAATGCGTCTTCAGCTCGATGAAACCGAAGACCACCTGCACGCCGGCGCGTTCAAGGTCGCGCGCCCAGCGGATATTCGCTTCCTCATCGAAACGGGCCTTCAGCTCCACCAGCGCCGTGACGGATTTTCCGGACTCGGCCGCGTCGATCAATGCGCGGACGATCGGGCTGTCGTTCGAGGTGCGATAGAGCGTCTGCTTTATCGCCAAGACGTCAGGATCACGCGCAGCCTGGAGCAGAAACTGGACCACCACGTCGAAGGATTCGTAAGGATGGTGGACCACCATGTCCTTTTCGCGGATTGCCGCAAGGCAGTCCCCGGCATGCTCTCGGACTCGCTCGGGAAATCGCGCATTGTAAGGAGGAAACCGGAGATCTTCGCGTGGCGCTTTCGTGATCTCCGACAGCGTGTTCAGGGCGAGCAAACCCGGCAAGACCGCAACACGGTTCTCGGGCACGCTTAACGCTTGCACGACGAACTGGCGTAGAGATGCCGGCATCTCCGAGTCGGTCTCGATACGGATCACCGATCCTCGGCGGCGGCGCTTCAGCGCCGTTTCGAAAAAGCGCACGAGGTCTTCGGCTTCTTCCTCGACTTCAATATCGCTGTCGCGGATGATGCGGAAGGTACCGGAGCCCTGTACCTCGTAGCCGGGATAGAGGCGGTGGATGAAGACGTTGGCGACGTCCTCGAGTGTGATGTAGCGGATGGTACCGCCGTCGTCGGGCAAGCGCACGAAACGATCGAGTGCCGGAGGCAGGCGCAGCAGCGCCGTCATTGGCTCGCGCCCATTCTTGCTGACGAGCTGCAGACCGATCGAAAAGCCGAGGTTCGGAATGAAGGGGAACGGATGCGCCGGATCGATAGACAGCGGCGTCAGAACCGGGAAGATCGCCTGCTCGAACTCAGTCGCCAGCCAGGCGCGATCGGACTCGCTGAGCGCGCCCGGGCGCACAATTAGAATGTCTTCCTTGGCGAGATACTGCTGGAGCACGGCAAGCGACGCCTGCTGTTCCATCTGCAGATTGTCGATTTCCTGAAGGATTGCGTCGAGTTGTTCGGCAGGCGTCTTGCCGTCGGGCGCGCGCACAACGATATTCTGGCGCACCTGCCCCTCAAGACCGGCAACGCGGACCATGAAGAATTCGTCGAGGTTTGCGGCCGAGATCGACAGGAAGCGAACGCGCTCAAGCAGCGGATGCTCAGTGTTCAGCGTTTCCTCGAGAACACGGCGATTGAACTGCAGCCATGAAAATTCGCGGTTGATGAAACGCTCGGGACTGGCGAGCAATTCTTCCAGCGATGGCACAGTCTCGTTGGTTTCCGGAGTAGATTCGTGATGCTCCGCGACTGCGCTATCCATGGTCTGATTGTCCCGTTTCATTCGCCCAGCGAATTATATCAGTTTCACGACAGAACTGTGACAGTCAATCCGCCGGCTCCGAATTGCCCAATTCATTCAACACTTCAGCGGCGAGAGTTCGAGTAATCTTCGTTCCCCGAGAGAGGGCAAGTCGATCAAGCCTGTCCACAATCGTCTGGGCGGCGTTGAGCGACCTCTCCATCCGGTTGACGATATAGAGGACCAGTTTGTCATCAATATAAAGCTGGCGGTCGGCAAACAGCTTGACAATGACCTGTGACAGCAATTCCTCGTCCGGTTCGCCGATCTCGACGACTGTCGCCGCCTTCAGGCGCGAGCGCAAATCCGGCAGTTCCACAGGCCAGGACATCGGCCAAAGGCGGCTGGTCATCAGAAGACTGTGACCGTTTTCCCGCACGCTGTTGATGACATGGAAAAGCTCGTTGTCGTCGAAGCCAAGCCGGTCGACGTCCTCAAACAGCACCGGACCGTTGGCCGCCTCCACCGCCGCGTTGGCGCCGGCCCTCGGATGGATATCGACGGCGCCGCTATGATCTTTCCAGATATTGGCCAAATGCGATTTTCCCGAGCCTACCGGACCGGCGAGGATCACGACGGGCGAAGGCCAGTGCGGCCAGGCATCGACGATCGAGACGGCCGCTGCCAGCCGCTCGGAGATCAACAGATCATCCCGCCCGGTTGCCGCATCATGCGAAAAGGCCAAGGGAAGCTGTTCGACGGCATTGCGCCTTGGACCAGCGTTTTTCACATCAGTCATTTGGGATCAGCTTTTGTCTTGCCGACCTGGTCATTCTTCGACCCGCCGGCATAAAGATCGCTCTGAAGGTAGCGTGAAAGCGCAAAACGGACAAGCACGCCGACGGCGGCAGCCGCCGGCACGGCAACCAGCAGGCCAACAAAGCCGAACAAGGCGCCGAAAGCAAAGAGCGCGAACATCAACCAAACAGGATGCAGCCCGACACTATGGCCCACGAGCTTCGGCTGCAGGATGTTGCCTTCCATAAACTGGCCGCTGAAGAATACCGCGAGCACCGCGCCGACCCAGATGTAATCGGGCCAGAACTGGACCATGGCTACACCGACGGCGAGGACGAGCCCCACCAGCGAACCCACATAGGGAATGAAGCTGATCATGCCGGCGAACAGACCGATCAGCAGGCCGAAGTTCAAGCCAACCAGCGACAGGCCAACGGCATACCAGATGCCCAGGATGAGGCAAAGCGAGCCCTGCCCGCGGATGAAACCGGCGATCGCCTGATCGATTTCCCGCATGATCTGGTGGACATTGGCTACATAGTCGCGCGGAATGTACTGATCGACCTTTGCGATCATGCGATCCCAATCAAGCAGCATGTAGAAGGCCACAACGGGCGTGACGATCATCAGCGAGATCAGGTTGACGACGGCAAGACCGGAACTCCAGACCTGACCGAAAAGCCCGGTTAGCAGACCGAATCCTTGTGATAGGATCTCGGAGAAGTTGTTCTTAATCGTCCCAAGTTGGTTCCTCACCCAGTCTGGCAGGAGGGAATTCTGCGACTTTGTAATGAACGTCTGCAACTGATCGATGTAGCCGGGCAGGCGACCGGCAAAATCGCTGAACTGGCTTGCCAAGACAGGTATCAGGATCATCAAGGCCAGTACGATCACGACGATGAAGGCGATCAGAATGACGATCGTGGCCATGAGGCGACTCAGCCCAAGGCGCTCCAGCCGGTCCGCGACCGGATCGAGGAAATAGGCCAGCGCCATACCTGCAAGGAACGGCAGCAAGATCGAGCTGAAGATGAAAAGGAAGCCAATAAAGAAGGCGAGCACGATCAGCCAGAAGATGACCTGGCGCTTCAGACCTGCACCGCTAACCTGCTGTGGCATCACATTCCCCGCTGATCGACCGCCTTGATTTTCTGCATCGCCGCGATGCAACCTTTCGAGCACATAGGATGTGGCCGAGAGAATGGTCAACCCCGCCGCTAAAAATCCCGAAGCCCTGCGCCAAAAGAGCGGGAAATTGGGGCTTTTTCCATGCAATCCCTTGCATATAGGCCCGTGTCATGCAATGGCGACCGGCATATTGAGGCGGTGACATTTCCCGCCCCTGCACAGCCATCGGAGAGCAGCATGAGCCAGTCTGGAAAAAACGGCCTGACCTATAGCGACGCAGGCGTCGACATCGACGCAGGAAACCTTCTGGTGGAGAAGATCAAGCCCGCCGTGCGCTCGACGCGCCGCCCGGGAGCGGACGGCGAGATCGGCGGCTTCGGCGGCCTGTTCGACCTGAAAGCCGCAGGCTTCACCGACCCGGTTCTCGTTGCTGCCAATGACGGCGTCGGTACCAAGCTGAAGATCGCCATCGACGCCGACTATCACGACACGGTTGGCATCGATCTCGTTGCCATGTGCGTCAACGATCTGGTCGTCCAGGGCGCGGAACCGCTGTTCTTCCTCGATTACTTCGCCACCGGCAAGCTCGATCCAGACCAGGGTGCGGCGATCGTCGAAGGCATCGCTGCCGGATGCCGTGACGCGGGCTGTGCGCTGATTGGCGGCGAGACCGCCGAGATGCCGGGCATGTACTCCTCCGGCGACTACGACTTGGCCGGCTTTGCCGTCGGTGCAGCCGAGCGTGGCCAACTGTTGCCGTCGGGCGACATCGCCGAGGGCGACGTGATCCTTGGCCTTGCCTCCTCGGGTGTTCACTCCAACGGCTTTTCGCTGGTGCGCAAGATCGTCGGCATTTCCGGCTTCGCCTGGGATGCTCCGGCTCCGTTCGCGGAAGGCAAGAGCCTCGGCGAAGCCTTGCTGACGCCGACGCGCATTTATGTAAAGCCGCTCCTCAAGGCCATCCGTGAAACGAAGGCCATCAAGGCACTGGCGCACATCACAGGCGGCGGCTTCCCGGAGAACATTCCGCGTGTTCTGCCGAAGCACCTCGCAGCCGAGATCGATCTTGCAGCCGTCAAGGTTCCCTCGGTCTTCTCCTGGCTTTCCAAGACGGGCGGCGTTGAAGCAAACGAAATGCTGCGCACCTTCAACTGCGGCATCGGCATGATCGCAGTCGTTTCGGCTGAGAATGTCGCGACCGTCACCGCGGCGCTCGAAGCTGAAGGCGAGACGGTCGTAACTCTCGGTCGCATGATCGCCCGCGCCGAGGGTGCAGCCGGTACGCTCTACAAGGGTACGCTCGCCATATGACGTCGCCGCGCAAACGCGCCGTCGTCTTTATCTCCGGCGGCGGTTCCAACATGATGGCGTTGGTCGCCGCGGCCAAGGCTGGCGACTATCCGGCGGAAATCGTCGGCGTCATCTCGGACAAGGCCGACGCCGGCGGGCTCGCCAAAGCAGCGGCCGAAGGCATCCCGACATTTGCCTTCGTGCGCAAGGACTATGCGAACAAGGAAGCGCACGAGGAAGCAATCTTTGCCGCACTCGATGAGCTTTCTCCCGACATTCTTTGCCTTGCAGGCTATATGCGGCTGCTGAGCGGCACCTTCATCCAGCGCTACGAAGGCAGGATGATCAACATCCATCCTTCCCTGCTGCCGCTCTTTCCCGGGCTGGACACCCATCAGCGCGCGATCGACGCCGGGATGCGGATCGCCGGCTGCACCGTGCACTTCGTCACCGAAGGCATGGACGAGGGACCGGTTATCGGCCAGGCCGCCGTTCCGGTCCTTTCCAGCGACAATGCTGACAGCCTCGCCGCACGTGTGCTTACCGTCGAGCATCAGCTTTACCCGCAAGCGCTGCGGCTCTTTGCCCAAGGCAAGGTGAAAATGGAGGGCGGCAAGGCTGTCAGCACGGACGCTGCAGCGGCGCCGGCCGAACGTCGCAGCGTTATCTCGCTGATCGGCGAAGGCGCCTAAAGCACGGCGCGATCTTTCGGATTCCGCCCCGCTCTAGTTCTTTGTTTTCACGCATGTCCTTGTCCCGAAACCGGCTCCCGCTTTCGGAGACATGCTCTTGGCCTCAGGCGGCAAGCGCCCGAGGCTGATGCAGCGTGCCGTCACTGTAGACGAAAAGGCCCTTGCGGAACGTGGCTCGGATGCGGTGCACGTCGCCGGCTTCGATGACAACCAGATCGGCCTGCTGCCCAACGGCAATTTCACCACGATCCAGCAGGCCAGCCGAGCGCGCCGCATTGCGGGTCGCCATGGCGACAGCGTAAGGCAGGCTCGTCCGGTCGGCGATCTTGAAGATGCCGGGCACGAAGGCCGCGGGATGATAGTCGGCGGCGATGACGGTCAGAAGGCCGGCGGCAGCGGCATCCAGTGCGCTGAGATTTCCGGACATCGACTGGCCGCGCAGCGCGTTCGGAGCGCCCATCAGCGTCCAGAGACCGCGACGACGCGCTTCTTCCGCTGCCAGAAGCGTCACTGGAAATTCGCTGATCGTGACACCGAGATCGTGCATTTGCGCGACCTTCTCGGCGCTGTCGTCATCGTGGGAGGCGAGCGACAGCTTGTGCTTCAGAGCAAGATCGACGACCTGCTTCAGCTTGATCTCGATCTCCGGATTGTTGCGCATCTCGATACGCTTGGCGACCATCTCGGCGGCCATCTCCTCGGAAATGGCGCGGCGCTCGGCGATGCTCAGGATGTAGCTCTCGATGTTGTTGTACTGCCCCTGCCCCGGTGTGTGATCCGTCAGCGAGACCATGTCGATATGGCTGGCATCGAGCAGCTTTTCCAGTGCCGGTGCAGCACCGAGATTGGTGATCTCGTAGCGCGCGTGAACGCGGTGATCGATCAGCAGGTTATTCTTCAGCCGGTTGATGCTTTCGATCACGGCCGACGTCGTCTCGAGTGAGCGGACATGACCGTAGACGCTTTCCGTCGCGAAGGAGACGGCCGCGAATGCGGTCGTGACGCCTGCGGCAGCCAGTTTCTTGTCCAGTTCGTGGATGCTGAAATCGATCGGCATCGGCGCATTCGGGCGCGGCGCGATCTCGCGCTCCACCATGTCGCCGTGAAGGTCCACGAAGCCCGGCATCAGCAGGCGCCCGCCGCCATCGATCGCAGCGTTGGCGACCGGCTCGGGCCTGATTTCAGCGATGACGCCGTCCTCGACACGCACCGAGCCGTGGCTCACAACCTCATCTGGAAGGACAAGCGTAAAATTGCTGAGCCACATCGGGTCTTCTCCAGACAGGTATTTATGACAAGGCAGAGCGCATAGCGCTGATTCATGACATCGGTGTGAACGACGGCCTCGCAAATTGGCCGGTGTTCTAGCGCAACGCGCCGCTGTTCATTGCCGCCCATTGCAGAAGCGTAATTGTCTTCAAGTCGATGATCTCGCCGTGCTCGATCATCGCCACCGCCTTGTCCAGCGAGACCTCCAGAACCTCGATATCCTCATGCTCGTGAGCAAGGCCGCCGCCATCAGAGACGCGGTCGGTCGTGTCGATCGAGGCGGCGAAGAAGTGCAGCAGTTCCATGCTTGAGCCCGGCGAACTGTACGCCTTGAAGAGGAAGCGAACGTCGCGGACGCGAAAGCCGGTTTCTTCCTCGGCTTCGCGGCGGATGGCCGCCTCCGGGGCATCGCCATCCAGCAGTCCTGCCGGTGCCTCGATGATCCAGGCCGGCTCGCCATGAAGGAAAACCGGCAGCCGGAATTGCCGCACGAGGACAACGGTGTCGCGCTTGGGATCGTGAAGCAGGATCGTCGCAGCCGGGGTGCGATGGTAGACCTCACGCTGCAGCCGATGTGTCTCACCGTCGGAATCCGTGTAGTCGATCTGGAAGCCGCTGAGGCGTGTCCAGCCGTTCGAGAGCGTCTTTTCATCGACGATCTCGGCTTTTGCCCTGTCAAACTTCGTCATTCAACATCCTTGCGCAGCCAGACCTTGTTGTCGTGGACCGCAGCTCCGCCGTATGGCGCGACGGGATCGGCGCCGGTCAGCAGGTTGATCCCTTCGCCGTCGACATGCGCCTTATTCGGCCAGAGGCCTTCGGCAATCAGCACGCCCGGCTTGACCTCCTCGGTGACACGCACATGGATCCGCAGGTCGCCACGGTCGTTTCCGATCCGTACGAGGTCGCCATGTTCGATGCCACCAGCAACGGCATCGACCGGGTTCATCATCAGCTCCGGCCGTCCTTCTTTCTGGCGTGAGGTCTTCGTTTCCGAGAAGCTCGAATTCAGGAAGTTACGGGCCGGCGACGTTGCCAGGCGGAATGGATGTTCGGTATCGGCACGCTCGATGACATCGACCTGATCCGGAAACGCGGGCAATTGCTCGTGCGGGCCGAGAGCACCGACAGCGGCCGGGGGCTTGTTCGGCGCGGGGCCGTCGACCCAGTCCGGGCGGAAATGGAACTTGCCGTCAGCATGCGCGAAACCCTTGAGGAAATGCGCATCCTCGAAATCCGGCTGGCGGTCGAACCACTTGTGTTCGAGGAAATGATCGTATCCCGGCAGGTTGCTATCCTGGAGGACACGATCGATCATTTCGCGCGCCGTGAAGCCGAAGCCAGGACGATCGGCGATACCGAGCCGCTTAGCCAGCTCCTCGATCACGAACAGGTTCGTCCGCACGGTGTCTGGCGGTTCGACCAGCTTGGGGCCGAGCAGAATGTGGTTCTGGCCTCCCGCGCGATAGATGTCGTCGTGCTCGACGAACATCGTCGCCGGGATGACGATATCGGCCATCTCGGCCGTCTCGGTCATGAACTGCTCGTGGACCGCGACGAAGAGGTCGTCGCGGGCAAAGCCGCGCTTCACCAACCGCTGTTCGGGGGCGATGTTCACCGGGTTGGTGTTCTGGATGAGCATGGCCGTCACCGGCCCGCGATGGCGCAGCGCCACGGCATCGCCGGTCAGCGCGCGGCCGATCTGCGACTGGTCGATCATGCGGATATCTGCATCCTTCATCGACTTGCCGGTCAGTTCCGCATTGTTCATGCGGAAGATATCGCTGTTCGAGTGGAAGGCACCGCCGCCCTCATACTGCCAGGAGCCGAGCACCGTCGCGATCGAGGCCGCCGCGTGCATGGCGACCGCGCCGTTGCGCTGGCGGGTGAAGCCGTAGCCGAGGCGGAAGTAGGTCTTCTTCGTCGTGCCGACGAGGCGCGCGAAGGCTTCGATCTCGTCGACGGAAAGGCCGGTAATGGCAGCCGCCCAATCGGGCGTCTTCGTCTTCAGATGTGCTTCAAGGCCGGCGGGGTCGTCGGCGTACTTTGCCATGTATTCACGATCGGCATAGCCGTCGCGGAAGGCGATGTGCATGACGGCGCAGGCGAGCGCCGCGTCCGTGCCCGGCTTGACGGTCAGCGCCATGTCGGCCTGCTTCATTGTCGGATTGTCGTAGATGTCGATCACGACGATCTTGGCGCCGCGTTCCTTGCGGGACTTGATCGCGTGGGTCATCACGTTGACCTGCGTGGACACTGCGTTCGTGCCCCAGATCACGACGCAATCCGTGCGCCCCATCTCGCGGGGGTCGGGTCCGCGCAGCGTGCCGGTCGCCATGGTGAAGCCGGTCCAGGCAGGATTGGTGCAGATCGACGAGAAGAAGCCGGAATAGCGCTTGGCGTGGCGCAGACGCTCGATCGAGTCGCGCTGAACCCAACCCATGGTGCCGGCGTAGAAATAGGGCCAGATCGCTTCGCTGCCGTCCCTCGCTTCCGCTTTGACGAAAGCTTCGGCGATTTCATCCAGTGCCTCTTCCCAGGAAATCTGTTGCCACTGCCCTGTCCCCTTCGCGCCTGTTCGGCGCAGCGGGTGCATCAGCCGGTCCGGATGATAGAGCCGCTCGGCGTAGCGCGCGACCTTCGCGCAGATGACGCCCGAGGTGTAGCTGTGGTCATTTGCACCGCGCACCCGACCGATGCGACCGTCGTCGCCGATCTCCACCTCCAGCGCACAGGTGGAGGGGCAGTCGTGGGGACAGGCGGTATGACCGAGCCTGACATTCGACTTGGCGGATTTGGCGTGAATGGGGGTCGCAATGTTCATGGCTTTTCTATATTCGAACCGGAAACCAGCCAAAAGTCACAAATGACGTCGATCAGGCGAATTCATCACGGGCATCAGCGAAAATGAACTACCGCCACATCTACCACGCGGGCAATTTTGCCGATGTGCTCAAGCACGCCGTTCTGGCGCGGCTGATCCGCTACATGCAGAAAAAGGATGCAGGCTTTCGCGTGCTCGACACGCATGCCGGCATCGGGCTCTATGACCTCTCCTCCGAGGAAGCGCAGAAGACCGGCGAATGGAGCGAGGGCATCGGCAAGCTACTGGACGCGGAGCTTGCTCCGCAGGTCGCCGAGTTGCTGGAGCCCTACCTTTCCGCTGTGCGTGAGTTGAACCCGGAGGGCGGCATCCGCTTTTATCCTGGCTCTCCAAAGCTCGCGCGCATGCTGTTTCGTCCGCAGGACAGGCTTTCCGCGATGGAATTGCATCCGGAGGATTTTGCGCGTCTCCATCGGCTGTTCGAGGGCGACCATCATGTGCGGATCACCGAACTCAACGGCTGGCTCTCGCTCGGCGCACACCTGCCGCCGAAGGAGAAGCGTGGCATCGTGCTCGTCGATCCGCCGTTCGAAGAGGATGGCGAATACGAGCGCCTGGTGGACGGTTTGGCAAGAGCCTATCGCCGCTTTCCCGGCGGCACCTACTGTCTGTGGTACCCGCTGAAGAAGGGAGCGCCGATCAAGGAATTCCATGAGGCGCTGCAGGACCTCGACATTCCGAAGATGCTCTGCGCGGAACTCAGCGTGCGGAGCGACCGGGGAATCACCGGATTGACCGGCTCCGGTATGATCATCGTCAACCCGCCCTTCACGCTGAAGGACGAGCTGCACGCTTTGCTGCCCGCACTCAAGGATCACATGGCGCAGGATCGCTATGCGTCGCATCGCGCGTTTTGGTTGCGCGGTGAGAACAAGGTGACGAAGGACAGTTGACCGACTCTTGCCGGCGCGAAATAGTCGCGCCGCAACACGACTATTTGAAAGGAGCGACCATGAAGATCCTTTGCGCGCCGACATCACCCTACTCCAGCAAGGTTCGCATGGCCGCACGCTATCTGGAACTCGATGCGATCGAGATCCGCGTGGACACCAATGCCGGCCCGGCTGTTCTCGTCGACAACAATCCGCTTGGCAAGATCCCGACCTTGCTGACGGATGACGGCCAGTCGATTTTCGACAGTGTCGCCATCATGCACTATTTCGACCGGCTGAAAGGCAAGAAGCTTTACCCAGCCAAGAACGGCAAGCGGACGGAGGCCGAAATTCTCGAAGCGCTATGCGACGGCATCTGCGATTGCCTGCTGGCGATCGTCTACGAACGGCGCTTCCGCGACGAGGAAAAGGTCCACCAGCCGTGGATCGACCGGCAGTGGAAGAAGGCCGTCAGCGGCTTGAACCATCTCAGTGTGCACCTGCCGAAGATCGGCAAACGGCTGCACGGCGGCCACTTCGCGCTTGCCGCGACGCTCGGCTACCTCGACCTGCGCTTCAAGGGACAGTGGGAAGCCGACCATTCCGAACTCATCGGCTGGGCTGGTGAATTCGAGAAGAAGTTTGCTGCCTATAGCGAATTGAAGCCTCAGGCCTGAGGCTGAGCTTTGTCGGTCTTGACGAAATCGATGAAGGCTCGCAGCGCCGTCGGCAATTGCCGACGGCTCGGATAGTAGAGGAAGAAGCCCGGATAGAAGGGGCACCAGTCTTCCAGCACGCGGATTAGCCTGCCCTTTGCGATCGCCATCTGCACCTGCTCTTCGAAAAGATACCCGAGACCGCAGCCGTGCATCACGGCATCTAGAATGATGTCCTGATCGCCCAAGGTCAGGGGGCCGCCGACATCGATCTCCAGTTCTATGCCGCCGCGCTCGAACTCCCATCGATAGAAGGAGCCGCCGGCAAAGCGGTAACGCACGCATTCGTGGTCGCGCAGATCATGCGGCGTCACCGGGCGGCTCCTGCCCTCGAAATAGTTCGGCGCAGCAACCACCGCAAAACGGTGGCGCGGGCCGATCGGCACCGCGATCATGTCGGCCGCGATGCTCTCGCCGAACCGCACGCCGGCATCGAAGCCGGATGACACCATGTCGACCAACGCATCATCGACGACGATCTCTACCTCGACTGAGGGATAGGCTTTCAGGAAACGAGAGACGATCGGCAACAAAACAAGCTTGGTGGAGGCCCGTGCTGCATTTATGCGCAGCTTGCCGTGGGGCTGGCCGCGGAAGCTGTTGAGATCGTCGAGTGCTGCATCGATATCGAGAAATGCGGGGCGGATGCGATCGAAGAGTCGCTCGCCGGCCTCGGTCAAGGCCACACCGCGGGTCGTCCGGTTGATCAGGCGGACCGCTAGCCGTTCCTCGATCGCCCGCAGTGCGTGGCTGAGGGCAGACGCCGTGACGCCCAGTTCGACCGACGCCTTCCGGAAGCTTCGGTGGCCGGCGATCGCCAGAAAGATCGCGAGATCGGTCGAGCGCACACGCTTCATTGATGAATTTTTCTCAGCAAGCTATGAAACACAGCGTAAATTCTCTCAGCTATGTCAATACGCTACCTTCACTCCGTAAGCAAATCGCAGCGCAACGGACAAAGGAGATCGTCATGCGTGTTTGGTTCATCACAGGGGCTTCGCGTGGTTTCGGTGCCCTCATTACTCAGGAAGCCCTCAATGCCGGCGATGCCGTCGTCGCGACCGCACGTAACCCGAAGGGCCTTGAGGAGAAGTTCGGCAATCATCCCAACCTGCTCGCTGTGTCGCTTGACGTGACCGACGAAGCCTCTGCGCACAAGGCAGCGGAAGCAGCCGTCAAGCGCTTCGGCAGGATCGACGTGCTGCTCAACAACGCCGGCTTCGGTCTGCTCGGCGCCGTAGAGGAAGCGACCACCGAAGAGATCGAGAAGCTCTATGCAACAAACGTCTTCGGCCTGCTGAAGGTCACCCGTGCTGTGCTGCCGCATATGCGCCGCCAGCGATCGGGGCACGTTCTCAATATCTCGTCCATCGGTGGCTACGCGTCACATGCCGGCTGGGGCATCTATTGCTCGACCAAATTTGCGGTCGAAGGCATCTCCGAAGCTCTCGCGGCCGAAGTGGCTCCGCTCGGTATAAAGGTGACGGTCGTCGAGCCCGGCTTCTTCCGCACCGACTTTTTGGACGAGAGCTCGCTCGCCATCAGCCCGAGTTCGATTGCCGACTATCAGGAAACACCTGTCGGCGCGATGCGCGAGTTTGCTGCAGGCCATAACCACCAGCAGCCTGGCGACCCTGCCCGCCTTGCGAAGGCGATGGTCACTCTGGCGCATTCGGAAAATCCGCCGCTACGCATGCCGTTCGGGAGCGACACCGTGGCGGTCATCGAGGCGAAGAATGCGCATGTCGCGAAGGAACTGGGCGCATGGCGTGAGCTCGCCGTCTCGACCGACTTCCCCAAATAGGCCGCCACACGGCCCATTGCAGAAACAAAAAAGCCGGGCTGAAGCCCGGCTTTTTCCGTATTCGATATCCGGCTTAGAACTTCACGCCGATACCAACCTTGACGCTGTGCTCGT
Source organism: Rhizobium sp. YTU87027 (assembly GCF_050644135.1). Lineage (NCBI taxonomy): Bacteria > Pseudomonadati > Pseudomonadota > Alphaproteobacteria > Hyphomicrobiales > Rhizobiaceae > Rhizobium > Rhizobium sp. YTU87027. The sequence continues at coordinate 960,778 of NZ_CP098440.1, read as the reverse complement.
CGTAGCCACGCGAAATGTTTGCGCCACCGACATGGAAGTCGCTGTCAGCGTAGTTCGTGTAGCGATACTCGACACGGGCCGTGATGTTGTTGGTCACGAAGGTTTCTGCACCCGCGCCGACCGTGTAGCCGAGCGATGTGTCGGTGTCAGAGCCGGCGGCGTTGCTGAACTTGTTCTTGGTAGCAGCGAGACCGGCCGTGCCGTACAGCAGGAACGGATTCAGGTCGTAGCCGATACGGCCGCGGATCGAGCCGTTGACTTCATTCTTGCCCTCGCCGCCGCCAGCAGCGCCGTCAGCGCCGGAATAGCCGATGTCGGCTTCAGCACCGTAAACGATCTGGCCAGCCTGCCAGTTGTAGCCGGTGTAGATCTGACCGCCAAGAGCGCGCGCGTTGTACCTGTTGCCAAAGCCGCCCATGTTGTAGGTGCCGGCGCCGCCGAGGTAGAAGCCCTGCCAGTTGGCAGCGGGAGCCGGCTCATTCTGTGCAACCGGAGCTTCCGGGATCTGATCAACGGCATCGGCTGCATAAGCGGCGGAAAACCCGCCAAGGGCAACGGTCGAAACCAATAGGCTAGCAATAAACGTACGCATACTCATCTCCTTTCAGACCCGCGTCCTTCGTCAACTGTCTTACAGCGAAGCATTCGCGGGCTATTACAAATGTCCCTTGCGGTTCGGAAGGGAAATTGATGCCCAATTGAGGATTTGAAAGAGCCAAATTGTGATTTGATTGTGGCGCCTGGATGGCTGAAATTCGATGTTGCTTTGTCGCAACAGAATATTTGTTAACCATAATGAATGGTTAAATCATGAATACTTATTTTATTGAATTATATTCTTAAATAATACATACAGTAATTCCGATATCGCCGCAATCAAAACGGCTATTTATCTCACCTTCTCTCGCGCCTATATAAGCAGCAAACAGAGTTTCGCGGCGAAAAGGCATGATTTTGAACGGGAAAAGACTTCGGACGGCGCTCGTCACCGGGGCGGCCAAAAGAATAGGCAGGGCGATAGCCGAGGATCTGGCTGCGAATGGCTTTGCGGTCGCGATCCATGCCAGCCGTTCGATTGAAGCGGCCGAGAATTTCGCGGCGGAATTGCGGCAAAGCGGTTCCCGGGCGGTTGCGGTGCAAGCTGATCTCCAGAAAATTGACGAGACACGCGATCTGATAAAAAGAGCATCGGAGGCGATCGGGCCGATCGATCTGCTCGTCAACAACGCCTCCGTTTTCCACGAAGATTCGGTCCGGCATATCGATGCCGAGGCATGGGACGAACATTTCGCCGTCCATGTCCGTGCACCGTCGATTCTCGCGGCGGATTTTGCGGCGCAACTACCCGAGCAGGCGGATGGTCTGGTGGTCAACATCATCGACCAACGTGTTTGGGCGCTGCGACCGAGCTTCTATTCCTATACGCTGTCGAAGTCGGCCTTGTGGACCGCGACGCAGACCATGGCCCAGGCGCTTGCGCCGCGCATCCGCGTCAATGCGATCGGCCCCGGCCCCTCGATGCCGAGTGAACGGCAATCGCAAGAAGACTTCCAAGCGCAGGTCTCAGCGCTTATCCTCAAGCGAGGGCCGCAGCTTGAGGAGTTCGGCAAAACGATTCGTTTCCTCTACGAAACGCCCTCGATCACCGGTCAAATGATTGCCCTCGACGGCGGCCAGCACCTTGCCTGGCAGACGCCCGATGTGGCGGAGATTACGGAATGAATTCAAGAAAGCTGCCTGATGGCGGCATTCTTTACGACGAAACGGACGAGGCAGACGACGATATCGACGTGGAGTGCGACATTTCCCCGACGCCGATTTCGACTGCGATCGATTGGAACGAGGGCGGTGTCAACGAGACTGGCCTTATAGGAGCGGATCTCATCGCCGAATTCGTCAAGCACCTGCCGAACAGTCCAGGTGTCTACCGCATGTTCAACGAGGCCGGTGACGTCCTCTATGTAGGCAAGGCCCGCAGCCTAAAGAAGCGCGTCAGCAACTACGCGCTCGGGCGCGTCCACTCCAACCGTATCGCACAAATGGTGCGCTTGACCGCGAACATGGAGTTCGTGACGACGCGCACCGAAACCGAAGCGCTGCTCCTCGAAGCGAATCTGATCAAACGCTTGCGGCCACGCTTTAATGTGCTGCTGCGCGACGACAAGTCGTTCCCCTACATTCTGATAACGGGCGACCATCGCGCTCCGGCAATCTTCAAGCATCGCGGTGCTCGCGCTCGCAAGGGCGACTATTTCGGGCCCTTTGCGTCAGCTGGGGCCGTCGGTCGCACGATCAACTCGCTGCAACGCGCCTTTCTCATCCGGACCTGTACCGACAGCGTCTTCGAGACGCGTACCCGCCCCTGTCTTCTCTATCAGATCAAGCGCTGTTCTGGGCCATGCACGCATGAGATCAGCGACGAGGGCTATGCCGAGCTCGTGCAGGAGGCCAAGGATTTCCTTTCCGGCAAAAGCCAGAAGGTCAAAGAGCACATGGCCAAGGCGATGAACCTTGCCGCCGAGGATCTCGACTTCGAACGGGCAGCCGTCTATCGCGACCGTCTCGCGTCGCTCTCGCATGTTTCCAGCCACCAGGGCATCAACCCGGCAGGGGTGGAAGAGGCGGATGTCTTTGCGATCCATCACAAAGGCGGCATTTCCTGCATTCAGGTGTTCTTCTTCCGCACGGGGCAGAACTGGGGCAACCGCGCCTATTTCCCGAAGGCCGACCCTCAGCTCTCGGCCGCCGAGGTGTTGAATGCCTTCCTCGCTCAGTTCTACGACGACAAGCCCGTGCCGAAGCAGATCCTGCTGTCGGAGACCGTCGAGGAACTCGAACTTCTTGCCGCCGCACTCGGAGAAAAGGCTGGGCATAAAGTGTCCATACTCGTGCCGCAGCGCGGAGAGAAACGCGATCTGGTCGAGCATGTGATTGCCAATGCGCGCGAGGCGCATGGCCGCAAACTCGCGGAAACGGCGTCGCAATCGCGGCTGCTCGAGGGCTTTAAGGAGACCTTCAAGCTCCCCTATGTGCCGCAGCGGGTCGAGATCTACGACAACTCGCACATCATGGGCACCAACGCGGTTGGCGGCATGGTCGTGGCGGGGCCGGACGGTTTCGTGAAGAACCAGTACCGAAAGTTCAATATCAAATCGACCGATATCACGCCGGGCGACGACTTCGGGATGATGCGCGAAGTGATGACGCGCCGCTTCTCACGGTTGCTCAAGGAGGAAGGCCTGCCCGACCGCAGCCAGCCGACATCGCCGGCGGACGCCGCGGACATGCCCTTCCCCGCCTGGCCCGACGTCATCCTGATCGACGGCGGACAGGGACAGATGACGGCCGTGCGCGCGATCCTTGAGGAACTGGGGATCACCGACAGCGTCACCGCCATCGGCGTGGCCAAGGGTGTCGACCGCGACGCCGGGCGCGAGCGCTTTTTTCCGCCGGGACGCGAGAGCTTTACCCTGCCGCCGCGCGACCCCGTCCTCTATTTCATCCAGCGCATGCGCGACGAGGCGCACCGCTTCGCCATCGGCTCGCATCGCGCCCGGCGCAAGAAGGAAATGGTCAAGAACCCGCTCGACGAGATCGGCGGGATCGGGCCGTCGCGCAAGCGCGCCCTACTGCAGCATTTCGGAACCGCGAAGGCGGTTTCCCGCGCCGCCTTGTCCGATCTGATGGCGGTCGAAGGCATTTCTGAGACCGTCGCTAGGCAGGTTTACAATCATTTTCACGACGACGCCGCGAAATAGGCGACGTCAGTCGCAAATTCCACGCAAAGGCAGCGAAAAAATAGAAAGAATGTTGACGCTTTACGGTCAAAGCCGTCATCTACGGGCACATCACTTCAGAGACATGTTTCATGGCATCGCGCGCTTATAATATACCGAACCTGCTGACCTACGGCCGCATTCTGGCAGTGCCGCTGATCGTGTTGTGCTTCTTCCTCGAAGGAAAGCTGGCGATCAGCAACACGGCACGATGGGTGGCGCTGTGGATCTTCATCATCGCGTCGATCACCGACTTTCTCGACGGCTATCTCGCCCGCATCTGGAACCAGACGTCGAACATTGGTCGGATGCTCGATCCAATCGCCGACAAGCTGCTGGTCGCGTCCATTCTTCTGCTGGTCGCAGCCGACCAAACGATTGCCGGCTGGTCAATCTGGGCAGCGATCACCATTCTCTGCCGCGAGATCCTGGTCTCGGGTCTGCGCGAATATCTGGCCGCCCTGAAGGTCAGCGTCCCCGTGACGCGGATCGCCAAGTGGAAGACGACGGTGCAACTCGTCGCGATTGCGTTTCTGCTCGCCGGTCCCGCTGGCGACGAAATTTTCCCTTATACGACGAAGGCCGGCATCGCACTTCTCTGGGTCGCGGCACTGCTGACGATCTACACCGGCTACGACTATTTCCGGGCTGGCCTGAAGCACATCGTGGATGATGAAGAATGACAAAGCTCGTCTATTTCGCCTGGGTGCGCGAACGGATCGGCAAGGCCGAAGAAGAGATGGCCCTGCCCTCGTCCATCGTTACCGTTGCCGATCTTCTGAATCATTTGAAGACGATGGGCGAAGAATATGAGACTGCGCTTCAGTTTCCCGACGTTATCCGGGTCGCGATCGACCAAGAGCACGTCGAGCATGACGAACCGATCGGCAACGCCAGGGAGATCGGCATTTTCCCGCCGATGACCGGAGGCTGACGTGAGCAGCAAGGTCGAGCCGTATATTCGCGTCCAACGTGAGGACTTCGACCTTCAGGCGGAAGTCGATCGGCTCAGCACTGGCACAAGCGGCATTGGCGCGATCGTCACATTCTCAGGCTTGTGCCGTGACGAAGGCGGCAGGCTCGCAGCACTCGAACTCGAACACTATCCGGGCATGGCCGAAGCGGAAATGAGCAGGATCGCCAGCCTTGCGATCGAACGTTTCGGATTGCTAGGCCTGACCGCCATCCATCGTTACGGCAAGATCGCGGCGCGGCAAAATATCGTGCTTGTCATCGCAGCAGCGCCGCACCGGCAGGCAGCATTCGATGGCGCGAACTTCGTGATGGACTTTTTGAAGACGGCCGCTCCCTTCTGGAAGAAGGAGCACGCCAAGGATGGTTCCACGGGCGAATGGGTTGCGGCAAAGGACGCGGATGACACCGCCCGCGACAAATGGAAATAGTCAGGGTATCGCCCGCTCTCTCCTGCTGAGTACCAACAGAAGCACAAGCAGCGAGAACACTACGAAATCGCGCCAAAGATAAGGGCCGTAGGCGCTCCACATCGTCTCCGCGACACCGAGACCAGCGGCGCCGCCGGCCGACTTCAGGGGGTCCGAATATCCGCCGACCGCAGCTACCATCAAAACCTTGAGGCCGAACATCAGCCCGGCACCGAAATCCATCGTGCCGTAGTAAAAGGTGGCGAGGATGCCGCATGCCGTGGCGATCAAGGCGGCCGCCGCGTAGGCGACGAGGAAGACGCGATCGGCGCTGGTCCCGCACAGTTCTGCCGCAAGAGGATCGTCCGTTACGGCCCGCCACAGGCGACCCCAGGAAGTCAGCCTCATCACGGCAACGCCGAGCGCGATCATGGCACACATCAATCCGGTATTGATGAGTTGGATCTCGGTGAGCGTCACCTTGAACGCCCCGTCATTCCAGAAGGTGACGACGCTGTTCAGGAACGGCGAAAGCCATAGGCTCTTGGTGTCCGATGCAAGCCTCGCCGTTTCCATCAGTACGATCGTAGTGCCGAGCGCCGCGACAATCACGGTGTTCGACGACTGGCGTACCAGCGGCAGCATGATGGATCGCCCGATCCAGACTGCTGCAAGCATCGAATAGACGACCGAGAACAAGGCTCCAAGCGCCAGTGCCGCCGGCAGGATCAGCCAGAGCCTGTTGTAGCCGAGATCGGTGAAAAGCAGCAGAATTTGGCCCGAAAACGCGAAGATCGCCCCATAGGTAATATCGGCACGCTTGGTGACTCCAAAAGCGACGGCGTAGCCGAACGCAAGCGCAGCATAGAGCGCAGCCAGTGGTACCGCGTTCGCCAATTGCTGCAGCAGATAGGCCATGAAAGACTCCCGATTACCGAAATAATAACTGGCAAAACATATTTTACCAGTTATATTTTCATTATGAGCTTTGCCTGGACCCCACACCGCTTTTCGGGCGGCGCCTTGGCGCTGGATGTCGCCAACAGCGTCGTGCTTCGGCATGACGAGACGAGACGGATCGACCGCTTCGAAACATCTGCCCAGCTAGAAGCCTTTCCGGAGGCTGCGGCGGCGTTCTGCGCGGAGCGGGAACTTTTCGCTGACATGGTTGCTCCTGCCCCACAGAACAGAGGAAACTTCCTGGAGTTGCGCGAGGCGACTGACAGGTATTTCCGGGCCCGCGTTTCCGGCGACAATAACGATCAACTGCTCGCCGACCTTCTGGAGGCGCTGGCGCGCACGTTGCGTGGCGCCAATGGCGCAAACGGCCTCGACGCGGCAACCACGCATTCGGTGTTGCGGCTGCTCGCAATGCCTGATCCCGACCGGATGAAGATCTGCCGCAATTGCGGCTGGCTCTTCATCGACCGTAGCAAGAACAGGAGTCGCGCCTGGTGCGACATGGCGGTGTGCGGCAATCGCGCCAAGGCAAGCCGCCACTATCGCCGGAGGAAAGAGGAGGAAGCGCCATGAAAGCGCTGTCGATGGCCGTTCTTGTTGCAGCCGTAATGCTGACGGGATGCCAGCGAGAGACCGACAAGCTGGTCGAGATCAGCGGCCTCGTCTTCGTATTCAACTACCGGATCGCCGTCGCGACCTATGTCGTGACCTTGAACAAGAAGGCGCCCATTCCGGAAGGGACGGTCGCCATCGCGGAATTCGAGAACCCGGCGGGCGGCGAGGTGCTGGTGACCAATGAAAAGATCTATCCGTTCTGGGACAAGATTACGCTTCAGAGCCCCGCACTGCATTGCGTCAAGAAGGATAAGCCTTACGCCGTGAACGTTCGCCTGGTCGATGCCAAGGGAAAGACATTGCAGAGCCTGAAGACAGAGGTGATTTCGAGCCTCGACCAGTCGGTCATGCCGGGCAAGCCGCTGGTCATCGGGCCGTTCTACACAAAGAACCCCGAGGTCTTCAAACCGGATGGCACCGTCGACTACGACTCCGCCGCCACCTGCCCTTCAACATAAAAAGCCGGAGCAGAGCCCCGGCTTTCAGAGTTAATTCAAATGCTTCAGCGGTTTCGCTGAGAGCCTGAATCAGCCGACGATCTCGGTGTCCGAGAACCAGTACTTGATTTCCTGAGCAGCGGTTTCCGGAGCATCCGAGCCGTGAACCGAGTTTTCGCCGATCGACAGGGCGTGAACCTTGCGGATCGTGCCTTCGTCAGCGTTGGCCGGGTTCGTCGCACCCATGACTTCGCGGTTCTTGAGGATGGCGCCTTCGCCTTCCAGGACCTGAACGATGGTCGGGCCGGAGGTCATGGTTTCAACGAGCTCACCGAAGAACGGGCGCTCCTTGTGGACGGCGTAGAAACCTTCGGCTTCGCGCTTGCTCATCCAGACGCGCTTGGAAGCGACAACACGCAGGCCGGCGTCTTCGAGCATCTTGGTGATAGCGCCCGTCAGGTTGCGCTTCGTTGCATCCGGCTTGATCATCGAGAAGGTGCGTTCAATCGCCATGGGTCAAATTCCTTTATTTTGTGGGAAAAGTGGGCGGTGTTTACCTGTCCGAGGGCCTGAAAACAAGGGGGCTCTGGTAATTTCACGCCGCTGTCATGGTCCACCCCATCACCGTCCGACCATCATCGACTTTCATGGTTTTATCAAAGATGATTGACCTGAATTGCCTTAAAATCAGCTGCCGAATGGACGCAGGAGAGAAAATGCTGAAACAATATAGGATGTTTGCGGATTACAATCGTTGGGCCAACGCGATCGTCTACGCCGCCGTGGCCGAACTGACAGAGGCGGAATTTCAGGAAAATCGGGGCGCCTTCTTTGGTTCGCTGCAGAGAACGCTCAACCATCTCCTGGCGGCCGACCGAATCTGGATGAAGCGTTTTACGGGTACTGGCGAGGCTCCTTCAACGCTCGACAGCGTGCTTCACGAGGATTTTCCTTCATTGCTCGGGGCCCGCCAAATCGAAGACCAGCGGATCATAAACTGGCTAGATACGCTCGATGAGCCCTCTCTTGCTGCAAACTTCACCTACATGCCGATCATTCAGCCGATCGAGATCAGGCAGCCGCTGTGGTCGGGCCTCTCACATTTCTTCAATCACCAAACCCATCACCGTGGCCAATGCCACATGACGCTGACGGCGCTCGGAAAAGCCAGTCTCGGTCTCGACCTCGCATACTACCTGCGCGCAGACGGCAAACGATGGCTCGACAGCTGAGCATCAAGCACCCGTTAACCGCGTCAAGAGAACCACCCTGGCCACATTCCCCTCAGACAGTCGAAATTCAACCTATCTTAAGCCATTGCACGCATAGGAAGAACAGCGCCAGGCCGAACGGGCCGACGAGCGAAGGGGACGGTCATGCGACATGCAGCATCGGATTCACAGGTGCAACGCGAAGCCTCACGCCCAGGCTCCGGAACCGACATCCAACGCGTCAGCCAGCACATCACGCGTCTCGGTGTTGCGGGCCTGCCTCGCAACTACGAACTCCTGCACGAGGCAATCATCGGGCAGAACGCAGCCCTGGCGCAGGATATTGCGGCCCTCGGCTCGGCTCCGAACCAGGCTGCCCTCGACGATCTCGGCTTGAAATACCGTCTCGTCAGCCATTGCGGGATGATCGATAATGCGTCGCAGGCAGAGGCCGTCAAACTCCTGCGAGAGACCGCAGGGCATGTTGCCGACTGCCTTATCCACAGACGAGCGTTCACGCGGGCGGCAGAAACGGTGTTGAACTCAATCGTCGGCGATCCGGAACAGAGCCTGTCCTCTCTGATGAACGAGATGGAGTATCTCTCGCAGGCGCTTGAGGAAGCGACAAGTGGAGAAGCAGCGCTGCAGACGAAGCTGCAAGCCGATCTCGAACGGCTTGAGACGCTGGCCCGCGGCGTGGCGGCGGCGCAGGTTGCCTCCACGACCGACAAACTGACGGGCCTGCCAAACCGTATCGCGCTCAACAGGGCAATCGCCGATCTTTATGAACGCGACGAAGGCTTCGCCGGCAGCGCTCTCATCATGGTCGATATCGATGACTTCAGGGGATTCAATAGTCGCTATGGCACACATACCGGCAGCCGGCTATTGAAGAAGCTGGCGGACATCTTCCGTAAATCAATCAAGAAGAACGACGTCGTCGCGCGAACGGACGGCGACGAATTCTCCTTTCTGTTTGCAAATGTCGGCATGCAAGAGGCCGGCGTGATTGCTGAGCGCCTGCGCACGTCGGCGGAGGACAACCTGGTCTTCGCAACGTCCGACAACATCGCGCCCGCCCGGCTCACGATTTCACTCGGGATCGCACTGAGCGCCGACGCAACGACGGCATCGCAGTTGCAGGCAAATGCGCGCGTCGCACTCTACGCGGCCCAATCAAACCGCCGGCAGCCTATACAAGCGTTCGGGCGCTGAGCGTCAGGCTCAGGCTTTCATCCGCCCAAGGTCGTACGGCGCCTTCATTCTCCCGCCGCAAGTCGAAGCACTGGTTGCCTTCCAACGACAGCAAAGCGACCGAGGATATCTTCAAGGCGCTCCGCTTCCGTCGTGAGCAGGCGGGCGGCGGAAGTCGAGTCCTCAACCATCGCGGCATTCTTCTGCGTGATCGCATCAATCGCGCCGATTGCGGAACCAATCTCGTCAAGTGCCGCTGACTGTTCGCGTGCGCCCTCGACGATGGCAACAATGTGCACACGGATATCCGTAACGCTCTCGGCGATCAGCGTCAGCGTGTGTCCAGTGTCGTTTACCAGGGAGACGCCTTCCCGCACCTGCGCATCCGAGGAGGCAATCAGTGTCTTAATCTCGCGCGCGGCGACCGCGGAGCGCTGTGCCAGTTCGCGGACCTCTTGAGCGACGACTGCAAATCCCTTGCCCGCTTCGCCGGCTCGCGCCGCCTCGACGCCCGCATTCAAGGCGAGAAGGTTGGTCTGAAACGCGATCTCGTCGATGACCCCAACGATCTTGCCGATTTCCCTGGCTGATCCCTCTATTCTCCCCATGGCACCAACGGCGGCGACCACAACAGCGTTGGACTTTTCTGCCACCTCGACGGTTTGCGCCACCAGTTGACCCGCCTCCTCCGCGCGCTTCGCCGATTGTTGGACGGTTCCCACGATCTGCGTGACGGCAGCCGCGGTCTCCTCAACCGAGGAAGCCTGCTGTTCTGCACGCCGGGCAAGATCATTATTGGAATCGCGGATCGACGACGAACTGGAGCGAACGGCCCTGGCAGCATCTCCGACCGTCAACATGACCTCCTGCAGATTTGTGGCAGACAGGTTGAAAGCCATACGCAAGCGCTCGAGATCACCGGCAAAGGGTTGCTGCAACCGGAACAATAGGTCGCCGTTTGCCAAAGCGGCAAGCGCTTCGTCGAGCCGCCTGACAGCAAAGAGCGTCTGTTCGGCTTGCTCGATGCGCTCGCGGTCCCGCGTAGCGCGCTCGTCCGCCGCACGCGCCTCCGTCTCCATCATCTTGATCCCCATTTCCTCAGCAGCCCTTTGGGCCGCCGTCGCGCGCTCGACTGCCTCTTCGGCGACTTCGGCAGACACGAGCGCTTTTGCTACCCGATGAACGAGAGCGACGAGCACGGCACTCTGAAGCACCAGAACCGTGGCATGTAGCAGCACGCGCGGGAAGTCCGAAGCCCCAGGAAACACAGCCACCGGCAGCAGGAAGAAAAGCACCAGGTGATGAACGGCAACGACGGCGGCATAGGCTATAATCGCGCGCCAATCGATCCATGCCGCGCAGATCGCCAGCGTCGCAAAGAAATACATGTGCATGTCAATCTGCAGCGGTGAGCCGCTGAAACTGTACACGAGCAAGGCGACGAGCGCCGCGTGTGCCATGGATGATACGATACGGGTGACCGGGCCTATCCGATCGATGAACCAGAGAATGCTTGCCAACACCACGATCGCGATGCCACAGAGGGAAACGACCGTTGCCGGCGGGCTGGAATAGGCGAATAGCCTGAGGGCCAGAAGGCCGAGATCTATCCAGAGCAGCAGCAGGATGCCACCAGCGACGCGCATGCGTAAGCTGTCAATCGATTTCATACCTTCCCCCTCGTCAAACAAATCTCAGTCATCCAGTGGTTCGTTACCAGCAGTGCTCCATGCCTGAAGAGGCGCGGCACGAAACCGGCACGGTCGGAATAGGCAACGGCCATCCATGGGTAGCGTCCTTCCGCGACATACTGCCCGCCCGCTTGGCCGATCAGCTGCTGCATTTGCGCTGCCTGCATACCGGGCGGCGCGACTACGACGACGAACGGACCGGCGGGAAAGAGTAAGGCGACGGCCGAAAGGAGGCAGATGAAGGTAAAACTTGCGACCACCACGAAAATATCGATGCTGCGGGACATGAATGCCTATCCTTCAATCCGCGCCGACATCGCACGAGCCTACCGCTTAAGCAATCATGGCGTGCAATAAACTTAAACACACGCCGATTAGTAAAAGGTTACGGAAGTGATGTAACTTTCCGCCATATCGTGCCGTGCGGCTTCGCCGTGCCCTTGCCTTCGGCCAAGAGTTCCGCCAAAACGCCGGCCATGATCACGATTTCCGATATTTCCGCACGTATTGCCGGTCGCCTGCTCCTCGATCACGCCAGCGTTTCACTGCCAGCCGGCACGAAGGCCGGTCTGGTCGGTCGGAACGGCGCTGGCAAGTCGACGCTTTTTCGAGTGATCACCGGCGATTTGGCTTCGGAAAGCGGCTCGGTATCGATCCCGAAGAATGCGCGTATCGGGCAGGTGGCGCAGGAAGCACCGGGAACGGAAGACGCGCTGATCGAAATCGTGCTAGCCGCCGACAAGGAACGCTCGGCGTTGCTGGCGGAGGCAGAGAGCGCAACGGATCCGCATCGGATCGCGGAAATCCAGATGCGGCTGGTGGACATCGATGCGCATTCTGCGGAGGCGCGTGCGGCCAGCATCCTGGCAGGCCTCGGGTTCGATCAGGAAGCGCAATCGCGACCGGCCTCGTCCTTTTCGGGCGGCTGGCGGATGCGCGTCGCCCTCGCTGCGGTGTTGTTCTCCGAGCCCGACCTGCTGCTCCTCGACGAGCCGACCAATTACCTCGATCTCGAAGGCACACTCTGGCTTGAGGATTATGTACGTCGCTATCCGCACACAGTCATCATCATCAGCCACGACCGCGACCTGCTGAACAACGCCGTCAACTCAATCGTTCATCTCGACCAGAAGAAGCTCACTTTCTATCGCGGCGGCTACGATCAGTTCGAAAGGCAAAAGGCCGAAGCGGACGAACTGCAGACGAAGGCACGAGCGAAGAACGAGGCGGCGCGCAAACACCTGCAGAGCTTCATCGACCGCTTCAAGGCAAAGGCGACCAAGGCACGCCAGGCACAGAGCCGAGTGAAGGCGCTGGAGCGCATGGGAACGGTGGCTGCCGTCATCGAGGACCACGTACAGCCGATCTCCTTCCCCGAGCCGGAAAAGCAACCCGCCTCCCCGATCGTGGCGATCAGCGGCGGTGCCGTCGGCTACGAGCCCGGCAAACCGATCTTGAAGGGCCTCAACCTGCGGATCGACAATGACGATCGCATCGCCCTGCTCGGCTCCAACGGCAACGGCAAATCGACCTTCGCGAAATTCATTTCTGGCCGCCTGTCGGCGGAGGCAGGCGAAGTCAAGCTGGCACCGAACCTGAAGATCGGCTTCTTCGCGCAGCACCAGCTCGACGATCTGATCCCCGACCAGTCGCCGGTCGAGCACGTGCGCCGTCTGATGCTGGATGCGCCCGAAGCGAAGGTGCGGGCGCGCGTCGCCCAGATGGGCCTCGCGACCGAGAAGATGACGACCGCGGCAAAGGATCTTTCCGGCGGCGAGAAGGCGCGTCTGCTGATGGGGCTCGCGGCCTTCCACGCTCCCAATCTCCTCATCCTCGACGAGCCGACGAACCACCTCGACATCGACAGCCGGCGGGCGCTGATCGAGGCGCTGAACGACTACGAGGGCGCCGTCATTCTCATTTCGCACGACCGTCACCTTATCGAGGCGACGGTCGATCGCTTGTGGCTGGTCAACAAAGGTACTGTCGCGACCTTCGAAGGCGATATGGACGAGTACCGCGACCTCGTTGTCGCATCGGGCAAGAAGAAAGACGAAAGGCCTCAGCCTGCGGAAGAGTCCGCCTCGAAGGCGGACCAACGCAAGCTGAATGCGGAGAAGCGTGCTTCGCTGGCACCGCTCAAGAAAAAGATCAACGAAATCGAATCCTTGACCGGCAAGCTGGAGAAACTGATTCAGGCGCTTGATGCAGAACTTGCGGATCCGCTGCTGTATGAAAAGGCACCTGCGAAGGCCGCGGAGAAGGCCAAGCAACGCGGCGAGACTGCCGCAAAGCTGGCTGCAGCAGAGGAACAGTGGCTGGAGCTTTCGGCCGAGTACGAAGAAGCTATGGCGGTATAGCCACAGGTCTAAACGAGAGCCAATCGCATACCGTACTATTCGGTGCATTCCCGAACGATCGAAACCGATCGTTAACCATAATCATCAAGGTTGTCTCAACATTCATTACTGATTTGTTGAGCCCCTTTTATGCATCGCCTTGCTTTATTTTCCGGTCTCATCTTGAGCGTGGCCCTGGCCGGCTGCCAATCCACCAAACGGCCTGCGCCCGATAGCACGATCAAAACCGCTTCGATCGTCGCCCCGGAAGGCAGCCAGATTTCGGAAATCGACAGTCGCCCGCTCCAAATGTCTCACGATACCCGTCCGCATCACCTTGCCGGCCGAACACTGACGGTCGCGTCCATTCATGACCTGCCTCTTAAGGACAAAGAAGTCATTCTCAGCTTTGACGACGGTCCAATTCCCGGCCGGACGGATCGCGTTCTCGCGACGCTGGACCAGTTCGGCGTCAAGGGCGCCTTCATGATGGTCGGCGAAATGGCGGAGTTGCATCCGGAGCTTGCACGCAAGGTCGCGATGGACGGCAACGCGATCGGCAGCCACACCTACCGGCACGAAAACCTGGCGACACTGACCTTCGATGTGGCGATGAAGGAGATCACGCGGGGAGAAGCTGCCGTGACCAAGGCGACCGGCGTTGATGTCAACTTCTTCCGCTTTCCATACCTTGCCGACAGCCAAAAGCTGCGCGCTGCCGTTGCAATGCGTGATATGGTGGTGATGGATGTCGATGTGGACAGCAAGGATTACTTCACAACATCGCCAGCAGCCGTGACCAAGCGGACGATGGACCTGCTGCATAAGCGGGGCCGTGGTATCATTCTCATGCACGACATCCACAATCGCACGGCGACGATGCTGCCAACACTCCTTTCAAGGCTCGAGGCCGAGGGGTATAAGGTCGTAACGCTACAGTTCAAGAAGCCGACTGCGCCGGCCGAGATGGCGTCTCTTTGATGGATTATCGACGCTTGCCCCCCGGTTTCTTTCTGCTAAAACAGGCGCAAAATAAATCATACTTTTGAGCGAAACACCGAACGCGAGCCAGCAGCATGTCACCTATCAACCTCGCCATCGTCGGCGTCGGCAAGATCGTCCGCGACCAGCACCTTCCCTCGATCGCCAAGAATCCCGACTTCAAGCTCATTGCAACGGCCAGCCGCCATGGCACCGTTGAAGGCATCCCGAGCTTCACGACGATCGATGCGATGCTCGACGCCGTGCCAGCGATCGATGCGGTTTCGCTGTGCATGCCGCCGCAATATCGCTACGAAGCAGCACATAAGGCGCTTTCCGCCGACAAGCATGTGTTCCTCGAAAAGCCTCCGGGCGCGACACTCAGCGAAGTAGCCGATCTCGAAAGCCTCGCGGCGAGCAAGGGCGTTTCGCTGTTTGCAAGCTGGCATTCGCGCTATGCGGCCGCCGTTGAAGCCACGAAGTCCTTTCTCGCATCGACCACGATCAAGAGCGTTCATGTCATCTGGAAGGAAGACGTTCGCCACTGGCATCCGAACCAGGACTGGATCTGGCAGGCCGGCGGCCTCGGTGTCTTCGACCCGGGCATCAACGCCCTGTCGATCGTCACCCATATCTTGCCGAAGGCGATCTTCCTGACGGGCGCAACCCTCGAATTCCCGGAAAATCGGGATGCCCCAATTGCCGCGGATCTGCACTTCAAGAATGCTGACAACGTACCTGTTCATGTCGAATTCGATTGGCGACAGACCGGCAAGCAGAGCTGGGACATCCTCGCGGAAACCGAAGCCGGGCATGTGGAACTTGCTGAAGGCGGATCCAAGCTGTCGATCAATGGCGAACTGAAGTTCTCCGCCCCGGAAGAGGAATACCCGGCGCTTTACCGTCGCTTCGCGGAAATCGTCAAAGCCGGCAAGTCCGATGTCGACCTGGCGCCGCTTCGCCACGTCGCCGATGCCTTCATGCTCGGCAAACGCAAATTCGTCGACGCGTTTCACGATTGATACAAACGTGCCGAGCCTCATAATATTGTGAAGTCTCACGGTCTTCAGGGAGGTTCGGCATGCGAGACGATCCGGCTTACGGTCTTGGCTTGAAGAATCTAACGGTTTCGCTCGCTGAGCCCAACGCCTTTTGGGAGCGTGCCTATGCCACCGAAGCGCAGGCCATCGGCCAAGCGCTCGGGGACATGGCAATCGACATTCAGCACGTCGGCAGCACAGCTATTCCCGGCATCAAGGCAAAGCCGATCATCGACATCGTTGTCGGCGTCAAACACTTCGATGACGGTCCGCGCTGCATTCCCGCCACGGAAGCAATCGGCTATGACTATGCCGGCAACGACATTGTCCCCGACGACCACATTTTCGGCCGCGGCATAAAGGATGAGAGCCGCACCCATCTGGTCCATGTCGTGGAGTATCGCGGCGATAACTGGAACCGCATGATCGCCTTTCGCGACGCTCTGCGCGCCGATGCCCGGCTCGCACGCCTCTACGAGCAACTGAAGGTTGGATTGGCCAGCGAGCATGCGGAGAGGCGCGCGGAATATACGAAGGCAAAGCGAGACTTCATTGACAACGTCCTGATGGCTTCCGGCCTGAACTAGTCAAATTCAGGCCTTCTTCTCCCATCGCCGTTCGGGCGTCTGCTGCCAGTATGTCAGGCTGTGCCCCTCGCCTTTCAGCTTCTTCCACTGCGCGCGGGCGCCCTCAAGCTGCTCCTGGTCATATCCATCGAACATGAAGACGATCCGCTCGTAAGGATCGACAGCGGGCGGCTCTGCGCCATCGACGATAAATCGCACCGTCGCAGCATTCCTGTTTCCTTCGGAGATCGTGAGGAGAACTGGCTGATTTTCGGCCAGTTCTCCCTCATCCGTGCCATGCGGCAAGAAACTATCCTCGCGAAATGTCCAGAGATGCTGATCCAGCAAGTCGCGCCGCGCAGCGTCCCTCAACTGCACAGAGACCCGCCAGCCGCGCTCGACGCTTTTTTCTAGCAGCGGCGGCAGGGCATCCTCCAGCTTGGATTCCGTCAGATGATAGAACAGGACTTCGGTCATGACTCGTAATTGTCGCGCACCAACTGGTCGAGCAGCCGTACGCCGTAACCGGATCCCCAAGACTGATTGATCTCATCCTGCGGCGAACCCATGGCCGTTCCCGCAATGTCGAGATGCGCCCACGGCGTCTCCTGCACGAACCGCTTCAGGAAATGCGCCGCGGTGATCGAACCCGCATGACGGCCGCCGGTGTTCTTCATGTCGGCGAACTTGCTGTCGATCATCTTGTCGTATTCCTTGCCGAGCGGCATGCGCCAAAGCTTCTCGCTGGTCGTCAGGCCAGCGGCGGTCAGCTGCTCAGAGAGCTCGTCATCGTTCGAGAACAAACCGGCATGGATGTTGCCAAGCGCAACGAGAATAGCACCGGTCAACGTTGCCAGATTGATCATGAACTTCGGCTTGAAGCGGTCGTTGCAATACCAGAGCGCATCACAGAGCACGAGACGTCCCTCTGCGTCGGTGTTGATGACCTCGATCGTCTGCCCCGACATCGAAGTAACGATGTCGCCGGGACGCTGAGCGTTTCCATCGGGCATGTTCTCAACCAGACCGATGATGCCAACCGCGTTCACCGCCGCCTTGCGGGCAGCGAGAACATGCATCAGGCCGGTGACGGCCGCGGCACCGCCCATATCGCCCTTCATTTCCTCCATGCCGGCAGCGGGCTTGATCGAGATGCCGCCGGTGTCGAAAACGACGCCCTTGCCGATGAAGGCGATTGGGTTTTCCCCGCTCTTGCCGCCCTTCCACTGCATGACCGCCAGCCGCGGAGGCCTAACCGAGCCTTGAGCCACACCCAAGAGGGCGCCCATGCCAAGCTTCTGCATGTCCTTCTCGGTGAGGATTTCCACCTCGACGCCTAGCTTTTCCAGTTCGCTTGCCTTGGCGGCAAATTCGACCGGACCCAGAACATTCGGCGGCTCATTCACGAGATCGCGGGCTAAGTTGACGCCTGCTGCAACGGCTTCCGAGACTTTAAGGGCTTCCGCGGCATCGGTCGCATTTGCGGTAACGATCGTCACTGCCACCCGTCCATTACGGCTATTGCCCTCCTCGTCCTTCTTCCTGGTCTTGTAAGTGTCGAAGCTGTAGGCGCGCAAAAGCATTCCAAGCGCAAAATCCGCCGCCTCTTTCGCTCCGACGCTGGCACCCGGCGCATCGACGAAGATCACGACCTTTTCGGCTTTCTTGATCTTAGACGCGGCAACGCCACCGGCTTTGAGCCAATCATGAGCGGTCAACTCCTCCGGCTTGCCAAGGCCGACAACGATAAGCCGTTCGGCCGGTGAACCCTCCGGAGCAACGAGATCCAATACAGTCGTCGCCTTGGCGGAGAAGCCCGCGATCTTTGCCGCTCTCGAGATCACCCCAACGGGGTCCGCGACCTTGGCCCCGGCGGCAAGATCTGCGCCGCCTGTCTGCAGCAGGATCGCGTAGCAACCGGCGATCTCGGCGGAGGTTGCAAATGAAATATCGAACTTGGCTGACATATCTTCTCCAGTGGGATTTTCCTAAATCCGCTCTATCCGATCATTTCGGGTTTCGCCCCCGAAAACAAGCCTTGGCACTGTGATCTGGCGGCGACCACGAGTTGAGCCATTAACAGGATGTCATACTTGGTGCATATTCATCCCTGGAAGTCGACTTAACAGGAATTGGCAATGATTTCCGCACCGAGAGCGTCCCGCGAAAGCTCACTTTGGCGCCAACTTATGCCTAAGAGCGCCGCGGGTCGCGCGTTCGCCGCCGTGTTCTTTATATGGTGGGCGTTGCTTTTCCTGTTTAACGTGTTTCCGCAGATCGACATCTACGCGTCGACACATTTTTTTGCTCGGCAAACTTGCCAATACAAAGCAGCATTTAACGACAGTTGTGGATATTTCCCTTATCGCGAGGATACCTACCTAGGGCTACTGAGAACATTCTGCTTCCGCCTGCCGTACGCAGTCGCGGCTGTGATGTTGTGGCGACTTGCTGTGTGCTACAGCCAGTGTGGCGCAACCTTCAACATGGAGCATGCGCGCGCGTACAAGGTGGCCTTGGGTTCGCTGATTATCGGCCCCGTGATCCTCACGAATCTCATTCTCAAGACATACTGGGGCAGACCGCGCCCGTCCCAAACGCTGGACTTTGGGGGCCATCTCGACTTCGTGCCGGCGGGCTCCATGGTCGGACGATGCGTATCGAACTGCTCCTTCATTTCCGGTGAAGCGGCTGGCGCCGGCTGGGTCTTCTGCCTTATCCTGCTGATACCGCAGCCGATGCGTTCGGCACTTGCATTGCCGCTTGCCGCGATCTCATTTCTGGCGCCTACCATGCGGGTTGCATTCGGCGCGCACTATCTTTCGGACGTCGTCCTCGGATGGCTTTCGTCCGTTGTGGTGTTCACAGGTCTTCTTGCTCTTACCGATTCGCAACAGGACGAAAAAAAAACTGAAATTTGAATGAATTTTCGACACCGGCTTGTCGCAAAAGCGAACCAAAGAGCGTAGATGGATTTCGCTGCATAGCGGCATCGGTTCGCAATGGCGTTCAAGGGCATGAATGAAACTGCTTGAAACATATATACTCCGGCGTGTTGGCCAGATGTTTCTCGTTGCCCTGTTGCCGGTGCTCGCGATCATTTGGACAACTCAGGTTCTGCAGCGCGTCAATCTGGTGACCGATAGCGGCCAGTCGATGGGATCGTTTGCCAAGCTGGCAACGTTGATCCTTCCGTCGATCATTCCGATCGTGCTGCCGTTCGCGCTTGTCATCGGCGTCACGCAGACGCTGACGACGATGAACAACGATTCGGAGCTGACCGTCATCGATGCGGCAGGTGCCAAGCGTGGCATCATTCTGCGCCCGATTCTTATCCTTGCCGCCGTCATCAGCGCCTTTTCGTTTCTGGTGGACAACGTCGTCGAGCCAAAAGCGAAGACTGGCGTTCGCCAGATGGTGGCAGCTGCCTATGCGGATCTGCTCTCCTCCGTTATTGAGGAGAAGAACTTCCGCCGCATCGATACTGGACTTTACGTGCAGATATCTGAGCGATTGGCCGGGCGGGTGCTCAAGGGCTTGTTCGTCGTGGACGAGCGCGATCCCGCATTCGAGCTCATCTACTATGCGCGCGAGGGCGCCGTTGACGAGAAGGGCACCTCACTCATCATGCATGATGGCGAGGTTCACCGCAAAACGCAGACCGGCGAAGTCTCTGTCATCCGCTTCGATTCTTATTCCTTCGATCTGTCCGATCTGACGCAGAATCGCGGCCAGGCAACGCTTCGTGCATCCGACCGCGAGCTTCCGTTCCTGCTCAATCCGGACCCGAACGACAAGGACTACATCTCTAAGCCCGGCAGCTATCGCGCCGAATTGCACCGCCGTTTGACGGATTGGGTTCTGCCGATGGTGTTTGCCCTGATTGCGCTCGCGATTGCCGGTGATGCGCGCTCCCATCGCGAGGCGCGACTGCATCCGATGGTGGCGGCGCTTACCTTTGCTTTTGCGATTCGTTGGGCGTCGTTCTACGCGGCCAATCAGATCGACACGAATCCAGAGTATATCGGCGTACTCTATGCGATTCCCATCATCACCAGCCTCCTTGCAATCGCGTCTCTGTCGCATCACAAGCGCCTGTCGGTCGTGTCCGCAATGAGCGACCCCATCGCCGCAGCTTGGCGGAGATTGCAGACGCGCTTTGGCCGGTCGGCAGATCCCTCTGCGGGAGGCAGTGCATGATTTTTGGGACGCTCAGCCGCTACTTCTTCCGTCGCTATCTGCTGACCACAATGTGGTTCTTTCTCGGCGTGATCGGCATCGTTTATCTCGTGGATTTCAGTGAGACGGCTGGCCGCCTCTCCGGTCTTCCTGGCTACACCGTAACCGGCGGTCTGGTGATGACAGCCGTGCGCCTGCCGCTCATCCTCCAACAGACCGTTCCCTTCATCGCCCTCTTTGTGGGCATGACGGTTTTGATCGCCCTCAACAGAAAATACGAACTGGTCGTGACGCGCGCTGCGGGCATCTCGGTTTGGCAGTTCATGTCACCCTTCCTTGCCGGCGCGTTTTTGTTGGGCGTGCTGGTCATGACCGTTCTCAATCCGCTCGCAGCGTGGGGGCAACGCCAGGCTGCGATCGTCGAGAGCAACTGGCGGGGAGAAGGGTCAGCGCCGAATACCGCCCTGCAGGTTCCATGGATTCGGCAGATCAGCGGTGGTGACGATGCGATCATAGGAGCGCATACAGTTCTCGAGGACGGTACGCTGCTTATGGACGCGGTGTTCGTGCATTTCGATTCGACCAATCACATCATCCTGAGACAGGACGCCGCGTCGGCAAAATTGGAAGATGGTTACTGGCTCCTTAAGAATGTTGTGGAGCGCCGTCCGGGTGAAGTCGCTACGCGCAAGGACGAGGTGCGTGTCCGCACCAATTT
The DNA here is from genome assembly GCF_050644135.1 of Rhizobium sp. YTU87027. Taxonomy (NCBI): domain Bacteria; kingdom Pseudomonadati; phylum Pseudomonadota; class Alphaproteobacteria; order Hyphomicrobiales; family Rhizobiaceae; genus Rhizobium; species Rhizobium sp. YTU87027. The sequence continues at coordinate 939,689 of NZ_CP098440.1, read as the reverse complement.
GAAACAAGATTTCGTCCAACAGAGACTGACAGCCCCTGAAACTATTGGTTTTTTTGATCTTTCGAGCCGGATTGACGCCGCGAAATCCTTCGGGATTCCGACCAAGGCTCTCGAGACGCAATTTCATTCATTGTTGTCCCAACCACTGCTGCTGGTCGCCATGACTCTCATTGCTGCAACAGTGTCCCTAAAATTTAGCCGGTTCAACCAGTCGAGGTCGGTGATTCTGGGTGGAATCCTGTCAGGCTTCGTGCTTTATGTGGTCACCGTGCTTGTGAAAGCATTCGGAAGCAGTGGGGTTGTCCCGCCTTTCGTGGCGACGTGGATTCCAGTCACCGTTGCCTTGGCTTTGGGTGCAACAATTCTGCTTCATCAGGAGGATGGCTAGTGGCGGCAGGCGACCGCAAGACTCTTAGTAAACAGTTGGTTGCCCTGCTCGTAGGCGTGGCCCTGTCTACCTATTCCAATGGCTTTCCTGCCGCTTTCGCTCAGGACACCCTACAAGGTTTCAAGCCAACCGTATCGAACGACCAGAAGCTGATTCTGTCGGCAAACGAACTCGTCTACAACAAGGACGCGCAGATCGTTTCCGCCGTCGGCGGCGTGCAAATTAACTACGCCGGCTACAAGATGGTGGCGCAGCGCGTCGAGTATAATCAGCAAACCGGGCGCCTGATGGCGCTTGGCAACGTCGAGCTCATTGGCCCCGACGGCAACCGCATGTACGCCGACAAGCTTGACGTCACTGACGACTTTGCCGACGGCTTCGTAAACGCGCTCAGAATCGAGACCGCCGACAATACGCGCCTGGTTGCGGAAACCGGCGAGCGTGTTGGCGGCACGCAGATGATCCTGAACAAGGGCGTCTATACTGCCTGTTTGCCTTGCGCCGAGAGACCGGAACGGCCTCCTTTCTGGCAGGTCAAGGCTGAACGCGTCATTCAGGACGGCGTCAAGCACACGATTCGCCTCGAGAAGGCGCGCTTTGAACTTCTTGGTCATCCGCTTGCCTACGTGCCGTGGATTGAAGTCCCCGACAACACCGTGAAGCGGAAGTCCGGCTTCCTCTTTCCTAGCTTTGTCACTGCGCAAAATCTCGGATTCGGCCTGTCCGTCCCTTATTACTACGTTATTTCGCCGAGCAGCGACCTAACGGTAACGGGCACAGGCTATACGACCCAAGGTTTCCTGCTGGACGCGGAATATCGCCAGAGATTCGAAAACGGCACGCATACATTGCGGGTGGCTGGTATCGATCAGCTCAGCCCGGGGACCTTCACGTCCGGCACCAGCGATGCCGAAAATGACTTCCGAGGCGTTGTAGCGTCCAAGGGAGATTTCAGAATCAATCCTCGCTGGGCGTTCGGCTGGGACGTTATGGCGCAGAGCGACAATAACTTTTCCCGAACCTATAGCCTTAAAGGGTTGGACAATTCGACACAAACAAACCAGGTCTACCTGACCGGTCTCGGCAAACGGAATTACTTCGATCTGCGTTCGTTCTATTTCGACGTTCAGGACGCCGACCCGAACGACGTCAAAGAGAAGCAGCAGGCGATCGTCTACCCGGTGATGGACTATCACTTGGTGGCACCGCAGCCGCTCGCCGGAGGTGAACTCTCTGCCGACGTCAACTTCACGAACCTGTCGCGTACCCATGACGACTTCTACAGCGTGGCGGGGTTCGACCGGTTCCGTGGTCTTGACGGCCAGACGTCCCGTCTGACGGGCGAGCTGGAATGGAAGCGCACGTTTGTCACGCCTGAGGGCTTCCTGATTACGCCGTTGCTCGCCGCGCGCGGTGACGCCTTGGCGCTGAACATGACGCCGCCGCCGACCTCTGGCACGTTTGTCTATGACGGCAATTACGACGACAGCAATGCAGCGACGCGTTCGATGTTTACCGCCGGCCTGGAAATGCGCTACCCAATCCTTGGCACGACCGCAAACAGCACGCACCTGTTTGAACCCATCGTTCAAGTCTACGCGCGGCCTGACGAACGCCTTGCCGGCTCTCTGCCGAACGAGGACGCGCAGAGCTTTGTGTTCGATGCGACCAATCTTTTCGAACGTGACAAGTTCTCCGGCTACGATCGTATCGAGGGCGGTACGCGCGCCAACGTCGGCTTCCAGTACACCGGTACGTTTGACAATGGCTACAAGCTGCACGGCATATTCGGCCAATCCTACCAGTTGGGCGGCCAGAACTCATTCGATACAGATGATCTGGTGAATGTCGGCGCGGATTCTGGTCTGGAGAGTGACGTATCCGACTTCGTCGGTCTCGGCGGCATCGAGACGCCGCAGGGCATTGCTCTTGCAGCATCCTACCGACTTGACGAAAAGAGTCTGGCTTTCCGTCGAGGCGATTTTACGGCCGGTTTCCAGAACGACAATCTCCAAAGCCAGTTGATCTACACGCACGTCTCAGCGCAGCCAGAATATGGCTTTGCTGAGGACAATGATGAGATCCAGGCCAAGGGAACTGTTAAGTTCAAGGATTATTGGTCGGTATTTGGTGGCATAGCCTGGGATCTTCAGGATAACAGCATCGTCAGGAAGACATTCGGTCTGACTTATGAGGACGAATGCACGATCTTTACGATCGCATATAGCGAAAAGCGCGATACGACCGCCGAAACCGCTAGCGACTGGAGCATTGGCGCCAGGTTGACCTTCCGGACGCTGGGCGACATCAAGCTCGGTGGCACGGTAGACACCAATACCACCATCTACCAGAATTGATGGAGTGTTCAGTTGTACGGCGGAAGAAAGGGCCTTTCTTTCGCCGTAAGACTATGCAGGACATTGTCACCAGTTGATATCTGGGGCATGTGCTGAACTTTCAGTTTAGAGCGGCAATGCCCGTTTGTCTTGAGAAGGTATGCGCGCCGCGACGTGAATGCGCGGCGTCAATGGGAAGGGTCGATAGATGATTGGCGCCAAAAGAACCGTCAGAACGATGATTGCCGGGGCGGCTTTCGCAATGCTAGCAGCGTTTGTCTCACCTCAGGCGGGCGCAGTCTTTGCCGCAAGCGAAGTCAGAGTGGTCGTGAATGGCACGGCGATTACCAGCGGTGATGTCGCCAAGCGTCAGGCATTCCTTCGGCTCCAGCATCAGAACGCCGATGCCAAGGCCGCTGAAGAACAACTGATCGACCAGACGCTGAAGCAGCAGGAAATCGCGCGCGTGCGCATGTCGGTTTCCAAGGACGACGTTGATGCATCGTTCGCGCGGTTTGCGACCGGCAACAAGCTGACAACCGATCAGATGACGCAAATTCTCGAACGCGCCGGCGTCGGTGTCGCGCATTTCAAGGCCTTCATCGCCGTGCAGATGAGTTGGCCGCGCCTCGTCAATGCGCGTTATGGCGCGAATTCCCGAATGTCGAATTCCGACTTCGTTGCCCGCATGATGGAGAACAAGCAGAAGCCGGAGACCACGGAGTATATTCTGCAGCAGATGATCTTCGTCGTTCCCGCCAACAAGAAGGGCATCGTCGGCAAGCGCAAGAGCGAGGCCGAGGCATCGCGTTCGAAGTATCCAGGTTGTGACCAGGCCAAGGTGTTTGCCGCAACGATGCGCGACGTCTCTGTGCGTGACCTCGGTCGCGTTCTCGCACCGGAGCTTCCGACCGAATGGAAGCCGCTTGTTGAGGAGGCCAAAGGCAATACGACGGCCACACGCGTGACCGACAGGGGCGTCGAATACATTGCCATCTGCAGCCAGCGCCAGGTGTCCGATGACCAGGCTGCCGAAATGGTGTTCCGCCAGGAAGATCTCGACAAGGCGAAGGCAGGGAAGAACGCGCCTGCTGAGAATCCAAACGCTCAGAAATACATGGAAGAGCTGCGCAAGAAGGCGCAGATCATGCGTCCCTGAGCAAAATGACGATCTCGTTCTCGCGCCCGCTCGCTCTCAGTCAAGGGGATCCGGCTGGTGTCGGCCCCGACATTACACTGCTGGCCTGGATGCGGCGTAGAGAGCTTGGCCTCCCTCCGTTCGTCTTTATTGGCGATCCAGATGTTTTGGCGTTGCGTGCCAATCTGCTTGGGCTGACGGTTGCTATTCGCGAAACCGATTGCGCTAGCGCCAATGACGTCTTTGCCGATGCCCTCCCCGTGCTTCCGATACCTGCAGGCATCGAGGTTGTTGCAGGCGAGCCCCATGTCGCAACAGCGAAGGCCACGATCGCCGCAATTGAGAAAGCCGTATCGCTGACAATGTCGGGGGAAGCCCTTGGCGTCGTTACCAACCCAATCGCCAAGTCGGTGCTCTACGAGTCCGGCTTCCCCTTCCCCGGCCACACAGAGTTTCTTGCAGATCTTTCCGCACGGGCAACAGGCCAAGTGACCATGCCGGTGATGATGCTCGCCGGTCCGAAGCTCCGCACCATTCCGGTCACAATCCATATTCCTCTCAAGGATGTGCCTCAGGCGCTCACTGCGGAACTCATCATCGCGACCTGCCGAATTGCTGATGCCGATCTCAGGAATCGCTTCGGGATCGAAAACCCGCGCCTCGCTGTTGCAGGTCTCAATCCGCACGCGGGCGAAGACGGTACCATCGGCAAAGAGGATGAAGCGGTCATCAAGCCGGCCATTCAATTTCTGAGATCCGAGGGGATCAACGCAATCGGGCCGCTGCCTGCCGACACAATGTTTCACGATGAAGCCAGGGCGCGCTACGACATTGCAATCTGCATGTACCACGACCAGGCCTTGATACCGGCCAAGGCGCTTGGTTTCGACGACTCCGTCAACGTGACGCTTGGATTGCCCTTCGTGCGCACGTCGCCCGATCACGGCACCGCATTCGGCATTGCCGGCAAGGGACTTGCGCGCGAAAGTAGCCTCGTCGCGGCACTGAAGCTCGCTGGTCACCTCGGACGCACCGCAGAGGGGCGCATTTGATGGCTGCCTTGGACGGGCTTCCGCCGCTTCGCGACGTCATTCAACGCCATGGTCTCGATGCACGGAAGGCCCTCGGCCAGAACTTTCTGCTCGACCTCAACCTGACACAGAAGGTTGCCCGGACAGCCGGCTCGTTGGAAGGTGTCACTGTTTTTGAGGTCGGCCCAGGTCCCGGCGGTCTGACGCGCGCCATCCTCGCACTAGGCGCGAAGAAGGTGATCGCCGTCGAGCGCGATTCTCGCTGCTTGCCCGCGCTTTCAGAAATCGCGGAGCACTATCCGGGGCGGCTCGAGGTCATCGAAGGCGACGCGTTGAAGACGGACTTCGAAGCTTTGGCGACCGAGGGACCGGTGAAGATCATCGCCAACCTGCCCTACAACGTCGGGACGCTGTTGCTGGTCAATTGGATCCTGCCGAAGCAATGGCCGCCTTTCTGGGACTCGCTGACGCTGATGTTCCAGAAGGAAGTGGGCGAGCGCGTTGTCGCGACTGAAGACGATGACCACTATGGACGTCTTGGCGTGCTCTGCGGCTGGCGTACGAACGCGCGTATGGCGTTTGATATACCGCCGCAGGCATTTACGCCGCCACCGAAAGTCACGTCGACGGTTGTCCATCTGACACCGAACGAGAACCCGATCCCCTGCTCAGTCGCCGATTTGGAAAAGGTCACTCACGCGGCCTTCGGCCAGCGCCGCAAAATGCTGCGGCAAAGCCTCAAACCCCTCGGCGGCGAAGCCCTACTCAACAAGGCGGACATAGATCCTCAGCGACGCGCAGAGACACTTTCGGTTGCCGAATTCGTTAGGCTGGCAAATTGCCTCTAGGCTACGTGTCGGCCATCCCGCATCCAGAGCGATAGACCTTCTGAGATAAGTGGATTCGCGCGACAGTTACGGGTCGGCCCGCCGACCTCGCCCGTAAGCATCATCGCTTCAAACCTGCTGGTCTTAGAGCTTCGGCTCTTCCGTCAGCAGGCCGTTGACGAAGTCGAACAGGCCGTGGCGGCGGTCGCGGCGGACGCGCTCCGCATTGACGATGCAGCTCACGTTGCGAAACGCCTCGTCCAGATCGTCGTTGACGATGACGTAGTCATATTCGCGCCAGCGTTCGATCTCAGCGCGGGAATTCAGAAGTCGCGTGCGAATAACCTCTTCCGAATCCTCAGCGCGACGATGCAAGCGCGACTGCAGTTCGGTCATGGTGGGCGGCAGCACGAAGATCGAGACAATGTCGGCCTTCATCTTGTCCTGAAGCTGCAGCGCGCCTTGCCAGTCGATATCGAACAGCATGTCGCGACCTTCGGCCATTGCAGATTCTACTGGCTCCCGCGGTGTGCCATAGAAATTGCCATGCACCTCCGCCCACTCGAGCAGATCGCCCGCGTCGCGCATCCTCTCGAACTGTGGGACCGTGATGAAGTGGTAGTGCTTACCCGCGATTTCGCTCGGCCGCTTCGCCCTGGTCGTGACACTAACAGAGATTTCCAGGCTATGGTCGTCCCTGAGAAGGTTGCCGGCAATCGTCGATTTGCCTGCGCCAGACGGTGAGGACAGGACAAGCATCAGCCCACGCCGGGCGATCTTAGTGGGTGTGTTCGACTGGGCCGGGCTCATGTATCACTCCAGATTCTGGACCTGCTCACGGAACTGGTCGATGACGACTTTCAGCTCGATGCCGGCGGCGGTAACCGCCGCGGCATTCGACTTCGAGCAGATGGTATTCGATTCTCGGTTAAATTCCTGTGCAAGGAAATCGAGCTTACGCCCGACCGGGCCGCCCTTCGCAAGCAGGTCGCGAGCAGCAACCACATGCGCCTTCAGGCGATCGATCTCTTCACGCAGATCCGCCTTCGTGGCGAGCAGAGCGGCTTCCGCATGCAGCCTGTCGCGATCCAGCTTTGCCGACCCATCCATAAGCATTGCGACCTGCGCGGCCAACCGACCAGCGATTTCTTGCGGAGAGCGGGAGGGATCACGCTCGATCACCTGTGTCAGCCCCTCGATTGTCGAGACATGGTCTAGCAGGATGCGCGACAATGCGGCACCTTCCAGCTCCCGCATCTGACGTAGATCGGCAAGGGCTGCAATCAGGCCTTCGACAATGTCGGAATCGCGCGCTGCGATGGCTTCGTCGCCGTCCTCGCCATCCCGGAATTCGATGATGCCTCGGATGGCGAGCAAAGTATCGAGCTGCAATGGCGCCGAATCGATGATGCCACCAAGCTGATCACGCAAGGCGAGCACCGCGGAGAGTGCTTCCTGGTTCAGGACCGTTTCGACGCGGCTCTCACCAGCAGAGATGGAGAGTGACGCCTGCATATTGCCACGGCTAAAACGCTCGCCCGCAAAGCGACGCACGTCATTCTCCATGCGCTCCAGCCCCGGCGGGAGGCGCAAGCGGAGATCAAGGCCTTTGCCATTGACCGAACGCAACTCCCAAGCCCAACGCCAGCGGCCGCTCGTGCCCTCACGCCGCGCAAAACCGGTCATGGACTGCAAAGCCATGCGAGCCTCCCAAAATCAGTTGGTTTTCTTTTTCTTTTGGGCAGCCGGCGCGGCAGGCGTTTCCGGCTGCGTCTGGCTCTCGGGCTGTCCGTCTACTACGATATTCGGATCGGCGCCCTTGGCGGCCTCCAGTTGGCGCCAGCGCTTGACGTTTGCGTTGTGCTCCTCAAGGGTGGCCGCGAAAACATGACCGCCGGAACCATCGGCGACGAAATAGAGATCCTGCGTTTTCCACGGATTGGCGACTGCCTCCAGCGCATCTCGGCCCGGATTGGCGATCGGTGTCGGAGGAAGCCCCTTGATGACGTAGGTGTTATAGGGCGTTTCCTTCTTGAGGTCCGATTGATAGATCGGGCGATCTGTCGGCTTTCCATCGCCACCGAACAGTCCGTAGATGATCGTCGGGTCGGATTGAAGGCGCATCCCCTTGGCCAGCCGGTTGAGGAAGACGGAAGCCACGTGCGCGCGCTCGTCGGGAACACCCGTCTCCTTTTCGACGATCGAAGCGAGGATGATCAATTCGTCTTTTGATTTGAGCTGCAGCGACGGGTCGCGCTTTTCCCAAACCTGATCGACCAGCTTCTGCTGTGCCGCAGCCATCTGCTCGATGATCTCAGCCCGCTTCGTACCACGTGAGAACTTGTAAGTATCCGGACGCAAGCTTCCTTCGGCGGGGACAACTGCTGGCAGGTCGCCTTCCAGCACAGCATCCTCGTTTAGGCGGTTGAACATCTGGCGGACGGTGAGCCCCTCCGGAAACGCGACAGAATACAGGATCGACTTTCCGGATTTGAGCAGTTCCATGATGTCATTCATGGAAGCATGTGCCTTGATTTCGTACTCGCCCGCCTTGAGGCTCTCGCCGTCACCCAGATGCGTCGCGGTAAGGTACCGGAAGATACGCGCGTCCGAGACGATGTTGTTGCGTTCGAGGCTTGCGGCGATCTCAGCAGCACCGGCGCCGTTCCGCACGATGAAATTCGTGTTCGTCTCCAAGGGACCGGGATTCTGATAGGCGGAGATCGCATAATAATAAAGGAAGACGGCCGCCACGCAGCCGAGCACGACCAGCGTCATCAGGAAGTTCAGAAAAATGATAACCTGGCTGCGCGCCTTCTTCGAGCGCTTAGGTGGCTCGGGCACGCGCTCGGGTCGAAGCGCCTCGCTCGGCGACTTGGGAATGATCGGCCCGCTCTGTGTCTGCTGGCTCTCCTCGCCGATCGTCCCGTTGTTCTGGTTCGTATCGTTCACCGGCAATCCTCTAAACTTGGCCTCAAGTCCCGCTTCTTGCTAAGCAATGCGGCAAAATGCAGGTGGGGCCGCGCAAGGGTGCAGCCCCACTGCCAGAACGTCAACGCCTAAACTCACGCGACGTAGCGGCGCAGCACCAGCGAGGCATTCGTACCGCCAAATCCGAAGGAATTCGACAGTGCGACGTTGATCTCCCGCTGGCGCGCCTTGTGCGGAACGAGATCGATTGCGGTCTCACGCTCAGGATTGTCGAGATTGAGCGTCGGAGGCGCAACGTTGTCGCGGATCGCGAGCGTTGCGAAGATCGCCTCAATCGCGCCGGCGGCGCCAAGCAGATGGCCGGTGGCAGACTTCGTCGACGACATTGAGATCTTGGAGGCGGCATTGCCAACCAGGCGCTCCACGGCACCGAGTTCGATTGTATCGGCCATCGTCGATGTACCATGCGCGTTGATGTAGTCGACATCAGCGGGCGTCAGGCCGGCGCGCTTCAACGCCATCGTCATGCAACGCTGCGCACCCTCACCGTCCTCGGACGGAGCAGTGATGTGATAAGCATCGCCGGAGAGACCGTAGCCGACAACCTCGGCATAGATCTTGGCGCCGCGAGCCTTGGCGTGCTCCAACTCTTCGAGAACAACGATGCCTGCACCCTCACCCATGACGAAGCCGTCACGATCCTTGTCGTACGGACGCGATGCCTTGGTCGGATCGTCGTTGTGCTGGGTGGAGAGGGCCTTGCAGGCGGCGAAGCCGGCCAGAGAGATACGGCTGACAGGAGATTCTGTGCCGCCAGCGACCATCACGTCGGCATCGCCGAACGCAATGAGACGGGCAGCGTCGCCGATCGCGTGAGCGCCGGTCGAGCATGCCGTGACCACCGAATGGTTCGGACCGCGCAACTTGTGGCGAATTGATACCTGGCCGGAAACGAGGTTGATCAGGCGGCCGGGAATAAAGAACGGAGAGATGCGGCGGGGGCCCTTGTCGCGCAGCGTGTAGCCAGCCTCAACGATGCCTTCGATGCCACCAATGCCGGAGCCGATCAAAACACCGGTCGCGACCTGGTCCTCATCGCTCTCGGGGTGCCAGTTCGCATCATCAAGCGCCATGTCGGCGGCTGCCATGCCGTAGATGATAAAAGGATCGACCTTGCGCTGTTCCTTGGGCTCCATCCAGTCATCGACATTAAAGGTGCCGTCGGTGCCGTCGCCAACCGGAATACGGCAAGCAATCTTTGCGGGAAGATCGTCGACTTCGAACTCAGTGACCAGGCGGGCGCCGTTTTTTCCCGCAAGCAAGCGGGACCACGTCACTTCCGTTCCGCATCCCAAGGGCGATACCATACCGGTACCTGTTATAACGACCCGTCTCATCGACTGCATTCCCCCGCCTTTTATGTTTTTGGAGAACCATGCCAGAAATAAAAAGGGCGGACTCCGGGTCCGCCCTTTTTAAAACGCTCAGGATTAAGCCTGAGCCTTTTCGATAAACTTTACGGCATCGCCGACCGTCAGGATCGAGTCAGCAGCGTCATCCGGAATTTCAACGCCGAATTCTTCTTCGAATGCCATGACCAGTTCGACGGTGTCGAGCGAGTCAGCGCCCAGATCGTCGATAAAGCTGGCGCTTTCGACAACCTTGTCGGCATCGACGCCAAGATGATCAATAACAATTTTCTTTACGCGTTCTGCGATATCGCTCATGTCGGTTTCCTCGACCTTATGTCCTGATCAGAATGCCTTGTGACATCCCTACCCTGTTTCAGCCTGCGGCGCCGTTAAGCCACCCTCGGCAAACTCTTTGAACCCGGCTACCAGAAATGTCCCAGGCTTGCACAAAAGCCCGCCGGTCCGTCTGCTTTCTCGGGAGACTGTTCACAGTCATGGCCCGCTTAACACGGTTTAAGTCTGCCGCAAAGCCAGAAAATCAACCCCATCGGGTTGGTCAACACGCTATTGCGGGGAAAACAGCCTCGAAAGGCAGTTTACCGTTTCAGATCATGGCCATGCCGCCGTTTACGTGCAGCGTCTGGCCTGTCATATAAGCGGCTTCCGACGAGGCGAGATAGGCGACGGCGGAAGCGACTTCCGCGCCTGTGCCCATGCGCTTCATCGGGATAGCCCCCATGATCGCTTCCTTCTGCTTGTCGTTCAGCTTGCCGGTCATGGCGGACTCGATGAAGCCCGGCGCCACGCAGTTGACGGTGACGTTGCGGGTCGCAATCTCCTGTGCCAGCGACTTCGTGAAGCCGATCATGCCTGCCTTGGAGGCGCAGTAGTTGGCCTGGCCCGGATTGCCGGTGACGCCGACGACCGAGGTGATGTTGATGATACGGCCATAGCGGCGGCGCATCATCGGATGCGTCAACTCGCGCGTCAGGCGGAACATCGCCGTCAGATTCACCTCGATGACGCTGTCCCAGTCCTCGTCGCTCATGCGCACGAACAGGCCGTCCTTGGTGATGCCGGCGTTGTTGACGAGGATGTCGACGCCTTCGAGATCAGCTTCCGCCTTGACTCCGAGAGCCTTGACTTCGTCGCGGTCCGCGAGGTTGGCCGGGAAGATCTTTACACGATCACCAAGTTCGTTTGCCAGCGCCTCGAGCTTCTCGACGCGAGTGCCGTGGAGGCCGACGATGGCGCCCTGTTTGTGCAGGATACGGGCGATTTCTTCGCCAATGCCGCCGGAAGCACCAGTAACCAGAGCCTTGCGGCCGGAAAGATCGAGCATGGAAGTGTTCCTTGTAATCGTTAAATCTATCAGGCCATCAGGGCGGCAACAGCCGCATCGATATCGGCAGGCGTGTTGACGGCAATGCAGTTCACAGTCTTGTCGATACGGCGTGCGAGGCCGGTCAGGACCTTGCCGGAGCCGATCTCATAAAGCGTCGTCGCGCCGTTGGCCGCGAACCATTCGACCGTCTCGCGCCAACGGACCTGGCCCGTCACCTGTTCCACGAGCAACTTGGCGATCTCGTCGGCGTCGGTCACCGGTGCAGCGCGCACGTTGGCGATAAGAGGCACGACCGGGTTTGACTTCTTCACACCGGCCAGAGCTTCGCGCATCGCGTCTGCAGCGGGCGCCATCAGAGAAGAATGGAAGGGAGCGGAGACCGGGAGCAAGATCGCGCGCTTGGCGCCCTTCTCGGTTGCTATCGCGGCACCCTTTTCCACGGCTGCCTTCTCGCCCGAAATGACGATCTGGCCGCCGCCATTGTCGTTGGCGATCTGGCAGGAGCCGACGGCAGAGGCTTCCTCGCAGACGGCGACGACATCGGCATGTTCAAGGCCGATGATGGCGGCCATGGCGCCAACACCGACAGGTACGGCGGCCTGCATGGCATTGCCGCGAATGCGCAGCAGACGGGCGGTGTCGGCCAGCGAGAAGGTACCGGCAGCGCAGAGAGCGGAGTATTCGCCGAGCGAATGACCGGCAACGTAGGACACCTTCGCCTTCAGATCGACGCCCTTGGCTTCGAGGACACGGATGGCCGCCATCGAGACCGCCATCAGAGCCGGCTGCGCGTTGGCCGTCAGGTTCAGCGTGTCTTCAGGACTGTTAAACATGGTCTCGGACAGCTTTTCGCCCAGAGCTTCGTCGACTTCTTGGAAGACGGCGCGCGCCTCGGCGTAATTCTCGGCAAGATCCTTGCCCATGCCGACAGCCTGGCTGCCCTGACCCGGGAATGTAAAAGCAATGGTCATGCTATGTCCCTTTTATACGGACCTCTGGTTATTTCGCCTCCAATTGACATTCTTTCCTGCAGAGTCAAGTGCCGGATGCCCGCGTTCCAAGGCTTTGCGGCTGCGAGTGGGCCCGGTTTTACCTCTTGCGCTTGCTCAATTCCGGTCTAGATTTGCGCCGTCCTTCCAGACCATTTCTTTTCCAGATTATCTTCAGGGCTTTCAGATGAAGTACAAGACACTTGGCCGCACGGATATTTCCGTGTCCGAAATCTGCCTCGGCACCATGACCTGGGGCACGCAAAACACGGAGGCCGAAGCGCATGAGCAGATGGACTATTCCGTCGAGAAAGGCGTGAACTTCTTCGACACAGCCGAGCTTTACCCGACCACGCCGGTCTCCGCGGAGACGCAAGGCCTGACCGAAGATTACATCGGCAGCTGGTTTCAGAAGACGGGCAAGCGCAAGGACATCGTGCTCGCCACGAAGGTCGCGGGTCCTGGCCGTTCGTATATCCGCAATGGCGACGGCGCCGACGCGAAGAATATTCGCCTGGCGATCGAGGCAAGCCTGGGCCGGTTGAAGACCGACTATATCGACCTCTATCAGATTCACTGGCCGAGCCGAGGGCATTTCCATTTCCGGCAGGCCTGGCACTACGATCCTTTCAAGCAGGACCACGCCAAGGCGATCGGCAATATCACCGAAATATTGGAAACAATGGGCGCCCTTGTCAAAGAGGGCAAGGTTCGTGCCTTCGGCCTCTCCAACGAAACGACGTGGGGCACCCAGAAGTATCTTACGCTTGCCGAACAGCTCGACCTGCCGCGCGTCGCCACGATCCAGAACGAATACAATCTTCTCTACCGCCACTACGATCTCGACATGGCGGAACTGTCGCATCATGAAAATGTCGGCCTGCTCGCCTATTCCCCCCTCGCCGGCGGCATCCTCAGCGGCAAATATCTAGACGGCGCCAAGCCCGACGGCTCGCGCGGATCGATCAACGGCGATCTCGGCGGCCGCCTGCAGCCCTTGCAGGAGGCACCCACGAAGGCCTATCTCGACATCGCCGAACGGCACGGCCTCGACCCTTGCGCGATGGCGCTCGCCTTCTGCCTCAGCCGCCGCTTCATGACATCGGTGATCATCGGCGCCACCACGATGAAACAGCTTGAAACGGACCTGGGTTCGGTCAGTCTCAAGCTGTCGCACGAGGTTTTGGCCGAAATCGAGGCTGTTCATCGCCAGTACCCGATGCCGATCTAAGGCGACAGGTGACGCGTCACGATCTGGCCTACGAGGGCCAGATCGCTTACTGAATTCCTATCGAGGCACGTCTCCCGCAAAGCGTCCACAACGAGAAGTTTCGACAACTTTGCCGTCGCGGCAATTTCCGCTTCTCGGTCCTGCGCAATTCAGCTAGTTTTAAAAGGCTCTGTGCAGGGCCGCGGGGAGCTCATTCCGTGGAACGGAAGCTCGCAGTCATACTTGCCGGCGACGTTGCCGGTTACAGCCGCCTTGTTGCAACCAACGAGGAGGATGCGCTTGCGACGCTGAGCGTCTACAGCACCACGATTGGCGACCTCGTGTGCGAGCACGGCGGGCGGATTTTCGGCAGCGCTGGAGACAGCGTAGTGGCCGAATTCCACAGCGCAGTGCAAGGCGTCCGTGCAGCGGTCGCCATCCAGCGCGCCCTCAATCGCCGAAATGCGGACCTGCCTGTGGATCGACGGATGGAATTCCGCCTCGGGCTCAATCTTGGCGATGTCGTCGTCTCGGGAGACAATCTGCTCGGCGACGGCGTGAATGTCGCCGCCCGCCTTCAGGAGGTGGCGCTGCCTTCCGGCATCTGCATTTCCGGTGCGTTGCGCGAGCAGATCGAGGGCAAGCTGGACTTTCCTCTCGTGCCGATGGGCGACCGTACGCTTAAGAACATTCCGCGACCGGTGCCTGTGCATCGGGTACACTGGAGCCGTGAGGACCCCGTCGAGGCAGGAGCGCTCAGCGGGCCGCTAAGACTGCCCGACAAGCCCTCGATCGCAGTGTTGCCCTTCGTGAACATGTCTGACGATCCCGAGCAGGAATTCTTTGCGGATGGACTGACCGAGGACATCATCACTGCGCTTTCGCTTTACCGCTGGTTTTTCGTCATCGCCCAGAACTCATCCTTCGCGTATAAGGGGCGCGCAGTCGATGTGAAGCAAATCGGGCGTGATCTCGGCGTGCGCTATGTCGTAGAAGGCAGTGTGCGCAGGGCTGGGACACGGGTTCGCGTCACAGGGCAGCTGATCGAAGCCGAGAGCGGCGTTCACCTCTGGGCACAGCGCTACGACCGCGAAATCGCGGATATCTTCGCTATTCAGGACGAACTCACCCAAAATGTCGTTGGCGCCATCGAGCCGGAAATCCTGATAGGTGAAAGCCGCCGGGCACTGCTCAGAACGACAGACAATCTCGATGCTTATGAAAGCCATATGCGTGGCACTTGGCTGCACAATGCGCAGGACACCGCCGAGCATTTCATCGAATCCATAGCCTGGCATCGCCGAGCCATCGAGCTCGATCCCGATTTCGCACGCGCCCACATGATGCTGGCTCGTTCGCTCTACGCGCGCTGTTTCCACGGCTTCAGCGACGATGTCGACAGAGACAGCACCGAACTTCGAGCAGAGGCAGAGCGCGCAGTCGCGCTTGATCCGCGCGACCCCTACTCTCACTACGCGATGTGCCTTGGTCATTTCGTTGCCCACAACGCCCCGGCCGCCGTCGAAGAAGCGCAGCAAGCTATCGATCTCAATCCCAATTTCGCCCTGGCGCATATGGGGCTCGGATGGGCCAGAATCTTCACCGGCTATTTCGCGGAAGCTTACGATCCTCTCCACATGGCCCTACGGCTTAGCCCACATGATCCCCTGGCCTATCTCATCCACGACCGGCTCGCGTTGTCGAACTATCATCTCGGCAACTACGAGGAAGCGATTCACTATTCCGAACGTGGGCTGTCGCTCCGCCGTGCCTACTTCAACCGGGTCGTGCTTCTTGCAAGCTTGGGGCAGCTCGGCCGTCATGACGAAGCCCGGCGGCTGATACCAGAGATCCTGGCAAACGTACCGGCAGACCTCGAGCACTATTGGAAGATCCTGACGCCCTACGTCGACCCCGGCCACTACGACCATTTCGTCGACGGGTTGCGCAAGGCGGGGCTGCCCTCGTTGAACTCGCAGCGAGAACATTGCTGACGTCCCTTGCGTTTCCGCCAAAAATCCGTATAAGCCGCACTGTTCGCAAACCCGGTCTTCTGGCTGGTGGCTGAACGGAGGGCCGGTTTCCCAGGGGAAATCGTTCGGAACGGAAGCGTTCCAGCCTCCCGTGTCTCCGCTCTCGACCGTCTCGGAACGCTTTTCTTGCTTGGCGCTTGCCGCCTCTCAGGAGCAGTCGTTGAGGCTTAGCCGCCGAATATCGGGTTGATCAAACGCAAGAAAGGCAAAGCTGTCATGGCTCTTTATGAACATGTATTCCTTGCCCGGCAGGATATTTCCGCTCAGCAGGTCGATGCCCTCGTAGAACAGTACAAGGGTGTTATCGAAGCTAACGGCGGCAAGGTCGGGCGCGTAGAAAACTGGGGCCTCAAGTCCCTGACCTACCGCATCAAGAAGAACCGCAAGGCTCACTACGTTCTCGTCGACATCGACGCTCCGGCTGCTGCCGTGCAGGAAATGGAACGTCAGATGCGCATCAGCGAAGACGTCCTGCGCTACATGACGATCGCTGTTGAAAAGCACGAAGAAGGCCCGTCTGCGATGATGCAGAAGCGCGACCGCGACGACCGCGGCCCGCGTGATGGCGCCGACCGTGGCCCGCGCCGCGAATTCGGTGACCGTCCGCCGCGTCGTGACGGCGACTTCCAGCGTGGCCCGCGTCCGGACCGCGCTCCCCGCGAAGACCGTGCATAAGGAGAACTGAGAATGTCTGAATCTTCCTCCGCACCGGTTCGTCGCCCGTTCCACCGTCGTCGCAAGACTTGCCCGTTCTCCGGCGCAAACGCTCCGCGCATCGACTACAAGGACGTTCGTCTCCTGCAGCGCTACATTTCCGAGCGCGGCAAGATCGTTCCTTCCCGTATCACGGCTGTTTCGCAGAAGAAGCAGCGCGAACTCGCTCAGGCGATCAAGCGCGCTCGTTTCCTCGGCCTGCTGCCGTACGTCGTCGCCTAATCAGCTGACGAAACCAAATCGAGGGAAGGCAGCAATGCCTTCCCTTCTCCCTTTCGCGATGGGCGCGGATCGGAACTCTTAAAACCCATGTTGAGGCCTTTCTGAAAGCGATTCAGGAGAACCCTCTAACTGCTTGATGAAGCAGGACAGCGACCGTGAACCAACTGAACACAAAAACGCTAGGCATCGGCGCGCTCGCCGGATTGACCGCCGCACTTCTGGTGCTCGGCGCGAGCCTGCAGCCGTCGTTCAGTGCGGTCCTCTATGCTGCTTCGGCACTTCCCATTCTTCTCGTCGGCCTCGGCTGGGGCAACATGGCGGCAATCGCCGCCGTCGTCACCGCCGCTGCAGTCGGCGCGATCGCCATCTCGCCGTCCTTCGCGCTGATGATGACGCTGGTCACGCTGCTGCCGGCCGGGTGGCTGAGCCACCTTGCAAACCTTGCCCGCCCGGCCTCCGAACTTGGCGGCCCCGAGCATCTGATGGCTTGGTATCCGCTTTCGGATATCCTGCTGCACCTCTGCGGCCTGGTTGCCATCGCGGTGATCGTCGTCGGCGTGATGATCGGCTACGGTCCTGAACTCATCGATCGCCTAGTTGATGTCCTGTTCGGGTCGCTTGCACAGCAGCAGCCCGAGTTTTCGCCCGATCCGGCAGTGACGACGCAAACCAAGTCGCTCGTTCTGCTCATGCTGCCCGCCATTCAGGGCGGCATGTGGGTGGTCATGCTGTTTGTCGCCTACTACATCGCGACCCGGATCGTCAGCGCATCCGGCCGTAGCCTGCGTCCACGCGAGGATATCCCCTCGGCGCTGCGCATGAACCGCAATTCGATCTTCGTTTTTCTCGCTGGTCTTGCCGCCACCTTCTTCGGCGGCATGCCGGCGATGATCGGAGCAACCGTCGTCGGCACCTTCGGCGCCGGCTTCCTGCTCTCCGGCTTCGCCGCGCTGCACTTCCGCACGCGCGGCAAGGATTGGCGCCTTCCGGCGCTCATCCTCTGCTACCTGGCATCGCTCGTCCTGATGGTGCCAGCCTTTTTCATCCTCGTGGTGGGCTTGAGCGATACCCGCAAGGCGATCGCGCTGACCCCGAACAAGGATGTCGATGCCCCCAAACAGACAGATTCGAAAATCTAGAGACACGAAAGGAACACGAACATGGAAGTCATTCTTCTTGAACGCATCTCCAAGCTCGGCCAGATGGGCGAAACCGTAAAGGTTCGCGACGGCTTCGCTCGTAACTATCTCCTGCCGCTTGGCAAGGCGCTGCGCGCCAACGAAGCCAACAAGAAGCGTTTCGAGTCCGAGCGTGCAACGCTCGAAGCCCGTAACCTCGAGCGCAAGTCGGAAGCACAGAAGGTCGCTGACGTTCTCGACGGCAAGTCCTTCATCGTCGTTCGCTCCGCCGGCGAAACCGGCCAGCTGTACGGCTCGGTTGCTGCTCGCGATGTCGTTGACATCCTCGCTGCTGAAGGCTTCAACATCGGCCGCAACCAGGTTCACCTGAACACGCCGATCAAGGCCATTGGCCTGCACAAGGTCGAGCTACAACTCCACGCTGAAGTCGAGATCCACGTCGAGCTCAACGTTGCTCGTTCGGCTGAAGAAGCTGGCCGTCAGGCCAAGGGCGAAACCCTCACCTCCGTCGATGCCATCTACGGTGTTGACGAAGATGCCCTGCGTCCGGAAGACTTCTTCGATCCGGAAGCCGATCTCGAAGGCGACGAAGCTTAATTTTCCAAGAGACACTCTCTGGAAATGGACGAAAGCCCGGCTCGCGCCGGGCTTTCTGCTTATTTGGCGGCTGTGTTCTGCTGTGGCGGAGCGCTCTTGTCGACGTCGACGACGACGGAAAGCCCCGGCCCCAGATCCTTGACGACCGGCTGGTCGGGATCAAAACCGATGCGCACGCCGACGCGCTGTGCAATCTTCACGAAATTCCCTGTCGCATTGTCGGCCTTGATGACCGCGAACTCCGACCCGGCTGCGGGCGAGAAACGCTCGATGTATCCCCTCAATTTCTGCTTGCCGAGCGCATCGACCGTGATGGTCACCGGCTGCCCGACCTGCATACCGTACAGCTGCGTCTCCTTGAAATTCGCTACAACCCAGACATCCTCCGGCACAACCGCCATGAGCTGCGTTCCCGCCGTCACATATTGCCCGACGCGTACACCGACTTCGCCGAGATGACCGTCACGCGGCGCGACAATCCTGGTGTTCTGCAGGTCGATTTCCGCGAGATGCACCGCGGCTTCCGCGCTTGCGACATTGGCTTCCAGAAGCGAGCGATTGACGATGATTGTTGCAAGATTTTGCTTGGAAACCTCAAGCGCAGCCTTAGCCTGGTTCACGGCCGCCTTGGCCTGGTCAAGCGTCGCCTGCGCGGCCTCTGTCTCACTCTGCGATGCAATGCCGCGGTTGCTGAGGTTGTTGACGCGATCCCAGGCCTGCTGCGCGCGCGTCAGCGCTGCGTTTGCGCTGTCGATCTGTGCCTCGCTGGAGGCGATGCTCGCCTTTGCCGCAAGCTCGGACTGGCGGGAATTCTCCAGCGACGCCTTCTGCCCGTCGAGCGCCGCACGCGCTTGGGCAAGCTTCTGGGCGTAGATCCGGTCGTCGATCTGGACAAGCGTATCGCCCTGCTTGACCTGCTGATAGTCCTTCACGAGCACATCGACGACATAGCCGCTGACCTGTGGGCTCATGATCGTGACATAGCCCCGAACATAGGCGTTGTCAGTCGTTTCAACCGACGTGACAAAACGGCGGCAAGCGCCATGCATAGAGAACGAGAAGGACACCGGCGATGCCGGCGAGCACTGCGATGATAGTCGAGGGAGACCGAAGGAACTTCAACATGCTGGGACCCCTGAGATCACGATTGAGCGGGCGTTGCATCGGGCTGGCTTGTCCGTGGCCAAGGTAGCCGGCGCCACGCTTGATGCAGAAGAATGACCATCAAGCCGAAGACGGAGGAGTAGCCGATGACCAGGAAAGTGTCGTTGTAGGCGAGAATATAAGCCTCGCGACTGACCTGCTGGGCGAGCAGCACCAAACCTTCGGCGTTGAGCAGCATCTTGTCGCCGAGCACCTTGCCATACGCCGCGCTCAACTGAGAGATTCGCTGCGCCACGATCGGGTCCTGCAGCAGGATATGCTCGACGAGCACATTCGAATGGAACTTCTCCCGGATTGTCATGAACGTTCCGAGCATCGCCGAGGCGAAGAGCGAGCCAATGCTCTGCGTGAACACGAAGATTACCAGGAAGTTGACGATGTATTGCCCGCCCCGGGAGATGGCGGCCTTAAAGCCGTTCGCCATGACAGGCGGCAGGAACATCGCCGCGCCCGCGGCAACCATCGCCTGGCTCAGATACATCTGAGGCGGTCGCGTCAGGCTCGTCGACTGGCTGTCCAGAAAGGCGCCGCCAGCAATGAGGGCGAGCGCCAGCACATGGGCAGTCTCGACATAGCGTGTCGTCATCAGAAACGCGCAAAAAAGCCCACCAACCAAAGAGGCGAAAAGAATGATCGCATAAAGGGTAACTGTCTGATCGTTCAGAAGCCCGAGCTGCTGATAGAAGTTGGCGGCCGTTGACGACTGCTCCGAGGAGACGAAGCGGAAGAGAAGCAGGACGCCCGCCATGCGCATATTGGCGCCCGAGAACAGCCAGCGGAAATCGATCAGGGGACTGGTGCGCGGCAGCTCCATGGCCAGCACGAGTGCAAGCGAGCCGACCGATACCGCCAACAAAACGCCGATCCAGGGTGCCTCGAACCACCAATAGAGCCGGCCCAGCGTCAGTACAACGGCAAGACAGCCGAAGCCGACCGCCAGCAGGAGATAGCTCAGTATGTCGTGTCGTTGAATGACGTTTGCCCGAGGCGGCGCCGTGAGCGGCAGTAGGTAGATGATCGGAAAGACAATGAGCGCGAGCCCCATCTCGAACATATAGAGCGCCTGATACCCGCCGAAGTGCAACAGCGAGGGTGAAACAATGCGCGCGATGGGAGACGCAAACAGCGTGCTCATCAATGCGAAACTGATCCCGAGCGAGAGCTTCTTTTCCTGAGGGAACGGTTCCAGCATGTATAGGAAGCCGAGCGTCGAAAGAGGTGCAGCGGCCATGCCGCTCAGGGCGCGCACGACGATCGCGGAATGCAGGTCAGTGATGAGGAGATTGAGCACCGCCGCAACGATGAAACAGATAATGCCGAGTTCCGCGAAACGCCGAAGACCGTACTGGGTACGGATCTTGAAGAGTGCGATCGACATGCTGGCGTAAGGTGCCATATAGGCAGCCGAGAGCCAGGATATTTCAGTAGTGGTCGCGGAAAACGAGCCTTGCAGCTGATAGATGTTGGCGGTCAGCAGGTTCATGCCAAGGCCCTGCGTCAGAAAAAGCAGAACCGAGGCCCCCATGTAGAGCGGCATCTTCCAGGCCGGCATCGGCACGCCCGCTGCCGGTGGCGGTTGCTGTTGCGCGTCCGGCTTCGCCGCCTCGGCGGGCTTTGGCGCCACATTGTCGTTGGCGGTCTCGGCGAGGCTCATTGGCAGGACCTCAAATTCCGCGAATGCCCTGCAGGTTGGCTTGCATGGCCCGTATCACGTCCAAAGTAGTCTTCAGATCATTTTCGGGAATACCGGCGATGACCTGAGCCCGCACTTTCACGGCGATGTCATCGATCTCGCCGGCCACGACCTTGCCGGTTTCCGTGATGTAGATTTCCTTGGCGCGTCGATCGGAGCCGGCTACGCGCCGCTGGACGAAGCCCTGCCCTTCCATCGCATCGAGAATCCTGACGAGCGTTGGCGTCTCGAGCTCCAGCCTGTCGGCCAGTTCTCGCTGGTTGATCCCGTCCTTCTTGTTGAGCGTGAAAAAGACGCGGGCGCGCGGCAAGGTCATATTGCGCTCCCGCACTATCTTGTCGAAGACGGCCCTGAGCTTGCGATTGAACGCTGCAAGGTCTTCGATGAGCTCACGTCCGAGAACGGGATTTCCCATATATTTCAGTCCTATTTTGTTAGTATACTAATTATATCTTTGCTACCTATATTGTTTTCCGATCTTTTTCAAGAGGCGGTAGCCTCTGTTCGGGTGCAAGTCTCCCCCGGCGGGCTTACACTACCACGTGAGGCACGATGGAAGTGAGTCGTTTCTGGCCGTGTTCCGCGGGTGACACTTTCGGTATTTTTGTACCGACCGCAAGTGCGGCTGTGGAGAAGTCGAACAACGGGCAAAGCCTCCCGGTATCGACGGTGGCGTGGAAGGGACCTCGCTTCCGCACTTGATTTTGTCGCCTGCGCGCGCCACACCCGAAGCTGAAGAAGACAGAACGGATTACGATGAACGACGTCGCTCGAAAGATTGCCGCCGTTGCTCCCGCGGAGCAGCACTACCGGGAAGCACCCAACAATATCGAAGCCGAACAGGCGCTTCTCGGCGCGATCCTGATGAACAACGACGCCTACTACAGGGTGTCGGACTTCCTGAAGCCGATCCATCTTTACGAACCGCTGCACCGCAAGATCTTCGAAGTCGCGGGCGACATCATCCGCATGGGCAAGATCGCCAATCCGGTGACGATCAAGACCTTCCTGAAGGCCGACGAGAAGGTCGGCGACATGACGGTCTCCGAATACCTCGCACGCCTTGCCCGTGAAGCGGTCACGATCATCAACGCCGAGGACTACGGCCGGGCGATCTACGACCTGGCACTGCGCCGCGCGCTGATCACGATCGGCGAAGATGTTGTCAATATCGCCTATGACGCGCCGCTCGACATGCCGCCGCAGGCGCAGATCGAGGATACCGAGCGCCGTCTATTCGAACTCGCAGAAAACGGCCGCTATGACGGTGGCTTCCAGTCGTTCAACGACGCGGTGGCGCTGGCGATCGACATGGCCGCCGTCGCCAAGGAACGCGATGGCGGTCTTTCGGGCATCTCGACCGGCATTCTTTCGCTAGACGGCAAGATGGGCGGCCTGCAGCGCTCCGACTTGATCGTGCTTGCCGGACGTCCGGGCATGGGCAAGACCTCGCTCGCCACCAACATCGCCTACAACATCGCCGCCGCCTACGAGGGCGAGGTGCAGCCGGACGGCAGCATGAAGGCAAGGCAGGGTGGTGTCGTCGGCTTCTACTCGCTTGAAATGTCGTCCGAACAGCTCGCCACCCGTATCATCTCGGAGCAGACGGAAGTCTCCTCCTCGAAGATCCGCCGCGGCGACATCAACGATGCCGATTTCGAAAAGCTCGTCGCCTGCTCGATGATGATGCAGAAGGTGCCGCTCTACATTGACCAGACCGGCGGTATTTCGATCGCCCAGTTATCGGCACGTGCCCGCCGGCTGAAGCGCCAGCGCGGTCTCGACTGCCTGGTGGTCGACTACATCCAGCTGATGACCGGCTCGGGCAAGTCGGGCGAAAACCGCGTGCAGGAAATCACCCAGATCACGACCGGCCTGAAGGCGCTCGGCAAGGAGCTGAACGTTCCAATCATTGCGCTCTCCCAGCTCTCGCGTCAGGTCGAAAGCCGCGACGACAAGCGTCCGCAGCTCTCCGACCTTCGTGAATCGGGCTCGATCGAGCAAGACGCCGACGTGGTGCTCTTCGTGTTCCGCGAGGAGTACTACGTCAAGAATCTCGAGCCTCGTGATCCCAACGATCCGAAGTATGCGGAATGGGAAGCCCTCTTCGACAAGGTGAAGGGCACAGCCGATGTCATTATCGCCAAGCAGCGCCACGGACCGACCGGCACGGTAAAGCTCGCCTTCCAGTCGGAATTCACGCGCTTTGCGGATCTCGCCGACCCCTCCTTCATCCAGTACGAAGAGCACTGACGGGACCCTTCCCGTCAGCACAATACTCAATCTACAAGCCGACAGCTCGCAAGATGGCAACGCTAGCCACGCCGACGGCAACACTTGCGAGCATCGGCAGGCGGCGCGCTGCGAGCGCCGTCACGAGGCAAGCAGCCGTTTCGGCCCAGCCTGTCGCAAAGGCCGTGGGTGCGATCACCGCCATCAGGACCGCCGGCGGTATCGCCTCGATGGCCGTTCGGGTCTGTTCGGTCATGGCGACGTGGCGAATGAGGAGCAGGCCGCTCATGCGGGTCAGCACCGTTGCCGCCGCCATGGCGAGGATCGCCAGAAGCGTATTTATCTCCAGGGTCATGCCGTAACCGCCTTTGTCTTGCCCGTCCACAGCGCCGCAGCAAGTCCGGCGAGCGCGCCGGCTGCGATGTACCAGACACCTGGCACGAACTGGTGAACCAGGACGGCCGCTAAAGCGCTCGCAGCCAATACCGAACCCGTCTCGCGGCCCTTCCAGAACCCCATCGCCAACACGACAAAGACCGCGGGAAAGGCGAAGTCGAGCCCGATGGTGGTCGGATCGCCGAGGAACGCGCCGAGAGAGGCGCCGATCAGCGTGGAGGCGACCCAAGCCAGATAGAACGGCATGGCGATGCCTGCGAACCACGAAGGCGTCAAGCGCGCAACGCGTGCTCGAAATTCCGCGATCGCCCATATCTCATCGGCGAGGAACAGCATGGCCGCATATCTTCGCGAGCCCGAGAAGGCCTGCATCTTCGTCCCGAGGGATGCGCTCATCAGGACGTGGCGGATATTGACGAGCAGTGCGGCAAAGCCGACGCCTGCCCAGCTAGCCGGGTGCGTCCATATGTCCATCGCGACGAACTGCGAACCACCAGCGAATACGAGCGCGCTCATCAAAGTCGCCTCCAGGGCCGACAGGCCTTTCGTGACCGAAACCGCGCCGAAGACGAGACCGATCGGAACAACGGCGGCGACGAGCGGCAGAATTGCCTTCGCGCCGTCAAAAAAGTCCCCGATGGGTCGTCTTTGAGTGAGCATTGGAACCTCCAGAACTGCCAGAGCCCGGAGCTGTAAGCCGCCACACTGCGACCGTCTTGAACGAAAGTGATCAGCCCGCGCGATATTGCCCCGGGGTAACACCGGTGCGCGCCTTGAAATGTCGGGTGAAATGCGCCTGGTCGGCGAAGCCGCACTGGATCGCCACATCGGCGGGCGCCTGTCCCGCCTGCAACAGTTTGCGCGCCTCGCGCACCCGCTTGTCGGTCAGGAACGCATGCGGGGTGATGTGATATTCGCGACGGAACGCCCGGATGAGATGCGCGCGGCTCAATCCTGCGACATCGGCCAATTCGTCAAGCCCGATGTCACTGTCGAAATTGTCGGTCAGGTAGTCGCGAGCGCGACCAACCGCGGTACGCTCCTTCGTATCCACCGGCACGACGATCGTGCTGCCGTAACGCTGGAAGATTGCCGCAAGTACGCGAAACATCCCTTCCTCCGATTCTAGGGCTCCAGCGCCGCTCTCCAGCACGCGATGGGCGGCATGGAAGGCCGCGGCCATCTCGGGATCGTTGAGAAGCTCCTTCGGGAAGGACGGCGTGGCGTTGAAGGCCTTGCCGGTCACGTCTTCGAGGATATCGACGAAGAGTGTGGTATCGGGATAGATCATTCGATAGCGATACCCTTCGCCGCCCGGGACGCCGTCATGCACGACGCCTGGGTCGATGAGATAGAGGTCGCCTGCGCCCGTCTCCTCCCGGACTCCCTTCATCGTCGCGATCTGCGTGCCGCTTTCGATCGCGCCGATCGAGAAAGTGTCATGGGCATGAGGCGCATATTCATGCGTCAGAAAGCTTGCGCTCAGGCATTCCATGTTGCGGAATCTGCGGTCGCGCCAGAAGCGCGCCCGTTCGAGACCGGCCAGCGGCATCGCGTCGGCCGCCTCTTTCTGCGATACATTCTCCATCGAACCAGCCTACTTCAGGCGCGCCTCTGCGTCTTGAACAAAAGTGATCGCAAGATCGATATCTCCTTGGCTTGCTTTTACTTTGCCTTATTGATCTCTAGACTGCCACGCGACGAGTACCCTCCCTACCTTTGTGAAGCACGATGACTGATTTTGTTGATAGTTTCGAAGATGAAGATCCATTCGACTCCGCCGGCCTGCGGCTGACCGTCGACCTGACGGCACTGACAGAAAACTGGAAAGACATGGCGCGACGCTCCGGCAAGGCCCGGGCCGCCGCGGTCGTGAAGGCGGACGCGTACGGCACCGGCATCGAAGACGCCGGCGACGCGCTGTTTATGGCGGGCGCGCGCGATTTCTTCGTCGCCACCGTCGATGAAGGCGTGACGCTGCGGCCCTATGCCCCCGACGCGCGCATCTTCGTCCTCTCCGGCATCTGGCCGGGCACGGAGCGGCGCTTCTTCGAAAACGATCTCGTGCCGGTGATCTCTTCGGAAGAACAACTCGCCTTCTGGATGGCGGTGCTTGCCGAATACGGCGACTATCCCTGTGCGCTCCACGTCGACACGGGCTTCAACAGGCTGGGCCTTTCCGTGAATGAGGCGATCGCGCTCGCTAACGACGTCTCGCGTCCGGCAAGTTTTGCACCGGTGCTCGTCATGAGTCATCTTGCCTGCAGCGATGACCATTCCTCGGACATGAACCGGCAGCAGCTTGAATCATTCCGACAGGTTAGCGCCGCCTATGAAGGTATCGATTCAAGCCTTGCGGCCTCCGCCGGCATCTTCCTCGGCAGCGATTACCACTTTGACCTGACGCGCCCTGGCATCGCGATCTACGGCGGCGAAGCCGTCAACGGCATGGCGAACCCCCTGCGGCCGGTGGTGACCGCCGAGGCCCGCGTCCTTCAGGTTCGCACGGCCAAGGCGGACGAGTCCGTGGGCTACGGCCGCGCCATGCGATTGACCCGCGACAGCAGGCTCGCCATCGTGTCGGCCGGCTATGCCGATGGATACCTGCGAAGTCAGTCGAGCGGTGGTGTCCCCTTGCGCCAGGTCGTACCGCAGGGAGGTTACGGCTTCATGGCTGGCCGGAAGATTCCCGTTGCCGGCCGCGTCACCATGGACCTGACGATTTTCGATATCACCGACCTTCCGGAAAACGCAGTGCGCGCAGGCGATTACGTGGAACTGTTCGGAAAGAACGTGCTCGTCGACGATGTCGCGCGATCAGCGGGTACGATCGGCTACGAAATCCTGACCAGCATCGGCCTTCGGCACGAACGGCGTTACCTGTACGAGGAAGACTAAGGACCTAGCGCGTCGTTAGCGCCAGCCGCACGCCGAGCGCCACCAGCAGCGCCCCAAGGCCGCGATCGAGCCAGAGGCCGATGCTCTTTCTGCGTTTGATGAGATCGGCGAGGCGCCCTCCAGCCAGGATGAGCGGCGGCTCGATGAAGGCTGCAACGACAATGATGAGTACGCCGTGGACCGCCAGCTGTAGCCAAGTCGCTCCAGCGCCCTCGACCACGAATTGCGGCAGGAAGGCGAGGAAAAAGATCGCGACCTTCGGGTTCAACAGCGAAACGAGGATGCCCTGCCTGTAGACACGGCTCCAGGGCAGGACGTCTTTCGCCGCATTGACCAGACCACCCTCGCCCTTCGAGCGCAATGCCTGAATGCCGAGCCAGACGAGGTAGATCGCGCCGACCCACTTGACCGCCGAAAAGGCCAACGCGGAGGCGGCGAGGATCGCGGAAAGACCGAATGCCGCCATGGCCACATGCAGGCAGGCGCCAGTCCAGATGCCGAAGAGCGCGGCAAAGCCGGTCTTCGTCCCGCTCTTGATTGTGTGGCCGAGAATGAAAGCCATGTCAGGGCCCGGCGACAGGTTCAGCAGAACCGCTGCGGTCAAGAACGCAATCCAGTGCGCGGCCGAATAGTCCAGCATCTCGTGGCCTCCAAGATAGTGGAGAACAAGTGCCACCGCAGCCCCTGATAGGGAAATCATTAGTTTTGATCGGTGCGGGGAATGATTATTTGAGCAATCAAAGTGATTCGATGCGACGCACTAGCTACCATCCAACCGAAAGCTTGATTGATGGCGAAGGCCAGGACACAATTCATCTGCCAGAGCTGCGGCGCGGTTCATAATCGCTGGGCGGGCAAGTGCGATAATTGCGGCGAGTGGAATACCATCGTCGAAGAAGACCCGATGGGCGGCATCGGCGGCGGACCTGCAAAAACACCGAAAAAGGGCCGCCCGGTCACGCTGACGACGCTGTCAGGAGAAATCGAGGAAGCGCCGCGCATCCACACAGGCATCTCCGAACTGGATCGGGCGCTTGGCGGCGGCTTCGTGCGCGGCTCGGCCGTGCTGATCGGCGGCGATCCCGGCATCGGCAAGTCGACGCTGCTGATGCAGGGGGCGGCGGCCCTTTCACGCCGCGGCCATCGGATCATCTATGTCTCGGGTGAAGAGGCCGTCGCGCAGGTACGGCTGCGGGCGCAGCGTCTGCAGGCCGCCGATACCGATGTGCTGCTCGCCGCGGAAACCAATGTCGAGGACATTCTGGCAACGGTCGCCGAAGGCAAGCGGCCCGATCTTGTTATCATCGACTCCATTCAGACGCTTTGGAGCGAACTGGCCGAATCCGCGCCCGGAACCGTGACCCAGGTGCGCACCGGCGTTCAGTCGATGATCCGCTTCGCCAAGCAGACCGGTGCTGCGATGGTTCTCGTCGGTCACGTCACCAAGGACGGCCAAATCGCGGGCCCGCGTGTCGTCGAGCACATGGTCGATGCCGTGCTCTACTTCGAAGGCGACCGCGGCCATCACTACCGTATCCTGCGCACGGTCAAGAACCGCTTCGGCCCGACCGACGAGATCGGCGTCTTTGAAATGTCGGACAAGGGGCTCCGAGAGGTCGCCAATCCCTCCGAACTGTTCCTTGGTGAACGCAACGAGAAATCGCCGGGAGCTGCCGTCTTTGCCGGAATGGAGGGCACGCGCCCGATCCTGGTCGAAGTGCAGGCGCTCGTCGCGCCGACATCGCTCGGCACCCCTCGCCGCGCTGTTGTCGGCTGGGATTCGGCGCGGCTGTCGATGATCCTTGCCGTACTCGAGGCCCATTGCGGCGTGCGGCTTGGCCAGCACGACGTCTATCTGAACATCGCGGGCGGCTATCGCATCTCCGAGCCGGCCGCCGATCTTGCCGTCGCCTCGGCCCTGGTTTCGTCGCTTGCCAGTATTGCCCTGCCGGCCAATTGTGTCTATTTCGGCGAAGTCAGCCTGTCGGGCGCCGTCCGGCCGGTTTCACATACGTCCCAGCGCCTCAAAGAAGCCGAGAAGCTGGGCTTTTCTGCCGCGCTGCTTCCCTCGGCGTCAGCCGACCTGCCGAAGGGTTCCGGCGGTCGCTGGAGCGAGATCGAGAGCCTTCCGGACCTGGTTGCACGCATTGCCGGGTCGAAAGGTGCTCTGCGACGTGTGGAAGAAGAGGTTTGATCCTTTCATCGCCAGCATCGGTGATGTTATAGGAAACACGCAATGAGGCGCGACCAAGCCGTAGATAAACGGCGGTCCTGGAGTTGAATTTATATGCCCATTACGATTTTCGACGGTATTGTCATCGGCGTCGTTCTTTTCTCCGCCGTACTTGCAATGGTACGCGGCTTCTCCCGCGAAGTTCTTTCGATCGCAAGCTGGGGCGGCTCCGCAGCCGCCGCATACTATTTCTATCCCTACCTCGTGCCTTACGCGAAGAAGTACACGGATGACGACCGTATCGCGATCGTCGGCTCGGCCGCGGTGGTGTTCCTGATCGCGCTGATCGTGATCTCCTTCATCACCATGAAGATCGCGGACTTCATCATCGACAGCCGGATCGGCGCTCTGGACCGCACTTTGGGCTTTCTCTTCGGCGCGGCTAGGGGCATACTTCTTCTCGTCGTCGCCGTCGCTTTCTGGAACTGGCTCGTGGACGTGGACCACCGCCCGGCCTGGGTGAACAACGCCAAGTCGAAGCCATTCCTGGACTCGATGGTGGTCAAGTTGCAGTCCGTACTGCCCGCAGAATTCGCGCAGATGGTGCGGGCGAGCGTGATGGACAAAATTCAGCCGCAGGGCGGCAATACTGAGAGCGGCAGCGCGCCGGCATCCGACCAGGCGGCGCCAGCCGAAGATGCAGCGCCCGCCCCTGCAACCGGTGCACAGCAGCCGTCTAATTGACGCAGCGTTCAACAGCTTGACCCGCCACCTGGCAATTGCCATTTGAGCGGAACGTGAATAAAGGTCCGGCCGGGTATCCGCTCTGCCGGGCCTCAGCCGTTTAAAACGCATGATTACGGCATCATGCTATGGAAAGCCGATCCATTCTTGTGAGAGCAAAGGCCCGCATCGATGAACCAGTCTCATTCCTTGACGCTCAATGATGAATTCGATGGAGACACCCTCCACGAAGAATGCGGCGTCTTCGGCATTCTTGGCCATGATGATGCGTCTACCTTGACGGCGCTCGGCCTGCATGCCCTCCAGCATCGCGGGCAGGAAGCAGCCGGTATCGTCTCCTTCGACGGACTGCGCTTCCACTCCGAACGACATATGGGCCTCGTCGGCGATCACTATACCGACCCGACCACCCTCGCCCGCCTTCCCGGCAACATCTCGATCGGCCACAATCGCTATTCAACGACCGGCGAAGTAGCGCTCCGCAACGTGCAGCCGCTCTTCGCGGAACTTGAAGTCGGTGGCATCGCCATCGCCCACAACGGCAACTTCACGAACGGCCTGACGCTTCGTCGCCAGCTCATCGCCGGTGGCGCTATCTGTCAGTCCACCTCCGATACGGAAGTCGTTCTCCACCTCATTGCGCGCTCGCGCTACACCTCTACCGCCGACCGCTTCATCGACGCCATCCGCCAGATGGAGGGCGGTTATTCGATGCTCGCCATAACGCGCACGAAGCTCATCGCGGCGCGTGATCCCACCGGCATTCGTCCCCTCGTCATGGGTGAACTCGACGGCAAGCCGATCTTCTGCTCGGAAACCTGCGCGCTCGATATCATCGGCGCGAAGTTCGTTCGCGACGTCGAGAACGGCGAAGTCATTATCTGCGAAATCCAGCCTGATGGTTCGATCTCGATCGACGCTCGCAAGGCTGGCAACGGCCAGCCGGAGCGTCTCTGCCTGTTTGAGTATGTCTACTTCGCCCGTCCGGATTCCGTCGTCGGCGGCCGCAGCGTCTATGTCGCCCGCAAGAACATGGGCATCAACCTAGCCAAGGAATCTCCTGTCGAGGCTGATGTCGTCGTTCCCGTTCCGGATGGCGGCACGCCGGCTGCGCTTGGCTATGCACAGGAGAGCGGCATCCCGTTCGAATACGGCATTATCCGTAACCACTATGTCGGCCGTACCTTCATCGAACCGACGCAGCAGATCCGCGCCTTTGGCGTGAAGCTTAAGCATTCCGCCAACCGGGCGATGATCGAAGGCAAGCGCGTCGTGCTCGTTGACGATTCGATCGTGCGCGGCACTACCTCGCTGAAGATCGTGCAGATGATCCGCGACGCCGGCGCTAAGGAAGTGCATATCCGCGTCGCCAGCCCGATGATCTACTATCCCGATTTCTACGGCATCGACACGCCGGACCGCGAGAAACTGTTGGCGAACCAGTACGACAGCCTCGAAGCCATGTGCAAATATATCGGCGCCGACTCCCTGCAGTTCCTGTCGATCAACGGCCTTTATCGCGCCGTCGGCGGGGAGGACCGTAACGACGCCCGCCCTCAGTTCACCGACCACTACTTCACCGGCGACTATCCGACCCGCCTTCTCGACAAGGACGGGGAAACGATGGGCCGCAAGGTTTCCTTGTTGGCGACCAACGGCTGACAGCCATTCGCTTTGACATTTGACCAAGGGGCGCTTATTGCGCCCCTTGCTTTTTCAGCTACGGGGGAACCGGGGGACCATGACTATCAACCTTGAAGGCAAGATCGCGCTCGTCACCGGCGCATCCCGCGGCATCGGCTATTTCACGGCGCTGGAACTGGCAAAGGCCGGGGCACATGTGATTGCCTGTGCCCGTACCGTCGGCGGCCTCGAGGATCTCGATGATGCTATCAAAGCAGCCGGCGGCTCAGCCACCCTCGTACCGTTCGACCTCGCCGACATGAACGCGATCGACGCGCTCGGCGCCTCGATCTTCGAGCGCTGGGGCAAGCTCGACATTCTCGTGGCCAATGCCGGCATACTCGGCGTGATTTCGCCGATCGGGCATATCGAGGCAAAGACCTTCGAGAAGGTGATGACCATCAATGTCACCGCGACGTGGCGGCTGATCCGATCCGTCGATCCGCTGCTGTCGCGCTCCGAGGCCGGCCGCGCCGTCATTCTTTCGTCCGGTGCTGCGCACAAGTGTCGCCCATTCTGGGGCCCCTACTCCGCCTCCAAGGCTGCCGTCGAGGCGCTGGCCCGCACCTGGGCCGGCGAGACGCAACGCACGCCGCTTCGCATCACCAGTGTCGATCCGGGTGCGACGCGCACGGCCATGCGCGCCCAGGCCGTTCCGGGCGAAGATCCCGAGACGCTGCCGCATCCCTCCGAAGTCGCCAAGGCAATCCTGCCGCTGGTCGGTCCCGACGTAACCGAGACCGGCAAGCTCTTCCTCGTCCGCGAAAACAAACTGGTCGATTACCGGCTGCCGGAGTAAGCGCGCTTTACTTCGCCGCCACGGCCGGGAACAGATGCGCGAAACCTGTTTCCGATGGGCAAAGCGCGTTGAGGTCGACAGGACCTTGAATGCCGTCCAGCGTGCCGTTGTCGGCGAACTGCCAGATTGACCAATCGCCGCAATCGGTCCGGCGAGGCTCTTTGAACACGCTTCGAAGCCACAGGTAGTGTTCGGGGAATCGGGATTCATTGCCCCTGAGATATTGATCAAAGAACTCCTGGGTGACGTAGAATATCGGTTTCTCCGGAAAGGTGCTTTTCAGTTCAGCAAAGAACGCGTTCACCTCCGCTACCATCTCCTCCAGCGTCGGGACCTTGTTGCAATTTCCGACAAACTCCAGATCGACGGCGATTGGCAGAGTTCCCTGTTCTCTAGGTACGGTTGCCAAAACATTCCGTGCCTGATCCTTGCCTGGGCGGCAGAAGGTGAAGAAATGGTATGCGCCACGTACCAAGCCCGCGTCTTTCGCGAGTCGCCAGTTCACCGCGAACTTGGAATCTTGGTGGTCCCCGCCTTCGGTCGCCTTCATGATCGCAAAACGGACGTTCGACTGCGCCGCGACCCTGTTCCAATCGATGTCGCCTTGGTGATGACTGACGTCGATACCCTGGATTGGATATTTACTAAGGGATGGATTGTTGAAGCGAACCATGCCGAAATCGTAGGCGAAGTATGCAGCAGATACGACAAGGAAAATTGCTGCCGCACCGATTATTCCGTATGTCAACCTGTGCACTATTTCCCCCGTTCTTCAGCGGCGTCGCAATTTTCTAAATGAGATTTGCGCTCCGAAAATGGCGCAGGAATCTCGATTCATCCTCGGAGGCGGGCCAGAGGTCCGGCGCTGCAATCGATTCACTGGATCGATTGCTCCGGCTCGCGCCGGGTCGCTTCTCACCCCCTTGACCAAACCCTGTTCCCGCGCCATAAAACCCGCCATGAAAACGGTTATCTGCACTATCTGCCGGAAGACTATTCGCTAGCGCGCTCGCTGGCCTGGCCGTTTTCGTCTCCTGAAAAGTCCAAGATGAGAAACGCCCCGGCCCGCCGGTGGCAGAATTTTTTCGGATCATTGCATTTGGGAGAGTAGACATGGCCGGCGCGCCAGACACTAAGAAGCCGGAACTGAAGCTTTACAACACGCTGACACGCGAAAAGATGGCCTTTGCGCCGATCGATCCGCAGAACGTCCGCATGTATGTCTGCGGCCCGACCGTCTATGATTTCGCTCACATCGGCAATGCGCGCCCGGTCATCGTCTTCGACGTGCTCTTCCGATTGTTGAATCATGTCTATGGGGCTGAGCACGTCACCTATGCGCGCAACATCACCGACGTTGACGACAAGATCAACGCGCGTGCTTTGCGCGACTATCCCGGCCTGCCGCTCAATGATGCCATCCGCGCCGTGACGCAGAAGACCGAGACCCAGTTCCTCGATGACGCCAAGGCGCTCGGCTGCCTTGAGCCGTCGGTCCAGCCCCGCGCCACCGACAATATTGCCAAGATGATCGAGATCATCGAAAAGCTGATCGCCAACGGCCATGCCTACCAGGCGTCAGGTGAAGTGCTGTTCGACACGAAGTCGATGGCGGATTACGGCCAGCTCTCGAAGCGCAATCTCGACGAACAGCAGGCCGGTGCCCGTATCGCCGTCGAAGCGCACAAGAAGAATCCCGGCGACTTCGTGCTGTGGAAGCTTTCGAGCGATAATGAACCCGGCTGGGAGAGCCCCTGGGGCCGCGGTCGTCCGGGCTGGCATATCGAGTGCTCGGCCATGAGCGAGCGCTATCTCGGCGAGGTCTTCGACATCCACGGCGGCGGCCTCGACCTGATCTTCCCGCACCACGAGAACGAGATCGCGCAGTCGCGTTGCGCCCATGGCACCAAGGTCATGGCCAATGTCTGGATGCACAACGGCTTCCTGCAGGTCGAAGGCCGCAAGATGTCCAAGTCCGAAGGCAACTTCGTCACGATCTACGAGCTGCTGCACACCGAGAAGTTCGGCGGCCGGCAATGGCCGGGCGACGTGCTGCGCCTTGCGATGTTGATGACCCATTATCGCGAGCCGATCGATTTTTCGGTCAAGCGTCTGGAGGAGGCCGAGCGCCTGCTCGCAAAGTGGCCGGCAGCGGATGCTGCGGGTGCGCAACCCGACACGGCAGTCGTCAATGCCCTGGCCGACGACCTCAACACGGTAGCGGCAATCCAGGCACTGCATGCGCTTGCCCAGTCGGGCGATCACGCGACGTTCGCCGCGAGTGCCGCCCTGCTCGGTGTCCTGCCCGAGAAGACTGAGATCGACGAAGCGGTCGCCATCGAAATCGACCGGCGGGTCAAGGTGCGGCTCGAACTGCTCAAGGCGAAGAACTTCGCCGAGGCCGACAAGATCCGTGAGACGCTGCTTGCCGAAGGCATCCAGCTCAAGGACGGCAAGGATCCGGCCACGAGCGAACGAGTGACCAAGTGGGAGCTGAAGAGATGAACACCTATACAGGGGGATGCCAGTGCGGCGCTGTCCGCTTCCGGGTTCGCGGAACGTTGAAGGATTCGTCCATCTGTCATTGCCGCATGTGCCAGAAGGCATTCGGCGCCTACTACGCACCTCTGGTTTCCGTGCGTGGCGCCGAGTTCGAATGGACGCGCGGCGAGCGCAAGCGCTTCCGCTCGTCCAACCTGGTCGAGCGTGGCTTCTGTGCCGATTGTGGCACGCCGCTGACCTACGAGGCACCGGACGGAATGGCGGTCGCAGCCGGCGCCTTCGATGATCCATCTGCCCTGCCGCCGGTCATCCAATATGGCACCGAACGCAAGATCGGTTTCGTCGATCACCTGCATGAGTTGCCGGTTCGCCAGACCGAAGAGGACGCCGAAGCAGCGCCGTTCGTGCTCGACATCGTCTCCTATCAGCACCCGGATCACGACACGAGCGCATGGCCTGAGGAGAAAAATCCGTGACAACGGCCGTGGCTCTGCGCGGAGGTTGCCAGTGCGGTGCGGTTCGTTATCGTGCCGTAGGCGAACTCGGCTATCCGCACCTTTGCCACTGCCGCATGTGCCAGAAAGCGGCCGGGAATTATTTCATGCCGCTGGCGGCCGCAAAGCGAAGGGATTTTGCCCTGACGCGCGGTGAGCCCAAATGGTTCCACTCGTCCGATATCGTTCGCCGCGGTTTTTGCGCCGACTGCGGAACGCCACTTTTCTATGATGTTCCGGATGCGGACTTCATCAACATCGTGCTCGGTTCACTGGACGATCCCCATAGCGTCAAGCCGGTGATGCAATCGAACACCGCACGCAAGATGAGCTGGTTTCACGAGCTAGACATCCTGCCTGTCGAGCCGGAACCAGAAACGCCCGATCGCGAGAACGCGATTGCGGCCAACAATCACCAGCACCCAGATCACGACACAGCCCGTTGGCCAACCGGAGCGTCAGCATGAGCGAACCCATTCGAACCGGCGGCTGCCAGTGCGGCGCAGTCAGATTCCGCATCAGTGGCAAGCTGGGCCGCCCTTCGATCTGCCACTGCCGCATGTGCCAGAAGCAGTTCGGCGGCTTCTTTTCCACGCTGGTCACCGCGCCCGAAGAAGGCATGGAATGGACACGCGGTGAGCCGAGCTATTTCCAGTCTTCCATCAACATCGAGCGCGGCTTCTGCAAGAATTGCGGCACACCGATGACCTACCGCCACCCGGGCGGCCTCGAGCTCGCGATCGGCACCTTCGACGACCGCAGTGATCTGGCGCCGCAGATCCAGGTCAACTACGACTCGCGCATTCCCTGGGTCGAGACGATCTTCGACCAACCCGTTCACAAGGACCCGGACTTCTATGCACGGCAGGAGGCAATCATCTCCTTCCAGCACCCCGATCACGATACTGCAATCTGGCCAGCCGAAGGCGTCAAAATATGACTGAAGTGCTCCGTACCCTCTATCCCGAAATCGAGCCCTATGCTTCCGGCCACCTCGACGTCGGCGATGGCCACAGGATTTATTGGGAGCGTTCGGGCACACCGGGAGCAAAGCCGGCGGTCTTCCTGCATGGCGGGCCAGGTGGCGGTTTCTCGCCGAGCCACCGCCGCCTCTTCGATCCCGCGCTCTACGACGTGCTGCTGTTCGACCAGCGCGGCTGTGGCAAGTCCACGCCGCACGCCAATCTCAATGCCAACACGACCTGGCATCTCGTCGCGGACATCGAGCGGCTGCGCGAGATGGCAGGCGTGGAGAAGTGGCAGGTATTCGGCGGCTCTTGGGGCTCGACATTGGCGCTTGCCTATGCCGAGACGCATCCGCAGCGCGTTTCCGAGCTGGTCGTGCGTGGCATCTATACGCTCACCAAGGCCGAGCTCGACTGGTATTATCAGTTCGGCGTGTCAGAAATGTTCCCCGACAAGTGGGAGCGCTTCATTGCGCCGATCCCGCCGGAAGAACGCCATGAAATGATGCTGGCCTACAATCGCCGGCTCACCGGGGCGGACCGGGCTGTCGCCCTTGAGGCCGCTCAAGCCTGGAGCATATGGGAGGGCGAAACCATTACGCTGCTGCCGGAGAAGTCGACCAGTGGCAAGTTCGAGGACGCCGACTTCGCCTATGCCTTTGCCCGGATCGAGAACCACTTCTTCGTCCATGCAGGCTGGATGGACGAAGGCCAGCTGCTGCGCGATGCTTACAAGTTGAAGGACATTCCCGGTGTCATCGTGCACGGCCGCTACGATATGCCATGCCCGGCGAAATATGCCTGGCTGCTGCACAAGGCATGGCCGACGGCGGAGTTTCATCTGATCGAGGGCGCCGGACACGCCTATTCGGAGCCAGGCATTCTCGACAAGCTGATCCGCGCCACGGACAAATTCGCCGGAAAGCAATAACGAGCCACAAGGCCGACAGGACGACCATCATGACACGCGAAAAGATCTACCTCTTCGACACGACGCTCCGCGACGGCCAGCAGACCCCCGGCATCGACTTCTCCGTCGAGGACAAGATTGCGATCGCGAGCATGCTCGACGAGTTCGGTCTTGATTACGTCGAAGGCGGCTATCCCGGCGCAAATCCGACGGACACCGCCTTCTTCAGCGAGAAGCGCACGACGCAGGCCCGTTTCGTTGCCTTCGGAATGACGAAGCGCGCCGGCATTTCAGCCTCGAACGATCCCGGCTTGGCGAGCCTGCTGCAGGCTAAGAGCGACGCGATCTGTTTTGTCGCCAAGAGCTGGGACTACCACGTGAAGGTCGCGCTCGGCTGTACCAACGAGGAAAATCTCGAGAGCATTGCCGAAAGCGTCAAGGCCGCCGTCGCCGCCGGCAAGGAAGCGATGGTCGATTGCGAGCATTTCTTCGACGGTTACAAGGCAAATCCCGCCTATGCCGTCGCCTGTGCAAAGACAGCCTACGATGCCGGCGCCCGCTGGGTCGTGCTCTGCGACACCAATGGCGGCATGCAGCCGTCGGAAATCCGCGCCGTCGTCGAGGCCCTAATTGCTGCGGGCGTTCCGGGGAACTGTCTTGGGATCCACACCCACAACGAT
The DNA here is from genome assembly GCF_050644135.1 of Rhizobium sp. YTU87027. Classification (NCBI taxonomy): domain Bacteria; kingdom Pseudomonadati; phylum Pseudomonadota; class Alphaproteobacteria; order Hyphomicrobiales; family Rhizobiaceae; genus Rhizobium; species Rhizobium sp. YTU87027. Next base: position 902,044 of record NZ_CP098440.1, on the reverse strand, counting down.
ACCGGCCAAGCGGTCGCCAACTCGCTGGCAGCCGTGGAGGCAGGGGTTCGTCAGATCCAGGGCACGCTGAACGGCATCGGTGAGCGCTGCGGGAATGCCAATCTCGTGACGTTGATCCCGACTCTGGCACTGAAGGAGACCTATGCACAACGCTTCGAGACGACCATCGACAACGAGCGGCTGACCAACCTGACACGCCTGTCGCATGCGTTCGACGAGCTTCTGAACCGCTCACCCGATCACCAGATGCCTTATGTTGGCGCCTCGGCCTTCGCGACCAAGGCGGGCATCCATGCCTCCGCGCTGCTCAAAGATCCCCGCACCTACGAGCACGTGACGCCTGATAGCGTCGGCAATTTCCGCAAGGTCATGGTCTCCGATCAGGGCGGAAAGGCGAACTTCATCAACGCGCTGAAGCGGCGCGGCATCGAAGTCGGCAAGGATGACCCCAAGCTCGACCGCCTGATCGCACTGGTCAAGGAGCGAGAGGCTTCCGGCTATGCCTATGAGGGCGCCGATGCGAGCTTTGAACTGTTGGCGCGCCGCACCCTCGGAACCATTCCGGAATTCTTCTCAATCGAGGGCTTCCGCGTCATGGTCGAGCGCCGTTTCGATTCCCATGGCCGCGTGAAGATCGTCTCGGAAGCCGTCGTGAAAATCGTCATCGACGGTCAGACGATCATGTCGGTCGCGGAAGGCGACGGTCCTGTCAATGCTCTCGACCTCGCACTGCGCAAGGATTTTGGCAAATACCAGCATGAGATAGACGATCTGGTTCTGGCCGACTTCAAGGTGCGTATCCTCAACGGCGGCACCGAGGCCATCACCCGCGTCCTCATCGAATCCACGGATAGCGACGGCGTTCGCTGGTGGACGGTCGGCGTATCTGAGAACATCATCGACGCCTCATTCCAGGCGCTGATGGACTCGGTGATCTACAAGCTGATGAAGAATCGGCAGCTAGCCGGCAAGATCGCTGCAGAATAGGTTTCACCCACCGAGGACGAGGCCCCAATCCGCCTCCGAATACCATTCCTTGCCCTGCCGTGCGGTCTTCCAGCGCAGGGCGCGGACCTGCTCCATGCTGCCCTTGTAGAAGGCGGCCTCCAGCCGCCTGTAGCTATCGAACCCACCCCTTACGGCATCCGCCCAGACAAACGCGACAGGTCCCAGATATTCGGCCGCGTAACCATGCTCTTCGCGGCGGAACAGGAAGAAGCCAGCGTAGGAAGCAAGCCCGGTCGGCCCCGCCGCGTCGACGTCAGGGACACCCAGCGGCAGAATCAGCCGACCGCCGACGCGCAGCCGCTCCACCCAGGCTTCAGCTGGAAAGTGGATGGCAAAATTCACATATACGGCATCTGTCGGCTCACGCGGCCACTCGATCCCATTGCCGTGGACAACATGGACGTTCGGATAGTCGCGGAGATTCTCTTCTGCCCGTCTCGCCAGTTCGCCGTCGAATTCAACGGCGGTAACGTGGCCGCTGCTGCCAACAAGCAGAGCGATGATCGCTGTGTAGTAACCGCTGCCGGCTCCCACATGACAGACGGTGCCCCCCTGGCGGAGCGCCAGCTTGTGGATCCCCCGGGCGTGGAGGCTCGGGCTGCCATTGTTGATATGCCGTTCGTGCTGAAGCGCAAACAGTACGTCCTGATAGACGACGGAGGGATCTCCCGAGGCATCGACATAGCCGCCCCACCCCGCCATCTTCCACGGCGGCGGCCCGAGGAACCGCTCCCGCGGCACCGTCGCGAAGGCCCGCAGCAGCGCGTCGTCGCCTTGCACACCCTCCTTCGCCAGCACGCGGGAGGCAAACTCTCTGCGGCAATTCGCAAGAGCCTCTTCGTTCATGGTCTTCACCGTCGCGATCGGCCAGCATCCATTCACCGAAATGAATTGGCCTATTCACGTCCGTTAGGTTAAGCGGGTCGAAAACAAGACCAAATATGGAAACACTCGATGTCCGCCAATGCAAGCGTTCCTGTTATCAAGAACGAAGACAGTCCACGTGGTTTCGCCTTTGCGCTGACGGCCTATCTCCTTTGGGGGTTCCTGCCTATCTACATGAAGGCCGTCGCTCATATTTCGCCGGCAGAAGTCATTGCCCACCGAATCGTCTGGTCCCTGCCGCTGGCAGGGCTTGTCCTGATCGTCCTCGGCCGCACGCACGATATCCGCACGGCCTTGCGCTCACCACGCATGATGGCGATGGCGGCTCTCACCGCATCGCTGATCACCGTCAACTGGGGCACCTATGTCTGGGCGATCGGCAGCGGTCATTCGCTTGACGCGGCACTCGGCTATTTCATCAATCCACTGTTCAGCATCTTTCTTGGCGCCGTCGTCTTGAGGGAACGGCTGCACCGCATTCAGATCGCGGCGATTGCGCTGGCCGGCCTTGCCGTCGTGGTGCTAGCCTTCGACGGCGGCGGCCTTCCTTGGGTATCGCTGACGCTGACGATTTCCTGGGGTCTCTATGCGCTGTTCCGCAAGACGTTGCCACTCGGCCCAAACCAGGGCTTCTTTCTCGAAGTGCTGATCCTTAGCATCCCGGCGTTCTTCTACATTCTCTATCTCGAACTCGGTAGCGGCGAAGGACACTTCTATCGCACCGGCTGGGCAGATACGGGCTTGCTGCTCGGTTGCGGTGTCGTCACCGCCGCCCCGCTGATGATCTATGCCAACGGCGCCAAGCTGCTGCGGCTTTCCACCATCGGCATCATGCAGTACATCGCGCCGACGATAATCTTCCTGATAGCGATCTTCGTGTTCCACGAACCTCTTGGCACAGCACGCATGATCGCCTTCCCGCTGATCTGGGCAGGCCTGTTCCTTTACAGCTGGGCGATGCTCAAAGGGAGCCGGGAGGGCTAAGTCCGGCTTTTACATCTTCGAGATCACGGCATCTTCACCGTCACGGTCGGCCGATGCAATTTCGGCCGCCTGCGCCATGATACCAGGGATGATTTCGGAGATGTCGTCGATGACGAGCGGCTGGACGCGATGGGCCGTGTGGACGAAGCCCTCGTCCGTCATATGCCGCATGAGCTCCATCATCGGATCCCAGAAACCATTGACGTTGGCAAACACCATCGGCTTTTCGTGACGGCCGAGTTGCGCCCAGGTCATGATCTCGACAATCTCCTCCAGCGTGCCGATGCCACCAGGAAGAGCTACGAACGCATCGGAGCGCTCGAACATCGCGTGTTTGCGCGTATGCATGTCAGGCGTTACAATCAATTCATTGAGCTGGCCGAGGGAATGGCGCGTAGCCTCCATGTCGATCAGGAACTCGGGGATGATGCCGGTTACCTGACCACTGTTCGAAAGCACGCCGCTCGCCACAGCCCCCATGATGCCCTTGGTGCCTCCCCCATAGATGAGGCGCAGGCCGTACTCGGCGATTTCCTTACCCAGCGCGCGGCCGGCTGCCATATGGCGGGGATCGCTGCCCGGTCGCGAACCGCAGTAAACACAAATGGAGCGGATGGAATGAGATTGATCTGTCATAGGGGCAAACAACTATTCTCTCTGCCTTCAGTCAAGAAAAATGACGGAAAACCTGCGTCTTACATTTGCTCGGCTACTTTGACTGCTTGTGCAAAGCGGCGGGAATCGCTAGCAATTTTAGGAAGTCCGGCAAGATTGCCGCCTGGGGAGACGTGATGATGAGAAACCGTGCCGGCTTGCTGGCTCTTGCAGTGCTTGTAGTCGCAATTCTTTTGATGGTCTTTTTCGTCATGCCCCGCATCGGCGGTGACGCTGCCAAAGTTGGTGACGCAATAAACCAAGCCAGCTCCGAAGTGAAGAAGACGGTCACCGAATCTGCAAAGACTTCACGCCCGTCGGCCCCAGATGACGCCGAAACAACCCAGAAAGTTGGTCGCCTTGCTTCAGAGGCAGCCCAAGCCATATCGGAACTTAAGGCGCTCTTTGCAGACGGCAAGGGCCCGACCCAGGAGGCTTTCGAAGCGGCCAAGTTGAAGGCCACGACCTCGCTTCAGGCGCTCGCGGACTTTGCGATCCCGGATGGCACGAACCCGGTTACAGCGGCCGCCGCCACGAAGGCCAAGGATGGCGCAGCGAATGCACTGACGACCATCAAGGCCCTGCCCGAAAACATTGCAGATGCTGCAGCGGCAATTGCGAAGGCTGAAGCGGCGCTGACCGGCTCCCCTGATTCTACATCGCCGGCCGGCCAACCGTCAGCGGCCGCCTCCCCCGCGGAAGGCGCCAACAACCTCCCAACCTTCGACGTGCTGCGCGTAGAGCCGGATGGCTCGACGGTTATCGCCGGTTCGGCCGAACCGAACAGCAAGCTTGAAATCATGGATGGGGACAAAGTCGTGACCACGACGGACGTCGGTCCGACCGGTGATTTTGTCGCGGTGCTCGACAATCCGCTTGTCCCTGGCGATCACCAGCTAGTCCTGCGAGCCACCGGCAAGGATGGCAAAGCCACGACATCGGAAGAAGTCGCAACCGTATCCGTCCCCAAGGATGGCAAGGGTTCCGAGTTGCTGGCGATGGTTTCCAAGCCCGGTACGGCAAGCCGGATCATCACCGCACCCAAGCCGAATGCCGAAGTTGCCTCCACTGCGCCTTCGGGCCAACCTGCAACCAACACCAACCAAGCGCCGAGTTCGACGGATGTGGCGAGCGCGCCCGCAGCCGCTGGAGCGCAGCCAGGTACTGCCGCCGACGTCGCGGTCAGCGCCGTTGAGATCGAAGGCGACAAGATCTTTGTCGCGGGCACGGCGAAGCCCTTGGCGAACGTCGTCGCCTATGCCGATGACAAGTTGATCGGGAAAGCGAAAGCCGGTCCCGATGGTCATTTCGTTGTCGACGGCGTGATGCCGCTTGCAGTTGGCGACCACAAGATCCGCGTCGACGTTCTCGACGACGCCGACAAGGTCGCCGTTCGTGCCTCGGTGAACTTCAACCGTCCGGAAGGAAATCAGGTGACGGTTGCCGCACAGGGCGCGACCCCGCAGACCGGAAGCCCGGCGGCGATGGTGCCACTTGATGAGGGTGCGCTCGGAAAGCTGAAAAATGATGCCGCGAAGGCCTTTGCTCTGCTCAGCGGGCTCTTTGCCGACGGCAAGGTGCCGGGAGCAGAACAGCTCGCCGCAGCCCGCTCCGCCAACGAATTTGCCCTCAGGGCCATCGTGGACTTCCGCACCGCGGTCGACGCCACAGCCGACGTCAAGCACCAGGCTTCGACGGCAGCAGAAGCCGCAGCGGGTGCACTGACGACGCTGCAGGCGTTGCCTACGGATGCGAAGTCCGTCGGCGAGGCGCTGGGCAAACTCGGCGGTGAGATAGCCCAGCTGACGGGTCCTGCCACTGCGCCGAGTGCACCTGCGACAAACGAAATCGCAGGAACTCAAAGCGGGCCGACGACGATCGAGCAAGCACCGCTTGCCCCTAGCAACGAGACGGTCATCATTCGCCGCGGCGATACGCTCTGGCAGATTTCGCGGCGCATCTACGGCGCCGGCGTTCGCTACACCACGATCTATGTCGCCAACGAGGACAAGATCACGAACCCGGACCGCATCTTGCCAGGCCAGATTTTCGGTCTTCCCAAAGAAGCCCTGCCGAACGCTGAAGAGCTTCACCGCAAGCGGCTCTCGGGTGGGCACCTCTAAGGCGATCATGCCCTAATCGAGCGGCTGGACAGAGATCATGTCCGGCCGCTCTTTTCCTGCAGCGTCCATTTGTTGTATTGCTCCCGCCAACCCCTATATGGCGGTGACGACGATCATGTTCGGCGAGGCCGTTTCGGCATTTCCGCCGCTCCCAAATCTGTCGGCAACGCAGCGCCATCAGCGCCTTTCGGCGGGAGATTCGCATGGCAAACAACAAGACAGTCTCTGATTCCAACCTTCTGCAGACACTGTTCAATCTCTGGCCCTACATGTGGCCGGCCGGTCGAACGGATCTCAAGATGCGAGTGGTCTGGGCCTCGGTGTATCTGCTTGTCTCCAAGTTCGTACTGCTGCTCGTCCCCTATTTCTTCAAGTGGTCGACCGACGCGTTGAACGGGAAGATGGACCTGGCTGGCAAAGTGCCGGACCTGCTTGCCGGCGCGATCGCCTTGGTGATCGCCTACAACCTCACCCGTCTCATCCAACTCGGCTTGAACCAGTTGCGCGACGCACTATTCGCCAGCGTCGGACAGCACGCAGTTCGGCAATTGGCCTACAAGACCTTCGTGCATATGCACGAACTGTCACTGCGTTTTCATCTCGAGAGAAAGACGGGAGGTCTATCCCGTATCATCGAACGCGGTACCAAAGGCATCGAGACCATAGTGCGGTTTACGATCCTCAACTCGGTTCCGACGCTGATCGAGTTTCTGCTGACCGCCATCATCTTCTGGTGGGGTTACGGCTTTTCCTATCTTGCCGTCACCGCCTTCACCGTCTGGGCCTATATCTGGTTCACGATCCGCGCCAGCGACTGGCGCATCGCCATCCGCCGCGCGATGAACGACAGCGATACCGACGCCAATACCAAGGCGATCGACTCGCTCCTCAACTTCGAAACGGTGAAATATTTCGGCAACGAGGAGATGGAGGCCCGGCGCTTCGACAGGTCGATGGAACGCTACGAAAAAGCGGCCACGGATGTCTGGACCTCGCTCGGCTGGCTCAACTTCGGCCAGGGCGTGATTTTCGGACTGGGCACGACGGTGATGCTCATCCTGTCGGCGCTTGCTGTCCAACGCGGCGAGCAGACGGTTGGCGACTTCGTCTTCGTCAACGCTATGCTTCTGCAGCTTTCCGTCCCGTTGAACTTCATCGGCTTCGTCTATCGCGAAATCCGCCAGGGGCTGACGGATATCGAACAGATGTTCGATCTCCTTGAGGTCAAGGCGGAAGTGAGGGATGCCCCCGATGCAACGCCTCTCGATATCAAGCAAGGCGCCATATCCTTCAAGGACGTGCATTTTTCCTATGATCCTGCCCGTCCGATTCTGAAGGGCATTTCCTTCGAAGTGCCTGCCGGCAAGACGGTTGCAGTGGTTGGCCCTTCAGGCGCCGGTAAATCGACCTTGTCGCGTCTCCTCTACCGCTTCTACGACATTCAGAGCGGCTCGGTCTCGGTCGACGGCCAGGATATCCGGACAGTGACTCAGAAGAGCTTGCGGTCGGCCATTGGCATGGTTCCGCAAGACACCGTCCTTTTCAACGATACGGTCGCCTACAACATCCGTTACGGGCGTCCATCGGCCACCGACGCAGAGGTCAAAACCGCGGCCGAGATAGCCCAGATCGCGCATTTCATCGATCTGCTACCCGAGGGCTTTGATACCAAGGTTGGCGAGCGTGGCCTGAAGCTCTCCGGTGGCGAGAAGCAGCGCGTTGCGATCGCCCGGACGGTCCTGAAGGCGCCGCCGATTCTGATCCTCGACGAAGCAACCTCGGCCCTCGACACCACCACCGAGCGCGACATCCAGACCGCACTCGATGTCGTGTCCAAGAATCGCACGACGCTTGTTATTGCCCACCGCCTGTCCACCGTCATCGGCGCGGACGAGATCATTGTTCTGAAAAGCGGCGAAATCGCTGAACGCGGGACACATAGCGCGCTTCTCCAGAAGAATGGTCTATATGCCTCGATGTGGAACCGCCAGCGCGAAGCCACGCAGGCTGAGGAGCACCTGAAGCAGGTCCGCGAGAGCGACGACATGGGCGTCGTGAACAGGCTTGCGCCGGCGAGCTAACCTCAATGCAGGGCACTTGGGCTGCTTTGCTGTTCAGAAGCCCGTCATAAATGTGAGGTCAGGGAGGCGCAGCATTGCCCCGGCGGCGGTTTCCCTGTAACCAGCGGTGAGAAAAGAACGCCAAAGCGCGGCGCGATCTTTCAGATTCGCTTGTCGCGCTTTAGTTCTTTGTTTTCACGCATGTCTTTGGCCGAAACCGGCTCCCGCTTTCGGGAGACATGCTTTAGGAGAGCGGTATAAATGAGCTTGTTCAATACGGTGCGCAACACGATCGTTCCGGTGCACAAGGAAGGTTACCCCTTCATCGCCGCCTTCTTCGTCGCATCACTGATCCTGGGCTGGATCTTCAAGCCGCTGTTCTGGATCGGGCTGATCCTGACGCTGTGGTGCGCCTACTTCTTCCGTGACCCCGAGAGAATGACGCCCCAGGATGACGATCTCGTCATCTCACCCGCCGATGGCAAGGTGTCCTCCGTTCAGTTGGTCGTGCCACCTGCCGAACTGAACCTCGGCAGCGAGCCGATGCTGCGCATCTCGGTGTTCATGAATGTCTTCAACTGCCACGTGAACCGCTCCCCGGTGCGCGGACGCATTGTCAGCGTCAACTACCGGTCGGGCAGCTTCGTGAACGCCGAACTCGACAAAGCAAGCGAGGACAACGAGCGCAACGGCCTCGTGATCGAAACCAAGCATGGCCAGATTGGCGTCGTTCAGATCGCCGGCCTCGTTGCACGGCGCATCCTGTGCTGGGCCAATACGGGCGAACCTCTGGACGCCGGCGAGCGCTTCGGCCTCATTCGCTTCGGGTCACGTCTTGACGTATTTCTCCCGGCAGGCGCAGCGCCCCGCGTGACGCTCGGCCAGACGGCGATCGCCGGTGAAACCGTGCTGGCCGAGTTCGGCTCAGCCAAGGGCCCGGTCGTCAGCCGCCGAAGCTAATAACACTGGAGAGCGACATGGAAACGCCCTTCCCGCCCTTCGAACCCAACGGCCCTCCTGATGATTCGGGGCGCGGACCGCGACTTCGCGAGATTCCGCTTCGCCTCATCATTCCCAATCTCATCACGATTTTGGCGATCTGCGCGGGTCTCACCGGCATTCGCCTGGCTTTCGAGAACCGGTACGAACTTGCGGTCGGTATGGTTCTTCTCGCCGCATTCCTTGACGGGATCGACGGCCGCGTTGCGCGGCTGATGAAGGCGACGTCGAAGTTCGGCGCACAAATGGATTCGCTGGCGGATATCGTGAACTTCGGCGTCGCGCCCGCTCTTGTCGTCTACGTCTTTGCGCTGGATCAGGCCCGCTCGATCGGCTGGATCGCCGCCCTGATCTATTCCATTGCGGCGGGCCTTCGCCTGGCGCGCTTCAATGTCATGGCCGAGCGCGAGAACAAGGCAACGTGGCAGTCGGAATATTTCGTCGGCGTGCCCGCACCGGCCGGCGCGATGCTGGTTCTGCTGCCCGTCTATCTCGGCTTCCTCGGCCTGACGACGGATCGCACCTTCGCCTATTTCTCTTCTGCCTACACGGTTCTGATTGCATTTCTGCTCATCAGCCGCCTGCCCGTCTGGTCTGGCAAATCCGAGGGCAGCAGGCTGCGGCGTGATCTGGTCCTGCCGGTGATGCTCGGCGTTGTCCTCTATGTCGCGCTGCTGTCGAGTTTCACCTGGGAAGTCATGGTCGTGACCGCGGTGATATACCTCCTCACACTGCCCTTCGGCGCCCGTAAATGGAAGCGCAAATACGGCACCCTGACGATCGAGGAACCCGGTGTCGGCGAAGACGATATCGGCCGCCACATCTGATATTTCCCGACCTTCCTTGCCGAAGAATGCCTGACTCAAGCCTCGCGAATTATGCATCGGATACATAATTCCTGATATGCGGCGCCTCGATTTTGTCGCTATTGCAGGCAAAAGAGCAATAAATATAAGAGTCTAGGGACAGCACGTGAGGAGAGTATTGTGACCCCGAAGAAGACAGGCGTCGAACAGCCGGCAAAGTCCGACCTCAGCGCTAACTACCGCCCGCTCGGCCTGAAGGCCGTCCTTGCGGCGGCACTGATGCTCAAGAGCAAGCCCCCGCTGATCAAGAAGCCGGCCTAAGCCCCTCCGAAAAAGCGGACGATCAGGCTGATTGCCAGCAGTCCCATCACAATGCCGATGATGACGTCGAGAACCCGCCAAGCGGCGGGTTTTTCAAAGACCGGCTGCAGCAGCCGAGCGCCGTACCCCAAACCAAAAAACCAAACGAACGACGCGGTAGCCGCACCGAGGCCGTAGGCCACACGGTCCGCGCCGCTATAAGCGGCGGACAGGCTGCCGAGCAGAACGACCGTGTCCAGATAGACATGCGGGTTCAGGAAGGTGAAGGCCAGACAGGTTGCCACAGCGGCTTTCAGGCCCACTGCCTGTGGAGAGCCGGCCTGCATCGCGCCTGGATGAAGGGCGCGGCGAAATGCCATCACCGCATATGAGCCAAGGAAGATAGCGCCCCCCAGCGTCACGACCGAAATGAGCGTCGGCGACTGGGCGACGAGCGTTCCGAGCCCAGCAACGCCGGCAGCAATAAGCACGGCATCCGATAACGCACATATCAGGCACAGGATGAAGACGTGCGACCGCAGCAGACCCTGACGTAGAATGAACGCGTTCTGTGCGCCAATTGCGATAATGAGCGAGGCGCCAAGGAAGAAGCCCGCAAGCGCGGCCGAGATGGAGATCATGGGATTTTCCGGAGAATGAAGCGGTGGGATTATCGAATTAGAAGAAGCTCAGCTGGCCGTCGTCCGGCTTTTTCTTAGGCGGCGATGGGGGCTTCTCGACAGTCACCCTGTCCTGCAGATCGGCCCCCATATTGGTCACTATGTTGACCTTGTCGGAAACGGGGATCGCCTCGAAAAAATCCTCTTCGAGCGGCTTCATCAGGTCGGTCACGTCGCGTGGTTCCTGTGTTTTGCAATCCAGCCAGCGCGAAAAGTCTTCCGGTTTGATGACGACGGGCATGCGGTCATGGATCGGAGCGATGGCGGCGTTTGCCGCAGTCGTCAGAATCGCGCCGGTGTCGACTTCCGAACCATCGGCGGAGGACCACGTTTCCATCAGGCCTGCGAAGGCGACAACGCCGCCGCCGCGCGGCTTGATCCAATAGGCCTGGGACTTCTCGCCGCTCTCCTTGCTCGGACGATGCCATTCATAGAAGCCCGAGGCGGGCACAAGAACGCGCCGATGGCGCATCGCGGCGCGAAACGACGCCTTGCCGATCGCAGTTTCTGCGCGGGCATTGATCAACAGCGGGAATTGCTTGGGATCCTTCACCCATCCCGGCGTGAAGCCCCAGCGCACGAGCACGGCTCTGCGCTCCGGAAGGTTGCTGCCCTTTTCCCGCGTTTCGTCCGAAACGACAACCAGAATAGGCTGGGTCGGGGCAATGTTGTAGCGCGCGGGAAAGTCCTCGAGATCCATGATTCCGAGGATTTCCTTGAGTTCTTCAGGGGATATCGTCAACGCATAACGTCCACACATGAGGTTGTCTTTGCACTCCGACAGGCAGCGGTCAAGCTAGAGCCTTTCGGTTCCAGCTCAGCCACGCGGCGCGAAGAGAATCATGGCCGTGCCGCAAAGGCAGACGAACGCACCGCCGATGTCCCAGCGGTCAGGCACGCGGCTCTCGACGATCCACAGCCACATCAGGGAAGACACGATATAGATACCGCCATAGGCGGCGAAGGTGCGACCTGCCGCTTCACTTGGTAAAAAGGTCAGGAGCCATGCAAATAGCGCCAGGGACACCATGCCGGGCGCCAGCCACCATACGGGCTTTGCCATTCTCAGCCAGGTCCAGAAGGCAAAGCAACCGGCAATCTCGAAAACAGCGGCAGCGGCATAGATGATATAAGTCACGAGAGCTCCTTCGAATCGCCCTCAATATCCGGTGGAACGACGGCAGCGCCAAACACAACCAATAGAGATCAATGCGGCATCCATGAGTTCCATTCCGAAGGCGGCCTCCTCCGCCATCCTCCAGCGTGGCAACCGGTTCCTCCTCGTGCTCCGGCGCAATCCGCCGTCAGCCGATATGTATGCCTTCCCGGGAGGACGGGCCGAGCCTGACGAAACGCCCGAGGAAACCGCGCTGCGTGAATTTGAGGAGGAAACAGGCATAAAAGCTCGTAGCCCTCAACTCTTCGCAACGTATGACCTCAAGACACACGCCGCCGACGGCAGCGTCGTCAGCCACTTCTTCCTTTCCGTGTTTCGGGTCGAGGCAGACGACACGACCGCCGCCCACGCAGCCGACGATGCTGCCGACCTCGGCTGGTTCACCGTAGAAGAGATCCGCCGGCTGCCCGTCCCTCAAAGCGTGCTTGAATGTGCCGAACGCTTGGCGTCCAGCAACGAATAAGCAGGTGGAAATTCCGGCAAGCGCCTTGCTCCCGTCACCGTCAGGGTATCAACTATGGGCATGATTCCCGTTCGATGCGTGTTCCTGTCTCTTGCATTGTGCGCAAGCGCCGCCCTATCTGCCCCCGTATGGGCACAGGGCCCAACGCCGACACTGCCGGAGGAGAATGCGCCAAAAACGGTCACCGTACCCTATGACGACAAGCTCTCCCGGCTTGCCGAAGTGTTGGGGTCGGTTCACTATCTAAGGACACTGTGCAAGGCGGAAAACAGCGGCGAATGGCGAGGACGCATGCAGCAATTGCTTGATTCAGAGGCCAAAGACGAGCCGCAGCGGAAGGAACAACTGACCGCGGCCTTCAATCGTGGCTATCGCGCCTTTGCGTCTGTTTATACGGATTGCACGCAGGCAGCCATCGTGGCAGAAGAGCGATACCGTGCCGAAGGTGCAACACTTGCCACAGAAATTACGTCACGGTTCGGAAATTAACGGTTAATTAACCTCTTTTCGCACCCGGCCGTGTCGTTTTGGGAAAAGGCTGATAAGGTTGTTAACTAGGCAGTAAGGCATGCAGTTTGAGGAAATGACAATGGAACCAAGCCTCAATGACATCGACGACATGATCGTTCATGAGAAGACTCAGGCGGCCTTGGAGTACCATAACGAAGCCTGGGCCGACGGCATGGCAGACGGAATCGAACCTGAGATCATCGCCGATACAGCAATCATCCACGCGCTACGTGAGACCATTCGCCTTCATGGCGAAAACAGTGCCGAAGCGCTGCTGGATTCCTTGCGCGAGCGTATGCTTGCCGGCGAGTTTTCTCCGAACCGCACCTTGCAATAACGATCACAGAGAGTTTCATGCATACCGCTAGGGACAATGCTTCGCGGCCCGCCATCGCGCCGCTTTTGCTTGCAATCGGCCTTAGCGCCAGCAGCTTCTTGACCGGGACCTCGGCCCTGGCGCTTTCCGAGTTGCAGAAGACCCCGGGACAGGCTGAGAAGAGCGCTCCAGCGCAAGGCAGCGACAAGCCGGCGCCGTCCCCAACCACGCCCGGCGTTCCGATGCCAGACCCGTTGGTCAATTCGCAGGCCGGCCAGGGCAACGACAAGACGCCCGGCGCTCAGGACAGCTCGAAGCCTGTCGAAGTCATCTACGATATCAGCAAGGTTCCCGAACCGGTTCGCAAGATGCGCGAGCAGATTGTCGAAGCTGCCGCTTCCGGCGACCTCGAGCGCCTGCGCCCCCTACTCGGCACCGGCTCGAGCCAGACCCAGGTGACGGTCGGAGAGCCGACAGACGACCCGATCAGTGCGCTGAAAGATCTTTCGGGCGATCCCGAGGGCGATGAAATCCTGGCGATTATGCTCGACGTCATTTCCACGGGCTTTGTCCACGTTGGCCAAGGCACGGCTGACGAGATGTATGTCTGGCCTTATTTCGCCGAGAAGGATCTGAAGGCACTAACGCCCCCCGAACGGGTAGAATTGCTGCGCATCGTCACGGCGGGCGACCTAGCCGACATGCAGGAATTCGGCGGCTATAATTTCTATCGGTTGGGGATCACCCCTGACGGCAAGTGGAAGTATTTCACCGCCGGCGACTGAGGCTTGCGATCCCATTTGCGAAGACATACTTCTGAGCGATAACGAACGCGACAGGTGCCGCCATGCCAGCCGTATTTCTGAAGAACCGCTCGCTCATAAGGGTCAGCGGCTCGGAGGCACAATCCTTTCTACAGAACCTGGTCACGACAGATCTTGCCGCGCTCGCGGCGGATGAAGCGCGACCGGGTGCGCTGTTGACTCCGCAGGGCAAAATCCTGTTCGACTTCATGATCTGGCAGGACGCTGACGGGTTCGTCATCGAAACGGACGACGATCAGCGGGATGCGCTGCTCAAGCGACTGACGATGTATAAGCTCCGGGCAGTCGTCGACCTGTCGCCTGCGGGCGAAGGCGTAACGGTTTCCTGGGAGAGCACAAATACCGGACCAGCCGACAGCCGTTTTGCCAAGGCAGGCGTTAGGCTTGTCCGCCAAGCAGGGCAGCACGGCACTGATGATCCCGACACTTACGATGCGTTGCGCATAACAAACGGCGTTGCCGTGTCCGGGCGGGACTATGCGCTCCAGGACGCCTTCCCGCACGATGCCCTGATGGATTTCAACGGCGGGCTCTCCTTCAAGAAGGGCTGCTATGTCGGTCAGGAGGTCGTCTCGCGCATGCAGCATCGCGGAACAGCGCGCCGCCGCGTCGTCACTGTGACGACCTCGACGGCGCTGCCGCCCTCTGGGACGGAGATCACTGCCGCGGGCAAGCCGGTCGGCGCGCTCGGCTCGGTCGTGGGAAGAAGGGGCCTTGCGATCGTTCGCATCGACCGTGCCGGCGAGGCCATCGCGACAGGTACGCCTCTGTTGGCTGGCGAGACGCCCGTCACCCTCGAACTGCCAGCTTGGACAGGGTTGATATTCCCATCGACGGCGGATGAGGCCAGCGCGTGACCACAAAGGCGCCGCGCGCGTGGCAACGCATGCTTTCTGGCCGCCGGCTCGACCTGCTCGATCCGTCTCCGCTTGACGTTGAGGTCAGCGACATCGCGCACGGGCTAGCCCGGGTCGCCCGTTGGAATGGGCAAACCTCGGGAGATCACGCCTTTTCTGTCGCCCAGCACTGTCTCGTTGTCGAGGATATTTTCCGCCGCCTGAATGAGGCAACTGCCGATCAATGTCTCCTGGCACTGCTGCACGATGCGCCGGAATATGTCATCGGGGACATGATTTCGCCGTTCAAGTCGGTCGTCGGCGGTGGATACAAAGCCGTCGAAAAGCGGCTGGAAGCAGCCGTCCACCTTCGCTTTGGCCTGCCGCCTCACCCGACGCGAGAACTCAAGGAGAAGATCAAGAAGGCCGACACCATCGCCGCCTACTTCGAGGCAACACAGCTTGCCGGCTTCACCTCGGCGGAGGCACAGAAATTCTTCGGTCAGCCACGCGGGATCACCAAAGACATGCTGCTGATGACGCCCCTGCCGGCTGTCGAGGCCCAGCGCCTTTTTTGCGAGCGCTTCGAGGCAATCGAGGCCATGCGGAGCGGCAGAGCATGACTATCATCATTGTCGCGCCTCTTGCCCGGATCGCCGAGATGGCAGTCAGGCATGGTGCGCGTGAGATGATCAGCCTGATGGCGAACGAGCACGCCTTCCACCGGCCCAGGGTGATCCAGGCACATCGGCATCTTCTCCTCAATATGAACGACATCGCCTTCAAGGGAACCGGCAATCTCATCGCGCCTGATGAAACCCATGTTCGAGCGATCATCGATTTCGCGCGCGACTGGGATCAACGTGCACCTCTTCTTATCCACTGTTGGATGGGCGTATCCCGCTCGCCCGCGGCCGCTTTGATTGCCGCTCTCTCGCTGTCCCCCGAGCAAGACGACAGCGCGCTGGCTCGTCGACTACGCGCCGCCTCGCCTTATGCGACACCCAATGCCCGGCTCGTTCAAATCGGTGACGACATGCTCGGTCGCGGCGGGCGGTTGGTGGACTCGGTTCGCGCCATTGGCAGGGGTGTTGATGCGGACGGAAATGCGCCGTTTATGCTGAACCTGGAAGAGCCGAGCGCCGGAACGTTTTGAGTCGGTGCCGGTTAACCTCCTAGAGGAGGTTGATCGATGTCGCTACAGAACTATCGCGATACGTTTGTAAGCTGCTTGGCAACGCTAAAGGGCCTGACCGGTGCATCGGACGCGTATATGCGGTTTCGATGGCAGGCGATTTATCTGACGCGTGATCGATTTTCCTATTTCTTTCGCGGCGACCTGAATGTCGGGAAAGCCAGCTTCTTCGGCCAGCAGATGGACATGACCACCGGCGCCACAACTCCAGTTCTTGCAAGCTCGATCGCGCTCTACGGAGCAACATTTGGGCTCAACGAGACGATCGCCGTCTATAGTGGACCACAGAAGTCGGTGATCGACGTTGCCCATGCTTTCAACGAGGAAGGCATGGAGGATTATCGGGCCGAGTTCTTCTACGTCAGGATAAGCCTGATGCATATAGGAAACGAAGGCCGGATGGGCTTTGCCACCGATCCTCGTCTGCGCGAGAACACAAACATCATATTCATTGGACTGGAAGACCACACAACGGCCGACCTGCTCGAAACGAGCAGAGTCGGGCAATGGATCGCGACGGATAAGCCAATGGCGTCAATCGAATGGTACGCCGAACGATACTACTATCACTGACTGACGGACGTCAGACAGAAACAACTTACTTAATGACACCGCATGCGAGACGTTCGCCTGCGTCGCCTGCGGGTTGGCTGCGATAATCATCGGAATTGGAATGAACGATCAGTGCTCTGCCACGGATGCCGTCGGTCTTGCCGTCCAGGGTGACCATGCTGTCAAACACCTGTGCCCGTAGAACGCCATCCTGGTCAACATACTGATTGGGCATGTCGCCGGCGTGTGGTCCCTTTGCGGACAGCAGCCCGTGCTCGGCTTTCGTCGGATTGAAGTGCTTTCCAGCGGACTCATGGTGCCCGGCGGCGTCACATTTACCGGTCTCGTGAATATGAAATGCAACCCATTTGTTTGCAGGCAATCCAGTCAACTCGACTTCGATCAGGACGCCACCACTAGCTGCAGCCGTCAGAGTAGCCCGACCGCTTGCCTTTCCATCGGCACCCACGAAGTCCGCGGTGGCTGTCTGCTTGTCCTGAGCCAGCCCGACTGAAGAGACCGCAATGAACGTCAGAGCGGCAATCGAGGGAATTGCTTTCATTGGAGCTTCCTTCCTTTGCATCGCTGCTTCCAACGTCCGAGGCGCGAAGCTGTTCCTGAATTGGCAACAAAGAAAAGCCGGCCGCGAGGGCCGGCTTTCACAATTCACACAGGATACATCAAGCGACGACGTCGAGATCGTATTGACCGTACGTGCTCTTATACAGATCGTAAGAAGTGTTCTGCTGGGACTGCTGGTAGAAATTGACGCTTCCGCTCTCACGCGTCGCCATCATGAACTGAAGCACGCTGTCCGAGAGTTTTGGTGCAAATTCCTGCGTGCCATCTTCTTCGCCCAGTTGCTTCAAAATGCCCGGCTTATCATCAGCCGCCCGCTCGCCACGGCTCAGCACGCCGTCGCCATTTGTGTCCAGCCGCGACAACGTCGCGAGATACGCATAGGATGTATCACTAATCGATGAAACTTGGCTCATACAAACCTCCATTCACCGTCTTTTCGGTGATGTTTGTACGCAATACGAAACGGGGAAAATCAAAGACTAATCGGTCGTTAAACTGATTTGCGCACTGCGTCAATAAGCTGTTAATACCCCATTAACCATGATTGACAAAGTGTAATCGAGGCGCGCCGGCGACATGTCGCGCAGACTCAGATTGCCTGCATTTGCGGGCATTGCAGCCGAAGCAGATCAAATATAGTGCCCGCGATACATTCGTTTGCGTTGCAATAGAATTTTAATGCGACCAACGGATTATCTTGCCACGTTGGCACATCGCCGATCGAGTTTTAAGATTACATAGACGATATTTTTTCGATTGTTTCAGAAGGTCTTTTCATGTCTGACGCGCCGCGTCGAAACTGCAGCTTAGGAGCCCTCGACTCCGCTCATGCTCGCCTCTCTCCCGAGGTGGAGATTGCTGCAAATGGACGCTGAGGCCCTTTTTCGGCAACAGTGCACGACGGCTGTCAATGAGGACGGGTCTGCCAACGCGCAACGTCTAATGGCTCTTGTCGTCGAAACGTATCGGCTGCAGGCCGGAAAGAAACGCGCCGCCGAATTTCGGTCTCAACGCCTCGCCAAGGAAAACGGTGAACTGAAGGGCCGCCTCATCGCCACAAAGGAAGATCTCGCGGAGCAGAAACGCCTTTTCGGGGTCGTTCTCGACAACCTGCCGCAAGGCTTGAGTGTCTTCGACTCGGAGCAGCGGTTGATCGTCTGTAACATCCGCTTCAGGCAACTCTTCGGAATCAGCCCGGAGGAGGCCTCTCCCGGCGCTTCGATGGGATTTTTGATCGCAAGGATCCGCGGCACCGAGCGCGTTGAGAAGAAGGTTTCCCGTTTGCTGGACGCCGCCTCGGAGGGAGGACACATCCGTCACCGCGAATGGGTGATGGAAGACGGCCGCACCATCCAGAGCGTTATCACCGTGCTGCCCGATGGGAGCAATATTTCCATCCACGCCGACGTCACCGAAGATCGAAAGGCGGCAGAGCGCATCGCTTATCTCGCCCATCACGATCAGCTGACAGGCCTGCCAAACCGCATCAGCCTGCGGGAACGCATCGATGCAGCGCTGGCAAGCCGCAAACCCGACGAACCGATTGCTCTTGTGCATCTCAATCTTGACCGCTTCAAATCGATCAACAACACGCTCGGCGTTTCGACCGGCGACAACATCCTGAGGCAGGTAGCCGAACGTATCCGCATGTCGGCCGGCGGTGGCAATGTACTGGCACGCCTCGGCTCCGACGAATTCGCCATTCTCCAGTCTGGCCGGCAGCAGCCGTGGAATGTCATGGCGCTTGTCGATCAGATCCGGCGTGAACTGTCAGAACCATTCTTTCGCGGAGACAAGGCCGTCGAACTCAGCGTGTCGATGGGTATCGCGATCAGTCCACAGGACGGAACCGAGACGGACACCCTGCTGAAACACGCCGGGGTCGCTCTCTCGCACGTCAAGAGCAACGGCGGTAAAGGAGAGCGTTTCTTCACCGCCGAGATGGAAGCACAAATCGATGCGCGGCATGCGCTGGAAGCGGATCTGCGCAAGGCCGTTGAGCGGGATGAGTTCGAACTTCACTATCAACCGCTCTATGATCTGGGCCAGCGCAAGGTCTGCGGTTTCGAGGCACTCGTCCGATGGAACCACCCAACACGGGGTCGCGTCCCGCCGATGGAATTTATCCCTCTGGCCGAAGAGGTCGGCTTGGTGGTCGACATCGGACGCTGGGTGCTGCACCGCGCCTGCCACGATGCACTCCACTGGCCCGACAACATCAAGGTCGCGGTTAACGTATCGGCCATCCAGTTCACCGATAGCGACCTACCGAGCGACGTGGCCGCGGCTCTCGCCGCAGCACGACTTCCCGCGAACCGCTTGGAGGTGGAGATCACCGAAAGCGTGCTGATGGAAAATCTGGATGAGGCGCTGCCTGTCCTGCACGCGCTGAAGCAAAGCGGAATTCTCATCGCCATGGACGATTTCGGCACCGGCTATTCGTCGTTGAGCTACCTCCGGCGTTTCCCGTTTGACAAGATCAAGATCGACAAGTCGTTCGTCAACGGTATCGCCGAAGACGAGGAAGCCTTTGCGATCATGCGCGCCATCATCCTTCTCGGTGACGCGCTCGGCATGCGCGTCACGGTAGAGGGTGTGGAGACCGCCGAGCAATTGGCCCTGCTCCGGCGCGAAGCCTGCGACGAGATCCAGGGCTATCACATCAGTCCGCCGCGGCCCGCCGCCGACGTGGCGAACCTGCTGGACCTGTCGCTACAAGAGCAACCCAGCGCCCGCGCGACCTAGCGTGCTCGTTGCGACTCGTGGTTCTCGCGTTTATGGAAGGACCCATCTTTCCAACGGGGTGATCCCATGTTCCAGGCGAGAGCTTTCGCTCCTTTTGAAAACCTAGCCATTCAACTCGGGCCGCATTCATCGGAGAGCGACGACGGCTCGCATGACATCGCGCATGTCTTGCGTGTCTTCAAGAACGCGATGCGAATCCAGGCTCTTGAGGGTGGTGATGCAAGGATCCTGGCTGCTGCCGTCCTGCTGCACGACTGCGTTGCCGTGGAGAAGAACTCCCCCATGCGGTCGCAAGCGTCAGCGCTAGCGGCAGAGAAGGCATCGGCCATACTCGCCGAGCTTGGCTGGGATCATGACGATATCGCAGCGGTCGCACATGCCATTGTCGCGCACAGCTTCTCCGCAAACGTCACGCCGGAGAGCCTGGAAGCCAAGATACTGCAGGATGCCGACCGGTTGGATGCGATAGGCATGGTCGGCGCGGGCCGGTGCTTTTATATCGGCGGCCGAATGTCGTCGGCGCTCTATGATCCGTTCGATCCGGCCGGCAGCGACCGCGAGCTTGACGACAAGCGATATGTGATCGACCACTTCCAGACCAAGCTTTTCAAACTTGCTGATGGCTTTCAGACAAAAGCCGGGCGCGCGCTTGCGGCGACACGCGACCAACGACTGCGCGACTTCCTCGCGGCGTTCATGGACGAAATCTAGGAGCACTTAATGCGCATTACCGACCTTTTCATCTATCCGCTCAAGAGCGCTCGGGGTATCGCGCTGCAATCGTCAGAGATCGACGCATTCGGGTTGCCCGGCGACCGGCGGGCGATGATCACAGATCGCGACGGACACTTCATCACGCAGCGTGAATTGCCCGACCTCGCTCGTATCGCCGTACAGGTCGGACCGTCGACCTTCCATTTCACCATGGGCGACAGGCAAATGACGGCACAAATTCCAGCAGCTACAACGCGGATGGACGTCTCGATCTGGAAATCCATCGTCAATGCCGCCGTCGCTGACGATACGACCAACGATGCGCTCTCAACTTGGCTCGGGCGCGACGTAAAACTGGTTTTCTTCGATCATCAGGCAGAGCGCTCCGCCAGCACGGAATGGGCCGGCGAAGGCACGCCCGTTACATTTACCGACGGTTATCAGATACTGGTCACGACGACGGGCTCCCTGCGAGCATTGAATGCTGATCTCGAGGCGCACAGCGAAGGTCGCGTCGGTATGGAGCGGTTTAGGCCCAACATCGTCGTCGACACCGAGGAAAGCTGGGCTGAGGACCGGTGGGCGGCCATCGAGATCGGCGGAATTCGTTTCGATCTCGTCAAGCCCTGCTCACGCTGCATCATGACGACGCAGGATCAATCAAGCGGATCCCGCGACGTCCCCAATCCGATGCCGGCCATGGGCCGCATTCGGATGTCTGCGGACCGGCGTGTACCCGGTCCGCTCTTCGGCTGGAATGTCACCCCTCGCGGGACCGGTCGGATTGCTGTCGGCGATCCGGTGAAGGTCATCGAGGAGAGGCCCGAAGGCTGGGCTTTCAAGGTGCGCAACAGCGCTTAGGCTCGAAGCATAAGCGCCTCATCGATCTCACTCATCACCGCTGGCGATAGCGGGCCTTTGGCCAACGCGCCGGCGTTTTCTTCAACCTGGGCAACGGTGCGGAAACCCGGGATCGGCAGGGTTCGGGGAGAGCGCGCCCAGAGCCATGCCAGAGCACCTTGCGTAAGAGTTCGACCGTCAGACTTCAGCAGCTCGCGAACCGCCTCCAATCGCGCCGCAAATTCGGGCGCGATCCGGCCGTCCTTGAAATAGACCATCCAGTCGAGGCTCGCGCCGCGAACATCCTTGTCTCCGACTTTGGTGTCGGCGCGGAACTTTCCGCTGAGCAACCCCATCGCGAGCGGCCCACGGTTGATCGAGATCAGTCCATGCCGTTCGATCACCGAGATCATGTCTGGCACAGGCTCGAAGACATTCATCGTGTGCTGGACGGAAACGAAACCGACGCGGTCGGCATGTCGCGCTGCACGATCGGGATAATCCGTGCTCCATCCGAAGGCGTCGACCTTGCCCTCGCCGCGCAAATTCTCCAGGGTTTCGAAGACATCGTCCGACTGCGCGAGCGGAAAGTCGTTCAGATGGAATTGGAGCAGATCTAGGCGATCCCGCTTCAGCCTACGTAGCGACGTCTCGGCCGAGCGGCGAATAAAGGCCGGATCCGCGAAGGCGCCGGTTGCCTGTTTTGTCTCGGGATCGGTGGCAAAGCCGAACTTGGTCGCGATGACAAGATCGCTCCGGTTGCCGATCGCGCGGCCGAGCACTTCCTCTGAATGTCCTGCCCCATAGTTCGAGGCCGTATCAAAGAAGCAGATACCGAGCTCGATGGCGCGATGAATGGCTGCGATGGACTCGTCGTCATCGACCTCGCCCCACCCGAGCGGTGTATCGCCGGCATAGAAGGGGCCGCCGATTGCCCAGCAGCCCATACCCAATCGGGGTATTTCATAATCATTCCAGAGCGTTATCGTCGTCATCACATCGGGCTTGGTCAGCATCGTCTACTCCTCCGATCGCTGGGTGCATGCGATCGAAATAGGCAGGCGAGCGAGGCTCGTAAAGCGCCTGCTCTGCATGATATTTTTCACCAATGAAAAACAGTCGATCAGATCGACAGCTCGTCCTGCGCGGCGGCTGCCTTCAGTGCTTTCAGCGCGGCCTGCACAAAGCCCTCGCGCGCGGCCGCTGCTTCCACTCCACGCGGCTCATAGACATGGCGATGAAGGAAGAATGCAGTCAGTCGGAACGCGGCATTGAGGCTTTCGATATCCGCTGCGCGGTTTGCCTCACTGTTCAGAAATAGCGGTAGGAGCAGCATCTTGTCCGCCCAGGGAGCACCTGCAGTCCGACTGACGGCCCTCCCCGACTTTGGGGATACGTAAGCAAGGTCGGAACGAACGCCCGTCGCCGCACACTCGGTCAAATCGAGGCCAAAACCGAGGTCGTTCAGAACGGCGAGTTCAAAGCGGACAAAAAGCTCGCCTGCGTCCGCCGGATTGTGGAGATTGTCTAGAATGACCTCAAGCGCCTCGAAGAGATGCGGATGCGGATCGCGTTCTGGCAGCAACCGCAGCAACGCGCCCATGGCCTGTACACCATAGACGGCAGTCGCGGTTTCCATCAGACGTGCTGCGCGCAGCGTCAGTGGCTCGATACGAAATTCGCCAAGATGCTCGTCAAGACGCGCGCGCCATGTGACCTCGACCTCGTTGCCAGGCTGAAGGACAGGCTGCATGGCTCGGGAACGGCCGGAGCGGACCATGCCGAGATGACGGCCACGCTCGCGCGTCATCACCTCGGCGATAACGCTGGTCTCGCCATGGCGCTTGACGCCCAAGATGATTGCCCGGTCGTGCCACTGCATCGGAAGCGAACTCTGAACTCTACGATTCGATTCTACCGCAACGCCGACGCTCTGTCATGAAAAGGCGTCAGGCGTCTGCCGGAAACAGCTTCTGAAGGAAGTCGCGCATTGCCGATTCGCCAAAGGGTTTGACGAGTAGTGGTATATTCTGAAGGTCTTCGGGAAAATCCTTTGTGTCAGAATAGCCGCTGACAAACCCGAACGGGATGCGGATGCTCGCCAAATGACGGGCGAAATCGAAGCTCATGACTTCGCCGAGGTTGACGTCCAGCAGGGCGAAATCGAACGTTTCGCTCTTGGTCGCCTCCATCGCCTGCTCGAGGCTACTGACGATGCCGATCGTTTCCACGCCGACCTGGCGAAGAATATCCTCGGCCTCCATCGCGATGATCAAACTGTCCTCAAGGACCAGCACACGGTTTGCCTTCATACCCAACACGCCCCTCGCTGAGTGTCACCCAAGACGCTCGGCTCCTGCATTTCCCGGATTTCCACCTATGACGCCCCATGGCTCATTGGCCGACGACTTTTTACCGCTTAGCTTGCATAGCCGCTTTTTCGTTTCGGGTCGATAAAAAGCACAGCAAGAAGAAAGATGGCAGGGTGACGCAGGTGGGCTCCGGCCGGCGGATGAGATCGTCGACCTTACTTCGGGAAATCCAGCCCCATTTCGCGGAAGCGCTCGGGGTCATCGCCCCAGTTTTCGCGAACCTTCACGAACAGGAAAAGATGGACGGGCTGTTCGAGGATTTCGGCAAGCTCCCGTCGGGACGCCGACGAAATCGCCTTGATCGTTTCGCCGCCTTTGCCGAGGGCGATCTTCTTCTGACTGTCGCGTTCGACGTAAATCACCTGCTCGATTCGGACCGAGCCGTCCTTGCGTTCTTCCCATTTCTCCGTCTCGACATGCGACGAATAGGGAAGCTCCTGATGCAGGCGCAGGAACAGCTTCTCGCGGGTAATCTCCGCCGCAAGCTGGCGCATCGGAAGATCGGAAATCTGGTCTTCGGGGTAGTACCAGGGTCCCTCGGGCAGCGTCTTTGCCAGATAATCCATGACGTCCTCACAGCCGGAGCCATTCTCTGCCGAGATCATGAAGGTATGCGTGAAGGCAATCTTCTCGTTGGCAGCCGCCGCAAGCGCCAGCAAATCTTCGCGCTTGACCCGATCGATCTTGTTCAAGACAAGAATCTTTGGCTGATGCACCTCCTTGAGACCCTCAAGAATAGCTTCCGCATCCCCCCGAAGACCGCGTTCGCTGTCGATCAGCAACATGATCAGGTCTGCATCCTTTGCGCCGCCCCAAGCAGATGTGACCATTGCGCGGTCGAGCCGCCGACGTGGCTTGAAGATCCCAGGCGTATCCATAAACACGACCTGCGCATTGTCATGGATCGCAATGCCGCGCACGATGGCTCGCGTTGTCTGCACCTTGTGGCTGACAATCGAGACCTTAGCGCCGACCAGGCGATTGACCAGCGTCGACTTGCCGGCGTTGGTCGGCCCGATCAGCGCGACGAAGCCCGACCGAGTCGCACCCGCAGTTTCAGCGGCGTCATCCGCCATATCGTGTTCTTCCGTCATTTATCCCGTCAGTTTCCGGCAGACGATTTCTGCCAAATGCCTTCGCGTTCCAGCATTCGAGTGGCTGCGACCTGCTCTGCGGCCCGCTTTGAGCGTTCAATGCCCGTTTCAGGCTTAACACCGGAGACCTCAACAGTCACCGTGAAGCGCGGATCATGATCCGGTCCAGTGCGTTCTTCAACCCGATAGATCGGCGTGATGCCGAATTTGGCGTGCGACCATTCCTGCAACTCGGTCTTCGCGTCCCGCCGCGCCCCGTCGGCGCGTGCTGCCCGCTTTTCCCAGAATTTCAGAATGAAACGTCGAGCAACCTCAAGGCCTCCATCGAGGTAGATCGCAGCGATAAGGCTTTCGACCACGTCGGCTCGCACGTTCATCATGCGCTTGCCAGTCAGCTTCTTGACGTCGGCACCCGTGCGAATGAAGAGATGCAAACCGAGTTCATCGGCGACTTCCGCGCAAGTATCGGCACTAACAAGCTGGTTGAGCCGCACCGAAAGTTCACCCTCGGTCGCCGCGCCGAACGTGCGGAAGAGCAGTTCGGCGACGCAGAGGCCAAGTACCCTGTCGCCAAGAAACTCCAGCCGCTCGTAGTTGCCGCCTTTTTGCGTGCGAGCACTCGCATGCGTCAGGGCCCGGTCCAGCCGCTCTTTCTCGGCGAACGCATGACCGATCAGGGCTTCAAGCCGTGTCCGATCCGCCGCCGAGAGCGTCTGCGCCTTGCTCATTCAACGCCCTTGAAAAGACGATCCCAACGCATGTTCGTCGGCCACTTCCAGACCTCGCGGAACGAGGTGTCGTTGCCGAGCGAGAAGAAGATAACGCTGGCGCGACCGACCAAGTTCTCAGCCGGCACGAATCCGACATCGAAGCGGCTGTCGAGCGAATTGTCGCGATTATCGCCCATCATGAAGTAGTGACCTTCAGGAACGATGAACTCGCGGGTGTTGTCGCCACGCGAAACCGGGGACTGATCCAGCGTATCGTAGCTGACACCGTTATCCAGCGTCTCGCGGAACACTGGTACGTCCTGGCCCGGGTCCTGCGCGTAGTCGGAATTGAACGTGCCATCCGGCACCTTCGGAACCGGCTTGCCGTTCACATAAAGAACGCCTTCCTTGACCTGAATGTGATCGCCGGGAAGCCCGACCAGACGCTTGATGTAGTCAACGTCCGGGTTCGGCGGGAACCGGAAAACAACAATGTCGCCGCGCTTCGGCTCGCTCGCAAAGATGCGACCGCTGAAAAGGTTCGGCGAGAAAGGCAGCGAATACTTGGAATAGCCGTAGGCGAACTTGTTGACGAATATGTAGTCGCCAACGAGAAGTGTCGGCATCATGGAGCCGGACGGAATGGTGAACGGCTGAAAAAACACCGTTCGGATAACCATCGCCAAAATCAGCGCCTGGGCGATGACCTTGATGTTTTCCCAGAGGGCGTTCGGCTTGGTTTCGACTTTTTCGGACACGCAGTCTTATTCCTTCAATGCACCCCAAGGGCGCAACTCTTGTTTGCTTCTCTCTAGCGGCTTCGGCCGATTGCGGCAATGGCGCCAACATTAAAAGCGACTCTACGTCGCTGATCGGGCATTTTCCGGAAGCGCTTCAATAATGACGAAAGCCTGCGCCAAGGGATAATCATCCGTTATCGTCAAATGAATGGCAGCCTTGTGGCCAACTGGCAGCAGCGACTGCAGCATCTCGGCCGCCCCGCCTGTCAGCTTCATCGTCGGCTTGCCACTCGGCAGGTTCACGACGCCCAGATCTTTCCAGAACACCCCTTGCGCCATGCCTGTTCCAAGAGCCTTGGAACAGGCTTCCTTGGCGGCAAAGCGCTTGGCATAGGACGCGGCGCGATTGGCACGCCGATCGGATTTTGCCCGCTCGATCTCGGTGAAGCAGCGATTGGTAAAACGCTCGCCGAAGCGTTCGAGGGATTTTTCCACCCGCCTGATATCGATGAGATCGCTGCCGATGCCGATAATCATACGGTTTCCTGTACTGGATGTGACAGCCGCACTCGGGCACGCGCCATCAGGCGTTCGCGGCGGCGCGCCTGGAAACCTCTCACCGTGTAGAAGGTCGCGAAATAGACAATGACCGAGGTCAAAAGTGCGGGTGGGATGGAGCCGACAAGCATGGGCTCAAGCACGGGTCGCCAGAGCTCGCTGAAATGCAGCTCATGAAACAGAGCGCCAAGATCGATCGATTGCCCCTGCATCGTATCCTGACGCGCAAGAAGCAGGTGACCGATCTCCCAAGTCGCGCCCCAGATGAACGGATAGGTCAACGGATTACCGAAAGCCGCGCAGCCAAGCGCGGCGGCGACCATATTGCCGGAGAAGAGATAACTGAGCACGAAGGCCATGATGAAATGAACGCCGATAAAAGGCGTCCACGACACGAAAATCCCGGCGGCAACACCCATGGCGACGGCATGCGGAGACGCCGTCAGGCGTAGAACACGCATCGTGAGGTAGCGGAGCGGCCGCAAGAATCCCTTGCGAGGCCACAACAACTCACGCAACTTTTCACGAAATCCAGCAGGTTTTCGACGTCGGAACAACATGGCGCGTATGTAGTGCAACCCGCACCAGCGTGACAAGAGCGTCAAACCATCTCAGTCATTATTTGATCACCGCAGACTGAGCATTCACCAGGGGCGTGATATGCAATACGCCCCTCCCATTCTTCAAGTATAGACCCGATGTTAACGGGCGCGGAAAAGGCCGCGATCAACCTGACGCTGACGATATTCAAGATCGATACGGTCAAACGAGCCGTTCAGGTAAGCGATTTCACGTTCTTCGGCAGTCGGAGCGCGCAGTGCGCGAGCGATCTTCTTGATAGGTGTAAACATTTCTTTACCTCATCTTCTGTTCATTTCCTGATGACTGGAAGATAGGCGCTCACAGCAACAATTACCAACGCTCTAAGGTAGGCGCAGCCATGCGCTGCGTGCATATCTAGCCTTATATCAGTGCGATTTTTGTCTCGAAGCGATCACAAAATGTGCAGATAGCTCGCCGATCGGCTTCGCCGGCTTACTCGTAAAGCCGGCGAACCGTCGCAACGCACTCCAGATCCTTCAGCTGGGCAAGCAGCTGATTCAGCTGCCGGAGGTCCCAAACCTCGACATCGAGCGTCATTTCGGTGAAGTCGGTTGCAACGCGCACCGTGTTGAACACGCGAATATTGACGTCAACGCCGGCAACAGTCTGGGCGAGCTTCGCCAATGTACCTGGCTCGTTCAAAGCATTGACCATGATCCGCGCCAGAAAGCGCGACTTGTTGGCCTCATCGAGATCCCAGCGAACATCGATCCAGCGGTCAGGCTGATCATCGAAATGCTGCAGCGTCGGCGACTGGATCGGATAGATCGTAATCGCGTTACCCTTCTCCGTGGAGTTCATTATCCCGACGATACGGTCGCCCGGTACGGCGCCTGTCGGCGCAAACTGCACATCGACATTGCTCGAAATACCACGGATCGGCATCGTATCCATGTCAAGATCGGTCTTGAGCTCTGCGCCATCAATGCCCGACTTCGGCTTACCGGGAATCTTGAAGATCATGCCCGACGCACTGCGAACGTTAAACCAACCGTCGTCGCCGCTGGGCTTGGCCGTCACGCGTTCTTCCAGATGATCCGGATAAACGGCGCGCAATACGTCGAGCGACGACATTTCACCACGACCGACAGCAGCGATGGCATCTTCGACATCCTTCTGGCCAAGGCGATGGAGCGCGGGCTTCATGGCTTCGCGTGAGAAAATCTTGCCGGCTCGCTCAAAGGTGCGCTCCAGAATGCGATGACCGAGGCCAGCATACTGCTTCCGGATCGCCAATCGCGTGGCGCGTCGGATCGCTGCCCTCGCCTTGCCTGTCACGACGATCTCTTCCCAGGCTGCGGGTGGCACCTGCACGCCCGAGCGAATGATCTCCACCTCGTCGCCATTTGCCAGGCGGGTCACGAGAGGCATGATACGGCCGTTGATCTTGGCACCGACGGTCGTGTCGCCGATGTTGGTGTGAACGGCATAGGCGAAGTCGATCGGCGTTGCGCCACGCGGAAGCGCAATCAGTTTGCCCTTCGGCGTGAAGCAGAAGACCTGGTCCTGGAAGAGCTCAAGCTTCGTGTGCTCCAGGAATTCCTCGGGACTATCCCCTTCTGCAAGCGCCTCAATCGTGTGCCTCAGCCAGGAATAGGCATTGGATTCACGCGAAAGGATATCGTTGTCTGACGTCGAAGCGCCATCCTTGTAGAGCGTGTGTGCGGCGATACCGAATTCCGCGATCTCGTGCATGCGCTTGGTACGGATCTGCAGCTCGATACGCTGGCGGGAGGGGCCGACGATCGTGGTGTGCAGCGAACGGTAGTCGTTCTGCTTCGGCGTCGAGATATAGTCCTTGAAGCGTCCGGGGACCACGCGCCAGCGGGTGTGGACGATACCAAGCGCCCAATAACAGGCCGGAATATCATCGACGAGAATGCGGAAGCCGTAGACGTCCGAAAGCTGCTCGAACGACAGTGACTTCGACTGCATCTTGCGGAACACGGAATAGGGCTTCTTCTGGCGCCCCTTGACGATGGCGCCGGTCAGCCCGTTCGCAACGAGCAGATCACCCAACTCAGTCTCGATCTTCTTGACGAGCCCTTCGTTGCGCTTCGACAGTTCCTCGAGCCGCCCGGTTACCGTTTCGTAGGCTTCGGGATTGATGTGGCGGAACGAGAGGTCTTCCAGCTCCTCGCGCATATCCTGCATACCCATGCGGCCAGCCAGCGGCGCATAGATATCCATGGTCTCCTCGGAAATGCGGGCCCGCTTTTCCGGCGACATGTGATCCAGCGTGCGCATGTTGTGCAGGCGATCGGCGAGCTTGACCAGCAGCACGCGCACGTCGTCGGAGATGGCGAGCAGCAGCTTGCGCAGGTTTTCAGCCTGCTTGGCTTTCTTGGTGACGAGGTCGAGCTTCTTGATCTTAGTCAGCCCTTCGACCAGCCGACCTATATCCTCGCCGAAGAGCTCATCGATTTCGGCGCGGGTGGCAGTCGTATCCTCAATGGTATCGTGAAGCAGCGCGACCGCGATCGTCGACTCGTCGAGATGCATGTCGGTGAGGATGGCGGCGACTTCCAGCGGATGCGAGATGTAGGGATCGCCGCTGGCACGCTTCTGTTGTCCATGCTTTTGCATTGCATAGACGTAGGCTTTGTTCAGCAGGGCTTCGTTGGCGTCGGGCTTGTATTTCTGAACCCGCTCCACGAGCTCGTACTGCCGCATCATCCCGAAACCACTCCATTACAAAAGAAAAGCGCGCCAATCACGGATTGGCGCACATGATATGCGATAATATGCCGAAGCTATAATGGTGCAAGGTTGACGATTAGTAATCGTCGCTCTTTTCCGGCGGTACGAGGCCTTCGATCCCAGCCAGAAGTTCTTCTTCCGACATCTGGTCGAAGGTGATCGTTTCCGGCAGATCGTCCTGCTCTTCGCTGTCGGCTGCAGCGACGCCGCCGGCTGCGATGAGGCTCGCCGCATCGGGCTCGGGCTCGTCGACTTCGACATGCTTCTGCAGCGAGTGGATCAGGTCTTCCTTTAGATCGTCCGGAGACAGCATCTCATCGGCAATCTCGCGAAGCGCCACAACCGGGTTCTTATCGTTGTCACGATCGATGGTGATCGAGGCGCCCTGGGAAATCAGCCGAGCACGGTGGCTGGCAAGCAAAACCAGCTCGAAGCGGTTCTCAACTTTATCAATGCAGTCTTCTACGGTGACACGGGCCATTGCCTGTCCTTTGCGGTCGTGATCTCGGGATTAACACGCCCGATACAATTAAAACCGGACAAATTCAAGTTTTCATTGCGCGAAGCCCCAACGGGCAACGCGGTGAATTTTGAAACCGAAAACGGGTTTCCACCAAAAGTTGCTTGGAATATCCCGAATCGTGCCCTAAATCTCTCTTATATGAATAGTTCATAAAGTAAGAATTGTTCCAAGCGGCCGCATAACCCATTGTTTCCTTGGATTTTGACGGTAGCACCAAGATTGCTCACATTGGATTGGTACGCGATGTTTGATCCACGCGAAAAAATTGCTCTTTTTATCGATGGCGCCAATCTCTACGCTGCGTCCAAAAGCCTTGGTTTCGATATCGACTACCGCAAGCTGTTGAAGGCATTCCAGAAACGCGGCTATCTCTTGCGCGCCTACTACTACACGGCGCTGATCGAGGATCAGGAGTACTCCTCCATTCGCCCCCTGATCGATTGGCTGGACTACAACGGCTATAAGGTCGTCACAAAGCCGGCGAAGGAATTCACGGATTCGATGGGCCGCCGAAAGATCAAGGGCAACATGGACATCGAGCTTGCGATCGATGCCATGGAGCAATCGGAAACCGTCGATCATCTCGTCATCTTCTCCGGCGACGGAGATTTCACGACACTCGTCGAGGCACTGCAGCGCAAGGGCCGAAAGGTTTCGGTCATCTCAACGATGGCAACACAACCGCCGATGATTGCCGACGACCTGCGTCGCCAGGCCGATCATTTCATAGACCTTCTCTCCTTGAAGAGCGAGATCGGGCGCGATCCCTCAGAGCGGCCACCGCGGCCGACCGAAACCGCGACGCCAACCGATCTGGACGCTTAAGCCAAATAATCCGGGACCGTGATATACGGGTGGAAATACCGGTCTGGACTCTAGCTATAGCTAGCCATTGTCCTTGAGAAGACGGCTCTTCTGCCTGTTCCAATCGCGCTCCTTCTCGGACTCGCGCTTGTCGTGCAGCTTCTTGCCCTTGGCGAGCGCCAGTTCCATTTTAGCGCGGCCGCGATCGTTGAAATAGATCTTCAACGGGACCAAAGTCATGCCTTCGCGATTGATCCCCGCCCTCAGGCGATTGATCTCGCGGCCGGAAAGGAGCAGCTTCCGGCGCCGACGCGGCTCGTGATTGAAGCGGTTTGCCTGCAGATATTCGGGCAGGTAGGAATTGATAAGCCAGATCTCGCCGTCCTCATCCGAGGCATAGGATTCCGCGATATTGGCCTTCCCCTCGCGCAGCGACTTGACCTCGGTGCCCTTGAGCACGAGGCCGGCTTCATAGGTATCGATGATCTCATAGTTGAAGCGCGCCTTGCGGTTCTCCGCAACGATCTTCTTGACGACGCGCTCGCTGCCTTTGGGGGCCATGACACATTCCAAATGCTTGAGGGCGCGACTGTCGCGCCCTTATCTCGTACCTTGTATGTAAGGGAACATCGGCCGCCTGTGAAGGCAGGTCGAGCGGCTTGCCTTAGTTCAGCAAGCCGGCATGGCGCATGGCGGCATCGATCGCCGCTTCCGTGGCAGGCTCCAGCGTCGATACGAGCGGCGAACGGACATTGCGGCTCATCCGCCCCAGCTTTGCCAAGCCGTACTTTGCTCCGCAAAGGCCGGGCTCCAGGAAGATTGCCTTGTGTAGCGGCATCAGGCGGTCCTGATATTCCAGCGCCTTCGCGTAGTCACCGGCAAGCGTCGCTGCCTGGAACTCCGCGCAAAGGCGCGGCGCCACATTGGCCGTCACCGAGATGCAGCCGACGCCGCCATGGGCATTGAAGCCGAGCGCGGTCGCATCCTCGCCGGACAACTGCTTGAACTCCTTGCCGCAGGTCAGACGCTGCTCGGACACTCGTTCGATCTTGCCGGTCGCATCCTTGACGCCAACGATGTTGGAGTGTGCCTTGGCAAGCACGCCCATCGTCTCGGGTGTCATATCGATCACCGAGCGGCCGGGGATATTGTAAATGTAGATCGGCAGCTTCACAGCCTCGGCGATCGCCGAAAAATGCGCGATCAAACCCTTCTGGGTCGGCTTGTTATAGTAGGGCGTGACAACGAGGATCGCATCCGCCCCTGCCTTCTCGGCATGCTGAGCAAGCTCGATTGCTTCGCGCGTATTGTTCGAACCGGCGCCTGCCATGACGGGGACGCGCTTGGCTACCGCTTCGATGCAGAGCTCCACCACCCGCTTGTGCTCGGCATGCGACAGCGTCGGAGATTCGCCGGTCGTGCCGACCGGAACGACACCGCTACTGCCTTCTTTGATCTGCCAGTCGACATGGCTCGCGAACGAAGCTTCATCCACTTGTCCGGCATCGGTAAAGGGAGTGACGAGAGCGGGAATGGATCCCTGGAACATGCAAAACTCCTCATGGCCAAATTCACGCTTCGGCCGCATTCCTTGAATATTGGTGGGGCACCATAGTGCGGCGAAATCGCCGCGACAAGCGCGCATGGATCGGTTTAGGGCAAATTCCGATAGCAAATGTGAACGAAGTTTACTGGCGTTAGTAAGCTTTCGTTAAGATGGCTCCCGCCAAATGGTTGGGCGTGTTTTCGTTGTGAGTGTCCCATGAAGAGAGCAGTCCTGATCGTGTCGGCCCTCGGCTTTACCGCCGCCGCGTGGAGCAGCGTCGCGTCGTCGCTTCCCAATGAGAACACCCCTGTTCCCGACGTGAAGCCGATCGGTTTCGTCCCGCAAACGTCGGTGCCGGAATCGATCGTCACCGGTTCGATTCCGCGCAGCCCGCCCATCACACCCGTCAA
Source organism: Rhizobium sp. YTU87027 (assembly GCF_050644135.1). Taxonomy (NCBI): domain Bacteria; kingdom Pseudomonadati; phylum Pseudomonadota; class Alphaproteobacteria; order Hyphomicrobiales; family Rhizobiaceae; genus Rhizobium; species Rhizobium sp. YTU87027. The sequence continues at coordinate 868,731 of NZ_CP098440.1, read as the reverse complement.
CAGCGATTTGAAGTCAGGGCTTGATGCGCTTTCGGACAATGATCCGATGCAGGCGCTTTCCATTCGCGACCGCATGGGGCGCGGGACGCTTGACCGCCATATTCTGACCTGGGCGATAGCGGTCTCCGGACAGAAGGGCATTCCCTCCACGGAGATCGCAGCAGCGTCCCAGGAATTGCAGGGATGGCCAGGGCTCGCGAAATTGCGTGCCTATTCCGAACGCGCCCTCTACGACGAAAACCCTGGTCCAAGCTCCGTCTTGACCGCCTTCGGACAGACCGCGCCCGAGACGACGTCCGGCGCGATGATCCTGTCGCGCGCACTCGTTGCAACAGGCAAGCAGAGCCAGGCCGCTAAGTACATTCGCAAGGTCTGGCGCGGTGAGACGCTAGACAAGCCGACCGAAGATAAGATTCTGGCGGAGTTTTCCGGCTTGCTAACGCCAGCCGATCATAAGGCGCGAATGGACTACCTGATGTATCGCAATCGCGCGGCACAGGCCAAGCGCTTTGGCGACATGGGCCAGGCTCAATCACTCTACAAGGCCTGGGCGGCCGTCGTAAACAAGGCGCCGAACGCTGGCGCACTTCTTGCCGCGGTCGACGGCCAATGGAAAGGCGATGCCGGTTACCTCTTCGCACGCATCGAATACCTGCGGAAACAGGACAAGTATGCGGAAGCCGCCAAGCTGCTGCAGAAGGCGCCTCGCAATCGGGAAGAATTGGTCAATGCCGGCGAGTGGTGGAACGAGCAACGGATTGTCAGTCGCGGCCTCGTCGACCAAGGAGAATTCAGGGCCGCCTACGGGATCGTTGCCAACTATGCCGCAACGACACCGACCGACATCGTCGAGGCCGAGTTCCATGCGGGCTGGTACGCGCTGCGCGGTCTGCAGGATCCCGCTGCGGCGCAGACGCATTTCCGCAAGATTCTCGATTTCTCCAATGGACCGATTTCCGTGTCGCGCGCCTGGTACTGGATCGGGCGGTCCGCCGAGGCCGGCGGACCTGGAAAGGCTTCCGAATTCTACGCCAAGGCCGCGAGCTATCCGACGACCTTCTACGGCCAGCTTGCCAGCGACAAGCTTGGCCGCAAGACATTGAATGTGAGTTACCCGTCGCCGACGACGGCCGACCGCGAGCGCTACCTGTCGCGGGAAGCGGTACAGGCCATTGCCCGTCTCGATGCGGCCGGCCACGGCTGGCGGGCCAAGAGCCTGTATCTCGCCCTTGCCGAGCAACTGCAAAGCCCGGGAGAACTCGCAGTCCTGAGTGCGCAGGCGGAGCGCTCGGGCGACCACCATCTGTCGCTGCAGGTTGGCAAGATCGCTTACTCGCGAGGCGTCGATGTTGCCGCGTTGGCATTCCCGCTCGGCGTGATTCCGACGAATGCCAATATCTCGGGTTCCGGTAAGGCACTCGCCTACGCGATTGCCCGCCAGGAAAGCGCCTTCGATCCCGCCGCGGTTTCGGCGGCTGATGCGCGGGGGCTGCTGCAAATCTTGCCGGGAACCGCAAAGGCCGTCGCCAAGCGCCACAATATCGCCTATTCCAAGGACCGGCTGACGGCGGATGCCGGCTACAATGCAACCCTCGGGGCGCATTATCTCGGCGAACAGATCGACGCCTTTGGCGGCTCCTACATCATGACCTTCATCGCCTACAATGCAGGTCCCAAGCGTGTGCCCGAATGGATCGGCCGCTATGGCGACCCACGCGGCCAATCGATCGACACGATCGTCGACTGGATCGAGCGGATCCCCTTCCCCGAAACGCGCAACTATGTACAGCGGGTGATGGAGAACTACGAAGTCTACAAGGCACGTCTCGGCCAGCCGAGCGACATTGTCCGTGACCTGACCGGCGGTCGCCCCTTCTAATCGCGATTTGCGATTACTGCCCGCCTCGCTAATCTGTATCCGCGAAAAGCGGAAGGACGATGAGCGTGGATACGGCAAGAGACGATGGCTTCCGGACAACAACCTACCGGAGCGGTGATGGACTGGCACTTTATGCGCGAGACTACGGCCCCGAGATCACGCACCAGCTGCCAATCATTTGCCTCCCGGGATTGACGCGGAATTCGCGCGACTTTCACCAACTGGCACTGCTCTTGTCGACCGACCCGGCGACACCAAGACGCGTTATCACGCTCGACTATCGTGGACGAGGCCGCTCCGATAGGGATGCCAACAAGGCAAACTACAATCTCGGCGTCGAAACGCGGGATGTCATCTCGGCATGCCAGCATTTCGGCATCGATCGCGGCATCTTCATCGGCACCTCGCGTGGCGGGTTGATTCTTCATCTTCTGGCTGGGATGCAGCCAGATCTGATTGCCGCGGCGATCCTCAACGACATCGGGCCGAAGATCGAGGCAAGCGGCCTCAAGCGCATTCGAGACTATCTCAATGCCGGCGCCACCCCAAGCGACTGGCCGGAGGCGGTCACGCTCCTCAAGGCCTGTCATGGCCGGTATTTCCCTGCCCTTAACGAGCATGACTGGCGGGAGATGGCGTCGGCGGTCTATCGCGACGTCGATGACAGGCCGGTGGCCGACTTCGATCCCGCCATCGCCGCTCAGTTGCAGATGATTGATTTCGACCAGCCGCAGCCAGATCTCTGGCCGTACTACATCCGGTTGGCCAAAAAGCCGCTGATGGTCATCAAGGGAGAATACTCGGATCTTCTCTCGGACGAGACGCTTGCCGAAATGAAGGCCCGAGATTTACCGCTCGCCGTACTGGAGGCGCCTGGCCAGGGGCACCCGCCGCTGCTTCATCTGGAGCCGATCTTCAGACATATCCGGCGCTTCGTTGCAGAAGCATAGAGGCTACGCAACAGAGGAGTTCGCTCCTGCGATATCCACACAAAGAAAAAGCCCGGCTCGAAAGCCGGGCTCTCCTGATTGACCGAAGTCAGATCAGATTAGAACGCACGCTGCAGACGGAAGTAACCGCTCGTCACGTCGTCGATGTTGTCACCGTCGAGGTACTGAACCGAAGCCTTGGCGTAGAAGTTGTCGGTGATCTGGTAATCAACCGTCAGACCAACCTTCCAAGCGTCGTCGCTGGAGAAGTCGTTGGAGCTTTCGTCTTCCATGTAGTTACCGAACCACTGGGCACCGGGGGTGATCTTCAGCTTGTCGGTGGCCTGGATCGCGTACTCAGCTGCGACAGTCCACTCAGACTGATCGTAGTAAGAGTTCGTGCCAGATGCCCAGACAGCTGCGAGGCCGAGGGTGCCAGGACCGATTGCAACCGTACCCATAGCACGGATCGCACCTTCTTCGTTGTCGGTGTCATAGCCGCCGATAACCTGGTAGGTGAAGGCACCTGCCTTGCCACCTAGGCCGAGCGCAACGCCGACGTTGTTCGGGTTTTCGCCGTCCTTGAAGGCACCGTCTTCGAGCTCGTCAACCGAAATACCGGCGTAGAAATCGCCAGATTCGTACTGATAACGGATCGAGTTATGCAGCGTCTCGTGGCTTGCGAGAACGTCGGTTTCACCCGAGAGACCATCGTCCCACCAGCTGTAGAACAGACCAGCGCGGAAGCCGGCGATGTCGATGTAGGCCGAGTCGAGCTTGGTGTTCTGGTTCTCAGCATCGTCTGCATTTGCCTGCAGAACGATCACGCCGGTAAGCGGACCATATTCGGTATCGCTCTTGGCCGTGAACTGAACCTGACCGCGGGTGAAGGCATCCCAGTCAGACGTACCGATCAACCCGCTACCACCATTGTGGCCAGACTGGTCCGGACCAACGTCAACCTGGAAACGGATGTAACCTTCGATCTTCAGGCAGGTTTCCGTGCCCGGGATGTAGAAGTAGCCGGTGCCGTAAGCGTCGCAGACGCGGACGTATTCAACCGGTTCCGGCTCAGCAGCAACGATAGCGTCAGCAGCCTGAGCACCGGAAACTACTGCGAGAGCAGCAGCGGAGCCGAGAAGAAGGCTCTTGATGTTCATATTGACCTCCAATTCAAAGTTTCGATCGGGTCTGGGTTTTTCGCCGTTAGAGCAGCGTTCCCTGCCCCATCCCCATGTTTCAAGAAGTCGGACGATCAACCGCCCTCGCTTCCGAAGTTGAAAATACAAGACCGGGACTGTCACGCAATCACCAACTTGCCCGTTTGGGGTATTTGCGACAGCCTTCCGCATGCGCTGTTGCCGAAAGGTCACAAATGCGGCACGCGCCCCTGCCGTTTCTTTATACTTTGTTAAGAAACCCCTGATTCTGCGGGAGTTTACCGGCGTTGGACAACGGCTTGGGGCTGTGGATTGTGCCACATTGGAACCAGTTTCTCGCCGGATTCGCGTCTTTTGTCGGAGATGTGGCGGATAGCTAGTAGGCGCCTCCGCCGGGCGGCAGGCGCGATCGCTGCAGAATCAGTTTCGCTGACTGACGATGATTCTCACTTCGATTCTGTTGACGCGAGATTCGGCACGCCGAGCGCGAAGGTGGTAGTCATCGCGCAAAAAGGATAGCACCCTATGGGGCAACCACATCAAAACAGATTGTACAATGATTGTAATGGCGGAGAGGAAGGGATTCGAACCCTCGATACGCTTTTGACGTATACTCCCTTAGCAGGGGAGCGCCTTCGACCACTCGGCCACCTCTCCGGTGGGAGCCTGATAGAGTCATTCGGCAGGTGACGCAAGCGCTTTTTCGGCTTTTTCACCTGATGCTAAGGCGACCGGCCTCAGCTCAATAGCTGCTTGAGATCAGCAGACGCGTCCGCGATGATCGCCCTGTCGGGATTGATCCCCGATTCCAGCATCTTCTTGCCACTGACATAGGCCTTGGCGTCATTGATCGCATCGACGGCGATGAACGACCCGTTCTTGAAATACCAAATGGAATGCGCGCCGTCGCGCGCGCCCGGGCGCAGAATCGTGTCGTCATAGCCCATATTGAAGCCGGCGATCTGCAGCTTCACATCGTACTGGTCCGACCAGAACCAGGGTTTGGGATCATATGCTTCGTTCCCGCCGGCAATGATGGTGGCAACAGCCTCCGCCTGATCGACGGCGTTCTGCACCGATTCGAGACGAATGCGTCCGCCTTGCCACGGCAGGACCGCGCAATCGCCGGCAGCAAAAATCGACGGATCGGACGTGCGGGCGAATTCGTCCACAATGATTCCGTTAGCAACCTCGAGACCGGCCTCCTTGGCAAGCTGGTCGTTCGGGACGACCCCAATGCCGACGATGACGAAGTCGACCTCGATCGTAGAGCCGTCGGAGAGTTCGGCAGCGACCACTCTGCCTTCGTGGCCGACTAGATGCTTCAGTCCGGTCTTCTCACGGATGACGACATCATGCGCTTCATGAATCACCCGCATGATATCGGCCGTCTCCTTGGCGGCGACGCGCTGGAGGATTCGGTCGGCCATTTCGATTACCGTGACCTCGAGGCCGCGGTGACGGGCGACGGCCGCAGCCTCAAGTCCGATATAGCCTCCTCCTATGATAAGGACTCGGCGACCCGGCCGCATCTCGTCAGCCAAGAGGTCGGCATCGCGCTTGTCGCGTGCCACATAGACGCCTTCGAGTTCTCCACCGATTGATGCCGGCAGCGCGCGCGGCGTCGATCCGGTCGTCAGTGCCAGGGTGCCATAATCCAACGCCGAGCCGTCTTGGAGGAGGACCTGCTTCTTATCGCGCACGATCTGTTCCGCCCAGGTCGAAAGCCTGATCTCAACATCGTTGTCCGCGTACCAGTGCTCCGGTCGGAACAGCAGGCGATCGAACGTCATCTCACCGAGCAGATACTTCTTTGTGAGCGGCGGCCGCTGATAGGGAAGCGCGTCTTCCGCACCGATGATGGTGATTGGGCGTGTATCCTTGAGTGCACGCAATTTCGCGGCCAATGCAAAGCCCGCCTGCCCCGCGCCGATGATCACCAGTCTGTCCGTCACGTTCTCACTCCCAGCATACAGCCGCGCGTTCCAGCAAAGGCCTACCCCCTGCCTCCAGCGCCGTCAACCTGAAGCGGATCGGCCTACGCGATCTCGATCCAGCGGCGCTCGTGGAATGACTGTGCCATGGCGTGAACAGACTTCTCTATCCTAAGACCGTCTTCGAATGTCACGATCGACGACGGCTCACCGGAAATTGCGCGGATCAGTTCGCGGCATTCGATAATTTTGAGATCGTTGAAACCGAGCCCGTGCCCGGGGGCCGGAATGAAGCGGTCGTAGGGCAGATGCGCCGGGCCGGCCAGTATCTTGCGAAAGCCCTGTTCTGAGCCGCGGCCTTCCGCCTGATAGAGTTCGAATTCGTTCATGCGCTCCTGATCGTACGCGATCGAGCCCTTCGAGCCGAAGATCTGCAGCGCGATTCGCCCTTTACGCCCCCAGGCGGCGCGGTTTGCCATCAGCACAGCAGAGATTCCACCGCCCAGACGCATCAGAACGTTGGCCGCGTCGTGATTCTCGACATCTCGGCGACCGCCTTCCTTCAGCGGCCGGCTACCGTAGGGCTTCACCATGTCAGTGATAACAGCCTCAACGTGGCCGAACAGATACCAAAGCAGCGACAGAGGATGCACGGCGAAATCATCCAGCGCCCCGTAACCGGCGGAAAGCTCGCTCTTCCAATAGAAGAAAGCATCGGGATCGGCCATGAAGTCCTCGTCCATCTCGACACGGATATGATTGACCGCACCGATCGCTCCTTCCTCGATCAAGACCTTGATATGCCGCATGACGGGATTCTGGATATAATTGTAGCCGAGAACGGCGACCTTGCCCGCGGCCCTCGCGGTGTTCAACATCCGCTCGGCATCAGCGTATGCCGGCGCCATCGGTTTCTCGCACCAGACATGCTTACCGGCTTCGAGCGCAGCAATCGCCATTTCGGCGTGGAACTGGTTCGGCGTGGTGACCGACACGACATCGACTTCGGGATCGGCGATCAAGGTGCGCCAATCGGCTGTTGCCTTTTCGAAGCCAAATTCGGAGGCGCGCTTATCGGCAAGGTCGGCATTGGCTTCCGCCAGATGGACCAGGCGCGGGCGTTCGACATCGCCGAATACGGTCTTTACCGCATTCCATGCGAGAGCATGGCATTTGCCCATATAGCCGGTGCCAATCAGACCGATTCCCAGTGATTTCATCGTATCTCCTCCAGATGCCGGCCGGATTTTTGGAATATTTAGATCATTTTGACAAGCGGCCCTTCCCACATATCTTTGCTGCGGTGACCCCGAAAACTGTTCAAAACACTTGGATTTCAATGCAATAAAAACAATTGGGCTCGCGCATGAAAATCATCTATGCTTGTAATTATGGAATGTTTATTTCGTTCGACGGATAGCGTGCATGGACAGTGACAGCAAAACGCCCACCAGGGTTCCGCGCGACTTCGAGAGCCTGCGCAGCATCATCATTGAACGGAAAGCAACCATGCCGAAGCGACTTGCGCAGGTCGCAGCTTTCGCACTCGGTAACCCCGACGAAATCGCCTTCGGCACGACGGCCAGCATCGCTGCGGCATCCGACGTGCAGCCGTCGACGCTCGTACGCCTCGCGCATCATTTGGGTTATGAGGGCTTCTCGGACCTGCAGAGCATTTTTCGCGAGCGCCTGCGCGATCGCACGCTGACATATGAAGAGCGCTTGGTGACGCTGGAGCAGGCAAGCGGCGAGGACGAGGACGCCAACCTGCTTTCCGGCTTCATTTCGGCCGCGAGCCAATCGGTCAACCGGCTGGCGGCCACCGTGCAGACGGATACCTTTGCCAAGGCCGTCGACATTCTCGCGGCTGCCGAGACGATCTATCTGATTGCCAAGCGACGCTCCTATCCGCTGACCGCGCATATGACCTATGCCTTCTCGAAGCTGAACATCCGCCACCAGATCGTCGCCTCGCCGAACGGCGTCGATCCGGAAATGGTGCAATTCGCGACGCAGAATGATGCGGCAATCGCAGCGAGCTTCTCTCCCTATGCCGCTGACAGCCTGAGCCAGGCCGAAGCGCTGGCGGATCGGGGCGTGCCAGTCGTTGCAATCACCGATTCGGCTTTTTCACCGCTTGCCGCCCGTGCCACTTGCTGGTTCGAGGTAGCGGAGGCGGACTTTGCCGGTTTTCGCTCGCTCTCCGCCTCGATGGCACTGACGATGGCGCTCCCCGTCGCCATTGCCGAGCGGCGGCGCAAACGAACCCACGCAAAATCGACAAAATGAAAAATGGAACAAACATTCCGAATTGACAACAATACGGAACCGATGTTTCATTACTCGCAATCAGCAGGCGCCAAGCCGTAGCTAAAATCTAGCGGGAGGACATGATGGCACAACCGAACTCGGGCTCACAGCCGGAACCGTCGCTTGACGTGATCACGATCGGACGCTCATCGGTCGACCTCTACGGGCAGCAGATCGGCTCGCGGCTCGAAGACATCGGCTCCTTTGCCAAGTCTGTCGGCGGCTGCCCTGCCAACATCGCTATCGGGACGGCCCGCCTGGGCCTCAGGTCGGGCCTGATCACCCGGGTCGGCAACGAGCAGATGGGTCGCTTCATAATCGAGCAGTCGGCCCGCGAAGGGGTCGAGACGAAAGGCATCAAGACCGATAAGGAGCGCCTTACGGCGCTGGTGCTGCTGGCCGTCGAGGCTGAAGGCGTGTCGCCGATGATCTTTTATCGCTCGGACTGCGCCGACATGGCGCTCGACGAGAACGATATCGATGAAGGCTTCATCAAATCGTCGCGCGCGGTCCTGGTGTCGGGCACGCACTTCTCCCGACCGAACACGGAAGCCGCACAGCGCAAAGCGATCCGCATCGCCAAGGCCAACGGCCGCAAGGTGATCTTCGACATCGACTATCGGCCGAATCTCTGGGGCCTTGCGGGCCACGCCGAAGGCTTCGAGCGCTATGTGAAGTCCGACCGCGTGTCATCCAAGATGAAGGAAACGCTTCCAGACTGCGACTTGATCGTCGGAACCGAAGAGGAAATCCTGATTGCCTCCGGTGCCGATGACGTGCTCGGCGCGCTCAAGGAAATCCGTCGCCTGTCGCCAGCAACGATCGTGCTCAAGCGCGGCGCCATGGGCTGCATCGTCTATGACGGTCCGATCAGCGACAATCTGGAAGATGGCATTGTCGGCGAAGGCTTCCCCATCGAGGTGTTCAACGTGCTCGGTGCCGGCGATGCCTTCATGTCCGGCCTCCTGCGCGGCTGGCTGAAGAACGAGCCGCTGAAAACCTGCGCGACCTGGGCCAACGCCTGCGGCGCCTTCGCCGTCTCCCGCCTGCTCTGCTCGCCGGAATATCCGACCTGGGCCGAACTCGACTTCTTCCTGAAGCACGGCAGTAAGCATCGCGCGTTGCGCAAGGACGAGGCGATCAACCACATCCATTGGGCTTCGACGCGCAAGGGCGACATTCCGCTTCTCATGGCGCTTGCCATCGACCATCGCTCGCAGCTCACCAGCGTCTGTGACGAACTCGGCGTCGACTACAAGAAGATCGTCGCCTTCAAGCGCCTTGCGGTGGAAGCCGCCGCGCGTGTTGCCGGTGGCCGCAACGGCTACGGCATGCTGATCGATGAGCGCTTCGGGCGTGACGCCTTCTTTGATGCGGCGACCAAGAACTTCGGCTGGATCGGCCGGCCGGTGGAACTGCCGGGGTCCAAGCCGCTGCGTTTCGAGTTCAGCCAGGATATCGGATCGCAGCTCGTCGAATGGCCGCTTGATCATTGCATCAAGTGCCTGTGCTTCTACCATCCAGATGACCCGGCAGAACTGAAGACCGAGCAGCAGGAGAAACTGCGCACGCTCTTTGAAGCCGCCCGCAAGGTTGGACGCGAATTGCTCATCGAAATCATCGCGAGCAAGAACGGGTCGCTGACCGACGATACCATCTCGACGGCGATGGAAGAGCTTTACGCGCTCGGCATCAAACCCGACTGGTGGAAGCTCGAGCCGCAGGCTTCGACGGCTGCCTGGAAAAAGATTGAAGCCGTGATCGTCAAGAACGACCCATGGTGCCGCGGGATCGTGCTACTCGGCCTCGAGGCTCCGGCGGACGAGCTGGTGAAAGGCTTCGAGGCGACGTTGGCGGCTCCTTCCGTCAAGGGCTTTGCTGTCGGCCGCACGATTTTTGCCGAGGCTGCACGCGGTTGGCTTTCCGGCAAGTTGAATGATGAAGAAGCGATATCAGACATGGCCGGACGCTTCCGCCAATTGACCGAGGCCTGGTTGAAAACCCGCGGTCTACATTAATTAAAGCATTTGGGAGGTGCCTCATGGGCAAGACTGTACGTTTGACGATGGCTCAGGCCGTTACGCATTTCCTCGAGAAGCAGGTGACGGTCGTCGATGGCAAGAAGATACCGATCTTCGGCGGCGTCTGGGCGATCTTCGGGCATGGCAATGTGGCCGGCATCGGCGAGGCGCTTTACCAAGTGCGTGGCGAACTGCCGACCTATCGCGCCCATAACGAGCAGGGCATGGCGCATGCGGCCATCGCTTATGCCAAGGCGAACTTCCGCCAGCGTTTCATGGCGTGCACGACCTCCATCGGCCCCGGCGCGCTCAATATGGTGACGGCCGCTGGTGTCGCCCACGTCAACCGCATCCCGGTTCTCTTCCTGCCTGGCGACGTTTTCGCCAACCGTGCACCGGATCCGGTGCTGCAGCAGATCGAAGATTTCGGCGACGGTACGGTTTCGGCGAACGACGCCTTCCGTTCGGTTTCCCGCTATTTCGACCGCATCACGCGGCCGGAACAGATCATCTCGGCGCTGAAGCGCGCCATGCAGGTGCTGACCGATCCCTATGATTGCGGCCCGGTCACGCTGTCATTGTGCCAGGACGTACAGGCTGAAGCCTTCGACTATCCCGAGAGCTTCTTCGAGGAGCGCGTCTGGACCACGCGTCGTCCGCGTCCGGATGCCGATGAGCTGGCAAACGCCATCGCACTCATCAAGAAATCCGAAAAGCCGGTCATCATCGCCGGCGGTGGTGTGCTCTATTCGCGGGCCACCAAGGAACTCACGGCATTTGCCGAAGAACACCGGATCCCCGTCGTCGTCACGCAGGCCGGCAAGTCAGCGATCGACGAGCGGCATCCGCTGGCGCTCGGCTCCGTCGGCGTTACCGGAACATCGGCTGCCAATGCCATCGCAACGGAAACGGACCTGATCATCGCCGTCGGCACGCGCTGCCAGGACTTCACGACAGGTTCCTGGGCGCTCTTCCAGAACGAGAAGCTGAAAATTCTCGGCCTCAACATTACCGCATACGACGCGGCCAAGCACGACGGCCAGACGTTGGTGGCAGATGCCCGCGAAGGGTTGAAGGCCATCTCGAGCGGGCTCGCCGGCTGGAAAGCACCGGCCGCGCTAGCGGAGAGGGCTGAACGGGAAAAGAAGGTCTGGATGGACGCCGCCGCGAAGGCGATGGCGAGCACCAATGCCGCCCTGCCCTCCGACGCCCAGGTGATCGGCGCCGTTACCCGTTCGATCGACCTTGAAAAGGCAATCGGCCTTTGCGCTGCAGGCGGCCTCCCGGGAGAGATGCACAAGCTTTGGCCGGCGACCGCTCCGGGCAGCTACCATATGGAGTATGGCTTCTCCTGCATGGGCTACGAGATTGCGGGCGGCCTTGGCGCTAAGATGGCGCATCCAGAGAAGGAAGTTTTCGTCCTCGTCGGTGACGGGTCCTACATGATGCTGAACTCCGAGCTCGCGACATCGGTCATGCTCGGCCTAAAGCTCAATATCGTCCTGCTCGACAACCGTGGCTATGGCTGCATCAACCGGCTGCAGATGGCGACTGGTGGCGCGAACTTCAACAACCTGCTGAAGGACGCGCATTACGAAGTCATGCCGGATATCGATTTCAGGGCCCATGCCGAGAGCATGGGCGCGATCGCGGTCAAGGTTGCATCGATCGCCGAGCTCGAGAAGGCGATTGCCGACTCGAAAAAGAACGATCGCACCTCAGTCTTCGTGATCGACACCGATCCGCTGATCACGACGGAAGCCGGCGGCTACTGGTGGGACGTTGCCGTTCCCGAAGTCAGCCCGCGCGAGCAGGTCAACAAGGCGCACGCAGCTTACGTCAAGGCGCGCGCCACCCAGCGCATCGGCTGATCGACTGATTTCACGGGAAGAGCGGCCCCGCTCTTCCAACAATGCCTTTGAGGAGACTATTGATGAAGGCCAAACTTGGCATGTCGCCGATCGCTTGGTGGAACGACGATCTTCCTGAACTCAGCGACGACGTATCCCTGGAAGAATGCCTGCGCCAATCGCGCAGCGCTGGCTTCACCGGCATGGAACAGGGCCGCCGCTTTCCGAACAATCCGGCCGAGATGCTGCCGATCCTGCGCGCCGCCGATGTGACGCTCTGCGGTGGCTGGTTCTCCGGCACGCTCGTTGGCGAGGATCTTTCCGCCAATAAGGACCGCATCGCGCCGATGATCGAGCTGTTCAAGGCCGTCAACGCGCCTTGCATCGTCTATGGCGAGGTCGGCCGTTCGATCCAGGGCGACCGCTCCAAGCCGCTCGCGACCAAGCCGCGCCTGTCGGATGACGAGATGAAGGCCTATGCGCGCAAGGTCACGCAGTTCGGCGAATGGTGCGCCGAGCAGGGTATGCCGCTATCCTATCACCACCACATGGCAGCCGTCGTCGAGACCGAGCCGGAACTCGACGCCTTCATGCGCAACTCGGGCGAAGGCATTCCGCTTCTGCTCGATGCCGGTCATCTGGCCTTTGCCGGCGGCGACGTGCTGCGCGCCATCGACAATCACCACGCCCGCATCAACCACGTCCACGTCAAGGACATCCGCAAGGCCGTCGTTGACGGGCTCGACCGCAGCAAACAATCCTTCCTCGATGCGGTAGCGCTCGGCGCCTTCACCGTGCCGGGCGATGGCTCGCTCGATTTCGGCGCAATCGTCAAGCGGTTCGCCGGTTACGGCTATGAAGGATGGTTCGTCGTCGAGGCCGAACAGGATCCGCGTAAGGCCCCCCCGCAGAAGATGGCGGAGATCGGCCATGCCGAACTGATGCGTGTCATGACCGCTGCGGGCTACACGGTAGAAACCGAAGGCTTCCCGAAGGGATAACATCCGCCCGCGCAAAAGCATTGAATGAAATGAAGGATACGTTCATGCCGAACCTTCTCGTAAAACCAAAGGGTGACCGCGGCCACGTCACCCACGTCACACCGGAAACAGCCGGGTGGACCTATGTCGGCTTCGACCTGCACCGCCTGAAGCCGGGCGAGACGGTCTCCGGCGGAGCCAGCGACCGCGAAGTCTGCCTCGTCTGGGTGTCCGGCAAAGGCAAGGCAACCGCCGCAGGAGAGGATTTCGGTTCAGTCGGCGGGCGCATGAGCCCATTCGAGGGGGCGCCGCATTCGCTCTATGTGCCGGCCGGCCCCGGCTGGTCGGTGACGGCCGAGACTGATCTGGAACTTGCCGTTTGCTCGGCGCCCGGTGGCGGCGACTACAAGGCGAAGCTCATCCCCCCCGGCGTGCATCCGCAATTCCAGCGCGGCAAGGGCTCGAATGTGCGTCTCGTGACCAACATCATGCCCGAGGACGACAACTCCGCCCACTCGCTGCTGGTGGTTGAGGTCATCACGCCGAACGGCAACACCTCCTCTTACCCTTCTCACAAGCACGACCAGGACAATCTGCCGAATGAGAGCCTGCTGGAGGAAACCTACTACCACCGCATGAACCCGCCGCAAGGCTTCGCCTTCCAGCGTGTCTACACAGACGATCGCTCGCTCGACGAGGCGATGGCGGTGGAAAATGGCGACGTGACGCTGGTGCCGAAGGGTTACCATCCCTGCGCCACCATCCACGGCTATGATCTCTATTATCTCAACGTCATGGCCGGCCCGAACCGGGTGTGGAAGTTCCACAACCAGCCGGAGCACGAATGGCTGCTGAAGGCCTAGTAAAGGCAACAAAGCCGCGCCCCACGAGGCGCGGCTTTCGTCTGTCATACGGGCAGTAAGCCATAGTGCCAGCCTTTGCTTCTCGCGAGGTGAAGAAGCACCCAGCCCGCAAGCAGGAGCATGCAGACTTCCGCGAAGACCGGCACCATCCAGATGCCCATCTCACCGAAGAGGTTGGGCAGGAGGAAGGTCAGCGGCAGTGTGAAGAGATAGGACCGCGGCAGGCCGAAGATCGCTGCGCGTTTCGCGTCGCCGATCGACTGGAAGTAGCCTGAGAGCACGATCATCTGGCCGAATAGGAAGTAGCAGCCGACCGTCCAGGGCAAAATGCGCGCCACCTCCCCGATCACGACAGGATCACGGACGAAGATCAAACCGAATCGTCCGGCCAGAAGCTCAACGAGCAACTCGACCGATGCGCAATAGACAAGCGCCGCAACCAGTGCGATCAGCAGGCTGCGGCCGACGCGATCGGAAAGCCCTGCCCCGAAATTGTTGCCTGATATCGTCTGGAAGGCGATGTTCAGGCCAAGCAACGGCAGATACGCGAAGGTCATGATCCGCGTGATGATACCGTAGGCGCCGATAGTCGCCACGTAGTCGGACGTGCCCCAGAGCGAGAGATTGAAGATGACGGCCGCCGAGCTCAGCGAGATCCCGATGAAGCCGAGGCTCATGGGCATGCCCAGGGCGAGAATGGTCTTCCACTCGCCTGCGGCAAACCGGGGCGCCGGCCGCAGAACTTCGGCTCTCCGCCAGCGATAGGCGAGGATCGCGGCGAGGCAGATCGCCTGTGCCGAGACAGTACCGATCGCCGAGCCGGCAACGCCCCATTGCATCACCGCCATGAAAAACCAGTTGGCGGCGATGTTGAGGAGCGATGCGGCAAGCGTCGCCGCCGTCATGAAGCCGATCCGACCTTCGCAGCGGAGCGCATCGATGTTCAGCGACAGGCAGAAGGCGATGGCGGACGAACCCACTATGATCCCCATGAAGAGCCTGGCATTTGCGGCAACCGCCATGTCACCCTCGGCGGCGGCCCCGATGATCCGCCAGCCGAAGCTCCAATAGGCAACGTTGATCAGCCCGACGACGGCGATCGCCAAAAGATGTGCCGTGGTGAAAGTCCGGCGCGCGGTCAGCGTGTCTCCGGCGCCGAACTGGCGGGCGAGGATGCTCGCCATGCCTTTTGAGACCAGGGATTGCAGGGCGATGATCATCATCAGCCCGGGAAAGATCAGCGTGACGGCCGAGAGCGCCGCGGGTCCGACATAGGCACCGAGGAAACAGGCGTCGACGACGGCGAAAAGACCGTTGATCGCGGTGATCATGATGATCGGCGCTGCAGTGCGAGCGAAGACGACCGACAGAGGCGCGGTCAGAAATGCGTTCCGTTCACTATGGTTTTGCATGGGGAATCCGAGTGTGCTGGCGCGAGCGAAGGCCCGCCGCGCCGAAGGAGGAAAAACGGACGGCTCAAATATCGAGAACGAGGTGGGGAACACCGTTCGACGTCTTGCGCGGCGACACGCCGCTGCCGTCGACCTGCGCATTAATGCGCTGACGGAAAGCGGAAAAGCTCTCGAAAGTCACGACGTCCACCCGCTCGTCGAAATGAATGGTGACCTTGTAAAGTCCGCCTCCCGGCTGACCAGCGAGCGCCAGGATCCTGCCGCTGAACGGCTGGTTCAGGTAGCGGCCGCGCACCTGGGAGCCGACGGAAAGGGCAGCGATCGGCTCCTCGTTCGGCCGCGTCGCGAGCGCGGAAAGTGTGTTCCAGTCGCGAACACCATGCTGGTGAGCAACGAGTTCGAGGGCAGCGCTGTGAGAGATCGCAGTGCCGCGTGCTTCCATCGCCTGGCGAAGGCGCTTGGCCTGCGATTTTAGTTCTTCAATTGTTGGGTATGCGGTGGTCACGGATTCAGCCTTTCGGAAGGCATGCCATTTCGACCGTTACAAGGAGCTCGCGTTGCCCGCAGTCAGCATGCACCAAATGGCTGTGACTGAATTTTGCCGAGGACTTCACCATGGACTTCGTCCGCGAGCGGCCGGCGCCTCGAGCCGAGTTCGATATGCTCGAAGGGCGGCGGCGTGTCAAGCCGAACCGATCCGTCCCGCCCTGCCCAATAATGAGCCATTCTGCTTTCCAGACAGGCGTAAGATTCGGATTGTAGAGGGATTGTTCAGAAATTGTCAGCAATCTTGCGCTAATCTCGAAGCGTATAACAAGCGGAGGCTAGCATGGCCTTTCAAATGCACCTCGACACAGAGCACCCGCAGCCCGAGCAGGCTTACCGGGAATTTTCGCTCGATCGCCCCGGCAAGATCATTTTCGTCGGGCACCACCTCAGCACAGGAACGCAAGTCCGCTGCCTGATCCGCACGATCACGCTGGCCGGCGCAGTGCTGGAGGTCAACCCGAACCTCGAGGTCCCGAACCACTTCTTCCTTGAGATTTTCGGTATTCACGACGAGATCGGCTCGACGGTGGTCAAGCGTGAGGGAGATCTTGTAACGATCAGCTTCAACATGCTGATCAATCCGGAATTCCTGCATCACGTCTTGCGGCTGAATTTCGAGAGCTGAAAAGCGGGTACGAACGGCGAGGTCCGTATCCACATCCACCGCTTGAAGTCTGACTAGGCCACCAGATGTCGTTCGATCTGCTCGACGGGCAAATTGATATAGTCTTTGGGGACCTCAGCCGAAATTGCAGCCTGAACATCTGGGCTCAGATTGCCGCGCAGCGCGCCGAGCGCCCGCGGTGGCGCGACTAAGATGATGCGACGCGCCTGTTTCTCGCGCACCAGCAAGTCCATCTTTGCCGCAACTTGTTTCAGAAACTCCGTTTCGGCGTGCTCGTGCCAATCTGTCTGCTGCATGGCACTGCCACTCAAACCATCTGAGGCATGAGTTCGACCGGGCTTGTCCGAGCCGATTTCCCGATCCGGTTCATTCGGCTGAGACAAGGTTTCCTCCACCTTGAGGTTCAGATATTCCACATCGCCCGCATTTCGCAGGATCAATGCCTTGGCGCCATCGCAAACGACCACCCACGATTTTGACGGAACTCTGACATCTATCATTTTGATTTCCTCGCTCTGCGATTCTGGAGCGCCAGACGCGCCGCCGACAATTAGGCAAACGTGCAAACTCGCAAAGAGTTCGATGAACACTTCGCGACAATTGCGGCACTTGGCGATCCAATCATCGTCGCGCGCGCAAGCCAATCTTGCGGCCCTAGGAGGCGACCGCGGCGATGACCAAACTGGATCTCTGCTGAAGCGCGTTTCTCGCCGCCTGTCCGCTTGACCGCTCGAACACTCAGTTAGGGCGCGCAACGGCCGCAAAAAGGGCTGTTTCGTTAAAATTGTATTTTCTTCTTTGACAATTGCGCAAAGCATTCGTGTGAGGCTCCCATAGAAGAGGACCGGGATGAGCTTGGTTCAACGGAGACACGCGGGATGTCGATGCTTCGCGCCACCCACCTTGCGACCGTGAAATCCGCGGTCTACGAGACGCGCTGGGAACAATTCAACGTAAGACGGCCCGCGCGAATCGTTGCGGTTCGACCCTGCCTCACTGGCATTTCCATCCGCAGTGCCGAGATCGTCGACATCTCACGCGGTGGCGCCACGTTTGTCGTGTCATCGACCGCCGGTCTGCCAAAGCACTACTACCTCAATATTCTTGGCCTCGCCTATCGGATAGGTTGCGCGGAAGTCTATCGCAACAACGAGCGCATCGGCGTACGGTTCATCAATACAATCGACCCAGAAGTCCTCCGCCGGGTGGTGCGCGCCGACTTTATGGCTGGCAACGTGGAAGCGCTCGAAGCCCGCGGATCCATTCGCATGTAAATCGCCTATACTAGGGGAATAATGTTTCTTGCCTTGGCAGCCGCAGGGCCTATTGTCGGTTCGATTTTTCACATCACTCAGGAAATCGCTCCAGCATGTCCGCCTTCTCGCGCTTCACGCCGCTTGCTAGCGCCCTTCCCTCCACAGTTCCTTTCGTCGGCCCAGAGGCGATCGAGCGCGAACGTGGCCTTCGGGTCAAAGCGCGCATCGGGGCCAACGAGAATGGCTTCGGCCCTGCCCCGTCGGTGCTAGCGGCCATGCGCGATCAAGCTGGCGATATCTGGAAGTACAACGACCCGGAAAACTATGCGCTTAGGGCGGCACTCGCCAACCATCTTGGCGTCGGAATCGACTCCATCGCGATAGGCGGCGGCATCGACGAACTGCTCGGCCAGATCGTACGCCTCATTATCGAGCCGGGGGCGCCTGTCGTGACGTCGCTCGGTGGCTATCCGACCTTCAATTTCCACGTTGCAGGCTTCGGCGGGCGGCTCGTCACCGTGCCCTATGCCTGTGATCGCGAAGATCTCAACGGCCTTCTGGAAGCCGTCAAGCGCGAGAGCGCGCCTCTGGTCTATTTCGCCAATCCGGACAATCCGATGGGAAGCTGGTGGGATGCAGAAAGCATCGTCGCCTTTGCTCGCGCACTACCGGAAACCACGATGCTGATCCTCGACGAGGCCTACAGCGAGACCGGTCCGGCCGGATCTCTGCCTTCGATCGACGCGCTCATCGATCTGCCCAACATTGTGCGCACGCGCACCTTCTCGAAGGCCTACGGCCTGGCCGGCGCGAGGGTCGGCTACGTGATTTCGACACCCGGCACCGCCCGCGCGTTCGACAAGATTCGCAATCATTTCGGTATGAACCGGCTGGCGACGGTCGCAGCAGTCGCGGCGCTCAAGGATCAGGAATATCTCGCCGAGGTGGTGGGAAATATTCACCGCGCGCGCGACCGGATCGCTGGTATCGCCAAGGCCAACAACCTGCTTCCGCTTGCTTCTGCAACAAATTTCGTTGCGATCGACGCCGGACGCGACGGCACCTATGCCCGCGCCATCGTCGACGGCCTGATGCAGCACGGCGTCTTCATTCGCATGCCAGGTGTTGCTCCGCTCAACCGCTGCATCCGCGTCAGTGTCGGACCGGATGCCGACATGGCGCTGTTCGAGGAAGCACTACCGCAAGTGCTCAAAACGCTGGGCTAACGCAAAGAACCGCGCGGGCCTTGTTCCTGCCGGTCACGGTTACTGTTCGTGGCATAGGCCTTGTCCAAAGCCCGCCGGCCCCCTCTTTTGAGGTTGTTATTGGTTTCGCGCCCCGCGTTGGCGGGGAACAGTCCTTAGTGGACCGTCATCCATTCGCGAGCAGCCCGTAGTGCCTCTACGATCTGCATCTTGTCCATGCCCGCAGCGACATCAGCGCGAAGCTCGGCGGCGCGGTCGTTGCCTTTGATCGCCGCGATGTTCAACCACTTGTGAGCGGCGACCAGATCCACGGCACAGCCGCGGCCGGTCGCATACATCAGACCCATTTCGCAGAAGATGTCGGCGTTGTTCTCGCCACCCATGGTGGCCATTTCAACATTGTGCATTTCAAAGCGTGCCATCGGTTTTGTCCCTGTTTAGCCTGTTGTCGACTTACCCTGTCTTACCTTCGGGCCTGCCGTCTATCGCGGCTTTGGTACCCTTCGGTTCGGCGAGTTTGCCTCGCTCGTTTGATGGTTCCACTATGCCAACGCGCCTTCAAAAAACGCCTAAAATGCATGATTAATTTGAGACAAACAAAGTGCAAATGCTTGGTAAAATTGGATTTTTGTTAAACATCGAATTCCTTGCCGATTAAGGATTTTCGACACAATTTTACGGAATATTCAGATCTGAAAATTAACCTTCCGTTCACCACGAAATCAGCTTCAAATAGCTGAAACGGAAGATTTCACCGCCTTGCGGTCACAAAAAACACTCGTTTTTAGCGGCAGAAACGCATTTACGTTTACGTTCGCGTCATATACTTTCCCGCCGGGACATTGGAGAGGAACGAATGATCCGCACACTTATTCTCGCTGGCGCAGTGGTGTTTGCCGCCGGAGCAGCATTTGCAGACGAACCGATCGTCGGCAATTGGAAGACGGCTTCGGGCGATACCGCCCATATTGCATCCTGTGGCGGCAGCTACTGCATCGTACTCAAGTCCGGCAAGTATGCCGGCAAGAAGATTGGAACGCTCGCGGGAAGCGGCGTCACTTATACCGGCCAGATCACGGATCCGGCCAATGACAAGACCTATAGCGGATCGGGCAACGTTCTCGGAAATTCGCTGAAGATGAAAGGGTGCGTCCTCAACGTGCTCTGCAAATCGCAGACCTGGACCCGCCTATAAAAGGACAAACATCAAGAAGAAGCGCCCGGAACTAGCCGGGCGCTTTGTCTTATCCGTTGTCAGCGAGCGCGCTGATTGAAAAGGATCTTTTGCGCTTCCTTGTCATCGGCTAGATTGCTGCGCTCGCGCTCCTCCTTGCCGATCGCCGTACCGCGGATGACGGCTGGACGCGCCATCACTGCGTCGAACCAGCGCTTGAGATTGGGAAACTCGTTGAGATCCTGCCCCTGCCTTTCGTAGGGGATTACCCAACCGATGCTCGCCATGTCGGCGATCGAATACTCGCCGGCGAGATATTCGCGCTCGGCTAGCCGTTTATTCATGACGCCGTATAGGCGGTTCACTTCGTTGGTATAGCGATTGATGCCGTACTCGATCTTCTCTGGCGCATAGCCGCGGAAGTGATGCGCCTGGCCAGCCATCGGACCCAATCCGCCCACCTGCCAGAAAAGCCACTCCTCGATCTGGACGCGTATGCGCTCGTCTGCCGAATAGAATTTCCCGAACTTGCGACCGAGATATTGGAGGATAGCGCCCGATTCGAAAACGGAGATCGGCTCTCCGCCCGGGCCATCCGGATCGATGATCGCCGGCATGCGGTTGTTTGGCGCGATCTTCAGGAATTCAGACGCGAATTGCTCTCCTCGGCCGATATTGACGTACTTGACCTCGTAGGGAACGCCGAGCTCCTCGAGCATGATGCTGATTTTCCAGCCATTCGGCGTCGGCCAATAATAAAGTTCAATCGGTGCGGTCATGAAAGTCTCCATTGCGGGACTCCTGACATAAGCAGCCTCGGCCACGCTTCAAGCGCCCGATTTCCTGAACGCCTGATGAATTGCGATCTCAGCACCGGTTCAGCCACAACGTGGCAAAACTGTCTCAACGCTAAGGCGATACCGGGGCAAAGTCATGGATATGCTCATTTTGGCAAGACGCTTCACCATCATCACGCTGTTTGCGGCGGTCTTCGCCGTCAGCTTTTCGGCGGTCGTCAACCGCAATGCGGGCGGCGGTGTGCAGTCTCACTTCGGAGCCAACTATACCTGCGTCGACACAAGCAGCCCGTTCTGCAGAACAATCCGCTAATACCGCCCCTCTGCGGCGCCAAGGGGCGCCGCCAAGAAATCCATGCAATCTCCTCCGCCGCGTCGTTTGCTTGTTAAAAACAACACCCTATAATGGCGCATGAGCAAACGAATCTCTTCCCCCCTCGACATTTCGTCCCCCTCTCCTTTCATTCCGCAAACGTTCGACGACCCGGTCAACGCTGTCGACGTGCTGACGGAACTCTACGAGCGCAACACTACCTTCCTGATCGAAAGCTTTGCCAAGCTCGCCAAAGGCGCGCCGATAACATCGCGCTATCGCGCCTACTATCCGCAGGTCAGCATCGAGACGACCAGTTACGGCCACATCGATACCCGACTGTCCTACGGCCATGTCACCGCGCCCGGAATCTACACGACGACGATCACGCGACCACAGCTCTTCCGCCACTATCTGAAGCAGCAGCTTGGCCTGCTGATGAAAAATCACAACGTGCCCGTCATCGTCTCTGAATCGACAACGCCAATTCCGCTGCACTTTGCTTTCGGAGAGGGCGCGCATGTCGAGGCATCCGCCGCGGCATTCATGGACATTCCGATGCGCGACCTGTTCGACACGCCGGACCTCAACACGACGGACGACGAAATCGCCAACGGCGAATACATTCCGCCACCGGGGGAACCTTCGCCGCTTGCTGCCTTTACGGCGCAGCGCATCGACTATTCGCTTGCCCGCCTTTCGCACTACACCGCGACCAGCGCCCAGCACTTCCAGAATTTCGTGCTGTTCACGAACTACCAGTTCTACATCGACGAGTTCTGCGCGTGGGCACGGAAGCTGATGGCGGAGGGGGGCGACGGCTATACGGCGTTCGTCGAACCAGGCAACATCGTCACGCATGCGGGTTCCAATCAGCCCGAGACCGACGTTACGCTTTCACGCCTGCCACAGATGCCTGCCTACCATCTGAAAAAGAGGGGGCATGCCGGCATCACCATGATCAACATCGGCGTCGGCCCATCCAACGCCAAGACGATTACCGACCACGTGGCAGTGCTTCGCCCGCATGCTTGGCTGATGCTCGGCCACTGCGCGGGCCTGCGCAACAGCCAGCGCCTGGGCGACTACGTGCTGGCACACGCCTATATGCGCGAAGACCATGTCCTGGACGACGATCTGCCCGTCTGGGTGCCGATTCCGGCGCTGGCGGAAGTGCAGGTCGCGCTTGAGGGCGCCGTTGCAGAAATCACGGGTTACGAGGGCTTTGAACTGAAGCGCATCATGCGCACCGGAACCGTCGGCACGATCGACAATCGGAACTGGGAGTTGCGCGACCAGCGCGGCCCCGTGAAGCGTCTGTCCCAGGCTCGCGCTATCGCGCTTGATATGGAATCCGCGACGATTGCTGCGAACGGCTTCCGCTTCCGCGTGCCCTACGGCACCCTGCTCTGCGTATCGGACAAACCGCTGCACGGCGAACTGAAGCTGCCGGGTATGGCCACCGCGTTCTATCGCACACAGGTCAACCAGCATTTGCAGATCGGCATCCGTGCGATCCAGAAGCTTGCCGCAATGCCGCCGGAAGCGCTGCATTCGCGCAAGCTCAGAAGCTTCTTCGAAACGGCCTTTCAATAGGCCGTTTCGTTACTGGCGTGTGGCGGCAACCGCATTGGTAGCGAGCTGACGCTCATAACGCTCGCTGGCAGTATCAAGCACGAGGGTAGCAACCGCCAGAAAGGCTGCAGCCGCGGCAAACCGGGTGATCACGGCCTTCGTCATCGGCAATTCCGTATCGGTCCGATGACGTGTTTTGCTCTGTTGGCGGCCTGCTCGGATGCAGTTCGCCAGCACAATCTCGAAAAGACCCATCGTCGTCACTCCACATTGTTGACGACACTTGGTCGAAGCCGGCATGCTCGTTTCGACCTGAACTTCAGCAAAAAGATTTTTTCGCTTCCTGTCGAAATCGCCCTAGGCTGATCGTCCAATGATTGTGACAGCCAGGGAGCACGAATGATGAAATATCTCTGCCAGGTATGGTTCGAGCCCGCGACGCTTGAAGCCATGACCGATGAGGAGAAGAGGAACCTCGACAGGGCGTCCGTTGCCTATGACGACGATCTAGTCGCCAGCGGGCATATGCTTACCGCGCACGCGCTGCAATCACCGAAGAATGCCGTAACTGTCCGCGTCCGCAACGACGAGATGTCTGTGACTGACGGACCTTACGCGGAAACGAAAGAGCAGCTCGGCGGCTTCATTCTGATCGACGCGAAAGATCTGAACGATGCCATTCGCGTTGCGGCCGGCATCCCACTCGCAAAGCTGGGATCAATCGAGGTTCGGCCGATCTACGATATTCCGGTCCACGATTGAGGGAGACGTCATGAAATATCTCTGCCAGATCTGGTTCGATACCGAGAAGAGCAAGCTCGTACCGCAGGAAGAGTGGGATGCGCTGACGCAAGAGTGCATCGCAAGCGATGACGATTGGCGAGACCGCGGCGTCATGCAGGCCGCGCTTGCCCTACACGCGCCCGAAACGGCCGTAACCCTGCGTCTGAAGCAAGGCGTCACAACGGCAACCGACGGCCCCTTTGCCGAAATCAAGGAACACCTCGGCGGCTTCGTGCTGATCGAAGCCGCGGATATGGAGGAAGCGAAGGCGATCGTCTCGACACTCCCGATACTGAAGTATGCCTCGATCGAGATTCGCCCCGGCTATTCCATTAAAGACGGAAGGTGATGTCATGCGCTATGTTTGCCTAATCTACAATTCGGCTGATATCGACGGCCGCCAGACGGCGGCCGAAACCGAAGCTGTCGTTCGCGCCCATTTCAGCTTTGATGAAGACCTGCGCGATCGCGGCGCGCTGATCCATGCCGATGCTCTGGAAACGCCCGACAAGGCGGTCGTATTGCGGGTACGTACGAACGAGATCAGCATGACGGACGGTCCTTACGTCGAAACGAAGGAGCATCTGGCTGGCGTCTATGTTATCGATGCCTCGGACATGGATGAGGCCACCGCAATCGCCGCTGGAATTCCCTGCGCACGAATTGGTGCCGTGGAAGTCCGCCCGGTGAGGATATTGACGCTACCGGAGTAGACCTTGGAACGTCTGATCGAGGATATCTACCGATCGCAGTCTCGCCGGGTGCTGGCAACGCTCATCCGTCTCCTCGGCGACTTTGACCGAGCCGAAGAGGCTTTGCATGACGCGTTTGCGGCCGCTGCCCGCACATGGCCTCGCGATGGCGTTCCGGCAAACCCCTTCGGCTGGCTTGTTTCCGCCGGACGGTTTCGCGCGATCGACCATATCAGGCGCCGGTCCCGTTTCGATATGTCTGTAAAAGATATCGAGGAGAGTCTGTACGGATCTTTCGACGAAACGGAGATCGGCAACATGGACCTGATCGAAGACGACATGCTCCGCCTGATCTTCACGTGCTGCCATCCAATCATACCGGCTGAGGCGCAAATGGCGATGGCTCTCAGGGAAATATGCGGACTGACGACCGAAGAGATCGCACACGCGTTTCTCGTCCCCGCCCCCACCGTGGCACAGCGTATCGTGCGGGCGAAGAACAAGATTCGCACGGCGAAAATTCCTTACGAAGTCCCCGAGCGCGACGAATTGCCCGAGCGGCTCGACCGGGTGCTGCATGTCATCTATCTGGTTTTCAACGAGGGGTATTCCGCATCGTCCGGTAACGAAGTCGTCCGGGCCGACCTGACCTCAGAGGCCGTCCGCCTGACACGGTTGCTGGCGCGCCTCCTGCCGCATCCCGACGTTTCGGGATTGCTTGCTCTTCTCCTTCTCCAGGATTCGCGCCGCGCCGCCAGGCGAGGCTCGGAGGGAACTCTCATTCTTCTGGCCGATCAGGATCGCAAGCTTTGGGACCGAGAGAAGATTCGCGAGGGTCTCGCACGCCTCGAGGGAGCGATGCGGAATGGCGAGGTGGGCGTCTACACGCTGCAGGCAGCCATCGCCGCAGAGCACGCGCAGGCCGAAACGCCTGAGAAGACGGACTGGCGGCGTATCGTCAGCTACTACGATCTTTTGCTGTCGGCTCAGCCATCGCCGATTGCCGAACTCAACAGGGCAGTCGCAGTGGCGATGGTGGAGGGAGCCGAAAGAGGTCTGCAACTCGTTGACGCGATCCTGCAGGCAGGTGAGCTGGAGAGCTACCACCTTGCGCATTCGGCTCGTGCCGATTTTCTAAGGCAACTGGGACTGAAGGCGGATGCGATTGCTGCGTACGAGGCAGCCCTGAGGCTATGTCAGCAGGCGCCCGAGCGGGCATTCCTGAAGAAGCGAATCTCAGAGCTTTCGGCTGCGACCGAGCGGCAGTGATATTGCCGTCCCTGTCAGGGCCGAAACGATGATCAGCAGATGTGCATTGATGCTTGCCTGCGCCAAGGCAGCGAGGGCGGTCTTTTCACTGGACGCACCGAGGGCGACGGCTCCGGCGGTTATCCCGGCAGGATACGTTCCGACGCCACCCGGAGCGTGCACCGGGAGCACTGAAGAGAGTTCGCCGCCCAATGCCCCGCCGAAGCTTGCGGCCATCGGCAAGACACCCATGAGGTTTAGAGCCCAAGCAAGGACCAGCACCTTGACGAGCCAGTTGATGACGGTCATTGCCCAGGCACGGGTGAAGGCCGCTGCATCCACTGGAAGTCCCCTCTCGATTTCGACCACGAGCTTCTGCGCTTTGATTGGCAGCAGCCGACTCGAAAGCCGCAACAACGGTTGCCTGAATGCGAAAGCAGCTACTGGAAGCGCCAGGAAAATGGTCCAAACAAGCCATGCGATGATCTGGTGCGGGGACGCGATTGCAAAGCCTATGCCGGCGGCAGCCAGCAAGGCGTGCAGATCGAGCAAACGCATGACCAAGAGCGCAGACGTACCACGCGCCAGTGGGATACCAAACTCGGTACGCATCAAGATCGGAAAGCTCGTCTCGCCCGTTCGAAACGGGAGCATGATATTCAGAAGGTTGTGAATCTGCGTAACTCGGAAAAGCACCTTGAAGCGGCCGGCCGTCTCCCGCGGGAAATAATCGTAGATGCGCCAGGTCCTGAGGAAGTAGGTGCTGGTGAGCAAAATCAGGGCGCTGACAACCGGGATTGCACCCACTTCTGCCCATTGACCGAGAATGACCGGCCAGCCCCAGAACCACTGGATGAAAAGCGCATAAGCCGCCACGATTGCGATCGTGAGCAGCGTCATCCGATTGCGGATAAACCAGGATTGTCGGCTGGCAACAACCGGAAACTTCATATAGTAGGCTTTCCTGACTATCGCGGCGAAAGCCGCCTGCGGCCGTGCGCCTTGTAGGAGAAATCAAACGTGCAGACAACGGTAGACTCGCGTCAAGGCCTCGTGGAAGCGATGCGGCCGGTCGAATTGTCGTTGGTTGTGCCTGTCTTCAACGAAGAAGAGAGCGTCGGCCCCCTTATCGATCGTATCTGCTTGGCCATGGCAAATTATCCCGACCGCTGGGAGCTTATCCTGGTGGACGATGGCAGCACGGATGCGACGCTAGCAAATGCCCGCAAGCATATCGGCCGCGAGGGGCTTGTCCTGCGGATCGTCGAATTGCAGCGCAACTTCGGCCAGACCGCCGCTATGCAGGCAGGCATCGACGCCGCCACAGGGCGGTTGATCGCCACCATGGACGGCGACCTGCAGAACGACCCGAAGGACATTCCGTCGATGGTTGCCGAACTCGAGCGCCGCCAGCTCGATCTTCTGGTTGGCTGGCGCAAGAACCGTCAAGATGGTCTGCTGCTGCGCAAGATCCCGTCTTGGTGCGCCAACTACCTGATCGGACGTATTACCGGCGTGAAATTGCACGACTACGGCTGCAGCCTGAAAATCTACCGTGCCTCGATCATCAAGCAGGTGAAGCTGATGGGCGAAATGCATCGCTTCATCCCCGCTTGGGTCGCTGGCGTCGTGCCGAGCTCGCGCATCGGCGAGATGGTCGTGACCCACCATGCCCGTCAGCACGGACAGTCCAAGTACGGCATCTCGCGCACGTTCCGTGTTATCCTCGACCTGCTCTCGGTCATGTTCTTCATGCGCTACAAGGCACGGCCAGGCCACTTCTTCGGCTCTTTGGGCCTTGGCCTTGGCGCAATCTCGGCGCTGATCATGCTGTATCTGTTCGTCGACAAATTCATCCTCGGCAACGATATCGGCACCCGCCCGATGCTGATGGTCGGCGTCGTCTTCATGCTTTCCTCGGTCCAACTTATCACGACCGGCATTCTCGCCGAGATGATCGCTCGCACCTACTATCGTGACGACGCCTCACCGAACTACATCGTCCGACAGGTCTTCGACGGAAGTGAGAATGCGTAATCTGCTGATCCGCAAGCCGGACACCGTCGTTCTTCTGCTGGCCGCATATTTCGTTGTCAGCTTCGTCGTCCGTCTGCTGGTCCCAAACGGCCTGCGAGTGGATGAATCCCAGCAAGCTTTCTTCTCACAGTGGCTTGTGGCCGGCTACGACACCCAGCCGCCACTCTACAATTGGGTCCAGGCAGTGGTCGTGTCCGTGTTCGGATTGTCGGTCGTAACGATTGCCGCAGCCAAGAACCTGATCCTGTTTCTTCTTTTCCTAAGCTACTACAAGCTCGCAGAGCTGGTTCTTGGCGACCGCTTGTTTGCCGCCATCGCGACGCTTTCACTGTTCACGATTCCGCAGATTTTCTGGCAAGCACAAAGGGACCTGACCCATACGGTCGCCCAGATGCTGATGATCAACCTGCTTCTTTACAGCATCGTCAAGACGCTGAAGGCGCCTTCACTGCTTTCCTATGTGATGATCGGTGTCGCGCTCGGACTCGGCATGTTGACGAAGTACAACTTCACGCTCGTCGTATCTGGAGTCCTTATTGCGGTTCTCCTGCATCCGGAAGGCCTGAAGCGGCTGCTCGACCGACGCTTCCTGCTGTCGCTGGCTATTGCGGTCCTGATCTTTCTGCCACACGGCCTTTGGCTACTCGACAATCTTAGCCTCGCCGCAACCCGCACACTGCATACCATGGGGCAGGAAGCGCCGAGCGGTTCATTGGCGAAACTCATCAAGGGTCCAACCGAATTCTTCGGGCAGATCCTCGTGATCATAGCGCCTCTCGTCGCGGTTTATGCGATCATCTTCGGTAAGAAGTTTCTCCTGAATTTGCGTCCGACGACTGTCTGGGCTCACTTTTTCGACACCCTATTCCTGGCGATTGGTCTGCAAGTTTTGTTGCTGGTTTTCGCCATCGGCATAACCTCCATGCGCGACCGATGGGTGCTACCCTTCCTGTTCCTGATGCCGATCGCGTTCTGCCTGAAGATGCAGGCGCGCGGAATTCAAGCCGACGATTTCGCGAAGCGCTTCCTTGTCGTGCCGCTTGCCGTGATGATCGTCGTGCCGGCGCTGGTTTTCGTCCGTGCGAACGTACCGACGCTTTTCGGCCGACCTGAGGCCTACAATGCGCCTTACGAGGAATTCGTCGGCAGGATTCTTGCCGAGGAAGGTAAGCGCCCAGGGCTAGTGTTGACCGATGGCTGGCTCGCATCCGGCAACCTGCGTCTGCAACTGCCCGACGTCCCGACGCTGTGCACGTTTTTCGGCAATCTGGAGGTCGACTACGAGTGGACAGCCGAGAAGCCAATCCTGGCCGTCTGGCTCACCTCCGAAGAGGAAGCGGCCTTGCAACCGGAATTGGATGCATGGGTGCAGACAAACCTTGGCCCCCAATACTCGGACGTGGCGGTGAAGCACATGAGCGTCGGGTATATTCGCGCGCGACCGGAAGACCAGCGTCTCTTCGGTTACGCCTGGATCTATCCGCGGTAACTCGTCGCGCCGCCTAATTCCGCAGTTCTTTCCATGCGGCATCAAGCGCGATCTTCGTGATACGCGCCATCTCATCCACCTCGTCATACGTGATGACGAGTGGTGGTGAAGCCAGCATCCTGTCCCCGGTTGCGCGCAGAACAAGTCCGTTTGCGAGCGCGTGGTTACGTACGAGGGCGCCAGCGGCATCCGGCTTCTGGAAACGGGCGCGGCTTGCCTTGTCGGCAGTCAGTTGCAGCGCGCCCATGAGGCCGACATTTACCGCCTCGCCGATGAGATCGTGATCGCCAAGCGCGCTCCAGACCTTGCCAAAGTAAGGGCCTATGTCCTGACGAACGCGCTCGACCAACCTTTCGTCCTCAATGATGCGGAGATTTTCCAGAGCCGCGGCGGCACAAACGGGATGACCGGAATAGGTAAAGCCGTGATTGAAATCCCCGACCTCGCCGATCAAAACGTCAGCGATACGGTCGCCGACGAGCACGCCGCCAATCGGGAGGTAGCCCGATGAAAGTCCCTTGGCGATTGGCGCTAGATCAGGCTCGACACCGTAGTACTGGTGGCCGAACCATTCCCCGAGGCGCCCGAAACCGCAGATCACCTCATCGCAGACCAAAAGGATGTTGCGTGCCTTGCAGATCCGGGCAATCTCCGGCCAGTAGGTGTCAGGTGGGATGATGACACCCGCGGCACCCTGGATCGGCTCAGCCACGAAGGCGGCGACATTCTCCTCGCCGAGTTCGTCGATCTTGGATTCCAACTCCCGTGCAACTTCCAGGCCGAACTCAGCCGGAGACAGTTCTTCGCCCTCGCCGTACCAGTAGGGTTGCCCGATATGCACGATGCCCGGTATCGGCAGGTCGCCCTGCTCATGCATGTACTTCATGCCGCCGAGACTGGCGCCGGCAACCGTTGAGCCGTGATAGCCATTCTTACGGGCGATGACGATCTTCTTCGAAGGCTTGCCGACCGCGCTCCAATAGACCCGTGCCATCCGGAACCACGTGTCGTTCGCCTCGGAACCCGAGCCCGTGAAGAAAACATGGTTGAAGTGCGGTCCAGCGTGGGAGGTGACCTTTTCGCCGAGCAACGTCGTCGGTGTCGTCGTCGTGCCGAAGAAGGTGTTATAATAGGGCAGTTCGTTCATCTGGCGGGCAACGGCGTCGGTAATCTCCTTCCGCCCATAACCGACATTGACGCACCACAACCCTGCAAAGCCATCCAGATAGCGCTTGCCGTGGCTATCCCAGATATAGACGCCCTCGCCGCGTTGGATGATGCGAGTACCGTCGGCATTCAGCTTCCCCATGTCCGAGAAAGGATGCAGATGATGGGCCGCATCGATAGCAGCGAGGTTGGAACGTGTGTAAGTATCGGACATGATTTACAAATCACCTTCGGAGATTGAAAGCCTCTTTCCAATAGGTTACGACCTTGGCCTTCTCCGAAAGGATTTTCAAGATCATGGCAGACGACAAGATTCATGATACGGCAGCCGGCGGCAACCCGCGCATCGAACTCCTTCTCGTCGGTATGAACGGTGATCTGCGCGGGAAGCAGATTCCGCTCGATGCCCAAAAGAAAATCTGGGCTGGGGAAGTCCGCCTCCCCTCTTCGACGCAATCGCTCGATGTCTGGGGCGATGACAACGACGACATCACCGGCCTCTCGCTTTCCGTCGGCGATCCGGATGGCAATTGCATACCGGACAAGCGCAGCCTGGCGCCGATGCCATGGGCGCCCGAAGGTTCGATGCAGGTCCTTGCTACGATGCATGAATTCGACGGTACGCCGAGCTTCATGGACCCCCGCGCTATCCTTGCATCGGTGTTGAAGCGGTATGAAGAACGCGGCCTGACGCCTGTTGTCGCTACCGAACTCGAATTCTATGTCGTCGAGCCGAATTGGCGTGAGACAGGCCGGCCTTCACCACCCACCAATCTCACCTATCGCGGCGAACCGAACGGCTTCCAGCTTTACGACATGACCGCCGTCGATGCGCTCGACGACTATCTGCAGACCGTACGCGCCTATGCCAAGGCGCAGGGATTGCCGGCTGATGCGACAACGGCGGAGTTCGGCCCCGGGCAGTTCGAGATCAACTTGCTGCACCGGCCCGATGCTCTCGCCGCGGCCGACGACTGCATCTATCTGAAGCGTATTGTGGAGCAGGCGGCGCGTAAGCACGGACTGAAATCCACCTGCATGGCGAAGCCCTACTCGGACCATGCCGGCTCTGGACTTCATGTGCATGCCAGCGTCCTCGACAAGGATGGGAGGAATATTCTCGATGCCAAAGGCGACGACCCGCGGAGGCTGAAATCTGTGTGTGCCGGGCTGCTTCAAACCATGCGGGATGCGCAACTCGTCTTCGCACCGTTCGCTAATTCCTATCGCCGTTTCCAGCCCGGATCGTTTGCGCCCGTCGACCTGACTTGGGGATACGGTCACCGTGGCACAGCTGTCCGCATCCCGGATCTGAATGGCCCGGCTGCTCGCATCGAACACCGTGTGGCTGGCGCCGATGCCAACCCCTATCTGCTGCTCGCCGCGATTCTGGGCGGCATGTTGCTCGGCATCGATTCCGAACTCGATCCCGGCGAGGAAACGACGCCGTCGCATATGCCTCGACACACAACGCAACTAACCCACGATTTTCTGACGGCGGTCGACGCCTTCCGTGTCTCGCCGTTCATCGCCGACATATTCGGTGAGCGCTACCAGAAGCTCTACGGCGACACGAAACGCAAAGAGGCCACCACCTACCTGCGCACCGTCTCGGACTTCGACTACCGCACCTACCTGCCGCGCCTCTAGTTTGCAGATTCGCGGCGCTCGGATTGCTCCACCTGCGCGGCGAGCCCCTGTTTCACCAGCACCTTCAACTCGCCAGGGTGCAGCTTCAGCGCCACGTCACGCGCAAGCGGCAGCAATTCGCCGTCCATCACACAGTTTGCCTTGGCACGGAGTTTGGGGAAATGTAGGTGAACTTCCGCCGGATGCATGATCATCACGTCGGCATTTTCCCTCACCTTGCCTCTCAGCAGATCAATCGCCAAGCGGGCGACGCCGAGCGGCTTCAGCGGCTTGGCGGTATAGAAGCCTAGTTCACCGCTGGTAAGGCTGTCGGCATAAAGCAACGCGTTCTGGCCGAAAGGGTTGTTTGAGACCGAGATTGCGGAAACCCGGCGGCGCTCGCGAACGCCCCCGGCTTCAAAATCGACCTCGAACTCGGGCGGATTTAGTATGACGCCGCAGGCGGCACGCAAGCTTGCCCTCATCTTTCCGAACCGCGAGCGATACGTGTAAGAATCTCGATAGCGTACCATGCGCGCATGGAGCCCGGCTGAGAACTGATGAATGAACGGTCGACCGTTGGCGCTGGCTATATCGACGTGATCGACTTCGCCAAATGCAAGTGTCTCAAGCGCCTGCCATATATCGAGGGGAACACGCAAGGAACGGGCGAAAAGGTTCATTGTGCCCGCCGGCACGACGCCGAGCGCGACACCGTTCTTCCAGGCGATTGACGCAGCCGCCGATATCGTCCCGTCACCGCCGCCGGCAACGATGCCATCGATGTCGTCACGGCGCGCCGCGCGCTCCATGGCGGGCACGATCTCCTTGCCGGAGAAGACGATCGCATCGAAATCGTGACCAGCCTCCCTGAAGATCGCTTCGGCCCGTCTTTCATAGGCTTCCATATCGGTGGCCCTGAACGTCCCACCGTCTCGATTGAAAAAGCCAATTAGTTTCATCAGGTTCCCGTTAGTCCTTGGCGACAGGCAAAGCCTGCCGGCGCTGCTAGAGATGGTTCCTGCAGCGGCGATTTCAAGCTAAGGCGCACCGCGCGGCCCCGCGGGAGAGGAGATAGAGCCAGCAAATTTGCAAGGGACGTATGCATATCAGGGGACGCTGCACTGCAGAAAACGCACTCGACCTACAGGAGGCTATCATTGATAGATGGGATAGTGGAGCTTTGTCCCCATCTCCCTTCATCTCCGGCCTACCGGTCACGGCTGCATCGCGCCCCGCCCCGTATGTCACCTATCGAATGCCAAGGAGTGCGTCTTGAGCCAGGTCGCCGTAAACGATTCCATTGACACGAGCTCCTTGGTCGAAGCCCCATCGCCGATGGCCATCGCGCTCGTGCAACTGGCGCTCGCCTGCGGCGGCTTTGGCATTGGCACCGGCGAATTCGCTATCATGGGTCTTTTGCCTAACGTCGCCGACACCTTCTCCGTGACGACGCCGCAGGCAGGCTATGTGATCAGCGCCTATGCACTTGGTGTCGTTGTGGGCGCGCCCGTCATTGCGGTTCTTGCTGCGAAAATGGCGCGACGCTCATTGCTCCTGCTCGTCATGGGCATCTTTGCGATCGGCAACATCTTGAGCGCGATGGCCCCAACCTTCGATAGCTTCACAGCGATGCGTTTCGTGACAGGCCTCCCGCACGGAGCCTACTTCGGCGTTGCCGCGATCGTCGCCGCATCCATGGTGCCGACGCACAAGCGCGCCCGCGCTGTCGGCCGCGTCATGCTCGGGTTGACGGTCGCGACACTGCTGGGAACGCCACTCGCCACTGTGTTCGGGCAGTCTCTCAACTGGCGGCTTGCCTTTACGATCGTTGGAATCATCGGCCTGCTGACGGTAGCGCTGATCTGGTACTACGTGCCGCGCGACCGCGTCGCCGACGGTGCAAGCTTCAAGCGGGAGCTCGGCGCCTTCAAGCGACCGCAGGTTCTGCTGACCCTCGCTACTGCATCTGTCGGCTTCGGCGGGATGTTTGCCATGTTCAGCTACATCGCGCCTACGACGACGCAGGTGGCGATGCTGCCGGAAAGCACGGTCGCCGTGATGCTGATCATCTTCGGCATCGGGATGAACGTCGGCAATGTCGTCGGCTCCTGGCTCGCCGACAAATCGCTGATGGGCACGATCGGCGGCAGCCTTGTATTCAACATCGTCGTGCTGACCCTGTTCTCTCTGACGGCCACCAATCCCTTCATGCTGGCACTTTGCGTATTCTGCACCGGTTGCGGCTTTGCTGCTGGTCCCGCGGTCCAAACCCGACTGATGGATGTCGCAGCGGATGCGCAGACGCTCGCTGCGGCATCTCACCACTCCGCGTTCAACATCGCGAATGCGCTCGGCGCATGGCTCGGTGGCCTGGTCATCGCAGAGGGCTATGGTTTCGCCGCCACCGGCTATGTCGGCGCGATCCTGTCGTTTATCGGCATCTTTGTGTTCGCGGCTTCTCTAAGCCTCGATCGCCACAACCGCTGAAACATCCGGAATGCCGTGCGTAGGGTGCGGCATTCTGGCACCAAGCACCTCAAGCGCTTGACTTTTTTGCCAATTGAGACCACCTACAACCTTACGCGGATCGCGTCTGTTTTCCGCGGATATCAACGGAGCCATCATCACGATGCCAAGCGACAGTAGCAGTCGATTGCCTTTGCCGTACGCGGCCCTCGTGCTGACCTGACTCCTGTCGGGCTCGCCCGTCGGTCGCTACGGCGGATCGACGGAAAGGCGAGCCTATGAACATCAATCGCTTCCCATTGCGGGCGGGCCATGCCGCTCGTTTCTTCAGCAGCGACCACCTCGGCCCGATCACCACGGCTGAGCGCGTCGAGCAGCTGAACGCACTTGAAATTTCCGAAGCCGCAGCGATCCTGGTTACCCTGCCGCAACAGAAGGCCGTGCGCATTCTCGGACGCCCCGAGTTGCATCACGCAGCCGCGATCCTTGCTGACATGCCGACCGAGCATGCCGCACGGCTGCTCAATGCCTTAGCGAACGACCGCGTTGCCGACCTCTTTCAGGAGATGAACGAGGGGGGCCGCGCCCACCTCTTCTCACGGCTGGATCGCACGACCTGTCTCGCCGTCCAGCATCTGATGGGTTATCCGCCCCGCACGGCCGGCAGCATCATGACGACGGAATTCGTCAGCGTGCCCGACACCTGGACGGTCGAACAGACGCTGGAGCATGTGCGCAAGGTTGAGCGTTCGCGCGAGACGGTCTATGCCATCTACGTCCTTGACGCCGTCAGCCGCGTGCTGACGAGCGTCGTCACGTTGCGCCGTCTCATCACAGGCCATCCCAGTGATTCCGTTCTGACGGTTGCGCAGAAGGAAGGGGTTGTGCGTGCCGATCCGCTGATGACGCAGGAAGATGTCGCCCGGCTGATCCGCAAGCATAATCTGCTCGCCCTGCCCGTCGTCAGCGAGGATGGCCACATGCTCGGCATCGTCACGGTCGATGACGTGATCGACACGATGATCGCCGACCAGACGGAAGACGCCCAGAAGTTCGGCGGTATGGAAGCACTCGGCAAGCCTTATATGAAGATCGGCTTTGCGGGCATGATCCGCAAGCGTGCGGGCTGGCTCTGCGCCCTCTTCCTCGGTGAAATGCTGACGGCAAGCGCCATGCAGCATTTCGAAGGCGAGTTGGAGAGGGCGATCGTGCTGACACTGTTCGTGCCGCTAATCATGAGCTCCGGCGGTAACAGCGGTTCGCAGGCGACGTCGCTGATCATTCGGGCGCTGGCGCTTGGCGAGCTGAAGCTTTCCGATTGGTGGCGCGTACTGCTGCGCGAACTGCCGACCGGCATCGTGCTTGGTACGATTCTCGGACTGGTCGGCTTCGCCCGCATCGTGCTCTGGCAGAACATCGGGCTATATGACTACGGCGAGCACTGGGTTCTGGTCGGTGTTACGATCTTTGCCGCCCTGATCGGCATCGTTACCTTCGGTTCGCTGGCGGGCTCGATGCTGCCTTTCATCCTGCAAAGGCTGCGGCTCGATCCGGCAAGCGCCTCGGCCCCGTTCGTCGCGACGCTCGTTGATGTGAGCGGGCTGGTAATCTACTTCTCGGTCGCGCTGCTGATCCTCAGCGGCACGCTTCTCTAAGCAGGAAACGGGGCCTGATCCGCCCCGTTTTCATTTCGGCTCGGGCAGCTTCAACGCTCCATGGGTTTTCATGCTGCGAATGGCGAAGTTCGAGCGGATGTCGCTTACATTCGGCAAGGTCAGCAGCGTGTCTGTCAGCAGCCGCTCATAGGCCGTGAGGTCCTCGACCACGACCTCGGCCAGGAAGTCCGCCGTTCCTGAGATCAGGAAGCACGAGACCACTTCGGGAATGGCGAGCAATGCCGCCTCCTGCGCCTGCGCATTCTCGCGGCTGTGATGGGCGACCTTGAGTTCGACGAAAACCGTCAGGCCGAGGCCGACTTCCTTGCGGTCGATGTCGGCACGGTAGGCCCGGATGACGCCGGTCTTTTCAAGATTGCGGATTCGACGCAAGCAGGGCGACGGCGACAGATTGACCTTCTCGGCAATCTCCACGTTCGTTGCCCGCGCATCCTCCTGCAGGCACTTCAGTATCGCCAGATCGAATTTATCAAGATTTGGCATGATCGAAAAAATCTCCCTAGTCTTTTGGCATATAGTTGCTCACACTAGTATTCTGGCGGCACAAATAGCAAGGACATGCCTCGCCGTTTCCGCCTACTCTTCTCTCAACCGGACAGCAGTCCGCACGATCACAAGAGGAGAGATCGATGAGCGTCGTTGCCTTCACCAATGAAAAACCCACCTCGACGTCAGTCGGATATACGGGCGCCGTTGTCACAGTCCTGATCTGGGCGACGTGGATCCTGGCGACCCGCCACAGCGTGGCGACACAGCTTGGGACGATCGACATCGGCCTGATCCGCTATGGCATTCCAGCGCTCGTTCTCGCTCCTGTCTGGCTGAAGACCGGACTGCTGCCGAAGCGTGTGCCGCTCGGTCTGCTTGTCACGATGATTGCCGGCGCGGGCGCCGTCTTCTTTCAGCTGACCACGTCGGCCATTCATTCGACCCCGGCATCTGCGGCCGGCATTCTGCTCGGCGGCTCCATGCCGCTAGCAACTGCGGTGATCGGCGTCATCGTCTTCCGGGAACGGCCTGATGTCATGCGCGTGTTCGGCCTGGCCGCAATCGTCGCGGGCGTCGCCATCCTGCTGGTTCGCAGCCTTGCCGGCGCGACCCTACCGTGGAGCAGCTTCGTGCTGCTGCCGATGGGAGCAATTCTCTGGGCAAGCTACACACATGCCTTCCGCCGCTCCGGCCTGACTGCCGTCCAGGCCAGCGCGCTCATCGCGGTCTGGTCCTTCCTGATCCATATCGCTCTGGCCATCGTCTTTGGCACGTCGATTGCCAGCGCGCCACTAGGCGAAATCGGGCTGCAGGTGTTGAGCCAGGGCGTTCTTTCCGGTCTTGCCGCGACCGTCGCCTATGGTCTCGCTGTTCATGCGCTTGGCGGCACACAGGCAGCGGCCTTCACGGCGATCACGCCGGTCCTGGCAACGATCGGCGGCGGCATGCTGCTGGGTGAGGAAATCGGCATCGCAGAGATTGCCGCTGCCATTATCACCGGACTCGGCGTAGCGCTCTCAACCGGTATCGCGTCGCGCCGATAGTAGTGCCCCAGCGGTTTGAGCCGGCGCCAATCCGCCGGCTCATTCTATTGTCAGTCAGGCGTCGCTATAATCTCAAAGGGTGAGAACCATCGCGACGCGCCGTTCCGCGTCCATCCCAACAGCGACTTCGTGATCCAGTTTTTTCCGTAGGAACTGAGGTAAGACTTCGGCGCTCAGTGCCACAAAGCCGAGGGAAGCATAGAAAGGCGCGTTGAATGGAACGTGGCGATCAGTGGTCAGCGTCAGAGACGATAGTTGGCGTCGCCGGGCCATCTCGATCGCAGCCGACATCAGATGCCGCCCGACACCTCTGCGCTGGCAATTCCGGCAGACGTCCAGTTCGATCACATAGAGCGTGCCCTCGATGTCCTCCGCCGCGAGAAAGCCAACCGGACGATCGTCGTCATCAGTGGCAACGAGCAGCAGGCTCGCGTCGAGCGACCCTCGCAATACGTCCTGCGGTAGCGCGTGCGCTTCCCTGGCAACACCGAGCGCCTCCGCAAGCGTCGCGAAGGCGTCGATTTCGATCTCAGTCAGGCGCGGCAGTTCATCGAGACGCGCCTGCCGTATGATGCAGGCATTGCTCATGCCTGCCTCTTACATATTCGGGTAGACCGGTCCCTCACCGCCCTGCGGGGGGACCCAGTTGATGTTCTGGTTCGGGTCCTTGATATCGCAGGTCTTGCAGTGGACGCAGTTCTGGGCGTTGATGACGAAGGTCTCCTGACCGTCCTTCTTAACCCATTCATAGACGCCTGCCGGACAGTAGCGCGTCGACGGACCGGCATAGATATCGTGCTCCGACCGCTTCTGCAGGCCCATGTCCTTGACCTTGAGATGTACCGGCTGGTCTTCCTCATGGTTGGTGTTCGACAGGAACACCGAGGACAGCCGGTCGAAGGTCAAGACGCCGTCCGGTTTCGGATAGGCAATCGGCTTGTGCTTGGCGGCCGGTTCCAGCGAGGCGGCATCGGTCTTGCCGTGCTTCAGCGTGCCGAAGATCGACAGACCGAACAGCTGGTTCGTCCACATGTCGAGACCGCCGAGTGCAACGCCGACAGCCGTGCCGAACTTCGACCACAACGGCTTGACGTTGCGCACCTTCTTCAGGTCCTTGCCGATGTCGCTTGAACGCCAGTCGGTCTCGATCTCAACCACCTCGTCATTGGCGCGACCGGCGGCAATCGCAGCGGCGATGCGGTTCGCCGCCATCATCCCCGACAGCACAGCATTGTGGCTGCCCTTGATGCGCGGCACATTGACGAAGCCGGCCGAACAGCCGATCAGCGCGCCGCCCGGGAAGGAGAGCTTCGGCACCGACTGCCAGCCGCCCTCGGTGA
Organism: Rhizobium sp. YTU87027; assembly: GCF_050644135.1. Lineage (NCBI taxonomy): Bacteria > Pseudomonadati > Pseudomonadota > Alphaproteobacteria > Hyphomicrobiales > Rhizobiaceae > Rhizobium > Rhizobium sp. YTU87027. Next base: position 829,837 of record NZ_CP098440.1, on the reverse strand, counting down.
TCGCGCGTGCGCCATAGGAAAGCCGCTTAGCCCCCTCGAAGGTTCCGCGGATCGAAGGATGCGTCTTGAAGCGCTGGAATTCCTCGAAGGGATGGAGGTAGGGATTCTTGTAGTTCAGGTGGACGACGAAGCCGACGGCAACGAGATTGTCTTCGAGGTGGTAAAGGAAGGAACCGCCACCGGTCTTCATGCCGAGTGGCCAGCCGAAGGAATGCTGCACCAGACCTTGGCGGTGATGCTCGGGCTTGACCTGCCAGAGTTCCTTGATGCCGATGCCGAATTTCTGCGGCTCGCGATCCCTGGACAGATCGAACTTGGCGATCAGCTGCTTGGCGAGCGAGCCGCGCACACCTTCGCCGATCAGCACATATTTGCCTGTTAGCGCCATGCCGCGCGTGTAGTTCGGGCCGGGCTCGCCGTTCTTCTCGATGCCCATGTCGCCGGTGGCGACACCAATGACCGCCCCTTCGTCGTTGTAGAGCACTTCGGTCGCGGCAAAGCCCGGATAGATCTCGACGCCGAGTTCCTCAGCCTTGGTGGCGAGCCAGCGACAGACGTTACCAAGCGAGACGATATAGTTGCCGTGGTTGCTCATCAGCGGCGGCATCAGCATGTTCGGCAGACGCACCGAGCCGGCCGGACCGAGTACCAGGAAATGGTCGTCCGTCACCTCGGTCTTGAACGGATGATCGGCCTCTTCGCGCCAGCCGGGCAGTAGGCGATCGATACCGATCGGATCGACAACGGCTCCCGACAGGATATGCGCGCCGACTTCGGCACCCTTCTCCAGCACGACGACCGACAGCTCCGGATTGACCTGCTTCAGACGGATCGCAGCCGACAGCCCCGCAGGCCCGCCGCCGACGATTACAACGTCGAATTCCATGCTTTCGCGTTCGGGCAGTTCAGTCGTATCGGTCATGCATCCATCTCCGCTCGGCCGACATTGCGGCCATATTCCCCGTGATCGGGTTATCTCTTGTCAAAACAGAGGGCTATTGTCGAGCCGGGAAACGACAGTGAATCCTCCAATTCGCGCAACAGCATTTCTGGGGCCAAATAATTATATTCGTCTTACGTAAACGTCAAATAATAAACAAATGGTGCACGCCGCTTTCGTCTCCGGTCGGCGCACCGTATAGAGAGACCGACGACTGGAGGAATTAGCATGGATCTTGGCATCAAAGGCAAGCGCGCACTCGTTCTGGCATCGTCGCGCGGATTGGGTCATGGCATCGCCGTAGCTTTGGCGCGTGAGGGCGCGAATGTTTTGCTTTGCGGGCGCAGTGGCGAGACGCTGGAGGCAAACTGCCGCGCCATCAATACCGAAGGACATGGCAAGGCGGATTGGATCTGGGCCGATCTCTCCGATGAGAACTTCGTAGAGACCGTAACCGCCGCCGCGTACGACAAGCTTGGCGGCGTCGATATCCTCGTCAACAACAGCGGCGGCCCGACACCGGGGACGACGCAGGATATGACGCCCGAGAAGCTGGAAACCTATTTCTTCTCCATGGTCCTGCGTGTGATTGCGCTCACCAATGCACTGCTGCCATCTATGCAGGAACAAGGCTGGGGGCGCATTCTCACCATTGCATCGTCCGGCGTCATCGAACCGATCGCCAACCTCGCGCTTTCGAACACGCTGCGCCCCGCCCTCGCCGGTTGGAGCAAGACGCTGGCAACGGAGATCGGGCGCTTTGGAATCACCTCAAACCTGCTACTCCCCGGTAGCATCCTGACGGGCCGCCTTGACGATCTCGACGGCGCCGCTGCCAAGCGGACCGGTAAGAGCCTCGATGAAATCCGGTCCGCAAAGCAAGCCGCGATTCCGATGGGCCGCTACGGAACGGTCGAGGAGTTCGCTGCGACCGCCGCCTTTCTTTGCAGCCAGCCGGCGAGCTACATTACAGGCAGTCTTGTGCGCTGCGATGGCGGCGCGGCGCGATCCGTCTGATTGAAAAGGAGAAATTCCCAAAAGTGTGGGCTACCCCACATTGCCGATGCTCAAGAAATATCATTTAAGCACATTCTTTCATTACAAAAATTTAAGCCATTATAACCACTTAGTGATGGTCGGTCCGATAATTGTGTCTTTTTTGCGCCGTAATAAACGTGGTTCAATAGAGCCTGGATTTCCGCGCAACTTGCCCCAAACCGGTCCTGCATATGAGAAAATTATTTATCACAGTCTGCATCGTCGCTGCTGCCAGCGTTAGCGTATGGCAATACAGGGAACGCATCCCTTACCTTTCGCAGTTTTTACCCAAGGCACAGCAGGCAGATGCCGCCGATGGCAGCCACCAGACGGCGGGCGGCGCATCACAGTCCGGTGACCAGAAGGGCGGCAAGGGCCGCAATCGCAACGGCGGGCCGACGCTGGTCAAGACTGTTGCAGCGGTGAAGACTACCCTGCCCCGAGACGTCACGGCTTCCGGCTGGGCTGATGCGGACGACAACACGACGATCGCGGCCCAGGAACAGGGGATCGTTACGAAGATCCTCGCATCGGACGGCGCCACCGTCAAACAGGGAGACCTGATCGCGGAGCTTGATGCACGCACGGCACAGGCAACGGTCGACAAGGACAGCGCCATGGTCGTCCGCGACCAAGCCACCCTGGCGGAAGCGGAAACGGCGCTGGCGCGCGCTAATGACCTGCTAAGCTCGAAGGCCGGCACACAGCAAAGCTACGATCAGGCGAAGGCGGCGCGCGACACGGCGGCGGCCACGGTTCAGGCGGATAAGGCGGCGCTCGCCGCCGATCAGGTCCTGCTTGAGCATACCGATATCCGCGCACCCTTCGATGGACGCCTCGGCGATATCTCGGTGAGCCCCGGTGCCTTCGTGAACGCCGGCTCGGCGATCGTAACGATCGCAAAGTACGATCCGATCTATGTGAAATTCCACCTTCAGGAACGTGACCTGAGGCAATTGAAGCTTGCCCTCGCCGCGGGGCCGGTTGATGTCAGCACTGTTCCCCAGTCCGACAAGGGCAAGCGACGTCAAGGCCATATCAGCTTCTACGACAACACCGTCGATCCAGCGTCCGGCACCATCCTCGCGAAAGCAAAGTTTGAGAACGCGACGGGCGTGTTATGGCCCGGCCAGTCGGTCAACATCGTTGTCCACTTCAACAACAATGAGCAGCAGGTCGTCGTCCCGACCGTTGCAGTCAGCCCGGGCGCCGACGGCTTCTTCGCGCTTGTGGTGCGCGATGGCAAGGCTCAGGTGACCCCGGTCACCGTGGCCCGCGCGAACGGCGGCTTCAGCGCCATCTCACGGGGCCTTTCCGAGGGTGATCACGTCATCATCGAAGGACAGGCGCAGCTGGTTGATCAGCAGCCGGTGAAGGAACAGTTCGACGACAAGGCTTTGAACGTCGCCTCCGCGGACCAGGCCGTGGGTAAGACCGAAACCATCACAGCGGGCACGGAAGAATGATACCGAATTTCTGTATCCGACGTCCTGTCGCGACCACGCTACTTGCCATCGGCCTCGTGCTTGCCGGTCTTGCAGGCTATCAGCTGGTACCAGTGGCAGCCCTGCCGCAGGTCGATTTCCCGACGATCAACGTTTCAGCGGCGCTGACAGGCGCCTCGCCGCAGACGATGGCGACCTCGGTTGCGACGCCGCTGATCAAGCAGTTCCAGACCATTCCCGGCATCAGCGAAATCAGCGCCACGAACTCGCTCGGCAATACGAGCATCGTTCTGCAGTTCGACCTCAATCGCAACATCGACGCGGCAGCCGCGGACGTTCAGGCAGCAATCTCGCACGCGACGCGGCAGTTACCCGATAACATGACGACGCCGCCAAGCTACCGGAAAACGAACCCCGCCGATGCGCCGGTCATGCTGCTTGCCGTGCAGAGCGATACCATGCCGCGTAGCAAGCTCGATGAGATTGCCGAGGACATTATCTCGCCGTCCCTTTCGACCCTTCCGGGCGTCGCCGAGGTTTCGGTATTCGGTGCACAAACCTATGCGGTCCGCGTCGAGGTTGATCCAAGCAAGCTTCTCAACCGCGGCATCGGCATCGACACGGTTAACCAGGCGCTGGTCGCGGCCAACAGCCAGGTTCCCGTCGGCTCTCTGCAGAACGACACCCAGAGCATGACGATCAACGCCAACACCCAGCGTACCAACGCCGACGAATTCCGCACGCTCGTTATTGCCAATCCAAACGGCGCGCCGATCCATCTCGGCGATGTTGCCGACGTGCAAGACAGCGTCGAAAATCTGAATACCGGCAGCTGGTACGATGGCAACCGCGGCATCATTCTCGCCATTCAACGTCAGCCCGATGCGAACACCGTTGAGGTTGTCGACGCGATCAGAGCGAAGTTGCCGGGCCTGCATGCAGAGATTCCGGCCTCCGTTTCAACGAAGGTCATGAATGACTCCGCGCAACCAATCAAGGACGCGATAGCGGACGTTAAATTCACGCTCCTCCTGACGATCGGCCTCGTCGTCCTGGTTATCTATCTCTTCACCGGCCATCTGACGGCGACAATCATTCCTGGGCTCGCCGTACCGCTATCGCTGATCTCCACTTTCGGCATGATGTACGTGCTCGGCTACAGTATCGATAATATCTCATTGCTCGGACTGACGCTTGCCGTCGGCCTTGTGGTCGACGACGCGATTGTCATGCTGGAAAACATTCTCCGGCATGTCGAGGAGGGAATGCCGGTTCTCGATGCGGCCATCAAGGGTGCAGGCGAGGTGAGCTACACGATCGTTTCGATGTCGGTTTCGCTGATCGCCGTTTTCATCCCGATCCTGCTGATGGGCGGCGTCGTCGGCCGTATCTTCAACGAGTTCGGTATGGTCGTCGCCATTGCGATCGTCGCCTCTGCAGTCGTTTCGCTCACGGTGACGCCGATGTTGGCGTCGCGCCTCGGTAGCGCCCACGAGCGGCCGCCGTTCTTCATCCGCTGGTTCGACGCCGGTTTCGAGCGGACGCTCAGAGGCTACGAGAGATCGGTCGGCTGGTGCCTGAAGCACCGCCCGACGGTTCTTGCACTGTTCGTGGCGTCTGTCGGGTTGACCATCTACCTGTTCATGACGCTGCCCTCGAGCTTCTTCCCCACCGAGGATATCGGCCGCCTGAGCATCACGACGCGCGCCCGTCAGGACATTTCCTATCCAGCGATGCAGGCACTGCAGAACCAGGCCGCCGCACTCGTGAAGCAAAACCCCGCTGTCAACCACGTGATGTCGATTGTCGGCGGCAATGCACGCAGCCCCCTCAACAACGGCACCATGTACGTCGAGCTCAAGGACAAGGATCAGCGTCCGCCGCTTGATCAGACCTTGAGGGAGTTGCGAGCGAGCATCAGCAAGATCCCGGGCCTTCAGGCATACATAACGCCGCAGCAGAGCCTTCGCTTCGGCGGCCGCCAGACAGCAAGCCAATACCAGTTGGTCGTCCAGGCACTAAGCGCCGATCAGACGAACATCTGGGCAAACAAGATCCAGCAGGCGATGCGCGCCGACCCGCGTTTCACTGACGTGGCTTCCGATGCGCAGAACAACGCATTGCAAGCCAATATCGTTGTTGACACCGAGAAGGCGGCCGCCTTCGGCATCACCGACGGACAGTTGCGTACGACGCTGCAGGAAGCCTTTGGCGGATATACGGCGGCTCAGATCCAGTCGACCGGCGACAGCTATGACGTGATTGTGGAATATGACACCAGCAAGCCATGGGACGATCAGAAGCTTCAGGAAATCCGCGTCGCGTCCAACAGTGGCGCCCTGGTTCCCTTGTCGAACTTTGCGACGGTCCAGCGCACGACAGGGCCAGTGACCATCAACCAGACCGGCCAGCTTGTCTCAACAACGGTGTCGTTCAATCTGCCTGCAGGTGAAGCGCTCGGCGACGCAACGGCTGCGATCGACCAGATCAAGAAAGACATCAACATGCCCGCGGACGTCTTCACGTCCTACGGCGGCACCGCGCAGATATTCCAGCAGTCTCAGGGCAACACCCCGCTGCTGATCTTGGCGGCTGTGCTGACGATCTATGTTGTGCTGGGCGTTCTCTACGAAAGCTTCATCCACCCGTTGACGATTCTTTCAGGCCTGCCGGCCGCGGCACTCGGCGCCTTGCTGGCACTAAAGGTGATGGGCTTCGATCTTTCGATCATCGCTCTCATCGGCCTGCTGATGCTGATCGGTATCGTCAAGAAGAACGCGATCATGATGATCGACGTGGCATTGGAGAATCTGCGCTCAGGCAGCGGCATGTCGCCATCGGAAGCGATCCACGAAGCCTGCGTCCGACGTTTCCGCCCGATCATGATGACGACCTTCTGCGCCCTCCTCGGTGCGCTTCCGATCGCTCTCGGGAGTGGTGCAAGCTCCGAACTTCGCCAACCACTCGGCATTGCCGTTGTCGGCGGTCTTGTCGTATCGCAAGCGCTAACGCTGTTCATCACCCCGGTAATTTTTGTCGAGATGGGCAAGCTCAGCGATTGGCTCCTCAGCTTCGGGCGCAAGAAGAAAACCACGCACAGTGAGGAAATGCCTCAGGCCATAGCGGCTGAGTAAAGAACGAGCGGGCGCCATTGGCGCCCGCAGCATTTTTCGCTTCAAGCCTTGAATAAAGGCGGCCCCTGTGGCATTACGCGCCCTCCTCGAATTCGGGCGCGCCGTTCCGCGCCTTTGCGGAGGCTGACCTCCGATCTCAAAACATAATCGGCAGGATGAGGTGCGAGCATGGCTCAGGCGCTGGGATTCGACTTCGGCACAACGAACACGGTTTTGGCCACGGCAAACGGGCAGACAACGCATTCACTGGCCTTCACCAGTGCCGCCGGCAGCGCCGATAGCATGCGCACTGCCTTGTCTTTCATGAAGGATTCGCAACTCGGCGCATCCGCGCTGAAGGTCGAGGCAGGACACGCGGCAATCCGGCAATTCATCGACAATCCCGGCGATTGCCGGTTCCTGCAGTCGATCAAGACCTTTGCGGCAAGCGTGCTCTTTCAGGGCACCCTGATCTACGCGAAGCGCCACAGCTTCGAGGATCTGATGGAGGTCTTCATCCGTCGCCTGCGCAACTATGCCGGCGACAACTGGCCGTCAGATGTTACCCGCATCGTTACCGGTCGTCCGGTGCATTTCGCCGGCGCGAACCCGGATCCTGCGCTGGCGACCGAGCGCTATAATGAGGCGCTTTCCCGCTTCGGTTTTCCAGAGGTTCACTACGTCTATGAGCCGGTGGCCGCTGCGTTCTACTTTGCGCAGAACCTGAAGTCCGATGCCACCGTGCTGGTCGCCGACTTTGGCGGCGGTACGACCGACTATTCGCTGATCCGGTTCGAAACCGTCGGCGGGAAGCTAACGGCAACTCCGATCGGCCATTCGGGCGTCGGGATCGCCGGCGACCACTTCGACTATCGCATGATCGACAACATCGTTGCGCCGCAGATCGGCAAGGGGAGTCATTTCAAGAGCTTCGACAAGATCCTTGAAGTTCCGACAAACTATTATTCGAGCTTCGGTCGCTGGAACCAGCTCTCGATCTTCAAGACATCGCGCGAATTCGAGGATCTCAAGAAGCTCGTGCGCACGGCACTCGAACCCGAAAAGCTTGAGACCTTCATCGACCTTGTCGATCACGACGAAGGCTACCCGCTCTATCAAGCCGTTTCGGCAACTAAGATGGCGCTCTCGGCCGCCGATGAGGCTGCCTTCGACTTCGCCCCTCTCGGCCGGGGGGGTCACCGGACCATCAGGCGCGCCGACTTCGAGAGCTGGATTGCAGATGATCTCGCGCGGATCGAAGGCGCCCTTGATGACGTCTTGGAAAAGACAAACACGACATCCGGTATGATCGATAAGGTGTTCCTCACCGGCGGCACGTCGTTCGTGCCGGCTGTGCGCCGCATTTTCACCGAGCGCTTCGACGCAGACTGTATCGAGACCGGTGGCGAACTGCTATCCATCGCCCATGGCTTGGCACTGATCGGCGAACGCGAGGACATCACGCAATGGACAGTGCAATAGGTCGGCTAGCGGCCAGAGCGCTCTTTCATTGACGTCCCGGCTTCGCTAAAGTCGCCGTCATGATCTCCGTCAACGAACTCTCTCCGGGCGAACTCGCCGCGCTTTTGCATTTCCATGCGGAAGCCGGCGTTGAGTGGTTGCTCGAAGTGGAAGCTGTCGACCGCTTCGCCGAGTTCGAGGCAATGAAGGCGGCGCGACGGAGTGCGGCCTCCTCCCCGCAGGCCACCGAAGCCCGGGAAACCTCGTCACGAGCGGCCCAGGCGACGCAAAGGAATGCCCCCGCCCCCGAGCGCACCGCTCAGCGACCGCAACCGTCGATCCCCGATGGCGAGGCCGTTCAGCAGGCGCGCTTCGCGGCTGAGAGCGCCCGCTCGCTGCCGGAGCTGAAAACGGCAATCGAGGCATTCAATGGATGCAATCTCAAGCACAGTGCACGCTCGACGATCTTCGCCAGCGGAGATGCGGCAAGCGGGATCATGGTGATCGGTTCAGCGCCGGGCGCTGACGATGACCGTGAAGGCCAGCCCTTTTCCGGGCGACCTGGGCAACTGCTCGACAAGATGCTCGCGGCAATCGGTCTGCAGCGCAATACCATATTGCTGACACAGGTCATTCCCTGGCGACCACCCGGCAACCGCATTGCGTCGACCGCCGAGATGGACATCTGCCGTCCTTTCATCGAGCGGCAGATCGCGCTTGCCGAGCCGAGGGCAATTCTCGTGCTCGGCAATTTCGCCGCGCGGGTTTTTTTCGGCGAAAATGACACGATTCACGGTTTGCGCGGGCAATGGCGGGAGATCGCGGTTGGGAACCGCGTCGTTCCTGCGATCGCGACATTGCATCCACAAGATCTATTGACGGCCCCCATCAACAAGCGTCTGGCCTGGAACGATCTTTTGGCTTTTCAGGCCAAACTGGCAGCACTCTAATCTGCTCTCAAAATGGGCAATTATAAATGCTTTATGAAGCTATCTATGCGATTTACGCATATCTGCCCCTTATTCTAACGCATTGAAAACTTCATGTTGCAGTGCAATATTGCGGTGTGTCTTGGGAGGAATCAACAGGAACCAAGGCAATGACTGCACGTTTTCGTCCTATCCACTGTGGGTTTGAAACCCTTCGCCTTGCCAATGAGCAGGGTCGCACAACGCAAAGCTACAGCCGCATCGGCTTCGCCACGAACGAACAAATGGTTGCTCGCGGCACCGGCGCAAGCGGCCGCATCGCGCGCCCCGCCGCGATCTTTGCGGATTTTCAGCAATACTGAGGTCAAGGCTGGCATTTGCTGACCTCTTGTCTCATTGCTTGGCCGATCACAAATCGCCATCCCTGCCGATCGGCCTATCGCGTCCCCCAGTGGAACGCTTCATCGACATACGCGAACTTGATCGCTTGCCACTTGCAGTATTGTTCGACGAATGAGCGCGACATCCAGAGTACGGGTTTCTTGTCGGCCGTATCCCAGCCAATGCATCCTTGCTGCGCTGCCTTTGCAAAAAGCCGCTGCAAGTGCGTGCGCGATATCATGAAGTCCGCCGCAAGAGCGCGGCTGTCGACATGACCGACCACAACACGTTCGGGGTCATCTCCTTGTAAATCCATTCGGGATACCAGGTGATCGACGATCAGACCGCCGGCGTCGTTCCACAGGAAAAGCGCCACATGATCTGTGGGTTCCCGCCACCGCGGATCTTCAAGACAATTGCGCGCGATACGCGGTTGAAGGATCCGAACCAATTCCTTGCGAGCCTCAACATGGGCAACCCGATTTCCACCGTCCACCAAATCAAGAGCTCCCAGGTTCGAGACGAGCCATCCAAACATCGCGTGATGACTGGTCTCTGCCGGCTCAAAGTGGCGGGGACGACGGCGCTCCGCCCCCGGTTCGTAGGCAATGAAGCGGTAGGTGAGGAGTTCCTCGATGAAGCTCAGCACGGTGTTACGGCTGGCCGCCTTGCGGGATGTGATCTCGCCCGTCAGCCGAACGGCCGTGAACCCCGAAGTCGGATCAGCGGGATTACGCTCCATAGCGAGGGCATAGGCAGTCTGCGTTAGCAGCCAGCGTTGCTGGGAAGCAAGCAACCGTGCCAGTCGCGGGCCAGCATCGAACATGCTGCGCATACGCCCCGCGTGGAAACGAATGGCAAGGATGAATTTCGGATTCGCAACCAAGTCTTCGGCACTAAAAGGCATTTTTCACCCGACGCGCACTCATCCGTTGTAGCCACCAAGCCGGCACAACAACGTCCGGTTTCCTCAACATGCGCATTCGCGAATAAATGAAACTTCGTCAAGTTCATAGAGCGCAACAACCGTTCGGATGTCGTCACTATTCGTTGAATTTCTCCCGTAGTGCGCGAGAAATCCGGCAAGACCATCAGAAAGCTAGATTGACGCGGCTTTCACGATCCGGCTTGGCGCGCGGCGCGCCGCTCCAGGTCGAGTTGGTGTTCGCGGTAGATGATGAATATGCCAGCAGCCACGACAATCGCAGTGCCTACTAGCGTGCTGCGGCCAGGGACATCGCCAAACACAAAATACGCAATGACGCCGCCGATCACGATCGACGTGTACTCGAACGGAGCGACAGTCGAGACGTCCGCGTGTCGATAGCTCTCCGTCAACAGGATCTGCGCCACGCCACCGCAGAAACCGGCTGCAATGAGAAACAATTGCGACCCCAGATCAAGGAGCTGCCAGCCGAACGGCACCGTTACGAGTGAGAAGACCGTCGCCGTAATCGAAAAATAGAGGACGATCGTCGCCGTCTTCTCTTCCTCTACCAATCGCCGCACCTGGATCATCGCCATACCGCCCAGCACGGAGGCCATCAGCACGGAGATCGCACCAATCGCCTGCTCGGCATGAACGCCGCCCTCGCGAAAAAGCGTGAGCTTCGGCCAGGATATGATGGCGACACCCACCATTCCGAAAAGCACCGCGCTCCAACGATAGATGCGCACGGTCTCCCCGAGGAACAGTGCGGCAAAAATCACGGCGACAAGCGGCATAGCGTAACCGAGCGCAATCGCCTCCGGCAGCGGCAGATGCAGCAGCCCGTAGAAGCCCAGTCCCATGGAGATGATGCCGAGCGTTCCCCTCTTCAGGTGACCGACCGGATTGGCCGTGTAGAATGCCGATCGCAGCTGGCCCTGATAGCCGAGGTAGGCCATGATCGGAAACAATGCGAAGAAGGAGCGGCAGAAGGTCACCTGCCCTGGCGGAATATCGCTGCCGGCGAGCTTGATGAAGGTCTGCATCGCAAGAAAGACAACCACCGAGCTGACTTTAAGCGCAATGCCCCTCATCGGGTTTCCCGTAGCCGGCCGCATCTCTTGAACTCTTGTATTGCTGTTTGGAGGCAGGAGGACGCGCCAGACTCGACGCACCCTGACTGTGACAGCCGTCGCGCCGAATGAACAGATGGAAAATTGGAAAGTTTCCTGATGATCGAACAAGCTACGTGGATCGGCAGGACTCCGGTTCAAATCCTACTCACGGATCCGCCCAAATAGCCGCGCCCGGTACGTCCAAATCTTCCGCTGCCGTCATTTCGCTTTAACTTTGGTTCAGACTTTAATGTAATCATGCCGTCAAAATTTGTTGTGGAGTGCCCACTCCGCTTACGACGCAGTCATCCGCTCAAGGTCTTCAGGGAACACCATGCGTACAGATACCGGCCAGGTCATCAGTCTGGCAGACTACCAGCCCACCGAATTCGTTCTGGAGCGCGTGGATCTCACCTTCGAACTTGATCCCACAGCAACGAAGGTCGAAGCACGACTGATCTTCCACCGCCGCGAAGGCTCAGATCCCAAGGCTCCGCTGGTGCTCGATGGCGATGAACTGGTGCTTTCTGGACTGTTGTTCGACCAGATGGAGATGTCAGCAGAGCAATACACGGCGACGCCTGAAAGCCTGACGGTCCGCGATCTGCCCGAATCCGAACCTTTCGAACTGACGATAACGACGATCATCAACCCCGAAGCCAACACGCAGCTGATGGGCCTCTACCGCACCGGCGGTATCTACTGCACGCAGTGTGAAGCCGAAGGCTTCCGGCGCATCACCTATTTCCCGGACCGCCCCGACGTCCTGGCGCCGTACACTGTCAACATCATAGCCGACAAGGCGGCCAATCCGCTGCTGCTGTCGAACGGCAATTTCCTCGGTGGCGCCGGCTATGGCGAAGGTAAGCATTTTGCCGCCTGGTTCGACCCGCATCCGAAGCCGAGCTATCTCTTCGCGCTGGTCGCCGGCGATCTCGGCGTCATCGAAGATACGTTCACGACCATGTCGGGTCGCGAGGTCGCGCTGAAGATCTATGTCGAGCACGGCAAAGAGCCCCGCGCCGCCTATGCGATGGACGCGCTGAAGCGGTCGATGAAGTGGGACGAGGACGTCTTCGGACGCGAATATGATCTCGACATCTTCATGATCGTCGCCGTCTCCGACTTCAACATGGGCGCCATGGAGAACAAAGGGCTCAATGTCTTCAACGACAAGTACGTCCTTGCCGATCCTGAAACGGCCACGGATAGCGATTACGCGAACATCGAAGCGATCATCGCCCACGAATACTTCCATAACTGGACCGGCAACCGCATCACCTGCCGGGACTGGTTCCAGCTCTGCCTGAAGGAAGGACTGACCGTTTATCGCGATCACGAGTTCTCGGCCGATCAGCGCTCGCGCCCTGTGAAGCGCATCGCTGAGGTCCGCCACCTGAAATCCGAACAGTTCCCGGAGGATGCGGGTCCGCTCGCGCATCCGGTGCGGCCCATGAAGTATCGCGAGATCAATAACTTCTACACGACGACCGTCTACGAGAAGGGCAGCGAAGTCACGCGTATGATCGCGACGCTGCTCGGCAAGGACACTTTCAAGAAGGGCATGGACCTCTACTTCGATCGTCACGACGGCCAAGCTGTGACGATCGAGGACTTCGTCAAATGCTTCGAGGACGCGAGCGGGCGCGACCTCGCACAGTTCTCGCTCTGGTACCATCAGGCGGGCACACCGCTGGTCACTGCATCGGGCTCCTACGACGCAGCTGCAAAGACCTTCAGCCTTTCGCTGGAGCAAATGATCCCCGCGACGCCCGGTCAGGTGGAGAAGAAGCCGATGCACATCCCGCTGAGTCTGCAGCTCTTCGCGGAAGATGGGGCCACCATAGCTCCGGCCTCCGTCGACGGTGCGGAATATGCCGGCAACGTTTTGCATCTCACCGAACGCACGCAAACGGTCGTATTTCAAGGCATCCCGTCGCGGCCTGTGGTCTCGATCAATCGCAGTTTCTCCGCACCGATCAATCTCCATTTCGACCAGTCGCCCGCCGACTTGGCGCTGCTTGCACGCCACGAGACGGACCATTTCGCGCGCTGGCAGGCCCTGACCGAGCTTGCGCTCCCGAACCTCCTGAACGCGGCGCGCGATGCCCGCGAAGGAAAGACTGTCGGCTCTGAAACAACATTCGTCGACACCCTTGTGGCCGCCGCGGCCGACGAAAGCCTCGAGCCCGCCTTCCGCGCCCAAGCCCTCGCCCTGCCGAGCGAAGCTGATATCGCCCGCGAACTTGGAGGCAACAACGATCCGGACGCGATCCATACCGGACGCCAGGCGGTGATGAAACAAGTCGCGGACGCCGGACGGGACACATTCGTTGCACTCTACGACTCCATGACGACGCCGGGCGCCTTCAGCCCCGACGCCACGAGTGCCGGCCGCCGCGCGCTGCGCAATGCTGCGCTGACCTACCTCGCTTACGCCGAGAATTCGCCGGCACGCGCCAGAGCTGCCTTCGATGCCGCCAACAACATGACTGACTTGTTGCATGCATTGACGGTTCTTGCGCATCGCTTCCCGGACAGCGCCGAAACTGCCGAAGCATTGTCGGCCTTCAAGGACCGCTTCTCAGAGAACGCGCTTGTCGTAGACAAATGGTTTTCCGTCCAAGCCACCATACCGGGCGAAGGTACGCTTGATCGAGTGCAAGAACTGATGGAGAACCCTCTGTTCAAGAGGACCAATCCCAACCGGGTCCGTTCGCTGATCGGGACCTTCGCTTTTGCTAATCCGACTGGCTTCGGCCGTGCCGACGGCGAAGGCTACCGCTTCCTCGCGCATGAGATTCTCGACATTGATCAGCGCAACCCTCAGTTGGCCGCCCGCATTCTGACGTCAATGCGTTCCTGGCGCTCCCTCGAGCCGGTTCGGCAGGATCATGCGCGCGCCGCCCTGCTGGAAATCGAACGGGCCACCGAGCTTTCGACCGACGTCCGCGACATTGTCGAACGCACTCTGAAAGGGTGATTTGCCGTCGATTGCTGCTGCGACACTTGCAGCGGCAATCCGACCGCCAAAGAAAATTCAGCATCTAGAATCGGTTAACAGATTTTTACCTTTTCCTCTGGACAAGGCGAATCACCAATGATTCATTGAGTTAGGTTCGGGCGAGCGGCGCTGCGAATCACACGAGGGATCAAGGCTGAAGAGATGATGAACGTGCGGCGGGCGACCGCAGCCGAGGGACGGCTGCGTGTCGATTTCGACGGCCTCCTGGCCTGGCGTGATAGCTTTTCAGCCAGGCGCTCCCGTGCTTCCTTGTCGTCCTCGCGCAACCTCTCCCAGGTCGAAATCGTCCTGAAGCGAATTATTCCGATCCTGATCGTGGCCTTCCTTACGGTTGTGGCTGCATCGCACTTTTTCGGGATGGTTTCCGAGTACGGTAGGACAGAGGCTGCCGCCCGCCACTCCACCGCACTTGCCGCCGCGACGGCCGCTGCGGCCTTCTCCGATGCCAACCAGATATTCGAAACCGCAGATGTCATGCAGGCGCAGGCTCGGCTGGCGCGCTTCCTACCGCAAGATCGCCTGGACGATGACGCCTTTGTGCTATTGGTGCAGCCGAGTGGCAAGGTGTTCGCAGCAACGGCAGCCGGCTCGGCCTATCTTGGCTCCAGCGTCGGCGACTTCTTCTCGGAGGTCTCAGCGATCCGCCGTTTCGGCGATCGCGCCGGCGTCATAGAAACGACGATCAGCGGCCGCCCACACTACGCCGAAATCACTCTGATTGGCGAATCCGGCGGCTATGTCATCGCAGCGACATCGCTGGAGCGGATTGGCAAGCTCTGGCGCGACGAAGTCACGCTGAACGTGACCCTCTTCGCCGGCATCTCCTCGATCCTGCTCGTCATCCTCTACGCCTATTACATGCAGGTGAAGCGCGCCCGTGACGCCGATGATATCTTCCTGGAGTCGAACCTTCGTGTCGAGACCGCGCTGTCGCGCGGTCGCTGCGGGCTCTGGGACTTCGATTTCGACAGGCGCGAATTCTACTGGTCGCGCTCGATGTACGAGATGCTGGGGCTTCCGGGTTCAGACCGGACGATGTGCTTCAGCGATGCGGCACGTCTGATGCATCCGGAGGACGGCGGTGTCTATGAAATCGCCCGATCGATTGCCCGCGGCGATGCCGGCCAGGTCGACCAGATCTTCCGCATGCGACATGCAGGCGGTCATTATGTCTGGATGCGGGCCCGCGCTCAGGTGATCCGCACCAACTCAGGCCGCGTCCATATGATCGGTATCGCGATGGACGTGACCGAACAGCATCGCCTCGCCCAGCGCTACGCCGAGGCCGACCAACGCCTGGCTGACGCCATCGAATGCACGTCCGAGGCCTTCGTGCTTTGGGACAAGAACGACCGCCTTGTCATGTGCAACACGCACTTTCAGCAGGCATATGGGCTGCCCGACAGCGTGCTGGTCCCTGGCACCGAGCGCAACGTCGTCAACGCCGCGGCGGCACGCCCTGTCATCGAGCGCCGCATCGCCGACGCAGATGGCTCCGGCTATTCCCGCACAACCGAGGTACAGCTTGCCGACGAACGCTGGCTGCAGATCAACGAGCGCCGTACCCGCGACGGCGGCATGGTTTCGGTCGGCACCGATATCACCTTGCTGAAGCGCAACCAGGAGCGTCTGCGCGATTCTGAACGCCGGCTCATGGCAACGATCGGCGACCTCTCCGCTTCCCGCCAGACTCTGGAAAGCCAGAAGTCAGCGCTCTCTGTGGCGAACTCCAACTACCTAGTCGAAAAGGAACGCGCGGAAGCCGCCAACCGGGCAAAGAGCGAGTTCCTGGCCAACATGTCTCACGAGCTCCGCACGCCGCTCAACGCGATCCTCGGCTTTTCGGAGATTCTGCAGGATCAGATGTTCGGCCCGCTCGGCTCGTCGAAGTACAATGAATATGCACGCGACATCCATGACAGCGGCAAGCACCTCTTGAACGTCATCAGCGACATTCTCGACATGTCCAAGATCGAAGCAGGCCACATGAAGCTCGAATGCGAGACGATCGATCTTGCACCACTCATCGAGGAAAGCCTTCGCTTCACCGCGATCCCGGCTGCACAGAAGAATATCTTCGTCGAGCAGCGCATTTGCGAGGGGATGCGGCTGACCGCCGACCGCCGCGCCATTAAGCAAATCCTGCTCAACCTGCTTTCCAACGCCGTAAAGTTCACCAATGAAGGCGGCCGCATCGCTGTTCGCACGCGCCGCACCAACAGCGGTGTCATGCTGACGATTGCAGACACTGGCATCGGTATCCCTCGCGCGGCGCTCGGCAAGATCGGCCAACCCTTCGAGCAGGTGCAAAACCAGTATGCGAAAAGCAAGGGAGGTTCTGGCCTCGGTCTCGCGATCTCGCGGTCGCTGACGACGCTTCACGGGGGCAAAATGAAGATCCGCTCACGCGAAGCGATCGGCACCGTCATTTCACTCCACATCCCGAACAACGGCCGCTAAGATCTCACCACTGTCTGGAATATTTGCCTGACGGCTTTCGAAAGCCGTTTGATCTCTCCCTCAAGCGTCTTGATGTCAGGACAGTCGCCTGCACGGGAAACGAGATCGGTCAGGCCCGCCGGCGCTTCCTTCGGATCGAACAGACCGTCGATGCAGAGCCGGATGAGCTGCGAAATGTCAGTATAGAGCGACAGCGCCGCAAGGCAGAGTTCCATGTCATCGCGGTCCATCAATTCCACGCCGACGAGCTTTAACTGCCCCGCCGTATTGAAATCGTCCTCCTCGATGAGCAGGCCTTTCGTGGAGGCCACTAGCCGCAGATATTGCGCGATGAATTCGATGTCGATCAGCCCGCCCGGAATGAGCTTCAGGTCCCAGATACTGGCCGGCGGCTTTTCTTGCTCGATCAAGGCCCGCATCTCCAACACGTCCTTGGCGATCTTCGCTGTATCGGTCTTCGAAAGGAGCACGTCGGCGATGATCCGCTCGGCCTCCCTGATCAGTTCTTTGTCGCCACACACGAGGCGCGCACGCGTGAGCGCCATGTGCTCCCAGGTCCAAGCCTCTTCCCGCTGATATTTTTCGAAGGACTTGATGCGAGTAGCGACCGGCCCCTTGTTTCCAGACGGTCTGAGGCGCATGTCGACTTCATAGAGCACCCCCTCGGCCATCGGCGCAGAGAGCGCCGAGATCAGTCGCTGCGTGATGCGGGTGAAATAGCGCGTCGCGTCGAGAGGCTTGGGGCCCGAGGATTCGGCGGCTTCATCGTCGTAGTCGTAAAGCAGGATGATATCGATGTCGGAGCCGCGAGTGAGCTCGAAGCTGCCGAGCTTGCCCATGCCGACGACCGCAACGCGGCCATCCGGAAAATCACCATGAGCCGTCCTGATCTCCTTCATGACGGCATCGAGCGCCGCTTCGATGACGAGATCGGCCAGATGCGTGAAGGCGCGGCCGGCCATGGCGCCCCGGATTGCGCCGGTCAACAGCCGGATGCCAATGAGGAAGCGCTGTTCGTCGGCGAAGATGCGCAGTCGATCGAGCACCTCCTCATAGTACCGCGCAGGCGCCAGAAAGCCGCGGATGCGCTCGGCGAGATAGGCGCGCGTCGGCAATTCCGCCATCAGCCCGGGATCAAGCATGCCGTCGAAGACATGTGGTTTGGCGGCAATTACCCCTGCAAGCTTCGGAGCCGACGACATGATGTTGACGATGAGCGACAAGAGCGCGGGGTTGCTGCCGAGAAGCGAAAACAACTGAATGCCGGCAGGCAGGCCCGAGAGAAAGCTATCGAAGCGCAGAATCGCTTCATCGGCGCGCTTGCTCTCACCGAACACGCGCAGCAATTCCGGCGTCAACTCCGTCAGGCGCTCGCGTGCCTCCACCGACTGCGTCGCCTTGTAGCGACCGTAGTGCCAGGTGCGGATGACGCGCGAGATATCGGAGGGCCGCTCGAAGCCGAGCTTGCGCAGCGTGTTCAACGTATCGGGATCATCCCCCTGACCGGTGAAAACCAAATTGCCCGTTCCCGTCGAGAGCTTGGTTTCCTGTTCGAACAGGCGGGCATAGCGCCGCTCGACCGTCTTGAAAACCTCGACCAGCCGCGTGGCAAAACTCGGCGTGTCGTCGAAGCCCATCATGAAGGCGATGCGCTTCAGGTCGGCTTCTGTCTCCGGAAGAAGATGCGTTTGCTCATCGTGCACCATTTGAATGCGATGCTCGACGTCACGAAGGAACCAATAGGCCTCGGTCAGCTCGTCGCGGGTCTCCTCGTCGATCCACTTCGCCTTTGTCAACTCCCCCAGCGTCTCTTCGGTGCCGCGGCAACGAAGTGCTGGCATCCGGCCGCCGGCGATCAGCTGCTGCGTCTGCGCGAAGAACTCGATCTCACGGATGCCGCCGCGGCCAAGCTTTACGTTATGACCTTTCACGGCGATCGCGCCATGACCCTTGTGAGCATGGATCTGCCGCTTGATGGAATGAATGTCGGCGATGGCCGCGTAGTCGAGATACTTGCGGAAAACGAAAGGAACGAGCCCGCGCAGGAACTGTTCGCCAGCCTGGATATCGCCAGCGACCGCGCGCGCCTTGATGAAGGCAGCACGCTCCCAATTTTGCCCCCTACCCTCATAGTAGATCATCGCCGCGTCGACGGGGATCGCAAGCGGAGTTGATCCCGGGTCGGGTCGCAGCCGCAAGTCGGTGCGGAAGACGTATCCATCCGCCGTCCGCTCCTGCATGATCCGTACGAGTCGCCGCATCAACCGCGGGAAGATCTCGATCGCGGCGTCGGGATCCGCGACGATCCCCGCCTGTTCGTCGAAGAATACGACCAGATCGATATCCGACGAGTAGTTGAGCTCGGAGGCACCAAGCTTGCCCATGCCGAGGACGATCAACCCCGAGCCCTCGCTTGGAGCTGCCACGGTCTTCAGCGTCACTTTACGTCCATCGTGAGCCGCGAGCAGGAGGTGATCGATCGCCGCCCCGACAGACGCTTCCGCCAGCCGACTCAGCCAGGCGGTCGTCACGCGGCCGTCGAACACGCGGGCGAGATCGGCGAGGGCGACAAGAAAGGCAACCTTGCGCTTGATGATGCGCAGATGGCTCATGACTTCGGCTTCACTCAGCGCCTCGCCGCCTGCTGCCGGTTTCCAGCATGCGCGCGCTTCTGCGATTAGGGCCTCTATGCGCGGCTCCAGCGGCTCTGAAATCGCGGTTGCGAGGATTGCCGTATCGATGTTCGCAATGTCACGCAGAAAGGGGGACAGGGTCAGCGCGGCGGTGACGAAGTCGCGAAGTGCGCCTTCCGCCTTGAGCATCTCCGCCACGGCCGGCTCGCTTTTGCCGATCTTCTGGAGGTCCGTCTGGGCAAGCTTCAGCTCGCTCTTGTTCAGCGGCTTCAGCAACCCTTCGGTTACTTCCACAAGGCTATGCCTCGAACTCGTCAGCATGCACCCTCCCTGGCGAACAGAACCGAGAACCGCCGGGGAGAATCATAGCAGCTTCCGGCAACTACGAACTAAGGTAGGGTCTATGGCGGCGATGGCCAACATCGAATTCGATCCGCAGCAACCGTGCTCGCGAGGCGCTATTTCGCCGGAAAGATCATGCTGACGATAAGACCTCGCTTCTCCTGGTTTTGCGGATCGGTATCGGAAAGCTCCAGCTTCCCACCGTGCAATTCCATCACCGCCTCGACCAGGGAGAGGCCAAGGCCAGTGCCGGGCTTTGAGCGACTTTCATCCAGCCGCACGAAACGTTTGAGCACATCTTCCCGCTTTTCGGCCGGGATACCCGGTCCACGATCGGCAACGGAAATGCAAATGCCGTCAGGACGGCGAAGCAACGTGAGTGCTATGTCGCCGTGTCCATCCGCACCCGAGGAATACTTGATTGCATTGTCGATGAGATTGAAAATCGCCTGGCCGATCAGTTCGCGGTTGCCCTGCACGTCGATGTCAGGCTCGATCGACGACGTAAGGGCCAGCCCCGCTTCGTCAGCGACGGGCTCATAGAGTTCCGCGCTGTCGGCGACGATAGCCGAGAGGTCCACCAGTGACATCTCGGCAGCGACCGATCCCGCCTCTACCCGCGAAATCATCAGCAGGGCGTTGAACGTACGTATCAATTGATCGGACTCGGAGATGATCCCCTCAAGCGCAGTGCGCCGCACCCCGCCGTCCGTGGTGTCCAGTGCATCGGCGGCCTTGTTGCGCAACCGCGTCAGCGGCGTCTTCAGGTCATGCGCAATGTTGTCGGAAACCTGCCGCAAGCCCTCGTTCAGCTTCTCTATCCGACCGAGCATCGTATTGAGCGACACCGAAAGGCGATCGAACTCGTCGCCCGAGCCCCCGACAGGAAGACGCTGTGATAGATCACCGGCCATGATCTTCTTGCTGGCATCCGACATGCGGTCGATGCGCTTCAGGGCGTTTCGACCGATACCGAACCAGATGATGATCGCCCCGAGACCCATGATTGCCAGCGCGATCATCAGCGCCTGCCGGACCAGTCCGCGGAAGGCTTCGGGCTCACCGAGGTCGCGGCCGATCAGCAGACGCAACCCATTGTCCAAGACGAAGACATTGGCAACGGCCATATGCCGGCGGCTGAGGCCGCTTTCCGCATAGCGCTGATACATGAAGGGCAAGGAGGTCCACCCCTCCTCATCGAGTACACCAGGCTGCACGGAAGCGACGTTGCCGGCGAGAATATCGCCCGAGGGACCGGCAATGATGTAGAGATTGGCGCCCGGCTGGCGCGCGCGGCGTTCCATTGTCCGCAGGAGGAGGTTCATGCCGCCGGTATCGTAGGCGCGCTGGACCTGATCCACTTCCTGCTGCACAGCCTCGCGGATCTGGTTTGTCAGAAGCCGCTCGGACATCGCCGTTACATAGAAGACCAGAGTCGCGGCGCAGATGGCGAAGAGCAGGATATAAAGTGCCGAAAGGCGGACCGCCGTGGACTTGAAGAGAAACCAGAAACGGTTCATCCCTCGTCCTTGATCATATACCCCGCGCCGCGAATGGTCTTGAGAAGCGGCTGGCTGAAGTCCTTCTCGATCTTCGACCGCAGCCGGGACACGTGAACGTCGATGACGTTGGTCTGCGGATCGAAGTGGTAATCCCAGACGTTCTCGAGAAGCATCGTGCGGGTCACGACCTGACCGGCGTTCTTCATCAAATATTCGAGGAGGCGGAATTCGCGCGGTTGCAGCGGTATTTCCTTGCCGCCGCGGCGAACCTCATGCGCAAGCCTGTCGAGTTCAAGGTCGCCGACGCGATAAACGACGTCCTGATCCGGCGTGCCCTTGCGGCGACCCAGCACCTCGACGCGGGCAAGAAGCTCACTGAATGCATAAGGCTTCGGGAGATAGTCGTCGCCGCCTGCCCTGAGGCCGGTTACGCGATCATCCACCTGACCGAGGGCGGAGAGAATGAGAACGGGCGTGTGAATTCCCTTGCGGCGCAGTTCGCTGATAACGGACAGACCATCGCGGCGCGGCAACATGCGATCGATAACGATCACGTCGTAGGTGTTTTCCGAGCCCATGAAGAGGCCGCTTTCGCCGTCGCTCGCGTGATCCGCCACGATGCCCGCCTCACGAAAGGCCTTGGTGAGGTAGACCGCTGCTTCCAGATCGTCTTCGATGATGAGAATCTTCATGCGGCCGACATTACTTGCCGGTTGCGTTTCGGCAAGGCTTAAACCTTCTTCCTGCTGCACAGAGGTCATTGCATTCACCCTATGGATATTGGCGAAAAGGAGCCGCGCCGGTAAGGCGCGACTCCCATCCTGTCAGGGTCGGGATGATTAGCCCTGGCCGTTGATCGGAAGGGCGACGAAGCGGCTGCCGTCCTTCGACTGGATCTGGAACAGCGCGCGGGTGCGCCCATCCTTCTTCGCCTGGTTCAGGACCTTGACGACATCGTCGGCATTGGAGACTTCCTGGTTGTTGACCGAGGTGATCTTCTCGCCTTCCTTGATGCCCTTGTCGGCCGCGTCGGAGTTCGGGTCGATACCCGTGATCTGCAGGCCCTTGCCATCCTCAGCCGGACCAACCGTCAGGCCGAGATCGGCCAGCGCCTTTTCCGAAGCGGGAGCCTGGCTTTCCGGTGCCTGATCGCCGTCATCAGCGGAAGCATCCTTCTGTTCAGCAGGCAGCGTTCCGAGTTCGACCGTCAGAGACTGAGCCTTGCCAGAGCGCCAAACGGAGAGCTCGACCTTCTTGCCCGGCGTCATGGCGCCGATACGACGGCTCAGATCGCGGGCATCCTTGACGGTTTCGCCGTTGACCGCAGTCACGACATCACCTGCCTTCATACCGGCCTTCTCACCGGGCGTTCCCGGCTGAGCGGAGACGACCAACGCGCCGCTTGCCTCGGAAAGGCCAAGTGAGTCAGCAATGTCCTTGGTAACCGGCTGGATCTGGACACCCAGGTAGCCGCGGGACACCTGGCCGTCCTTCATCAGGTCGGCAACGACATCCTTGGCCGTGGACGCCGGGATGGCGAACGCAATACCTACACTGCCACCGGACGGAGAGAAGATCGCGGTGTTGATGCCAACGACTTCGCCATTAAGATTGAAGGTCGGGCCACCGGAGTTACCGCGGTTCACCGCAGCATCAACCTGCAGATAATCGTCATACGGACCAGAGCCGATGTCGCGGCCACGAGCCGAGACGATACCGGCAGTCACCGTACCACCGAGACCGAAGGGGTTACCGACCGCGACGACCCAGTCGCCGACGCGAACATTGTTGTCATCGGCCCAGTTGACGTAGGCGAACTTGCGGCCCTTGCCATCGACCTTGAGGACAGCGAGGTCCGTACGCGGATCCTTGCCGATCAGCTTGGCATCGAGTTCGGTACCATCGTTCATCACTGCAACGAATGCCGCGCCATCGGAAACGACGTGGTTGTTGGTGACGATGTAGCCGTCCTCGGAAATGAAGAAGCCAGAGCCCTGTGCAACCGGACGCAGACGACCCTTGCCATCCTGCGGGCCATGATGCCCCTGCGGACCGCGGCGGCCCTGCGGCCCCTGCGGACCCTGCTCACCGAACTGACGGAAGAACGGCTTCAGGGCATCCGGAAGATCGTCGAAGCCGCGGCCGTTGAAGTCGAAGGCAAAACCATTGCCCTCATCGTCGGATACTGGGTTGACGCGATTTTCAACACGCACGGAAACGACTGCCGGCGAAACGGCATCGACAACATTCGCGAAGCTCGGAACGGAGGGCGCCTGAACCTTTACGGCTTCAGCATAGGAACGCGTGATTTCGAGGGGAATACCGGTCGCAAGCACCGCAGCGGCAAGACCGGCGACGGTCGAAGCCTTCAGCGCGGTAGTGAGCGACGGAGCTTTGATATTCTTGAACATGAGTGGCACCTTCTTTGACTTCAACATCTACAGGATCAGGATGACCGGATCGGTTGATGAAGGAAGATATAGGACGGCACACCTTACTGCGAACTGTCCGAGCGATGAAAAATTCGTAATGTGCGATACGACCGCTGCAATCTGAGGAGCAAACTCCTCGACTAGAGCGCGAGAAGTCGATAATCCTCCTCCTCACACCGGAGGAGGATGAGACAATGGCCCATGTGGTCACGGGGGAGGATTTTGCGCCTGATACTGCAGCGCTTGCCGCCGTCATCTTCGGTGTCACCGCCTTCGCTGTTGCGCAGGGACTGACCTACCCGCTAATTTCTCTCGTTCTCGAGCATCGCAATATTTCGCCGAGTCTTATCGGCTTCAATGCCGGCTGCTTTGCGGCAGGCCTTGCTGTCGCGACATTCGCTGTGACGTGGCTATCACGCAAAGTGCGGGGCGACCGCCTGATCGTTGTCGGGTTGATCGGCTGCGCGGTCAGCCTTTCCACCTTCGCGACGTTCGACATTTTCTGGGTGTGGTGCGTCGCCCGCTTTTGCCTCGGTTTCTTCGTCAGCCTGATCTTCATGTTGAGCGAGGCCTGGCTCAATACAGCGTGCCCGGATCGCCTGCGCGGACGCGTCTCCGGTCTCTATGGGGCTGGTATGTGCGGTGGCTTTGCAGCTGGCCCGCTCGTGATTCCGATCTTCGGCACCGAGCAAGGCTTTGCCTTCGCGTTGCTTGCGGTCTACGTCGCCTGCGTCGCCTTCCTGACGGTCATCCTTACCCGGAGAGCACGGACGCTTCCCGAGCAGGCCGCATCGGGCGCGCTCTTCAAGTTTGTCCGAAGCGCGCCGATGCTGATCTGCATGGTAATCGCATTTGCATTTGCTGACATTGCCGCCATCTCGGCGATGCCGGTCTACTTTGTTCGGGTCGGTTACTCCGAAGCGTTCGCCGCCGTCAGCGTCACAGTGCTTGCGCTACCGACGGCGCTTGCCCAGCCGGTGGTCGGCTGGCTTCTTGACAAGACCTCGCGTTTCGGCGTCGCCATCTGCTCCGGCCTCCTTGCCGGACTGAGCTTCATGGCGATCCCATTTCTTGAGTCGCAGGCGGCAATTCTCGTGATGTTCGGCATCATGGGCGCGGCGAGCTTTTCGCTCTACACCTGCGCCTTGACGATCCTCGGGGAACGCTACGCCGGCGATACGCTTGTCGCGGGAAGTGCGGCCTTCGCCCTTGCATATGCCGGCGGCAGCGCGGTGGGTTCATCCTCGGTCGGCGCGGTGATGGACATCTATTCGCCATCGGCAGGACCGATCGCGGCCGGTGGCGTGGTGCTCGCATTCACCGCGGCGCTTGTCGCGTCCGTCGTGCGAGGCCGCCTCCGCAGACGGTCGTAGGTCACTCGTCGAGCAATTCGCTCAATCGCGCCTGTTCTTCGGCGGTCAGCTTGGAGCCCGTTGGCCGGCCCGCCCTTTTCCGCGCGAAGACGATCAGCGATAGGCCACCTGCAACAACCAGCAGGAGCGGAGCGCCCCACAGGAGGATCGTCTTCGTTTCAAAGCGCGGCTTCAGCAAGACGAACTCGCCGTATCGCGAGACGATGTAGTTGATCACCTGCTCATCGGTGTCGCCATCGGTGAGCCGCTCGCGCACCAGCAGGCGCAGGTCTTTGGCGAGCTCGGCATTGGAATCGTCGATCGACTGGTTCTGGCAGACCATGCAGCGCAGCTCCGCGGAGATCGCCCGGGCCCGCGCCTCGAGCCCAGGATCGGCCAGAACCTCATCCGGATTGACGGCAAAGGCCGGCGTGGTCGACAGAACGACCGCCAGTACGACGAGGAGGCGCCTAATCATTCCGCCGGCTCCATGGCCGGGCGCGCCGGCTTTGCCCTGCGGCTTGGAGCCCCGACCCGCAGGCGCCGGTCGCTCAGCGAAACGACCCCGCCAATCGCCATGATCACCGCGCCACCCCAGATGCAAAGGATGAAGGGCTTCCACCAGATGCGCACGACGATGCCGCCGTCGTTCGTCGGATCGCCGAGCGACAGGTAGAGTTGGCTGAGGCCGAACGTCACAATGCCGGCTTCGGTCGTCGGCATCTGCCGCGCCGTGTAGACCCGTTTGGACGACCAGACATCGGCAACCTCGACGCCGCCGCGGCTGATGGTGAAGTGACCGCGCTCCTCGCTGTAGTTAGGGCCTGTGGCCGGCGTCATGCCGTCGAACCGCACGGAATAGCCGCCGGCGTCCACGGTCTGGCCGGGCTTCATCTCGACGACATGCTCGGTTTCGAAGGTGGTCACCGCGACGATGCCGAGGACGGCAACGCCAAGCCCGGCATGCGCGAGCGCCGTGCCGAAAGCCGAGCGCGGCAGTCCGGCAAGACGCTTCCAGGCAACGGAAGCCGCAACCTTGCCCACGCCGGCGCGATACCAAAGATCAGCAAGCGCCCCGAAAACCAGGAATAGCCCCGCGGCCAGCCCGACCACCGCAAGCACCGGCCCTCCATGCTCGACGTAAAAGAACACAACGGCCGCAATGAAGGCCAGGATCGCGACCAGATAGAGCCGCTGGAAAACAGCAAGCAAGTCGCCGCGCTTCCAGGCCAGCAGCGGGCCGAAGGGGACGATGACCAGCAGCGGCGCCATCAAGAGCCCGAAGGTCATGTTGAAGAACGGCGGTCCGACCGAGATCTTGTCGCCGGTGATGGTCTCCAAAAGCAGCGGATAGAGCGTGCCGGTCAGCACCGTGCCGCAGGCCACCGTCAGAATGAGGTTGTTGAGGACGAGCGCCCCTTCGCGCGAAATCGGCGCGAACAAGCCGCCGGCCGACAGGAGCGGGGCACGGAATGCGAAGAGCGACAGCGACCCGCCGATGAAGACAAGCAGAATGCACAGGATGAAGATGCCGCGCGAGGGATCGCTGGCAAAGGCATGCACCGAGGTCAAAACCCCGGAGCGCACAAGGAAGGTGCCCATCAGCGACAGCGAGAACGTCAGGATGGCGAGCAGAACCGTCCAGATCTTCAGCGCCTCGCGCTTTTCCATGACGAGCGCCGAATGCAGAAGCGCGGTGCCGGCAAGCCACGGCATGAAGGATGCATTCTCGACCGGATCCCAGAACCACCAGCCACCCCAGCCGAGCTCGTAATAGGCCCAGTAAGACCCCATGGCGATGCCGAGCGTCAGGAAGGTCCAGGCAGCCAGCGTCCACGGCCGTACCCAGCGCGCCCAGGCGGCATCGATACGCCCTTCGAGAAGGGCTGCCACGGCGAAGGAGAAGCAGACCGAGAAGCCGACGTAACCCAGGTAGAGCAGCGGCGGATGGATCGCGAGGCCGACGTCCTGCAGGACGGGGTTGAGGTCCTTGCCCTCGGCTGGCGCCGGATCCAGGCGCATGAACGGGTTGGACGTGAGCAGGATGAACAGAATGAAGGCGACCGAGATCCAGGCCTGCACGGCAAGGACATTGGCCCGCAGCGTGTCAGGCAAATTGCCCCCGAAGGCAGCAACCAGCGCGCTGAACAGCGCCAGGATCAGCAGCCAGAGCATCATCGAGCCTTCGTGATTGCCCCATACGCCGGAAAACTTGAAGAGCAGCGGGACCAGCGAGTGCGAGTTCTCCCAGACGTTTTCGACCGAGAAGTCCGAAACCACATGGGCATAGGTCAGGACGGCAAAGGAGAAGGCGACCAGTGCAAACATCGCCACGGAGCCGACGGAGGCGACGTCCATCATGGCGCGGTCGAGGCGTCTTGCACCGATGACCGGAACAACCGAGATCACAAGCGCCGTCGCCAGCGCGAGAATGAGAGCGTAGTGGCCGATCTCGATGATCATTGCGCCGCCTCCCCTTCCTTCCAGAGCCCCTGCGCCTTCAGCTTGTCGGCGACTTCCTTCGGCATGTACTTCTCGTCGTGCTTGGCAAGCACCGTATCGGCGGTGAAGACGTCGCTGCCCGCCTCGAAGCGGCCCTCGGTCACGACGCCCTGACCTTCCCGAAAGAGATCGGGCAGAATGCCGGTATAGCGGACCCTCACAAGGTCACCGGTCGCATCGGTGACGGCAAATTGCACTGTCGAGCCCTCGCCCCGCACGATGCTGCCCTCGCCGACAAGGCCGCCGAGACGGATGCGCGTTCCAAGCGGCACCGGATTCTTTGCAATGTCTGCCGGCATGTAGAAATAGGCAACCGATTGGCTGAAGGCGAACATGACGAGCAGCACCGCGGCGAGGATGAAACTCATGCCGCCAGCGATGATTGCCAAGCGTTTCTGCTTGCGCGTCATCTGGTTGTTCCTTCCGTCGCAATGTCGAGCTCTCGCGCCAGGGCCAGCAGTTGCTTGCCTTGTTCGCTGTCAGCCGGAAACGCCGCCAGTCCGCGTTTCAGAGCTCCAACCGCACGATCCTTGTCCTTCAATACGACATAAGAGCGGACGAGCCGCAACCAGCCTTCGAGATTGTTCGGGTCCTCGGTGAGCTTCGCATCCAGGCTTGCCACCATGCCCTGAATCATTTGCTGCTGGTCGCCAGCGTTCATGTTCTTTGCGGCCGCAACGTCCGCCTGCGTCGGATTGCCCGGCGCATTCGCAGCGCCGCTCGACAATGCGCCGCCATTCTTCGCAATATGCTCGGCGACAAGCGGCAGCCAGGGCGCGTCGGCGGGCGACTGCTTGGCAAGTGCCTCAAATGCGGTTTTCGCCTCGGCAGCCTTGCCGGCCTGCTCCATACCGAGTGCCAAGTAAAAACTTGCCTTTGGATTGTCCGGCTGCAGTTGAAGCGACTGTTCCAGTACCTTGCGCGCATCTTCGGTGACGACGCCGTCCGACTTTGCCATCAACGTCTCGGCGAGGCCATCCAGCCGTGCTACGCTTGGTCCCAGCAGGCGGATCGCATGGCGGTAGGCATTTTCTGCATCGGCAACGCGCATGGTGTTGAAGTAAATCGGCGCCAACACGTCCCAGCCCTTGCCGTCAGCGGGATTCTGCGCCAAGTGCCGCTCGGCCTTGGCGACCAGGATCGCCATATCGTTGCCAGGGTTCGCAAGTCGGGCTTCCAGCGGCTGCGACGGCAAATCCGGTCGCCCCACCAGAATGTAAAGACAGAGCCCCACGATCGGCAGCATCAGCAGCACGAAGGCTTCGGACAGACGGTGATGCTTCGAGAGCTTGCGATCGGTCACCGGCGCGGCCGACACTGTGATCAGCCGTCGGCCGATTTCAGCTCGCGCATAGTCCGCCTCGTCGGCTGAAATCAGTCCGCCGGCGAGGTCACGATCGAGTTCGCGCAACTGATCGCGATAGACGGCAGCCTCCCCGGCGCGCGTGTCGTCGACCGCTTCGGCACCACGCAAAAGCGGATAAAGCAGAATTGCAGCGACAACCGCCGTTAGAGCGGCCACAAGAATCCAGAAAAGCATAGCCGCCAAATACTCGAAGCGAGCGCCTATTCCAACAAGCAAAGCCGCAATGACGATTATTTGAGGCGTTTGGCCGCAACACCGTTAGCGGTTAGTATTACCGTCACCTGGGTTAGCCGAGCGGCGACCAGCTACCGTTGTCGTTTCGGCAGGCAGAACCGCGCGCCACCGTCTCCTTGCCGTCAATCGTCACGCTGTGGGTATACTGACGGCAATTCTGCGAGCCGACCTGATAGGGCGCAGCCGCGACGACCCTGCCGCTGACATTGCGTCCGCTCCAGACAACGGGCTGACCGACTGCTGCACCTTCCAAGGCACGATATTCGGCCTCGAGGGCGCGCTGGCGGTCGCTATCGCTAAGTTCCACGCCGCTGCGACCAATGATGCCGCCCTGCAACGCCGCAATATAGGTCGCCGAAGCCGGAGGTTTCCGCGAGAAGAGCCCGCCGGAGCCACCGCTTTTCGTCGATTGGCACCCAGACAGCGTCATGGCGACGAGAAGCGAGGAAACGATCATGCCTTGCGAACGTAGCATCATTCAGTCGAACCAGAATCAGGTGTGAATCCAACGCCGCCACACGTACACCGCGCCGTGTCGGCAATAAGGCAAAGCATGCTATGCAATTGCCTATCTCTATGTGGCATCAAGCAGTTGCTCACGCAACATCCTTTGTGATGCCCGGCAAAATAAGGCGAGCCTTCAACCCGTTCCATTGCCCGCGGGATAGTTCGAGCCGTCCCTGATACTCGTTGGAAATCTCCGTCACGATGGACAGCCCGAGCCCGGTGCCCGGTTTGCTTTCATCCAGCCGCTTGCCGCGCTTCAGCGCTTCGCGGATCTGATCCGGTTCAAGCCCCGGTCCATCGTCTTCGACAACAAGCTCGACCCAGTGGCGACGCCCGCTCCCCTCCGCGCCCTTGATGTCGTCGGGCGCCTCTGTGGCGGAGACGCGAACCCTGGTCGCCGCGAAACGGGCAGCATTCTCGAGAAGGTTACCGACGACCTCTTCGAGGTCTTGCTGCTCCATGGCCACCGCGAGATGCGGTGGCGCCACCGTGAGTTCGAATTCCTTGTCGACGTTCAAGCGCCGCATCACGCGCACCAGCCGTTCCAGCGCTGGTTCCGCATCGGTGCGGGCGAGTACGGATTCGCGTTGTGCGGCTATTCGCGCGCGGTTCAGATAGGATTGCACCTGACCCTGCATCGCCTCCGCCTGGCTGCGCACGAGATCACCGTGCGAGCGTTCCAGGACGCGCGCCTCGTTGAGCAGCACGGCAATCGGCGTCTTCAGCGAGTGGGCGAGATTGCCGACCTGCATGCGCGCCCGCTCGACGATGCGGCGATTGCTGTCGATCAGCGCGTTGACCTCGTTGGCGAGCGGCAGGATTTCGCGCGGGAACGCGCCCTTCAGCTGCTCGCTCTCGCCGGCACGAATACGCTCGAGCGCGGCGCGCGCCTTGTCGAGTGGCTTGAGGCCATAGAGAATGGCCAGTGCATTGACGATCAGGCTGCCGACACCAAAGCCGGCCAGCGCCAGGTAAAGGCTGTGGGAGAAATTGCGAACGTCGTCTTCGACAACATCGACGTTGCCAGTAACGCGAAAACGCGCGGCGCGGCCATCGGTATCCAGAACGACCTCGGTCTCGGCAACGTGGATACGGTTCCCCGAGGCATCGGTTACCTGGTAGTAGCGCTCGTAGTTCTTGTCGAAGGGTGCTTCGAGAACCGAGGGAACAGGGATCGAGACAGAACCAAGTGACGGCGACACCAGCGGAGGGGCCGTATAGGTGCCGAGCGGCTCGACGACCCAGTACCAGCCCGTTTTCGGCTGCGCAAAGCGCAGGTCGCCGAGCTGCGGACTTCCACTAAGCGCCCCCTGATCGCCGATGGTCACGGAATTGACGACGTTGTAGAGCTGGGCGCGCAACAGGTCCTGAAAGCCGCGCTCAGCGCTCTTCCGGTACAGCGTCGAGATCAGTAGGCCAATGACGACAAGCGCGACGGTTGACCATATCGTGGTCAGCAGGAGGACGCGTGCAGTAAGCGATTTAATTCGCATTGTTCGGCGCTTGGATGCGGTAGCCAAGCCCGCGCACCGTTTCGATCAGGTCGACACCCATCTTTTTGCGAAGGCGCCCGACGAAAACCTCGATCGTGTTGGAATCGCGATCGAAATCCTGATCGTACATATGTTCGACCAGTTCGGTGCGCGACACCACTTCGCCCATGTGATGCATGAGATAGGAAAGCAGCCGGTATTCATGCGACGTCAGCTTCAACGCGACGCCATTGACCGTGGCCTTCGAGGTCTTGGTATCGAGGCGCACCGGCCCGCAGATGATCTCGGACGAGGAATGTCCCGCCGCGCGACGGATCAGGGCGCGGATGCGCGCCAGCACTTCCTCGACATGGAAAGGTTTGGTGACATAGTCGTCGGCACCGGCGTCGATACCGGCGACCTTGTCACTCCAGCGGTCGCGCGCCGTCAGGATCAGCACGGGCATGCCGCGACCTGCGCCGCGCCACTTCTCAAGCACCGTGACGCCATCCAGTTCCGGCAGGCCGATATCGAGGATGATCGCATCATAGGGCTCAGTGTCGCCGAGAAAGTGCCCTTCCTCACCGTCAAATGCCTGATCGACGACATAGCCGGCTTCCTTGAGGGTGTCGCTAAGCTGCCGGTTCAGGTTGACATCGTCTTCGACTACGAGAATGCGCATCGGTCCGCTTTACTCCGCTTGATCTTTTCGGCGTCTAGATAGGCCGATTCTGCCTACATCGGAACCTTGACGGTTACCTTACGCGGGCGCTGGCCGTTGCCCTGGACGAGAACGGTGATGATGCAGCTATCGCCCGCAGGCTGGACGGAAAGCAGTTGGCCTCCCGTTTTTTCCACAACCTCGCGCGCGGCCTCGCTGCAATCGCCTGCAACGCGCACCGTCAGGGTACGCGGATTATCCGGTGAGGGCGACGTTATCGCCAGCCCGACGGCTAGCGCTGCGACGCTCAAGGGAGAGGCCATGTGCAATGCTTTCAATGGATACTAACTTGGCCCAGACTATGTACTCAAGCGACCTGAATGGCAAATGAATGCCTTGTAATCCCTGATGTTTAGAACAATTTTGAATTCGCGCCACGCGTGTTCGAAAATCCGGCGGAGCAAACGAGAGCGCCCGCTCGCCGCTCGAGCCTCAACCGACGGATTTGATGGCTGCCTTGGCGGTCACCCGCCCATAAACGGCCAGCAGACCGCCAAGTGCGCCAGCTATATTCGCGATCGAGTCCACCAACTGGCTCTTGTCGGTGGTCGCAAGATCGATACCCGCAAAATGCAACACTGACGCGACGACCGAAATCAGCGCGCCCCAAATGGTCTTCGAACTGTACCAATTCTTCAGATCGAGCATGTTCTCTCCTTCAAGATGAAACTTACAACGCGCATGTCGCGTACGCCGGAATACCGAGCGGTACGCGCTCTCCCAACTGCTGGATTCGCAGGCTGAGACTGTGCTGCCGGTGGCCGAAATCGGCGAGTTCGTCGGCGGATGGATAGATCCACTCCGGCGGAGATCTGCGCTTCGCTTTTCTGGAAGCTCTGCGCGTCTGATGTCGTGACGTTGAAGACAATCTGCGGGCCGGCCAATCCGCCTGAAGCGGCAACGCCGAGTGCACCGTCGGCTCCGCGTTTCAGCGGCAGGATCGCTTCGCTGCCGGCCTCGCCCATCAGGCCCATGTTGCTGCCCATCGGGAAATGGGTCGGCTGCGAAACCACGCCGCCATCGGCGAAAGGCAGGAGCTTGCCGAAACCACCGAGCAGGTTCGACGCAGCGCCTGATATCATCGTCTCCAGCGGCTTCAATCCGGCCGACAGCGCAATATCCGTCAGGCGATTGCCGAGGCTGCGCAGTACATCATCCAGGCCCTTGCCGCCATCGACAGCACTGCGCAGCGCGCTCGATAGCGCCGAGCCGAACGAGCGCGAGCGGGTTTCGAGACCATCGAGCGTACGCCGCAGCGTTTCGGCCTGCATGGCCATGGCGGAGAGATCAGCGTCGTCATTCTCCATCATCGTTCCTTTGCTTTGGGGCCGTCCGGAAATTGCGCCATCAGCGCGCCGAGATCGGCCCGGGCCACGGTGCTGCGCGACCCCAATCCGCCGGCAACGGCATGAAACTCAACGGGCGTCATCGCCCAGAACACCGCTGGAGGCAGCCGCAGACAGAGGCCGACGTGGAGGACGCGCCCAGGGGAAAGGCGTCGCGCGATCGGTCTCGATATCTGCTGCGGCTAGAGGGGGCGCGCGGCAATCTCCGCGCTTTCCCCAATGAACGTTGCGGCGAGCAGGTTGCCGACGACGACAGCGCAGCCGGCGATGCCGCCGTCGATGCTGGCCTCCGCCACTTCCTGATCGGAATAGAGATTGCCGCCACCGCGAAGGCCGGCGCCGATGATGCGGATCATGTCGGCCGCCTTCAGCTGTCCGCGCGAGAAGCGTTCGGCCAGACCAACAAGATTGTCCGCGGAGAACGCCGTCTCCACTTCCGCCAACGCGCCGAGCGTCAGGCAGAGAATGCGCTGTTCGCCGTCAATGACGCCTCGATCTCGCCGCGACGCCGGTTTGCTCTTGCCCCCGCCGCCCGCATCAGAGCGCCTCGAAGCTGATGGCGCCCGCCGATTCCAGCACCAGTTCGAACATCACCTCGCGATTATACTGGCCGGAGTATTCGAGCGCGCTTGCCTGGAACGGTCCAGTCCCCGTACCGAAGCCAGGGACGATAATCTGCCAGCTCAGGATCGAGGCGTGAAGAAGGCGTTCCGCACCAGGCCATCGGAAGCGGCATCCTTGAAGATGCCTGCGCCCGAGACCGACGCGCGCTGCACGCCGGCGCCGCCAGCAGCTCACGCCAGCACCCGGCGCTCTCGGCGTCGGTGACGTCGACCGTTTCGGCATTGAAGGCGAGCCGTTTCGACCGCAGCCCCGCCACCGTCTCGTAGCTCATTCCGTTGAATATCTTCAGGAGCAGGTCTTTGCCCTTCTGCGCCACCATCGCCCGATCCCTTCGAGAAAACAGGCGCAGTCGGCGCCCATTGGTGTCATCCACTTGTCACTTTCAACCAGCCGGCGAAGCTGCTACGACCTTGCTCGCCCTTACCCCGTTCGCTTCAAAGCCCGCCATGTCTCGATCCATCCCCTTGTGCTCGGTGCAGACAATTGCCGTGCTTGCCGTCACGCAGCTGATTGGCTGGGGCACCACCTTCGATATGCTCGGTGTCATGGGACGCGTCATTGCGCCGGATCTCGGCTTGCCGAATGAGGTGGTCTTCGGCGGGCTGAGCATCATGATGGTCGTCAGCGCCCTTGTTGGCCCTGCGACGGGCCGCCTGCTCGCTCGACATGGAGCCGCGCGCGTGCTTGCCGCCGCCTCGATCGTCTTCACGATCGGCCTGCTGCTGTTGTCAGCCGCGCACGGCCTCGTCCTCTATGGACTTGCCTGGACTGCCATCGGCGCCGGCGGCGCTTTCGGTCTTTCCGCCCCGGCCTATACCGCCGTCGTCGAGCGCGCCGGAGCTGACAGCAAACGGGTGATTGCCATCCTCATGCTGTTCACCGGCCTCTCGAGCGCGATCTTCTGGCCGATCCTCAGTCAGCTCAACGCGACCGTCGGCTGGCGAAAGACGTTTCTCATCTGCGCGGCGCTGCAGTTTTTCGTCTGCCTGCCGCTGCATCTTTTCGCCCTGCCGAAGCCGATTGCCTTTACTGCGGATGGCAGTGCCGCACAGGAAACGCCGCTGCCGCTCTCGCCAGCGGGACAACGCAAGGCGTTCATACTGATTGCCGCGGCAACGACGATGTCGACCTTCGTCACCTTCGGGGTGTCGCCATCGCTGCTCGAAATATTCCGCCAGTCTGGCGCCTCGCCGGCGCTGGCATTGCAACTTGGTTCGGCGCGCGGCGTGATCGGAATTTCCGCTCGTTTCCTGGATATGCTCCTCGGCCGCCGCGGCAATCCGATCCTCAGCGCCGCAATGGGCGTGAGCCTGATGGTATCAAGCTTCGTGATGATGCTGCTGATCCCGCCCTCGACACCACTGCTCATCACCTTCATCCTGCTCTACGGCTTCGGCTCCGGTGTCATGACAGTTGCCCGCGCCCTGTTGCCGCTTGCGCTGTTTTCGCCGCGCGAATTCGGGCTGCAATCGGCCCGCCTGTCGCTGCCGCAGAACCTCGCCAATGCCATCGCACCCGTCGTCTTCACGGCAATTCTCGACCGGGCCGGCGCTGGAACGGCAATCGCGACCTGCGCCGCGCTCGCCATCCTGTCGCTCGGCTTCGTGCTCAGGCTAGCTACGCAGGTCAAGGCCGCGACCAGGGTGTACGAGCCGATCTGAATGAGATGAAAGCAGCTGCGGCAATGGGCGAGACATTTGAGGTCCTCATCCCATCTTCGTTATAAGCAGCCCATCGCTTTATCTTGGAGGAGAAGCAACATGGACCGGTTCACTGGCGGTTGCCGCTGCGGCAACGTCCGTATTGTGGCAACTGGACGCCCATATCGGGTCGGCATTTGTCATTGTCTCGACTGCCGCAAGCATCATGGCGCGCTTTTCCACGCATCGGCGATCTTTCCTCAGGATGCGGTGACGGTTGAAGGCGAAACAGGTGATTACGATGGGCGCTTCTTCTGCCCCCGCTGCGGCTCCCCGGTTTTTGGACGCTCCGCGGATGAAGTCGAAGTAAACCTCGGCTCGCTCGATGCTCCGGACCAGTTGAAACCGACCTACGAACTCTGGACAATCCGCCGCGAGTCGTGGCTACCGCCGTTTCCCTTGTCGAGACACTACGAACGCGATCGCGACGCCACGAGCCGCTTCGAGGAATAGACCCGCTACGCAGTCGCAGCAGTAACCGGCTCCGTCACGGCCCGGAAACGGAGTTCTGCAACATGGAGCTTCGTCTTCGCCTCGCGCCGGCTCTGTGTCCTGAGATGCAGCAGGCTGACGAGGTGGTGCTGGCCAAGATCGAGCGCCGTATCGTGCAACAAGGTATGAAGGCGCGAAGCCACCAGCTGCGCCTGCTTTCGTCCACCGGCGTCGATCCAGATTTCGAGCGAGAGCAGATGCTCCTTGCCTCTCTCCGTTGAGGTCGAATAGTCGTTGCTGACGACGTCGCCGATCAGGACGCAAGGAAGCTTTCGCCCGGTCACCAGCCGATCGCGGACCCCGTCCTCACCGATCATGCCGAGAAGCTCTACGTCGCCGGTCAGGCGCGCGTGGATCGCCGTCAACAGTTCATGGGCTGCGCTCATGGCTTTCGCCTCCCTTTGGCTGCGCCTTACCCGCAGCATCTCGCGCCACCCCCGCCAGGATCTCCGCCAGATCGCGGAGCGTGATCGCCAGGGCAGCGCTCATCGTCCTCCCTCCTCGCAGAGGCGGCAGAGGTAGCGGCCGGTTTCATCCGGATCGCGCCAGGTGCCGATGGCAAACAGCCGGTCGCCCTTCCGCAGCCGCATCCCGGCCCTGATGTCGCTACGGAAGCGCAGCCAGATGCGGTGGGTCAGGGTGAAGACATCAGCGCCCGCCCGCTCCTCGCGGACTTCGCTCAGCGGTTCGATCCGCGCCCAGACGGTGGCGACCGACGTAAAGGTGACGGTCGCGCCACCCCGGCCGTGCGGCGCTTCCTCCGGCGCCTCCAGTTCGAGCCGCGCGGTCATCTGGCCGGGATCGAAGAACACGGACCGCATCAGAGCCTCCGCATCAGGAATGGCGCAACCAGATGGTCATAACCAACAGGTATGTCTGCCGGCTGATCCTCGACGGCCACGGCGCCCCGGAAAGCAAACATCTGGCCGACATGCATCAGCATCGCCCGCTTCAGAGTGTCGGGCACGTCGGCACAGCTCTCGAGATCTCGATGCCGTTCGCGGCGATAGCAGAATTCACATTCCGATCGAGTACCAGCCGCGCGGGCCGGGTATTGCCGTAAAGCACATGGCCGGTCGCGGGCAAGACCAACTCTTCGCCAGCTTCATCATAAATACTCAGGCTTTCAATGGTTTGCACCGGCCCCTTGGCAATCTGAAACACGCGGTCTTCAGGTATCGATTCAAGATGGAGGCGCCAGACTTGGGTGATCAGGCAGAGGCCCGTCGTGCGCTCGAGATGCTCGCGAGCAACGCGGAGCAGCGAGGCCAGCAGCCCATCTTCGCTGCCGTCGTCGAGCCGCAGGTGGGCCTTCACCTCGGCAAGCGTCAGCGCTTCCGCCGGGGGCGGGGTAATCAGTGCATAGGTCATGGACGATCCTGATTGGTGTGGCGCAGGCAGGTTCGGCGGGCGGATTGCGGATGTGGCCGCACCCGCCCTGTTTCGGTCAGCTCACGGCGAACTTGATGAGCTTGATCGCCTCGAAGTTCTGCACCCCGCCGCCGACGCGCTTGGTCGTGTAGAAGAGCACGTAAGGCTTGGCGGAACAAAAAAGGAAATCCAGAAACGCATCGAGCGCCAGGTTGAAAACACTAGCGGCGGCGGCCACCTCGGCGGGACTTATTTCGGCCGGGAACCTGATGGCAAGACCGTATCGGCCACAAACAAGGACGCACGAAAGACAAGATCGAACGACGGTTGACGAGTGACCGTCAGGTAAATAGCGGCCGCTTCACCGCCGCATCGCTCTCGTAATCCGCCGCCATCCGCATTTCGCGGATCGGTCGCACGAGGTCGATGGAGCGCTGGTAATCTGGATGCGCCTTGTAGGCGGCGAGGGCCGCCTCATCGTCGAATTCGCCGTAGACCACGAGGTCGACATCAGTGCCGAGCTGATCTGTCTTAAGGTTGGTGCCGATCTCCAGCAGGCGGGCGTGCGGGATCGCCGTCAGAATCGACAGGCCGGCGCGCACCTTCTCCAGTTGCTCCGCGGGCGCTGTGAAAAAGACGATGTGGCGGATCACGCGGAACTCCTGTCAGGGTATAAAGCGCGCCGCGATCCAAGGGATCGCTCAGCGCGCTTTGGCTTATTGTTTCGTGCATGTCCTTTACCCGAAGCCGGTTCCCGTCCTCGGGCGACATGCTTTAGCCGAAGACCCGCGCGATAGCACGCAGGAGCCAGGCCTTCAACCGCGCAAGCGGGCCCACAGGCTGCTCGCGGCGGATGGCCGCAAGGAAGGTCTTGCCGTAGCCGGCAAGCTTTTCCGCCCGATCGGTGCCGTTGACGATGCGGCGGGCATTGACCCAGTCATCCGTCGTCTCGTTCAGATGGTCGGCGAGCTTGTGAGTGGCAAAAGAGCCCTGCACCATGCCTTCGATCAAGATCGAAACGGCGGCGTCCATCTCCATCGCCCGGTCGGGCTCGGCCACAAGATCGATACCGGTCAACCGGCTCATGGCCTCATAATTGCGTTTGTGAGTGAGTTGCACGAGACCGCGACCGAGCCAGCACTTGCCGTCCTCGTCCGGCCGCCAGTAGGGCGTCTTCACCCAGGAGAGCTTGCCTGATGTATAGGCATTCTCCAGGATCTCGATCGCCCTTGCATCCGTCGTCGCCAGCGTCTCGCGCACCGGCTGCATCGTATAGGCCGTCTCGTGAAAGGCGGTCGCCATGATGTAGGCGAGCCAGCGCGGATCGGCGTCGGCCATCCGCGCCTCCCAGAAATCGAGAATCGCCGTCATGCCCTCCACCTGCGGCTGATTAAGCGCTCCCTTGAACAGCGCGTCGCGGACCGTGTCGAAGAAGAAGGGCCTGTCGATGTGGATAACCATGAATGTCAGCCTCAAAAGTGGTACGGCGCTCTGCGCCTCAATCGATTAAAATTAATTCAATCGTTTAAAGTGTTTAAGCGCCTGATTTACACGCAGTTTAAGCCGTGCCAGTGATTAACTCACCGTTAAATCAAGCACTCGGAGGAGAGCATGCAACAGCCGGCCAACAGCAATCAGCCGACCATTCCCCAGCATGTCGTCGACCAGCTCGAGAACGAATGGCGTCAGGTTCGCCCGGAGCAGCAGGCGCCGCGCCCGGCACAACAGCAACCTCAACGCTAGTCTTTCACACACCCCTCACCCGGGGTTTTCCATTTCCCTCCAGCATCAGTGCCGTCAATGCCCAGACCAGCGCATCCAGCCTGTCGGGCGAGCGGCCGTATGAA
This sequence comes from Rhizobium sp. YTU87027, assembly GCF_050644135.1. Taxonomy (NCBI): domain Bacteria; kingdom Pseudomonadati; phylum Pseudomonadota; class Alphaproteobacteria; order Hyphomicrobiales; family Rhizobiaceae; genus Rhizobium; species Rhizobium sp. YTU87027. Next base: position 790,559 of record NZ_CP098440.1, on the reverse strand, counting down.
AGCCCGTCCGGGCCGAAGTCGCACATCTGGTCTTCCAGCGCGACGAAGCGCCCGGCATGGGCAACCCGCCCCTGCTCGTAGAGGGCGGCGACCGGTTCAGCCCTCAAGTATTTACCGCGCGTCGCGCGCACGGTCGAGACCGGCAGGCTCTCGTCGATGCTCTTCAGCATCGATGCCACCATGTCGCCGCCCTGGTTGATCTCGGCGATCACCCGGTCCGCCGAAAAGCGTCGGTAGGCGCGCACCACCGCGCTCGCCCAGCCGGCCGGGCTTGCGCCCTGAACCGAACAATCGGCGAGTACCACGGCACGCCCCGATGCCTCCAACCCGGCCACGACGATGCCGCAGCAGGACTGCGCACCGGCCGCCGCCGGTGGATCGACGGCAACGACGATGCGCCTGATCTCACCGGTGAAGCGGATCGTGGCGGCCTCGATCATCTCGCGCCGCCAGAGCGCGTCGTCGCGATCCTCCATCAGTTCGCCGTCGAGCTCCTGACGCCCCAGCCGCGTACCGCCGTAGCGGTGCGCCAGCGCATCGATGAAACCCGGCGCCAGATTGGCAGCGTTGGCAAGCGTGCTGATCCGCGTCAGCCGCGTTCCTGCATCGGCGATCAATTCCTTCAGCAGCGGCACCGGGCGCGGCGTTCGGCAATCAGGGCGATCCGCAGATCGGACCGCCGCTCTGCGCTCGCCAGCGCATGAATCCATTCGGGCCCCGCCCGCGTCTTGCCGGAACCACGCCCGCCAAGGATCACCCAGGTCCGCCAGTCGCCCGCCGGCGGCTGCTGTTCGGGACGACCGGAAAAAGCCCAGAGACCCTCGAGCGGGTTCCAAAGCCCGCGCTCCTCGGCAAAGCGCACCAGCGGGTCATCCATGGGCAGCCGCTCCACCGCTTCCGGGGTATCGTCAGACTGATCGGCCTCGATCCGACACGATGGCGCAGCCGACGCAGGCTGCTTCGGCGCTGGGCTCATATCCGTCAGCAGGGTAGCGCCCGGCTGCCGACCCGTTTCCACGGCCGCCCGCACCGTTGTCCGTTCCGTTGCGATGGCCGTCATCTCCTTGCTATGCCGCGCCATTGCCTTCGTGACGCGGCGCCGAAGTGAGCGCGGCGCGTTGCCCTCAACCGGTGTTGACGTGCAGAGCGTCGCCGGCAGCGGCGTCACCTGGACCGGGAGGACCGGCAGCCTGCCACTCGGCAAGGAGTTGCCGCGACCCGTTGTTCCGCCAGCTCGTCGATGCGCTCAAGAAACCGCTTCTTCGCATCCTCAAGCCCCATCGCAGTATCGTTCTCTTTCGCGGCCAGCTCGCAATCACGGGCGATCTGCCGCTGCAGCCGATCGACCTTCTCCAGCGTACGCACGATCAGCGACATGGCATCGGTCGCAGCCTTCAGATCAGCCCGCGCGAGCTTCGCCGCCCCCTCGTCGCCGCCTGCGGACGCCGCTTCCGCCGCTCGTCGCAGCTCGCGAAAGGCGCTGAACTGGTCGCGCATCTCCGCCGTCATCTCATTGAGTAGAACCCGCAGCTCCTCGCAGGTGAAACCGGACCGGACTTGGTCTCGAGGAAATAGGCCTCCGCCGCCGCCCTCGCCTCGGCGTCGTCCGTTTCAAGATGCAGCGGATCGCCGTAAACACGCCTCTGCGGCCAGAAGCCGTAAAAGCTCCGGTTCGAAACTCTCGATATCGATCATCGGGGACCCTCGGGCGGCCAGTTCTCCCCTGGCGACCAGAAACACAAAAGCCGGGTCGAACGCCCGGCTTCCAGATCCGGAAAGCTTGGGCAAACACTCCGCTTCGCTCACAACTTTCCGACTATGCCATAACCCTATCAAACGACCGTCACGCCGTCAAGGATTATTTTCCTATCCATGAAAATTTTCCGCACGCCTGCCGCTGCTTGAGTTTTTCTGATTGGCCCGCATCCATCAGCATGTGCTAATTCTATAACCATGAACCAGGAAGAGCTCATTTCCTTTGCGCTCAGCCTGCCGGAGGCGGTCGAGAGCGCGCACCACGGCACGCGCGATTTCCGCGTGCGCAGCAAGATATTCCTGACGATGCCGGAGCAGGACTATTGCGTCGTCCGCCTGACGCCCGACCAGCAGCACATGACGCTGGCGGTGGCGCCCGATGATACGGCGGCCGTGCCTGGCGGCTGGGGGCAGCGTGGCTCGACCCGGCTCTTCTATGGCAAGGCGAGCGATGAACTGGTGCAGGATCTGGTGCGCAAGTCATGGCAGAACGCGGCGCCGAAAACGCTGCAAAGACAGTTTGTTATCATCCCGTCCGGCTAATCTGATCTAGCGATAACCGCTGGCATCGGCGGGCTTGCCTGCGTCCATCACCTCGTCCATGTAGCGCCAGCAATCCGGCCGTGAACCGTCCACGTCGTCAAAGCCATAAACCTTGGCGAGTCCGCCGCTCGAAAGCGACTGGCCGTTCCAGCGGGCGCGTTCGGGATCGGCGGCAAGGGCTGCGACCGCCCGGCCGGTGAAGCGCGGCGTCTCGGAGATGACGAAGTGCGGCTGTACTGACGTCGCGTCGCGCCAGTTCTCCTCGGTGACGCTGAAGATATCGAGCATCATTTCGGAGCGCATCCAGCCGGGCGTCAGCGCCACCGCTGTCGCGCCATGCGGGGCGAGATCCTTGGAGTGCGTCCAGGCCATGCGGATCACGCCCGTCTTGACGAGGTCGTAGTAGGGGCAGAGGCGATAATGCGTGGCATTGTATTCGGCGGTGCCGTCAGTCAGTTCGACCAGCAGCCCACCGGGACACTCGATCATCAACGCCAGGGCGAAATGCGCGGTGATCAGATGCGTGTCGATCGCCAGCCGCAGCATATGCAACCCCTTGTCCAGCGAGTGCTCCCAGACCGGCTTGTTCCATTCCGTCAGGTGCTCGCCGCCCCAGATATCGTTGACCAGGATATCGAGCCGGCCCTGTTCGCGGCGGATGCGGTCGACCAGCGCCTCGACCTCGGCCGGCACGGTATGATCAACGCGAACGGCGATCCCCTCGCCGCCTGCAGCGGTTACCATCTCGGCCGTCTCCTCGATCGTCTCCGGGCGTCCGTATTCCGACTGCCTTGCTCGCGTCGTGCGACCGGTAACGTAGACCGTTGCGCCGGCGGAGCCGAGTTCCACGGCAATCCCGCGACCGGCACCGCGCGTGCCGCCGGCCACAAGGGCGATCTTTCCTGAAAGCGCTGCTGTCACGTGCTTGTCCTCCACGCTGGAACCAGCCAATGGTCTTTTACCATTCCGCTTGAATATAAACGAACGTTCGTTCATATTCGTCGTGAACGCAAGAGGAAACTTCATGCCGCGCCCCCGCACGCTCTCCGACGAGCAGCTTCTCGATATGGTTCTAGGCCTCGTCCATGCGGAAGGCCCAGACGCAGCGAGCTTCGGCGCGGTGGCGAAGATCAGCGGTCTTTCGGGCTCGACGCTGGTGCAGCGCTTCGGTGCCAAGGCGGCGATGCTGCGGGCCTGCCTGTTGCGCGCCTGGGACCGGCTGGACATGGAAACGGCCCGGCTGATCCAGTCTGTTCCCGAGACGCCCGAAGGCGCCATCGACCTGCTCGCCGGACTTTCCAAGGACTACGGCGAGGATGCCGCATCTTACGCGGAAGGCCTGCTGGTACTCAGGGAGGATCTGCGCGATCCCGCGTTGCGCGCACGCGGCGCGGCCTGGGGAAAGACACTGGCCGCAGCACTCGACCAATGCCTTGGCGCCCAAGGGAAAGCCCCGCTTGGACGGCTGATGCTCTCCCAGTGGCAGGGCTGCCTGCTCTGGTGGGGCTTCGAGCCGCAGGGCTCGATCGAAGACTATGTGCGTGGAGAGCTAGGCCAGTTTCTTGAGACTGTCGCCTAGCCCGGCACTACTTGGCCGTTTCTGGCTCCTGTGCCCGCGGTTCGTCACCCACCGTCAGCGGCCAATCCACCACGTAATCCTCGAAGTCGTCGACCTTGACCTCGGTTTCGCTGATTGTCCGGCCGCGTGCCGAAATGCCGGCCGCATGCACGGTCTGGGGATCGCCTGACACCAGCGGATGCCACCAGTAGAGATCGCGCCCCTCGTTGATCAGCCGGTAGCCGCAGGTCGGCGGCAGCCAGGCGATCTCGTCGACGTTTTCCTTGGTGAGCTGGACGCAATCAGGCACGAAATCCCAACGGTTCTCATAAGAGGAACAGCGACAGCTCTGATCGTCGAGCAGCTTGCAGCGGATCGAGGTGAAGTAGATGTCGCCGCTATCCCACTCCTCGAGCTTGTTCAGACAACAGAGTCCGCAGCCGTCGCATACGCTCTCCCACTCGGTCGTCGTCATCTCGGCGAGCGTCTTCGTCTTCCAGAAGGGTATGTCTTCCATCATTCCGTTCTTGCAACAGCTCCGCGCAAAATCGCGTGAGAGCTCCCATTTCTCTTGTTCTTGTCAGGCAAATCAACCAATGATTCACCAAGCTCCGGTTACGCCGGGGCACTGTCGGCAGATTTGCCATAGTCCGGCGTCAGGTTCCTCCGACGTCGAAGTGACTGATCGGGCGGGAATATAAGACGTGACGGATCCGGACAATCCAGAAAAACGGCCGCGCAAGCAACGCCACCTGCTTTTGAAGATCGACTCGTGGATCGATTCGACCATCTGGAACGCCGGTTTTCGCTCCGCCGAGATCTGGGAAGACATCACCATCTTCTTCCGCCGCTTTCGTGTCCGCGGCTGGAAGCGCATCGTCTTCGAACTGGCCGGCGAAGGCCTGACATGGGGTTCCGTCGGCGCCGTCCTGATGCTCACCCTCGCCCAGCCTGCCTTCGAGGCTACCAAGGAAGATTGGCGCAATCGCGGCGACTACGCCGTCACCTTCCTCGATCGCTATGGCAACGTCATCGGCCATCGCGGCGTCATCCACCAGAACTCCGTGCCGATCGATGAACTGCCCGACGCGCTGATCAAGTCGGTGCTGGCGACCGAGGACCGGCGCTTCTTCGATCACTTCGGCATCGACGTCATCGGCCTCTTCCGCGCGCTCGTCACCAACGCCCAGGCCGGCGAAGTCGTGCAGGGCGGCTCGACGCTGACGCAGCAGCTCGCCAAGAACCTGTTCCTTTCCAACGAACGCTCGATCGACCGAAAGATCACGGAAGCCTTCCTGGCGCTCTGGCTCGAAGCCAACCTCTCCAAGAAGGAAATCCTCTCCACCTATCTCGACCGCGCCTATATGGGCGGCGGTACCTTCGGCGCTGCCGCGGCGGCGCAGTTCTATTTCGGCAAGAGCATCACCGACGTCAATCTGGCGGAATCCGCGATGCTCGCCGGCCTGTTCAAGGCGCCGGCGAAATATGCGCCGCACGTCAACCTGCCGGCGGCGCGCGGTCGCGCCAACGAGGTGCTGACCAACCTCGTACAGAGCGGCCTGATGACCGAGGGCCAGGTGATCGCCGCCCGGCGCAATCCGGCGACGGTCGTCGACCGCAACCAGGTGGAATCGCCCGATTTCTTCCTCGACTGGGCGTTTGACGAGGTGATGCGCCTGTCGCCGCGCTTCCACCAGCATTCGCTGGTCGTTCGGACCACGATCGACATGGGCCTGCAGAGTGCCGCCGAAGATTCCGTCGAGACGTCGTTGCGCGAATATGGCGAGAGCTATCACGCCAAGCAGGGCGCGATGGTGGTGATCGAAAACGGGGGCGCGGTACGGGCCATGGTCGGCGGCCGGGATTATGGCGAAAGCCAGTTCAACCGCGCCACCAAGGCGCTGCGCCAGCCGGGCTCGTCCTTCAAGGTCTACACCTATTCCGTAGCGATGGAGAGTGGCATGACGCCCGATACCATCGTCGTCGACGCGCCGATCTACTGGGGCAACTGGAGCCCGCACAACTACGCCAACAAATATGCCGGCCGCATCACCATCGCGACCGCCATCGCCCAGTCGATCAACACCATCCCGGTGCGGCTTGCCAAGGAGAAGCTCGGTATCCAGCCGATCCGCGCCATGGCGAAAAACCTCGGCGTCGAGACGCCGATCCGCGACGACGTGACGATCCCGATCGGCACCTCCGAGGTGACCGTGCTCGACCAGGCGACCGCCTACGCCGTCTTCCCGGCAGGCGGCTACCAGTCGCGCCGTCACGGCATCACGCAGATCCTCGATTACGGCGGCGACGTCCTCTACGACTTCGACCACGACGAGCCACCCGCCAAACGGGTGCTCTCCGAGAAGGCCGATACCTACATGAACCAGATGCTGTCGCGCGTCCCCTATGTCGGAACGGCGCGGAAGGCAGCGCTCGACAACGGCATCCTGACCGCCGGCAAGACCGGCACGACGCAGGCTTACCGCGACGCCTGGTTCATCGGCTACACCGGCAACTACACGGCCGCTGTCTGGTTCGGCAACGACGACTACACCTCGACGAACAAGATGACCGGCGGCTCGCTGCCCGCCATGACCTTCAAGCGCGCCATGGACTATGCCCACCAGGGCATCACGCTCCGGCAGATTCCCGGCGCGCAGCCGCTGCCACCCGACAAGACGGCCAAGACCGTTGCCGCCACTAAGCCTGAGGAAGGCAGCCCGCCTCCCCTCGTTCGCCCTCGGATGCTCTCGGTCGAATCCACGCGCATTCTCAAGGAGCTTGGGCAGGCATTGAAGTTGGCACCGCCGCTTGCCGCGCAAAAGGTGGCGAGCGCCGGGTAGGGCCGACGCCGGGAGCACATGAGGATCAACGTGGCGAAAGGGGTCTCTAAGAGGTCGGCGAGTCGCGCTGGTTGCGGTCCCCTGCGCACGGAACGTTCCTCAAAGACAAGCTCCGGCCAACGGCTTTGGCCAATCAACGCCCAGCGAAACGCCGTCTCGCGGCGTCGGTTACGGGTGTATAGAGGGCGACGCGTGTCCCCTCGGGGTCGGCAAACTGCACTGTCCGATTGCCCCATGGCAAATCCTTGGGTACGTGCACGACCGTGACCTGGTCCTTGAGCCGCGCGAATTCCGCATCGACGTCCGGCACCATGAACTCGAGAATGGCCGTCCGGTTGGCTCCTGGCTCCGCGCTACCCTCGCTAAACAAGGCCACGGTTTCCGCGCTGCCGATCGCGAGGCTAGCGCCGGGGGTGACGATCTCGGCGAAGACGGGCGCAAGCCAGTCTGCGGGGCAGCCCGTCACAAGCTCATAAAAGGCCACCATGCTGTTGATATCCCAGGCAATGAGGCGGGTGGATGCGAACTTCATGATCTTCTCCCTGATGCACGACCATCTCTTTCCTTGCTTTTGTTGCACAGCCGTGCTGACAGCGTTGTGGCAGCAGGAGTCATCAGGCATGCGAAAAGCAGATCGGCTTTTTCAGATCATCCAGATTCTTCGACGGTCGAGCCGCCCGGTGACCTCGTCTGAGCTTGCGGATGAACTTGAGGTCGCGCGGCGAACCGTCTACCGCGATATCGCACACCTGATTGCCCAGCGTGTTCCAATCGAAGGCGAAGCGGGGTTCGGCTACGTCCTCGATCCGCGATACGACATGCCACCGCTCATGCTGACGCCTGACGAGATCGAGGCCGTCGTGCTCGGCATTCAGATGGTGGCAAGGTTGAACGACGCGGCCATCCGGAATGCCGCGAGCGATGTAATGGCCAAAATCACATCGGTCATGCCGCAGGACTTTCTTCCCTATATTACCCAACCCGCCGTCAGCATGAAACCGGATGATGTCGGCGGCGACGTGACACGCGACACGCGTCCGCTCAGGTTGGCGATCAGGGAAGGCCGCAAGCTTGCGCTCGACTATCGCGCGGCGGATGGCGCGGTTACCAGCCGCATCGTGTGGCCTGTGCTTCTCGGCTATGCCGACACGCACAGCCTCTTGATCGCGTGGTGCCAATCGAAACAAGCCTTCCGTCATTTCCGCACCGAACGTATCCTCAAAGTCGAGATTCTCGATGAATCTATAGGCATGTCCAGGAGTAAGCTGAGGCAGCAATGGCAACAGCGGCGCGATGCCGAAATGCGGAAATCCCGTGAGGTGCAATGACCGCTTGGGCCCGAGAGCGGCCTCTATGCAATGTCCGCTTCGCGCTAAAAGGGGCGTGGACGTGGCAAGACTTCTGAAGCTTCGCACTCCAGCCGATTGCACCGTGAACATAGCGAGTGGTGCCGTGGCGTGATAGGTGTTGGACTTGGATCAAGCCCAGCATTCACCTGAACTCCTAGCAGAGGACAAATGCCATGGGAGACCAGAAGCGCCCGCTCCAACCAGGGGAATACGCACCCGCCTTCGCACTTCCGTCGGCAAATCAAAAAGGAACGGTTTCACTCGCGAGCCTCCACGGTCACCCTTTTCTGATCGCCTTCTTCCGCGGGTTGCACTGCCCGTTCTGCCGGCGTCAGGTGGGGCAACTCGGTAGTCTACAGCCTGCCCTGCGCGCCGCGGGGGTGGAAACAATTGCCGTGATCAACACGCCGGTGGAGCGCGCCCGCATATATTTCGAGCACCGGCCGACGCCGGCCGTGCTCCTGTGTGACCAGGATTGCTCCACGCACCGGGCCTTCGGCGTGCCGCACGGCGACTTCCTGCCCGAGGACAGCCGCGAGAAACCAGTATGGCCCTATCGGACAAGCGTGGAGCAATTCGAGGCCGCTCGCATTAACCCGACGGGCGAATTGCCGGAAGCGTTACACCCGATGGCGGCCAATGCCTTACTCAACGCCCAAGACGGCTTCGAGCTTACTGAAGTTGATCATGCCATCTTCGCAAGGCACCCGACACAGCTTGTCGGGCACTTCCTCATCGACGGCGATGGCATCGTTCGCTGGGTGCAAATTGAAGCGCACGACGGGCCTGACAGCCTCTGCATCTTTCCAAACGCGGCGGAAATGCTCGCCGCTGCCAGCAGCCTCCGACGCTGAAGGCGTCGCCATTCGTCAAGCGTGCACCACCTCCTCGGGCGGGAAGGATTTTGACCGCTGATAGTCAGGATTAAAAGCGCAAACAACCGCAACGGGCTGTCAGTTAGAGTTCAATCGGATCAGACGCGTCCGATGGCCGAAAACGGCCGGAATGCCCGCGAGCGCTTATGTCCTTATATCGAAGCTAACTCATGCTCGGCCCTTGACCCACGGCGGATGAGATTCAGACATCCGGAAGACGCTTTTCGCAGAAGCCGCGGAGATTTGGCTGTCCGTTCCGACCGGGATACGCCACCGACAATCGCCTGGACCATTCCGCCCAGCTAGAATCAGTGGTAACCCTTTCAACTGATTTGTTTCTCAAGGTTGTCGTGTTTCTCAAGGGCGCATAGTGTTTCGGTTTCCTCTCTTCATAGCGATGACTTTGATTATCGCCTTTGGCGGCGGGATCATGATTTCGCTCTACGCGCTGGACGCAACGGCCGGCTTCGGCGCGATCAAGCTCGGCGCCTGGGAGGCGTTCCCCGAATTGCAGACGGAAAGCGCCGACCCTTACGCTAAATCGCACAGGGCGCGCGCCGGGCGCCTGCTTTACGGAAACGCCGAAGGCCTGATGTTCACCGCCAAGGTCGACGATGCCGGCGCGCGGCTGAATGCCGGCTGCAGCTATCGCATCACGGGGCAGACGCCACCTGCCCGGATCTGGACGCTGTTTACCGCTGACAATAGCGGCAACCCGGCCTCGCTGCGGACGGGACTTCCTGGCGCGATGAACTCCTGGACGGTGCTGCGGCAGCCCGACAGCAGCTTCTCAATCGACATTTCCGCGCAGGCGCGGCCGGGCAATTGGCTCGCGCTGCCGGCCGCCGGCACGTTCCAGCTCGTCCTGACGCTTTTCGACACCCCGACAGCCGGTAGCTCCGGCGTTATCGACCTTGCTATGCCGAAGCTCCAGAAAACCGGATGCGGCAATGCTTAGGATCCTCTTCGCCATCCTCGCGGGACTTTTCGGGGCAGCACTGCTGCATCTCGTAATCATCCTCTCACTGCCGCACTTTACTGGCAAGGATGCCGCGACCCGTGTCGCGTCCGAGGGTGATCTCGACAAGTTCTACCTGCTTGGGGCCACCGATGACGCGGCAGGACTTTCCAACGACGATCCCTTTGTCCGCACCGCTGTCTGCGCGTTCGACATTGAGGAAAATCCGGTCCGGCTGACTGCGAAAGGCAATGTGCCGTTCTGGTCGACAGCACTCTACGATGAGGCCTCGAACGAGGTCTTCAGCATGAATGACAGGACGTCGGTCGGCGGTGCGCTGGATATTCTGGTCGGAACGCCGATCCAGTTGACCGAGCTTCGCAAGGCTTTGCCACCGGATCTGCAGAAAACCATTCTCGTGGAAAGCACGCGTTCGGAAGGCTATGCGGTGCTGAGGACATTGGCGCCCCAGGCGAGCTTCGCCGCGGCCGCACGGAACTTTCTCGCGGAGGCCGGCTGCGACGAATATGCCGGCTCCTCGAATTGAAGCAATCGATCTATTTTTTGGCCCGCGAAACGCGATGCCCGGAGGAACGCTTCGAACTCTCCGTCAGGCGCTCGTAACGCACGCCGGTGAAAAGCAGGATCTGTGCCTCGACTGGTTTCTTGCCCTTGCGGCGTCGCGTCTGAGACAGACGGTCCGCCAATGCGACGACTATTGCCATTCTCGTCTCCATGCACGGCCCGAGACGGATGAACTGTGCAATCTCACCCTGCCCGCCTATGCGAGCCAGCGCGTCCTGTAGAGCCTGATACGGGGCTCCGAGGCATTCGCGCCTTTCTCACGGCACCTGTTCGAAATACCGTGATGTGAAACCGGACGACCGAAGCGCTCGGCCGCCGTTCATATCCGAATTGAGACATATGACCGTTAACAGATCGTTAATTTCATGCGTGAACACTAGCTACTTCAACGACGTTCTATAAACGCGCCGGACCGTCTTTTGGTTTCAAACGTCTCACAAGAAGATTCGGTCCACAACGGCGCAATGATATTAGCATTAATTCATATACTTAACGGAGGTTGTGCCGTCGGATCTCCCGATCACGATTTCCTGTCACAAAAATATCAATTGCGGTCTCCAGCAATACCGGTAAAGTTGTATAGTCGGAGAAAATTCACGGCCGCTCGGCTGGGCACCGTTCCGTTCGCTGCGGACAAGGAGGGGTCAAGATGTCTTTGCTTATCGGTTCGACATTCTCCCCCGAGGACCTCGATGTGCTTCGCCATGCGCTCGATGCCTGGTGTGCGGAAAAGCGGATCGACATCAAGAGCCCGGAGGCGCAACTGGCAGCCTCCGCTGCGCTCGACCTCTACCAATCCGGAAACAACAGTGCCGAAAGGCTTCTGGCAGCGCTGCGCGAACATAAGGGGCTTTAGTCTCGGACGCAATTTCCGCAACCGCCGGCGGTGGGTCCTTTCGGCACAAATTCATGAAGGTCTTTAGTAAGCATTAACCCTGCCCATGTAGGATTTGTTCATAACCTATGTGGGGTAAGGGGCGTCCCTCCGCGTCCAGTCCTGCGACATCCCGTTTTTGCGTTTCCAGGGTGTGTTCTTGTGCGTGACCGGTTCCGAGACCTAGAGGCCCCATCCGCCAGCCGCAAGAAGGACGTGGTTCTCATGGCGACCGTCAGCAGCTTCGAGGGATTGCAACCGCCGACCCGCTCTGAACTGCGCCAATTCGCCGAACTCTTCACGCCGTTGTTTCAGGCATCTTCCGATGAGGCGAGACGGCAGGCCGTCGCTGCCCTTTCCCAATGCCCGCAGATTCCGGCGGCTGTGGCACTGTTCGTCGGCTCCCAGCCGATCGACATCGCCGCCCCCTTCCTCACCTCGTCACCGGCGATCGACGACGAAACCCTGATCACGATCGCGCGCACCCAGGGCAGTGCGCATATGAAGGCGATCGTCAGCCGGAATGCTCTCTCGCCGCGCGTTATCGACGCTCTCGTCGGACTGCGCCAGACTGACCAGCGACTGGCGGCACCGGCCGAGATCGAGGCTCCCCTCGTGGTACTGCCCGAAGTGCCCGCCGCGACATCCCTCGAGGAAGCGGAAGCTGCCGCTCGCCGCGTCAACGAAGAAGAAATGCGCGACAAGATCCGTGAACTGGCACGGCATGTCAGCCGTCCGGAAGGCGATCGCCTTGGCCTGCGCAACCTGTCGCCGATCCAGGCTGCCCTCCTCGTGCGCTTCGCCCGCAACCGTGAGGCCGCGCTCTTTGCGAAAGCCCTTGCCGACGGACTTTCCGCAAGCCGCTGGCTTGCCGAGCGCATCATGCTCGATATCTCCGGACAGCAGCTCGCGACCACGCTCATCAGTCTCGGCATAGATTTCCTCGACGCCGTCTTCGTGCTCGAAAAGCTTTATCCTCACCTCGCGGAACCGCAGCACGGCGTAACGCGCGCATGGATGGTGCTGGACGGGCTTGATCCGGAAGAGTGCAACGCTCGTGTCGAGGCTTGGCGTCGCGCCGACAATTATACCTATCTGCCCGAGGAAACAGGACCTGCCCACTCGGCCCGCGAGGTGCCGCCGGCCCGGGGCAGGCGTTTCACCCGCTCGCGCTGATCCTGCCTATAACGGGTTCTGCCGCTGATCAACCAGCGGAACGATATCACCGAGATCATCAGCCTCGAGCTCGACGACCCAGAGATCAGGATCGAATTTGCGTTCACGCTCGAGGAGTTCCCTGACCCTCTCAGGCTCCTCCCGCGTCAGTCGCTGCTCGAACAGTCGCTCGCCGCTCGTCTCCCCGTCGAACAGGCTTTGCGGCGCGGGGCCATAGAGCGTCTCCAGACCATCGCGGAAATGCTGGCGAATAAACACGGCGCCGGCCTCGTCGGCGCCTTTCACCTCGACAGCGGCAAAGTCGCCCCTGGCAAAAACGCGACGCAGAAGGGCGGAGACGAAGATGTCGGTGCGCAATCTCATGGGCGAGCTATAGCAGACAAACGGATGGCGGCAATGCAGGGCATGCGCTTCATAGCGCGCCGATTTCCTTGAGCTTCTTCAGGACCGCCTCGCTGGGCTCGCCATTCTCCGGAAGGTTATAGTGCTTCTGGAAGTGGCGGATCGCGGTGCGTGTCTGTTCGCCGGGCACGCCGTCGACGCCGACGTTGGCGTAGGCCATGTTGCTGAGGCCCTTCTGGATCTTCAGGACGAGATCGACGGTCGACAACTCCGCGGACGGCGTGGCTTTTTTTGCCGGTGTCGGCGCGGTCTTGACGGTCTTTTCGGCGCTGCGGATGGCGGCTGCGACCGGGTCCTCGGCAGATGCCTTCGAGGTGACGTCGGCCGGCGGCTTTTCCAGCGGAACCGCCGAGGGGCCGACCGAGTCGGTTCTGAGCGCTGCCAGCACATCGGGCGTCGGTTCGCCCGTCTGCGGCATGCCCACGGTTTCTTCGAAGAACAGGATCGCCGCGCTGGTGCGCGGACCGATGACCCCATCCGGTGTGCCGTTGTAGAGGCCGCGCCGTACCAGCTCGGTCTGGATGTCCATGACGATCTGGCTCCGTTGCTGACCACCAGGAGCGGCCGGCGGCGTCGCATTGGTCTGCGTGGCGTCGGCCTCGTCCTGCCGCTGGATCTTGAAGGTCGTGACGTTCCCGCTTTGCTCCTCGATGGCCGGGCGGCCACCAAGCGCATTCGGGAAAAGCGCATCGCGCGTGCGCAGGAAGGGGTGCGGATGGGCGCCCGGCTGATACCAGAGCGCGTTGGCGGCGACGAAGCTGAAGATGACCAAGAAGGCTGCCGTGCCGCCCGCGACCGACGGGTTACGGCCGATCACGCCGCCGAGCGCGCTTGCGCCCTGCAGCCCGATACCGCCGACGACGGTTGCCCCGGTGAGAAGGAGGCTCGGCCGTTTCTGCCGACCTCTCCTTCCCTTAGGCGATTTTCGCTTGCTCGCGGCCATCGAAAAGCCCCTCTTCCAAAACGCCTGCTCGCGCCGGCGCAGCCTTCAGTCGCGGCGGGAACTCGACAAGATCGTTGCGGGCAGTACCCACAGCCGGAATGCCAGAGCCATCCGCTGCAATGGAAATCGTAATGATCGTACCGGCACCGGGGGTGCTGGCGATTGCGAAGTCGCCGCCATGCAGCGCCACCAAGCCCTTCACCAGCGACAGACCGAGCCCCGTCCCTTCGAAGCGGCGGCTATAATCATTCTGGATCTGGACAAAAGGTTGACCGAGCATTTCCAGCTTGTCGCTTGGTATGCCGATGCCGGTGTCGCTGACGCAGAGGTTCAAGACGCCGTCGCGCATCGACGCATCGATCGAGATCGCACCGCCCGCATCCGTGAACTTCACGGCATTGCCGACCAGGTTGATCAGGATCTGCTGGATCGCGCGCTGGTCGGCTACGACCTCATCGAGACCGCGCTGGACCCGGCTCGTCAGCGAGACACCCTTGGTCTTCGCCTGCAATGTCAGCATTGCCTCGCAAGAACGAACGACGGATGCAATGTCGAAGGGTTCGAGGCAGAGCTCGTAGCGCCCGGCTTCGATCTTGCTCATGTCGAGCATGGTGTTGACGACCGAGAGCAAGTGCGCGCCGGAATCCCTGACGAGGCCGACATACTCCCGCTGGCGCTCATTCTCGAACTTGCCGAAATATTCGCCGATCAGGATATCCGAGAAGCCGAGGATCGCATTGAGCGGCGTGCGCAGCTCATGGCTGACGGCGGCGAGGAACCGCGACTTTGCATCGTTGGCCGAGCGGGCGTCATCGGCACGGTTCTGCGCCTCCTGCCGCAACTGCTGCTCCAAGGAGACATCGCGTAGCTGGGCAATCACGCTGAAGAGAGCACCGTCGCTGTCTTGCCGAGCCGTCAGGTCCATCCGCAGGTAGGCAAACTGCCTGTTGTCGCGTGAGACCGAAGGCCGTTCCAGCCGCAGGTCGACTGCGGCAGTCGCCTCACCCTGGCGAAGCTGATCGAGTGCCTGCAGAAAAAGGATACGGTCGGAGACGTGTATCTGATCGACAAAGCCCTTACCGATCGGATCGCGCATCCAGGCGAGAAACTCGCGCTTGTCACGGCCACCGACCGAGGTGACGTTGCCCTGAGGATCGAGGAAGAAGGCGAGACCGGCGGTGGCCTCCATGAAGAAGTCTTCTGCAATTGGCGGGGCGGCCGCAGCCGTTGCCGTGCTCTGGCGCGACAGGGCAATGCTGCCCACTGCGGAGAACAGGAAGGCCGCGCATACGGTGGCGACACCCACAGGCAGCGCGATGGCGGGACTGGTGACCAAGGAGAGCCCGATGGGGGCTGCAACGAGAGCCGCCGACGACAGTAGCGCCAGCCGGCGCAGGATCATCAGTTCGCGCTGACGCACGGCTGCACCACCTCCGGTCCGGGAGAGCCAGCTTCCAACTGCCCGGTCCACGAGGGCTGCCGCCCGCTCTGCGATCTTACTCATTACACGCACGCAATACCCGCCCGAAAAAGGCTCTTTACCAAGGCCGACAATAGGCCTTGGGCGCTTAAAGAAAGGATAAGGGAAAAGCCGCCTCCACACCTCAAAAGAGCGAAATGTCCCGTTTTTGGGCATCTCGAAGCGGCTTTGGTTTTTACGGTTAACGGGCGGTAAGCGACGGAATTCGCTCACATTTCAGCCTATCGTTAACCTTTGTGGCAGCTTCGCCGCAAGGTTTGCCTGCAATTACAGGGAGAGACCCGTTACATGCTTAACGACGGTCACTACAATTTGACTGAAATGTGGTGCAAATCCCATTCATTAAAATTCGAGCTAAATTTGCCGCAAATGCCGACGAGTTTCGAAAACCGGTATTCGCAACTCTGCTCTAAGGTCAAAGCACACCGGAAGACCGGACCGATTCGGCAGCAAGACCGAACGGGAAAACAGGATGGGCAACGACTATGTGGTTTCTGATCAAAGGATCATTCTGGTTCGGGCTTGTGCTCGTGCTCTTGTCGTTCTTCAGCGGCGAAAGCCCGACCGGTTCGCAACCGAAATTGCAATTTTCCGACGCCTTTGTCGCGGCGACAGGCGCCTATGACTATGTGACCGGCATGTGCGGCGAGAAGCCGGAGGTCTGCGTCAAGGGCGCCGAGACCATGGCCGCGCTCGGCCATCGGGCCCGTGAAGGCGCCCGAGTCGCCTACGAACTTCTCGACAGCCGCTTCGGCGACGACAAGGCTGCCAAGCCGGCCGTTGCCGCGAACGCGTCGGTCGCACCCGTCGCAGCACTTGCGCCCTCCCATGCCGAGGCCCAGACAGTGGCGCAGGAACGGACCGCAACGCTGAACCAGCCAATGCCCTATCGCCCGCCGGTTGACGATGGCGATCAAAGTGTTTCCGACACCGTGACGACCGGTACCATTCCGCTGCCGACGCCGCGTCCGGCCACCTGAGAATTCCGCGGGATTTCCCGCAACCAAGCTTGCACCGGCCATCCGCCAAGCCGCGGAAAGTCCCGTGCCTGACGTGCCTGCCCTGTTTATTTTCAGCGTTTGCTGCGCCGCGAGGATGCCCATCCTTCGCGGCGTTTCTTTTTAATGGTTCAAATCTCGCCGCGTTTCACCTATATGAAATCTTGATAACGAAAGGCCACAATACATGACGTCCCTTGAGCAGATCCTCGATGACTTTTCCTTCCTCGACGACTGGGAAGATCGCTATCGCTATGTGATCGAGCTCGGAAAGGCACTTCCAGACCTTCCTGACGACAAGAAGACGTCTGCCAACAAGGTCATGGGCTGCGCCAGCCAGGTTTGGCTCGTTACACATACCGAGGGCGACCCGGACAATCCTGTCATGACCTTCGAAGGCGACTCCGATGCGCATATCGTGCGCGGACTCGTGGCCATCGTGCTCGCGACCTACTCGGGCAAGGCGGCCTTTGAGATCGCAGCACTTGACGCCTTCGACGTGTTCTCGAAGATCGGGCTCGTCGAGCACCTTTCCTCGCAGCGCGCCAACGGTTTGCGCTCGATGGTCAATCGCATCCGCGAGGAAGCGCGCGTGCGCGCGGTGGCCTAGGCATCCCGGCACCAATCACGAATACAATTCCGGCCGATAGCCCTCCGCACCCCAATGCTCCATTCTGGGCCGGCGTGCGGGCGTGGGTGGATTGTAGTGCCGTGACAGCGCCATCAACGCCGTCCGCAACATCAGCTTGGCGGAACGCACTGGCCACTGGCGCTCACGTTCGACGGCCTCCAGCCCCTTCATGAAGCAGCAGACATCAAGCGCCACGCCGGCGAGCTCCGGTCCCATCGCTTCCAGCGCGCGATTGACCGCGACCCGCGCGGCGATCGCGCTGTCGGTTAGGCCGCCATGCCGCCGCGGGCTCCATTCGTACGGCTTGCGTGACGCGGTTCCCTGGAGGCGGTGATCCGCGGCTGTAACTGACCGCGCGTGAAATCGGCAAGCAGCCGTTCGCCAGCAGCAAGCGCCTCCACCGGGAGAAACGGCCCGCCACTCTTCTCCTTCAATCGCGCAAGGCTTGAGAGCGGCGATTCCTCCCGGTTAATCCCCACGGGCTGCAGGCAGCCGCCCACCTCGGCCGCAAAATGGCCGATTGCGCCATGCTGTTCGATGAAGGCCTCCTCCCTCGGGGAGGCGGCACGCCTGAGATAGGAGCGCGCAGCGGGGTACAGGCAAATGTCAAGCGAAGCGAGGAATTGACCCCTCCTATTGCCTCACCCAGGAATGTTACTGACGTTGGGGGCAGTTTCTCATTTCGCCCGACAGCGAATCCGCCCGCTTCCGCGGCTAGCCAGCCCGGCAGATACAGCCTCGACCAGCAAAGTTTCGGAAACGATGTGAAGCGAGCCATCGCCGAGGTCCAGTGACAGGGCCGATCAAAAGTTCACCATGGCCTTGTTCGCGTCATTCATTCCCGAATACCCCGTTCGATCGAAACACAGAATTGACCGTCCGTTCGACGGCCGCGACGAATTCGTCGAACGCCGGATCGTCACGGCGATCCTCGACGACATGGCAAGCATGTCGACCGTCGTGCGGTCGCGGCCGAAGGCTCCACCGATCTCATAAAGCGCGATCTGGAGAGCGACATGGCAGACATACATGGCGATCTGCCTGATATGGCAGAGCGTGCGGCGCCGATCCCGACGCATCTGGATGCGATGGCTGGCAAGCATAACCATCTCGGTGGTGATCTGCGCACAGATCCGGCACACAGCGCGGACAGACATCGTTGCGGGAGGCGAGGCAAAACCAGAGGCCGCGCCTTGCGCCGTTACTACTTGGGGAAAGGATGGCACAGAGGCGCCTGGCAAAGCAAAATTTGCAATCGGCATACGAACACTCCTAAAATAGGAATTAATTCCTACGCACAGCAATGAGGCAACTGCGCAACTTTCTGTTGTTTTTGTTCGTCAATTTCTTTAACGGGCGGAAATAAATAGGATTATTTTCCACATGTATTCACCCCAAAAACACAAAAGCCGGGCTTCCGCCCGGCTCTACAGGATCAAATCCTTGGCAAAATCAAACGCGTCCGCGCTTGCGACGCTGACCGAGCCCCATTTCCTTTGCGAGGCGCGAACGCGCTTCAGCATAGGCCGGCGCTACCATCGGGTAGTCGACAGGGAGTTCCCACTTCTCGCGGTATTCTTCCGGCGAAAGGCTGTGATGGGTCATTAGATGGCGCTTCAGCGACTTGAAGTTGCCACCGCATTCCAGGCAGGTAATCTGCTCATCCTGGACGGATTTGCGCACCGATACAGCCGGCTTCTGCTTCTCGACGACCGCTGTTGCAGTCTGCGGCGTCGACGTGTTGCTGAGTGCCGAATGCACGTCCGAGATCAAGTTAGCGAGATCGCCAACTGGCACAACGTGGTTGCTGACATAGGCGGCGACAATATCTGCGGTAAGCTCCACCAGCAATTCCGGCCCGCTACCGGCTGCAGTATCCGTCATATTACGTTTCTCCTGTTTCAATGCTCCAAAGGTCTCGACCCCTTAAGACAAGACCGTCATCGTAGAGCAACAGCAAAAAACCCAGGCTACGGCTACCTGTTTCGAAAAACTGAAATCCACCCCTAGATTCCTGAGGCCGAAACCCGTTCTTATACTGCCTGATTTCGAATTAGTACGCTATCACGCAGCCCACTTCCTCAATTAAACACTGAAATTCAAAGCCAAGGAGGAAATAAGCAACGTGATTCTAATTCAATATCAGAACTCTACTTAGACCATCAAATATCACCGTTTTGCGAAAACGCCAATTATTATTTCATATATATCTACCGAAAAATGCACCTTCGCAAGAATTGTTCATCGAGAACCCAAACATTAACCATTAAGAAATCTGCAAGTGGGTGCAAAAATCAACTTAAAATACTGAATCGGAAGCGCTCTCATCTTTTGGCAAGGTCATCGCGCACGGATTGAGGGCCGAGGCGGTATCCTGTCTGATGCGCGGCCTTGGCAAGGAGGTGCGCCGCGACCGGCGCCGTCAACAGGAAGAAGACGAAGCCAGCAAGCGCTCGCGCAAAGGTCGCGACCTCGCCCGATGCGATTCCAGCGGCAAAGAGCAGCATGCCCGAGCCCACTGTGCCCGCCTTGGACGCGGCATGCATGCGCGTATAGAGATCCGGCAACCGCACGACGCCAAGAGCGGCGACAAGCGCAAACACCGAACCGGCAAGTAGAAGGAAAGCGACGAGGAGCGCTGCCGCGTAGTCCATCATTTCTTGCCCTTCCTGTCTTTCTTGCCGCTGCGTTTGGCCGCCACTTTGGGCTTTTTCGAGGCACCCCCCGCATTTTCGCTGTGCCGTTCCGCGACAGTCGCGCGCGACATGACAAAGCGCGCGAAGGCGACAGTCGCCAGAAAGCCGACCAAGCCCAGCGAAATGGCAATATCGATGTAGAGGCTGAAGCCCGTTTTGACCGCCAGCACGGCAATGAAACCGATCGCCGTGCCCGAGAGCGTATCGAGCGCCAGTATCCTGTCGGGCAGCGTCGGCCCGGCGAGGACCCGCCAGCCGGCCAGAAGGAAGGCAACGCCAAGGATCACCAGAGCAACCGCGGCGGCCGTGGAAATGATCGCGAGCGGTTCGATCATCGGAAGGCCTCCATGATCCGGCGCTCGAAACCGTTGGCGATATTGCGTTTGGTCGCCTCGGGATCGGAGCAATCCAGCGCGTGCACATAAAGCGTCATGCGATCGTCGGAAACATCGACCGACAGCGTGCCCGGCGTCAGGGTGATCATGTTGGCAAGAAGGGTGATCTCGAAATCGCGGTCGACAGTCAGCGGAAAGGCGAAAATGCCGGGCTGCAGCCGCATATTGGGCGTCAGCACCGTGACGGCGACCTTCCAGCCCGAGATCGCCAATTCCTTCAGGAATAGAAGTGCAAGCTGCACGATCGCCCAAGACCGGCGAAGATACCCCCGGCTGCCATAGGGTTCGCGAACAACGGACAAGCACAAGGCGCCGATCGCAAAGCCGAAGAGGAGGTTGTGCGGCGATGCGCTGCCGGTGACGGTAGCCCAGGCGACGGCTAGCAGGACGTTCAGCAGGAGGGCAATCATGGCATCCCTCCACCCGGAAAGACCGATTGCAGATAGGGCGTCGGATCGATGAGACCGTTCGCTGCTACCTGCGCCATGTCAAGCAACTGTTCGGGCAGTATGCCGAACGCGACGACGAGAGCCGTCAGGATGGCGAGCGGCAATCCCGCCTGCCAGCCGATGGAGGCTGCCGCCTGCGGTGTCGCCGCCGGCCGCCAATAGGCGAGCAGGAAGACGCGCCCGAAGACCACCGTCAGCAGGAAACCGCCGATCAGGATCGCCGCGGCTAGCCACCAGGCGCCGACGTCGATCGACGCCCTGACCAAAATCACCTTCGGCCAGAAGCCGGAAAAAGGCGGCAGTCCGCAGGCGGCCACGAAGAGGATGAAAGAGAGCGCAGCAAAGCCGCTGCTCTTGCGATAAAGGCCACCGAGCCCTGCCAGCGAGAAGCCGCCAGCAAGGGCAGCCGCCTGTCCGGCCAGAAGATAGAGCGCCGTCAGCAGCACCATCGAATGCAGCGCGTAAAAGATCGCGCCGGACAAGCCGCCCGGCGTGCCGAGCGCAATGCCGACCAGCATGTTGCCAATGCCCGAGATCACGACATAGCCGAGCAGTTTGCGGATATCGTCCTGCGCCAGCGCCCCAAGCGCGCCGATGATGATGGTCGCTGCCCCGGTTGCCGCGATCAGCAGGCTCAATTGCTCACGCTCGACCGGCAGCAGCATGACCATGATGCGGATCAGGGCGTAGACGCCGACCTTGGTCAGTAGACCGGCAAACAGCGCCGACACGACGATGCGCGGCGTATGATAGGAGGCCGGAAGCCAGAAATTGACGGGAAAGGCCGCGGCCTTCATCGCAAAAGCCAGCAGCACGAGCGCCGAGAGCGTCATCAGCGGCGCGGTGTCGCGCACACTTTCCACCTTGCCCGCGATGTCGGCCATGTTGAGCGTGCCGAAGACCGCGTAGACGATGCCGACCGAGATCAGGAACAGCGTCGTGCCGATCAGGTTCAGCACCGCATATTTCATGGCCCCGTCGATCTGCCCGCGCTCCGAGCCCAGGATCAGCATGCCGAAGGACGAGATGAGAAGCACCTCGAACCAGACATAGAGATTGAAAACGTCGCCCGTCAGGAACGCCCCCGAGACACCTGCCATCAGAAGCAGCAGGAAGGGGAAGAAACCGTATCGCCGGCCGCTTTCGGTGACGTCCTTCAGCGCATAGAGCCCGCCTGCGAGCGCCGCGATGGCGGCGGTCAAGGCCATCAGCGCGCCGAAGAGATCGACGGTGAAGGCGATACCGAAGGGCGGAAGCCAGCGCCCCATCACCATGGTCAGCGGACCATGCGCGACGACCTTTGCCAGCAGCGCGGCATCCAGCAGGACCAGAACGGCAAGGCCCGGAATGGCGACCCGCGCCTGCAGCCGCATCGAGTTGCGCATCATCAGCAGCACGGCGCCGAGCGTAATGCAGAGCGCGACAGGTGCGATGACGAGCCAGTTTGAAAGAGGCACGGGCGCTGTGACCATCGCAGCCGAGAGATCGGCGATCGTGTTCGTCGGGGCCGCCATCTAGTACCCCATCGGTGGCAGCGGCGGATCGACGGGCTCGGCGACACGCATCTTGTCCGTGTTGTCGGTGCCGATGTCCTGATAGGCGCGATAGGTCAGCACCAGCAGGAAAGCGAGGAAGGAAAACGAGATGACGATCGCCGTCAGGATCAGCGCCTGCGGCAGCGGATTGGCGGCGCCGTCGGGGAGCGTATCGAGGTTTGCAGGGATGATCGGCGGCACCTCGCGCGTCAGCCGCCCTGCCGTAAATAGCAACAGATTCACCGCGTTGCCTAAGACGGCGATGCCGAGCATGATCCGGATCGAGAATTTCGACAGCATCAGATAGATCGCGGCGGCGAAGAACAGGCCGACGAGGATGGCAAACAGCGGCTCCATCACTCGACCTCCCTTTCCTCAAGCGCCAGCGCGATCGACGTGATGGCGCCGACAACCACCAGGTAGACCCCGATATCAAACAGCATGACGGTCGACAGCGGCACCTCGACGCCTGCGATCTCAGGATAGACCCACAGCCCGGTCATGAACGGCACCCCAAACACGATCGACAGCAGGCCGGCGGAGCAGGACATCAACAGCCCGGCGCCCGATATCGACAGCGGATGGAAGACGATGGCCCGGCGCACGGCTCCGACGCCGCGGGCAATGCCGAAGATCGCCAGCGCCGACGCCGCAATCAACCCGCCGATGAAGCCGCCGCCCGGCTCGTTGTGGCCACGCAGGAGGACGAAGACGGAAAACAGCAGCATCAGAGCCGTCAGCACCGGGGCGATCGTGCGGAAAATCAGCGTGTTCATGGGCGCTCGACTCCCAGATCCTCAGGCGCATCAGGATCGTTTTCCGCAAGCTTGCGCTCGGTCTGCGCGCGGATGCGAATGAGGGCGAGGATCGCAAGGCCGGTGATGGCAACGACCGCGATCTCGCCCAGCGTGTCGGTGCCACGGAAATCGACGATGATGACGTTCACGACGTTGGCGCCGTGCGCGATGGTCCTCGAGTAAGTGTTGAAGAACTCCGTCAGCGCGTTGTTGAAGGGTGCCTGAGTGGCTTTCATCAGAAGAAGCGCAAAGCCGCTGCCGCAGGCGAAAGCGATGCAGCCATCCAATATCTTCTGACCAAGCGGCCGCCGATCGGCCGGCGACAATTGAAGGCGGGTCATGACCAGCGCAAGGATGACGACCGTCAGGGTCTCGACCACGAACTGCGTGAAGGAAAGGTCGGGCGCACCGAACAGGAGGAATATGATGGCGACAGAGAAGCCCTGGATGCCGAGCGAGACGATCGCCGTCAGCCGGTCGCGCGCGATGACAACGCTGAGCAGGCCAAGGACGGCGAGCAGGAAGATCGCCCATTCGTGGATCTGGACCTCTCGCGGCGAGACGGGCAGCGCCGGCATTTCGCCAAAGAGCCAGAGCGGAACAAGCAGGGTGGCTGCGACGCAGAGGAAGGTGCAGGTGATGTAGAGTTCAAGTCGTCCCGGCTGGACGAAACGCGTCACGCGGACCGACAGTCTGATGAGGCCGGTGATAAGGTAGTCGAACCCACGATCCGGTCCGGGTCCGAGCCTTCGCAGCACCGCCGCGATGGTCAGGCGCTCTTGATCTATCCGCCAATAGACAAGAATGCCGAGCGCGATCGTAAGAGCAGAAAGAAGCAGTGGCACGCCAACGTGCGGGACCAATGAAATCTCGATCACGCTCGACGATCCACGGACAGCGGACGCCGCGGGAGACGAGATGAAGAGGTGCGCGGTTGCAGAGAAAACCGCACCGATCAGGCCCAGTAGTGCCAGGACCACGGGACCAATCCACAGCAAGGGCGGTGCCTCATGCGGGTGCTTTGGCGTTTTCAGGACCGGCCCGAGAAACGGCTTCAACGCCACCGCGAATCCGACCGCGAACATCAGCGCATTGCCGACCACTGCAACCAGCGTAAAAACGATCGATCGCGGGTCCGCATGTGCCAGCGCGGCATAGATCTCTTCCTTGGCGAGGAAGCCGAAGAACGGCGGCAGACCGCCCATGGAAATCGCCGCGGCGAGTCCGGCCGCAAAGGTCAGCGGCATCGCCGACCTCAGGCCGCGCAGTCTGGTAATGTCGCGCGTGCCGGTCTCATGGTCGATGATGCCGGCGACCATAAACAGCGCGCCCTTGAAGAGCGAATGCGCCATGAGGTAGAGCGCCGCTGCCTCGATGGCGTAGCGCGCGTCGAAGCCCGTCAGCAACACCAGAAGGCCAAGCGACGAGACCGTCGTATAGGCAAGCTTGAGCTTGAGATCAGTCTGGCGGACCGCAAGCAGTGTGCCGACGATCAGCGTCACGCCACCAAAGAGCGGCAGCAAGATCGCCCAGGCTGATGTCCCGCCCATCACCGGATTGAGCCGCATCAGGAGATAGACGCCCGCCTTCACCATCGTTGCGGAGTGCAGGTAGGCGGAGACCGGCGTCGGCGCCTCCATCGCGTTCGGCAGCCAGAAGTGAAACGGAAACTGCGCCGACTTGGTGAACGCGCCGCCGAGAACGAGGATCAGGATTGCCAGATAATATGGATTGGCGCGCAGCAGATCACCCGATTGCAGCAACGTCGACAGGTCGGTCGCGTTTGTCGTGCTCCAGATCAGGAGCAGGCCCGCCAGCAGCAGGAGGCCGCCGCCGCCGGTGACGACGAGCGCCTGCAGGGCGGCGCGGCGGGCAGCCTCGCGCTCATGATCAAACCCGATCAGCAGGAAGGACGTGATCGACGTCAGTTCCCAGAAGATGAAGAGCATCAGCAGACTGTCCGAGACGACGAGGCCGAGCATGGCGCCCATGAACAGGAAGATGAACGAGAAGAAGCGCCCCTGATCCGGATGGCCTTTGAGGTATCCGCCGGCGTAGAGGACAATCAGCGTGCCGATCCCGGTAATCAGCAGCGCGAAGGTCACTGAAAGACCGTCGAGCAGCCAGGAAAAACGGAGGTCGAAGCTCGGCACCCAGGCATAGCCACCGGTAATCACCTCGCCGCCTGATATCGCGGGCAGCAGGCTGGCGAAGTGCGCAAAGGCCAGCAGCGGCGCGAGCGCCAGCGGCCAGGCGGCGTTTGCACCAAAGACGCGAACGAGAAAGGGAGCGAGAACGGCGCCAAGAAGTGGCAGGCACAAGGCCGCAAATGTCAAAGCCGTGACACCGGCCATGTGCCCTCCGCTGCTGGCGACGCTTCGTGGAGCCGGCCAAAGCCGGAAGTCCTGTCAGGTGTACGAGAACAGGCGCGCTGTCACAAGTCTTGTTCGACCGAGAGCAACCGCCAGCGGCAGATAATCACAGGGAACGATCGTTTCGGGTCCGCAGACTGCTTGCGGCTTCGAGACGTTCGTTGAAGCGATATCAACCGAGGCGGTCCAGGGCGCTTTAGGCCTCCGCAGCGACCAACATTCTCGACGAAGCATCAACGAGATCGCAGTTTTCGCCGGACCGGGATGCTGCCTTGACGAGCTCGGCGTCCCTTGATCCATGCGGCGTTCCGCACCACATTGCTGTCGAAAATCAGAGCCGTACTCCCGGCGCGAAAGGAACAAGCCATGGCCGATACGACAATCGCCAAAGTTCACAAGACCGACGCGGAATGGAAGGAACAGCTGACGCCCGAGCAATACCGGATCACCCGGCAGCATGGCACCGAGCGTGCCTTCACAGGACCCTATTGGGATTCGTTCGAAACCGGGCTCTATCGCTGCGTTGGCTGCAACTCGCCGCTGTTCCGCTCGGATACGAAGTTTGATGCCGGTTGCGGATGGCCGAGCTACTTCGAAGCAGTCTCGCCCGACGCGGTGACCGAACACCGCGATACGACCTACGGCATGGTCCGCACGGAAATTCGCTGCGGCACCTGCGATGCGCATCTCGGCCATGTCTTTCCCGACGGCCCGCCGCCGACCGGCCTGCGCTACTGCATCAACGGCCACGCGATGGTATTCGAGCCGGAGCAATAACGCTTCAGCCCGAAAGCCGGTCAGAAGCGTTCGACGACCGCGCGGACGCTTTCATCCAATGACAAGCGGGACGTGTCCAGTATCGCGCACTTCTTCGCCACTGCCTCGCGGCGGAGGAAGGATGCCCAGATCATCATTTCGGCGTTGGCAAGCTCGGGCTGCCGGCGCTCGATCGCCAGGCGATGCGTTCGTGTTTCGTCATCGCAATCGGCCAGCAGCGGCAGATAGGCAATGCCTGTTGCCGCTGCCGCTTCTTCCAGAAATGCAAGGCGCATCTGGCCTTCGAGCAGCTGATTGCGGCCTGAGTGCTGCGCCTGCGCGAGGCTCTCAAACCACTTGAAGGTCATGGCCCGCTGCCAACCAGCCGGCGAGCCGTAGTCCGCCGCCATCCTTGAGAGGGGGGGAACGCCGATGTCATCGAAATGGTAGACGTCGATCTTACCTGCGAACCGAGCGGCAACCGCCTTGGCAATCGCCGTCTTGCCTGATCCAGAAGCGCCGGTGAGGATGATGAGGCTCACTTCGTGACCCTAAGCTCCATGCAGGTCAGATCCAGCCAACGGCCGAACTTGGTACCGACTTCCAGGAAGGTTCCGGTAATACGGAAACCAAGCTTTTCGTGCAGGTTGATGGAGGCCGTGTTCGCGGCCTCGATGCCGGCGATCATCACATGGATGTTGGCGTCGGCGGCGCGCTCGATCAACGCCCGCATCAGCAATTCACCGATGCCCGCGCCGCGGCAATCCTTGTCGACGTAGACCGAGTGTTCGACCGTATGGCGGTAGCCATCGAAGGCCCGCCAGTCGCCATAGGAGGCATATCCCGCGACCTTGCCATCCTTCTCCGCAACGATGACCGGGAAGCCCTTCGTCTTCCTCGCCTTGAACCATTCGATACGGTTGTCGAGATCGACCAGCGTGTCGTTCCAGATCGCAGTCGTGTGCTCGACAGCGTCATTGTAGATATCGCGGATCGCCGGCAGATCGGCTTCGGTGGCATCGCGCACGAGAACGGCGTCGGTCATTTCAGGTCCAGTTTCAGTTCGGTTCCGGCAAGCGGCATACGCCCGGCATTCAGCGTTGTAAACCAGCTAGATCGAGCGCAGAGCGACGGTCCGCGCCAAGGTGGCGGCATCACGCCGCATTGGACATAGCAATTGGCGGCCGCGTCTGAACGCAACGATCAGAGCCCAGCGTTTGCCATGCTGAAGCAAGTGAGTACTGCCGAATAGTGCACGGCCGCCGCGGCCACCACGAAGCCGTGCCAGATGGCGTTCTGGAAGCGCAGCTTCTCCCACACGTGAAAGATGACGCCGAGAGAATAGATGACACCGCCGACGAGGATCAGGAGCATCGAAACATAGGGGATACGTTCCGCCACCGGCCCGGCAACCAGGATGCCGCTCCAACCCATCCCGAGATAGAGAAGGATGGCAAGCTTGTCATAGCGGCCGGGAAACGCACATTTCAGGAGGATGCCGAGCGCTGCGATCGCCCATATGCCGATCAGCATGCCTAACAGCAGCGGGTTGTCGGCACCGCGCTCGAGGAAGGGCGTATAGGTCGCGGCGATCAGGATGAAGATCGAGGAGTGATCGAGACGGCGAAGGAACCACTTCGTCCGCGAAACCGGCCAGGCGTTATAGGAGAAGGAGATGCCGATCGTCAGCACCAGGCCAATGCTGTAGATCCAAGCGGCGGCGAGTTCGCCATAGGAGCTCCAGAGCGTGGCGTAAAAGATCAGGACGGTCGCACCGATGAGCGCAAACGCCAAGCCCACGCCATGGACGACGCCGTCGGCGATCAGTTCATATTTGTCGTAAGCCCAGCGAATACCGTTGAACTCTGCCATGCTGGGAACCCCTCACCTTTCCACCCGATCGTCGCACCGAAACGGTGTGCAGGCAACACAACAGAGATGGCGAACCATTAAATCTTCGTGAGCTTTGGACACCGATTCTTGCGCTTGGAGATATACGGGCGCAAAGAAAAAGGGTAACCGTGAAAGCGGCCACCCCTGATAGCACGACAGACAAATCAGCCCATGCAATCCTCGCAAAGCGGCGCATAGGGAACAGCGCCAAGGCGCTCCTTGGAGATCGGCAGGCCGCAGCGAACGCAGGTGCCATAGGTGCCCTTTGCGATCCGGTCGAGGGCAGCACCGATGGCCCGCAGCTCTTCCTGACCGGCCTGACCAAGCCCCTCGAGCACTTCGTCGTTTTCGCTCTCGGTCGCGCGATCGTCGCTGTCCTGCTCCTTGGTGCGCCCGAGATCGACGTCGATGCGGTTCAACCGCGATTCAAGCTCGCGCTGGCGATCGCGCAGGATCTTCTCATAGGTCTGCATGTCGGTCATGGATGTTCCTCCATCGGTTCTTTGCCGTTTTTCTTCTTAGCGCTGCCTATCGACCAGCACCGAGCATTTGGCATGCCTGACGACACGGTCGGCGGTGGCGCCGATGAAGTAGTTGCTGAAGTCGGGGGTATGTGAAGCGACGATGATGAGATCCGCACCATGCGCTTCCGCGGCGGCGAGGATGCTGTGGGCCGGGCGGCCGTGACCGATCTCGATCATTGCCGGTATGCCGCTGGTTCGGATCAGCATGCCGAGCTTTTGCTCGGCATCATCGATGGCGTTCTGGATCAATTCGGCAGGCAGATCGATCGCGACATAGGTGGGCACGTCCTCGACAACGTTGAGCAGGACGATCTCGCCTCCCGTATCAAGGAGCGTGGATGCCTTGCGGAACGCCCTCTCGCCGCGGTCCAACGCGCCAATTTCGATTGGAACGATGATTTTCTTATACATTCAAGCCCTCCAGCGGTGCCGTTTCGAACTGCCCACATCCTCTCAGGAGATAAATAAGGCGCTTTGATCAAGATCAAGATCGGCACCGATTGTCGTCAATGATTGTCGAACGCTGAATCGCCAAAAACTGGGCTTATGTGAACAATCGAAATCCGCCATATAGGGATCAAGTACAGCAACCAAGGATCTCTGAGGCACATGAACCGGCGCAAATTCCTTGGTATCGCTACGGGCGGCGCTTTCGCCGCCACCGCCGGTACGCCTCTCTCATCCAAGGCAGGAGAAAGACGCATGACCACTGAAACTTCCTACGCTCTGACGCGACCTGCCTATGTCGACCAGTCGCATCTCGTCGTCACCGACCTGCCGCTGGTTTCCAGTTTCTATCAATCCATGCTTGGCCTTGAGGTCATCGAGAATAGCGCCAGCGGCGAAGTTCTCGGTGTGGACGGCACGCCGCTTCTGACGCTGACGACGGGCAAGGATGTCCGTATCGCGCCGCGCAATGCCGCCGGTCTTTTCCATACGGCCTTTTTGATGCCCAGCCGCACCGAGCTTGCCCGTTGGCTGCGCCACGCCGCACACAACAACGTCGTGCTGGACGGCGCATCCGATCACCTCGTCAGCGAGGCCATCTATCTCTCCGATCCGGAAGGCAACGGTATCGAGATCTATGCCGACCGTCCGCATGAGCAATGGAAATTCCATCAAGACGGCCAAGTGGAAATGGCGACGCTTCGGCTCGATCTCCAGTCGCTCTACAACAGCGCGCCGGACGACGCCTGGAACGGCATGGCCGACGGCACAGCCATCGGCCACATCCACCTGCAGGTCGGCAATATCCCGGAGGCCGACACCTTCTACCGCGATGTGCTCGGTCTGAAGCTGATGGCGCAGCGTCCCGGCGCCAGCTTCTTCGCGACCGGCGGCTACCATCATCATGTCGCCGCCAACGTCTGGAACAGCCGGGGCGCCGGAACCCGCGCGGACGGCATGACCGGCCTCTCGGACTATACGCTTCGCTTCAACGACAAGGCTTCGCTCGACAAAGCCGTGGCCAAGCTCGACGAACTCGAGATCAAGAACGAAAAGCGCAATGGTGGCTTCTTCCTGCACGACCCCTGGGGCATCGGCCTGACACTCGCTGCCTGACCCCTCAGGAACCTCAAGGGGTTTCCACGCGTTTCCGTCGCGAAGCATCTGGGCTTCCGGGGGACCTTGTAACGATGGGATTTGCCAACGGCATCCGCAAGCAGACCAGCAAGATCACGATGGGCGAGCGCCGCCCTGTGAGCGCCTGGGCCGAAAAACTGAGCCAAGACGCGGAGGAGATGCCGCAGGCGCCGACACGCCGCGTCGAAAAGGACGGGCTGGACATTACGATGGCCTGGGCGGTTATCGGTATCTTTGCTGTACTGGCTCTTTCGGCCATCTACATGATGTCGCTCATTCTGGTCCCGGTGACGCTTGCTGTCGTCGTCGGCATGATTCTTGGGCTGCTGGCGGAAAAACTCAGCAGACTCGGCGTGCCACGCATCACCAACGCCGTCATCCTGTCGACCGGCGTCGCGCTGGTGATCATTCTCGTCGCCAATTCGCTTGCCGGACCGCTGGCGACCCTCGCCAATGAGGGTCCGGCTTTTGTGGAGAAGACTTTCAACCGACTGATGCCCTATCTCGAGCGGATCAGGTGGCTGCACATTACGCCCCAGACCTTCCAGGGTGGGCCGATGTCGAGCGAAAAGCTCCTGGAAAACACCGGCAACGTGCTGCATCTCATCGGTGCCAACCTTACCCCCGCCCTTGTCCAGGCGTTGATTTTCTTCGCCGCGCTGCTGCTCTTCCTTGCCGGACGTGTCAACCTGCGCAAATCGATCATCATGGTCTTCCGGACTCGCTCACAGCGGCTTGCCGCCATCCGGGTGATCAACGGCGTCGAACAGGTCCTCGGCTTCTACTTTGCCACGGCTTCGCTGATCTATGCGTGCCTCGGCGTCATCATGATGGTGATTGCCTATCTCGGCGGTCTTTCAGCGCCGGTGCTCTGGGGCTTCTTTGCCTTTCTTTCGAGCTTCATCCCCTATCTCGGCATTGCCTCCATGACGCTGGCCGTCGCCATCGCAGGCATCCTCACCCATGATGGCCTCGTGGTGGGGCTCGCGCCAGCCGCGGCCTTCTTCATCGTCCATCTCGTCATGGAAAATCTGGCCTTCCCCGCCGTGATGGGAAAGCGCTTGGAAATCAATCCATTCGTGGTGTTTCTGGCAATTCTGTTCTGGACTTGGATGTGGGGCGCGGTTGGTGCTATGCTGGCTTTGCCGCTATCACTGATTGTCATGACCATCATCGATGAACTTTTCGTCGAAGAGAGACTGCAACCGCAATTGCCGAAATAATTGAGGTAAGACGCGTCAGATGGCAGAAATCGATCTTGCAGAGTCCAGCCAGAACCGGCTGAAGAGCGGCACCCCCCCGTGGAGCCGTGCCGGCACGAAACCCGCCTACCAGCCACTTCAGGATAATCTCAAGGTCGACGCGATGATCATCGGCGGCGGGATTACCGGCGCGCTGATGGGCCAATACCTTTCCGAACGCGGCCTTTCGGTGGTCGTCATCGACCGCGAGACACCCGGCCTCGGCAGCACTACGGCGAGCACAGCCATGCTGCAATGGGAAACCGACCGGACGCTCGGCGAACTCGAGCACTTCTATGGCTTTGAGCGCGCCGTCGGCATCTACAGGCGAAGCGCCGCCTCGGTCGCAGGCCTCTCCAAGCTGATCGTCGCCAACCGCATCGCCTGCAATCTGCTGCCACGGCAATCGCTGTTCCTGACCAGCAACCAGGAGGGCGCGGGTGATCTTCTGAGAGAGGTCGAGCGTCGTCGCCGGGCCGGTCTGCCGAGCCGGTATCTGGAGCATTGCGATCTCTTTACCGAGTTCGAATTGGACCGCGACGCGGGCATCCTCTCCCGCGGCTCTGCGGAGGCAGATCCGCTGCTCCTGACCTGGGGGCTGCTGGAGATTGCCGTGAAGCAGGGTGCATATCTCATTGGCGCTTCGGTAACCAAGCTTCACAGCGAAGGCGGACATGTAACGGCGGAGACCGACGGCTCGTTCGTCATCGAGGCGAAAACCGCGGTGCTTGCCACCGGCTATGTCATGCCAGGGATCGAGATGCCGAAACTGCATCGGACGACATCGAGCTGGGCACTGGCAACGATCCCACAGGATCCTGCAGTGCTCTGGCGCGATCAGGTGCTGATCTGGGAAGACAGCCACCCCTATCTCTACATGCGCACGACGCCGGACGGGCGGATTATCGCCGGCGGCGAGGATGACGACACTATTGATCCTGCTGCCCGCGACGCCAAGCTTGCCGAGAAGATCATGGCAATCCGGGAGAAGACGAAGCGGCTCTGGTCGAGGGCCGACACCCGCGTCGCGACAGCATGGTGCGGCACCTTCGGCGAAACGTCGGACGGACTGCCGCTGATTGGCCCGGTTCCCTCGATGCCGCAGGTCTATGCCGCCTACGGCTACGGCGGCAACGGCATCACCTTCTCTTATCTTGCGACACAGGTTATCGGCGCAATGATCGGTGGGGGATACCGCGACTGGTTTGACGATTTCGCCCTCGATCGCGATGCGCCGGCGTTCGTTGAGCGTCCGAGCATCGGCGAGGACCGCCGGGAGGTCGCCCTTAGCTAACTCACTGCGTCGTCTGGTCGTCGCCCATGTCGTCGACATCCTGCAGGCGGACGAATTCGACGCCCTTGGCCTTCAGGTCGAGGATCGCTTTGGCGACGCCCTCGCCGGCCGCATGGGTCGGCTGATTGATGTGGGAGATCACCACGTCGCCGTCCTTGGCGGCTGCAATCCGCTTTTCTGTGACACCAGCGCCGAGCAGCGAGCCGCCGTCGCCATTCACCGAATAACCGGCGATGCGGTATCCCATTTCACGGATCTGCAAGATCGAGGAGCGGTCATATTTGGCCGTCGAGCCGCGGAACCAATGCGGCGGGGCAATGCCGGCCGCAACCATAGCATCGGCGCCACCCTGCACTTCCTGGCGCACGGCCTCCGGCGAGCCGGCTGCCGCAATGCCGTAAATCGAGGCCGGCTTGTCGACGGCTGGAATGTGGTTCTGCCCGTGATTCTCGATTTCGAACAGATCGGGATTCTGAAGGAGGACCTGCAATGCCTGCGGATTGTGCTTCAGCCAGCGCGCGGTGACGAAAATGGTCGCGGGGATCCGCTCGTGGACCAGCACCGAGAGGATGCGGTCGTCGGCTTGGCCCATGCAGGCGTCAAACGTCAGCGCCACGCGTGCGTGACCCTTGATGCCCGACGCGCCAATGCGCAGCCGCGGCTCCACCAGCTTCGGCCCGACCGCCTTAGGCGCCTGCACGACATTCGGCGGTGCAGCGACGATGGTCTCGTCCTGCACGGGAAGGGCGGCAGCAGCGGCGGCCGAGACGGAGGCGATCACCAGCGCCGAAACAAGGAAAAGACGATTCATGCCAAAGCGAAGCCGTTCATGGTTCAAGCACTGCATAATGCACGCAGCGCGCCGGCGCCATGTGGTCTGATGCCGCTTGCGATTCGCGCCAGCATCAACGAAAGAGCTGATGCCTGAGGACTAAGGCTTCACAAAGGCAAAGCAGGAGAAGGCCTCTCCGCCACGCAATCAGTCATAGAGATAATACTTTTCCCACTTCTCGCGAGGGACCTTCTCGCCGATCGTGTACTGCAGATCGCGGACGTTCATGTGCTGCGGACCGGTGATGCAGGTATAGGAGAGGTGATACCAATCGCCCTTGCTGCGGAAGACCGCGCCAGGCGCCTCCAGCTTATCGTCGCTGGGGACCGGATCCTTGAACGTATAGGCAATCACCTTATCGGGTTTGTAACCGGTCTCGTCCTTGTTGATTCGGCTCATGGCCTCTGTGTCGCAACTCTGTTCGAGACGGGTCGCGGGATCGAGCTTTTCGAGTTGCTTCTTGATTGCGGGATCGACTGCGAAGGCTGGAAAAGCAAGGCTAAATGCGGACAGAAGCAACACGAGACGTTTTGGCATTACGGTGGGATTCCTTTGCATTCTCATTCCGGAATCGCCTGTGGAGAACCGAGGTTTCCGCAGTCGTACAAGGGGCAAATTCCGGGCGACGTAGCGGACTTTCTTAAACAATGTGGTGACATCAAGGCAACGTGAGCATTCCTTCGGTTTTGCCACTGACCTGTGTTCGGCGCTTGATCGAAGGCATCCGCGCCTCTATCTCTTGCCCACCTGACACCACGTATCCGGAGCCTTCCTTGACCGTCTTCACGAACCTGCCGAAACCGCCCGTCGCCGCCAAGAAGCCGATCTCCGATACGCGCCACGGCATCACGCGCACCGACGACTACGCCTGGCTGCGCGCCGACAACTGGCAGGCGATGTTCAAGGATCCGTCGATCCTCGAACCCGCGATCCGCCAGCACCTGGAAGCCGAAAACGTCTACATGAACGCGGCGATGGAAGACACCAAGGCGCTGCAGAGGACGCTGTTTGCCGAAATGCGCGGCCGCATCAAGGAAGACGACAGCTCCGTGCCGATGAAGGACGGCGATTACGCATACGGCACCTTCTTCGTCACCGGCGGCGAACAGCCGCGCTACTTCCGCATTCCGCGCAACGGCGACGTCAAGGACGAGGCGATCCGCAGCGTCCTGCTCGATGGCGACAAGGAGGCCGCCGGCAAGGCCTATTTCAGGCTCGCCGGTCTCGACCACTCGACCGACCACAGCCGCGGCATCT
This sequence comes from Rhizobium sp. YTU87027, assembly GCF_050644135.1. NCBI lineage: Bacteria > Pseudomonadati > Pseudomonadota > Alphaproteobacteria > Hyphomicrobiales > Rhizobiaceae > Rhizobium > Rhizobium sp. YTU87027. The sequence goes on along the minus strand of NZ_CP098440.1, from coordinate 755,964 downwards.
GGGGCTATGACGACAAGGGCTCCGAGTTCTATACGCTCCGCGTCCGCGATCTTGCGACCGGCGAGGACATGGCCGACGTGATCGAGAACACCGGCGGTGGCGGTATCTGGGCGCCCGACGGCAAGAGCTTCTTCTATTCGGCGCTCGACGAGAACCACCGCCCCTCGAAGGTGCTCCACCACATTCTCGGCACCCCTCAATCCAAAGACCGGCTGGTCTACGAGGAAAAGGATGCGGGCTTCTTCATGGGCGTCGGCGGTTCGCTGCTCGACGACTTCATCTACATCGACATCCACGATCACGAGACGTCGGAATACCGCCTGCTTTCCACCAAGGACCTGACGGTCGAGCCGAAGCTGGTCGCCGAGCGCGAGGAAGGCATCGAATACTCGATGACGGAAGGCGGCGACGTCTTCTACATCCTGACGAACGACGGCGACGCCAAGGATTTCAAGATCATGGAAGCGCCGGTTGAAAACCCGGGCAAGGCGAACTGGCGCGAGGTCGTGCCGCACAAGCCGGGGACGCTGATCATCAGCCACATGGCCTTTGCCCGCCACCTGCTCTGGCTGGAGCGCAAGGACGGCCTGCCACAGATCATCATCCGCGACCGGCGCACCGGCGAGGAACACGCCATCGCCTTTGCCGAGGAGGCCTATTCGCTCGGGCTGCAGGGAGCCGCGGAATACGACACCGAGGTCATCCGCTTCTCCTATTCCTCGATGACGACGCCGTCGCAGCTCTACGACTACAACATGGTGACGCGCGAGCGCACGCTCCTGAAGACCCAGGAAGTGCCCTCCGGCCACAATCCGGACGACTATGTCACCCGCCGCGTCTTCGCCCCGGCCTGGGATGGCGAGCAGGTGCCGGTTACCCTGCTCTATCGCAAGGACACACAGCTCGACGGTTCGGCGCCCTGCCTGCTCTACGGCTACGGCGCCTACGGCATCACCATTCCGGCCGGCTTCAACACCAACTGCCTGTCGCTCGCTGATCGCGGCTTCGTCTATGCCATCGCTCATATCCGCGGCGGCAAGGACAAGGGCTTTGCCTGGTACGAAGACGGCAAGATGGAAAAGAAGACCAACACCTTCAAGGACTTCATTGCCGCCGCTGACTATCTGAATCAGGAGAAGTTCACCTCCTATTCCAACATCATCGCCGAGGGTGGCTCGGCCGGCGGCATGCTGATGGGCGCCGTTGCCAACATGGCGCCGGAAAAATTCGCCGGCCTGATCGCCGCCGTTCCCTTCGTCGACGTGCTCAACACCATGCTCGACGATACGCTGCCGCTGACCCCGCCGGAATGGCCGGAGTGGGGCAACCCGATCGAGAGCAGGGAAGAGTACGAGCAGATCGCCGCCTACTCGCCCTACGACAATGTCGGCGCCAAGGCCTATCCGCCGATTCTGGCGCTCGGCGGCCTCACCGATCCGCGCGTCACCTATTGGGAGCCCGCAAAATGGGTGGCGCGGCTGCGCGAAAAGACGATCGGTTCGGCGCCGATCCTCTTGAAGACCAACATGGATGCCGGCCATGGCGGCGCATCGGGACGCTTCCAGCGGCTGGAAGAGATCGCCTTCGAATACGCCTTCGCGATCAAGGTCGCGGGCAAGATGTAACGGCTGGGAGAAGCCCGTGACGGTCTATGTGGCGCTCCTGAGAGCCATCAATGTCGGCGGCACGGGCAAGCTGCCGATGACCGAGCTGAAGGCGGTCTGCGAAGGGCTCGGCTTCAGCGATGTGAAGACCTACATCCAGAGCGGTAACGTGCTGTTTCGCGCCGATGCGGCGGAAGCCGAGGTCGAGCAGAGGCTGGACGACGCGCTTGGAAAGCTGCTCGGCAAGAAGCCCGGCGTGATGCTGCGCAGCCGCAAGGAGCTGGAAGCGATCGCGGCCAATGCGCCATTCCCCGACGCCAAGCCCAACTATCTGCTGGTGAGCTTCCTGCCTGGAGCACCGCCAGCCGATGCACTGGACAAGATGGTCGCCCCCGATGGCGAAGAGGCGGTCGTCGCCGGGCGCGAAATCTATGTCCACTTCCCCATCGGCTCCGGCAAATCGAAGCTGAAGCTGCCGGCCTTGAAGCCGGGAACGGCGCGCAATCTCAACACCGTGCGCAAGCTCGCCGAGATGGCGGCTCAGATGGAGGATGGAGGTTAGGCTCCGTTCCTGGCGTCAGTGCTCGACGGCGTGTGCGGCCTTGCCAACCTCGTGACCGCTGATGTCGGCGCCAGCGCTCCGCGAGAACCGCAGGTTCCAGAAAGTCGCCGTGATCGAGATCGCGGTGACGAAGAGGAAGGCCGCGGAGAAATCGTGGAGCTGCGGCGTCTCGCTACCGTTGATCGTCATCGATGTGTGCAGTGCCAGCGCGCCGACGCAGATGCCGAGTGACAGCATCAGCTGCTGGAACGTCGTATAGAAGCTGGTGGCCGAGCTCATCCTGTCGCGGTCGATCTCATCGTAAGCCACGGTATTGTAGGCCGTGAACTGGAACGACATGAAGAAGCCGCACATGACGAGGATCGCGAAGATCAGCGCCAGTGGCCAATCCGGACGGAAGGCGGCGCAGAGCGCATAGCCGCAGGTGGCGATCACGCCGTTCGCAACAAGGCTGTTGCGAAAGCCGAAACGGCGCAGCACGCGCGGCGCAAAGGCTTTCATCGCCATCGAGCCGAGCGCTGCGGCAGTGACGAGCTGGCCGGCCTTTGCTGCCGAGAGGCCGAAACCGAGCTGAAAGTAGAGCGGCAGCAGGAAGGGTTGCGCGCCTTGCGTGATGCGGGTCAGCGAACCCGCGATGACTGACGTACCGAAGCTCGGCACCTTCATCAGCGAGAAATCCATGATCGGCGACGGATGGCGGCGAGCGTGCTTGAGATAGGCGGCGCCGAAGAGCAGTCCGACGGCGATCAGGAACAGTGAGAAAGCGCCCTCGCCCGGACGGCTCGAGCTCTCGAAGCCGAACAGCAGGGAGCCGAGCGCAATACCGGAGAGGATAAAGCCGACTGTGTCGAACCGGCGCTTCGCCTCTCCCTTGAAGTCCTCGATGAAGATCGAGACCAGCGTGAAGCCGATAATGCCGATCGGCACGTTGATGTAGAAAATCCAGCGCCAGTCGAGATAGGTGACGATCAGACCGCCGACCGGTGGCCCGAGGATGGGGCCAACCAGGGCCGGTACGAGCAGCCACGACATGGCGTTGACCATGTCCTTGCGGCTGACGCTGCGCAAGAGGACCAGTCGACCGACCGGCAGCATCATCGCCCCGCCAAGACCCTGCAGCAGCCGCGCCAGGACGAGACAGAGGAGATTGGGCGAAAGTGCGCAGAAGATCGAGCCAGCCACGAAGACAGCGATCGCCGAGCGAAAAACGGTGCGCGAGCCGAAGCGATCGGCAATCAAACCGCTGGCCGGAATGAAGATCGCGAGACTGAGAAGATAGGAGGTCAGCGCGATGCTCATCGACGGGGCGCTGACGCCGAAGTCGCGCGCCATGGTCGGCAGCGCCGTTGCCAGAACGGTGGCGTCGAGTTGTTCCATAAACATGGCGCTCGCCACGATCATCGCTATCACGCGGAAATTCGGCTTGGCGCGCGCGATGGTCGCCGCCTGGTAGATCTGATCCGACATCGTCAGGGATCACTCGCAATGGCTTGGCCGACGCGGAAGCGATGGCCGCGGTATGGTATGGCGTGATGCCAAAAGGGGATTAGAAATCTTTGTATACGCCCGCAAATGTGGCGTCGTTATGCTTTTATGGAAAGGCAGCCGTGCCGTCCGGGAATGGCTGGGAATCGTGTCTGCTCAGTTGTCGCGTAGCAGTGCTTCGTAATCCTGTCCGCCGGCGAAAATGCTGGTAATTTTGACCACATGACCTTCGACGACGTAAAGTATCACGATGCTTCTCTCAACAACCGCCATACGCAGGTTTGTGCCGAGGTCCGGTCTCGCCACGCCGCCAAACGGCGCATCGCCGATACGCTCACAACGGTCGTACAGGCGCTTTATGTAGCGCTCCGCCGTAACGTGATTTTGGCTGGCTTCGAGAACATAAGTGAAGATTGAGACGATCGCATCGAGTGCCGCTGGCCGGTATTCAACCTGATAGTGCTCCATTGCTCATCGGTGCTTTGCAAAGAGGGCATCGATAGCCGTTCTCATCTCCTGGCTGCTCAAACTCGGCCTTGGGTCGTCCAATGACGCCCGCACCTGAGCGCGGATCGCCGCCATGCGCTGCTTGTGCTCCTCTTCGCGTCGCATCCAGACGCGCATGGCTTCACGCAGCACTTCGCTGGTCGAGGCAAAGGTACCGGCCTCGACTTCAGCCTTGATCACATTGACCATTTCGGTCGGCAGAGTGATGCTCAACTTTTCCATCGGACGTGCTCCATGCGGAAGTAGGATAAAATCCTACCACCGCTTATCGCTTGCGACAATCGGCGCTGAACCCTACTTATGAAGCATGACCCAGGCCCTGCAGAACACCGCGCGCACCGGCGCCCCCTTCGCCTTCGACAACAGCTATGCACGGTTGCCGCAGCAGTTCTTTACGCGCCAGGCTCCCGCGCAGGCCGCCGAGCCGTGGCTGATCAAGCTGAACGAACCGCTTGCCGAAGAACTCGGCCTTGATACCGAGGCACTGAGGCGAGACGGCGCGGCGATCTTTTCGGGCAACCTCGTGCCCGAAGGCGCGGACCCGCTGGCGATGGCCTATGCCGGGCATCAGTTCGGCTCCTTCGTGCCCCTGCTAGGCGACGGGCGGGCGATCCTGCTTGGCGAGGTCATCGATCGCAACGGTCAGCGTCGCGATATCCAGCTGAAGGGCGCGGGCCAGACGGCCTATTCCCGCCGCGGCGATGGACGTGCCGCACTCGGGCCGGTGCTTCGGGAGTATATCGTCAGCGAGGCGATGTATTCGCTCGGCGTCCCGGCGACCCGGGCGCTTGCCGCGGCTTCGACAGGGCAGCCCGTCTATCGCGAAGACATCCTGCCGGGCGCGGTCTTCACCCGCGTCGCCGCGAGCCACATCCGCGTCGGCACGTTCCAGTTCTTTACCGCGCGCGGTGATACGGACAGCGTGCGGGCGCTGGCAGACTATGTGATCGACCGGCACTACCCGGAACTCAAGGACAGGGACAATCCCTACCTTGCGCTCTATGAGGCCGTTTGCGAGCGGCAGGCGGCATTGATCGCCAAGTGGCTTCACATCGGCTTCATCCACGGCGTCATGAACACCGACAACATGACCATTTCGGGCGAGACGATCGATTTCGGCCCCTGCGCCTTCATGGACGCCTATGATCCGCGCACCGTATTTTCCTCGATCGACCAGGGCGGGCGCTATTCCTATGCCAACCAGCCGGGCATCGGCCAATGGAATTTGGCGCGACTCGGTGAAACCCTGCTGCCGCTTTTTGATGCGGATGCGGAGAAGTCCGTCGAACTCGCCAATACCGTGATCCAGCAATACGGCGAGTGCTTCCAGATCCACTGGCTGCGCGGCATGCGCGAGAAGATTGGTTTGGCGACCGTCGAAGATGGCGATCTGGACCTCATCCAGTCGCTGCTCGCAGTGATGCAGGCGAGCCAGGCCGATTTTACCCTCGCCTTCCGCCGCCTTTGCGACTGTGCCGGCCCTGGAGATGGCGAGGCACTCTTCCTCTCGACCTTCCGTGAGCCGGACGGTGTGCGCGAATGGCTTGCCCGTTGGCGCGATCGCCTCACGCGCGACGAAGGTCGGACCGCAGCCGACCGCAGGATGGCGATGCGCGCGGTCAATCCCGCTTTCATTCCACGCAACCATCGCATCGAGCAGGCGATCAACGCCGCCGTCGAGGATGCGGACTTCTCGCTCTTCGAGGCCCTGCTTTCGGTGCTCGCCAAGCCCTACGACGATCAACCCGGCTTTGCGGCATACATGGAGCCGCCGAAGCCGGAAGAACGCGTGCTGCAGACCTTCTGCGGCACGTGATCGGGCGAGAACCCTCTCCCTCTGACACCTATGGTCGCAGTTGACGCTCCTTGCGACCGCTCTATCTCGCTGATTTGCAGACTTTTTTCGCGCTCTGATCGCACCCGTCTAACATCAGCGTGAGTCTTCCCAGATGGCAATCGTCATTACATCAGTGCTTTTCATGCTTTTCGGTCTTGCCCTCGTCGGTGGTGGGCTCTGGCTCATCATACTCGGCGGCAGCTTCTTTTATCTCTTCGCCGGCGCCATGTTCCTGCTGACCGCCATCCTGCTCTTGATGCGCAGGGCAGCCGCGTTGTGGGTCTATGCAGCGCTCATCGCCGTCGCTTTGGTCTGGGCGATCTGGGAAGTCGGCTTCGACTGGTGGCAACTCGGGCCGCGCGGCGGACTGATCATTCTTTTCGGCCTATGGTTGTTGACGCCCTGGATCCGCCGGCCGCTTGGCTTCGTCAGCCCGACCGGTATTTCCTATGAGGCAACCCCCTGGCCGCTGGCGATACCAGTTGTGATCGCGATCGCGATCGCCGGCTATTCGATGACCACCGATCCGCACCGGATCACGGGCAGTCTGCCGACGGCGGCCGTTGCGAGCCCCGCGACCTTCGGCGGTGTCGTGCCCGATGGCGAGTGGCATCAATACGGCCGCACACCCTTCGGCCAGCGCTATTCGCCGCTCGACCAGATCAATGTCAGCAACGTCAAGGATCTCAAGGAAGTCTGGCGCTACCAGACCGGTGATGTGAAGCGACCCGAGGACGTCGGCGAGACGACCTATCAGGTCACACCGCTGAAAGTCGGCGACACGCTGTACCTCTGCACGCCGCACAATTGGGCAATCGCGCTCGACGCCAAGACCGGCAAGGAGAAATGGAAGTACGATTCCAACTCCGGCATGAACCCGAACCGCCAACACCAGACCTGCCGCGGCGTCACCTACTATCGCGACGCGGCAAATGGCCAGATCTGCACGAACTTTGCCGAAGATGGCGTGCTGCATCTCGAAAAAGGCATGCAGTACAATCCGGCCGGCTACTACTATTCGACCTCGCCGCCGGTCGCGGTCGCAGGCAAGCTGATCCTCGGCGGCGCCGTCAACGACAACTATTCCACGAAGGAGCAGTCCGGCGTCATCCGCGCATACGACATCAATACCGGTGCGCTCATCTGGAACTGGGATTCAGGCAATCCCGATGTCACCGCGCCACTGGCCGAAGGCCAGACCTACACGACCAACTCTCCGAACAGCTGGTCCGTCTTCAGTGTCGATGACGGTCTCGGCATGGTCTACATCCCGCTTGGCAATCAGGTACCCGACCAGCTCGGCATGAACCGCAGCGCCCATGTCGAGAAATACTCCTCCTCGATCGTCGCGCTCGACATCGCCACCGGGCAAGTGAAATGGGTACAGCAGTTCGTGCACCACGACCTTTGGGATATGGACGTCCCCGCCCAACCTGTGCTGTTCGACATGACGAAACCCGACGGAACATCCGTGCCGGCTCTTGTCGCCCCGACCAAGCAGGGCGACATCTACGTACTCGACCGGCGCACAGGCGAGGCGATCATCCCGTTCAAGGAGATACCCGCCCCAGGCGGCGCGATCCCTGAAGATCATACGTCGCCAACCCAGCCGATCTCCGACCTCACCTTCTCGCCGCCGCCGCTGCAGGAGAAGGACATGTGGGGCGTGACGCTGCTCGACCAGCTCGCCTGCCGCATCCAGTTCCACCGCTACAAGTACGAAGGCCGCTATACGCCGCCGTCGCTCGTGGGTTCGATCATCTATCCCGGCAATTTCGGCACCTTCAACTGGGGCAGCGTTGCTGTCGACCCGGAACGGCAGATCATGTTCGGCATGCCGACCTATCTCGCCTTCACCTCGCGGCTGGTTCCCGCCGCCGATATCCCGCCAAAGGGGCAGGATGAGAAGGGCAGCGAACAGGGCCTCAACCGCAACGATGGCGCGCCCTACGGCGTGTTCATGGGGCCGTTCCTCGGACCACTGAAAATCCCCTGCCAGGCGCCACCATGGGGCTACGTCACAGGTGCGGATCTGCGTACCGGAAAGATTGCCTACAAGCGCAGGAACGGAACCGTCTACGATATGACGCCACTGCCGTTGCCCCTCAACGTAGGCGTACCGGGCATCGGCGGCCCGATCCTGACAAGGGGCGGCGTTGCCTTCCTCGGGGCCGCCGTCGACAACTTCCTGCGCGCCTATGATGTCACCAATGGCGACCAGCTCTGGCAAGCCCGTCTGCCGGCCGGCGGCCAGGCGACGCCTATGACCTATACGACGAGCGATAACAAGCAGTTCGTCGTCATGGTCGCCGGCGGACATGGCTCGATCGGAACCAAACCCGGCGACTATGTGATCAGCTACGCCCTGCCCTGAAGTCTCCCAAACGTGCCGGATGGTCGCCGCCGAAGACGGCCATCCGTGCCCGCAGCCACCAGCTCCGGGCAGGTCTGCTGCACCATTCTCCCCCTCATTGTTTCAGGAGAATTTTCATGAAGATCGGCCGCAGCATTTCCAGCACCTATGGACTGAGCAGCCTCTTTAGTCAGTCCGGCCAGCGCAACAAGCAACAGACCAGCGATACCGAGGTCAGCGTTCGCCAAAGCGGGGCGGCACTACAGCCAAGCAGCACGCCAACGTCGATCTCCAGCACGATGTGGGCGCTGCAGAGCAGCGGCACGGCGACCATGGATGGCACCGAAGATCCCTCAAAAGCGCGTCATGACGCTGTCATCTCTGAGTTCACGGACCTCGCCGACCAGCCCCCCGCGGAGCGGATGCGCAGCCAGATCCTCGAGCGGCTCGGGCTGACAGAGGACGATCTGAAGGCGATGCCGCCGGAGGAGCGCGAGGCTATCGAAAAGCAGATCGCGGACGAACTGAAGCGGCAGCTGACCGGTGATGACGGCAAGGACAAGCCGAGCGCCGATACGCTCGTCAGCGCCTGAGACCTCTATAAACTAAATTAGATCGATGCGACGGAGATTCACGTTTCCGTCGCATCCCTTTGACGGGAAAGCCCTATCCGACCATGTCGGCCACGATCTTGCCGACCTCGGCAAAGACTGGGTTGATCTCGGGCACCGGCGCCTTCGCCTGCGTCACGTAAGCCGCGACCAGGATCGCGCCGTGACCAGGCGGCCAGACGACAGCAATATCGGCAGCGCTGCCATTGTTGGCGGTGCCGGTCTTGTCGCCGATCTTCCAGGTATCCGGCAGGCCTGCGCGCAGGCGAGCGCCGCCTGTCGTGTTCGCCACCATCCACTCTATCAGCTTGTCGCGCGACGGTTCCGACAGGGCCGAGCCCAGCGTCAGGTTGCCGAGCGTGTCGACCATCGCATCGGGAGTGGTCGTATCCTGCGGATCGCCGTCCTTGGCTTCGTTGAGCGCCGTCTCCCAGCGGTCGAGCCGCGTCGAACGATCGCCCAGCGTGCGCAGCCATTTGGTCAGTTCAGCCGGTCCGCCGAAGCTTTCCAGCAGCAGGTTCCCGGCCGTATTGTCGCTAAGGGTGATCGCCGCCTGACAGAGTTCACTGAGGCTCATGCCCTCGCCGCCGACGTGCTTTTCCGTTTCCGGCGAGTAGGTGACGAGCTTGTCCTTTTCGTAGACGACGCGCCGCTCGAGAGTCTCCTGCCCCTTGTCGACACGCGCCAGCACCAACCCGGCGGCAAGGACCTTGAATGTGCTGCAGAGGGGAAAGCGCTCAGTCTCGCGATAGCCGAAAGAAATGTTGGTGTCAGTGTCGATGGCCGACACACCGATGCGACCGCCGACCGCTTTTTCGAGCGCATCCATCCGCCGATTGATTTCATCATCGCTGTCCTCCGACCACGCAACGCGCGGCAGAAGCCAGGCGGGGGAAAGCAGTGCCGAACCGAGAAAGGTTCGGCGGCGGATCGAAAAGCCACGCATGAAAATTCCTCTCTGAATCAATAGACACAGAGCTAGAGAGCGATTGTGGCCCGGATGCGTCGTGTCAAGCGGCTGCCGACTGCGTGACCTCGACGGTGACGTGCGAGAGGCCGGTAACGGGTTCGAGCTTCGCCTTGTAGAAAGCCGGGCTTTCCGGCTGCGGCGTCACCAGAGCGACAATCGCGGCGTGATGGCCGGGTCCGACCTGCCAGACGTGAAGATCGGTGATCCGCTCGCCACCCGTTTCCAGCGCCGAACGAATCTCGTCCTGCAGATCGGTTTCCTGCGGCACGACATCGAGCAGCACGCGGCCAGACGACTTCATGAGACCCCAGGACCATTGCGCAATGATGAGGCCACCGACGATGCCCATCAGCGGATCGAGCCAGAGCCAGCCATAGATACTGCCAAAGAGCAGTGCCGCGATGGCCAGCACAGAGGTCAGCGCATCCGCGATGACATGGACGTAGGCGGCGCGCATGTTGTTGTCGGAGGCATGTGCTGAATGAGCGTGATCGCCATGATGGGCATGATCGCCGTGGTCGTGGTGATGATGGTGCTCGTGATGATGGGAATGGCTGTGGCCATGATGGGCATGGTCATCTTTCAGGAGCCAGGCGCTCGCCAGGTTGACCAGCAGACCGACGATAGCGACGCCGATCGCCTGCGCGAAGCTGATCGGCACTGGATGGGTGATGCGCAGGAAGCTCTCCCAGGCCATCAGCAAGGCGATCAACATCAGGATGATGGCGCTGGCAAAGCCCGCGAGGTCGCCAAGCTTGCCGGTGCCGAAAGTGAAGCGAGGATTATGCGCCTGCCGACGGGCATAGAGGTAGGCAACCGCCGAGATCAGCAGCGCACTCGCATGGGTCGACATGTGCCAACCATCGGCGACCAGCGCCATGGAGCCATAGTAAGTTCCGGCGCCGATTTCGACCACCATCATGACGGCGGTCAGCGCAATGACGAACCAAACACGGCGGGCGTTGCGGTCATGATCGGCGCCCAGGAAAACGTGGCTATGTTCAAATGTTTCGGTCTGTGCGCTCATCGTACGCTCCTCATGTCGGTTGTCTTAGCGAATATAGGTTCGCAGCACTTCGGTTATTTCCTCGACGGCTTCCGCCCGGGCTCTCTCATCGGCGGCATGCAGGACATGCTCGTGCAGATGGTCGTCCAGCACCTCGCCCGTCAGGCCGTTCAGGGCGCCGCGGATCGAGGCAAGCAGCTGTAAAATCTCTCCGCAGGGCCGCTCTGCATCCAGGGCGCGCTCGACGGCCTCCAACTGGCCTTTCAGGCGGCTTACGCGGGCCATCAGCTTTTTCTTCTGGTGTGTGGTGTGGGACATGACGTATCCTTTTAGTATAGGGGGGTACCCTATATCAATTACCTGATGATGAAAAGTCCCCTCGGTAGACCGCGGCCGCGTCGACAGACGCCACGTGCTTCCGGGCGCCCACGCGCAAACCCCATTGACAAACGGCACGTTCTGGATGATCTATCGACACATGATCAAGAACGCGCACATCACCAGCTCGTATTTTTGGCTGTACCTGTAAGGGGCGGCCGGACAGATCATATTGTCAACAAGCCGCCGTCAGGCGGCTTTGTTGTATCGGCAGCGTCCTGACGGCAGAACACCACACAAGGACGCGAAGACCATGGTTGAAATCGAAGACAGCGAAATCTCATTGATCCGCCCGCCGGTGATCAATATCCGCGCCGCCAAGCCGCGCGATCTCCCTGAACTCAGCGAAATGATCGGCCTGCTCGCCAAGCATCACGGCGATCCATCCGCCTCGAGCCCGGAGCAGCTCGAGCGTGATCTGTTCGGCCCGGTGCCGTGGATCAGCGCGCTGGTTGCCGAGAGCGATGAGGGCCTGATCGGCTACGCCATTCTCGTGCCGCTCTACAGGGCACAGGACGGCGCGCGCGGCATGGATCTGCATCATCTCTTCGTGCGTGACGGACATCGCGGCCACGGCGTCGGCCAGCATCTCGTCAACCGCGCCCGCGACACGGCTCGCAGCGCCGGCTGCGGCTACCTCTCGGTCAGCGCCGCCACCGGCAACGTGCAGGCCCATCGCTTCTACGAGAATATGGACTTCGTGCCTCGCCCGGTCACCGGCATGCGCTATATGCAAGCTTTGGCATGAGCGGCATTGGCCGCCCCGGACAGCCTGCAAGGAGAAACGAATGACCCGACTTGCAATTGTCCTCACCGATGGATTCGCCGACTGGGAGGTCGCCCAACTGACGGCCTCCGCACGCTCCTATTTCGGCTTCGACGTGGTGATCGCAACGCCCGAGGGAGAGGAAGTGCGCTCGATGGGCGGCATGCGCGTCGCTGCCGATGCCGTCGCGGAAAATCTGCACGCCAATGCCTTCGACGGCCTTGTGCTCTGCGGCGGGACGATCTGGGAAACCGAAAAGGCACCGGATCTGAAACCTGTCATCGACGACTTTATCACCCATGGCAAACTCGTCGCCGGAATCTGCGGCGCGACACTGGCGCTTGCGCGTGCGGGCGCGCTTGACGCCACCGACCATACCAGCAATGCCGCCGATTTCATTGCCAGCGCGCCGGGCTATGCCGGCCACGCGCGCTACAAGGATAGCCCGCAGGCGGTGCGTGTCGGAAAGCTGGTAACGGCGCCAGGATCGGCGCCGATGACCTTTGCCGCGGAAATCTACCGCGCGCTCGGGCACGGGGGCGACGAACTCGACCAGTACGTTTTGATGTTCGGCGCCGAGCATCAGCCGAAAGCGGCCTGAGCCGCGCTGCCTGGAGTGTTGGCAGCCTATTGTTTCGGAACCGCCCTCAGGTAGGCTGCGATTGCCTCGAGTTCCGGTTTCGGCAGGTGAGCGAGGTTGCGTTGCACGTCCGCCATCGAGCCGCCGGCCGAATCGAAGTCGGGGGTGAAGCCGGTTTCGAGATAGTTGGCGATATCCTCCTCGCTCCACGAGCCGACGGTTTTCGCGCCCGGCGTGATGTTGGGGATCCTGCCCTTGCCTTCCGGATTTGGCGCGCCCGCCAGCCACTTGCCTGCCTCGAAGCCTCCAAGCCGGTCGCGCGGCGTGTGGCATTCGCCGCAGTGACCGGCGCCTTCGACGAGATACTGGCCGCGCTTGATCCTGTCGTCGACATTGGCAGCGAGCGCAACACGCGGTTCATCGTTGAAATAGAGGAACTTCCAGCCGCCGAGCGCCAGCCGGATGTTGTAAGGGAACGGCAGCTCATGCGGCGGGGAGACATTGCTGCTTTTTGGCAGCGTCTTCAGAAAGCCGAAGAGATCGTTGACGTCCTTGTCGCTCATCCGGGCATACGAGTTGTAGGGAAACGAGGGATAGAGGTGCTGTCCGTTTGGCGCGACGCCACGTTTCATCGCGTTGCCGAACTGGGCCAGCGTCCATGTCCCAATGCCTGCTTTTTCGTCAGGCGAGATATTGGGAACGTGGAAGGTGCCGAAAGGGCTCTTCAGCGCCAGGCCGCCTGAGAGCGTGAGCTTGGCATCCCCCTCCGACCCCGGCGTCGCATGACAGCTTACGCAGCCACCCGTCCAGAAGACCCCCTCACCGTTCTTCAGATCGGGTTCGCCAAGATTGGCCCAGTGACTTTCGGGAAGCGCGTTCGGCGCGGTGATGAAATAGAAGGCCGCTCCGCCGATGACAACCACACCCACGAGACAGAGCAAAAACCGGACGAACCTGCGAACCATCTGCCGCTCCCGCTGCCGATAACGTCATTGAAAACATAAAACGATCCGCACCAGCGGCAAGGCTGGCGCGGATCGTTTGACTGAAAGGCCAGGATTATCAATCGGTCTTTATGCGGAACTTCTCATGACAGCCGCCGCAGTTCGCGCCAAGCGCCTTCATGGCGGTGCCGACACCGGCCGCGTCCGCCGGAAGCTGAGCGAGGAGCTTGTCGGCGTCATCCGAAAGCTTCGCCGCACGGGCCTTGAAGTCCGCGTGATCTTCCCAGATCTTCGGGCTCGCCGCCTTGTCACCCTTCTCGGTACCAGGCTTGAACTGATCGGGGAAAACCTTCGCGGTTTCTGCGATCGTCATCAACGACGCCTTCACGACCTCTGCGTCATAGGGCTTTTCGCCCTTGGCGATCGCCGCCATGGCGCCCGCTGCGCCGCCAACTTTCTTCATCAGCGCGGAGCGTGCGTCGTGCGTGCCGTCCTCCTGTGCTGCGATCGCGATGCCTACCCCCAGACCGGCGACGAGCACTGCCGCGGCTATAGCTTTCAGTATCATCTCTCCACTCCTCTTTTGATAACAACGTCCGCGAAGCCCGGCGCTTTGGCATACGGGCGGCATCATGGCAAATTTTTCCGCCCCAAAAAGTAACAAGTGGGTGAGACTTCAGGAAAAATAGAGTCCTAAATCGTTTCGTATTCGCGCCTCACGCCGGCGCGCGCCAGCCGTGCCATGCGGTGAGGATCGAAACGGCGATCAGCAGCGCGCCGGCGATCCGTCCGACCAGGATTGTCGCCTTCGGATTGCACACCAGCATAGTGCGGCTTCGCGCCGCTGTCAGGGCCAGGGTGCCGTAGACAGCGGCCTGCGTTGCCATCGTCATGACGCCCATAACAAGGCCCTGCACCCAGATCGGCCCGTAGACCGGTTTCAGAAACTGCGGATAGACCGCGATCATGAACAGATACGCCTTGGGATTCATCAGGCAGGTTGCCGCGCCCTGGCGAAACGCCCTCCAACCCGAACGCAAGCCGCCTGCCCCGACAGCATCGACGGTGATCGAACTGCGGATCAGCGTGTAGCCGATGCAGGCCATGTAAGCCGCGCCGGCGAAGAGCAGGGGATTGAACAGGGTCGGCAGGAGAACGGCGAGTGCACCGACTCCGATCGCGCCATAGAGCGAATGCACCGCCCCACCGGCCATGATCCCTGCGGTCGCGGCGATGCCCGTGCGCCTGCCACCGCTCAGCGAATTAGCCAGCACGAACAGCATATCCATGCCCGGGACGATGATGATGCCGAAGAGAAGCGTGAAGTAGAGCCAGAGATTTTCGCTGTAGGTCATGTCAGTTGTCCGCTATCCAATTCAAGGTCGATTTCAAAGACCATGTTGATTTTCAATTCGATAGCGAGAGCTATACGAGGACCCAACTGACAGTGTATTGTCAGGAGCCTGGGCCCAAGGAGGCGAAAAATGCGCAAGGCCTCACGACTTTTCGAGATCATCCAGATCCTGCGGTTGGCAAGCAAACCAATGACAGCAGCTCACATGGCGGAAACGCTCGAGGTGACGGTGCGCTCGATCTATCGCGACATCGCCGCCTTGCAGGCGATGCGCGTCCCGATCGAGGGCGGCCGCGGCATCGGCTACATCATGCGACCGGGCTTCGACCTACCGCCGCTGATGTTCTCGGTCGAGGAAATGGAGGCGATCGTCTTGTCGCTGGCGCTGCTCGACCGGACCGGCGACGAGGAACTCAAGCGAGCGGCCAAGGGCGTCAATCAGAAGATTGCCGGCTCCGTGCCGGCGCCGCTGCGCCAGGCGATGGAGCGAAAAGCGCTCTATGCCTGGGGATCGGTGGCGCAATCCCCCGTCGGGCTCGATCTTGGTTTGGTTCGCCGCGCCATCCGCGACGAACAGAAGCTGATGCTCGACTATCGCGACGAACTCGGCCGCGCGACGGAGCGCAGGATTCAGCCGATTGCGCTCATCTATTACTCGCAGACCGCAAACATTGTCGCCTGGTGCGAGCTACGCCAGGCGATCCGCAATTTCCGTAGCGACCGTGTCGAGCATTGCGAGACGGCCGACGCCTATTTCCGAGGCGACGGCGACCGGCTGCGGCAACTCTGGACGAGCGGATGGACGAATCCGCCGGCTGCCGCAACGGCCTAGAGCGGATGCCGAAACGTGTAAGCGGTTTTCGGCTGAAATCCCACTCTAGCTGCTTGATGTAGATCAGGATTCAGATTTCAGGTCGAACGACCTAAAATCATCCTGATCTGGTGGATCAGAGGTGCATGCCGCCGGAGACCTCGATGCGCTGACCGTTGACCCAGCGATTATCGTCGGAAAGCAGCGAGGCGATCATCGGGCCGATATCGTCGGGTACGCCGGCACGACCGAGCGCCGTCGCATCGGCGACCATCTTGTTGTAGGTCGGATTGTCCCGCACCATGCCGCCGCTGAAGTCGGTGGCGATTGCGCCCGGAGCAACCGTATTGGCCGTGATGCCGCGCGGGCCGAGTTCCTCGGCGAGGTAACGCGTGAAGACCTCGACCGCCCCTTTCATCGATGCATAGGCGGAAATACCGGGCACGGCAAAGCGTGCAAGGCCGCTCGAGATGTTGATGATACGCCCGCCATCGGCCATCAGTGGCAGGAGCTTCTGCGTCAGGAAGAAGACGCCCTTCAGGTGCACGTTGACGAGCTCGTCGAAAGCCTCTTCCGTCGTTTCGGCAATCGTTGCGTGATAGCCGCTGCCGGCGTTGTTGACGAGGTAGTCGAACCGGGACCGCCCAAGACCTTGCAGGGTATCCTTCACCCTGCCCACGAAGGCGTCGAAATCGGCGACCCGACCGGTGTCCAACTGCAGGGCAATGGCCTCGGCGCCGAGCGCCTTGATCTCCGAAGCCGCGGTCTCCGCTTCTGCCCGATTTGCTCGGTAGGTGAAGATGACGGTCACGCCACGACGGGCGAGATTGATCGCCGTGTTGCGGCCGAGCCCACGGCTGCCGCCGGTGACAATGGCAACCTTAAATGCTGAATTTGCTTGTGTTTCTCTTGGCATGATCTCTTCCTTTGCTGGGAGTTCGTGCCCCTACGGTACGCCTGCCAAGGCCTTTTGTTGAATGCCGGAACTCTCGAATTTCTTGCCTAATCCTCCAAGCGACTTGCGAACCACGCGGCGCGGCGCCTATCTTTTGATGCCGCCAAGGAATGACCGAGGAGACGCTGGCAATGCTCGATACCCTGAAGCAAGCAATCCAGACCTTTATCGACCGAACTGCCGGTGACACCGACGGACGCTTCGAGACCCCGTTGCCCGCGCTTTCGGTGTCGCGCGTCACCCATCCCGTCATGCCGAACCACATGATCTATCGGCCGACGATCTGCATCGTCGTGCAGGGGGCCAAGGAAATCATGGTTGGCGACCGGATCCTGGAATACGGCGAGATGCAGTCGCTGATCGTCACGTTCGAAGTGCCGGCGCTCGGACAGATCACGAGGGCCAGCAGGGAAGAACCCTATATCGGCTTGAACATCGATTTCGACGTGACGATCCTGCGCGAGGTGATGGAGGCGATGGAACAGCCGCCTCGCCCGGTCGGCGATAGCGCGGTCGGTGTTTTCGTGCAGAATTTCGATGGCGTGCTTGCCGACTGCGTGCTGAGGCTTGTCCGCCTCGCCGATACGCCGAAAGCAATTCCGGTGCTCTATCCCGCCATCATGCGCGAGATCTGCTACTGGCTGCTGACCGGACCGAATGCGGCCGAGGTCAGCAAGCTGGCGCTACCGGGCAGCCATGCCCGACGCATGACCGATGCGATTCATCTGCTGCGCGAGAACTTTGCGGCACCGGTGCGCATCGAGCAGCTTGCGTCGGTCGCGCACATGAGCCCCTCCTCCTTCCATCAGCATTTCAAGCAGATGACGGCGATGACGCCGCTGCAGTATCAGAAGAACATGCGATTGCTGGAAGCGCGCCGACTTATGGTGTCGGACGGCGCCAGCGTTGCTACCGCCGCCTATCAGGTCGGTTATGAAAGCGCTTCGCAGTTCAGCCGCGAATATTCGCGCATGTTCGGCACACCGCCGAAGCGCGACACCATGGAGCGAAAAGAGTTGCCGATGGTCACGGCCGCCTGAGCCGATGCCGACAGAGACGAGGCAGCGCACGCGATCTTCCCGTCCTATCCCGCAAACGCCGCTACTCTCGGCTCGATGCGATCATCCCCAGCTTTTCATGGCGTGTCGTCGATACGAAATCCGACCTTCATCACGACCTGATAGTGCGCTACCGCGCCGTCCTTGATATGACCTCGGATTTGATCCACTTCGAACCATTCGAGATTTCGCATCGTCTTCGAGGCTCGCGCGACGGCGGTCTCGATCGCCTCGGTGACTGACTCCTTCGAACTCCCAATGAGTTCCACCTTTTTATAAACGTGATCGCGCATCCTATCCTCCTCCTATTTGGTGCAGGCTGTGGTTTTCAGTTTCAACCGTCCTGAAACCGAGCCTACTTGACCCCGATACCAGCGGAATTTCAACACTAAAGCCGACAACGATACAAACCGAACGGTACAAGCTGCGCCCTGCCTCGCGGCGTGCGGCGTTCAGCCTTGCGCTGGTTGCAATTGGCGCCCCCACGCCTACTTTCTGTCCTGGTCACCTCCCTCGGAGTGGCAGAGATGACCGGGAGCAGATCATGTGCCGAAATATAAAACCCCTCTTCAATTTCGATCCGCCAGCGACGGACGAGGAGATCCACGATGCCGCGCTGCAGTTCGTGCGCAAGGTGAGCGGAACGACCAAACCGTCGAAGCGCAATGAGGTCGCGTTCGAGCGCGCGGTCGGTTCGATCGCAGCATGCGCCCGCGAACTGCTCGATTCGCTGGAAACGTCTCAACCCCCTCGCGATCGTGAGGAGGTAGCGGCAAAGGCGCGCGCGAGAACGGCGGCCCGGTTCGCGTAAGAGAGACCCGTCACGCAGGAAAACGAGCGTCGTGTTCAGAACCTGTTATCCAAAGGGAGGATGCCTTGCCTAGATCATCATTGTTTTTGTCACTAGCGCTGGCTGTTGGCCTGTCCGTCACATCATTATCCGTGCCGACGGAAGCAAGCGCACAGACCCATATCTCCATCAGTGTTGGTACCAATCTCAACAGAGGCAGAGGAATTAGCTGTAGTCAGGGAGAGAGGCTGCTCCGTAACCGCGGCTTTAGGGACGTCAGGCGGATCGACTGCCGCGGTCGTTTCTTCATCTATCGTGCATGGAGGGGCGGTAGCCGGTTCGAGATTGCCATACGGCAGCGCGATGGCCGCGTTGTGGATATGCGCCGCATCGGTGGAAGGCGATAGTGCCAAGACGCTGAAACCGACGATCTGTACGCGCGCTTGCCCGATTTGGCGCAAAACCTACCGTCACGGTTGGTGGTACCTGCGACCGAATTTGGCGATCTTCGACCACAGCTGCTTCCGGAATCCGCCGCTCTTCTTCACTCGTCGTCCTCTCGCTTGGGGATGTCGAGTTCGATCATGACAGGAGCGTGGTCGCTCGTGTGTTCCCAGCTTCTCGGCTTCCTGCGCACGCTCGCCGACTTCAGCCATGGGGCGACCGTCGGGCTGAGCAGGAAGTGATCGATCCGAAGACCGGCATCGCGCTCGAACGAGTTTCGCCAGTACTTCCAGAAGGTATAGATGCGCTCGTTGGGATGCAGATGCCTCACGGCGTCGGTCCAGCCCTGTGCAACGAGGTCGGCATAGGCCTTGCGGACTTCCGGCCGAAAGAGGGCGTCATCCAGCCAACGCTCCGGCTTGTAAACATCGATTTCCGTCGGCATCACGTTGAAGTCACCGACCAGGAGCGCAGGAATGTCGAGGTCGCGCAGTTCGGCGGCATATTCGTGGAGCCGTCGGAACCAGCGAAGCTTGTAGTCGAATTTCGGTCCAGGCGCGGGATTTCCGTTCGGAAGATAGAGACAGCCTATCAGGATGCCGTCGACAGCCGCCTCGATATAGCGGCTATGCGTGTCATCGGGATCGCAGGGAAGACCGCGCCGTGTCAGGATAGGCGTTGAGCCCCTGGAGAGGATCGCGACGCCATTCCAGCTCTTCTGTCCATGCCAGATCACGCCGTAGCCGGCCCGCTCCAATGCGCTGCGTGGAAACCGGGCATCCTCCGTTTTCAGTTCCTGTAGGCAGACGACGTCGGGCTTGTCCTCCTTCAGCCAGCGAAGGAGGATTTCCAGGCGTCCGTTCACGCCGTTGACGTTGTAGGTCGCGATCTTCAAGAGCCGAAGCACGCTTCGATGAGTTTCGATCGGAGGGAGATAGAAGCCAGGCGGCCAAAATCCAGAGTCCGGAGCGACCGCACTGGATTGAGGTGGCGACGGGGTCGGGATCATGGCCAACAGCAACAGCCGCGCCGCCAAGGCCGGATATTTCCCCACGCGCGAAACCCCATTCGGTGATACGGTGGCGAGCCGAACGTCCCTGATGCAAACGGGAAAAGTGGGAGAAGTCAGATGCCGACAATGTTCATAAGGCATGAGGTTTCGGACTACGCTGCCTGGCGTAAGGTCTACGACGCGTTCGCACCGGTGCAGAAGGCAAACGGGGTTATCGCCGGGGCGGTCTATCAAGCCGCCGACAATCCCAACGACGTGACCGTCACCCACGATTTCGCTACGGTCGAGGCAGCCCACGCCTTCGGCAAGCTGGAGGAGTTGAGGGCGGCGATGCGCACGGGAGGCGTGCTGGGCGCGCCGACGGTGTGGCTCACCAACAAGGCGTGAAACGACGGCATCGTTCTCGGCAGGGCTGAGACACGGGCAGCGCCCGGCGCAAGGAGCGTCGGGTAGCATCACCCTGCATGGGATCGCTCGGCTATGTCTTAGTTAATAGCCCGCCTTGCCGCGGGCGGTACAATCACGCATCGGTCGGTATTAGTCCTTGGCAACGGCCGCTTGGGAGTCACGTGATTCTGCCTGTGCGGAGCAATGACAGATAGCCGACCTATCCGACACGATTTGTTTTGCGGGCGACATCGGTGTCGTGTTCGAGGCGCTGTCCAGCTGGTGTCATGCACACAAGGTCGATCCCAACAGTCTCGATACGTGCCGGGCGGCCTCTATGCTCTTTGAGCTTTTCCAGCATGGCTACGACACCAAGGACAGGCTCTTGGCGGCGATGGATCGCCCCGATGCTGCCCGGCAGGGCGAGCAGCTGTCGGCGACGCCTTGAGCTCCGCCCCCCCTATGCGTCCTACCGAAGCGTCAGTGTCCGGCTGTCCTCGCGTCCGAAACCACGGACGTCGATGCGGTCGGCGCGGATCTCGACAATCGCGAATGTGTTCTCGGCCTCGGTATCGACCATCCCCTTGAAATTGAGGAAATGGCATCCCTCGATCGTGCCGAAATTGCCCGCGTGGTTGTGGCCGCTGAAATAGGCCGCGATGTGGTCGTGCGCCGTCAGCAGCGCGATCATGCGCTCGCGGTCCCAGCTGTCGTGCTCGTTAGGCGGATAGACCGGGTAATGGTTCATGACGATGACGCCCTCGCCAGCAGCGCCAGCCTCCTTGATCTGGTCGGAAAGCCAGGCGAATTGCTCGTCGCTCGGCATGGCGTTCCAGTCCTGCGCGTTGATGGCGCCGGCAGCCTTCAGCTCGGCGAGCCGGCGAGCGGCAATCTCCCGATAGGGATGGCCCTCCGGTGGAGCAAAGGTGCTGACCTCGTTGCCATTGAGAATAATGAACCGCCAGCCCTTCCTGACGAAGCTGTAGCAGGGCGACGCCAGGCCGACACGGCCGGCGACATCGGCCAGCCGGCCGGCCGCGACGGAAAAATCGTGATTGCCGAGCAGGAAGAAGTTCTCGTGCTTCAGGCTGTCGTAGAGCGGCAGGATATCGTCGAAGCTCTCGAAATCGCCGTCGATGATATCGCCGAGCGTGATGACGAAGCTCAGATCCTCGCCGTTGAAGACCTCGATCGCCTCCGAAAGCTTTGCGAGGCTTTTGCCATAATGGCGATCCATCCCGGCATGCGGCTCTTTCGCCGCGTATTGCGGATCTGCGACGACGCCGAAGCGGAGAATGGGGAGGTCGGAAAAGGATGTCATGGCAACGCTTTAGGCGCGCGGCATGACAAGCTTGTGACGGTCATCGAAACGAAACACCCGGCGTTTCGAGGCGCCGGGTGCTGACATCTTGCTTTTGCGAACCGCTTACTTCGCAGCGGCTTCGTAGCGTTCCAGGACGTAGTCCCAGTTGATCAGGCTGTCGACGAAGGCTTCAAGGTACTTCGGACGAGCGTTGCGGTAGTCGATGTAGTAGGAGTGTTCCCACACGTCGACGCCGAGGATCGGGGTTGCACCGTGCACGAGCGGGTTTTCGCCGTTCGGGGTCTTGGAGATTTCAAGCTTGCCGTTCTTGACGGAAACCCATGCCCAGCCGGAGCCGAACTGCGTCGTGCCGGCGGCGATGAAATCAGCCTTGAACTTGTCGTAGCCGCCGAGGTCGGAATTGATGGCAGCTTCGAGCTTGCTCGGCAGCTTGTTGCCGCCGCCGCCCTTCTTCATCCACTTCCAGAAGTGGACGTGGTTGTAGTGCTGGGCCGCATTGTTGAAGAGGCCGGCATTGGTGCCGAACGACTTCTTCACAACGTCTTCGAGGGACAGATCGGAAAGGCCTGCCTCTGCCGCGAGCTTGTTGCCGTTGTCGACGTAAGCCTTGTGGTGCTTGTCGTGATGGAATTCCAGGGTTTCCTTCGACATGAAGGGCTGAAGCGCTTCGTAGTCGTAAGGAAGTTCGGGCAATTCGAAAGCCATTGTGGGTCTCCTCTTGGCAATAGGTTGCGTAATCGGCAGGTGAGGCGGAACATAGGAGCGCAAGCATGCAGAGGCAACCGGCGAATTATCAAAAAAGACGGGCCGAGAGGAAAATTTGCCTTCGCCAAGCACTTGGCTTTGCAGCCCTGAATCGCCGATCATGGGCGCGTTTCATAACAGCAGGAAGACGAGGCTTTTCAGATGCAGAGGAATAAAATCCGCTTTTGCACACTTGCCATCGCAATGGCTGCGGCAGGGGCTGCCCGCGCTTCCTCAGGCGATGCCTGGCAGGAGTTTGCTTCTGAGGTCGAAGGCAAGTGCAAGCAGGCGGCACGCGCCTCGATCGAGTTTCCGCATGCCGTCGTCGACCCGTTTGGCAGCGAGCACTACGGCATCGCGTTGGTGACCGGCAAGCCGAAGGGCGGGAATGGCTTCGTCAGCTACTTCTGCGTCTACGACAAGCAGGCGAAAAGCGTCGAGCTGGGTAGCGAACTTCAGACCGACGAGATGCGGATTCTGCCCGAGGAATAAGGTCACCAGCTGCCTGTTGCACAAACATCACAGGTGCGCCCGTCAAACCTGTTGATTGTCATGCTGCGTATTTTGACACCGACACATAGCCGTTTCTAGATGTAAGCGCAGCATGCGTTTACGGACTCACGGCAATTTTCGATGGTCGTTTAATTAGCTGAAATCCATATTTCGCCGGCGTTTTTGGCAAGTACTTTGGGGCACAAGTCATGGTCATGAACTTTTTTCGTCGCGCAGAAGACGGCGGCAAGTCGCTGTCGACAACAGGATACCGACCCGCATCAATAACCGATCAGCGCCCAGCGGCCGACGAGGCGCTGCGTTACGCCATTCCTGATGTGAACGACTTCGCGGCCTTCGGCTCGGCGCTCGAGGAAAACCAGCGGACGTCGGAAGACCTGCTGTCGAGCCTCACATCGCTGCAGGAGCGCGTTTCCTCGCTGCTCGGGACCCACAGCCGGTCCTTGAACGAGACCGGCGCGCTGCGCGCCGAATGCGCGCGCATCAGCTCGCTTCTCGATTACGAAAGCAACGCGCGCCAGAAAGCCGATCAGGACAATCTTCGCCTGATCACCGAAAACAAGGATTTTCGTGCCGACAACACGCAGCTTCGCTCCGAGATCGAAGCCTTCCGCGACGAGCTGACGAAACTGCAGGGCGTGCATCAGGTCACCCGCGAAGAATTCACGATCATCGAGAACCGGTTGCTTGACGCCGAACGCGAACTGACGGATCGCGCCATCCAGTTCGATGAAGCCTCGACGCTTCTGAAGCGTGCACAGACCGAGCTTGACCAGCGCAGCCGCGAACTTTCGGCCACGCGTGAGAAGCTCGACAATGAGACGACGGCGCATCAGCTGCTAATGGAAACCTCGCGCCGCGAGAACGGCATCCAGACGCGCGAGATGGCCCGCCTCAACGAGGAACGCAGTCATCTGAAGTCCAGCCTCATCGAGCAGGAAGCCCAAGTGCGCAATCTGCAGATGGCTGTTGCCAACCTGAAGCAGGACCTCTCCCTCTTCGATGAACGTCATAAGAGGCTGGAAGTCGAGCATGAGACCCTGCAGGCCTCCTCGGCGCTCGAAATAGCCCACCTGACGACGAAGCATGAGGCGATCGGCTCCAAGGCCGAACTCGTGGAGAAGCTGCTCATCACGGCGAATGGCCGCAACAAGATGACGGACGAGGAACTGCAGGCGGCTCGCGCCGATCTCAAGCGTGTCAAATCGGAACTCGCCACCTCCCTCTCCCGCTCCGAGCGGCTTGCCGAGGAACTGCAGCGCGCCCGCACGACCGGCGCCGAGAGCGAGGCAGCACGCCGCGAACTCGCGACACAGGCCAACGAGCTGACGCTGAAGCTGCGCGAAGCCGAAAGCCTACGCGTGCGCCGCGACCGGGATGCCGATGCGCTGCGTCGCGACATCGATACGCGCATGGATTCGGATCGCTACGAGATCGGCCAATTGCGCACCAGCCTGGAGATCGCCAAGTCGGAGATTCGGCAACTGCGCGCCGAGCGCGCCATCCTGACCGGCCAGCTCGAAGTCGCGCGCAGCGACCGGGCCGGCGGCATGGCTCCGACTGCCCCCCGCGATGAGGGCGACGAGGTCCGCATGCCGGCAGCAAGCTTCACGCCGATGATCGACATCTCCGAGAAGTCGCTGCGTGCTCCATCGGCCGACAGCACGCCCGCCGAATGAGGTTTGACGGCGCCAGGCTCCGGCCTCGTGCCAAACCTTGCTTTTGCCTGTATTGTATTGGCTTCTTAAGGAGCTAAGGCCGATCGCGTGAACAAAGACTTACGCGATCTGCCTTAGGTCTTTGTTGTTATGCACGGCATGGCCTTGAAACGACTGCGCGCTTTCGGAGGGCATGCATTGGGCCGGAGGGGACGATGGCGCTCAGCATATCGCATCGCTTGCAGGATGGCATCGAATCCGTAGAGACCATGACCCGTTTCGCGTTCGCGGTCCTGGCGCTTGCCTCCGGCGTTTACACCTATCTCGGCGTGCGTAGCATCCTCGACGGGTCGGCGACCGCCGTGTTCTTCGCAGCACTCATCTATTCCAGTGCCGTTTCGGTGGCGATCTACGCCTTCTGGACCTATATGGCTCGCTTCTATCCGCATGTAACCGGTACAGGCGGCCGGGCCGCCATGCTCGGCGTCATGGCGCTCGGTTGCGCGATGATCATCGCCATGTCGAGCTGGCTGAACGCGGCCGCCCTGGCCGGCTCGGCGGCGCTCGAACAGCATCTGGCAGAAACACTGGAAGGCTACACCGCCGATCTCGACCAGGCGCATCAGAACGCGCTCGCCGCGCAGAGCCTGCTTCCCGACATCCAGCGCACACAGGAGCGGTTCCAGCGGCTTGCCGACCAGGAGCGCGAGACCGGCGCGCTGACCGGAACAACCGGAGCGGGCAGCGTCGTCCAGCTTCTGTCGCAGATGGCCTCGCAACTGACCGAGCTGGAAAACGGCATCAACGCCTCGCGCGAGCGCGTGACGACCCTCTTCGACGAGGGCCGAAAGCACCTCGAGACGATGCGGACGCTGGTTTCCGCGCCAGGCGCGATCAACCCGCGCGCCGACCAGTTCGCCGCCGAAGTCGTCGGGCTTTCCGGCGTCATCACCTCGCTGGAACAGACCTCGATTGCGCCATCGGTCAAACGCGCCGCGGAAGACCTGTCGCTCGGCTTCATCGCGCCGGTCGCGGACGGACGCGAGGCAGATCTTGTCAACCGGCAGGATCAGGTCATGGAGACGATCCGATCCTCCGTCGCGGCGCAGTCCAAGGTGTTGTCACAGGCAGCCGACCAGATTCTCGAGCGCGAGCCGGTGGCCGAGCGGCGTTTCGTGCCGCTGTCTTCGGCCGAAGCCGTGTTGCGCTACGCCGGTGATTTCATTCCCAGCTGGGCCGGCGCCATCTCGATCGATATCCTGCCCGCGGTACTGATCTTCATGCTGGCGATCGTCCATTCGACGCTGCGTCGGCAGGAACAACGCCTGCCCTTCGCCGAACGGATCACTGCAGCCGAGCTCCTGCAGGCGCTGGAGGTGCAGCGTGAAGTCCGGCGGCACGGCGTCGACATCGAAGCTGCCATGGATGCCGCAGAGCGGAGCGAAGCGACGGAGCAATCGAACATTGCGAGCTTCGATCTTTCCGGCAAGGGACCGCGCAAGGGACCGCCGGCATGAGACTGGAAACAGCGGGGCAGAAGCTGAAGGACTACGTGCTCTCTGCCGATGACGGCACGCTGATGCGGCATGTCTTCCATGCTCTGCTGACGTTGGCTGCAATCTTCGTGATCATCGATTGGCATGAAATCGGCGCCGCCAGTTCCGACATTCCAGCCTTCGATCCGATGATGCCGGACGCCATGCCGATGCTTCCGCCGGCTCTCACGCTGGGCAAGCCCCAAAACGCACCTGCCGAGATCATCGCAGACCCCAAGGTTCTGAGAAAGCCGATCCGCTTCGAACTGCAGGCAGGCGGTGTGCTCCTTGCGCAAGGCACGATCGAACCGGGCGCGGCCGCACGCTTTGATGCCGAAATCAAAGCCCGTGGCGAGTACGTTAAAACAGTCTCGCTCGACTCGCCGGGCGGATCGATTGGCGATGCGCTCGCCATCTCCACGGTTATCCGCGAACGCAAGATTGCAACCACCGTTGCCAGCGGCGCCCTTTGCGTTTCCTCCTGTCCGATCATCATGGCCGGCGGTGTCGTGCGCACAGCGGACAAGGATGCCGTTATCGGCGTGCATCAGGTTTTCAACGGCACCGGTGAGAGGCTTTCGCCTGAACTTGCCATGTCGGAAGCCCAACGCACCACCGCCGATGTGACCCGCCACCTCGACGAAATGGGAATCAAGCCCGGGCTCTGGATCCACGCCATGGAGACGCCACCCGACAGGCTCTACTATCTCTCGCCCGATGAACTGAAGGAATTCGCACTCGTTGCGCCGGTCGTTGCGGCGGTCAAGAAGGCAAAATAGGCGATCCTTAAGCGGATCTTCCATTGATGGTGCTTGCTGTTGCTCTCCCTTTTCTTCGAAGCAAGTCAATTCATGGCATGGGTGCGAGTGGTACGCCCATGTCTAACGCGTCATGGCCGAGCCATCTGGCGGGCTGTTCTATTGGTCCGGCTCCGGCAAGGATCAGGGATGCATTGCCCGCTCCAACTGGAAACGGCAGAATGACCGACATGGGCCGAGACCGGATATTTCAATCGCATTGTCGGATTGACAAAAACTGGTTCGTCCTAGGGGCACTCTCAAGTGTTCTGTCCAAAGGAGGATCATCATGCCGAACACGATACGTCTTCACCGCGTCCTGGCGGCCAGTCCCGAGAAAGTCTATCGAGCATTCGTAGAGGCGGATGCGCTGGCCAAATGGCTTCCCCCGAATGGGTTTGTCTGTACGGTGCATCATTTGGAGCCAACGGTCGGCGGAACACACAAGATGTCCTTCCGGAATTTCACGACCGGCGGAAGCCATTCCTTCGGCGGCAGCTATCTCGAATTGGTGCCAGGCGAGAAGCTTCGTTACACGGACAAGTTCGACAACCCCAACCTGCCTGGCGAAATGGAGGTCACCGTGACATTGAAAAAAGTCTCGGTCGGAACCGAACTCGATGTCGTCCAGGCGGGCGTCCCGGACGAGATCCCCCCAGAGGCCTGCTATCTCGGTTGGCAGGAATCGCTCCGTAATCTGGCAAGGCTCGTCGAGCCGGAAATCAACGAATAGATCTCAGAACCTGCGCCGTTTAGAGAACGGCTGCTCGATCGTTCATGAGAGCAAAGTCAAAGCCCGTCTGACGAGGTGGCATCGGCCTGCGCCGACGCGCTTGCCGAACTCCTCGTTAGCTCCGGGGCGGAGCGACCGAAGGACCTGACAGCTCGCCCAGGACATCGATCTCGATCTCCACGCAGACCGTCTCATACTCCGCGATCAGAGGGTCGCCGCCATCGAGGTTCTGGCGAAACCTCTCCAGCGCTGAGCATGCCGCATCGTAAGCTTCGAGAATTCCGTCGAGCGGAGACCCTTCCTCCAAATGTTGAAGCTGCTTGCGAACAGCGGGAAGCTTCAGCATCAGCCTGGCTCGTCCACGCTGCGTTGCTTCTTGGCTCCCGTCTCTCTCGATGCGATCGCGCCCCATCGAGCGCTCCCTCCTCAACACATGCCGAGAATTATGACAGGACCGCCTGCTCCAAAGGAGTATATTACGGTAGTTTCGGGTAGCGCCGGCCTTCGGCCGAGGTTCAAGTTTACGCCGATTTTACCGCTGCGTACTTTCGTCCGCGTTTCGGCGCCTCCATCGTCCTCTCGACCGACGGAAGTCCATTTCAGGGTGCATTGATAAATATGCTTGCCGCTATGTTTTTGAGCCTCTATCGTTTGATTATCCCGTTGTAAATTCTACTTAATCAGAATCGTGGTGTTCCGATGAGCAGTGCAGAGACGGACAAAATCGGCCTGGTCGAACTGGCGCCGGATGAAGTGCAGGAACAACTTACGCGTATTCTGCGGAGCCAGGAGTTCCGGTTGCCCGCGCGGGCACGCCAGTTTCTGCAGTTCGTTGTCGAAGAGACTCTCGAAGGGCGGCGTGATTACCTGAAGGCTTTCACTATCGCCCAAACGGTATTCGGACGAGACGCGAATTTCGATGCCCAGAATGATCCATGTGTCAGGATCGAAGCCGGGCGGTTGCGAAGAGAGCTTGAGCGGTACTATCTGGTGGCCGGGGCTGATGATCCGGTCATTATCACGATCCCGAAGGGCGGGTATGTGCCGGTATTTCGGCGGAACTCGGAGACCAGCCCCGCGGGTGTCGCGGACGAGGTGTCGAGCGTTTCGGAACATGCCGAGGTGGGTTCGGCGCAGATCGATGCTCCTCCCGGTCGAATGAAGCCGCCCTTGATGAAGCGTCGGCATTGGCTCGCTGCGGGAGGCACGGCGATTGCCCTCCTCGCCGCGATGGTGGGAATGCTTCAAGGGATGAAGGCGCCGGAACAGAAAGAGACATTGGCGAGTGCGGAGAATCGCCTCACACTCGTCGTGGAAAGTTTCGATACAGTCTCGGGTGGGCCGCTTGCATCGAGTGTCTCCCAGGGCATCACCGATGAGATTATCGACAAGCTCGTCCCCTTCAAGGACATTGTCGTCCTCACCGACGATCAAGCCCGTCAAGCCGGGGACATTCAAAACGAGCCATTGTATTCGCTCCAGGGGAGTGTCCGGCTGGAAGGCGAAAAGCTTCGATCTTCCGCGCGCTTGGTCCGGCGGGCGGATGGAGCGGTGATTTGGGCGAACAACTATGACGCTGATTTGCGCGCACAGAGCGTCCTTGAAACAGAAGCAGCTCTTGCCGATGACATTGCGACCGCTGTCGCCCGCCCTTTCGGTGTCATTTTCCAGACGGACGCCGCCAACGTCGCCGGAAGTTGGGACACATATTCCTGCACCCTTTCGTACTACAGCTACCGAAACGAGATGACCCGGCTGGCACACGATGTTGCGAAGACCTGCCTGCAGCAGGCAATCGAGAAGAAAGACACCGATTCCTCCCTTGCTGCCCTTCTTTCGCTCACTCTTCTCGATGAATTCCGGTTTCCTTTCCAACTCAATACCAAGCCGACGCCGGCGACGCTCAAGACCGCAAAAGACCTGGCCGAACGAGCGGTGCAGCTCGACCCACAGAACGCTCGTGCCCTTCAAGCGCTGATGCTTGCCAACTTTTTCGGCAATGATATTGCCGGAGCCTTGAGAGCCGGTGAGGCAGCCTATGCTATCAATCCGAACGACACCGAGGTCGCTGGCGAATACGGCCTGCGTCTCTCCATGTCGGGAAAATGGGACACAGGCTGCGAACTGATATCAACGGCGGTCAGAAAAAATGCCGGGCCAGGAGGTTACTACGAGGTCGGGATGGCGCTCTGTGCCTTTATGAGAGGCGATGCTCAGGCAGCCGAACTCTGGTCGCGTATGTCGGACCTCAACTACAATCCGATGCACAGGCTCGTCTTGCTGTCCATTCTCGGAGCATTGGGGAAGCACGAGCAGGCCAAGGAGCAACTTGATTGGCTGAATACCAACAGCCCAGCCTTGATCCCGAATGTCCGGCAAGAGGTCGTCAAGCGTTTGGCGAGCCCCAAGGACCAGGAGCGGTTCTTCGCGGGATTGCGCTCTGGCGGGATGATCGTCGAGGACGAGCAGGCCGTTAACTGACGCAGCAAGAAAAAGGGCCGCAGCTGGGCTGCGGCCAAGGCACTGCCACCAATCAGGCAAGTGTAGGTTAGGCTCGAAACCTGGCGCAGCCTATCACGACTTTGGGCGAAACTCCGTGCACAGGGCCGTCAGTATGGCCACCATCCCAAATGTATCAACAGCGACAGAACACCCTGCGCGATGGCTATATCGACCAACGCCACAACCGCCGAGCCGCGCAGGAGTTCCCACCACCTGTTCTTCGCCACGATTTCCTTGGTTGAAGCGTTACGCATTGCGAAACCACCTCCCTGGACAGTACGTTCCGCCGTCAGGACTTCTTCGTGAATACTCCGAGGTTTATAAGCTGGACACGGCGGTTGTTCGAGGCATTGGCATCGGTTCCTTCGATCGGCAGATGTTCGCCGACGCCGACTGCGTAAAGACGCTGCGGGTCGACGGCGAATGTCGTCGAAAGCGCTTCCTTGATCGCCGCGGCACGCTGCTCACTCAATTCCAGATTATGCTTTTCGTCGCCCGTGGCGCTGGAATGCCCGATGACCAGGAACTTGTAGTCCCACAAGTTCGGATGATGAAGGGCGTCGGCGAGCAGCCCGAGCGTCCGATAGGACTTCGGCTGGATGGCGACGGAGTCGTTCTCGAAGTTGATCTCCAACACCATCTGCGGAAGCTTTGCGATGCGCTTCCAGTTCGGCAGCGCCGACATTGGCTTGTCTCCGCCGCTGATTGCTTCCTGCCGCAAGATTTCCACGTCGATTGCGGGCGCGGCCGCAGTCAGCTTCCCCAATCCTTTGACGATCCGCTCTTGCGATACTTCCTGAGCGAACGCCAAGCTAGGGAAGAGAATACCGGCAGCCAGCGCAACTACGGTTTTTGAAAGCATTCTTGTCATCGGCTTATCTCCATCCCGCGTCGGTGATCACCTGATTGCATTCCTCGCTGACTCGTTTCTCCTTCTTGACGAGGCAGGCGAGAACGAAGCCGTCGCCCTTGATGCCCGAGCAGCTCTTTGACATGTCCCTCTGGCAGACCTGCTCGTAAGATGCTTGAGCGTGTTCGCGCTGCCCGATTGACTGGAAGACGGCGGACAACGAACTCTTGCAGGTGGGCGAAACCTTGGCGGCGTTCTGCTGCAGGCAGTCGGCAATACGTCCGCCTCCGAGGTTGAGACCTTTGCAAAGCTTTTGGATATCGGCCCCACAGTCATCGGCGAGCTTCGTCACCGCGTCTGCGTAACTTAAGGTCTGGGCACTAACCGCTCCAGTATGAACAAGGGAAGCGACCAGAACAGCCGCTACCAGCAAATTGCGCTTCAGCATATCGCCCTCTTTCAGTCTCGGGGTGAGATCGAACAAGTGAAGCTTGCATGATGCGTCGCGTTTGGGCACGTATATTACGGTAAAACACACCCCCGATACTCGGACGGTTTTTATCGCGCCGCTTTCTTGTGCGGGTGCCTGTCAGCCATCAATCGGGTAGTGAATGCGGATCACCACGTTCGGGAGACGCGCTCTAAACGTTGCGACCGAAATAGACGTCTACCGAGGTGATCCGATCGCCCATGAAGCGCAGGACTTCCATGTTGCGGAACGCTCCGCCGTCATGTTTTTCAGCCCTGTACCGAACGACGGCCTCGTCATTGACGATCTCGAGATACTCGATCTCCATGGCGCGAAACGGCGGCGGTTCGGGCCAGCAGCGGTTGAAATACTCGATGCGATCGATGTGATCGTCGCGCGGGCTGGAGAAGCGGAAATCCTCCGAGAGCATCGCGCCCGCATCATCCTTGCGTCCGTCAATGTAGGCTTCATAGAGGTTGCGAACGATCCGTTCGCGTCGTCCGTCAGCATTGGCCATTGCACCGGTCCTTCTTGTTCATTCCGATTGCAATTTGCAATCAGCTTATAACAGGCGAGCTGTTTTGCGCAACTTCGGCTTGGAAATCCGGTGGCAATGGGCCAAGATCGCGTAATTACAGTCCCAGGCCATCCCCATGTCGGAAGCGCAAACCATATTGCAACGGCTGAGCAAGCTCGCCGCCAAGGACAATCGGCCGTCGGCTCTGCCGGCGGGAGGCGCACGCGCGTCGGCTCTGTTTTCCTTCGTGACCCGCGAGCGCGAACGGATTGCCGGCTGCGCTTTCCCGCGCACCTCGATTGTGGTGATCGTAGAGGGGTCGAAGGAACTGGTCACCATGGGCCGGCAGATGCAATTTGCCGCGGGCACGGTGCTGGTGTTGCCCGCAGGCTGGCGCGGCGACGTCGTCAACGATCCCGATCCAAAGAGCGGCGTCTATCGCGCCATCTTCATCGACTTCCAGGACGAACTGGTCAACCGGGCAAGGCGCTCGCTTCCGCCGCAGCGAGCCAGCGCACGGCTCCACGTCGCCCTTGATCCGGTGCTGGCGGCTGCGATCCACCACGCCGGCGAAGGCATTGTGGCTGCCTATCTGCCGGCAGCGCTGATCGAGCACCGCTTGATGGAAGTGCTGATGGTTCTCGGCATGCGCGGCGCTCTGCCCGAGGACACGAAAACGCTCAGTGATGCGGTGCGCGCCTTGATCCGCTGGCAGCCGAACAAACCCTGGACCGCAGATCAGATTGCCGCTGCGCTCGGCACCAGCAACGCAACGTTGCGGCGACATCTCGCTGGCGAATCCACGTCGCTGCGCGCCCTGCTGACAGAGGTGCGTGTCGACCTCGCTTCCACTTGGCTGTCGCAGGATGGTCTTTCGCTTCGCGATGCCGCGCTTGCGGCGGGCTACCGATCGCCGCGACGCCTTGCCGAGCGGATGCGCGCCGAGCCGAAGGGCAACCCACCCGCCGCCATTTGAGCGTTTCCATCTGGTTTTTGAGCGTTTCAGTGCGCCAGATCGGTTGACACAATTGCTAGTCCTCCTGCACCGAAACAAGGAGACGCTCATGCTCACGATCGCCCGCACAGCCATCATTCTCGCTTTTGCCGCTTCGCCACTTCTGGCGGCGGATATCAAGGTCGTTTTCGAGAACAGCGGACAAGGCGGCACCTTGCCCGAGAACAACGCCTCCTGCGT
This sequence comes from Rhizobium sp. YTU87027, assembly GCF_050644135.1. NCBI lineage: Bacteria > Pseudomonadati > Pseudomonadota > Alphaproteobacteria > Hyphomicrobiales > Rhizobiaceae > Rhizobium > Rhizobium sp. YTU87027. The sequence continues at coordinate 722,713 of NZ_CP098440.1, read as the reverse complement.
CGCCGCGGGCGGCAAGGCCGCAGCCGGAGGCAACAAGAGCCCGGCGCTCTCGTGGTCGAAGGGTCCGGAGGGTACGCGCTCGTATGCGCTCGCGATGACGGACCCCGATGTGCCGCAGGACCTCTCGCTGTTGAACAAGGACGGAACGGTGATCGCCAGCGATGCGCCCCGCATGGAATTCACTCACTGGATTCTCGCGGACATTCCAGCCACGGTCACCCAACTGGCGGAAGGAGCTGACGGCGATGGCCTGCCGCAGGGCGGATTGCCGCTGGAGATGACCGGACATGGCCGCCGCGGCAAGAACGGCTTTGCGGCCTTCTTGAAGGACGGCCCATACGGGGGCTATATGGGCGCATGCCCGCCCTGGAATGACCTGCGCATTCACCGCTACCGGATAACGGTCTATGCGCTCGATACCGACCGGCTCATGCTTCCCGACGCCTTCACCCGCGCCGATTTTCTTGCCGCTGCAAAGGGACATGTCCTCGCCTCCGGCGCGGCTGAACTGACCTATACGATCAATGCAAAGGCCACGAAATGACCGATACCAAATGGGAGGCCGCCGTCATCGATAGCGGCTCGATCTACTGGAGGCGCAATCTGGTCATTTCGCTGCTCGGCTCCTTCACGACGATCGTCGCGATGACGCTGCTGCTGCCCTTCCTGCCGCTCTATGTCGAGGAGCTTGGCGTCAGCGACCACCCGGCGATCGTGCAGTGGTCGGGCATCGCCTATGGGGCGACCTTCCTGGCCGCCGCCTTCGTGGCGCCGCTCTGGGGCCGGCTCGGCGATATCTATGGACGCAAGCTGATGCTGGTGCGCGCCAGCGCGGGCATGACCGTTGCGATCTCGCTGATGGGCATGGCCGACAACGTCTGGCAGCTGGTGGCGCTGCGCCTGTTCGTCGGCCTTGCCGGCGGCTATTCGTCCGGCTCGATGGTATTGGTCGCGACGCAGACGCCGAAGGACCGTTCGGCCTGGGCGCTTGGTGTCCTCTCCTCCGGCATCATGGCGGGCAACCTCGTCGGTCCGCTGATCGGCGGCGCGCTGCCACCGTTGATCGGCATCCGCAACACGTTCCTTGCCGCCGGCGGGATGATCTTCCTGGCGTTCCTCGCAACCACCTTCCTGATCAAGGAAGAGAAGTCCCCTGCCCGCAGGCGGGCCGCGAAGGCGAGCGGCGGCTGGGCCTCGATCCCTGACAAGGCACCCGTCATCGCGATGCTCGCAACCGGCCTGCTGCTGATGCTCGCCAACATGTCAATCGAGCCGATCATTACCGTCTACGTCGCGCAACTGGCGGAAGATCCTCGCAGGGTGACGATGATATCGGGCATCGTCATGTCGGCGGCCGCGCTCGGCAGTATCCTGTCGGCCTCGCGCCTCGGCAAGCTTGCCGACCGGATCGGCCACTGGCCCGTGATCGCCGGCGCACTTGCCATTGCCGGCCTGCTCCTGATCCCGCAGGCATTCGTGACCAGCTCCTGGCAGCTGATCATCCTGCGCTTCCTGATGGGGATAGCGCTCGGCGGGCTGCTACCCTGCATCTCGGCGGTCATCCGGCATAGCGTACCGGACAGCGCGGCGGGCAGCATCCTTGGCCTGTCTGTCTCCTCGCAATATGTCGGCCAGGTCGCCGGCCCCGTGCTCGGCGGCTTCGTCGGCGGCCATATCGGCATGCGGGCCGTCTTTCTCGGGACCTGCGTGCTTTTGATTGCCGGTTCCGCCTATGCCTGGCTCGTGCGACCGCGCGCCGCCGTCACGGCGCGCCGCAGATAAGATCGACGCCGGAGCGCGCCAGCGCTTCCAGCGCCTCACGGGTTTCCCCGGCTCGCGCCCGGACCGCCAGTGAGTGCATGATCGTCGAGGCCAACCGCGCCAATGCCTTCGGATCGGTCTTCTCCGGCAGCTCTCCGCGTTCGATAGCGAGGGCGAGCCGATCTTCTATTGCGCGGTCGAAATCGGCAAGGCTGCGGCCCAACACCTCGCGCACCCGCTCGTGCCGGACGGCTTCGACGGTCGCAGTGCTGATCAACAGGCAGCCACGCGCTGCCGTATCGCCGTGAAGGTAGGTCGCAAGGGCGCGATCATACATCCGCGCCAGATTCTCGCGGACCGGCAAGGACTGATCCAGTGCGTCCTCGAGCGCAACAATGCTGTCGGCCCGGTAGCCCTCCAGCGCGTCCAGATAGAGATCCTCCTTGTCGCCGAAGGCATTGTAGAGGCTCGGCCGATTGAGGCTCGTGGCGGCGCTCAGATTGTCCAGCGATGCCGCGGAAAATCCCCGATCCCAGAAAACCTCACGCGCCTTGCCGATCGCGGCGTTCGCATCGAACCCGCGCGGGCGGCCGCGCTTTTTCTCATCCTTCATATTTTTGTACCGTTTCGCATTAAATTCTTGACGAACATATTTTTATGCGAAACAGTACAAATGTCTAATGAATTGATACCGGCACGCCAATGCCGGTCTGCGAAGGAGGAAATCCAATGAAACTTTACATGCGTGCTGCCGCCTGTTCGCTTTCGCCGCATATCGTTTGCCGTGAACTCGGGATCGATGTGGAACTGATCGAAGTCGATCCTGCTACCCACCGAGCGGAGAATGGTAGCGACTATCTTTCCATCAACGGCAACGGCTATGTGCCGGCCCTGATACTCGACGACGGCAAGGTGTTGACAGAGGGGCCGGTTATCGCCCAGTTCCTTGCCGATAGCGTGGCCGAGGGAACATCGATGCTGCCGGCAGCCGGTACCTTCGAGCGCAGTCAGGTGCAATCCTACCTGAACTTCATCGCCTCGGAGCTGCACAAACCGATGGTCATGTTTTTCGATGCAGCCTATGCCGGCGCCCATGACCAGATCCACGCCCTGCTCCTCAAACGGTTGGAATGGTTGAACAGCCGTATGAAAGGGCCTTACCTGACCGGCGAAAATTTCACCGTGGCCGATGCCTATCTCTTCGTCTGCCTGAACTGGTCGCCATGGATCGCTATCGACCTCAGACAATGGCCGACGCTTTCCGCTTTCATGAAGCGGGTTGCCGAGCGGCCAAGGGTGAAAGAGACGCTACAGGCCGAGCAACTGCTGGCCTTCGAACAGGACGGCGTCTTTTTCGCCCCGGAGGTCTACCTTGCCGCAGCCAACCGGACCGGCACGCCTATCCACCCCTGACTTATGTCCGCGCATGGGCGCCGGAGGCGCCTACATTAGCAGGTAATCCACCGGCACTGGGAGAGGCGGCAGATCCGTCTCTCCCAGCGCTTCCCGCAGATTGATCTCGATCATGTCGGCAAGAGCGCCAATCGGCAGTGCGTTCGGCTGGATGCCGAAGGGGGCCTCCAGCTCGTCGCCCAGCGCATCGAGGCCAAAGAAGGTGTAGGCGACCAGCGCCGTGGCAAACGGCATAAACCAGCCGAGAACATCGTCGAAGCCGAACGGCAACAGCAGGCAGAAGAGATGCGCCGTGCGGTGCAGCAGCAGCGTGTAGCCGAACGGAACCGGCGTCCAGCGGATGCGCTCGCAGGAGGCCTGCGCCAGCGTCAGCTCACCGAGCGTCTTATCCAGTATCTGATAGGAGATGTCTGACAGCATGCCTTTGGCGCGTAGATCGGCAAGCTCCCGCGAGATTTCCAGCGAAATCGCCTCAGGCGGCGTGCGGCTCGCGTGATAGCGCGCCTTCAGTTCGGGCAGCAGCAGGCGCTCGACCTTTTCGCGGCCGCTGCCGGCGCGCAGATGCGGCACCAGCGACTGAATGAAGGCGATGACGAGTGTGACCAGGCGTTTGCGTGCTTCGGTGCCGGCCTCGCCCTGCCCCGCTTCGAGGATCAGTGTCTGCCGAGAGAAGTGGCGCGCGGAGAAGATCAATTGCCCCCACTGCTTGCGCGCCTCCCACCAGCGGTCATAGCAGGCGTTGTTACGGAAGCCGAGAAAGATGGAGATTGCGATACCGAGCAGTGCGAAGGGAGCGCCGTTGAAGACTGGCAGGATCCCGGGCCAGACATTGTGGACAAGGACCACGAGCGAGGAGATGAAACCGGTCAGCAGAATCTGCGGGAAGACCTGCTTGATGATCGAGCCACGAAGAATGAAGAAGAGTTGAAGCAGGCGGGGGCGGGGGCGCACGATCATGACGCAGGCTTCTCGGTCGTTCGAATGACGGGATCTCGGCCTCCTCCCTACAGCCGACCGAATGGCCGCGGCAAGCGCGGCCATTGCATTTCAGATCTGAGGCGACGGGCTCAGGTGTCGCTTTGGCTGCGACTGAAGGCCCAGTCCATGTAGAGTTCGAACGCCTTGCGCGTAACCGGCCCTTGCTGGAAATCGCGGCCATCGAGGCGGCTGATGCCGACGACCTTGGAGTAGTTGCCGGTTGTGAAGATCTCGTCGGCGTTCATGAAATCCTCGACGGAGAGCGTCACTTCGCGCACCTCGAAGCCCGCCTTGCGTAGCAGGCCGATGACGCGGGCACGGGTGATGCCGGCAAGGAAGGTGCGGTTGGCGATCGGCGTAGAGACGATGCCGTCCTTGACCATGAAGATGTTGGAAGACGCCGTCTCGGCGACATTGCCGTTCATATCGCGCATCAGCGCGTTGTCGAAACCGCGGCTTTTGGCTTCGGCGATGGCACGACCGCTGTTCGGATAGAGCGAACCGGCCTTGGCGTCCGTCATCGCCGTTTCCGGCGACGGGCGGCGATAGGGCGAAACCGTGAGCGAATTCGGCGCATTGTTGCCGAGCGGGGCTTCGAACAGGCAAAGCGCGAAACGAGTGGACTCGCCATCGACCGTGACGACGCTGCCGGCCGAGCCATGCTCGCCCCAATACATCGGCTTGATGTAGATCGGCGTCTTGCCGTCGAACTTCTTGATCCCTTCCCGGGCCAACGCCTCAATTTCCTCGGCGGTCTTGACGGGCTTCAGGCCCATGTTGGTCGCCGAGCGGTTGACGCGCTGGCAATGCAGGTCGAGATCCGGCGCGATGCCATCGAACCAGCGTGCGCCGTCGAAGACCGTCGAGGCCAGCCACATGGCATGCGAGGTCGGCCCGATCAGCGGCGGATTGCCGGTAAGCCACTCTCCCTCGACATAGGTCCAGGTGGTTGAACGGGGCGATGTATCGACGGCCATGGCATTCTCCTTGAAAAGACCACAGAGCAAAATCTCCGTGCAAAGAGCCGGTCAAGCGGAAATCCACGCCTCTGAGCCCTACGCAAGAAAATGGCGAAGAGGTTTCGCAGGGAGTAATATTCGTTCGCGACCCCTTGCGCGCTATCGATGGGTGTATCACTGAAAATCATGGATGGCGCGATTGGATGCCACATCGGCGCCGTGGCATCACGCGCTGGAATCGTTGCGACTGACAGGGAGTAAAATCGATGAAAGCCATGTTCTACGACGCCTTCGAGAAGGCTCCCGAAATCCGTACCCTGCCCGATCCGACGCCCAGCGAGGATGGCGTGGTCATCGCCGTCGGCGCGACCGGTCTTTGCCGCAGCGACTGGCATGGCTGGATGGGTCATGATCCGGATATCAAGTTGCCGCATGTGCCGGGCCATGAGCTGGCTGGCAAGGTAGTTGCGACGGGAAAAGGCGTCATGCGCTTCAAGATCGGAGACCGCGTGACCGTGCCCTTCGTCTCCGGCTGCGGCCACTGCAGCGAATGCCATTCCGGCAACCAGCAGGTCTGCCCGAACCAATTCCAGCCGGGCTTCACGCATTGGGGCTCATTCGCGGAGTATGTGGCGATCGACTATGCCGATACCAACCTCGTGCATCTGCCTGACAGCATCGATGACGCGACGGCGGCAAGCCTCGGCTGCCGCTTTGCGACGTCGTTTCGCGCCGTCGTCGATCACGCGCGCACTGGCCCCGGCGAATGGATTGCCGTGCATGGCTGCGGCGGCGTCGGCCTGTCGGCAATCATGATCGCAACGGCGCTCGGCGCCAACGCAATCGGCATCGATCTCTCCGACGAGAAGCTTGCTTTTGCCCGCGAATGCGGCGCGGTGGCGACGATCAATGCGCGTAGCGTGGCCGATGTCACGGAGGCGGTGCGCGAAATCACCAAGGGCGGCGCGCACGTATCCATCGACGCGCTCGGTCATCCCGTCACCTGCTTCAACTCGATCAAGAATCTCCGGCGGCGTGGACGGCATGTGCAGGTCGGCCTCATGCTTGACGACTACGCGACGCCGCTGATTCCGATGGCCCAAGTGATCAGTCACGAGCTCGAGATCTACGGCAGCCACGGCATGCAGGCCTGGCGCTACGATGCGATGCTGTCGATGCTCACTGCCGGCAAGATCGCGCCGCAGAAGCTGATCGGCCGGCGCGTCACGCTTGAGGAGGCGATACCGGGCCTGATGACCCTGGATCAAGCCGAAGGCGTAGGGATCAGCGTCATTACGCAGTTCTGACCGCCAGCTCACAACCGGTATTAACCAAAAAGAGTGCTTCAGTTTTGTGGCATTATTATGGTTGCAATTCATACTCTCCACGACCGGATGAACCGGTACGGGAGGGGCAAATGGCAACGCGTTTCATTCTTTCGATCGACGGCGGCGGCATCCGCGGCATTATTCCGGCCGTGATCCTGGTGGAACTGGCACAGCGACTTGACGGGCTGCCGCTCCACAGGGCCTTCGACCTGATTGCGGGAACCTCGACCGGCGGCATTATTGCGGCCGGCCTGACCTGCCCTCAGCCGTCAAACTCCGGCGAGGCAGCCTGCACCCCGGCCGATCTTCTCAGCCTTTACGTGAATGAAGGGGCTGACATCTTCAGCAAACCGCCGCTCGCCGATGTCATCAATCCGTTCGGGCTAAACGACCCGAGCTACAGCGCAGACGCACTGGAGGCAAAGCTCAAAGCAGCGGCTCGGAACCGCGACGCTCGACAAGGGACTGTCCACGGTCCTCATCCCCGCCTACGACATTCGCCGCCGCGCCGCGCTCTTCAGGTCCAACACGGACAAGAAGAACAGCAATTTCCGTTTCTGGGAAGCCGCACGGGCAACGTCTGCCGCGCCGACCTATTTCCCGCCGGCGCTGATCGAGCGTATGGGCGTAAAGAAGCAGGACGAACGTTTCGTGCCGCTGATCGACGGCGGCGTGTTTGCCAACGACCCTATCCTTGCCGCATACGTCGAAGCCCGCAAAAAGTCGTGGCACGACGACCGCCTGGTGTTTCTGTCGCTCGGCACCGGCCAGCAGAACCGGCCGGTTGCCTATCAGGAAGCAAAAAACTGGGGCGCCATCGGATGGATGCATCCGGCCCATGATACGCCCTTGATTTCCATCCTGATGCAGGGACAGGCGAGCACAGCTTCCTATCAGGCGAATGCACTCCTCAATCCCGCCGGCACCGATCTCGATTACTCCACCGTCGTCACGGACGCCAACGTCCAGAGCCTCGATTACTTCCGTCTCGACCGGCAGCTGACGCAGAAGGAAAACGACGCCCTCGACGATGCCTCGCCGGGAAATATCGCAGCGCTGAAGGCGATTGCGGCATCCATTGCCAAGGACAATGCGAAGGCTTTGGAGGAAGTCGCCAGGCGCATTCTGGCAGCGCAGAGCGGAGGCCAGGAGAGTGCCGCCGCTTGAAGCGGCAAGCGGCAAAACCCATATGCGCCGGGACAGATCGCGACAGCGATGATCGGCGGCAGCGGGTTGCCAAGGGCTCCGGAAAGGTCTAACGGGCTCGCCGCCAAGAAAAAGAAAAGCGAGACATGATGTCCAACTCATTTGTGAAAGCGCCTGCCCAGGCGAGTGCGAAGGTCTTCTTCGTGCTAGGCGATCGGATCGAGCGACGGGCTCGTCTGCAGGGAGCCTGGCTCAACATTTTCGACGTTACCGTGCCGGCGGGCAGCCGCACGCTGCTGCACCGCCACGCGAGCCCCGAGGTCTTCAGGATCATCGAGGGTCGGCTGACCGTCCGCCGCGCGACAGAGAACGGCATCGACGAGTTCGAGGCGACGGCGGGCGACATCGTCCGCATCGCGGCAAACCAGGCGCACTCCTATGCCAATCCCGGCCCTGAAGCCGCTGTCTTCTCGGCAATCGTCGACAGCGACATGGCGGACTACCTGGAAGCTGCCGGCTCGCAGGAGCCGCCGAAGGCAACACCTTCCGCGGAAACGATGGAACGCATGAAGGCCGCAGCCAACGCCCACGGCATCACCATCCTAGCGGCCTGATCTTCATCTCCGCCCGGGCATTCAGTTCGGGCGGTCTCCTGCCGTTAAAAATATCGTCATCTAAAGGCGATATGGGCGATTTCGGACGCGGCCCCTTGCGCTCGTTGCCGTTCCTCGACTGTATTTGGTGGTCGCCGTGCGCGCTCTCTTGTATTTCGGCCTTTTGCTGGTCGTCGGGCCCGCAAGATCGACAAGGTGCGCGTCCAGCGTATCGAGGAGGCTATGATCAAGGAGGCGTTTGATGGCATGGTCCGCCAGCCAGTATGTCAAATTCGAGGATGAACGCACGCGCCCTGCACGCGATCTGTTGGCGCATGTGCCACTTGAGCGCGTTCGTCGCGCCGTGGATCTCGGCTGCGGGCCGGGCAACTCGACGGAGCTGATCGTCGAGCGGTTCGGCGCAACTGGCGTTTCCGGCCTGGACAGCGACCTGAACATGCTGGAAGCAGCCCGCAAGCGCATGCCCGGCACGCCCTTCGTCGAGGCGGACCTTGCCACTTGGCAGCCGAGTGAACCGGCAGACCTGCTCTTTGCAAACGCCGTCTTCCAGTGGCTGCCGAACCATCTCGATATCTTTGACCGCTTGATGGACGGACTTGCGCCGGGCGGCGTGCTGGCCGTGCAGATGCCTGATAACCTGACCGAGCCGACCCATCTGTTGATGGAGGAGACGGCCCGTGCCGGGCCTTGGAAAGCGGCCTTCGAAGCGAGGAGCGTTCGCCGCCAGCCGCTGCCACAGCCGTCCACCTATTACAGCCGGCTCATCGGCAAGGCGGCCCGCGTCGACATCTGGCACACCGCCTACAACCATCCTATGGCGGATGCCGCGGCGATCGTCGAATGGGTCAAGGGAACGGGCCTCAGGCCCTATCTTGATCACGCCGGCGAAGAGCATCGAGAGGCATTCCTGGCAGACTATCTCGGCCGCATCGAGAGGGCCTACCCGAAGATGTCGGACGGTCGCGTCTTGCTGCGGTTCCCGCGGATCTTCATGATTGCCGTCAAGGGCTAAGGGGCGCTCAGGCCAAGGCGCCAGGGCTACCCGACAAGAGCGCGACAGTTTCACTGACATCACCTTGCAACGGACGAGCAGCATGCTGCTGCTTGCCGCCGCACCGGCGCGCACTATAGTCGTCGCAAACAGCGAGGAAACCTTCATGGACGCCGCCCCTATCCCCCCAGCCACACTCGTCATCTTCGGTGCCACCGGCGACCTGACACGGCGTCTGCTGATACCGGCGATCATCAATCTGACGCGAAGCGGATTGGTCGGCGACGATCTGAAGATTCTCGGCGTCGGCATTGACCCCGGCGATGACGCTTCCCTTGTGGCGCGGCTGGACAGCTTCCTTGCCACCCTGAGCGATCCGATCCTGCCAGAGACGGACGATGCATGGCGGCGACTGCGCCAACGCGTCTCCTACATTTCAGGCGATTTCACGCAGGACGCCATATTCCTCGAGATCAAGAAGCACCTGACGAGTTGCAATGCCGCCTTCTATTTCGCCGTGCCGCCGCAGTTTTTCGGACCACTCGTCGAAAAGCTCGCCGCACATGGGCTAACCAGCGAGGCCGAGGGATGCTTCCGGCGGATCGCCATCGAGAAGCCTTTCGGCACCGATCTCGCCTCGGCCCGCGCGTTGAACGCGCATATCCTCAGCAATGTCTCGGAGAACCAAGTCTATCGCCTTGATCACTTCCTGGGGAAGGAGACGGTACAGAATATTCTGACCGCCCGCTTCGCCAACATGATGATCGAATCCCTCTGGAATAACAATTACATCGACCACGTGCAGATTTCCGCGGCGGAGATTGTCGACGTCGGCTCCCGCGGCAAATTCTACGACGCGACCGGCGCGCTGCGCGACATGATTCCCAATCATCTGTTCCAGCTACTGGCGATGATCGCGATGGAAGCCCCGAACGGCTTTGGCGCCGAAGCGATCCGCACCGAAAAGAGCAAGGCGCTAAGCGCCCTGCGCATCTACACGCCAGAGGAAGCCACATCCCATGCCGTGCGTGGCGCCTATACCGCCGGCAAACTCAATGGAAACGACATTACGGCATTCCGGGAGACAAAGGACGTCTCGCCCGACAGCAACACCGAAACCTTTGTGGCGTTGAAGCTCTATGTCGACTCCTGGCGCTGGGCGGGCGTGCCCTTCTATCTACGAACCGGCAAGGCGTTGAAGGCGCGCGATACGGAAGTCGTCATTACCTTCCAGCAGGTGCCGTTTGCCCAGTTTCGGAAAACGGACGTCAACCGACAGCTGCCGCCGAACAAGATGGTCATCCAGGTGCAGCCGGATGAAGGCTTGAGCGTCGAGATCTCTATCAAGTCGCCCGGTCTTTCCGTCGACACCGTCCCGGTCTCGCTCGACTTCCGCTATGCCGACAAGTTCGACATCGGCAAGATGACCGGATACGAGTCCCTTCTCTATGACCTCTTCATCGGCGACCAGACGCTCTTCCAGCGTGCCGACGGCATCGAAGCCGGGTGGGCGGCGGTGCAACCCTTCCTGGATGTTTGGGCAAAGAGCAGCGAAACGCCGGAGGCTTATGTACCCGGAAGCAGTGGCCCATCCTGCGCTGACGAACTCATCCGACGCGATGGTCGGGAATGGCATGAACTGGGCGAATCCAGACACAACCAGGACCGAAAATAAGGCAGAAAATACACGTTTATCTAAAGTAAAAACGCAATAGTATTTTTCCGCAGTTCGCGCACAAGGCGAAGAAATATTGTACCATGGCAGCACACCATAATTCCATCCCCGCAGATTTATCGTGCCCCGTACAAAATATGGATGAGTTGACCCTTTTCCTTTGTACAGTGAAGCTTTTCCGGCTGACCGCGTTGCTTTTTCTGTGCGACAAAGAAGGCGGGGCTCGTCCAACCCCGGCGGGCCCTTCTTGCATTTTTCTATTATTTCGCGAATAAAACCAAAATTAGTCGAAATTATTAAAGCGTGACTAATATATTTACTTGCGCTCTTCCACCGCCTTGCTAAATCTATCCTCAGGGTTTTGGGGTATTCACATGGCAGATACTCATTTGTCTAAGAATCGTTCGATTTCCGATCAACGTATGGAAACCTGCCGGTCCGAGTTCGAGCCGATCCTCTTCGAACTCATCCGCAACGGTGAGAAGCGTGGATGGAAGGCGGCAGAAATCGCGATGGCCCTGGCCGACGCTGCCGACGACGTCATCCTCAGACTGTCAAGGGAAACGAAGAGCAAGCATTGATCCGCCTGCCTTTGCCGATCTTGATGCAATGACGTACTCAGAAATGCTTCCCTAGCAGGTGCAAGAAGCTGTAGCCTGCCTGCAGTGATTCTTTTGCCGATTACGGAGCCCGATGTTGCAGTTGATCGCCGCAGCTCTTCTTGCCTGTGGATGCGTCAGCCTCGCAGAGGTTGCCGACTGGCCGCCTGCCGAAAGCTATGTGCCGAAAATAAGCTGCCATCAGAGCGACGCCGCCGAGCGCTGCGAGCAGATTCGCGCGGACTGGACCGGGCTTTACGCGGATGCGATCGGCGGCCGTATCGAAAGCCAGCGGAAAGTGTCGTTCTGCCTGAGCACCGGCTGCGACAAGGGCATTGTCGTTGAGCCGATCCTGGGCTGTGCCTGGCGCCAGGTCATCGCGGCTTCGCGCAATCCTCAGATCAACGACGCAGACCGGAGCAACATCGAGCGCTATTGTGGCCCTCATGTGCTTGACGATGCCGGACGCACTGCTGCCGATGACCAGTCGCGAACCTGGCTCACTTTGCTCGGTGTAACGCGGTAGCGCCAATGGAAACGGGCGGGAACGAGCCCGCCCGCTGAACGCTTTATCCCGCCGCTTAGACGAACTGGCTGAGACCCGGAACCGAGCCGACAACCTCGTCCACCACTTCCTTGCCGGCGTGCTGTTCGGCAATCGCGATGGTTTCCTTGGCAAGCGTGGTGATCTCACCCATTCCGAGACCTTCCGACATCAGCTGCTGGCCGAGCGCCATGATACCGCCGCCGCCGAGCGCGCCAATGATGCTCCCGAGGATTCCGCCGCCACCACCCTCGCCTTCGCCATTGTACTTGGCAACGAGGTCGGAAGCGCCGGGAATGGCTTCGATCATCTTGGCGACCGGGCCGTCTGCCGCTTCGCGCTGCAGGAAGCCGAGCATCATGCCGAGCGCCTTCTCGGCAACCTCTGAGGGGATACCCACGCGCGCCGCGATCTGGTCTATGATTTCATTCATTGTCAGCCTCCTATTTTTGACGTTAACGTCAACGTTAATCGAACTTGCGGGGCAACTCAAGACGCCTGCCGCGAAAGCAGGCTTTATCCTACTTTTCCTTTTAATGCAGACAGTTGTCCGCACCGGGCTCCCTGCTTATAACAGGGAAGCGATATTACAATGACCGTGCGGAAAACGTTGCTCCGCATTTTGACGCAATAGGGGCCGACGGCCGCAGGGAGAATTTTCGAAATGCTCGAGGATGGCAAGATTTTCGTTGGCGTCAGCCGCAATCCTGATGACAGCATCAACAAGCCGGAATATCTCGACCTGAAATTCGGAAACCGCCACGGCCTGGTAACGGGCGCAACCGGCACCGGCAAGACGGTGACGCTGCAGGTACTTGCCGAGGGCTTTTCGAAGGCCGGCGTGCCCGTCTTCTGCGCCGATATCAAGGGCGATCTTTCCGGCATCGCCGCCAAGGGCGAACCGAAGGACTTCCTCACCAAACGCGCCGAGCAGATCGGCTTCGACGATTACGAATTCGACCAGTTCCCGGTCATCTTCTGGGATCTCTTCGGTGAAAACGGTCACCGCGTCCGCACCACCATCGCCGAGATGGGACCGCTGCTGCTCGCGCGGCTGATGGATGCTTCGGAACCGCAGGAAGGCGTCATCAACATCGCCTTCAAGATTGCCGACCAGGGCGGCCTGCCGCTGCTCGACCTCAAGGACTTTTCCTCCCTGCTAAACTACATGGCGGAAAACGCCACCGAGCTTTCCAGCCAGTTCGGCTTGATCTCGAAGGCCTCTGTCGCCTCCATCCAGCGCGGCCTGCTCGTGCTGGAACAGCAGGGCGCTGAACATTTCTTCGGCGAGCCTGCGCTCAAGATCAGCGATATCATGCGGACCAACAATCGCGGCTATGGCCAGATCTCGGTGCTCGCCGCCGACAAGCTGATGATGAACCCGCGGCTCTACGCAACCTTCCTGTTGTGGCTGCTGTCCGAGCTCTTCGAGGAGCTACCGGAAGTTGGCGATCCCGAAAAGCCGAACCTCGTCTTCTTCTTTGACGAAGCGCATCTGCTCTTCAACGACGCGCCGAAGGTGCTGCTCGAGCGTGTCGAGCAGGTCGTTCGCCTCATTCGCTCGAAGGGCGTCGGCGTTTATTTCGTCACGCAGAATCCGCTCGACGTGCCGGAAACGGTGCTGGCGCAGCTCGGCAACCGGGTGCAGCATGCGCTGCGCGCCTATTCCCCGCGCGAGCAGAAGGCGGTGAAGACCGCCGCCGACACCTTCCGACCGAACCCCGCCTTCGACTGCGCCACCGTCATCACCACGCTCGGCACCGGCGAGGCGCTGGTGTCCACGCTGGAGGCGAAGGGCTCTCCTTCGATCGTCGAGCGGACGCTGATCCGCCCGCCGTCCGGCCGCGTCGGTCCGCTAACCGATGCGGAACGTCAGCAGGTCATGGACAAGAGCCCTGTGCTCGGCGTCTACGACGAAGATCTCGATCGCGAATCCGCCTTCGAGATTCTGGCGGCGCGCGCCAAGAGGGCATCGGACTCTGACGCAGCCAAGCAGGCACAGCCGACGCAGCCGACCGAGGGCAGTGCCTCGGGTCGCTGGACGTTGCCGGGCTTCGGCGATGACAATAATGAACCACAGGACAAGAGCCAGGGCCGTGCCCGATCCTCCGGCTACCAGCGCGAAACGGTTGTGGAAGCCGCGATGAAGAGCGTGGCCCGCACGGTGGCAACGCAGGTCGGCCGAGCGCTGGTGCGCGGCATTCTCGGCAGTTTGAAGCGCTAAGCGGAAAGGGCGTTCCCGCCCTTTTTTCCGCCCGGGTGCTCTTCCCGTTGCGCCGCTCAGCGCTTGCGGACGAATTCGGTGCGCAGGACGAGACCCTTGATGGTGTCGTGGCGGCAGTCGATCTCTTCCGGGTTTTCCGTCAGCCGGATCGACCTTATCACCGTCCCCTGCTTCAGGGTCTGATTGGCACCCTTGACCTTGAGGTCCTTGATGAGGGTGACGGAATCGCCGTCCTTGAGGACGTTTCCAGAAGCATCCCGAACCTCAGCGGCCTGCGCGGCGGCCGCAGCCAGCTCCGAAGCCGGCCGCCATTCGCCCGTCGCCTCGTCATAAACGTAATCGTCGTCACCACCTGCCATGGTCTTCTCTCCTGAACACAAGAATTTGTTGATTGGGCGCTTATAACAGCCAAGCCGCCCTGTGCAAGAGAGAGCCTCCGAAGGGCCCGACATGACCGCTTTGGTTGCATTTTTGCCTGCCTGCTGCTATTTCTGCTGCGCACTCAAAGAGAAAGGAGGGTCGCGTGCTAAATTTCTATTTCCGGTTCAACCGGCAACGTGGCCCCGTCAACGCCCTGCAAATGCGTTTGCAGGGCTGACCAGAGACCGTTTCTCACAAACACTCTTCCTGGTCTGCCCCTCGTGGCAGCAGTTCGGGCATCCGGCTCGTCTGCAACTATCCATCCACCGAGCTCCAAGCACACGCACGCGATGAAGGCTGCATGCCCTCGCCCGTGTGATCGCTTGGCAAGACCAGAGCAAGATCATGACCCTTATCAATATCCGCAATCTCGGCGTCACCCTCAGCGCACCGCTTTTTGCAAAGCTCGATCTCGTCATCAACGCAGGCGACCGCCTCGGGCTCGTTGCCGCCAATGGCCGCGGCAAGTCCACTCTGCTCCGCTGCATTTCGGGGGCGCTGGAGGCAACCCATGGCGACATCACGCGCTCACGCGGGCTGACGATCGGCCATGTCGAGCAGGACGTGCCGGCCAAGCTGCTTGACGTGCCTTTCCACGACGCTGTCCTAAAGGCGTTGCCAGCCGATCAGCAGGCAAATGAAAGCTGGCGCGTCGACATCGTGCTTGACGCACTCGATGTGCCGGAAGCCTTGCGCGACCGCTCAGTTGGGCAGCTAAGCGGCGGATGGCAGCGGCTGGCGATGCTGGCGCGCACCTGGGTGATGGAGCCGGATGCGCTGCTGCTCGACGAGCCGACGAACCACCTCGATCTCGGTAAGATAGCAGCACTCGAGGATTGGCTGAATGCCCTGCCCCGCGATGTGCCCGTTGTCATCTCCAGCCACGACCGCGCCTTTCTCGATGCCGTCACCAACCGCACGCTGTTCCTGCGGCCGGAGCAGTCGCAAGTCTTTTCGCTGCCCTACAGCCGGGCGCGGGCAGCACTGGACGAGGCTGATGCGGCCGACAGGAGACGCTACGAACGCGACATGAAGACGGCCGAGCAACTGCGCAAGCAGGCGGCGAAGCTCAACAATATCGGCATCAACTCCGGTAGCGACCTGCTGGTGGTCAAGACCAAGCAGCTGAAAGAACGCGCCGAGAAGCTGGAGGATGCGGCCAAGCCCGCTCATCTCGAGCGATCGGCCGGAGCGATCAGGCTCGCCAATCGCGGCACCCATGCCAGGGTGCTGGTTACGCTTGATGATGCCGAAGTCCGCACGCCGGATGGCACCCCGCTTTTCCGGACCGGCAAGCAGTTTATCTGCCAGGGCGACCGGATCGTCCTGCTCGCGGAGAACGGTGCCGGCAAATCGCGGCTGATTGCGATGCTGCGAAAGGCGATCGGCAACGCGGAGACGGCGCAGGACAGCATCAAGGCCACGCCCTCGCTGGTGCTCGGCTATAGCGACCAGGCGCTTGCCGACTTGAAGGACAGCGAAACGCCGATGGAGACGATCATCCGGCGCTTCGACGTCGGCGATCAGCGGGCGCGGGCACTGCTGGCGGGCGCCGGCATGGCCATCGACATGCAGTCGCGTCCCGTCGGGCGGCTTTCGGGCGGCCAGAAGGCGCGGCTCGGCATGCTGGTTTTGCGGCTGGCGGAGCCGAACTTCTATTTGCTCGACGAACCGACGAACCACCTCGATATCGACGGGCAGGAAGCGCTGGAGGGCGAGCTCATGGCCCATCAGGCGAGTTGCCTGCTGGTCTCCCACGACCGCAGCTTTGTGCGCGCCATCGGCAACCGGTTCTGGCAGATCGAGCGCCGGCGGCTGGTCGAAGTCGAAAGCCCGGAGCCTTTCTTTGCGGCGGCTCGGCCTTAGAACAATTGGCCCGCCTCACGGAGCGGGCTTTAGGTCTGGGAAAGCGTGCCGTTTATCAGGACAAGGACCGCATCTGCTGGCCGGCCCACCATGCGCTTACAGGGCGTGAAGGAGATGGCGGACGCTTCCTCGGACCAATGTCCAAGATTGCGAACTATCAGAATGAGGCCGGCGTGGCGCCGAGCAAGCTGAGTTTGCCGCCGCTGAGAGAATAGAGGCTCATCTTGCGCTCAACGGTTCCGCCCGGCGTCAGCCGGAAGAGACCCGTCACACCGCGGAAGCCAACCTTGCTGGTCAGGTTCTGCGCGTTCATCCCCTCCGGCCCCTTTGTCCGGACAATGCCCGAGGCAACCGCCACCGCATCGTAGCCGTAAGCCGCATCGGTGGAGAGCGTGCGCTTGTAGTGGCGCTGGTAACGCTCGGCAATCATCGTCGCGCCTTCAGGCTCGACCATGGCGATCACCGCGCCTGCCACCGAGGGATCGATGTAGGTCTGCGGCGGCCAGGCGCTGGTGCCGACGAAGGCCACGTTCGTTTTGCCGCTGGCTTTTACAGCACCGGCAATAGTGGTCGTTATCACCGTTTTTCCGAGGACAAGCACGGCGTCGGCATTCTGCAGATTGACGCTGGCTTTCTTGACTGCGTCCGATGCGGCAGCATCCGTCAGATCATAACGGGCAAGGCCCAGATAGATACCGCCGCCGGCGCGGATCGCGCTTGCCAGCCGCTCCTCGCTTGCAGCCGGAAAATCGCTCTGCGCGAAAACCAGCACCTTCTTATGGCCGCTGGCAGCGGCTGCCCGCGCGCCTTCAATGGCGCTGTCGATCTCGTCGGAAACGAAGTTATAGACATTCCCCGATGTCGGCGGCACAGGCGCGCCCAGATTGAGCAGAGGCGGCCGCTGATCAGCCGGTATCGCGGCGATGGCCGCTGTGACGACAGGCGATGCATAGCTGACGAGGAGAACGGAGCCGCGTGCCTTTGCCGCGCTGACCGCGGTCGCGGCAGCAGGACCGCCGGAGGTCACGTCGACAACCTTCACGAAAACCTGGTTGCCCCCGAGTTCGCCGACGCCGAGGCCGGCGCCGTCGCGCACGTCACGCGCAGCGCCCTCATAGATCCCGGTCGCACCCTTGGGCAGCAGCAACGTGATCTCCGCTCCGGTTTCTCCGAAGCTCTCCTGGACCTCGCTCGACGGTGCCTTGATGTCGTTGGTCTTCACATTCTTGGCGACACCATCGACGGCCGATTGGCAGCCGGTGAGCGCACCGCAGGCTACGACGATCGATATCGCGAGAACGGACTTGATGCGTTTCAGGGGACGAATGCCTTCCGAAGGCGACACTTGCCGTGCCAAGCGTAAACCATGCGAGCCTTGCACCGGCTCGATCGACTGCACTGTCACCTGCTCTCCACCCTCGTAATTACGGCCTTTTCCTGGCCTTTAGCAGGACTACATATCTGCACAGGCAACACCGGAAAGCAAACCCTTCACCCAAACTTGGTTGACGGGCGCACTAAACTTTTATGTTCTTTTGAATGGATAATTTATACCGACCTTATCTATGCTTAAATACCTGATTTTTATAGATGTTTTGTACGTTTCTCACAACCAACGAGAGACGACGATCCATGAAGCGCAGTATAAGAATAAGCAAAATTGCTGCTTTTACTTTCTCCGCATTTTCCCTTGCGTTCTCGCCGAACATCTCGTCGGCATCCGCCCTTCCGTCTGCGCAGTTTTCCGGCGCGATGCACTCGGTCGACTTCGCTGCCAATACCGCGCGCGTCCTGACGCTCGGTAGCGTTGCCGATCTCCTGAGCCTGGCAACGAACGCCATCAGCAGCATCGAAGTTGCCGCGCTGACGCGCTCGCTGCAGCCCGAGCCTGCCGGCTGGGCAAAGGAAAGCGTCGCACCAGCACAGGCGGTCGCGCGTCCGGCGATTGCCGCGCCGACAGGCAACGCCGCTTTCGGGACCGTTGCCATTCCTTTCAAACGACTTGCCGCCCTGAAGAAGTTCGAACCGTCTTTGGCGGAAATGACGGATGGAACCGCCATTAATTGCAGCGCCGGCGCATGCTCCGAGGCCGCGACCACCATCAAGGTTGCCTTCACCAAGACCTCGCAGTCCTCGATCCGCGACAAGCTCAACGCCATCAACATCACCGTCAATCACACGATCCGCTACAGCCGCGACATCGACACCTACAAGGTCGCTGACTACTGGGCGACGCCCGCCGAAACGCTCGCGCGCCAGCAGGGCGATTGCGAGGATTTCGCGATCCTGAAGATGGCCGCTCTGCACGCGGACGGCGTTGACCTCAAGGACATGTCTATCGTCGTGCTTTTCGATCAGAAGCGCCACTTCTACCACGCGGTCCTTTCCGTCGCGGTGAACGGCAACCGCTTCATCCTGGACAACATGCGTGACGAGGTTCTGCCCGATACGAAGCTGCCTGATTACGTGCCGCTGTACTCAATTGCGGACGGCAAGGGTTACCTCCACGGAACGCGCACGGGCGCCAAGCAGGTCGCCTCCGCCATGCCGTTGGAGAAGGTGGCTCCCGGCGAAGGCGTTGCGTTCTGACAATCAGCGGTAAGACAAGAAAAAGATGGGTGAATTTCAGCCGCCCTTTTTTCGTGACGGGATTTGGCAATCAGTAGCGGGAGATATAGCCGATCAGCATCGGCTTCTCGTGGGTCGGCGCGAGAACCAGGTTGATCTGCCCCTTCATTGCGGCCGAGCCGACGGCAATGGTGAAGCCGGTGTTCAGCGTCTTGCCCCGGTTGCGATAAAGCGAAGCGATAGCTTCGTCGATCTGCGTGTCGATCGAGAACCGCAAGCTCTTCGTCAGTTGCGCCGCATCGCCGAGCGGAAGTCGCTGGCGCAGCATGGTCAGGAAAGGATCGTTGAAGAGCTGGATCTTCTTTTCCTGCGTCAACAGGATCGTCGGTGACGGCGACGCCTGAATGATGGCGTTGAGGTTTGCCATGGACGAGGCGTCCTCGACCGTATCCAGCCGGCGCAGCGCCCATTTGAAGCTGAGCACACGCAGCAGCGAGGCAAGGTTGCCGGACTCGGGCATCTGAGAGGCCGTATAGTGGACGAGGTCGGCAGTGCTCATCTTGCCGGCAGCCGACATGCGGCCGAGGCCATCCCAGTAGATCCGCTCGAGGCGAATGCCGCGACGCTCGCCGCCGCGACCGACGACCGCCCGGAAGCGCGGCTCGATCTCGTCGGCGCCGATGGCCGGCAAAGGCTCCTCGATCGGTTCGAGCTCGGAGAGTGCGTTGCTGCCTGGCTTGACGATCAGCATCCTATCGCTCCGTCAGCGCTTCGCTGCGCGCCTTGTTGATCGGCTTCATCAGATAGCTGAGTACGGTCTTGTTGCCGGTCATGATTTCGACCGAGGCAACCATGCCGGGGATGATCGGATAGGACTTGCCGTCACGCTCCAGCGCGGACTTGTCAGTCTTGACCTGAACGAGATAGTAGGTCTCGCCCTTTTCCTTCTCCACGAGACTGTCGGCCGAGATGTTCTCGACGACGCCCTCGAGGCCGCCGAAGATCGAGAAATCATAAGCCGTGATCTTGACGACGGCCGGCTGGCCGCGGCGCACGAAGGCGACATCGCGCGGCGAAATCTTCGCTTCAACCAGCAGCGTGTCGGCGGTCGGCACGATACCGGCAATGACACGGCCCGGATCGACGTAGGCGCCGATGGTGTTGACCTCAAGCGTATTGACGATGCCGTCGACAGGCGATCGGATATCGGTGCGCTTGACGCGGTCGGACGCACCGCGGATGGTCTCGTCGACGACCGAGAGCTCGGCCAGCGCCTGTGCCTTGTCGGTCAGCGCCTGTTGGCGCAGTTCGAGGGCAAGATCGCCGAGTTGCAACTTGGCTTCCTGCACGGCAGCCTGCAGGCGGTCGATGCTTTCCTGATAAACCTTAAGCTGGCCCTGCTGGTCGGTGAGATCGCGCTCGGTCTTCAGCACTTCCGTCTGCGCCACCAGCTTCTTCTGCGCCAGCGGGAAGATGAGATCATACTGGCGCTGTGCGCCTTCGATGTTCTGCTGTAGGCGATCGATGTTGGCGTGGGCTTCGCTGAGCTCGTTCTCGCGCTGGCGGACACGCTCCTGCAAGACGCCGCGCTTGTTCTGGTAGCTGGCGCGATCAGCGGCGAAGAGCTTCGCCTCGTTGCCGCAAACGTCCTTGGCGACCGACATGATGTCGTCGGGGCAGATGAACTCAGCGTCGTACTGGCCCGCCTCCTCGAGCTTCAGGCGCGCAACCTTGGCACCGAGCGCACGCGCCTTGGCAACGGATTCACCAAGCGTGGACGTCGTTGTCGTGTTGTCGAGCTGGACGAGCAGCTGCCCCTTGCGGACAACCTGACCGAGCACGACGGCGATCTGCTGAACGACGCCGGGCTCCGAAGACTGGATGATCTGCGTCTTCGACACCGGAATGACCTTGCCCTCGCCGCGGGCGATCTCGTTGATATCGGCGATCGCTGCCCATGCGATGAAGCTCGCAATCACGAGGGCTACCAGAGCCAGAATGCCGCGGGCAAGAAGCGGGGGGTTGTCGTGGCGATTGCTGGTGAGGCTCATGATTGCGCCCCCGCCGGCTTGCGCTGCATCGCTTCGATCACCGCATTCTTCGGGCCGTCGGCAATGATCCGACCCTTGTCGATGACGATCAGGCGATCGACAAGCTCAAGCATGCTGTAGCGATGGGTGGCGATCAAAAGCGTGGTGTCACGGCTGATGGCCTTCGACAAGCGCGCAATCAGATTGCGCTCGGTGGCCAGGTCCATGGCGCCTGATGGCTCGTCGAGAAATACGATCTTCGGCTTCGTGAGCAGCAGGCGTGCAATCGTCAGCGCCTGCTTCTGGCCGCTTGACAGGTTCGTGCCGCGCTCGCCGACCGGCATGTCGAAGCCGCGAGGATGATTGCCGACGAACTCGTCGACACCGGTCATACGCGCCACCTCGAGCAGTTCCTCGTCGGTCGCATCGGCGCGCCCGATCAGCAGGTTTTCCTTGACCGTGCCGGAGAAGAGATCGGATGACTGGCCGGCCACGGCGACCGCCGAGCGAACCTCTGCCATGTGGTACTGGCGGATATCAACGCCATCGATCAGGACGCGGCCGCCCGAGGGGCAAAAGAGGCCATCAAGCAAGCGACCGAGCGTGGTCTTGCCGGAGCCGATGCGGCCGATGATGCCGACGCGCTCGCCCGGCTGCACCGTGAAGGACAGCTTGTTGATAACGGGATAGTCCGACCCCGGATACTGGAAAGATACATCCTGGAAGCTGAAGGCGCCGCGGGTAATCTCCCGGTTGACGAAACCGACGGTAGACGGACGATCGTCGGGCTGCTCCATGATCTTATCGAGGATACGAAGGGACATGGTTGCCTGGCGGAACCGTGCCAACGTCATGGCGATCTGGCCGAGCGGCGCGCCGGCGCGGCTCGCCAGCATGACCGTCGCGACGATCGCGCCCATGGCAATGCGGCCTTCGGCGAACTCGTAGGTGCCGGCAATCACGATCAGGACGCTCACCATCTGCTGGATGAACATCGTCATGTTGATGGCATTCGTCGAGATATGCTTGATGTCTTCGCTGGTGCGGCTCGAATATTTGGTCAGCTCCTGCCAACGGCGGAGCATCGTCGCTTCGGCGCGCAGGCTCTTCAGCGTTTCGATCGTCGAAATCGTCTCCACCAACAGGGACTGGCGACGCGACGCCTCGTTGGCAGCAGTCGCCATGCGCTTGCCAATCGCGGCCTGCGCCCACAAGCCGATCGCAACCGACAGGACGAAGGCTACGGCCGGGATCACCACTAGCCAGCCCGAGATCAGATAGATGACACCGAGGAAGATGAAGACGAAAAGGCTGTCGATGAGGACGCCGATCGTGTTCGACGTGAAGAACTCGCGAACAAATTCATACTGCGTCACGCGGTTGGCATATTCGCCGGTCGACATCGGCCGCGAGGCGAGCGTCGAATTCAGCACCTTGTCAAACAGCAACTGCGACAGGCGCAGATCCGCCTTGCGTCCGGCATAGTCGATCAGCGACGAGCGCGCCGTCTTCAGAAGAAAGTCGAAAATATAGGCAAGCGAGATACCCGCGGCCAAAACCCAGAGCGTCGGGATCGCCTTGTTCGGCAGCACCCGGTCATAGACGTTCATCGTGAAAAGCGGCGAGCCGAGTGCAATCAGATTGATAAAGAGCGCTGCGATCATGACGCGGACATAGGTGCGCCAGTAAGGCACAAGCGTGGTTGCCAGCCAATGCCGCTTCTCGATCTCCACGGCATTGCCAACCAGCGCCTCTTCCGAGGCATTCTGATAATAAAGCGTAAAGGCAAAGGCCAGCTGCGGCTTCAGCGCCAGGAATTCTTCCCGCGTTAGCCGGATGGCGTTGCCGGCAATCGGAACGATATCCGTTACATAGGAGCCATCCTCGGCGACCTCGAGCAGAGGCAGCACGCTGCCATCGGCAAACGCGACGATCGCCGGGCAATCGAAATTGCCCTGGCGGCATTCACGCTCCTGGTGCTTGATCACCTGCAGGCCGATCCGTTCGGCCATGCGCTCGACATCGTCCACCTCAAGCGACTCGGTCACCTCATCCGGAAGACCGGAGAAGAGGACCGTGTCTGAGCTTGGTCGGCCATAGAACGCAGCCACGGATTTGAATGCGGCTTTGAAGGTCTGCAGCGGCGTGCTGCTGGAAGTCTCTGGCGCTACGTTCAGCATCGTTCCATGGCCGTTCGACTACTGCTGTCGAATTGGCGCTAGGAGATCCAGGGGCATGCCGGCCTTCTGATGGGAATCAAGCTCGACATATCCGGGATTCGCGACGCTCGCGGGGACAGCAAACCCTTCCCGCGCATAAGGCTGGCTTTGCTCGACCGGCTTCAGCTTCATCGTCTGCAGCAGATTGCCGGATGCCGCCAGGATCTTGTACTCGGCAAACTGCGACGCGACCCGCGCCGTGTCGGCAAGGACCTGTGTATTGAACTTCGTGTTCTGCGCATCGAGCACGTCGAGCAGCGAGCGCTGACCAACCTTGAACTGCTCGCGGTAGGAACCGACGAGCTGGTTGTTGATCGAGGCCTGCTTGTTCAGGATGCCGGACAGCTCGCCGCGGCTGACGCGCTCGTTCCAAGCGGAACGGACCGACTCTTCGACCTCGCGCTGAACCTGAGCGAGATTATAGCGCTGCTCACCGGCGCGGCGGATCTGCTCCTGCTCGCGAGCAACATCGATGCCGCCCCGGTAGAGGTTCCAGCGGGCAACGACGCGGACCTGGTAGTCGTTGGTGTTGCCTTCGTCACCGTCGATATCGTTGCCGACGCGGGCAGCGCCTTCGAGGTTGACCTTCGGCATGTAGTTGGCGCGCGCGCCGCGAACACCGGCATCGGCCGCATCGACGTCGGCATTGGCCGAATAGATGCGCGGGCTGTTCTTGCCGGCAACAAAGACCGCATCGTTCAACGTCTTCGGAACATACTTGCCGACCGATGGCGGCGTCTGCGCATTGGTGATCGGCTCGCCGACGACCTGCAGGAAGCGGATCTTCGTCTGCTCGAGCTCCTCGAGCGCTTCACGCAGCCGCGCCTTGGCGGCCTGCAGACGCTCGCTGCCCTGCAGGCGGTCGGCGTCGGTCAGGGCGCCGCCCTTGATGCTCTCATCGATATCGCCGACCATCTGCGTGTGGAAGGCGACGTTCTGCTTGGCAGCAGCTACGATCTGATTCTGGAGTACATATTCCAGATAATCCTGCGTCACTTCGAGGGCGAGCGACTCAGACCGTTCAAGAACCCGAAAGGAGGCGCCATCGACGCGCGAAGCCTGCTGCTGGACCTGAGCGCGGCGGCTGCCACCATCGTAAAGTGTCTGCGTAATCGTAAGACCAACATCGCCCGGCGACAGATAGTCATGATCGTCTCTCAGCGAACCGGAGCTGGCATTCGACAAGCGACGACGGCCGATCCCGCTCTCCAGGTCTACCGATGGCAAGTATAAACCGCGCGCCTGGCGCAGTTCAAACTCCACAGCTTCACGATCCTTCGCAGCCTGCAAGATCTGCGGGTTCGTTTTCATCGTTTTTTCGATAGCCTGCTGCAGAGATATTGCATTCGCATCAGCATAAAACGAAAAACTGAAAGCAACCGTCGCAGACAATGCTGCAAAAATTCTTTTGCCTTTAAACAAGATCGATGCCCCTCAACATCAAAGATTCACCCGGCGTACCCGTATACCAAAGTCTCTTCTTCAGCAAATAAGTAACACCAATCTTTCCACATTCCAATTGCGGCCCCAAGCATTCCTGCCAAAACAGTTAATCGCGGTGGACAACTGCCTAAAGCAAGAATTTTACAGGATTTTTTAACGGGGGCTTTGCCCGAACCTGTTTATCTGGCATGACTTTCAAACGGACAAGAACCCCGATGAATTTAAGCCAGCGTTACTCTTCCGCCACAATCGTTTCAGCTCTTCGGATCGCCACCCTCGGCGCTGTCTGCTTTGCGGCTGGATCCGTCGGCGTTTTACTTATCTTAAACCTTATCGTGCCGGATCGACCATTTTTGGTAGGATTTATCGGCGCAGGCTTAATTTCACTTCTTGTTGCATTTCCGCTGCTTCTGATCTTGCAGCTCAAGGTTGGCGAGCTCAAGAAACTACAAGAAACAGTTAACTATACTGCACGTCACGACGCGGTAACGAAGACGCTGAACGGCACCGCCTTTGCAGCTGCCGTCGACCACTACATCGACCGGCGCAAGCGAATCGCAACCGATGCCGGCGGGGTGATGATCGCCGTCGTCATCGATACACTCGACGAGATCAGTCGGCGTTACGGCCCGCAATGGGCCGACACGGTCATGCAGTCGCTTGCCGCGATCATCCAGTCCTCGGTCAGAAAGGGCGATCTTGTTGCTCGCCTCGCCACCAACGAACTCGGGGTATTTCTCCCGGGTGCGACGGTCGAAAACGCCCAGGATGTCGGCACCCGTATCCGCCGACGCGTGGCCGAGGCCTCCTTCTCGGCGGAAGGCACGCCGATGACGATCGGCGTGCGCCTCGGCGGCGCGGTCTTCGAGGGAGCGACCGACTTCAATCACATCCGCCAACTGGCCGACGAAATGGCGATGGAGCGCGGCGGCGAGACCGAAGATGCCATTCCGTTGTCGCGGCTGCCGGCCGCCTGATCCGACCGATCAGTAACAACGAACAAAGGGCGTCGAAAGGCGCCCTTTGTTCGTTGAGCCCTATTGTCCCCGCGTATCCGGCGCCTCTCTTCCTTTGAGAAGAAAGGTTATGTGCGTCAAGTTCAGCAAATTGGGCGGTCATGCGGCCTGGCGCATAGCGAGCTTTTTGTGCTCTCGTAGATCGTCCATGTTGATGTAGCGATTGGCCTCCATCCAGTTTTCGTGGGTCTCAACTGCGAGGGCTCTGACGAGGCGCAAGCAGCTCTCTGCGTTTGGAAAGATGCGCACGACATAGGTCCTGCGGCGGATTTCCTCGTTGAGGCGTTCAAGCATATTGGTCGATTTCAAGTGCTTGTGATGCTGGCGTGGCAATCGGAAGAAGGTCAGCGTCTGTTCGATTGTCTCCTCGACCCAGCTGGTCAAGCGCGGATAGCGTGCCGACCACTTGGCGAGCCAGGCGGAGAGATCGGTCTTGGCTTCGTCGAGGTCGCGCCGGTCGTAGAGCCACCGCAGCTCCTGCAGGCAGTCGTCGCCATGCTTTCGTGGCAGGTGATCGAGGGCGTTGCGCAGAAAGTGCACGTAACAGCGCTGCCAGGCGGCCTCGGGAAGCGTCTCCGCGATCGCCGCCACGAGGCCGGCGTGATCGTCCGAGACCACCAGTTCCACACCCCGTAGACCGCGGCCCTTCAACTTGACGAGGAAGTCCTTCCACGCCGAGCGGCTCTCCCGGGCCGCCATTTCGACAGCCAGAATCTGCCGCCGTCCGTCCCAATCGATGCCAACGGCAACCAGCACTGCCTGGCTCATCACCACGCCAGCCTCACGGACCTTCTCATAGCGGGCATCGAGGATCAGGTAGGCAAAGGGCTCAAGAAGCGGGCGTTCCGCAAACGCCTTCAGGCTTTCGTCCAATCGCTTGTTGATCGCCGAGATTGAAGATGCCGAGAAAGCATGGCCGCAGAGTTCTTCAGTGATCGCCTTGACCTTTCTGGTCGACACCCCCTGCACATACATCTCTGCCAAGGTCGCCACCAGGGCTCGCTCGGAACGTTGATAACGTTCAAACAGTTCGGTGGAAAAGTGTCCCGAGCGATCTTGCGGAACACGCAGTTCAAGCTTGCCAACGCGGGTGATCAACGTTCGGCCATAGTGGCCTGAGCGGTATCCGAGCCGGTCCGGTGTGCGCTCGCTTTTGCCAGCTCCAAGCGCCTCGTCCATCTCCGCTTCCAGAACTTCCTGCATCACGGCGCGGATCACTTCACGCAAGCCGTCAGGGTTCGATAGCAAAATCTCTTTCACTGCAGCACTGGCTGTCTTACCATCGGTCTTGGTCATGGTGGCGTTCCCTCCGGGGAATAGGTGACGTTGAACATCACCAGTCTGCCATGGCCGCCTTCTTTAGGAAATTTGCAGAACCTTCAGCACTCTACCAGAAGAAAAGCTGCCTGCGGCCGTGCACCTGACGGGAGACCTGGATCATCTCCAAGCCCGGCCGAGGAACCGCTCGGCAACATAATAGACGCAAGAGGATGGGTAATCCGACCTGTGGAAGATTGCCCAAACCGATCCTGGAAGGCAGAAGATGCGCCGATAAAGCCACCTTTTCTTCCGAGGTTGAGCGCGCCTCGGTCGCCCGTGACCGGGCCGGTCTCGCTAGAGTCGTCGTCCGAGCCAGAGCTGACTTCGGTCCCCTTCGCGAAAGCGGCGGCGAATGACCGTGCGGGGACAGCAGCAAAAGACGGTACCAGAACGCAGAAAAGGCCCCGAAGAAGGGCCTTTCCTTTGCTGATTTGCGCGAACTCAGCCGACGTGCGGTGCCGTCGTGGTGTCGTGCTTGTCGTCGAAGAGGATCTTGACCGCTTCCGTGGTGTTCTGGAGAACCGCCACATCGTGCCAGCCGCCATTGGCGTTGACGCTGACCACGGTATCCGCACCGCTGACCGTCGTCTTGACGCTGGCGAGTGCCTCTGCCTCACTCGCCTGGTGGCCGAGCAGGCTGTCGAGGAGCTTCGACACATCGAGGGTGTCGCCTTCGCTTGCCTTGAAATCGGTGATGACATCGGCGAGCTTGACGTCGTTCAGGGCATCCGCGTCTAGGACGAAGGTGTCAGCCCCTGCCCCGCCCGATATCGTGAACATGCCGCCGCTGCCCGACAGGACGTCGTCGCCGTCGCTACCGATCAGCGAATAGGCATTGCTGCTATTGCCACCGAGCGACGTATCGAAGGCAACCTCGACGAAGTGGTCGGTCGCGCCGTCTGTCAGGGTGTAATCGCCTTCGGCGAGGATCGACTGGCCGTTGATCTCCGCGTTGGAGGCGCTAGCGTCGAGCGAGATGCTGCTGATCGAATGATCCGCCAGGCTCGAAAGCTCGCCGCTATCGGTGATGCCGTTATGGTTCAGGTCCTGCCAGACAGTGAGCTTCGAGAAGACCTCGTCGGTCGCATCGATCTTGCCGTCATTGTTGCTGTCAAGCGCCGCCAGCGCCGCCAGGCCGTCGACATAGGTCCCGCCGGCAAAGTGCGGTGAGAAGATCTCGCTGCCATTGTCGATCTTGCCGTTGCCATCGACATCGAGCGCCAGGATGCCGTCGGTGCCTGTCGTCCAGGCGATCTGGTCCTTGTGACCGTCGGCATTGATATCGAACTGGACGCCCTGATCGAGCGAGGTGAGCGCGACGCCATTGTGGTCGAGGTCGAGGACGATGGGGTCGATGTGGCTGTTGCCGATCAACGTCGCAAGGCTGGTCCCGCCGCTGGTCAGGTTGACGTTCTGCAGATCGACCAGGATGTCCTTGCTCGCATCGGGGGTGTCCCCAACCTGTTCATAGATAAAGGTATGGGCAGTACCGCCGATCGTCGCCGTGAAGGCGACTGTCGCTCCCGCGTTGCCCATATCGTTGTTGTGCAGATACTGCACCACCGCCGCGACCTGGCTCGCCGACGACAACGTCACCACATTGTTGGAGGCGTTTTCGAAAGTGATGATGCCGTTCGTGATGCTGTGCTTGCTGATCTGAGAGCTACTTATTGTCAGCGACGAGTTCGTACCGTCGACCCAACCGCTAGTATTTCCGGCGGCAAATGGTGTACCAGCGAGGTTGAGGATATCAGCCGTCGTATCGAAGTCGGTGACGATGTCGTAGCCAGATATAGTCCCGTTGTCTCCGTTGCCGCCGGTGGTGCCGAGCGACTCGCCACTGCCGATGACGAACGTATCCGCGCCACTGCCGCCGGTCAGGGTGTCAGCGTCAGCTCCGCCGGTCAGGATGTCGTTACCGATACCACCGTTGAGGATGTCATGGTCCTGCCGGCCGTACAGCATATCGTTGCCGCCGCTGCCGGTGAGCACGTCCTCGCCGGACGTCCCGTAGATGGTATCGGCCAGAGTCGTGTTGCCGGTGACCGGGATGCCCGGGTCGCCGGGGTTATGAGTGAAGAAGTCGAACGTTACCGTGCGGGCCTGGAAGTTGCCGCCGTTATTGTCGGTGTAGACCAGCGTCCAAGTGTTCCCGGCTGCCGGGGGGTTGTCAATCAGGTAGCTCGCCAGGGTCGTGGAGGTGGCGTTGCCGGCAGCGTCCAGCAGATAGATGTGGTCGTAGTCGACCGTCGCCTTCATCAGTCCGGTTGCCGAGTCGTAGAACCAGCTCTGCTCAAACGTCCCTGCCGACCGGTCGTCCTCGACGACGGCGAAATGGTTCGCGCCGATGCGGATCTCCACCTGGACTTCTTGTTCGCGCGCCGACCCGGCCGAGCCGTCACCAAAAGCCCCGGGGTTTTGTTCGCCAGCGGGGATGGGCGTGTCGAACGGGGACTTCTGAAAATCCGTATAGACCACGACCGTCGAACCATGCGGATCCGCGAGGATGCCGTTGACCGTTCCCTGCGACAGCGTCAGCGTCTGGGTCTGATCGTTGCCCGAGTTCAGCGGGCTGCCGCCACTGCCGATCTGCTGGACATCCGAAGGCAGGCTCGTCGGCGGGACTTCGTGAATCCCGACGCTCTGAGTGATATGCACGGTGCCGTCATAGACGTCGAGCTTCAGCGTCAGGTTCTGCGCGTCGGTCTGGCTCGATGTCGGCCGATAGACCACACTGTCAAGCAGGTTGATGCCGTGGGCGAGATCATAGAGCGTTACCCCCGCCGTGAGGGCGACATAGCCGCTGCCGGCGTTATAGAACACGCCCGTGGGAACTGTGCCGGACACCTTCACGACCAGGTTGTTGTGGTCGGCATCGGTCGGCGCTTCGATGTGCAGCGGATACCCGTTGGGATAGCTCGGTGCACCTGACGTGTACTGAGCCGGATCGCTCGACAGCCAGTTTTCGGAGTCGACGACGGTTGGCGGGCTATTGACCGTGGTATTGGTCGAACCGGTCGTGAGCAGGCTCTCATACTCGTTCTGCCCGGTGACCGAGGTGATCGAGTTGCTGATCGAGCCGGAATAGCTGTCCGCACCGAAATGCAGGTCGACCGTTACCGAGGTCTGGCCTTGCGGCAGTGTGATCGTGCCGCCGTGGGCAAGTGTGAACACGAGGCCCTCGGCATCCAGCGGCGCGATGGGGCCCGTGGGGCCGGACAGCGTGATCGTATACGATATCGTGAAAACACCGTCGCTGTAGGTAGCGTTCCCTGCGGTGAGCGTCGCTGTGACGGCGTCGATCGTGTCGGTGACCGTCGCGGTCGCCGGCGTCGTGTCGGGAACGAGGTTTTCGAAGCCGCCGGTTGCGCTAATAATCTTCGCCGTCAGGCTCGACGGGTCCGTGTAGACGTCCTCGCCATTGCCGGCGGCAATCGTCAGCGTGCCGGTGGTCTGGCCGTTGCCGATGGTGATATCGCCCTGGTCGGTGTGGACAGTCGTGATGCCCTGCGAGGCGCTCGACAGCGTCGCGGTGAAGACGAAGTTGGCGCTAGCACCTTCCTGCTGGGTCGAGGCGGTGAGACTTACGGTCGTGGTATCGATCGTGTCAGTGACCTGCGCGGTCGCCGAGGCGGTGCCAATCTGCAGGTCTTCGAAGTTACCGCCCGAGGCGCTGGTGATCGTTACCGTCTTCGTAGAGGCGTCGCTGTAGACGTCCTCGCCATTGCCGGCGGCAATCGTCAGCGTGCCGGTGGTCTGGCCGTTGCCGATGGTGATATCGCCCTGGTCGGTGTGGACAGTCGTGATGCCCTGCGAGGCGCTCGACAGCGTCGCGGTGAAGACGAAGTTGGCGCTAGCACCTTCCTGCTGGGTCGAGGCGGTGAGACTTACGGTCGTGGTATCGATCGTGTCGGTGACCTGCGCGGTCGCCGAGGCGGTGCCAATCTGCAGGTCTTCGAAGTTACCGCCCGAGGCGCTGGTGATCGTCACCGTCTTCGTAGAGGCGTCGCTGTAGACGTCCTCGCCATTGCCGGCGGCAATCGTCAGCGTGCCGGTGGTCTGGCCGTTGCCGATGGTGATATCGCCCTGGTCGGTGTGGACAGTCGTGATGCCCTGCGAGGCGCTCGACAGCGTCGCGGTGAAGACGAAGTTGGCGCTAGCACCTTCCTGCTGGGTCGAGGCGGTGAGACTTACGGTCGTGGTATCGATCGTGTCAGTGACCTGCGCGGTCGCCGAGGCGGTGCCAATCTGCAGGTCTTCGAAGTTACCGCCCGAGGCGCTGGTGATCGTCACCGTCTTCGTAGAGGCGTCGCTGTAGACGTCCTCGCCATTGCCGGCGGCAATCGTCAGCGTGCCGGTGGTCTGGCCGTTGCCGATGGTGATATCGCCCTGGTCGGTGTGGACAGTCGTGATGCCCTGCGAGGCGCTCGACAGCGTCGCGGTGAAGACGAAGTTGGCGCTAGCACCTTCCTGCTGGGTCGAGGCGGTGAGACTTACGGTCGTGGTATCGATCGTGTCAGTGACCTGCGCGGTCGCCGAGGCGGTGCCAATCTGCAGGTCTTCGAAGTTACCGCCCGAGGCGCTGGTGATCGTCACCGTCTTCGTAGAGGCGTCGCTGTAGACGTCCTCGCCATTGCCGGCGGCAATCGTCAGCGTGCCGGTG
The DNA here is from genome assembly GCF_050644135.1 of Rhizobium sp. YTU87027. NCBI lineage: Bacteria > Pseudomonadati > Pseudomonadota > Alphaproteobacteria > Hyphomicrobiales > Rhizobiaceae > Rhizobium > Rhizobium sp. YTU87027. The sequence goes on along the minus strand of NZ_CP098440.1, from coordinate 690,936 downwards.
GTCTGGCCGTTGCCGATGGTGATATCGCCCTGGTCGGTGTGGACAGTCGTGATGCCCTGCGAGGCGCTCGACAGCGTCGCGGTGAAGACGAAGTTGGCGCTAGCACCTTCCTGCTGGGTCGAGGCGGTGAGACTTACGGTCGTGGTATCGATCGTGTCAGTGACCTGCGCGGTCGCCGAGGCGGTGCCAATCTGCAGGTCTTCGAAGTTACCGCCCGAGGCGCTGGTGATCGTCACCGTCTTCGTAGAGGCGTCGCTGTAGACGTCCTCGCCATTGCCGGCGGCAATCGTCAGCGTGCCGGTGGTCTGGCCGTTGCCGATGGTGATATCGCCCTGGTCGGTGTGGACAGTCGTGATGCCCTGCGAGGCGCTCGACAGCGTCGCGGTGAAGACGAAGTTGGCGCTAGCACCTTCCTGCTGGGTCGAGGCGGTGAGACTTACGGTCGTGGTATCGATCGTGTCAGTGACCTGCGCGGTCGCCGAGGCGGTGCCAATCTGCAGGTCTTCGAAGTTACCGCCCGAGGCGCTGGTGATCGTCACCGTCTTCGTAGAGGCGTCGCTGTAGACGTCCTCGCCATTGCCGGCGGCAATCGTCAGCGTGCCGGTGGTCTGGCCGTTGCCGATGGTGATATCGCCCTGGTCGGTGTGGACAGTCGTGATGCCCTGCGAGGCGCTCGACAGCGTCGCGGTGAAGACGAAGTTGGCGCTAGCACCTTCCTGCTGGGTCGAGGCGGTGAGACTTACGGTCGTGGTATCGATCGTGTCAGTGACCTGCGCGGTCGCCGAGGCGGTGCCAATCTGCAGGTCTTCGAAGTTACCGCCCGAGGCGCTGGTGATCGTCACCGTCTTCGTAGAGGCGTCGCTGTAGACGTCCTCGCCATTGCCGGCGGCAATCGTCAGCGTGCCGGTGGTCTGGCCGTTGCCGATGGTGATATCGCCCTGGTCGGTGTGGACAGTCGTGATGCCCTGCGAGGCGCTCGACAGCGTCGCGGTGAAGACGAAGTTGGCGCTAGCACCTTCCTGCTGGGTCGAGGCGGTGAGACTTACGGTCGTGGTATCGATCGTGTCAGTGGCGTTGAACGAGATACTCGCCGACGAGGTATCGCCGTCGCCGTCCTTCACCGTGTAGGTGAAGCTGGACGAACCGCCGTCCTGGTAGATCGTGTTCGACTGGGCGGTGAACTGATAGCTGCCGTCGGCCTTCACCTGCAGCGTGCCGTGCTGCACGCTGAACTGCTGCGACCAGCCGTCATTGCCGAAGACCAGGTTGGAGCCGTTGATCTGCGTGACTGTCGCGCCATCCGCGCCCTTGACGAAGTCGAGGGTGCCGGTGGTAACCGCGCCCTCAGCAACGTTCTGCTGGGCCTCGTTGCTGGCGTCCGGGCCGTCGTCGTTGATGGCAATCGTCAGCGTGCCGTTGGCACTGTCGCCATCGGTGTCCGTAACGGTGATGCCATAATTGGCGAGAACCTGGTCGGCCGCGCCGGTGTGGTTATGGTCGCTGTGGGCGGTGTTGTCGGCAAGCGTGAATTTGTAGGAGACCTCGTGGGTCGCGGCGTTGTAGCCGGTGATCACCAGCGTTCCGAGAGCCGAGCCGCCCGTGACGATGATGGGCGACTGCGCCGAGGCATTAAGTTGCGCGAGGGTGATCGTATTCGTGCCGATCTGAAGCGTGGCGAGCCCATCTGGCGCAGTGATGGTGAAGCTGCCGGTGGTGGTCAGCGCCGCCGAGTCCGGCGACGAGCCCCCGGGCAGATTGGCCTCCGAAACCACAGCGTCGCTGTTCGAGGCGGCAGTGTGGAGATCGCCGATCGTCACGCCCTTGTCCGAAATCGAGATCGTCAGCGTGGCCTGCGAGCTATCGCCGTCGCCATCGGTAAGCGTGTAGCGGAAAACGTCGCTGTCAGTGACCGGCGAGCCGTCGGTGCGATGATAGGCGTAGCTGCCGTCCGCATGCAGTTCCAGCGTGCCGTACTGGCCGTGGATCGTTAGGACGCCGCCGGCATTCGTCGCTGTATGACTCGGCGCGTTGTTGCTGGTGACCCCCGTGACCGTTGCGCCGTCGGTGCCGACCGTATCCTTGCCGGCAGCATCGGTAATGACGTTGCCGCTGGCCTCCAAGTCGGAGACGCTCTGGGTGTCGTTCACCGCCAGCGGAGCGTCGTCCTGGAATTGCACCTTGAGCGCCACCGGGGACACGGCGCTGGCCGTGTCGCCGTCGGTGTCGGTCAGGGTTCCCTTGATGTGAAGGTCGGCCGCCACGGTGGCGATGTCGTCATAGGCGCCGTTAACGTTGCTGGAGTCCGCCACGTCGTTGTGGATCGCCTGGTACTGCGCGATCCAGATATGGCCGGCATTGTCGACATAAACCTTGAAGACTTGGTTGGCCGAAGGATCGATGCCGGTATAGCCGACCAGTGCGCCGCTGCTGTCGGTGGCCAGAGTGATCGCGAGGCCGGTTGTCGTGGTCAGGCCGGAATTGGCACCGTCGAAGCCGTTGCCGTTCGCATCCGTGACCGCAAAGGTCCAGGCGCCGCCGCCCGAGGCGTTATGGTCGGCACCGACCGTGCCGTTGAACAGGGCGGTGAACGCGCCGTTGGTAGTGAGCACGCTCTCGGCCGACTCGGCATAGCCGATGGCATTGGCCGAGTAGATCACGCTGTAGGCGTCAGTCCCGAAGTCCGGCGCGGCGTGATCGTTCGACACGTTGGGATCGGCCGCAGTGTTAGTCCCGGTGCTCTCGTCTTGACTGACGGTGAAGGCCTCCGTCGTCGTCGTTACCGTTACGGTGGTAACCGCGGTTTCGATACCCGAGATACGGAACTTGCCGCCAGTGAAGCTGTTCGCTCCGTCGTCAACATTGGCGTAGTTGGCGACCTCGATGGTGTCGAACACAGTGCCGGTCGTTGCGGAATGGACGGTAACGACGTCGCCGTCGTGAATTCCAGTGATCACATAGCCGTTGGTGACCACCGTCACGTTGGCGCTGTGACCGTTCACCTCGAAAGTCAGACCAACGAGGCTGCCGCCCGAGCCCCCATTGGTCGCATTGACGAAGACGGAGGCCGTCGACTTGCTTGCTCCGCTCACATCGACCGTGAAGGAAGCCTCGGAATAGGTCTCGCGTCCACCGACAAAGGTATTGGTGTTGAGGTCGAGGTTGTGGCCGAACTGTACCAGCACATATTGTGCGTCAGTCTTCTTAGAGGCGCCTTCGATCCAAGCATTGTCAACGCCGACTTCACCCTTAGTCGTGTTAACGGAGTGCCCGTCCGCCGTGGTCAACAGCAGATCGTGCCCGCCCTGGCCCACACCGCGCACCGCGACGTTGCCGGCGTGCAAGCTATAGTCGTTCGTTTCTGTGTCAGTATCGGTGTGACTCGTCTCGATCGCGTCGCGCGCCGAGAGGACTGGCATGTCGTCGATCACATTGATGACGAAGCTGCTGCCGCCCAGTGTGACACTGTCGCCATCGAAGTCCGTATATTTGACGAGGTTCGAGAGATCGAGCGCCAGCACGCTCTCTACATTGTTATCGCTATGGTCGAGATTGTTGAGCAGCGTGAAGTTCCAGTGGCCGTCGTCATAGACGGCCAGCGTGAATACGTCGTTCCCTTCAATGCCCGTGCCGGCAGTAATGGTCTGGTAGTGGCCATTGGCGTCGGTGCCTTCCGTGACCGAGGTCACCGAAACGGCGCTGCCGCCCGAGGTGACGGAATCGCCGCCATCGGTCTTGATATCGTCGCCAACCAGGTTCGAGTTGAACGAGAAATGGCCACCTTCGTCGGCGCCCTTGACCAGCGCCTTGAGCGAAGCGGCGTCGCCGCTGGCAGTGGCAGTCGTCATGTCGGAGTCGCCGGACGTGTCCTGGTCCAGGCTGCCGAAGGTGTCCTCATTGCCGCTCGCACCGGCGATCTGCTCCTCTTCCACCGTGCCGCCGGCCTGAACGTTATGGAAGGCCTCGGGGACGTCGTCCCGGATGGTGATTGTCAAGCCGCCGTCGAGCGTGATGCTGTCGCCATCGCCGTCGGTCGCCTGGATTAGGCTGCCGAAATCGATGGAGGAGGCGTTGCTGCCCTGCAGGTCGGTATTCTGGCCCTGGGCGGTATCGTGGTCGAGCTGGTCGAACAGGTCGAAGGTATAGTGACCGTCATTGGTCAGGTTCAGCGAGAAGACGACCCGGTCGGCCCCTTCGCCACCCGCATGTGCGGTAAGAACGCCGTCGGCGACCTGGTAGGTTAGCGCGTCGCCATGCGAGGAAAGGTGAAGCGCGCCGAGCGCCGCCTGGATGGCGCCTTCACCGACAAAGGAGAAGCCGTCCATGCCGTCGCTGCCGAAGTTTACCACGCTCGCCAGCGAGCCCGTGACTTCTGCGGTGCCCGGCTGGTTCTGGGTCGGCAGGCCCGTGTAGGAACCGTCGAAATTGCCGTCATTCGGGCTGGTGCCGTGCGAAAGCAAGGTGTCGATGTCGTCTTCATCGACAGTAATCGGCTTCTGCCCGGACAGGTTGATCGTCGGGCCATCGTCCTGGAAGCTGAAATAGCTGGTGCCGCCGCTGTCTTGGCCCGCCGTGTGCGAGATCAGCTCGATGCTGGCGGATTGCGAAACCATGTCGCCATCGGCATCGGTGCGGGTGACGGTATCGGTCAGCTTGATGACCGCATCGCTGTCGCCCGTAAGGAAGAGCTGGGTCGCCTCGTCGAAGCGCGAATGATCGGGCTGTTCGATCGCCTCATAGAGTGTGGTCTGGAGCTGGTTGTTCACGATGGCGATGGTGAACGCGACATGGCCCGCAGCGTCGATGCCGACTAGGCTCGTGTGGCTCGCGTCGGCATAGAACAACTTGATCACATCGTCCGGATGTGCGGTGGCGGTCAGGTTAGTCGCGACGCCGCCGGATAAGTTGGTCGCAATGGCGCTCTCCGTGAACGTCGCGACCGTGAGGCCGTCGCCAATCAGGGTCAGCGCATGCGCGGTCGTGCCCGGGCCATCGGCACCATAGGTGCTGTGGCTGCCGTCGATCGAGAACAGAGAGGTCAGCCCGCCGCTGCCCGGCGCGATATCGGTCGTCACGCGCCCGAGCCAGACATTGCCCTCCTGCAGGTTCGGGTCGGAATCGTTCAGGTCCTGCGAGCTGTAGTGGTCGGGGCCGAAGCCCGTCTCATCGACGACGACCTCGTGGCTTGCGAGCACCGAGGCAGCATCGTCGTTCGCGATCACCTCGATATGCGGCGAGTCGTCGTTGACGACGACCCTCACTTCACCCGTCTGCGTGTCACCGTCATAGTCGGTCAGCGTGTAGTTGAGGTGCAGGGTAATGTTGTCTTCGAAGGCGTGCGACTCGTCGTTCGAGCTCCGGTCGAACGTGAAGGCCGGGTCGTTGCCCTGCGTCACCGGATGGTTCAACGCATGCAGCAATTCAAAGTCGAAGCTGCCGTCGGTCTGGTTGATATTGAAAAGCTTGAGGGCTGAGTTGCTGTCATTGACTGCCTGACCCTCCGTCGCCCAGGTCGCGTAGAGCACGTTATGGGCCGCGTCCCAGTAATAGTGGAGTTCGGTCGCCTGACCATTGAGGTCAACGGTGATCGCAACCGGCGACTCGCTACCCTCGACATCACCCGTGACCGTGCCGGTCATCTGGGCGAAGGAAACGCTGACGGCGGTCGTGTCGTGCGGGTTCGCGCCGTCAGCGCCGAGCGGCAGATAGCCGTGGAAGGTCGACGAGTCCGCATGGCCGCTGCCGTCATTGACGGCGCTGTCGCCGGGTGCGTAGGCCGGATTACCGCTCGGGAAACCGCTTTCGTCGACTTCCAGCTCGACCGGCATCAGCGCCTGTGGGGCGTCGTCATGCACCGGGATGATGAGGATGTCGCCGGTAAGGTGCTGGGTGTGGTCAGCTCCGTCGCTCGCCAGCAGCGCCTGCGTCAGGTTGAGCGAGAGCACGTTGCCTTCACCGGCGGCGGTGTGATCAAGCTGATCGTTCAGCGTGAACGTGTAGTGGCCGTCCGAGCTCACCGCGAGGCGGAAGATCAGGCGGGCAGGCATGTCGCCGTTGGCGTCGGTCCAACCTTCGATCGTGTGCGCATCGACGTAGTGGAAGTGCACGTCCTCGCCGATCGAAGTGACGACGTTGTCGTTTGCGTCGCGCACGAGGTCGCTGGTGTTGAAAACCGAGAACTGGGGCGCACCCTGCAAATCCCCGGTCACAACGACGCCGTGGCCGTCGTTGGCCTCGGCATGGTTGGCGCCATCATAGGAGAAGGCCGTGCCCCAGCCGGCGAGCGAGGAACCGAGTGAGCCGCCCGCTGGCAGGTGCGATTCGTAGGCGTCGCCGCCGAGCGATGACGTGACATCGAAGCCCGTGTTGGGCAGCGTGGGCGTGTCGACGCTCGGCGAGTTCGCGGCCAGAAGATTGCCGCTGCCGCTGTCGCGGCCGCCGAAGAGGCGGCCGGGCTGCCCATCCGGCTGGTCCGTGGGCGGTAGAAGGTCCGCTATCAGCGGCGGCAGATGGGGAGGCTGCTGGATCGTGTCGAAGTTGCCGCCTGAGCTTGGTGCGGAAGCGCTCGCCGTATAGGAACCGTCGGGACCAGCCGCGACGTTGATGTTGCTCTGCTCGAGGGCAGCGATCACGGCCTGCTGCGGCAGTTCGACTTCGCCGAGCAGGAAGGTCGGCACGTGGAGGGCGCCGTTGACGATGACAATCTCCGTGCCATCGGCCTGGACCAGAACGAGATTGTTGCCTTCAACACGGATGTCGTCGATCGACACGTCAGCCGGCAGATGGGCGACGTTGTTCTGATCCGGGACGATTTCGGCCGGATGGGCGTTGGCAGCTACGATCTGCGGAGCCGCCGGCACGCGGTCGGTCTTCTCAGGCTGCTGGCTATTATCGGCCTGCGCGACCTCGACGCCCTGCCGGGCGGAAGTCTCAATACTTGCATCTTCATGAATGTCCTGGCGGAAGTCGTGCGAGACGTTTTCGCTTGAAATAGCGGAAATGCGCGGATCTTCGATAGACATAACAAAACAACCCCAATGAGAAACTGGGGCCAATCAATTACGCAGAAGAGCCAAAAGCAATACTTACAGCCGCTTCAGACATAGCCGGTTATGCATCCACCCAAAAATGTTTTAGGAAGAGTTAACAGCGGCGGGCCGAACATCGCCGGAAACGCTAAAATTCTAATAAAATTAATGAAATACAAACGTGCCAGCATAGCGGCGGCGCGCCCTCGGCGCTCGATTCGATGTCCGCGCCACACTGGATCACATTCCATCAGCCGGCTTGAAACCCTCAAATGAACGCAGCGCAGGACGGCGTCCGGCCGTCTTACGCTGCGCTGATGTCATCGTCAGTCGCGTCTATCTGGCGGGCGCCACGAGACAGAAGAATGCGCCCTGCGGATCGGTCGCCTGGATGATCCAGCTGCCGCCGGGCACTTCCATCGGACCGTTCAACACCGTGCCGCCGCCGGCCTTGACGCGCTCGATGGCCGCATCGATGGCCGGCACATTGAAGTAGTAAGCCCATGCAGGCATGGGGACATTCGGCGGCTTGGTCATCATGCCGCCGACAGGGGTGCCGTGTTCGGCAAAGATCGTATAGGCACCCATCTCGCCCATGTCGAAGTCATGATCCTTCGTCCAGCCAAAAAGCTTCGAATAGAATGTGAGGGCTTCCGCACCGTTGCCGGCATAGAGCTCGTGCCAACCGATGTGGCCCGGCGTGCCCATCGGCGCGGGAGGCGCTGGATTGTCCCTCGGCAGCGGCGTCATGATGCAGATCACCGCCCCGTGCGGATCGGCGACGACGGCAAAGCGCCCAACCGTCGGAATATCCGCAGGCTCGCGGCGGACCGAGCCGCCGTTGGCGGCAAAATCCCTCGCCGTCTTATCGACATCATCCACCGCGACGTAGCCCGTCCAGTTCGGCGGGATACCCTTCCCTTCCAGTTCGGCGGGAAAATCCATCAGCCCGGCGACGCCCGCGCCATTGGCTTCGAAGATCGTATAGGGCGGCAGGTCCTGGATCGTCATATCGTTTGTGGTCCACCCGACAACCTTGCCGTAGAATTCGGCTGCGGCCTTGGGATCGGGGGTCATCAGTTCGCACCAGATGAATTTGCCGTGGGTTTCGGACATCGTGTTCTCCATTTGGGTTTGACGAACGGCACGCCGTTCTCTGCCCGCAGCTACTGCTTGCGGGTGTAATGCGCCTCCATGAACTGCTTCCAGGAGCCGTCTGGCTGCCTGGCGGCAGAATTGAACGTGCGGTGGTCGCGATCGTGAAAAATGAGCTGCTCGCGATACTCGGCAAGCTTCCTTGCGTCAGCGAAGTCGGGGCCTGTCGTATGGAGGCTCAAGGTCTTGCCGTCGTCGGACACATCACCCTCATAGACCCACAGATGGTCCATCATGGTGCCGATCCAGGTGCCGACATATTTGCCCTTGTCGGCGTTGTAGCCGAGGGTGAGCACGGTCGTTGCCGCGCCACCGCCCGGCATCTGGCCGGAGCCTTCGGCGACGAACCAAATACCGTGAAGCGACCGCACGATTTCCGTCCAAGGCTCCTGTCCGGTCATCCCGGGCGCTATTACATCCCAGACGCCGACAAGGTCTTCCAGGAACTCGTGCTCCTTCAGAACTTTTGCTTGCTGCATCGTCCTTCTCCCGTGGGATGATGGTCGCAGATCTCAGTGACAGCAGGATGGCTCGCTCGTGCGCGGCTCGTATTCGTCGTGACGCTTGACGAAATCCATCGTGCTATCTTCGTTGCGGCCCTTCGGCGCGCGATCGAGGATCATCAAGGTGCCAACCGCCTCTTCAAGCCCGCGTGCGTAGGTCGAGTAAGTGTGGAAGACCTCGCCGTCGTCATTCTTGTAGAACGCGCTGAGGCCGGGCAGCTCGTCATGGGCGTTGGCGGGCTCGATCGCCTCGAAATTGTAGACGACCTTGTCCTTCGCCAGATCCTCCGGGCTGAAAGACACGTGGTAGTCGAAGTTGAAGCTGTTATCGAAGGATGACACCCACGGGAATTTCCAGCCCATGCGCTTCTTGTAGGCCTCGATCTTGGCCAGGGGCGCGCGTGAAACGGCGACCCAGGTGACATCGTGATTGTTGAGATGCGGAAGCGTTCCGTCCACATGATCCGACAGGAACGAGCATCCGGGGCAACCGGCCTCCCAATCGGGGCCAAGCATGAAGTGATAGATCAGGAGCTGGCTGCGGCCATCGAAGAGTTCGGCAAGGCTTTTCTTTCCCTGCGGCGCATCGAAGACGTAATTTTTGTCGACCTTGACCCAGGGCAAGGCCATGCGCTCGGCATTGACCTTGTCCCTCAGATGCGTTGCTTCCTTCTCCTTGAGAAGCAGCGCGCGGCGGGCTTCCAGCCATTCTTCACGGGAAACGACTTGGTTATGCATCACGAGCACCCTCCTCCGGCGCGATCGAGACGTGGCGGTCCATGTTGCTTTTCCTTGACTAATTACATTGATATCAATAGAAATTGGACATGTCAAACGCGGTAGAGATTCCCTTTTCAACGACGCTTCTGGTGCGCGACACGTGCCTTTGCCTGCATGTGCAGCGGGCGGCGCGCGCACTGGCGCGGCTCTTCGACGATGCGCTTCGCCCTGTCGGGCTCACCAACGGCCAGTTCTCGCTGATGATGTCGCTGAACCGCCCGGAGCCACCGCCGATGGGACCGGTCGCGACCCTGCTTGCGATGGATCAGACGACATTGACGGCAGCGCTCAAGCCATTGCAGCGCCGTGGTTGGGTAAATGTAACGCAGAATGCGAAAGACAAGCGCCGGCGCTTGCTAAGCCTGACGCCGGAGGGCAAGGCGGTGCTCGCGGCCGCAGTGCCGATCTGGGAAAGCACCCACGCCAGCCTCGAGCAGGCCCTGCCGGATGGCGACATCGGAAGATTGCGACGCGACCTGCAGGCGCTCTCCTGAAGACCGGTCGCATGTGACAACGCTTCAGTCGCGCGCCATGCGCGGGTCTGACGCGAAATCCTCCACCGAGAATCCAATTCTGACTTTCGGAAATTCGCAGAGCGCCTGGACGCCAATGCCCGAAAGCCGGATCCTCCATGTCTGGCGCTCAACGGGCTCGCGGGCGGCAAATGCCGCCGCCGTCAAAAGCGCGATGTTACGGCCGCGCTGCGGATCGCGCACGGATTCGTAGAGGATTGCTTGGGAGCCCGCCTCCCGCGCCGCGTCCGCGAGGGCCTGGCACGGCGCGTAGTTCTGAGGATCCGTCCATATCGCACGATCGACGTCGAGCGGCGGGCGCGTGAGATCGATTGCTGACGGCGTAGCGATCGCAGCGGCAAAGGCGGTGTATTCGGCGGCGTTAGCGGGAAGCGCCGTGGCGGGCGATTCCGAATAGAACAGCAGCCTATAGAAGGCCATTTCCGCAAGCGCGGTTTCTACCCGCTCGGACGCATAGAAGACGCCGAGCGTACGCCCTGCCCGGCGGAAGCGCGATCCATGCGGATAGACGGCGCCGTAGCGGAATGGCGTGGCGAGCAGGTAGTCGAGGCCAATGCATTCCGGTGGCAGCGCCGGCTTGCTTTTTTCGAGCAGGGTTTCGAGCAAGGCCTGCTCATCGAGCGTATCGACAAGCTTCAGCGTCGAAATCTGATGTTGTGCTTCGACCAGCCGCCAGAACCTGCCCGAGATCGCCCGTGTCTCAGACGAGAGCGCGGCGGGCGTCCAGATAGGCAAGGACATCGGTCAATCCCGAGATGGTGACGATTTTTTCGAGGGGCGTCGCGCCGAGCGCCGTGTTGGCGTTGCGCAGCCATTGACGGGCGATGACTTCGTCACCGCCGACAATCGCGTCGAGCGAGCGAAACAGGCGCACCAGCAGGATCGCAAGTTCAAAGGACTTCGAGCCACGCTCGAGCAAATAGTCCTGCCGCTTCATGCGCGAGATCGTCGCCTCGGAAACGCCAAGCACTGCTGAAAGTGTTCGGGCGTTGAGGCCGAGATGGTCGGCGGCATTGACGGCGGCCTTGGTGATCACGGTTGCTTCAGGAGACCGGACGCCAGAGATCGGATGCGCTATAGCCATGCCATATTCCTTTCACAGGAAAGAATATAGCACTTTATTTTCATATGAAAAGAGCGTCGCGATACACGACGCTCTTCCGCAATTATAATCAGGCAACGGTGACCGGAACTTCGGTCGACGTGCGCATCGCGTGGCTATAGGGGCACACGATATGAGCTGCAGCAGCAAGCTTCTCAGCGGTCGGCTTGTCGAGGCCAGGAATATTGACCGTCAGGGCGACTTCGATGCCGAAACCGGTACCATCTTCGCGCGGGCCGATGCCGACCGTCGCGCTGACCGTAGTGTCCTCGGGAATCTTGACCTTTTCCTTGCCGGCGACAAATTTCAAAGCACCGAGGAAGCAGGCCGAATAGCCGGCTGCAAAGAGCTGTTCAGGGTTGGTGCCAGTCGCGCCGTCGCCACCGAGTTCCTTCGGAACCGTCAGCGTCACATCGAGAACGCCGTTTTCGGAAACGGCGCGGCCAGCGCGGCCACCGGTGGCGGAAGCCTTGGTCGTATAGAGGATAGGCATATCAGTCTCCTTTGTGTTGGGGTTGGATTTTGTATATCGCGCAATTAAATTGTACGCAAGTGAATTTTGCAAATTGCATTTCGAATTTGAAAAGAGGACAATTGGGCTCTTGGGAAGGACGATGATGAAAGTGCATCTGGCAAAGACGATGGAAATTCCGGAAGAGGAAAAGCGGCTCGAGAACCAGCTCTGCTTTGCGGTCTATTCGACAGCGCATGCCTTCACCCGCGCCTACAAGCCGATTCTCGACAAGGTCGGCCTCACCTACCCGCAATATCTGGTCATGTTGGCGCTGTGGGAGAAGTCCGAACAGCCGGTCAAGGCAATCGGCGAGCAACTCGATCTCGACTCCGGCACCCTCTCTCCCCTGCTCAAGCGCCTGGAGCAAACCGGACTGATCAAGCGCACGCGCGATTCCCGCGACGAACGACAGGTCATCGTATCGCTGACAGACAAGGGCCGGGCAATGCGGAGCGAGATCGACACAATCATGACCGCCATCGGTCAGGCGGCGGGCTGCACGCTCGAAGAAATGAAGACCATCCGAGGCCTGTTGAGGGGCCTGCGCTCAAACCTTACGGCTGCGGTATAGAGAGGTCGCGGTCGCAGCAACAGGGCTGGCCAAACCTTACCGATCCCAGAGCGCGGCATGGCCGGAATGATTGCCCGGCAGGTCAAATTCTCGTTGGTTTTCGACGACAGCAGCGGCGCGGCTTTGCGGCAGAAGCTCGATCTTCAGCCGCGCGACAACGGCCGTTGTTATCTCGTCTTGAACCTCGAAGATTTGCCCGAAATGACGATCGAAGCGGTCCGCCCAGACGATTCCGCCGGTTCGCGCATCGACAAGTTCGGTCGTCAACCGCAATTCGCGGCCGCTCACGCGGGCACTTCCGCTAAGGACGTAGGCTACACCAAGCGCTAGGGCGACGTCCGGCAGGCGATCGACCTTGTCGCGATAAGCAAAGCTCAAGTTCTTCGATGCGACAAAGAGATTGGGAATCTTCGCCAACGCAGTGATGATGTCCTCGACAATGCCGTCTGCGATCCATGTGTGCCGACCACCAGGCACCGCGACCGTGAACGGAAGCACCGCAATCGAGGGCCGCCCCGACGGACTGACTGCCGCAGACGGCAACAGAGCCTCGCTGCGCCGCACGAGTTTCTCGTCCAAGGCATAACCGCGGCACGGAATGGTGCGAATGAGCTTTGCTGCGCCCTCGCCCAGCGTCCTGCGTATATCCGTCACGCACTGGCTGAGCGAGCCGTCCGTGACGGCTACATTTGGCCAGACGGCTGAAACCAGTTCGTCCTTGGTGACGACGCGCCCCGAATTTTCAAGCAGATAAGTCAGCAACGCCAAGGATTTGGGGCGCAAACGAACATCCTGCCCGCCCTTACGCAACCGGCCCTGTTGCAAATCGAGTTGGTGTCCCGCGAATTCGAACATCGACATTGGATGCTCCGAATGTTGGCGCGCAATTTAGCAAACGCTTCCCACCACGACAACGAAGTGTATCGAAGCGCGGCACCGAAACCAAAGAATTTCAGAGAAATTTCAAAAGCGCTTCAGCCGGACTTCAAGACAACCACACGGACAAATGGGAGGCTTTGCCGTTACAACTGCAGCTTGGGGGAGCCACCATGACATTCCTGCACCTACATGGCGTTCGCACTTTTTCGCCGACAGCAGCATTTTCGGGAACATGGCACGCGCTCGCGCATCTGGTCCCGCATGGGGAATACCATTCAACGACAGATCATGCTGCATGCCGAGCGTTGGATAAGCTTGACGACGAGCAACTCGCCGATATCGGTATCGTCAGACACGACGAGTTTGCCGGTTGGCATGAGTCAGCAAGAGGCATCGATCCTGACGCGATCATCTCACATAGCTACTCGTGGCGGTAAATTTCGGCCCGAGACGGTACCGTCTCCCCGGTAAGGCGCTATTTCCCTCGGCGGGAAGATGCTGTCTCCCCGGCAAAAGGGAGACAGCGGGACGCAAATCGATCACTGCAGAACGACGACCGGCGCCTTGTTCGGCACGCGGTCATAGAGGTCGATAATATCCTGGTTCAGCAGTCGCACGCAGCCCGATGACACGGCCTTACCGATGGAGCGCCAGTCCGGGTTGCCGTGCAGGCGGTAGAGCGTGTCTTCGCCATTCGAGAAGATGTAGAGCGCACGCGCGCCGAGCGGATTCTTCAGGCCTGGCTCCATGCCGCCGTTTTCAATCGAATACTTGGTGAGCTCCGGCTGGCGCGCGACCATCTCATTCGGCGGCTTCCAGCGCGGCCACCTCTGACGCCACTGAATGACGCCCGTGCCCTGCCAGGCAAATCCTTCGCGGCCGACACCAATGCCGTAACGCATCGCGGTACCGCCGGGCTGCACGAGGTAGAGGAAACGTGAGGGGGTATCGACGACGATCGTGCCGGGCGCCTGGCCGGTCGGATCGACGACCTGCTGACGATAAAAGCGCGGATCGATCTTCTGGTAGGGCACGGCCGGAATGAGAAAGCCGCCGTCCTCTATGGGGCCGTACATGACCTCCAGCTCGGCATCACCCGGAGCCAGCGGCGCCTGGAACGTGTTGACCGGGGGGGTGCGCATGACGACCGGCTGAGCCATGGGAGGCGGCCCGGCCGTGGATGCGCAGCCAGCCAGGGCCGAAGCCGCGGTCATGGCCGAAAGCGAAAGGAAGCTGCGGCGGGAAAGGGATGTTTCAAAGCTCATAACGCGGGTCTGGGTTCCTGTTGCGCTGGAAGGACGACGCCCTTCGCGGAGGGTGGTTCAACGCCGGTGACGACACAGGAAATTACCGTCTTGCGCTAAATAAACCACTACCTCACGAAGTCGTGTCCGTCCGACGACCGACGATATCGCCCGCGCTGTTGCGCGTCTACATCACGACGATCTCGGCCTTCGCCGGAACGCGGTCATAGAGGTCGACCACATCCTGGTTCAGCATGCGGACGCAACCCGACGACGTGGACTTCCCGACCGACTGCCAATCCGGAGTCCCGTGGATGCGGTAAAGCGTATCCTGACCATCCTTGAAGATATAAAGAGCGCGCGCACCCAGCGGATTTCCAAGACCTGGGTTCATGCCGCCGTTTTCCGCTGAGAAGGCCCGGACGTCAGGCTGGCGTGAGACCATTTCGGCGGGCGGCGTCCAGCGCGGCCATTTTTGCTTCCACTGAATGACGCCCCGGCCGGACCATGCATAGCCTTCGCGGCCGAGGCCGACGCCGTAGCGCATCGCCTTGCCGCCGGGCTCGACAAAATAGAGGTGTTTGGTTTTCGTATCGACGATGATCGTACCGGGCTTCTCTTTGGTCGGATAGGCGACCTCCTGCCGCAGATACTGTGGGTCGATGCGGCTGATCGGTATCGCTGGCAACGTGAAGTCGGTATCGCGCACCTGGCCATACAAGGCGCCATTCACTGGATTGGTGACGGGCAGGCCGTAGGTCCGGCTGAAGTTCGCGCCTGGGATACCATAGGTCTGATTATAGATCGTCGGCGGCACACCCGTCCTCTGCGGGACCGGCGTATCCACCGGCTTGACGCGCATGGGATCGACACCGGGCGGGTTATAGAAAACAGGGGATGTTTCCTGCACGAAGCGGGCAGGATCGGTGGCACCGGTATCCGGAATGAGGATATTGCAACCACTCAGGCAAAGAGCAGCGGCCGCAAGCCCAGCAAATGGCGACACCCGGCTGAGAACAGTCATAAAACACCCTCATCGACAACAGCGAGACGTATAGCTGCGGCAAGGATGGCACTTGCGGCTGGCGCGAGGCTGGTCACCAGATCAGCCTCGCATCAATGGACGTCGGACCACGATCAGGCCGAGACCCCGTGGAAAAACTTTATGCTCTGTTCAATCTCCGCCGGCAACGCCGAGGTGTGGTTGCCGGTCACCGTATCCGTTTCGATCTGGACACCGCCGGAGCGGGCGCGGCTGGCAAGCAGGCCGGCGCGGTCGTTGAAATGCGCCTCCTCAGTGCCATGGACGACACGGACGGGGCATTTGAAGCTCTTGGCATAGCAGAGCGCACTGCGGACCTCGAATTCGTGGGCGTTGCTGTCGTCGAAACGAATGTCCTGCGGGTAGCGATTGAAGAAACGAAACGCATCCGGATTGCCGGAGATCGGCGCCGCGGCGCGGAATTTGTGGCTGCTCATCGCCGCAAGCATGGTCAGCGTACCGCCGATGCTGTGGCCGGCGACAAACAGGCGGTTGCCATCGACGCCGGGAAGATGCTGCAGACGGTCGGCCGCCGAGAGCACATCGTCGACCTCGTCGTAGAAGCCCGAGAAATTGCCCATCTGGCCATTTTCGCCGCGCAGCGACGGCATCATCACCACGAAGCCCGCGTCGACATAGGCCTTGAGCAGAACCCAGTGGCCAAGACCCATGGCGTTGCCGCCGTGCAGGAACAGAACACCTGGCTTTGGCTTGCCGCCACGCTTGTATTTGGAGACCCAGGCAACCAGTTCCAATTCGCCGCCATAGCCGGACCGGTAGAAGATCTTCTCACCGTCCGCGGGCGCGTCGAGCGGTTCATACTTGTCGGGAGCCGGCCCCTTCTGCAAGAGCTTAGTATGGAAGTGCTTGCGGACCTTGGCATAGTCGTGATCGATCAGTCTCGGCACGTCCGGAACGTCGAATGCACTAGCCATGCGCGGGAGCAGGAGGGCTCCGGCCAGGCCTGCAAGAACCGTGCGGCGTTGGCGGAGAAAAGAATTACCTTTGTCTGACGTCATTTCACACTTCCATGGTTCCCGGCGATTCGAAAATTGCACCGGAAGCGCGCGGTCGCCAACACACGTTGTGTTGAAAACTGTGATCCTGCGGCGTTTTGCGCCAGAAAAACTACTGATCGCCCTTGGCATCGATCATGGCGACCAGCGTCTGAAGGCGATCCGCCTCGTAGGACGGCTTATCGGGGCGCAGACGGGAGATCCGCGGAAAGCGCATCGCCACGCCCGACTTGTGGCGGGTGGAGCGATTGATGCCTTCGAAGGCAACTTCCACGACGAAGCCGAAATCCTTGTCCGCCCTGACGGCCCGTACCGGACCAAAGCGCTCCGTCGTGTTGTTGCGAACGAACTTGTCCAGCAGTTCCAGTTCGGCATCCGTGAAGCCGAAATAGGCTTTGCCAACAGGCACCAGCTGTTCTCCCTCCGGTGTCTCGGTCCAGACGCCGAAGGTGAAATCCGAATAATAGCTCGACCGCTTGCCATGGCCGCGCTGCGCATACATCAGCACGGCGTCGACATTATAGGGGTTGCGCTTCCATTTGAACCACGGCCCCTTCAAGCGCCCCGCCTGATAGATGCTGTCGCGGCGCTTGATCATCACCCCCTCGATGACAGGATCCGGCGGTGACGACCGCAGTTGATCCAGTTGGTCCCATGAAGAGAATTCGACCAGGGGCGAAAGATCGAAGCGGTCGTGCGGTGCACTGTCAATGACCTCCGCAAGACGTTCACGACGATCGACGTAGGAGCGACCACGCACGTCCTCCTCCCGATCGAAAAGCAGATCGTAGGCACGAATGAAGGCCGGATACTCGTCGAGCATCCTCGTCGTTACCGTCTTGCGGTTCAGGCGTTGCTGCAGATCGGAAAAGGTACGCGTCGGGCTGTTCGAGCGGGTGGTTCCGCCAACAAGCAGCTCGCCGTCCATCACGCCGTCGAAGCTGATCGAATCGACGATATCGGGAAATGCGCCTGATATATCGTCGCCGGAACGCGAGTAGATCTTGCGCGTGTCGCCGGAGCGCGACAGCTGCACGCGAATGCCGTCCCACTTCCACTCTGCTGCATATTCGGCTGGATCGAGCTGATCGAGATCCCCCTCCTCGACCGGATTGGCAAGCATGACGGAATGAAAGATCGCGGGCGTTGCCAGCACCGGCTTGTCACCCTGCCCTTCCAGCCAGCGAAACAACGGTTCGTAGGGAGGCTGCAGGCCATGCCACAGCGTCTCGATTTCGGTCACGTCGCAGCCGCCCATGTCGGCGAGTGCCTGCTTCGCCAATCGCGAGGACATACCGATGCGGAGCGCGCCGGTCGCGAGCTTGATGAAGGCGAAACGACCCGACGTGTCCAGCCGATCAAGCAGGTCGCGCACGAAGCTGCGGACTTCGGTGCGCCCGAGCGCGTTCATCTGCGTGACGACGTCGCCAAGCCGCGGCTGGGCAAGGGCCGACCGTTCGATGTCCTTCTCGGTGTCCCAGACGAGCGAGATCGTCTCCGCCAGATCGCCGACATAGTCGTAGGAATAGCGGAAGAGCATCTCGTCCATCCGCTCCAGCACCAGCTCGCGCAGCATGGCTGGTTTGACGTTGCGCACTTCAAGCGTGCCGGCGATGGCGGCAAGGCCGTAGCCGCGATCCGGATCCGGGGTGTCGCGGAAGTAGTCGGAGAGCAGTTTCAGCTTGCCGTTGCGGCTGGGGGTGAGCACGAGGCGATCGAGAAGGTCGGCGAATGCTTTCATCAGTCGGCCTCGTCTTCATAGCCGACCAGGTGGAGCGGTCGGGCCTTGATGCCCTGCAACTGACACCAGCGAACCAGCGCCTCCTCGCGACCATGCGTCACCCACACTTCCTCGGGGCGCAAGTCGCCGATCGTCTCGGTCAGTTCCGGCCAGTCGCAATGATCGGAGATGACCAGCGGCAGTTCGACGCCCTGCTGCTTGGCGCGCTGACGCACCATCATCCAGCCCGACGCAAATGCCGGCAAAGGCTCGTTGAAGCGTCGTGCCCAGCGATCGGCAAAGGCCGAGGACGGGCCGACGACAATGGCTCCCTTGAAGGCGGACTTGTCGCGGCTCTCGATGGTCGCCGGGCGAAGGTCACCAAGATCGATGCCCTGCTCCATGTAGTAGTCGCAGAGCCGTTCCATCGCGCCGTGGATATATATCGGCTGGTCGTAGCCGGTATCGCGCAACAGGCGGATCACGCGCTGCGCCTTGCCGAGCGCATAGGCGCCGATCAGATGCGTGCGCTCCGGAAACTGCCGCAGCGAGGCGTAGAGCTTGCCCATTTCATCGACGGGATCGGGATGGTGGAAGACCGGTAGCCCGAAGGTCGCCTCGGTGATGAAGACGTCGCAGGGCACCGGCACGTAGGCCGCGCATGTTGGGTCCACGCGTCGCTTGTAGTCACCCGAGACGACGATGCGCGTACCGCTCTTCTCGATGGCGATCTGCGCCGAGCCGAGCACATGGCCGGCCGGATGAAAGCTGACCCTGACGCCGTTGATCAGGATCTCTTCGCCGAAGGCGGCAGCCTGCTCGCTTCCGCAGAAGCCGTCGCCATAGCGGATCTGCATGATGTCGAGCGTCTGGCGCGTCGCGAGCACGTTTGCATGGCCGGGCCGCGCGTGATCGGAATGGCCGTGGGTGATCAGGGCGTGCTCGACCGGCCGCACGGGATCCACATAGAATCCTCCCTCGGGACAATAGAGCCCTTCGGGGGCGGGATAGAGCAAGGCGTCTGGTCTCATGCCTGCAAAGATAGCGGGAAAGAATGGAAGGGCCAGTGGCATGCGTGACGCGGCCGGGAGATGCTTGCCTGTACCAAAATGAAACAAACCCACTGGCACGTTTCCTGCAGAATGATGGCAATGAGGAAAACTTCGTTAACATCTTCGCGCCGCGACCTCTTCCGCCTTGCGGGAGCATCGGCGCTCGCACTGATCGCTTCCCGTAGCTTGGCGGCAACACGCGAAGGCGATCTGCGTGGAGCGATCGACGCGGTCCAATACAAGACGACGCCCAGCGCGGCCGACCGCAGGAGCGTCGGCCTGCAGAAGATGATCGATCAGGCCGCAGCGGAAAACGTGCCGGTTTTCCTGCCGCCCGGCACCTACAAGGTTTCCAATCTCGTGCTGCCGGAGAATACGCGGATAACAGGCGTACCGGGAGCGTCGCGCATCATCTACACCGGCGACGGCCACCTCTTTAGCGCTGACAACATTAAGCGTGTCGAGCTGTCGAACATAGCCATCGACGGCCAGAACCGTTGGCTCGGCGACTACGCCGGCGCACTGTTGCAGTTTACCGGCGTCGACGAGGTGATGATCGACAATTGCGAGATCGGCGGCAGCCGCAAGCATGCCCTGCAGCTGGAGCGATGCGGCGGCCGGATCGAGCGCAGCCGGATATCAGGTGCGGGCCAGTCCGGCATCTATGCCGTCGAATCCGACGGGCTCTCGATCACTAGCAACGAAGTCTTCGACTGCGGCAATGGCGGCATTCTCGTGCACCGCTGGAAGAAAGCGGCGGATAACAGCGTCGTCAGCGGCAACCGCATCTACCGGATCAAGGCCAATGACGGCGGCACCGGCCAGAACGGCAACGGCATCAATATCTTCCGCGCCGACAACGTGATGGTGGCGAACAACCACATTTCCGATTGCGCTTTCACCGCAATCCGCGCCAATTCGGCCTCCGATGTCCAGATCACCGGCAACCAGTGCCGACGCTCGGGCGAGACGGCGATCTATGTCGAGTTCGAGTTTGTGGGCGCCGTTGTCTCCAACAACATCGTGAACGGCGCGGCAAACGGCATCTCGATCGCCAACTTCGACCAGGGCGGCAGATTGGCCAGCGTGACCGGCAATGTGGTGCGCAACCTGACGCTCAAAGGCCCCTACGAGCATGAGGTCGGCTTCGGTATAGGCATTGCCGCCGAAGCGGATACGCTGGTCTCCGGCAACATCATCGAAGGTGCACCACGATGGGGCATGCAGCTCGGCTGGGGTCCCTATCTGCGCAACCTCGTCGTGACCGGAAACATCATCCGCAAGGCGCCGGTCGGCTGTGCGGTCTCGGTGGCAGAGGGTGCCGGAACGGCGGTCATCACCGACAATGTGTTTCAGGAAACGTCCGGCGGCGCCGTCCTCGGCTTCGAATGGGACAAGAAGGTGTCGGACGAACTGGCGGCGACGGACTCCTCGCGCTATCCTCAATTGACGATCGAGCGCAACCGCATCTCCTGAGAAACATCAAAAGCTTTCATCGATTCATAAGGCTCGGCGGCTTCCGTCAAGACGTTTCCGCTCCTACCCTGCAGCCAGCGAATTAAGGGGGATATCGACATGCTGACGATCTATGGGGTCTATCGCTCGCGCGCCTCGCGCGTTTACTGGATGGCTGAGGAACTGGGGCTCGAATTTGAGTCCGTACGGGTCATTCAAGCCCGGCGACTTGCCAATCCGCTTGCCGCCGATGCACCTATTAATACGCTGTCGCCGGATTTCCTGGCAATCAATCCGATGGCGCTGATCCCGAGCATCAAGGACGGCGACCTCGTGATACACGAGTCGCTTGCCATCACACTTTATCTCGCACGTAAGCATGGCGGGCCTCTTGCCGGCCAAACCGTCGAAGAAGACGGTTTGATGACCATGTGGACCATCTGGGCAGCAACCGAGGTAGAACCGCATACGGTGAAGATCGTTTACGTCTATGACGACGAGAAACAGAACAGCGATGAGGGCAGGGCGACAATCAGTGTTGCGGTGCGTTCGCTGAAAAAGCCGTTCGCGACGCTGGAGAAGCATCTGGCGACGAACGAATACGTGGTCGGCAATCGCTTTACTGCCGCCGACCTCAACATCGCGGAGGTGCTTCGCTACGCCCAGACGGAACAGGCACTGTTCGACGCCCATCCGAATATCAGCGCCTGGATCAAACGTTGCCAGTCCCGCCCGGCCTATATTGCCATGCAGGCAACGCGTTCGCAGGAACCGGTCTGATCAGGGAAAGAGCTTGAGGGTACCGGCCATTTCCTCGCGGATCCAGGCCTTGAAATCCTTCACCTTCTTGGGTTCGCGCGCGCCTTCGGCCGTCACGAAGTAGTGGCCGAAGCCGGTTTTCGCGCGAATGCCGAAGGGCGCAACCAACTGGCCCTGCTGCAGAGCAAAACCCGCCAGCGTCTGCCAGGCGAGCATGACGCCCTGCCCTGCAATCGCTGCATCGAGGCAGAGCGAGGCGTCATTAAAGACGTGACGCGTCTCGAGCGTGGAACCCGAGAGGCCGACCTCACGCATCCAGACTTCCCAGCTAAACATCGCGCGGCCGTCGATCACGGCCGGCAGCGACAGGATATCGGCGGGCTCGCGCAGGCCCGCCGCCATGGCGGGCGAGCAGACAGGAAAAATCTCCTGCTGAAGCAACAACTCCGCCTTCACGTCGGGCCACTGCCCGCTGCCAACCCGGATGCCGACATCGACGTCGCAGAGCGCCGGATTGACGAGCCGGGTGGTGGCATCCATCCGCAGGCTGATTTCAGGGTGCCGCTCGGCAAAGCGATCGAGCCGATAGACGAGCCAGCGCGCGGCAAAGACAGGCGCCACCGAGATCGTCAGGATGCTGTCGTCGCGCCGCTGTGTCGTCGCGACGGCCTGTGACAGCGCATTGAAGCCCTCAGTCAAACCGACCAGCAGCCGCGCGCCTGCCACCGTTGCGACCATGCCCTTCGGCGTGCGTTCGAAAATCACGTGGTCGAGTTGTGCTTCGGCTTTGATGACCTGCTGGCTGACCGCGCCGATCGAGACCCCGAGTTCCTCGGCCGCGGCCTGCAGGGAGCCGAGCCGGCCTACTGCCTCGAGCGCGCGCAATCCATTCAGGTGAACCGAGTTCAAGTTTCGCATATAGTTTTTCTATACTGAGATGATGGTAATCTCAATTGAAACGTGCCCGGGTGGCCGCAATAATCAGGCTGTGTTGAGCACATACTCCGTTCGCCACCCTGGAAGGAAGCGAGGCACGCCATGCAAATCCTGAAGTTTTTCTTGAGCGTCGAGACAGTAGTGCCGCCATACAGCGCGGATATCAAGCGAGATCCGTTGTACCATCCTGACCTGGCACGGATGTCACCGACGGCGTTAGCCGACCTGCCGCTCGGCCCGCGACCAGGCACGCAAACGCCCGAACGGCAACCGCTCGCAAGATGCGCATGACGCTCAGAAATCTGTTAGTTTGAGTGAGCTTTCATTCGAGCGAACCGAAATGACCGGCAGTGTCGACACGATATATGCGCGCCTCAAGCGTCTTTCCTCGGAAGCCAATCTGCCTGATGTCGAGGAAAGCACATCCTACGGCAACCCGGCGCTGAAGGTCGGCGGCAAATCCTTCGTGGCTGTCAAGAACAACGAGACCATCGTGCTTTCCATCTCGATTGACGACAAGGAGCGGCTAATCGAGATGGCGCCTGACATCTACTATCAGACACCCCACTATATCGGCTGGCCATATATGCTCCTGCATGCCGCCATGATCAGCGACGCCGAACTGAAGGAACGGCTGATCAGCGCATGGCGGTTCCGTGCGCCAAAGAGATTTGCCGCTAGTTTTCAGGGCTAGCGCACCGCCCGGCACTTGCCTCCGGCGGTGCTCGGGATCTGGAACCGCTTGTTAGGCCTGCTCGCGCTCCAATGCTCGTTGCACGGCCGGCCGTTCCATCATCTGGGCGTAATGTGCGGTCGCCTTTCTGAAGCGAGCCGGATCGACGCCGTCTGGCCGAAGCCAGCCAGTCATGACGAAGAGATAGGGATCGGCGACCGAGTAATACTCGCCCATCACCCACGGACCTTCCAGCATCTGCGCATCGATGAGTTCGAAGCACTCGGCCATCGTCTGAGGTACCTTCGCCTTCATCGCTTCGTGAGCTGTCGGATCATCCGCCCAACGGCTACCGCGGCGGCCATGCGCGTGGTTCACATGCACGGTCGAACACAGGTAATTGTTGAACGCCTGCATCCGGGCGAACTCGAAGGGATCGAGCGGCGCCAGCTGCGCGGCCGGCGCGACCTGCGCGATGTAGGCGAGGATCGCCGGCGTTTCGGTGACAATGCCGCGATCCGTTAGCAGTGCCGGAACCCTGCCCTTGGGATTGACCGCCAGATATTCTGGAGAACGCTGCTCCGCTGCGGCAAAATTCAGCTTCCTCGTCTTGAACGGCAGCCCAGACTCTTCCAGTGCGATGAGGCTTGCGAGCGCACAGGTATGCGGCGCGAAATACAATGTCAGCATGATCGACTCCCTTCGATGCTGACTTTATAGCGCGGCGATCCGCAAACGCACAGATCGAGGCCGGCAAGCCGGCCTCTCAGAATCAAGCTGCTTCAGGCACAGCCCGGAACATCTTCGATCCGATGCCAGACTGGAATGCCGCGTTCACGCGCGATCCGCACATCGTTGTCCGCGCCCTTGGATTCCCCCTCAAGCCGAAGCACTCCATCGCAAAGCTGTAGCAGCCGGCCAGCAACGGGATGGAATATCTCCTCGTAGAGATCATCGCCAACGGTCTTTCCGCCTGCGGCGTTCCACACCGGCAAGGCCACCCATTCTCCAATCATCGGCACATGGCCCGCTTTGAACAGCCTGTGCGAGGGTTGCTCCAGCCGCTGCAGGTTGGCAGCCATTTTTGCCGGGTCGTCCCCGGTTCCCGACCTGTAGGGCCCGGCAATTAGAATCAACATGATCAAGCTCCATTTCCCTCGGCTTCATGCACGAGATGTCCGATATCTGCACGATATTTCTTGAATGTCGAATCATTTCGTGCAGTATTACGATAATTCGTGCACAGATCGGATCAGGGCCATGCTTACAAGCCAGCGCAAATCGTTGATCCTCGACATTCTCAGGCGGGACGGCCAGGTGATTGCCAAACGCATCGCCGAAGATTTATCGCTGTCGGAGGACACGATCCGTCGCGACCTCAGGGAGATGGCGGCGGAGGGATTGTTGAAACGCGTGCACGGCGGGGCGATGCCCGTTGCGCCTGGCCTGCCGGACTTCTCGACTCGAAAGGGTGTGTCTTCCGAACAGAAGGCGCGGCTCGGAAGGAAGGCAGCCTCACTCGTGCGGCCGGGCCAACTGATCTTTCTGGATGGCGGTACGACGACAGCGGAGATCGCCCGGCACCTGCCACGCGACTTTACGTTTTCAGTCGCGACACATAGCCCGACGATTGCCGCGGATCTGGAACACCACCCGACGGCCAGCGTGATCCTCATCGGCGGCAAGCTCTACAAGCACTCGATGGTGGCGGTCGGGTCCGTTGCCATGGCCGCGATCTCGCAGCTTCGACCAGACATCTTCTTTCTCGGAGCGACGGCTGCCCATCCGGTGCATGGTCTGTCGACGGGCGATTTCGAGGAAGCGGCCATCAAGCGGCACATAGTATCCTGCGCAGCCGAAACCTACGTGCCGCTAACGCAGGAAAAGTTCGACCACGTCTCCCCGTGCCAAGTGCTGCCGATCTCAGGCGTATCAGGGATCATTGTCATGGCAGACGTCGCCGCCACTACCATCGACCCCTACCGCAACCTTACGGCCGAGATCCTCGAAGCATGAACGGCTGGATGAGGCGCGCCTTCAGTTCCTCCAGGTTCTGCGGCAACAGGCTTACGGCGAGTCCGGCAACAAAGACTGCCAGGACAATGTAGGCGAAGGTGTCCCGGTCCATCCCGAGTGTCAGGAGATCATGCAGTCCGGGCTGCAACGCCGCGATCGACGTGGTAAGCCGCATCTCCCCGAGCATACGGCCCGGAATGGTCGCGAAGGCAGGCGCCTCCGACAGCGCCAGCAGCGCGCCATAGACGGCAGTGACGGAAATGGTCGCTCGCAGCAGGCGCCACGCGCCGAGTGGCCGCGCGCCACTCTCTTCGAACGACCAGCCGATATAGGCGCAGAAAGCCACGAAGAACAGGAACGCCGCGGGCAGCCCGTCGAGAACGGCTTCCGGCTTCAACTGGCCGGTCCAACCATTGGCGAGCAGCAGTGGAAACGGCGCCGATGCGACGAACCAGATTGCAGCGATAACGCCCCACATCCAGCTCATCGACAGATAATGAATGCGGGCAAGGGTAACGACGAGGATGATGCCGCCCGCGAGATAGACGCCCGACGGTTTCATCGACCCGGTCATGGTGACGACAATCGGTCCGCAAGAGCCGGCGATGCGGATGCAGCCCGACGAAACGACCGTCAGCCAGGTCACGTAATCGAAACACATGGTGAAGAAGAGGAAGATCGCGATGGCGATCAGCATCCACCAAAGATAGCGGCCCGCAAACATATCCTGCCCTCATGGCGTTCGATGTACCGGGCGAAGCGTAACTCAGCCTAGGAAAACCGCATCCGTTCTCGTGGGCTGTAGTTTCACATACATTAGCAATTTCTGTCCCTGCGGCGAGACTGTCCCGTTCCGGAACGGCTTATGCCGTCATCGCAGCCGTCGCGCGAATGTCGCCGACATGAATACCGTTCCAATTGTGCATCTGGACAGTCGCCATCGCGGTCAAGTTCGCGCGAATCGGATCGTCCTTGCCGAAGAACCGGCTGAGCGCAGCCGCAACCATCGCCTCCGAGGCACGCGAATGGCCGTCGTCGCACTTGATGGCGATCGCAATTCCCTGCTCGGGAATGGCCGCGCAGAAGACACCCTCGGCACCTGTTTTGGCGAAGATGCGGCCCGGAGCCACCTCCATCAGCTCGGTGCAAGCGCGGCCGGTTCCGGCCACATAGAAAGGCTCTGCCATGCAGGCATCGAAGAGCCGCCGGGAAGCCTTGGCGCGAAGCGGCTTGAGGCCGTGGCCGGTCGCCATCTTGGCAAACCCATGCGCCAAGCCGCGCAGAGGAACCGCATAGGTCGGGATGGAGCAGCCATCCGTGCCGCAATTGTCACGGCCGAGCGCCGCGCCGGTCAGGCTTTCCATGACGCCACGGATTTCGGCCTGCAGCGGATGGTCGTAGCCGACATATCCCTTCGGATCGACGCCCTGGTGGCAGCAAGCGCAGACAAAGCCGGCATGCTTGCCCGAGCAGTTGTTGTGCAGGGCAGTTGGCTTCCCGATCGTGTGCGCCTGGTGGATCAGCACCTTCTGGCTGGAGGACCAATGCGCCCCGCATTCGAGCGTTTCGACGTCACGCCCGGCCTTTGCCAGCATGGCGGCGGCGAGCGCCACATGCTCGTCCTCGCCATTGTGCGAGGAGCAGGCGAGCGCCAGTTCCTTATCGCCAAAGCCATAGGCATCCGCCGCGCCACTCTCCATCAGCGGCAGCGCTTGCATGGCCTTGCAGGCAGAACGCGGGAAGGTTGGCGCGTCGATATCGCCGATCGAGAACACGATCTTTCCATCACCATCGACGGCGACGACCGCGCCGCGATGCCGGCTTTCAACGAGCGAGCCTCGTGTGACTTCGACGGTGACGGGATTGGTCATGGCTTAATCCTGATCGTGTACGCAGATGCCTCACGCATAGCGAGTCGCGTCGATAAAGCAATTGTCTTTTAAAGGCTCCGCACCGCGCCGATATCAGTCAAGGCGGCGTGATGCGGTAGGCGCAGCGACGGGCACCAAGCAAGATATGCTCCTCGCGCTCGACTTTGGCGCCGAGCACGGCTCGAAAGGTCTCGAGCTCGGAGCGGCAGAAGCCGGCACAAACGCTTGCCGCGGCACAGATCGGGCAATGGTTTTCGACGAGCAGCAGCGAGCCGTCCGCCTCCTCCCAGCAGTCGGCCATATATCCTTCGCTGGTGCGTACGGCCGCAAGCTGCCGCACGCGGGATTGAATGTCCGCCGCGTCGACTTCTTGGCGATAGCGCTTGAGGGTGTCTGCTTCGCGGGCCGAAATGACGGCATCCAGGGCCGGCGTCCCCAGCTGCGCAACCAGCGTACTCAAGATCGTGGCGGTCAGTTCGGCATGGCCATCGGGAAAGGTTTGGTTGCCGGCAGCCGTCAGGTTCCAGAGCTGTCGCGGCCTCCCCCTGCCTGCCGCGCTTTCGTTCACCGCTTCAACCAGCCCCTCCTCCGCCATCTTCGTCAATTGCTGACGGGCGGCTTCCGAGGAAATGGCGAGCTTTGAGCCCACCGTCGCGGCAAGCTGAGGTCCTTCGGTCTTGATTAGCAACAGGATTCGGTTTGCAGGCGACTGTCTCATTTATTTTTCCAAGTTAACGCTTGCTTTAATGGCATGGCCGTGTATTTTTCCAAACAATAACTTGTAAAAATAATACATACCCCGGAAACACACAAGGCATGACCTATGATCGGCATTGAAGAGATTTCCGCAGACAGGCCCTCCGTCTTTCATCTGTTTTCCGCGCCGCTGCTGCCCGCGACCATCATGCTCGGCGGCGGCGTCACCCTCTACGCCGTCGAGACCTACATCACGGCGACAATCGCGCCGTCGATCGTGCGCGATATCGGCGGGCTCGAACTGCTGTCATGGATGACGACACTCTTCGTTGCCGCGGCGGTCCTGGGGTCGATCTTCGTCGCGATGCGCCCGCGAGGCATCGGGCTGCGGAGCGTCTACGTCGCAGGCGCACTCATCTTCGGCACGGGCAGCCTGATCTGCGCGCTCGCCCCTGCGATGCCGTTCGTGCTCGCCGGACGCACGGTACAGGGATTCGGCGCCGGGATTCTTGCCGGCCTTGCCTATGCCTTCATTCGCTTCGCCTACCCCGAACCACTATGGCAGAAAGCGTCAACGCTCTATGCGGCCATATGGGGTATCTCGACCTTGCTCGGCCCCAGCCTCGGAGGCCTGTTTTCCGAAGGCAACGCGTGGCGCCACGCCTTCATGCTGCTTGTTCCCCTCTGTGTGCTGATGGCGGCGCTCGCGCCTTGGCTCCTGCCGCTCGCCGAGGATGACCGCGCCCAAGGCAAGAATCCGATCCTGCAGATTGCCCTGCTGCTTGCGGCCGTGCTGCTGGTCAGCATTGCTGGAACGATTGACGAAACAAGCTTCAAAGCATGGCTGATTGCGGCATCGATCGTCACGATTGTTTCTATGTTGAGCGTCGAGCGGCGCGGCAAGAACCGTCTGTTGCCGACAGGCGCCGTCATGCTCGCAAAGCCGGTGGCACGCGTCTACCTGACGATGTTCGTGCTGCTGCTGGTGCTGACCAGCGACATTTACATCCCTTATTTCCTGCAGGTGCTGCAGGCCGTAACGCCACTGGTGTCTGGTTATCTGACCGCCCTTGTCGCGCTCGGCTGGACCTTTGCGGCCTTCCTCAGCGGAACGCTCTCGGGACGCCGCGCCGAGACGGCGATCGTCGCCGGTTGCGTGATCGAAATGGTCGCTGTTGCGTCCCTGACGATTTTCCTCGCAACAGACAATCAATCCGGCAATCTCGCCATTCTCGGCCCAGCCGCCATCGGCATGTTCCTTATGGGTTTCGGCGTCGGTCTCGGCTGGGCTCATCTGGTGACCAAGGTTCTGAGCCTTGTCGACAACTCCGAACAGGACAAGGCCTCGGCCGCGATCTCGACGGTACAGTCGCTCGGCAGTGCCTTCGGCGCCGCCGTTGCCGGCGTGATCGTCAACAGCACCGGGCTGGTGAACCCCGGTGGTGTAGCCGGCAGCGTTTCGGCTGCGCACTGGCTCTACGTGCTGATGGCCCTTCCCGGCCTGATTGCAGTCACGACGTCCTTAACCCTCTCGTCGCCCGCCGAACGGCAGGCCCGGTGAGCGACGTGCGAGCGGTCACAGACGCAGCATGATCTGCCGATGTGACCGCTCGTTTCCATTCGGGCGATCGGGCGGATCGGCTTTTAATCACCGGCAGCGATCACGGCATGAGGCCACCCATCACGTGATTTGACAAATGCCATCACAAACTCTCGTTTTTCGAAAGCACGCTACTGGTTTATGTCAGGGGCATCGGGAATCATGCCATGCCATCCGCCTTTTCTTCCATTCTCCGCGATCGCCAAATCCGCGTCCCAGCGCTGACACTGATTGCGCTCGCCTTCACCTATGCCTCTACGATGCCCTATCAATCGATCATCGGCATCAACGAACTCGGTCTGTCCGACCGCACCTATTCCGGGCTGATCTTCCTTGCGGCGCTCGTCAACGTCGCTACCAGCCTGACGCTCGGCATCTGGTCCGACAGGCTCAGCGATCGCCGCCCGCTGGTGCTGGCGCTATCGGTGAGCGGCATGCTCGGCTTCGGAATGATCTACGAGTTCCGCACCGCTGGCGCCTTCATGTTCGGCATACTGGTGCTGATCCCCATCAGCAATTCCACCTATTCGATCCTGTTTGCCAGCATCCGCGCAACGACGAACGCGCTGGACCGGGGAAGAGCGGCGGCGATCACATCCACGGTTCGCGCGCTGTTCTCGGGCTCCTGGGCACTGGCACCCGGCTTGATCGGCCTGTACCTCATCAATTCGCAATCGATGACGCCGGCCTATGGCATCGCAGCTCTCGCAAGCCTGACCTGCTTTTGCCTCTACCTGTTCGTGGCCAAGCCGGCGCCGGCGGGCGAAGCCTCCCCTTCGCTGAATATCGGCTTTTTCTCATCGCTCGGCAGGATCTTTTCCTCGCATGTGCTGGTAAGGGTCTGCCTCATGGCGCTGCTGCTTGGCCTGCAGCGGCTGAACAGCGTGGTGTCTCCGCTAATCATCACCAATGCCGCAGGCGGCACGGTGGTCGATGTCGGTTTCATGGCCGGCCTCGTCGCCTTCCTGGAAATGCCGTTCATGCTGATGTGGGGCGCGCTGCAGCGCCGCTTTCGCAGCGTGCACGTGCTTGCCCTGGGAGCACTGATCTATTGTCTCTATCTGACATTGCTGAGCTTTGCCTCGGCGCCCTGGCAGATCTATGCTCTCGTGCTGATCAACGCCTGCGGCGCTGCGGCCATCCTCAGCGTACCGATCACCTACCTGCAGGATCTGATTGCCGATCGCCCGGGACTCGGCAGTTCCTTGGTCTCGGTCAACACGTTCATCGCCAACGGCATCAGTGCATCGATCTTCGCAGCCGGGACCGCCTTTACGGGATATTCAGGCACAGCACTGCTTGCCGCTGCGGTCGGTCTCGCTTCAGTTGGCCTCCTTTTGTTCCTTGAGCGAGCTCCCCGACCGGTTCGGCAGCCGGCCTAGAGCCGTTCAAGGTTAGAGCCGCAGCATGATCTTGCCGATGTGACCGCTCGTTTCCATCAGCCGATGCGCGTCGGCGACGTCTTCGAAAGAGACGACGGTATCGATAACAGGCGCAAGCTGGCATTCATCGAGAAGCGGCCAGACCTGGGAAAGGAGATCGTCGCGGATCGCGCGCTTTTCCTCCGCAGTGCGCGGGCGCAGCGTGGAGCCGGTGATCGTCAGCCGTTTGACCATGATCGGCGCCAGATTGACCTTCTCCGCGACGGCCCCGCCGAGAAAGGCGATGATCGAGAGGCAGCCGTCCTTCGCAAGCGACGCCACGTTCCGTTCAAAGTAGGCAGCGCCGATCATGTCGAGGATGATATCGACACCATGACCGGTCTCGGCCTTGATGACCTCCGCAAAATCCTCTGTCTTGTAGTTGATGGCCCGCTTTGCGCCGAGCTTGACGCAAGCATCGCATTTCTCCCGCGAACCGGCCGTTGCGTAGACCTCGGCGCCGAAGGCCCGCGCGAGCTGGATGGCCGTCGTCCCGATACCACTCGAGCCGCCATGCACGAGAACCTTTTCGCCCTCGGTCAGCCCTGCCATCTGGAACATATTGGCCCAGACCGTGAAGTAGTTTTCCGGAAGTGCCGCAGCTTTGACGGCGTCATAACCCTTTGGGAAGCGCAGAGCCTGGCCGGCGGGCAGCAGGCAATATTCGGCATAGGCGCCGCCGTTGGTCAGCCCGCACACTTTGTCGCCGACGGCGAAATCCCTGACGCCCAGGCCGATGGCGACGACCTCGCCTGCCATTTCGAGGCCGAGAACCGGGCTCGCGTCCTTTGGCGGGGGATAAGTTCCCTGACGCTGTGCGACGTCAGGCCGGTTGACGCCGATCGCCGCAGTGCGAACAAGGAGCTGGCCCTCCCCCGGTATCGGCAAGGGTCCGGTGGCAATCCGCATCACTTCAGGCGCGCCGAAGCTCGTCAGGTCGATGAAGCGCATCTGCATGGGCAAGGACATGATCCGGTCTCCTCGTTCCGAAAGCATGTCAGATAGTCCAGCGCTACGGAGTTGAGAAGGCAGGAAGAGCGGGTGGCGTCAATTGGTCTCGCCCAGGAGGTGGAAGACCAAGCCTTCTTCGCTTTCCTTGGCCTCGGCCTTGATATGGGCGATTTCGGCGCTGACGCGATTGATGTCGTCGATGACGAGACCTTCCGGCAGTTCCAGCACACCGATCGAGCAGCGCATCAGCGGGAACAGCGCCTCGATGCCAGCGCGATCATGGCCCCGAATGCGGCCAGCGGCACGATCCGCATCGGAATAGAGGTCGAGCACATCGTCGTGAAAATCGCTGATCAGGCGATCAAGAATTTCGGTCAGTTCCTCCTTGGTCCAGCCACGCACGCCGATGAAGAAATCGTCGCCGCCAACATGTCCGAGGAAATGACGCTCGGCGAAGAAATAGCGGCGCATCAACGCTGCAAAGAGCGAAATCGCGTGGTCGCCGAGGTGAAAGCCATAGGCATCGTTGAACGGCTTGAAATTGTCGAAGTCGCAGTAGCAGAAGTGACGCTTCTCGTCGCCATCAAGGCTCGACTCGCGCATGAAGTCACGGATCGCTCTGTTGCCCGGCAGCCCGGTCAACGGATTCTGGTCCTGGGCGGTCTTCAGTTTCTTCTCGTTCATGACCTTGATGAGCGAGGCGGCCGAGACGACGCCCGCATAGCGCATGTTGTCGGTCAAAAGCAGGCAGTTCGTGCCTTCCATGTTGGCGAAGATCGCCATCAGCTGCTCGGTATCGGAATCAAGCCCGACGATCGGCGCCATCTCGACGAAGTGCGAGATCGTTCGCTCGTATACCTTGTTCTTGAGGAGATCGCGACCGAAGGGCTGGTAGATGTATTCCTTAAGATGCCGTTCGTGCAGGATGCCGCGCGGCTCGCCGTTCGCGTTCAGCACCGGGAAAAACGCCTGCTGCGGATTACGGCGGAAAAGCTCGAAGACGCTGTCGATGGTGTCGTTCTCGTAGACCGTCGGCAGCATCTCGATCTGCTTGCGGATGAGGATCTCGTCGAGGGATTGCGGATTTCGCTTGCTCTTGCCGAGATCCAGAAGGTGCGGAAACGACGGCTGCAACTCGGTCACATGGGTCGTCGGGCGCGAGATGAACCAGCCCTGGACGAGATCGACGCCAAACTCGCGGCAGGCAACGAATTCCGCCTCCGTCTCGATGCCCTCGGCGATGACACGAGTGCCAAGGACGTGCGCGATGTGGACGATGTTCTTCAGAAGGTGGCGCTTGCGCGGGCTGCTGTCGATGTCGGCGATGAAATGCCGGTCGATCTTCAGGTAGTCGACTGGGTGGTCGCAGAGCAGCTTCATCTCGCCGTGGCCGACGCCGAAATCGTCAATCGCCAATTTGAAGCCCGCCTTGCGGAGCAGCGATACAAGCGCCGCAAATTCCGGCACGCTGGTATTGTCGAAACGCTCGGAGAACTCAAAGCAGATGGACGACGGGGGAATATTGGCAAGCTTCAAATGCTGTAGCAGACCCTCCACCAGCCGCTCGCCATGCGGGATCAGCCGGACATCGAGATTGAGGAACAGCGTCGAGCTCGAGAAGTGCGGGAGCGTGGCGAACTTCGCAAGCGCGCGGCTTGCCACCATCTGCTCCAGTTGTAGCAACTGGTGGTTCTTGTACGCCTCATCCAGAATCTCGGCGGGGGAACCGAAACCGATGCGTTCCTGCCCGCGCATCAGCGATTCATAGCCGAATGCAACGCCTGTTCCTGCCTCGACGATAGGCTGAAACGCATTTTCGATAACGAGCTTTGCAAGCGTTACGATCTGGTCGCTTGCATAACGCCGAACAAGGGCCGGATCGACGGTGGCAGCCAAAGACATGCCAATCTCCACTGTGTCTTATTGTTTTTCGCAGGGAGACTGGCGGAGAAGGATCAACGAACCCTTTCCCGAATGTGAAATTTTTGTGAAAGCCCGGCCTTTTTCGATCGAATTTTATCGATCAATCAATGGCTTGGTCAGGCTGTCCGCCTGTTCTCAGCCTCATGATCGGCGAACATGTCAGCGACGCACCGGCCGCCATGGGGGCCTCTGCCCTGATCGAACATGTCTTCGTGGTATCCGCCAAGTTTGCGGGCGGCGTCCCACATGCGCAGGGCCTCGCGCACGACCTCGCTGCTCGATGCGTAACTCCCGTTGTCAACGGCGGCCCGGATGTCGGCAGCCTGCAACGGTGAAATGGATACGGTGACCATCGGCATGAGATTCCTCCCTTTACCTCGTGGGGCACGTATGCCCGGTCAGGGGACGGTTAATCCGTCCACGGCATTACCGACGCGCGCCGCCGCCTCGGCTGCCTCTTCGTGCTGAAATTTTAGCCCCCACTCACATACTTGTCAAAAAGGAAACAGTCCGTGATGTGAGCCTGTGAATTGCGGGCATAACTCAGCGACGGACGGCCAGACCGAAGGCAAGCATCGACCAGCCCTGGATGAGAAGGTCGCAGGCCAAGAAAAGGCCAAGGACCCAGAGGCTGTTGACGGGCCATCCAGTGGCAATCACAACCCCGGCCAGCGCGGTAATGATCCCGCTGACAAGAACCCAGCCCCAACCCCTGACCGGACGCATGCGCCAGCCGACCCAGGTGCGGAACACGCCCGCGATCAGCAAGGCGATCGCAAGAAACAGCGTCAATACGGCCGATGCCAGAAGGGGATTCTCGAAGGCAAAAAAGCCGGCCAACACATAAAGAACACCGCTCAGAGCCCAAACCAGCACCTGCCCCCAGGTTCTCACCTGAAACGCGTGAACCAGATAGACGATGCCGCCTATCAGCATCAGTATTCCGACATAGTAGACGGACACAACGGTCGCGAGCGCAACGTTCGCCAATGCGATCAGGCCGCAGACGATCAGCAGTGCGCCAAGTACGGCGAACCAGCCCCATTTCGATTGCAGAGATGAAAAGCTTAGTCGATCAGACATGTCTGCCATGGCACACCTCCTGGTTGATACAAGAATATGCCGCAAAAACACGGAATTGGAAGGGGTTAGGTTTTCGGACTCGCCAACAGATTTTTATTGATTGATCAGTCAATCAAAATTATACTTGCTACCATCTTCAGGAGTGATGCGATGCCCAAGGTCGGAATGGAGCCGATTCGCCGCAAGGCGCTCGTTGATGCCGCGCTGCGCGTGATCGGCGATCAAGGCTCGCTTGCTGTTACCATGTCCGAAATTGCCCGGCAGGCCGGTGTATCAGCGGCACTGGCGCATCATTACTTCGGCAGCAAGGAACAGCTGCTGATCGAGACCGTCCGCTCTCTTCTAAAGCAGCTGCGCGACGATGCGGTGACGGCGCTAAAGGCGGCGGATGCGCCGCGCGAGAAGCTTTCCGCCGTCATCCGGGTCAGCTTCCAGGCCGACCAGTTCGCGCCAGCTACGATTGCCGCCTGGCTCGCCTTCTATGCCGAGGCGCAGCGTTCCGAGGAAACCCGACGCTTCCTTGTCATCTATGCCCGCCGTCTGCGGTCGAACCTGCTCGCCAACCTTAAAGCGCTCTGCCCTCACAATGCCGCAGAACGCATCGCCGAAGGCGCGGCTGCGATGATCGACGGGCTCTACATCCGCCAAAGTCTGAGGTCTGCGCCAGTCAGCATCGAGGCATCGATCGCGCTTACCGAAGACTACATCAATTCACAGCTTGCCGCCCTTGCGAAAGGACAGATCCAGTGACCCTCAAAGCCCAGCCGAAAGCCTCCCATTTCATCGACGGCGAGTATGTCGAGGATGAAGCCGGTAGCGTCATCGAAAGCATCTATCCGGCGACCGGCGAGGTCATCGCCCGGCTGCACGCGGCAACGCCCGCCATTGTCGAAAAGGCGATCGCGGCAGCCAAGCGCGCCCAGCCTAAATGGGCGGCGATGAGCCCGACCGCACGCGGCCGCATCCTGAAGCGAGCCGCCGACCTCATTCGCGAGCGCAACCGCGAACTGTCGGAACTCGAGACGTTGGATACCGGCAAGCCGATCCAGGAAACGATCGTCGCCGACCCGACATCGGGCGCCGACAGCTTCGAGTTCTTCGGCGGCATCGCGGCTGCCGGCCTCAACGGCTCCTACATCCCGCTCGGTGGTGATTTTGCCTACACCAAGCGCGTGCCGCTCGGTGTCTGCGTCGGTATCGGCGCCTGGAACTATCCGCAGCAGATCGCTTGCTGGAAGGGTGCACCGGCGCTCGCAGCCGGCAATGCCATGGTCTTCAAGCCATCGGAAAACACACCGCTCGGCGCGCTTGCCATTGCCGAAATCCTTCACGAAGCCGGCCTGCCGAAGGGTCTCTACAACGTCATCCAGGGCGATCGCGAGACGGGGCCGCTGCTGGTCAACCACCCTGACGTCGCCAAGGTGTCGCTGACGGGCTCGGTTCCGACGGGCCGCAAGGTCGCCGCGGCGGCGGCCGGCAGCCTCAAGCATGTGACCATGGAGCTCGGCGGCAAGTCGCCGCTTGTTGTCTTCGACGACGCCGATATCGATAGCGCCGTCGGCGGCGCGATGCTCGGCAATTTCTATTCGACCGGACAGGTCTGCTCGAACGGCACGCGCGTCTTCGTACAGCGGAAGATCAAGGCGGAATTCCTGAAGCGCCTGAAGGCCCGCACCGAGGCGATCGCGATCGGCGATCCGATGGACGAGTCAACGCAGCTCGGGCCGATGGTATCCTGGGCGCAACGCGACAAGGTTCTCTCCTACATCGAGAAGGGCAAGGCCGAGGGCGCGACCCTTATCACTGGAGGCGGCATTCCGAACAATGTCTCCGGCGAGGGGTACTACGTGCAGCCGACCGTCTTTGCTAATGTCACCGACGAGATGACGATTGCCCGCGAGGAGATCTTCGGGCCTGTGATGTGCGTGCTCGATTTCGACGACGAAGCCGAGGTGATCGCCCGCGGCAACGCGACGGAATTCGGCCTCTCCGCCGGCGTCTTCACCGCCGACCTGACGCGCGCCCATCGCGTCGTCGACCAGCTCGAGGCCGGCACGCTGTGGATCAACACCTACAACCTCTGCCCTGTCGAAATCCCGTTCGGCGGCTCCAAGCAATCCGGCTTCGGACGCGAGAATTCGCTGGCCGCGCTGGAGCACTATTCGGAGCTGAAGACGGTATATGTCGGCATGGGGCCGGTGCAAGCGCCTTATTGAGGCAGCAAGCGGCCAGTCCCGGCAGGTAGCATTCAATTTCGCTTCGTCCCGGTCGGCTCTCCAGCCGATCCTAGGATGAGGCGGGGAATCGGAAAAGAAGCACATCATGCAGCAGGCAGATTTCGTTATCATCGGCTCCGGCTCGGCGGGCTCCGCCCTCGCCTACCGGCTTTCGGAAGACAGCAAGAACACCGTCATTGTCATCGAGGCGGGCGGCTCCGATTTCGGGCCCTTCATCCAGATGCCGGCGGCGCTTGCCTGGCCGATGAGCATGAAGCGCTACAACTGGGGCTATCTCTCCGAGCCCGAGCCGAACCTGAATAACCGGCGTATCACCGCGCCGCGCGGCAAGGTGATCGGCGGCTCCTCCTCGATTAACGGCATGGTCTATGTGCGCGGCCACGCCGAGGACTATAACCGCTGGGAAGAGCTCGGCGCGCAAGGCTGGGCCTATGCCGACGTTCTCCCCTACTTCAAGCGGATGGAGCACAGCCATGGCGGTGAGGAAGGCTGGCGCGGCAAGGACGGACCACTACACGTTCAGCGCGGCGTCTTCCGCAACCCGCTGTTCCACGCCTTCATCGAAGCCGGCAAGCAGGCGGGCTTCGAGGCGACAGAGGATTACAACGGCTCGAAACAGGAAGGCTTCGGGCTGATGGAGCAGACCATTTTCGGCGGTCGCCGCTGGTCGGCTGCTTCAGCCTATCTGAAACCGGCGCTGAAGCGGCCGAACGTCGAGGTCGTCTATGGCCACGCCCACAAGGTGGTGATCGAGAACGGCCGGGCGACCGGCGTCGAGATCGAGCGCGGCGGCAAAGTCGAGATCGTCAAGGCCAATCGCGAGGTCATCGTTTCGGCCTCCTCCTTCAATTCGCCGAAGCTCCTGATGCTCTCAGGCGTCGGGCCGGGCGCGCATCTGCAGGAGATGGGGCTCGAGGTAAAGGCCGACCGGCCGGGCGTCGGCGCCAACCTGCAGGACCACATGGAGTTCTACTTCCAGCAGGTCAGCACCAAGCCGGTCTCACTCTATTCCTGGCTTCCCTGGTTCTGGCAGGGGGTCGCAGGCGCGCAATGGATGCTGACCAAGTCGGGGCTCGGCACCTCGAACCAGTTCGAGGCCTGCGCCTTCCTGCGCTCGGCGCCCGGCGTCAAGCAACCTGACATCCAGTACCACTTCCTGCCGGTGGCGATCAGCTATGACGGCAAGGCGGCGGCCAAAAGCCATGGCTTCCAGGTGCATGTCGGCTATAATCTGTCGAAGTCGCGCGGCAACGTTACGCTGGCTTCCTCGGACCCCAAGGCCGACCCGGTCATTCGCTTCAACTATATGAGCCATCCGGAGGACTGGGAGAAGTTCCGCCATTGCGTGCGGCTCACCCGCGAGATCTTTGGTCGGAAGGCGTTCGACCATTATCGCGGACCGGAGATCCAGCCGGGCGAGAAGGTGCAGACCGACGAGGAGATCGACGCCTTCCTGCGCGAGCATCTGGAAAGCGCCTATCACCCCTGCGGCACCTGCAAGATGGGCGCAAAGACCGACCCGATGGCTGTCGTCGATCCCGAAACGCGCGTCATCGGTGTAGATGGGTTGCGCGTCGCCGACTCGTCGATCTTCCCGCATGTCACCTACGGCAACCTCAACGGCCCGTCGATCATGACCGGCGAGAAGGCAGCCGACCATATCCTCGGCAAGCAACCGCTGCCGCGCTCCAACCAGGAGCCGTGGATCAATCCGCGCTGGGAAGTGAGCGATCGGTAGGACCGCTGATCGCCATCAGATAAAGCCGACCCCGGTGACGGGTGACCATTGCCGACCGCCTTCGCGAGCGCCCCGGCATCCGCAATTCGCGCAACACCGGTGGCGGAACACCATGGGTCTGTCGAGGAGCGCCCTAGGCCAACAGGCGAGTAACCTGCGCGCCCTTCGCGGGAGCAACGGCATCAGCGATCGTGGTCGAGAACAGCACCTTGCGGGTGGCGTCGGCCACCTTGGCGAAGACGTGGCGGATCTCGCAGTTCTGCTCGCCGTCGCAGTCATCGCATTTTCTATAGGCGGTGATCGAGAGGCAGGGAAGCGGCGCGATCGGGCCGTCGATGATGCGTAGCACTTCGCCGAAAGTGA
Source organism: Rhizobium sp. YTU87027 (assembly GCF_050644135.1). NCBI lineage: Bacteria > Pseudomonadati > Pseudomonadota > Alphaproteobacteria > Hyphomicrobiales > Rhizobiaceae > Rhizobium > Rhizobium sp. YTU87027. The sequence goes on along the minus strand of NZ_CP098440.1, from coordinate 652,078 downwards.
TCATGTCGGCCGGCTTGAGCAGGAGATAACCGCCCGTCTTGCCGCGACGACTGACGACGATGCCCTGGTGCTTCAGGTCGAGCAGGATCTGTTCGAGGAACTTTTTCGGTATCTTCTGCTGCGCCGCGATGTCGGAGATCATCACAGGTTCGCCGTCCTCGGCTTCAGCCAATACCGTCAGCGCTCTCAGCGCATATTTTGCTTTCTGCGTAATCATTTTTAACCGTCGACACACACATGGCGGGCGGAATCGCCAACCCGCAGCAAGCTCGATCCTGCCTCTATGGCATGCGCAGCATGAACGGAATTTGAACAAACCTGCGAAACCTTTGAGAGACAAGGTTTTTTGGCCTTGTTTTTCCACCTCAGCCAATACCCTAAATTTACGCCAAAATGCGCCCCTGATGTCATCAATTCACATTTCCGATTGACAGGCAACGTGTTACTCTACTAAATCAATAGAGAATTGGGCTGACCGTCGGCAAAACATCGCCGGTGCGGCTGCTTTTCCGCATTGCAGCGGCCGAGGAGAGATATTTGCTCCTATCGCGCCTGCTTTCGAAATGCGTTTTTCTGTCCGATCCAAGCCTGACCTGCGATACTCCGGCCAACATCAAGGACAGGATCCCCATGACTGTTGCTGCCAATCCAAACGCTGAGGCGGAAACGCTGAACGCGAAACTCGCAGGCCTTGACCTGGCGGGGCGCCTGTCGCTCGTTGCCGGTCTCGGCGGCCGCGTCGTCTTCACTAGCTCTCTCGGCATCGAGGACCAGGTCATCACCGCCGAAATCGGCAACCACCGCCTGCCGATCGACGTGGTGACACTGCAGACCGGACGACTGTTTCCGGAGACGCTCGCCCTGATCGACGAGACCGAGAAGCAGTACGACATCCGCATCAGCCGCTACGAGCCGGAACAGGCCGACATCGACGCCTATGCCGCGAAATACGGCCTCAACGGTTTCTACGAGAGTGTCGAAGCCAGGCATGCCTGTTGTGGCGTGCGCAAGCTGAAGCCGCTTGCGCGCGCACTCGATGGGGCAACCATCTGGATCACCGGTCTGCGCCGCGGCCAATCGGCCAACCGCGCGGAGACGCCGTTCGCCGAGTATGACGCCGAGCGCCACCTTTTAAAGGTCAACCCGCTGGCCGATTGGGACATCGACGTCATCAAGGCCTACGTCGCCGACAATGGCGTGCCGGTCAATCCACTACATGCCCGTGGCTACCCCTCGATCGGTTGCGAACCCTGCACCCGGGCGATCAAACCCGGCGAGCCGGAACGTGCCGGCCGCTGGTGGTGGGAACAGGACGAGAAGCGCGAATGCGGTCTGCACGTGGCTGAAGAGGCCTCGGCGATTCCCGCACAACAGTAACCCGTCGATTTCGGGATCGGAGCGCGGCTTCCGCCTGCGCTCCTCGAAGTCGGAAATGCACCTTGTTCCGGAGGCCTCCCTTCCTGGAATGATTGAAGTCTGGAGTTAGAAATGCCCGATAGCCGTCCGGATACGGAACTCAACAATCCCCGGAGCACGAAGCCGCCGCTCGACCCGCATTTGAAGGCACTCGAAAACGAAGCGATTCACATTTTCCGTGAGGTCGCCGCTGAATTCGAACGCCCCGTCATGCTCTACTCGATCGGCAAGGACTCGTCGGTCCTGCTGCATCTGGCGCGCAAGGCGTTCTATCCCGGTCGCGTCCCCTTCCCGCTGCTGCACGTCAACACCGGCTGGAAATTCCGCGAGATGATCGCCTTCCGCGATGAAACCGCGAAGAAATATGACCTCGACCTGATCGAGCATATCAATCCGCGCGGTGCGGCTGAAAACGTGACACCGTTTACCCATGGCTCGGCAGCCTTCACCGACATCATGAAGACCGAAGGCCTTCGCCAGGCGCTCGATGCCGGCCAGTTCGATGCCGCTTTCGGCGGTGCGCGACGCGACGAGGAGGCCAGCCGCGCCAAGGAGCGCATCTATTCCTTCCGCACGCCCGACCATCGCTGGGATCCGCGCAACCAGCGCCCGGAACTCTGGAACATCTACAACGGCCAGATCCGCAAGGGCGAAAGCGTTCGTGTCTTCCCGCTCTCGAACTGGACCGAAGTCGACATCTGGCGCTACATCCAGGCCGAAGATATTCCGCTGGTACCGCTCTACTACGCCAAGAAGCGCCCCTATGTTGAGCGCGACGGCATGATGATCCTTGCCGAGGATCCTCGGCTGGAGCTGCTTCCCGGCGAAGTGCGCCAGGAAGGCATGATCCGTTTCCGCACCCTTGGCGACTTTCCGCTGACGGGCGCCATCCCATCGAAAGCGGCCACGCTCGAAGACGTGATCGCCGAACTCGAAATTGCCACTGTCTCCGAACGCCAGGGCCGCGCCATCGACCGCGACCAGTCCGGCTCCATGGAGAAAAAGAAGCGTGAAGGATATTTCTGAGATGACCGCAGCCGTAACCGCCGCACACGTCCTCGCCGTGCCCGCCGCAGAACCTGCGACGGCGACCCGCGACTCGCGACCGCTGCGCCTCATCACCTGCGGCAGTGTCGATGATGGCAAGTCCACCCTGATCGGCCGCCTGCTCTGGGATACCAAGGCCGTCAAGGAAGACCAGGCTGCCACGCTTCAACGCGATTCCACCGGCAAGCAGAACGATCTCGGCCTGCCCGATTTCGCACTGCTGCTCGACGGCCTGCAGGCCGAGCGCGAACAGGGCATCACCATCGATGTCGCCTATCGCTACTTCTCGACCGACAAGCGCTCCTTCATCGTTGCCGACACGCCCGGCCACGAGCAGTACACCCGCAACATGGCGACCGGCGCATCCACTGCCGATCTCGCGGTGCTACTGGTCGACGCTCGCGCCGGCATTCTGGAGCAGACGCGTCGCCACGCGACGATCGCCTCGCTGCTCGGCATCAAGCAGTTCGTGCTTGCCGTCAACAAGATCGATCTGACGAACTATGACCGTTCCGGCTTCGAGAAGATCACGCACGAGTTCCGCGAATTCGCGCTGTCGCTCGGCGTCAAGCAGATCACCGCGATCCCGATGTCGGCCCTGAAGGGCGAGAACGTCGTCTATTCCGGCGAAGCGTCGATGCCGTGGTATGCCGGCCCGACGCTGGTCGAGACGCTTGAGCTTGCCACCGTCCGCTCCTCGCAGGCGACCGGCTTCCGTTTCTCGGTGCAGCGCGTGTCGCGCCCCGGCGAAAGCTTCCGCGGCTACCAGGGCACCGTCGCCGGCGGCTCCGTCAAGCCGGGTGACAGCGTCATGATCCTGCCGTCGGGCATGGTCGCCAACGTCTCCAAGATCGTCACCTTTGATCTGGTGCGTAACGCCGCCGTTGCCGGTGACGCGATCACGCTGGTTCTCGACCGGCAAGTGGACGTCGCGCGCGGCGACATGATCGTTTCGATCGACAGTCAGCCGCAGGTTGGCCTTGCTTTCGACGCCCAGATCGTCGCGCTGCAGCCGGAAGGCATCGAAGCCGGCAAGCGCTACTGGCTGAAGAGCGGCAGCCGCCGCCAGCGTGTGCAGGTGCAGCCGGTGGCGCAGCTTGAGCTCAAGACGGGCGCCTGGGCTCCTGTCGATACGCTCTACATGAATGCGATCGGCAAGGTGCGCCTCGCCTTCGACGAACAGGCGATCTTCGACCCTTACGAGCAGAACCGTGCATCCGGCTCGTTCATCCTGATCGACCCCGACACCAACAACACGGTGGCCGGCGGGATGGTCAGCGGAAAGCGCAGCGAACTCGGCGGCATCCACGGCGGCGACGCCCGCGTGATCCTATCGCTGCCGGCCGACCTCGCCGACCAGATCATGGCGAGCGAACTCTTCGCCAACCGTCGCCACGAGGCGGAGGTCCGGCGCATGACTGCCGCCCAGGCCGCCGATCTCTGGTCGAACGCCGCAAGTGACATTTAAGCAACGAAAACGGGGCCAAATCGGCCCCGTTTCTCATTCTAGTTCGTCGCTCTGCGCCTACCACAACGGCATGTGGCGATTGACATCCTTGTAGAGCAGATAGCGGAAGCGGCCGGGACCCCCGGCATAGCAGGCCTGCGGGCAGAAGGCGCGCAGCCACATGAAGTCGCCCGCTTCGACCTCGACCCAATCCTTGTTGAGACGATAGACGGCCCTGCCCTCAAGCACATAGAGGCCGTGCTCCATGACATGCGTTTCCATGAAGGGAATGACGCCGCCGGGCTCGAAGGTGACGATGGTGACGTGCATGTCGTAGCGAAGATCGGCCGGATCGATGAAGCGGGTCGTGGCCCAGGCGCCGTCCGTATCGGGCATCGGCTGCGGCGGATGCTGTTCCTCGTGCGTGAAGATCGCCGGTGGCGGCTCCTGCCCTTCGACCTCCTGGAAGGCCTTGCGGATCCAGTGGAACTTCACCGGTGCCGTGCTCTTGTTCCACAATGTCCAGCGGGAACCGGCGGGCAGGAAGGCGAAGGAGCCCGGACGCATGGCATGCGACGCACCATCGAAGTCGACGATCATCTCGCCCTCTACGACGAAGAGCACGCCTTCGGCGCGCTTTTCCGGCTCCGGCCGATCGCTGCCGCCGCCCGGCTGCACTTCCATGATGTATTGCGAGAACGTCTCGGAAAAGCCAGTCAGCGGGCGGGAGATCACCCAGGCACGCGTGCCTTCCCAGTGCGGGAAATAGCTGGTGACGATGTCAGTCATCACGCTGCGGGGGATGACGGCATAGGCTGTCGTGAACACGGCCTTGCTGGAGAGGAGTTCGGTCTGCGGCGGCAGGCCGCCCATGTTGGAATAGAAGTTCGAGCTGCTCATTGGTTCACTTTTCACCCGCCGGGATTGTCAATCTGCTTTAAGCGCCGCATCTCTTCTAGGCAACCTTTTGATTGCCGCGACCACGCGGCAGAATGTCCGCGGCGGCAGGCCGCCCAGGAGGACACGATGAGTCTGGAAAAACTTCGGGAAGACTATGTTCAGAAGGTCAAGGAATACGAGGACAACCTCAAATCCATGACCGAGAATGACGTGAAACACTTTCGCGCCGAGGGAACCGGGCCGCTCTCCGATATCACCGAGCAGATCCGCAACGAATACTACCGGCATATCGAGACCTACGGCGCGCTGATTGCCGAGATCGATGCCATCCTCGGCGTATAGGAGCAACCGCAGGCGCCGGCGCGGGCCCCTGCTCAAATGGCCACAATGAAGATCGGCGGCGGCAAAAGAAAAAAGCCCGCTTTCGCGGGCTTTTCGGCTGGTCGGAGTGGAGTGATTCGAACACTCGACCCCCACGTCCCGAACGGCGATGGCTTCGCGAAAACCCACCATTTCCGGGACAAGCAGATTCACATGATCGCTGTCTGTTCCGGTTCTGTCCATTCAATCGGTCCGCAAACGGTCCGCAAGACGGGTTTGTTCTCCTCTGCCGTTCCGATCAAACGGGGGCGTTGTCAAGATCCGCAGAGGATCCACATGGGAATATGCCGCCTTCACTCCTCATCAGACGATACGTGAAGGTGGCTGAGGAATTGACCAGACAGAACGGGATCAAGTTTATCTGCTTCTGAAAGCGCCCACCGCTCCCAATCGGTTAACGCGGATGGATCTATCTCCACTGCGCTTTCTAACATCGCCAGGCGAACGCGATCAACAAGCGCACGGATATCCTGCGCCTGGCGCAAAAGCTCTCCCGAAGTCTTGAGGTTGTTTAAACGTGCGAGGTTCATTTCCTCGATCCGCTTAAGCCGTGCCTTCTCTTCCTCGGTACGTCTCCGCTCATCCCAGGCTTCATGTTCCCGCAACAGCTCACGGAAACGCGCTTCGCCTGCGACTATAAGTGATGCCGCAATGGAAGCAATTTTATCCTCTAACTTGCCTTCTCGGTCGTCACTCCAACTCTTTGAAATGACCCTGTCAAAACCGGGGCGCAAGTACAGCGTAAGTGGAGTCGTGACCGGCAAATCTTTGGTTAGTCGTTGGGGCGGGCGGCGGCCGACCTTACCCGAAATAGCTATTTCCACCCCAATGTGGGTATCACCGATCTGGATAGTTATATCAAATTGCCCATCGTTCTCGCGCACCCACCCATCGTGGCCTCGGTTTGAGAGTGCTGAGAATAACGCGCTCATGAATCGCAATTGGCGGTTGGCTAACGGCGTATCAAATCGCGGAGCATCATAACTCCAGCGGTTGGCCGCGAATTTCATTCGCCTTTTTTCTTCGGCTCGCAACAATCGCATCAGACCAGGATGTGGTCGTTCAAGTGACTTGGGGACCGCGATCCTGCCGATGGCAGACAGCTCCTGCAGATACAACTCGTCTAAGCTTTCGGGGACAGCCTTCGAGCTGAAAGGGCCTTTGGAAGAGATCGGTTGGGCAACCGGAATGACCTCTTCGAAGCGCTTATCGACTGTTATCCTACCCGTCTGGCCAGGCCTTCGGTCCTCGGGACGGGGCATAGAGGGGACTGGTTTCCCCGCCTTTACCTTGTTCCAGTACCCTTGCGGCGGCAACGGAATGCCGTAGCCAACCATCTGCTTCCTCAAGCCAACGTCGGAGATGCCGATTGTGGCTGCCAAGTCCCGCAACGGCGCTGACCATGCAAAAGCAATCAGGTCTTCAGCCAAAACGGAAATATCATTCCATTGATACCTAGCCACCCACTACCCCACGCGATTAGAAACACACCCGATCTCAATAAATCGCACGCCAGTTAATCGCAAATTGAGGCCAGACATATTACCCGAGCATCTTTCCGTCAGTCCGACGTCGAGAAGATCATTCGAGCGGCGGAGAAAACGGGGGCGGCTGTCCAAGTCGACCTTCGATCCCTCGTCGTTACGATATTTCCGGGCGCCGGTCCCACCCCGAAACTTGCTCCTCCGCGCACTACGCTTGCGCCAGACGGCGAAGAGAACTGGGATGATGACCGCCAACCTACCAGGACGACGACAAGGGAGGGGAAAGGTGGATATCCGATCGTTGACAATCCACACGATCCTTTGATGCGTTGGTATGACAGCCTCGGCTTTGATCCCGAGACAATGAACGAAGAAGACATGATGCGGCTTATGGCTAAAGCTCACGACGAATGGGCCGCGACCATTCCTGGCTCAAAACTTGGCAAACGAGAGATCAAGGCGCTGAAGCACCTCGCGGCCATCGGGCCCAATATTAAGGTCCATTGGCGTGACGTGAAGGAGTGCGGACCCGATACGGAAGAAAGGCTCAAGATCAGAGGATTTTTGGAGACGTTCCCGCAGGAGAAATTTCCCGATCGGATCGGCTACTATATGCTCACCGACGCGGGACTCGACGCTTGGAACGAGCTACCGCGCGCCTGAGGCTTGACAGTTTCTAAGCGGCGGTTCATTTCCTCCTCAGCTCGGGCGGGAGCGCAAACCCAATCCTCGACATCATGCGGCTGTCGGCAACCTCTTCAAGGAGAGGCGCTATGCGCATGACCAATCACCCGTCCCCCAAACAGAGCATCAGACACATGACCGCAATTTCGCTCGCCTGCGAGCGCCGCGGTGTGATGCGGGACTATGCCGGCTGGTCTGTCGGAAAGCGGCGCAACCTTCGCGTCTGCCGCTGGATAGCGGAGCGGATAGCGCCTCAGTATATGTTTCCGCTGTCGTTCAAAGACGGCGATCGGGACGTTACGGAAATGGAACTCGTGGAGGAACTCGAGCGCGTCCTATTGGGCATCTCGCCGGCGCGAGCATATCTGATGGCCAGCAAGGTCTGTGAAGAACGCGAGAGCGTGCGCCACGAAATCGCAGGCAAGATTGCCTACATCCTCACCAGGAAGTTTACCGTGTCGCGCGTGGACCGATCAGCCGAGATGACCAGACGGTCGTCTGGCGGCTCGGGCAAATGGTGGGAAACGGGACAGATGGCGCCGTAGGTGCGGCCCAACGGACTACAGTTGGGCTTCTACATACGACTCAAGAAATTCCCAGCGCATGTCGAATGTGGCACGCGCCAAATCGTAATGGGCATCGAAGCGTTGGATGATGGCACGAACCAGCTCGTCATCCATGTCGCGGGCGTCGAAGTCGAACTCGGCGCCGGCGTAGATCCGGAACTCTCTCAGCCCGAAGGAACGCTCGAAGTCCTCTCGCATGACCTCGACGAATTGGCTGGTGTATTCTAGGATTTGATCATCTGTTGGCGTTGGCATGCGGCTTTTCGTTCGTAACCGGTGGCGTGAGCGCGGGGGCCTTTATCATTGGATAATTCGACTGACGACGGGCGGTCGCCGCCCGTTCATTGTGACCCTATAAAATCAATTCCTTTTGTGCTCTGTATAAGCGAAAACAGATAGTTACACAAACCAGTCTAACTCAAATCGGATTTACTTTCTTGCAGAAGCCCAAATCTCTCAGCAAAAATACCTCGGGACTACTAGAACAGGTGCGGAAGCACTGGATCGTGAGCTCGATTGCCGGGCTTTTTGCGTTGTCAATGACCTTGGTGGCTACCGACATCTACAACTGGGGTAAATCGAATTTCACGAAGCTCGTCCGAGAGGCGGACATATACTTTAATCCCGAGCTTACGACATCCGAATCCGCGAACTATTCAAACACTGCCATCTCCTTCATGCCGTACAGAGACCGTGCTTTTTGCCTTGAGTTTGTAAGAAACTGGGCTCGCACGAAAAAATTCGAGGAGATCATGTACGAAACTGATGAGGTGACGTTTTCACGCGACACCCTCGTATTCAAAGTCCGATGTGTCGAGTCATTAAATTCTTCTGCAACCGTGGTGATAGTCCACAAGATCGACCAAAAAAACACGGTCGACGAAGTTTACTATCCTCTGCGGGACGAGATCCGTGCGTCAATGTCAACTTCCGGAAAAATCGCTTCGGTGCCTCGCGACGATTGGCTCATGGCAACCCGCCATTCGTGGCTTTTTCAATTTACGTATCATGGCGGAGCGACTTTCGAGGAGGCGAAGAGCGATCCTGTTTTTCCCAACTCCATCAAGAGTTATTTCACCACAAATGGCTATAGAATTGCCGGTTGTGGTAATCGCAATTGCAGCTTCGAGCGGCCAGGCGTCAGAATTTGGCTGATGCTGCGCGAGATTGGACCAACGGACTCACAGGCGCCCGACCTTTATTTCGATGCAATGATTACTGCCGACAAAGTAGGAGACACGATCATGTTTCGCTCCGAAGAGTTCACAAGTTTCCTATCTGCAGCACCCTCCGTAACTTCAGTGGTCTTCAGGATAGGCGACTGGTCATGATCACAAGTGCGGCGGTCGCAAAAGTAAGAAGAGGCGGCCCAAAGACGAAAATTACGACATTTTACGAATATCTTGGGGCGTCGGCTTCGGGCACTCTGCTCGGGCGTCGAGCACGGCTTGCAACCGCGACGTAGGCTTTCAGCCTCGGCCAGCGTAACGTGGAAATAGCGCTGGCCGAAAATGCCCTACTACGCCCTTTAGGCGATCTCCCTGATCCTTGACTGCAACGTGCAGTATGAGACGCTCGTGGCCGTCATGGGGGCAAGGGGGACAATAAATGAGCGGTTTTACCGACGAGGAGCGCGCGGCCGAGATGAAGCGCCGCGACGATGCCATTCGAAATTCCATTAAGGCGTGGGAGAGATCCATGGAAGCAGCGCGCATCGCGGACATGCAGCGGATGGATACAAGATGCCTCCACTGCAACAATCCGATGCACTCTTGGCAGGCAACAGACCCCGAAATTCCATTGTGCGATTTCTGCCTCGGTGACTGATCGCAAGCCGCCGCGGCCGGTTCTAATGCACAGACGAGGGCCAGTGTGCACCCGTTATCAAGGCGGAGCGCGAGCAGCCTCTTGCGAAATACGGTAGGCTGATCCACCGATTTTTAATCGAACTCTCTTTCAAACCAACGATGAGTTGTTACGCTGCTGCGATTCGCGCCACATTTAAAACGTCATGGTCTTTAACTTGCTTGAAACTATCGCTACTTATTGTCGAGCCTACTATGCGACTAAATTTCAGTTGCATGGGAACCGTTGCCGTGAAATAGACGTTCGGTAACTGTCTATGTCGCGCGCCGAACGATTGGTAAAGGACTTCAAAGCGTGCAAGGGCCCGTTCCCTTACAAGGAGCTCGTCCGGCTACTCGGCAACGTCGGGTACGAAGACAAGACAGTGAATGGGGGAGCCGGACGGAAATTTGTGCATGAGAAAACAAAGCACATTATTAGATTTCACGAGCCGCACCCTGGCAAGGAGATATTGCCATATCTCGTTCGGCAAATTCGTGACATTTTGGAAGAGCAGGGTTTGATATGAAGAAAACGGTGGAATACAAAGGCTATCAAGCCTCCGTTGAGTACGATGACGGCGCCCTGTTCGTCAAAGTTCTACATATCGACGATCTGCTTGTCGCGCAGGTCGATGCCGCTTCTGATGCCCAAAAGGCGCTGGAAGATCTGATTGAAGCCTACCTTGTTGATTGCGCAGAGGAAGGCCGCGCGGCCACGCAACCATTTAAAGGCAGTTTCAACGTCCGTCTTGGTTCAGATCTCCACAAGCGCGTCGCTATGCGCGCAGCCGACGAAGGCATGACACTCAACAAGTGGATTTGCACGTCAATCGAAGAGAAGCTCGAATGTGGAAAGCTCTCTGAGCGTATCGACGGCGTCTTTTCCAAATCCAAAGACCGAATTGATCGAGATGCGATGCTCCAGTGGGTCAGTCGTCAAACAGAGGAGATGGAAGAGTTTCACTATAAAGCCCGTAGAGACTTTCGCGTTATCGGATGGAGCGGCGGAGCTACCGACTATGATGTCGCTGTTCCTGGCGCGCTCGTAGCCCTTACTGCCGCTCATCGAGGCAAAATGCATGGCTAAAAAGCCAGCCGAAAAATCGACCATGCCCAGTGCCGCCGTGGTTGCTCTGTCGCTGATTGACGTCGACCTCGCCTTTGATCCCACGTTCGAAGACGCCGACGAAGTTGCTTTGCACTACCATATTCAGATTACTCCGCCCAAGGAAACCGACGAAAGTATCTACGCTTTCACTGCGCAGGTGGAGATCAGCAAAGCAGAAAAGGATTCGAGTGAAGCTCGGACGTCCATCGGCGCCCGCTATTTTTGTGGCATTCGTTGCAGAAACATGACGGATAAAGATATCGTCGCAAACGCCCGGAAATATACTCAAACGACGGTTTGGGGCAATTTCGCTTCGTTGGCCTCTATCGTAGCGCAACAGATGCGTGCGCAGTTCCCTCCCCTGCCCCCAGTAGGTGGTCGTGTAGAGGTGAAAGAGGAAGAGGATGAAGCTACAGAAAGTGCAGCATCCGCCTAACCGTTCCCTTCAGCGACCGAAAATCACTGCGCCTACGCGCCTGATGGCGTCAGCAAAAGTAACGCCCATAGCCATCCCGCCGACGCCAATAACGCCGAGAGCGCCGAGCCCCATAAGCTTCCAGCGCTTCACATCATCGACTGTTGGCCGCATCTCCGAGACGTCTTCTTTCACTGCCGCCACGTTGCCCTCAAGCGTCCCGACACGGTCGACGAGTTGATCCATGCGTTGGTGCATGGATGCTCGGCTGGTATCGGACTTGATTTCCGCTTGCCTGAAGGCGTCCCTGAGATTGCGGACCTCAGCAAGGACTTCTCCCATCTGCTGATGCAAGCGCGGATCAAATTCTGGCGTCAATTCCCCTGCCCCTTCAAATGCAAATGCCATGCTATGGTTGCTACTTCCGGCAGGCCGCATCTTCGCGGCACTGCTTGTTGTTGGAGGCGATTGCCGGCCCCGCGGTAGGGTCTTCCGCTGCCGCGCGAGCCGCCGCAGGATTGGAGAAGCGTGTTAGCTGATAGCCACTGCCGTTAATCGCAGCCGCTGTCTGGCAGCCCGCTATCGCGCATGAGCACAAGACAACGATCACGAGCCGACTTGCTACGGAAGTCCGCATTGTTCTTCTCCATGTTGGAAATCCGATTGGATGCTTCTTTGATTGCGTCCATCTGGGCGGCAACCTTGGCGTCGTTCGCGCCAGTCCATTTGCCGAATTGGTAGGCCGCGAGCACGACCAGGACGACGGCGGCGCCGACCTTCAGCCAGGCGGGTATTCTCGCCCACAGGACCGCCCACATCACGCCGGCGCCTTCGTCTGGAGATCCAGAGCGTCGAGGCGTTCCTGCTTTCTGCGGTTGGCGTACCAGCGATAGGCATAGGAGCCGGCCGCGACGACAAGGCCGCCGATGATCAGCGCAGCTATCGTGCGATCGATCCATGGCGACGAACCGGTCAGCGGCATGAGCTGGTCCTTGGCCGCAGTCATTGCACCGCCAAGGGTAAAGGAGCCGCCACCTGCCCCGGTGGCCGCGTCAGCAACTGCAAGTGTCGGCGCCGGCTTGGCATCCGAGATGAACGCCTTGGCATCGCCGCCCTCGACATATTCGATCTCCGGCCCGACCGATCCAGAGGCCCAGGCTTGCCCCACAGCGAGCACGCCATTGACGCGGGCGGTCCAACCCTTGCCGAAGGTCTTGAACGTCTTCAGCGCCTGCAGGAAGGCCAAGCGGCGCTCGCAGATGCGGGCGATGAGCTGATCGTTGTCGTTGACGCCGGCAGCGGCCAAAAGCGTTCCCTGCCCGATGATGCCGTCGATGCCGCCCTGATAGAGCCCCATGGCCTGCAGAGCGCGCTGGAGCCATTTCACCGACTGGGCAACGCCGGAGTTCACCGCCCCGTCAAACACGACGTAGGAGACGCCCGGAGCGAGCTTGTCGCACTTCGCCTGATCCCAATAGCGCTTGCGGTAGATCGCCTGCAGCTCGCTGTTGCTGATGTTCTTGACCGGCAGCGGCTCTAGGCCGATCGAGCGCCGGTATTCGTCGTAAACCCGCTGCGTGACGCCTTTCATGGTGGCGCCGCCCGGATCTTCCGGATGATTGCTATAGCCGCCCTCGTGGACGAGTACCTTGGATAGCGAGCGCGTGAATTCGCCTGCCGGGTCTAGCTGAAGAACCTGCATTGAAAGCTCCAGATTGTGAGAAAGAAAGCCGGCGGCGGGACTGCGGCCGGCATGAAATGACCTGATTCCTGCTCTTGTACGAAGATGGGACACAGACGCAGGCAACGTTTGCCAGCGGTTACCCCTACGAATCCATCGCGATAGATCGACTCACCGAAAGCCGTTCAAATGGGATGCCGTATTATCCCCACCCCTGCGGCATGGAGACCCGGTCGGCGGACCACACGCGGCCAATTCGCCGGGTCTTCATTTTTTCACCGAATGGTAGGCGATCTACGCCTAATGGCTGAAGTGCCAGCAATGGCCGGTTGTGCTTTTATCAACACGACCGAGTGATGCGGTCAGTTTCTCTTGTAACGCGTTAGGAAGCTCGCCACCTCGGCGGGCTTCTTGTCGTCGGAGCGATCATATCAGCGGGCCGGCCAGCGGACCTCGCCTTTCCACACCTAATGGCTGAGCTAACCTGTTCGAACGAATGCATCCTGATCTTCGTATCGATCAGCTATTCTGAAATGGCTCGCAGCAGTCCCCCTGTGAGTAGGGCCAACACATGAGGCCAGTGGAACCCCTGCCCAGCCTTGTGTGCTTCTGGTCCACGGCCAGGCCGCGACACTCGCCGCGGCCTCGGCTTTTTCAGAGAGGCTTGGACTTGAGCAGATGCCGTCCGGCGATCGGGGTGTGCTTCCAGCCGAACCACATGCTCTTGTGGCGATAGCCGAAGATCCTGCGACCAGATTTCAACTCGATCACAGTCCAATGAGAGACCGGCGGATATGGATTGCCGCTCTCGAGGATGAGCGACGAGCCGTCTGCGGAATAGCCGAGCACGTAGGCATTAAAGCGGCCAGACGGGTTACGACAGATCCAGCACACCCGCTGCCACCAGAGCTTGAAGCCTCTGGCCTTCGGATCATAGCCGTCGATCGCCTCCTCGATCCCACCGTCGAGGCTGGCGTCATGGGTGTAGAGGTAGGCGAACGGACCGCCGACCTCATTCCTGCCAGTCGCCATGGAGATGCCGGCGACCAACGGCGACAGAATCCACGCGGTCAACGTCATCAGCCAGGAGATCGGCGCAAGGAAGGGATAGACCGCGACCGATAGCGGCGCGAGCCGGAAGATTTTCCAGAACATGGGAGGGAGCCCTTAGAGGTTAGAAGCAGCCGTGAAGAAGGCGTCGACCTGCTCTTCAGTAAAGCCCATGGCAGCGAAGCCAGCCGCCATCATCGGCTCAGTGCGGACGAAAGTGCCGGAGTATTCGTAGGCGATCTGCACCGCCTTCGACTGCGTGGCGATCCAGGCGTCCACCTGATTGAGAAGTCCTGAAGCGAGCAGTTGAAGTTTGAATTGGCGGGCGGATACGCTGGTAATAGGCGATCCGGGCAACGTAAACGCTGCCACCAGTTCGGGGTCGTCTGCGGGTAGTTCTTCAGCCACCCAGCCATCCGGAAGCGCGGTTACCGCTTCCACAATCTTGCCGCTGTCGTCACGTCGAACAAACATGTTTTATCCTCTCAGGGTGTAGTCGTCCCATCCATTGGAAACCAGTGCGGATACGCACGCACCCGAAATCGTGACCGCTGAATAGATTTGCCCGCTAGTGTTCGTTTCTATGGCACCGTACCAGTTGCCGATGTTGAAGCCTGCCGATGTAGAAGCAGCAGAAGCGGCAAGATCTGCTGCCCAGGAGGTATCTTTCAGCGGCGTGTAGATGCTGTGGTTGACACTTGCCGACGACCCCAATTGCAAGGAAATTGCCAAGCGCGCGCGAACCGAGATACCGCTGGGGACGCTGGTGAGGGTGCGCAACGCCTTGGCGGATGTCGAAGAAGCGGTCTGTTCAGTAACGTTGTTTATGATGAACACCGTCCCCACCTGCTTGAATAGCTGGATGGCCGCTGAGATGCGGACAATCGAACCAATGCGCCGAAGCTTCGTATACGCAGAGCCCCCAGTCTCGGCCTGCAGATGAGTAAGAACAGTAGACAAATCAGCCGATGGATCGGCGTAGATATCGACATTCCCGCCGCCTGCCGTGCTGCAAAGATAGATGTGATAAGTCGTGTTCGCGATGGCCGCGCCGGAATAGCGCATGCCGTTGTTGGTTCCGGCTGACCAGTTTGCATCCAGGCGCTTGATAAGCGCGGAGGTGAGAGCCATCAGGATCGGAGAGATATCATTCTCGCTGGCCGCTGCTCCGATGGCTATGCCGATATCGTTAGTCAAGTCTCCAGCATCGTTGGACAGCGTGAGGCCATTGAAATGGCCCGTATCAGCACGGATTGGGGCGCCCGAAGCGCGGGTATAGGCTGCGCACCGCCAGTTGCCGCTTCCTTCCGAGACGAACACGGCAACATCATTGGCAGCGGTCAAGATATTTGCGCCGCCGGGCAGAATGAGGCTTACCGCGTTGTGCGTCAGCGTCAGAGCACCGTCGAATGTGAGGAAACGGGTAACACCGGCCGTCTTCGTGCCGAAGCTCGTGATTGTCGTCGTGCCGGTGATGTGGACATAGCGACCGGTTGACGCGCCGATATCCGTCGTAGCAGCTGAGGCGATATCCGTGCCCTTGGTCGAAAGGTTATCACCGCCTGCAATGGCAGTCGCGCCACCGGTGCCCCCGGCGACAATCGGACGAGCGAGGTTGGCATCCGCGACGAGATCGTCGATCGTTGAATTGTACTTGGCGCTCTCGATCGTCGTGTTTGGCTGCGCAGTCGTGTTGGCTGGCTTGCTGTATATTCCTGAGCCGTTCCTGGGAATTGTCGTAACTCCTCTGCAATAGGAAAAGGCCCCCGAGATGGGAGCCCTTTCAAAGGATGTCGATTTCGCTTATCTTCCGGGCCTCAACCTCGGATGGCAGGCAATGGCACTTCGCTTCGTTCAGATCGCATGCATCGTGATTACGGCAGGCATTCTCTATGCCTTCCGGTCGGTGCTGCTTTCCATCTTCGACTGGGGCGGCCCTAGCTTCGTAGACGGCTTCCTATTCGGGGCTTTGTTCGTGATGGGAATGGTCGCACTTATCTTGTGGCTCGACCCCTCATCGCGCCCCCGCGGGACTTCCCAGCAGAAGGGCTTTGACGACAGGGCTCGTTAAAGCCGGCACTCTGGCTGTGCCGCCAGTAGCCATCAGTGCACGAATGACGGCATCCCGGTTTCTGCTAACCAGCGTTTGAGCTAGGCTTTCCCGAGCGGCATCGCCTGATTCCGGCAGAAGGGCTTGGGCAACCGTCTTTGCCTTATCCAGCGCGACCGCCCGAGCAGCCCCCCTGAAGCCGCCTGCCTTGAACGCCTCTTCCGTTCCAAAGCCAACGCCTGCACCGCCAAGCTCGTTCTGAGCTGCCTGACGGGCTGCGGTTTCGCTGTTTCGGGTGACGGTATTCGCTGTGTCGGCAAAGACGCGCTCGTTCTCCAGGACCTTGAACACCTTGTCGGCCTTCTCCTGGCCGAAGAGCGTGGCGAGGCGTTCTCGGTTCCAATCACCTTCGCCTTTAATGAGCCGGTTCAGCGCAACGACATCGTTGGCGTTGGTCCCGATGATGCGATCAATCTCGGCGCGAGCGCCCTGTGTCAGCCGAAGAGGAACAGCAGACGGACCGATTTGCATTCCCTGCGGATTGGCGCCCTGCTGAACCTCGTTCGTAAGCTCGGCCGGCCGGGGCGCGGTCCTTCCACTATCAAGGACCTGCTGCCCCCGCCCCAGGGCTTCGCGCTGGCGTGCGAGTTCGGCAAACGATGCATCCGCTTCCTTGATGTTCGGAACAGCCCGCGTCAGGCCGTCGTCGATCATCTGGCGCGCCTCTGTGAGGGCCGATATGACTTTCGGATCGGCTTCCGTGCTCAACATGCCGTCGATCGCCTGGCGGGTGTTGAACATCGTCTCCGGGTTCGTATCGAGTTCTTCCGTGCCAAAGCGATTGAGCATTGTCCGGACACGCTGCAGTGCCTTCTGCGGATCGCCGCGAAGGACGCGGATCTGACGCGTAAGATCATCGGCGATCGGCGTCACGTCGAACGGTCGGGCTTGTGCGAAGGCCTGGCGATATGCCGGCGATAGTGCGCCCTGATTGCCGACGGCTTCAGCATCGAGCGCAGACACGAGCGGAGCGCGGCCGAAGTTCTCGTCTACCGCGGCGTTGATACGCGTGTTCGCGGCACCAGAGCGGTCCTTGAGGGCCGAGCGGACAATCTCCTGCGCCCGTCCTGGCGTGGCGGCTAATGCCCCTGCCTGTCTCTGGGTATTCGGTCCCAGATCGGCGAGCATGGCGTCAGGGCCCATTTCCTGAAGGCGAGCATTTACGCCGGCAGCGTCGAGACCGTCATCGGTCACGGCGCGACGAACGAATTTCAGAGCCTCCGGGTTGATGCCGGCTGCACGAGCGGCAAGGCGGTTTTTGCCCACCTCAATAAGGGATTTCACGCCCTTGCCAACCAGATTAGCTGCAGCAGGACCAACGGCACCCAGACCGAAGCCAAGGCCTATCCCTTTCTTGATTTCATCGGCATCACCACCAGAACGAACCGCCGCATCAGCGCCGCCGATCGCACCGCCAGTGAGCGCCGATATCCCGCTTCTGAGGAGCATTCCGCCACCACCGCCACCAAACGCAGCGGGAGCCGCCATAACCATTGGGATCGTGCCGCCGACAGCGCCGGTCACCTCGCCGGCCGTATGAATGGCCGGATGCGCCTTGTTCGCCTCGTCGGTGATACGCTGAGCCTGCTTCAGGTTGTCAGCATAGCTTTCGCCATCGATCAACGAGGAGAGGGCCGCAGCGCCTCGCTGAGCGGCTCCAACCATCATCGGCCCCACAACAGGCACGCCATCGGCAACGCTTGTCAGCGCCGCACCGGTTGCCCCGTTTGCGCCTTGCATGTCCTGCTGTTCGATAAGCTTCTGGCTTTCCTCGAACGACGGGTGCGACTGAGCCAACCGACGCTGCTTTTCGGCCGCGGCCAAGCGGCGGAACATTTCCTGCTTGGCAAGTTCCTTCAGATCATCGACCATTGATATACCTATCCAGCTCTTCCATGCTCATCTTGGAGAAGTCGGGCGCCGGCTCGTCGCTCTTCTTCTTGCCATAGGTCGGTCCGGCATCACGGATCATCGCCTGGATTGCCGTCTGCCGGTTCTGGGCCTTCTGCTTCAGGACGTCCTCGTTATCCCCCGGCTCCGGAAAATACTGCTTGCGCGCATTCTCGAATTCAGACGGGCCGATGACCGCGCCGGATTCACGGCGAAGCTGAGCGTTGATGAAGTTCCGGCGAGCCTGGGCGAAGTTTTGGAAGTCGTTGCTAAGCATCCAGTTCTCAGCAACATCTGGGATGTAGCTGTTATCGCTGACGAATTGATCCTTCACGCCGGCACCTGCTGTGCCGTATTTCTGGATGAGCGCCTCGGCCTCGTTCATGCGGTCCGCAAAGCCAGCGGCCTTGCTCTCGTCGATCGTGACCTTGGGCGCAGTCAACGGGATCATTCCCTGACGCTGTGGCTGTTCCGCAGCCTGAGGTGCCGGAGCGGGCGCAGGAGCTGCCGCAGGTGCGGCAGGCGCCGGAGCTCCGCCACCGTTGCCGAACAGGTCGACGTAAGGCTGCTCTGGCGGCTGGGCCTGAGGCTGAAGCGGCTTTGCCGTCCCTTCCTTCGGGTTACCTGAGAACACGCCCTGTGGCGTCATAAAGATGATTTCACCATTCGGGCCGCTGACTGTCTTGCCGGCGCCGAGCTGCTGCGCCTGGTCCGGAGTAAGAGCCCCGCTATCAAGGAGACCGTTCAACGACTGGGCTTCGACAGACGAGCCCTTATAGCGGAAAGCGTTCAGCCCGCCTTCCGGCTTAGGAGCCATGCGGAATTCGCCGGTGCTCTCATTAAACAGGCTGCCGTCGTCAAGTTTCTGCCACTTGCCGGGAGCCTCGTAGATAACCTTGCCGTCCGGTCCGATAAGCCGTCCGCCGACTTCCGTAGGCTTGCCCTTCTCGAAATCGAACTTGCTCTTTTCGAGATCGATACGCTGTTGATCCGCCGGCGAAATCTTCGGGTTCTTCAGCGCATCGACTTCCAGGCGGCTCTTCTCGAGCCCCAGTTGATAGCTCGGATCGGCCTGCTTTGCCGCGCGCTCGCGTGCCGCCTGCTGCTCCGAAAGCGAGTTGTCGATGAGAGCCCTGACGACCGCCGACTGACCCTGCGAAATGTAGGGGTCGTTCAGAACGTCGAACAGCTCCGGATTGATACCCATCGGCCCTGCTGAAGGCGATGGTGCGGAAAGAGCCTGAGCCACCTGCTGATTGCGTGGAGCAGCCGGGGCAGCTGCAGGAGCCGGCGCCCGCGCAGCAGTCGTTACCTGCGGGTCGACGTAGCCGGAAGCGGGAGCAACAGCCTGGATGGCCGCCTGCGGGTTGATCATGCCTGCCTTGGGGTCGAGGCTTGCGACCTCGGAGCCGCCACCTTGAAACGACGGCAGGAAGCCCTGCGCAAGGCCAAGACGGCGCGCAGCTTCACCACCAGGCCTGTCGTAGCCCCGGAAGGCCCAGGCGCGGTTCATCAGGCCCTGCGCCTCCTCGACACTCTTGGCGTTGTTCAGTGCGGAAATGAGCTGAGGATCTTCCTGAAGGAAGAACTTCGCCTGACCGGTCGGGGAAAGGTCGCCGGTTGCGGCAAGTGCCTCATAACGCGGACCGCGCCAAGACATGATGCCGCCAGCGGTGCCAGGTTGGCCGCTCTCGCTGGGGTCGCTCCACGTGCGATTGACGTTTTCAGGCGAATATCCGCTCTCTGCCTTGCCCGTTGCCGCCACGGCAGCAAGCCCATATGGATTGGTAATCCCGCCCTTTACCGTGTCCATAAAATCGCTGAATACTTGGTTGCCGGTCATATCGATCGGCTTGCCGGCGTTCACCTCGGCAGCTGCGTCGGTCATCGGAATGCCGGACGATGCAGATCCAGACGACGAACCACCTATGCCTGCCAATGCCTGCCGGATGCGGTCACTCACCGCTGCACGACCGGCGGCTTCCCTCTTGTTCAAGGCATTGAGGCCGAGTCGACCAGAAAGCGCCTGACCGATCGAGGCGATACCCTCCCCGATGCTCTGCGGAACGCTGCTGTTGGCGTTAGCAAGCAAGGCTTCAGCCACGGCACGCTTGCGCGCGAGGGATTCAGCCGTCTCACCTGTATTGCCGCCGAAGAGAAAACCGGTTGCCATTTATGCAGCCATCCTTTCGCCCATCTGAAGAAGCTTGCCGTAGTGAACCTGCTTGAGCCCATCAGGACGGGTCGTGACGGCATCGGGACGCTTCTTCTCGGCTTCCTGCGCCATGACGCCGATATGGCGCTTGCCGTCGTCGAACTTGCCCTTGTAGCGGTAGTTGTAGACGTTATGGCCCATGAGCCGTCCGACCTTCTTGACGTCGGTCTTAGCCCTGCGGTCTGACAGTGCCGGGTTGCCGGCGAAGGCAGCGCCAAGCCCGAACAGACCACCGAGGATGTTGTTTCGCTGGGCAACCTGCGTGTTGTAGGCGCCGAGCTGGTTCTGGTAATTCTGATTGACCAGACCGGCGTAATCGACCGTCGGCAGGCTCGGCTGGTTCGTCGATGCGCCGAACTGCGGCGTACCGACCTGTGTCCCCGACAGCAGCGCCGTGATTTCGTTCAGGGGCTGGTTGCGCTCGGTTAGCGCCTCCTGCACTGCCTGCTGACGACCATTGAGTAACAGGCTCGTATAGGCGTCATTGGTGCCCTGGTTGAAATTGTTGACTTCTCGATCGAAAGCTTCCGAACCGGCTTTGATCCCCTGATTGGCAAGGCGCGTGCGCAGATCCTCGTCACGCTGCGCAATCACAGGATCAAGGCGCTTGCGGCCGAGCTCCATCAACCGCGCCTCTGTGGCCTCGTTCGACAGATCTACCGGCTTCGAAAGATAGTCCTTGAGGAAGGCCGACTGATTGTTGCCGATCTGCGATAGGTTCAGATTCGCCGCGTCGTTCTGGTTCTTGATCGCCTGTTGAGACGACGACAGCTTCGTCGTCTGCGTATACTGCGGGATGAAATACGAAGCGCCGCTCGTCGGGTCGGTAAACGTCTGGCCGCCGTTTTGCGAGTACGTGACCGAACCATCTGGCCCGACCTGGTTGACGTTACCAAGCTGGGCATTCGCCAGCGCTGTCGTGACGTTCGTCGCGGTCTGCGCGGCTGCCGTCTTTGCAGGATCTGGAGCGGCCGGCGACTTTGGCTTGCCCATCAGTGGACCTCATTCTTTCGATTGAACTTGTTCGACGCCCAATTTTCTTCAGTCAGGACAAAGACGTTTTCCGCCTCGTCTCTGCCCCGCAAACGCGGGATGCGGTACCGCTCGAAGCCGTAGGCTTTCAGCATCCTGTGCAGCGGTGCGTCATGATCAGAAACCCGCATCACGACGGCCTGGCAGTTCCATTCCTTGAACGGCACGCCGAACAGCACCGACAGCGTTGCCTTTGTCAGCCAGCGCTTGGAGGTCGCCGCGGCCGATATCTCGATGACGCCGCTATCAGACTCGTAGTTGTGCCAGACGGCTCCGCCGATGACGGCCTCGTTCTCGATCACCGCCATGCCCTGGCAATTGCCGAAATCACGCCCTGCGCCGGGCCAGATGTGATCCGCCACCCAATGAGCGAGCAGTTGCCGCTCATCGCCCTTGGCAATCGCCCAGGTGATCAATTCATCACCGTCCCGCGCTCCCAGAGCACATCGAATGCCATCAACTCGGTTCTCGGGAACGGTGTCACGCCGCAGGTGATCTGGATCTGAGGCGAGACGATAAAGCCGGACTTGCCGACAGAGACCCACTTCGTGGAGATCTGCCCGACGCCGGCGCTGTCCCACTTGGCGACATCCCAGAGACCGCTGTCCCACTCATCCGTTGTATAGTTCGCAACAGACGACGGCGGGGTTGGCAACGTCACCTGATAATTCACCGACGCGGAAATCTTCGCGATGAACGGCACGTTCGAAAGGAACACCGCGCGAGCCGAATGGATGATCTTGAATGCTCCTGGCGTGCGCAGATGATCCGGCAAGCCGACATAGGTGCAAACGTAAGGCGTCCCGTCGTCGGAACCCCCGACCTCCATCTGGTGAATGGTGCCTGTGTTGGTCCCGAAATACCCGAAGCCCGCATAATGCCCGATCGAGCGCGTTTCCCATCCGGTGAACTTGCACCATGCGCCAGTTTCCAGATTGGCGACAAACATCGCGGACGAAATGCCCGCGTCTGGTACCGGCAAAGAGACCAGCATCATGTTGTTCGTAGGCCACTTGACGATTTCCCACGGCAGCGCACGGCGGGCGACGACTTCCTTCTTCCACTCCGGCTCGATGTTCCTGGTGACGGCCGATAGCGAGAGCGCCGCCTCGTCCTTGTTCACGGCCTCGGAGATCGGAACAATGCCGTCCTCAGTGCCGATCAGCAGATCACCGCCCGCCTGCATTGTCGCGTTGGCGCCCATTGGCGGCGTGATCTTGTAGATGCCAACCTTCTGCCAGTTCGATGCGTCGCCGGGGTTCGTGCCCTGATAGACGGCGACTTCGCCGGCAGTGGATACGACCACCCACTTGTCGTCCAGACCATCACCGGAATCCATCGACCACTTGCCGCCGCAGAGAAGCGATCCACCTTCCTGAAAGATACCAGCGAGACTGAATTCGGAGAGTGCCCCATTGATGCTGTCGACCGGCAGATAATAAACCGACATCGTGTTCTTGCGGATGTAGAACAGCCGGTTTGCGAAAGACCAGACGAAGGACAGCTCGGAAGGAGCGGAAAGCCCGGTGAAAGCGTGTGTGGTCCAACTAGAGCCATCATAGAGGCGCGGCGTGTCGGTCCCATTGACCGCGGACAGATAGTCGCCACCTGCGGTACCAAACTGTGCCGTGGAGAAATAACCCGAGGTAAGCCCAGACACAGCGGCGGCGGGGATGACGTTGGCGTCTGCTACCGTCGTGATGTTGAAGATGTTGGCCGCGTCAGATGCGAAGAACTGTTCGACGTTGCCGCTCTTATAGGTCCACTGCCGCAAGACTGGGCCGTTCGATATCGTCGCGTATTTGCGGCTGCCACCACGCAAGCGAGCGCTGGTCTTGGTCGGAAACCAGTTTTCAAGAACGCGCGCACCGCCTGGCTTGGCATTGGCGAGGGACTCGTTCGCGATCCAGCCACGCACCGGCGGCTGGAATGTAAACGAGGCCGATACAGCCTTGCGCCTGACAGTCTTCTGCTTCTTCTGAAACATCACTGCCCACCAACCGTGTAGGGGAACGCCGTCTTTACACCGGGGAACTGCTTGCGCGCGTTGCCACTGACAACAGGTTTTGAACCGCTGTCGTTGTTCATCGCGGTATAGAGCGCCCGATCGAAGTTCGTCTCGTCATCGTCAGAGGCCACGCCCTTCTGCGATCGGTACTGCCAGATCATGCCTAGCTCGAGCGCACGTTCGGATAAGCGGAACGTGTCGTCATCAGCGGTGAATGCCGGCTTGTTATCGCCGGTAGCCGGTTTGACCACGTTCTTGCTGATATAGAAGAAGCGGACCGTCTCGGTGGCTTGGCAGATCGGCAGAATATGGATCTGGTCGCCGTAAATGATCCATTGCCCCGATACAGGAACGACCGGGACCGCCAACGTTTCAAGCCAGCGGTCCGAATCCGAGATATGTTCAAGCCCCCATGACCAGCGGCTAGACCACAGCCGTGCCGTCGTTTGCATGCGGGCGTAGTCATCGGGAAGGGCGAAGGTCTCGGTCACCCCGTCGCCCGTGAGCGTCTTGATTGCCTGAAGGGTCTGCCAGTCGAACTCCGCGTCTCTGATCCGGCTTGCCACTTCATTGGCGATACGGACCATTTCCTGCATTTCGCGATCGGTCGAGGACAGCACGACATCCGGCTTGTCTAGACCGACAGCGAGGCAGACGTTTTGAACGACTGACAGGATCGTCATCAGGCAGCTTCCTCAGCCAGGAGAGCACGCAGCGTGTCGATACCGGCCTTGTGGTGGTACTTCACGCCCTTGGCGTCGAGTTGGGCCCGCAGATCGTCGATCTCGCTCTTGCCGCCGCTCTTTTCCTCGAGCAGAGCCATCGCCGCCGCGAACTGTTCCTGCTGTTCGGCAAGCGCTGCCTTGAGAGCGGCAATCTCGCTGTCGCGCTCAGCTTCGCGGTTGGCTGCATCGGCGGTGCTGACATTGTCGAGGAACGTCTTTGCCGCCTTGCGCAGATCGCGCATGTTGGGAAGGCGGATCTTGTCGAGCTGGCCGTCCGTCAGATCGCGAACCTCTTCAACGGTTCGGATACCGTAACGCCGCAGTTCTTCGGCCGCCGGCGCCGATACACCTGGCCAGTGAGCAAGCGGCATGCCGTGCGTCGGGATCTCGTGACCTGACTTCCAGGCATCATAGGCAGGCTCGATCGCATCCCAGCGGGCGCGCATGAACTTGCTCTTTTCCGACTGCTCGCCGTGGATCATGTCCTCGGTCGGCTTAAGGTGGCGGACACGATCGGTCGTCGCCGCCGTCAACGGGGCATGGGACGGCGCATAGGTCACCCAATCGACCTCGACGCTCTCCATGATGCGCTTGCCCTTCTCGTCGACCTTGAAGCCGCGGGCGTCTACCTCATCGCGCAGCTCGTCGCCTTTGACGGGAACGCGTTCGAATGTCTGGTGGAAGCGAATAACGCGCACCAATGGGCGCTGATCATCAGCCATAGGATTTTCTCGCTTTTTGGAAGGTGGAGGAAAATGAAAAGAGGCGGCCCGAAAGCCGCCCCAGATGCTCGATTAGAGCGTTGCGTCGATGAACGGATAGCTCAGGATGCCCGGAGCCGAACCATCGGTACCGCCGCGAGCGGTCGTCAGGTACATGCCCTGGATCTGCATCGTGGTTGCCGTGCCGTCATCGTCCGGAGAGCCGGCCGTCGCGGTCGTGTTGAGACGAACGTTCGCCGCGCACGAGGCCTTGACGTTCATCGTGGTCGGGCCCTTTACCTGAACCCAGCCATATTCGTTTGCAGCGAATGCAACCGGAGCAACACCGCAGAGATTGCCGCGTGCGTCGTTTGCAGTGCCAAGCGAACTCGCCGCATATGCCGCCGTGAAGAACACGGTGTCATACTGGGCGATGGCGGAGGCGGCTTGGACAAACACAAACTCGTTGCCCAAGTTGTTGACGTAACGGTCGCCCAGACCGAAGCCCTTGCCAGAAGCGGCAAGAGTGGCGGCGCTGTAAGTGTCGTTGAGGCGTGCGCCTACAAGTGCTGTCATGGGATTGTCTCCTTACGCAGCGTCGAGCAGGACACCCTGCAGCGAACGGTTGGAGCTGACCATGTTGCCCATCCAGTAGTACGGGATGACAACGGCGTCCTGGTTGACGGGCTTCTTCTCCTCGTCCTGCGACCACTTCGCCTCCTTGTGCTGGGCGACGTAGAGGTAGTCGGTATTGAGGAAGTAGCCCTTCTCCGCCGTGGTGGTGAAGTTGGCGTTGTCGTCGAAGATGACGTCCGCCGTCTTGTACTTCAGTCCGACGAAACCGGCCTGCGCCTTCTTCTCGTCCATGTAGCGCTGGAGCTGCTGCTCGCCGGCTTCATAGACACTGTAGAAGTCATGGCTGAGAACAATCAGGTCCGGCTTGTCAGCACCGCGGTTCAGCTGCAGCCACAGAGCGTTGAACTCCTGCTTCAGCGTTGCCGATGTGTAGGCGTTCGAGCCCGCGATTTCGCGGAACTTGTTGCGCCAGAAGGTCCACGTCGCGGAGTCGATACCGCCGACGGTGCCCTGCCCGTTCGTCTGGATGATCTGTGCCAGGCCGCCGATCTGGTTGGCGAGAGAGCCATCCGAATAGACGTCGATCGAGAAGTTGTTCGCCGCCGTTTTCAGGGCGTTGGACTTCTTCGTCTTCACGAGGTTGATCATCTGCGAACGGCCGGAGTTCTTGCGGATCTCCGCACCAGAGGCGACGACATGCAGCGCGATCTGCGCCCAGTCGTACTTGGCAGACGTGACGATGTCCGATGCGTCGGTGTTCAACGTATCGAAGCCGCCGTAGCGGGTGTAGGTGCCGTTCTCGCCGTATTCCAGCGGGATCTGGATTTCATAGCCGCCATCGAGATCGATGATACGGCCCTTCTCCTTCAGGACGTTGAGGAGAGCATTGTGCTTGGAAACGTTGTCCGCGACGTCCTTCGCCGAGTTGCGAAGGGTGGTCGAGACCATTTCCGAGAAAATCGAAGATGGTGTTGCCATCGAGGATTAGCCTTTCATTTTGTCGTACACGGCCCCAAGCTCCTCTTCCTGAGTGAGCTGTCTGGCTTTGCCGGTCGATGTTGAACGGAGGTTGGTTTCGTTCGCTCTCTTCGCCGCCGCGACTTGGTTAGGGTCGTTTGCTGCGGCAGCTTTCAGTGCGGCAGCTTTGGCCCTCAGGTCGGGGTCTGCGTTGATTGCCATGTCGTAAGCGCGCTTCAGTACGGCCTCCTGGGAGGCGGCACCGCCAAGCTTCTGCTTCGCCATGTGAATGAAGCTCACGAGGTCGGGTTCTGGGATCTCGTTGTAAAGCGGCATGTCTTTCGAGATGCGGCTGACGAGGCTATCCACTTCCCCGAACTGTTTTTCCTCATTCAATCTTTGAGAAATGCGCTCATCGATCCGCGACGGGTCCCCCATCTGCCTGATCGTGCCTTCCAACTGGCTGATCTTCGCCAGGAGCGCTGCTTCGTTGCTCTGTGCGCCGCCCTCACCTGCCGGAGCGCCTGCGCCAAACATCTTCTGAAGCTCGCCGCGCAGTTCGTAGGTGTCGGCGATCTGCAGGAGTGTGTTGATCGGGTCCTTGTCCATCTGCCGCTGCAGATTGAACAGGTATTCCACGGCCTCATGGGGCTTGTAGTTGCCCATCTCGCCGCCGAAGTATTCCTTGTAGCTCATCAGCACGTCGGACAGTGGCTTGTAGGCTGACAGCGCCTGCCCTTGTGTGGAAAGCGTCTTATGGAGCTCTTCCTGATGGGCCCGAAGGTCTGCCCTCACGTCGGCAGGGATCTTCTCCCACAGGGCTTCCTTGCCCCGCCAGCTTGAAGGGAGAGGAACGTCGGCCGAAGGCGTCGAAGGATCAACGGCGTCGGTATCCTCTCCCCCACCACCTTCCAGTGGTTCGTTATTCGCTGCCACCTTGGCCTTGGTCGGATCAGGGCTGGCAAACCGGCCATTCTCGCGAGCAGCTCCGTTGTCGCGCTCCATGCGATCGAAGACGGCCCCGAGATCGGCATCTTCGTTGATAGTCTCGGGCGCTGCGGAATTCCCTGTGTCTACTACGGCCGCGGAATCGATCTGCGGCGCATTGAGTGCTTCGACGCTCATTGCGGTTCAATCCTTGTTCGGTTTTGGAAGGTGGTTTAGCTCTCGCGGGACCGTGCAAGCCGGTTGCGAATGAGATCGAGCAGCTGCTCTTTAGTCTGAAGGTTCTTGCGCAACTCCGGTCGAGTTGTCCCAAGTGCATCGATGAGTGCATTCAGAAGGTGCGTATCACTGCTCATCGGAATTCCTCGCTCACGGTCAGGCCGCGCTTTGCTGCGAAAGCCTTG
The DNA here is from genome assembly GCF_050644135.1 of Rhizobium sp. YTU87027. NCBI lineage: Bacteria > Pseudomonadati > Pseudomonadota > Alphaproteobacteria > Hyphomicrobiales > Rhizobiaceae > Rhizobium > Rhizobium sp. YTU87027. The sequence goes on along the minus strand of NZ_CP098440.1, from coordinate 624,489 downwards.
TTCCTGATCTTGCCCTTGGTCGGGGACAGCGAAGGCTCGTATTCCACACAGCCGTGCCGCTTCAGGTCATCGCGACGATCGGAGCGCGACATGACCGGCCGCCCGTCAACCGGGCTCCGATAAGGCTGGATGTCCGAAATTATTGTTGGCGTCGGGATCGGTCCCGTGCGCTGGGCTTCAGTCAGCATCGGTTCGCCGCTGGATGCATCCACCCACCGGCCATTGCGCTTCACATACTTGGTCATGCTGCTACCGGGATTCCTTGAGGTTGCGGAAGGGCGGGAGGCTGGGGAGCAAGCCCAAGCGCCAGTTCGAGCTGGGCGGCCAACGTTGCGCTATCCATGTCGGTCTGCGCCTGAATGCGAGCCGTTTCGATCCTGGTGAGCGCGTCCAGAATGGCTTTCCTCCATTCCGTGTCGTTGTCCATCTTCGCCTTGGTGAGTTCGGTCTCGTTGCGGCGCTGGTCTGCCTGATCCTTGGCTTGTGCGTCGGCCTGTACCTTCGCCATGGCAGGATCTGGCTGCGGTGGCTGGTTCTGTGCCTGCTGGGCCTTGGCCTTTGCCATCGTGACCATGTTCTCCAGCGTCTCTTCGACAGAGCGGCCGAGGTTGAACATGCGGGCATTGGCGATGAAGATTTCCAGCGCGGCATCGGCCGGCAGCGTGCCGTCCTTCACCAACGGACCGACGGCAGCGAAGTAGGACGCGGCACCGGTCAGGAACTGAGAGACCTCTGCTTTCTGTCGCGTCAGGTCCGCTCGGATGGTCGAATCGCTCTCGACATCAACGCGGTAGTAGCTGGCGATCGGTCGCTTCAGCAGGGCAATGACGTCCGCCTTCTGCTGTCGCTGTTCCGGCGTGTCATTCACGGCCGGGATCAGCGGAATGCTGGTCATTTCCTCGAGCGTGCGCAGCGAGAAGCGCGACGGGATGATTTCCGACATCATGACGAACAGATCGCGAGCGCAGCGTTCCATCATCCGCTGCATCTTCTGGATACGCAGTGAGCCCCACTGGCTCTTGATGTTCTGCGCAGTGGCCGTCTCCGAAGCCTGAGAGGCACCGCGGACGATGTCAGATATCCCGGTGATCTCGTAGATCGCCTGCTTTGTCTGGTCGCGGTCCGCGTAGAGCTCACGCAGGACCTGAATGAACTTGTCGACGGGCCAGAAGGCCATCGCGCCGGCAATACCGCCCTGGCTGTTCGCATAAAGCTCGCCGTCGTCGATCGGCGCGAACTCGTTGTCATCGAGGTTCAGAACCGCCTCAAGGCTCTTGCTTGTGCCCGAGTACCAGCCGCGGACTTTCATCGCCTTCGTGATGACGTCGATGCGCTTGGTGATCGTGTCGAGCTGATCGGCGAGCTTGCGATAGATCGCGAACGGATTGACCGGCTTCAGACGCCCAGTGATTTCGATCGGCTGCATCGGCGTCGGGATCGGGAAGAAGTCCTTCAGCCCGAGCGGATCATCGATCTCCTTCAGGATGACGCCGGTGTCGTCGATGAACTTCACCTTGCGCGTCTTCTTGCACCACACTTCCCAGCCGCAGATATCGTCCGTGCTTTTCGACCAGGCGTTCTGCTCCTGCTCGTCGAACTGGCTGCGGATCAGATCAGCGTTGAACGACGCTTCCTCGTCCTCCTTGGCGATCACGAAGCGGAATGCATCCCATGGACGTTCGTCCCAACGCTTTGCAGGACCGTGGCGATAATCGCGCCAGCTTACGGCCTCGAAGGTGATGCGCTCGTTTTCCAGGCGCTCAAGTGGAGGGCCGCCATTCGCTCCAATGCCGAGCTTTCCCGGCTCTTCGGTCGACTCCTCGTCGCTGCTGTAGGTGCTGTCTGCGCCCTCGGCGGCCTTTGCAATCTCTTCCTTCGCAGGCTCGCCGCCTACGATATCGCTCCGGAAGCGCAGCCGCACGATGCCGCGACCTGCGAGAAACGCATCCTGGGCAGCGGCCTCGAGCTCCACCTGCAGCCGGCTGTCATCGATCTGGACCGAGATAGCCCGCTCCATGAGATCCGCAACCACGCGAGCGGCAGGATCTGCATCATTGAAACGACGACGGATGTCCGGTACAGGCGACGAGTTGATAACGGCCGGGACGATGGTCTCGACGTTGGCAAACAGGATGTTGAAATCGTACTTGCTGCCGAGCGCGATTTCGTCACTCTCCGACTTGTCCTCGTTGGTGTAGGCCTTCGTCGCGATGCTGGCATCGTCCAGCCATTCCTTTTCGAGCTTGGTCGAAGCGTTGATACGCTTGATCCAGTCGGCGCCCTCCTCGCGGAGTTTACGGCTCTGCTCGTTTGTCTTCGGCTTCTTCATCGGCGCGGCTTAGGCTCCATCGGAAAAAGGCCCGCCGTTAAGCGAGCCTGCAAAAGGTTGGTGTGTTCGGTTCCTACGATGCGCGCTTCTTGCGCTTGATCATCGCGTCGATCTGTTCCTTGATCGTCATGTTGCTGACGATGATGCCGTTTGCCTTTGCCTCGTAGACCGGTTGGTCCTTCTTCGGCGGTGGCGGCACGTCTTGCTGCCCTTCCCGCCATGCAAGACCGAGATAGCGCCAGCTTGAACCGATATGTTCCGACCAGTCCTTGAACGGGTTGTCTCGAAAGGTCTTGAGGTCGCTATCCCATTCGCGGCGATAGTTCTTCAGACCTTCGAAGCCAGTCTCCATTCGCTGTCCGCGCTCGTCGTCACCCTCATAAAAGGTAGCAACCTTGATGGTTGCACGGCCTGCGTTGATGCCATCAGCCACTGATACGCGGCCAACCATCTTTGGCTTTCGGCCTTTGTCCTTCAGGAGGTCGAAGCGCGTTCTCTTCGTACCCCAGACCGGCTGCATGATGTCGTGCGGCACATAGTCGGTACCGTGATATCCGCGCTCGTTAAGCCAGATGCACCAGTCTTCCAGATCTTCCGAGTCCGGCCGGTAGAAGTCGACGATGCGCGGCCCAGGTTCGCCCGGGATCGTCTGGAAGCACCAGATCGGGTTGTTGACCGCTTTCCCGAGATCCCAAACCGTATGGACGGGATACCGCGGGTCGATGTCGAATGTCTTGACCCTGCCCTGCCTCTCGGCCTCGGCAAGCTCTGCACCCCAGTAGGCGCCGATCATCGCGCCGTTGAAGGAGCAGTAGAACTCCTGCTGGATCAGCAGATCCGCAATCGCCTTGCCGAAGAGAGCTTCGTATTCCTGCCGCTGGTCCTCGATGACCGAGAGCGCCACCGCACGCGTGTCTTCCACTGTCAGCGTCTGAACGAACCACGCCGGGTTGGCCTTGTGCATCTCCACCATCTTCTTCACGTGGTTTCCACCGCGTGGCGTGGTGATGAAGGATGCCCAACCGCCGTTTTCAGCCAGGATCGGGGACAGGTAACCCCATGCCGTGGGATCAGCGAGCGCCCATTCCGAAGCCGTCAGACCGACCGGAGGCGTACCGACCAGCGCATCATAGTTATCCGAGCCCACGAGCTGCCATGTCGATCCGTTCTTGAAGCGGATAAACATGTCATTGTCGCGAGTGCTCGCCCGTATCTGGTGCGGGAACGCCTCGTCGATGCGCCGCTTTCCGCTCTTCGGGTTCACCGCATCCCAGATCGCCTTACGGGCCTGCGCATATTGCGGCAGCATATGCCAGTAGGTGCCGACGCGATTGAACGCTCCCACCGCGTGCTGGCGAAGGTTGATATCGTCCTTGCCGGCGCGACGGTGCCAGACCAGCAGCTGACGATTGCAGCCGTTCAGCCAGCTATCCCATGCCGGCTTCTGGTAGTCTCTCGGCTCCCATTCATACGGAAGCGATATCTCACCCACGTTTCACCACGTTGATCGTGACATTGCCACCGAGGTTGATCTCATCCTTGAACATACCGAGGTGCTTGGCGACCAGCTCGAGCGCCTTGTCCTGATCCCTAAGCTTGATCTCAATCCCCTGCGATGTCTGTTTTGCGCCTGCATACAGGGCCTTGGCCTTGCCGGTGAGCTTGCGCGTATCGGCGAAGTGCACCTCTCCGCGTCCTTCCCCTTGGCATTCAGGGCATTCCGGATGCGGCTCGACAGTCGGATCGAAGCCATAGCCCCCGGCATCGGAGGGATAAGCCGGCTCGCCTCCGAGGTCTTTCGCGATAGTATCCGCTTCCACCATGGCCGCCTGATACTCACTCGCCTTCCACTGGTAGGCATGATCCTTCCCATGGCAGAAACGGCAGCAAACACGGCGATGACTCACAATCGCATTAGGATCAGCCGTGGCGAGCTTCCACCACTGCTCAAGCACCATGTCCGCCGTGATCTCGGTTCGCTCTGAGCGGGCATTCTGGGCCGCAGAAAGGGCCGCCTGAATTTCAGGTTTCGTAAGGTTCTCGGCTCCGACCGATCCCGCCGTCTTTTTGCTGTACCCGGAGCGGATCGCGGCCTGGGTGGCGTTCAGATCGATGAGGTATTCCTCGACGAACCTCTCTTGCTTCGGGGTCAGTGGCATAAGGTTTCGACGCCTTCTTAACGCCTGTGGATAGTGCGGATTGCAGTCTACGAGGCTTGCGACTCACGGTTTCATCAAATCTTATTGCCGTCTACGATCTCACCGGAGAGAGTCTAATGGACGACCAGAGAAGTGATCTTCACCGCGCCAAGGTAGGCGTCTCGATACTGGCGACGTGCATCGTTCAAACCATGAACGAAAGCGACCCGACATTCCAGGATCGCTTCCTGAAGAAGCTGTCTGACGCCTACTATGAGCTACGGGACAACACTGAAGGCGACGTCAGAGAACAATTGGAGCTCCTATCTTGGACCAGAAGTTTCTTGACCGGGTTTGATGCGTTCAAGGGCCAAGGAAAGCCATTCCTGCAGGACTAACCAGTCCCCACCACCCAGCAATACCTGCACACCTGCGGGACAGTGCATGCCGACAGAGCGGTGGCGAGGATGACAAGCCAGAGGATCTTGCAAGCTATGTGCAGCGCCTGGTCTTGTGCGAATGTCGTCTTGCCACGAACCTTCAGCTCGTCGATGACGGTATGCGCCGCCCATTCAGCGAGACCGAGCCACACATTGGCTGTCACAAGAGCAACAGCGGCTCCCTGAATGCCTGCATGAGCTACGAGGTGGTAGAAGCGTAGCGGCCCCTTGAACTTCGCTGTGGCGAGGAATTCACCCTGCAGAGGGTAGTCGCATACCCAGTGCGCCCCGATCAGCATCAGGGCAAGCATCAGCATTTGCTCGATCATTCTGCGCGCTCATAGGTGGCTTCGAAGATATCCGGCTTGCAGGGGTAGAATTCACCCTTCACGCCCTTGATGACCCAATCACCGGGAGAACACGTCATGTCTCCCTCTAGAGTTGGGATGACCGGCCAATCGGTGCCATGCAGTTCGAGGTTATCGATAATGTCCTGTGGCCGGCCGATGAAGCGGAGGATTTCGAAGTTGTTGATGCCGGTAAACTGCCGAGCCTCAATGACGACCGGCTTCTTGCGGAAGAGTGGCATTCGATCTCCTAAGACGCGAAAACCCGCCACCAGTGAAGGTGACGGGCTGTGTTGGTGAGACGGCTTCCACGTCTCTCCGGGTATAGCGCTCCCGGTGCTTCTCGAATTGGCTCCAGAGGCCTCGGCGGAACCGTATCTCTGGCTTATGGCGCCCCGTGAGGGGAATAGCTGCACCCGCAAAGGACAGCTAATGGAAGGTAATGAAACTATGCTGCCTGACGCTTGCGGCTCTCGGTTTTTCCCTGCTCGCTTGATTTTTCCGCCGCAACTCGGTTGAGTCTGGCAGTCGTCTCAACTTAGGAGAAATCGCATGAGCCTCAAAACTTACCGCGAAGAGCAACTCAAAATCATTGCTCAGATCGAAGCGGACCTTGAATTCACCGCAACCCATGGATTTCGCATATTCCACCGCGGTCCTGATGGGGTGGAAGTAGACAAGACAGAGGCACACGTTGAGCGAAGCAAACACCATCTAGAAGTCATGAAGCGAGCGCTCGAAATTACCGATGCCAACATCGCCAAGTCTGGCGAGTGACCGTTGTAGAATGCCGCGCCCGGAGGGGTGTTCCGGTGTTCGAATTCTCCTCGAGGAAGAAGGGTCGATTGCGGCTCACCGCTCGGCCCGCTCCAGGAGCTGCCGGCGGCGTTCGTTACGCCAGTGAGCGTGGGCGAGAACGTCAGCCCGAACCTGCTCCTTCTGGCCGGTCACTTCGGCGTCGCGCCAGTCCGTCGCGCAATTCTTCGAAGCTACCGTTATTGACGTGTCTTCTACGGCGATTTGCGTCACGTCGTCAAAGGTCACTGTCAACCGGACGCGGTGTTTTTGGTTGAGAGCGTCTGCTATCCGTTGACAATCAGCCTGTACACGCCGTTCGAAAGTTCTTCGCGAGATGTCGATTTTCCGTAAATACCGGTCGAGATAGATGCCTTTGCGGGTCTTGATGAAGGCATATTCGTAAACTCGCTTGCGTTGCTCCTCGTTCAGGTAGGAGTTCACCCAGTCCCAAACTGCGTACATGCGGCTGATCGCGCCTGCCGATAGGATGCGTGGCGCCTTGGCCTCCTGGTAGCCGTAGGACTCCATCATATCGCGGACCACGTCCGACATCGCGCCGGATGCCAAACGCGGCCCCAGGTCGCCCGGTGAGGCTCTGAGGGTATACGCCGCTTCGATGATCTGGGCCCGCACCTGCTCATACGTCCATTCCGCAAACATCATGCCGCTTCTTCTCCTCGATAGGGCCAGAGGCCGAGTTGCTGCCGGAGCGCCACCAGAATCTCATCGCTCATGGGCATTCCGTATTTCATGGACCGGGCGCCGCGACGGATGGCGCCGAAGTCGATAGCGTTGAAGTCCGAGACCAGAGACGGCCGGCGGACGAGATCAGGATTGGCGATGAGAAGACGCGATACAGCTTTCAGGACGTCAGCATAGAGCTCGCCGGCATTGCGCGAATTGCCGGTGATGAGCATCAGGACCAGGCGGAGATGCTCCTCGCCGTGCCGACGGCCAATTTCGCGGACGGTTGGCTTGCAGAAGCATTCCCGAGCGCGGCGGCTGGTCGGGCTATGGTGCTTCCATTCCCGAAGCACCACGCCGCATTCCCGCGCTATACGGTAGATGTTGACCGCGTGCCCCAACGCTCACCCCGCCATGACGCGCTTGTATTCGGCGGTGAGGTAGTCGACGACTGCCTTTGGTTCCTCGATACCAGCCGCCGCCATGGCTTGTTGCCGGCCCATCAGGGAGAGTTCGTCGGCGCGCTCGTTACCGACGGTGCCGTTGTGGCCCTTCACCCATGAGATCTTCAGGCCGGTGCAGGCGTTGAGCTTCTCGTCGATCGCCTTCCAGAGATCGAGATTCTTCACCTCCCCTGTCTCCGGCTTCGTGGCAGCCGGCCCTTTCCGGCTCCAGCCGTTCCTCTTCCATTTGTGGCGCCAGTCGTTGCAGCCGTTGACGACATACATGCTGTCGCACCAGATCGTGACCGGTTTGTCCTTCATGAAGGCATGGAGAACCCACTCGATCGCCTTCAGCATGCCGGTGAGTTCCATGACGTTATTCGTGGTCTCTGCGAGGCCATCGCAGCCGTGGGCGATCTCCACGCCGTCCCGATAGACGGCATACCCCCAGCCACCGGCGCCGGGGTTTGGCTCGCATGCGCCATCGCAGAAGATATGAATGCCGGTCGCGACCTGGGCCATATCGAACGGCGCGTGCTTCTTTACCGGTTTGCGGAAGAATTTCTTTTGATAGCTCACTTGCGCAGTTCCTTCTTCAGGCGGCGAAGCTTCAGGGTGAGTTTGATGATTTCGACGATGATCATGCGGCACCTTTTGGGTTTTGAGATTCCCAAGCCGCCCAAGCTGCATGTTGCATTTCGAGGTAGACGGCTTGGCAAAATGCGTCGATTTCCTTCTCGATCTCGGTGGCAGGCATGCCCTGCACCTGCAGCCGGGCGTAAAGTCGACGGCACGTCAGCTTCCAGAAGCGATCGGCGGCTTCTCCATGTCTGCGCTCCAACACACGGGCGGTCTCGCGGACGAAGTAGATCTGTCGGTCAATCGGGAACTGGATGATTTCGGCGGATGACTTCATGCCGCGCGCTCCTTCTCCATATCGCCACTCCCATGAGGCGCCGCCTCTTGGAGCTCCGCTGGGGGATGATCCCCCAGCCCCACAACCAAACCCGCTGCGCGGCTTTGGCCGATCGTCTGCTGCAACGTCAGAGGCACACGCGGCTCTGACACAGGTGTGTCGCCTTTCCCTTTTACTTCTACTCGCGACGGACCTGTGCCACGCCTGCGATACCATGTCCGACGAGAAACCCCTTCGGCCTCCCATGGTCTGAGATGATCCGTTGATGCCGCCTGATAGGAAGCGCGAGGAACGCGGCCTTCCAAGCGACGTTTCTGCTCTTGGCGTTTGCGATCGCGGTTGCGCTTGCTCTCCCGCGCGAGCTTCTGACGATCCGCACTCGACGTATCGCAAGCACCGATCGTCTTGAGAGAAAGCGCATTCCGTTCCGCCAAGGTGACAAATAGCATCTTGGCAACGGCATCGGCGCCGAGCATACGCTTCCGCTTGTTTCGGCAATCAGCAATCGGATCGAGGACGCTCTGCTCTGCCCATGGCGCCCAGACCGATGCCCAAGAAATCAGATCCTGGACACCCGGTGTCATCGCTACCGCGCGAAGATAAGCAAGGCAGGTATCGATATCGTCAGAGCCTTCCGGATTCGGGATGCCATTTCCGTGACGCTGCTTGATGATTGCCTCGATTTCGCGAAGACGCAGGGTCTCAATCGAGAACTGCCATTCATGTCCGCGAAAACGCTTGCGCGCCGGCTTTTCTTTTAAGATCACGCGCCCGAGGAGAACTTGAGCGGATCCATCGCGGTTGGATTTGACTGTCGCTCTCATTTTGAGCCCTCCCGACGCTGACCTGTAGGCGGTCGAGTAAGGCGACTGGAAATGATGGAGTCGGCGACAATCTGCAATTGCTCGCGCTTCTCACCGGCCGAGTTTGTCCAGCTACTGCGCTGGACGCGACCGGATGCGCTGACCATGTCGCCCTTTTGGTGGCGGAGAAGGTCATCAGCGAGTTTTCCGAATGCGAGAATGCCGATCCAGAGCGGCGGTTCGTCATGCTCGCCGACGCTCACTGCGATCGACGCAACGGCCATGGCGTTTCCGGACTGGGTTTGAATGGAGCGAGGCTCCTGGCCGAGGCGGCCATAGGCGGCGGACTGCATCATGCGAACGCCCTCCGGACAAGCGAGTAGTTGCCCGCTAAGAGAATTGCTTCGGCCGCGTCAGCGTCCGTCAGACCGAAGCGGACTTTCAGGGTTGGGAGGATGGGGAAAAAAGTGTCTCGCGTTTGAGACACTTTGCGATCGGCTAGCCACTGGGCGGCGCGGATGATGTGAGGTGCTTCGGTCATACCGTTACCGTCCGCACTTTTTCTTCCAAGATGCTGAGCAGCTTTAGAACTGACTTCGAAGGCTCCTGGACGCCATGTTCGATCCTCCAAATTGTAGGCTGGCTAACACCGAGCTCCTTTGCCATCTGCGCCTGCGACCATTCTAAGCGAGTTCGCAGCTTCAGAATTCGTTTACCCACTTCCTGAACCCTTTCTTCAAAATTGATCCGCTATGTATCAATTCATAAGGTATCATCCCGGCAAAATCAATACGGAACGGATTAACTGTGTCTAATTCAAGAGCAGATCGATTGCGGAAAGCGCGCTTGGCCGCCAATTTTAAGTCGGCATCCGAAGCAGCCCGGTCATTGGGTGTTTCGCCATCAACCTACATCCACCACGAAAATGGCACTCGCGATTTTGACGAGGTTGCCGCTGCTTTGTACGCCCGTCGGTATCACGTCACTGTATCTTGGCTTCTCCTGGGAGACGGCGAGATGGAAACGCCGGAGCTTGCAGAGCAGCGAGCCGAGGAAATCGAGGCTATGAAGAAAGAGGAGATGGAGGATCGCGAAGCTCGCGCGAGCGTTGATCCAGAAATTCGGGAGAAACTTCGAGAGAATAGTCAGCGAAGGGCCGAACAGCAAGCCTTAGAAACGCTTAAGTCTATGACTTTACTGCCGGAAATATCTCCTTTTTTCAAAAAGGAAGACAACGTATTATCGCGGGGCTGGCGGCGATATGTCGGACTTGAGGAAAAGGTTACGCATCAAATCGTAGCGACCTGGGGTATACCAGCGAAGCACCTACAGTACGAAATAGGCGCATCCTCCGGAACAATCATCTTCCCTGTAACCGGTGATGCAAACGTGCCAACACTGATGCACGGCGACCTGGTCTTTGTAGACACCGCAATCGATGACGTAATTGCTGATGGCCTTTATCTCGTCGCCGATAAGATCGGCTACCCGCAAGTGCGTAGGCTCAAATCAAATCTTGTTGCCCAACCGCCATCGGTCACTATTTCTGCCGACGCTAGCCCAGAACAAAGGCAGGTGGTGGAGATTTCCTCAATTTCGATCGTTGGCAAGGTAGTCGCCAGATTGTCCCGCATGTGAGCGCTCCGTAAGTTGTTAATACGCAGTGTATTGACTTGGTTAATCCGTTACGTATTATATGATCCATCCTAACCGATGGAGCGAACATGAACGACATCATGACACGGGCAGATCGGGAGACGCTGATCAAGATTGCCCGACAGCGCGAGCGCCTTGCGAAGAGCGAGGCCAAAGAACGCGCTGCCCAACTCGTTGCCGACTTCGAGAAGCAGCTCGATCGCCGCTATCACTACGACGAGAACGAGATCTGGAAGGACGCTCGCGGCACCGCCAGACGCGTGGTGGACGAGGCCAATGAGAAGATAGCCGCCGAGTGCGCGCGGATGGGCATCCCGGCTCAATTCGCTCCCAAGTTGGCAATGGGCTGGCAGGATGCCGGACGTAACGCCGTCAAGGAAGAGCGTACTGAGATGCGCCGCGTTGCGATGAAACAGGTCGACGCCTTGCAGAAGGCGGCAATGACCGCCATTGAGCGCCGATCCGTCGAAACTCAGGAAAAGATCATGGTCGGCGGCTTGTCCACCGACGACGCTCGCAAATTCCTTGAGGGGATGCCATCGGCCGAGGCTCTGATGCCTTCGCTGTCGATAGAGCGTGTGGAGAACCTTCTTATCGAAGAGAAGGCGGCCTGACCATGAACGCCATTCTTCAATCCACCACATCAGTCATCACAATGTCGAGCCGCGAAATTGCGGAATTGACCGGTAAGCGTCACGACCACGTGAAGCGCGACATCGAAAAGATGCTCTCTGATCTCGGGGAAGATGCCCCCAGGTTTGGGGATATCTATCTCGACAGCATGAACCGGGAGCAAACCGAATACCGGCTCGATCGCGAGCTTACGGAAACCCTCCTCCTCGGCTACAGTGCCCCGCTGCGCCTCAAAGTCATCCGTCGTCTTCGTGAGTTGGAAGCTGTTTTGGCCTCACCTCGCCCGATGACGACGGCAGAGATAGTGCTGCAGAACGCGCAAGCACTCGTTGACTTCGAACGCCGTCAGTCGGCCGTAGAGCAGCGCGTCGAGATGATTGCCTCAATGACATCGTTGACGTCCAAACCTCAGAGCACCGAAACCAAGTCTGAGATCAAAGCTCGCGTCAACAAGCTTTACGGCTTGCCAGCGTGGCTCATCGACGAGGTATTGACCTCGATCTCCTACCGCCCTCCGGTTTTCGCCATGGTGAAAAACAGCCACGAGAGCGCGCAAGGTAGCAGCTTCGCCGTCTACCAGATCATCGACATCACAAAGTTGTTCAAGCGGTTCGTCAGCGAATGCTCGCGGGCGACAGCGACGACGGCCACACATCCCAGCATAAGCGGCCGGTTCAAACTGATCCGGCGCGAATAACCTCCCCTCAAAACTGAGGGGAACCCCAATCACCTACATCTAGGAGCAAGACAATGACACGACCGATTCCGGACGCCGGCGAAGCTATGCCGACATATTCCCTCGCTACGTCTATCCTGCGCTACAAGGCGGAATGGAGCACCTTCCTCGCGAGCACACTTGAAGCTGGAGAGCGAGGCGAAAGCGACAACCTGCCCCGCACATATCAACCGGCTGAGCGCGTCATCGCGTCTTGGAACCGCCCGGCCGAAAATCCGCAGGAAGCTTTCCAGGCGCTGAAAATGGCGCTCGAAGACTACGAGGCCGGAGAAACCCCGCGCATTCCCGCAATGATAAAGGCCGCAATGGGCTTCCTTCAGGCGAGCGCGGCGAACATCCAACCGCCGAAGCTCCGCACCGCAGAGTTCTCGACCAAAGACCTTTGCCGAATCTACCGCATCCTCGACACGATCGAGGAAACGACCAACATGGCCGACCAGTATGTACGCTATATCGACAAAGAGCACACCCCGGTGGCTTCGTACCTGACCGATCTGCAGGAGTATCTTGCGAGCGAGCGTGTCGATATCGTCGATGCTCTGCGGGCTCGCCCTCACACCAATGACGGCGACGGACGATCGCGGATAGCGACCATCGTTCAATACGAGGCCTGGTGCGAGGAATTCCAGACCGTCACCCTCAAGCAACTGGCTGCATCATCCCTGACCGCGGAGGCCTTCTGATATGACCTTCGAACTTTCCCGCCGCCGCACCCTCGGTCTTCTCGCCGGTATCGCCGCCCCAACCACTACTGTAGCCGGCGCTGCGCCATTTCTGCGCGACTCAGAGCCGACGGCAGAACTCACTCCGGAAGAGCAACTCGCCGCTGCTGTTGCCGCAATGGAAGCGGCCATGATCGCTGTTCATGGCGAAGGCGTCCATATCTCCCGCAGCGGCAACCACATCATTGCTTTCATGGAGCCGAGAAAACCGCGCGAATGGCAGGGCGATGGAGACTATGAGATCAAGCTCGGAGACAGCCGGCCGTTCTTCCGCATCGTCCGTTCCAGTGTCCACGACGATTTAAAGGACGGCCGCTGCTTTCGGCTAGAACCCGTCCACGCCAAGAGCCTCGGCATCCGCTACATGTACGAACGCGACCTTCAGCGCGTTCTCATCCGCAAAATCCGATAACGGGAGGGCGCACGATGAAAGACTTCTTCGCTCCCGCTATTCCCGCCGAGAACGTCCTGTCGAGCTGCCTGCGCGTCCATATGGTCGACAGCGACGGTATGGAGCCAGATCTTCGCTCCCGCCGCGATTACGTGCTGCTAGCGCCCGTTCAAGGCTTCCAGGGCGACGGCCTCTACTTGGTCGACGTCTGCGGCGGCCCGACGCTCTACCGGGCCGAGAACGTCCTCGGCGGCCAGATCCGGATCAAATTGGATAATCCGTTCTACAAAGGCAGCTTCACGTTCAGCCACGACGAGTTCTTCGAGATCGCCCTTGGCATCGTCGTGGCAGACATCAAGGTTCGTGACGAGCGGTTCCTTCGTGCGGAGGGCCTGCCATGCTGAACGAACTCATCGAACGCTATAAGATCGCGCAGAAGGCTTGGTTGAACCTCTTCGAGGACGCCGCGGCCGAGAACAACCCATCTCCGGAATGGGACGCCTACGAGCGTGCAGAGGCCGCCCTCCTCTACTACCCATGCAAAACGATTGAAGAGGTCCAGATCAAGGCCGCTTTCATCCTGGGTGATGCGAACGCCTTCGATTCAGTCAAAAACTGCTTCCGCACCTTTGATGGCAAAGAGGTCCATGTCTTGAGCCTCTTCCTGCAGTCTCTGCTCGGCGAGGCTCCTGTGGATTGTGGGGGAAACTAGCCCATGTCCGCGATTGACCCTAATCACATAGGTGAGGACGAGCCCGTTACGCTTGCCGAGGCCTGCAAGTTGTTTTTCGGTGGTCGGCTGACGAAGTCCGCGCTTCGCACTGAAGCGCGCAAGGGCAACCTGGAGATTATCCAGATCGCCAACAAGGATTTCGTCACCCGCCGATCAATCGAGAGGATGAAAGAGAAATGTCTCAAAAGAAACGACCAGCCCGTCTCTGGCTCCGACCAGACACAGGCACATGGTTCATCAAGGATGGAGGTAAGCGCCTCCCCACGGACTGCCGCGAAGACGAAGTTGAAGCAGCTCAGAAGCGGCTTGCAGAGTACATCGACGAGCAATACCGGCCACAGCGCAGCAGTCGTTCCGCTGAGGTCACGGTAGCCGATATCGTCATCGTTTATTCGGAGGAGAAGGCTAAGCAGACGGCGCGTCCGAATGAAACGCTGGCCATGCTCGATCGGGTCAACGACTTTTTCGGCGATATGACCCTGACAGAGATCAAGGGGCAGACATGCCGCGAGTATGCGACCGATCGGGGAAATCTTGGCGGGGCTCGCCGGGATCTGGAAGTCTTGCGTGCTGCGATCAACTATTACCACGCAGAGCACACGCTCGACATGGTCCCCAAGATCACCTTGCCGGAAAAGGGAACACCACGGCAAAAGTGGCTCACCCGGCAGGAGATTGCGCGGCTATTGCGCGCTGCAAGGAAGGAAAAGCAGTGCGGGCACCTGGTCCGGTTGATCCTAATCGGCCTCTACACGGGAACGCGGCTGTCGGCTGTCCTCAACCTTCAATGGGTTCCCAATACGAACGGCGGACATGTGGATCTCGATCGAGGCGTAATCTATCGCCGCGCCGAGGGCGAACGTGTTGCGCACAACAAGCGCCGGACGCCGGTCAAGATCCCCCCTCGCCTGCTTCGCTTTCTGCGATACTGGCACAAGAAGGATACTGCGACGGATTCCGAAGGCCGGGACATCACCATACGCTACGTCATCACCTATGCAGGGGAAAAGATCATCAAGCCGCACAAGGCGTTCAGGACTATCCGCGACAAGGCAGGTTTTGCCGACGACGTCACACCGCATGTGCTAAGACATACCCGCGCGACTTGGCTGGCGCAGGCCGGCGTTGAAACTGAGCAAGCAGCAGCCTCTCTCGGGATGACGGCGGAAGAATTCGAACGGACCTATGCACATGCGAGTCCGGACTTCCAAGAGCAAGCAGCGAACGCTTTCTAACCGGTCCGCGGCTTCAAACGGTCCGCAATCGGTCCGTTGATTTGAAATCGGTCTTCGCGGAGGAGATCGGTTCGGGAATGAAAGCCCTGAGAAATAAGGGTTTTCGCTGGTCGGAGTGGAGTGATTCGAACACTCGACCCCCACGTCCCGAACGTGGTGCGCTACCAGACTGCGCTACACTCCGTGACCAGCGGCGCCTCTATAGAACGGCTCATCCGGTTGCGCAAGCACCAAAATTCAAAAGCCGGCGCATTTTTTTGAGCACGGTGGCGCAACCCTTAGCAGGCCTAAGTGGAACAAAAAGACACACTTGCGGCAAATTTTGCGATTGCGAAGGCGGGCCGATTTTCTTTTGCCGGGTTCCGCGCTAAAGCGCTCGACGGGACAAGCGGAAACCGCTGCAGGCCAGCGATTCCCGCCGTCGAATGCGCGACAACTTTTCAGGGACGATAGAATGAAACTCCGCACCTTTGCCGCGGCTGGGCTTGCCATTGCGCTTGCCGGCTGCACGACGATTCCGACTTCCGCCGATCCGATCTCCAGCCGCTGGGTTGGCCAGTCGGCCGGCAAGTTCTTCGCCGCCTTCGGCCCGCCGATCAACGACGTCGAAAACGGTTCCGGCGTCACCTACACCTGGAAGGGCGGCTACAAGACAGTTCGTGTCCCGGCGACATACGCAGACGGTGCGGACGGCAAGCGCGGCAAACAGATCTCGGCGGCCCGCACGCAGTACTTCCGCTGCCAGGCCGAAATCGTCACCAGCTCCGACTACACGATCCGCAGCATCCACGTTGTCGGCGATATCCCGGGCGTAAACGGCCCGTCCTATTGCGCAGAGTTCCTGGCGCCGGCACAGCCCGCGCAGTAAGGGGCGTCAGAGCAAGCGAATTTGGAAGGCGGCCCATCGGGTCGCCTTTGCTATACCTGATTTGCTGTGTGAGTGGTCGGGTGGCGGGATATGTCCCGAATCGTGCGCCAAATGGGTTGCGCAAATACCGTCTTCAATTGGAGACCGTACGCTTGCCCTCCCCTTCCTTTCGTTCAGAAGCCGCCTCGGCAAAACCGGCTTCTGAGGTACGCATTCTGGCGGAATGATTGTTCATATCTCCGGTACTAACATTTCAGAGAAGCCGGCAATGAACGACCACACGAGGAGCTTTACCCAATCCTCAACGCTGAATCTGAGCGCAATCCATCGCAGACCACGGTCTCCAAACATCGGAAACAAGCTGCCCTGCACGAGCCCGCCGATGAAAAGCAGCATCAGAACTGTTGAAAATATCGCACCGAAGACCTGCGTGCCTGCAACGGTCTTGCCTCCCTTCGCCATATTCTCGGCGCGCGAGAAGAAGCTCGTGGTTGCGCCCAAAGCCCCAAACACCCAAACGGACCAGAAGATCGCAATCCACTCAAACGAAACATAGGTCAGGTTGATTCCGAGGAAGGAAACTGCCACGACATTTGGGTCACTTGTGGTGCCTTCTCCAGGTGGTGGAGGCACAAGGTCGGTCGGTAACGTCTTCGCTGCGATAAAGGCGAGGACGGGTATGGCGAGCAAGATCAAAATCCAGCAATTTCTAGCTGTTTCCCAGACACCAATCCGTCGCACGGTAGCACCTCCCCAAAACGCAATGCCACCATAAATAGCGTTCGGGATTTATGCTAGAAAAACATACCGCTATCGGATGGCTGGGGCGCCAGGAGCCCCACTGGCCTATGGATAACCTCATAGAAATCATTGTGATTATTGACTTCTTTCGATGCCGTGAGCTACCAACGTGTACTACCATCGTGTACTACCGGGGAGAAAATGGCTGATACTCGATACCTGAAGCAGCGGCGGCAAGGCTGGTACTTCGCGATGAAGATTCCTGCCGATTTGGTCGACAAGATAGGCAAGTCAGACATTGTGAAATCGCTGCGTACCCGCGATCTGTCCCAGGCGCAGAAAGATCGCTGGCCACTGGTTGCGGAGTGGGCCGCCCACTTTGAAGTCCTCCGTGGCAAGCATACGTGGACACCCGCCGAGATCGAGGAGAAGGCACAGGCAGAATACCACGACACACTGAAGATGCTTGCCGAGTACAATGAGAGCGAGGAGAACGTCGACATTTTCGCCGAGCTTGAAGCTGATAAGTTGGAGAGCGGGAAGCTCAACGATCTGGACCATGCCCTCGTTTCGGCACGCATTGCAGCGGCAGCGGGACGCAGAGCCGTCATGGACGGGAGAACCTTCGCCCTGCCGCGCGCCTTCGGACGCAACGGCATCGACATGGGTACCCTCCAGCCGGTGACTTTGAAGAAGCGAAAGACCGGGCAAGCCTTCGCCGACGCGGCCCGCCGTTACATCCAGGAAATCCAACGCGACCCCTCTGCGAAGCTCACGGAGCAAACACGCGGTCAGTATGAAGCCGTGTATCGTCTGTTCGACCAGTGGGCGGGCAAGCCAAGCCTGGATGAGGTTGACCGTAAACAGGCGGCGGAGTTTCTCGACAAGATTGCCACCCTTGACCCCCACTGGGGTCGAAGCCCGCAGACCAAGCGGCGGACATTCAGCGAGATTGTTAAGGATTTTGGCAACCACAAAACCGGCCTGAGCAACAGGACAATCAACCGATACGCTACTGCCCTCTCCATGGTTTGGCAGTGGGCTAAGCGGCGGGGTCTGTTCACAAGCGAAAACCCGTGGGAGGATCAATACCGCAAGATCGGTGAGAAGCGGAAGACGCAGAAACTCCCCTTCACCATCGAAGAACTGAAGAAGCTTCTGCCCACCCGGCCCGAGGTTCGCCCCGAAAAACAGAACCACCCCAACACGCTCGCGTGGCTTTGCCTGATCTCCGCTCATAGCGGCATGCGTTTGAACGAAATGTGCGATCGGAAAGTTGCCGACATCAAACAAGAGGACGGCGTCTGGTACTTCGACGTCACCAATGCCAAGTCAGAGGCGGGTGACCGCAGGGTACCTATCCATTCTCGCCTCATTGCTGCTGGCTTGCTTGACTTCATACACCACCACAAAAGCGAATGGCTGTTCCCCGCATTGAAGCCAGGAGGCCCTGATGGAAAGCGATCATGGTATATCTCCAAACGCTTCACCGAGCACCGGCGGGCACTTAGGATTACCCGACCTGACGAGCGAACTGGCAAAGATCGCGTTGACTTCCATTCATTTCGTCGTAGCGCCATCAAGGTGCTTGAACGAGCAAGACTTCCCCAAACGGAAGTAGCGCAGGTTGTCGGCCATGATCGGGAGGGGATCACATTTGGCACCTACAATCCCGATGGTCTCGACATTCACGCTCTGCAGCAGGTTGTCGAGGCGATTAGATACCCTGAGATTGAACAGGCCTTCGCGGCGGCTGCATGAAAGAACATCCGCAAAGGTCGCTTCTTCAGCCTCCTCGAGAGACCTTCACGGCCCCATCGACACACAAGGCCATTTCCCGTTGCGCGGTGTCGGCCATTTTTGGCCTCCGCGTGCCTGGACGATATAAGACATCAGACAGCATCATCACCGCAAAGATTGGCGGGTTCTCATAGCCAGAGATTTCCGCACTATCGTTCCCACCTTTGTGCTGAATTTTCAGCCCAATGGGTCGAGGCCTTGCGGCTGGAAATTCAGCAGCAAGGGGAAAGTCGGATTTCTCCATTGGTAGCTTACTGCATGAAATCGTGCAGTAAGAAGAAAGCGTCTCCGACTTCTTCGCCTAAACCAAGGCTGGCTTGCCGTCTGTAAGCGTCATCCCGGAGGTATTGACACCTCAGACCGCGCCTTCGGAGTACCCTCGGATGTGAAGACCAGAAACCACAATCAGGAATTACCGCCCCCTTAAGGGAAGAGGAGAAAGAGGAAGGTTGTATCCTACAGGAGAAGACCAACCCTGAATTACCCCGCCCTTAAGGAGAGAGGAGAAGACCAATATTGAGAATGAACTGAAATAGAGGATGACCGATGAAATCAGGATGATCTCTATCCGTTCTTCATGGGTATGATATTCATGAAAGAACCCTAATGCACTTATAGTCTCCTTCACGTCTCCCTTGAGGTCCCCTTTCCGGGAACGCCTCCGAGAGAACCACCCCATCTCGCACAGTCCCTTTCGACGGACGCTCGACATCTGAGAGTGCAGTGGTCGGCCATCATCGTCATGGCTGGCCCGTTCTCATGGGTGTGGTGACCCTCGGTCCTCTTGTTGCAACTGCTTGGCTTAGCCTCGTGGTCCTGCTGACGAGAGGGCCGGTCTAATTCGCCACCCCACCAACATCGTCACCACCACAGCCATTAGAGAAATCCATGCACAACAAAACTTCCCCCGGTTGGGAGGATGGCGAAGCTATGCCTTCAGCTACCTCGACCACGAAAATCGTCATCAAGCCCGTCAACCTCGACAAGCGCGGGCAGAACTATTCCGTCTCCTTCGACGGCAAGACCATCATCGCCAAAACTCGCAACCCTACTGCCGATGCTTGCCGCCGTCTGGTCGCTCTCGGTCTTTTGGGCCGTCTTGAGGTCTGGGACGATGAACGCCGATTTCCCCGGCTGATCATCCCCGACATCAGCAAGGCGGCGAAACTGACGGTCGCCGAGAGTGCGGCGCACGGTCCCCATATCGTGCCTTATCAGCCGTTCCCTTCTTCAGCCTTCGCGACAGAAGCAGCCATATGATTTACGTGGAGGAGATATTGGACCGGAAGACCGGTGAACTGGTCTCGGTCGACAAAGGTGATTGGATCACCATCACCGAACTCGCAGCGCTCCTCGGTCTTGGTCGAAGACAGGCGACGGCAGTTCTCCGTCATCTGGACTTCCTGCAAATCGAGGGAGTTGGTCGTGACAGTCGCCACCGGGTTGCTAACTGGGTCGTGCAAAGCGGCTGGGGCAAACGCCTTCACCGCAAGACCGACAAGTTCCCCTTCGATGTGATTGGACCTGATGCGGTCCAATGGATCAAGGAACGCTGGCAAGGTGCCGTCACCGCCATCGAACGCGAGACCTTCAGCGGACCAGTGGCCGAGGCCAAGGCTGCTCTCGATGACTTCGAAGCCGCTTATGGTCGCAAGGAAATGACGGTCCAGATGAAGGTATACTGGTTGGCTGATATCTTCCCTGACCTCACGCAGGAGCAGATGAGCAGCGTTCTTGATGTCTCTCAGCAGTTGGTGAGCCGATTCCTGTCCATCCGGTCTAAGCAGTTGCAGGAGGCCAAGGCTCTGAAGGCATCGTTTCGATGATCCAGTTGAAGACAGGTGTAGTACTTGTGTCGCCTGGGCCTATACGGAAGAATACAACACCACGGAAAATGACTATCGAAGCCTGATCGCCACACCGGTCTCCCCGGCCCTGGCATGATCACCTCCCGATAGCCATTGCCGCTTATGGCATGTCAGCCTAAATGGGACGATGGGCGTTTGGCTTGTGTCTCAGCCTTCGTCGACAACGCCTTTAAACGGCCATCGCCGCGTAACCGCAAATAGCGGTCCCACCAACCCCCTTGCGGGCAACCTTCCAATGCGCTCCATGCGGGACTGTCAGTTATCCAGAGGCTGCCTGTGAGGTGGCTGCTCATCATCGACCATCCCGAAATGTTTACATCGCGCATCTCTGGCCCCAGATCAGATAAAAGGCCCCGCGAGGTTCCCCCCTCTGCCCCCCATCAGCAAGTCTTGGGCTTGAAGTTGGAGACGACAGCGCCGCAGCAGTCAGGTGCCGGGGATTAGGGGGCGCGCAGGTCCTGCAAGGTTGACGACAACGATGCTGTGACCCTTCCTCTCGACGCTGTTTTGCGCCTGTCGTTCCATCCTTGTCCCGACAACAAAATAGAAGCGCTCTCCCTCCATGAGTGAAAGCTTCGCAAGGGTTCTCGTCATGCGACTGTGAAGCCCGCCTTGAGCATGTGGCGATGTGGTCACTTCGGCTGATATCCGCACTCCACGCAAGTCCGCCCCACGTAGGTCCGGCTCGTCTTTCGTTCCACCAGCCCTTGGGTTCCAGTACCAGACAAGGCCTCCGAGGTCTGGTCGATGGGCGCTGAACCATTCCATAGCCCTGACGAGAGCGTACTCGTGCTGAATTTGGTTCAGGTCCTCGTAGATTTCCTTCCTGTAATCAGCAAGGATTGGCACCGCCTGGTCTATTGAATGCAACGCGGTCGCCGAGAACCTCCTCGTTGCCTCGGCTAGTCGCTGCACATCATCCCAAAGTTTTTGGCGGCAATGGTCCAGAGTGCCAACCATTTCCATTCGACAGTTCCCCAATAGTGTCCCGCCCCCGGTATCACAGGCTACGCCAACATGCATGGTTCCATTTGAGTACACCTCTTTCGAACCGTCGCCCATTGGTTCGATAAATTAGTCTTGACAACCCAAAGCGAACCGACGATAAGCGAACCATCCAAAACGAACTGAGATGGTTTCAATGCATGTCCGCGCTTACCTTCGTGCCAGCACCAAAGACCAAGACGCCAACCGGGCTAAGGACGACCTTTTCAGGTTCGCTAAGGAGCGCGGGCTGAAGATCGCTGCCAGCTACGTGGAGAACGAAAGCGGGGCATCCCTAAAGCGTCCCGAGCTGTTCCGCCTTCTGAATGACTGCCACCCGGGCGATATCCTTCTCGTGGAGCAGGTGGACCGGCTTAGCCGTTTGAACGCTGAGGATTGGGAGCGCCTTAAGGCCGAGATACAGAGCCGTAGGGTGAAGGTGGTTGCACTCGACCTACCAACCTCTTGGATGATGGCCACGGCTGGCAAGGATGATATCCAAAGCCGCATGCTCGATGCCATTAACGGAATGATGCTGGACATGCTGGCAGCGATTGCCCGCAAAGACTACGAGGACCGCAGACGGCGGCAGGCTCAAGGCATTGTAACCGCCAAGGCGCGAGGAGCTTATAAGGGACGCCCCGAGGACGGGGAGCGTAACGCTGGCATCGTCAAGATGCTGGAGAGCGGCATGAGCTGGAACACCATCGTCGCTGCCACCGGCTGCTCACGGTCTACATTGGCTCGGCTCGCGAAACGTATAGCAGGTCAGGCACCTACCTAATTCTCGGGCGCGCGTCTCTTCTACCCTGATTATGTGTTTTTGGCTTCATCCATCCTCTCCCTCAATGGGACTATTTCGTATCTGGTCCAGCTCAGACAGAGGAACAGTATCCGCTCAGGATGCCACGCCATTTCATTTACGGCTGCGAATTGGGTACGAGGCTCCTGGTGAAGTCGAACAGTCGATCAGCTGAGGGGGGCGCCTCTACCTGGCCCACAAGGTTCATAAGGTCTTCCTTGCACAGCAACGCCACACCCAGGACTTCAGCTTGCAGACGATGAGCAGCCGTCTCTTGTCGGGACAGGCTGGTCGCAACCACAGGCAAAATCGAAGAGGGGCGAGACACCGAGGCCGAAAGGCTGTGAGCTATGGCCTTAGTCCTATCGGCCAGCTTCTGGAGTTTTCCTTTGGCGTTAATGTCTCCTGTAGTGCATTCGACAACATAGAGGTGATCTCGGTCTGAGAGCGCGAGGATATCTGGAGCATCGGTGAGTTTGGGTATCTGTCCGTATTTCAGCACGCGCAGCCCCAAAAGGGAAAATAGTAAGCCAACCCGTTCCTCAAAGTCCGTGCGCTGTCCCGACAAATCATCGACGACGAGGCTACGGGCGGGATCGATCGCGATGTGCACGTCGAGGAGGCGATTGAACGTTTGGGTCTGATCCCTCACCCACCACTTTTGAATATGCTCCGACCCGTATCTTAAGGAAGTCAAGGCCAGTGGCGTATTCGCCAGCGGCAGATCAAGGGCTCCCACTAATCGGTGGGGTTCCTGCTTCCACGTGAACTGGTCGCCAGCAACGGTAAAGCGGCGGACGCCATCTCGGGTAAAAGCTTTCACGCCCAGTGTGATCTTGCTAATTTGAGCCCTTGGGGCGGCGACGATGCCCACCTTCAACAGCCCACTTTCGATTTTTGACAGTGGCTCGATCTCGCTGACAGGCGCAAGCACTACCTCGGTGATGCACTTTCCACCCTCAGAGGCAAATTGAACTGGGATACTGAAGTCCTCGAAGAGGTCGAGCATATTTTCATACGGCTCGATGTGAGACAGCAGTTCCAGATCAAGCTGCATCTGTTCGGTCGTTCCGAAGCCACTTAGACTCGGGGCTTCCAGCCGCAAGGTAGGAAATCGTCGAGCGTCTGGATATTCAGGTGGGTAGAGGCGATGAAATGTCGCATTCGTCTCTGTGCCGCCTCGAAATACATGTCCCACCGCTGCCTCGACAGCGACAAACGGGTCGGCGAGAGTTTCTTCGACAGCGGCGCGTGGGTCATCGAGTGATTGAATGCCACTATAGGCCCGAATGGAACTCGTCCTCACAGTCTTCTCAGGGGCCAGGTTGATTGGAGGAAACGCCCCAAACAGGACGCGACAAAACCGCACCTCCCAACTGATGCCATGGCGGACTGCCACCCAAGTCCTATGCACTGATTGAAAGGTATCAGCTGTATCACGAGCTAAAAGCGTGAACTCAGGTGAATTGAACAGTGTCACGGTTGGACGCCCCTCCGGCCTCGGTCATTTGTTGCACAACCAACTTCAGGATTTCACACGCTCGGGCATCGGCTCGCCAGGCGGAAACCGCTGGTTTGGCTGCGTAGGCCGCGCGCTTAATGGACAGCGATCTCTCTTAGAAGCACCTCGGCCTGCGCTAATACTGTTTGAACCGCCTCCTGTTCCAAATCCGGCGGGTAGCCAAATCTCTTCAGGATTTTTTTCACAAGTACTCGCATTCGGGCGCGGGCGCTCGCCTTGTGCTGCCAATCGACAGTGACCGACTTGCGCATCTGCTCGACCAACTCGTGCGCAATCACCCGCAATTGTTCGCTGCCCATGGCCTGAACAGCACTATCATTGGCGGCAAGTGCATCATAGAAGGCGATTTCTTCTTGAGAGAGGCCCAGTTCTTCACCCCTCGCCGCAGCCGCCTGCATCTCCTTGGCCAGCGCGATCAATTCCTGGATCATCTCGACGGTGGAGATCGCGTTCGCGTGGTAGCGCGCCACAGCCTCCTCCAGCCGCTTGGAGAATGCCTTGGCCTGAACGACGTTGGATTGCGAGCGGCTTTTGATCTCGCCGTTCAGCAGCTTCCTCAACGCCTCCAGCGCGAGGTTCTTCTTCTCGATGCGCTGAACATCAGCGAGAAACTCATCCGACAGTACCGAGATGTCCGGTGACTGCAGCCCAGCGGCCCTGAGGATATCGACGATCTCGGCATTGGCGACAGCCTGATTGAGGAGTTGCTCCACAGCGAGCGATTTGGCTTTGTCGGACATCTTGCCGGTAGCGGTCGTCTTCACGAGCGCTGCACGCACCGCCTGGAAGAAACCGACCTCGTCGCGAATTTCCGCTGCCGCATCGCTTGCCGAGGCCAATGCATAGGCTTTGCTCAGTTCCAGCACAGCGTCCTGATAGCGGCGGTGCGCCTTCTTCTTCGCCTCTATGCCGTCGACCCTCGCGGCCTCTTTCTCCTGCCACTTCAGTATCCAGTCGATGCCGTCAGCCAACGCCTTCAAACGTTGCTGCGGAGCGCCCACGATGCCGAGGCTGTAGTCGTGACCACTGAACATGGCTTGCACGATTTCGTATTTCTCAAGAAGGACAGCAACCGCTTTCTCCTCGTCGATGCCGGTCTTATCTCGATCGGACTGGGAGTATTGCGCCAATGCTTTCTTCAGGTTCAGGGCGATGCCGATGTAGTCGACGATCAACCCGCCTGGCTTGTCCTTGAAGACGCGGTTGACGCGGGCGATCGCCTGCATCAGGCCGTGGCCATGCATAGGCTTGTCCACGTACATGGTGTGCATGCAGGGGGCATCAAAACCAGTCAACCACATGTCGCGCACGATCACCAGCTTTAGCGGATCATCAAGCTTACGAGTGCGCTTGGCGAGATCATCGCGCCGCTTCTTGTTGCCGATGTGCGGCTGCCAATCGAGAGGGTCGGAGGCCGAGCCTGTCATCACGATCTTGATAGCTCCCTTGTCGTCATCGTCCGAATGCCATTCGGGCCGAAGCGCGATGATCTCGTTGTAAAGATCGACGCAGATGCGGCGGCTCATGCAGACCGCCATCGCCTTGCCATCCATGCCCCCGATGCGATGCTCAAGGTGAGCGACGAGATCGACCGCGATCTGCGAGAGGCGCTTCTTCGAACCGACCAGCCGCTCGACGGTCGTCCACTTGGCCTTCTGTTTCTCCTGCGTGCTCAGCGTCTCGTCTTCGAGCATGGCCTCGATCTCTGCATCGATCTTCGGCTTCTCGTCCTCATTCAGCTCTATGCGGGCCAGCCGGCTCTCGTAATAAATCGGGACCGTCGCCTTGTCCTCGACGGCCCGGCTGATGTCGTAGATGTCGATGTACTCGCCGAAGATCGCGGGCGTGTTGACGTCCTCCGCTTCGATCGGCGTTCCGGTGAAGCCAATGAAGGAGGCATTTGGCAGCGCTTCGCGGATGTAGTGGGCGTAGCCGTAGCGCCGCTTGCCAGTTTCCTTGTCCAGCTTGGCGTCAAAGCCGTATTGGCTGCGGTGCGCTTCGTCCGCCATGACGATCACATTGCGTCGGTCCGTCAGCATTGGGAACCGTTCCTCGCCCGGCTCGGGCGTGAACTTCTGAACAGTAGTGAAAATCACCCCACCCGATGCCCGGTTCAACAGCCGCCGCAGATCGTCCCGGCTGTTGGCTTGTTCGGGCGTCTGGCGGATGAGGTCGCGACAAAGGTTGAAGGTGCCGAAGAGCTGGTCGTCGAGGTCGTTGCGGTCGGTCAGAACGATCAGCGTGGGGTTTTCCAGTTCCCGCGAACGGACGATCAGTCCCCCGAGGAAGGCCATCAGGAAGCTCTTGCCGGAGCCCTGAGTGTGCCAGATCACACCGATCTTGCGGTTTCCGTCCGGTTTCGACGCTTCGATGGCACTGTTGATCGCCTTGCGGGCGCCGTGGAACTGGTGATAGCCGCCGATGATCTTGAACGGTCCCGCCCCCTGGTCGCCAAAGACGATGAAGTCCCGAATGAGGGCGAGGAACCGCTCCTTATCGAACACGCCCCGCAACAGCGTGTCCATCTCATAAGGACCGTGCGGCGTGAAATCGCCCGCTGCGCCCGTCACCGAGCGCCAGGGCATGAAGCGCTCCTCGTCCGCCGTCAACGAGCCGATGCGGGCCAGCATTCCGTCGGAGGCGATTAACACGGCGTTGGTGCGGAAGAGCGAAGGCACCTGTGCTTTGTAGGTCTGAAGCTGCTGTAAGGCGTGATCAACGGTCGCCGTCTCGCTGCCTGCGTTCTTCAGCTCGATGATGCCGAGCGGCAGGCCGTTGACGAAAACCATCACGTCCGGGCGGCGGGTGTACTTGCTTTCGACGACGGTGAACTGGTTGGTCACAAGCCAATCATTGTTTTCCGGATTGTCGAAGTCGATCAGCCAAACCTTGTCGCCTTTCACCTCGCCACTGCCGATGCTGAACTCGACATCGACGCCCTCGGTGATCAGCTTATGGATGCGCCGGTTCTCCTCCACCAGCGTCGGCGTCTCGGTCACCAGCAACTGTCGGATAGCCTGATCGCGCCCATCCGCGAGGATCGTCGGGTTCAGCCGCATCACCGCAGCTCGAAGCCGTTCTATCAGCAGCACGTCGCCATAGGCTTCTCGGGCGGGTGCGCTGCCGTCAGGGGAAATCAGCGCAGCGGGTTGGTAGGTGTAACCCAATTCGAGGAAGGTGCCGATCACGGCCTCCTCGACAAGGCCCTCTGTAAAGCCAGAGTTGAATGATCCCGTTTGCTGCTGGATGTATTGAATATCGCCCTGCATCTCCCCTCCAAACACTCCAGGGCCATCGCGTCGGCCAGCGAGCAAGCTCCTGGTTTAGCTCAAGCCTCTACCGTCAATCTGAATGGCGCCCATGATGCGTCGGCTCTCATAGCTCTCCCGAAGTTCACTCAGCCCACTGCCCAGCGCCCAGTCTGCCGGCGTCAAAGATATCCCACGCCCCTCCATTTCTTCATCTCCATTCAAGGCTGCAATGCTTGGAATGGAAGGGCTCTTCGAAATCCAACGAGAGGCGACGGGCCGAGAGCAAGCCAGATAGTGCCAAGGCACACAAATCCGTTCGAGAGACGAATGGTCGTTGTCCAGCACCAGAGACGCGTCGCCGATGAGGCAGCCGAACTCGATCCCGGGTGGATAAGGTAACGCCGCACGGGTGCGCCATTTTTTCTTTGCACCGTTCGGACTGTAGAGGCAGATTGCAGGATAAAGGGAATGAGCGTTGGCGTCGTTGATTAGCATTTTGATTTGAGGATGTGGCGCCCCGGCAGCTCGGTAGGTTAACAGTTTTGAGAAGCGGGAGGCACCCTTGGCCAAACGCTTTGCCTGCACCCGCATCTTGAATGTGTATGCACGCCCAACCAAATGCCACTCCCAGTCGGCGCCATTGTTGGCCTCCTCACGCTTGGTGAAAGTCTTGATCTTCACTATCGCGGGGTGGCGCCTATGAATTTCCAGCAGACAGCTTTCAGTGATCGTCTCCTCTCCGTAGGAGATGTGACAATCGTCCTGATGAGCCAAGGCCAAATTTCGCGACACGGCGTCACCGAGATCGAGGAAAGTAGCGCACAAGTTCCAGATCACTGTGCCGCCCTCAATAAGTCTTCTGCCTCACGAAGCCGGACTTCACCGGACATCAGCCTGGGAAGGAGGAGGTCACGCGTGGCTGCGAGCGTACCGGACTGGTCGGAATTATATGTAACCAAATCACGTAGCGGTCTTACAACTTCCTCAAACGATGACTGCAGGCTCTTTGGAGCGACCGTCACCACGAGCCCCCCAAGCGACGCGGGGTTCAACTCCGTCTGGCCGGTTGAACCATGCCCCAGGGTTTCAATGAGGGCCTGCTTATCCTCCATGAACAGGGAAAGGATGAGCTTGGAGATTTTAGTGGTGTCAGCTCGGCAAATCGTGACGTGGCTATCAACTGTTGCAGTCTCCTTCAGCCCACGAACAGTTGCCACTCGGCCAAGGGTGCCGACGCCCGTGGAGTTCACAAGCACGTCGTCTTCCTCAAGCGCCCGCTCTTTGGGCGCTCTCTTTCCCGTATCGTGTCGTCGAGCAAGCGTGTAGTTCACGGCTCTGCCACGAATGCATTTTTGGTTGATTACGAGTATCCCGTCATCGCAATAGGACGGTGCGATACCACGCTTTAGCAAGGTGATGACCGTGGCCACCTCTGCCTCTCTCCAGCCCTCCGGCAGCCCATTGTCTCCGAACCTCGCAGGGAAAAGATCAGCGAGTTGCTGCGCGCGTTCGGCATCGGTAACGAGGCCGCCCATGATCTCGCTGGGATCGGATGCTGCCTCGACCTTGCGGCGGGTGGGGCCAAAGTCGATAAACCAGTCGCGGAAGATCGCCTGTGCCATCGCCTCCAGCGTCTCGCTCATCTGACGGTTCAGCTCGATCTTGTCGTCGAGAGCCCCGAGTAATTCGGCAATGTTCAGCTGTTGACCAATCGGGGGAATTGGCAGCAGGAGCTTACGCAACGACTTTTGGCTTATGCCCTCAACGGTGGTGCCTGTCGCATATGATTTTAGCCGCTCTTGCCCGACTGGGCTCAAGAGAAGAAACTTTAGGAATGTATTATCGACAGCATTCCTATGCCCACGAAGGACAACGATGCGCTGGCCCAAAGCATATTTCGCAGTTCTACTATCAAGTTGGGCAACTTCACCAAGCGGTCCTTCGGTGGTCAAAACGACATCACCTGGGCGAGGATACCCCCGCCTCATCCATTCCACGTAATAATCCCGTTCGATCGTCTGCTCGATGGGGTGGAGAATGCGGCCGTCCTTTACAACTTTCGCGGAGATCACGGGGATGCCGGTATCTGACTTCTTTGGAGACTTGCCGCGGTAGTCGATCAGCGTATCCAAGCAATCTTCAAGGGGATACTCGCGCCACTCACTCATTAATTGACACCCCAGCGAGCGCGAACTCGATCCGATCCTCCAGCGCCCGCGCCTCGGCGAACTGCGCCTGCAGCGTCTCCCGCAATCCTTCGAACCTCTCCGCAAAAGATACGCCATCATCCTCAGCACTCGCTGCGCCGACGTAGCGCCCAGGTGTCAGCACGTGGCCATGCGAGCGAACTTCTTCCAAGGTCGCCACCTTGCAGAAGCCCAGCTCGTCCTCATAGCCCAGCCAGCCGTTCTTAGCTCGTGTTTCAGGTTTGGCACGCCAGCGATGATAGGCCCCGGCGATCTTCTCGATGTCCTCGTCACTGAATTCTCGGCGCACACGGTCCACCATGAAACCGAGCTTTCGGGCATCGATAAACAGGATTTCGCCGCGTCGATCGCGGTGGCCGTTCGCACTCTTGTCGCGGGCCAATATCCACAGACAGGCAGGTATCTGCGTTGAGTAGAAGAGCTGCCCCGGCAGCGCCACCATGCAGTCCACCTGATCGGCCTCGACCATCGCCTTGCGGATTTCACCCTCGCCCGACTGTTGCGAGGACATCGAGCCATTGGCCAGTACCACGCCGGCCGTGCCTCTGGGAGCGAGATGATGGATGATGTGCTGCAGCCAGCCGAAGTTGGCGTTGCCCCTCGGCGGAGTTCCAAACTTCCAGCGGGCATCGTCTGCCAGCCGTTCGCCGCCCCAATCGGAGATGTTGAACGGCGGATTGGCGAGGATGAAATCGGCCTTCAGGTCCTGGAACTCCTCGCGGTGAAAACTGCCCTCGTTGTTCCAACGGATGTCTGCGTCGATCCCCTGGACCGCAAGGTTCATCTTGGCGAGCCGCCAAGTCGTGTGGTTGATCTCTTGGCCGTAGACGGCGATATCGCTTCGCCTGCCGCCATGTTCCTCGATGAACTTCTCCGACTGCACGAACATGCCGCCCGACCCGCAGCAGGGGTCATAGACGCGACCCTTGTAGGGCTCCAGCATCTCGACCAGCGTGCGCACCACGGAACGAGGCGTGAAGAACTCTCCGCCACGCTTGCCTTCCGAACTGGCGAAGCCCGAGAGAAAGTATTCATAGACGCGGCCCAGCAGGTCCTTCGCCCTGTCGCTGCTGTCATGCATGCCGATATTGGAAAACAGATCGATCAGTTCGCCGAGCATCGTCTTGTTCAGCGTGGGGCGGGCATAGTTTTTCGGCAGCACCCCCTTTAGCCCTTCGTTCGACGGCGCCTTCTCAATCGCCTCCATTGCCTCGTCAATCAGCTTGCCGATCTCGGGACGCTTGGCGTTTGCCTGCAGATATGACCAGCGCGCTTCCTTCGGCACCCAGAAGACGTTTTCAGCGAGATACTCTTCCGGGTCTTCGGCGTCCGCGTATTCATCCTCTTCGAGCTTCGCATGTAGCCCCTCGAAGGCGTCAGAGATATACTTCAGGAAAATAAGGCCGAGCGCGACATGCTTATATTCCGAGGGCTCCAGATTGCCCCGAAGCTTGTCCGCTGCCTTGAAAAGCTCAGCCGTGAAGCTGAGGTCGCCATTCACTTCTTTCGCCACGTATGTGCCCCCAAATCAGTGAGGGTGACGATAGAATGCCGACATCGCGGGTGTAAAGGATAAAGCGCAAGCCTCAGTTGTCCACCGCACATGTACTACTGGCGTGTACTACCGGGAGCAACCGAAAGCGCGTAAATTATTGAAATCACTTGATATTGCATGAATGGCTGGGGCGCCAGGATTCGAACCTGGGAATGCCGGTACCAAAAACCGGTGCCTTACCGCTTGGCGACGCCCCACCAGAGCTTGAAAGCGGAGACCGCTTGCCAAATCGACGCCTGCTTAGCAAAGCTCGCCTGACGTCACAATCATTAAGTTTCGGGCCATTGCATATTTCTGTGCGCTTTTTGCGTCACCATGTTAGGTCTCGCGTCAGCCGTCAGCACGATGGAGTAACGATGAGCCAGTACCGCGCCCGCCCGCCTGCCCTCGCAACGCTGTTGCTCGACGATGCCGTGGTTCGGATCACGCGTTGGGACTTCGAGCCGGGCGCCGATACCGGCGTCCATACGCATGGCATGGGTTATGTCGTCGTGCCGATGACCGATTGCCAGTTTCTGCTGGAGGAAAAGGACGGCAGCCGCAGGGTCGATATCGCCAAGGGCGCGGCCTATCGGCGCGATGCCGGCACCGAGCACAATGTCGTCAATGCCGGCGATCAGCCGATGTCCTTCATCGAGATCGAATACAAGTAAATGGCAAGTCCCGAGTTCAATCTGGCGTTCGAACCTTCCTACGGCCAGGCCGTGCCTGTTGCGCCAGGCGTGCAGCGCATCACGGTCAACAATCCGAGCGCCTTCACCTTCCACGGCACCAACAGCTACATCGTCGGATACCATTCCGTAGCGGTCATCGATCCCGGCCCCGAGGACGAGGCGCATTTCCAGGCATTGATGGCGGCGCTCGATGGACGCGAGCTCACCCACATCTTCGTCAGCCACACCCATCGCGACCACTCGCCGCTGTCGCGCCGTCTGCAGGCGGCGACCGGAGGGCAGATCATCGCGGAGGGACCGCACCGCGCCGCCCGCCCGCTGCACCAGGGCGAAATCAATCCCTTCGCCGAGAGCTCGGATCTGGATTTCCGGCCCGATATTGCAATCGGCGACGGCGATACGATCGAAGGCGACGGATGGAGGCTGACGGGCGTGTTGACGCCCGGGCATACCGCCAATCACGCGGCCTTCGCGCTCGAGGGAACGGGCATCCTGTTTTCCGCCGATCATGTCATGGGGTGGGCCACATCCATCGTCGCGCCGCCCGATGGCTCGATGTCCGACTATATGACCTCCCTCGACAAGCTGATCGAGCGGCACGACCGCATCCTGCTCCCGGGGCATGGTGGTCCGGTCCGCAAGCCGATCTCGTTCATGCGGGCGCTCAAAACCCACCGGCGGATGCGCGAACGCGCCGTGCTCGACCGCATCCGCGCCGGCGACAGGAACATCCCCGACATGGTGAAGGTGATCTATCGCGAGACTGATCCGCGCCTGCATGGCGCCGCCGCTCTTTCGGTCCTTGCCCATATCGAGGATCTGGTGGAACGAGGCGAGATCGAAACGGACGGGCCACCTGCCCTGCTTGGCTCGTACAGACCGGCGACGCCGAGGTAGCGTCATGCACGATCCCTACAGCTACCGTGCAGATCCCGGCGTACCTGAATTTGCCGATGACAAGCCGCTCATTGTCTTCGATGGCGAATGCGTGTTCTGTTCCGCCTGGGTGCAGTTCGTCCTGAGGCATGACAAGGCGGAGCGCTATCGCTTCCTCGCTGCGCAGTCGCCGCTCGGTGAAGCGCTCTACCGGCACTATGGGCTGGATGGGCGCGACTACGAGACCAACATTCTGATCGAAGACGGGCACGGCCCACTTCAAGTCGCGCGGGACGATCCGCATGGCTGCAGGCCTCGGTTTTCCCTGGTCCCTGGCGAAGGTCCTTCGGCTGCTGCCGCAGGGACTTGCCGACAGGGTTTACGAATTTATCGCCAGCAACCGGCTTCGCATTGCCGGTCGACGCGCGACCTGCTTCGTGCCTACGCGTGAGCAGAGGGACCGCTTCCTCGGATAGAGGCGCGACGCTAGCTGCCGGCGATGCCCAGCAGCTCGGAATCGAGAGCCTTCAGATAATCCTCGGCGATATCCGCGCTGAGGCCCAAGTCGTGCGGGCCGTAGCGCGAGGCGACGCGAACATCGACGAGGGTGGTTTCCGCTTCTTCACGCAAGCGGATGACAACGTCGAAACGCAGGCCGAGGACGAGGGTGCGGGTGTCGCCCTGCAGTGTCACGCCGTTGGCTCGGCGAATCAGCAGCGCCACATCGTCATCATAAGGCCGCGGCGTCGGGATCGGCACGGCCTCCGGTGCCTCGGCAACCGCGCCGTCGTCCGGCTCGGGCTTCGCAGGACGATCTTCAAGATCGCGGCTTGGCTCGCTGTCGCCGTCGGCGCGAGTGATGCGGATCCCGCTTTGCTTGGCGACCTTCTTCACGGCTTCCAGCACGCGGTCAATCGCGCCGTCATAGCGGCGGCCGGTGAGTTCCGGATAGGCTTCGAGCTGCTTTTCGCGATCCTCGGGCGTTACATCAGGTTCGCGCTTCAGCCAGATCTGATCGGCGTTTGGCGTCTTCAGCCAATCCGGTGCGGAGACGAGATCGGTCGACACGTCATAGATGGCTGGCAGCGTGAAATAGCGCTCGGCGGCAATCCCGCCGATCGCGAGCGGAAGGGCCGCAAAAATCAGAGCTTTCAACGCGTCCAGCCCGCCTTCGGCGCCTGTCAGCCACAGACTGCGCAGCCCTGCAATCGCAAGCAGCGTTGCAAGCAGCGCGAAGCCCGCGGAGACGAGCAGAACCAGCACCAGATAGGGCGTGACAAGGCCGGCGAAGCGGTGACCAACCAGAGCCGCAAGGCAGAGAACCAGTGCAAATGCGCCGAAGCGCCGCGAGAAGCGGGCAGCATTTGAAACAGGGCGGTCGAAACGGATTGCCATCAAACTTACCGGTTACTCGCAAGCGGCGCGTCCCGCATGAACGCGCAAAATCGCCCTCGACTTGTTTAGTGCAAGATTCGCCTAAATTGAAACTGTTGTGTCGATCCGAGGCACGCAATCCACGAAGAAGACGACAATAGCCTGCGTGAGCATTTTCTGATATTCCTTGATTTGCAGTTGTGTGGTTTGCGTCGCACACCGACCAACAGGAGAAGGGCAATGATTGCACCGGAGCTCGCATCGGGCACCCAGGCGCCATCGCTGGGGACAGCCGATCATGCAGATCCGCTTCTGCCGATAGAGCTTCTGGAACTGGAACTGTCGCTCGACGGATATGATGGCAAATCCGACTTCTGCGAAACGGTCCGCGTCGCTTCGGCCAAGGCCGGCGGAGAGTTTCTCTTCGATCTTCCCGCCGAAGGATTGATGGACGACTGCAAGCGGATCGCTGTGCTTCGCATCCCCTCGCCCGGCGAGCAGATGCGCGTTGTTCTTGCCGTGCTGGACCACAACGGCACGGAAATCCGCATGGAAGCGCCCGATCCCGCGACAGCCCATCTCGTCCGCTTCGCCGAAGCCTTCGTCAAGGTTCTCGAACGGTTCTGACCTAGTGCCGCTCAGCCGCCGCTTCCGCGAGACTGCGGAACGGAAATTTGCGCCCGCATTCGCACTTGATCATGCTGGTCTCCTGGTGATTGGAGGCGCGCTGGATGAAGAAGCCGCGCGGCAGATGATCGACGCAGAAGCCGGGATGCTTGCGCTTCGGATCGTCGATCTCGGAGGCTTCGGCAAAGCCGCTATTGCCGCATTGCGGGCAGGTCAGTTTTTTCGAGAATCGATCACGCAGTGCCATGCTTGCTTTTCCAATGTCGTCCGAACCGCCTTCTTACAGACGATCCTCCGCGGACGGAAGCCACCGACATCCAGCCATCTTGTAAACATCCGAGACCACAATCCTTCGGCGCAAGTCATTCTTTTTGTTGACTGTAAGCGGCGATTGGCGTCATCTGATGGTGCAGAATTTCGATTGCAAAGACACGCCGATGCGTATGTTCTTTTTACCTCTCGCGCTTGCCGCTGCATCAATCGGCCTTTCGGCCTGCCAATCAATGACGCCCGAAGAGCGACGTGCAGCCGATGAGGCACAATGCCTACACTATGGCTTCAGACGCGGCACGGACGGATTCGCAGGCTGCCTGCAGCGCATAGATCTCGATCGCCGTGCGCAGTCACGCTACAATAGTGACATGCTCATGTTGCAGATGTCCTATGATCTCGACCATCCTTACTACGGCCACCGATACGGACGCCATTGGTGATGACCGCCTGCGCCGCGGCTAGCCGGGCGATCGGCACGCGGAAGGGCGAACAGGACACGTAGTCCAATCCGATTTCCTCGCAGAAATGGATGGAAGCGGGATCGCCGCCGTGCTCGCCGCAGATTCCGAGCTTCATATCATTGCGCGTTCGCCTGCCGCGCTCGGTGGCGATCCGGATCAGCTCGCCGACACCATCGAAATCCAGCGAAATGAAGGGATCGTGCTCGATGATCCCCTTACGCTGATAGGTCGGAATGAAGGCGGACGCATCATCGCGTGAGATGCCGAAGGTCGTCTGCGTCAAATCGTTGGTGCCGAAGGAGAAGAACTCCGCCGCTTCCGCGATGATATGGGCCCGGAGAGCCGCGCGCGGCAGCTCGATCATCGTGCCGACCAGATAGTCGATCCGCATGCCGGCCTCCGCCGTGACATCCCGGGCGATGGCGTCGATGCGCTCCTTGACGTAGTCCAGCTCCGAGCGGAGCCCGACGAGCGGCACCATGATCTCAGGCACGACGGCAGCACCGGTTTCATGGGCAGCCGCGACCGCAGCCTCGAAGATGGCGCGCGCCTGCATCTCGACGATCTCGGGATAGGAAATGGCCAGTCGGCAGCCGCGATGGCCGAGCATCGGATTGAATTCATGCAACGCATCGACGCGCTGGCGCAGCGCCGCGGCGTCCATGCCCATCGCGGCGGAAACGTCAGCGATCTCCTCGTCCGTCTTCGGCAAGAATTCATGCAGCGGCGGATCAAGCAGGCGGATGGTCACCGGCAGGCCGTGCATGACGTTGAACAGGCTGGTGAAATCATGCCGCTGCACCGGCAGCAGGCTGTCCAGCGCGGCGCGACGGCCGGTTTCGTCCTCCGCCAGGATCATCTCGCGCATCAGATGAATGCGGTCGCCCTCGAAGAACATGTGCTCGGTGCGGCAAAGCCCGATGCCCTCAGCACCGAAGGAGCGGGCTGCGCGCGCGTCAGCCGGCGTATCGGCGTTGGTGCGCACGGTCATGCGGCGCGCCCGATCGGCCCATTGCATGATGCGCCCGAAATCACCCGAAAGCTCGGGCTGGATCATCTGCACGTCGCCCTTCAGAACCTGTCCCGCAGAACCATCGATGGTGATGACGTCGCCCTTCTTCAGGGTGACGCCGACGCCGATCAGCCGCTCGTTGCGGGCGTCGATCCGCATGCTGCCGGCGCCGACGACGCAGGGGATGCCCATGCCGCGGGCGACAACGGCGGCATGGCTGGTCATGCCGCCACGCGTCGTCAGAATGCCCTCGGCCGCGTGCATGCCGTGAATGTCTTCCGGGCTTGTCTCGACGCGCAGCAGGATGACCTTGCGTCCCTCCTCCGAGGCTATCACGGCTTCCTCGGCCGTGAAGACGATCTCGCCGGTTGCCGCGCCTGGCGATGCCGGCAGACCAGTACCGATGATCTCGCGCGATACGCGTGGATCGATCGTCGGGTGCAGGAGCTGGTCCAGCGACGAGGGCTCGATGCGAAGCACGGCCTCTTCTTCCGTGATGACCTTCTCGTCCACCATGTCGACGGCGATCTTCATCGCCGCGCGCGTCGAGCGCTTGCCGGAGCGTGTCTGCAGCATCCAGAGCTTTCCGCGCTCGATGGTGAACTCGATGTCCTGCATGTCGCGATAATGCGCTTCGAGCTCGGAACAGATACGCGACAACTCCTTGAAGGCATCCGGCATCAGCTTTTCCATCGACGGCCGCTCGGAACCGGAGCTGATGCGGCCTTCTTCAGTGATGCTCTGCGGCGTGCGGATGCCGGCGACGACATCCTCTCCCTGCGCATTGACGAGGAATTCGCCGTAAAGCGACTTGTCGCCCGTCGACGGATTGCGGGTGAAGGCTACGCCGGTCGCGGATGAATTGCCGTGGTTGCCGAAGACCATCGCCTGAATGTTGACTGCCGTGCCCCAGCCTTCGGGAATATTGTGAAGCTGGCGATAGGTGACGGCGCGGGCGCTCATCCAGCTGGCGAAGACGGCCCCGACCGCGCCCCATAGCTGCACTTCGGGGTCCTGGGGAAACTCCTCGCCCAGTTCCTCCTCGATGATGCTTTTGTAGAGCGAGACCACGTGCTGCCACTCGCTGGCGGTCAATTCCGTGTCGAACTCGTAGCCGAGGCGCGCCTTCTCGTCCTCGAGGATTTCCTCGAACACCTCATGATCAAGCCGCATAACGACGTCGGCATACATCTGGATGAAACGGCGGTAGCTGTCCCAGGCGAAACGCGCGTCGCCGGCGTCGTGGCCGAGCGCCTGCACGGTTTCGTCATTGAGACCGAGATTGAGGACGGTGTCCATCATCCCCGGCATCGAAACGCGCGCTCCTGAGCGCACGGACAGCAGCAGCGGTCGATCACCCGCGCCAAACCGCCGACCGGTGATTTCCTCGATACGTTCGATGCCCGCGCGGACTTGTACTTTCAACTCTTCGGCAATCTGCCGCTCATTGTTGTAGTAGGCAGAGCAGGCTTCGGCGATGATCGTCAGACCCGGGGGGACCGGAAGACCGAGATTGCACATCTCCGCGAGGTTTGCGCCTTTGCCGCCCAAGCGCTCGCCGTCGAGGGCACCACCCTCTGCCTCACCGCTGCCAAATGTATAGACCCACTTGGTCATATTCCCCCCAACACCAAATCCGGATCAACTTAATCCGCTGGTGTTGAAATGAAAATCGACAAATGCGGCCGAAATGTTGCAACGCACAATAACTGCGACGGACTGAAGCGGTTGAAGTGAGAAAAAGCTTTGCGGGACTGCAACAAAGTCCCGCAAAGCCTTATGTCCGTCCGGCCAGGAAAACCAGACGGGGGGTTCCTTCCATACGAACCGTCAGAGCCAAAGCATACTGCTCCGAGCGCACCGCACAGGAAACTCTGCAGCCGATACCCTTTCGCGGTAGTTCGGCGGCGACATGAAGCAATCTCTAATACAAGATCGGTAGGAAAACATTAGCAGAATGGTGGAGACGGCCTATTCCGACAGACTTTTTTTGGGCGTTTCTCAGCCGCCTGCTCAGGCGATCTCACGCAGTTGCTCAGCCGCCTGAAGATCGACCGACACGAGCTGCGATACCCCTTGTTCCGCCATCGTCACGCCGAACAACCTGTTCATGCGTGCCATCGTGATCGGATTGTGGGTTATGATGACGAAACGCGTTTCGGTGGATGCAGCCATTTCGTCCATCAGGTTGCAGTAGCGCTCGACATTATGGTCATCAAGCGGGGCGTCCACTTCATCCAGGACACAGATCGGCGCTGGATTGGTCAGGAAAACCGCAAAGATCAGCGCCATCGCCGTCAGCGCCTGCTCGCCACCCGAAAGGAGCGTCATCGTCTGCGGCTTCTTGCCTGGCGGACGGGCGAGGATTTCAAGACCGGCCTCGAGCGGATCGTCGGATTCGATCAGCTGCAATTCGGCCGTGCCGCCGCCGAACAGATGGGTGAAGAGACGCTGGAACTGGCCGTTGACAACATCGAAGGCGGCGAGCAGGCGCTCGCGGCCCTCGCGATTGAGGCTCTGGATCGCACCCCGCAGCTTGCGGATCGCATCGATCACATCGTCGCGTTCCTTGATCAGCGCCTCGAGCTTCCCCGTCAGTTCCTTCTGCTCCTCCTCGGCGCGCAAGTTGACGGCGCCAAGGCGCTCGCGCTCCATCTTGAGTCGTTCGAGTTCGCGCTCGACCTCACGAAGGTCAGGCGCGGCCTGCATTGCCTCCAGTCCAGCAAGCCGAAGGGCCTCGTGTGGCGCAACATTTAGTACCTCACGTATTCGGGCTTCGGTTTCCTGTCGCTTCTCCCGCGCCGAGACCAGCCGCTCTTCGGCGCGACCGCGGCGCTCGCGGCTTTCGGCGAGCTCGGAGAGAGCCGTCGCCGCCCTGTGGTCGGCGTCGCGCTGGACGAGCTCGGCTTCGGCTAACACATCGGCCGCATGGCGACGCGCTTCCTCAGCCTTCTGGAGTTCGGTCAACAGCGCGCGGCGCTTGTCGTCGAACTCATCGGGAGCCATTTCGAGCTCGGCCGCTTCCTCCCGCGCTTCCTCCTCGCGGTCGCGAAGCGTCGCGATGTGGTCCTCGGCGCTGGCAGCCCGCTGGCGCCAGGTCTCCCGCTCCTGCCCGATGGCAATGATGCGGCGCTGACGAGCCTCGTTCTCGCGGTTCAGGCTTTCGTGGCGAGCCCGCGCTTCGGCGAGTACTCCGCGGTCGGTCGCGACTTCGGCCTGCTGCGACCGAAGCCGTTCGTCGATCGCCGTCAGATCAGGGGCATCTTCCAGCTCGATCCGGGCGTTCTCTTCCTGCACCGAAAGATCCTCAAGCTGGATCTGAAGCTGGCTGACAGCTTCCGCAATGACATCGCGGCGACGGATGAGATCACCGGAAGCCCGCTCGGCCGCTGCCAGCGCTTCGCGCGCCTCGGCGAGTTGCCGCGCGGAGATACGGCTCTTCTCGCGCGCCTCGGCGAGGCGCTGTTCCTGAAGGCGGATGGCATCGGCCGCGCCCGCCAGGCGTTCTTCTGCTTCATCGAGTATGTCGCGGGCAAGCGCCACTTCGCTTTCCAGTTCGGCGAGCCGGTTCTTCTGCGCCAGCTTCAGCGCGGCCGCACTCGGTGCATCGGCACCGGTGACGTGACCGTCCCAGCGGTAGACGGCGCCTTCCTTCGTCACCAGACGCTGGCCGGGCTTCAGGTCTTTCATCAGAGCTGCGGCATCCGAACCCGAGACAAGGCCGATCTGTTTCAGGCGGCGCATCAGCGCCGTAGGAGCGCGAACGTAATCGATTAGCGGCGTCGCACCGACCGGCAGCGCCGGGTCCGCGGCACAGTCACCAATGCCGGACCAATGAACCGGCGCCTTGGGGTCAAGCGGGGATTCGATGTCGTCGCCAAGGGCTGCACCGAGCGCCGTTTCGAAGCCGCGATCGACGCGAAGCTCATCGGCAACCGGCGCAAATTCGCCTGCGGCGGCACCGGCGGCCAGCATGCGCGAAATGGTTCGTGCTTCCGTTTCGATGGCGTTCAGCTTTGCGCGCGCCTGATCGACCGGCGATCGGGAGAGAGCCTCGGTCTGGCGGGCAGCGGCCAAGGCCTGCTCGACGTCCT
The DNA here is from genome assembly GCF_050644135.1 of Rhizobium sp. YTU87027. Classification (NCBI taxonomy): domain Bacteria; kingdom Pseudomonadati; phylum Pseudomonadota; class Alphaproteobacteria; order Hyphomicrobiales; family Rhizobiaceae; genus Rhizobium; species Rhizobium sp. YTU87027. Next base: position 584,496 of record NZ_CP098440.1, on the reverse strand, counting down.
GGATTGCGGCTTCAGCCTCGGCAAGCGCCTGCTCGCCCGCCGCGACCACGGCCCGCTTCTCGTCTGGATCGGGCAGGCTGGCAATCTTCTCCCCGATGGTCGACAGCTCGCGATTGGCCTCGTCCATCTGCCGCTCGAGGCGCATCTTGCGATCGGCAAGGTCGCGAATGGCACGCTCGAGCTGGTTGCGCCCGGCCGCAGCCTCGGCGCGTTCGGCCGTCAGCGCGGCAAAGATGCGCTCGCTGTCGGCGAGCTTTGCCGCCGCCTCCTCGAAGGCCTCGCGTGTCTCCTCGGCAAAACGGCCGGAATCGGCAAGGATCTCGGTGATCTCCGCCTCTTCGGCATCCAGCCGCGCCACGATTTCGGCGTTGTCGGCAACCAGCCGCTCCTCGCGGCGGATGTCCTCGCCGAGCTGCGCAAGGCGGCGGGTCAGTTCATCACGACGGCGCAGGATACGATTGGCATCCTCCTCCAACTGCGTCTTGGCGATCTGCAGGCGCTGCAGCGCGGCAGCGGCGCGCGCTTCGCCCTCGCGCAACTCGGGCAGCTTGAGGCTTGCAATGCCCTGAACCTTGGCGGCCTCCATCTGCATCTGCGCCTTTTCGGCGACGACGACGGTGGCCTGATTGAGCGCGCTATCGGCCTCGGCTTCAGCCTCCTTGGCCTGAACCCAGCGGATGTGCAGAAGCAGCGCCTCGCGGGCGCGTATATCCGCGGACAGTGACTTGAAGCGGCTTGCCTGGCGGGCCTGACGCTTCAAGCTTTCGATCTGGCTTTCGAGCTGCGAGGTCACGTCGTCGAGGCGTTCGAGATTGCTCTCGGCGGCACGCAGGCGAAGCTCGGCTTCGTGACGGCGCGAATGCAGGCCTGATATGCCGGCGGCCTCTTCGAGCAACTGGCGGCGGGCCTGTGGCTTTGCCGAGATCAACTCGCCGATACGCCCCTGCCCGACCATGGACGGCGAACGGGCGCCGGTGGAGGCGTCGGCGAAGAGAAGCTGCACATCCTTGGCGCGGCTCTCCTTGCCGTTGATGCGATAGATCGATCCCTGCTCGCGCTCGATGCGGCGCGTGACCTGGATCTCGTCGCTATCGTTGAAGGCGGCGGGTGCCGTGCGCTCGCCATTGTCAAGATAGAGTGCAACTTCGGCGGTGTTGCGGGCGGGACGATTGCCGGAGCCGGAGAAAATGACGTCGTCCATGCCGGACGCGCGCATGTTCTTGTAGGAGTTTTCACCCATCACCCAGCGGAGCGCTTCGACGAGGTTCGACTTGCCGCAGCCGTTCGGCCCGACGATGCCAGTCAAGCCGCGCTCGATGATGAATTCGGTGGGTTCAACGAAGGATTTGAAGCCGACGACGCGAAGCTTGTTGAACTTCATGCCGCGTCCCCGCACCGCATAAAGCAAACGACGGGCGCACGGCTGCCGCCGTCGCCCGTCGATCGGATACGGTTCAGTTTAAAGCAGGCTGTCGATAAGGGCCGACATGGTGTCAACCGACATGTCTCCAGAATAGCGCTTCCCGTTGATGAGGAACGTCGGCGTGGCGTTGACGCCAAACTCCTTAGAACCCCTTTCCCGCGTTGCATTCACTTGATCCAGCAGCTTCTGGTTCGTCAAGCACTTCGTAAAGCTATCCTCAGTAAATCCAGCAAGTTTGGACATCTGAAGCAATGCAGCACGGCCATCGTCCGCGGCAGCCCAGTTTTGCTGTTGCTTGAACAGCATCGAAACCATCGGGAAATACTGTTCGGCCGTGCTCAATTCTTCCGGCTTGGCCGCGTTGCAGCGGGCCAGCATGAAGGCGGCAGCCGCACGCGGATCAAACGGAAATTCGCGAATGATAAAGCGTACCTTGCCGGTGTCGACGTACTTCTTCTTGATCTCGTCGAAGGTCGTCGTGTGGAAGTGAGCGCAATGGGGGCAGGTCATCGACATGTATTCGACGATCGTGACCGGGGCATCTTCCTTGCCGAGTGCCATTTCCGGCAACTCGCCCGGCTTCAGCACGGCAGCCATGTCGACGTCGCCATCGGGCTTCGGCACTTCGGTCGCGGCATGCGCGGTGCTGAAAACCGCCAGGGTCGCGGTCGCCGCAGCCACGCCGCCCAGAAGCTGGCGTTTCGTCAGTTGCATTTCGGAAATCGACATGAAGTTCCCCATAAATGAGTGTAGTGGCTAACAGTGCGATATAACGGCTCGAAGTCCCGAACAAGGCACGCTTCACCAACTTTCTTCAAAGAATTGTGACCTTGGTTGGACCGCCAGATTAAATTGCGGACAGAATTGCCGTGGCAATACTTGAAAGGCGCTAGCGGCCGCGCTTCCCCAACACCGCCGTGCCGAGACGCTTCACCGCTTCACGCAGCTTGTCGCCCTCGATCCCTTCCATCATCTCGTCGAGTTTTACGGCGGCCGCACCCTTCAGCGGCGGAGGTGTACGGGAGCGCTTAGCCGCCTGATAGACAGGCTTCTGGACGATGCGGATCTGGTGAACGGCGGCGAAGCCGAAGAAGCTGTTGACCCGCTGGATCAACTCGCCCTGCGCATGCGTCAGAAACAAAGCGCGGGCGCCCTCGCAGGCAATGGTGAGCACGCCGGGACGGAAACCGCCGTCATCATTGCCCCTCGCCCAGGCTATCTTTTCCGGCCGCGTGCAATCGGCAAACTCCTCGCCGGCGATCTCGTCCCATGATCCGAGCAGCGCCGTGTTGATGCCGGCGCGCTTTGCCAGCACCGGATCGATCAACCCATTGGTCAATTCGGAAATCTGCTTTTCACCTTTGCGTGGATAACTCATCGAAACCTTCACATCGCGCTGCCTTCAGGCGCCACTGCCTTGATCGCGCGGCATTGCTTCGCCAAGTATAAGGCACTTCCCCTGACGACGGCAAATGATGACATCGACGACACTTGACGCGCCCGCCGCCAAACCCCTTCTTAGCTGGTATGACCGGCACCATCGCGATTTGCCCTGGCGCGTCTCGCCACCTATGGCAGCGCGCGGCATCAAGGCCGACCCCTACCATGTCTGGCTCTCCGAAGTGATGCTGCAGCAGACCACAGTACTGGCGGTGAAGCCCTATTTCGCCAACTTCCTGGCGCGCTGGCCAACCGTGCGGGATCTGGCCGATGCGCCCAGCGAGGACGTGATGGCTGCCTGGGCCGGGCTCGGATATTACGCGCGTGCCCGCAACCTCAAGAAATGCGCCGAAGCAGTGACGCGCGATCACGACGGCATCTTCCCCGATAGCGAGGACGGGCTGAAATCGCTTCCCGGTATCGGCGACTATACGGCAGCCGCTGTGGCCGCGATCGCCTTCAACCGGCAGGCGGCCGTGGTGGATGGCAACGTCGAGCGAGTGATCTCGCGCCTCTACGCGATCGCCACGCCCCTGCCCGCAGCCAAACCGTTGATGAAGGAGAAGGTGGCTCTTCTGACCCCGAAGGACCGACCAGGCGACTTCGCGCAAGCGATGATGGATCTCGGTGCGACGACCTGCACGCCGAAGCGCCCTGCCTGTTCTCTCTGTCCGTTCAATGGATCCTGCGAGGCGCTGCGCCTGCATGATCCGGAACGGTTTCCGGTCAAGGCTGCCAAGAAGGAGAAGCCGATCCGCCAAGGTGCAGCCTTTATCGCGGTCACTGCGGATGGCGATGTTCTCTTGCGGCGACGCATCGAAAGCGGCCTGCTCGGCGGCATGACCGAGGTGCCGACGACAGGCTGGACAGCGCGGCAAGACGGAAAGACATCGACCGATGCCGCACCTTTCCTTGCGGCGTGGGAGCCCTGCGGGACGGTGACCCACGTCTTCACCCATTTCGAGCTCAGGTTATCGATTTACCGCGTCGCGATCCCTTCGCGAATTCAAGTGGATAACGGTTGGTGGGAGCCGGTTACAAATCTTGACTCGCAAGCGCTGCCGACCGTCATGAAAAAAGCAATCACCGCGGCTATCCCGCTCGCGTTCAAACATGCCAAGGATTGATCGATGCCCATCGAGCATATTGTTTTCGACATCGGAAAAGTTCTCATCCACTACGATCCGAATATTCCGTTCAGCCGCCTCATTCCCGACGAGGCCGAACGCAAATGGTTCTTCGACAATGTCTGCACCCATGACTGGAACATCGAACAAGACCGCGGACGCACCTGGGTCGATGCCGAGGCCCTGCTGATTGAGGTCCATCCGGATCGCGAGGAACATATCCGCGCCTTCCGCAAATACTGGCACGAGATGGTTCCGCACTCCTATGACGACAGCGTCGCCATCATGGAAGGCCTGATTGCCGACGGCCAGGACGTGACGATGCTGACCAACTTCGCATCCGACACCTTCCGCGAGGCACAGATACGCTTTCCGTTCCTGACCAAGCCGCGCGGCGTGACCGTTTCCGGCGATGTCGGGCTCATCAAGCCCGACATCGCGATTTACGAAACGCACGCCAAAAGCTTCGACCTCAATCCGGAAAAGACGATCTTCATCGACGACACCGCCTCCAACGTCGAAGGCGCGAAGGCGGCTGGCTGGGATGCGGTTCTCTTCACCGGCGCCGACAAGCTGCGCGCCGATCTTGCAGCGCGCGGCGTGAGGCTCTGACCATGGCATTCGATCCGGTTGAGGAAATCAAGCGTTTCCACGGCGCAATCAACGCGCTCGATTTCGATACGATCGAGAACTATTTCGCGGAAGACGCGACCTATGTTTCGAACGGTGTCGGGAGCCTGTCCGGGCGAGCCAACATCATGGTCGCTTTCCGCAAGTATTTCGACGACTACCCGGACCAGACGGCAATCGACACGCTGGTCGAGAAGGTCAGCCCGAATGCCGGCCGCGCCGTATGGTCGGTCCGCGCGACGCACAGCAAGACGGGCAACCCCTTGGTGCGGGAGGGCGAAGAAACGATCACCTTCAACGAAGATGGTCGTGTCACCCACGTCGAGGTGACAGACTATCGGGCGTTTTGAAAGAACGCTGCGGAGAGATAAAAGGCGAGCACGAAAAAGAGCCACAGGTCGGAAACCATCGCGATGGCCCTCGACCTGTTCCTCCCCGGCTCGAGAAGGTGCTTGAGACCGGCAAGACCGAAGAACAAGCAACCGGTGATCGCGGCAGGGACGACCCACTGCGGCTCGAAGAAACTGAGCACGCCAAGCATGCCGATCGACAGGTTGCCGAAGCCGATCTCCTGCACCAATGACAGAGCCTTGTGATCGGTCACACCGAAGATCGTTTCCGCCGTGAAGGCCGGATTGATGATCTGCTTCAGGCTTGCCACAAGCAGCCGTAAACCGACGCCCCAGAAGACAAACCACTTTCCGATCAGGAACACGAGGTTGGCATCCGCGCTCGAATGCGCTTGCGCAACGACCGAGCCCAGCGGCAGAACAAGCATCAGCAACAGTATGATCGCAAGATACATGGCCGGTTCCCTGCCTGTTCGGATCATCAGTCAGCGATACATGCCACGGAAATGCGCCACCGCGCGAGCCAAAATGAAGAGCGCCCGGGGTGTTGATCCCCGGGCGCCAGGCCTTCTTCCGTAACTGGAGGTACAAAACACCGGAAGAAGGAAGTCTCGATCAGGTCGAGGCGCGCGTCATTCCGCCTTCGCCAGATCACTGCGGATCACGGACCGCAATTCGTCGATCGGGCGCAGGGACTGCCCGTCGTCGAAGTGCCAGAATGTCCATCCGTTGCATGCATCAAGGCCCTGGACCTTTGCCCCAAGACGATGAATGGAACCAGCCTCGCCGCCGGAGGCCACCGTGCCGTCGGCGCGAACGATCGCGCTGTAGCGGCGGCGGCCATCGGTTAGCACCTGGCCGGGCTTGATCAGGCCGCTTTCGACCAGCACGTTGAAAGCCACGCGGACTTCCTGCTTCTTGCCGGTCATGACGGTGAGCTCAGCCTTGCCGAGCGGCTCGACCGCTTCGATGCGGGCGGCGGCCGCGTCGATGTAGTCCTGCTCGCGCTCGATACCGACGAAGTGGCGGCCGAGGCGCTTGGCGACAGCGCCCGTCGTACCGGAGCCGAAGAACGGATCGAGGATGATGTCGCCAGGCTTCGAGGAGGCCATGATGACACGGGCAAGCAATGCTTCCGGCTTCTGTGTCGGATGCACCTTCTTGCCGTCGTCGCCCTTCAGGCGCTCATTGCCACTGCAGATCGGGAACAGCCAGTCGGAGCGCATCTGCACGTCGTCGTTGGCCGCCTTCATGGCATCGTAGTTGAAGGTGTAGCCCTTGGCCTTGGCGTTCGGGCTCGCCCAGATCATCGTCTCATGCGCGTTCTGGAAGCGGCGGCCCTTGAAGTTCGGCATCGGGTTGGTCTTGCGCCAGACGATGTCGTTGAGGATCCAGAAGTTCAGGTCCTGGAGTGTCGCGCCGACACGGAAGATATTGTGATAGGAGCCAATGACCCAGATCGTCCCGGTCGGCTTGAGGACGCGACGGCAGGCGAGCAGCCAGGCGCGAGTGAATGCATCATAAGCTTCGAAGGAGGCGAACTGATCCCACTCGTCATCGACGGCATCGACCAATGACTGATCCGGGCGATGCAGCATGCCGCCGAGTTGGAGGTTGTACGGCGGATCGGCGAAAATAACGTCTACGGAGTGGTTCGGCAGGGCTTCAAGAGCAGCAACGCAATCGCCCTTGATGATCGTGTCGATCCAGGAGTCCGGTTTTGCGGAGGCCTTGAGATCGGCAAGCGGAAATACTGACGCCATCTGGAAACTCGCTCATACACATTACACTTTTACTGTCCGTTATGGTTACTCAGTTTGGTTACCAAAGCCTGAAGGCATGAGCGATTTCGGGAAAATAAGTCGCCGCACGTGTTTAGACGCCGAAGGGCGGGCAGCAGCCCTGCCCTTCCAGCCGCTCTCGTTAAGCCGCCACGTCATGCACCTCTTTGCTATCCTCCGGTGCCTGGGCCCGGTCGTTCATGCCGTAGTCGCGGACGATGTGGCCGATGCGCAGGCGATAGTCAGCGAAGACGCCGTTGCGACCGGCGTACTGGGCGGCGCGGTGCGCCTCCACGTTTCGCCAGGCTTTGACCGCCTCCTCGTCACGCCAGAAGGAAAGCGAAAGCAGCTTGCCTCGATTGGTAAGGCTTTCGAAGCGCTCGATCGAAATGAAGCCGTCGATCTTTTCCAGCTCACTCCGAAGGTCGCCTGCGAGATCGAGGTAGGTGTGGCGTTCGCCCATGTAGGGTAGGACTTCGAAGATAACGGCGATCATGGCATCACCAGCTTTGCGTGAGGAAGGGAAGCGTTCTTGAGGAAGATGCGGTCTTCCCTGAGGATGAAACGCTCGCGTTTGGCGAATTCGTAGTTTTCCTTGCCGAGCGGGTCGGCGGCAAGGCGGGCGCGATAGGCTTCGTAGGCAGCGAGGCTTTCGATGTTGTAGACGCCGTAAGCTGTTGTCGCCGAACCTTCATGCGGCGCGAAGTAACCGATCAGATCGGCGCCGTTGCGCGGGATCGCCTGGCCCCAGTTGCGGGCATATTCGGTAAAGGCGTCCTTCTTGAATGGATCGATCTCGTAGCGGATGAAGCAGGTAATCATCGTCGTCTCCTTGTTGTCTGGAAACAGTTTTCGCACATTGCCGGACGAGGATGCTTCGGTTAGGATCGAAGTATGAAAGAAGGACCTGACATAGCCCAGATCGGCGCACTGATTGGCGATCCCGCCCGAGCCAACATGCTGACGGCGTTGATGGGCGGCAAGGCGCTGACAGCGACAGAGCTTGCAGCAGCCGGCGGCATTACCGTGCAGACGGCGAGCACGCACCTCGCCAAGCTGGAGGCAGGCAATCTGCTGGCACAGCGCAAGCAAGGCCGCCATCGCTATTTCACGCTGGCGGATGACAGCGTTGGCAAATTCCTGGAAAGCATCATGGGTTTTGCGGCCGGACGCGGCCACCTGCGCCACAAGCCGGGACCGAAGGAGCCGGCCTTGCGCAAGGCCCGCATCTGCTACGACCACCTTGCCGGCGATTATGGCGTGCGAATGCTGGACAGCCTGATCGCCCGAGGCGCCATCGATGCGATCGGCGACGGCCTCGCCCTAACGGAGAGCGGCGAAACCGCACTCAAAGATATCGGCATCGACGTCCATGCCCTGAAATCGTCGCGTCGGCCGCTCTGCCGCTCCTGCCTGGACTGGAGTGAACGGCGTGCGCACCTCGCCGGCAGCCTCGGCAGGGCTCTGCTTTCGAATTTCCTCGAGAAGGGTTGGGCCCGTCGCGCGGCGGAAAGCCGCTCAGTGGTCTTTTCCCCGGAAGGCGAACGGCAATTCCTTGCCCTCTTTCCAGCCACCAAATAGCTGCGAACACACGTAAAATCCAAGCCGCCCGCGGCACGCAATCCAGCCATGCCCTGCTATCGGTTGAGGTTCGGCGAGGCATCGTGTAAAGGGCATCATCCCAAACAAGGCGCGAGTAAATGGACGGCTTCGACCTCATCATCTTCGACTGCGACGGCGTTCTGGTCGATTCCGAAATCATCGCTGCGGATGTCGAATCCAAGCTTCTCACAGAAGCAGGCTACCCGATCAGCATCGAGGAAATGGGAGAGCGCTTCGCCGGCATGACGTGGCAGAACATTCTCTTCCAGGTCGAGCGCGAGGCCAGCATCCCGATATCGGCATCGCTGCTCGACAAGTCCGAAAAGCTGCTCGATCTTCGTCTGGAACAGGACGTGCAGGCGATATCGGGCGTCGAAGCCGCCCTTTCGCGCCTGAAGCTGAAGCGCTGCATCTGCTCGAACTCCAGCAGCGCGCGGCTCGACATGATGCTCGGCAAAGTCGGCCTGAAGCCGCTTTTTGCACCGCATATCTTCTCAGCCAAGGACCTCGGCGCAGATCGCGTGAAGCCGAAGCCGGATATCTTCCTGCACGGCGCCAAACAGATGGGCGTTTCGACGGACCGCGTCGTTGTGGTCGAAGACTCCGTTCATGGCGTCCATGCCGCGCGCGCCGCGGGCATGCGGGTTATTGGCTTTACCGGTGCCTCGCACACCTATCCGTCACATTCCGACAAGCTGACCGATGCCGGCGCTGAAACCGTCATCTCCCGCATGAGCGATCTGCCCGGCGTCGTCGTCGCGCTCGCCGAGTGGGAAGGCGTTCTGTAAGGCTCGTTCTTACTTGAAAAAGCCGCGCTCGTGCGGCCTTTTGTTTTTCAGCCCGCGCTCGGCTAGCGTGCACCTTACCGATCGCCTCCGAGACGGAAGACAATGCGCAAGCCGTCTTTGCTTACGCTCGCGATTTCATCGCAATCGCTAAATTCTCAGGCTTAGCGCGCCAGCCACGATCTCGAAGCGTGCCGGAAGCTGCCCGGGCGCCTCACCGTCGCTGTCGATCGGCACCCCGACCTTGCCTATCGGCCATGCCTCGACGAGTCGCGCGCGATGGATGCTGACAAGCGGGCTCTTGAGATGACCGCCGCTGTAGATGCTGTTCATCAACGTTATGACCTTCAGCCTGCCGGCGCCGCGGATGATGACCACGTCGAACAGGCCATCGGCGACATCGGCATCCGGAGCCACCTTCATGCCACCGCCGAACCAGGCGCCGTTGGCAACGGCGACCGCGGTGATCGGCCCTTCATAGATATCCTCGCCATCCAGCCTGAGGCGGATGTCCCGCGGCTTGTAGCGCAGGATCTGAAGCAGGCTATGGAAGAAGAAGACCATCGGCCCCGGCAGACGTCTGCCCTTGCGCGCCTCGTTGACGGCACGCACGATATGGCCCGACACGCCGAAGCTCGCGATGTTGGCGAAGTGGCGGCTGACCGTGTCGCCGTCCTCGTCGTCGCAGGTCAGCAATCCGGCATCGATCTGCCGGACGGACGGAGAGGTCAGACGGTTGGCGATCGTGGCAGGATCACGCGATATCGAAAAATTGCGGGCGAAATCGCAACCCGTTCCAGTCGCGATGAAAGAGAAAGCCGTGCTCGGCCGATGCGACTTCAGAATGCCGCCAGCCACCTCGCCGATCGTCCCATCGCCACCGACGGCGATCACCAGATCGGCCCCGTCATCCGCCAACTCGCGCCCGAAGCGTTCGGCATCGCCGAAGCCCTTGGTTTCACGCAGGCTGAGATCGGTGAATCTCGCCTCGATGGCGCGCCGCAGCGTCGACCAGAACAGCTTCTTTCCGCGCCGCCCCGACGCCGGGTTCAATACGATGCCGATTTTCAAGCGATCTGCGCTCCCGGCGCCGGCCAGCATGGCGATGCGGAAACAAGGGCGTTTTTCAGGCCTTCTTCTTTTTCGTCGACACCGGTCCCTGATCGAAACCGATGTTTACGCGCACCAGCGCGCCAGACCCGACCGGAAGCTTGATTCCGTCCTTGCGGAACAGGGCCTGCGTGGCTCCGGAGCCGACCTCGACCGGGAAATTCGTGACTTCCGAATAGAGCGCATCCTCGCCGTCATAGACCGTGATGCGAACTGGGAGCGTGACCTTGCCGGAAGAGCCGGCCGGCCCGGCAATAACGCGGAGCTGCGCCACCACGGTCATCGTCAGGTTCGTGTCGTTGAGGCTGCATTGACGGGTATAGTCGCCGATCGATGCCTGATAGGCGAGTTTCTGCGCATCGCCGGTCTTCGCACCGCCGGCATAAGTCCGGAAGATCGCGGCGCTGTCTTTCATGAACATCTGCGGGCACGCGCCCTGAACGACGGGCGCGGCGGTACCCGAGGCCGTCTTGGCGGTCCCGATTGATGCGTCGTTGGACGACGGGCTGGACGGCGCCAGCGGCATGATCTGCCCATTGCCATTCGATTGGGCTGGTGCGGTTGCGCTGTCTGAGCCCCCGCCGACGCCGAGTGAATTGCAGCCGGCAAGAATTGCCGCGAACGAAGCCGAAACGATGAGACGCGAGACCTTGCCAAGCACGATTATTCCACCCTCTCCACAAAGTTTTTTGGCAGGCCTAATCACTTGATGGCAGGCCTTTCGTGACAGTTTGCGATGGTCTATATCAGCGGCGCAAACAAAAATCGATTGGGTAAGAACCGTTTTGATGCACATTTCGGGATCGCAGCCGACGGCCGGCAGGGTAAGCGAGATGCAGCGCGAGGCATACTTTCCCTCCAACCCGGATCTTCTCCGGCCGGCACATCAAGGATGACGACAGTGGATTATATCTCGACCCGCGGCGAAGCCCCTTCCCTCGGTTTCTGCGATGCATTGCTGGCGGGTCTGGCGCGCGATGGCGGCCTCTACGTGCCGCGCAAGTGGCCTCATTTCACGAAGAAGGAAATCCGGGCGCTTCGCGGCAAGAGCTATCAGGAAATCGCCTTTGCGATCCTGTCGCCTTTCACCAACGGCGAAATTCCGGATGAGACCTTCCGATCCATGATCGACGAGGCATACGCCACTTTCCGCCACCCCGCGATCGCCCCGCTCGTGCAGACAGGTCCGAACAGCTTCGTTATGGAGCTTTTCCATGGCACGACGCTGGCGTTCAAGGATGTCGCCATGCAGCTGCTGGCCCGGCTGATGGACTATGCGCTCGAAAAGCGCGGCGAGCGCGCAACCATTGTCGGCGCAACCTCCGGCGATACCGGGGGAGCGGCGATCGACGCCTTTGCCGGTCGCGAACGCACCGACATCTTCATCCTTTTTCCGAACGGCAAGGTCTCGTCGGTGCAGCAGCGCCAGATGACGACCTCCACAGCCTCCAACGTTCACGCGCTTGCCGTCGAAGGCAATTTCGACGACTGCCAGAACCTCGTGAAAGCGATGTTCAACGACGCGCCCTTCCGCGATCGCGTCAGACTCTCCGGTGTCAACTCGATCAACTGGGCTCGCATCATGGCCCAGATCGTCTACTACTTCACGACGGCGATCGCGCTCGGCGGACCGGACCGTAAGATTTCCTTTACCGTGCCGACGGGCAATTTCGGCGACATTTTCGCCGGCTACTGCGCCAAGCGCATGGGCCTGCCAATCGGCAAGCTGGTGGTTGCCACCAACGAGAACGATATCCTTGACCGTACGCTGAAAACCGGCCGCTACGAGATGAAGGCCGTCAAAGCTACGACCTCTCCGTCGATGGACATCCAGATCTCCTCGAACTTCGAACGTCTGCTGTTCGAAGCCTACGATCGCGATGCATCGAAGGTTCGCGCGGCGATGGACAGCCTGAAGCAGTCCAACGGTTTCGAGATTTCAAAGGACGCTCTCGCCTTCATCAAGAAGGACTTCCGCGCCGGTCGCGCAAGCGAGAAACAGGTCGCCCAGACGATCAAGAAAACCCATGCCGAAACCGGCTATCTTCTCGATCCGCACTCGGCGATCGGCGTCTTCGTTGCGGACAAGCACGAGAAGCCGAACACACCGATGGTGACGCTTGCCACCGCACATCCGGCGAAATTCCCCGCCGCCGTAAAATCCGCCTCCGGTATTGACCCCGCGCTTCCGACGTGGCTTGCTGATCTGATGCACAAGGAGGAGCGCTTTCAGATTGTGAAGCCTGAGCTCAAAGCCATTGAGACCTTCATCGGCGAGCATACTCGGGCCTAAGTAACGCAGGCGCAGAAAGATAGCCAATGACAGTTGAGTGCACCCGGCTCAAATCCGGGCTGACAGTAGTCACACAGACCATGCCGCATCTGGAAAGCGTTGCGCTGGGAGTTTGGATCAAATCGGGGTCGCGCAACGAGACGACAGACGAGCATGGCATCGCTCACCTGCTCGAGCACATGGCCTTCAAGGGCACGGCACGTCGCAGCGCGCGTGAAATCGCCGAAGAGATCGAGGATGTCGGCGGCGAGGTCAATGCCGCGACATCGACGGAAACTACCTCCTACTATGCTCGCGTTCTCAAGGACCACGTCCCGCTCGCTGTCGACATTCTGGCCGATATCCTGACGGAGTCAGCTTTCGAGGAGGAAGAACTCGAGCGTGAGAAGCAGGTTATCCTGCAGGAAATCAACGCGGCGAACGACACACCTGACGACGTCGTTTTCGACAAGTTTTCCGAAACGGCGTATCGCGACCAGACTCTCGGACGGGCGATCCTCGGTACGCCGCAGACCGTGGTGTCGTTCACGCCGCAGCAGATCCGCGGCTATCTTAGCCGCAATTACACGACCGACCGGATGTTTGTCGTTGCGACCGGCGCCGTAGAGCACGGCGAGTTCGTCCGCATGGTCGAAGAGCGCTTCGCCAGCCTTCCCACCGCGCCATCGGCAACGCCCGTTATGGAACCGGCGAAATATATCGGCGGCAATATCCGCGAGACGCGCGACCTGATGGACGCCCAAATCCTGCTTGGTTTCGAAGGCAAGGCCTATCACGCCCGCGACTTCTACTGTTCGCAGATCCTCGCCAACATCCTCGGCGGCGGCATGTCGTCCCGCCTGTTCCAGGAAGTGCGCGAGATCCGCGGTCTCTGCTACTCGATCTACGCCTTCCACTGGGGCTTCTCCGATACCGGCATCTTCGGCATCCACGCCGCGACCGGCGGCGAGAACCTGCCGGAGCTGGTGCCGGTTATCATCGACGAACTGCACAAGTCGGCGGCGACGATCGAGCAGAAAGAAATCGAACGCGCCCGCGCCCAGATCCGTGCGCAACTGCTGATGGGCCAGGAAAGCCCCGCCGCCCGCGCCGGTCAGATCGCAAGGCAGATGATGCTTTACGGCCGCCCTATCTCCAACCAGGAGATGATGGAACGGCTCGAGGGCATCACGGTCGACCGCCTGACGGATCTTGCCGGACGCCTGTTCTTCGATACGGTGCCGACCCTCTCGGCCATCGGCCCGCTCGAGCATCTGGCGCCAATGGAAGACATCGCCGCGTCTCTTTCCTCGCCCGATCACCAGGGCAAACAGGCCCTCGTCTGATCCCACGTCCATCCTGCGGGGAGTGATCGATGCCAAAATCGGTTTTTCGGTTTCTGTCGCGACAGCCGGATTCGGTGGAGCTCGAGAACGAGTACTATGTGCTGCGCCTGCCGCGCTACCAGGACTTCAACCAGTGGCACAAGCTGCGGGCGGCCAGCCGGCAGTTCCTGGAACCCTGGGAACCGACATGGCGTCGTGATGAATTGACGGAGGGCGCCTACCGCGCCCGCGTCATCCGCGGCAAGCAGGAGTATGCCTCGGGCCAGGCAATCCCGCTCTTTCTGTTCCACAAACAGAACACAACGCTGCTCGGCGGCATTACGATCGGCTACATCAGGCGCGGGGCGGCACAAAGCTGCATGATCGGTTACTGGATGGGCGAGGCCTATGCCGGTCAGGGCCATATGTTCGCCGCACTTCAATTGGTTATACCCTACATCTTCACAGGGCTTGAGTTGCACCGTATCGAAGCAGCCTGTATTCCAGACAATGCTCGGAGCATCCGCCTGCTTGAAAAAGCCGGGTTTAAGCGGGAAGGCTATCTGCGCGGATACTTGAAAATCAACGGTCAGTGGCACGACCACGTGATGTTCTCATTGCTCGCCACGGACACGGATAAAGGCAGGATAACCGACAGCCGATGACTAACAATCGCATGCTGCTCTCATCACCGGCCGGACGATTGATCGCGGTGATCGCAGCTCTCTTGCTGTCGGCCTTCATGCTAGCGGCAGGTCATGTTCAGGCAGCCGAACCGGTCAAGATCTCCCGCGACGATACCGCGCTCGATCTGACTGCCACCACGGAAATCTACGCCAACCAGGGTGAAGCCTTTCAGGTTTCTACCGCTGCCGGCGCCGATGGCATTCGCCGCCGTATTGAGGTACGTGCCAGCTCCGAAAACCACCAGGGCGATTGGGCAGTCTTCGCGCTCGCCAACGTCTCCGACGAGCAGCTTGAGCGCGTGATCGTGGCGCCCCATTTCCGCCTCGTGAATTCCAAGCTGTTCTGGCCAGACCTCGGCTCGCAGCGCATTATCGCGATCACGCCGAGCGAAGGCTTTGCACTCGATCGACAACCGAGTGACGAGGCGGATGTCTTCCGCATCACGCTCAACCCCGGCGCCGTCATCACTTTCGTCGCCGAGCTGACGACGCCGGAATTGCCGCAGATCTATCTCTGGGAACCCGACGCCTACAAGGACACGATCAACGCGTTCACGCTCTATCGCGGCATCGTACTCGGCATTGCCGGTTTGCTGGCGGTGTTCCTGACGATCCTGTTCGTGGTCAAGGGCACGTCGATGCTGCCGGCGACGGCAGCACTCGCGTGGGCGGTGCTCGGCTATATCTGCGTCGACTTCGGCTTTCTCGGCAAGTTGATCAGCATAGCGTCGACCGACCAGCGCATATGGCGCGCCTGTGCGGAAGTCGCCCTCGCCTCCAGTTTCGTCATCTTCCTGTTCACTTACCTTAACCTCAACCGCTGGCACACGCATCTCGGCTACCTGACGCTCGCCTGGGTGCTTGGCCTAGCGCTGCTCTTCGGCGTCGCGATCTACGATCCGGCAATCGCCGCCGGCATCGCGCGCCTGTCCTTTGCGCTCACCGCGACGATGGGCCTTCTGCTGATCGTCTATCTCGGCCTCAATCGCTATGACCGCGCGATCCTGCTGGTGCCGGCCTGGGCGCTGATCCTCGTCTGGATCTTCGGCGCCTGGCTGACGATTACCGGCCGGCTCGACAACGACATCATCCAGCCGGCGCTCGGCGGCGGCCTCGTTCTCATTGTCCTGCTGATCGGCTTTACCGTCATGCAGCACGCCTTTGCCGGCGGCGCGTTCCAGCAGGGGCTGTTTTCCGATCTCGAACGGCAATCGCTGGCGTTGACGGGCTCGGGCGACATGGTGTGGGACTGGGACGTGGCACGTGACCGCGTCGTTACGATCCCGGATGTATCCGCTAAACTCGGCCTTCCTCTCGGCACGATGCATGGCGCGGCCCGCAACTGGCTGCCGCGGCTCCATCCCGACGATCGCGACCGCTTCCGGGCGACGCTCGACGTCTTGCTCGAACATCGCCGCGGCCGACTGAACCACGAGTTCCGCATTCGCGCGGAAGACGGTCATTTCCACTGGCTCCTCATCCGCGCCCGGCCGGTGCTTGGCTCGAACGGCGAGATCATTCGCTGCGTCGGCACCATCGTCGACGTCACCGAACAAAAAAATTCGGTCGAACGGCTGCTGCACGACGCACTGCACGACAATCTGACCGGCTTGCCAAACCGGCAGCTGTTCCTTGATCGCCTACAGGCCGTGCTTGCATTGGCGCCCGGTGGTGAGACGCTGCGCCCGACGGTAATAGTGATCGATATCGACCGCTATAAGCTGGTGAACGACACGCTCGGGATCGCCGCCGGCGACAACATCCTGATCGCGCTCACGCGCCGTCTGCGCCGACTGCTCAAGCCGCAGGATACGCTTGCACGACTTTCCGGCGATCAGTTCGGTCTGATCCTAACGTCGGAGCGCGATCCGACGAAGGTGGCCGATTTCGCCGATGCGATCAGCAAGGCGATCATGGTGCCAATCAACTTCGCCAATCGCGAGATCATCCTGACGGCGTCGATCGGGCTTGCCTCCTTCGTCGACCAGCAGGAAAGTGCTGCCGGCATGCTCAGCGACGCGGAGCTTGCGATGTACCGCGCCAAACGCGCCGGCGGCAATCGTGTCGAACCGTTCCAGCCCGCCTTCCGCGATTTCGGTGCCGACCGGCTGCAGCTCGAGTCCGACCTGCGTCGTGCCATCGAGCGCAAGGAACTGTCGATGGTCTACCAGCCGATCGCAGGGCTGGAGAGTGTAGAGATTGCCGGCTTCGAAGCCCTGATGCGATGGGAGCATCCGAAACGCGGCAGCATTCCGCCTTCGGAATTCATTCCGATCGCGGAGACATCCGACATCATCGACATGCTCGGTCTCTTTGCCCTGGAGCAGGCGACAAACGACCTGATGGGCTGGGAGAACCAGACCGGCGAGCTGCCGATCTTTGTCTCGATCAACCTTTCGAGCGCCCAGTTGCTCAATAACGAGCTCTACGACGACGTCCGCTCGGTTCTGGCGAAGACCCATTGCGATCCTGCGCGTTTGAAGCTCGAGCTGACAGAGTCCATGGTCATGGAGAATCCGGAGCAGGCACGCCTCGTGCTTGAGAAGCTCCGGGAAATGGGCCTTGGCCTGGCGTTGGACGATTTCGGAACCGGCTATTCGTCGCTTGCCTATTTAACGCGCTTCCCGTTCGACACGATCAAGCTCGACAAGACGATGGTGTGCGACGCGAGTGACAAGAAGGCGACCGTGCTTCGCTCGGTGATCGCCATGGCGCGCGAACTGGATATGAAGGTGGTTGCCGAGGGGATCGAGTCCAACGAGGACGCGATCGAGCTTGCCAAGATGGGCTGCACCTTCGGGCAGAGTTACCTCTTCGGACCGCCAATGGCATCGGAGTCCGTCTTGCGGCTGCTGAAGGAACGCTTCCCGTTGACGAAGCGCGCTTAAGCGACCCGACTCAAGCTATGCTGCCCCTGTGGCGGCGTAGCGGCTCCCGCTATCAGCCGATGCATGTATTCGAGCTTGGCGACCACCGGCGCCGACAGCACGAATGGGTAGGAATCGGGCTGCCCCATGCTGCGCTGTATCGAGTTGATCGCAACGCTGAGCGGCACCCACTCGTCGACAAGCTGATCGGCACTTGCTGCCCTGTAGGGGTCGAAATCGACCTCTGCCGCCATCTCTTCGTGACCGCGGGGATCAATTGCAACGCCGAAGGCTCGCGCGGTCTCCAACGTGTCGACGATGTGGAGGTAATGGGCAAAGCACTCAGCGAAGTCTTCCCAGGGATGAGCACTGGCATAAGCGCTGACAAAACTCTCCTGCCAGCCGAGCGGAGCGCCATTCTCATAGTGCTGCGCAAGGGCTTCGCCGTAATCCCGGCGCTCATCGCCGAACACTGCCCGGAACTCATCGAAGGCGTTCCTGTCGCGCACGAGGCGGCTCCAGATAAAATGGCCCGTCTCATGGCGGAAATGGCCGAGCAGCGTCCGGTAAGGTTCGTTCATCGAGGTGCGCGCCTGTTCGCGCGTGAGGTCGTCGGCCTCAGCGGCCCGAATTGCGATCAGGCCCTCCTCGTGTCCCGTTATCGCCGGGACGACGCTGCCGTCATCCTGAACTGTATCTTCAAGGAAATCGAAAACAAGGCCGCCTACGGGATCCTGCGTGCGGTCCGGGTGCGGCAGGCGCCAGCGCAAGAGCGAGTAGAAGAGATGTCGTTGTGCCTGGCTGATGCGACGCCACCGGTCCACGCCATCCTTCGTCGCTGAATTCGGCACGAGCCGGTTATGCCGGCAGGTGACGCAGTAATCACCCGCGTCGCCGTCCTCTACGAGCCAGTTGCAGATGTCGAGGCCGGCATTGGCGCAGAAGCGTACCAGGTCCGGCTGAGCAGCGTATTGCCAGAGATCCCCGTCCTGCTGCTGAACAGCATGCATGCGCAGACCATTCGGCTGGAAGCCAAGGCGATGACCGCACCGGACGCACTGGCGATTGTCGAAATGAACAACCTGGTCGCAGTTATCACATGCAAAGAGCCTCAACGCGCGCCTCCTCGATGACAGGGTCAAAACCCGCTATACAAAATGGACAGCGGGCAATTTCCAGCCGTGGTTTCCATCAAACTTTCTTCTCCTGACCGGGCCTTGTTGCCCGCGCCAGCAGAGAACGCGCTTTTTTGCAGATCGTTCCGCCAATTAGGCGTGGCCGGCCTCGGCCGAAAGCATGGCGGCATTGATGCCCATCGTGGCCAGCGCGCGCTCGTACTTGTCGTCGAGGCTGCGATCGAAGATTAGCTCCTCATTCGCGGCGCATGTGAGCCAGCCGTTGTTGCCGACTTCGGCTTCCAGTTGACCCGCGCCCCAGCCGGCATAGCCGAGCAGCATGGTGGCCCGCTTCGGTCCCTTGCCCTTGGAAATCGCGCGGATAATGTCGAGCGTGGCCGTCATGCAGATATCGTCGCTGACGGGAATGCTGGAATCGCAGAGATAGTCGTCGGAGTGCAGGACGAAGCCGCGGCCGCTTTCCACCGGCCCGCCGGTCTGGATCGGGCAATCGCGCGCATGTGGCGGAAGCACGATGGCCTCCTCGTCCTTGATCATTTCGAGATGCAGGAGAACGTCGGTAAAGGTCAGGTTCTGCGGACGGTTGATCACGAACCCCATCGCGCCGGCATCCGAATGGGCGCAGATATAGATCACCGTGCGGGCGAAGTTTCGATCCTCCATGCCCGGCATGGCAATGAGAAACTGGCCATCGAAGAAGCCACGTTCTCTTTTGTTTTTCAGGGTCGCCAAGGACATCATTCCTCCTCTGCCAGACCGCACGAGGCCCCGACACCATGAGCATGAGCCAATGTCACGGATCAATCAACTGAAAATGAAAACTAAAATGGTAGCGACTTCTAGCCGGGCATGGGGATTTTCAATAGAGCGTTGATCCATGCAAACTATTTCACGCGTCACCCGCCAATTCTGCTCCGCTTTCTGCCTGCTCGTGGCCGTCGTTCAGCTTTCTCATCCTGCCAGGGCGGAGATGAGTGCCTGGGCCAACAACGAGGGCGGTCGAATGCGGCTGATCGCGCTGCCACCTGATGCAAGCGGGACTATTCGCGCCGGACTGCAGATCGAGCCGAAGCCAGGCTGGATTACCTATTGGCGGGAACCGGGGAACAGCGGCATCCCGCCTCAAGTCAGTTTTTCTTCTGAAGGCGTCTCGTTCGACAAGATGAGCTTTCCTATCCCGAAGCACATTGCCGACGACAAGGTCGATGAGGTGGCTTACGACGCGTCGGTGACCTTCCCGCTGCAATTGACGGCGAAAGACCCGGCTCTCCGGGAACTCAAGGCAAATGCCTTTATCGGCATCTGCAAGGAAATCTGCATCCCCTTTCAGGCAGAGCTCTCGCTGACCTTTGGACCGTTGACCAGTTTTCGCCCTGAAGAGGAAAAGATCCTCCGGGATGCCGAGGCCGCTTTGCCGGAAGCCGCCTCGTCTACATTCAAGGTGGACGACCACACGCTGTCGGCCGACATGAAGGAACTTTCTCTCCGCATTACCCTTCCGGAGAGCGGCGAGAGCGCGCCGAAGGTGATCGTCGCAGGCCCGAGCGGGCACGTCTTTACCAAGCAAATAGCGACCCATCGCGACGGCAACAAGTTCACGACGACGCTGTCCGTCGGCAAGCTGCCGAAGGCATACGACATCCACGGAAAGACGTGGAGCGCACTCGTCATCGACGGTTCGCGCGCTATCGAGACCCCGCTTGCCTTTGAGTGATCGCGTTCTATAGTCGCGCCGAAATCGCGGCATTTGTGCCGCCACATGACAAGGAGACGTCCATGACCATCGCAATCGGCGACCAGCTTCCTGCGGCCACCTTCAAGGAAAAGACGGCGGATGGCCCGGTCGAAATTTCGACAGAGCAGCTTTTCAACGGCAAGCGCGTCGTCCTCTTTGCGGTCCCTGGTGCGTTCACGCCTACCTGCTCGCTGAACCATCTACCGGGTTACCTCGAAAACCGCGACTCGATCCTTTCCAAGGGCGTCGATGATATCGCCGTTGTCGCCGTCAACGATTGGCACGTGATGGGTGCCTGGGCCCAGTCCTCCGGCGGCATGGGCAAGATCCACTTCCTCGCTGATTGGGACGCGAGCTTCACCAAGGCGCTCGGTCTCGATGCCGATCTATCGGCCGGCGGTCTCGGTGTCCGATCGAAGCGCTACTCCATGCTCGTCGAAGACGGCGTCGTGAAATCGCTGAACGTCGAAGAAAACCCAGGTCAGGCCACGGTTTCCGGTGCAGCCAGGATGCTGGAGCTGCTGTAAGGCTTCACACCTCGACCATCTGAAGCGGCCCATGCGGCCGCTTTTTTATGTCTACGTTTAAGTTCGCAGCGCGCCACGTTTTTGCCTTATTTGTTATAACATAACAGTAATGTTATTACATTTGGTGCAATATGTATTTCTCGAAGTTTCAACATTCCAGGGGCCTGATGGCGCTTTCTGCTGGCCGTCGTGTTTTCTACGTCGCATTGATTGGCATCCCACTCTGGGCAGTGATCAATTGGGCGACGCTGCTGCCATGAGCGCCGTTGCGATCGAGCTTGAAGACCTGACGGTCGCCTATGAGCGGCATCCGGCCGTGCATCATGTTTCTGGAATCGTTGCGGTCGGAAGCCTTACCGCAATCGCCGGTCCAAACGGAGCCGGCAAGTCCAGCCTGCTGAAGGCGATCATCGGAGAACTCCGCCCCTCCTCCGGCACCATAAGGCACCAACTGAAGCGCACGGATTTCGGCTATCTGCCACAAGCGACCGACATCAACCGCCGCTTTCCGATCTCGGTGCTCGACACGGTTCTGCTGGGAGCCTGGCGGCAGTCGGGAGCTTTCGGACAGATCGCATCGGCGGAGCGGCAGAAAGCGCGCGACGCGCTCGCCATGGTTGGCCTCGAAGGCTTTGATCGGCGCGGCATTGGATCGCTCTCAGCCGGGCAGTTCCAGCGCGTGCTCTTTGCCCGGCTGCTCCTGCAGGATGCGAGCGTCATCCTTCTCGACGAGCCGTTCACGGCCATCGATGGTCGCACGACGCGGGATCTCTTGGAGATCGTCGCGGATTGGCATCACGAGGGACGAACGATCCTCGCAGTCCTTCACGATTTCGAGCAGGTCCGTGCCCACTTTCCGCAGACACTCCTGCTTGCGCGCGAAGTTATCGGTTGGGGAGCAACGGCGAATGTCATGTCCCCGGGGAACCTCCGCAAAGCGCGGGCGATGGCCGAGCAGTGGGACGAGAGCGCCGGCATTTGCGAGCCAGCGAGATGACCGCCTTCGACCTCCTCCTCGCGCCTTTCGCGGATTATGGCTTCATGCGCCGCGCGCTCGTCGCCTGCCTGTGCCTTGGGCTTGGCTCCGGGCCGATCGGGGTCTTCCTTATGCTGCGGCGAATGAGCCTCGTCGGCGACGCGATGAGCCACGCCGTCTTGCCCGGCGCTGCGATTGGCTATCTTGTCGCCGGTTCGCTCTCCTTGACGGCGATGGGCCTCGGGGGGCTCGTTGCCGGGCTTTCAGTTGCGCTCCTCTCCGCCATGGTCAGCCGCGTGACGTCCTTGCAGGAGGATGCGAGCTTCGCCAGCTTCTACCTCTCCTCGCTGGCGCTTGGCGTGCTCATCGTTTCCTTGCGCGGCTCGAATATCGACCTGTTGCATGTCCTGTTCGGCACCATTCTCGCGATCGATGCTCCTGCCCTTTATGAGATCGGCGTCATCAGCACCGTGACACTGGCAGTCCTCGCGATCATCTACCGGCCGCTGGTCGCGGAGTGTTTCGATCCGGGTTTCCTCAGGGCTATCGGCGGACGCGGACCGATCTATCACTTTCTCTTTCTGCTGCTGGTCGTGCTCAATCTGGTCGCCAGTTTCCAGGCATTGGGAACGTTGATGGCGGTTGGTCTGATGATGCTGCCGGCAGCGATCGCGCAGCTCTGGTCGCGTAGTCTCCCTTCGATGATGGCGATCGCAGCCGCGAGCGCTACTGCCTCCGGCTATCTCGGGCTCATTGCCTCCTACCATCTCGAACTCGCCTCCGGACCGACGATCATCATGACGGCGGCACTGCTTTACGGCCTTTCGATCTTCCTCGCGCCGTCGGGCCTCGCCCGGCGGTATTTCCCTCGCCCGCACCTGAAGGGCTGACAACCCCGGAGACCCTCATGATTTCCCGCAGACTGCTTTTCTCAGTGATGCTCCCCGCGCTCGTGGCGCTTTCGACAACGTCCGTATCTGCTGCGCCCATCAAGGTCGTGGCCTCCTTCACCGTTCTCGCCGACGTGGTCCGCCAGGTCGGCGGTGACCGCGTGACCGTCACAAGCCTCGTCGGCCCGAACGGCGATCCCCATGAGTTTGAACCGTCGCCAAGCGACGCAAGGAACCTCAATGCCGCACAGGTCGCCTTCGTCAGCGGCGAGGGTCTGGAGGGCTGGATGGACCGCCTCATCAGCGCCTCAGGCTACAAGGGAAAGCCAGTCGTCGTCTCGGAAGGGATAGAGTTCCGCACCATGGACGAGGACGGGCAGACGGTCACCGATCCGCATGTCTGGAACAGTCCCGTCAACGTCAAGGTCTGGGTTGCCAACATCGAACAGGCGCTTGCGAAGGCTGCTCCGGCCGATGCTGCGGCGTTCAAGGTCAATGCCGAGACCTATCTGAAGCATCTCGACGCGCTCGATGCCTATGCGCATTCGAAGCTCGATACCATCGCTGCCGACCATCGCAAAGTGCTGACCAGCCACGACGCGTTCGGCTATTTCGGTCGTGAGTATGGCGTGAAGTTCCTCGCCCCGATCGGCGTTTCGACAGAGAGCGAAGCGTCTGCCGCGGATGTCGCCAAACTGATCGAACAGATCAAGACCGAGCACGTGAAGACGTATTTCTTCGAGAACTCCAACGATCCGCGCCTCGTCCGGCAGATCGCGAAGGCGACGGGTGCAGAACCCGGTGGCGAACTCTACGTCGAGTCTCTTTCCGACGCCAAGGGGCCAGCATCGACCTACGAGAAGATGTTCCGCTACAACGTCGACCAGCTTGTGGCGGCGATGGCGAAAGCCACCTGACGGCGACGGCTGGGTCGCGCAATGGCGCGGCCCAGCCTCAATAATTGAGATCGAATACGATCAGGCCACCCAGACCACCATCCGTAGAGGAGACAATGCGCTCGCCGACGCCCACATGCTCCGGGTGCACGAGATAAGCATCGCGCGCTTCGGCGCTTTCAAAGGTCACGGCAAAACCGTCGACATAACCGGCGTGCAGCCCCTCCGGCGAGACGTTGGGGCCGTATTTGATGTCGATGATGCCGGGGATCACCTGCTTCAGCGCGACGATCGATTCGAACAAGGACTGCTTCTCTTCGATCGTCATCGCGGCCTTCAGCCGCATCAGTACGCAGTGCAGGATCATATGGCATCCTCCCAATGACATTGGCTGCAAGCATAGAGAGGGAAGCGTGGGCCGGGCAACAACAAAGGCCGCTCTCAACAGGAAAGCTGGCAGTCAATGCCCGACGGCCATTTCGACCCCTCAAACCGTCGCAATCGGAACAACGCTGTGGCCATTCTTCTTTAGTCTGTTGTCAACGGCCGGATCAGGTTGAGGAGCCACGGACGGTCGACAGCATTTTCAACGGAGGAGATGAAAATGAGCAAGAACCGAGGCGTCGTCTACATGCGACCCGGCAAGGTCGAAATCCACGACATCGACGATCCGAAACTCGAGGCCCCCGACGGCCGCAAGATCGAACACGGTGTCATCCTGAAAGTGATCTCCACCAACATCTGCGGATCGGACCAGCATATGGTTCGCGGCCGCACGACGGCGATGCCCGGCCTCGTCCTCGGCCACGAAATCACCGGCGAGGTGATCGAGAAGGGCGTCGATGTCGAGATGCTTCAGATCGGCGATATCGTCTCCGTGCCGTTCAACGTCGCCTGCGGCCGCTGCCGCTGCTGCAAATCGCAGGACACCGGCGTCTGCCTGACGGTCAACCCGTCGCGCGCCGGCGGTGCCTATGGCTATGTCGACATGGGCGGCTGGATCGGCGGCCAGGCGCGTTACGTGACCATTCCCTATGCCGATTTCAATCTGCTGAAATTCCCCGATCGCGACCGCGCCATGGAGAAGATTCGCGATCTGACCATGCTCTCCGACATCCTGCCGACCGGCTTCCATGGCGCGGTGCGCGCCGGCGTCGGCGTTGGATCCACTGTCTATGTCGCCGGTGCCGGCCCGGTCGGGCTTGCAGCGGCTGCATCCGCCCGCATCCTCGGCGCTGCGGTGGTGATGATCGGCGACTTCAACAAGGATCGCCTTGCCCATGCCGCCAAGGTCGGCTTCGAGCCGATCGACCTGTCGAAGAGCGACCGGCTCGGCGACATGATCGCGCAGGTGACCGGCAGTAACGAAGTGGACAGCGCAATCGACGCCGTCGGCTTCGAAGCGCGCGGCCATAGCGGCGGCGAGCAGCCGGCGATCGTTCTGAACCAGATGATGGAGATCACCCGCGCGGCGGGCTCGATCGGCATTCCGGGCCTCTACGTGACCGAAGACCCCGGTGCGGTCGACAATGCCGCCAAGCATGGCAACCTGTCGCTTCGCTTCGGTCTCGGCTGGGCAAAGGCGCAGTCCTTCCACACGGGTCAGACGCCGGTGCTGAAGTATAACCGCCAGCTCATGCAGGCGATCCTGCACGACCGGCTGCCGATTGCCGATATCGTCAACGCCAAGGTCATTCCGCTCGAAGATGCGGTGCAGGGCTATGAAAGCTTCGACCACGGTGCGGCCACGAAGTTCGTCCTCGACCCGCATGGCGAAGTCGCCAAGGTAGCATAGTCGACAAGCCTCCCAAGGCTCGGCGCAGCGGATGCCACCTGCACCGCTGCGCCATCCGGCAGTGCTCTCCCCTACGAAATCTCCAGCAATAGCGCCCGATGATCGGAAACCTCGGGCTCTTCAACGACGTCGAACGCTGCGACGTTGATGTTCGATGTGACCAGCATGTAGTCCGCGTAGCGGCCTTGCTTCACGTAGTGCGAGGTCCGCGTATCCGTGTGGCCGCGCGAGGTCACGAGGTCGGTGAGACCGAGTTCGGCAAGCGCCCCGAACATGACACTGTCGGGGAGCACGTTGAAGTCGCCGCAGACGACCAGCGGCTCGCCTTCGCGCCATATGCGGCGGATGAGAGCGACCAAGGCATCCGCCTGCCCGCGACGCGCTGGTGTGTCTCCCTTCCCGGCAAGGTCGCGCAGACCGTGCAGTTGGGCGATGGTGATCGGGCGATTGGCGCGATAATCGAACAGGCGAAGGCACTGCGTATTGCGCGCACGGGGGTGCGCGCCATAGCCATCAGCCGAGAACTCGCCATGCACGAAATCCATGGCCTGGCCGATAATCGAGTGAGATGGGCGCACGAAGGTTGCAAGACCGAATTCCGACATGACAGAGGTCTCGCCTTCGAACAGTTCGCCCCGCGCGGTCGGCGCGAAGAAGGCGTCATAGGCGGGAAGGACCGCCTTGATCTCGGCAAATAGATTAGCGCGCTGTGGCAGGATGTGGCTGCCATCGCGGTATACCAGCCAGTCATTGGAAACGGTCACCGAGCGGGTGATCTCCTGCAGGCAGAGAACATCCGCGTCAATCCCGGCAAGGTAGGGAATGAGGGGCGCATGCAGCTTTCCGCCCCATGCATTCAACGAGACAATCCGCATGACATCCCTCCGGTCTGCGCCAAGCGCTTCCTTGCAGATTCAAGGAAACGCTCGATGTCCTTGTTTCTGCGACATTCTGAGCGACAAGCTCTAGCGCTTCTTGAACGGCTCCATTCCCTTGCGGGCGAGTTCGTCGGCGCGCTCGTTTTCAGGATGGCCGGTGTGGCCCTTGACCCAGTGCAGAGTCACCTTGTGCTTGTTTCGGGCTTCCTCAAGCGCCTGCCAAAGCTCCGCGTTCTTCACCGGCTTCTTGTCCGCGGTCTTCCAGCCGTTCTTTTTCCAACCGAAAATCCATTTGGAGATGCCGTCCTTGACGTAGACGCTGTCCGTGTAAAGGTCGACTTCGCAAGGCATCTTCAGCGCCGATAAGGCGGAGATCGCCGCCAGCAGCTCCATACGGTTGTTGGTGGTTTCGGGCTCGCCGCCGAAGAGTTCCTTTTCCACCTCGCCGTAGCGCAGCACTGCCCCCCAGCCGCCGGGGCCGGGATTGCCCGAGCAGGCGCCGTCCGTGAAGATATCGACGTGCTTCATACCGCAAGCCCATATTCGGCGGCTGAGCCGATCTGCCGGTGGAAGCGCAGCTTGCGCAGATATTCGAGCGGATCCTTCTTGGTGACCAGCGCGCCCTCCGGCGTCGTCAGCCAATCGTAGAGGCGCGTCAGGAAGAAGCGCAGCGCCGAACCACGCGAGAGGATTGGGAGCGCTATCAGTTCGTCATCACTGAGAGGCCGGACACTCTGGTAGCCCTCCAGCATCGCCATGCCCTTGGTGATGTTGTAGGCGCCGTCCTTCTCAAAGCACCAGGCATTCAGGATGATCGAGACGTCATAGGCAAGCAGGTCGTTGCAGGCGAAATAGAAATCTATCAGGCCGGACAGTTCGTCGCCGAGGAAAAAGACGTTGTCCGGGAACAGATCGGCGTGGATGACGCCATCAGGCAGGTCCGTCGGCCAATGGGCGGCGAGGAAATCGAGCTCCGTGCGGATCTCGTTCTGCAGTCCCTTCTCCACCTCGTCGGCGCGAGCCTCGGACTTCTCCCAAAGCACCTTCCAGCCATCAACGGACAGCGCATTGGGACGCTTCAGCTCGAAGCCTTCGCCGGCGACATGCATCTGGGCGAGCGCCTTGCCCACCTCGCGGCAATGCTTGGCTTCGGGCTTGCGCAGCCACATGCCTTCCAGGAACGAGATCAGCGCTGCCGGGCGATCGGAAAGCGTACCGAGCAAGGCGCCGTCTCTTCGCGGCAGCGGCAGTGGGCAGGACAGGCCGCGGGCCGCCAGATGCTGCATCAGCCCCAGGAAGAACGGCAGATCGTTCTTCTCGACGCGCTTCTCGTAAAGGGTGAGGATCAGCGGGTCCTTGGTGGTGTGCAGCAGGAAGTTCGAGTTCTCGACGCCTTCCGCAATGCCTTTGTAGGAAAGCAAAGTCCCGGCATCGTACTCCGTCAGGAACCACTTCAAATCGTCTTCGGAAATATCGGTGTAGACTGCCAATTTACGTCCCGCGAAAATGTTTGATCAATTGAAGACTGCGCCTACCCGGGCGCCAGTGGCCGCCGCAATCGTCCCCTCGACGGTTGCTCCCGCAGAGCGGAATTGCGGTTTACCCGTTTACGAATGCCATGTCTGCCGTCGTCAGCTCTATGTTGCGCAGTTCGCGGTTGACGAGGAAATGCTCGTTTTCCTGAACCGTCTCGGCGAGCTCGACCTTGGCGTCGAAGCGAGCGCGGAAGGCCTCGATAATTTCGTTGACGATCACCTCCGGCGCCGATGCACCGGCGGAAAGTCCAAGTGTGGAGATCTGACCGATCTCATCCCAATCAAGTTCCGAGGCGCGTTGCACGAGGAGCGACTTCTTGGCCCCTGCCCGCAGCGCCACCTCGACCAGTCGCTTGGAATTCGACGAGTTCGGCGCTCCGACGATGATGAAGAGATCGCAGCCGGGAGCAGCCTGCTTGACCACTTCCTGACGGTTGGTGGTCGCGTAACAGATCGAGTCGGCGGCTGGCGCCGTCAGATTGGGAAAGCGCTCCTGCAGGCGCGCGATGACGCCGGCCGTGTCGTCCACCGACAGCGTCGTCTGCGTCACGTAGCCGAGATTATCGGGATCGGCGGGCTGATAGGCGTCGGCGTCCTCGACCGTCTCGATGAGGGAGACAGAGCCCTCCGGCAACTGACCCATCGTGCCGATGACTTCAGGGTGACCGGCATGACCGATGAGCACGACATGACGGCCGAGCCGGTTATGGCGCATGGCCTGCTTGTGGACCTTAGACACCAGCGGGCACGTCGCATCGAGATAGAAGAGGTTGCGGGCGCTCGCATCTTCAGGCACGGATTTCGGGACGCCGTGGGCGGAGAAGACGACCGGCTGGGCACGATGCTCTTCCGGGATCTCGTCGAGCTCCTCGACGAAGACCGCGCCCTTGGCCTCGAGGCCTTCGACCACATAGCGATTGTGGACGATTTCATGGCGGACATAGACCGGCGCCCCGTAGGATTTCAGCGCCAGCACGACGATCTGGATGGCGCGGTCGACGCCGGCGCAAAAGCCGCGCGGTCCGCAGAGCCTGATCGTCAAGGGTGGTTTCGCCGCAATATTCATGTCTGTTCCGGTGTGTGAAGATAGCGCTCTCTAGCCCAATATAGGCAAGAATTGAAGCGATACTATTGCGCCGGCCCCCGCTTGCGGAAACGGGCGACCACAACGATGATCACGAGCGTTGCCGCAAGCCCATACCATGTGAAGGCATATTGCAGATGGTTGTTGGGCAGATCGACATCGGTGACACCGCCGATCGGCAGCCCCTTCGGATTGGGGGTATCGTCCGCGTCCACGAAGAAGGGAACGACTTGAGCCTTGTCGAGACCGACACTGGAGGCCATCACATCGAGGTCCTTCCAGTAGAAGATGTTCTTCGCGACATCATTGTCGGGCACGACCCAGGATGGCTTGCCTGCCAGTTTCGCGCGGGCGAGACCGGTGACCGTCTGCTGATCGGTCAGCTGGCCCTGCATGCGCATTTCCGGTTCCTTGTTCTCATAGGGAACGAAACCTCTGTTGACGAAGAGATAGCGGCCGTCGGCAAGCTGCAGCGGGGTGTAGACATAGAAGCCTGTCTGGCCATGCCAGGTCGCGAAGAAGTGCCGCTCCTTGCTGTTGACGTATTCGCCGATGACCGTGATGTGACGGTAGTCGACGTCCTCGCTTTTCGATGCCATGCCTTCGATATCGGCAAGCGATGCCGGCGGCGCCTGCCGGCGCTCGGCGATGTCGGTGAGCAGCTTTTCTTTCCAATGCAGCCGCTCGACCTGCCAGGTACCGAGCGAGAGAAGAATCCCCAGTGCGATCAGCACCGCCGTTCCGGTGAGGATCGACCGCTTCCGGCGAGACGCCGAAACATGAACTTCAGTCACGAGAGATGCGCCCCTCGCTGGCGTTATGGCGATACTGCATCGCGATCAGGATCCCCTTGCACCAGCGTAGGGCAAACAGGGAGAGAATGACGGTCAGAGGGCCGAACAGCAGAATGTGCAGCCAGATCGGCGGCGCGTAGTTGACCTCAAGCCACAGCACCGAGCCGATGATGATGAAGCCGACAATCAGAATCACGAATACCGCGGGACCGTCGCCGGCATCGGCAAAGGCGTAATCGAGACCACAGGCCGAGCAGCGTGGCTTCAGCGCCAACAAGCCGTTGAAGAGCTTTCCCTGGCCGCAGCGTGGGCAGCATCCCTTAATGCCTGTCTTCACCGGATCGACCGGTGGGAAATGTGCGCTGTCCTCGTTCATGCCATCCTTCCAATTGCCTATGGCCAACCAGGGCCTCTGCCTTAACTCACCCATAAAGTATTCGCAGAGGGAAAGGAAATACCTGCGCTCTTTCGCCTCAGCGATTCGCGCCAAACAGAAGAAGAAAACTGATGACCTACGACAGCTCGGCCGGACAGATCGTCATTCTGAACGGCGCCCCGCGCAGTGGAAAATCGTCGATCGCCAACGCGATCCAGGAGCGCTTCGACGGCCCTTGGATGAACCTCGGCGTCGACACCTACAACGACATGACCCCGGAACGCTATCTGCCTGGGATCGGGCTGCGCCCAGGCGGAGAACGTCCCGACCTCGAGGAGATGGTTCCGTTTCTCTATGCGGCGCTCTATGAGTCGATCGCCATTCACGCCGGGCTCGGCCTCAATGTGGTGGCTGACCTCGGCCATCACGACAGCTACTCTCAGCCGCTCGGCATTCTCGCCGATTGCGCGCGCCGGCTTGAGGGATTGCCGGTGCTTTTCGTCGGTGTCAGATGTCCGATCAAGGTCATCATGAAGCGGCGAAACATCCCTGTACCCGGGGGACATACGCTTTATATGAAGGCGACCGAAAACGACGCGGTCCCCCATCCCGTCCAGCTCTGGCAGGAGCAGGTCCATATCCCCGGTATCTACGATCTTGAGGTGGACACCTCTGTGTTGACGCCGCTCGAATGCGCCGAAGCAATCCGGCAACGCCTCGACCTCGGCATTCCCGAACCCTCCGCATTCCAGCGCATCGCCGCCATGCGATGATCCAGAAAACAAAAAGGGCGGGTGCCGTGGCACCCGCCCTTTTTAATCCATGACCTCGGCTCAGCCCGCAGCCAGTGGCGCGCCCCAGCCGCCCCAGACGTAGATGCAGAAGAATAGGAAGAGCCAGACGACGTCGACGAAGTGCCAATACCAGGCCGCGGCCTCGAAGCCGAAATGCTGTTTCGGCGTGAAGTCGCCGCGGATCGCGCGCAGCAGGCAGACCAAGAGGAAGATCGTACCGATCAGAACGTGGAAACCGTGGAAGCCGGTCGCCATGAAGAAGGTCGCGCCGTAGATCGAATTCTTGAAGGCGAACGGAGCGTGTGCGTATTCGTAGGCCTGCACCGTGGAGAACAGGATGCCAAGCAGAACCGTCAGCGTCAGGCCCTGAATCAGGCCCCTGCGGTCGTTATGCAGCAGCGCATGGTGGGCCCAGGTGACTGTCGTGCCGGACAACAGCAGGATGACCGTGTTGTAGATCGGCAGGTGCCAGGGATCGAGAACTTCAATGCCCTTCGGCGGCCACTGACCACCGGTAAAGGCAAGGCGGGAGGCCTGAATCGCTTCGTTCGGGAAAAGGCTGGCGTCGAAGTAAGCCCAGAACCAGGCGACAAAGAACATCACTTCCGACGCGATGAACATGATCATGCCGTAGCGAAGGTGCAGCGAGACGACGCGCGTATGGGCGCCTTCATCTGCTTCCTTCACGGTGTCCGACCACCAGCCGAACATGACGTAAAGAATGATAGCAAGGCCGATGAAGAACAGCCACGGATGGGCCCACTCGACGCCGAAGAGGTGCAGCGAGCCACCGTTGAGATAGCGCATGAAGCCGACGCCGCCGAACGTGATGACGAACGCGCCGATCGAAGCCAGCAGCGGCCACGGGCTTGGGTCGATGATGTGGTAGTCGTGATGTTTCTGATGAGCATCAGCCATGTAAGCTATCCCCGGATCTCTTCCTCTCCGCTCCGGCATAGCCGGAAACGAACCTCAATCAAAGTTTCTTTTCAAGCTTTACCGTTCCACCCTCATTCGAAGCCACCGGCTTCGGGCCCTCTTTCGGATAGAACGTATAGGACAAGGTAACGGTGTGGATATCCTTCGATTCCACAGCCTTGGTAATATCAGGATCGATATAGAACACGACCGGCATCTCGAGCTTTTCGCCCGGCTTCAGAACGGTCTCATTGAAGCAGAAGCACTGCACCTTGTTGAAATAAACGCCCGCCTCGCCAGGGGTCACGTTGAACACTGCCTGGCCGCGCTGCGGCTCGTTCGACTTGTTCACCGCGGTGAAATTCACCTGAATGGTTTCGCCGATGCGCGGGTTGACCTCGCGCTCGACCGGTTTGAACTCCCAGTCGAGACCCGGCGCAACGTTGGCGTCGAAAGTGACTCGCATCTTGCGGTCGAGGATCACGCTGGAAGCCTGCTCAACGCGCTGCGTC
Source organism: Rhizobium sp. YTU87027 (assembly GCF_050644135.1). Classification (NCBI taxonomy): domain Bacteria; kingdom Pseudomonadati; phylum Pseudomonadota; class Alphaproteobacteria; order Hyphomicrobiales; family Rhizobiaceae; genus Rhizobium; species Rhizobium sp. YTU87027. Next base: position 552,252 of record NZ_CP098440.1, on the reverse strand, counting down.
GTGCCGTTATAGCCGGTGAGCTGGCAGAACATCCGGTAGAGGGGAACAGCCGCATAGCTGGCAGCGCCCATGCCGAAGACGAAGGCAAGGCACATGAAAACGACGGCACCGTTGTTACGCGGCTTTCTCGGCGTGCTCTGCATCTCGCTCATCCCATGTGCCCCGACGTAAACTTCACGATCGTAATCGCGTAGAACAGCACGACCAGCCCGGCAAGGACCAGACCGAGAGCGACATTGCGGTTGCGGCGCGACTTGCGTTGCGCTTCCGTAAGCTTGACGACGTCCATCAGAAAATGCCTCCCGCGTGTGAAACGAGCACAGCCGCAAGCCGGTCGAACATCAGGGCGGAGAAGATCGCGAAGAGATACAGGATCGAGAAGCCAAAGAGCTTCTTCGCCGGGATCATCTTCTCATCGCCGTCCGGCATCCGCCAGACGGCGATGGAACAGTAGATAAAGATTGCGCCGAGTGCTGCGGCCACCAGGCCGTAGCCGAGGCTCGCAAAACCGAGCGCCGTCGGCAACACGCCGCACACCGCCGTCAGCACGGCGTAGGCAACGATCTGATGCTTGGTGGTACGCTCGCCCGATACGTTGGGCAGCATCGGGACGCCGACTGCCTCATAGTCTTGCATCTTGAACAGCGCCAGCGCCCAGAAGTGAGCTGGCGTCCACAGGAAGATGATCATGAAGAGCACGAGGCTCTCGATGGTGACGGTCCCGGTCACGCAGGCCCAACCGATCATTGGTGGAAAGGCACCGGCTGCACCGCCGATGACGATGTTCTGCGGCGTCGAGCGCTTCAGCCACATCGTATAGATCACGGCGTAGAAGAAAATGGTGAAGGCAAGAATCGAGGCTGCAAGCCAATTGATGGCGAGCCCTAGGATAATCACCGAAAAACAGGAAAGCACTAGACCGAATGCCAGAGCCTCGCGCGGAGCGATGCGGCCAGCCGGAATAGGACGCTTGGCGGTGCGGGTCATGATCGCATCGATATCGGCGTCGTACCACATGTTGAGTGCGCCGGAAGCGCCCGCGCCGATGGCGATGCAAAGGATGGCAATGAGACCGAGAACCGGGTTGATGTGGCCCGGGGCCAGAACGAGACCGGCAAATGCCGTGAAGACCACGAGCGACATGACGCGCGGCTTCAGGAGCTCGAAATAATCGCGCGCACTCGCTTCCGACAGGCGGAACTCGCCGTCGTGTGCCAGAGCTTTGCGATTGCCGATTACTGTCATTCTCTTGTCCTGCAAACTTGTAAGCCGACCGCCGCACTGTAACACGCGGCGGTCGCAATTTCTCGCATCTTACTTGATGCGCGGGAGCTGTTCCCACTGGTGATACGGCGGCGGCGAAGACAGCTGCCACTCGAGCGTCGTTGCGCCCTCACCCCACGGATTGTCGCCGGCAACGCGCTTCTTGGCGAAGGCTTCAAAGACGCCGATCAGGAAGATCAATACGCCGACGGCCGAGATGTAGGAGCCGATCGAGGAAACATAGTTCCAGCCGGCAAACGCATCCGGGTAGTCGATGTAGCGGCGCGGCATGCCCGCGAGGCCAAGGAAGTGCTGCGGGAAGAACACCAGGTTGACGCCGATGAACATGACCCAGAAGTGCAGCGTGCCGATGAACTCGTTGTACATGTAGCCGGTCATCTTCGGGAACCAGTAGTACCAGGCAGCGAAGATGGCGAAGACAGCGCCCAGCGACAGAACGTAATGGAAGTGGGCCACAACGTAGTAGGTGTCATGCAGCGAACGGTCGAGGCCGGCATTGGCGAGCTGAACACCCGTGACGCCGCCAACGGTGAACAGGAAGATGAAGCCAATCGCCCAGACCATCGGCGTGCGGAAGCTGATCGAGCCGCCCCACATCGTCGCGATCCAGGAGAAGATCTTCACGCCCGTCGGAACGGCGATGACCATCGTTGCGAACACGAAGTAGCGCTGCGCGTCGAGCGACAGGCCGACGGTGTACATGTGGTGAGCCCAGACGACGAAGCCGACCGCACCGATCGCGACCATGGCGTAGGCCATGCCGAGGTAGCCGAAGACGGGCTTGCGCGAGAAGGTCGAGATGATGTGGCTGACGATGCCAAAGCCGGGCAGGATCAGGATGTAGACTTCCGGATGACCGAAGAACCAGAACAGGTGCTGGTAAAGGATCGGGTCGCCGCCGCCCTCAGGCACGAAGAAGGACGTACCGAAGTTGCGGTCGGTCAGCATCATGGTGATGGCGCCGGCGAGAACCGGGAGCGACAGCAGAAGCAGGAAGGCTGTGATCAGCACCGACCAGGCAAAAAGCGGCATCTTGTGCAGCGTCATGCCCGGAGCGCGCATGTTCAGGATCGTGGTGATGAAGTTGATCGCACCGAGGATCGAGGACGCACCGGCGATGTGGAGCGCAAAGATCGCAAGGTCGACAGCAGGCCCCGGCGTACCCGAGCTCGACAGCGGCGGATACATCGTCCAGCCGCCGCCTGCGCCGTAAGCACCGGCAGGACCTTCAACGAACATTGACAGGATGAGCAGCAGGAAAGCCGGAACGATCAGCCAGAACGAGATGTTGTTCAGACGTGGGAAAGCCATGTCAGGCGCACCGATCATGATCGGCACCATCCAGTTGGCAAAGCCGCCGATCATCGCCGGCATGACCATGAAGAAGATCATAATCAGCGCGTGCGCCGTCGTGAACATGTTGAACATCTGCTTGGCGCCGTCGATGGCGGCATCGCCTTCATAGCCGTAGACCATCGATGCCAGGCCGTGGAAGATCTGGATGCCCGGCTCCTGCAGCTCCATGCGCATGGCAACGGAGAGCGCGCCGCCGATGATGCCGGCGATGATCGCGAAGATCAGGTAAAGCGTACCGATGTCCTTGTGGTTCGTCGAAAAGAACCAGCGATTGACGAAGCTCGGCTTGTGCGAGTGATCGTGGTGGTCGTCATGGGCGTGCGCGCCATGAGAGTGATCATGCGAGTGATGATCGTCGTGTGTGGAAGGTCCAGCCATGTCCCGTTCCCTCTTCCCTTACTTAGCCACGTTTTCGGCAACGTTGACGGTCCCTGCGGCCCCATCGGTTGCGGCCATGAGTGTTTTGTACGCGCCCGGCAGGTCGGTAGCCGCACCGGCGAGCCACTGCTTGTACTTGTCCTCGGAAACGACGCGGATGGCGATCGGCATGAACGCATGATCCTTGCCGCAGAGCTCGGAGCACTGGCCGTAGAACAGGCCTTCGCGCTCGGCGCGGAACCAGGTTTCGTTCAGACGACCCGGAACGGCGTCGATCTTGACACCGAAGGACGGCATGGCGAAGGCGTGAATGACGTCGGTCGGCGCAGCGGTCACGAGAACGCGGACGGTCTTGTTGACGGGTAGAACAAGTTCGTTGTCGACAGTCAGCAGGCGCGGATAGATAGCCTTGTCTTCCTTGCCGGCCGCGGCACGGTCTTGATCCTTGAGCAAGAAGGAATCGAAGGCGAGCGGGTTTTCGCCCGAGCCTTCATATTCGTAGTTCCACTGCCACTGGGTGGCGGTCGCCTTGATCGTGACATCCGGATTTTCCGGCAAGGTCAGCTGGGCGGTCAAGAGATTGAACGAAGGCACAGCGAGGAAAAGAAGTACGAGGACCGGTCCCACGGTCCAGGCAACTTCGATCATCGTATTGTGGCTCGTCTTGGACGGCACCGGGTTTGCGCCGGCGCGGAACTTGAGACAGACGACGATAAGAAGGACCAGAACGAAGAGCGTGATCGGAACGATAAACCAGAGGGTATATTGTTCGAACCAATGAATGTCCCGCATGATCGGCGTGGCTGCCGGCTGCAATGTCGCCTGCCACGGCATCGGTTGGTCGGCGTAACTGCCGGAAGCAAAAAGCAGACAGACCAGCGCGGTCAGAGCTGCATAAGCCTTCTTAATCACCTTAAAATCTCCCTCGAGCGCTGATCTGCGCAAAATCACGCACAGAATCCTTGCCATCTCAGCGCTTCAAACCACAGTTTGTCATTGATCGCAACAGCCCAAAGCGTTTGTTCGTGCGGCATTTTCGCTTTCAGCCAGGCTGATCCAACCATAACGAAACATTCCATCTTTTCGTTATAATCGGTGAAATATCGCTTGCGACCGTGCCATCCCGCCAACATTCTCGGATAAACGTCCCATTTCCGCCGTAGTCCCCGGCTTTTCAGCGGGTGGGGCTTTTCATTTTTGGTGGCGCGCCCCAACTTAGCGGCACTGATTCGAATTGCAGAGGTTTTCATGGGTTTCCGTTCCCTCGCACGGCCGTTCGTGCTGACAGCGTGCATTGCGGCCGCAGCGACTGCTCCCGCTTTCGCCCAGCAGCAGCCCGCGCCGGCACAGCCCGCGCCCCAAGCTCCGGCGACGCAGGCAACGCCCGGCCAGACGCAGCCGCAGGCACCCGGCACCGTAAAGTCGAACCACGGCGCATGGTCGGTCGTCTGCGACAAGCCGGCTGGCGCCTCGACTGAGCAGTGCGCGTTGATGCAGAACGTCATCGCCGAGGATCGGCCTGAAGTCGGTCTCTCCGTTGTCGTGCTGAAGACCGCGGACCGCAAGTCGAAGATCCTGCGCGTTCTGGCACCGCTCGGCGTTCTCCTGCCGAACGGCCTTGGCCTCAATGTCGATGGCAAGGATATCGGCCGTGCCTATTTCGTCCGTTGCTTCGCCGATGGCTGCTATGCAGAGGTTGTTCTCGAGGACGAACTGCTGAAGACCTTCCGCAGTGGCGCCAGTGCGACTTTCATCGTCTTCCAGACCCCGGAAGAAGGGATCGGTATCCCTGTCGATCTGAAGGGCTTCGCCGAAGGCTACGACGCCCTCCCCTGACCTTCTCGTTTTTCGGGGCTTGCTCGAACCGTCCACCGGACCTACATCGGCTGAGAGCATTCCTGCTTCAGCGGAGCATAAAGACATGAATACGGATCTCCTCACGCTTTTCGATGCCGACGAAGCGAAGATGCGCTCGCTCGTTGCCGAGGCGCTTTCGGGCGCTGATGACGGGGAGCTCTACATCGAACACGCCCAGGCGGAATCGCTGATGTTCGACAATGGGCGCCTGAAGGGCGGCAGCTTCAACACCGAGCAGGGCTTTGGCTTGCGCGCTGTTGCCGGCGAAGCGGTCGGCTATGCGCATGCAGGCGACCTTTCCGTGGCGGCATTGAAGCGTGCGGCCGATGCGGTTGGCGCCGTCACCCGCGGTTATGCCGGCAGCTACGCCGCGGCTCCCCAGCGGACCAACAAGAAGCTCTATTCCGATGAAAACCCGATCGGCACGCCGACCTTCGAGGAGAAGGTCAAGGTGCTGCAGGACATCGACGCCTATCTCCGCGGCAAGGACGCCAAGGTGCGCCAGGTCACCGCGTCGATCGCCGCCAGCTGGCAGGTCGTCGACATTCTACGCGCCGACGGTCACCGCGTTCGCGATATCCGCCCGATGACCCGTATCAACATCTCGGTCATTGCGGGCGAAGGCGATCGTCAGGAGAGCGGCTCCTACGGCAGCGGCGGCCGCATCGGCTTTGGCGATTTCATCGCCGAGGACAACTGGCAATACGGCGCCGACGAAGCCTTGCGGCAAGCGCTGGTGAATCTGGAGGCGATCGAGGCGCCGGCTGGCACCATGGACGTCGTGCTCGGTTCCGGCTGGCCAGGCGTCATGCTGCATGAAGCGGTCGGCCACGGGCTCGAAGGCGATTTCAACCGAAAGAAGACGTCGGCCTTTGCCGGCCTTCTCGGCCAGATGGTCGCGGCACCCGGCGTGACCGTCGTCGACGACGGCACGATCGACAACCGCCGCGGCTCGATCACTATCGATGACGAGGGCACACCGTCCGGCTACAACGTGCTGATCGAAAACGGCAAACTCGTCGGCTACATGCAGGACCGGCAGAATGCCCGCCTGATGGGTATGGCCCCGACCGGCAACGGACGTCGACAGGGCTACGCACACGTTCCGATGCCCCGCATGACCAACACCTACATGCTGGGCGGCGACAAGACGCCGGAGGAAATCATCTCCTCCGTCAAGAAGGGCATCTATGCCGTCTCGTTCGGCGGCGGTCAGGTGGATATCACTTCAGGTAAGTTCGTATTCGGCTGCACAGAGGCCTACCTGATCGACAACGGCAAGATCGGCGCCCCAATCAAGGGCGCGATGCTGATCGGCAACGGGCCCGAGGCCATGAAGCGCGTTTCGATGGTCGGTAATGACATGAAGCTCGACACCGGTATCGGTAATTGCGGCAAGGCCGGTCAATGGGTTCCTGTCGGGGTCGGGCAGCCGCACCTCAGGATGGATCAGATCACCGTGGGCGGCACGAAGGCTTAGTCGAGAACGAGAAGCGGCGATGAGCGAAATTGAAATCAGACCTTTCGTTGCTTCCGATGTCGATGGTGTTTTCTCGGTGATCCTGCCGATCCAGCGCGAAGAATTCGGGATAGAGATCACAGCCGACGATCAGCCGGACCTCTCCTCCATCTCTGACTTCTATCAGTCCGGGAAGGGTCAGTTCTGGGTCGCCGTGCGCAACAGTCAGATTGTCGGCACGATCGGGCTGAAGGACATCGGCAACGATCAGACGGCACTGCGCAAGATGTTTGTCGCGGCCGACGTACGCGGCCACGAACACGGCGTCGCGGCAAGGCTTCTGGCGGAACTGCTGGCACATGCGGAGACCGAGGGAATCAAGGACATCTTCCTTGGAACCACGGACAAATTCCTTGCAGCACATCGATTCTACGAAAAGAACGGATTCGGCGAAGTTTCGAGAGGCGAGCTGCCGCGGTCGTTTCCGCTGATGGCTGTGGACAGCAAATTCTATCGACGCAGCATCATTGCGGCCTAACGTCTAGGCCTGCTCCGGCTGGAAGAGCCATTTGCGCTTGATCGCCGCCGAGAGATCCGGATCGTTCCTGTGGGCAAAAAGAACGACGTGGCCCAGCACGTCCGCCGCCTCGTCAGCGAGATCGTGCGCCAGTTCCTCATCCGATCGGCCCTTCCGGCGTCCTCTGCCGCTGACGCGGTTCCAAGCCTGCGTAAACTCGCCGATTTCCTCCTGAAGCTTCAGCAGAAACCAGTCGTCGTCGCGCTCGATGCCGTTGGCATCGGCATAGTTCCGTGAAGCACGCTCGAACTTTTCAGCGAGATCATTCAGCATGACGTTCTCCTTTTGTTTACAAAGGAGAACCCTCATTCTGTCGGAAAGTCGAGATGGATCAGCCGTGATCGGGCAGCAGCATGCAGTCGTAGGAACGCTGCTTCAGGGCGTCACAGGCAGATGCAGCCGCATCTCGGCTCTGGAAGCCGATGAAGCGAGCGCGATAGACCTTGTTCGCGCCATTGCCGACAGCCTCGGTATAGGGCGACGCGGCTTTCAGGGCCGCACCACCCTCGGCCTTGGCCTGGGCAAGAAGGGCGCGGGCGGCATCGTCGCTCGATGCCGCCGAGATCTGAATCTGCCAGTCACCGGAAGCCGCCGGCGCGCCAGCAGACTTAGCGACGGGCTTGCCGACACTTGCAATGCCGGCAAGAGCGGACGGACGCTCCATCGGTACTGTCGTTTCGCTCAGATAGCCCAGCGCCTTTGGCGACAGCTCATTGGTGCGGGGCGCGGTTTCCGGGACCGGCATGTCGCTATCATCCGCTGCGGAAGCGACTTCCACCGACTGGCGAGCGTTCGTGCTTGCGACGAGCCGCGCGCCGCCGGACGAGGACGCACGGCCGAGATACTTGTCGAGCAAACCGGCCATCTTGTCGTCGCGGCTGCGGGCGGTGCGGCCGCCGAGCACGACACCAACGACGCGGCGGTCGCCATCCTTCACGGCGCTGACCAGATTGAAGCCCGAGGCATTCGTATAGCCGGTCTTGATGCCGTCCATGCCCTGGTAGCGGTACATCAGATTGTTGTGGCCGCGGATCGTGCGCCCACGGAAAGTGAAGCTTGCGGTCGAGAACAGTCGGTATTCGCTCGGGTAATTCCGCATGAGCGCCACGGCGAGCGTGGACATGTCACGTGCGGTGGTAACCTGCCGGCCATCCGGGAGACCTGAAGCGTTATAGAAAGTCGTGCGGCTCATGCCGAGCTGCCGTGCCTTCTGCGTCATCATGCTGGCAAAGTTGCTTTCCGACCCACCAAGCTTCTCGGCCATGGCGGCGGCGGCATCGTTGGCCGACTTGGTGATCATGCCGAGGACAGCGTCGCGAACCGTGATGGAATCACCGGCGCGAACGCCGAGTTTCGTCGGCGGACGCGAAGCGGCGTATTTCGACATGACGAGCGGCGTGTTCCAGCTGATCTTGCCGCGGTTGATCGCCTCGAAGGCCATGTAGATGGTCATCATCTTTGTCAGCGAGGCTGGATGGTTCAGCACGTCGGCATTCTCGGCGCTGAGTACCTTTCCGGTTCGGGCATCCAGGATCAGGGAGGCGCTGCCTGCCATCGCCGTCAACGGCGCCGCAACGACTAGCGTCGCGGTCATAATCGCGGCCAACAGCTTCTTCATGCAATTCCCCTCGATGAACGAATAGCCGGCGCCATTCGGATTTGTCCCGTTCCGCTACAGAAGCCGCCAATGTGGCGCGACTTTGCGGCGACTGGTATGATTTTTGACAAGTTTTATCCTTCATAGTGAAAATCGCGTAAAGAGGACACTCAAAAATCCTCATTCAGCAAGACTTAACCTCGGGCTTGCTAGTTTCGCCGCTCCGGAAACCAGCGGGCGAATGAGATGACGGCGAGCATCAAAAGGCTTGCGAAGCGGATTGCGATTGCAGGCGGTCTTGAGACTGCCAATCTCCTGCGCACAGCTGGCCTGATGCGCGGTGCTCGCGGACTTGGTGCCATCTTCACGCTCCACCATGTCCGTCCTCACGAAGAGGCCGCGTTCGAGCCAAATGCGCATCTGGAAATCACACCGGAATTTCTCGATCTCGTTCTCGATCGCTTGAAGAGCGACGGGTATCGCTTCGTGGCGCTTGAAGAGATCCCGGCATTGCTTTCGCAAACCGGGTCCAATCAACCCTTCGCCGCCTTCACGCTCGATGACGGCTACCGCAACAATCTCGTCTACGCCCTGCCCATCTTCGAAAAGCACGAGGCGCCTTTCACCGTCTTCGTCACCAAGGGTTTCGCCGAACGCACGCATACGATCTGGTGGGAGACGCTTGCAGCGCTTCTATGCAAGGAGGAGAAGATCGGCTTCGATTTCGGCAGCGGCCACGAGCTGCTCGACGTCGCGACGACCGATGCAAAGGAGAGCGTTTTCGCGCGCATCGCCAACCATCTTCATCGACATGACGAACGCGCCGCCGTCGCAGCCATCGACCTGATTGCGCGAAAACACGAAATTGACCCGGACGAAATCGTCGACGATCTCGTCATGACACCAGCGGAACTCAATCTCCTTGAGGCCAGCCCGCTGGCCTCGCTTGGTGCGCATACAATCAGCCATAGGGCTATGTCGCGTCTCTCCGACCGGGAGGTTCGCGACGAGATGCAGGCGTCCCGCGATTATGTTGCTGCGATCACCGGCGACCTGCCAGGCTCCTTCGCTTACCCCTATGGCACACGCGAGGCGGTAATGCGCAGACAGGCAGAGATCGCGCGCGAAGTCGGTTTCGATATCGCGGTGACCACACAGCCCGGCGTCGTCACCCAGCGCTCGCTCGGCAGCATCACCTATCTGCCGAGGCTCTCGATCAACGGTCTCTATCAAAACGTACGGTACGTGTCCGGTCTCGCTTCCGGCATTCCGTTCCGATTCACACCAAACAGACCTTGAGCGCGCCTGCTCATGCCCGATCAGGGATACATGCGGACCTTCGTCCAGTCGCCTTCCGGCGACGACCGACGAAACTCGACGCGATCGTGCAGGCGGAACTTCTGGTCCTTCCAGAATTCGATCGACACCGGACGGATCCGGAAGCCCGACCAATGCGCCGGACGCGGGATCTCCCCGATTGCGTAGCGCGCCGTGTATTCGGCCACAGCTTTCTCCAGCGCGAAACGGCTCTCCAGCGGCCGCGACTGCTTCGATGCCCAGGCGCCGATTCGGCTGCCGCGGGCTCGTGTCTTGAAGTAAGCGTCGGCTTCTTCGTCCGTCACGATTTCCACGGGCCCGCGCAGGCGAACCTGCCGCCGCAGCGTTTTCCAGTGGAAACACATGGCGGCTTTCTTCTGCCCGAGGATCTCCTGGCCTTTCTGGCTCTCGAAATTCGTGTAGAAGACAAAGCCCTCGCGATCGAATCCCTTAAGGAGAACCATGCGGACATTGGGAAGGCCGTCCTCGTCGACCGTCGCAAGTGCTACCGCATTCGGGTCATTGATCTCGGAAGCCTCCGCCTCCTTCAGCCAATCGGCAAAAAGATCGAACGGTTCGTTTCGCTCGGTGAAGTCACCGCTTATTAACTCATTTGCCGACATATTAGCTCAAATGCCCCGGGTTTATTCAAAGTTTGCCCAGCTTTTAGCTACCGGACAGGACGCAGGGTGGAAGTCATAGCAAAGTCAGATCGTGATACAAAGGGTCTGCTGCGTCGCAGCGCGGCCTTCTGCATCGTCGGTATGGCGGTGCTCTCTCTCTCCGGCTGCGTCTCCAGCGGTCTGGATCTCTTCAGCAGCTCCAAGGTCGATCGGTCGGTCGCGACAGGCACCGTGCCGCAGCCCGCGCCGACGAGCGACTCGATCTCCGACGAAATGACCGTCGGCAACGCCGTGACCTCAGCCGACATCCAGCGGCTGGAGGGTCGCCCCCTACCCTGGGCCAACGCTTCGACCGGCAGCGCCGGCGTCATCGATACGATCGTCGAGAATACGGATTCCGGCCAGGTTTGCCGCCAGTTCCGCACGACGCGCCACTCTTATGTCGGCATTGCAAAATTCTACGGCAAGACCTGTCTCGTCGGCGGTGGCAATTGGCAACTCATGAGTTTCCAGCCGGAAAGCTGAATACCACACGGGGCACGCTTAACGCGCGCTCCGTTCTCCTCTGATGTTTAGCAAAAGGCTAACCATTCGGCACAAAAGCGAGACGTCTCCCACGTCGAATAAGAACTGATTAGCAACTTCTCCCCACAATCCGCCCTCAAGTGCGCTCGGTTTCTTCCTTAAGATGAACTCGGGCGCCAAGTGAGAGGCTTCGGGGTGCTAAGGCAGAGGACAGGCACACCGCATCGGAACACCGGCGGTTTGGGACATGCGCGATCCTTATAAGATTTTGGGCGTCAAGCGGGACGCGGGGCAAGACGAAATCAAGGCAGCTTGGCGCAACATGGCCAAGGCGGTTCACCCTGATCACAATCAGGGCGACCCGACGGCCAGCGCCCGCTTTGCGGAAATCGGCCGCGCCTATGAAACGTTGAAGGATCCGAAGAAACGGAGCCTCTTCGATAATGCCGCCCGCATGGCCGAAGCCAAGGCCAACGAAGGTACGATCATGCAGCAGCGCCAGGCGGCTCGCGAAGCCGCCGCGCGTGCCAGAGCAGCGCAGGCCAATGCAGAGCGCGTGATGGAAGAGCTTGCCCGCGCCGCCGCGCAAAAGGCTGCCGCCGATGCCGCCAAGCAGCAGAAGACCGGCGCGGCCGAGCCGCCGGAAGAAATGATCGAACGCATATTCGGAACGCAGGCGCGCACTGCGGCCGGCGGCGGACGCGCCCAGGGCTTTGCCGCCGGCGCTCCGAAGCGGCCGGAAGCGGAGGCTGCGACCGCGGACAAACAGCCGGATGCCGGCAAAGCCGAGGCTGAACAGCAGCAGGCCGCCGAGGAGGCCGCCGCTCAGGCTTCTGCGGTCATGCAACCACTTAGCTTGCTGACTTCGCTCGTTCGCCGCTTTACCGGCGGCAGCGCTGCCGTGCCTGAAAAAGCGCCGGATCAATTCGTGACAAAGACCGTCACCGTCGACGAGGTCATCAAGGGCAGATGGGTCACAGTCGACCTCGGTGAAGGTCGCGACATCGGATTCGCGCTGGCGACAGGCACGACGGAAGGCCATCAGGTGCGGCTCAAGGGCCAGGGACACAAGCTCACCGGCATGCAACGCGGCGACGCCGTCATCAACATCCACATTGCTCCCGATGAACGGTTTACGGTCAACGGTTTCGATCTGCATACGGTTTTGCCGGTGACGATCGAAAATGCCGTCCTGGGAAGCGAGGCACTCATCGATGGCCCCAATGGTTCGGTCACCGTCACGGTTCCCGCCTGGTCTGGCTCCGACAAGACAATCCGGATTCCGGGTCAGGGGCTGGCAAACGTCGAGGGCGGCAAGGGCGATCTCGTCGTCGAGCTGCGCATTATGTTGTGGGAAAAACCCGACGACAAAGTCACCGATCTGATGCGAAGCATGAAGAACGGGCTGTTTCTGTGAAATTTTGGTGACACGCGCACCCTTTGTTACGATCCCTAACAGTTGATGATTGCTGCCAATCTTGAACCGATTAGCAGCCTATGCCATAGGCAGGACCGATCAGAATTCCTTAGGGGGCGAAATATGGCTCAGGCAACAGGCCTCATGTCAGGCAAGCGCGGCGTCATCATGGGCGTTGCCAACAATCGTTCGATTGCGTGGGGTATTGCCAAGGCTATTCATGCACACGGCGGCGAGATCGCATTTACCTACCAGGGCGATGCGCTGAAGAAGCGCGTAGAGCCGCTGGTTGCAGAGGTAAACGGCGTTCTTGCCGGACATTGCGACGTCAGCGACGAGTCGACCATCGATGCGGTCTTCGACCACGTCGAAAAGCTGTGGGGCAAGATCGACTTCATCGTTCATGCGATCGGCTTTTCGGACAAGGACGAACTGACGGGCCGCTATGTCGACACGTCGGCTGACAACTTCGCCAAGACGATGCAGATCTCCGTCTATTCCTTCACCTCGGTTGCGCGTCGCGCCGAGAAGCTGATGACGGACGGCGGCTCGATGCTGACGCTTACGTATTATGGCGCCGAAAAGGTCATGCCGAACTACAACGTCATGGGCGTTGCCAAGGCTGCACTCGAAGCCAGCGTCAAATACCTGGCAGTCGACCTCGGGCCGAAGAACATTCGTGTCAACGCCGTCTCCGCCGGCCCGATCAAGACGCTTGCAGCTTCCGGCATCGGCGACTTCCGCTACATCCTGAAGTGGAACGAATACAATGCGCCGCTGCGTCGAACGGTGACGATCGAAGAGGTCGGCGATGTCGGCCTGTACCTGCTCTCGGACCTCTCGCGTTCGGTTACGGGCGAAGTCCACCATGCTGATAGCGGTTACCACGTCATCGGCATGAAGGCCGTAGACGCGCCCGACATTTCAGTCATAAAGGACTGATCGCACTCTTTGCTGCGTCGCGCTCGCGACCCCTTTCCTCGCGACAGCGATTAAGGGGTTGCGTGCCCTAAACGGAGCCGATCATTGCTTATCTACGTCGTCAGACACGGCCAGACCGACTGGAACGCAGAACGTCGCCTACAAGGCCAGAAGGACATCCCGCTTAATGCCATCGGCAGAGCGCAGGCATGGCAGAACGGTATCGACCTCGCCGAGATCCTCAAAGTCGAGGCAATCCCCTTCGAATTCGTCGCAAGCCCGCTGGCGCGCACCCGGGCCACCATGGAGATCATGCGCGAAGCGATAGGTCTCCCATCAAAAGACTACCGAACGGACGAGCGCTTGGTCGAGGTTTCCTTCGGCGATTGGGAAGGCTTCACGATCAAGGAACTGAAGGCCACAGCCCGCGACCGCGTCACCGAACGCAATCTCAACAAATGGGATTTCATTCCGCCGGGAGACGACGCTGAAAGCTATGAAATCATGTCCTGGCGCGTGGCATCCTGGCTGAACTCTGTCGACAAACCAACGGTTTGCGTCACGCATGGCGGCGTCATCCGCGCCCTTTTCAGAACAATTGCCTCCTGGCCCAAGGAAGAGGCGGCCGAGGGCGAAATTCCGCAGGATCGCATCCTGAAGATCGATCGGGACAACGGACTGATCGGCTGGATCTAGTTCCGTTTGACGTGGCGGACGCCCGTCACCAGCGCATTTTCAGGCCGATCTCACCGCCGATCGATTGGCCGAGATCGTCAAATTCGATCTGATAGTCCACATTGGCATAGAGCGTGACATTTTCGCGGAGACTTGTGTCGAGACCAGCATTCAGTATCACAGAGGGACCGGAAAAATCGGATTTGAACGGTTGTGACTCCCCGTCCGCCGAGAATGCGATCGTCGGTGTCTCTAGAAACTGATAGGCAAAACTTGCGCGCAGCCACGCGGTCAATGGCAGAGGATTTACCTCCTCCGGCTTGAGATCCCAGGTCCTGACGAGGCGCCCGCCCGCCCGACCGAGCAAGCTGTCTACGTCAGAGAAACTGACGGTCGCAGCAGAGTCGCTCGCATCATCGATGGAAATGTGCTGATAGCTGACCTGAGCTTGCGGCTCGATGATCCATCCGTCCTCAAGATGAAGTGGATAGCCCACCTCGATAGAGGCGCCAAAGCCGAGACCATTTGGCGAAATCGAATACGGTCGATCAGAATCGGCGTTGATATCATACGATGTACCCTGCAGTAGGCCATCCAGATACCAGCCGTCCTTGCCGTAATGCGTCCAATAGCCGCCGAGCGTGTAGGCATTCAACCTGTTGGAACCAACCGATGCCCCGAACAGACTACTGTCGCCGTGGCCCGTGCCGATGACAGCATAAAGGCCCGCCGTCTCACTCGCACCATTTGCACCTTCAGCACTGTAGAGATCGATGCCGCCCTGAAAGGCGAACAGATTGTAATCCAGCTGCTTACCACGATTGACGGCGCAACGCTGATAGCCGTGCCTGCCGATTGTGCGGCCCCAGACATACGGTGGACCAGAGGCGTTCAACGTGCCGCTACCTGCCGTCTTGTCGTCGCCCCTGCGTTGGTGGAGCGTGTCAAGAAGCATGGAACCGTATCTCAGAGCGAGTTGCGGGCTGCTGGTATACAGTCCGACTTCGGGTCGAAACGCCCCCTCGTGACCGATTGTCTCGCCACTACCGCCACCGCCATTGTCACTACCGCCACCACCACCATTGCCGCCATTGCCGCCACCGTCGCCGTCACTGTCACCGCCGCCGTCCTCCTGTTCACAGGGGGCCTCGCTTCCTCCCTCCGTACGCAGATACCAATTGTCGAGGCCGCTGCCGTCCTTGCTTGAGCGGAAAAGGTTGTATTCGAAAGCCCCCTTGGCGACAGGGCCGTCAAGGACGAACGCCCCGCCAGCGGTGGTGCCGCCGTTAATTGCCTCCACGACCAATATACCGTTCGCGGTTGTCGCTTTGCCGCCACCGCCGGCGTCCACGATGTGGAGCTTGGTGCTGCCCGAAGCGTTTCCGCCGTCGATCACGAGCTTGTCCGATGCTGCTCCGTCGCCTTTCAGTTCGGTATTAAGAGACAGGCTGCTGCCGACACCGCCAATGTAGTCGCCCTGGATGACAAAGACGTCCTTTGCGGAATTGTCGGTTCCGACCAAGCTGATGGTTCCGAAGTTGGTAACTGTGACCCCCGTGCCGTCAAACGACAAAACCGCCGCGTTTCGACCGCCAGCAAATACTGTGCTGCCCACACCGATGACGAGCTCGCCGGTCCCAGTGCCCGCATCGCCGAGCGTCAGAATGCCATCGACTTGATTGTGGGGCGCCATGGTGAGCGTTGCGTTCTCCAGAACAATCCGTTCCCAGTTCACGAATCGGTTGGCGTCCAGCGCTGCCACGCCCTGCAGCGTCAATGTGTCGTTACCAAGCTGACCGTTGACGGTAGAACTTGCAGTGGCCACCTGCGGGCTCTGCAATACAAGGACGTCATCTCCATTCGTGCAGATGACATTAATGCCGCTGACGGTGCAATCCGCTCTGGCTATCTCCGGAAACCACCAAATGGACCCCGCGAGGAACGTCAATGCAGTTGTGTTTGCTCGCATCCGGAACAAACGCTCGAAGGTATAGCCTCTTGCCCCGCAGCCAAGATCGCTGCGATCGCCAGTATCGTGATATGTTTTGCGTTCTTTATGATCGCGAGTCGTCGATCGCCTTGGGCCCATCTGTCGTCGTGATGGCCACTGCCTGCGGATAGCCTCGGTCCTCAACAAGACACGTAGCGCCTCCCCGTCACCGGTTCCCCAACAACAATATTCCGGGCAGGCCGAGATTTGTCAACCAATGGTTAAGAGAGAGACGATTTTCGCTGCTTTACTATCTTTCAGGTTGTTTGCGCGGGAATTCGTGGCGAAGCGCTGGCGAAAAGCAGAGCAAGCGGAAATCGCGGCTACGGCGAGTGCGGCGCGATGATTCTCAGTTTCGCTTATTGGACGATATCGAGATCGTTGATGACACGTTTGCCATCCACCTCGGTGTAGAAGACGATAACCTTCACGCCCGCCTTCAGTCCCTCGAAATTGAATTCTTCCGGTGCCTGATAGGTCTTTCCGTCATCCAGCGTGAGGCTGAGGTTGGTCATATCGACCTTTTTGATCGTCGCCTCGACGTCCGCGCTCTCCGCAAATCCGCTGATCGGCGACAAGAAACTGGCTGTGGCCAAAAGCGTAGCGACTACGAAGCGCATGACAGCATTCCCTCGAAAACACGACTCGATAATCCAACTGCGCACAGATAACCTCCCGAATATGGCGAAATTTGCCCTGAAGAATGACCTGCCGCGCCAAATTGGTGAAGAGTATTTTAACAATAACGGCATCGGTTCGTTAATTGCATTTCCAGTACGTTTCCACGTTCGGCAAAGGGTCTTGGCGGGCAATCGTAAATTAACTGCTTCTATCTACAGTCGTCCCGAACATGGGAGACTGGGTTTTGCTATTCCGCCTTAAAGACAGCAACACATTGCGGCGCGTCTTCAGGAATACCCGTCTCGCCCTCCTGGTTTCCGGCCTCGTTGCTATTGTTGTGGTCATCGTCGGCTTCGGGCTGGACCGTGCCAATACTGCCGCTCATCGGCGTGAAGTGACGATACGGACAGAAAACGAAGTAAGTTTGATCCGGGCGCGGATGACTGCGCAGATCAACATGGACATCACCGTCGTACGTGACCTGGCCAACATGGTGGCGGTCAGTTCGAGCGTGAATGCCGAGGAGATGGAGCGGCAGATCAACTGGCTGCTCATTCAGAACCCCCACTTCCTGAATATTGCCGTCGCACCGGATTTCATCGTCGGCGCCGTCTATCCGCCACAGGCCGGGAAAGGACGAATCGGGAAAGACGTCCGCGACAGCCTTGCCGCGCGTCAGTCGGTGATGCGCACGACCGGCGACCAGCAGGCGCGCTTCTATGGACCGATCGCCGCCGGCGATGGCGCGGAGGCCTTTGCGATCTTCTTTCCTGTTTTCATTAAAGAGAATGGGCAGCGCCGGGTCTGGGGTGCAGTCGACGTGACGATCGATGCGGACATGTTCTATCAGAACACCGGCTTGCAGCCGGCGCGCAATAGCGAGAATCAGGAGAAGTATCCGCACCTCGATCACCTCTCGATCGCAGTGCGCGACCTTTCCATGGCAGACTCGGCCACGCCCTTTTTCGGCGCTCAGGATCTACGCGAAAAGCAACCGATAACGCGAAAGGTCGCTTTTGCCGGCGGGCGCTGGCAGATTGCGGCGGCCCCGAAGACGGGCTGGAACGCCGTTCCCGAGAACCAGTCAACGCTTCGCCTGATCATCGCGGCCGCCGCCTGTATTACGATCATCCCGGTCTTCTTTGCGACCTTGCTGCTCGGCGAGCGCAATCGCAATATTGCCCAGCTCAAGGTGCGCGAGGCGACGCTGCTGAAGCTGTCGCAGCGCCTCAATCTGGCATTGGAATCGTCGAATATCGGCATATGGGAGCTGCACGAGCACGGCCACACCCTGTTCTGGGACGCCCGGGCCGCAGCACTCCACGGCAAACCCGCGGAAGACGGCAGTCATTCGCTGGAAGACTGGCTTGCTGCGATCGTTGCCGAAGACCGGCACATCGCGGAAGTCCACTTTTTCAACTACAACGTCGCCGGCTCCGCCTATGAAACACAATACCGGGTCACAGCCGAGGGCGGCACTGTCCGGCACCTGCGCTCCATCGGCTCCTTCTACACGGACGCGGCAGGCGACGAAAAGACCATCGGCATCGTCTGGGACGTCACCGCTGACGCTGAAGCGGCCGAAATCCTGCGCAAGGCAAAGGATGTCAGCGACATCAAAAATGCCGAGCTGGAGATGGCGCTGGACAAACTGTCACGACGCGAGGCCGAGCTTTCCGAGCTCTCCGGCAAGCTCGATCTGGCGCTCGACTCCTATCAATGCGGGATCTGGGAAGCGACGCTCGGCGACGAGGGCTCCATTTGGGACGAGCGAATGCACGAGCTTTACGGGCTGACGCCAAGAGCCGGTTTCATGACCGAACCGGTCTGGCTTTCCTGCATTCTGCCTGAAGATCGCGACTTGGCCCTCGAAAGCGCCCGCCATTTCAAGCAGGTCGGTGATACTCATACCCTGATCTGTCGCGTTCCGACCGAGGGCGGCTCGATCCGCTACGTTCGCTCGACGGGTAAGGTTCACCAGACCCCGAGCGGTCACCAGAAGATCATCGGCGTTGCATTCGATGTTACCGAGGATGCGCTGATGACAGCGCAGCTCAAGGCTGCCAAGGACGAGGCGATCGCCAAGAATATCGAGCTCGAGCTTGCCAAGAACCGCATCGAGCACAATTCGCTGCACGACCCGCTGACAGCGCTCGCCAACCGCCGTAAACTTGATATCGCACTTGAGAGGCTGACGCTCGACGGCCGGAGCGAGCGGCAGAGATTCGCAATCCTCCACATCGACCTCGACAGGTTCAAGGAGATCAACGACACGCTCGGCCATGCCGCCGGCGATGCGATGCTGATCCATGCCTCGCGCGTGCTGTCGAGGAACCTGCGCGGAGATGACCTCGTCGCGCGCATCGGTGGCGATGAGTTCGTGATCCTGGCACACAACGCCAGCGATGCGGATATGTCTGCCCTTGCCGGCCGGATCATCGAGCAGATGCGCCAGCCGATCGACTTCGAGGGATTCGCCTGCCGTTGCGGCGTCTCCATCGGGATCGCGCTTGCGAATGGCGTCCACGTCGATGCTCGCAAGGTGCTGATCAATGCCGACATCGCCCTTTACCGCGCCAAGAGTCAGGGGCGGAACCGCTACGAATTCTTCAATCACAATCTCCAGGCCGACATCATCAACAACAAGCGCCTGGCCGACGAGATTCTTGCCGGCATCGAGAACGGCGAGTTCACCGCCTGGTATCAGCCGCAGTTCTCAGCACGCACGATGCAACTCACCGGCGTCGAAGCCCTGGTTCGCTGGCAGCATCCTTCCCGGGGACTGCTGACGCCGGACAAATTCCTGAAGATCGCCGACGAGATCAACGTCGTCCAAACGCTTGACCGTATCGTTCTCGACACCGCGCTGAAGGACAAGATGCGCTGGACGGCAAGGGGCATTTCCGTTCCGAAGATCTCGGTCAACGTTTCGGCGCGACGGCTGCATGACGAAACCCTCGCAGAGTCACTGCGCGGCCTGCAGATCCGCCCCGGTGAGCTGTCCTTCGAGCTGGTCGAGTCGATCTTTCTCGACGAGAGCGAGGATGTGGCCGCTCATAACCTCGATCAGATCAAGGCGCTTGGGATCGACATCGAGATTGATGATTTCGGGACCGGTCATACCTCGATCGTCAGCCTCCTCAAGCTCAAGCCGAAGCGGCTCAAGATCGACCGACAGCTGGTTCAACCGGTGATGAATTCGCCGCAGGAGCGCGCGCTGGTCAGCTCGATCATCGACATCGCCCGCTCGCTCGGTGTCGAAACGGTGGCGGAAGGCGTCGAAACGGCGGCGCATACCGCCCTCCTCAACGAGCTCGGCTGTGACCTGTTGCAGGGCTACGCATTCTCCCGCCCGCTTTCTTTCGAGGACTTCGCGCAAATGGCGGCCGGAAGTTCCTGGCGTATCGCCTCCTGACACCATCGTTTACAATCAGCGGAAACACCATTTCCTTTCGTTGACGGTTTCGAGCAAAGAAAGGCTTTTGCCGCTGCGTTTTTTTGGCCTATGAGTGTCGCGCATTTTCAGATGAAGGACGCCGCCGGTGACGACCGGTTGGCGCGATCCGGTCGGGACACATGTCGCATAACACATTCGGTCATCTCTTCCGTGTAACCACCTGGGGCGAAAGCCACGGGCCGGCGCTTGGCTGCGTCGTCGACGGCTGCCCACCCGGTCTGCGCTTCAAGCTCGAGGACATTCAGATCTGGCTCGATAAGCGAAAGCCCGGCCAGTCGCGCTTTGTGACGCAGCGTCGCGAGGCTGATCTGGTCAAGGTGCTGTCCGGCGTCATGCTGGACGCCGACGGCGAGACGATGATCACGACTGGCACGCCGATCTCGATGATCATCGAGAACACCGATCAGCGCTCCAAGGATTACGGCGAGATCGCACGACAGTACCGGCCTGGCCATGCCGACTACACCTACGATGTAAAGTACGGCATTCGCGACTATCGCGGGGGCGGCCGCTCGTCGGCCCGCGAAACAGCGGCGCGCGTAGCAGCAGGCGGCATTGCCCGTCTTGTTGTGCCCCAGGTCAAGGTGCGCGGCGCGCTGGTGCAGATCGGCAAACACAAGATCAACCGCCAAAACTGGGATTGGGATCAGGTCGATCAGAATCCGTTCTTCGCGCCGGATGCCGCGATCGTTCCCGTGTGGGAAGAATATCTCGATGGCATCCGCAAGAATGGCTCTTCGATCGGCGCTATCGTCGAGGTAGTGGCCGAAGGCGTGCCGGTAGGTCTCGGCGCCCCGATCTATGGCAAGCTCGACCAAGACATCGCCTCGCTGCTGATGTCGATCAACGCCGTCAAGGGCGTCGAAATCGGCAACGGCTTCGAAGCCGCTGAGATCACCGGCGAGGAAAACGCCGACGAGATGCGCATGGGCAATGATGGCAAGGCATTGTTTCTGTCGAACAAGGCCGGCGGCATCCTCGGCGGCATCTCGACCGGTCAGCCTGTTATCGCGCGTTTTGCCATCAAGCCGACGTCGTCGATCCTGACCGAGCGCCGGTCGATCGATAGCGATGGGAACAATGTCGATATTCGCACTAAGGGGCGGCACGATCCGTGCGTCGGCATTCGCGCCGTGCCGATCGGCGAAGCGATGGTCGCCTGCGCCGTCGCCGACCATTACCTCCGTGACCGCGGCCAGACCGGCCGACTGAAATAGGAACACTGACATGCCTTATGATCAAAAGCGCGTCGTCGATGCAATCCGAGCCTTCGAGGCCGGCGAAATCGTCGTGGTGATGGATGACGACGATCGCGAGAACGAAGGCGACCTGATCGTTGCGGCTGTTCACTGCACCGCGGAGAAGATGGCTTTTATCGTGCGTCACACCTCCGGCATCGTCTGCACGCCGATGCCAAAGGAGGAGGCCCGCCGGCTGAACCTGAATGCGATGGTTGCCGAAAACGATTCGGCCCATACGACCGCCTTCACCGTTTCGGTCGATTTCAAGCATGGCACGACGACGGGCATTTCCGCCGATGACCGCACGCTGACCGTCCGCAATCTGGCGAACCCCAATGTCGGCCCGGCAGATTTCGTCCGTCCCGGCCACATCTTCCCGCTCGTCGCCCGCGAGGGCGGCGTGCTGATGCGCTCCGGCCATACGGAAGCCGCGGTTGATCTCTGCAAGCTTGCCGGGCTGCCGCCGGTCGGTGTGATCTGCGAGCTTGTCAATGACGACGGCACCGTCACGCGTGGCCCGCAGGTGGTCGACTTCGCCGCAAAACACGGGCTGAAGCTCGTCTCAGTCGCCGATCTCATTGCCTATCGCCAGCGCAAGGAAACCTTGATCGAACTCGGCGCCAGCTTCGACATCGAAACGCCTTTCGGCAAGGCCAAGGCCCATACCTATTCGCTCCCCTGGGATCCGATGCAGCACCTCGCGGTAGTCTTTGGCGACATTCGCGACGGCATCGATATTCCAGTCCGCCTGCACCCCGAAAATGTCGCGGAGGACCTCTTCGGCAAGCAGAGCCCGGTCGATCACTACATGCAGAAGATCGCCGAGGAAGGCCGCGGTATCATCGTCTATCTGCGCGAAGGTTCCGTCGGCGTCGGCCATTACGACAACGGCCGCAAGACGCGCAGCCAGGGCCGCGAATCCCACGCCGAAGCCAAGAGCCGCGAAAGCGAATGGCTGGAGATCGGTCTCGGTGCGCAGATCCTCAAGGACCTCGGCGTCAGCTCCATCAAGCTGCTCACCAGCCGCGAGCGTCACTACGTCGGCCTCGAGGGCTTCGGGATCAAAATCACCAATACGGAGATTTGCTAAGCCCGCCATCCATCGAGATAGGTGACTTTCTCGACGCCAGAGAATCGCGCGAGGCGCTCCAGTTCGGCATGCAGCCTTTCCAGTCGCCCGGCCGCAGCCTTTACGCCCGGCTCCAGCCATAGCCGCTTGACGTCCAGCGTTCCACCCTTGCGATCGGCCTTCATGTCGATGCGACCGATCAGCTTGTCACCTTCCAGAAGCGGGAAAACATAGTAGCCGTATTCGCGCTTCGGCTCTGGCACGAATACCTCGATGCGATAGAAGAAACCGAAGAGGCGTTCAGTGCGATTGCGGTCGCGGATCATCGGATCGAAGGGGCTGAGCACGCGAACGCGTGGCGGCGCCTCGGGATAGTCCTGAAGGCTCCTGAGCAAATCCGGGAAGGCCCAAGACGCACGCGGTTTGCCCCCAAGCGCCGGCTCGATGAAAACCTCTGTCAACTCGTCACGATGCGCATTGACCCATGTTTTCGCTTCATCGGGCGACAGTAGATCCCAGAAAGCAGCAATCTCCCCATGCGTGGCAAAGCCCAATCGCGTCAGCGCACTGCGGCAGGCCCAGTCGACAAACTCCTCGTAGCTGACCTCCGGCTCGTGAAACTCGGCGGGAATGACGCGTTCGACGAGATCATAGATCTTCTGGAAGTTCGAGCGTCCCGCGATGGCGAACTTGCCGGTGCGCCAGAAATATTCGAGAGCCGTCTTGTTGGGGTGCCAGTTCCACCAGCCGCCGGAAACATGCCCGTCCGCCTTGATCTCGCGCGCCATGATGGCTCCGTCACGAGTGACGCGTTCAAATGTTTCGTCGAAGGCGTGTTCAAACCCCTCCCCCTGCCATTTTCGCCAGCGCTCGCCGATCACCTCTTCCTCGTGGCGGAACTTGTGTTTCCAGTACCGGAAGAATGTGCTGGGTAGGATGGAGGCGTCATGCGTCCAGTGCTCGAAGAGCGAGCCTTCTTTCTCCAGCAGTGCCGTCAGGTGCTCACGCTTGTAGGTCTGGTTGCGGGAAAACAGGATCTGGTGATGCGCCCGCTCCACCGTCTGGATGCTGTCCACCTGCACGAAACCGAGTTCGTGGATGAGCTCCAGCAGGCCAGCCTTCGTCAGCGCCTTGTTCGGCGGCGCGCTCAGGCCCTGCTTGGCGAGGAATATGCGGCGGGCATCGGAATTCGAAATGAGATTCGTCATAGCGCATCATAGGCCGGAAAATGTTCCTAGCCATCCGATAAGTTTGAGGGGACCAGTCAGGTAGGAGCAACCAGCATTCATTGCGAGATTTTGAGCTTTCAAAGTGCGAAATTCGTTATAGAACGGCCTCTCAATCACGAGGAACCAGGTGGATATCCGTTTCGAAGGCGCAGGGGTCAGCTATGGTGCGCGTGTCGCGCTGGCGCCCGTAACGCTGCAACTCACCGAAAAGCGCATCGGCATCATCGGCCTCAACGGCTCGGGCAAGACGACTTTTGCGCGCCTCATCAACGGCCTGACCAAGCCGAGTGTCGGACGCGTGATCGTCAACGGCCGCGATACGGCCGACGCCAAGGCCGTTCTCACCGATGTCGGGTTCATCTTCCAGTCCCCGCAAAACCAGATCATTCTGCCCATCGTGCGCGACGACATCGCCTTCGGGCTGAAGGGCCGCGGCTACAAGCCGGCGGAAATAGAGGCTAAGGCGGAGGCGGTCCTGCAGCGTTTCAGCGCCGCCCATCTAGCCGAGCGCCGGGCGCACGAGCTTTCGGGCGGAGAACTCCAACTTGCCGCCCTGTGTTCCGTGCTGGTCACCGGTCCAGACATTGTCATTTTGGACGAGCCGACCAACCAACTGGACCTCAAGAACCGCGGTCTTGTGCAGAGGCTGGTGGAAAGTCTTCCCGAGAACGCGATCGTCATCAGCCACGATCTGGAGTTGGTCGCCGACTACGAGCGCGTGCTGGTTTTCCATGAGGGCAATCTCGTTGCCGACGCGCCGGCCGGAGAAGCGATCCGTTGCTACAGGGAGATCGCCAGCCGATGAACTCGCTTTTCGTCGAAGGCAACAGCGCCATGCATCGGCTTTCGGCTCGCGCCAAGCTGCTTGCGCTTGCCGCCCTCGGCGTCGTGCTCTTCCTTTCGACGAATCTCCTGCTGCTTGCCCTGGCGGTGGTCGCCACGGCCGCGATCTGCATCAGCATCGGCCTTCCGGGACGATCCGCGCTTGCGCGGCTGAAGCCGGTCTTCCTGACGATCGTCATCGTGGCGTTGTTCAGTCTGGCCTTCAATCCCTGGCATGTCGCAATCGTCGCCCTGCTGCGCCTGACGGCATTGATGCTGTTTGCGGCCGCCGTGACGGCGACGACCACGATCGCGCAATTCATTGATGAGATTACACTTCTGGCACGACCGTTAGAGCGCCTTGGACTTCTCCGGGCGGACGATGTCGGCCTTGCTGTCGGGCTCGTCGTCCGTTTTGTGCCCGAAATCCTCGATCGTTACCGTGCCATCCGCGAGGCGCACGCGGCTCGTGGTATCACGGTACGACCAACGACCGTGCTCGTGCCGCTGATCATTCTGACGCTGAGGGATGCGGATAACATTGCGGCGGCAATTGACGCGCGCGGCGTTCGGCGGCATGTCAATTGAGAACTCGCTAACAGGAGCCCTGCATGAGCACTCGCGACCTCGTTCTCTCCGCCCTCTTCGCGGCCATCATCGTCGCGCTCGGCATTCTGCCGCCGATCACGCTCGGCTTCATTCCGGTGCCGATCACGGCGCAGTCGCTCGGCGTCATGATGGCGGGTGTCGTGCTCGGCGCGCGCCGCGGCACGATCGCAGTCCTGATCGTCCTCGTGCTTGTTGCAATCGGCCTTCCCGTGCTTTCCGGCGGTCGTGGCGGGCTGGCAGCCTTCGCCGCACCGACCACCGGCTTTCTGATCGGCTGGGTATTGGCGGCCTTCGTCACCGGCTATCTCAGCGAGCGGCTGGTCAAGTCAGAGCAATCGGCGCTGGTGCAGACGGTCGGCTTCTTCCTCGCTGCGATGATCGGCGGGATAGTCGTTCTCTATGCCTGCGGCATCGTCTATCTGGCGTTCGCCGCCCAGCTTGGCCTCTCCAAGGCCTTCCTTGGCTCAATGGCGTTTATCCCCGGTGACGTCATCAAGGCGCTCGTTGCAGCGCTTGTCGGCCGTGCCGTCATGGTCGGCTATCCCTTGCTGCCGGTGCGTAGCTAATCGACGAAACCATAAAGCCAGTCGCGCGTGACTTCGGGAAGCGGGACTGGCGAACGATCTTCGCGTGAGCGCGCCTGCCAGATGATCTCGACCTCGGCAGAGCGCTCATCGCCAATGTCGGCTGCAATGATGAAGCCAACCGAACGCACACCGATCTTGTCCACCGACGCAGTGAACACGACCCGCTCATCGTAATGCAGCGGCCGATGGAGAATACAGGTCACCTTGCTGGCGATGTAAAGCGGTTCGTCCTGCAATCGTGGCCTCGACGACCAGAAGGTCGCCAGCACGGACTCGGCATAGGAAATATATGAACCCAAAAATACCTGGCCGTTCATGTCGACATCGCGAAACGGCACATTCATCGCAACGGTGCGCGTGACCTCGTTCATTGATCCTTCTACCAATTTCCCCCTCCCCTCAGACTAGCCGCGAGGCCGACCGAAGTAAACGGGAGGACCGGTGCGAGGAGCAACGCGCGCGGTTGTTGAAATCGGCGCATCGAGCCCCATCTGCTGTGGATCATGACGGGAGGGAAAGATAGAGTGATCCCATGAGCACCCGCCTTTACGAGCACCCGATTTTCCTGGAACACGTAACGCCCGCCGGCCATCCCGAGCGGTCCGACCGCCTGCGGGCGATCAACGTGGCGCTGGAGCATCCGAACTTTGCAGGGCTTGATCGCAGGCGCGCTCCGCAGGCCGCCGAAGAAGCCGTGCTGCTTGCGCATCCCGAAGAGCACCTGCTTTCGGTGCTGCGCCAGGTGCCGGAAGAGGATGGCGAGATCAATCAGCTCGAAGCCGATACCTATGCCAGCAGAAAGAGCTTCGAAGCGGCGCTGACGGGGATCGGCGGCGCGATGGCCGCTGTCGATGACGTCTTCACCGGCAAGGCCGATAACGTCTTCGTTGCTGCCCGGCCGCCCGGCCACCATGCCGAAAAAACAACGGCGATGGGCTTCTGCTTCTTCAACAATGCCGCCATTGCCGCCCGCCATGCGCAGAAGGTGCATGGCGCGGAGCGCGTGGCAATCGTCGACTGGGACGTGCACCACGGCAATGGCACCCAGGATATTTTCTGGGACGATCCTTCCGTACTCTTCTGCTCAACGCACCAGATGCCGCTTTACCCCGGCACTGGCGCGAAAGACGAGAGCGGCAAGCACGGCACCATCGTCAACGCGCCCTTATCGCCGAATGTCGGCAGCGATCAGTTCCGTGAGGCGTTCAAATCGCGGGTGTTGCCAGCACTCTTCGACTTCCGCCCGGACCTGATCATCATCTCCGCCGGTTTCGATGCGCATCACCGCGATCCGCTGGCACAGATCAATCTCGTCGGCGAGGATTTCGACTGGGCGACCGGGCGATTGCTCGAGGTGGCCGACAAAAGTGCCGCAAACCGGGTCGTCAGCCTGCTGGAAGGCGGCTATGATCTCGAAGGCCTCGCCGAGTCGGCTGGCCTGCATATTCTTAGAATGATGAGGGGTTGAGTATGACTGACAGCGCCAAGCCGGAGGTTTCCGGTCTTTCCTTCGAGAAGGCCGTCGCCGAACTCGAAAGCATCGTGGCCCGGCTTGAACGCGGCGACGTGGCGCTGGATGAATCGATCGAGATCTACGAGCGCGGCGAAGCGCTGAAGAAGCATTGCGAAACGCTGCTCTCGGCCGCCGAAAACCGCATCGAGAAGATCCGCCTCGACCGATCAGGCAAGCCGCAGGGCGTCGAGCCGCTGGACGGCGCATAAGCAAACCCCCAGCGAAATCGTCATCATCCTGAACAGAGCGTCGCCGTTTGAGCGATAAGTTTTCCTAGTCCGCCATCATCAATCGGGCTAGCGTAGAACCGGTGCTCATCGGAGATCTGCGATGTCCTTCTTTCCCGGTAAAGACCCCCTGCCCGGCGACGCTTTCAGCTGCGACGCGATCGAAAATCTCATCATACCGCGCACCAGCGATCTCGGTGGCTTCCAGGTGCGGCGCGCGCTACCGACCCGGGAGCGGCGGCTCGTCGGACCGTTCATCTTCTTCGACCGCATGGGGCCGGCGATCCTGAAGCCGAACGAGGCGCTCGACGTGCGGCCGCACCCGCATATCGGGCTTTCGACGGTGACCTACCTCTTCGACGGCGAGATCCGGCACCTCGACAGCCTCGGCACCGAGAAGGTCATTCGCCCCGGCGACATCAACCTGATGACGGCAGGACGCGGCATCGTCCATTCCGAGCGCACGCCTGATAATCTGCGTGGACACCCGCTGTTGATGTCGGGCCTGCAGACCTGGCTGGCGCTGCCCGATGACAAGGAGGAGATCGATCCCTCCTTTGCGCATACCGAAAAGACCGACATGCCCGTGATCGACGAGCGCGGCATGCGCGGGCGCGTTGTCATCGGATCGTTCGAGGGAATGTCCTCGCCGGTGAAGGTGTTTTCGGATACGCTCTATGCCGATATCAGTCTGGAACCCGGTGTGAAGTTCCCCTTCGCCGCGGGACACGAAGAGCGGGCGGCCTACGTGCTATCAGGCGAAGTCGTGATATCCGGCGACAGATTTGCCGCCGATCAGCTGCTGGTCTTCCGCCCCGGCGATGCGATCACGCTCGAAGCCGGCAGAGAGGGCTGTCATCTGATGCTGTTCGGCGGAGCGGCGCTGAACTCGAAACGCTACATCTGGTGGAACTTCGTTTCCTCCTCGAAAGAGCGCATCGAAAAGGCAAAGGAAGAGTGGCGAACGGGCAAATTTGACATTGTTCCGGGGGACGAAGAAGAATTCATACCTTTGCCGGAAGGCTGATCTCCTTTAGAGAGGAGTTTCAGCCGTTCTTGAAATCGACTTTTTTCACCGCAATTTATGGCTTAAAGGCATCCTGCCCAAGAAAGACAAGAAAGAGCGCCCACCCGTGACACAACCGCCGAAGACGCCGCTGCTGGACAAGGTTGCCTATCCAGCCGACCTCCGAAAGCTGGAGGATCGCGACCTGCCGCAGCTTGCGCGCGAAGTCCGCGACGAGATGATCGATGCGGTATCCAAGACCGGCGGGCATCTGGGCGCCGGCCTCGGCGTCGTCGAACTGACGATCGCCATCCACAACGTGTTCAACACGCCTGACGACCGACTGATCTTCGATGTCGGGCATCAGTGCTATCCGCACAAGATCCTCACCGGTCGTCGCGACCGTATCCGCACGCTGCGCCAGGAGGACGGCCTTTCCGGCTTCACGCGTCGCGCCGAAAGCGAATACGACCCCTTCGGCGCCGCTCACTCCTCGACGTCGATTTCCGCTGGCCTCGGCATGGCGGTTGCGTCGGACCTCGACAAGACGGACCGCCGCGTGATCGCCGTGATCGGCGACGGCGCGATGTCGGCCGGCATGGCTTATGAGGCGCTCAACAATGCCGGCGCACTCGACGCCCGGCTGATCGTCATCCTCAACGACAACGACATGTCGATCGCGCCGCCGACCGGCGCGATGAGCGCCTATCTCGCGCGCCTCGCGTCCGGGCGCACCTACATGGGCTTCCGCGATTTCGGCAAGAAGCTGACGGCCTATCTCGGCAAGAACGTCGACCGCGCCATCACCCGCGCCGTCGAGCATGCGCGGGGCTACGTGACCGGCGGGACCATGTTCGAGGAGATGGGTTTCTACCACATCGGCCCGATCGACGGTCACTCCTTCGAACACCTGCTGCCAGTGCTGCGCAATGTCCGGGACAACGCGAACGGCCCGGTGCTGATCCATGTCGTGACGCAGAAGGGCAAGGGCTATGCGCCGGCCGAAGCTGCGGCCGACAAGTATCACGGCGTCAACAAGTTCGACGTCATCACTGGCGCGCAGGCGAAGGTGAAGCCGAACGCACCGAGTTACACGAGCGTATTCGCCGAAGCCCTGGTGCAGGAAGCCGAGCTCGATGGCAAGATCGTCGGCATCACCGCTGCCATGCCGAACGGGACCGGCCTCGACAAGCTCGCAAGCGTCTTCCCGGCCCGCTGTTTCGATGTCGGCATCGCCGAGCAGCATGCGGTGACGTTTGCGGCCGGTCTCGCTGCCGAAGGTTTCAAGCCGTTTGCCGCGCTTTACTCAACCTTCCTGCAGCGCGCCTATGACCAGGTGGTGCACGACGTCGCGATCCAGGGCCTGCCGGTTCGCTTCCCGATCGATCGCGCCGGCTTCGTCGGCGCCGACGGACCGACCCATGCAGGCTCGTTCGACACGACGTTCCTGGCGACCCTGCCGGGCTTCGTGGTCATGGCAGCGGCCGATGAGGCCGAACTGAAGCATATGGTACGAACGGCGGCGGCCTATGACGCCGGTCCGATCTCATTCCGATATCCGCGTGGCGAAGGCGTCGGCATCGAGATGCCGGTGCGCGGCGAGATCCTGAAGATCGGCAAGGGCCGCATCGTCAAGGAAGGCGCGAAGGTGGCACTGCTCTCCTTCGGGACCCGCTTGGCCGACTGTCTGCTTGCGGCCGAGGATCTGGATGCGGCCGGCCTTTCAACGACGGTTGCCGATGCGCGCTTTGCCAAACCGCTGGATCACGATCTGATCCGCCAGCTCGCCCGCCACCACGAGATTCTGATCACTGTCGAGGAAGGTGCAATCGGCGGCTTCGGCAGCCAGGTCATGCAGTTCCTGGCGATGGACGGTCTCCTCGACAACGGCCTGAAGATCCGCTCGCTTGTCATGCCCGACTTGTGGATGGAACAAGCAAAGCCGGAGGTAATGAACGCCCACGCGGGTCTCGACCGCGCCGGGATCGTCTCCACTGTCTTCCGGGTGCTCGGACGCCCGGCAGCCTTCGGCGTCGGCGCCGCTGGCTAGTCCGGCGTCGTCATCAACCGGAGAAGCGCGAAGCTCCCACTGCACTTTGACTTTTCTTGCGAGCTAGTCGGGAGAGTTGAAAACGGCTTCAATATGGTGACCATCTGGGTCGACCACGAAGGCCGCGAAGTAATGTGGTCCGTAGTGGGCACGAAGACCAGGCGACCCGTTATCAATGCCTCCGTGTGTGATCGCCGCCTCATGAAAGTTGGCGACCGCTCGTCTACTCGCGGAGACGAAGGCTAGATGAAAGCCGGGACCCGGCGCGCGCTGGCCCTCTGGGCATGATTTGATCGCAAACTTATCGCCGCCGCCAGCAATTCCGTAGCCGACAGCCTGATCAGCTTCTCCGGGCCTCAGATCCTCCCAAACACGAGTAAAACCGAGGGGAGCAAGAGCGGCGTCATAGAACGCCGCCGAGCGTTCGATGTTTGAGACGCCAAAAGAGATATGATGAAGCATGCGTTCACAATCTCCTATTTCCTATGATTCTCCGTCACACCCTAGAACAAGCTCCTGCTTAAACATAGAAAATATCTTCGGAAAACGAAACGCTCGCAGCGGCTTGCTGCGAGCGTTTCTCGTTTCTCATAGGTACAGATTTTCACATTTAAGTAAGTGGCCGACCGAAAAACGGGGCTTTTCTTTTATGGTCACGTGCCTTTCAGCTCAGAATTCCGTCCAGTCCTCCTGAACGGCAGGGTAATCCCCCCGCCAATTAACGGGCTTCAAAAGTAGAATTTTCTCGGGCTTTATGAACGAGGAGATTTTGATGAAGACGAGCAGATTTAGCGAACCCCAAATCCTTGCCATCCTGCGCCAGGCAGAAGGCGGCGTTCCGGTGCCGGAGTTATGCCGGGAACATGGAATGAGCACCGCCTCCTTTTACAAGTGGCGTTCGAAGTATGGCGGTATGGACGCCTCTATGATCAGCCAGATGAAGGCTCTGGAGGATGAGAACCGTCGGCTGAAGAAGATGTATGCGGAGATGAGCATGCAGGCGGAACTGCTGAAGGAGGCTTTGGGAAAAAAATGACACGGCCATCTCAACGCCGAGAGATGGCCGGGAAAGCTGTGGCGTTGCGCGGGGTGAGCATTGCACTTGCCTGCCGCACCTTCGAGGTCAGCGAGACCTGCTATCGTTACAGCGCCAAGCTGAACGACGAGAACGAGCAGATCGCCGATCTCCTGATCGGGCTGACGCGGGCAAAGAAGACCTGGGGCTTTGGCCTGTGCTTTCTATACCTGCGGAATGTCCGAGGACATCGCTGGAACCACAAGCGCGTCTACCGCATCTACCGCGAGCTGGAGTTAAACCTCAGGATCAAGCCACGCAAGCGTTTGAGGCGGGACAAACCCGACGCTCTGACTGTGCCGGATGCGCCTAACCTGGTCTGGTCAATGGATTTCATGGCGGATCGTTTGGAGGATGGTCGGCAATTCCGACTGTTGAATGTCCTGGACGACTTCAACCGCGAGGGACTGGGCATCGAGGTGGACTTTTCGCTGCCTGCTGAACGCGTCATCCGCAGCCTGAACCAGATCATCGAATGGCGAGGCAGACCATTCGCCATTCGTGTGGATAACGGACCTGAGTATGTCAGCGGCAAACTGATGGAATGGGCCGAAAAGCAAGGAATTGCCTTGAGCCACATTCAGCCCGGAAAGCCGCAACAGAATGCCTATGTCGAGCGCTACAACCGCACCGTCCGACATGAATGGCTTGATCAACACATCATCGAAAGCATTGAGGAGGCGCAGGAATTCGCCACGCAGTGGCTATGGACCTACAACAACGAACGGCCCAATATGGGCATCGGCGGCATCACACCCGCCCAGAAACTGAAAATGGCCGCGTGAATTCTACTGCGAAGCCCCGTTCAAAACGGGGGGATTACCGCAGCAGCCGTTGCAGCCCTGCCGCCACCGAAGGCCTTGGCCACCGTGCGGGTCAGCGCGCGGGCCGGCGAAGCGACGGGGCGTGACGCGGGCCTGGCGACGGCCGCCCTCGGCGCGTCAGCATGGGCATGGCCGAGATTGAACTGACCAAGCAGATCGTCCAGAGCTGCTGCCTCTTGCGCGAGTGAGTGGCTGGCCGCCGTCTGCTCTTCGACCATGGCCGCATTCTGCTGCGTGCCCTGATCCATGTTGTTGACGGCCGTGTTGATCTCCTGCAGGCCAATCGACTGCTCTCGCGTTGCGGTCACAATCGCGCCGACGTGCTTGTTGATCTCCTGGACAGCGCCGACAATCTCTGCAAGCGCCTTGCCGGTTTCGTCGACGAGCGAGACGCCGGCATTGACCTGCGTGCCCGACGTGTTGATCAGCGCCTTGATCTCCTTGGCAGCGTTCGCGGAGCGCTGAGCCAGTTCACGGACTTCCTGCGCTACGACGGCAAAGCCCTTGCCCGCTTCACCCGCACGTGCCGCTTCGACGCCTGCGTTCAGCGCCAATAGGTTGGTCTGGAAGGCGATGTCGTCGATCACACCGATGATGTTGCTGATCTCACCGGACGATTTCTCGATTTCCTGCATCGCAGAGACGGCCTTGCGGACGACGTCGCCGGACTTTTCGGCGCCGAGACGCGTGCGCTCGACGAGCTGACCGACATCCTCGGCGCGCTTGGCGGAGTCGCGAACGGTCGTGGTGACCTCTTCGAGCGCTGCCGCGGTTTCCTCGACTGCCGCAGCCTGCTGTTCGGTGCGGCGTGCAAGGTCGTCGGCAGCCGAGCGGATTTCACCGGCGCCGGCATTGATGGCGGATGCATTGCGGCCGACCGACTGAAGAGCGCCCTGCAGCTTCTCGACGGCGTTGTTGAAGTCGTTGCGCAGGCGATCGAATTGCGATGCGAACGGTGTCGTGATGCGAACGGCGACATTGCCGTTGGCGAGATCCGACAGACCGCCGGCAAGGCCTTCGATCGCGCAGCGAAGTTCCGCTTCCTCACGCGCCTTCTGTTCGTCGCTCATCTGGCGCTGACGCTCGGCATCGCTGCGCATGCGATCCGTTTCGCCGGAGAGGCGAAGCTTCTCGATCGCCGCATCCTTGAAGACCAGAACCGATTGAGCCATGCGGCCGACTTCGTCCTGCCGGTCCAGGGCCGGAACGTCGATATTGTTCTCGCCGCCCGCAAGGCGTCCCATCGCCGAGGTCATGCCGACGATCGGCCGGACGATGCTGCGCGACAGCATCCAGGCAAGCAGGACGGCAGCAAGGCCAGCGGCGACACCGCCGACAAGCAGCGTAGTGCTGAGATCGCTGCTGGCGTCGGCCTGAATGGCGGCAAGGGTGTCCGATTCTTCGCGGGCAGCAGCCTTGATCTTGGCCGATGCCTGACGGAAACCGTCGAGCTGGCCCTTGGTTTCGTTGACACCGATCTTGACGATCTGGTCGACCGGCATGTCGGTTTCCTTGCGAGCCTTGGACTGCGGCTCGGCAAGCTCATGGAAATAGAGATCGGCCGCCTTCTGCATGCCGTCGATCTGCTGGATGAAATCGCTCTTGCCGGCCGCGGTTTCGCGTGCCGCAGCGATCGCCTTCTGCATGCGCTCGCGGTTGGCAAAGATGTCGCCATAGGTGCTGTCGCTGCGGAAGAGCAGGAAGCCGCGCAGGTTTACCGCTTGTTCGAGCATGGCCTGCAGCGCGTCATCGATCTGGTTGACCAGACGCTCGGATTTCTTCTGCTGCTCGGAAGCGGCCGCAACGGCGCCTGCTTTCGAGTAGACAAAGGCGGAAACGGACAGAAAGATAAGGATCAGCACGGCGAATGTCGCGGCGAGCTTACCATTCAAGGACATGTTTCTAGCAAACATCAGTCAATCTCTCCTGACGGCCTGCGGCCATGGGGAAACGGCACGCCAAGGCATGCCCGAAAAATTCGGCGGATGGGAACATGATCGGCAAAGTGGGAGGAAGCCATCATGGCGGGAAGCAGCTTCACGAGCCGCTGCAATCCACCCGACCCTATGACGGCAGACTTTAAATTTGCTTAAGTTTGTGCGACGCGGCATTGCACCCTTTTTCAAGGCTCAGCGGCCGCGAGCTAAGTTCAACTCTAAATTACGATCTGAAGATTCATTTTTCTTGCTTTAAGGGTATATTAGGCCGTTGTCGTTTTGGGGAGGGTGCTTATGCGTGTCCTTATTGGCGTAATCGCGATGACGGTGGCGATTTGTGGCCCGGCGGCAGCGGCGGAAAAGATGACTGGCGAGGAACTGACCGCCCTCCTTGGCCGAGGTAAGGAACTGATATTGGGCGGCCCTGGCAAGGGATACGCGGGCAGCCTGACACTCGACGCCAATGGGAGCGGGAAAGGGCAGGTAAAGCTCGACAATGGCCAAGTAATCCCAATAGAGGGCGTCTGGGCGATCAAGAAGGACAAATTCTGCCGAACCTGGAAAGGTGGCCGTGACGCAGGCAAGGAAATCTGCGAGACGTGGGTCAAAACCGGGCCTAAGTCCGTCGAAGTCATGGTTGGGAAGAGAGACCTCGGGGTGAATTCTTGGAACTAGGCCTTGCGTTCGCCGGCTTCCAACAAAAGGCTTGCAACTGCTGGCTTTGCCCTGCATGGACAGCGCATGTCAGATCAGAACACGCAACGCCTCGACCAGCTTCTTGTCAGCCTTGGTCTGTTCGCCAGCCGCTCCCGCGCACGCGATGCCGTGCAGCGCGGCACCGTGAGGGTTGGCGGCAAGGTGGTGACGAAGGCCGGCGCGCTGTTTGACGAAGACTCCACCATCGAAATCGATGATCCGGCGCAGGACTATGTCTCGCGCGCCGCGTTGAAGCTCGCCGCTGCCCTGGATCATTTCAAGCTCAGCCCGTCAGGACAGCACTGTCTCGACGTCGGCGCATCAACAGGCGGCTTCACGGAAGTCTTGCTGGCGCACGGTGCCGCACATGTCACTGCGATTGATGTCGGGCATGGCCAGATGCATCCTCGTATATCGAACGATCCTCGCGTGACCAACATCGAAGGCCTGAACGCGCGCAACCTGACGGCCGAAGACATCGGGCACCCGGTCACCTTCGTCGTGTCGGACGTCTCCTTCATCTCGCTGAAGCTGGCGTTGGCCCCTGCCCTCAATCTTGCGGAAGCGGGAGCCGTCGCTGCTCTCCTCGTCAAGCCGCAGTTTGAAGCCGGGCGCGATGCGATCGGTAAAGGCGGGCTTCTCAAGGACCCGTCTTCGGCGTCTGATGTCGCAGCAGAACTTGAGCGTTGGTTCGTCGAGGACATGGGCTGGAACAGCCTTGGCCTCATCCCCTCCCCGATCGCCGGTGGCGACGGGAACCAGGAATTTCTACTCGCAGGAACGAAACCGTGAGCACGCAAACAGTTACGATCGAAAAGCTCGGCGCCCAGGGCGACGGGATCGTGCATGCAGACGGCGGGCCGATCTACGTGCCCTTCACCCTACCGGGTGAAACTGTCGCCATCGCACGCGTCAAAAACCATGGCACATTGATGTCCATCGCGACTCCATCGGACGATCGTCAGGACCCGCCGTGCCGCCATTTCGGCCCGGACGGCGTGAACGGCACCTGCGGCGGCTGCAGCCTGCAGCACATGAACGATGCGGCCTACCGCCGCTTCAAGCGGCAGCTCGTCGTCGATGCGTTGAAAACGAAGGGTCTGACGCCAGACGTCGCCGACCTAGTCGCCGCTCATGCCGGCGAGCGCCGCCGCGTCGTCTTCGCCGCGCGGCGGACCGAGAAGGACATGCTTGTTGGATTCAATCAGGCGGAAAGCCACCATATCGTCTCTATCGAAGAATGTCCCATCTCGTCGGCGGGCATCATGGCCAGGCTGCCGGCGATCAAGGCGATTGGGGCAGCACTTGCCAATAGCGCCGAAGCGTTCCGCATTACCGCATTGGAGACCCTGTCCGGCCTCGATCTTGCGGTCGACGGCATCAAGAAGCTCACGGACCAGCAGCGCCGCAAGGCAATCGAGACCGTGCTTTCCCTTCGGGGTATCGCCCGCGTCTCGCTCAACGACGAGATCCTTGTCGAACCGTCCAAGCCGATCATCGATTTCGGCAGCGTCAACGTCGTTCCGCCGCCCGGCAGCTTCACGCAGGCAACCAAGCCGGCGGAGGATGCAATGGCAGAGCTGGTTCTGGCGCATGTCGGCAAGGCGAAACGCATCGCCG
This sequence comes from Rhizobium sp. YTU87027, assembly GCF_050644135.1. Classification (NCBI taxonomy): domain Bacteria; kingdom Pseudomonadati; phylum Pseudomonadota; class Alphaproteobacteria; order Hyphomicrobiales; family Rhizobiaceae; genus Rhizobium; species Rhizobium sp. YTU87027. Next base: position 515,693 of record NZ_CP098440.1, on the reverse strand, counting down.
ATCTCTTCGCCGGCGCCGGCACATTCTCGCTCCGCCTTGCCCGCGTCGGTCGCGTGCATGCGGTCGAGAGCGAGGACAAGCCGCTGGCAGCACTCGATCATGCCGCCCGCAACACGCAGGGCCTCAAGCCGGTCAGTGTCGAGAAACGGGACCTTTTCCGGCGACCGCTGATGACCTCGGAACTGAAGGTCTACGACGCCGTGGTCTTTGATCCGCCACGCGCCGGCGCCGAGTTTCAGTGCAAGGAGTTGGCGCGCTCGAACGTGAAGAAGGTCGTGGCGGTCAGCTGCAATCCGCTGACGCTCGCTCGCGATCTCGCTCTGCTCGTCGACGGAGGCTATCGTATCACCGGTGTAACGCCGATCGACCAGTTCCTGTGGACGCCGCATGTCGAGGTCGTGGCAACGCTGGAGAAGTAGCCACCCGAAGACAAAAACGCCCGCGACGATGAACTGACGTTTTAATTGTTCGGTGTCGGCCGCTATCAGGCGGCGTAGTGGCCGAATCCAGCGCTATAGGATGCGGCCTGCAGATTGAACTGGCTCAGCAACTGCATCAGCTTCGCCGCCTCCTGCGCCAACCCATGGCTCGCTGCAGTCTGTTCTTCAACCATGGCGGCATTCTGCTGTGTGCCCTGGTCCATCGTGTTGACGGCCGTGTTGATCTCGGCAAGTCCGGTCGATTGCTCGCGGGTCGCGGTGACGATCGCATCGACATGACGGCTGATCTCCTGGACCTGGCCGACGATCGCTTCCAACGCCTTTCCGGTGTCGCCAACGAGCGTGACGCCCGAGCGGACCTGATCGTTGGAGGCGCTGATCAGGCCCTCGATTTCCTTCGCGGCCTTAGCCGAACGCTGCGCCAATTCGCGTACTTCCTGAGCGACGACGGCAAAGCCCTTGCCGGCTTCACCGGCACGGGCAGCCTCCACGCCAGCGTTCAGAGCCAGCAGGTTGGTCTGGAAGGCGATGTCGTCGATCACGCCGATAATATTGGCGATCTTCTGCGACGACTGCTCAATTTCGGTCATCGCGGAAACCGCCTTGCGAACGATGTTGCCGGACTCTTCCGCGCCGGAGCGTGTACGAGTGACCAGCGTGCCGGCTTCTTCCGCGCGACGCGCCGTGTCCTTGACGGTCGTCGTGATCTCTTCGAGTGCTGCAGCCGTTTCCTCGATGGAGGCGGCCTGCTGCTCGGTGCGGCGCGCAAGACCGTCCGCGGCCGTGCGGATTTCTCCGGCGCCTGCATCGATCGCATGAGCATTGTCACCGACCTCCTGAAGGACCGCCCGCAGCTTGGCGATGGAAGTATTGAAATCGCTGCGCAGGCGATCGAGGTGATCAGCGAAAGGTGTCTCGATCGTCCGCGTAAGATCGCCGTCGGAGAGCGCGCCCAGCGCCTCCGCGAGCGCACTGACGGCATGCTGGATTTCCGCGGCTTCGCGAGCCTTCGAGGTTTCGTTGCGCGAGCGCTCCTGCTGCGCCTGTTCGCGGGTGTGCTCGGCGCTGCGTTCGAGGTCGAGGCGTGCGAAGGAGTTGTCGCGGAAGACTGCGACGGCGGCCGCCATGTCGCCGATCTCGTCCTTGCGCCCGACATAGGGAACGGCCGCGTCGAGATCGCCGTCTGCCAGACGGGCCATGCGGATGGCGATCGTCGAGATCGGCTGTGAAATACGCTTCCAGGCGAGGAACGCGGCAGCCACTGCGACGGCCAGCGCGACGGCGAGGCCACCGACGATCGACAGGACGCCAGCGCTGTAGTTGCCGGCTGCGGCGGCGAGCGCCGCATCGGTCGACTGCCGATCCTTTGCCAGCATTCCGTCAACGAGGGTCTGAATGTTGTTGGCGGACATCGAGAGTTCGCCACGATAGAGAATGTTCGCCTGGCTGCGCTTATTATCAAGCGCGAGGGCAATGATCTTGTCGGCAAGTGCGGCATCGTTGGCGAGCGCCTTCTGCAACCGGCCGAAATTCTGGCTCATGTAGTCGCTCTTCGGCTGCTTTTCGAACGCGTCGATCGCGGTGACGAGACGCTGGCGGCGGGCCTTCAGCGTCGTCTCGGCGTTGCGGAAGTCCGTCTTGCCGGTGGCTAGGAGATAGTCGGCGTAGCTGCGGCGAACGTCGTTCAGCGTCGTGACGATCGCATGAAGCCGCTCGCTGTTCGGAATGTTCTGCGCGCCGATCTGCCGGGTGTTGGCTTCCAGATTGGTCAGCGAGAAGGCCGCGATCGCACCCTGTACCAAGGCAATGAAAACAAGAGACAGGAAGAGAAGTGGAAGGAGCGTTTTTATCTTCAGTTTGGACATGGGGCGGTCTCATGCGGCCACAGTGACAAGGCCCAACCGATCTGGATCGATCGCCTGGGCGTCACTCGCCTTGGTGATATCGGAAAACAATACGGACGATATCCGTCCTGCGTCATGCATTGGATCTCACTAGAGACGAAGATCCGTAAGATTCGATTAAAAGTAATATGATTCGAGCGTGTTTGCCGGGTGGAGGAGCCGGTGGCCGCATACAAACAGAAATGCCCGCGACAAGCGGGCATCCGATCAGGCTCTTGACGTTCAAACTTTCCGGCGTCAGCGGCGCATGAAAGCTTCGAACGCGGCCCTCGCTTCGGCGCTGTGGAGACGCTCGAAGAAATGGCGTGCCTCATCATCGATGCGGGCGATGATCTCCTCGCGGTCGCCGCGGATCAGGTTACGAGCGATCTTGAGCGCTTCCGGCGGCTTGGCTGCGAGCTTGGCGGCGGTTGCGAGCGTCGTGGCTTCGACCGCATCGGGTGCTGAGACCTTCCAGACAAGTCCCGCTTCTTGTGCTTCCTCGCCGGAGAAACCCTCGCCAAGAGCCAGAAGCGCGAAGGCGCGCTGATGCCCCATGATACGCGGCGCAAGGAGGCTGGACGCCGCTTCCGGGACGAGGGCGAGATCGACGAACGGAGTGCGGAACTGGCTGCGTGCGGAGGCGATGGTCAGATCGCAATGCATGTGCATCGTGGTTCCGATACCGATTGCCAGCCCGTCGACGCCCGAGACGATCGGCTTTTCGCAGCGGACCATGGCATAGAGGAATTCGACGATCTCTCGAGGCATCGCGCCACCCATCGCAGCAGTAAGGAAATCACCGAGATCGTTGCCGGCGGAGAAGCAGCCCTCAGTGCCGAGAAAGGCCGTCGCCTTGATCGCCGCATCGGCATTGGCGGCAATCAAGGCGTCAGCCATTTTCCGATACATCGCGCGGGTGATGGCGTTCTTCTTTTCCGGCCTGTTGAACCGGATGATCTGGATGCCGGGGTGGGCGGCATTCTGCTCGACGATGACCTGCTCTGTCATGATGGTTCCTTAGGCAAGAACGACTTTTGCGGCCGCAAGGCTTGCAGCACCGTTGACGACGCAGTCTTTCAGCGCCGTTACTTCCGAAAGAAGATTTTCTGCAGCAAAGCGGCAGAGCGCGATGCGCCCTTCGGCCCCACCGTCCGGCGCCTGAGCGAACCCGCCCTTCGCCAGGTAGCAACCGGTCAGAACAAGGCCGAACATCCGTTGATAGGGCGTCGCGCCGGCCAGCGCCTCTGTCATCTTGCCCTCGCGAACCTGCGCCAGCAGCCAATCCGTCGCTTCACCAAGGTCCGTTATGGCGGCATCGAGCCGATTTGCCGTCGCGCCGAAGCCGTCCAGGTTGGAATGGCGAACCTCATCGGCGATCTGCTTCAATTCGGCGATGAAGGCGTGCACCTGCTCGCCGTTCGAGAGCGTCAATTTGCGGGTGACGAGATCGATTGCCTGAATGCCATTCGTACCCTCGTAGATCGGCGCAATGCGTGCATCGCGCAGGTAGCGCGCGGCCCCCGTCTCCTCGATGAAGCCCATGCCGCCATGGACCTGAATGCCGAGCGAGGCAACGTCGACGCCGACATCGGTGGAAAAGGACTTGGCGATCGGAGTCAGCAGCGCAGCGCGCTCCTGCCAATGCTGTTTGCGGTCCGAAGCACGATGCGACATGTCGATGGCGTGGGCGCAGGCATAGGAAATCGCGCGCGCCCCCTGCGTCAGCGCCTTCATCGTCAGGAGCATCCGAGTAACATCGGGGTGTTCGATGATCGGGCTCATGCCGCCGCCCGTCCAGCCCGGTGCCTTCCCCTGGGTACGCTCTTTCGCATAGGCGGTCGCCTTCTGCGTCGCCGCTTCGGCAACGGCAACGCCCTGCATGCCGACGGCAAGGCGAGCGTTGTTCATCATCGTGAACATGCAGGCGAGACCCTTGTTCTCCTCGCCGACCAGCCAGCCGATCGCACCCTTCTCGGAGCCGAACCTGCCGTCGCCATAGATCATCGTGCAGGTCGGCGAGCCGTGGATGCCGAGCTTGTGCTCCAGCGAATGCGCAAAGAGATCGTTGCGAGCGCCGAGCGATCCGTCGGGATTGACGAGAAACTTCGGCACGAGAAACAGCGAGATGCCGCGTGTTCCGGCCGGCGCATCCGGCAGACGGGCGAGAACCAGGTGCACAATGTTGTCTGCGGCGTCATGCTCGCCCCAGGTGATGAAGATCTTCTGGCCGAAGATGCGGTAGCTGCCGTCATCCCGACGTTCGGCCCGCGTCTTGAGCACACCGAGGTCGGAACCGGCGTGCGGCTCAGTCAGGTTCATCGTACCTGTCCATTCACCAGAGACAAGCTTCGAGAGGTAGGTATTCTTGAGGTCGTCGCAGGCGTGACTGTTGATGGCTTCGATCGCCCCCATGGTCAGCGTCGGGCAGAGTGCGAACGCCATCGATCCGGAGTTCCACATTTCGAGCGCCGCGACGTTCAGCATGTGCGGCAGCCCCTGCCCGCCGAACTCCTCTGGTGCCGTCAGGCCGTTCCAGCCGCCAGCGATCCAGTTCTGATAGAGATCCCGCCAACCATCCGGCGTCACCACCTTACCATCAACGAGGCGCGAACCCTGACGGTCGCCAGTCTCGGCAAGCGGCGCCACTTCATCCGTGGCGAATCGTCCCGCTTCGTGAAGGATGGCATCGACGAGATCCTCGCCGAGATCGCCCAACAAGCCGGCCTCTATTGCACTCCCCAAGCCAGCAACATGCTTCAGGGTGAACGCAATCTGCTCGACGGGCGCCTTGTACATCAGTGATCTCCTCGCATCGCAGGCCGTCGAGCGACAACGCCCTCCGGCCCCTCCAGGGGCAGAGCTAATTGATTTTTACGTAAACGTCAATTTCAAACTTTCCGACGTCAAATGCACCGGACAGTAACGCATGCCTTGCATTATTGCGCACTTGCACAAACAACCGTCATAGAGAATCTCTATGGACACTGACCGCGATCGCAAGAGGACCGGCGCACCAATGGATACTTTGCCCGCCAACATTCCCGGACTCGTGTGGGCCTACCGCTTTCCGCCAGAGGGCGGCAAGGCAATACGCCTCCCAAACAGCGCGCCGCAGGCCGAGCTGACCAACGGTGGCGGCTTCTACTGGCTGCATCTCAACCTTGCCGATGCCCGCGTTCCCAGCCTGCTCGACAGCATCGAGGGCTTGAACGACGATACCAAGGCAGCCTTGCTCACTCGTGACACGCATGCCGTGATGACCGTCGACGAACAGATGCTCTACGGCACGCTTGTCGATTGCCAGCGGGAGTTCGATCACGAGACTGCCGATCTCGGCTGGCTGCACTTTGCGATATCGGATCGCTTCATCATCACGACGCGGCTACAGCCGCTCCGCAGCATCGAACGCGCTCGCGCACTTGTGGAGAAGAACCCGGCAAAATTCGAACGACCCGTCGACCTGTTCGAGATCCTGGTGATCGAATTCCAGCGCACACTGATCTCTATCGTCATGGAAATGACGGATGAGCTCAACGTTATCGAGGATTTCGTTTACGACAACTCGCCACGCGACGAACGCCGGCGGCTGGCGCCGGTGCGCCGCACGGTCGTCAGGCTGCACCGGCACCTGAGAACCGTGCTGGCCCTGATGCGTCGCGCTGCCGCCTCGCATGATGACGAAATGCCCTTCGGCTTCGATGATGTTGCGACACGATTGACGAGCCGCCTCGAAACCGTCGATCACGATATTTACGCACTACAGGATCGAGCGCGCTTGCTGCATGAAGAAATCGACTCGAAGCTGTCTTCCGAGACGAACCGCCATCTCTACATCCTGTCGATCATGACAGCTTTCCTGCTGCCGCCGACCTTGGTAACGGGTTTCTTCGGCATGAACACCACCAACCTGCCTTTTGCTGAAGGTAGCGGCGGCACGGAATATGCCGTGGCCCTCATCATCGCCTCCATCCTGCTGGCATGGTGGCTGTTGAAGCGTGTTCGCATACTCTGAATGCAGAAGGCCCGGCATTGCTGCCGGGCCTGAAACGTGGGCGCCTGCGTCACTCAATAGTAGGGTGAAACGCACTGCTGGCGTGGGCCATTGTACGGCTGAAAGGTATTGTCGTAGACCCGATAGGAGCGGTAACGAGCTTGGCACCATGCCACGTGACCCGACGCGAGCGGAGCCACGGGCGGTGCGACATAGGTCGGCTGCGAAGCGATTGCACCACCGATCACCGCACCGGCGCCAAAGGCAGCAAGCGGGAACCAGTATCCGTTGTAGTAGCGATAACCGTTGCGATAGTAAGGATAGCCGCGATAGCCACCGTACCAGCCGGGACGATAGGCTGGGCGATACCCTGGATAATAACCAGGCCGATAGCCGGGATAGTAGCCCGGCCGGTATCCAGGGCGATAACCGGGGCGGCAATACGGGCCACGGCAATATTGGACGTTCTCTACGTCACCAGACTTTTCGACCTGCGGCATTGCTGGCATCTGCATCGCCTGCGAGGGCGCATGGCCACTTGCCAGCGTGACGAAGGAAACGGCGGCAATCGCTATCTTCTTAAAAAATCCAGTCATGGAATCTCCATTCCCAGGGTGGAATACGCGCGCATGATAACGCCAAGGCTGTGAAAACGTTCCAATGACCGGTTTTCATGCCGTTGTTGCAACTTTCCGTTTTTAAGCGATCGCGGATTAACTGGACATTAACCGCCTTTCACCACGCTCACTCCATGAAGCAATCCTGGAGAAATCTTCTGCTTCGTTTGCTGGTTCCGGCGTTTGTCGTCGGGACTCCGTTTCAGGCTGCGGCCACTGACACCCTTCCCTGGAAGAACCCCGATAACGCCCTCGTCATCGACGCGTACGAACTGAATACCATCGATTGGGGTTCATTGCTTTCCGACAAACGCATCGCCGCCTTCATCTCAAAGGCCTCCGACGGACTTCCCGAGAGCTTCTCATGCACCGGCGATCATGCCGGAGACACAGTCGCGCATTGCAAGACCATGTGGCGCAAATATGCGGTGAGCCGCGAGCTCTTTCAGACGCGGCGGCTCGTTGCTCGGGCCGCCGGTCTGCTATGGGGCTCCTATCACCTCGCACGCCCCGGCAACCCGGTCGACCAGGCCAACCATTACCTCGATTACGCCGATCCCAAGAACGACGAGATGATGATCCTCGACCTCGAGGGCATTGATCCTCAGAAGTTCATGTCGCTGGAGGACGCGCAGATATTCGTTGGCCACATCAGGGCGAGAACCGGGCGTTACCCGATTCTCTACACCAACCATAACACCGCTCGCTACATCGCCGCCTACCACAACGACTATCCGGTACTGGCCCGGCTGCCGATCTGGTATGCGCGATACAAACCCGATGTGAAGGGCGTGTTCCCGATGGGAAACTGGGACAACTACCTGATGTGGCAGTTCTCGTCAGGACTGAATTGCAGCAAGCGCCACTGCCCTTACCGTGTTCCGGGCACCTTGACAGATATCGACGTCAATGTCGCGCCGATGAACCGAACCGAGCTTGCAAAGGTATGGGCCCGGGGCAACCTTCTGCCAGCGCGCGAGCCCGACCCGCCACTCATCCTTGCCAAGATCGAGATGGAACCACGCGGAAAACCTGCCCAAAGCTTGGCTGCCGCCGCACCGGTAGCACCGGACCCCATCGTCACCTCTTCGATACCGCCGGGCGAAGTAGCTCGTACCCGTCGCGACTTCTGAGGAGCTCACTTCCAAAAAAAAGACCCCGCCTCTCGGAGAGCGGGGTCACTTGGGAGGGAGCCTTTTTGGGATCAGGCGACGACGGAGAGCTTCGCCTGATCACCCTGGAGCCGATTGACCATGAAGTTTGAGTACCATTCGAGGAACTGCATGACGCCGCCTTCGTGCAGCATCGAATAGGGGCCGGGCTCGTATGCCGGCGAGTGGATCCCGAACGCGTTCTCTTCAACGATGCGGCGGTCCTGATCGTTGGTTTCGGTCCAGACGTGCGTGAGGTCGGCGAGATCGTAATCGACGCCCTCGACGGCATCCTTGTGCACCAGCCACTTCGTCGTAACCGCAGTTTCGTTGGCACTGAGCGGCAGCACGCGGAAGGAGATCGCATGGTCGCCGAGAATGTGATTCCAGGTCGTCGGATAGTGGAAGAGCAGCATCGTGCCGATGCGATCGATCGTTACGTCATCAGACAACGGCCGCTTGACGGCACGCTTGCCAGACATGGTGTAGCTCTCTGCATCCTCGATCAGAGGCATGCGAGCCGCGCGGAACTGACCATCGGGAGAAATCTGGAATTTGCTCGGCAGTCCGGCCGCCTCGCAACGCGCCCAGTGACCTGATATCTCCGGATCATCGGCACCGCCATCCGTGCCCGTAACGCTCGGCGCTTCGGGGTAAGTGCGGCAAAGTTCGGGGTGGTTGGCCGCGCAGTGATAGCACTCGCGGTTGTTTTCCCAGACGAGCTTCCAGTTGCCCTTCTCAATGATGGTGCTTTGGAAGGCCACCTTCGCATCGCTCAAGTGATGGGGCAGCATGTAGGGAGCCACCATGTCGCGCACCGGCTGGAAATCGGGCGCGTTCTGGGCGAGACAGATGAAGATATAGCCTCCGAAGCTCTCGCAATGAACCGGCTTCAGGCCGTAGCCGCTCTTGTCGAAATCGTCACCCATGTGACGGGCAAAAGCGAGCTTGCCATCGAGGTCATAGGCCCACTGGTGATAGGGGCAGACGAGGCGAACCGACGAGCCGTGGTCCTTCGTGCAGACACGCGAACCGCGATGACGACAGCTGTTGTGGAAAGCGCGGATGACATTGTCGCGGCCGCGAACGATGACGACTGGATACTCGCCGATCTGAACGGTGAAATAGGCGCCCGGCTTCGGCAACTCGCAGTCATGGCCCATGAATAGCCAGTCGCGATAGTAGATCATTTCCATATCGAGCTTGAAGTAGTCCTCGTCGATATAGAAGGGCTGCTCGAGACTGAAGCCTTCCCGGCGAGTCTTGAGTTGCCGCAATACGTTGCTGCGAATATCCATCTGCATATCCTCGTATAATGGGACCGCCGCTTGATAGAAGGCGAAACTCGCCGAAAGCTGCGCTCCCTTTCCGTCAGGAGACTTTCTTGAAAGACATTTAAGCACCGCTGGGGCGCGGCGTTTGGTTGTAAAGCGACATCGGCTTCGAAAATGACGACAGGCGACAAAGGAGTGCGGAATAGAACACGGCTCCAACCTCCAATGCTTCGTTCTCGGCAAGTAAGGCCAATTACGACATCGACGCAACCCAATTCACGTTTGGACTTTCGGCACGACATCGCCGCGACTATCGTATTTGCGACATGCCGATCTTGAGTCAGGTCCCACCAAGGCCCTGAGTCGCGGTCACGTTTAATCGACCATTAAGCATGATTGCCTATCCTTGCCGGCATCAGACATGCATGCGGATATCCACATGGCGAAGCTTCGCTATTTCGACACCAGCAACAGCAATGCGCGCAACGCGGCACCGGTCGCCTCGCATTCCGAATTTCTGCGCACCGGAAAGATCACGCGCACCCGGGCGCACTGGCTCGCCGAGGAACGGCGCTACCTCACGCATGACGAAGTGGCCGAGAGAACCGGCCACAAGCTGGAGACGGCCGGCGCCAAGACGCATCAGCATATCAACGGCTTTCACCGCTCGATCCAGTTTCCGAAGATGCTGTTTCATCGGACGCTGGAGGACAGCCCGCATCTTGGCTACTGCCATGTGACGGCGTCGCGGACAAAATTCGCCCGCTACGAGGAAGTCAGCTGGGCCTTCTACATCGCAAATTTCTACGCCGACATCGGCGACAACGACAATTTCTTCCAGAAGATCGATGTGAAGTATTCGCGCATGTACTTCGCGGTCGCCATCAAGCCGGGCGAACATACGCCTGAGAAGATGACGATCGACCGCTCGGTGCGGGGCAACGGAGTGCTCTTCCGCACGGACGATCCACAAATCGCCATCAAGAATGTGCTGCTGCTTGGCGCACGCAACGAGCAGCTGCGCGAGATCATCCGCCAACTCTGATCGTGATCATTCGCGGGCATCATCGGCCGCTCTGATATTGATCCGATCGCCCGGAAGGCATAAGGACTGCCGGACAGCAATCCGGGCAGCGCATGGCACGATCGATCGACATTACGAAGGATAGGCAGCAGGCTATTGAAGCCGGTTGCGCCGTGCTTGGCGAGGGCTTCCCGATCGCGATCCCGACAGAGACTGTCTACGGGCTCGCTGCCGATGCGACCAACCCGATTGCGATCGCCCATATCTATGAGACCAAGGGCCGCCCCCGCTTCAATCCGCTGATCTGCCATATGGCTGATCTTGCCATGGCCGAGCGGCACGCCGCGTTCGACCCTATTTCGCACGCACTGGCCGAAGCCTTCTGGCCCGGCCCGCTCACACTCGTCCTGCCGCTGAAGCCCGAGAGCGCCATTCATTCGCTGGCGACCGCAGGGCTTGATACTGTCGGCATCCGTGTTCCGAAGGGCTTTGCAGGTGAACTGATCCGCGCCTTCGGTCGACCGCTCGCCGCGCCCAGCGCCAATACGTCGGGCAAGATCAGTGCGACGAGCGCGGATCATGTCGACGCTGATCTCGGCGAGCGCATCAGGCTGATCCTCGATGCCGGCGCCAGCGCGGTCGGTGTCGAGTCCACCATCGTCAAGGTCGAGGACGGCAAAGTCAGGCTCCTCAGGCCAGGTGGGCTGCCCGCCTCCGAGATCGAACGCGTGACCGGTCAGAAGCTTCTGCGAGCCAGGAAGGCGTCTGCGGCCATCGAGGCTCCGGGAATGTTGGCGTCCCACTACGCACCTGGTGCCACTGTTCGATTGGACGCAACGCATGTCGATGCCGGCGAGGCGTTGATTGCCTTCGGCAGCACCTCCGTCGCCGGGGTCGATGATGCCAGGATCGTCCTCAATCTCAGCCAGGACGGCGATCTTGCCGAGGCGGCGGCCAACCTGTTCGACTATATGAAGAGAGCCGACGCCAGCGGTGCCGCGACGATCGCCTTTTCCGCCATTCCCGACGAGGGACTCGGCGAGGCAATCAACGATCGGCTCCGCCGGGCCGCTGCACCACGCGAATAAGCAAGAAGGACCAAGGTTCGATGAGCGCAGTTTCCACCGAACTTCTCGACCGTTTCGCCGCCATCGTCGGTGAGAAACATGCGCTCCGCAGCGAAGCGGATCTCGCGCCGCATCTGATCGAAAACCGCGGCCTTTACCATGGCTCCTCGCCTCTCCTTCTGAAGCCCGGCTCCGTCGAAGAAGTGTCGGCGATCCTGAAGCTCGCGACTGAGACCGGAACTGCCGTCGTGCCGCAAACAGGCAATACGGGTCTCGTCGGCGGCCAGACGCCACGCGAGGGCAAGTCCGACATCATCATTTCGCTCGAACGCATGAACAAGGTTCGCGACGTCGATCCGATTGCCAATGTCTTGGTTGCCGACGGCGGCGCGATCCTCGCAGACGTGCAGAAGGCGGCCGAGACACACGGCAGGCTGTTTCCGCTGTCCCTTGGCTCGGAGGGCTCCTGCCGGATCGGCGGCAATCTCTCGACGAACGCCGGCGGTACCGCCGTGCTTGCCTATGGCAACATGCGCCAGCTCTGCCTCGGTCTTGAGGTCGTGCTACCCACCGGTGAAATCTGGAACGGGCTGCGTCGTTTGAAGAAGGACAATACCGGATACGACCTGCGCGACCTCTTCATCGGCGCAGAGGGCACACTCGGCATTATCACCGGCGCGGTGCTGAAGCTCTTTCCGCAGCCGCTTGGAAAGCAGGTTGCGTTCGCGGGCCTTAACTCGGTCGAGGATGCCCTTGCGTTCTTCAATCTCGCGTCCAGCCTTTGCGGCACCTCGCTCACCGGCTTCGAGCTCATGCCGCGCTTCGGCGTCGAAATTACCGCCCGCAATATCGAGGGCGTACGCGATCCGCTGGAATCGGTCCATCCCTGGTACGTCCTGGTCGATATCTCCACATCCGATTCCGCCGAAACCGCCGAGCGCATGATGACGGCGCTGCTTGAGCAGGGCTTCGAGGCAGGGCTGGTTCAGGACGCGGCGATCGCCTCCTCGGTCGCGCAGCAGAAGGCGCTCTGGCACATGCGCGAGAGCATGTCGGACGCTCAGAAGCCGGAAGGCGGATCGATCAAGCACGACGTTTCCGTGCCGGTTTCGGCGATCCCGGCCTTTATGCACGAAGCCGGCGAAGCGGTCATGGCTGCGATGCCCGGCGCCCGCATCTGCGCCTTCGGTCACATGGGCGACGGCAATATTCACTACAACATTTCCCAGCCGGTCGGCGCCGACAAACAAGCCTTCCTGGCGCGCTGGCGCGAAATGAACCACATCGTTCATGGCTTCGTACTGGCACATGGCGGATCGATTTCCGCCGAGCACGGGATCGGCCAGCTGAAGCGCGATGAACTGGCCTCGATCCGTCCGGAGATCGAAATGGACCTGATGCGCAGGATCAAGCGCGCTTTCGACCCTGCCGGCATCATGAACCCCGGCAAAGTCCTCAGCGTCGACTAAAAATATTCGAGATCGTCAGCTTGACTTGCCGCCGGTCAAAATCGTCAATGCGGGCGAGTTGCTGGAGCTGTTCTTCAGATCGTACATGGCGGTGAACCGCTTCAATAACTTGTCGACCTTCTGCGAATCCTGGAGATCGTCGAGATTGACGAACTTTTTCAAAACATCGACCTGCTTGTCGACGTCCATGCTCGAGATGCCGCTTGGCAGGCTGTAGGTTGTCGTGATGACCTGGAACAGGGCCTTGTCGCCGAGGATCGTGTAGAGCGAGGTGATGTCGGGTGCTTTGCGGGCAAAGTACAGTGCAAGGCGTACGCCGTCATTGCTTTCACCCTGCTGCGTTTCGAGCGTCTGCTGGAGATAGTTTTGCTGCGTTCGATCCTCCGCGCCTGTATTCTGGACGGCCCCGATCTTGGCGCGCGTCAGGTCACCCTCGGTGTCGAAGTTGAAGTCGGCGACGATTTCCTTGAACTTCGAATCCGCCTTCGTGTTCAGATAGCTCTTCGGATCGGAAGGATCGGACGTGAAGATCTTTCTCAAGGTCTCCTCGTTGTATTTCTTGGGATCGAGGCCGTTCGCCTTCAGGACGAAGCTGGTCAGCTTGTCGTTCTTCAGGAAATCGTCGAGCGATTTCACCTCGGCCATGCCCTTGGCGAACTCGTTGACCGCCGTGGTCGCATCTTTCGCGGCTTTATCCTTGATGGAGCCGTCGTTCATTCCCATGGTGGCGCGCGATTTGTAGTTTGTCGCATATTTGGCAATAACGGCCGATGGCAACGCTTGGAGCTCCGACGCGATCTTGCCGTTGCTGCCAAAATTGAAGGCACGGACAAGATTCGTGATACGCTCGTCCTTGAATGAGGCGACGTAGCCCTTGGGATCGTAGGGATCGCTTTTCAGCAACTTGCGCATCGTCGACCGCGGCACCTCCTGCTCCGTCAAACCGTAAGCACGCAGCGCCATCTCGTAAGGGTCCGGCAGGCTGTCATTCTTCTTGCTCAGATCCGCTGCCGCATTGGAGCGAAGGAAATCGTCCACGCTCTTAACGTTGTCGTCGCTCATTCGCTCCTTGTAGTTGGCGACCGCCGCGTCGATCTCATCCTGCTGAGCGTCATCATAGCGAGCGTTGTAATTTCTGGTCGTATATTGCAACTGCACGCTGCTTTGCGGACCGGACGCGGCTGCTGCCGAACCGTCCGAGGCAAAGCTGAACGCCGCGTTGACGTTGCTGAAGCCCTGGGCGGAGGCAAAACTCGGATCGGTGAGAATGCTCTTCAGGTCCGCATCGCTGGTATCGGCAGGCATCCGATAGACCGACTTGATAAGACTTGTGAGCTTCTGATCCGCGATCAGCTGATCCACGTTGGAGATGGAGCCTATCTTGCTTTGGAAATAGCTAAGATTGGCATTGGCACCGGAACTTGTGGAGCGTGCCTGTGCAGTCGTCTGCGCAACGCCCTTGTCCGACGACACAGTGCCATCGGCGAGAAAGTTAAAGGCAGCATGGACGTTGTCGTAGCCGAGCGTCGAGGCATAGGTCGAGTCCGTGAGCACGCTCTTCAGATCGGCATCGCTCAGCGTTTGCGGCATGCCGTAGGCGTCCTTGATGAAGCGCGTCAACCTTGGATCGGCCACCAGATCGTCGACGTTCGTGATTGTGGCGATCTTGGACTGGTAGTAGCTTGACGCTGCGGACACCATATTTGCCATGGCATCGATCTGATCGGAGGTTTGCGCCGCATAGGAGGCAGCACTGGAATCGATCGTACCGTCCTCGTTAAAATTGAAAGCGCTGTTGGCTTCGCCATAGCCCAAGGTATTCGCATAGTTGGCGTCGGTCAGCACCAGTTTCAGGGCAGCATTGCTGATGTCCCCCATACTGAACGCCGTCTTGATGTAGGACGCCAGCCGGCTGTCGCCGACCAGGTCGCTGACACTCGTGATCGTTCCGATCTTGGACAGATAGTAAGCCTTGTTATAGTCGGCTGCCGCTTGCGTCACTGTCGACGGGACCGTCAGGTTGTACTGTTCGATGACGGTGCTTTTCTGCGTAGCCGTTTGCGCCGCGCCGTTCACCGTGCCGTCCGCGTTGAAACTGAACTGTGCAGCGAGTGCTTTGTACTTGTCGTTGCCGTTGACGTTCACGAAGCTGTTCGGGTCGTTGACGTCGCTCGTCAGGACCTGTGTCAGGAAATCCTTCGACACGTAGGTTGGGTCAATGCCGTAGGCTTTCAGCACATAGGTACGGGCGCGGCTATTGCCGACCAGATCCGAGACGTTTTGCACGTTGTCGATGACGTTGCTGTAATAGTTCGTCTCGCTGGCCGCCGTCTTGCTCTCATCCGCAAAGGACTGCGTGTAGAGACCGATCAGATCGTCTTCCTGTGCATCGCTCTGCGCGTCCGCAGCGGGCGACTTGAAATTGAACGCCGCCGCGAACTCCTTGTATCGAGTATCAGTGAGCTTGTTGGCGAAGCTGTTCGGGTCGGTCAGATCGCTTTCCAGGACCTTCTTCATGAAGGCCTTGGCGTAGGTCATATCATCCAGACCATAAGCCGTCATCGCGTAGCTGTAGACTCGATAGTTGCCGAGGAAATCGTCGACGTCTTTGATCTTGTTGATGTTGTCCTTGTAATACTCGGCGTCGCGCTTGACCGTTCCCTGGGCGGCAACACGATCCAGGCTCTGCTTCATGTTTCCCGACAATATGTTGTAGGCCATCGAAGCAGAGATCATAACGCGCCCTTTTCCGGCAAAGTCTTCAAAGCATGACAGATTGGTTCTGGGTCATTTTGCTATAAAAAGCTTACCCGAGACTTACCCCTGCCGCGTTGCAATATGGCACACCGCCCGTTCACCCTCCGGAAACCTTGCCGGCTTCGGTTTTGATAACCATCCAGGGAGGCAAAGTTTTCTTAACCGCGATTTTTAAGCTGTCCGGAACAGGCGGCGCCTATTGTCGAGCCATAGAGGGCGAAAAGCCCCGAGGAGAAGACCGGAAACCGGCTCTCAGGTAAGACAAGGGTAGAATGAACATGAACAACACCGTTATGAAGCCCGTATGGGCTGGAACGACACTGCGTCTCGATCCGTCTCGCTTTCCCCAGCAGGTCAGCTACGCCATCCACGACTCCTCAAGTGACGTCAGCATAACGATCGACGAACGTGGCGCCATCCTGCGCAAGGTTCTCCCCTCAAGCGGCCTGCCGCTTTCGATCGCCCTTCCCAAGCGCGCCTTCAAGGGCGTTGCCGCCCGCGCCATCGACCATGGCGACGGCGAAGTCACCGTAACCCTGGAGCTTCATCACGAAGATCCCGAACTTTGCGTGCCGCTGCTGGTCGCTCACGACCTGGCGGATATTGCTGCCGATTGGCGCAACTGGTCAGAAGCCTTCCGCATTCCGATGCTGATGGTCGAGGCCGATGGCGTTGCACGGCCGCTGGAAGAGCATCTCGGCGACCTGCGTACCAGCGCATTGAAGCCGCGTCGCCGTCATTCCTACTTCGCCAATCGCCGCCCGCGTTTCCTCGTGCGCCGCACGACCGGCAAACTCGGCGTCGCCATGAAGATCGAAGGCAAGGAAATCATCGCCCGCAGCTAATCGGTGCGGCGTTTCAGACCATCAATGCCCGGCCCTTGTGCCGGGCATTGTCGTTTCCGCTTCAGGGCAGGGTGAAGAGAAGCGACAGAAAGAGGCCGAGGAAGATGATCAGGCCGACGCGATTGTTCGACTTGAACAGAGCAAGGCACTGATCACCATCGGTGATATCCAGCGTCACGATCTGCCACGCGAACATGCCCGCCGCAATGAGCAGACCGGGATAGGCGAACAGACCGACGCCTGCGACCAGGAAGGCGCAGAAGGCGAGCACGAGGGTCAGGCCATAGAGGCCGACGAGCCACTGTTTCGTCTTGTCGCCGAACAACCGCGCGGTGGAACGAACGCCGATCAGCTCATCGTCTTCCTTGTCCTGATGGGCGTAGATCGTGTCGTAGCCGATCGTCCAGAGCACAGAGGCGACGTAGAGGAGAACCGGGGCAAGCGAAAGGCTGCCGAAGATCGCGGCCCATCCCATCAAGGCGCCCCAAGAGAAGGCAAGGCCAAGGAAGAATTGCGGCCAGTCCGTGAAGCGTTTGGCAAAGGGATAAAGCGCCACGATGGCAAGTGAAACGATACCGAGGATGACCGAGAACCAGTTCAGCTGCAGAAGGACCAGCAGCCCGACCAGCGCCTGGAGGACGATGAACACCTTGGCCTGCGTTCGCGTCACCCGACCGGATGGCAACGGGCGCGAGCGGGTGCGCGCCACTTCCATATCAATCTTGTGGTCGACGAGATCGTTGTATGTGCACCCTGCTCCACGCATCGCGACAGAGCCAATGAAATAGAGCACGAGATGAAACATCAGCTGGCCGCCGGAAAACTGGCCGAGATAGGCAGCCGCATTGGCAGCCATCGTAGCCGACCAGAAGCAGGGCCACATCAGCAGCTGCCAGCCGATCGGCCGATCCCAGCGCGCAAGCTGCGCATAGGGCCAGAGCCACGGAGGCAGCATCCGGTAAACCCAGTTGTTCGAGGGCGCATCCGCAACGCGCCCGTTTATTCCGCCGATCTGTTGCATGTCGCCATCTAGCGATCGGCCAAGGCGCGGGTCAAGCTGTCATGCGGCCGCAGCACCAAACTTCGCAGAACCTTGCTCCCCGGCAAGATAGACGCGGGCAAGGACAACCGCGGCATAGCTGACGCCCAGCGCCTGAAGAAACGCGGCAATCGCCAAAACCGCGAGCATGAGAATATTCGGCCTTCCATCAACCAACAGCAAGGGCGGGCTTGCGACCTGGGACGCCATGACGAAAATCAGCATCGACACGACCAAGGGCAGAATGATCCCCGCAATGAGGCGGGCGAACGTTGGAAAAAATCGCGCAACGCCGCGCCGGAGTGCATCAAAGAGCGATGTCCCCAGACCAGTGACGCTCGATACGGGCCAAGTTCCCACAAGCGACAGTAGTAGCACGTAAACGATCATTGCGGCGGAGGTGAAGACCAGCACGGTTGCCGACACACCTAGCTCCGAGGGCAGTAACGTGAAGATCGGTAGCGAGATCACAAGCGCAACGATGAAAAGCGCTGCTGTCTTGAGGAAGTAGGGGAAGGTTTTTCCGAAGCCCGCGCGCTTTCCAACCTCGGCAAAGGATCCCGAGTAGATCACCGCACCCTGAACGCACATCGCAAGATAGCCCCACATGAAGCTCGTCGCTCCACTGGACGTCGTTTTGCCCGAGAGTTCGTCAAAAATCGAAAGCGCCATCGTACCAACGACGACAACTGCGTACATGGACCAGTTTCTGCCGATAATGCTGAAAGTCTCGCGTAGCATCCCGCCCTCCCCTCGTGCGTCTATGCACGCACTCAATCTGAGTCGGGACTGCTCGTCAAAGTCGTATTTCTAAGTTCCGTTCCATTTCCGGATGACCGGTTCTGTCATATCGTGCTCGTAGCCGAGAACGCTGATGCTTGTTGTGTCCAGGATGAAGCGCGCGCCATCCGTCGGCGGCAGGCCAACCCAGCGGGCGCCGAGAACGCGCAGGAAATGCGAACTGGAGAAGATCAGGATCGGGGCATTGGCCCGACGCAACTTCGATATGATCCGGTCTGCCCGAGCACCGACATCGCCCGCCGCCTCACCGTTCGGGCAGCCGTCGCGAAACAGCTGCCAGCCGGGTCGGCTGGCATGAATTTCCTTGGTGGTGATGCCCTCGTAGGCGCCGTAGTCCCATTCCGCCAAGTCGTCCTCGACAAGCGCGCCGGTACCGAAACCCGAGAGTTCGCAGGTGTTTCGGGCACGCTGCGACGGGCTGGACCAAACGGCAGCGAAGCTCCTGCCCGTAAGGTGCAGACCGATCTGGCGCGCCGCCGCTTCACCATTTTCGGTCAAAGGAAGATCGCTGCGGCCGGTGTGCCGGCCGGACAGGCTCCACTCGGTTTCGCCGTGGCGCACGAGATAGATCTCAGGAAGGGTGCTTGCCATTGCCATCAAGCTCCGAATTTGAAAGGACGCAGTCCTTGCCGCGCCCTGTGATCTGGGTCAGAGAATGACTTTTTCGAGCGGTGCCCGCGTCGCCTCGAACTCTTTCAGCTTCGTCTCCGCCGCAGAAATGTAGTCGCGGTTGTCAGGTGTCGAATACTGGTTCTTCGAAATCTGAACCTGCATGATGAAGAGCTCGTCCCAGCGGAAGCCCATTTCCGAGCCGGCCAGATAGAATTCCCACATGCGGAAGAAGCGTTCGTCATAGAGCGCGACGGCCGCGGCCTTGTTCGCCACGAAACGCTCGCGCCAGTGACGGAGCGTATAGGCGTAGTGCAGCGGCAGGACTTCGACATCCCGGACCAGCAGGCCCGCCTTCTCGATCGGCGGCAGTGTCTCGCCGATCGAAGGAATGTAGCCCTGGGGGAAGATGTACTTTTCGATGAAGGCATTGGTCGCAAAACTCGGCTTCGGTCGGGCAATGGAATGCAGAACCATGACGCCGTCATCGGCAAGCAGTTCGTGTACCTTCTTGAAGTACTTGTCGAAGTTGCCGATGCCGACGTGCTCGAACATGCCCACGGAGACGATGCGATCGAACTTCTGACCGGTCATCGTCCGGTAGTCCTGCAGCTCGAAGCGGACACGATCGGCCAATCCCCGCTGTTTCGCGCGCTCGCGCGAGATCTTCAGCTGCTCCTCGCTGAGCGTAATGCCCGTGAGATCGAGGCCGGGTGTCGCTTCAGCAAGGTACATGCCCATGCCACCCCAGCCGGAGCCGATTTCAAGAACGCGCTGGTTCGGCTGCAAAAGTAACTTAGCGGCGATGTGCCGCTTCTTGGCAACCTGTGCCTCCTCAAGGCTGATGCCCGGCGGGTTGTAGTAGGCACAGGAGTATTGCCAATCCTCGTCGAGGAACAGCTCGAACAGACGTTCCGACAAATCGTAGTGGTGGGCGACGTTGCGCTTGTTGCGATTGACCGGAAGGCGGCTTTTCAGCTGCTGAAGGGCAATACGGCCGATCAGGAGAACGGCCATCGGGATATCGAAGATCTCATTGGTGGTGTTTTGCTTCACCATCGCCAGGAAATCATAGATGTTGCCGTGTTCGAGAATGAACCGGCCGTCCATGTACATTTCGCCGAGCTTGAGGGTCGGGTCGCGGCGGATCAGCCTTTCCGCTTCCTCGTCGGCAACGCGGACGACAACCAGTTCACCGCTGCCGTCCCCAACCATATGCGTCTCGCCATTGGCGAGAGTGAGTTTCAGATTACCCGTACGGACGATTTTTTTGACAATCGATAAGAAAGCCGACGCCATAAGTTAGGCCTCGCAATGTGACAGGATAGTCCGATCAACTTAGTATCTCTCGTCCGCCTTACAAGCGCCATAATTCGCACGCTGGCGACATGGCCGCCGAAGTGTGACATTTTTGCAAATGTGATTGCTAAGCGCTTATTTTCGCTTCATGGCCTCGGCCAATGCAGCTCCAAAGGCACCCTGGCTCTCCGGTTTTGAAGGGGCCGAACGGCGGTCGTTCTGACCGCGAACCGGCTGGTTTCCACGCGACTCGCCACGCGGCGACGACGGCTGCGAACCGTCGTCCTTTCGCATCGACAGACCGATGCGTTTACGCTTTGCATCGACCTCCACAACGCGAACCTTGACGACGTCACCTGCTTTCACAACTTCGTGAGGATCTTTGACGAAGCGATCGGCGAGCTGGGAAACGTGAACCAATCCGTCCTGATGGACGCCTATATCGACAAAAGCCCCAAAGGCGGCAACGTTGGTGACCGTGCCCTCCAGCATCATGCCTGGCTTGAGATCCGAGATCTCATGGACGCCCTCGGCGAAGGTCGCGGTCTTGAAGCTGGGGCGCGGGTCGCGGCCGGGCTTTTCCAACTCGGCCAGAATGTCCTTCACCGTCGGCAAGCCGAATTTCTCGTCGATGAACTGACGCGGATCGACGGCCTTCAACACCGCGCTGTCGCCCATGAGCGAACGCAGGTCGCGACCACAAGCGGCCACAATCTTCTTGGCGACGCCATAGGCTTCGGGATGAACCGAGGAAGCATCGAGCGGCTCATTGCCATTGCGAATGCGCAGGAAGCCGGCGCACTGCTCGAAGGTCCGCTGGCCGAGGCGGGCAACCTTCAACAGGTCACGGCGAGTCTCGAAGCGGCCTTCGCTGTCACGATGCTTGACGATCGCGTCGGCGATCGAAGCGCCCAGGCCGGAGACGCGCGAGAGCAGCGGCGCGGAGGCGGTGTTGAGATCGACACCAACGGCGTTCACGGCGTCTTCGACAACGGCGTCGAGCGAACGTGACAGCTTCTGCTGGTCGACATCGTGCTGGTACTGTCCGACGCCGATCGACTTCGGCTCGATCTTGACGAGCTCTGCAAGCGGATCCTGCAGGCGGCGCGCGATGGAGACGGCGCCGCGCAGAGAGACGTCGAGGTTGGGAAACTCAAGTGCGGCGGTCTCCGAGGCGGAATAAACCGATGCCCCGGCCTCCGAGACGATGACCTTGGTCGGCTTCGGCGCAGGCAAGTCGGCCAGCATGTCGGCGACCAGCTTTTCGGTCTCGCGGCTGCCGGTTCCGTTGCCGATCGAGATCAGTTCGACATTGTGCTTGCGGATCAGTGAAGCAAGCTCGAGCTGTGCGCCGCGCACGTCGTTTCGCGGCTGGAAGGGATAAACAGTGGAGGTCGCGACCACCTTGCCGGTCGCATCGGTGACGGCGACTTTGACGCCAGTGCGGATGCCCGGATCAAGCCCCATCGTCGGGCGCGAACCGGCCGGCGCTGCAAGCAACAAATCCTTGAGGTTGCGGGCGAACACATGGATCGCCTCCTCTTCGGCGCGTTCGCGAAGCTCGCGCATCAGGTCGAGCGACAGCGATATGGAGAGCTTGACGCGCCAGGTCCAGCTTGCGACCTCCATCAGCCACCGGTCGCCGGGACGGCTCGCGCCGATCTCGTAGGCGGCGGCGATCATGCGCTCGACCGGCTTGTTCGGAGAGGCGGTCTCGGCATCGGCCTCGATGGTCAGTGTCAGCACTTCTTCGTTCCAGCCGCGCAGCATAGCCAGCGCGCGATGGCCGGGCGCGGTTGCCCAGCGCTCGGAATGATCGAAATAGTCGGAGAACTTCTCGCCCGCTGCCTGCTTGCCGTCGACCACCTTGGCCTTCAGCAGAGCTGCGCTGCGCATATGGGCGCGCAGCTTGCCGAGGAGGTCGGCATTTTCCGAGATGCCTTCAGCGACAATGTCGCGTGCACCTTCAAGCGCCGTCTTCACGTCGGGCACATCGACGGTGATGTAGCTTTCCGCCAGGGTCGCCGGCTCCTTCGAGCGATCGGCAAGGACGGCCTCTGCCAGCGGCCCAAGGCCACGTTCGCGAGCGATTTCGGCGCGGGTACGGCGCTTCGGCTTGTAGGGGAGATAAAGATCTTCGAGTTCGGCCTTGGTGCCCGCCCCTGCGATCTTCGCCATCAGCTCTTCGGTCATCTTGCCCTGGCCAGTGATCGACTCGACGATCGTGTCCCGGCGCGCTTCGAGTTCGCGAAGGTAGACGAGGCGCTCGGCCAGCGTACGCAGCTGTCCATCGTCCAGACCGCCTGTCACTTCCTTGCGGTAGCGGGCGATGAAGGGCACGGTCGCCCCCTCGTCCAGCAGCTCGATCGCGGCCTTTGCTTGGTCCGGTCGGGAGTTGATTTCGGAGGAGATGACAGCGGCGAGCAAGCGGAGGTCAGCGGCCATGAGAATTCCTGCGTTTCACAAAAGTCGCGGGACAATAGCGGCGGAAAACGGCAAGGCAATGCCTGCCGTGCCTATCCACAGCAACATAGCACGGCTGGCAGCCGTTTTTGCGGTTGTGCAGATGCGGCATTCTTTGCTAGCAGAGGCGACCGTTTTTAGCCCCGCCGTTGTGGCGCCTTCCCCAGCGAAGGCAAGGAAAGTGACATGCCAGATCTGCTCCTAGAACTCCGCTCCGAAGAGATCCCGGCCCGCCTGCAGCGCAAGGCTGCCGGCGACCTGAAGAAGCTCGTGACCGATGCGCTTGTCGAGGCAGGACTTTCCTATGAGGGTGCGCGCGAGTACTGGACCCCGCGCCGATTGACGCTTGACATCCGCGGCCTGACGGCGCGCTCCGCCGACGTGCGCGAAGAGAAGAAGGGCCCCCGCACCGACGCCAACGAAAAGGCGATCGAAGGCTTCCTGCGCGGTGCCGGCCTGTCCTCCATTTCCGAGGCGCAGATCCAGAGCGACCCGAAGAAGGGCGATTTCTACATCGCCATCATCTCCAAGCCGGGCCGCGCCGCCGAAGAGATCATCAGCGATGTGATGCCCGGCATCATCCGCGATTTCCCCTGGCCGAAGCCGATGCGCTGGGGTGCGGCTTCCGCCCAGCCCGGCTCGTTGCGCTGGGTCCGCCCGCTGCAGTCGATCGTCTGCACGTTCGGCACCGAGCATGAAGAGACTGTCGTCATTCCATTCTCGATCGACGGCATCATCGCCTCCAACGTGACCTACGGCCATCGTTTCCACGCGCCCGGCGCCATCACCGTCAAGCGCTTCGACGACTATGTCGCGAACCTCGAAAAGGCCAAGGTGATCCTCGACGGCGAACGCCGCAAGGACATCATCCTCCACGATGCCCGTGACGTCGCCTTTGCGAACGGCCTGGAGCTGGTCGAGGACGAAGGCCTGCTCGAAGAAGTCTCCGGCCTCGTCGAATGGCCGCGGGTGCTGATGGGCAGCTTCGAGGAGGATTACCTCTCTATCCCGGCGGAGATCATCCGCCTGACGATCAAGACGAACCAGAAGTGCTTCGTGACGCGCCCGGTTGGCGGCGAGACTCTGTCCAACAAGTTCATTCTAGTCTCCAATATCGAGGCGAGCGACGGCGGCAAGGAAATCATCCACGGCAACGGCAAGGTCGTGCGTGCGCGCCTGTCCGACGCGCTGCACTTCTGGAAGCGCGACCAGGGCGATCTTCCAGATCTGGAGACGCTGCAGGCTTCGGCCGCAACGTTCAACCTCGACCTCAAGAAGCCGCTCGACCAGCGCATGGCGAAGCTTGATGCGCTTGATGTGACGTTCCATGCCAAGCTCGGCACACAGGGCGCGCGCGTAGAACGCATTCGTGCACTGGCGGCCAAGCTCGTGATGCAGATCGGCGCTGACTACAAGCTGGTCGACCGGGCGGCGGTGCTTGCCAAGGCAGATCTTCGCACTGAGGCCGTCGGCGAGTTTCCGGAACTTCAGGGCCTGATGGGCCGTCGCTATGCGGCGCTCCAGGGCGAGGATCCGTCGGTCGCAGCAGCGATCGAGGACCACTGGAAGCCGATGGGTCCGACCGATCGCGTTCCGGAGGACAAGGTTGCGATCACTGTCGCACTCGCCGACAAGCTCGACACGCTGACCGGTTTCTGGGCCATCGACGAGAAGCCGACCGGCTCGAAGGATCCCTTCGCGCTTCGCCGCGCAGCACTAGGCGTTATCCGTATCTTGCTCGAGCGCAAGGTCCGCATCCCGCTGCTGACGCCAATTGCGTCGCATATCACGCGGATTGATGCAGATCTCTTAGAGAAAGCGGCCGCTGAAGGGGCGCGCCAAGGCGGCGACTACATGACCAGCAGTGCTATCGTTGGTGATGGGATGTCGCGTCAATTCGACCTCCTTTCCTTCTTCCATGACCGCCTGAAGGTCTATCTGCGTGATCAGGGCGCGCGTTACGATCTGATCGATGCCGTAGTTACACCCGAAGCCGACGACCTCCTGATGATTGCCCGTCGCGTCGAGGCGCTGACCGCCTTCATCACCTCGGAAGACGGCAAGAATCTGCTGGTCGGCACCAAGCGCGCCACACAGATCCTAGCTGCCGAGGAAAAGAAGGGCACCGTCATCGCTGACGGCGTTTCGGAGAATCTATTCCGGCTCTCCGCCGAAAAAGAGCTCTTCGCCGCGATCAACAAGGCTTCAGCCGAGGCTTCGGCGGCCGTCGACAAGGAAGACTTCCGCTCGGCGATGGAAGCGCTCTCCAGGCTGCGCGCGCCCGTTGACCGCTTCTTCGACGACGTGCTGGTCAACGACGAGGACGCCGCCATTCGCGCCAACCGACTGGCGCTCCTGCGCCTGATCCGCGAGGCAACCGGTACGGTCGCCGACTTCTCGAAGATCTCCGGCTAAAGTTAGAGTGCCGCGCCGCGGATTTGATGTGCAGACGGCGCCTTAACATCTGAGATTCTCTACAGAATTCCATTCTTGTTCAGATCTTGATTCAAGAATGGAATTTTGCCTCGGTCAGCTCATTATGCCGAGGGTTGCGGCGGCAAGGACCGCGTAACGCGTGGTCTTGGCGATTGTCACCAGCAGCAGGAACATCGGAAACGGTTCACGCAGCACGCCAGCGACGATGGTGATGGGGTCGCCAATGACCGGCATCCAACTCAGAAGCAGCGACCATTTGCCATAGCGGCGATACCAGCGCTGCGCCTTGTCGAGTGCGGGCTGGCTGACGGGAAACCACCGCTTGTCACGAAATCGTTCGATGCCGATGCCGAGCAGCCAGTTGACGGTCGAGCCGAGGACGTTGCCCGTGGTCGCCACCGCGATCAGCGCGAGGACCGGATACTGCTCGGTGACGATGAGGGCGACCAGGCCGGCCTCCGATTGCATCGGGAAGATCGTCGCTGCCGCAAACGCGACCAGGAAAAGGCCGGCATAGACCGCAAGATCAGTCATGGTCTATCCGCGCCAATGCTTCGCCGCACCCTGCTCCCCTTCATCACGTCCAATGGCGGACTGGAACTATCACGTCCTTGCCGCTATGCCAAAGCGATGAACAAGATTCTCGTCAGCGCCTGCCTCATGGGCCATGCCGTCCGTTATGACGGCCAGTCGAAGCCGCTCGCTCATCCTGCGATCGCTCGCTGGATCGAGGAAGGCAGGCTGGTGACGATCTGTCCCGAGATGTCTGCAGGAATGCCAGTGCCACGCCCACCCGCGGAAATTGAAGGCGGGGCAACGGGCAAGGATGTGCTTGATGGCGCCGCCCGCGTCGTCGAGATCACCGGCGGCGATGTGACGGCAGAGTTCACGCAGGCGGCCGCGAACGCCCTGGCGCTCGCCACCGAAGCCGGCTGTCGCTATGCGCTGCTAATCGACGGCAGCCCGTCCTGCGGCACGGGCTTTGTTTATGACGGTACGTTCTCCGGGCAGAAACACGCAGGGAACGGCGTGACGGCGGCACTTCTGAAGCAGGCCGGCATTGCCGTCTACTCCGATCGCGATATCGAGACGCTTATCGCGCGGCTTGCCGCCGATGAGCAAGAGGCGGTCGGCTGACAGAGCCACCACATCCCTCAATGCAAAACGGCCGCCGGATCGCTCCGACGGCCGTTTCCTCGTTTGATGCCTGACCTCAGGCAGCGCGGCGAACCTGCGCGGTGTAGTCCTGGCCGCCGCCAACGCGGAAGCCGCGAATGAGGTTGAGGAGCTCATCCGTATCGTTGGCGAGCGACTCGGCCGAAGCAGTGGTTTCCTCGGCCATAGCAGCATTCTGCTGGGTCGCAGCGTCGAGCTGGTTCATCGAGGACGAGATCGAGCGCAGCGTGGTGTCTTGTTCGGAGGCGCTGTGGGCGATTTTGGCAACGATCTCATTGGCGGCCTTGATCTGGTCGGAGATGCGCTTCAGCGCCTCACCGGCTTCGCCCACCAGACGAACACCCTGATCGACCTGACCGGACGAGCGGGCGATCTGATCCTTGATCTCCTTGGCAGCGGCAGCCGAACGCTGTGCCAGTTCGCGAACTTCCTGAGCAACGACCGCGAAGCCCTTGCCGGATTCGCCGGCACGTGCAGCTTCGACGCCGGCGTTCAGCGCCAGCAGGTTCGTCTGGAAGGCGATCTCGTCGATGACGCCGATGATCTTGCCGATCTCGGCAGACGACTTTTCGATACCGCTCATCGCTTCAATCGCTTCTGAGACAACCGCGTCACTGCGGCTCGCCTCACCGCTGACGGCATGAACGCGCTTGCTGGCTTCATGGGCGCCTTCGGCGGTCTGGCGGACAGCGACGGTCAGCTCGTCCAGTGCTGCGGAGGTTTCTTCCAGGCTTGCGGCCTGACGCTCGGTGCGCTGCGACAGATCGTTGGAGGCGCGACGGATCTCTTCCTTGCTGACGGCGATGTCACCACCCTTGGCGCTGACCTTGGCCATGGCGGCCTCGAGATGCGACAGGGCATCGTTGAAGTTGTCGCGAAGGGCAGCGTATTTCTGACCGAGATCGGCGCAACGGACCGTCAGGTCGCCGCGTGCAATCTGCTCGAGCGCCTGGCCGATGGTCGAGACGACGTGGTTCTGGGCGATCGCTTCCTCGTGCTGCAGGCGCTGGCTGTTTTCGCGCTCGCCGTCGAGGGCCATCTGCTGGGCAGCCTCACGCTCGGACATGGCGTGGCGCTCCTTGACCTGCTGCTGCAGAGACTGCGTCGCCTTGGCCATCATGCCCACTTCGTTGTTCAAGTCGGTGTGCGGGATGGCGACCGTGACGTCTTCATTGGCCACAGACCGCAATGCATCGTGAATGCGGGTCAGCGGCGTGGAGATGCTGCGAACGACGTAGACGGCTGCGACGGTGCCAAGCAGCAGCACGACGATACCGGCCGAAATCGCCTTCCAGATCGTCGCGTGGACCTGTGCATCGAGATCATCCATATAGACGCCAGTGACGACGACGATCTTCCAGGGGTCGAAGGCCAATGCGTATGCCGTCTTGCGATAATCTCCGGCCGGCTGGCCGGGCTTCGCTGTGGAGTAGTATTCGACGAGACCGCCGCCCTGTTGCCCAAGCTTGACCAGTTCTTCGCGATAGAGCTTGCCTTTGCTGTCCGGCTGCCCCTTGTTGAACTGCCCAACCTTCGAGGGGTCGTAGTGGAACATCATCTGGATGTCGTAGCTATAGCCGAAGAAGTAGCCATCGGGGTCGTATTTCATGCCGTTGAGCGTAGCGTAGGCCTGCTTCTGGGCCTCTTCCTGAGTCATTGCGCCAGCGGTCGCCTTCGCCTGGTACTGCTTGAGAACGGAGACCGCGGACTGAACCTCAGAACGCAGCATATCGTAGCGTTCCTTATAGATCGCATTGACTGAGGAGCGAACCTGGATGGTGGTTCCGATCGCAAACGCCACCATCAGGCCAACGACCAGCAAAATAAGCTGTCTGGAAATCTTCAAATTCTTCATTCTGCCTCGCAACAGAGCTCGGTTGGGATATCCGGCGCGGTTTCCTACCGCGTATACGAGGGCTGATTGGCTCCCCTTTGCTGCGAAATTGACATGCGGCTACCGGTCTGCGCTAAAAATGGTCAGTTTATTCTAAGGAATGCTTAATCCGTCTCTACATGTTCCTGTGATGATGAAATCGGAAAGTTTTGAACAAATACAAACAGAAAAATGCCCCCTCATCATTGGAGTTGGAGTGAAGGAACTAAAAATTGCTAAGCCAGTGCATTCTTGCAGCTAGCGGAAAGTTTGATTCATCCGCGCGTCCCTAACTTGAAGGGCTCTCGCAAGGCACGCCGTACGTTTTCCGACTTTCGCGCTTGCGCTATACTTGCTGCATGTTTGAGGCGTCGCATGCCTTCGGTGAATTTGTTCTCGATCCCGGCTGCGGGCTGCTGCGGAACGGGCGGGCCGTTGCGCTCGGCCAGCGCGGCATCGCTCTTCTTGAAGCGTTGCTTGAAGCCCGTGGAAGCATTGTTTCCAAGGATGTGCTGATGGCGCGCGTCTGGCCCGGAATGGCCGTTGAGGAGAGCAATCTGACCGTTCAGGTGGCGGCGCTACGCAAGGCGCTTGGCCCGTCGCCCGACGGGCAGGAATGGATCGCGACGGTGCCGCGCGTCGGCTATCGTTTCATCCGCACAAATGTGAAGACGAAAGCCGCTGCGCCCGTCCAGGAGTTGCGGCCGGCGCTCGCGGTCCTCCCGTTTAGTAATCTCAGCGGTGATCCGAAGCAGGACTATTTTGCCGATGGGATCGTCGACGACATTATAGCGGCCCTTAGCCGGTTCCGAAGCTTTGCCGTCGTCGCCCGGGACTGCTCCTTTGCCTACAAAGGCAGTGGGACGGATGTGCGCAAGATCGCGGCGGAACTCGGCGTCAGCTACGTGCTCGAGGGCAGCATCCGGCAGTCGGGCAGCCGGCTGCGCATCGTGGCCGAACTCGTCGAAGGTCAAGGCGGCACGCATATGTGGGCGCAAACCTTCGACGGCGCGCTGGACGAGATATTCGACTTTCAGGATCGCATCACCGAGCGCGTCGCGACACTGATCGAACCACTGATCCAGACGGCCGAGATCGAGCGGTCACGACGCGAACGGCCCGGAAGCGTCGCCACCTACGACATCTACCTGCAGGCCTTGGCCAAGATCTCGACCGAAATCAAAAGCGACAACGCGGCCGCCTATGCGCTTCTCATGCAGGGGCTGGCCACCGAACCTGACAATGCGCAGTTGCTTGCCCATGCCGCATGGGCGCTCGAGCATCGCTATACGATGGGTTGGCCGGCACTCACCGACGACGATGTGCAGGCATGTGCCGCACTGGCACGGCGGGCGCTAGAGCATGGCGCTGGCGACGCCATGGTCATGGCGCATTGCGGCGTAGCCTTGATGCAGACAGTGAAGGACTACGATTGGGGTCTCGCGGTTCTGCAAGCGGCGGCCGAATCCAATCCCAACAATCCGATGGCCGTCGTCAGGGCGGGCGTCGGGCATCTTCATTGCGGCAATGTCAGCGACGCGCTCAGCCACTTCCACAGAGCCAACCGACTGACACCCGGCGACCGCGGCGCGCATTTCTCGCATTGCGGCATCGCGCATGCCCACGTGATCCTAAGAGAATACGAGCAGGCGGTGGCCTGGGCTTCGAGAGCGCTGGCCAGCAATCCGAATTTCGAGCCAACGCTGTGGGTGCTCATTGCTGCGAGCGCACATCTCGGGCGCATGGAGGAAGCCCATCGCCACCTTGCTGCGTTGAGACGACTGACGCCTGATATAACGGTCGAGCGCATCCGCGCCGGTCAAGCCGGCAAGTACCCGGATCGTATCGCCGGTATCCTCGAAGGATTGAGACTGGCGGGTGTTCCCGAGCGCTAGTTTCGGATCGTTTTGGAACTTTTCCTTGAGCTTTTCAGGACCGGAACGCCCTACCAGCAGAGACTGCTTCCCATAGCAAAACCGCAAGTGGGAGACGGCCATGATTACGACGCTGACCATCCTTTCCTTCGATCAGGGACGCATCTACTCCTCTCCGCCGGAGCCAGTTCCCGATCTGGCGGCTGTCGAAAGCGAAGCAGAGGCAGCCGCCGTTGCTGATACGCAGGACACCAGATACCATCTGCGTTGGTTGGATGTTTCAACTGGATTGCACGCACTTGCGCGCCTGCTTACGCCGACTTTCGGAAGCACACCTTTCGGCAAGGCGCACTAGAAACGAAAAATGCGCCCCCGCTTCTCTCAGGGACGCATTTTATCCACCGCGGGGGTGGACCCCGGTCGACCGAAACTTTGGTCGGGCTGGGGCAGGGAACTGGAAATCAGGGCCGAAGCTCAAACTTGGAAACGTCGAGCGGCGCCGTTTGTTCCATCGGCACGCCCGCCATGCCCGCGGCAACCGGCTTGACGTCACCGCCGATGACCGCAGCCGTCGTCGAGGCGCGGTCGATGTTATCGGCCGGCTGCGTGGCGGCCGCCATGGACGCGGCCGGAGCCTTGGTAACGAAAACGACGGGCGAGCCACCCATCCAGCCTTCGGTGCGATATAGCTTCTTCTCACCGTTGACGTCGCGAATTTCCGAAGACTGCAGCGAGCCAGGCGCCAGCGTCGGTACGGTGTAGTCCTTCTTGCGCTCGACGGTTTCAAGCGGCGGGCAGCTTTGGCAGCTTTCCTGGCTAATGCTCCCGCCATCGGTGCGCGCGTCCTTGCCGACCACCTCGATCGAGGAGGCAAAGGCAGACCCTGCCGCAAACACAGCTATCGCACCCAAGATGACCTGACGCATGGAACACTCCGTCTCACGTTGAGAGGAGACTAGCGTGGCTTTGTTTCCATCCCGTCAGGGGAAAGGGTAAAAATTTAGAGAATTGACCCGATTTCGGGTTTGCTCACGCTTTTTCGCGTTCGATCGCCCGCCAGCCGATATCGCGGCGGCAGAAACCGTTGTCCCAATCGACCTTGTCGAGCAGCGCATAGGCACGCGCCTGCGCCTCGCCAACCGTCTTTCCGGTGGCGGTTACGTTCAGCACGCGGCCGCCGGTTGCGACCAGCGCTCCGTCCTTGAGCGCTGTGCCGGCATGAAACACCTTGGCGCCCTCGCCTGCTTCCGGGATATGGCGGATCGGCGTGTTCTTGTCGTAGGAGCCCGGATAGCCCTTCGATGCCACGACGACCGTCAGGGCCGGATCGTCCGTCCAGTCCGCCGACACCTGGTCGAGCGTGCCATTGGCGGTGGCAAAGAGGAGCGGCAGTGGATCGCTCTTCAGTCGCATCATCAGCACCTGGCACTCCGGATCGCCGAAGCGGACGTTGTATTCAATGAGCTCGGGGCCTTTGGCGGTGATCATCAGGCCGGCAAAGAAGACGCCGGAAAAGGGATAGCCGCTTTCGGCCATGCCGCGCATCGTCGGCTCGATGATTTCCTTCATCGTGCGCTCGACCATTTCGGCGGTCATGACAGGCGCCGGGGAATAGGCACCCATGCCGCCGGTGTTCGGACCGGTATCGCCCTCGCCCACCCGCTTGTGATCCTGTGCGGTTGCGAGCGGCAGGACATGCTTGCCGTCGCAAAGGCAGAAGAAACTCGCTTCCTCACCATCGAGATAGGCTTCGATGACAACCTCGGCACCGGCCGCACCGAAGGCACCTTCAAAGCAATCGTCGATAGCGGCGAGCGCTTCATCAACGGTCATGGCGACGGTCACGCCCTTGCCTGCAGCGAGGCCATCGGCCTTGACGACGATCGGGGCGCCCTGCTGGCGGATATAGGCCTTGGCCTTCGGCGCGTTGTTGAAGCGCTGATAAGCGCCGGTCGGAATGTCGTAGCGGGCGCAGATATCCTTGGTGAAGCCCTTCGAGCCCTCGAGCTGAGCCGCGGCCGCCGACGGGCCGAAGACCGCAAAGCCTGCCGCGCGCAGCTTGTCAGCAATGCCGGCAACGAGCGGTGCTTCCGGGCCGACGACGACGAAATCGATCGCCTTGTCCTTGCAGAGGGCAATGACGGCATCATGGTCGTCGACATTGACGGCAACCAGGGTCGCATGCTCGGCAATACCAGGATTGCCGGGCGCGGCGTAGAATTCCGTCATGAGAGGCGATTGCGCCAGCTTCCAGGCCAATGCGTGCTCGCGTCCGCCCGATCCGATCAACAGAACCTTCATGCCCGTCCCTTTCACGTTTCCGTCTGGCGGTTAAGGGGAGAGCGCCGAAAGGTCAAGCGCGAATGCTTGCCTCGAGGCTTTACCAGCCGCCACCGCCGCCGCCGCCACCCCCGCCACCGGAGAAGCCGCCCGAGGAACCGCCACCGGAAAAGCCGGAGGACGAGCTGGACGGCGGCGCCGGAATGGTGGACGCGATCGTCGAGGCCATCGACGAAGAGAAGCCGCCAATGCGATCGGAGAAGTTGCCGCTGCCGAAATTGCCGGAATACCACGAGGGAGCGTAGGCAGCGGCTGCCCCCGCCGCTGCCGCGGCAAGCCATGTCTCGAAGGCGCGCGACCAGGGCTTTTCGACGCCGAGCGCCACCGCATAAGGCAACAGCTTCTCGAAATGCTGGGGCGACATCTGCGGTGCGCCCGCCATGTTCATGCGATCCTTCTCGGCCAGCGTCATGTACTGACGCAGGCCGTCAATGCCATCCATCAGCTTGGCTCCAAGGGGCGTCGGCGCTCCCATGATGAAGACGTAGAGCAGGTTCAAGAGAATGATGCCGCCGATGGCGAAGAGCATCGGCGTCTCGTGCAGTTCCACCAGAGAGGAGAACAGCGCCAAAGCCAGCGACGACACGATGCTGAAGCCGATGAAGACGGCAAAGGCGATCGCGACCACCGACATGATCTTCGCGCCGAGCGACCGGCCGGGGCGGAACGACTTGGCGAAACCAGCAACGAAGACCGAGATGAACACCACGACGACAACAGGAATGATCATCAGGGCGATGGCATCCGGTTCCAGCGTTCCGAAGACGAAGAGCGCCACCAATGACGCGGCACTGAGCGCGATGCCACCGGTCGTATAGCCGGTATTCGCGTTGTAGTATTGTCCGCGGTGCTCACGCTCTATCGCTGTGCGAAAACTGTCGCCGACCGATTTCACCTTCGTTCCATTAGCCTCATCGATCGTCAGTGAGCCCTTGGTTCCCACAGCGTTGAGCAGGCTGGCTTCCCCCGCTTCCAGCTTTTCCTTGCCGACCGGCTTGTCGGTGCGGCGGATGATGATCGAGTTCTTCAGGTCCTCCAGGACGACATATCCGCGCACTGCAAGATTGAGGGCCGTGGCCGATAGCGCCGTCCAGCCCTGGCCGGAGAAGCCGCGATTGTCGATGTAGTTCACCAGCGCCGGCGAGATGCCGTCCGGCGGATCCCAGCGCGGCACCAGCACGCCGCGCGCGGGGTCGCGGCCGACCTTTAGCCAAGAACGCGTGTAGTAAAGGAAGACGAGCATAAGCCCGCCAAAGCCGAGGACGTAATCGCGGTTGTCGCTCAGCCACCAGCGCCGCTCATCGTCCGCGCTCGGCGGATTGATCGAGCCCTTCGGCATCTTGACGGCGATCGTCAGCCCTTCGTTCGCGTCGAGCGGTCGGGTCGTCGAAAACAGCAGTCGCCCCCCGCTGCCGGAAACCTTCGCGTTCCTGTCCGTCGCGCCCTGCGGGCCGGTGAAGAAAGCAGTATCGATCGCGCTGACGCCATCCGGAAGGTTCACCGTTGCCGTCGCTGCCAGGATCGGGAAGATCCAGCCATTGCCGGTGACGTTCCAGTAGAGTTCGTCGTGATCGTCGAAGTAGCGGATCTGGCGATTGGTGCGGTAGGTGAAGACATACTCGTGCCGGCCATAGCTCACGGTAACGTCTTCCGAGCCGGCATAGATGCGGATGCCGCCGCTGATGGATTCGGTGTGCCAGGGCTCGTCGCGGCCATCGCGCTTGACCGAGATGACGTCGAAATCGACGCGGCGTAGGCGGCCCTTTTCATCCTGATAGGTCAGCGGAAAATCGCGGAAGATGCCGCGCCGGATGCGATTGCCTTCGGCATTGACCGAGATCGTCTCCGTCACCGTCATCGCACCGCTCTTCTCCAGCTCGATGTCTGACGCGAAGGCGTTGATCACCTCGGTAGCGATGGCGCCATGCGCCGCAAGCATTAGAAACAGAGCGAAGCAAAGGCCGGAAAGCCGTCGGATCATCATACCCCTCGCCTGCGGCGCCTGGCCGCTTCAGATAATGTCAGCCCTCGTCGGCATAGGTCACGCCAAGCCCTGCCAGCGTCCGCCAATAGGCCGGGAAGGTTTTGCCGACGCAGTCCGGATCGAGGATCGTGATGCCTGCGATCTTCAGGCCGGTGAGCGCAAAGCTCATCGCAATGCGGTGGTCGGCGAAGGTGTCGATGTTGGCAGGCAGGCGCTGTCCGGCAAGCGATGGATCGGACTGGACGATCAGGTCGTCGCCCTCCTCATGAGCGAGACCCGGGCGGATCTGCGACAGGCCGGTCGAGACGGCCCGGATGCGATCGCACTCCTTGACGCGCAGATTGGCGATGCCAACGAAGCGAACCGGCGTCTCGTTGAAAGCTGCAAGAACGGCCAAGGTCGGAACCGCGTCCTGCATCTGTGAGCCGTCGATAACGGCCGGAAGATGCGGGAACTGGGCGATCAGATCATAGGCCTTCGCGTCCGGCTGCGTGAACGCGCCGTTTGCAACGCCAAGGTCGATCTTGCCGGATGTCAGCACTTCGGCCGCCCAAAGGTAGGTCGCGGCTGAAGCGTCGGGCTCGACCACGAAGTCGGCCGCCGTGTAGCCCGTCGGCTCGACCCGCCACGTCACGGGGCTCGTCTTCTCGACCTTGGCGCCGAAGGCGCGCATCGCCGCCGTCGTCAGATCGATGTAGCCGAGCGCACCGATATCCTCGCCGAGCAGTTCGATCGTCACCGGCTTGTCGCCGCCGGCAGCCATCATCAGCAGCGCCGAAACATATTGGCTCGACAGGCCGCCATCGATCTGGATGCGGCTCGCCTCGAAACGGCCGGTGCCCTTGACGGTGACGGGCGGGCAGCCGGTTTCGGTCGACGCGTCAATGCCAAGCGAACGCAATGCATCGACAAGCGGGCCGATCGGGCGCTTGCGCATATGCTGGTCGCCATCGACGATGACGGTGCCATCCACCAGGGCGGCGGCGGCGGTCAGGAAGCGCGTCGCGGTTCCTGCGTTGCCGAGGAAAAGCGGCACCTGCGGCGGCAGCAGCTCGCCGCTGCCCGTGACGACGAAGCTCGTATCATTCGGCTCTTCGATGATGACGCCCATAGCGCGGAGGGCGTCGGCCATATAGCGCGTGTCGTCGCTCTTCAAAGCGCCGGTCAGGCGGCTGGTGCCCTTGGCGAGACCTGCCAGGAGCAGCGCACGGTTTGTAATCGACTTCGAGCCGGGCGGGACGGCGCGGCCTGTGAGTGGCTTGCCCGGCGGGATGATTGTGAGCTTGTCTTTACTCATTATCTTGTCTTTTCCGTCTTTGCGCGAAGGCCATGTCAGGCCACGATCATGCCCTGCTCATAGCAGTTTTTACGCAAAGGCAAATGGCGGATGTCAGAACTTTACCGTCGGGACGGCGCGATCCACCTCGTTGGTGATTTCGAAATACTCACGCTTCTGGAAGCCGAACTGGCCAGCAACGAGATTGGACGGGAAGCTCTCGACCTTGACGTTCAGATCACGCGCGGCGCCGTTATAGTAGCGGCGGGCCATCTGGATTTCGCTTTCCATCGTCTCGAGTGAGGTCTGCAGCTCGCGGAAATTCTCGTTCGCCTTCAGGTCGGGATAGGCTTCAGCGAGCGCCAGCACACGCCCCAGCGCCTGCCCGAGCAGGCCTTCCGCCTGGGCGCGGCCCGCAACATCGCCCGTCGGAACCGATTGCGCCTTGTTTCGGAGGGCAACGACCTCTTCGAGCGTCGTCTTCTCGTGCGCGGCATAGCCTTTGACCGTCTCGATCAGGTTGGGGATCAGGTCGGCGCGGCGCTTCAGCTGCACGTCAATGCCGGACCAGGCTTCCTCGGCCATCTGCCGTGCGCGAACCAGGCCGTTGTAGATGAAGACGGCATAGAGCGCGATGAGGACGACAAGACCAAGAATAACATACATTCGCGAATCCCCCGCAACGACCGAAAATATGTCGGGAGACTATGCGGGTTACCGCAGATTGTCATCCCGCATTATCGTGGCGGACTGCCGCTCCTCAAGCGGCAGTTTTTGCGAGGTTCACGCCGCCGGCATCCGTCAACAGGAAGGCCTCGCCGCAGGCCTTGGCTAGCGTCCGCACCCGCAGAATGTAGCTCTGACGCTCGGTGACCGAGATGACGCCGCGAGCATCCAACAGATTGAAGACATGGCTCGCCTTGATGCACTGGTCGTAGGCCGGGAAGACGCACTTGTGCAGCAGCTGATTGGCATTGTCGCCCGGCGCGCCGGCAGCGAGAAGCGCCTGGCACTCCTTTTCGGCATCGATAAAGTGCCGATGCAGCATTTCCGTGTTGGCATATTCGAAGTTGTGGCGTGAATATTCCTGCTCAGCCTGCAGGAAGACGTCGCCGTAGCTGATCTTTTCGTCGCCTTCGCGGCCGTTGAAGTTCAGGTCGTAGACGTTGTCGACACCCTGCACGTACATCGCCAGGCGCTCCAGACCGTAGGTCAACTCGCCTGAAACAGGCGAGCATTCGATGCCGCAGACCTGCTGGAAATAGGTGAACTGCGAGACTTCCATGCCGTCGCACCAGCACTCCCAGCCGAGACCCCAGGCGCCGAGCGTCGGGCTTTCCCAGTCGTCTTCGACGAAACGGATGTCATGCAGCAAGGGATCGAGGCCGATCGCGGCCAGCGAGCCGAGATAGAGCTCCTGCAGGTTCGATGGGTTCGGCTTCAGGATGACCTGATATTGATAGTAGTGCTGCAGGCGGTTCGGGTTCTCACCGTAGCGGCCGTCCGACGGGCGGCGTGACGGCTGCACATAGGCAGCTTTCCACGGCTTGGGGCCGAGCGCGCGAAGCGTCGTTGCCGGGTGGAACGTGCCGGCACCGACCTCCATGTCGTAAGGCTGCAGCACCGCACAACCCTTGTCCGCCCAGTAATTGTGGAGCGTGAGGATCAGCGCCTGGAACGAGCGCTTCGGGTTCATGTGATCGGGGATTGCTGCAGACATGGAACGACTTCCGAATTCGTACAAAAGTGCGCGGACAGGTGCCACGCCGCGTCAGACGGGTCAAGGCTTTTGCGGGCCTACTCGTCTTCGTCCTTCTTCAGATGGTATTCGCCCGTGACCGGATCCTTGACCAGGGTGCCGATGGCGCCCGTCTGGCGCTCCTTCTCGGCACGGCGGGATCGTTCGGCCAGCCGCTGCGCATCGGCAATGAAGCGACGGTAGAGAAGCCAGGCTCCGACCAGCAGAACGACGATGATTATCAGTTGCGGCATGATGCCAGCCTTCACTCCCTCAGAGCCCGTAGCGGCTCCACAATGCCTTCTCCTCGGCGGCCTCGACAAGTCCGGTCGCAAGACCGGCGCCGGCGCCCTCCAGGTTGGCTGACGATATACCGGGAATGCGCCTTCCGAAAAGACCGCGGGCGGGCATTACCAGCTCGAGCTTGGTTTTTGCCCCGTAGCGGCGCTTCAATTCCTGCCGCATGTCGCCGAGGCCGTCGATCAGGCCCAACTCAAGGCCACGCGTGCCGGTCCAGAAAAGGCCGGAGAAGACGACATCGTCGCTCTTCAGCTTGCCCGCGCGCCGCTCGCGAACCATGGAGATAAAGACCTGATGAATCTCCAGCTGCAGGGTCTTCAGATATTCAATGTCCTTTTCCTTCTCGGGCTGGAACGGATCAAGGATCACCTTGTTCTCCCCAGCTGTATAGACGCGGCGCTCCACGCCGATCTTCTTCAGCAGTTCCGGAAAGCCGAAGCCACCGGAGACAACGCCGATCGAGCCGACGATGGAGGTGGGATCGGCAATGATCTCGTCGCCGGCGAGCGCGATCATGTAACCGCCGGAGGCCGCAACATCCTCAACGAAGACGAGAACTTTCTTCTGCTTTTCGCGCGCGAGTTCGCGGATGCGAGTGAAGACAAGCCGCGACTGGACGGGGGAGCCGCCGGGAGAATTGAGCGAGATGGCAACCGCCGGCGCATCCTTGAAGCTAAAGGCCTTTTCGAGGACCTGCGCCGCGGAGGCAAGATTGAGTGTCGGCCGGAATTGGCTTCCGCCGCTCATGATCGGGCCGTGCAGCCGGACGACGGGGATCACCACGCCTTCCTTGCGGAAACGCTTCGGCAGCAACCTCTTCAAAAATCCGGCCATTTTCCATCCTTTGCGACAAGATCAGCGGAACGTCTTCCATGTATGCAACGCAGAGACAAACGCAATGCCTGCCGCAGAAAACATCGGGTTTACAATTCTTGTTGCGAATGACTTGCATTATCATTCTAATCAGACATACTGGTCGCACTGATAATAGGTGGACACTGCATGGACATCGTAAATCCGAACGCAAAGACCGGCTGGCGACATGAGCGCGAAGAGGCATCGCTTTCCGATGTCTACCGTTCCGTCCAGACGCACAAACAGGGAACACGCTGGCGCCGCATCGCCGCGTTCCTCGGGCCCGGCTATATGGTGGCGGTCGGTTATATGGACCCCGGTAACTGGGCGACCTCGCTCGCTGGCGGTTCGAAGTTTGGCTATGCGCTGTTGACCGTCGCCCTGCTGTCCAACCTGATGGCGATCGTTCTGCAATCGCTGTGTGCGCGGCTTGCTATCGCCTCCGGCCGCGACCTTGCCCAGGCTTGCCGTGACGCCTATCCGAAATACGTCTCCGTTCCGCTGTGGGCCTTTGCCGAAATCGCCATCATCGCGACCGATATTGCCGAAGTGATTGGCACAGCCATCGGCCTCAATCTGCTGTTCGGCATTCCGCTTGAACTCGGCGTCCTCATCACGTCGCTGGACGTGTTCCTCATCCTCTACCTGCAGAAGATCGGCTTCCGCTGGGTGGAAGCCTTCGTGATCGCCCTGCTCGGCATCATTGCGGTGTGCTTTGGCGTGCAGATCTTCCTTGCCGATCCGGAATGGGGCGCCGTCATCCGGGGCTTCTTCCCGACGACCGAGATCGTTTCCAACCCCGAGATGCTCTATCTCGCGCTCGGCATTCTCGGCGCCACCGTGATGCCACACAATCTCTATCTGCATTCCGGCATCGTCCAGACCCGCGCCTACGGCCATTCAGTGCCGGAGAAGCGCGAGGCGCTGACCTATGCGACGATCGACTCGACCATTGCGCTCTGCTTCGCGCTCCTGATCAACGCGTCGATCCTGATCCTGGCGGCTGCGGCCTTCCACGCCAACGGCAAGACGGATGTCGTGGAATTGGGCGAAGCATCCTCCCTTCTCTCACCCTTGCTCGGCCTTGCAATCGCCCCGACGCTTTTTGGCATAGCACTCCTCTGCTGCGGCCTGAATTCAACGGTGACCGCGACGCTTGCGGGCCAGATCGTTATGGAAGGCTTCCTGAAGATCAGGCTCCAGCCGTGGGTGCGTCGCCTGATCACCCGTGCGATCGCCATCATTCCCGCCGCCTTCGTCACCATCTGGTATGGTGACCAGGGGACGGCGGAACTGCTGATCCTGACGCAGGTCGTACTCAGCCTCCAGCTCTCCTTCGCCGTCTTCCCGCTCGTGATGTTTACGGCGAGCAAGGCGAAGATGGGCGCGCTAGTCGCCCCGCGCTGGCTGAGCGCAATCGCCTACGTGATCGCGGTCCTGATTGCCGGCCTGAACGTTAAGCTGCTGTTCGATTTTGTTACTGGCTAGCGCCTGGTATAAGCCGCCCGGCCGTTGTTGAGATCGTCAACGAAGGGGGAGAATTTATGCGTCCCCTCCTCGTGCATGATGAGTGGCGCGCGCAGCGAAAGCCGCGCGCGCGACCCTTTTATGGCCGTGACGAGGATGCGGACGGCGTTCTCGCCCTCGCGCGGATGGATCGCGGTGACTTCGATGCCGCCGAAACGGCGTCCGCAGGCATCGATGATTTCGGCAATCGATTCCGGCCGCGCGATCAGGGATAGTTGCCCGCCGGGGATCATGATTGACCCGGCCGTGCGCACCCAGCGTTCGAACAGCCCATCCGTCATAGCGTGTGCTTCGGCCTTCAAGGCGTCAGGCGTCCGGCGATCGCCGGCATCGTTGAAGGGCGGGTTCATGATCACATGATGGAAGCTCTCATCGACGAGACCGGCTTCGTTTCGCGCCTTCGCCTTCAGCGTCACGTCCGCCTCGATGACTGAAACGCGGCCCGCCACATGCGCATTTTCAGGCAGGACTATGCTGCGGCGCGCATAGTCGGCCATTTCGCCGGAGCGCTCGAAGAGCACAACTTCGGCAGCCGGCAGCCGCGACGCGACTGCAAGGCCTGCCGCACCTGCGCCGGCACCGAGATCCGCCACCTTGATCGGACGATCGTCGGCAACGAGCGCCGCAAGCAACATTGCATCCATGCCTGAGCGATGCCCCCTGCCCTTCGGCTGCACCACATGGAACAGTCCCCGGTGAAAGGCGTCGATCGTCTCGGCAACATGTCCCGTCATCTCAGGCTCACTTTTGAGCGCGTAGTTCGTCGCCGAGGCCGGCATCCACGAGAATGCGCCGCGCCTGGTCCGCTGCTTCATCATCGACGAGGAGCCGGCGCGGCAGCATGCCGAGCGACCCTTCAAGAATGCTCATGCCCTGATCGGCGATGAAGCAGTGGATCCCCGCGTCCTTGAGCAGACTCTCCGCATAAGAGAGCAACACGGGATCATTGGCGCGAATAAGTTCATGCATTTGCCGGAAAATCCCTTTCAAATTTGCGCGACGCGACAATTCACCCCTTGCCGCGCCAATCGCCCCTTTCTATTGTCGAACTCAATAATTTAACAGGAGTCCGGGTCGTTGGGCGTGGTCATACCGCTTGAAGAAAGCAAAAACAAACTGGCATCCGTCAAGCCACTGGTCGATTTGACCAAAGCGGACATGCAACGGGTGAACCAGCTTATTCTCTCCAAGGCCGGTTCCGACGTCCAGATGATCCCCGAGGTGGCCAACCATCTCATCTCGTCCGGCGGCAAGCGTCTCCGTCCGATGCTGACTTTGGCGTCGGCCGCACTGTTCGGCTACAAGGGCGAGAACCACATCAAGCTCGCGACATCGGTCGAGTTCATGCACACCGCGACGCTGCTGCATGACGACGTGGTCGATGAGAGCGACCTTCGCCGCGGCAAGTCCACCGCCCGCATGATCTGGGGCAACCAGGCAAGCGTGCTTGTCGGTGACTTCCTGCTCGGTCAGGCGTTCCGCATGATGGTCGATGTCGGCTCGCTCGATGCGCTTGACGTTCTCTCGTCGGCGGCTTGCGTGATCGCCGAAGGCGAAGTGCTGCAGCTCTCCGTCGCCAAGAACATGGAAACGACGGAAGACGACTACCTCGCCGTTATCCGCGCGAAGACGGCGGCTTTGTTTGCCGCGGCTGCCGAAGTCGGCCCGATCGTCGCCGATGCCGGAAAATCCGGCCGCAACGCGCTGAAGTCCTATGGCATGAACCTCGGCCTTGCCTTCCAGCTTGTCGACGACGCGCTGGATTACGGCGGCAAGGCAGCCGATCTCGGCAAGAATGTCGGCGACGACTTCCGCGAGGGAAAGATCACGCTTCCGGTCATCTTGGCCTATCGGCGCGGGACCGAGGAAGAACGCGCCTTCTGGCGGCAGGCCATCGAAGGCGGCGAAAGCAGCGACCAGCATCTCGAAAAGGCACTTGGCCTGATTACCAAGTACGGCACGCTGAACGATACCATTGCCCGCGCGGTTCACTACGGCACGATCGCACGCGATGCGCTCGCGCCCCTTCCCGACACGGCATGGAAATCGGCTCTGATGGAAGTCATCGACTTCTGCATCGAGCGCGTCAATTAATCGACGGTCACTGATCGCGGACTGATTTATTGCAGGACCGCTTCAAAAAAGCCATCCTGTTGTGAGTCAGTCATTTCAACTGATTTGCAGTCGGACGAGGCCGGCTGCCCCGACTAGAGAGGTTTTCTAATGCGGCAAAAACTTGCCATCCGTCTTCTTTCGAGCGCAGCCATGGCAGCGGTCATCTCGCTGGCAGCGCTCGGCGGCGTGAATGCCGAAGAGACGGCCAAGAAGGACGATGCCGCCACGGTGATCTTCGATCCGGATAGCGTCACGAGCTTCTCCGGCGCATTTTTGGCTGCCCGGACTGCCGACGTCGATCACGATTATGAGACGGCGATTGAACTCTACAAGAAGGCGTTACAGATCGAGCCGGGCAATCCGGAAATCCGTCAGCGCCTGATGATCTCGCTGCTTCTGAACGGCGACATCAAGGACGGCGTGAAATACGCCAACGACCTGAAGGGTGATCCGACGGTCGAGCGCATCACCACCATCGTGCGGAGCATGGATGCCATTCGTCGCGGCGAATACAAGACGGCCGAGTCGCTCCTGAAATACAGCGGACCGAACGATCTCGACCGGATGATGAACGATCTGCTCGCCGCTTGGGCTCGCGTCGGCGCCGGGCGCGGCAAGGATGCGCTGGCCATGGTCCAGAAGATGAAGGGACCGGATTGGGTCGGCATCTTCAAGTCCTACAATGCCGGCGCGATTGCGATCGTGAATGGCGACATCAGGGCTGCTCGCCAGAACCTCAATGACGCCGTGCTCGACAAGGATGGCGGTGCGACCGCTCCTGATACCTTCATGCGCGCCGTCATGGCTCTCGCCCGACTGGAAGCCTCGCAGGGCAACAAGCAGAAGGCACTCGACGCGATTTCCGTCGGCGATAACCTACTGCCGAATTACGCGCCGCTGAACGCACTGCGACAGAGCATCGAAAAAGGCGAAAAGCAGGAACAACAGATCCAGACCGCCAAGCAAGGCGCGGCTGGCGTGCTCTTCTCCATCGGCGGCGCGCTGAACCGCGACGGCGCCGAGGATATCGTTTCGCTTTACCTGCAGACCGCGAAGACCCTCGATCCGGATAGCGCCGATACGCTCGTCATGCTCGGTGGCATTGCTGAGAAGCAGGAGCAGATGGACCGCGCGATCGCGCTTTACAAGCAAGTGCCCGAGAACTCGCCGATGCGCCGCATCTCCGAGCTGCAGTTGGGTCTCGCTCTTGCACAAGGCGGCAAGGTTGAAGAGGCGCGCAAGCACCTTCAGAGCCTGATCGCCTCCGATCCGAAGGACATTCGCAGCTACCTCGCCTATGGCAGCGTGCTGTCGGATGCGAAGGACTATGTCGCCATGGCCGACAACTACGACAAGGCCGTCGAAGTCCTCGGTCCGCTGC
Organism: Rhizobium sp. YTU87027; assembly: GCF_050644135.1. Classification (NCBI taxonomy): domain Bacteria; kingdom Pseudomonadati; phylum Pseudomonadota; class Alphaproteobacteria; order Hyphomicrobiales; family Rhizobiaceae; genus Rhizobium; species Rhizobium sp. YTU87027. The sequence goes on along the minus strand of NZ_CP098440.1, from coordinate 472,086 downwards.
CGGGCAAGGGCGCATGGACCGTCTTCTTCCAGCGCGGCATTGCCTATGAACGCCTGAAGAAATGGGACCAGGCCGAGCCGAATTTCCGCAAGGCGCTGGAGCTCAACCCCGACCAGCCACAGGTTCTGAACTATCTCGGTTATTCCTGGATCGACATGAACCGGAACCTCGACGAGGGGCTGGCGATGATCAAGAAGGCAGTGGATCTGCGCCCGGACGATGGCTACATCATCGATTCTCTCGGCTGGGCCTATTTCCGGCTGAACCGCTTCGACGATGCGGTCGAGGAATTGGAGAAGGCCGCACAGATCAAGGCCGGAGACGCGACGATCAACGATCATCTCGGCGATGCCTACTGGCGTGTCGGACGCAAGCTTGAGGCCGTCTACCAATGGAACCGTGCGCTCGGCTCCGACCCCGAGGCATCCGAGATCCCGAAGATCAAGGAGAAGATCGCCAACGGCTTGCCGCAGGATACCGACATCTCCAAGGCCGCTGACAAGAAGCAGCCCGATCCGGCGCCGGTCGAACCGAAGCCCACGGACAAGAAGTCCTGATAGGCGATGCCCGCAGCGAGTATGCGCGATGACTTGATCGTCATCGAGGAGGCTCCGGCAAAAATCAATCTGGCCCTGCATGTGACGGGCCAGAAATCCGACGGCTACCATCTGCTCGATATGCTGGTGACCTTCACCCGGCATGGCGATCAGCTGGAATTTACGCCGGCAGATAAGGACGAGTTTGTGATGTCGGGTCGTTTCGCCGAGGCGCTTGGCGTCAGCAGCGACAACAATCTTGTCCTCAAGACCCGGGATGCGCTCCGCGAGGCCATCGCTCGCGAGGGTGGCTCTGCTCCCGCTATTCGCATCCATCTCCAGAAGAACCTGCCGATTGCGTCCGGAATCGGCGGCGGCTCCGCGGACGCGGCAGCGACGCTTCGCGGCCTGATGCGGCTCTGGAACGCGTCTCTTCCCCGCGCAACGATCGAGGCGATCGCGCTTCGGCTTGGCGCCGACGTGCCAATGTGCCTGGCGAGCAGACCGCTGATCGCCCGTGGCGTTGGCGAGCAAATCACGCCGGTCGACGACATGCCGGGCTTTGCAATGGTGCTGGCAAACCCGTTGAGAGGCGTATCGACGCCCGAGATTTTTCGAGGCCTGACGAATAAGACCAATCCGCCGCTCGACATGACGCCGCGTTCGACCTGGCTCGAGATGCTAGGCTCGATGCGCAATGACCTTGAGCCAGTCGCCCGGGGCCTGCTACCGGAAATTGCCGAGATCTCGGCGATGCTCAAGAAGCAGGGCGCCTCCTTCGTCCGTATGTCTGGTTCCGGCGCGACCTGCTACGGCATCTTCGACGCGCTCACAGCGGCTGAAGACGCGGCCACCGCGCTTCACAGCGAACGGCCGGACTGGTATTTCGAAGCAACGGAAACGATCGCTGGAGGGCATGATGCCAGGACTGGATGAAACGCGCCCCTTCATTCCCGTCGGCATTGCGGTGCTGACGGTTTCGGATACGCGGACGCTTGCCGATGACCGTTCTGGCGATACGTTGGTTTCCAGGATCACGGAGGCCGGTCACCGGTTGATTGACCGCGCGATCGTCCCCGATGACCGGCAGGCGATCGCTTCGCGCGTCAAGGCATGGACCGAACGCGACGATATCGACGTCGTCATCACCACCGGGGGAACCGGCTTTACCGGCCGCGACGTTACGCCGGAAGCTCTGGAGCCGCTTTTCGAGAAGAAGATGGATGGCTTTTCGGCGGTCTTCCACCGTATCTCCTACGAGAAGATCGGCACCTCGACGATTCAGTCCCGAGCCACGGCGGGCGTTGCCAACGCGACCTTTATTTTCGTGCTACCGGGCTCCCCCGGCGCCTGCAAGGATGCCTGGGACGGCATACTAAAATTGCAACTCGACTACCGCCATATGCCCTGCAATTTCGTGGAGATCATGCCGCGCCTCGATGAGCATTTGAAGCGCGGTGCCAGCAAGTAACGGATTGCTCCGGCATACTGCCTACAGTTCTATGTACCGATGCCCGGCAGAACAGGCATCGACTCCCAGCTATCACCCGACAGCAGGATGCAGCTCACGCCATGAACATCCGTGATGAGCAGCGTCCACGTGCCACTCTGCGCGGCATAGACCTCAAGCATGGCGTTCTGGTTGATCAACCCGACTGCCGTCAGCCTCTCGGCAAAGTTCTTGTCGAGGAAATTGACGACTTCGGATCGGCCTGCGCAACTGCGCATCATCTGCGATGCTGCCGAATGCGGATGCGCGATCATCGATGTCGTCAATATGACGGCCAAGAAGAGGCCGCGGATCATATTGCGTTTCATGACGCACCTCCTTTTGCCGAAAACCGGCAGAAGAGGAGACTTCCGCTGACCTGTTCTGCCGTCTGCCGGCATTCCATGGTCGACCGTCACGAAGCGAGGCGCTCGGGCGGCGCCATGTGCGAATTATAGCGCAAAATTGTATCGGGCGCCATCATTTGCAGGGAAGTGAGAGAGCATGACACGCCGCTATCGTGCGGCGCGCGCGACCCAGGATGGAATCAGTTCGCTGGAAAGCTTACGCAGCTTTTGCCCTTTCGCGAATTCTGAGAGGCGCATTCCGCTTCTTGCCGCGGCCAATGCCTGCTTCTTGGGGAGGAGAAGGCCAAGCTCCAGCGGCCGCGAGGCCCGGCCGATGCGCTGCAGGAAAGGACGTCGATATCCTCGCGAAGCGGTGAAGCGCGCCGGCAGTTTGTTCAGAGCCATGTACTCGGCAATCTCGTCGATCCAGCCGGTCTGCGGTCGCGCTCCCGGCTCGACGAAAAGCAGCCACTCGCCCCGCGCCGAGCGCACGATGTCCTTGATATCCCATTGCGAATGGAAGCGGCAGCCGGCGGCGTCGGCCACCCTCGACGTCCCATCTCGCGAGTCGTGGTCAAGCACCACGACGTCGCTGACAAGCCCCTCCACTGCGCCTGCAACCAACACCGATAACGTCTGCGCCAGCTCAGGCTCCTGATCCTGGCATTCAAGTACAACAGTCAACATTGCCTATTCATAAAGCGCCGCACAAAAATTTGCCAGCGGCACTTTCCTTATTTTGTTCTTGCATTGTTCTCATTTTGCCGATAGGAATTTAATCATCAAAACGGTGGGAAGCAAAGCTTCCGCCAGCGGAGAATCCGATGAACGAGCAGTCCCTTGCAGGGCAGGCCGCATTTGCGCCTGCCAACACGGCAGATATTGCCGATGCGATGATCGTATCTGCCGGTCTGCGGATCGATGTGGACCGGCGCCGGGGGCGCGCGGCCGGGCTCAATCCGAGCGGGCGTTTCGAAGCTCTGCGTCGCGAGGCGTTCGACGATGGCTGGCAGAACGTTGAGGATCTGCCGCCGTTCAAGACCGAGGTGCAGATCGAAAAGCCGCGAACGGCCATCACCCGCAACGAGTCGCCCGACATTCCCTTTGACCGTTCGATCAACCCCTACCGCGGCTGCGAGCATGGCTGCATCTACTGCTTTGCGCGACCGACGCATGCCTATATGGGCCTTTCCGCCGGTCTGGACTTCGAGGCCAAGCTCTTCGCCAAACCGGATGCTGCGAAGCTCCTGGAACGCGAATTGGCGAAGCCCGGCTATAAGCCACGCGTCATCGCGATCGGAACCAATACCGATCCCTATCAGCCGATCGAGAAGGAATGGCGCATCATGCGGCAGATTCTCGAGGTGCTGGAAAAGGCAAACCATCCGGTTTCGATCGTAACCAAGTCGGCAATGATCATGCGCGACCTCGACATTCTTTCGGCGATGGCGGAGAGGAACCTTGTCCGTGTTTCGCTGTCGGTGACGACGCTCGACCGAAGGCTGGCGCGGACCATGGAACCCCGCGCCTCGACGCCGACGCGTCGGCTGGAGGCCATCCGCGCGCTTTCCGAGGCAGGAATCCAGACATCGGTGATGGCTGCCCCAATGATTCCGGCACTCAACGACCACGAGCTTGAGCGCATTCTGGATTCGGCGCACGCGGCGGGTGCGACAGAGGCGGGTTATGTGATCCTGCGCCTGCCCCTCGAAGTGTCGCCGCTGTTTCGCGACTGGCTGCTGCAAAATTATCCCGACCGCTACCGCCACGTCATGGCGCTGGTCCGCTCGATGCGCGGCGGCAAGGACTACGATGCGGAGTTCGGCAAGCGAATGAAAGGTGCCGGACCCTATGCCTGGCAGATTGCACGCCGTTTCGAGATGGCGACGAAGCGACTCGGCATGACCCGCCGCAGCATGCCGTTGCGGGATGATCTCTTCGTTCCGCCCGATGGCAGCGGAGTGCAGCTTTCGCTGCTTTGATATTTGAGCTTCGCGGATGGTTGCCCTGCCCTTCCGCGCTCGAGTCCCCGGCCCGCCGCCCTGATCCGAGGACTTGCAGGAAATCGGGTTGGCGTGCGAGGTTCAGCCGCATGAAACGTCGCACGTCACCCGATTCTCCTATGCTTTTCGAAGATGTCCCGCTCGTGCCGGATTTCCGGCTGGAGCTGAAGGCGCGCAAGGCCGGTCATTGGCCAGTTGCCGGCGCCGATGAAGCTGGGAGGGGGCCGCTGGCCGGCCCCGTGGTGGCAGCCGCCGTCATTCTCGACCCCAAGCGTATTCCCGACGGCCTGAACGACTCGAAGCAGCTTTCGGCGCAGAAGCGCGAGGAGCTTTTCGTTCAGATCCTTGCAACTGCAACTGTGTCTATCGCCTCCTCGAGTTCGACCCGTATCGACGAGACCGATATCCGCAAGGCCAGCCTCGACGCCATGCGCCGCGCCATCTGCGGTTTGTCTGTCCCTGCAAGCTATGTCCTGACGGATGGGCTCGACGTTCCGCCAGGGCTCGACTGCCCGGGGCAGGCGGTGGTCAAGGGTGATGCGCGTTCGGTCTCCATCGCCGCCGCCTCCATTGTCGCCAAGGTGACGCGGGACCGGATGATGGCACGAGCTGACAGCACCTTCCCCGTCTATGGGTTTGCCGCGCATGCCGGCTATGGCACAGCACAGCACCGGGCTGGCATCGAGAAGCACGGCCCCTGTTCGCTGCACCGCATGACTTTCAGCCCGCTGAAAAAGGTGCCTGGCGACATAGATAGCGACTGATCCGTCCGCAACCGATCAGCATCGCCCAAAACAAAAAAGCCCCGCATTGCGGGGCTTCTTCGAAAGCGAGATGCCTACCTTAGTTGAGGCGGCTCTTGACTTGGCCGAGGGCGTCGCTGAAGAGCTCGGACTGAACCTTCGTATCGGCCTTCTTCGCCAGAACATTTTCGGCGGCGGCAATTGCCAGATCGACGGCGGCGGAACGGACCGCCTTCATCGCATCGGCTTCCGCCTGCTTGATCTTCTGTTCGGAAACCGCGGTGCGGTTCGCGACGAATTCTTCCGTCTTCTTCTTGGCTTCAGCGGTCAGCATTTCGGCTTCGCGCTCGGCCGCAGCAACGATGTGCGCGGCTTCGGCTTCAGCTTCCTTACGCTTGCGCTGATACTCAGCCAGCAGATGCTGGGCCTCTTCGCGCAGGCGCTTGGCTTCCGACAGTTCGTTGCGGATCTGATCGGCACGGTCGTCGAGCGACTTCGCCATCATGCCAGGAACTTTGAGGTAGACAACCAGCGCCAGGAAGATGAACAGGCCGATCATCGCGAAGAATGTTGCGTCCAATGCAAATTCCATCGATCAAGCCCCCTTCTTGATGTCGGCAACAGCAGCGGCAACATCTGCCTTTGCCGAGGTGCCGATCAGCTGTTCCACAACAGCCGTTGCGGTTTCTTCCGCGATGGTTCCGACGTCAGCGAAAGCCTTCGCCTTGATGTCGGCGATGCGACCTTCCGCAGCCTTGAGCTTTTCAGCTAGGCCTGCTTCAACAGCCTTGCGGTCGGCTTCCGCCTTCAGCTTGGCAGCGTCGCGAGCGGCGGTACCGATCGCGTTCGACTTGGCGCGAGCCGCAGCCAATTCGGCTTCGTAAGCGGCAACGTCGGCGTCGGCTTCCGCCTTCAGGCGGCTTGCCTCATCGAGATCCTGCGAGATGCGGCTGTGACGCTGCTCGAGGATACTGCCGATGCGCGGCGCGATGACCTTTTGCATGAGCACGAAGAAGACAACAAACGTGATCGCCAGCCATAGCAGCTGCGAGGCGTACGTCGTCGAATCGAAAGGCGGGAATACGCCGCCACCATGATGCTCGGCTGGTACGCCGGTCTCGGTGTGGACATCGCCTGCTGCCGGGGCGGCATGCGTGTCTGTACCGGTTGCTGCACCAGTTTCTGCGGTTCCCGCCGGGGCCTCTTCGGCGTAAGCCGGGGTCACAAAAAACATGCTCACCTCCAGGTGTACTGCAAATGCAAAGGATCACGGCATGCGGGCTGCAGGCCGTGATCCTTCAATGCGCCTGTATTAAACGGCGAAGAGCAGGAGGAGAGCGACGAGCAGCGAGAAGATGCCCAGAGCTTCCGTAACGGCGAAGCCGAAAACCAGACGGCCGAACTGGCTGTCAGCTGCAGACGGGTTGCGCAGAGCGCCGGACAGGTAGCTGCCGAAGATGTTGCCGAGGCCGAGAGCCGTACCGGCCATACCAAAGCAAGCCAGACCTGCACCGATGAACTTTGCTGCTTCCGCTTCCATGTTGAACTCCTTTGAAATGGTTGTGTTGCGGCGAAATTGACTGACGCCCTTGGACGTCAATGTCGGTATCCCTTAGTGGCCACCCGGATGGATCGCGTCGTTGAGGTACATGCAAGTCAGGACCGCAAAGACGTAAGCCTGGAGGAAGGCGACGAGGAACTCGAGACCCGTCAGGGCGACGGTCATGAGGAGAGGAAGGACAGCGCCACCGATACCGACTGCACCCAGCGCTCCAAGCGAGGCAACGAAGCCTGCGAACACCTTCAGGGTGATGTGACCAGCCAGCATGTTGGCGAAAAGACGAACGGAGAGCGAAATCGGACGGGACAGGAAGGAAATGATTTCGATCGTCACAACGAGGGGCAAAAGAATGCCAGGAACGCCCGACGGGACAAAGACATTCAGGAAGTGGAAGCCATGCTTGTAGAAGCCGTAGACGAGAACCGTGCCGATGACGAGCAGCGCCAGCGCGAAGGTGACGATGATCTGGCTGGTGACCGTAAAGAAGTACGGGAACATGCCGAGCAGGTTTGCCGTCAACACGAACATGAAGAGCGAGAAGACCAATGGGAAGAATTTCATCCCCTTGGATCCGGCGCCTTCCTTCAGCATGTTGGCGATGAACTCGTAGGACATCTCCGCAACCGACTGGGAGCGGCCCGGCACGATCGCCCGGTTCGACGTCGAGAAATAGAGGAAGCCAGCGGCAACCGCAGCGGACGCCACCATGAAGAGCGATGCATTCGTAAACGAGAAATCAATTCCGCCGACTTCGATCGGCACAATCTTCTGGATCAGGAACTGATGGGTCGGATCGTTAGACACCGCTTGTTCTCTCTATCTTTAGCCCGCGCAAGACGGGATTATTGCACTGGATCGAACGCCGGAGCGCCCTGCCCTATTTTCCACCATTCTCACGCTCGCCGGGATCAGGCTTTGCAACCTTCCCCGCAGCACGCAGAACGTTCAATACGCCGGCACAAAATCCAAGAAGAAGAAGAACAATCATCCCCCAAGGCGCCGTGCCGACAAAACGGTCGAGGAGGTAGCCGAGAACGGCGCCGACGACGATTGCGGAGATGAACTCGCTCGAAAGCTTCATCGCCTCGGCATAACCCTTGCGGCTCGCCTCGGCGCTGGCTTCGACAGCCTCTTCCTTCCCCGCCTCTACGCGCTTGGTTGCGAGCTCCGCTCCCAATTGCGCCCGGCGCTTCTCAAGACCTTCCCCGCGGTCGTCCGTCATGGTGCTCTCCTCCACTAGCCGCTGTCCGCGATCCCGCTACCCCGGTTTTCCGGACAACAACCCCAAGGGTTGAGAACCTTTCGGCCCGTTCTGAAGTCGCGCGCAACATAGTTTTAGCAAAAAGCATAGTCAAGGCGTGAGCGGTCGATGTCCAGCCATAAAATAAGCATGAGAAAACATGCGCTTAGATCAATCTAAGCGCACTTTGCCAAAATCGACCGAAAGAATCCGCTTTTGTGTGCGGCGAAGAGACCCGAAATCGCGTCAGGATCGGCTTTTCCGTTAGCTCCAGCCGCCGCCATAGGTGCGATAGAAGACGTGCAGGCCAATGCGGCCGACCTTCTCCATGGTCTTGGCCCATTTCGGACGCACGTAGACAGCATGATAATGGGTGGCCGAGCCGACCTGCGGGAGCCAGATCTTGCCGGCGGTCACCGCCATCGCGACTTCGCGGGCGATTCTCCAGTGATATTGCGAGTTCACCCGATCCTTGATGTTGTCGCAGGCAAAGGAGAACTGGCATCGGTTACGCCAATCCTCATTCTGATAGACGACACCGCAGATCGTCTTCGGGTAGGCGGGATTGCGGACGCGATTGAGAATGACCTGGGCAACTGCGGCCTGCCCCTTCACCGTTTCGCCGCGTGCCTCGAAGTAAATGCCGGATGCCAGGCACTGCTGCTCGGTCGCCGAGAATACCGACGGCGCCAGGATGCTTGCGGCCCAGGCGTGATCACGCGGGCCGATCTGGGGCACGAAGCGGCCGTCGTCCGCCTTGTCGGTGAGAATCGAATCAAACGGCGACTGACGGGAGTAATCAGGCGCGGCCGGCGCATAGGCCGTCGCCAGCACGTCGGCTTTTGGGTTGGTCACGAGGCCAGCCAGCATCGGCGAGACGCCGCGATCCGGCTTGGGCGGTTCCCTCTTATAGAAGTTGGTCGCGATCTCGATTTCCTTGCCCTTGATCTTCGGCTTCACGAAGGCTGACTTATCCTTGAGATCGAAGGTGGGTTGGAAGAGCAGGCGCGTTCTTTGGAGAATCGAACCTGCAGAAAAGTCCTTTGGCGGCTGCACCTTCTCGACAGCAACGACACGGCTCTTCTTGGCCGGGCGATTGACGCGGTCTTCATCCGGCGTCGCCTCATGGCCCTTGTCCGTCGCCATGAAGGCGACCTTGCGGCCGTCGGGCAGAACCATACCGGCCCCAGCTGCGATTGTGCCCGTGACAACAGGGTCTGCAAAGGTCAGTTCGGCCTGATGAATCGACCCTGCCGGCGAATTCGTCAAAACCATGCGCCAGTTTTCCCGTCCCTGGTCGAGGCCGGCAAGTAGAGCAGCCAGGTCAGCATGGGACGCCATCGTCGGCGACATCAGCCAGCCACAAACGCCGAAGAGCGCGGGGGAACTCCAATTTTGAAGCAAGAGGCGCAGCTTGCCACGGGAAGGGCTATTTCGACGCAACGCGGGACTCCGGCATGAGACGCATGAACATGCCGTTGAAAATGTCTCATTAACCTTGATGCTTGGTTAATGCGGCGGCTCTCGGGGGCGAAAGAATTAGAGCAGGGAAAAATAAAGCCCGGCAGATCGCCGGGCTTTTATCAGAGAGTATGTGCTCGTCTAGATAATGACGTGCGAGCCGAGTTCCACCACGCGGTTTGCCGGCAGTCGGAAGTAGTCCGACGGATTTGCTGCTGCATTGGCAAGCGCGATGTAAAGGCGATCCTGCCAATAGGGCATGCCGGACTTCGCATCGGGAACCAGCTTTCGGCGGCCGAGGTAGAAAGAGGTCGACATGATGTCGAACTTCAGGCCGGTCTTGCGCAGCGTCGCCAAGGCTTGCGAGACGTTCTGCGACTCCATGAAGCCAAACTGCAGCTCTACACGCGAGAACCGCTCCGAAATCGGCTCGACCTTGTAGCGATCAGCGCTCGGAACGCGCGGCTTGTTGATCGTGCGGATCGTCAGGATCACGTTCTTGTCGTGCAGAACGTGGTTGTGCTTCAGATTGTGCAGCAGGGCAGCAGGCGCCGATTCCGGATCACTGGTCAGGAAGATCGCGGTACCGGGCACCTGGGCGGGCGAATGGTCGCTCTTGCGCTCAATCGAGCTAACGAAAGACGCCAACGGAATATCGGTGTGGCGCGTCTTCTCCGTCAGAAGAGCGGTACCGCGACGCCACGTCCACATGATGATCGTAAAGACGCTCGCGATCAGCACCGGAATGTAACCGCCATCATGGATCTTCAGCAGGTTCGCTCCCAGGAAGATCATTTCCAAGCATACCAGCGGCGCAAGCGCCAGCGTGGCGACGGCTGTGGACCAATGCCAGCGTACGCGCACAAACTCGAAGGCCATGATCGATGTGACGACCATCGCGCCCGTCACCGAGATACCGTAGGCGATTGCCAGAGCGTCTGACGTCTTAAAGCTGATGACGAGGAAGATGACGCCGAAGAAGAGTACGGCGTTAACGGACGGCACGAAGATCTGCCCGGTATTCGTCTCCGACGTGAAGAGGATCTCCATGCGCGGCAGGAAGCCGAGGTTGATGCCCTGGCGGACGAGCGAGAAGGCACCGGTGATGACCGCCTGGCTGGCGATAATGGTCGCCGCAGTCGCGAGGATGACGACCGGCAGCAGCGCCCATTGCGGATACATCAGATAGAAGGGGTCGGACATCGCCTTCGGATTTCCAAGGACCAGAGCGCCTTGCCCCAGATAGTTCAGCGTCAATGACGGGAAAACCAACGCGAACCACGCCCATTGGATCGGCCGACGACCAAAATGGCCAAGATCGGCATAGAGCGCTTCGGCACCTGTCACGGTCAAGAAGACCGCGCCAAGCACGACGACTCCGTAGAACCCCTCGTGCAGCAGGAAGCTAACCGCGTAGTAAGGGTTGAAAGCGGCAAGGATACCGAAGTCATCGGAGATGTGCGAAATGCCGGCAGCCGCCATAACGAGGAACCAGAGTGCCGTGATCGGCCCAAAAAAGCGGGCGACGGCGCCAGTGCCACGCGATTGCACAGCAAACAACAGGGCCAGGATAAAGACCGAAATCGGCACGATATAGCTCGTCATGCTGGGCGCGACGAGCTTCAGGCCTTCGACGGCCGACAGAACCGAGAGCGCCGGCGTGATCATCGCGTCACCGAGGAACAGCGCCGCACCGACCAGGCCGAGCAGCATCAACAGTGCGGTATGCCCGTTGGCGGTCTTCATCAGCAACGCCAACAGGGAAAGGGTGCCGCCTTCGCCTTCGTTGTCGGCACGCAACAGAAAGAGCACGTACTTGATGGTGACGATAATGGTCAGAGCCCAGATCATCAGCGAGATGAGGCTGATCACCTCGAAGCGAGTGAGGCCGTCAATTGCGACAGGCTTCAATGCTTCACGGAACGCGTAAAGCGGGCTGGTACCGATATCACCGTAGACGACGCCGATGGAGCCAAGCGCAAGGTAGAACAGCTTGCGCGGCTTCATTGTGCGTTCGTGTGAATGGCTACCTTCGTGCATGAAATGAAAACAGGCTCTTCAGAGCCAGCCTTTCCATCGGAAAAAGAAGAAGGGAATGATGGCGGACAGCACCATCAGCCCAAGCGAATAGGGATATCCCTGGGCGAAGTGCAATTCCGGCATGAATTCGAAATTCATACCGTAGATGGAGGCGACAAGCGTCGGCGGCAAGAACACCACGGACGCGATCGAAAAAATCTTGATGATCGAGTTCTGCTCGATGTTGATCAGGCCGAGCGAAGCGTCGAGCAGGAAGGTGATATTGCCGGCAATAAAGGAAGCATGCTCGTTGAGCGACTGGATGTCGCGTGAAACCGTCTTGCACAATTCTTTGGTATCGTGATCCTGCTGGACGGCCGGAACATTATAGAAGAACGTCATCAGCCGAGACAAAGACGCCAGGCTGTCCCGGACCTTACTGACGAGGCGATGATGGCCCGCAATGTCCCTGAGCTTTTCCTCCAGATAGTTCGACGGTTTGCGCACCTTCCGGGCGCGATCGCCAAACACATGCGTCGAGAGAATGTCGATACGGGCGACCGAGAGCTCCAGGATCTCCGCGGTCCGATCGATCACGGTTTCAAAGAGCTTTGTCAGCAGGGCCGCGCCGCTGCGCCACTGCTGCGGCACGCGGTGCAGCGCGGCAATGAACAGTGCAAACGATTTCGGCTGCGCATAGCGGATCGTCACCATCCGCTTGCCGGCCAGGATGAACGCAACATCGGTCAGCGTCGGCGCGTCCGTTTCCGCCTTCCAAACGAGGGACGCGGTCATGAATACGGCGTCATTTTCCGTATAGAGGCGGGCTGACGGCTCGATATCCTTGAGGTCGTCGCGTGTCGGCACTTCGATACCGAGCGTTCTTTCGACGAAGAGCTCCTCCTCGCGCGTTGGCTCGATCATGTCGATCCATATGACGTCATCGCGCAACGAGCCTTGCGACAAATCGCCGATCTCGACCGACTTGCAGTTGGAACAGTAAGCCGTGATCACCGGATCGGCCTCCGGCAATCCGAACACTGCGCGCACGGCACGCGGCCTGTGACGCAAGTTCCCGATCTTAGTGAAAACGATTGAGGAAAGTTCATACGATCCCTGCCATATCCGGCAACCGCCGAGATATGCAACGTGCTCAACCGCATCGCAGTCACCAATCCTTCGGCCAAGACAACTCCGAACATGCAGGTGACCGGCCCCGGCAGGGTGGCCATCATCGAGCATTCGCAAAACAGCCGCCCTCATGGCGACGGCGCGCCATATGACGGAAAGCTGCGAAAGAATCAAGACATCTTACGTCCACTGCCCCGTTTGACCACATTTTCTCCGCAATTGGGAGCCTAACGGCGGCGACGCATTCACTCGAAAACAATGGCCGGCGCGGCCCGCTGCGGCTGTCCGCCGAGTTGCTGCCAGACCTTGGCGGCGATCTCGCGATAGATGCCGGCCACGATGCCGTTCGGCTCGGTGGCGACAAGCGGCGTTCCGGCGTCCGACGTCTCGCGGATGTTCATCGTCAGCGGCACTTCGCCGAGGAAAGGAACGCCGATGCGTTCGGCTTCCTTGCGAGCGCCGCCATGCCCGAAAATATCATAGCGGCTGCCGGTATCGGGCGCGATGAAATAGCTCATGTTCTCGACGATGCCGAGCACGGGAACCTCGACTTTCTTGAACATGTTCAATCCCTTGCGGGCATCGACCAGAGCGAGGTCCTGCGGCGTCGAGACAATGACGGCGCCGGCCAGCGGCACCTGTTGCGCCATCGTCAGCTGCGCATCGCCGGTTCCGGGCGGCATATCGACGACAAGCACGTCGAGCTCGCCCCAGGCAACCTCGCGCAGCATCTGCATCAGCGCCGATTGCACCATGGGACCACGCCAGATCATGGCTGTCTCCTCGTCAACGAGGAAGCCCATCGACATGACCTTGAGTCCGTAATTCTCCATCGGATTGATGATGCGCCCATCGATCTGAGTGGGACGACCGGAGATCTTCAGCAGTCGCGGCATCGACGGGCCGTAGATATCGGCATCAAGAATGCCGACACGCAGTCCGTTTGCCTGAAGACCGAGTGCAAGATTGACGGCGGTCGTGGATTTGCCGACGCCTCCCTTGCCCGAGGCGACGGCGATGATCGCGCCGATGCCGGGAACGCCGAGCTTGCCCGCGCGCGGCTGCTGTTGCGGCGCGTGTGCATGGCCGTGATGGTCATGTCCCGCCTGCGGCTGCGGGCGCGACACTGGCGCCGATCCCGGGCCGGCCTTCTTGTCCGCCGTCAGCGCGACCAGCGCTCCCTTGACGCCCGGCATCTCCTTGATGACCCGTTCCGCCGCGAGGCGAAGGGGCTCCAGCTCCTTGGCGCTCTCCGCCGGAACTGTGATGGAGAAATAGACCTTGCCATCGGAAATGAAGACATCGGACACCATCCCGAGCTCGACGATATTGTGTTCGAGATCCGGCCCGCGCACTGTCTTCAGCGTTTCGAGAACCTGTTCCTTGGTGACGCCGGTCATTCCATCCTCACTGCCTGTGTTGGCATTCTAGATAGAGGAGTGCTGCGTCTTCGCCAAACAAAATCGGTGATCGAGGTGGCGATTGAGGAGCGAGGTCAACCGGAAGGCGGCTGCGTCCACCAAGTCCGCCGGGCTTTCGCCCTGATAGCCGCAACAGCCTTCCAGGAGACCGAGGTAAGCCTTGCGAACTAGAGCAAGCGTGCCAAAAGGCCAGCACAAAAGTCCATCCGACAAGAAAGCGAGGGGGAATGCCGGCGGCGGCGTGTCCCAAACGCAACAACCGCCGCCGACGTCCAAGCCCGAAATTGGGCACCGTCACGTCGGCGGGCAGTATGCGGGTCGCGCCGTTTATCCGGCGTCGTTACCAGGTCCCCTCTGGACCGCTGCAGACAAGGAAGCAGAAAACGTGCCAACTGGCAAACAGTTGGCAAAGCCAATGTTATCGAGCGACATGCTGATCGGCCGTGGCGAAGATTTAGGCGCGAATGCCTGCGAAGCCCACAATTTGCGCACCTGTCACTTTATGAGACCAATCCGCAAAGCTCTGGCAACCGCCTGAGTCCGGTTGACGGTACCGAGTTTCTTCGTCGCACGGTTGAGGTAGTGATTTACCGTATGCTCGGACAGATTAAGGATCTCGGCGATCTCAACACTGGTCTTACCGGCCGCAGTCCAGTTCAAACAGTCGAGTTCGCGGTCGGTCAAGGTATCCATGACCCGCGTGTCATAACTGCGGACCTCCGCCAGCCGATCGAAGACGTGGGTGGAGATATAGTGGAGTTCGCGCATTTCCTCGGCGGTGAACGCCTCGCGATCGCCCGAGAATGACACGGCGCCGCGACCGCCAGAGGCCTCGTGGGCGGGGAAATAGGCACAACGCATCATGCGAAAGCGCTCGAAGAGGGCGGCAACAAAGCCGGCCTTTCCATCGGGTCGCTCCAATTTCACCTGTGATACGTCGTTGAAAAACGGCGTGGTCGATGCCCTCAACCGCTTCATGACCGGGCTATTGGTTACAAGCCCCTCCTGGTCATAAGCTGCCAGCAGTTCCACTGGCCAGCTTGAGATCACAGTGCTGCTCTGCAGATCGATCGCCGTTGTCGAAGGAAGATTGAAAACCATAAAGGCCCGCGCTCGATAGGCTTCCGTCACCTTTTTCATGAAGCGGAAAATATCAAACTGCGTTTTCAATCCGGCGATCTCGCTAACGTGTACGTCTACGGAAGATGCTGGCTGCGATGGGTTCATTTACTTGTTCAACTCAAAAAAGATGGAAGCCTGATGGACAGCGTCTCGTCCGCGCCGTCGCAATTTGTATCGCCGGTGACGATTTACCAGCACATACACCCCAGGACGGGGGATTGACGAGCGTCAATTGTGATGATTCGTCAGAAAATCTCAATATTATGCTTTAGGAGGAGGCCCACCGTCGCGGCAGGTCAGCGACGCGGACCTAGGCCGATGCGCATGGCCTCCATGATCCGTCCAGATGTTTCGCGGATCGGAGCAGCCCATTCTGACAGGTTTTCCACGCCGAGCCGATAGGCCGGACCAGTGATGGAAACGCCTCCGACAAGCGACAGGTTTTCCGACCAGATCGGGGCCGCAATACAGCAGATTCCGACCTCGTGCTCCTCACGGTCGAAGGCATGGCCCTGCTTTCTTATCTCCTCGATCTCCGCAAGAAGCGACTCGGCCGTATGCGTGTTGGCCGTGAAGCGGTGGAAGGCGATTTCCGCGACCAAAGCCTCAACGCGCTCCCGGGGCAGAACGGACAGGGCGGCCTTACCTACACCGGTGCAGTAGACCGGCGACGCATTGCCGATCTGTGAGTACATTCTGACAGGCTGTTGCCCCTCGAACTTGTCGAGATAGATGATCGAGGTGCCGCGGAGCACGCCGAGATGGACCGTCTCACCGGTTAGATCCTGGAGAGCCTTGAGGTGCGGCTCGGCAACGAGCCGGAATTCGTTGCGTCCCCAACTGCGGGAGGCAAAGTCCAGCAGCCGCAAGCCCGGCAGATAACGGCCGTCCTCATCGATTTCGAGCAGCCCCTCTGCCACGAGATGAATGAGCTGGCGGTGAACCGTCCCGCGGGGTTGATCGGCGACCGCCAGTATGTCGGTGAAGCGCATGGGGCCGTCGGCATGACTCACAAGGTCGAGAAGGACCATCAGCTTGCCTAGGGTGCCCGTGTCGCGCTTCCCGTGCGCACTCTCTTTTACCGTACTCATCATTGCCCCAAATGCCTTGACAGGAACACCAACGTAATCGGATAATTCCACATAGTCAAATTGAGTTCCAAATAATAGAACAATTGCAAAACCGGGAGGAAATGGTGACGGGTATTGTTGCGCAGTTTCCGGAATTCAGGGATCGAAGCGTGCTGATCACCGGAGGCGGGTCCGGCATTGGGGCGGCGATCGTCGAGGGCTTTGCCCGCCAGGGCGCCAAGGTTTCGTTCATCGATGTCGCGGAAACGGAAAGCCACGAGCTTGTGGAGAGGCTTTCGCGCGACACGCTGCATCCCGTTCGCTTCCACAAGGCGGATTTGCGCAATGTTGCAGAAATCCGCCGGACGGTCGATGAAGTTGTCGCTCACTCGGGCCCGATCAGCGTGCTTGTCAATAATGCCGCGCGCGACGACCGCCACGATTTCGAGGCTGTGACCGAGGAGTATTGGGACAATAACCAGGCGACAAATCTACGTCACGTCTTCTTCACCACGCAGGCCGTCGCGCCCTCGATGCGCGCCGCCGGCGGCGGCGCGGTGATCAACATGTCGTCGATCGCCTTTCTCCTCAACATGCCGGAATTCCCTGCCTATTCGGCGGCAAAAGCCGGTGTGATCGGGCTGACAAAAAGTCTGGCCGGCAAGCTCGGACCTGATAACATCCGTGTCAATTGTATTCTGCCAGGCATGATCGTGACGGATCGTCAAATGAAACTCTGGCTCACTGAGGACGGCATTGCTCGGACCGTGCAGCGTCAGTGCATAAAGAAGGTCCTGCACGCCGATGCGATCGTTGGTCCGTGCCTGTTTCTGGCGTCGAGCTGCGCGGCAGCGATCAGCGCACAATCTCTTATTGTCGATGGAGGCATTTTCTGATGGCAGATCCCGCTTATGTCGCGGTGGATTGGGGAACGAGCAGTTTCCGGCTTTGGCTGATCGGCAAGGATGACAGCATCCTTGCCGAGAGCCGCAGCAACGAAGGCATGACGACGGCTGCGAAGACCGGTTTTGCTGAGGTTTTGGCCTCCCACCTGGCCAAGATGGATGCGCCAGGAAATCTTCCGGTCATCATCTGCGGCATGGCTGGTGCAAAGCAGGGATGGGTCGAGGCCGGCTATGTCGACGTGCCGACATCGCTGTCTTCTATCCTCACCGGCGCGGTATCCGTTCCCGGCCAGAGCCGCGACGTCCGCATCCTTCCCGGGCTCGCGCAGAGGGATCAGGCAAGGCCCGACGTCATGCGCGGTGAGGAAACACAGCTTCTCGGCGCGCTTGGCCCGGCAAGCAGCGGATCACAGGCGGTGTGCATGCCCGGCACGCACTCCAAGTGGGTGCATGTCACGGATGGACGGGTCACCGGCTTCTCCAGCTTCATGACCGGCGAACTCTTCGATGCGATATCCAAGCATACGATCCTGTCGCATGCCGTCGCCGGCGCGGAACAGACGCCGACAGATGAGGCAGCCTTCGAAAGCGCGATCAAGGCAGCTTACGAACAGCCGGCAATGGCGACCAACCTCTTTTTTACGGCGCGCTCCGGACAGCTGCTACATGGGCTCACGGCCGCAGCGGCACAGGCCAGGATCTCCGGCACATTGATCGGCCTGGAAATCGCCGGCGCCATGGCGACGGCGGGTACGGGCGTTAACATTACCCTTGTGGCCGCCGGCCGACTGCAGGGTCTTTATGAAGCGGCCTTCAAGGCACTATCATTATCCTTCAACACGATTGACGCCGACACTGCTGTCCGTGGCGGGCTTGCCGCCGCCGCCAAAGCCATTTGGCCGAATTAAGAAAGCACTAAAGCGATGAACCGTATCCCCTTCCCCACGATGAAGCGCCCGCTGATTGCCATTCTTCGGGGCATTAAGCCCGAAGAGACCGAAAGCGTGGTCGGCGCGCTGATCGAAAGCGGGTTGACCGCCATTGAAATCCCGCTGAACTCGCCCGACCCGTTCAAGTCGATCGAGATCGCCGCGAAGATGGCGCCCCCCGATTGCCTGATCGGCGCCGGAACCGTACTGACGACAGAGGCCGTCGCCAGCCTGAATTCGGCGGGCGGCAAGCTGCTGGTTACGCCCAACGTCGAGCCTGAAGTCATCGTGCTTGCCCGCAACTACGGCATGGTCACGATGCCTGGCGTGTTCACCCCGACGGAAGCGCTGGCCGCCGCCCGCGCAGGCGCAACGGGGCTGAAATTCTTCCCCGCCAGCGTTCTTGGACCGTCCGGTATCACCGCAATCCGCGCAATTCTGCCGCCAGAGCTCGTGATTGCTGCCGTCGGCGGCGTTTCAGACAAGAATTTCGCTGATTACACCAAAGCCGGCATTCATGCCTTCGGTCTTGGCACCAGCCTCTACAAGCCGGGAATGACCGCAGCAGAGGTTGCCGAGCGTGCCAAGGCGACCATTTACGCCTATGACGCAGCGGTAGGAGCTTAAGGCGTATGACGGAAATTCATGAATTCGCGGGAAGGACACTCTGCAATACCAGCTCCGTGCTGGGTGAAGGGCCGACCTACGACCCCGATACCAACACGGTGTGGTGGTTCAATATTCTCGGCAAGGAACTGCACGAGCTGAACCTTTCGACGAACGAAAAGAAAGTGCACGCCTTGCCGATGATGGCGAGTGTGCTGGCACGCATCGATGCCGGGCGCCAACTGCTTGCGACCGAACAAGGCCTCTTCGTCCGCGACATGAAGAGCGGCAATCTGACGTTCTATGCGGCGCTCGAAAGCGACAACCCGGACAACCGTTCGAACGACGGCCGGACGCATCCGTCCGGCGCACTGTGGATCGGCACGATGAGCAAGCGGGCGGAAAACCGCGCGGGCGCCATCTACCATGTGGCCGGCGGTCGCGTGACCAAGATCTTCGACGGCATCAGCATTCCGAATTCGATCTGCTTCTCGCCGGATGGAACGATCGGCTACTTCACCGACACTCGCCTCAGTCGCCTGATGCGGGTGATGGTCGACGCACAGACCGGCCTGCCGACCGGTGAACCGATTGTGCTGGTTGACACCATGGACGAGCCGGGCGGCATCGATGGCTCGGTCGTCGACGCCGACGGGTACATCTGGAATGCGCGGTGGGGTGCCGGCACGGTCGATCGCTACAGCCCGGATGGGCTACGCATTTCGCGTTACAAGGTCCCGGCGGCACAGCCCTCCTGCCCTGCCTTCATCGGAACGAATGGCGACCGCCTTGCAGTCACCACGGCATGGGAAGGGCTGGATGACGATGCGCGGTCCATGCAACCGCAGGCTGGGTCCCTGCTCGAACTTGACGTCACCGTAAAGGGAATTTTTGACCCCGTTTATGTGATCTGACACAAAGTCAGGCACAATGGAAAGGGCGCCCCGGGGCGCCCTTCTTGTTTTCATCGGTGGGGTTGATTGGCGAGGGCCACTGCAGCGTTTGCGATAGAAACTCCACGAAATTAGCAATTTTTTCGCGATTTTTTTCGGGAACCAATAGAAATCCCATTCATTTCAATAGTGAACCGGCCAGACGGACGCCCGACTGCGAAGGACGGCAAAATGGCTAGAGATCACTATTGAACTGAAAAGGTAGGTTCGAGATGACACGCAAACTTCTCACAACCGTTGCCGCTGGTGCCTTGTTTGCCACGGCTTTCGCACCGACGGCGTTCTCACAGAGCGCAACCCAGCCGGCTGATCCGAATGCGCCGGCCACGCAGGCATCGCCAAGCGATCCGACAGCTCCGCCGAAGGTTCCGGATGCAACGGCTCCGGTCCCGGCAGGTGACGCGGCTCAGGCTCCGGCGCCGGCTGCGACGACCAACACCGCACAGACAGGTGGCTCATATTTGACCGAGCAGGCTGCGGACCAGATCAGTGCCAATACCTATATTGGTCAGTCGGTCTACAACGGTCAAAACGAGAGCATCGGTAACGTCAACGACCTGATCATGAAGAAGGACGGCGGTTTGGTCGCAGCGATCATTGGCGTTGGCGGCTTCCTCGGAATCGGCGAAAAGAATGTGGCCGTTCCAATGGATAAGATCACGGTCGCCCAGAACACGCAGGACGGTAGCGTCAAGCTAACCACGTCCGAGACCGCTGAGACATTGAAGACGGCTCCGGAATTCAAGACGCTTCAGATGCTCGCAGCCGAGAAGGCCCCTGCGCCAGTCGGCACAATGGATACCACCGCTACCGGCTCTACAACGAACAAGTAAGACACTGCGCAGCGGGTTATCGCGGAACCGGTGGCGTCCGAAGGGGCGCCATCGGCGTTTCAGGCGCTAACGCGATCCGAGGTATCGTAGCAGTTCTCATGAAGAAACCGCAGCGTCGCGATACCATCCGCGGGCTTGCCGAAGTGATAGCCCTGCCCCATGCCGCAGCCGAGCGAGCGCAGCTTCACCGCTTCCGAATAATCCTCGATCCCCTCCGCGACCACTTCCAGGTCCAGCCCCTCGCACATTGTGAGGATGGCCTTGATAATGTGCTCGGACGCACGATCGGAATTGATCCGCGACACGAAGGCGCGATCGATCTTGATCTTGTCGAACATGAAATCGCGGAGGCGACCGAGGCTCGACTGGCCCGTCCCGAAGTCATCCAGCGAGATGCGAACGCCGGCCTGACGAAGATCGGCGATGATCCGGTTTGCCGTATCGGCCGAGCCCATCACCGCAGTCTCGGTGATCTCTAGTTCGAGCCGGTGCGGGTCAAAGCCGACGCGACCGAGGATCGAGAGGATGCTGCTGCTCGTCCCCGGGTCCATCAACTGCGCCGAGGAGAGATTGAACGAGAGAAAGAGTTCGCGCGGCCAGGAAAGTGCCGCTTCGGCCGCCTTGCGCAACAGCGCCTCGGACAGGGCGTCAATAAAGCCGCGTTCTTCCGCAAGCGGAACGAAGACCCCCGGCGAAACGAAACCCAGATCCGGATCGTTCCAGCGCGCCAGGGCTTCGAAACCGACGACCTGATTGTTGGAAAGAGCAACGATCGGCTGAAAATGCACATCAATGGCATCGGAGATAATGGCATTGCGCAGCGCCTGTTCCAATTGCGTCGCGCGTTTCATTTCCTGGGCGATTTCGCGGGAATAGACGGTGATCTGGCCGCGACCGCGGCGCTTCGAGCGGTAGAGCGCGGTCTCAGCGCTTTTCAGCAGTTCCTCGAACTCCTCGCCCGCAAATGGATAGATCGAAAAGCCGAAGGAAGCCGACAGCCTCACATTGCGATCGCCGAGATCATATGGAGCCGACAGGACTTCGCGGATCATCTGGCCGAACTTCTCGGCGCTCGCCCGCTCGAATACCAGCGGCAGGACAAAGGCAAATTCGTCACCGTCATGACGCGTGACCAAGGCGCCATCGGGAATACAGGCCTTCAGGCGATGGGCGACCTGGCAGAGAATCTCATCGCCCGCCGAAGAGCCGAAAAGATCGTTGATCGGTTTGAAGGAATCGAGATTGGCAATGCCGATTGTGAAGGGTGCGGGATCGCTCGCGCGCTCCGCGGCGATCTGGGCAATGCGGTCACGCATGCGGTAGCGATTGCCGAGCCCGGTCAGTGGGTCGGTATAGGCCATTGTCTGAAGTTCATTCTGACTTACGGGCACCAAAGGCATTTCAGCCGACATCATCATTCAGACCCAGACTGCACCAATGCCAGGAAGGATGGCGGGCAAGTCTTAAGAATTCGATAGTGGATCGGCCACGTTGAAACCGTATGCTGCCCCTAGATCTAGGGGCTTGACGAGCTTTGTTCGTCACATGCCGACCTGTCTGATATCCCCGGCAAGGTATTTCTGAAAGATCCCCTGAAGAATATCAGGGCTCACCGGCTTCATGATCACGTCGTCCATTCCGGCTTTTGCGCACTCAACTCGATCACGCTCGAAGGCCTGAGTAAGAACGCCGATAATCGGCGTCCTTGAACTGCCGCCTTCCTCGGTCTGGCGGATCAGCCGCGCCGCCTCAAAACCGTTGAAGCCCGGCAGCGATATATCCATCAGGATGATTTTAGGCCGGTGCTCGGTCCACAGCCGGATCGCTTCGTCGCCGCTTGGAGCGATCAGGTAGCGGTAGCCGAGACCCTCGAGGATCTGCGAGAAAACAATCTGATTAATGTCGTTGTCTTCGGCGACAAGCACGTCGAGCACGCTCACGTCTTCGACTGTAGTGATCTCCCAATCGATGCTTTCGGCGATCTCGCCTCGATTGCTGCGGTTGAAATGTCGGGCGATCTGAAAAGTAAGCTCATTGGCGAGCTGGAAGCCATCCATTACCAGGGCGGGGATGCCGTACTGTTCGGCGAGCTCGAGGCAACGCATGCCAAGCTGATTGTCGATCACGAGCAGGTCGAGCGAGATGCCGGAAGAGCTCGCAATCTCCAGGAAGTGCTCTTCCTCGTCCTCACCGCGGACCGAGCAGGCCTCGAAGCCGTATTTGGCGAGGGTTCGCAGGGCTGCTGCTTCAGCCACCACATCCGACGTCACCACCAGGACTTTCCGACCCGAGAAGTTCTCCGGGACGATGGCCTCCATCGCGGCCGGTTCGCGGCGCTCGCCGCTGCCGTCCATGGGAACGTAGGCGCGCCGATAGGAATTCTTGCTCGATGTTGTGACCGCCGACGCAAGCCGGAACTCATCGAGATCGGCGCCGTCGCGCGGCAGGTCCTGCATGGTCGAAACGAGGAAATAGCGCCCGGGCTTGCCGATGCGGTGCTTGCGCGCGACTATGTCGCGTTCGACGCCGTCGCGGGAGACCTGTCGCTGGCGGGAGATCGACATTTCGCCGGTCTCCAGTACATGACGGTCACTTTCCTCGAAGCGTTGGGCAACCTCCTTGGAGAACAGGTCACCGCTCTTGCGGCCGAGCACTTCGTCAACCGTCGTCTGGTACTTTTCGCAAAAGGCGATGTTGACGGCGACGTAGTTGAGATTGCGGTCCTTGACGAAGAGCGGGAAAGGCAGGTTATCGAGGATATCCTCGGTGAGTTGCACACGCTCCAGATCGGAGCGCCACTGTTCCTCGCGCTTCTTGTCCTCGGAGATATCCTGGATGACCGAGACGCCATATCCGCTGGCGAGGCGACGCTTGCCGAAGCGAATCCAGCGATCCGTACCGTGCCGTTCGACGGCTTCGAAGCGTTCGCGCCAATGCGAGGCAATCTTCTGGGACAGCCAATCCTCACGGCTCATCGCGGCCTGATTGCTGGGTGACTGCGTGCGGATGCCAGTGTCGTGGATCGCGCCGAGGAAGTCTCGCAACCGCGTACCCGGCTTCAGCATGGTCTCCGATATGGGAAAGAAATTGAGAACCTGGCGGCTCGCAAAGATCATGTGGTCAGTCTTGTCGTAGACAATGAATGCGGCGCCGAGGCTCTCGCATACCGCGTCAAACAGCGCCGTCTGCAGGCTGATATCAGCCGACATTTCGCTGCTTACAGATGATGTGTCCGCTTTTTCGAAGCCGGCACTCATTCCTACGCGTCCCACATCTGTCCGATTTAAACCCAATCCTCGGAAGTAAGCCGCAAAATGGCATCTTTGTCTTAAGGCGCGCTTAACGTTAAGCGGCCGGAATTGGAGCGTGCAGAACAAGGGAACGGCTGCGCTTTCGCACTTCCCTCGGCCCCGCGAATCCAAGAGAATGGCGCATGGCCATTAGACAGCTTTCAGAAACCCTCATCAACCAGATTGCCGCCGGTGAAGTCATCGAGCGACCGGCAAGTGCCGCCAAGGAACTGATCGAGAACGCCCTCGACGCAGGGGCGACGCGCATCGAGGTTGCGACATCCGGCGGCGGAAAGAGCCTGCTGCGAGTTTCGGACAACGGCTCCGGTATGGACGTTGCGGATTTGGAGCTTGCCGTACGCCGCCACTGCACCTCCAAGATCTCAGACACGCTGGATGACATCCGGACACTGGGCTTTCGCGGCGAAGCTCTGCCATCGATCGGCTCGGTAGCACGACTTAGCATTTCCAGCCGCCGCCGGGACAGCACCGGTGGCAATGAAATCGCTGTCGAGGGTGGCAGGATTACGCATCTTCGCCCCTCACCCGGCAATCCGGGCACGATCGTCGAGGTTCGCGATCTCTTCTTTGCCACGCCTGCCCGCCTGAAATTTCTCAAGACGGAGAAGGCCGAGGCTGCGGCGATCACGGAGGTCGTCAAGCGGATGGCGATCGCGTTCCCCGGCGTGCGCTTCGTGCTGTCAGGGACTGACCGCACGACGCTGGAATTGCCGGCGACGGGCGACGATCATCTGGCGCGCATGGCGCAGATCCTCGGCAAGGACTTCCGCGACAATGCCATCGAAATCGATGCCGAGCGCGAAGGCATATCGCTGACCGGCTTTACCGGCGTCCCGACCTTCAATCGCGGCAACTCGGCCCACCAGTACGCTTTCGTCAACGGCCGTCCGGTGCAGGACAAGCTGATCCTGTCGGCGATCCGTGGCGCTTATGCCGAGACTATCCCGGCCGGACGCTATCCGGTTGCGGTTCTGTCGATCACGCTCGACCCGGCCCTTGTCGATGTCAACGTGCACCCGGCCAAATCGGACGTGCGCTTCCGCGACCCGCAACTGGTGCGTGGCCTGATCGTCGGGGCTGTGCGCGAGGCGCTGGCGCGTGACGGCAGCCGGGCAGCGACAACGGGCGCCGACGGAATGCTGCGCTCCTTCCGACCGGGTTTCCAGCCGAGTGCCCAGCGGCCGCAACAACCCTGGTCGGCGGCAACATCCCCCTCGCGCCCATTCTACGAGGCTGCGAATAGTAGCTTCGGGGAGCGTCCTCAGGCTTCCTTCGACGGACTTGCGACGCCGACAGCCCGCAGCGACGCCGTGGCTCGAAGAATGCCGGTCACGCCGGAAGAGCCGCCGCAACGCTATCCGCTGGGTGCCGCCCGAGCGCAGATCCACGAAAATTATATCGTCGCACAGACGGATGATGGCTTGGTGATCGTCGATCAACACGCCGCGCACGAGCGCCTGGTATTTGAGGCGATGCGCAAGGCCCTACATTCGAAGCGGCTTGCGTCGCAAGTGCTCCTCATTCCCGAGATCGTCGATCTGCCAGAAGAGGATTGCGATCGGCTGATGCAGTTTGCCACCGAACTTGGCGATCTGGGACTGGCGATCGAACGCTTCGGTCCGGGCGCGATCGCGGTGCGTGAGACACCTGCCATGCTTGGGGAGGTGGACGCCACGGGGCTTGTCCGGCAGTTGGCGGACGAAATTGCCGAATGGGATACTGCGTCCGGCCTGTCGGCTAAGCTCGAATACGTGGCAGCGACCATGGCCTGCCACGGATCCGTGCGCTCCGGACGGCGGCTGCGGCCTGAAGAGATGAACGCGCTTCTGCGCCAGATGGAGGTCACCCCGGGTTCCGGTCAGTGCAATCACGGACGTCCGACCTACATTGAGCTTAAGCTTTCGGACATCGAACGGCTGTTCGGCCGGAGCTGAAAAAGCTGGAAAAGCCAGCGGAGCCGCGTTATGGCAGGCGAATAACAAGCCGCAAGGAAACGGAGCGCATGAATTTGTTTGAGGGAAATGGAAACCGCCAGGCGCAGATACGGTATCTCGATGCGGATTTTCAGATCCTGTCGCCAGGCTCCTACGTCGTGTGCGCAATCACTGGCAAGCAGATCCCGCTCGACGAGCTGCGCTATTGGAGCGTCGCGCGCCAGGAACCTTATGCCGATGCCGTTGCCTCACTGGAGGCCGACAAGCGCGCCGGCGTCCTGCCCAATCAGAAACGTTGAGCGCCAGCGCCTAAAGATCTCCGCTTAGGGCCTTCCGCCCTTCCTTCAAACGCCGCTCGCGGCAAGCATTGATCGCGCGGTCGATGATCAACCCCGGCGCCATTGCGTCCGCAAAGGCCATCTCCACCTCGATCACCCGGCATTTCGCTGCAAGTTCCTCGGCCTTGCCATGATGGCCGGCGAGGCGGACGAAATCCTTGGACGTCGTGACAATCTGAAGGCCGTCCCGCTCTGCGGTTGAGAGGATGTCGTCGATCTCGTCATCGGTCAGATGCTCGTGATCACCAAACGAGCGGCGAGCAGCGATTTGCGCGCCGACGGATTCGACCGTGCGAAAGAATTTCGACGGATCGGCAATGCCCGCAAAGGCCAGCACGTTGCGGCCAGAAAGTTCGGCGCTGTCGCACACTTTCAGCGAGGCTGTGAAATAGGGCTTGGCCGCGCGCGCGGCGATCCGAACGATGTTGTCGGCGGCCTCGCCCCCACCAACCTTCAGGAGCGCCGTGGCGTAGCGTAGCTGCTGGCGAATGGGTGCGCGCACGGGGCCGCCCGGAACGATATGGCCGTTGCCCAAGCCGCGCGTGGCATCGATGACCAGCAATGCATAGTCAATCGCCAGCCGCGCGCTCTGAAATCCGTCGTCCATGATAATGAGATCCGCGCCTTCCTTCACGAGACGCTGAGCCCCTTCGACACGGCGGCGCGAGATCACGGTCAGCGCTTCTCGGGCGAGAAGCAAAGGCTCGTCGCCGACAGCAAGGGCACGGTGATGAGCCGGATCGACAACCGTTGTGACGTCGAGGGAGCCGCCATAGCCGCGGCTCAGGAAGCCCGGCTTCAGCCCCTTCGCCTTTGCCGCGCGAGCGATGGTCAGCGCCGTCGGCGTCTTGCCGGCACCCCCGACCGTGAAATTGCCGACACAGATAACAGGCACGGGCACCGAGGCGCGCTTGGCGTTGGCCATACGGTAGCCGGCGACACGTCCGTAAAGGAAGGAAATCGGATAGAGCGCCCAGGCACGCCAATCGGCTTTCGACCACCAGAAGGGTGGCGCTTCGGATACCATTTTCCCCGTCCCGCCTTTCGGACCCCGAGCATCATGCTGACGGGCTATGTCCTCGACCGGGCGAAAAGAAAGGGTAATTTTCAAGAAAAAGCAAGCCTTGGTCAATCAGGCAAGCTGGAGGTGGGGCAACAGCCCCTCGAGCTCTGTAATGTCGTTCAGGCAGTAATCCGATGCGGCGGCGAGCGATTCCCGCGATCCCGTGCCGGTGAGAACGGCCACGGTGACGCCAACCTTGGCGTTGCGGCCCATATGCAGATCGTGGTTGTTATCGCCGACCACAGCGACTTCAGAGGGGTCAAGGCCCGTCGCCGCACAGAAGCCAAGCACCATTCCGGGTTCCGGCTTCGTGCCGAAGCCGCTGTCGTAACCGGCCACGTAGTCGATGAAGGGCGCAAAGCCAAAGCGCTGGGCCGTCTGCTTGATCGAGCGCTCGTTGTCGCTCGAGGCAACGCCGAGACGAAAGCCGCGGCCATGCAGGCGACCAAAAAAAGCGGAAAGATCGGTGACCGCAACGGAAAACTCGGCGGCGTGCGAAAAGAGATCGTCCAGCTTGGTCGTCAGCTCGATCACGTCAAGCTTCGAGCCGGCCGCGATCAGCCCTTCCGAAATCTGGCGGGTGTTGCCGGCCGCAAGTAAACTGTCGGGAACGATATGGCCGGTGACCGGATCCATGCCGCAAGCCAGAAGCAGCAGGTTCGCAAGTTCGGGATCACCTGCCGACGCGATGCGCGCCAGTTCGCGGTTCACCGGCAGCCAGCTCTCGTCATAGTCGAGAAGCGTCCCGTCCTTGTCGAAGAGTATCCCCTTGATCGCCTTCATATCCGCCCTGCTCCTCAGCGCTGCACCGCCGCCTTCGGCAGCAGCCTGGCCTTCACCGTCAGCGGATTGATGTAGGGCTCCAAACCCTTCACCGTCGCCGTCAACGCGCCACGCATTTCTTGCACGGCGCCGATCCCGGCCTCGATCATGGTGCGGCGTGCGCCGTCGTTGGTGAGCAAATAGTGGACGCCCTTGGCGAGCATCTCAGTATCGCGGACCATGCGCGCGCTGCCTCGCCGTGCCAGCTTCTGATAGGCTTCCCGGAAATTCTGAACATTGCTGCCCGACAGGACCGCGCAACCCAGCATCGCCGGCTCCAGCGGATTTTGCCCGCCTTCGGCAAACAGCGAGCGGCCCACGAAGGCGACCTCGGTCAGGCGCAGGTAGAGGCCCATCTCGCCGATCGTATCTCCAAGGAAGACATCGACATCGGGGGTGAGCGCATCGCCACGCGTGCGGCGGGCCACTTTGAGTCCCTGATTGACAAGCTCGGCTTCAATTTCGTCGGAGCGTTCGGGATGGCGGGGCACGATGATCGTCAACTGCCCGTTTCGTTCCTTCAGCGCCCGATGGACGATGCCCGCGGCCTTCTCCTCACCGTCGAAGGTGGAGATTGCCGCCCAGGTCTTGCGGCCACCGAGTTGCTGCTTGTACTCGGCGAACACGGCGGCATCATAGGGCGGAGCGTCGGTATCGACCTTGAGATTGCCCGACATCATGACGTGGCGTGCGCCGAGATCGCGGAAACGCTCTGCGTCGACATCCGACTGCGCAATAACGAGCGCAAGGTTTTCAAACAGAGCCTCGGCAAGTGCCGGACGCCGGCTCCATCGCTCGAAAGAGCGGTCCGACATACGTGCGTTAACAAGGATCTGCGGGATGCGGCGGCGACCGAGTTCCATCAGCGTCACAGGCCAGATTTCGGATTCGGCAATCAGCGCGCAGTCCGGCTGCCAGTATTCGAGGAAGCGGCTGACGGCTGGCTTCAGGTCGAGCGGCACATACTGGTGGATCGCCTCGCTGCCGATACGCTCAGCAGCCAGTTTGGCGGACGTGATCGTTCCTGTTGTCAGAATGACATGGACGTCGCGCCGGCGAATTTCGCGGATCAGCGGAATGACGGCGTTCGTTTCGCCGACGCTTGCGGCGTGAAACCAGACCAGTGGTCCGGCCGGGCGATCAGCGCTGGCATAGCCTGAGCGCTCCAAACGGCGCGCGCGGTCTTCCTTGCCCTTGGCCGCCCGATAGGCGAGATAGCCGCCGACAAAAGGGGTCAGCAACGTTCCCGTTGCCTGGTAGGCGCCCAGCGCAAACCGCGCCATGCGACCACTCATCTGCCAATTCTCCGATCACAAACGATCGACATCAACCCGTTCCCAATTCCCAATTATTGTTGCGGCCTGCAATGACCGATCAGTTTGTCCAGAATGCGTCCGGCAGTCGGTCGGTTCGCGGCTCCGATGAACCGCGACCGCGGGAGGGTTACTGCGCGGACTTGCTTTCCGGGTCCAGCAGACGGTGCATGTGGACGATGAAATAGCGCATATGCGCATTATCCACAGTCGACTGCGCCTTTGCCTTCCAAGCCGTCAGTGCAGTGGCATAGTCCGGAAAAATGCCGACGATATCGAGGTCCTTGAGGTCCCTGAACTGAACATCGTCCAAGCTTTCCAGTTCGCCGCCGAATACGAGATGCAAGAGCTGCTTTTTGTCGCCGGATTCAGTCATTTTCTTCTCTTTCTGCTCTGTTCTCCTCCGCCGCTTCATCTGAGGGATTTTGACGAAAACGTCAACTGCCTCGTCGTTCGCCAATCCCGGTTAGTAGATCGGAGAGTCGCGGCGCGGCGGCTGCGCAAAGTTCGTCGTGGCTGACCTTAATGCGGTTATAGAGCGGCGTGTCACCCTGGAGATCGACAAGCCGCCCGCCGGCGCGCTCCAGTATCAAATCGGCGGCGGCGAGATCCCAATCGTGCGAATTGTGCTTGATGAAGGTGCCGTCGATCTGCCCGTCGGCAACCATCGCAATGCGGTAGGCAAGGGACGGCACGTGCCTGACGCGCTCAATGCGATGCTTGAGCGCATCAGGAAATGCCTTGAGCACGTCCTCGGCGATCGCAAAGCGCCCCGGTGCATCAAGCGGTGTCGTCGATACGGTTATCGGTTGGCCGTTCTTCAAGGCCACACCACCCTCGACCGCCTCGTAAAGTTCCTCCAAGGCAGGAGCGTAGAGAACCCCGGCGACAGGCCGCCCATGGCGGACGACCGCAACACTGACGCACCACAATTCCAGCCCCGCCAGGAATGCTCGCGTGCCATCGATCGGGTCGATGATGAACAGCGTGTCTCGTGAAAGCCGATCGCCGTCGTCTTCGGTCTCTTCGGAGAGCCAGCCATAATCCGGCCGGGCGGCACGCAGGATAGATTCAAGCTTCCGGTTGGCTGCGAAATCGGCGGCGCTGACGGGCGACCGTCCCTCGTTCTTCCACCAGACTTCAGGCGACTGGTTGAAATAACCGAGTGCAACATCGCCGGCTTGCCTGGCAGCATCCGCGATCAGTTCCAGATCGCTCCGCCAGACGGCTGTGTCCATGTCGGTCATTTCGGCAATCCAATCTATCAGCGCCCGGCGAGCGTCATTCCTTCGATCGCAAGCGTCGGAGCGGCGACACCGAACTTGCGGTCGATGTCGTTTGCAGGCGTGACCCGCATGAACATGTCCTTGAGGTTCGAAGCGATCGTCACTTCGGAGACGGCAAAGGTCAGTTCGCCATTCTCGATCCAGAAGCCGGTCGCACCGCGGCTATACTCGCCGGTGATCATGTTGACGCCCTGGCCGATCAGCTCGGTCACATAGAAACCGTTGCCGACGCTGCGGATCAGGTCCTCCGGCGAGATGTCGCCCGGCTCCAGCGCGAGGTTCGTCGCGGATGGCGTCACTGAATTGCCGCCGCGCACGCCGCGGCCGTTGGTTTCCATGCCGATCTCGCGGGCCGTCGAGGTGGAGAGGAACCAATGCTTGAGGATACCGTCCTCGATCATCAGCAGCCGCTCACCGGATACGCCCTCGCCATCGAAGGGGCGCGACGACGGGCCGCGGACGATCAGCGGATCGTCCGAGATCGAAAGCCCCGATTTCAAGACCTGCTGACCCATCTTGTCGCGCAGAAAGCTTGTCTTGCGCGCAACCGAGGCGCCGTTGATGGCCCCGGCAATGTGGCCGACGAAGCCGCGAGCAACGCGAGGATCAAAAACGACGGTGATGTCCTTGCCCGTCTCCACCTGACGCGGGTTGATGCGCTTGACCGTGCGCTCACCTGCCCTGCGGCCGATCTCCGCGGCATCATCAAGCTCGCCGAAATAGAGGCGGCTGTCGAAATCGTAGTCGCGCTCCATGGCCGTGCCTTCGCCGGCGATGACGCTGACGGATCGGCCGAAGCGCGAGGCCATGTAGCTGCCTTCGAAACCGTGTGAGGTCACAAGCACAAGGCCACCCATACCGGCCGAAGCCCCGGCACCCGACGAATTGCTCACGCCCTTGACCGCGAGAGCCGCGGCTTCCGCCTCGAGTGCGGCTTCGCGAAGCTGGTCGGAGGTAACCTCGGTCGTATCGAGAAGCTCAAGATCCGGATAGGACTTCGCAAGCCGGTCCTCGTCCGCCAGGCAAGCGAACGGATCTTCCGGCGACACCTTTGCCATCGCCACAGCCCGCTCGGCCAGAGCCGAAAGATCGAAGCCTGGATTTGCGGAGACGCTGGCAACGCGCTTGCCGATGAAGACGCGCAGCGAGAAATCATCGCTTTCCGAGGATTCCGTGCCCTCGACCTTGCCGAGGCGCACGCTGACCGCTTGCGAGCGCGAGCGCACGACCACAGCGTCCGCTGCGTCGGCACCAGCCTTCTTTGCCAGGGCGATCAGTTGGCTTGCGCGGGAAAGAAGCGTCGAGGAGTCGATTTCTGAGGACATGATTTGGCCTTTCCTTCGCGTTCCATTTATTGTGCGCTACGAAAAGCATCAAGGCCGTGTGCGCCGATTCTTTTGCCGGCCGCTTGCGTGCCTCCGCGCATTGAAAGAAACTCGCCTGATGTCAGAGCCCAACACTCTTTTCACCGAGACGATCCTGCTGCTCGGTGGCGCCGTGGTTTCGGCGCCGATTTTCAAGCGCCTTGGGCTCGGAACGGTGCTCGGCTATCTGGCCGCCGGCGTCGTCATCGGCCCGATCTTTCACGGATTGACGGATGGCGAGCAGATCCTGGACGTTGCCGAACTCGGCGTCGTCTTCCTCCTCTTCATCATCGGGCTTGAGCTGAAGCCTTCGCGCCTCTGGCAGATGCGGCGCGACATTTTCGGGCTCGGAACCGCGCAGGTGGTGGCGACCGGTCTTGTGCTCACACTACTGACCTATCTTTCCGGGGTTCTGGACTGGCGCGGCAGCATCGTCGCGGGTTTCGGCCTTGCTCTCTCCTCGACCGCATTTGCGATGCAGATCCTCGAAGACGAAGGCGATGTGAACACTCGCTACGGACAGCGCTCCTTCTCGATGCTGCTGTTCCAGGATCTTGCGATCGTACCGCTGCTTGCCCTCATCAGCATTCTCGACGGCGGCAAGGGCAGCGGGACGCCTATGCTGGACTTCGCGGTCGCCATTGCGGCGGTCGCCGCGATGATCGTCATGGGGCGCTATCTGCTCACGCCGCTCTTCCAGATCATCGCCCGCACCGGTGCCCGCGAGGCGATGATTGCCGCCGCCCTCTTCGTGGTGATGGGGTCGGCGAGCCTGATGCAACTTGCCGGACTGTCGATGGCGATGGGCGCGTTCCTTTCCGGCGTGATGCTTGCCGAGTCCTCCTATCGCCACGAACTGGAAGCCGATATCGAGCCCTTCCGCGGCGTGCTGCTCGCTATCTTCTTCATCGCGGTCGGCCTTTCAATCGAGCTGGAAGTGCTCAGAGACAACGCTCTTTTCATCATCGTTGCCGTGCCCGTGATCATGGCCGCGAAGGCACTGGTGATCTACATTCTCTGCCGCGCAACAGGATCGCCGCATGACGACGCTATCAGGATCGCTTTCCTGCTGCCGCAGGGCGGCGAGTTCGGCTTCGTCCTGTTTACCGCCGCCGGTATTGCCGGACTGATGCCGACAAGCACCGCCTCGTTGCTGATCGCCATTGTCACCCTTTCGATGGCGCTCACCCCGATCGGAACCATGCTGGCCAAGCGTCTCCTCTCCGGCAAAGAGGAGGAACAGCTGGACGAAGATTTCGAAGGCGCCGGCGCGGATGTGCTGATGGTCGGCTTCTCGCGTTTCGGGCAGATTGCCGCCCAGATCCTGCTCGCCGGCGGGCGTGCCGTAACCGTCATCGACTTTTCGGCGGATCGCATCCGGCAGGCTTCCTCCTTCGGTTTCCGGATCTACTTCGGCGACGGCACCCGCAAGGACGTGTTGCGAGCCGCCGGCATCGACCGCGCCAAGATCGTCGTCGTCTGCACCCAGAAGCGCGAGATTACCGACAAGATCGTCGAGCTGGTGCAGGCGGACTATCCGGATGCCAAGCTCTTCGTGCGCTCCTACGACCGCATTCACTCAATCGCGCTCCGCAATCTCAACGTCGACTATGAACTGCGCGAGACGCTGGAATCCGGTCTGCTGTTCGGCCGGCGAACGCTCGAGGCATTGGGTGTCGGCGAGGCGGAGGCCTATGAGATCGGCGAGGATATCCGCAAGCGCGATGAAGCGCGCCTGGTGCTGCAGGTCACGGAAGGACTGCAGGCCGGCCGCGACATGCTGTTCTCCCAGCCGGTGAAACCGGAGCCCCTCATGAAGCCAAAGCGCGCCGCGAGCTTCGACGAGGACCCGCTGGCCGGCACGGCAGAGGTGACGGCCGACGCTTAGAGCCTTCGATAGCGCAAATTGTTGAAAGGCTAAATGCGATGATCCTGGCAAGCGGTCCTGCGGTGAGACTGGTTGCAGCAAAGGGTCGCGTCAGATTGGAGGAACGATGAGACGACATAGTATCAGTTGGGATGACATGGAGCATCTGGAAGTCGGCGACGATGGGCGCCTTTTCTGGAAAGGTGAGGCAGTCATCCTCGAAAAACGGCTGAGGCTAGAAACCTACCAGATCCTGCTCGCTACGCTAGCCACCATCGGCGCCCTTCCTTCAGGAATTCACCCATTCCTTGTGAGCTGGCATATTCTATAGGCGTGCCGCCGACTCCGAGTGCCCTACCTGCCGGCACCGCTCGCGTTGAGGCCCCCGAATGGTTACATCCGCTCGTTGCCATTGCCGTTGATTTGAGGGAGTATCCGGCTCTGGCCTCTGAGGCCCGCGCAGTCTTCGATGTTAGGACAATGCTATGCCTCTACGCTGTCTTCTGGCCGTCGCGGCCATTGCCCTTACCCTTTCCGGATGTGCAACCACCGGCTCGGGCGCAGGGAATACCACCTACGCAACCCCTGCAGGGATTGGCCCGGTTCGTGGCAGCGGTATTAACGGCTACTAGTCTTGGGCAAAGCCTCTAAGAGGCGATCCGCGCTTCGATCTCCCGATCGAGCGCGTATTTCAGTTCGTCCTTGATGCCGACCGACATGGACAGGACTTGGCGAGCCTTCAGGAAGTCCATCACGCCGATGCGCCCAACTGGGGGGCGCAGGAAGATGTGCGGTGCCTGCAGGCGCAGCTTCAGGGAAATGGCGGTCTGCATCATCAGCTGCCCGGAGCCGAAGATGCTCTCCATCCGGTTCGGAATATGGGTGCCATCGCCTTCCGGGGCACCGACGACATCGATGCCGATGACGATGTCGGCGCGGTCCATCAGGCATTCGTAAGGCACGGGATTGCTGATGCCGCCATCGATCATCACCCGTCCGTGCAGCCGCACCGGCATGAAGACCGCAGGGATTGCCGAGGAAGCGGCCAGCGCCGGGAACAACGCACCGTGGCTCGTCAGCACTTCGCACTGGCCGTAATAATCGGTGGCCGTCACCGTCATTGGCACCAGCAGATCCTCGAAGCGATCCGGAAGATCGGCGGGAAGGAAAGCTTTCAGGATACGCTCGAGATTGAACTGTCCGATGCGCACGCCGTTGGCAACCGCATCGCGCACCGTCTGCGGGCGCAGGCCCCAGAGGCGACTGACAACAGCAGCCTTGTTGCCGACCGTCATCATGACATGCTCGCGGATGGCTTCGCCGGTCATTCCAGCCGCCATGCCCGCGCCCATGATGGAGCCGATCGAGGAGCCAGCGATTGCCACGGGGCGAATGCCGAGTTCATCCAGCGTTTCGATGACGTGGATGTGAGACAGGCCACGCGCGCCGCCACCGCCGAAGGCAACCGCAACTGTGGGTGTCGAACGGCCAGAGGCGTCGGTCGGGGCAGGCAACTCGGTTTCGATCTTCTCTGCCTGCTGCACCGCTGCCCCCGATTTCCGCAACCCTATTCGGGTTGATAGCGGAAGAAATGAACCTTGGTATCGCCGAATATCCGGCTTTCGAGGAAAAGATAGGAAGGGTCGACCGAAACGGCAACGTCCGCGCGTTCTTCCAGGACTGCAATCGCGCCCGGTTGCAGCCAGCCACCCTTGGCTGCGGCGGCCATTGCCTTTTCGCCAAGTCCCTTGCCGTAGGGCGGGTCGGCAAACAGCATCTGAAACGGCTCGAGATTGCCGACACTGCCGAG
Source organism: Rhizobium sp. YTU87027 (assembly GCF_050644135.1). NCBI lineage: Bacteria > Pseudomonadati > Pseudomonadota > Alphaproteobacteria > Hyphomicrobiales > Rhizobiaceae > Rhizobium > Rhizobium sp. YTU87027. The sequence goes on along the minus strand of NZ_CP098440.1, from coordinate 436,609 downwards.
ATCGGTCGCATCGCGCCTCAGGATACGCGTCCTGCCATGCAGGCCGAGCACATCGATGTTTTCCCAGAGCAGGCCCCTGCCTTCGACGCTGTTTTCGACGAACAGCGCATGGCGGCAACCGCGCGAGACGGCTTCGAGGCCAACGGCGCCCGTGCCGGCAAAGAGATCCAGTATCCGGGTGCCGTCGACGCATTCCGGATAGGCATGGCTCAGAATGTTGAACAGGCTCTCACGCGTCCGGTCGGCAGTCGGCCGGATGTCGTTTGACTTTGGTACGGCGAGCGGCCGTCCGCGAAACTCACCGCCGACGATCCGCACTGCGTCCTATTCCTTTTCCTTTTGGTCCACCCCGCGACGGCCCGCCCGAAGGCTTGCCACTGCCCCCCGGCCTGTCGCCCTTCGGCTTGCCGGAGAAAGACTTGCCGCCACCGGGCTTACCGCCGCCGAAGCTCTTGCCGCGCGGCTTGTCGCCGAAGGGACGTCCCCCACTAGGCTTGTCACCGAAGGAGCGCTCGCCGGCCGGACGCTCGGAGCGAGCCTCGCCGGAAAAGCGCTTGGCGCGGGGACGCTCATCACCGTCCTCGCGCGGCCTGCGGTCGCCACGCGGCTTGCCCCCGAATGGACGGTCACCGGCTGGCCGGTCTCCGCGCGCCGGGCGGTCGCCGAAGGAACGGGGACGGTCGCCGTCCTCGCGTGGCTTGCGCTCACCACGGGGCTTGTCGCCGAATGGCCGATCGCCGCGCGGTGGCCGGTCGCCATAGGGTCTCTCCCCGCGCGCGGTGCGGTCGCCGCCGGAGCGGTCGCCACGATCGCCGAAGGACCTGTCGCCACGCGACGAGCGGTCACCGAAACCACGGTCGCCGCGCAGGCCGCGATCACCACGATCACCGGAACGCTTGCGATCGCCGTCGTCGCGGCTCACATCGCTGGAGCGGATCCATTCGCCCTCTTCATCGGTGGCTCGGTTGATCTGGACGCGGTGGCGGTCATCCCCGAAGCTTGCCGCCTGCGGCCTATCGCGGCCGGGCTTTTCGCCACGGCGCTGCGCCGTCTTGGCATTCTTCTCGGCCCTGGCGGCTGCCTTCTCGCCGAGCGGGCGCGCGCCGGGAGCCATCCAAACGTTGGCGTTACGGCGGCTGCCGAGCGCGGGGCGCTTCGGACGATCATCGTCATTGCGGCCACCATCGCGGCGATCGTCAGGCTTGGTGTCGAGGCGGCTCAGCGCACGCTCGCGCTTGTCTTCCGGCTTGCGGGGGCGCTCGCGGCGCTCCGGCTTCGTTTCGGGTTCTTCTTCGGCAGCAACAGCAGGCGAGTTGTAGATCGGCGCGTCGAAATTGGCCTTCGCGTCCTCGATCAGGCGAGGGCCGAGCTGGTCGCGCAAGGTGCGGCCGCGCACTTCGACCACATCCCGCTCCGGCAGATCGCCGAGCTGGAACGGGCCGTAGGAGATGCGGATCAGACGATTGACGTCGAGACCGAGCGCACCCAGCACGTTCTTGATTTCGCGGTTCTTGCCTTCGCGCAGGCCCATGGTGAGCCAGACGTTCGAGCCCTGTGTACGGTCAAGGGTCGCTTCGATCGCGCCATAGAGGACGCCATCGACGGCGATGCCATCCTTGAGCTTGTCGAGCGCCTCCTGATCGATCTCGCCGTGGGCACGCACGCGGTAACGGCGCAGCCAGCCTGTCGTCGGCAGTTCCAGCGCACGCGCAAGGCCACCATCGTTGGTCAAAAGCAGCAGGCCCTCGGTGTTGATATCGAGGCGGCCGATCGACATGACGCGCGGCAGGTCATCCGGCAGATTGTCGAATACCGTGGGGCGTCCTTCCGGATCCACGTTCGTCGTCACAAGGCCGGCGGGCTTGTGGTAAAGCCAGAGCCTGGTCCGTTCGATACCGCGGATCGGAACGCCGTCCACTTCGATCTTATCCGTCAGCGTCACGTTGACGACGGGGGTCTCGAGGAGCTTGCCGTTCAGCTTGACGCGGCCGTCCATGATCATGCGCTCGATATCGCGACGCGATGCGACGCCGGCGCGCGCCATCACTTTCGAGATGCGCTCGGCCTTGGCGTCACCTTCGGCAACGCTGCTCGCCTCGGTCTTGACGAGCGCCTTTGCCGGCTTCCCGCCGGATTTCGGGCCGGCATCGCGCGGAGATGGCTTGCCGCCTGGCCGTTTTGGCTTGTCTTTGAATGTCATTTGTTGTTTGCCTGCCTTTTGGGGCCTTCCTATCAGGTCGCGCCCCTGCGGTTAAGTGGAAATTGTCGGATCGTGAAGACAAATCAATTTATGGAGCTGGCGCTCGACCAGGCCCGCGCCGCCGGAGAGCGCGGCGAGGTGCCGATCGGAGCGGTTCTGGTGATTGACGGGGCCGTGGTCGCGGCATCCGGCAACCGCACCCGCGAGCTCAACGATGTCACAGCTCACGCTGAAGTCGCCGCCATTCGAATGGCCTGCGAGGCGCTTGGCCAGGAACGGCTGACCGGCGCCGACCTCTATGTGACGCTGGAACCCTGTACCATGTGCGCGGCCGCCATTTCTTTCGCGCGCATTCGCCGGCTCTACTACGGTGCGGAAGACCCGAAGGGTGGCGCCGTCGACAATGGCGTGCGCTTCTACAGGCAGCCCACCTGCCATCACGCCCCGGAGGTGTATTCCGGTTTGCAGGAGACGACATCCGCCGACATCCTTCGAACGTTCTTCGCGCAGAAACGGGATATGCCGTAACATTGCTCGTACCGGGCGCGATCCTCGCGCCGTCGGCACTAGCCTTGCCGGCAGGATGCTGGTTGACAAGTGGTCAAAAGCAAAGCGGGGCTGATGCCCCGCTTGAAACTTTACTGGAGGAGGTTCCACCACTGATTGCCGGTACCGGCAATCGCAGCTTCCTTCTTCTTCTTCTTCGCCTTCTTCAGCTCCGGCTCGCCGAGATCGTCCAGCTTGGCCGGATCGTCGACCTGGCGGTATTCGGTTGGCGGATCCGAGATGTAGCGGCGATCGGTATAGGAGCCCTTCTGGATGGCGCGAGCCTCGCGATAGGCCTTGGTCTGGGCTTCGGTCGTTTGCCGGCCACCTTCAACCTTGTCGCTTGCGAGCGGCGAGCGGTAATTCGGGTTGTCGCTGTTTTCGTCAGCTTCCTTGACTAGGCGTGCGCGGGTCTCTTCCGGGGATTCGATCCACTGCGGATTTTCCTTGCTGGCGATGCTCTGCTGCGGCTCGACGAGGTTCTCCTTGTCAGCTGCCTGCGGCAGAACGAGGCCTGGGCGGGCGCTGTATTTGACGCCCTTGTTCTTCGGCCCGTCGCCGGTCAATGAAACGGACTGACCAAGGTCGTCGGTCAACTGTTCCATCGCGGTCTTGTCGGTACCGTAGCGCGGGCTCCCCATGCAGCCGGTGATCATCGCGCCGCCTGCCATAGCAACAGTCAGGCAGACGCCCACACGGATCCAACGTGTTGATAACATGAAAACCCTTCCAGCCATGCCGGTGCAATCATCGCCCTACCGGACACTCGTCCCCCTGACGCAAAAATCCGGCCATTTTCAGGCAGCTTTTACCGGATGAACCGCGATTGTGCAATTCACCCGGTAATATTCTTCAGTTTTGCACCGCTAGTTCGCGCAACGCAGCCGCATCGCGGGCCGAGACGTCGGGATACTCGGTGTCAGAACCGACATCCGTCGTGATCCGCCAGGAGCGGGCGCATTTGGTGCCTTCGGCCAGTTTCGGCTCGACGCTGACACCTGACACCTCCGGCAGACGGAACGCATCGGCCGGCCCTTCCGTGCCGTCGATGACGATGCCAGAGGTGATGCAGATCTCCTCGAAGTCCTGGCCCTCCAGCGCGTTCAGAAGCTCCGCATCGGCGACGTGAACGACGGGGGCAGCCTCCAGCGAGGAGCCGATGCGCTTGTCCTTACGCTCGATTTCCAGTGCGCCCGTGACGACCGTGCGGACCGAGCGGATCTTCTTCCACTTCTCGGCCAATGCCTCGTTCTTCCAGTCCGCCGGAATGGTCGGGAACTGCTCGAGGTGAACCGAAACCGCCGAAGGATTGCGCGACAGCCATGCCTCTTCCGTCGTGAACGGCAGCATCGGCGCCAGCCATGTAACCATGCATTCGAAGATGTTGCGGATGACATGAAGGGCCGAGCGACGGCGCAGGCTCGACGGCGCATCGCAGTAGAGTGCATCCTTGCGGACGTCGAAGTAGAAGGCCGAGAGCTCGACGTTGGCGAAATCGATCAGTGCGCGAGCGATCTTCTTGAAGTCGAAGGCGTCGTAGCTTTCGCGGACGAGTTGCTCAAGCTCGACCAGGCGGTGCAGCATCAGTTGCTCGAGCTCCGGCAGATCGGCAAGCGCGATGACTTCGCCCTTGTCGTGCGCCAGCGTGCCGAGCATCCAGCGGATCGTGTTACGGAGCTTGCGATAGGCATCGATGTTCGTCTGGATGATCGTCTTGCCGACACGCAGATCCTCGGCGTAGTCGGACGTCATCACCCAAAGGCGCAGGATATCTGCGCCTGCGTCCTTCATGATTTCCTGCGGAGATGTCACGTTGCCTTTCGACTTCGACATCTTCTCGCCTTTCTCGTCCATGGTGAAGCCATGGGTGAGAACAGCATCATAGGGCGCCCGGCCACGGGTTGCGGCGGATTCCAGCAGCGACGAATGGAACCAGCCGCGGTGCTGGTCGGACCCTTCAAGATAAAGGTCGGCCGGCCATTTCAGATCCGGGCGATCTTCGAGCGTGAAGGTGTGCGTCGAGCCCGAGTCGAACCAGACGTCGAGGATGTCCATGACCTGCGTCCAGGGCTCATTTGCCTTCTCGCCCAGGAAGCGCTCACGTGCACCATCCGCGAACCAGGCATCGGCGCCCTCGTTCTCAAAGGCTTCCAGGATGCGCGCGTTCACGGCATCGTCCTGCAGGATACCGCCGTCATCATCGACGAAGAGGCAGATCGGCACGCCCCAGGCGCGCTGACGCGACAGGACCCAATCCGGGCGCTGTTCGATCATGGCGCGCAGGCGGTTCTGACCGGCCGCGGGTACGAAGCGGGTTGCGTCGATTGCGTTCAGGGCGCGCGAGCGCAGTGTCGTGCCATCGCCGAGTTCCTTGTCCATGTAGACGAACCACTGCGGCGTGTTACGGAAGATGACCGGCTTCTTCGAACGCCAGGAGTGCGGATAGGAGTGCTTGAGGCGGCCGCGTGCAAACAGCGCATGGCGACCGATCAGCGCCTTGATGACGCGCTCGTTGGCATCACCCTTCTTGCCCTTGTCGTCGATGACGCGAGCAGCACCGCCCTCGGCATCCGGGCCGAAGCCGGGAGCGTCAGCCGTGAAGAAACCAGCGTCGTCGACCGGGAACGGGATCGCCGACGAGATGTGGCGCTCTTCCAGCAAACGGACGTTGGCCATCCAGGCATCAAAGTCTTCCCGGCCGTGGCTCGGCGCGGTGTGAACGAAACCGGTGCCCGTCTCGTCGGTGACATGGTCGCCGTCGAGGAGCGGCACATGGAAATCGTAGCCACCGCCGAGCCCGTGCAGGGGGTGCGCGCAGGTGATGGCTGAGAGCTCTTCCGCAGATACATCACTGACGAAGTTGAAGGTAAGCTTAGCCTTGGCCGCAGATTCCTCAGCCAGCCGCTTGGCAAAAATCAACTTCTCGCCCGGCTGCGGGCCGAAATCATTCTCCGCCGTCGCAACCTCGTAGAGGCCATAGCCATAGCGCGAGGAATAGGCGATGGCGCGGTTACCGGGAATCGTCCATGGTGTCGTCGTCCAGATCACAACTGATGAACCGACGAGCGCCTTCAGTTTTTCTTTGGCTGCATCAAATGCAGCATCCATCGACTTGGCATAGCCCGATTGATCGCTTTGGCCAAAAGCGCTAACCACTGGGAACTTCACCCAGATCATGTCGCTTTCGACATCAGCGTATTCGACTTCGGCTTCGGCGAGCGCCGTGCGCTCGACGACTGACCACATGATCGGCTTCGAGCCCCGATAGAGCTGGCCTGACTTGGCGATCTTCAGCAGTTCGCCGGCGATGCGCGATTCCGCATGGAAGTTCATCGTCGTGTACGGGTTGTCGAAGTCGCCTTCGATGCCGAGGCGCTTGAACTCCTCCGACTGGACCTTGATCCAGCCAGCAGCAAAGTCGCGGCATTCCTGGCGGAATTCGTTGACCGGAACTTCGTCCTTGTTCTTGCCCTTCTCACGGTACTTCTCCTCGATCTTCCATTCGATCGGAAGGCCGTGGCAGTCCCAGCCGGGGACGTAGTTGGCGTCGTAGCCGCGCATCTGGAACGAGCGATTGATGACATCCTTGAGGATCTTGTTCAGCGCGTGGCCGATATGGATGTTGCCGTTCGCGTAGGGAGGGCCGTCGTGAAGCACGAACTTCTCACGGCCAGCGGCGGAAGCGCGCAGCTTCTTGTAGAGACCCATCTGCTGCCAGCGGGCAACGGTCTCCGGCTCCTTCTGCGGCAGGCCGGCGCGCATCGGGAAGTTCGTTTCTGGCAGATAGAGGGTCTTCGAGTAGTCGAGTTTTTCGGCTGTGTCGGTCATGTCTAGCAATCGTCTCTAGGCGCCACGGAAGCGGGCGCAACGGGCTTGAAAATTGGTGACGGAGGCGCTCGTCGTCCAAGCGCCGAAAACCCGGACCTTCCGGCCGCTTAGCGCGCGCGGAAGGCCGGGCCGATAATTCGTATCGTGATCGCCAGCCGGAACTTGTTCATCGCGCCGGTTCATAGGCGCTTTTGCAGGGAAAAGGAAGAGGGATTTCATGGCGTCGCGCGAACGCCCATGAGCGCGCGGCAAGCGCCGCCGCCCCGAATTCAGTGGAAGCAGATCTTGAGGTCGAGTTCGCCGAGCGGCCGCACGCCGTCAAGCAGTGCCCTTGCCTCTTCCTTGTCGCGGTTCATCTGTTCCACAAGCGGATCGAGGCCATCGAACTTCAGTTCGGGTCGCAGATAGCCGAAGAAGGAAACGGAACAGATCTGCCCGTAAAGGTCGCCGCTGAAATCGAAAACGTAGGTCTCGAGCAACGGCGCACCATTGTCCGTGACCGTCGGACGGCGACCGTAGCTGGCGACGCCATCATGCAGTGTGCCATCGGCAAGACGAAAGCGAACGGCATAGATGCCGGCCTTCAGATCGGCTTCAGCAGGCAATTGCATGTTTGCGGTCGGGAAGCCGAGTTGGCGACCAAGCTTCTCGCCGCCAATGACTTCCGCTTCCACAGTATAGTGATAGCCGAGCATTGCGGCCACCTCGCTGACGTTGCCGTCTTTCAGCAGTTCGCGAATATGGCTCGAAGACACAACATCGGTATTTTCGTCGCGAAATGCGTCGATCAGCGTCACGCCGAACCCGTATTTTTGACCGGCATCCATCAGGAAGGCCGGACCGCCTTCCCGGCCACGCCCAAAATGAAAGTTGAACCCCGTCACGACCTCGGATGCGCTGAGCCAATCCTTGAGGATCGAATGGATGAAATCATCGGCGGAGCGCTGCGAAAACTCCCTGTCGAAGGGATATTCGATGACCGCATTGAAGCCGATCGCCTCGAGGATACGCGCCTTGAGCGGTGCGGGCGTCAAACGAAAGACCGGCTGATCGGGACGGAAGACAGTGCGCGGATGTGGCTCGAAGGTCAGGACCAGTGCCGGAATGCCACGCTGCCGCGATATCTCCAGGGCCCGGTTCAGCACGGACTGATGCCCGCGATGCACGCCGTCGAAGTTGCCAATAGCAATCACACCACCACGCAGGTGGTCCGGCAAGGGTTCGCGGGTTTCGTTGCGGTGAAAAACGGTCATCGGCTGGCTTTTCTTGTGCGGGGCTCTTTATGCGAGACGGGGCATCCACCACTTCGGGGTCGCTTTTTCGCGCTCTAGGTAGGCCGTGAGGATCGCCTCATCGGTCTCTCCATTCAGCGTGTATTCCTTCGCATGGATGCCGCCGCTGATATAGAGGAGGTCGAGGCCATAATCGAGAGCGCCGCGCACATCGGTCGGCATCCCGTCCCCGATCGCGAGGACGCGGCTCTTCGGAAACTCGCCATGCGCCTCGCGGGCAACGGACAATACGGCGTCGTAGATCGGCTTGTGTGGCTTGCCGGCAATGCGCGTTTGTCCACCGAGCTGATTGTAGTAAGCCGCCATCGCACCGGCGCAGGGAATGATCTTGTGGCCGCGCTCGACAACCAGATCAGGGTTGGCGCAGATCATCGACACACCGCGCGCCTGGAACGCCTTCAGCATCTCGGTGTAGTCTTCCGGAGTCTCAGTTTCGTCGTCGAAAAAGCCGGTGCAGACGACGGAGTCCGCATCCCTGGCATCGACGCGTTCCACGCCAAGCCCCTCGATGATTGCCAGGTCGCGATCCGGTCCGAGCAGAAACACCTTCTTCGGCCCCTCGGCAATCAGGCCTCGCGTAACGTCGCCCGACGTGACGATCCGGTCGTAGGCGCCGTCCTGGATACCGATCTGGCGAAGCTGCGCCACAACTTGCGGAGCGATGCGTGGCGAATTGGTGATGAGAACGACGGTCAGTCCTTCCGCACGCGCTGCCTCCAGTGCAGTCGCCGCCTTCGGGAAGGGATCGACGCCGTTGTGCAGGACACCCCAGACATCGCAGAACACCGCATCATACTGGCTGGTGATTTCCGCAAAGTTCTCGATCCGCTTGGCCATTCCGATTTCCCGATCTCGTTAAGTCACGGCTGACATCGCAAAGGCATGCCGCGATGGCAAGGCATTTTGCAGTGAGCAACTGCAAAAAACCGGAACCCATCGACTAGAGGACGGCGGCGGCAGCCTTGGCCAACAGGCCTGCGACGGTGGACACGCCGATGACTGTCAGGATGCCGACCTTGAAGCGAAAGAGCAGGACGGACGCCAGCACGAAGATCCCAAGCGCCGCGAGATCGAGCGTCCACCACTGTGGCCAGGCGACGCAGACGATCGGCAGCCCGGTCTTGCCGGAAAGGAACGCGACGCGGCCGATCTCGGAAAAAAGCACATGCAGGCCGAACCAGAGTGCAAGATTGAGAATGACGCCGACCACGGCCGCTGTAATCGCCGAAAGGGCGGCCGAGAGGTTCTCATTGTTCCGCAGCCTCTCGATGTAGGCAGCCCCGGCGAAGATCCAGACGAAGCTCGGCACGAACGTTGCCCATGCGGCGAGGAAGGCGCCGAGAACGCCACCGGCCAGCGGCGCCATGGCAACGGGGTTGCGGTAGCCAGCGAGAAAACCGACAAAGCAGAGGACAAGGACGAGCGGCCCCGGCGTCGTCTCAGCAAGTGCCAGTCCGTCGAGCATCTCACCGGGCTGAAGCCAGGCGTAGTGACCGACGGCAACTTGCGCGACATAGGTCAGGACGGCGTAAGCGCCTCCGAAGGCAATGACGGCCATCTTGGAGAAGAAGACGAAGATCGCACCGAAGACGTTGGTTTCGCCGCTCAGCGTTTCGGCGATCAGATCCGTAGGCGCGTCGAGGCCACGAATGAAAAAGAGCGGTGACTGCCAGACGAGGATCCAGAGCACGAGCACTACAAGCGGCTTTGCGATCGCATGCGTCGTTACCGCCGGAAAACGCCTGTGCGGAGAGGTTCGCGGCAAGGCTGGGGCTGCCAACCGGCTCTGGCGACGCTTCATCCATAGCAGTCCTGCTGCTCCGGCCAGGATGATAACCAGGGGAAACGACAGGTTCAGAAGGAAGAGAGCCAGGAACGACGCTCCGGCCACATAATAATGAAATCGTTCCTTCAACGCTCGGCGCACCACCCGGAGCAATGCCTCGATAACGATTGCCAGGACCGCAGCCTTCGCACCGAAGAAAAGCGCGGGAAGCCAGGCCGCTTCCTGAAAGACGGCGTAGAGGCTCGACAGCGCCAGGATGGCAAGGAAGCCTGGCAATATGAACAGCAGGCCGGCAACAAGGCCACCGCGTATGCCGTGCATCAGCCAGCCCATGTAGGTGGCTAGTTGCTGGGCCTCGGGCCCTGGTAGCAGCATGCAGAAATTTAGTGCATGCAGAAAGCGCTCTTCGGAGATCCAGCGCTTCTCGTCGACGATGGTCCTATGCATGAGAGCGATTTGGCCGGTTGGGTCGCCGAAGTTCAGACAGCCAATCCGCGCCCAGACGCGCGCTGCCTGTCGCAGCGTCGGTACCGCCACGCTATCCTCTGCCGCGATCGCCTCGTTCACGGTTGCCGCCCCTCTCGCCCCAAAGCGCTCGATATCATCGGCACGCCTTTACGACAATCCTGGCGCGCCAAAGGGCTGCACTTAGCTTTTTCAGAGATAGAAGCTCACGGAAAGCTCGATCACCGCGCAGCCTATCGCATTTCCGACAAGGATGTGCTGTTAAGGTTGTTTGCGAGGACGGCAAAGAAAAATTGCGGCCGTTCTTGACTCCCCGATAGGCCACTCCTAAATGCTGCCTCGCTAGCACTCACCAATGAGGAGTGCTAACACCCATCCGTGCGGGCCGTTTTCGGCCCGCGAGTGTCATTTGATCGAGGGATTAGACAATGGCAACCACCAATTTCCGCCCCCTTCACGATCGCGTCGTCGTTCGCCGCGTTGAGTCCGAAGAAAAAACCAAGGGCGGCATCATCATTCCAGACACCGCCAAGGAAAAGCCGCAGGAAGGCGAAATCGTCGCCGTCGGTTCCGGCGCTCGTGACGAGTCCGGCAAGGTCGTCGCTCTCGACGTCAAGGCTGGCGATCGCGTTCTGTTCGGCAAGTGGTCCGGCACCGAAGTCAAGATCAACGGCGAAGACCTTCTGATCATGAAGGAAGCCGACATCATGGGCATCATCGGCTAATCAGCCGTTTTCCCCTTTCCGATTTTAGCTACGGGCCTAAAGCCCGGACAACTCGAATTCAGGAGTTTCAATCATGGCAGCTAAAGAAATCAAGTTTGGCCGCACCGCGCGCGAAAAGATGCTGCGTGGCGTCGACATTCTCGCTGACGCAGTGAAGGTAACGCTCGGCCCGAAGGGTCGTAACGTCATCATCGACAAGTCCTTCGGCGCTCCGCGTATCACCAAGGACGGCGTTTCGGTCGCCAAGGAAATCGAACTGGAAGACAAGTTCGAAAACATGGGCGCCCAGATGGTCCGCGAAGTTGCTTCGAAGACCAACGACATCGCCGGCGACGGCACGACGACCGCAACGGTTCTCGCTCAGGCAATCGTTCGCGAAGGCGCCAAGGCAGTTGCTGCCGGCATGAACCCGATGGACCTGAAGCGCGGTATCGACCTCGCTGTTAGCGAAGTCGTCAAGGATCTCCAGGCCAAGGCCAAGAAGATCAACACCTCGGAAGAAGTTGCCCAGGTCGGCACGATCTCCGCAAACGGCGAAAAGCAGATCGGTCTCGACATTGCTGAAGCAATGCAGAAGGTCGGCAACGAAGGCGTTATCACCGTCGAAGAAGCCAAGACCGCTGAAACCGAACTCGAAGTCGTCGAAGGCATGCAGTTCGACCGCGGCTACCTCAGCCCCTACTTCGTCACCAACCCGGAAAAGATGATTGCTGACCTCGAAGACGCCTTCATCCTCCTGCACGAGAAGAAGCTCTCGAACCTCCAGGCTATGCTCCCGGTTCTCGAAGCTGTCGTTCAGACCGGCAAGCCGCTCCTCATCATCGCTGAAGACGTCGAAGGCGAAGCTCTTGCTACGCTCGTCGTCAACAAGCTGCGCGGCGGCCTGAAGATCGCTGCTGTCAAGGCTCCGGGCTTCGGCGACCGCCGCAAGGCCATGCTCGAAGATATCGCGATCCTAACGGGCGGCACGGTCATCTCCGAAGACCTCGGCATCAAGCTCGAGTCGGTCACGCTCGACATGCTCGGTCGCGCCAAGAAGGTTTCGATCTCCAAGGAAAACACGACGATCGTCGACGGTTCGGGCGCCAAGTCCGACATCGAAGGCCGCGTTGCCCAGATCAAGGCCCAGATCGAAGAAACCACCTCCGACTACGACCGCGAAAAGCTGCAGGAGCGCCTTGCTAAGCTCGCTGGTGGCGTTGCCGTCATCCGCGTCGGCGGCTCGACGGAAGTCGAAGTGAAGGAAAAGAAGGACCGCATCGACGACGCGCTCAACGCGACGCGCGCTGCTGTTCAGGAAGGTATCGTACCGGGCGGCGGCGTTGCCCTCCTGCGTTCCTCCGCCAAGATCTCGGTCAAGGGCGAGAACGACGACCAGGAAGCCGGCATCAACATCGTTCGCCGCGCTCTGCAGGCTCCGGCCCGTCAGATCGCCGAGAACGCTGGTGATGAAGCTTCGATCGTTGTCGGCAAGATCCTCGAAAAGGGCCAGGACAACTTCGGTTACAACGCCCAGACCGGCGAATATGGCGACATGATCGCCATGGGTATCGTCGACCCGGTCAAGGTTGTTCGCACGGCTCTGCAGGACGCAGCTTCGGTTGCTTCGCTGCTGATCACCACCGAAGCCATGATTGCCGAGCTGCCGAAGAAGGACGCTCCGGCTGGTATGCCAGGCGGCATGGGCGGCATGGGCGGGATGGACATGATGTGATAGGCGAAAGCCTATCGCTGAAGCGTCCATAAAGCTTCACCGATCTATCTCCGGTTTTCCGGGAACAGGAAGGGCGGTCTTCGGACCGCCCTTTTCGTTTCGACTCTGATTCGCGGGATCGCGGTCGAGCGTGTTTTTCAATTGTTAGCTGAAACGTTTAAGCAGATATCTGAGCGTGGCTCGCGTTTGGCGAGGCTTTCGCAAGGCTTGCGGGTTTGCATTTTTTCGTCCCGAGGCTGTTTTCCATTTCGATGCAATTTCATGCAGATTTGACTGCATCGACGGCAACTGAAACCGTTTACACCCTCAAAAATTGCAGTCTTTTGGCTTTCTTTTAGATCTTTACACCGCCTCAAGCTCCCTTTCCACTCACAGTAGAGACCAGCGGCATGCAAAAAGCCGATTGCCGTTTGCATAAAAGTGCCTATAAATCCGCGCTGCATTCGGCGCGCGTTTCATCGGCCGACGGTCGCGACCGACAACGATCCCGACCACGAGAGCGCGAGACCGAACTCGGGAAGAGCCCCTCCCGACGATACATCATAAGTTGTGTAAGCTTTCGGCGAAATTGGAAACGGTTCCGTTAGAAGAACCGGCAATCCAGACCCCATTTCGCAGGTGCCCGTGCATGAAGCGCGGTGCAGCTTGAACCTGCTCATTTTTGCCGGACGTGCAGCGGGGGAAGCTGTACCTAAGCTGGGGAAAAATTTGTTCAAAATCGCGAAAACCAACGCCGCGGCACCGCTCATGCCGGGCTCACTGGATATCAGCAATCACGATCCTGAAATGCTGGCGCAGTTTTCCATTTCGGAAACCTGGGTCGCAGACTTTTCCAGCGGCGTGATCCACCTCAAGGAATCGAGCGCCCTGCTGCACGGGCTGCCGGCCCGGGAATGTGGGCTTCTCAGCCTCATGCGCTGTTATGACCCCAAGGATCACGCACACATCCTGGAACTCTTCGAGCAGGCCGCTACGCTTTCGTCGTCCTTCTGCTTCTCGACGACGATCATAATGTCGAATGGCTTCCGTCAGCCGTTGTTCTGCATGGGCGAGTCGAACGGGCATGACGATGCCTACCACGGCAGCATGCTTGGCGTTTTCGTCTTTCCGCGTTTCAAGACCAATGTCGGCAACGAGTTTGCGCGCCGCCAATAGCAGCGTCCACGAGACAAAAAAGCCGGCCCCTGTGGGACCGGCCTTTGTCGCTATCTTGCTTCGGCTTTACTCAGGTCGCGCAGGTATGCTCAGGCCTTTTCCGGATGCCGGCCGGGCGATGCAACGCTCAAGCCAGTCCATGACAGCCGGGAAGCTCTTATAGTCCAGCACCTCTCGGCCGCCGTAGAAGATATCGGCGCCCCGGAGCCACGGGAACGTGGCGATATCGGCGATGGTGTAGAGATCACCCATGAACCACTGCCGGCCCTGCAGCCGTGCTTCCAGCACACTGAGCAGCCGCTTGCATTCGTCGCGGTAGCGCTCCATCGGGTAGGAGTTGTTGGTGACCTTGTCGGCCGCGAACTTGTAGAAATGCCCGAACTGCCCGAACATCGGCCCGATTCCGGCCATCTGGAAGAAGACCCACTGGATCGTCTCGTAGCGCCCGGCCGCGTCTGACGGAATGAGCTTGCCGGTCTTCTCGGCGAGATAGAGCAGGATGGCACCGGATTCGAAAAGGCCGATCGGCTTTCCGTCCGGACCATTGGGATCGATGATCGCTGGAATACGACCGTTCGGATTGAGCGACACGAATTCCGGAGATTTCTGGTCATTGGTGCTGAACGAAATCAGATGCGGCTCATAGGGCAAGCCGAGTTCCTCGAGCGCGATCGATATCTTCACGCCGTTCGGCGTCGGCAACGAGTAAAGCTGGATAATGTCCGGGTTCGCTGCTGGCCAGCGCGTCGTGATTGGAAAAGCGGAAAGATCTGCCATTGGGGTCTCCATCTTGGGTGGCCGAACATAGAAGAGGGCCAACGCCGATGGCAAGGCTGCCTACTCACTATCTGTCGTTCAATATTAGAGAACAAAGTGTCCCCTTCCGTCTATCTTTCCACTACGGCAAAAAAAGGCGACAAAGTGGCATCGAGGTTGATAGCGTGCCGGGGGCACAACGACCTCAGACGTCATTCAAACGGAGACAACGTCCCATGTCGAATACCAACAACCTCATCATTCTTGGCGCCCGCATCCTACTCTCCTTCATGTTCATCCTGGCAGGCTTCGGCAAGCTCGCCGATGCGGCTGGCACTGCCGGCATGATCGCCGGCGCTGGCCTTCCGGCAGCGACCGCCCTCGCCTATCTCGCAGGCGCCTTCGAACTGCTGACCGGCCTTGCCGTTCTCGTTGGCTTCCAGACGAAGATCGTCGGCTGGCTGCTGGCTGGCTTCTGTGTGTTCACCGCCGTTCTCTTCCACCTGCCCTACGCCAGCGGCACGGAACTGGTTAACATCCTGAACCAGATCATGGTCATGAAGAACATCACGCTGGCCGGCGCCTACATCCTGCTCGCCACCTACGGCCCGGGCGTCTACTCGCTCGACGCACGTCGCCGCGCCTACGCAGCCGCCTAAGCGATCAGGCATCCTCCCAGGCATGAAAAACCCGCCGTTCACGAGACGGCGGGTTTTTTCATGCGATTATTCGAAGATGCGTCAGAGCGCCGAACGAACGGCGTCGATCAACCGCTGAACTGTCGCGTCATTCGCGTGGCTTTCCTTCCGTGCCCTGACGAAGCAAGCCTCGGAGCGAAGGACGACACCGTCGGACAGGACTTTCAGGTTGTTCGCCCGAAGGGTCGAGCCGGTCGAGGTGATGTCGACGATGATATCGGCCGAGCCCGAGGCTGGCGCCCCTTCCGTTGCCCCAAGGCTTTCGACGATGCGATAAAGCTGGATGCCATGCTGGCTGGAGAAGAACTGCTGCGTCAGCCGCCAGTATTTGGTGGCGATCGCCAGGCGGCGGCCGTGGCGGACACGAAAATCGGAGGCGACATCGCCAAGATCGGCCATAGTGTCGACGTCGAGCCAGATTTCAGGAACGGCAACCACGACATCGGCATGGCCGAAACCGAGACGTGCGCACAACTCCACACGCTTGTCGGCCTCCGCCAGGCCCTCGCGAACGAGGTCTTCGCCGGTGACGCCGAAATCGACGGTGCCGTTGCCGAGCTCGCGAGAAATCTCGGAGGCGGAGAGGAAGGCGACTTCGACGTCGTCCCAGCCTGCAACGCGTCCGCGGTAGGAACGATCGTTACCGACAGCGGTGATCCTGATGCCAGCGCGTTCGAAGATCGCCGAGGCATCGTCTTTCATGCGGCCCTTGGAAGGCAGTGCGATAGTAATCGTCATCAGGCAGCCCTCTCGGCTTCGATGCGATCCAGCCAGAGCGAGAAGCCGACGGCAGGAATGCGTTCCTTGGCGCCAAGGAAGGTCATCAGGCGATCAAAACGGCCCCCACCGGCGAGAACCGCCGACGTGCCCTGGACGCCAATCTCGAAAACCAGACCGGTGTAGTAATCCAGCGGACGGCCGAAAGCGGCTCGGTAGTCGATCAGCGCCAAATCGACGCCGGCATTCGCCAGAGCGGCCACGCGGCCGTCGAAACGCGCCAGCGCGTTGCCGAGCTTGAGGCCCGCGGCATCGGCAAAGCCAGCGAGCGCTGCCGAGGCATTGATCAGCGGCACGTTCAGCGAGAGAAATTCCTCCAGCACGCGGAAGGCCGCATCATCGAGGCGCGTTTCGGAGAGGATCAGCTTTTCCTTCAAGCGACGCGCGATTTCCAGTGGCGAGCGGCTGGCGTTCGTCGAATAGCCCGTCGCCTGCATGGTCGCATCGATATGCGCAACCAGTGCGGCTTCGTCGTCAGCGGCAATCAGCTGCGCGATCTCGTCACTCAGCCCGGTTACGAACTGAGGGCTGACAAGGCTCGCCAGCAGAGCCTCGAGCTGGCTCATATTGCCGAAAGCGTGGATCAGCCGTTTCTGCCAGCCGAGCGGCAGGCCAAGCGCCTGCACGACCGCCTCGAAGACAGCTTGATCGCCGAGCGTCACTGCAAGACGCTTGCCGGGAACGACACGCTCCAGCACGCCGACCGCATCACCGATCGCCCGCGCATCGGCCGCGGCAATGTTGATGTCGCCAAGATCCTCGATCCCGGCCTGATAGAACTCGTTGCCGCCTTCGCGCCGCTGGCGGAAGACCTCGCCGAGATAGGAATAGCGCTTCGGCGTGCCGGTGGCGCTCTCGATGTGGCGCAGACAGACGGGGATCGTGAACTCCGGGCGCAGGCAGAGGCTGGCGCCCGTCTCGCTCTCGGTCATGAAGATACGCCGGCGAAGATCCTCGCCGGCGATATCAAGAAATGGTTCGGCCGGCTGAATGACGGGCGTGTCCACCCGCTCCGTCTTTCGCGCCGCAAACGCTGCAAGGAGCTCGCCGGAGAAGTCCGGCAGGTTGATCAGGGCCATCTCAGCCCGCCCTCTTCCGGTCTTCGGCCTGCGCCGCCAGAATTTCCTTCACCTTGCCGACGAGATCGCCCTCTGAAACAGTTTCCTGGGCGACGCGTGCCTCACGCCAGCTGGCGTTGTCCTCGATCTCGCCCGACAGGCGCTTGCCCTCGATCAGGTCCTTGATCTGCACGACGCCCTGCGCCCGCTCGTCGCCGCCCTGGATGATGGCGACGGGGCAGCCGCGGCGATCGGCGTATTTCAGCTGGTTGCCGAACTTCTTCCAGTTGCCTTGGAACATCTCGGCGCGGATACCAGCCTTGCGCAGTTCCTGCGTCATGTGCTGATAGCGGCCCATCGACTCGACGTCGCCGTCCATGACGGTGACCAGAACCGGCTCGATGACCTCGGCCTGGCCGAGCTTGCCGAGGTTCTTCAGCGCCGTCATCAGGCGCGAGACGCCAATAGAGAAGCCGGTGGCAGGAACCGGCTGACCCATGAAGCGGGACACGAGGCCGTCGTAGCGACCGCCGCCGCCGACGGAACCGAAGACAACCTTCTCGCCCTTCTCGTTGGTGACGTCGAAGGTGAGCTCCGCCTCGTAGACCGGGCCAGTGTAGTATTCGAGGCCGCGGACGACGGAGGGGTCGATCTTGATGCGGTCGGACTGGTAGCCGGCGCTTCGTACCAATGCGCCGATGAAATTCAGTTCCTCGACACCCTCGCCGCCCTTGGACGTCCCGGCAACCAGCTCGGCAAGCTGCGCGGCGCTTTCGGCGTAGTCCTTGATGCCGACGAAGAAGAGAACCTTGTCGATCTGGGTCTGATCAAGGCCGGCACCCTTGGTGAAGTCGCCGGACTCGTCCTTGCGGCCGGGGCCGAGCAAGAGCGTGACGCCTTCCGGACCGAACTTGTCGAGCTTGTCGATCGCGCGCAGCACGTTGAGACGCTGGCCGGCCTTGTCATCACCGCCGAGACCGATCGCTTCGAGAACGCCGTCGAGAACCTTGCGGTTGTTGACGCGGATGACGTAATCGCCGCGCTTGATGCCGAGGGCTTCCAGCGTATCGGCCATCATCATGCACATTTCCGCATCGGCCTGCACGCCAGGCGCACCGACCGTATCGGCGTCGAACTGCATGAACTGGCGGAAGCGACCGGGGCCGGGCTTCTCGTTGCGGAAGACCCAACCGGCCCGATAGGTGCGGTAAGGCAGCTGGATCTCGTTGAAATTCTCGGCGACATGACGGGCGAGCGGCGCCGTCAGGTCGTAGCGGAGCGACATCCACTGCTCGTCATCGTCCTGCAGTGAGAAGACACCTTCGTTCGGCCGGTCGGCATCGGGCAGGAACTTACCCAGCGCATCGGTGTATTCGAAGAGCGGCGTTTCGACAGGATCGAAACCATAATGCTCGTAGACTTCCCGGATCTTCGCGGTCATTTCGTTGACAGCGCGAATGTCGGCTGCCGAACGATCGACGAAGCCGCGTGGAAGTCTGGCCTTGAGCTTTTGTGGTTTCTTCTGCTTGTCGTTCATTTCCAAGGTATTCCGCTCGCTGTGACAGTGGCGGTTTCCTAGCGGAAAGGGCCGGGTGCGGCAAGGGCGAAGGCCCTTGATCCGGAACACAGAATCGATTGAACGAGGGAGAATGGATCGAATGGCAGGAGCTCTATCATGATCGCAGAGGCGCTTCTCTATGCCGCGACCGTTCCGATGACGCGGAAGGCGCATCGCCGCTTCATCCGATACTCCGTCAATCTCTGGTCCCGCGCCGGCCGCTGCAGCCGGCAATGGGCGGAGCACGAGGAGCAAAGCAAGAACGCGGTGAGGAGTGCCCTGATGGGCCTGCGACAGAGGAGAACGGCGGTCGTCCTCGGGTCAGGTCTGCTGCGCGACGTGCCGATCGAGGAACTGGCACGGACCTTTGATACCGTTGTGCTTGTCGACCTCGTGCATCTCGCCTCGGTGCGCCTCTGGCTCCGGCTCAAAGGGTACAGCAATGTTCGGCTGATCGAGCGCGATCTCTCGGGCTATGATGAGCTTACGGTCGGTAAGCAACCGGAGCCGCTCGCCTTCCTGAGAACCGTTCCGTATCTCGATTTCGTAGTCTCGGCCAATCTCCTCTCCCAGATCGGTCGCGGCGCAAAACGGCGCTACGACACGGAAGAACGAGGCACCATGCCTGCCGATACTGTGACGCAACTGATCGAGGCGCACCGGTCAGCCTTGGAGGCGGCGCCCTGCAAGACCTGCCTGATCACGGACGTTTCCTATGCCGTCATCGATCGCACGGGGAAGGTTCATGAGGAGGCTGACTTGCTGCACAGCGTGTCGCTGTCATCGGTTCAAGCCACCTGGAAATGGCCCGTGGCGCCACTCGGAGAAGAGAGCGCCGACTTTGAGATCGTCCATGAGGTCGTCGTCGCCTATTGAGGCTTCTTTCCACACGTCGACCTAACCAGGCGAGTTCAATTTTTATTCTGGGGAAGCGCCGTTTTGTTCGAGGTCGTGCTGCCTTTCGGCAAGGAGCGCCGGTTATCGACGAGGCGCAAAAGCAAATTCCGCGTTCTCTTGCGCTGGACAAGATCAACATCACTGACAAGCTTTGCACCGCCCTCGCGCCGTTCCAACGTGATCTTGCGGCTATGGAAGGCTTCCAGCTCGGCTCGATGCGCTACGCTTATGATGGTGACCTTCGGCAATTCCTGGATCACCATCTCCATCATCTTGTCCTGGCTCTTCTCGTCGAGGGCTGACGTTGCTTCGTCCAGCACGATGATATCGGGATTGTGCAGCAGCAGACGCGCAAACGCGAGCCGCTGCTTTTCGCCACCCGACAATGTTTGGTCCCAGGGCGCGTCTTCCTCGATCTTATCGGTCAGATAATCCAGCCCTACCTTGTCGAGGGCCGCCTTGATCTCATCCAAGGTCCAGCGATCGGCGGCACCGGGATAAGCGACGGCACGGCGGAGCATGCCGGCAGGGATGTAAGGTCGTTGCGGCAGCATGAATAGTTGTCTGTCGGCGTGGAAACTGACGCTGCCGTCACCCCAGGGCCAGAGACCTGCGATCGCCCGCACCAGCGTGCTCTTGCCCGAGCCGGATTCTCCGGCCACGAGCACCCGTTCACCCGGTTCGATCTCGACCTGGGTTTCCTTGACCACGGCGGTACCGTCGTCTAGCGACACGCAGAGATCGTTTAGACTGAGCATCACATCGCCTTCCGTTTCACCGCGCTTGATGCGTCCCAGGGCATTGCTCTGCTCCGCGCGCTCGAGCCCGTCGAGCGACATCATCAGCGATGCGATGCGCCGTGCACAGGCATTCCAATCGGCGAGACGAGGATAGTTGTCGACGAGCCATCCAAATGCGCTCTGAACGATGGCAAAGGCGGAGGCTGCCTGCATGACCTGCCCAAGGGTCATACTGCCTTCGAGAAACTTTGGAGCGCAAAGCAAGACAGGCACGACGGGCGCGAACAAGCTCGATCCCTGCGAAACAAGCGTCGTGCGCATGTGCTGGCGTGCAAGGAGCGCCCATTGCCTGAGCACATTGGTAAAGGTCTTGTCGAGGTCGCTACGCTCCTCCTCTTCACCGCCCAGCAGTGCGATACTCTCGCCGTTTTCCCGCACATGCGTCAGCGTATAGCGAAATTCGGCTTCCGCCTGATTTTTGACCTCCGAGACGTGGACGAAATTACGGCCGATGACCGCCATCGAACTGGACGTGATCGCCGCGTAGAGTACCGCAGTGATGACGAGGAAGCCGGGAATGGTGACGATCGACCCTGCAATTGTCAGATGCAGGGCTCCGCCGATCGTCCAAAGTACCACAATGAAGGTCGAGGCCGACAGGAATGCGGAGATGACGCCGGCGATGAAATCGACGGGTGATTCCGTGGCAATCCGCAAATCCTCCGAAATGCGCGCTTCGGGATTCTTGTGGTCGCCGCCGATCAGGTTCAACTGATAATAACGGCCGTTTGCAAGCCAGCGCGCGATCACCGCGGTCGTAAGCCAGGAACGCCAGCGGCGCTGGATCGTCATACGAAGGGCGACTTGTGTGGTGACGAGGACTATGCTTCCGAGCACGAGTGGCAGGAAAACGGCGCTCAGAAAATATACAGTACGGGCATTGTGCTGCTCGAGGGCGTCGAAGATTGCGCGATTCCAGAGATTGATTCCATACTGGAAGCCGACATTGACGACGATCAGTGTCAATAGCCCGAGTGAGCAGGGCCACGCGAAGCTGTCGCCGCCGCGACCCCAATAACCGCGCGCGCTGATCCAGAAACGTATCAGCAAGTATCTCTTGCGCGCCTGCTCGGCCTCCTCAGCCGTCAACTCCGGATCGGGCTCAACGACATTTGGCGGCGGCGCAACTTCGACAGTCGATGCCTTCCCGGCATGGTCTGATTTGGCACCGCCGACCGATTTCGGATTGAATTTAGCGTCCGTCATAACCGCGACAACGGCCTAAAAATCGAAAGGTTTCATGGTGCCAGTGTCGAACTTGGTTGGAGGCCTGTCGAGAAATTGGGGCAATCGCCGCTCGAACTCAATTTCAGCCAGTCGGCCCGAATGTGGCTACCACGCCCATAGCGTCTGCCAAATCAACAAAAAGCGGCTTGGCATCTTCGCTTCCTGTTCCCATTTTTACAGCATGCGCTTTCTCGCAATCATAGCGATGGTATTCGCCTGGCTTGCTTATGGCACCATGTCCGCTTGGGCTGGCTGCCCGACATGCCTGTCCATGCAAGCCGCCGCTTCGAAAGCCATCGTCGAGCATCAGCATATGAGCGGGATGGATATGGGCGAGAAAGCCGAGTCGCCCGCCCCGCAACAGGATCCCTGCTCGGCCGCCGGGATGGTGCACATGCCATTCTGCTCGGCCTGTCTTGTTGTGCCGCCACCGATGGTTTTCGGCGAAGCCGGCAAGCAAGCATTTTCCTATCCCGCGCCCGGAGCGGCTCATGCCATGCGGGATGCACGCCCTGCGCCACTGGCGCCTCCTCCTCGGCTTGCCTGACGGGTTTTCATGAACTGCTGCGGCCCCGGCCGTGCATTGAATTCCAATATCAGACAGAGGAAGGAAATCCCATGTCTCTGAAAATTCTCGCCATTGCTGCAACGCTTGGACTCTCGACTGCATCTGTCTTCGCCGAAGACATGAAGATGGACATGAGCAAGCCGATGGGCGACCACAACGCGTCCAGCCATGCCTTCGCTAAGGCCAATGCCAAGATGCACAAGGATATGATGCTCAAGTATAGCGGCGATGCCGATGTCGACTTCGTCCGCGGCATGATCCCGCACCATCAGGGCGCGATCGACATGGCGAAGATCGAGCTGCAATACGGCAAGGATCCAGAAATTCGCAAACTCGCCGAAGCGGTGATCAAGGCCCAGGAGGCCGAGATTGCCGATATGCAGGCCTGGCTCAAGGCACACGGCAAGTAATCGCGAAGGACGCCGGAGCAGCAGGCTCCGGCGTCCGCCTCAGAAGACCTCGATCAGGCCTTCGGCTGGAATGGCTCGGGCCGGCGGCCAGACCCCTGCCGTGCAAGCATCCAGCCGGGATATTCAGGCGCGAGCTCGCTGACCTCGTCCAGCTTCTTCAGGTCGTCTGCATCGAGTTTCAAGTTGACGGCCGCAAGGTTCTGGTCGAGCTGCTCGACGCGCTTGGCCCCGATGATGACCGTCGTCACGAAAGGCTTCGCGAGAATGTAGGCAAGCGCCACGGTCGCGACGCTCGTGGCGTGCTTCCCAGCGATCTCGCGCATGACGGCAACGCAGGCCCAGGCGCGATCCTTGTCGACCGGCGGGAAGTCGAATGAGGCGCGGCGCCCTTCCCCATTGCCGGGTGCTCCCGGCCCATACTTGCCGGATAGAAGCCCGCCAGCCAGCGGCGACCAGACCATCAGACCAAGCTTTTCTTCCTGCATCATCGGCACGATATCGCGTTCGAGATCGCGGCCGGCGATCGAATAATAGGCTTGCACGGTTTCGAAGCGCGCAAAGCCGCGTCGTTCCGAGATGCCAAGCGCCTTGGCGATGCGCCACGCCTGCCAGTTGGAGACACCGATATAACGCACCAGACCGCGTGACACGAGATCGTCGAAGGCCCTCAGCGTCTCGTCGATCGGCGTGACAGTATCGGTGGCGTGTATCTGATAGAGGTCGATATGATCGGTCTGTAGCCGCTTCAGGCTCGCCTCGACCGAATCCATGATGTGGCCACGCGAGGCGCCGCGGTCGTTCGGCTTGTCGCCCATGACGCCGTAGACCTTTGTGGCGATGACAACGTCCTTGCGGGGAACGCTCAGGTTCCTCAGGGCCTGGCCCAGCAGCTTTTCGGATTCGCCGAAGGAATAGACGTCGGCCGTATCGATGAAGTTCACGCCTGATGCAAGCGACCTCTCGACGATCTGGTCGGCAGCCTTCTGGTCGACGTCGGCGATGGAACCCCAGATATTGCCTTCGCTGGCAGCCCCGAAGGTCATGGTGCCGAGGCAGATTTCGGAGACGAATAGCCCCGTATTTCCAAGTTGATTGTAACGCATGGTCGAAGATTTCCTTGTGACGACCGTAGGTAACGCCCACGGACAAATGAATTCATTTTTGGTTATTGGCCTGCGCATGACAGGAACAGCCGGCATGCGGCTGCGCGGGAGGCACTATCGATGTAAGGCGAGACGGCAGCATTTCAACATGCCATGTGCTCGCCCTACACCCCTCGTGATCCCCTTGTTTCGCGTCCATCTTTCAATAGATTCCAATCAGATCACTCGGAGATGGGCGATGACGACTCGCACGCTGACAACCATCGGCTTCGATGCCGACGACACGCTCTGGCAGAATGAGCAATACTACCGGCTGACCGAGGCGCATTTCACCGAATTGCTGGCCGATTATGCTGATGGCCCTAAGGTCTCGGAGCGCTTGCTGGAAGCAGAGAAGCGCAATCTCCGCCACTATGGCTTTGGCATCAAGGGATTTACCCTATCGATGATCGAGACGGCAATCGAGGTCACCGAGGGCAAGGTGCCTGCCAGCGTCATTGCCGGCATCCTCGACACCGGCCGCGATCTGCTTTCCCACCCGGTCGAGACGTTGCCGCATGTGCAGGAGACGCTGGCGGCGCTCTCGGAACACTACCTGCTGGTGATGATAACCAAGGGTGACCTTTTCGATCAGGAGCGCAAGCTGGCGCAGTCCGGGCTCGGCGACTTCTTTCACGCCATCGAGATTGTCTCCGACAAGACCGCTGTGACGTACCGGCGGATCTTCTCCAAGGTCGGCGGCGGTCCGGAACGAGCGATGATGGTCGGCAACTCGCTCAAATCAGACATTGTCCCCGCAATCGCCGCCGGCAGCTACGGTGTCTTCGTGCCGCACGAGTTGACCTGGGTCGTCGAGCATGTCGAGGAACCGAAGGACGCACCGCGCTTTCGCAAGATCGAACATCTCGGAGAACTGCGCGGACTGATCGAAGGCCTGGGCTGACCCGTCGTCACTGCCTTGGGGGAAAGAGAGGCGACGGCGATTGCTTTTCAGCGGGAGCGACCGGCTGCGGCGCCGCCGCTGCCCGAGGCTCAACCAGAATACTGTAGGGTGCGCCCAGCCCGCGGCGCGGCGATACTTTTGAATAATAAGGCCGCAGCAGCCAGGTGGTGTTGTCCTTCACGGTTATGTTGTAGCTGCTGCCATCCTCGTCGGTACCGAAGATCGCCTCCTCATCAGGCGTCGCGAGATCGAATATCGAGAGGAAGGCAAACTTGCTCTTGGTCGAGAAACTGACCTTCACATGCTGGCCCGCCTTGACGGGAAGCGTGTAGACGCGCCCGTTTCCGAACTTCGTCCAACCCTTGAGCTCCATGGTAGCGGCCGGAAACTGCAGCTTCTCGAGTCGCTCGCCGGGCTGCAGTTCCGGTGACTGGGCAAATGCCATCGACGCCACCAGGCAGAAGGCGACGGTTGCCGCGAGCGCCCTCATGGGCGCACCAATGCATCGCGCATCGCCTCGACCTCAACGCGGCAGAAGCAACCTTCGACATGATCGTTGACGAGACCCATTGCCTGCATGAAGGCATAAACTGTGGTCGGACCGACAAACGTCCAGCCGCGCTTCTTCAAATTCTTGGAAATGACGACCGATGTCGGCGTTGTCGGGTTGGCCATGACGGCGGCTCGATCAACCACCTTCGGCCGCTCGTTGTGACCGGGCTCAAAGCTCCAGAAATAGCGCGCGAGTGACCCGAACTCCTGCCGCAGTTCGATCGCACGGCGGGCGTTATTGATCGTCGAAACGATCTTGCCGCGATGGCGCACGATACCGGAATCGGCAAGGCAGCGCTCGATATCGCTATCGTCGAAGAGCGCGACCTTTTCGAAATCGAAGCCGGCAAAGGCAGCGCGGAAATTCTCGCGCTTGCGCAAAATGGTGAGCCAGGAGAGGCCCGACTGGAACCCTTCCAGGCAGATCTTCTCGAAAAGGCGGATGTCATCCGTTACCGGACGTCCCCATTCCTCATCATGATACTTGAGATAATCCGGGAGGTTGGCGTGCCAGTGGCAGCGGCTCTTGCCATCCTCACCGATAATGATGCCCGTATCGCTCATGATCCTACTTCGCTTTCGTGCTGCGAATCCGGCTTTACCATTTGCAAACTCTGTTTCCAAACCGAACGATAACCCTGACGAAAAGTTTATCCGGTGCTTCAGGTTTGAATGAATTCAAATTTACCATTCGCTGGCGGGAAAGATGGCAGCGTGAAGGCAGACGGCCGGTGCCGTCAGTGCATTTTCGGCCATTTGTAGAGAGTCCGTCCGATGATGAAATCCCTTCTGCTCGCCGCAGCGATGCTCGGCGCCTTTTCGACGGCCGCGCTCGGCGACGATCGTTATGCGACGCGCCCACCGGTTGTTCTGAGCCCCGATCTCGCGGAGCCCTGGATCATGCAGTTCGGCGGCAAGGTTCGCCCCGTCGTCTACAAGCAACCGGTCTTTCCGCAACGCGGTCTGTTCACGTCCGGCGCCTTCGGCCGCGCTCCCGCCGCCGCGGCACAACCGGCGTCCGCCATCAATCCCGGCGTTCCTGTCGTCCGCCGCCAGCTTGACCCACAGTATCTGCCGCAGATCGTCAACTACGACACCACGGAGCAGCCCGGCACGATCGTCATCGATACCAACAGCCGCTTCCTCTATCTGGTAATGGACGGCGGTAAGGCACGACGTTACGGCGTCGGCGTAGGCAAGCCGGGCTTCGAATGGGCCGGCGTGCACAAGATCACCCGCAAGTCCGAATGGCCAGACTGGACGCCACCGGCGGAAATGATCGGCCGCGAAGCCGCCAAGGGCCATTATCTCCCGGCGCGCATGGGCGGCGGGCCAGAGAATCCGCTCGGCGCACGTGCCATGTATCTCGGCTCGACCCTCTATCGTATCCACGGCACCAACGCCCCCTGGACGATTGGCAACGCAGTCTCGTCCGGCTGCATTCGGCTGCGCAACGAAGACGTGGTTGACCTTTACGAACGCGTAAAGGTTGGAACTCGCGTCATCGTCATGTAAAGGCTCATCAATACCGGCATGCCGCCAAGAACAGTTGCAATTAAACATCGCACCTGTTTCATTCCGCGCCCGACATCTTGAACTGGACCGAAGTTCGGATAGCTTCGCTCCAGTTTTGCTTTGAGGGAATCAACCATGCTGAAATTCGCGACGGCCCTTGCGGCCGCCGGCCTTCTGGTCTCTTCCATGTCCGCATCGGTGTCGGCGCAGCCGATTACGCCTGCCCATGATGGCGCGCCTGTCGTCCGGGTCGCCGTGCCGCCGAAATCGGTCAAGCCACAGTTCAAACGCCAGCGCGTACACCTCGTCACCAACGAAGCGCCTGGAACGATCATCATCGATACGAACCACAAGTTCCTGTACCTCGTCGAAACGGAGAACCGCGCGACGCGCTATGGCATCGGCGTGGGCCGCGAGGGCTTCGGCTGGTCGGGCGTCGTCAAGATCGGCCGCAAGGCAGAGTGGCCAGGCTGGACGCCGCCCCCTGAAATGCGCGTTCGCGAGGCGGCAAAGGGTCACATCCTCCCGACCTTCCAGGAAGGCGGCGAAGACAATCCGCTCGGCGCCCGCGCCATGTATCTCTACAAGGGCGGCAACGATACGTCCTTCCGCATCCACGGCACCAATCAGCCGTGGTCGATCGGCCTCAACATGTCGTCCGGTTGCATCCGGATGATGAACAAGGATGTGATCGATCTTTATGATCGCGCGCCCGTCGGCACAAAGGTCATCGTCGTTGGTCCCGGCAACAAGCAGGGCGAAGTGAGCTTCGACGATCGCGGCATCGACGTGCTGCGGACGCTGTTCGGCGGCTGAGACAAGCAAACAGGCGGCCGGGCAACCGGTCGCCTATTTCGAGCCGCAGGTGACCTTGCCGGTGGCGGTGAGCGGTTTTGCGCCACCGTCGAGAGCGAATTCATAGGTCCCTGAGAACGTGTTCATCGATTTTCCGCGCTGACCAGCCATCACGATCAGGCTGATCCCCTGGCCATTCGCATCGTCACCACCCTCATAGAAGATCTCCAGCCGCAGTTCGCCGTCATGCGACCAGTGATGTGTCAGGTTTTCTGAACTGACGGCAATCTTCTTGAGTGCCTGCGGAACGTCATCGTTCTTCGCCACCAGAGCGCCGCGAAGATGGTTGAGCTTGCGTCCGCCTCCGGCCTCGAAGCCACTTTCGACCGTAAAGCGCACGTCCTTGTCATCCGCCGAGCAGAAGTAGCGAGTGTCTGCGTGGGCGGCAGTTGCCGCGCCGCAGAAAACCATAAGCGCGAGGATCGTGCGATACATGAGCGGCTCCTGAGATCGCCGGGTAATCCGGCGCGCCGCTAAGCTAAAGGCAAATCCTTTAATTTTTCTGGTACATCCCCGCCATAGGCCCAATCCAGCAATTGCACCGTATGAACGATCGGAATGGCTGTCCCGGTCGCAATCTGCATGATACAGCCGATATTGCCGGTTGCGATCACCTGCGGCTTCGTCGCTTCGATATTCTTGACCTTGCGGGTCTTGAGTACCTCGGAAATATCCGACTGCATGATGTTGTAGGTGCCGGCCGACCCGCAACAGAGGTGGCCTTCCGCGGGATCGCGGACATTGAAGCCGGCCGTCTTCAGCAGTCGCTTGGGCGCTATCGTGATCTTCTGCCCGTGCTGCATCGAGCAGGCAGAATGATAGGCGACGATGATGCCCTTCGGCATCTGTGTCGGAAGCTCGAGCGATACGAGATATTCCGTGATGTCCTTCGCTAGGCCCGATATGCGCGCCGCCTTTTCGGCATAGGCGGGATCGAGCCGCAACAGATGACCGTAGTCCTTGATCGTCGTGCCACAGCCGGAGGCAGTGATGATGATTGCGTCGAGCCCACCCCTTTCGATTTCACGCGTCCACACATCGACATTGGCGCGTGCGCTCGCCAAAGCCTGCTCTTCGCGTCCCATGTGATGGACGAGCGAGCCACAGCAACTTTCCCCCTCGGGAACGACGACTTCGACGCCAAGCCGCGTGAGCAGCCTGATGGTTGCCTCGTTGATCCCGGGATCGAGGACCGGTTGTGCGCAGCCAGTCAAGATCGCGACGCGACCGCGCTTCTCACCAACAGGAGGGTGGCTTGCCGGCGCGGCATAGCTCGAGGCGGGAGGAATACGTCGCGGCGCCAGCGCCAGCATCGCGGCAAATGGTTTCAATGCGGGCGAACGCCTGAGAAGGCCTGCGAACGGCCGCCCCGCCGACGACAGCTTGATCGCGAGGCGAAACCGATCGGGATAGGGCAAAACAGCGGCAAGGATGGCCCGCACGAGCCGGTTCTTGAAAGGACGCTTGTAGGTCTTTTCGATATGCGCCCGTGCGTGGTCGACCAAGTGCATGTAGTCGACGCCGGAGGGACAGGTCGTCACGCAGGCGAGGCACGAGAGACAACGGTCGATATGGGTGACGACCTCCGCGTCCGCCGGGCGCCCGTTTTCCAGCATGTCCTTGATCAGATAGATGCGCCCGCGCGGGCTGTCGAGCTCATTGCCGAGCGTCACATAGGTCGGACAGGTCGCGGTGCAGAAGCCGCAATGGACGCATTTGCGCAGGATCTTCTCGGATTCGGCAACATTGGGGTCGGCAAGCTGGGCGGGCGTGAAATTGGTCTGCATGGCCCTATGCTCCTGCTATCTTCCCGGGATTGAAGATGCGGGCGGGATCGAACTTCAACTTCAGACGCTGCGAGAGCAAGGCCACTGCCTCCTGCTGCGGCTGAAAGGCCGCCGTTATCGCCCGCATCTTCTCCGGGGCGCGGATCAGCGTGGCGTGGCCGCCGCCCAGCGCCTTGATGAAGCGGCGCAAGAGGTCCGCGTCGGCATCTGCCTCCATTCGCATCCAGATCAGCCCGCCCTGCCAGTCGTAGAATGCATCGACGCCGGCTTCCAGGCGAAGGGCTGCGACGAGTTGGTGGCCGACGGTTGGGGCAACGGAGACTCGCCATACAGGCCGCGCCGTGCCGTCGGCATAAGGCGCGACATCCCGGATGTCGTTCCAAAGGCGCACGCTCTCGCTTTGTTCCAGTCGCGTGACCAAGCCGAACACCGCCATGGCCGCGGCGAGCTTGGCTGATCGGGCACCGACGGAGCCCGGCAGGCCCTCGATGCGCAGACACGTCGCCTCACCTCCGGAAAGCGTGCTGTCGAGAAACTTCCAGGAGACAGTCATCGGCAAATGCGCGGCGCCGGAGACCTCGACCGGCAACGCCATCGCCGCTGCCATGGCGTTGGCAGCTTCGGCATCGTTCAATCCCGAGACGACGACGGTCGCTTCGGTTCGCGGTCGCGGCGGCACCCTGAAGGTCACTTCGGTCAGGAACCCCAACGTGCCGTGCGAACCGGCCATCAGCTTGACGAGATCCAACCCGGTCACGTTTTTCATTACGCGACCGCCAGCCTTGATCACCTCGCCCTTGCCATTGATAAAGCTGACGCCAAGCAGGCTATCGCGCGCGGCCCCGGCCACGAAACGACGCGGGCCCGAGACGTTTGCAGCAAAGACGCCGCCGATCGTCGGCTCGCCTGACGTTCCCATGATCGGCCGATGGTCCATGGGCTCGAAGGCCATCATCTGACCGTTCTCGGCCAGTGCGGCTTCGATCTCGGACATTGGTGTTCCCGAGCGTGCGGTCAAGACCATCTCGCCGGGATTATAGGCCGTGATGCCGCTCAGATTGGACGAGCGCAGGCGGCTTTCCGCCACCACCGTATTTCCGAAGCCAGAGCGGGTGTTGCCACCGCAGAGCGCGAGCGGCCTGCCTGCCTGCGCATGGCTGCGGACGATTGCCGCAGCTTCTTCGTTCGTCATAGGCGATAGGTCGATCATGCGGCCGGACGTCCCTCGAGCGGGAAAACCTTGGACGGATTCAGGAGCCAGGCCGGATCGAACGCAGCGCGTGCGGCCATCTGCTGTGCCAAGTCCGCCTCGGAATACTGATGGCGCATCAGGTCACGCTTTTCGATGCCGACGCCATGTTCGCCCGTGAGACAGCCGCCTGCGTCGACACAGAGCTTCAGGATCTCCATGCCCGCCGCCTCGGCGCGCGCGGCATCTTCCGGATCATTGGCATTGAAGAGGATCAGCGGATGCATGTTGCCATCGCCGGCATGGAACACATTGGCGACGCGAAGCCCATGGCGATCGATGATTTCAGAGGTTTTCTTCAGCACGTAGGAAAGCTGGCTGAGCGGCACGGTGCCGTCCATGCAGATATAGTCGGCAACGCGCCCGGTGGCGCCGAAGGCCGACTTCCGGCCTTTCCAGATCAGCGCCGCCTCGGTTGCCGACTGGCATTCGCGGACGGTTTTCACGCCATGCCTGCGCGCGATTTCGACGATGCTCTTCAGCATGTCGTCCATTTCCGCTTCCGATCCCTCGACCTCCACGATCAACAGCGCACCGACATCCAAGGGATAGCCGGCCTTGGCAAAGGCTTCGCAGATTTCGATCGCAGGCTTGTCCATGAATTCGATGGCAACGGGAATGATACCCGCAGCGATAATATCGGCGACGCAGGACCCTGCCTCCTCGGAGGTATCGAAGCCGAACAGGACCGGCCGCGCGCCCTCGGGCTTGGCGATCAGCCGGACGGTCGCTTCCGTGACAATCCCAAGCTGGCCTTCGTGTCCGCAAACCAACCCAAGCAGGTCATAGCCTCCGGCATCCAACGCCTTGCCCCCGAGATCTATGACGGTGCCATCCGTCAGGACCATCTTTACACCGAGCAAGTTATTGGTCGTCACGCCATACTTCAGACAGTGCGCGCCGCCGGAATTCATGCCGATATTGCCGCCGATCGTGCAGGCCAGCTGCGAGCTCGGATCGGGCGCATAGAAGAAGCCGTCCGCGGCGACGGATTCCGAGATATTCAGATTGGTCACGCCCGCTTCGACGACCGCCACGCGGTTGGGCAGATCGATGTCGAGAATGCGGTTCATCTTGGAAACGCAGACGACGACCGCATCCTCCTGCGGAATCGCTCCGCCCGAGAGTGACGTACCGGCGCCGCGCGGCACTACCGGGACCCCATAGCGGTGACAGTATTTCATGACGGCGGCCACTTCCGCGGTCGTTCGCGGCAGGGCAACCGCCAGCGGCATCCGGCGATAGGAAACGAAGGCATCGGTCTCAAACGGCATCAGTTCGCGCGCCTCATGCACCAGGCATTCCGGCGGCAGCAGGTCGACAAGATCGGCGACGATCTGCCGGCGGCGGGCAAGTACGTCGGCACGCGGGGCGAGAAACGAAATGGTGTCGGACATAGCTCTCTCCCTTCGCCGGCGGCAGCGAAAACCGGACGCATCCTCCGCGGTGCCAGCTCAATCGGGCTTAGCACTTTCCCCATTATGGCGCAAATGCTAAGCACTTATTCCAAAAGGACAAACAATCAAAACGCATGACCAATCTGGGTGACCTCGAAATTTTCGCAAAAGTCGTTTCGACAGGGAGCATGTCGCTTGCCGGTAGGGCGCTCGGCTTTTCGCCGGCCGTGGTCTCCAAACGCATCAAGCGGCTAGAAGATCGGCTGGGCACGCGACTCCTGCAACGCACGACGCGGCAGATCTCGCTGACAGAGGCGGGCCAGGGCTTCTACGATCGGGTGCTCGGCATTCTCGCCGGTATCGAGGAGGCGGAATACTACATTTCCGGGCGCTCCGCGCAGATGCAGGGAACTCTGAAAGTGACGGCGCCGACCTCGTTCGGACGCACGCATATCGCCCCTCATCTGAAGTCCTTCATGGACATGCATTCGGGGCTTGCGATCAATCTGGTGCTCAGCGACGAATTCACTGACATCGTGGGCGAAGGCTTCGACCTTGCCATCCGGATTGCGGAACTTACCGACTCGAGTCTTGTCGCGCGGCGACTTGCACCGGTCAGACGCCTGCTTTGCGCCTCCCCGGATTATCTCGCCGCCAACGGCACACCGGAAACGATCGAAGACCTCAAGCAACACCGCTGCCTGCCCGCGCACAACAACGACGCCTGGCGGCTGGAAGGACCCGAAGGCCCGCTTTCCCTGCGACCGGAAGGGATGTTGGTGACGAACTCCAGCGAGGTGGTGCGGGAGGCTGTCATATCGGGGCTCGGGATCGCGCTGCGCTCCACCTGGGACATCAGCCGCGAACTCAGGGATGGCCGGTTGGTCCACATCCTTCCCGCCTACGAGGGATCGCGCAACGTGACGCTTTCCGCGGTTTATCCGAGCCGCCAATTCCTGCCCGCCAAGGTGCGGCTATTCATCGACTACCTCGCCGAAGTCTACGGGCCGGTTCCCTACTGGGAACGCTAGGGGCTTTCACCGGTCAGTTCGCCAGCCTCTCGATGACGAGATCAAGCAGTGCCCGCAAGCGAGCCTACCGTTTCATGTCCCGGTGATAGCCGATCCGAATCCAAGGAAAAGCCGCCAGTTAAAGGTGTTTTACCCCTTGTGTTCTTTCATTGGAGGAAACGCATGTCCCAGTTCACAACGATGAAGGCGCTCCTGATTGACGCGCCGAAGGCCGATTTCCGTCTCGCCGAGGTCGCCAAGCCGGCGCCGCGAGAGGGTGAGGTTCTGGTCCGCATCAAGGCAAGCGGCGTCAATCCGCTGGACACCAAGATCCGCGCCGGCAATGCCGCCCATGCTCGGCATCCGTTTCCGGCCGTTCTTGGCATTGATCTGGCTGGCGTCGTCGAGCAGGTCGGCCCCGGCGTCACCGAGTTCCACCGCGGCGACGAAGTCTATGGCATGACCGGTGGCATCGGCGGCATCCAGGGCTCGCTGGCTGAATTCGCCGCGGTCGACGCCAGGCTGATTGCGCCGAAGCCCCAAAATCTCTCGATGCGGGAAGCAGCAGCCCTGCCGCTGATCGCAATCACTGCCTGGGAAGGGCTGGTCGATCGCGCCAATGTCCGCAAGGGCCAGCAGGTTCTCGTCCTCGGCGCCGGCGGCGGCGTTGGGCACATTGCGGTACAGATCGCGAAAGCCGCAGGCGCTGATGTGTTTGCGGTCGACGGCGCCGCCAAGGCGGATTACCTCGCAAGCCTCGGAGCAACGCCGATCGACTACAGAGTAGAGACTGTGACGGGTTATGTCGGCAGTCACACCGGCGGCAAAGGCTTCGACATCGTCTACGACACCGTCGGCGGTCCCGGCCTCGATGGGGCCTTCCAGGCGGTCGGACGATTCGGTCACGTCGTCAGCGCGCTCGGATGGGGAACGCATGCGCTTGCCCCGCTGTCGTTCAAAGCGGCGAGCTATTCGGGTGTCTTCACACTGCTGCCGCTTCTGACCGGCGAAGGGCGCAGCCACCATGGCGAGATCCTGAGGGAGGTCGGCAAACTCGTCGAGGCAGGAAAGGTGATGCCGAGGCTGGACGCGCGCCGCTTCGGACTTTCAGATGTCGCCGAAGCCCACGCGTTGATCGAAAGCCGCCAGGCAAGCGGCAAGCTGGTGGTGGAGATTGCCTGAAATTTGGGGGTGCGCGGCGGATTCTCGCCGCGCCCGTCACTTATCGCGCCAGATCGAGATAGGCGCTTGCCACCATGGCATCGATATCTGCAGGCACCGGTACGATACAGCTCTCGGCGCCGACTTCGCGCCTGGCGACACGCTCAAGGCAGCGCGCCTGCAGCGTGAAACCAAGATCCATCGATTCGACGGAATTGCCGAGCGGCCGGGGGCCGGCAAGGTTTGCCATATGTCCGCCGCCGAGAATATGGAAGCACCGACCATCCTTCAGGTGCAAGGTCTCGATATGATCCGCCTCGTAGCGATCGATCCGCACGACATCGGGGTGCTGCCGAAATGCGGCGACGTCGATCTCATGCGGGAAATGCCCACCGTTCATCAGGATCGTGCCATCCTTTATCAGCGTAAGGTCGGCGGCGGTGACGATCGCGGGAAAGCCCGTAACGGTGACAAGCACGTCGGCTGAGGCAATCGCCTCGTTGCGCAGCGGGGTAGAAAATCCGTCAAGATGTGCCTCCAGCGTTGTCACCGGATCGATATCAACGAC
This sequence comes from Rhizobium sp. YTU87027, assembly GCF_050644135.1. NCBI lineage: Bacteria > Pseudomonadati > Pseudomonadota > Alphaproteobacteria > Hyphomicrobiales > Rhizobiaceae > Rhizobium > Rhizobium sp. YTU87027. The sequence goes on along the minus strand of NZ_CP098440.1, from coordinate 402,009 downwards.
GCTGACCGTTGAAAACGCGTTGCGGAAGCAGGCCGCTGTCCCCTTCCCGCAGGCGCCGTAACCGAAGACCGTCACACGCTTGCCGTTGGTCGAGCGGTTGGTGAAGCGCATGTAGCTTTCGAAAAGGCTCTGGCCCACCGCATGTCGGTTTTCGGCGAACTGCTTGATCGGGCTGTCGTTGATGATCAGGATCGGCATGTTCAATTTTGCCCGCATCGGCAGCAGGCGTGTGCGGCCTGATGTCGTTTCCTCGGTGCCGCCGAGAAGGCTGGCGTAAGGAGCCGTGGCCGCGATCGCAAAGAGGTCGCCGCCATTGTCGAGCAGCAGATCCGGCTTTTCAGCGACGATCGCCTCCAGGCTCTTATGATGCGCGACGGGGTCCGTCGTTTGGGTCGCGAACACGGTGATCTCCTGCGAGCGGAGAAACTCGACGGTCGACGGCTGCGTGCTGTTCAGGTTTCCGGTGCAAACGAGCCGTGCGCCGCCGGCCTTGAGTGTCATCAGCAGCGCCACGGTCTTCGGCTCCAAATGGATGCCGGTGCCGATGGTCAGACCGGCGAACGGTTGCGTCTTCTCGAACTCCGCCGCCGTTGCCCTGAGCAATCGGCAGCTGCCACCGATCCATTCGATGCGCGTTGCGTTTCTCTGCATGTGTCCCACGTCCTTCTGCTCTCAACGCAGTGTTAGACCTGGCAACGGCTTTCGGCCATGGAGATAATTCTTCGCAATAGGGCAGAAAATCTGCCCTATTGCTTCGACACGTCGGAGCGACGCAGCCAGTCCCGGAGAGCGATGAACGCCGGCCTCTTGGCATCGGCATTGCGGCAAGACAGGCTATAGCCCGCGGGTCGGCGAACGAAGCCATAGGGTGCCGCAAGCACATTGCGCTGCAAATCATCCTCGATGGCGGCGCGCGGCGCGAGCACGACACCCACGCCCGATCGCGCCGCTCCGAGTGCGAGCAGCAAATCTTCAAACTCCTGCTTGCGCCGGAAGATGACGGCCTGGGTACCGCTTTCGGCAAACCACTCCTGCCAGAGGGTTGGCGCGCTGCGGCTAACAAGAGCGGTGCTCTCCACCATTCTCGCGGGATTGTCGGCGATCCTTGCCGCAAGATCCGGCATGGCAACGGGTCCGAACTCATCCTCCATGAATTTGACCGCGGTCACGCCTGCGGCCGGCCGGTATTCACCGCCCATAATGACCGCATCGAGCTCCGGATGCAGCGACAAGGGTTCGACAATCGACATCGGCACGATATCGACATCCACGCCATCAAGCGCTGATTGCATATTTGCAAGTCGCGGCATAAGCCACCATATAGCAAAGGCCGATGGCACGCCGAGGCGGACGCGGCGCTGCTCACGTCCAACAAAGTCTGCCGCGGCGCGTTCGAGCAGAACAAGGGCTGCATTGGAGGCTTCCGCAAACTCGGTTGCCTTCGCCGTTGCAGCCAATTTTCTGCCATCGCGCTCGAACAGTTTCTCGCCGAAATAGTTTTCAAGGATCGAGATCTGCTGACGCACGGCGCCGCGCACGACACCGAGTTCTGCGGCAGCACCGAGAATGCTGCCATGCCGGTAAACGGCTTCGAAGGCACGGATCGCTTTTAGGGGAGGAAGACGCATGGTTACCACACTGCGGACATAACAGTGCACTACATTATGCACTCGTTGATTGAAATACAGGACAGGCGCATATTGAACGCCTGTGCATTGGCGGAATCAGGATAGTATCTGGCGGATTTTTTGTTACCCGGCGAAACAAAAAGTTCCTATTGATGGCAATCAAATCCGTGCAAAACGCATGAAGTGCTTATGGATCGCGCAAGCTTTCCAGCGGATACTAATATAGACGACTCACTCCAATAAAAATGCAAAGGTGACCCGACCGTTGACTCTTCTTGCCCGCCTCGCTTCAGACGTTCAGCTCATGTTTCGGCGCCCCCCGCGTCAACAATATGCTGCGCTCTGCTACCGGGTCAAAAAGAAGACCAACGATGTTGAAGTACTTTTGCTAACCAGCCGTGATACCGGCCGCTGGGTTATCCCCAAGGGATGGCCGATGGACGGACGCTGCTCCTATGAGGTCGCAGCCCGCGAGGCATTCGAGGAAGCCGGCGTTCGTGGGACTATCGAGCACCAAACGCTTGGCGCCTACTCCTATCCCAAGATGCTGAAGAACGGCTTGAAGGTCACCTGCAAGGTTCAAGTCTATGCGCTTGAGGTCTCGGAGATGTCCAAGAACTTCAAGGAAAAGGGCGAACGCAAGACGGAGTGGGTCTCCTGCGACGAGGCAGTGAAGCGCGTCCACGAGCCCGAACTTCGCAGTCTCTTTTTGCAGTTTAAACGCCGTATGACGGAACAGCTCGCCGCAAGGTCGCCAAGGCAAATTCCAGCGGAATGAATACTGCCATCTTGCGCTGCTAAACTTGGCGGCGCTAAAGCAGGATTCAACGAAGGAATAGAATGCCCGACCGACCAGCCGTCCTCACCAAACGAACGCTCGACAAGGACCTCGACAAGCTTATGCATGTCGAGGACGCGGCGAAATTCGTGTCGCGAAAGCTGGTGGCGCCGGGTCTCGGACTGATCTTCCTCGGACTGGCCATGCTTTTTGCGGGCGTCTACGTCTTCGACCGGCCAAGTGCGGTGCTGGTGATCGCCGCTGCGGCGCTCGCTGCCTACATGGCCATGAACATCGGCGCGAACGACGTCACCAACAACGTCGGCGCGGCGGTGGGCGCCCGCGCGATGACGATGGGACAAGCGCTGCTCATCGCCGCAATCTTCGAAATTCTGGGCGCGACGGTTGCGGGCGGCGCGGTCGTCAAGACGATCTCCTCAAGCATCGTGGACGCGGTGCAGGTGCCGCCAGCGACGCTCGGTTGGATCATGATGTCGGCATTGATGGCCGCCGCCCTGTGGATCAACCTCGCGACCTGGATGAACGCGCCGGTATCGACCACGCACGCCATCGTCGGCGCGGTGATCGGCGCGGGTATCGGCGCGGTCGGTCCCGAGCCGGTGAACTGGCGGGTGATGATCGAGATCACATCGGCTTGGGTGACCTCCCCGCTGCTCGGCGGCGTGATTGCCGCCGGTCTGCTTTTCATGGTGAAGACCCTGATCATCTACCGCACCGACAAGATTGCCGCGGCGCGGCGCTGGGTGCCCATCCTCATCGCCATGATGGTTGGCGGCTTTTCGTCCTACATGATGCTGCAGCTTGAAACGCCCGGCGAATTCGCGACGCTGACCATACTGCTCTTCGGAGTCGCTGCCGGCTTCATCGGATGGATCGCGGCGCGGTCGTTCGTTCTGCGGCAGGCTGTCGGGCTCGAAAACCGCAACAGTTCGCTGCGCGTCCTGTTTCAGATCCCGTTGATTGGCTCGGCAGCCCTGCTCTCCTTTGCCCATGGCGCCAATGACGTGTCCAACGCCGTCGGACCGCTTTCGGCCATCGTGCGCGCCGTAGGTGAATCCTCTGAGGGGGTGCACGGCCAGCCTCCGACATGGGTGCTGCTGATCGGCGCCTTCGGCATCTCGGTCGGCTTGCTGCTATTCGGGCCTCGCCTGATCCGCTTGGTCGGTGAGCAAATCACCAAGCTCAACCCCATGCGGGCCTATTGCGTGGCGCTGTCCACGGCCTTCACCGTTATCGTCGCTTCATGGCTCGGCATGCCCGTCAGTACGACGCACATCGCGGTCGGCTCGGTGTTCGGCGTCGGCTTCTTCCGCGAGTGGTACACGCGACATTCGAAGCGCCGTATCGAATACATGCGCCGCAAGGCGGAAAGCTGGGCGATCGACGAACCGGAAGACCCGAACACGCATGAGGTTCGCCGCCGCTATCTCGTCCGTCGTTCGCATTTCATGACGATCATTGCTGCCTGGGTCATCACCGTGCCGGCCTCGGCAGCGCTTGCAGCCATCCTCTATTGGGTTATGTTCGCGCTCTTTGTTTGAGCGGGACTTTTCAATGCGCGCCAATTTTCGGATGCAACGGCTGTTTGTGGACACCCCGCTCGCTGCCGGAACAACGGTGGAGACGACGGCGGATCACTTCAACTACCTCGCCAACGTGCTGCGTATGGCCGAGGGCGCCGAGCTGCTCGTCTTCAACGGCCGCGACGGCGAGTGGAAGGCACGCCTCACCTTCCCAACGCGAAAACGTATTGTGCTGATTGCGGAGGAGCAGACGCGGTCGCAGCCCACCCCTTCCGACCTGCACTATCTCTTCGCACCGCTGAAAGTCGGGCGGTTGGATTATCTGGTGCAGAAGGCCGTCGAGATGGGGGCCGGCACACTGCGCCCCGTGATGACACAACACGTGCAGGGCAAGATCACCAATCTCGACAAGCTGAGGGCAAATGTCATCGAAGCGGCGGAGCAATGCGGGATACTGGACATCCCCGATGTTGCCGAGCCGATAAAGCTTTCCGACCTACTGGATACCTGGCCGAGCGACCGCCGCATCGTCTACTGCGACGAGGGCGACGCGGGGCAAAACCCGCTGCCGTTGCTGTCCAAAATTAGCGAGCGAAAGCTGGCCCTTCTGGTCGGACCAGAGGGCGGTTTTTCCGAGGAGGAGCGTGCGCGGCTGCGCAGCCTCGATTTCGTCACCGCAATCCCGCTCGGGCCGCGGATACTTAGAGCCGATACGGCTGCAGTTGCTGCCATGGCCGTCATTCAGGCGTCGATCGGCGACTGGAATTAACCTTAGGATCGGTGACGGCCAAAATATGCCGCTATTTTTTTGATGAGCCGTTGAAACAATTTCACTTGCAACATACGTGGGAGCGGTCCTAATCACCCTTCCAATTGCCCGGGTTTTTTCCAGGCGCTCTCCCATTGCAGGTAGACTTGAATGGCTCGCGATACCACCGACCAGACGCCACTCTCATCGGTTCAGGAGCTGACCGATTATCTTGCTGCGGGAAGCAAGCCGGAAGAGAAATTCCGCATCGGCACCGAGCATGAGAAGTTCGCCTTCTTCCGGGCCGACAACAGCCCGGTACCGTACTTCGGCGAGGCCAGTATTTCGGCGCTGCTGAAAGGTCTGCAGCAGAAATCCGGCTGGGATCCGATCATGGACGGCGACAACATCATCGGCCTTGGCGAGCCGAAGGGAATGGGCGCCATTTCAATCGAACCCGGCGGCCAGTTCGAATTGTCCGGGGCGCCGCTGGAAACGATCCACGAGACCTGTAAGGAATCGAACGCGCATCTTGCGACATTGCGCGAGATCGCCGAGCCCATGGGCATCCGTTTCCTCGGCATTGGCGGCAGCCCCAAATGGACGCTTGCCGAAACGCCGGCAATGCCGAAATCCCGCTACGAGATCATGACCCGCTACATGCCGAAGGTCGGATCCAAGGGCCTCGACATGATGTATCGCACCTGCACGATCCAGGTGAACCTCGACTTTTCCTCGGAAGCTGACATGCGCAAGAAGATGCGCGTTTCGATGAAGCTCCAGTCTCTGGCAACCGCCCTTTTTGCCTCCTCGCCCTTTACCGAAAGCAAGCTCAACGGCCTGCTCTCATGGCGCGGCGACATCTGGCGCGACACCGACAACAATCGCTCCGGTCTGCTGGACTTCACCTTCCGTGACGACTTCGGTTTTCATGATTATGTCGAATGGGCCCTCGACGTGCCGATGTATTTCGTCGTGCGTGACGGGCACTATCACGACTGTACCCACATCACCTTCCGGCAGTTCATGAACGGCGCGCTGAAGGGCGAAGTCGCTGAGTGGGAGCCGACGATGGGAGACTGGACGAACCATCTCTCGACGCTCTTCCCGGATGTGCGCCTGAAGCGCTTCCTCGAAATGCGTGGCGCGGACGGTGGCCCCTGGCGACGGATCTGTGGGTTGCCAGCCTTCTGGGTCGGGCTTCTCTATGACGAAGCGGCGCTTGAAGATGCCGATATGCTGACCAAGGACTGGACGTTCGACGAGGTCAACGCCTTGCGTGACGCCGTGCCGTCTCAAGGCTTGAGGGCAAAGTTTCGTGGGCATGAGCTTTATGAAACAGCACGCGAAGTGATCGCCGTTTCGAAGGTGGGTCTCAGGGCGCGTAACAAGCTCAATCGGGAAGGCCAGGACGAAACCATCTTCCTTGCGCCGCTTGACGAAGTCATGGCCAAGAAGGCGACCTTGGCCGAAGACCTGCTGGCGCTCTACCACGGCCGCTGGAACGGTTCCGTTGCGCCGGTCTTCGAAGAATATCAATACTAGAGCCTTTCAGGGTTAAATTGAAGCGTTCTGCCGGAGCAGATTTTCGTCAGGGCAGAGGCGATTGGCGAAGGGCATACCCCAAAGTACGTCCGAGCCGATCGCCTCTGATCCTGGTGGAAAGCCCGGCCTAGCTGGTTTGCAAGCAAACCACCGGGGTTGGCTGAAACGGGCCGCCTGATCGACCGGCCATTCGACTCCGTTTGAGCCAACAGAACGCTTCAATTTAACCCTGAAAGGCTCTAGGGTCAGGACCTACTAAATCCTTCTGCAAAAAGCGGTTTGCGCATTCCTTTTTCCGGCTATAGTGACTCAATTAAGCGTTGCGAATAAGCGTTGCGAACCGGGAAGGGGATTTCCATGCTGCCACTCTTCGACATGATGATGCAGGCCCAGAACGGCGCGGCAATGGATGCCGTATCCAAGCAGTTCAATCTTGCTCAGGAGCAGGCCGCCAAGGCGATGGCGGCGCTCGTGCCGGCATTTTCCGCCGGCCTCAAGCGGAGCAGCAACAACCCCTACGATTTCATGGGGCTGATGCAGGCAGTCGGCTCCGGCAACTACGCCAAATATTTCGAGGACATGAGCAAGGCTTTCACGCCGCAGGGAATATCGGACGGCAACGACATCCTTGCGCAGCTGTTCGGCTCAAAGGAAGTTTCGCGTGCTGTGGCAGCCCAGGCGGCCCAGATGACCGGAATCGGGCAGGAAATCTACAAGCAGATGCTGCCTGTCATGGCCGACACGTTGATGGGCGGGCTGTTCAAGCAGTCGATGGGGCAGATGAATGCACCGGTCAATCCATTCGTCAACACGGCGATGGGCGAAACGATTCAGAAATGGCTCGAAAGCACCGGTTTCGCGCCGAAGCAAAAGCCCGCTCCTGAGCCGAGCATCTTCGACAATCCTTTCACCCAGGCGATGCAGCTGATGTTCGGTATGCAGAAGCCGGAGGTAGAGAAGACGGTCACCAACCCGTTTTTCGACAACCCTTTCGCCAAGGCTTTTCAGGAAATGATGGGTTCGCTTGGAAAGCCAGTTGAGCCGAAGCCGACCGAAACTCCGAAGGAGCAGGAAAAGGCGGAAACGGAAAGCTACATGGACATGCTGAACAACATGTTCGACAGCGGGCTTGAGGTGCAGAAGAGCTACCAGAAAAGTATGGAAGCGATCTTCGAGACCTATATGCCGAAGACGCCTCCCTCCTCGCCCCCGAAGGCATAAAAAAACCCGGAGACGGCTGGGAGGCCAGTCACCGGGCAAGAGGCAGGGCTATTGGCTATCACCCTGCGGGGAAAAGTTGGGCCGCCCTTAATCCTTTCGGGACCTGAAGAGCGACTTCGGTCCGCGATTGCGCGCGGAACGCGTCAGATGTTCCGACGGATCTTCAAAGAAGGTCGACGCCAGGAAGGCCGAGGTGAGATCGGCCCTGCTAAGGCCAATATCCCTCAATTGATTGTCATCGAGATCGTGCAGCCGGTTGATCTCTATACGGTTGCGGAACACGCGCAGTACGGATGACAACGTTGCAAAGCCATTTGCGAGACGCTGGGGGAACGTCAGGGTGGTCTGGCTGCAGTCGAGTTCGAGTATCCGGTCTGTCGTGCGCATGGCTGATCCTTTCATTGGCGCGCAACAACCCACCCCTCCCGCGAGGTCGAGCGGGAAGGCATCGGGTTGAAATCCGAGCGGACAGGCAGGGTGTCTGTCCTTCACTTTGCTTGATTTGCATCCCGAAGATGCCAAACACCTATTGATCAGTCCAACGAATGTTTCTAATGATTAACATCAGAGATTGTTATAGGTGAACTCATGTCCGCGCCTCTTGATATTGATCAGTTGCAGACCTTCATCGCGATCGTCGATTCCGGCAGCTTCACCAAGGCTGCGGATAGGGTCTACAAGACGCAGTCGGCCGTTTCCATGCAGATGCGGAGGCTGGAAGAGCGCATCGGCAAGCAGCTTTTCATCAAGGACGGGCGTGGCAACCGCCTGACCGTCGAAGGCGAGAAGCTCTTGAACTATGCACGACGCATCATTCGCCTCAACAACGAGGCGATTGCAGCCTTCGACGACAATCGTCTCGAGGGCACGCTGCGCATTGGCACGCCCGATGATTATGCAGACCGCTATATGCCGGAGATCATCGGCCGCTTCGCCAAGACGCACCCGAACGTCGAACTATACATTGTCTGCGAGCCCTCGGTGGGTCTCGCCGAGCGCATGAATCGCGGCGAGCTCGACATCGCGCTGGTGACGCACAATCCGCGCGAGCGCATGTCGGACGTCGTGCGAACGGAACCGCTCTGCTGGGTCGGCTCGGCGAACCATCCGATCCGTGACGATGCGCCGGTTCCACTGGCCGTCGGCCGTCGCGACTGCCAGTGGCGCCAACTCGCCTGCTCGGCGCTCGACGCGGTCGGCCGCGAACACCAGATCCTCTTCACCAGCTGGTCATGCACGGTCGTCGCGGCCGCTGTTCTTGCCGGTATGGCCGTGTCCGTCATGCCGGAATCGGCACTGCGCACAGGAATGAAGGTGCTGAGCCAGGCGGACGGTTTCCCTGCTCTGCCCCCGGTCCAGATCGGCATCATGAAGCGGCCTGGCGTGTCGATTTCGCTGATGAACGCGATCACCGCACACATCACCGCCTGCCTCGACAACATCACACCCGCCGTCGTCGACGACAATCTGGAGCCTGACGTGAAGAACGCTTACGGGCGGGTCCAACCCCGCCTCAAGACCGCCAACGTCCTGCCGAGCTGGTAGGCGTCACGCAGCAGCCGACGAGAGGAAGGCCGTGCGGATCACGCGCTTCCACTCGTCGAGAATGCGTCTGGCGAGCGAGTCCTCGCTGACGACCGCAAGGCGGATGGAAGCCCCTAGCAGGTGACTGAACAGGTAGGTTCTGGCCTGCATGTCGGCCGCGGACAGTTCGGGTGCAACGCGACGGATGGCATCTTGAAAGATATCGGCAATCCGCTTGCTGTGCTCGATGTTGAGCCGCAGCAGATCGTGGTCGGTTTCAGTGCCCATCCAGATGCCGAGATAGGCAGCATCGCTGCGGTAGTCGTCGTAGTGCCAGTCGATGGTCGCGGCGAGCACGTCAAGTGCATGATCGACCGAGTGCACGGAGGCAAAGGCTTCGGCAATGCGCGCCTGAATTGCCGAAGCATGACGGTCGAAAAGCGCCTTGACGATCGCGGCCTTCTCGGGAAAATACTGATAAACAGAGCCAATCGGAACCTTGGCGGCAACGGCCAATTCCGTCATCCGCATGGCGCTTACGCCCTTTTCTGCAATGATTGCTGCGGCGGCCGACAAGATGATGTCGAGCCTTTGAATACTGCGTTCCTGCTTTGGCTTCCGGCGGAGGCCAATACGATCCAAACTTCCGACCTTCATGTCGTTCCCATTTGTTCTATGTGGAGCGACGGAGGAGGTTCATGCCGGCGCCTTTTTGCCGATATGACATGCAGGTCTTCACGACTCGTAAACGAGATAGATTGGATTGTACGGATCCCGAAAAGCACAGCAAAATCGGGGTGATACACCCGGATTTGGTTGGCTTTCGACCGGGAACTTATTCGACTTGGTCCAACTGACTACTCATTTCATATCCCTTTCAATCGCCCTGCACGGAGCTGTGATTCGTGGCCTTTTCAACCGCGCTTGTGCCTGCCGGCGCCCAATAAGCTTGCATCTCGTTCTCGCTGCAAGCGCTGGAAAGCGGCAGTCCCCTTGTAACTATTGACCTTCAATAACCTCAAGCCGTATTTGTTGAGGAATTCGATTGAAAGAAGTTATCATGCTGACACTACGACAGATGCGCTATTTCGATGCGCTGGCGACGACGCGCCATTTTGGCAGAGCCGCCGAAATGGTCCATATCAGCCAGCCGGCACTGTCGACCCAGATCATAGAGATGGAAGAGTATCTCGGCGCCAAGCTGGTCGAGCGCACACGGCAGAACACCTTTCTGACGCCGAAAGGCGAGGAGGTGCTGCACTACGTCCGTGCCATCCTGCATCAGGTCGACCTGCTCGAGCAGACAGCCCGAAAGGGCGGCGGCACGCTCGAGGGTCTGATCCGCATCGGAATTATTCCCACGGTTGCCCCCTACCTCGTTCCGCAGTTCGTTCCGCATCTGCGCAAAACCTACCCTAGTGTTGAGGTGGAGTTGCGGGAGGCCGTGACCGATCGATTGATGGCGGATCTTTTGACAGGGAAACTCGATGCCGTGATCGCGGCGTTGCCGCTGGACATCGAAGGTATCCAGACGCGGCCGCTCTTCACCGACCGCTTCTTCATGGCGGTGGCAGACAATGGAGAAGCCGTACTGACATCGCCGCTGACCGAGCATGAAGTGAATGTCGATCGGCTCCTGCTGCTCGAGGAGGGACATTGTCTCCGCGATCAGGCGCTCGCCGTCTGCAGCGCCGGCAAGCGCAGCCTCGTCAACTTCGGTGCGACGTCGATGGCAACCCTGCTGCAGATGGTGTCGCACGATATGGGGATGACACTCATTCCCGAGATCGCCATTCCGACCGAGACCAGCCGCAACTCGATCCGCATACTCCCGTTTGCCGATCCACAGCCGTCGCGCGAGATCGGTCTCGCCTGGCGGCGTAGCAATCATCGCGGCAAGGAGATGGAGGCGCTGGCAGAGGCGATCATAGCTGTCGCCCCTGCCCCGCGTGAACTGGCAGCCTGATCAGGAGAGGTTCTTCTTCAGGAATTCAATGGTCCTGCTCCAAGCAAGATCAGCGGCCTTCTTATCGTAGCGAGCCGACGACGTATCGTTGTTGAAGGCGTGATTGACGCCGTCATAGACGAAGATCTGGAAGTCCTTTCCGTTCTCCTGCAGCGCCTTTTTGTAGGCGTCGATGCCGGCATTGATGCGATCGTCGAGACCCGCATAGTGCAGCATCAGGGCCGCCTTGATATTCGGCACATCGGCGGCCTGTGGCTGGGCGCCGTAATAGGCGACGCCGGCCTTTAGCTCCGGCGACTTGGTCGCGAAGTCGTTCACCAGCCCACCGCCCCAGCAAAATCCGATCACACCGACCTTGCCATTGGAGTTGTCGAGCTTGGTCAGGTAGGTGAGCGTTGCCTCGGCGTTCGCTACCGTGGCGGGGCGGTCCAGCGTGCTGAACATATCACGGGCCTTGTCTTCATTCTCCGGCGTGCCGCCCTTCGGCGAAAGGAAATCAGGCGCCTGCGCGATGAACCCTTCAAGCGCAATGCGGCGCGCGACATCCCGGATGTGCGGGTTGAGACCGCGGTTCTCGTGAATGACAATCACGGCGCCGAGTTTTCCCGAAGCGTCCTTCGGCTCTACCAGATAACCCTTCATCTCACCGGCTCCGCCGGGATAGGTCACGTCCTTTGCGACCAGCCGTTTGTCATCGGCGGCGATCATTTCCGCGCTCGCCTTGTTGGCGGCGAGCATCGGCGCAATAACTGCTGCTGCACCGCCGGAACCGGCCAGTTTCGTCAGCTTGTCCATGAAGCTGCGGCGGTCGAGTGTCAGATGCGTGTATTCGTCGTAGGCGTTGATCATCGCCTGCGTGATTTCCGGCTTGTCCATTTGAGGCCTCCTGTTCCCTACCTGTCGGCTTTCGCCTGCCAGGGAAGATAGGTCAGCGGCCAGTAACGCGGGAACAAAACTGCGTTACTTCAGACTGATAGGCCGATCAGCCGTTGGGAAAAATCATCCAGACGGCGAGCCACAGCCACATGCCACCGAGCACCACGTAACCAGCAGCAAAAAGCGGGCTTCGATATCGGAGGTTGTTGCTGGTGACATGGATGAAGGCATGCAGGTAGCGCAGTGCGACGAAGATCCACGCAAGAACGACAGCCACGAGGTTGTCTGCTTCCGTGATGTAAAGAAGGACGCAGCAGGCGTAGAAAAGCACGGGAAGCTCAAACTGATTGGCCAGGCAATGCTTGACCACCAGGCCCTCCGGCGGCTCATCGCGATTTTCCCTGTAGTTCGAGCGCTGGACCTTTCCGGCCTGAACCAGCTGTCGGCGGCGGTAACCGAGAAGCATGTAGAGACTATAGATCAGGGCTACGTGGGCGATTACGGGCCAGAACATTTCGTAGCCGGTCATTCTGTCTCTTCCTTGCTGCCTTCCGTTTGATTTCCGTGCTGTAGAGGAAAAGCATCAGCGCCGCAAATGCCCCGCGCGGCTCGGAGATGGGCACGGCTTTCTCAGAACTTGGGTAATGATGCCCTCGGCCGTGGTGATATCACTGTTCGCTGTCGTCGCGATGCATCACACGCACAAGGGCGAAACGGGTAATGACGATCACACAAATGGCCAGACTCGCGAACTTCAGCCGTGTCATCCACGGCAATAGTTGAGCGGCCGGATCCGTCCAGGCGCTATCTCCGAAGGCAATCAGGCTGGCGACATTCTCGCCGTAGTCGGCAAGGCCATAAATGAAGGGAAGCACATAGACGAGCTTGACGAGAACGGGACTGATCGGACGCGCGAAATAGGATCCCCCTGGCCGCAACCTCATCAATACCAGCAGCAAGAGCGCCGTCAGGAGTGCAGGAAAAATCAGCTCGGGACCAACGTACATGGCCCGCAGCAAATTGTTGGCGATCTCGTTCTGGCCGAGGAGTTGCTCCATCCGGCCGACGGTCAATTGGTCGTAACCGGCGAAATAGACATCGAGAACCGCCTGCCCAGTCTCATGCTTGAAGGGGACGACAAAGCCGAATGTCGTCCACGCGAGCACGCCAAGGCAGATGGCCGCGAGCAGCGCGATAATCCAGAGTGGAATACGGCTGCCCGCTTTCATTTTCAGCCGCCGGCGCTCGGATAGTTGGGGCTCTCGCGGGTGATCGTCACATCGTGCGGATGGCTTTCGCGAAGGCCAGCGCCAGAGATGCGGACGAAGGTCGCGCGCTCCTGGAACTCCTTGATATCCTTGCCGCCGACATAACCCATGGCCGCCTTGAGACCACCGGCAAGCTGGTGGAGGACGCCAGAGACCGGGCCTTTGTAGGGAACCTGGCCTTCGATACCCTCAGGCACGAGCTTCAGCGTGTCGCGCACTTCCGCCTGGAAGTAGCGGTCTGCCGAGCCGCGCGCCATGGCGCCGACGGAACCCATGCCGCGATAGGCTTTGAAGGAGCGGCCCTGATAGAGATAGACTTCGCCCGGGCTTTCATCGGTGCCGGCGAGCAGCGAACCGATCATGACAGCGGAGGCACCCGAGGCGATCGCCTTGGCCACGTCACCCGAGAACTTGATGCCGCCGTCCGCGATGACGGGGATATCCCGCGCTTGCGCAGCCTCGACGGCCGACATGATGGCCGCCAACTGAGGAACACCAACACCGGCGACGATACGCGTCGTGCAGATTGAGCCGGGACCGATACCGACCTTGACGGCGTCAGCGCCAGCATCGATCAACGCCCTCGTGCCTTCCGACGTCGCAACGTTGCCGGCCATGACGCGCACCGAGTTGGAGAGCTTCTTCACGCGTGCCACGGCATTCAGAACACCTTGCGAATGGCCGTGCGCAGTATCGACGACGAGAAGATCGACACCAGCTTCGATCAGGCGTTCGGCGCGCTCGAAACCATCGTCGCCGACGCCGACGGCGGCAGCGGCGCGCAGGCGACCCTGCGCATCCTTGGAGGCATTCGGGTTCAGCTGCGACTTTTCAATATCCTTGACGGTGATGAGACCGACGCAACGGCCTTCACCGTCGATTACGAGCAGCTTCTCGATGCGGTGCGCATGAAGCAGGCGCTTGGCTTCCTGCTGGTCGACGTTTTCCTTGACGGTGACGAGGTTTTCACGCGTCATCAGCTCATAGATCTTCTGCTTCGGATCCGACGCGAAACGGACGTCGCGGTTGGTCAGGATACCAACGAGACGACCGGATTTTTCGACAACAGGAATACCCGAGATGCTGTAGGTCTTCATGAGACCGAGCGCATCGGCGAGCGTCGCGTCGGGGCCGATCGTCACGGGATTGACGACCATGCCGCTTTCAAACTTCTTGACCTGGCGGACTTGCTCAGCCTGCTCGGCCGGCGTCAGGTTCTTGTGGATGACGCCAAGCCCGCCGGCCTGCGCCATGGCGATAGCTAGGCGGCTTTCCGTGACGGTGTCCATGGCCGAAGAGATGATCGGGATGTTCAACTCGAAATCAGTGGCGATGCGTGTTGCAACGCTCGTCTGACCGGGCAGAACCTCGGAATGACCGGGCTGCAAAAGCACGTCATCAAAGGTGAGTGCGTCCAAACCGGTTGGCGTTTCTATGATGCGAGCCATGGCCAATTTCCTTCAATTAAGAAAAATGCAACGCCTCCCGGAACGAATCGTCCGCACCGGCGGTGTGCAAGGGTTGCTTTGGAAGTTGGCGAGGGCTGGTAACACGTCTATGACAGGAAGGGAATAGCAAAAAGCCCGACATGTCCGCCGGGCTTGGTATGGCTGCCATGCAGCGACCTCACAGGTCGAACTGATAGGTCTTCGGAACGAAGCGATAGCCGTCCTCATATGTCTCGACAAAGCCGACGGCCGCGAACGGCATGTGGTAACCGAGGAAGGCAATCTTGTCGGCCGCGATCATGCCGAACACCTTGCGGCGCGTTGCCGCCGCCTGCGCCTTGTCCATGTCAAACCGAACCTCCCAGTCGGGCTTCCGACGGTACCGCCATATCCAATTCTTCCAATAACGTGCGATTTCCTTGCAGCACACCCCCAAATGACGAGCCGGCCGCTGCCTTTCTTGCGCCCGGCGAAGCAAACATATGCCAATCTTGACCATTGAAATTACTGAGCAAGCGGTCTCACGCAGACGTGATGCAAACGTGCCTCAGAAGCTGAACGAAGGGTTGGCAGAGCCTTTCGCGAGGACTACAGAGCACTGGCTTTCCCGAGCCGCCTTCGCAAGACCTTCAAGGCATTCGTGTATGAATCGCATCGTTCCGTTGATCCTCGCCGTCGCTCTTTTCATGGAGCAGATGGACTCCACCGTCATATCGACCGCCCTGCCCGCCATCGCCAACGATCTCCATGTCGGGCCAATCACGCTGAAGCTGGCGCTGACCTCCTATATGGTGTCGCTCGCGGTCTTCATCCCGATCAGCGGATGGATGGCGGACCGGTTCGGCGCCAAGCGCATTTTCCGCCTTGCCATCTGCGTCTTTGTCGTCGGCTCGATCTTCTGCGCGATCTCCTCGGGCCTGATCGAATTCGTTTTCGCCCGCTTCCTGCAGGGCATGGGCGGCGCGATGATGACTCCGGTGGGTCGTCTTGTGCTTCTGAGAACGACGAAGCGAAGCGAGCTTGTCTCGGCCATGGCGCTGTTGACCATTCCGGCACTCGTCGGACCACTTGCCGGACCGCCGCTCGGTGGCTTCATCACGACCTATTTCACCTGGCACTGGATCTTCCTGATCAATGTGCCGGTCGGCATCATTGGTGTCTGGCTCGCAACGATCTTCCTGCCTGAGGTGGAGGCGACCGCGCCGCCGAGGCTGGATGTCATCGGCTTTCTGCTCACGTCGTTTGCTGCAGCTGGGGTAGTCTTCGGCCTCTCCGTCGTCAGCCTACCGGCGCTTCCGCCCATTATCGGCATCACGGCGACAGCAATCGGCCTCGTCTGCGGCTTTCTCTACGTACGCCATGCAAAACGGCATCCGGCACCGATCCTCGGCCTGAACCTCTTCCGAAACCCGACCTTCCGCGCATCGACGACCGGCGGCACGCTGTTCCGCATCTGCATCGGCGCCATGCCCTTCCTGACGCCGCTGATGCTGCAGCTCGGCTTCGGTCTGACTCCTTTCCAATCCGGCCTTATCACCTTTGCCGGCGCAATCGGCGCCATCACCACCAAGTTCATGGCCCGTCGCGTGTTCGCCGCGGCCGGCTTCCGAACGACCTTGCTTTCGGCAGCGGGCGTCACGACCTTGGTAACGGTCACGACCGGCTTCTTCACGCCACAGACATCGCACCTCGTCATTATCGCTGTCCTGCTGATCGGTGGCTTTTCCCGCTCGTTCTTCTTCACCGGGGTCAATGCCTTGGCGTTTGCCGATATTGACGACGCGCAGGCGAGCCAGGCAACGTCGATGAGTTCGGTGATGCAGCAGATCAGCCTGGCTCTCGGTGTTGCCGTTGCCGCCGCGATCCTGGAGACGTCGATCTATTTCCGCGGCGAGCCGCTGCAGGTGGCCGACTTCCACATCGCCTTCTACGTGATCGCGATCCTGACGGTTGTGGCGACCATCCCCATCATCCGGATGGACAAGAGCGCCGGCGCGCTCGTCTCCGGCCACCGGGCAAAACGCATCGCGCCGGCGACGATCGAGGTAGAACAGCACGCAGTGAAGTAAGGCTTATTCCGGGTTCTCGCAGACGGCGCTGAGCTTGTTGCCGTCCGGATCCCGCACGTAAGCTGCGTAGAAATTGGCATGAAACGGCCGCAATCCCGGCGCGCCTTCATCAATGCCGCCTGCCGCAACTGCGGCGGCATGGAATGCATCCACATCAGCACGACGTTCGGCATGAAGCGCGACCATCGAACCATTTCCGTTGGACGCGCGCCTGCGATTGAATGGGGTGACGATCCAGAGCCGGCAGCGGGTATCCCCGTCGGCGGAGTAACCGATTTCCTCCTCTGAATGGCGCTGGCGCCGGTAGCCGAGGAGCGGCAGGACGATATCGTAAAACCGCCTGGCCTGGTCGATGTCGTTGGTTCCGAGGGTGACGTATAGGAGCATGGCGCCGGGCATTCCAAGTCTTGGGAGATCGATCATCACCCAAGACCAGCCCAAAGATCAAGCTTCCGTGGCGTCGGGTTCCGCTTGGCGCCCCTTGAAGCCTTTCGCCAACAGGAACATCTCCACGGATTCGGCGCGCGAGGATGCCGGCTTGACATGGACGACCTGCTTGAAGTGTCGCTTCAGCATGTTGAGAAGATCACGCTCGGTGCCACCCTGGAAGGTTTTTGCCAGAAAGTGTCCGCCTTCGCCCAGCACTTCAACAGCAAAGTGGGCAGCCACCTCACAAAGGTGCATGGTGCGCAAATGGTCGGTGCGGTGGTGGCCGGTGGTGGGGGCAGCCATATCCGAGATCACCAGATCCGGTGTACCGCCGACCGCTTCGATCAGCTGCGCCGGTGCTGAAGGATCGAGGAAGTCCAGCTGCAGGATCTTCACGCCCGGCAGCTGATCCATCTCCAGAAAGTCGATCGCCGCGACGCGGATATCCTCATCGGTGGAGCCGGTGACCTTGGCAGCGATCTGCGACCAGCTTCCCGGTGCAGCGCCAAGATCGATGATGCGGCGAGCGCCCTTCAGGATGTTATGCTTCTCGTCGATCTCCAGCAGCTTGAAGGCGGCGCGCGCGCGATAGCCCTCGAGCTGGGCGCGCTGCACGTAGGGATCGTTGATGTGGCGCTGCAGCCATTGCCGCGACGACGCCTTCATCTTCTTGTTCTTGACGCGCTGGCCGAGTTTGCGGCCGGTGCGGTTACCCGCAATCGTTGGCTTCGCCATGCTTGTCCCCTATTTGCCGCGCTGGCCGCGGCGGTGGCGGTGGCGCCGCCAGACACCATCGCCCGCCATCATGTCTGTCAGCAGGCCTTCCCTCAAGCCGCGATCGGCAACGCGCATGCGCGGACTCGGCCAGCGGCGGCGGATCGCTTCAAGAATCGCGCAACCGGCGAGCACCAGATCGGCGCGATCCGGCCCAATGCAGGGATTGGCGGCGCGGCTTGCGAAATCCCACGACAGCAGCTTCGCCTGCATCGCCGAAACCTCGTCGTCCGAAAGCCAGATGCCGTCGACTTTGCGTCGGTCGTAGCGCGGCAGATCGAGATGGACGCCGGCGAGCGTCGTCACTGTTCCCGAGGTGCCGATGAGATGGAAGTCACCCGCATGACCGATATCGATCGCGGGGCAATCGAAGGCGGCAAGCATGCCTTGCACTTCGATCACCATGCCTTCGAAGACATCCGGGGTAACATCGCGTCCGCCGTGGCGCTCCGACAACGTAACGACGCCAACGGGAAGCGAGGTCCAGTGGGTGATGTGATTGGCGAGGCGATTGAAGCGGTTGTCGCCGATGCGGATGACCGCGATTTCAGAAGAGCCGCCACCGATATCGAAGAGGACGACGGAGCGCGTCTCCCGCCCGACAAGGGACGAGCAGCCGGAAACAGCAAGCCGCGCTTCGGTTTCCCGATCGATGATCTCGAGCTCGAGGCCTGTCTCGACAACAACGCGCTCGAGGAACTGCGCCCCGTTGCTCGCCTGTCGGCAGGCCTCGGTCGCGATCAGCCGCATGCGGCGAATCTCGCGGTTCTTTAGTTTGGAGGCGCAGACGCGCAGTGCATCGACGGCACGGTCCATGGCGTCGTCGGAGAGGCGGCCGCTCGCCGCAAGCCCCTCGCCAAGCCGCACGATCCGCGAGAAGGCATCGACGACACGAAACTGACCCGGTCGCGTCGGCTGCGCAATCAGCAGACGGCAATTGTTGGTGCCGAGATCGAGAGCGGCATAAAGCTCATCCGGCCACGGATGCTCATTATGGCTCCGCTGCCCGCCGTCGGACTGGCGTGCTGCACGATTGTCGTTGTGGCCGGGTCGCGATTCGGCAGCCCCGTTCCGTCCGGCGGGCGCTGGCTGCGGCTGGGCGGGATGGCCTACCGGCTTTTCGTGCACCAGCGGACGCCCCTGCAAGCCGCGCTTGCCACGATGCTTGCGGCGATTGCGACGGCTCGGCACCGATTCGCTGTCGCTGCGAACGCCCTGCCCTGCAACTGCGGAGATTTCGTTGCTTGTCCGATGCGGTTGCCCGGCCTCATCAGAGGCCCCGGCGCCACGACGACGACGCTTTCGCTTGCGCGCCGCGCTGCCGGCTTCAATTGGGCGTGCCGCCTCTCCGGTATCGCCGGAGAGGACATGCTGAGCGGACTGGTTCGCATTGCGGGATTGCCCGCCACGCTTGCCCTTGCGGCGCCTGGACTTCTTGCCGTCCTTGCGCCCTGCCGCCAACGCCCCGTTACCTTGCGACCTCTGGCCGCCTTCGGGGTCTTCCACGTTCTTTTTCCATCGCGCCGCGCAAGTCCAAAGGTATGCAGCAGGCGCTCATTCGATTTTGCGTTGCCGCGAAGATACCAGCGCATGGCGAAAACGCCAAATTCTTTTTGGCGCTAGAGAAACCGGCCTTTTCGGAGGCATCAAAGACCTTCTCAAAGCCACATGATTTTTTTCGAAACAGGTATTTGCAATCCGCCAGCTTTTGTTTATAAGCGCCGCACACCAGCGGAGCCGCTTCGCGCGCCGCACCTGCTGGGGAATAGTTCAATGGTAGAACAGCGGACTCTGACTCCGTCGATCTTGGTTCGAATCCAGGTTCCCCAGCCAAATTTCTCTAATTTCCCAAGATGCGTGCTCTCTCCAACGAGACAGATCCTTTTTAGGTATCGACAGCAGCGAGCAGTGTCGCCCTCACGCGACGATCAGCAGCCCGACACCGGTGGCAAGCAAGACCAAGGTCCACAGCAGATCCACGTTGATCCAAGCGCTGCGCAATATCTCGAGCCCGACCCAGTGATACACTGTCAGGGCAACGAGGCTTGTAACCGCCAACATCGCAAGCGTGTGGACGCCGACCGCTGCGATCGTCATCGCCGCCGACCCAATGCCGCCGATTTCGGGCAATGGCGGCTGGGCGAGACAGAGAGGTATCAAGGCAGGCAGGATCATGAGCCCCGCACCATGAGCCGTCGCCATCAGGAACGACCATAACGCAAGGCCGGCGAGCCCTGTGCGCAAGCCGATGCGAACACGGCGACTGTGCCCAAAGATATGATGCCAGATTGCCCATGCAACAAGCGCTCCGCCGGTGGCCGTGCGCACAACATCCTGGTTCACGAAAAGGCCGGCGGCGACCACGGCTCCCGCCACCAGCGCGATGGAGAGAGCATGTCCGAGGGCGATGGCGGGCACTGCTTGAACCACCGCGATAAAACTCTGCCGATGAATGCCAAGCGCGACTGCGAACAGCCATCCCATGGCCGGGTTGAGACCGTGAAAGGCACCTAGTCCCGCCAGCAGCATCCATGGCCAGAACTCGTTCATCGGCGCCTCACTGCCAGACGTCGTTTCCTAGGGATAACAATAGGAATCCGACGAGCAATCTCCACCTTGCAGACGGACCTGATGCGGACGATGCGACTTCGGCCATTCCACAAAGAATTTCTCGTCGAAGGCAATGCCGCCGTCCGGCTGCGCGTCAAGCTTCACCATCCAGCCCGAGATGCCGTCGGGATAGAACTGCTCGTCGATCGCGCCATAGAGCGAGTTGGTGAAGTAGATACGGCGACCGTCGCGGCTGATCTCGACCATCTGCGGGCCCCCGTTGAGCGCGCCATTCTTCGCGCCCGGGTGTGACGCACGCGAAACGATGCCGCCAATGCGGACCTTGCCTGTCAGCTTCGGTTTCAAGGGATCGGAGACATCGTACTGAAGCAGATCGCCGGTTCCCCAGCAGGACACGTAGAGAAATCTGTCATCCATTGAGAGGTCAATGTCGGTGACGAGCGGCGGCACGGCGTTGAAGCCCTTGAGCATCGGCGGCAATTGGTCGGCATTGGCAGGCTCGGCCGGAATGTCGATTACCTTTGTTACCCCCCATTTTTCGCCATCACGATGCCAGACCCAGATTGACGAGGAGAGGTCCTCGAGGCCGAGCACGCAGTTGACAAAGCCATAGGCTTTAGTCGGATCGTGGGCGGGCCTAAGCTCGAATACGAGTTGATACTTGTCACCGAAATCGATCGTCTGCAGGTGCTTGCGCTTGTGCAGATCCCAGAAATGCAGACGGCGTCCGTATTTCGCGCCGAGCAGGATGTCCGGGATGAGGCCGTTTTCGAACGTATCCGGCGTGCCCCACTCGCTGGTAACGAGCGTATCGTGGCCAAGGTGCCACCAGACGTCATAGGACAGCTGTTGCGGCCCCCGATCCATCTCCCACTGACCGCGGACGTCGAAGCTCTCGTGATCCATCAGGAAAATGCCGCCTGGTGCCTTGCCTTCGGCATTGCCGAGTGCGGCTACATAGATGCCCTCAGGGCCGCAGTGGATTGTGTGCGGCCGGGAATAGCCGGCCCGTTCGGCCACTTCACCGGGCTCGATCACCTTGACAATCGATGGACTCCGCTCATCCGGCTTGGTGTCGATGATATGGATGCGGGAGGATTTCAGTCCCGGTACCACCAGATAGCGGCGTTCAGCGTGCGGGTGCGGTGCGTTCGGACAGAGGCAGGACGAGCATGCGTTCCAGCCGAAATGATGCAATTCATCGCCGACGTTGGGCATCGCAAGCGCATTTACGATCTGCCCGTAAGTGGCCGATGCCGGGTCGACATCGATGACCGCCAACTCGTCGGGAACCGTTCGCGTTGGATCGAAGGCGACGACGTAGGCAATTGCCTCCGGCGCTGCCTTCATGGCCATGCGCGGTGACGGATAAAAGCTTGGATCAGGTTTCCACGTTACCATGTCAAGTGCTCCTGGCTAGCGTGTGCTGAACAATGGAAATGTTCGCTAGATGCTTGCCGACAGCCGACTCACGCTGCGGACGGGGCAGGATCCAAGAATGTTTCGATGGGATAGGTTCGAAACCGGCTACGCGAGCCGCAGGGGCAATCCTCCCCATCCAATTGTCTCAAAAAATGACGAAGTTGGGCAGTCCTTTTTCGCAGTGGCTCTCACCGCCGCTTCCACTTCACGCCGAAGTCCTTTTCCTGACATCCTCCGCCAGCTCCTGCATGCGGTCGATCGGAATACGGCCGATCAGCATGAAGGCGTGCGTGGGGTTTGACCAATAGACAACGTTCATGCCGTGCCGGCCTTCGACGTCAGGTTCCTTCGTGCCGACATCCGAGCGGACAATGCACAACGCCAGCGGCCCCGTCTCGGGGTCCAGATAGGCGATCTGCGCCAGTGGCTTGTCGTCATACTGCAACAGCTGGGCACGCTTGAACTCGATACCCGGCAGCGACACCGCCTGGGGTGACAGGGAAAGGCCAAGCCTATCGTCGAGGCGGGCCAATTGGGCGGCCCGCGCGTCATCGGACGGCGATGGGCCAGCCAGAGTATCCACTGTATAGAGGGCAATATATTCGGCAACGACGGTGCGCCATTCACTGCTTTCATCAGGTGCACGCATGCGATTGCGAATGCTGATGAAGGCCCGGTCGGCGACAACACCCGCAACGAGGCAGGCAGCAATCGCACCAAGGAAGCCTCGGCGACCAGAGCGCGCGGCAGCCGGCTTTGCGTCGTGCGGCGCAACGCCGAGCATGGCATCAAGTTCGGTCTTCGGTGCTGCGGCAAGCAGCGGCTCGAAGGCTTGCCTGAACGGAAGGCCGCTACGCGACAAGAACTCCAGCCTTGCCGCCACACGCTCGTTCGAGTGGAGAATTGCCTCGATGCGCGATACTTCAGCATCCGACAGTTCGCCGTCGATATAGGCCGTCAACTCTTCATCGGAAAGAATCAGGTGCTTGTCGTTCATGTCGCCCCCTCGCCCGAGACATTGGCTGCGATCTTGGCGCGCGCGGCGGCAAGGCGGCTCATCACGGTTCCGATCGGGATATCCAATACTCTTGCTACCTCCTTGTAGGAAAGGCCTTCCACATAGGCGAGGAAGACCGCGGCCCGCTGCGCATCCGGCAGCGCATTGACCAGTCGTAGAACCTGGTTCGCCATGACATGCGTTTCCGTGGCATGGGCGCCATCGATGACCAAGGCCTCGTCGGCATCGACAAAGCCCTGACCGAGGCGCACCCGCCGCGACCGGATTTCATTCAACCAGATGGAATGCAGAATGGAGAACAACCAACGGTCCAGCCGCGTTCCGGCCTCGAACTGCTCGACGCGCTCGAGGGCGCGCAGGCAGGTCTGTTGCACGAGATCGTCGGCAATATCGCGGCGATGCGAGAGCACGAGGCCATAGCGCCACAACCGCACAAGATTATCCGCCAGGCCGCTCCTAATGTCGGCTTCGCTTATAATGAGAGCCTCCGCCACGGGTTTTTCTTCCAAAGCCGCCGGTTTCGCCGACGGCTTTGGTTTCGCGCGACTATAGGCAGGAAATGTGGTGTACGCGACCGGCATTTGGTAGTTCCAGTTCAACCGAAATTGCGCATTCCCGCTTTTCGTCAGTGTCATAGTTCCTACGGCTTGAGGATCGCTTCGTTGAGATCGCGATACGCCTCGCATTCGGTGCCGCAGATCGTCTTGATCGTTTCGAGCTGCTCCTTGGCGAGATCGAGGCGCCCCTTGATGACGTAGGCTTCGCCGAGATATTCGCGAACCTGCGCATACTCGGGATCAAGCTCGACGGACTTCAGATAGTAAGAAATTCCTTCATCCGTACGCCCAAGTTTCCGGGTGGCGTAGCCCCGATAGTTCAGGGCTTCAGCGGTATTCGGGTTCTTCAGCGTGTCGAGCATGGCAAGCGCTTCGTCGTAACGGCCGGCCTTTGCCAGCGAATAGGCGTAGTCCGTGCGGTTTTCTTCCGTCACGTTGGCGCTACTCTGCTTGACGCACCGCTTCGTTTTCTTGTCATACATCTGGCCCTTCTTGCAGGTCGGCATGGTGCTTTCGCTGCTGCCTCCAGAGCCGCTGCTACCGCCACCGCTGCCGCTGCCACCGCCACCCATCGCGAAGGCAGGGGCGGAAAGCGCGAAAGCGGCAATGCAGCCGCCGATCAGGATGGAAGCAATACGAACAGTCGCGATCGTCATGGGATATCTCCTAGGGAAATGACGTTGGCGGCGAGTGAACACTGCTGGCTGGCACTTTATTCGATTGCGTGTTCTTCTTTTTTCAGGTGTCGCAATCCCGACGCCGCCGAATAAATGCAGGGCTGAGGTGTTAGCCGCTCACGCGCCGGCCACAAGGAGCATTCCGTGAGTGATACCGTAAAATTACTGAGCCTTGCCGTAGCAACGCCGGAACATGTCATCACACAGAAGGAGGCGGCGGCGACTTCCGCCCGTCTGTTTTCATCACGCTTCAAGGACTTCTCCCACCTCGCCGGCGTCTTTGACAATGCCGGCATCCGCAAGCGCTATGCCGCTCGTCCACTGGAATGGTTCATCGAGCCGCATGGCTGGCAGGACCGGATGGAAGCCTATGGCGAAGTGGCGCGCAGCCTGTTTTTCGAGACGGCCACCAATGCGCTGAAGAAGGCGGGCCTGCGAGGAAGCGACGTCGACTGCATCGTCACCATCTCGTCCACCGGCATTGCGACGCCGAGCCTTGATGCGCAGCTCGCACAGAAAATGGGTTTTCGCTCGGATATCGAACGCGTTCCGGTTTTCGGGCTCGGTTGCGCGGCCGGTGTCTCCGGCTTCGCCATCGCCTCGCGGTTTGCCAGGGATCGCCCAGGCGCAACGGTGCTTTTCGTCGCAATCGAACTTTGCACGCTGGCCTTCCGGCTGGATGAGCTGACGCGCGCGAACATCATCGCCACGGCGCTTTTCGGCGACGGTGCAGCGGCCTGCGTTCTCCGTGCAGGGTCGGAGGGAAAGGTGGAGGTCGAGTCGACCGGTGAGCATCTTTTCCCCGATACGCTCGGCATCATGGGGTGGAAGATTGACGACACCGGCTTCGGTGTGGTTCTCGCTCAATCGCTGCCGCCCTTTGCCGAGACCGAGCTCGGTCCGGCGGTTGACGGGATACTGAGCCGCAACGGTCTCTCCCGGGCCGACATCGATCGATTCATCTGCCATCCCGGCGGCACAAGGGTGCTGACTGCCTTGGAAAGTGCCTTGTCGCTTGAATCGGGAACGCTAGACCATGAGCGCGCGGTGCTTGCCGAATATGGCAATATGTCCTCGCCTACGATCCTTTTCGTGCTTGAGCGTGCCTTGCGGACGGGGCTACCGAAGCGCAGTGCCATGGTCGCCATGGGACCGGGCTTTACGGCAAGCTGCGTGACTTTAAAGAGGGTTGCATGATGTGGCCCTCGGTTGCACTCCTCGCCTTCGTGACGGCGCAGCGCCTCGCGGAACTTGCTCTTGCGCGCCACAATACGCAGGTACTTTTGAGCAGCGGTGCGAAGGAGGCCGCGCCGCAGCACTACCCTTACATGGTGGCCCTGCATAGCTGCTGGATCGCCGGATTGTGGCTGCTGGCGATCGGCCGTCCGATCGAACCGCTATGGTTTGCCGTTTTCATGGCTCTACAGGCGGGCCGGCTCTGGGTCATCGGCACGCTCAAGGGACGATGGACGACACGCATCATCGTGCTGCCAGGAGCTCCGCTCGTCAGCAGTGGACCCTACCGGTTCTTCGCGCATCCGAACTATGTCGTCGTGGTAGGCGAGATCGCCGTCCTTCCTCTGGCTTTCGGCATGCCCGTCTACGCAGCGGTATTCTCGGTGCTCAACGCCGCAGTGCTGTACGTCCGCATCAAAGCCGAAAACAAGGCATTGAAAACGACAATGTTTTTGAAATGAAACGAAATTTTTCGTTTGCCTGCCGCTTGGCGGAGCGGCATTTTCATTACTTGCAATAGGTGGAATGCATGGCAATGACAAAGAACGCAATCGTACTCGGCGCCGGTATCGTCGGCGTATCGACGGCCATTCACCTGCAGCGCCGAGGCCTGCAGGTGACGTTGATCGACCGCAAGCCGCCAGGCACTGAAACCTCGTTCGGCAACGCCGGTCTCATTCAGCGCGAAGGCGTCGTGCCATACGGCTTTCCGCAGCAGATCGGCGTTCTGATCCGCTACGCCTTCAACAACCGGATCGATGCCCACTATCACCTCCGGGCGCTGCCCGGACAGCTGGCGTTCCTTGGCCGCTACTGGTGGAATTCCAACGCCAAACGTCACGAGATGATTTCCCGCGCTTATGCACCGCTGATCGCGCACTCGATTTCGGAGCACAATGATCTGATCGAAGCGTCGAATGCGCAGCATCTGATCCGGAAGAATGGTTGGATGGAGATCTTTCGCACGGCCGCCCGGCGCAATGCCGAATTCGCCGAGGCCGAGCGGCTACGCGCCGAGTTCGGCGTCATGCACGAGCAGTTGGATGCCGCTGCCGTAGCGCGGCTCGAACCCCACATCAAGGGCGATTTCGTCGGCGGTCTGCGGTGGCGTGATCCGTGGTCAGTGCTCGACCCGCATGGCCTGACGATGGCCTATCGCACCTATTTCGAGAGCTTGGGTGGAAAGTACGTCGCCGGTGACGCCAACTCCCTCGGTCGTTCCGGCGCGAGTTGGAGGGTGGTGACCAGCGAAGGCTCATTGGATGCGGAGCACGCGGTCCTGGCGCTCGGCCCCTGGGCCGCAGTGGCGACACGTCGGCTCGGTTATGCTTTTCCGCTCGGCGTCAAGCGCGGCTATCACATGCACTATGCCGCGGCAAACAACGCTACCCTCCACAACTGGACGCTGGACGCTGAGCGCGGTTACTTGCTTGCACCGATGAGCCGCGGCATCCGGCTGACGACGGGTGCTGAATTCGCCGCGCTGGATGCGCCAAAGACACCCGTGCAGCTCGATCGAGCCGAGAAGGTGGCGCGCGCGGTCTTTCCGCTCGGCGAGAGGCTTGATCCGGAGCCATGGATGGGCGCCCGCCCGTGCACGCCTGATATGATGCCCATTATTGGAAAGGCGCCTCGACACGACGGGCTATGGTTCGCATTCGGCCACGCTCATCACGGATTGACGCTGGGACCGGTCACCGGCCGCGCTTTGGCGGAGGCAATCACCGGCGAGACGCCGTTCATCGATATTTCCGCCTATTCGCCGCAGCGTTTCATCTGAGCTAAGCGACGCCCAAGGACTTGAGATCACGGAGCGCCGTTGCCGCGATTCCTTCGACCGTATCGTCGATATCGACCGTCACGACGCCCGGCTCATCGGTCGGCACTTCGAGTGTCGCGAGTTGGCTTTCCAGCAATGATGGGGGCATGAAATGACCCTTGCGCTCACCCATGCGCTTCGTCAGCAGCTCCTTCGAGCCTGACAGGTAGACGAAGAACAGATTACCATTTACGGCGTTGCGTAACCGCTCGCGATAGGTGCGCTTCAGCGCCGAGCAGGAAACGGTGACACCCTGCCCGCGATCAAGCGATGCTTTCATCGTTTGACCGATGAGATCGAGCCAAGGCATACGGTCGTCGTCCGTCAGCGGGATGCCCTTCGACATCTTCTCGACATTCGATGCCGGATGCAGCTGGTCGCCCTCGACGAATTTTATGCCGAGGGTGTCCGAAATCTTCAGGCCGATCGAGGATTTACCGCAGCCACTGACCCCCATGACGATGATGGCGTAAGGGGTTTCGTTGGTCTCTGGCATTGCTTATCACTCCCATCGTTCCGGGACTCCCGGAGACAGGAGAACCTCGACCCTAAGACGCAGCGAGCGCCGTGCTCTTGCGCGCAAGGCGAGCCTTGATGGTGTCGACATCGGCGCGCGGCGTGGCAGCGAACAAGGTCTTCGTATAGCTGTGCTGCGGATCATTGAAAACCTGATCCCGCGTGCCGTACTCAACAGCCTCTCCGAAATACATCACCATGACATCGTCGGCCATGTAGCGGACGACCGACAGGTCGTGGCTGATGAAGACATAGGTGAGATTCAGTTCGTCCTGCAGATCGGCGAGCAGATTCAGCACCTGGGCCTGGACCGAAAGATCGAGCGCCGACACCGGCTCGTCGAGAACCAGGAGCCTCGGCTTCAACATCAGAGCACGAGCAATCGCGATGCGCTGACGCTGGCCACCAGAGAACATATGCGGATAGCGGTTGAAATGGATCTCCTGCAGGCCGACCTTCTTCAACATCGCCATCGCCAATTCGCGTCGCTCGGCGGCGGGCGTATCGGTGTTGATGATCAGAGGCTCCATCAGGATGTCGCCGATCTTCTTGCGCGGGTTCAGCGAACCGTAGGGGTTCTGGAAGACGATCTGTACCTTGCGGCGAATTTCCGGTGTCAAATCGCCTGCAGCGATATCGACCTTCTTGCCATCGATAAACAGGTCGCCGCCGCTTGCCGGATCGATCATCGTGACGATGCGGGCGAGAGTCGACTTGCCACAACCGCTTTCGCCAACGATGGCCAGCGTCTTACCCTGCTCCACCTTGAAGCTCACACCCTTGACGGCATGTACGGTCCTCTCCTTCTTGAAGAGGCCGCCCGGCAGATAATAGTTGCGTACAATGTTCTTTGCTTCGAGGACTGGCGTCATTGGGCCGCTCCCTTGAAAATCTCGCCGATGGTCGGCAGTCGGTCGCCCGTGGCATTCTCCGGCAAGGCGGCAAGCAGCGCGCGGGTGTAATCGCTCTTCGGGGACTCGAAGAGCGACAGGACGTCGGCCTCTTCCATCTTGCGTCCCTTGTACTGCACGATCACGCGATCGGCCGTCTCGGCGACAACGCCCATGTTATGCGTAATCATGATGAGACCCATGCGATGCTCTGTCTGCAGCCGCATCAGGAGGTCGAGGATCTGCTTCTGAATGGTGACGTCGAGTGCAGTCGTCGGTTCATCGGCGATCAGCAGCTTCGGATTGCAGGCAATTGCCATGGCGATCATGACGCGCTGGCACTGGCCACCCGACATCTGGTGTGGGAAATGGCCAAGGCGCTCGGCAGGGTTGGGAATGCCAACGGCCTCGAACAGCTCGATAGCGCGCTTGCGCCGCGCAGCCTTGTCCAGCCCGAAATGGATCCGCAGAACCTCTTCGATCTGAAAGCCGACCGTGAAGCACGGATTGAGGCTGGCGATCGGCTCCTGGAAGATCATCGACATATCCTTGCCGATGATCTTGCGTCGTTCGCTTGCCGACATGCCGAGCAGATTGCGGCCGTCAAAGACCATCTTGTCGGCCGTCACCTTTGCCGTCCACGGCAGAAGCCCCATCGCCGCGAGCATGGACACCGACTTGCCGGACCCCGACTCTCCGACGATTGCCAGAACTTCACCCGCATCTACCTTGAGCGACACGCCATCGACGGCACGAAACGGACCCGTCGACGTCTGGAATTCGACGGCGAGATTTTCAATTTCAAGAAGTGCCATCTCAGGACCTCTTCAGTTTGGGATCGAGAGCATCACGCAGACCGTCGCCCATCAGGTTGATGGCGAGAACGGTGATCAGGATGCAAAGACCCGGGAAAGTGACGAGCCACGGGGAGCTCTGGAAGAATTCGCGTGCATCAGCGAGCATCGTGCCCCACTCGGATGTCGGAGGCTGGGCGCCCATGCCAAGGAAGCCGAGAGCCGCGGCATCGAGGATCGCGGCGGAGAATGCGAGCGTCGCCTGGACGATCAGCGGCGCCAGGCAATTCGGAAGAATCGTCTTGAACATGAGACGGAACGTACCGGCACCCGCCACGCGGGAGGCGACAACATATTCCTTTTCGCGCTCACTGATCACGGCGGCGCGTGTCAGGCGGACGAAGTGCGGCTGGTTCACGATCGAAATGGCGATCATGGCGTTTAGCAGGCCCGGACCGAGAACAGCAACCAGCACCAGAGCGAGCAGCAGCGACGGGAAAGCCAGGATGATATCCATGACGCGCATGATGAAGGTGTCCACGCGACCGCGGAAATAGCCTGCCACCAGGCCGAGCAAGACGCCGGCGATAGCAGAGAGCGACGCGACGACGAGACCGATGAACAGTGAAAAGCGCGTGCCATAGATCAGACGCGAGAGCATATCGCGACCAACGGCATCCGTTCCAAGCAGGAACATTGGATTGCCCTTTTCCGCCCAGACCGGGGGCACGCGTTGCATACCGTCGAAAGGAACGTTTGGATCATGCGGCGCAATCAACGGCGCAAAGATCGCCATCAAAAGGACCAGCAGGAAGATGCCGAAGCCGATGACCGCGCCCTTGTTGCGTGAGAAGTAGTACCAGAACTCAGAGAGCCCTGACGGCTGGGTCGACTTGGTGGTTATCACACTCATAAGCCGCTCCTAGTGACGAATACGTGGATTGATGAGACCGTACATGAGGTCGACGATCAGATTGACGATCATGATGATACCGGCGATCATCAGCAGGCCGCCCTGAACGACGGTGTAGTCGCGCTTGAAGACGGCATCGACCATCCATTTGCCGATACCCGGCCAGGAGAAGATCGTTTCCGTCAGAATTGCGCCGCCGAGCAGCACGCCTACCTGCAGACCGATTGAGGTCACGACCGGGATCATCGCGTTGCGCAGCGCGTGCAGGCCAACGACGCGGATGGGGGCAAGGCCCTTCGAGCGCGCGGTCCGAACATAGTCTTCGCCCAGCACTTCAAGCATTGCCGAGCGCGTCTGACGCGCGATGACCGCAAGCGGAATCGTACCAAGAACGATGGTCGGCAGGATCAACGAGACGAACGCCGACTTGAACGCACCGGCCTGACCGGACAGCAGACTGTCGATCAGCATGAAGCCGGTGACCGGCTTGAAGAAATACATCAGCGAAATGCGGCCGGACACAGGTGTCCAATGCAGCGTATTCGAGAAGAGAACGATGAGCAGCAGGCCCCACCAGAAGATCGGCATCGAATAGCCGACGAGGGCAACGCCCATCACACTCTGGTCGAACCAGGTTCCTCGCTTGACCGCGGCAAAGACGCCGGCGGGAATGCCAAGCACAATGGCAAAAATGATCGCACAAAGCGAAAGCTCAAGCGTCGCCGGAAAGAGCGAGCCGAACTCCTGCAGAACCGGGCGCTTGGTAACGATCGACGAACCCAGGTCGCCCTGCACCACGTTGCCGAGGTAATCCAGGTACTGAACGTAGACCGGTCTGTCGAGGCCAAGATCATGCATGACCTGGGCATGGCGTTCCGGCGCCATTACACGCTCGCCCGACATCAGCATGACCGGGTCACCGGGCAGCAGGCGGATGAACGAGAAGGCGATGAGTGAAACGCCGATGAAGGTTGGGATCAGGATCGCGAGGCGTCCGATGAGAAATCGCAACATTGGCAAGTGTCCATAGTGTTCCGGCGGTCAGGTATCAAACCTGACCGCCGGCCAAGCCCGGGGTTGCCGGGCATCTTTGCATAATTTTGATTACTCGGCGATATCAACGCCGTCGAAACGGTGAACGCCGACCGGGTCCTGCACGAAGCCGGAAACCTTGGCGCTCATCGGCACGAATTCCGTGGAGTGATCGATCGTCGCCCACGGAGCTTCCTTCTTGAAGACGACCTGCGCCTGTTCGTAGAGCTTGGTGCGCTCTGCGACGTCAGCGGTCTTCTTGGCCTTCTTCACGAGATCGTCGAATTCCTTGTTGCACCACTGCGCGCGATTGTTGCCGCCGACGGCTTCGCAGCCGAGCAGAGTGTCAAGGAAGTTGTCCGGGTCGCCGTTGTCGCCGGTCCAGCCGAGGATCGCAGCACCGTCGCGGGCCTTGTCCTTGGAGAGCTTCAGGTATTCAGCCCATTCGTGGGTGACGATGTCGACCTTGACGCCGACCTTGGCAAGGTCAGCCTGCATCAGTTCAGCGGCGCGACGTGCGTTCAGCATGTACGGACGCGAAACCGGCATTGCCCAGATCTTCATGCTGAGATCCTTGACGCCAGCCTTTTCGAGCATTTTCTTGGCTTCGTCCGGGTTGTATGCGTCGTCCTGGATGGAGTCATTATACGACCACATTGTCGGCGGGATCGGGTTCTTGGCAACCTGGCCAGCACCCTGGAAGACGGCCTGCACGATCGCCTGCTTGTTGATCGCCATGTTCAGCGCCTTACGCACTTCGGCCTTGTCGAACGGAGCCTGGAGCGTGTTGTAGGCGAGATAGGAAACGTTCAGGCCCGGCTGTTCCAGAACCTTCAGGTTCGAGTCCGTCTGCAGGTCCTTGATGTCAGCCGCGTTCGGATACGGCATGATGTGGCACTCGCCGGCCTTCAGCTTCTGAGCGCGGACGGAAGCGTCCGGGGTGATCGCGAACACGAGATCGTCGATCTTTTCCTTGCCCTTGAAGTAGGTTTCGTTGGCCTTGTAGCGGATGACGGCATCCGGCTGGTAGGCAACGAAGGTGTACGGACCGGTGCCGAGCGGCATCTGGTTCATCTGTTCCATCTTGCCGTCAGCCTGCAGCTTGTCGGCATATTCCTTCGACAGCACGGACGCGAAGTCCATTGCCAGGTCGGCAACGAAGGGGGCTTCCGGATGGTTGAGCGTGAACTTGACGGTCAGGTCGTCGACCTTCTCGACGGACTTGATCAGTTCAGGGAAACCCATACCGGCAGCGTATTCGTAGGAAACGCCGGCAACATACTTGGCCCACGGGCTGTCAGCCTTCAGCTGGCGCTCGAACGAGAAGACGACGTCGTCAGCGTTCAGATCGCGGCTCGGCGTGAAAAACTCGGTGGTCTGGAACTTGACGCCCGGACGCAGCTTGAAGGTGTAGACCATGCCGTCGTCGGAGACCGTCCAGCTTTCAGCCAGGCCGGGCTCGACTTCGGTCTTGCCATGCTTGAACTCGACAAGGCGGCTGTAGACCGTACGAGAGGAAGCGTCGAAGGTGGTGCCTGCAGTGTAAATGCCGGGATCGAAGCCTTCCGGCGAGCCCTCGGAGCAGTAAACGAGAGTTTTGGACCAGGCTGCGGATGCCATGGCCGAAGCCAGGACCGTCGCGGCCAACAAGACAGACATCTTTTTCATGATATCGTTTCCCAGGTTTGTTCTTTTCTTTGAGATCCCGGAAACCCTCCGGAATGACGGCAGATGGAACGACATTTATTTGCTGAAATCAACGACCGAAGTGGAAAATTTTTCCAGATGGACAACTTTAGTAATTTTCCGCCAAAAATGAGCCGCATTTAGAAATAAACGGATTGGATAAACACGATTCCTGTCGCATTTGGTATAATTTCGCGTCGGGGACAGCATTATTGCGCACGTCGCGCGCGAATTTTTCGCTTCAAACTCGCCTAAAGCAGAGCGGCCGCGGCACACAAAACGTTGCCACGGCCGTATCAAAATCTTGTCATCGCAGTTCAGGCTGCCGGAGCGGCAACCGTCGGCTTGCGGTGCGGCTGTTCGCCCGTCAGGCCCAGCAGGAAGTTGATCTGCGGCCGCGCCTTGACGAGATCATCGATCGAATACTGCGCCAGCACGTCGAAGAAGGCGTTGAGCGCCTTGCGCAAGGCGGAGTTCAAGCCGCAGCTGTCGACCAGCGGGCATTCGACCATACCGTCATCCTCGAAGCACTCTGCCATCGCAAAGCTGTCTTCCGTCACGCGAACCACGTCGAAGAGGCTGATGTCCTTCGCCGGCTTGCCAAGCCGCACGCCGCCGTTGCGACCGCGAACCGTCTCTACAAGGCCGGCCTTGTTGAGCGGCTGCAGGATCTTGAACAGAAAGAGTTCAGAAACGCCGTATGCCTTGGCAATCTCCGGAATCCGGCTCAACTGCCCATCATTGGCGGCACAATACATCAACATGCGAACCGCATAGTTGGTCTGCTTGGTCAAACGCATGCCGATCTCCAGAATCGTCGTCTACAAGCAGTCTATATAGTGGCTTTGGTAGTTTTGAACAATTCCAAAATATGAAATTCATATTCAGCTTATGTGAGACGGATTGCCGCGACAATTTTTCAAGCGGTCGTCCGTTCGGAGTCGGCAATTACCGAGAAAGCACCCGAAGCATGCCCTTCGACCTCCTCAACGCAAATTGGGGGCCGCGGCCCCCAATTCGATAACCTCATCGTTCCTTCGCCTTACTTCATCGTCGGCATGACGAATTCGGCGCCGTCCTTGATGCCCGAAGGCCAGCGAGCGGTGATCGTCTTGGTCTTGGTCCAGAACTTGATCGAGTCCGAACCGTGCTGGTTGAGGTCACCGAAGCTCGATGCCTTCCAGCCGCCAAAGGAATGGTAGGCGAGAGGAACCGGGATCGGGACATTGATGCCGATCATGCCGATG
The DNA here is from genome assembly GCF_050644135.1 of Rhizobium sp. YTU87027. Lineage (NCBI taxonomy): Bacteria > Pseudomonadati > Pseudomonadota > Alphaproteobacteria > Hyphomicrobiales > Rhizobiaceae > Rhizobium > Rhizobium sp. YTU87027. The sequence goes on along the minus strand of NZ_CP098440.1, from coordinate 367,813 downwards.
TTGATGCGCGAGGCAAAGTCACGGGCGGCATCGCCGTCGCGGGTATAGATCGCGACGCCATTGCCGTATTCGTGCTTCATCGGCAGGTCGAGGGCTTCCTCGTAGTTCTTGGCGCGAACTACGGAAAGAACCGGCCCGAAGATCTCGGTCTTGTAGATGTCCATGTCGGGCGTGACATGGTCGAAGAGCGTGCCGCCGACGAAGTAGCCGTTTTCATAACCCTGCAGCTTGAAGCCGCGGCCGTCGACGACGAGCTTGGCACCTTCCTCGACGCCGCGATCGATCAGGCCGCTGACGCGGGTATAGGCTTCCTTGGTAACCAGCGGGCCCATATCAGCCTTCTCGTCCGTGTATGGACCGATACGGAGCGACTCGATCTTCGGGGTGAGCTTCTCGACGAGGCGATTGGCGGTTTCCTCACCGACCGGGACGGCCACGGAGATCGCCATGCAGCGCTCGCCGGCGGAGCCGTAACCAGCGCCCATAAGGGCGTTGACGGCCTGGTCCATGTCGGCGTCAGGCATGATGATCATATGGTTCTTCGCACCGCCGAAGCACTGTGCACGCTTGCCGTTCATGGCAGCCGTTCCATAGACGTAGCGGGCAATTGGCGTGGAACCGACAAAGGACACCGCGCCGATATCAGGATCGGTCAGGATGGCGTCGACCGCAGCCTTGTCGCCGTTGACGACATTGAGGATGCCTGCCGGGAGGCCGGCTTCAATCATGAGCTCTGCCAGACGGATCGGAACGGATGGATCGCGCTCGGACGGCTTCAGGATGAAAGCGTTGCCGCAGGCAATTGCCGGAGCAAACATCCACATCGGGATCATGGCGGGGAAGTTGAATGGGGTGATGCCCGCACCGATGCCGACCGCCTGGCGCATCGAGTACATGTCGATTGCCGGGCCGGCGCCTTCCGTAAACTCGCCCTTCTGCAGATGCGGAATACCGCAGACGAATTCGCAGACTTCCAGACCACGAACGATGTCGCCCTTGGAATCTTCGACTGTCTTGCCGTGCTCGCTCGACAGCAGGGTGGCGAGTTCATCCATGTGCTTGTTCAGCAGTTCGACGAACTTGAAGAAGACGCGGGCGCGGCGCTGCGGGTTCGTTGCTGCCCACCTCGGCTGAGCGGCCTTGGCGTTCTCGACAGCGGCGCGCATGTCCTCGACGCTTGCGAGCGCTACCGTTGCCTGAACTTCACCGGTTGCCGGATTATAGACGTTGCTGGTGCGGCCGCTGGTGCCGGCGACGTGCTTACCGCCGATGAAATGACCAATCTCACGCATGAGTGCTCCTCCTGTTTTTTGGATGGCGAACAATCGCACTACAATTTGCACAAATCAATGATCTGATATAAGCAACCGTTGTGCATAAATTGAAGCTAGCTAGGTCAGGCTGACGCTTCCTGATCGTCTACGCAGGACTTGGTTAGACTACCACGGTCGACCCAAACTGAAGAGGAGATAGTGCTTCAATGGGCGGGAAACTGATTGTCAGAATTGCGGAGCTCGAGATCGAGCCCGACCAGCTTGAAACCTATCGCCTCCTATTGACTGAGGCGATCGAGGCCGCCGTCGCACTCGAGCCCGGCGTTCTGTCGCTAAGCGCGGTCTCCATCGAGGGCAGTCCCCATAAGATCCGTATCCTGGAGGTGTACGCAAACCAGACGGCCTACGAAGCGCATCTGCAGACACCGCATTTCCTCAAATACAAGAACGCAACCGCCGGGATGGTGACGTCCCTGACGCTTATCGACGTCGACCCCATCACAATGCGTGGCAAATTATGAACTGGGACGACGTCCGCATCTTTCTGGCTGTCGCCCGTACCGGTCAAATCCTTGCCGCGTCTAAGCGACTGGGTCTCAACCACGCCACGCTCTCGCGGCGGCTTACCTCGCTGGAAGAGGCGCTGCAGAGCCGCCTTTTCGTTCGCCGCACAAACGGCTGCGAACTGACGGCAGAAGGCGAAGTTTTCCTTGCCTCGGCGGAGCGGATGGAAACCGAGATGCTCTCCGTGCAGGCCAATCTCGGTCGCACCGATACGGCGATCGCGGGGACTGTGCGTGTAGGGGCACCTGACGGTTTCGGCGTTTCCTTTCTCGCGCCAAGGATGGGGCGCCTTATCGAGCGCCATCCAGAACTGAAGATCCAGCTTGTACCCGTACCACGCTCGTTCTCGCTCTCGCAGCGTGAGGCTGATATTGCGATCACTCTGGAACGGCCTGAACAGGGTCGCCTCGTCTCAGCCAAGCTCACCGACTACACGCTCGGTCTCTACGCCTCTCGAAGCTATGCCGACCTCAACGGCCTGCCTTCCGATGCAGAGGGCCTGAAGCAGCACCGACGGATAGGCTATGTCGAGGATCTGATCTTCTCCCAGTCGCTGAACTTCACCGGCGAGGTGATGCGCAACTGGAACGCCGCCTTCGAGATTTCTTCGGCGACTGGCCAAACAGAAGCCGTACTTTCGGGTGCAGGGATCGGCATCCTGCATGACTATATTGCCCGGCAGCATCCCGAATTGGTGCGCATTCTGCCGGATATTTCGATCCGGCGAGCCTATTGGACGACGTTTCACGAGAGCGCGCGCGAACTCGTGCGGGTACGCACGGTTTCCGATTTCCTTCAGGAACTCGTCGGCGCCGAGCGCCACATATTTCTATGACAGCGGTTCAACATCAGGTCAGTCGTCGCGCTTCTCGGACTCGTCGCTTGTCTGCTGCTTGTCCGAGGCAATCTCGGCCGCGCGCACAGGCATGCTGTCGACAATGGCAAGCAGTTCACCCCTCGAGATCGGCTCGCTGACTTTCAGCTTAACCGTCCCGTCCTTGCCGACGAGAAAGGCCGCAAACTCTCCGGCCGCTGGATCCCCCAACTCGCTCGCGATCGCTGTAGCATCCAGACTTTCACCAGCCCCAAACAGCACCCTGACACTGCCGCCGGCAATCTTGAGAATGACCATATCGCGGTTCTGCAAGGCATCGCGGTCGGCAAGCAATTGGTTTTCCTGGCGAGCAGCCCGCGCGTTTGTCCAGTCGCCAAAGATGACTAGGACGCGGTTGCGCCACTGGAACTGCTCAAGGCTCGCAAGCGCGGAATAAGCCTCGTTGCCTTCGTCCACTTTGGTTGCACCGTAAAGAAGCGTTTTCGACATGCACATTTCTCCTGTAGACCGAACGTCCAAGGAGACATGACGGTTCCATGCGCCAACGCATCGCTCAGCTGCGCCATGATTTCCGCAACTGCCACAAGGCACCAAAGAGGACGAGCAACAGCGGGATGCTGCCGTAGGACAAGGAAACCTGTGCCAATTGATCCAGGCTCTGTGCAGGTGCATCAACCGCCGCAGCGTCCTGTCTAAGGCTTGAGCCGAGACTATAAGCGGCACGCGAGACCGCCGCGAAAACGATGATCAATCCGGCGATGTCGACGAAGCGGGCGTGGACGCGCATGCCATCGAAGACGACGGTCGCAAGACCGCATAGGAATGCAGCAGGCAGAAGATAGGCGGCCCCACCCAGCAGCTGGAAATCCCCCAGAACGACGTCGTCTGTCTCGCTCGTGAAGCTGATCTTCAGGATCGGCAGCAGGACTGCGAGAACGGAAAGGACTGCAAGGCCGCCGCGCTTCATAATTTCGTTCAAATCAAGTCGCGTGGCGCCAATGCGACGAACCCTGCTCATTCCCCTCTCCCCGATACAGCAAGCCGCCGCAGCGCGCAGGCGCTCGGCTCATTCGAGGACATTTGCTATGAAGTTGCTAACGCACCGCACAACCAGCGACGGTAAAACTACCCTTTGCGGGTAAAAGCGTTCAGCCGGGTCGGAGAGGAAAGTTAAAAAGAAATGAAGGAAGGTCGTTTCAGGCGGTTTGACGGGGGCAAGGCCAGGCGGGCAGTTGCCTGCCCGGCCCTGAGATTATCTTCACATCGGAACAAATAATGAGACCGGCACCTGCAATGCAGAGGCGATCCGCTTAAGCTTGGCGGGATCCGCATCCTCACCGCTCTCGATTTCCTCAATCTCATTGACAACCAGACCGCAGGTTACTGCGAGGTCATCGACGCTATAGCCGACGGCCTCTCGAGCGGCACGTACAGCAGCGGCTACATTCATGGCCGAAACGGCGGTAGCCTTGGATGCATCCAGATTGCTGAGCGAAATGGACATTTACGTCTCCTTCTGAAATCACTCTGAATTAGCCCCCGGCGAGAAAATGGCACTCTCGATCACGATTTGCAATGCAGTATGGTTAATCCGTGATCGACGAGAGCCCAACGACGGGAGTTCGAACAAGTTGGCAAAATCTGATTGCCCTTTGTAAGCAAAGCAGTTTTGCCGGCCCACCCGATGGCGCCGATAGAGGCGTCCACACACCAAAAAAACGTCTCGCACGCTGCGATTTGTCACCTATTTTCCGGCATTCGCACCGGTTTCGAGACGAATCATCGTGACCTAAATCGGGCGAATGAAACCGCCATGCGAACAACGCAGGCCTTGGGTAAGACCACGTTTCAGCGGGGCTGAAGAGTTTGGTCGGACTTGCTTCGAAAGGGGCGCGCATTCCGAAGCAAGTCCAGTCTGTAGCGGATGTAGGCAGGATCCAACGACACCGCTAGGTCAGAGGATCGTTCGACAGGCCCGACGGGCGCAGATCGAAAGTCGGTATCATGCAAACTCGGCGGACAGAGCGACGTCCTCTTCGGACGCTTCCCCTATGTGCTCGGTCGGCATGACGAACAGCAACGCGTGGGCAGCCAGGATCGCTAAGCTCAGCAGGGTGGCATAGGCGAGCAGGATGGTACCCATCGGTACTGCGAAGTTCAGCTGCGGCAGGGCGCCGAGCATCATAGGCACGTACCAGGAGACGGCCGAAATCGCACCAGAAACGATGAACACACTGCGATGCGACGAAGGCAAGCCTTCCATGATCGAGCGACCGATCTGCTTCTTCACCCGCGGAAGGATGATGGAGTGGATGAAGCCGCCGTTGACGGTCAAGATGAGCACGATGATCATCTTGGCCCAGATCTTCTCATTGCCGAGCTTCGCCGGATCGAAGACGCCGTAATAGGTGAGAAAACCAAGCCCTGTGCCCAGAGCAGGATCAGGCCCCAGTTGACGACTTTCGTGCCGAACTTGAAGATCTTCCAATGATCTTGCGTAATCTTACCTCTGATCAAAAACCGCAACACAAGAAGATCAAGCGCGGTTGCGGCACCTAGGCCAAGTGCCAAATCAATGAAATGCACTATTCTCAAGGCCGACTTGATTGACACTGCCGGATCCTGGCTGAGAGTCTGAATAAGGAATAAGGAATAAGGAGAGTAAATCCCATACTTATGCACCTTTCATTTCATTGGATCACAGCGTTGGAACGCATGTAGGTCTGAGTGTCAGGATACGGGAAATCGCACCAAGCGCCGAACTCAATTGGCCTCGACAAGTGAGCGAATTCAACGTTCCGACAGTCTGTGATCCCTTTTTGGTGCCCCGTTCCCCGCGGATCGATTTATTAGTAAAGAATGAACAAAGGGCGGCAAGAACGTCGCCAAACCGCGTCTATATCTACATATTGTATTTTATCTATGTCTTATTCTTTGATGGCGCACGTATAAAGGGAGCAATTCTTCAAACCTCAATGCACAAGCCGCGCGTCCAATGTCACAGGAGGTTCATTCTAAGGGAATAGACCCGACCAAGGATTCGCCCCAAGAGGAGCCCGAGATGACAATATGTCATCTTAAAGAACATCATCATGATTGCCCCGGCTCTCCACTTGAGGGAACAAGATCAGGACAGTGGTTCCTGCCTGTATTCTTGATCCACTGCTCGCCTCTGCTGCAGCGTCCTTGCGCTCAGGCGGGACTTGAAGAGTGCAGTCGCTGTTTTGCATCTACGGCTTGAGGCCGACCGAGACCCGCATTTCCAACCGTGCCACGAACATATCGAGGGTGAACGTCCATGAATAATGCATCCGACAACAACTATTCCGACTGGCTCGAAGCCGAACTGGCCGACACCATTGACGAGGACTACGAGCTGGAGCTTTCCGAGCCGGCCCTTTCCGACGCGATCCGCAATATCTACCGCAACGCCCATCCGGCGTCGGTTCCCCGGCTCGACTATTTTCGCGCGCTACTTTCGCTGCAGGCGGAGCTGATCAAGCTGCAGGATTGGGTGGTTTACAACAAAGAGAAGGTTGTCGTGATCTTCGAGGGCCGCGATTCCGCTGGAAAGGGCGGCGTGATCAAACGCATCACGCAGCGCCTCAATCCGCGCGTTGTCCGCACCGTCGCCTTGCCCGCACCATCAGACCGCGAGAAGTCGCAATGGTACTTCCAGCGCTACGTGCCGCACCTGCCTGCCGGCGGCGAAATCGTGCTTTTCGACCGCTCCTGGTATAATCGCTCGGGTGTTGAGCGGGTCATGGGATTTGCGACTGAGGACCAGGTCGAGCAGTTCTTCAACGACGTGCCGGAATTTGAGCGCATGCTCGTTCGCTCGGGCATCCGGCTCGTCAAATACTGGTTCTCGATCACGGACGAAGAGCAGCAGATGCGCTTCCTCGTGCGCATCCACGATCCCTTGAAGCAGTGGAAGCTCTCACCGATGGACCTGCAATCGCGCGTCCGCTGGGAAGGCTACACAAAGGCGAAGGAAGAGACCTTCGCGCGCACCAACATTCCGGAAGCTCCATGGCATATCGTCGAAGGCAACGACAAGAAGCGGGCACGGCTGAACTGCATCGATCACCTGCTGCATCAAATTCCTTACACGGACGTCCCGCACGAGGAGATCACGCTGCCGAACCGTGTCTTCAATCCGGATTATGAGCGCAAGGTGCTGCCGCCGGAGCTTTACGTGCCGTCGAAGTATTGATTGGGAAACCGGTCCGCGGGCATGGTGCAGGCCGCCGTGCTCGCTTCATCGACCCGCATTGTTCCGAAGGAGCATTGCTTGGGTAAGGTGAGAGCACGACCGTTTTCGCGCGATCTGGCCACCACGGTGAAACGACATCTGCTGAAGGAAAATGGTACGGTTGGGTGGAGTTGAACCACCGACCTCAGGTGCCACAAACCTGCGCTCTAACCAACTGAGCTACAACCGCACAAATCGCGTCTGACGCGACGGGGGTCACATACGAGGACTTGAAAATTAATTCAAGCCCTATCTCTCCCCAATATACAAAAAGGCCGGACAAATGGTCCAGCCTCTTCGTGTGTCCTGTCGAAAATCAGGCCGCCTTGAAGGAGGCCATGACCTTTTCGGCTGCTTCCTTGGAAGGCTTGGCAAGCTTTTCGGCAACCTGCTTGGAGGTTTCCTGCATGGTCTTGGCCTGCTCGATCGTCAACTCGACCTGCTTGCGCAGGAAGGTCGTCTGGAGCTCGACGAGTTCGGCGACCGACTTGACTGCAAGCAGCGCTTCCATGTGGGTCAGCGAGTTTTCAGCGTTCGTGCGCAGAGCGTCGATCGCCTTATGGCCGATTTCGACAGCGCCGGCCTGGGCGGTCTGAACCGTTGCCTCGAGCGTCTTGCTTGCTTCTTCGCCGGCGGTCTTCATCTTCGCGTAGGCTTCACGCGACTGCTGTGCGCCCTTTTCCGCGAAGTCGCGGAAGGATTCGGTGAACTTGGAAGGATCAAATGACGACATTGAAAAAACGTCGTCCATCTTTATGTTAGCCATTGGTTTGCGCTCCTTTTGCCTCGGCATGCGTGATGGCCTCGTAGGTTAGATGTCCATCATATAGCGCAGATTTTTGTGCATTGCAATATGTTTGTGCGACGCACAACGCGTTAACCTTTCCAGCCGAAAGCCGGGCTCTGTTCTGGACCCCGTTCCGGGCTATCGTTATTAATAGACTATTAATTTTCACGATGACCGAAGCCGAAGGTTCGATCATGCCCGCAGTGCAGTATCCGTTCATCGACATCGCCGTGCATCCCCGGGTGCGGGAACGCTTTTCGCGTGGTGAAGCGATGGTTCTGTTGTCGGCGGATCTCGGCCGCGCGCTCTGGGCAAACGGTGCCGGCGCCGAACTCTTCGGGCAATCGGCCGTCTACGACCTGCTGGACCAGGGGATAGACCGAGCCGACATCACCTTCCGCCAGTTGGAGGTAACAGCGCGGCAGCTCGTGAATGTCGGCGACAGCCGCAACTTCATGATCCGCATTGCTCGAGGCTTCCAGCGCGTTCCGGTTCAGGCAACGGTGGAACTGATCCGCCTCGCATCCGGGGAGCGCGCCGTTCTTCTGTCGCTGCCAGTTGCGACCAACGCTCTGTCGATAAAGGCATCCGCCGAACAGATGCTCCGGGGCCTCGACGATCCCGATACGCATATGGCAGTTATCGGCGCCGATGGGGAAATCATCGCCGCCTCGCCCGGCTTTGCCTCGCTGGGTGTCACGCAGCAAACCGCCAAGACAATGACCGCGCTTGCAGGCAATCATGCCGACCGCTTGGCGAAGCGCCCCGTTGCGACCGGCAAAGGCTACCTTCCGGCAGCCGTCGGGCGACTCAGCGACGAGCCGGCGCTCCATCTCCTTTTCGCCGTCGAGACCGTCATCGGTCACCTCGATCCGATCGACCCGCCGGCGCCCGAAGAAGACTTATCCACAGCCGCCGTTAACCATATTGCGCCTCCGCAGGCCGCGAACTTCGTCGATGCGATCGATGCCATTGCCGGCATTGAAGACATGGAAGAGCCTCCTGAAGAGGAAACGCTTGAGCGCGATACGGCAGAAGCGGTGACCGCCGAAGCCGCAGCAGTCGCCGAAGAGACGTTGGACGCCGAGCCAACCCCTGAAGAGATCAACCGCGAAGACCAACCGCTACTCGCCGCAGCGGAAGAGGCCGGACAGCCCTCGCTCGTCGAAGCGCCAACCGCGATGGAGACAGCGTCGGAAAGCCTGGCGGACGAACCGGCTGTGGCTGCTCCGGACGAGGAAGCAGCATCCGCCGCGGTCGAAGATGGCCTTGCGAAAGCGCCAGCGCCCGAAACCGTCGATGCCGACGATCATGATGCCGACGTCGTCAACGAAACGGAGCAGTCGGAGCCAGAGCCGGAGATGGCCCCCAGGAAAGGCGCCTTCGTTTTCAATCCGAACAGTCGTGCCACGCGTTTTGTCTGGAAGATCGACGCAGCGGGACGGTTCAGCGAAGTGTCGAACGAATTTGCCGAAGCCGTCGGGCCGCATGCCGCTGATATCATCGGCACGCCGTTCAGCGATATTTCCGCGCTGTTCAACCTCGATCCGGACGGCAAGATCAGCGAAGCCCTGGCGCGGCGTGACACCTGGTCCGGCAAGACGATCAACTGGCCGATCGAGGGAACAAGCCTGGCTGTGCCGGTCGATCTCGCGGCCCTGCCCACTTATACCCGAAGCCGGGAATTCGACGGTTTTCGCGGCTTCGGGGTCGTGCGCCTGTCCGATGCCGCCGAAGATCCTTTAGCGCTCGGCCTTACGCTTGGCCCGAACGGCATCATCAATGACGTGGCCGCACTCGATCAGCCGGCCGAAGCCTTCGAAGACACGGTGTTGTCGGCGCTCGCCGATGACGTGGCGACCGGCGAACCGACGGTGGCAGAAACGGTCGCCCCGGCTTCCGAGCCGACTGCTGACGAGGCTGCGCCCACACAAGCAGACATTCAGACGACGTCCGAACCGACAGAGCCGCGGCCAGCTACCGAGCCGCCGGCCTTGCGGATCGTCGAAAATCCGAGCCGCCGGCTAACTGATAAGATCGTGCAATTGCATGGCGTCGGCCCGCAGCTGACCTCCGCCGAACAGGCAAATTTCCGCGAGATCGCCAAGCGTCTCGAAGCCTTCGGCGTCCGCGAGCCGGAGCCGCGCGACGATGAGCCTGCGGCGAACGAAACCGAGGAACGCGACATCGTGACGGCGGAAGCTCCGACGCTCGGCACGCACGCCGATGAGACAGTCGCTTTCGGGGCTGATGCGGTCGGTGTGCCGCTGGAAAGTGAAGACGCTGAGGGGGCACGGGCTGCAGCCGACGGAACCGAGACGGCAGACGCGACCGACGACGTGACCGAAGGGCTGGAGGAAACCGTCAGCCAAATGGACATGCTGGCGAGCTTCATTCCGCCGCGCGCAAAAATGGGCGCGGGGCTATCCGCCACCACCATCGACCAGTTGCCTGTCGCCGTCCTCGTGCATGCGGGCGACCAGTTGATCCACGCTAATCCGGAATTCATGCGACTAACCGGCTACCAGACACTGGAAGCGCTGAGCGAGGTCGGCGGCATTGATGCGCTGCTGCAGCGTTCCGAGCTGGAAGGGAGCAACGGCCGCTCCGGCACGATGATGCTGGTAACGGTCGATGATAGTCTTGTTCCGGTCACGGCGCGGCTGCAATCCATTCGCTGGGAAGAAAGCAGCGCGTTGATGCTCGCACTGATGCCCGCAGCGAGTGACGCCGCAGTTCCTGCGCGCCCCGTTGCTCCGGCGGAACCTCGTTCATTCGAAAGGATGCTGGAGAAGGTCGCCAAGCTGCAGGTGGAAGTCGAGGAACTGCGTTCGATCCTGGAGACAGCAACGGACGGTGTCGTAGTGATCGGCGCCGAGGGCGACATCCGCTCGATGAACCGTTCGGCAAGCGCACTGTTCAACTACGACGAAGACGAGACCCGCGGAAAGCCCTTCGTCATGCTCTTTGCGCATGAGAGCCAAAAGGCCGTGCTCGATTACCTCGGCGGTCTGTCGGGTCATGGGGTCGCAAGCGTGCTCAACGATGGGCGGGAGGTCATTGGCCGTGAAGCCGCCGGCGGTTTCGTGCCGCTCTTCATGACAATGGGACGGCTCACCTCCTCCAGCGGCTATTGCGCGGTGATCCGTGACATCACCCAGTGGAAGCGCACTGAGGACGAGCTGCGTAGCGCCAAGAGCGCAGCGGAGACCGCCAGCGACCATAAGACAGACTTCCTGGCACGTGTCAGCCACGAGATCCGCACGCCGCTCAACGCGATCATCGGCTTCTCCGATATGATGGCGACCGAGCGCTTCGGGCCGATCGGACACCCCCGCTATGTCGAGTATGCCAACGACATCGGCCGGTCCGGACGCCATGTCCTCGATATCGTCAACGATCTGCTGGATATCTCGAAGATCGAGGCCGGCGAAATGGACCTGGATTTCGGCGCGATCGATTTGAACGAGGCGGTTTCTGAGGCAGTTGCACTCCTCCAGCCCCAGGCCAACAGCCAGCGCGTGATCATTCGCACCGCTCTCTCTCAAGCCGTGCCTGACGTTGTCGCCGACCTTCGTTCGATAAAGCAGATTGCGCTCAACATCCTCTCCAACTCGATACGGTTTACGCCGGCAGGCGGACAAATTGTCGTTTCCACCTCCTACGAGGCAAACGGCAGCGTCGTCTTGCGGGTGCGCGACACCGGCGTCGGCATGACCCGGAGCGAGCTGGATCAGGCCATGAAACCGTTCCGGCAGGTGTCCGCACAGTCGCGCCATCGGGGCGACGGCACGGGGCTCGGCCTGCCGCTGACGAAGGCTATGGTCGATGCGAACCGGGCAATTTTCGCGATCAGCTCCGCGCCCAATGAAGGCACGCTGGTCGAGATCGCCTTCCCGTCGCAGCGCGTCCTGGCAGGCTGAACGAAAAAAGGCAGCCGAGAGGCTGCCTGAGAGTTCGGGTGCTGTTCAAAAAGGGCTTAGTCAAGCTAACATCATGTTTTGGGAGCCGAGGGCTCCGGCTGCCTCGTTCATATGCAGCCCCAAGTTGGATTTACTTTTGACCAACGTTTCTTAATGAAAGGTTGCCGCGTCCCTCAATCTCTCAAAGGTGAAAGCTTGTAATCAATGGTGCCATCCGTCGGTCAGACGCGCAGCTCCGCAAGCCCCGCGAAGAGATCGAGCGCCTCCGGATTGGCGAGCGCCTCCTTGTTCTTTACCGCCCGACCGTGAACGACCTCGCGAACCGCCAGCTCGACAATTTTCCCGGACTTGGTGCGGGGAATATCGCTGACGGCGATGATCTTTGCGGGCACGTGGCGTGGTGAAGCGCCTGAGCGAATGCGGTTCTTGATCGCCTTCGCCAAGTCGTCGGTGAGACCGACACCGGGCGCCAGGCGCACAAAAAGAACCACGCGGACATCGTCATCCCATTCCTGGCCGATGCAGAGCGCCTCCGCAACTTCGTCCATCTGTTCGACCTGGTTGTAGATCTCAGCCGTGCCGATGCGGACGCCGCCGGGATTGAGCGTGGCGTCAGACCGCCCATGAATGATGATGCCCTCGTGCTCGGTCCATTCTGCGAAGTCGCCGTGGCACCACACATTGTCGAAACGTTCGAAGTAGGCTGCCCTGTATTTGGCGCCATCCGGATCGTTCCAGAACATCACAGGCATCGACGGAAAGGCCTTCGTGCACACGAGCTCACCCTTTTCTTGGCGAACCGGCTGGCCCTCGTCATCCCACACATCCATGGCAAGGCCGAGGCCCGGCCCCTGGATTTCACCACGCCAGACGGGCTGCAACGGATTGCCGAGGACGAAGCAGGAGACAATGTCCGTGCCACCGGAAATGGATGCGAGTTGCACGTCTTCCTTGATCCCCTCATAGACAAAGGTGAAGCCTTCGGGCGACAGCGGCGACCCGGTCGATGTCATCAGCCGAAGACTGGAGAGGTCGTGGCTCGTGCGCGGGGTCAGCCCGCTCTTGCGCACAGCGTCGATATATTTCGCCGACGTGCCGAAGACGACAAACTTCTCGGCAGCCGCAAAATCAAAAAGGACGTTGCCGTCGGGCGCGAATGGCGAGCCGTCGAAAAGGCAAAGCGTGGCGCCGGCCGCCAGGCCGCTCACCAGCCAGTTCCACATCATCCAGCCGCATGTGGTGAAATAGAAAAGCTTCTCCCCTGGCTGAACTCCGCAATGCAGTCGGTGCTCCTTGAGATGCTGCAACAATGTGCCGCCAGCGGAATGCACGATGCACTTCGGAACGCCGGTCGTTCCCGACGAGAAAAGGATATAAAGGGGGTGCGAGAATGGCAGGCGGGTGAACTCGACAGCACGCGCTTCGAACGGCGCGATGAAGTCTTCCAGCGTCTCGGCGGCAGGTGTGTCGTTGACGACCGCAGCGGCATCGCCAGCATAGTGGATGACGAGGCATGGTGTGCCTAGCTGCTTTGTTACGGTCGCCACCTTGGCCTTCACGTCCTGCAGCTTGCCGCCATACCAATAGGCGTCGCAGGCGATGAAAAGCTTCGGTCCGATCTGACCAAAACGATCAAGGACGCCCTGCTCCCCAAAGTCAGGCGAACATGACGACCAGATCGCACCGATCGACGCGGCCGCCAGCATGCATGCCACCGTCTCCGGCATGTTCGGCATCATCGCGGCAATCCGATCTCCGGATCCTATACCCATTGCCTTGAATGCCTGTTGCAGCCTGGAAACGAGGCCACGCAACCGGTCCCAGCTCCAGCGATAGGCAGCTTTGTCTTCCCCCCGAAAGATCAGTGCGTCACCCGCGCCTTCCGCGGAAAGCAGGTTCTCGGCAAAATTCAGGGTCGCATCGGGGAAGAAGCGCGCATCGAGCATGATGTCGCCATTGAGCAGCGCGCGAGTTCCGCGCTCGCCTTTGACGCCACAGAATTCCCAGACCGACGTCCAGAACCGCTCCCTCTCGGCGACCGAAAAAGCGTGCAAATCTTGGTAGCTTGCAAGGGACAGATCGAAGTCGCGATTGCACTGCTGCATGAAGGCGTACATCGGGCTCGCTTCAACCGATGCTCGCGAAGGCACCCAGAGTGGCTTATCGTCGCGCATTCGACACTTCTCCTATTTGCTTGCCTGTATACCATGCAATATCAGCTTATAAAGGTACTAACGAACCGCGCCGGCAGCTCGCGTTTGCAAGCAGCCGGCATTTGATATATCCGGCATTTCAGAGCATTAAGGGCCGGCGACGGCCGAAATACTGGCGGAATTCATGGGTACGTCAAGACGACCGCGATGGCAGAGGAAAATCAGGCCCGTGTCGCGCTGGCTGCCGGGCTTCGCGCGGCTTGCCACGATTATCCTGCTCGTTTTCCTGTCGATCTTCGTCGCGCTTCGCGTCGCCGGCCCCTATCTGATTTCCACCGGCCTCGTGCGCTCCGGCATCGAGGATGCACTCTCCAATTGGGCCGGCTATCGCGCAGAGATTGCCGGCAAGCCGGTGATCGAATTCTGGCCGACGCCTCGCATCACCCTCAACAAGATCTCGGTTCACCAGCAGGGCGATGGGAACAGGCTTTTGGGAACCATCGAAAGCCTTTCCGCCGAGTTCAGCCTGATCGATGCGATCAGGGGGCGCGCAAGCTTCCACGAGTTCCATCTTCTCCGCCCCACTTTGCAACTCACCCGTGAAAGCAACGGCGTGATCGACTGGACCAATGAGGGACTTCTGGCAAGGGCGATTGCTGGTGCACGCGAGGAGGGCGGACGAGAAGTTCTCGACAAGAAACTGGATGCCGCTGTCGGTGCCATCACCGTTGAGGATGGGACGGTCAATGTTGCCGATGTCGCAAGCGGAAGGACTTTTCGCTTCGACGGTGTGACCGCCGATGTCAGCTGGCGCAAGCTATCGAGTCCGATTACCGCCGTGCTGATCGCGCGGACGAGCGGACAGGACCTCAAGCTTGATTTCTCATCCCCCAGCCCGCTGCTTATCTTCGGTGGCAACAAGGCCGAAATGAGCGGATCGCTCACCTCGAGCCTGCTCACGGCACGGTTCCAGGGTTTGGCGAACATTTCGCACTTCTTCGATCTTTCCGGCAACATGTCCCTCAGCATCGGCGATCTGCCGGCACTTTTGACCTGGGCTGATCGTTCATTGCCTGTTCTCGCGACCCTGAAAAGCTTTTCGATCGAGACCGATGTCGCTTCGGTTTCGAACGGGTTTCGCTTCGACAATGTCAGCATGAGCATGAATGGATCGAATGCGAAGGGCGTAATGGACGTTGCCTTTCCGCCAGGCAGACGCGCCAAGCTTGGCGGCACGCTGGCTTTCGACCAGATGAATTTCCGGTCGCTCTTCGACGCGTTCATCCTTCGCCTAGCCGCCGGTGAAGCCAACGGACCGCCAGATGGCGGCGCCTTGCAGAAGCTGGATCTCGACCTCCGGCTTTCCGCGAAACAAGCGCTGATCGAACCTTTCATGCTGTCGGATGTCGGGGCCAGCATTATCGTTTCGAGCAACGAGGCAAAGTTCGACATCGGCGACGGTCAGTTCGAAGGCGGGGCGCTATCCGCTCATCTAGAGGCGATGCGCGGTGACTTTGACGGCGGCGGCAAGCTGCAGCTGTCGATCCGGGGAGCCGACTTCGCCGGCCTGATCGAGCGGCTTCAGCTCGAGGGACCGCTTCCCCTTACGACCGGCTCCCTCGACATGTCGCTCAAGACATCCGTACCGCTCTGGAAGGTCGGCGCTGGCGACGTCACAGGCAGGATCGCTTTCCACGCGCGCTCGGGCTCGCTTCCGGGCTTCGATGCTGAAGCAGTACGCGAAGAGGCCACACGGGCCGACTTCTTCCCCTTGAACGCGGTATCGCACCGAGCCTTCGCCTTCGACAGTTTCGACATCGCCGCCGATCTCGCAGATGGCGCGGCGACGATCCATGGTGGACGGATCGAGGGACCGCAGCAGACGATCATCCTTTCCGGTGTCATCCCATACCGATCGAATGGATTGGCGTTGTCGGGCACGATCGAAGCGACAGATCCGACTGCGTCGACGAGCCTCCCACCGCTGCCGTTCTTCGTTGGCGGCGCCTGGCCGGAGCCTGTGATCTCGCCTGCGCCCGTCACACAGCAGGGATCGACCAAGTAATCACGGCGCGTTTGCCGCCGCCCGCTCGTCGCGCTCACGCTGCAATTCGCGGCGCTTCGTGATGGTGGAGGCGCAGATCACACCAATCGCCACGATGCCGATCAGAATGGTGCAGACCGCGTTGATTTCGGGCGTCACCCCGAGACGGACCTGGCTATAGATTTTCATCGGCAGCGTCGTCGCCCCGGGACCCGACGTGAAGCTCGCGATGACGAGGTCATCGAGCGACAATGTAAAAGCGAGAATCCAGCCGGAGAGCACCGCAGGCGCAATGATCGGCAGCGTGACTTCGAAGAAGGTCCTAACCGGCGGCGCGCCGAGATCCTGTGCCGCTTCCTCGATCGACCGGTCGAAGCTCAACAGTCGCGACTGCACGACGACGGCAACGAAACACATGGTCAGCGTCGTGTGCGCCAGCGTGATCGTCCAGAAGCCGCGATCAAGGCCGATTGCCACGAAGAGCAGCAGAAGCGACAGGCCCGTGATCACCTCAGGCATGACAAGCGGCGCATACACCATGCCGGAAAACAGCATGCGCCCGCGAAAGCGGGTGTACCGCACCAAGGCGATCGCCGCGAGCGTTCCGAGGATCGTTGCCGCGGTGGCTGAGAGGATACCGACGCGGATCGTCACCCAGGCGGCATCGAGCAAAGCCTGATTGTGCAGGAGGGAGACGTACCATTTGGTCGAGAAGCCGCCCCAGACGGTCACGAGCTTCGACTCGTTGAAGGAAAACACCACCAGAAGAACGATCGGCAGGTAGAGAAATGCAAAGCCGAGCGCGACGGAGGCGACGTTGAAACGGGTCCATCTCAGCATGTCTATCTCCCCTGCTCGTCGGCCTTGGCCTGCGCGTTCTGGAAGAACACGATCGGGATCACCAGAATCAGCAGCAGGATCGTCGCCACGGCCGAGGACACCGGCCAATCGCGATTGGCGTTGAACTCGTTCCACAACGTTTTGCCGATCATCAGGGTCTGCGATCCGCCGAGCAGATCGGGGATAACGAACTCGCCGACCGCGGGGATGAACACCAGCATGCAGCCGGCGACGACGCCCGGCAGTGACAGCGGGAAAGTCACCCGCCAGAATGCGCTGATCGGCGTGCAGCCAAGATCCTGCGCAGCCTCGATCAAGGTGCCATCCATCTTTTCCAGCGAGGAATAGAGCGGCAGGACCATGAACGGCAGATAGGAATAGACGATGCCGATATAGACCGCGACATTCGTGTTAAGGATGATCAACGGCGTGTCGATGACGTGCAGCGATAACAGCAGCTGATTGAACAACCCCTCCGGCTTCAAGATCGCGATCCAGGCGTAGACACGGATCAGGAAGCTCGTCCAGAACGGCAGGATGACGAGCATCAGCAGCGTCGGACGGATGCTGCGTGGCGCCTGGGCCATGCCGTAAGCGATCGGGTAGGCGATCAGCAGCGTCAGGAACGTCGATACTCCGGCAATCACGAGGCTCGATATGTAGGCGTTCACATAGAGCGGGTCATCGATGAGATAGCTGTAGTTGTCGAAGGAGAAGGTGCCGACCTTCTCCCAGAACCCTGCCCAGCCGTCACCAAGGGAAAAGACCGGCTCGTAGGGAGGCATGGCGATCGCCGTCGTCGACAGCGATATGCGGAAGACGATGAAAAACGGCGCCAGGAAGAACAGCAGCAACCAGACATAGGGGACGATGATAACCAGGCGATTGTAGACGGCGGAACCGAGCTTGCCCATGGTTCAATCCTTGAGGAGGACGCCGGCATCCTCGGCGAAGGTGATCCAGACTTCCTGGTCATAGGTGAAAGGATCGTCAACCGCGCGCTGGGCATTCAGGAGCGAGGCCTTGACCACCTTGCCGTTCTTGAGCTTCACGTGGAAGACCGTCATATCCCCGAGATAGCCGATATCCCACAGCTCCCCGGAGGCTGCGTTCACCTTTGGATTGGCTGGCGGCTTGCGTGAGACCTTCAGCTTTTCCGGACGGATCGCAAAACCGACCGAAGACCCCATGGCCGGCTTTTCAGGGGTGATGACACTGATCGAGAAATGCTCGTCGACGGCGATCTCGACGGTGCTGTCGTTGGCGCTCGTGACCTTGCCGTCGAAGATGTTCACGTCGCCGATGAAATCAGCGACGAAGCGGGAATTCGGCGCTTCGTAGAT
Organism: Rhizobium sp. YTU87027; assembly: GCF_050644135.1. Taxonomy (NCBI): domain Bacteria; kingdom Pseudomonadati; phylum Pseudomonadota; class Alphaproteobacteria; order Hyphomicrobiales; family Rhizobiaceae; genus Rhizobium; species Rhizobium sp. YTU87027. The sequence continues at coordinate 349,795 of NZ_CP098440.1, read as the reverse complement.
CTCGGCCGGCGTCGCGACCTGGATAACCTTTCCATGGCTCATGACCGCAATGCGATCGGCCATGGTCATCGCCTCCTCCTGGTCGTGGGTAACGACGACGAAGGTCAGACCGAGGTTCTGCTGCAGGTCCATGAGCTCGAACTGCGTTTCCTCGCGCAGCTTCTTGTCCAGCGCGCCGAGCGGCTCATCGAGCAGCAGCACCTTCGGCCGCTTGGCAAGGGAACGCGCCAGAGCCACACGCTGACGCTGGCCGCCTGACAGCTGGTTCGGCTTTCGCGTGGCGAACTTCTCGAGCTTCACCATCTTCAGCATCTGCAGAACGCGCTCGGCGATCTCCTCCTTCGGCATGCCATCCTGACGCAGACCGAAGGCGATATTCTTTTCCACTGTCATATGCGGAAAGAGCGCATAGGACTGGAACATCATGTTGACGGGTCGCTTGTACGGCGGCGTTCCGGCGAGGTCGGTGCCGTCGAGGACGATTTCGCCCGAACTCGGCTGTTCGAAGCCCGCAAGCATGCGCAGCAGCGTGGATTTTCCGCAGCCGGAAGCCCCCAGCAGGGCAAAGAACTCGCGGTGATAGATGTTCAGCGACAGGTCATCAACGGCTGTGAAGTCGCCAAACCGCTTCGTGACATTGTTGAACGATATGAACGGCTTCGATGCAGGGTCTGCCCACGGCGCAAAGGAACGGCGGATATTGCCAAGTGACTTCATATTGTGCCCCGAAAAGTCATTTTGAAAGCCGGCTTCCCCGAGACCGGCATAGAAAGAAAAGGCCCGGGCGTTGCCGACCGGGCCTGATTTAAATTACTGGCCGGTGACGACTTTCGTCCAGATCCGGGTCGCTGTGCGTTGCGTTTTCGGATCCCATGGGGTGACGCTATAGAGCTTCTTCATCACGTCCTCGCTCGGATAGACCGACGGGTCTTCGAGGACTGCCTTGTCGATGAATTGCTGCGACGCCTTGTTGCCGTTGGCATAAAACACGTAGTTGCTGGCCTTGGCGATGACTTCGGGCTTCATCATGTAGTTGAGGAATTCGTGCGCCTCAGCAACATGCTTGGCATCCGCCGGGATCGCCATCATGTCGAACCACATCTGCGCACCCTGTGACGGAATGGAGTAACCGATCTCCACGCCGTTCTTGGCTTCGGTCGCGCGATTGGCAGCCTGGAAGATGTCGCCGGAGTAACCGAACGCGATGCAGATGTCGCCGTTAGCCAAGGCGTTGATATATTCCGAGGAATGGAACTTGCGAACGAAGGGCCGTACCTTTTCCAGCAGTTCGCCGGCCTTCTGCAGATCGGCCGGCTTGCTCGAATTGGGTTCAAGTCCGAGATAGGTCAAGGCCGACGGCATGACGTCCTTCGGTGCATCGAGGACATAGATGCCGCAATCCTTGAACTTTTCAGCAACCTTCGGATCGAAGATTGCTTCAAGGCCCGGTGCCTTTGCGTCCGGTCCGAGGACTTCAGCAAGCTTCTTCTTGTTGTATCCTATCCCGTTGGTGCCCCACATGTAGTCAACCGCGTATTCGTTACCGGGGTCATACATCGCGGTGCGCTGCTGGATCATATCCCACATGTTGGAGAGGTTCGGCAGCTTGGATTTGTCGAGCTTCTGGAAGACACCGGCCTGAATCTGGCGCTGCAGGAAGTCGCCGCTCGGCACGACCACGTCGTAGCCCGTGCCGCCGGCCAGCAGCTTGGTTTCAACCGTCTCATTGGAATCGAAGGTGTCGTAGACGACCTTGATGCCGGTTTCCCTGGTGAAGTCTTCGAGGATGGAGCTGTCGATATAATCCGACCAGTTGTAGACGTTGACCACCCGCTCCTGCGCAAAGGACGGCGCAGCGGCAAACGCGAGCACAACGGCGCTCGCTGCAAGTCTTGCGATTGTTGACCTCATGATATCTCCTGTCTTCTTCTTGCTTTGCGGCGCCGTTTCACGGACGCCCACCCTCTGGTTTTGCAACCAGACTAGAAAGCTTTTCAGAAGCCGACAAGCGCAAAAACCTGCAGTCTCAATCATTTCACAGTCATTGGAAATCGAAGCTGCTGAGGCCTGCAACCATCTCATCGAGGCCCAGCGGCCGTGTGACAGGCGGCTCGGCGCGCGCAAGGCATCCGCGCCGTTCGCAAAGGCGGCAAGCCGGTCCGATCGCAACCGGCTGCTGCGTCGTTGCAACCTGGCCGTAGACCGACGCTTCGCCGGCAGCAGTTTCGCAGCCGATCAGCAAGGCGGTGCGCCTGATGCGCTCTCCGAACGCGGTGTTTGGCCCCTCAAGTGTCCGAGAGACCGTAAGGTAACTGCCGCCATCCGGCATTTCAACCGTTTCGGCAAGAATCTGGGCCGGCTGCAGGAAGGCGGCATGGATGTTCAGCTTGGGACAGCCGCCGCCGAAACGCGAATGCGGGAAGCCGTGCGCTCCAGCCCGCCGCAGCCGGTGACCAGCCGCATCGATCTCGATCATGAAAAAGGGAATGCCGGAGGCACCCGGCCGCTGCAGCATGACCAACCGGGCTGCCGCCTGCGCATAGGAAACGCCGAAGCGGGAACGAAGGATATCCACGTCATACCGGCTGCCCTGGGTCGCAGCAAGAAAGGGTGCATAGGGCATCGCGAGCGCCAATGCGCCGTAACGACAGAGTTCGAAGCGCGCTATCCGCTTCGCCTCTGGCGTCGACAATGCCAGGCCATCGAGTTCCGCAAGGATCGCATCGCGCAATGCCAGCGTCGTGACCTCAATCGCGATCTCATGCGCCTGATCGGCCGGCGACAGGCGTTCGGAAACGAAGAGCCGCATCGAGTGCCGATCGAAGCGACGCCGAAGATCCGGCATGACGTGAACCGGAAGGACACGGACGCTGATGCCGCGCTCCGCCCGCAGCCACTCCCTGAACGCGACCGGGAGATCGCGGGTTTCCGAAAAACGCGCCGAGAACGTCTCGGCGGCCTCTTCGAGTTCGGGGAAATATGCCGAGCGCCGCTCCAGAACATCGCGGACCTCGTCGGCCGGAAGTCGCGCACCGGCAAGCGGCATCTGCCCCGCACCTGCCGTCAGCGACGTCAGGTCAGAGAGGCGGCTGGCCTGCTCACTATAGGCGCGGTAGAGTTTGATTATGCCACTTGCCGCATTGGGCGCAGCTTCCGCGACCTCCACGAGCTCCTGATCGCCGGGAAGTTCGCCGGCCAGCAGCGGATCCGCAAAAATCTCGCGCAGTTGGTTGAGGCTGCCGCCGCTCTCATCCCTCAGTTCCTCCAAATCAACCTTATAGACCGACGACAGCTTCAGCAGCAATTGCACGGTGAGAGGCCGCTGGTTGCGCTCGATGAGGTTGAGATAGGACGGAGAGATGCCAAGCTCCTCAGCCATCGCGGACTGCGTCAAGCCGAGGCCGTTGCGAATGCGCCGAACCTTCGGTCCCGCAAAAATCTTGCGCTCCGCCATGTGACAATCCTTTACAAGACACCGACCAACCGGAATTTACAATACTTTACAAATTTACAGAGCGCCCATGTCAAAGGCTTTGCATCCTAACTCGTTTCTGATGGCTATTCCATAGATATCTCTGGCTTTTCTCGGAAATTTGTAAATTCTGTTAATCATCCAAACCGACCACATAATCTGCAAGGAGCATGAGATGACAGAATTTGACAAGCTGCACCGGGACCTTCCGGCAGGACGCTTCAACGGGGTCGAGCGTCCCTACTCGATCGATGACGTCAAGCGTCTGCGCGGCTCCGTGGAACTGGGCTATACACTCGCGGAAATGGGCGCCAAGCGACTATGGCAGCTTCTGCATCAGGATGATTTCGTCAATGCGCTCGGCGCGCTTTCGGGCAATCAGGCGATGCAGATGGTCCGGGCCGGTTTGAAGGCAATCTACCTCTCCGGCTGGCAGGTCGCTGCAGACAGCAATACCGCTTCGGCCATGTATCCGGACCAGTCGCTTTATCCGGCAAACGCCGGGCCAGAGCTTGCCAAGCGGATCAACCGGACCCTGCAGCGCGCCGACCAGATCGAAACATCAGAGCAGAACGGCCTCTCCGTCGAGACCTGGTTTGCGCCTATCGTCGCTGACGCAGAGGCAGGCTTCGGAGGCCCGTTGAATGCCTTCGAGATCATGAAGGCCTATATCGAGGCAGGTGCGGCCGGTGTCCACTTCGAGGACCAGCTGGCGTCGGAGAAGAAGTGTGGCCATCTGGGCGGCAAGGTCCTGATCCCGACCGCAGCGCATATCCGCAACCTCGATGCGGCTCGCCTCGCCGCCGATGTCATGGGCGTTCCGACGCTCGTCATCGCCCGCACGGATGCGGAAGCCGCCAAGCTGCTCACATCCGATATCGACGAGCGCGACCGGCCCTTTGTCGATTATGATGCGGGTCGCACGGTCGAAGGCTTCTATCAGGTTCGCAACGGGCTCGAGCCGTGCATCGCCCGCGCCGTCGCCTACGCGCCGCACTGCGATCTCATCTGGTGCGAAACCTCGAAGCCGGATCTGGAGCAGGCCCGCCGCTTTGCCGAAGGCGTCCACAAGGTGCATCCCGGCAAGCTGCTCGCCTACAACTGCTCGCCGTCGTTCAACTGGAAGAAAAACCTCGATGACGCGACGATTGCCAAGTTCCAGCGCGACCTCGGTGCGATGGGCTACAAGTTCCAGTTCATCACGCTGGCCGGCTTCCATCAGCTGAACTTCGGCATGTACGAGCTCGCTCGAGGCTACAAGGACCGGCAGATGGCTGCCTATTCCGAACTGCAGCAGGCGGAGTTCGCGGCCGAGGTCAACGGCTACACCGCGACCAAGCATCAGCGCGAAGTCGGCACCGGTTACTTCGATGCCGTTTCGATGGCCATCACCGGCGGACGTTCGTCGACCACGGCGATGAAGGAATCCACCGAACACGCACAGTTCAAACCAGCAGCAGAATGATCGCACCAAGGAGGACAATGCCATGCCTACGCTTGCACGCGTCAAGGAACGCGCTGAAGAACAATCCACCTGCATGACCCCGGACCAGCAGACGATGATCCGCATGCTGGCCAACGACCTGCACCGATTGAACCAGTCGGTCATGAAGGCTGTCGATGCCGGGGTTTCCGTCGAGTTGGTTCGCTCGGCAAGGCATCATGGCGGCGACGGGAACTGGGGAGACCTCTTGATCCCCGTCATCGTCGCGGGCCGCAACTGAGACCACGGGCGCCCTAGCTTCGGCTGGGGCGCTTACCCGCAAAGAGATCGACGTAGCTCTTCAGCAATTTCGTCATGCGATCGGCAACGGTCCGGATTTCCGGCCGGTGCCGATCCTCGTTGTTCATGACGATCCATTGCCGGTGGCGCAGTTCCGGCAGCTCGCCACCAAGACGCTGCAGTTCGGGATCGAGATCGCCGACGAAGCACGGCAGAACCGCCTTGCCCGTCCCTGCTCTCAGCAATTCCAGAAGCGAGCGCGGCCGGTTGACGGTCGCAACGATCGAGCCGGCAGCGTTGCGATGCGGCCAACGCAGATAATTCGAGATCGCATCCTCTTCGGCGACGGCGACCCATCGCTCATCGGTGCCTTCGGCATTGCGTCTCGTATAAACAGCATAGGCAACCTCGCCGAGCAGGCGGGCGGCAAGGTTGCTTTCGTCCGGTTCGAAGGCGCGGATACCGATGTCGCTTTCCCTGTAGTTGAGGTTAGCGCGCGCTTCGCCAATGGTCAGCGAGACTGCGAAGGCATCGCCAGGCTTGCGGACCGCAGCAAAATTCTCGGTCAGAAGCCACGCGATCCAAGTGCCGGCCGCGATCCTGACCGTTGCGCCGACGCTGCCCGCCTGCCGCCAGGCGTCGACCTTGCGCGCTGCCGCCTCCATGTCCTGTAGATGATCCAGCAGTACTTGGCCGTCCATGGTGAGGCTGTAGCCCGTCTGACTGCGGACAAAGAGAGCCTTGCCGATCTCATGCTCCAGATCGAGCATGCGACGGCCGATCGTCGCGGGGCTAAGGCCGCTCGATGCACTGGCGCCGGTCAGCCCACCAAACCGGGCAACCTGAAGAAAAAGCTGGAAGGAGTCCCACTGCGTGTTTTTCATTGACGAAAAACATAGTGAGATAATTCGCGTTTATAAAGCATATTTTGATGGATAGTTAAGGCGATGCCTACACGAAAGGACATCGTCATGATTACCCCAATCGCCATTGCTGAAATTGCAGACATGCTCAACGACAGCCGTGACAAGTATTCGCCACGAGTCGAAAACGAATTCTATGAAAGCTTTGGCAGCTCCCGCATGGTCCGGGTCACGGCCTTCGTCACATCCTTCGGAATCTCGATCAAAACACTTCTCGCCAGGGCACCCTGTCGTTGTCCGTTTGAACGGGAAGATCAGGCCGCCTGCCTTGCGCGGCCGTAATCGGAAGTGGCTTCGAAGCGGAACTGCTGAACCAACGCCATCAGCGCATCCGCCTCATTGGCAAGCTGGCGGCTTGCCTCGGTCGTTTCCTCGACCATTGCGGCGTTCTGCTGCGTCATCAGGTCCATCGCATTAACGGCACCGTTGACTTCCTGCAGAGCAGCCGATTGGTCCTGGCTTGCCGTCGCGATTGTTTCAACGTGACCGCTGATCGCAATGATCTCATGACTGATCGCGGCGAGCACCGAGCCGGTCTTCTGCACGAGGCCAGACCCGGTCATGACTTCCCGCGTCGACTTCTCAATCAGACCCTTGATTTCGCACGCTGCGTCTGCGGAACGCTGCGCAAGCTCACGCACTTCCTGTGCAACGACCGCGAAGCCCTTGCCGGCCTCACCGGCGCGTGCCGCCTCGATGCCAGCGTTCAACGCCAGAAGATTCGTCTGGAACGCGATGTCGTCGATGACTTCGATGATCTGCTCGATCTGTTTCGAGGCCTCCTCGATGCGATCCATCGCCGCGACTGCATCACTGACCACGGCACCTGAGCTATCGGCGTTCTTCTTCGTCACGGATACGGCGTCGTTCGCCTCGCGCGCCCGCACTGCGGAGGATTTGACTGTTGCGGTGATTTCCTCAACGGCAGCTGCGGTTTCTTCGAGATTGGCGGCCTGCGCTTCCGTGCGCTTCGAAAGCTCGTCGGCGGAAGCCAGCATGGCTCCTGAATTGGTCTGGATCGAAGCGGTGTTGTCACGAATGCGCGCCAGCGTTTCCTGCAAGCGAACAAGCGACGCATTGAAATCGACGCGAAGCTGCTCCAGGCGACCGACGAACGGGGTCTGGATCGTTTGAGAGACATCGCCCTGCGCCAGGCGCCCCAAGCCGGCCGCGAGTTGATTGACGGCGAAGTCGATCTGCCCATCGAGCGCACGCTTCTCGGCATCGTTGCGGGCGCGCTCGTCATCGCTGAGCTGCCGCTGTTCGGCGGCCTGCATTTCCAATGTCTGGCGGGCACGGGCGTTGTCGCGGAAGAGCGCCAGGGCGCGTCCAATCGCACCGAACTCGTTCTGTTTCTCCACACAGGGAACTGGTCCGTCGAGATTTCCTGCAGAGATCGTGTGGATGGTCGCGGTCAATGCCTCCAGCGGCCTGACGGACGCGCGGATGGCGAAGTAGGCGACCACGCCGACCAGCAGCAACACCGCTACGCCAGCGCCTGCCACCAGCATCAACAATTGCTGCAGGCTGTTGTAATAGACTTCCATCGGGATGCCGATGAAAAGAATGCCGACGTTTGAACCGGTAGCGTTTTTGATCGGGAAATAGCCCGTCATGAACTTCCGACCGAACAGCTCTGCGGGGCCGTAATAGGCTTGGCCCTTGGCCAATGCTGCCTGCGCAGGATGATCCGCGGCGAGCTTCGTGCCGACGGCGCGGTCGCCGTTTTCCTTTTTCACGTTCGTAGAGACGCGGACGTAGTCGCTGCCCTGGTGTTCAAAGACCGTGGCAACACCTGCAATCGACTGCGCGGTGCGATCGACCAGAACATGATCGTTGAGCGAGGGAAGTTTATCTTCAGTCACCCCGGCAAGCTGGTTGTTGCTGACGTCAATCTTCACGGTGGCGTCGCTTGCGCCGTAGAGGACCGCCATGGTCCGGCTTGCGTCCTTTGCGTCGGAGACGGCGCTCGTCATCACGTAGGCGCTCAGCTTGTAATAGGTGACACAGACGATCGCCGCGGTGCTGCAGACGAGTAGTACGAGCGTGATGGCAACAATCTGACGTACGATGGAAGCCGAGAACAAGCGCAGCATGGATATCCCCTGAGACATGAGCCTCGCAGGTTAATTCGAAAAATTTAAAGAAAATCTTCAAAAAATTGGCAATCGTCAAAAATTTGAAATTACCTCGCCCCCAAATTAGGGGCTTCCGCGCAGGCGCGATAGGTCGAAAACGAAAAGCCCCGGGACTACCGGGGCCTTCCAATGCCTTGCGTCGGCGGTCGTCTTATGCGGCGCGATAAACCGTCGCCTGCATGTCGCCATCGATCTTGAACTGCTGGATAAGGCGAAGCAGTGAATCCGCCTCGACCGCAAGCTCGCGACTTGCTGCACTGGTCTCTTCCACCATTGCCGCGTTCTGCTGCGTCATCTGATCCATCTGGTTCACCGTCGCATTGACTTCCTGCAGCGCACTGGACTGGTCGTGGCTCGCACGAGCGATCGTCTCGACGTGCTGGCTGATCGTGACGATCTGTGCACTGATCTTTGCGAGCACCGTTCCAGTCTCCTGCACGAACTGCGAACCAGAGCTGACTTCTGTCGTCGACTTGTTGATCAGACCCTTGATTTCCTGCGCCGCAGCGGCGGAACGCTGCGCCAACTCACGCACTTCCATCGCAACGACCGCGAAGCCCTTGCCGGCCTCGCCGGCGCGTGCTGCCTCAATGCCGGCGTTCAGTGCCAGCAGGTTGGTCTGGAACGCAATCTCATCGATGACGCCGATGATCTGCTCGATCTGGCGGGATGCATCTTCGATGCGGCCCATCGCGTCGATGGCGTTGCTGACAACGACGGCAGAGTCGTCGGCGCTGCGCTTGGCCTGGCGTACGATTTGATCCGCGTCCTTGGCGCGCTCCGCGGAGGAGCGAACCGTCACAGTGATCTGTTCAACCGCAGCGGCTGTCTCTTCAAGCGAAGCTGCCTGTTGCTCGGTGCGCTTGGAGAGATCCTCGGCGGACTGAGCCATCTGATTGCCGTTGCCCTGGATCATCTCGACGTTATCGCGGATCTGGCTCATCGTGGCCTGCAGGCGCATCATCGAACCGTTGAAGTCCTGGCGGAGCTGTTCGAGACGTCCGATGAACGGCGTATCGATCGTGGTCGAAATGTCGCCCTGCGACATGCGCTCGAGACCGGATGCAAGCGCATTGACCGCAAACTCGATCTGGCGATCCATCTCGCGCTTCTCGGCATCGTTTCGCTGGCGCTCATGGTCGGCCGCGACGCGCTCCTCTTCGCTCTGTTCCTCAATGCGGATCTTGGAGATCGCATTTTCCTTGAAGATGCCGAGTGCGCGAGCCATGTCGCCGATTTCGTCATGCCGCTGATCGCCTGAGATGTTGGTATCGAGCACACCGTCGGCAATGCGACGCATTGCAGCGGTGATCTGACCGATCGGACGCTGCAGCGTCAGAACAAGCGCGATGCCGCCGATGATCGAGACGAGAATGCCAAGGCCGGTGGTCAGCACCGAGATGCCATTCGCCTGGGTGCGCTCGGCACCGGCGCTCTGCTTCTGCAACTCGGCGAAGGTGGTCAACTGACCCCAGACGGCATCAAGCTGCTGGCGGGCGGAGGCGTAATCGGTAACGCGCTGGTTGATCGTGTCGACCAGACTCTGGGCGTCCTTGTCCATCGAGGCGAGAGCCGGGGACATCGCCGCGACGATGTCTTCCGCGAAATTCATACCCTTCGCGCTGGCGAGCAGCGTGTTGAGATTGGTGCCGAGTGTCGCGATCTCCTGATGCAGACGGACGCGATTTTCCTTGCCCGGCTTGGCAGCAAATTCACCCAAGACGAGCTGCAGCGAATAGATTGCGCTCTCCAGACGACGCGTGTCCTCGAGAACAGAGTTCGTCTGAGCGATGCGGCTGTCGAGCTCGACGAACGTGGTCGTCGCCTCACGCATCATCTGCGTTGCCGTCAACTGCGTGTAGGTGGACATCTGGCGGAAACGGGAGACGAGCCGTCCGAGGTTGGCGATCGCCTCATCGGTGCCGGCGTCGGCGGCAGTTGCCTGTGTCTTGACGTCGCTGATCGTCTGCGACAGCGATTGTGTCATGCTCTTCTGGTTCGCGGGTACCGAAATCTCGATCAGGCGCTGCGCCTTGGCGATGGCGGGAATGGCGTCGGTAACGACTTTCAGCTTGTCGGCTGGCAATTGGGCTTTGTTGAAGTCACCCATGACGGAGGCAAGGGTATCCCCACCCTTCAGCAGGCGATCGGCAGCGCGCAGCGTTGCGGTGGCGTTGCCTTCGTCCTTGCGGATGTTTTCCTCAAGCTGCTGCGCATCGTAGTTGACGTTGAAGCGGCTCGTGATCATCACCTTCTGCGCGTCGTCGATGGACTTGCGGAGAGCGAGTTCCTGTTCATGCAGGGTCCAGAGCTTGCCCACGGTGTCGGCGATCCCCGAGGTGCCGTCCGTTGCAGCCCGCAGGTTTTCGCGACCGCCATTGTCGCCAATTTGCTTGAGCGTTGCGTTCAGCGTGCCTTGCTGCGTTTTGATGTCCCCATAGAGCTTGTCGCGTGCTTCCTGGCTGGTGATCTGCAGGAAGTCGTCCATGGAGCCATAGAGATCCTTGAACCCGCTTAACGACTGCAGAACGCTGTTGGAGATTTCCATACGCCCCTGCAGAAGACCAGAGGCATAGAGGCCGGTCAGGCCGACGGCTGAAATGCTTACAACGAACGGCAATACAAAGATCAGGACCTTGGTCTTGATCCTGAAACGGGAAAGAATCTTATCAATCAACATGGCGGTTCCGGCCTTCCATACACCACTCCTCCCGCCGGTCGCCTGACGGAGCGCCGACCGAGTGCATCGAGCTGCTTTATTGGAACAAGTGGGAGTCCCAGGCGCAGGCCCAGGCGGCAATCATTGCCAGCTCGCTTCACGCAGAACGGAAGCGCCCAAGAAATATCGAGCCAGTTTTGCAGAGGATGTCTTAATTTTCGGATAAGCGAAAGCTACCGATAGCCGCGCACAAATCGATTTATCCGAAGGATAGCTGACAAGGCAACGGCGCTCCTGCCACGAGCCCATGCAAGATCGCGGGTATTAGAACCAGCGTGCGAGAAGGAGAGAGGCTACGGCAGCCAATGCACTGGCGGAAAGGACGAAGTAGCGGACGACAACGAGCTTGTTGTCGGGCTTGGCTTGAGCGATTGCAATGGCGCGGGCGCGTCGTGTGTTCCTGTTCATTTGCAGAACCTCACTTCATCTCTGGCATACAATCCAACAAAACGACTTGTTGGTAAAGCTCTATTTAGTAAGTGCTTTTCCATCCGTCATTGAGGCAGGATGGCGCACCCTCCTTAAGAACTCTTGAATCGAGCAGATTGTTTAGCGCCTACAAAGATTCACCGGCAACGAAGCCTGAAGCCCATGCCCACTGGAAGTTATAGCCGCCGAGCCAGCCGGTCACGTCGACACATTCTCCGATGAAATAGAGCCCTGGAACCTGCTTCGCTGCCATGGTGCGGGAATCGAGTGCTGCCGTATCGATGCCACCGAGCGTCACTTCGGCGGTTCTGTATCCTTCGGAACCCGAGGGTCTGATTTTCCAGCTCTGCACCGCCTCGACAAGGCGCACCAGGATCTTATCCGAAAGATCGGCCATGTGGCCGGCGATGCCTTCGCGTTCCGTCAGGTATTGCGCCAGTCGCTTTGGCAGAATGTCCGCCAGCGCCGTCTGCGCGGACTGCCGGCCATTGACCTTCCTTGCCGCCTTCAGATGATGGAGGAGATCGACATCAGGTTCGATGTCAACGGTGATGTCATCGCCCTCGCGCCAATAGGAGGAGATCTGCAGGATCGCTGGGCCGCTGAGACCGCGATGGGTGAAAAGCAGGGCTTCGCGGAACGCCGTCTTGCCATGACGAATCTCGGCAGCGGCCGATATGCCCGACAATTCCGAAAGGCTTTCGAGCGTCGCCGGATCGAGGGTCAGCGGTACGAGGCCCGGGCGCGTCTCCACCATCGAGAGGCCGAACTGCTCGGCGATGCGATAGGCAAAACCGGTTGCACCCATCTTCGGAATCGACTTGCCACCGGTCGCTATGACCAGCGAACTGCATACATATGCGCCCTCCAACGTCGAAATGCGGAAGCCGTCGCCGCTCTTTTCGACATCCGCGATCTCGGTACGCAGATGCAAGGCCGCGCCGGCGGTCTGCATCTCGTCGAGCAGCATGCGAATGATGTCCTTGGCGCTGTCGTCGCAAAACAACTGCCCAAGCGTCTTCTCGTGCCAGCCGATCCGATGGCGATCGACCATGGCGATGAAATCCGAAGGCGTGAAGCGCGCGAGTGCCGATTTGCAGAAATGCGGATTGGCGGAGAGGAAGCTTTTCGGGCTGGCGTTGATGTTAGTGAAGTTGCAACGACCGCCGCCAGAGATGCGGATCTTTTCGCCCGGCGATTTTGCATGGTCAAGAACGATGACGGAGCGGCCGCGCTGGGCGGCGCGAATGGCGCACATCATGCCGGCGGCGCCTGCGCCGATGACGATCACATCGCTGTTTCGCTGCAAAACCACTTCCCTCGCCGAAAGGCGTCTTCTTTTTCCATCAGGAGGCGAAAGTCAACGTGCCCTCCCCCTCGCCAATTGCCAAACTCCAGCTATGATGCCGTCACGATCAACGCAAACCGGTGTGTCATGTCCCCAAAAAAGACGACGCTGAAGCCTGCCAGAAACGTACCTGCCTCAAAGAAAACACCCCCGGACCCCGGACATCAGCGCGGCGTGGAAAACTGGAAGGAAGCAGCGCAGTTCTTGCGGGCGCGTGGCATAGAAGACATCGAATGCATCACGCCTGACCTTGCCGGCGTGCCGCGCGGCAAGATGATGCCGAGCTCCAAATTCACGTCGAACACCTCTCTAGCCCTGCCGTCGGCGATCTACCGTCACACCATCTCTGGCGAATATCCGGATGAGACGGAAAGCTTCCGCTATGAGCCGCGCGACAGCGACCTGAAGCTGGTTCCAGATCTCTCGACGCTTTCGGTTGTCCCTTGGGAAACCGATCCGACGGCGCAGGTGATCTGCGACATCGTCAATTCGGACGGCGAAGAAGTCCCTTATACGCCGCGCAACGTTCTCAAGCGCGTGCTGAAGCTCTACAGCGACCGCGGCTGGAAGCCGATCGTCGCGCCAGAGATCGAGTTCTATCTCGTTGCCAAGAACGACGACCCGGACTACCCGCTGCATCCACCGAAAGGCCGCTCGGGCCGCTCGATCCTCGGTGGTCAGGGCTATTCGATCGCCGGTATCAACGAGTTCGACGAACTGATCGACGACATCTATCACTTCTCTGAAAAGCAGGGCCTCGAGATCGATACGCTGATCCACGAGGAAGGGCCGGCGCAGCTGGAAATCAACCTTCGTCACGGTAATCCGATCGAGCTTGCCGACCAGGTGTTCCTGTTCAAGCGCACGATCCGCGAAGCCGCGATGAAGCACGGCATCTACGCGACCTTCATGGCCAAGCCGATGCAGGGGCAGCCAGGTTCGGCGATGCACATCCACCAGTCCGTGGTCAACGAGCAGACCGGCAAGAATATCTTCTCGAATCCGGATGGTTCCGCCTCTCGCGAATTCTTCCATTTCATCGGCGGCCTGCAGAAATATGTGCCGAGCTCGATGGTGATGCTGGCGCCCTATGTGAATTCCTACCGGCGGCTGACGCCTGATATGTCGGCTCCCGTCAACAATGCCTGGGGCTACGACAACCGCACGACGGCGTTCCGTGTGCCGGTATCCGACCCGCAGGCAAGGCGCGTCGAAAACCGCCTACCGAGTTCGGATGCAAACCCCTATCTCGCGCTCGCCGCCTCGCTCGCGTCCGGTCTGCTCGGCATCATGAAGGGCATCGAGCCGACAGCGCCGACCGAGGACACGGCAAACGAAGGCTCGATCGATCTGCCGCGCGGTCTTCTGGAAGCCGTCGCACTGATGGAAGACGAGGAAGCCTTCGAGGAAGTGTTCGGCAAGGAGTTCCTTGGCATCTACGCCGGCGTGAAGCGCGGAGAATTCGAAACCTTCATGCAGGTCATTAGCCCCTGGGAACGCGAATTTCTTCTGCTGAACGTTTAGGGAGGGCTCCGTCATGACATCGCAGGAGAGATGGCAGAGCCCCATTGCGCCCGGCATTTCCTGGTATCAGGCAACATCAGGCGAGCGCCCGACCTATCCTGGCATGGATGGCTCGAAGACGTGTGACGTCGCGATCGTCGGTGGAGGCTATACAGGGCTTCAGGCCGCCTACAACCTCGCCAAATCAGGCGTCTCGGTGGTTCTCATCGAGGCGTGCCGGTTTGGCGACGGCGCCTCCGGGCGCAATGGCGGGCAGCTCGGCACTGGCCAGCGCTCGTGGCCGGAAGAGCTTGAGGAAAAGATCGGCTATGAGCGGTCCCGCGCCCTCTTCGATCTCGCCGAGGCCGCCAAGCAGCATCTCCTCGATTTCGCCACCGATCATCAGATCGACATGGACTACATGCCGGGGCAGATGAATGTGGCCCACAAGGAGAGCTACAAGCCGGATTACTACGAAAACGCCGAGATCGCGGCGATGCGCTACAACTATCCGCATGTGCGCTTCATGGACAAAGCCGAAACCCAGGAACGACTCGGCTCGACGCGTTACTACTGCGGCGTCCGCGACACCGGTACCGGCCACGTCCATCCGCTGAAGCTGCTCATCGGCCTTGCCCGCGTTGCGGCCAATGCCGGCGCGCAGATCTTCGAGATGACGAAGGCGACGGCGATACGTCAAGGCGGCGGCAAGGTAACAATCGAGACGTCGAACGGAACGATCACCGCCAATCAGGCACTGATCGCCTGCAACGGCTATATCGGCAATCTCGAGCCGGTGACAGCGAGCCACGTGATGCCGATTCGCTCCTTCATTGGCGCCACCGTGCCGCTCGATGGGCATCCGCAGGTGCTGCCGGGAAGTGAAGCCGTGGCCGACTCGCGCTTCGTCGTGCGCTACTTCCGCAAGTCCAAGGACGGGCGACTGCTCTTCGGCGGGCGCGAAGCCTATACGGCCGACAATCCGCGCGACATTACGCAGCACATCCGCCGGCAGATCGCGGAGATCTACCCCGCACTTCGGGATATCGAGATCACCCATGCCTGGGGTGGTTCGGTCGGCATCACCATGCCGCGGCAGCCCTTCGTGCGCGAGGTCATGCCTGGTGTGACATCGATCGGCGGCTATTCCGGCCATGGCGTGATGCTGTCCAACTATTGCGGAAGGCTCTACGCGGAAACGGTTCTTGGAAGATCGGCGGACCTCGATCTTTTCAAGTCGCTCGACATTCCGGCCTTTCCGGGAGGTGCGGCCATGCGCGCGCCGCTGCTTTTCCTGGCGCTCTCCTGGTTTGCTCTGCGCGACAAGTTTTAGTCAGATTGCGGATTTCATCGCGCGGCAATTCGAACTAAAACCTCTTTCCGAGAGATTCATTGCATCGCACACTGGCTTTTTTAAATCGATTAGATTAAAGAGGCCAACAACCCGTCTGATTGAGAGACATCCTCATGAGCAGCCAAATCATCCCCGTTGAACCTTTTGATTATGTCGTTTTCGGCGGCAGCGGCGACCTTGCTGAGCGCAAGTTGCTGCCGGCCCTTTACCATCGGCAGATCGAGGGGCAATTCTCCGAGCCGACCCGTATCATCGGTGCCTCGCGCAGTGCGCTGACGAACGAGGAATATCGCAAGTTCGCGCAGGACGCCCTCAGGGAGCACCTGAAGAAGGGCGAATACGACGAGGCCGAAGTCGCGAAATTCCTGCAGCGCCTCTTCTACGTGCCGGTCGATGCGCGCTCCGATGCCGGCTGGGACCAGCTGAAGAAGCTTCTCGATGAAGGCAAGGATCGCGTTCGCGCTTTCTACCTCGCCGTCGCGCCTGGTATTTTCGGCGACATCTCGCAGAAGATTCATGACCACAAGCTAATCACCAAGTCGACGCGCATTGTTGTCGAGAAGCCGATCGGCCGCGATCTCGCCTCCGCGCTGCAGCTGAACGACACGATCGGCAAGGTGTTCAAGGAAGAGCAGATCTTCCGCATCGACCACTATCTCGGCAAGGAAACAGTGCAGAACCTGATGGCGCTGCGCTTTGCCAACGCGCTCTATGAGCCGCTTTGGAACGCCAACCATATCGACCATGTGCAGATCACCGTTGCCGAGTCGGTCGGCCTCGAAGGCCGCGCCGGATACTATGACACCGCTGGCGCGCTGCGCGACATGGTGCAGAACCACATCCTGCAGCTCGTCTGCCTGGTCGCCATGGAAGTTCCGTCCTCCATGGACTCCGAAGCCGTTCGCGACGAGAAGCTGAAGGTGCTGCGCGCACTGAAGCCGATCAATGCATCGAACGTCGAAACCAACACCGTTCGCGGTCAGTATCGCGCAGGCGCGTCCGGCAGCGGCCCCGTCAAGGGCTACCTGGAAGAGCTCGAGGGCGGGGTTTCGAACACCGAAACCTTCGTGGCGATCAAGGCCGAGATCGGCAACTGGCGCTGGGCAGGCGTTCCCTTCTACATCCGCACCGGCAAGCGCCTTGCCGGCCGTATGTCGGAGATCGTCATTACCTTCAAGCCGATCCCGCACTCGGTCTTCGACCAGTCGGCCGGCCGCATCAACCAGAACCAGCTCATCATTCGTCTGCAGCCTGATGAAGGCGTCAAGCAGTCGCTGATGATCAAGGACCCAGGCCCGGGCGGCATGCGCCTGCGCAACGTCTCGCTCGACATGAGCTTCGCCGACGCCTTCCAGGTCCGCAATCCGGACGCCTATGAGCGCCTGCTGATGGATGTCATCCGTTCCAACCAGACGCTGTTCATGCGCCGCGACGAGGTCGAGGCTGCATGGCAGTGGGTCGACCCGATCCTGAAGGGTTGGGAATCCACCGGCCAGAAGGTTCAGGGATACACCGCCGGCACCTGGGGGCCCAGCCAGTCGATTGCGCTCATCGAGCGTGATGGCCGCACCTGGCACGACAACCTGTAGGATCAAGACGATGGCAGCGACGATGCATGCTTTTGCCAATGGCGAGGAACTGGCTCGCAACCTAGCGGACAAAGTCGCTGCGTCGCTTTCCGCCGCAATCGACACGCGGGGAGCGGCAACGCTCGCCGTTTCCGGCGGTTCGACGCCGAAGCTGTTTTTCCAGGAGCTTTCGGCTCGTGATCTCGACTGGTCCAAGGTGACCGTCACCCTCGTCGACGAACGCTTCGTGCCGGCGGACAATCCGCGCTCGAACCATCTGCTGGTGGCCGATAACCTCCTGCAGAACAAGGCGAAGGCCGCAAGCTTCCTGCCGCTCTACCAGGCGGCAGGTTCAGTCGAGGACGCGGCGAAGCTTGCAACGAGGGAGACTGCCTCGATCGGCAATCCCTTCGATGTGGCAATCCTCGGAATGGGCGGCGACGGCCATACCGCCTCATTCTTCCCGGGCGGCAGCAACCTGAAGCTGGCGCTCGACCCCATGACGCCGCGTGGTATTATTACAATGGAGGCAGACGGCGCGGGCGAGCCGCGGCTCACCTTCACCTTCTCCAGCCTCCAGGATGCAAAGCTGCTCGTGCTTCACATCGAAGGCGAGAGCAAAAAGGACGTCCTGACGAAGGCCGAGAGCGCCGGTGACGAGGCAGAGATGCCGATCCGCGCCATTCTGCGGCGGGCCGCGAGCCCCGTCGAAATCTACTGGGCTCCATAGGCCTTCGGGCAGATAGTCGCGAACGAAAAACTGAAGAGCAACCAAGGCAGGATACCTCCCATGTCCGCTAATGCACGCATTTCTGCGATCACCACCCGCATCGTCGAACGATCGAAGCCGACGCGCGGACTTTATCTGGAGCGCCTGCGCAACGCGGCATCCAAGGGTGTAAGTCGCTCAGTTCTCGGTTGCGCCAACCTCGCGCATGGCTTCGCGGTCTGTTCCCCCGCCGAGAAAGAGGCACTTGCGGGCGACCGCGTGCCCAATCTTGGCATCATCACTTCCTACAATGACATGCTCTCCGCGCATCAGCCGTTCGAGAACTATCCGGCGATCATTCGCGAGGCGGCCGCCGAAGCCGGCGGCATCGCGCAGGTCGCGGGCGCTGTTCCTGCCATGTGCGACGGTGTCACGCAGGGCCAGCCCGGCATGGAGCTTTCGCTGTTCTCGCGCGACCTGATCGCGATGGCTGCCGGCGTGGGGCTCTCGCACAACATGTTCGATGCCGCGCTCTTCCTCGGCGTCTGTGACAAGATCGTGCCCGGCCTCGTCATCGCCGCTCTCTCCTTCGGACATTTGCCGGCGATCTTCGTTCCGGCCGGTCCGATGACCTCGGGGCTGCCGAACGACGAAAAGTCACGTGTGCGCCAGCTCTATGCCGAAGGCAAGGTCGGGCGCGCCGAACTGCTGGAAGCGGAATCGAAGTCCTATCACGGTCCGGGCACCTGCACCTTCTACGGCACGGCGAATTCAAACCAGATGCTGATGGAGATCATGGGCTTCCACATGCCCGGTTCCTCCTTCGTCAATCCCGGCACGCCATTGCGCGAAGCCTTCACACGTGAGGCTGCCAAGCGTGCGCTTGCGATCACCGCGCAGGGTAATGAATTCACGCCGGCCGGCGAGATGATCGATGAACGCTCCGTGGTAAATGGCGTCGTCGGCCTGCACGCCACAGGTGGCTCAACGAACCACACGCTGCACCTCGTCGCCATGGCGCGGGCTGCCGGTATCCAGCTGACCTGGCAGGATATTGCCGAGCTTTCCGAGATCGTGCCGCTGCTGGCGCGCGTCTATCCGAACGGGCTTGCCGATGTGAACCACTTCCATGCCGCCGGCGGCATGGGCTTCCTCATCAAAGAACTACTGAAGCACGGCATGCTGCATGACGACGTCCGCACCGTCTTCGGCCATGGCCTGCAGGCGTACACCATCGATCCTCGCCTTGGTGAAGACGGAACGATCATTCGGGAGCCCGCACCCGAGAAGAGCGTCGATCCGAAGGTGCTTGCCAATATCGAGACGCCCTTCCAGGCGAATGGCGGCTTGAAGATGCTGCGCGGTAATCTCGGCAAGGCCGTCATCAAGATCTCGGCGGTCAAACAGGACCGGCATGTCATCGAAGCGCCGGCCGTCGTCTTCCACAGCCAGCAGGAGCTGCAGGACGCCTTCAAGGAAGGCAAGCTCAACAAGGATTTCGTCGCCGTCGTTCGTTTCCAGGGACCGAAGGCGAACGGCATGCCGGAATTGCATAAGCTGACGCCACCTCTCGGCGTGCTGCAGGATCGCGGCTTCCGCGTTGCGCTACTGACCGATGGCCGCATGTCGGGCGCCTCGGGCAAGGTGCCGGCAGCAATCCACGTCACGCCTGAGGCTGTCGACGGCGGTCCGATCGCGCGGATCAAGGACGGGGACATCATCCGCCTCGATGCTATCGCCGGCACGCTGGAGGTTCTGGTCGATGCTGCGGACCTGGCCGAACGAGAGTCCGTTGTCGTCGACCTCTCCGAGAACGAGTTTGGCCTGGGCCGCGATCTGTTTGCGCCGTTCCGCCGCGCCGTTGGCCCTTCGGATCGCGGTGCAAGCGTACTGTTCCACTAAGCCGCAACCAGCTAAACCGAAAACGACAAAGCCCGCGAGGACGCGGGCTTTGTCTTGTGTTACGTCAGGAAATCAGGCGCGGATGTCGAGCACACGATCGCGATGTGCGGGGTGCGTGCTGTAGACAAAGATCTTGTTCAATTCCTTGTCATTCAGCATGCGCAGAAAGCGGACTTCGATCGTGTTGTTGGCATTCACTCGCGTCAGCATGCAGCCAACCTTGGTGATACGTGCATCCGGGATATCAAGGTAGAACTGCTTCGGAAGGGCGTATTGCGTAAGAAGCGCAAGAACTGCGCTGCTCTTGGAAATGCGGATGATGTCGCATCGCCGTGACGCCATATGCATGACGCCTTTCTCAGTGTATTCGATACGTGCGGCGTTCATCGTATCCTCCATCTTGAACCGCACTTCACGGTCGTACATGAAGGATTCTTCTTTGTTCAGAAAGTGCCCGGAAGGCATTTGATTGGATGCTGCCACCGCCGTATTCCCTTCGATATTCAATGAGGAAATACTACCGGGCGATGCTTAACAGACCGTGAGAATAGTTTCGATCCGGAGCACTATATCCACTGAACAAGTCGGCGAATCTTCGGGGATAATTCTGTTTTCGATCAGATACATAACAAAGCCCGGGCAACACGTAGCGTTCCCCGGGCTTGATTTTTGTCGTCGCAACGAAGCGATTTTATTTGCGATAGGTGCGGCCATCCGCGTCAAAGAGATGCAGCTTTGAGCGGTCGGCCGAGAAGTGCATCTTCTGGCCCTTCTTGATATCGTAAATGCCGGGCAGCTTGACGATGATCGGTTCGCCCTGAACGAGACCCTCGATATAGAGAAGTGTCACTTCGCCAAGCGCCTCGACGATCGAGACTTCACCCTCGAAGAGGTAGTCGTCGCCGGCGCCAGCCACGCGCAGATCTTCGGGACGAACGCCGAAGCTTGCGGTCTTGCCCTTTTCGGCAGCGGCCGTGGGAATGTCGAGCGTCACGGACTTGCCGCCGGTCAACGTCACCGTCGTCGTGTTGCCAGCCTCTGTAATGGTTGACGGAATGACATTCATGGCCGGAGAGCCGATGAACTTGGCGACGAAGAGATTTGCCGGACGCTCGTAGAGTTCCAGCGGTGCGCCCACCTGCTCGATGTTGCCGGCGGAGAGGACGACGATGCGGTCAGCAAGCGTCATCGCTTCCACCTGATCGTGGGTGACGTAGATCATCGTCGTGCCCGCCATCTGCTCGCTCAGGCGGGCGATCTCGATGCGGGTTGCAACACGAAGCGCTGCGTCGAGGTTCGACAGCGGCTCGTCGAAGAGAAAGACCTTCGGATTGCGGCAGATGGCGCGGCCGATCGCGACGCGCTGACGCTGGCCACCGGAGAGCGCCTTCGGCAGGCGATCGAGATATCGCGTGAGCTGCAGGCTCTCGGCGGCGGCGCGAACACGGCGGTCGATCTCCTGCTTGCTTTCGCCGGCGATCTTCATGCCGAACGCCATGTTGTCGTAGACAGTCATGTGCGGATAGAGCGCGTAGGACTGGAACACCATCGCGATGCCGCGCTTCGACGGCGGCACATCGTTGACCAGCTGGCCATCGATATACATGTCGCCACCGGTGATGTTCTCCAGGCCGGCAATCATGCGCAGCAGGGTGGACTTTCCGCAGCCCGAAGGACCGACGAACACAACGAACTCGCCCTCCTTGATCTCCAGATCGATCCCGTGGAGAACGTCCACGGAGCCGTAGGATTTGCGAATATCCTTAAGCGACAGTCCTGTCATTAATTCCTCCTCCTCACATCGTCAGGCGAGACGAGCGAAGTACGCTCCCCACGCCGGAATATCGATCTTCTCACCATAGTTATTGCTGACGAAACCGTGGCCCGTCAACGCCTGCCAGTCACCTGCAGGCAAAACGACGGCACTTTCGGTCGCGCTCATGTTGAAGACGCAGAGCAGCTTTTCGTCGCCGTATTCGCGCACGAAGATCAGCACGTCCTCCTGCGGTTCCATGAACTCGATCTCGCCCTTGGCGAAGGCCGGGTGCAGTTTGCGGAAGGCAAGGAAGCGACGATAGTGCTCAAGAACTGAGTTCTCGTCGCCCTGCTGGACGCTAACGGCGCGCAGAATGTGTTCGACTGGAACCGGCAGCCACGGCTTGACGGTCGAGAAACCGCCCTGGGCGACCTGGCTGTCCCAGACCATCGGCGTACGGCAGCCGTCTCGGCCCTTGAATTCCGGCCAGAACTGAATGCCGTAGGGATCCTGCAGGTCCTGATAGGCAAGATCGGCTTCGGTCAGGCCCAGTTCCTCGCCCTGGTACAGGCAAACGGAACCGCGCAGCGTCATCAGGAGCGAGGCATATTGCTTGGCAAAGGCGTCGTGATCGGCAACCAGCGAGCCCCAGCGGCTGACATGGCGCATGACGTCGTGGTTGGAGAATGCCCAGCAGGCCCAGCCATCCGGCGCAGCCGCCGCAAAGTCTTCCATCACCTCCTCGACACGCTCGGGAGAAAGCGGATCAGGTGCCAGAAACTCGAAGGCATAGCACATGTGCATCTTGTCGTTGCCGGAGGTGTATTCCCCGACGATCTCAAGACCGCGTTGGCTGTCGCCGACTTCGCCGACGGCGGCGATTGCCGGAAACTCCTCGAGCACGGCACGGAACCGCTTCAGGAACTCCAGGTTCTCCGGCCGGTTCTTGTCGTAGACATGCTCCTGGAAGTTATAGGGATTGACCGCCGGAGCCGTCGAGGCGTTGCGGCGCTCCGGGGCAAGCGCCGGATTGTCGCGCAGCTCCTTGTCGTGGAAGTAGAAATTGATCGTATCGAGACGGAAGCCATCGACGCCGCGCTTCAGCCAGAAGCGCACGACATCCAGCAGCCGGTCCTGAACCTCGGGATTGTGCAGGTTCATGTCCGGCTGCGAGGTCAGGAAGTTATGCATGTAGTACTGCATGCGCGTCGGATCCCACGCCCATGCGGAACCACCGAAGATCGACAGCCAGTTGTTCGGCGGCGTGCCGTCGGGCTTGGAATCGGCCCAGACATACCAGTTCGCCTTGGCGTTGGTTTTGCTGGAGCGACTCTCCACGAACCAGGGATGCTGGTCGGAGCTATGCGAGATGACGAGATCGATCATCACGCGGATGCCGAGGCGATGCGCCTCGGATATCATCGTGTCGAAGTCCACCAGCGTGCCGAAAATGGCATCGACGTTTTCGTAGTCGGAAACATCGTAGCCGAAATCGCGCATCGGCGACGTGAAGAAGGGCGAGATCCAGATCGCGTCCGCGCCAAGCGATGCCACATGCGGCAGGCGGGCGGTGATGCCCTTCAAGTCGCCGATGCCGTCGCCGTTCGAATCCTGGAAGGAGCGCGGGTAGATCTGATAGATCACCGCGCCGCGCCACCAGTCCTTGTCGGCCGTCAAAATGGATTGGGATGCCATGCTCGTGTTTCCTGTTGGATGCTCTTGGGGTTGCTAACCGCCCTTGACCGAGCCCGCGAGCAGACCACGCACCAGATAGCGCTGCAAGCCGAAGAACACGAGCAGCGGTACGACAATGGTGACGAAGGCCGAGGCCGTCAGGATTTCCCAGTTGCCACCGCGCGACCCGAGCAGTGCGTTCAGGGCGCCGGTCAACACGAGATGATCCCTGTCGGTACCGAGGAAGACCATGGCGACAAGCAGGTCGTTCCACACCCACAGGAACTGGAAGATCGCGAAGGACGCGAGCGCAGGGAAGGACAAGGGCAGTACGATACGGGTAAAGATCTCGAAATCACTGGCGCCATCGACGCGGGCGGATTCGATGATCTCCTTCGGGAGACCGGCAATGTAGGCGCGCAGCAGATAGATGGCCAGCGGCATGCCGAAGGCTGTGTGCGCAAACCAGATACCGGGATAAGTCTTCGACGGAGCGTCGAGCAGTGAGCCAATGCCGTTATATAGCCTCAGAAGCGGGATCAGCGACATCTGCAGCGGCACGACGATGAGCCCGACGACGAGTGCGATGAGCAACGCCCGCCCAGGGAATTCCATCCAGCTCAGCGCATAGGCTGCAAAAGCCGCAATGAGGATCGGGATGATCGTCGCGGGGATGGTGACGGTCAGCGAATTGATGAAGGACTGGCCGATTCCCTCGCCTGTCAGAACCGTCTTGTAGTTCTGCAGCGTGAATTCAGGCGGCGTGGCAACCGAAATATAGACACGTCGACCGCCATCGTCAGGCCCGAAGGCGACGTTCTTCATGTAGCGGTAGCTACCGTCGTCGCTGATGGTCAGCGACACGCCATCGCCAAGGTCGGCCGTCTCGCCAGCCTTGTACGCGGACGGCTGCTGGACACGCGTTCCAAAGGCGCGGACGGAGCGGCCCTGCTGACCCTCCAGCACATTGCCTGAGATGACGTAGACGGCGCCTTCCTGCTTTTGCTGGTCAGGCTGCCCAAGGCGCACGGCAACGGTTCGCGACGAGCCCGCAAAGGCCGTCCACCAACCGGAAACGACGAGCTGATCCTTGTCTCGCAGGGCGCTGATGAAGATGCCGAGCGTCGGGATTAGCCAGACGATGACGATCACAAGGACTACGAAGTGAACAAAGAGGCGGGCGGGGCCGATCTTGAAGAAATCTCTGGTGAGTGTCATCTCAGTGGCCTCCCAGCTCGCGATTGGCGCGGCGAACGTTCCAAACCATGATCGGCGTCACGGCCAACATGATAATCAGCGCGATAACAGCACTTCGGCCGGAATCGCCACCACCCCGGAAGAGCCAGTTGAACATGAGATTGGCAAGCACCATCGTATTCCATTGACCATTGGTCATGGTCAACACGATGTCGAAGACCTTGAGAACGAGAATGGTGATCGTCGTCCAGACGACGGCGATCGTGCCCCAGACCTGCGGCACCATGATGCGCCAGAAGATCTGCCAGCCATTCGCGCCATCGATGACGGCAGCCTCGATGGTTTCCTCGGGGATGCCGCGCAGTGCGGCAGACAGGATCACCATGGCGAAGCCAGTCTGGATCCAGATCAGGATGATCATCAGGAAAAAGTTGTTCCAGAAGGGCACTGAAATCCACACCTGCGGCGTACCGCCGAACAACTGAACAATCGAATTCAGCAGACCGATCTGAACATCGTTGCCACCACGGTATTCGTAAATGAACTTCCAGATGACGGATGCGCCGACGAAGGAAATCGCCATCGGCATGAAGACGATGCTTTTCGCGATATTGCCCCACCAGATGCGGTCGGTCATGACAGCGATGACGAGACCGAAGAAGGTGCAGGCCGCAGGCACGACGGCGAGCCACAGGATGTTGTTGAAGATCGACTGACGGAATTCGCGATCGGTGAGGGCCCACTGATAGTTCGCAAAGCCTACGAATTTTTCGCCGGAACGATCGTAGAACGAAAGGATCAGCGTCGCGACTACGGGATAAACGAGGTAGACGACAAGAAGGAAAAGGGCTGGCCCGATGAACAGCCACGGCCGGATCATCGCCCGGCGATTCAGGTTGCGCGCTGCGGAATGGATATCGCCATCCTTCACCGGAAGCGACCAATCGAGGATCTTGTTCGAAAAATAGAAGTAGGCCGAGCAGGCGAAAACCGCCACGACCACGACCCCCAAAGCGGAAACTATCTGCGACAGCATTCGTCCCTCCTCCCCTGCTACCCGGTCTATCCCGACGGGTTCGCGCGCACTGATCATCGTCACTTCGCCCATCGCTATTGACGCGACAGGCAACAGTGGCCGGACACTCCCGGTATCCGGCCATACACTTGAACCATGCCGTCGTTGCCGACGGCATGCATGTCAGGCGATGTTACTTGATGGCATCCCAGGCGCCCTGGATTTCCTTGGCGGTCTCCTCTGCAGACTTACCACCAACGAAATCGACCATGCCTGTCCAGAATGCACCCGCGCCGATCTTGCCCGGCATCAGGTCGGAACCGTCGAAGCGGAAAGTGGTCGCGGTCGTCAGGATCTCGCCTTCCCTCTTCATCTGGTCATTGGCATAGGCCGCCGTGTTGACGCCCTTGTACGGCGTCAGGAAGCTCGACTGTGCCATCCAGACTTCGTGGGCGATCGGGGTCTTCAGGAACTCGACGAAGGCACGAGCTGCCTTGGAGTCCTTGGTGACGGTCACGAGCGTGCCCGCACCGAGAACCGGCTTGCCGAGGTCTGCATGCGCGGCGTAGGTCGGCATGTAGAAGAAGTCGGCATCCTGACCGAGCTTCGTACCTTCAGGGAAGAAGGACGGAATGAACGAAGCCTGATGGTGCAGGTAGCACTTCGGGGGCACGCCGAAGAGACCCTTCGGGCTGTCGCGGAAGTCGGTCGCAGCAACTGCTGCAACGCCACCGCTTACATACTTCTCGTTCTTGGCAAACGAACCGAATTCGTCGATCGCGGCGACGACGGCCGGATCCGTGAACTTGACTTCATTGGTGGTCCACTTGTCGTAAACATCAGGCTTCTGCTGGCGCAGCATGATGTCTTCGATCCAGTCCGTTGCCGGCCAGCCGGTTGCACCACCGGAGCCGAGGCCGATGCACCACGGCACGCCGCCGTCCTTGACGATCTGGTCCGTCAGGGCGTGCAGTTCTTCCATGGTCGTCGGGACCTTGTAGCCTGCTTCCTTGAAATTCTCAGGCACATACCAAACAAGCGATTTCACGTCAGCCTTGTATGGGAAGGCATAGAAGGCTTCCTTGCCGTCCTTGCCCTTGTAGGTGCCATAGCCGACCCAGCTGTCGCCAGCGCCGTAGTTATCCTTGACCCATTTGGAGTTCTCCTCTCCAAGCGGCGTCAGGAAGCCCTTGCTGGCGAGATCGGCCAGAAGACCCGGCTGCGGCAGAATAGCAATGTTCGGCGGAGAACCGGCCTGCGTGTCGATAACGATCTGCTGTTCATAGTTTTCCGAGGAGGAATACTTGGCGTCTACGCCGGTCGCTTCGGTGAAATAGGCCAAAATGCTGCGGAAGAAGGCTTCATCTTCGCCGCGCCACGGTCCGAAGATGGTCATCTGCTCGCCCTTCAGATCGGCGTGAGCAGCCTTGAAATCGTCGTAGCTCTTCCAGTTGAATTTCGAATCCTGCCCTGGGGCAAACTTCAGATCGGCAGCCGACACGGCACCGGCAGCAAGAAGCGCCGCCGCAGCAACGCCCATCAAAAACGTCTTTCTCATGTGATCAACCTCCCATCACAATCCCAACCGCACTTTTGAAACCGTTTAGATGTCGTTCCAAAGCGCTTTGACAAATGCACTCATTTCACTTTCGGCAGAAAAGAGTCAAGCAATTTTGCAAAAAGTGCACCAAATGTGCCCCTTATCCGCGGGAGCATCCCCCACGATACCTTGGGAATATGGAGCGATTTTTCTTGAGTCAAGCCGAACAACTGTTACATAATTGAAAGCGCTTTGGATGCCATTGGGAGCTGGCGACCAAGGCAAGCGGAGGAAGCATAACACGTGAATTTGAAACAGCTATCGGAATTGCTTGGTCTGTCGCAGACAACGGTAAGCCGCGCATTGAACGGCTATCCCGAAGTCAATGAGGCGACACGCGAGCGCGTGCTCCAAGCCGTGAAGGAGACCGGTTATCGCCCCAACAAGGCGGCACAGCGGCTTGCGACCGGCAAGGCCGGCTCGATTGGCCTCGTTATGCCGACGGCTCCCGATCATTATTCCGACGTGCATTTCGGCGAGTTCCTGACGGGGCTCGGCGAGGAAGCCGTGCGCCACGATTTTCATTTCGTAATCATGCCTGCCGATCCGAACGACGAGGTCGGGGCACTGCGCCGGCTTGCGATCAGCGGCAATGTCGATGCGCTGTTCGTGGCCTATATGCGCGGTCACGATCCGCGGCTGCCGATGCTGAAGTCACTCTCCATGCCATTCCTCGTGCACGGTCGCTCCATCGGTTCCGAGCCCGACTATCCCTACCTCGATATCGACAACGAAGCCGCTTTCTATGATGCCGCGAGGTTGCTGCTTCAGCTCGGCCATACGCGCTTTGCCCTGCTCAACGGGCCGGGGCATCTCGACTTTGCAATCCGCCGCAAGAACGGACTTGTCGCCGCGCTCTCCGAGCGAGGGCTGTCGCTTCCGGAAGACTGCATGAGCCATACGTCGATGACGGACGAACTTGGTCAGACTGCCATGGAACGCTTTCTGCAGATGCCGGAGCGCCCGACGGCGATCCTCTGCTCCAGTACGGTGCTGGCGCTCGGGGCCATCCGTGCCGTCAATCAAGCCGGGCTGAAGCTCGGCGAGGACATTTCACTGATCGCGCATGACGACGTCCTGCCTCATCTGAAGCCCGAAAACTTTTCGGTGCCGCTGACGACGACGCGATCCTCGCTGCGGGCCGCGGGCGTGCGTATCGCCCAACGGCTTATCGGGACGGTCAAGCAGGAGGGGCCCTTTCCGGAGCAGGAACTCTGGAAAACGGAACTGATCGTCAGAGCCTCGACAGGGTCGGCGCCGCGGGATCAGAATTTGGGTGGCGTCTGACCGGCCACTCGATGGGCCGCGATGACGGTATTGGCCATCAGCATCGCGATTGTCATCGGCCCGACCCCACCGGGAACCGGCGTAATGACGCCAGCGACCTTCGCAGCCTCATCGAAGGCAACGTCGCCGACGAGGCGCGTCTTGCCTTCACCCTTTTCGGGAGCCGGAACGCGGTTGATGCCGACATCGATGACAGTGGCGCCGGGCCTCACCCAATCGCTCTTGACCATCTCCGGGCGCCCGACGGCAGCAACCAGAATATCCGCATTGCGGCAGACAGCCGGCAGATCCTTGGTGCGCGAGTGAGCGATGGTCACCGTCGCATTCGCATTGAGCAGCAACTGCGCCATCGGCTTCCCGAACAGGTTCGAGCGGCCGATCACCACAGCATTCAGGCCGGAGAGATCTTCGCCATGCGTGCGGCGCACGAAGACCATCGCGCCAGCCGGAGTGCAGGACACGAGGCCGGTTTCGAGATCGCCGGTCGCAAGCTTGCCGGCATTGACGACGTTGAGACCGTCGACATCCTTCTCCGGCAGGATCGATTGAATGATCGGTTCGGATTTCAGATGCTTGGGCAACGGCAGTTGCACGAGGATGCCGTGGATCGAGGCGTCGTGGTTCAAGGAAGTGACGAGCGCTGCCAACTCCTCCTGCGTCGTCTCGACCGGCAAGGTGTGCTGGACGGATTTGAACCCGCATTCCTTCGCCATCTTGCTTTTGGAATTGACGTAGGCATGGCTGGCCGGATCGTCGCCGACGATCACGACCGCAAGGCCGGTCTTGACGCCGCTCTGCTTATCCAGCGCGGATGTCGCGGCTTTCACGGTTTCGATTACGGAAGCTGCAACCTGTTTGCCATCAATCACTGTCGTCAAGACTGTCTCCTGCCCTTGCTTTAGCCCATTGTAGCCGGTGGCACCCAGCACGATTTGCCTGTCCACGCCCTATCCTGCCTAAAATGGCAAATGCAAGAACAATCGTGTCGCAGCAAAGTCAGGAGGCTGCCGACCGGGTGCGCAACCTGTCGCGCATGGCGGCGAGCTCGGCACGGATGATATCCACTTCCTGTGGCACCTCGACTGCCGCCGCCGCTGATGGCGTGGCTACCGCCAGCGCCGGAGCGGGAGTGCGCAGCGACGGCTCCTTCTTTACAGGCACCGCAAGCGCGGAGCGCACCTTGAAGGAGATGGCCGCCAAGCCAAATGCCAGGCCAGCAAGCACGCCAAGCAGTGGCGATAGCCAGCGCGGATCAGTCGGCATGGCGATTGTCTGAACTGGCTTTTGCAGTTGCACACTGCCAGCACCCGGCGCGACGGCTCCTGTGGTGATCGCATCTTCCAGGCGCGAGCGCGTCGCGCTTGCCTTGTCGCGCAGCTCGGTAAGCTTCGCCAGATCAACGCCCGTATCCTTGCTTTGGGCAATAAGCGCATTGCGGCGATCACTCAGCTGCCGTTTGTCTGAAGTAGCTGACTTCGTCTCGTCATTCGCTTCGCGCAGCATCCGACCGAGCTCCTCGCCAATCACATCACTCAAGCCGTCAACCTCAGCCTGCTGCGCCTGCAGCCGCGGATGGCGAGGGCCGAGATTGGCAGACAGCTGCGACAGAGACAGGTGTGCAGCGACATACCTGTTACGGCGGTCGACGAGTGTCGGCGACATGAGGTCAGCATCAAGCGTGCCGGCAAGAACATCCGCGACCTTGGCCACCTTCAGCCTGCTCGCCTTCTCTCGCGCGGTAATGATGTGCTGCTCGGCCGCCTTCAGCTCTGCGTCAATGCTGCCAATCTGTTGTTGCAGCTCAGTTGCGACTTTGACGTTGCCTTCACCGCTCTTCTGCGTGAAGGAGGCGAGCTCGAGCTGGGCCGCATCGTCCGCCTTTTTCAGTGACACGTCTTCGGTGGCCCCGGTTGCGGCTCCCGGACCCGTTACGACCGATGCGAGGTAACCCGCGATGCGTGCGGATTTCTCCGCGCTGCCGGTGGTGACCTTGAAATCGATCGTGCCTGCTTGAGAATCGGTCATGGTATGGATCTTGGAGATGAGCGATGCTTCGGCACGCGAGACAGGGTCGACCGCTGCGCCATCGGTCGATAGCAGGTCGACGGCCACCGAGAATGCGTCGGAGGAGACGCCGGAAAACTCCGGATCTCGATCCAGTTTCAACGCCGCAACGGTCGCAGCGATCGTGTGAGACGCCGAAAGCGTCTTTTCGGCCGCTTTTGTGGCCATGGCGCGGACTTGACCGGCGCCTTGGACGGTGAGCATCCCTTCCGCGCTATATCGCGCCGGCTCGGTGGGGATCAGGCAACCGGTCGCTGCGCCCAGCGCGCAGATGAGACCAATCGTAGCGAGAGGTTTCAAACGCCCTATTTTCGGCGCTCTTTCGGAGATAGCGGATGGCGCCTCATTCAGATTTGCGGCTGCGTCCGTGGACCGCGCAGCGGGGACCTGCGCAACCGGGAGCGTCTCGACAACGGCGGCCTCGATATCGTTTGCAGCCTCAAGCCTCTTGCCCAGGATTGTTCCGATGCGACTGACGAGCGCTGGCACTTCAGGTCCAGTGGCGCGGCTGGCACGCTGTTGCTCAAGCGCGCGCTCGATCACGCCGAGCAGCTTGGCTTCTGCCGCCGGCATCACGGCGGCTTCGGATGGTATCGCGATACGGTCGCGCCGTGTTGTCGGGGACCGGGGAATGGCCTGGCTTCTCGGATTGCTGTCGTACATCGCCACATCTCATGCGTATGAACGGTCGAGCCGCCCGCGACTTGCGGATGGTTAAGCAACCCTAAATGTTCATAGCAAAGAAATGGTTAACTGACGTAACTATGCTGATCGACTCAGCAGCCGCTTGCGGCGCGTTATGCCGTATTGGAGCACCTGATACAGGAAGGCAGCGGAGCCGAGGGCGTACTGCAGCATCCCGTGGTAGCCGCGGTCGAGCCCGATCATCCGCAGAAGCTTCGGCGTGTGGCGGATCGTATCTGTCACGACTTCGAACAGGTCGCCAACAGCAAGTACCAGCCGAGCATGATCCGCCCGGATGTTCTGATGGACCCATTTCTCCTCGGATGCGGTGCTCGTTCCGACAATCAACAAATCGAACGCTTGCTGATCGATGTCTTTGATGATCGCCGATTTGTCTGCCGCCTCGGAAAAGCTGTCGGAAATGATGATGAATTCATGCCATGGAGCATGCCGCCGGAACGTCGCGGCTGTCGTCATGACCGCCTCGGGCGTGTTGCCGATCAGGCCGATGCGCCGCGGCATCTCCATGTATGTCAACAGCGCCGGTAGAAAATCGGCGGCCTTCAAACGGGCGGGGAACGGCGATCCGTGCGCTACTTTCGACGCGATATCGAGGCCCGGGCCATCAGGGAGCAACAGATTCTGCGTGAGAATGCCACGGTACTCGGCGTCGCGCAGCGACATCAACATATTGCGCGCGGTGACGAACGAGACGGACGTCTGCCCGACCGGTATCGACAGGAGTTCATTGATGAAAACCAGCGCGTCATCCCAGCCAAGATCGCAAACCGGTAGGTCGAAAATCGCGCGGCGCGACGACAGGACCGCGAAATTCGCGATCAGGTTCATGCCGGCTTCCTGACGATAGTGTTTCATGCTGCATGCATCCCGGACCAGATCAGATCGCCGCACCGGACGATTCAGCACCGGCCGATAACGTTTGCCTGGGAACGCATGAGAGAATTCCGAGAATCGGAAAGCGGTGCACAGTCAGCCCATCGCGGGGACTTATAGCAGCGCGATTTCAACTATCCGTTAGAAAAACTGCTTGAATTCCTCGCCGAAACCGAAGGAATCATTAACCATCTGCGGCCGCAAAAAACGGCGCCGATGGCGCCGCTTCGGGCAATGACTGGACCTATTCCGTTGCAGCCTTGTCCGTTACCGGCGCCGGAGCCACGACGTTGACGGGCTTGGCGGTCTTCTTCTGCTGCCCCGAGGCGTTCGCCTTCACCTCTTCCTTGGACAGATAGTCGAGCTGCTCCAGCATGACCTGGTCTATATAGTCTCCGCCAAGATGCTGGTTGATGTCTTTCTTGATCATCTCCCGGAACGCATTCGGATCGAAGGCTTTCATGTTGGAGATGTCGATCATCTTGTTGCCGACGAGCAGCGTAAAGAGCTCGTCGGTCGTCATTTCCGTGAGAGGCAAGGACACGTTCTTCACCGCGTCCTTGTTCATCATGAAGGACACCTTGCCGAGGAAGTAGCCGGTGACGACGCCGTCGGCAATGATCGGCACGGTGATCGTCTCGCCCTTTACAAGCTCGAGCTGGCTTTGCTTGGAATCATCGGGAGCCGGCGCAGGCGCCGTGGCCATGTGCACCGAGAAATAGACCGATGCCAGCGTGATCGCGCAAACCCAGACGCCTGTCAGAACGAGCTTAATCATCAAGCGTCACGTGCTACGAATTGCTCTTGGGAATAGGTGCCGTCAGCATCCGCATCCTGGACCGCATTCTTCAGGAGGTCAGCAACTGTGCGGACTGCTTCCAGATGTGCTTCGACGCGCCGTGCATTCAGAACGAGCTTCTTCTTTAGCCCATGCAACTGCTCGAGGTGAGCGGCGGCCAGTTCCTTCGGATCGGTATCGCGGAAGAGCATCGAAAGCTCATAGAGGCAACGGCTCTTGTGCGTGTTCGACACCTTGAGATCGAACTGCGGATCGTTGCCGATACGCGTGTTTTCGTTGTCGATGATCATTTCAAGGCGTCCAAGAACCGATTTGATACGGTAGTCGTTCGAGATTATTTCCATTTTTGTCCTCGATTCTCTCAGGCGTCATTGGCGGACTTGTTGTCCGCAGTTGTTGTACCGAAGGTCTTGCGCTGGAATTCGTCGATCATGCTCATCGCCATGTTGCGATCATCCTGATCGGTGGAAGCGTTGGCGACCTTGCCTTCCTGCTTCTTCAGCGCATCCTGATAGAGCTGCTTGGCAATGCCGATGCCGTTGCCCTTCGAAATCTCGTTGCCGAGCTGTTCGGCCATCATGCCTTTCCAGATGTCACCGGTGGCACCCTTGCCGTACACTTCCTCGCTATCACTCGGCAGCATGTTCTTGATGAAGTTCTGAAGAACCATCGCCTCGAACTTACGGTAGGTTTCGGGCACCTCCTCCGTCTTGCTGCTGCGATTCTTGCTGTCGCTCAAACCGGTCTTGCCGACGGCACGATCGAGAATATCGACGGCCGACGTGAAGCCCTTGCCGGCTTCGGCAAGACTGTTTGCCGCAAACGCCGCCTGGTTTGCTTTCAATTTTTCCTGGGCTGCCTGAACCTCGAGAGGGTCGGCAGCTTTGACAACATCCAGGACCAGATCACTCGGAGGTGAAATAGCCAAGTCACAATCCTCTTGCTTAAGATTGCGACGATTATGATTTTTGAAGCTTGCTGGAGGCTGGCGTACCGAACTTTTGATCGATGAGATCATAGACTGCGTTGTCGTCGGCTTCACGGCGTTCGGACTCCAGCGCCTCGCGCATGCCGTCCTCCAGCCGATCGCCCTTCGCGCGCTCCTGCATGACGCGCATTTCGTGGATCTCCTGCATGCCGGTCAGTTGCTTGTCCTTGATGCCGAGCCGGTTGAAGCGATCCGCATAGCCCTGCGAAAAGGCATGATGGACCGGGTCCATCGAGCCAAGCGCCAGAATGACGCTGTCCATCTGTTCGTTGACCTCCGCGCGCTGGCGGCTCGTTTCGGCAAGGTCGAATTCGGCCATCTGCTCCAGATGGCGTTGAACCGCCACGAGGCGCTTCAATTTCTGGGAGCGCGTCTTGTCCGCCATGTCGCTACCTGCCGATGAAGACGCTGGCGAAGGATTGGCCGAACTGGCTGACCAGCGCCGCCACGGAGAAATAGAAAAGGAAAAGCCCGCCGAGAAGAAGATAAGGCGTCGATATGAAGTAGACCGGAATCTGCGGCGCGAGCTTGTTGATGAAGCCGATGGCGATGTTGAACATCAGACCGTAGATCAGAAACGGGCTCGAGAGCCGCAGCATGATCATGAATGTCGATGACAGCGTGTCAGTAAACGAAATGAGTGTACTGCGCATCTGCATGATACCGCCGAAGGGCATCGACGTGTAGGAATCGACCAGCGCCCTGAATACGATGTGATGAAAGTCCATCATGAACAGGATCATCATCCCGGCAAAGGTGATGAAACCTGAAAGGCTGCTTTCCGGCGAGTCCTCGAAGACATCCGCCGCAGCCGGCTGGGTGTATCCGACCATCATCGCAATCACGCTGGCCGCGAACTGCAGGCCGAGCGTGTAGACGCGGGCAAGCATGCCATACATGACGCCAATCAGCGATTCGCTGAAGATGTAACCGATGTAGGTGGCATTCGATGTGTGGACGATCGGATAGACAGTGTCCCAAAGCACAGGCAGGATCGCCAGCGACAGGGCAGCAGCAATAAAAATCCGCAATTGCGCCGGTACCCTGGCAGACGAAAAGCCGGGCATCGCCAGGACGCAGCCGCCGATCCTGCAAAAGATCAGGAACAGCGCCAGAACGGTCCCTTGCGGGTCAGTTATCATGAAATCGAGCCCAGAATCTTTATCTCGATGCCCTTGGCCAGCTCGACATGCGACAGAACCGGGAGCGTTGCGAACAATCGTTCGATGATCATGCGCACATAGGATCGTGTTTCCGGCGAGGTGACAAGGGCGAACGGCAGGCCGCGATCCATGAATTCACGGATAACTTTCGTCGCCTGCTCGCTGAACTCCTCCAGCATGCGCGGGTCGATATCGAATTCGATGATCTCGCCCTTGTTGTCACGCTTCAGCGCCTGATGGAAAGCGAGGTCCCACTTGCTGCCGAGTCGCAGCACGCGAAGCACGCCGTTGTCGGCAAGGTCGCCGCATAGCTGCTGCGCCATACGAACGCGGACGTGCTCGACAATCTGCTCGGTCTTGCGGACATGCGGCGCGAGTTCGGCGACGGCTTCCAGGATGAGATGCAGGTTGCGGATGGACACGCGCTCGGCAAGGAGCAGTTTCAGCACCGCCTGCAAGCCGGAATAGGACATATGCGACGAGCAGATCTCGTCGGCCAGCTTCTTGTATTCCGGATCGAGCCTGTCGATCAGGATCTTCACGTCCTTGTAGGACAGGAGCGCCGGCAGATTGTTGCGGATCACTTCGCTCATATGCGTCAGCACGACAGAAACGTTGTCGATCGGCTGGAAACCCTCGCGCTTCAGGTCCTCGGTGAAGGCTTCAAGAATGGAAACCGCCGGCATACCGAAGGCTGGTTCGCGAATCTCGTCGCCCGGAATGCTCGGCTTTCGGCCGGAGCCGGTGACAACAAGAACTTCACCGACGCGCAGCATGTTGGAAGCCACCGTCGTGCCATGGATTCGGATCTGATAGGATTTCTCGGCAATACCGATGTCGTCGGTGACCTTGATTTCCGGAACAACGAAACCGTACTGCGTCGCGAACTTCTTGCGCATCTTGCCGACGCGGAAGGCGAGCTCCTGGTGGGCACCAAGCAGACGCGTCGATACCATCTTACCAAGCGCGAGTTCGATTTCCGATGTGCGCAGCACCGACTTGACGGAGTCCTTTTCAAGTTCCTTGCTCTGGACGACCTTCTTCTCTTCCTGCTCGCGCCGGGCCTTATTCTCGGCCTCGACCTGACGAGGAATGAACCAGGCACCGAAGGCCAGAAGACCGGAAAGGAACATGAAGGGGACAAACGGTAGACCCGGCATGAGGCCGAGGATCGCCATCAGAACAGCGGACACGGAAAGCGCACGCGGATAGCCGCTCAGCTGGTTGACGACCGCCTGTTCGGTGGAACCGACAGTGCCGCCGCGCGAGACGAGAAGGCCGGCGGCGAGCGAAACGATAAGCGCCGGCATCTGCGAGACGAGGCCGTCACCGACCGAGAGCTTGACGAAGACATCGGCTGCCTCGCCGATCGGCATACCGTGCCGGAAATAGCCGATGATGATGCCGCCGAAAACATTGATGCAAGTGATCAGCAAACCGGCAATCGCGTCGCCGCGAACGAATTTCGACGCACCGTCCATGGCACCGAAGAAGGAGCTTTCCTCCTCCAGCTCCTTGCGGCGGCGCTGGGCCTCCTTCTCATCGATGATGCCGGCCGAGAGGTCGGCATCGATCGACATCTGCTTGCCGGGAATCGCATCGAGGGTGAAGCGCGCGCCGACCTCCGCGATACGCGTCGCGCCCTTGGTGATGACGATGAAGTTGATGGTGATCAAGATCAAAAAGACGATCAGACCGATCACGAAGTCGCCTGACATGACGAGGCTTGCAAAGCCGGCGATGACGCCGCCGGCGGCATCATGACCCTCGTTGCCGTGCGAGAGAATGACGCGCGTCGTCGCAATGTTCAGCGCCAAGCGCGTCATCGTCGCGATCAGAAGAATGGTCGGAAAGGACGAGAAATCGAGCGGCTTCTGGATCCAGAGCGCCACCATCAGGATCAGCACCGAGAAGGCGATCGAGAAGGCCAGTCCCATATCGATCAGGAACGGCGGGATCGGCAGGAAAAGCACGCAGATAATAACGATGATGCCCATGGCAAAACCGATATCACGTACGCTAAGTCCGGCTTTCGGGAGGGGGAGTGCGGGAGGTTGCGCCATTTCGATTCCGTCTCTTCATGAGAGGTGCGGGCATGATGCCCACCAATTCGGAACGAGAACTAAATGGCGAAGCTTGCGCGAAGGTGGCTCAGAAGCCCGACTGAATGCGCGAAAACACCATATTGGTGAAAATCGAAATCTGCGACCCCACAAACGGCGCCGAGATCCCGATGGTGACGAGGACGGCCACGATCTTCGGAACGAAGGTGAGCGTTGCTTCCTGAACCTGCGTCAGCGCCTGGAACAACGCGATGATCAGACCGACGATCATGGCCGCCGCGACCGCCGGGCCGGCGGAAACAAGAACGGTCCAGATCGCTGCCTGGAAGAGGTCAAGTGCATCAGCTTCATTCATCTCAGGCAACCTCATATCGCCTTGCGGTCCGTCCGACGTGGCCGAACCGCCTCACAATTGCACTTAGCTCGACGACGACGTCGTCGGGGCCGTGTCAGACAGGGTGATTCCCGCCTGCACGAGGATATTACCGCCATCCGTCGTTGTCGCAATGATGCCGTCGGAATAGACCTTGACCGAAGCAACCGTGCCTTTGACGGTACCGTCGGCGCTGGTCATGTATTTTCCGATGTAGCTGCTGCCCTGCGTGAGGCTCGAGCTTGCCAGCAGGCTGTCCAGCTTGGTGTTCGTCTGGATTGTCTGCTCGACTTGCGAGAAGCTTGCAAGCTGAGACATCTGCTCGCTGGCATCGACCGGATCCGTCGGATCCTGATTCTTCATCTGCGCGATGAGCAGCTGCAGGAAGTTGTCGTAGTTGAGCGTCGCCGACTGCTGCGCGCTTGATGTGCTGGACGACGACGAGGTGCTCGACGTGCTTGAAACGCCACTTACCGCCATGGTGCGATCTCCTTGCGAATCTGCTCGACCATCGTAGGCGGCATTTCGTGGTTGTTGAGAATGCTGTCTTCGATCGGGTAGAGACCGCGGATCGCCTTCAGCGCGTCGAATGCGCGTCCGGTCGAGACGAGGCCATCAATGCGCTTCAGCTCCGCGAGAACTTCCTCGTTCTTGAAGCAGGTGAGCAACATCGTGATCGACTTGCGGAACATCGCCGTCGATTGTTCTTTGCCCTCGGGATTGATCAGAATCATCTGCGCGATGAAGTAGAGCTGGCGCAGAGGCGTCGTCGCGTCTTCCGGCTGGAGGACGTGGTTTTCGAGAAGGAATGTTACATCATTCAGGAATTCCAGCGCGACCTTGCGATCGACGCGCAAAACCGCACCGTTAATGAAGATCTTTTCCCCGGCTTTAAGCGAGATACGAAGTGTGCTTTTCATTTTAGTCCATCCCTGATGATGGTGGTAACGTCGATAATGCCTTGGTAGTTCGTCGATTGCCGGCGCCTGATCCGATCGCACTCCTTCAAGATCCAGATAGCGATCGAGATGAGGTTAGCCCGCAACTGGATTTCAAGCTGGTTGTCCGGATGCTTGAGATCCTCGATGAAACTCACCCAAACACGCCGGGTGTAGAACAATGCATCAATGGCTTCCCGGCTGTATTTCTCTTTGTCCCGCGCAATCGACAGCAGCGCGATGGATCGGTCGAGAACCTGGCGCTCCCGCTCCTTCGCATCGGCCACCGAGTCCTCCATGATCTCGGAGTAAGAGAACTGATACATTCATGCATCCTTCTTTGTCTTTCGTACCCTTGATCATCAAAGGTAGTTCACGAGACTCAACTGCTGGATTTTCGATACGATCGTGTAAGCGGTCTCCAGCTGCGTCTGGAGAGTGTTGACGAGTGTCGATGCTTCCGAAGTATCGACGCCCTGGAGATCAACGAGCTTGTTCTGAAGGATGCTCGACTGGGCATCGAGCGCGTCATTGGCTTTCTCGACACGTTCCTGCGAAAGGCCGAGCTGGCTCGCCTGAGTCACGATGCCGGTCGTTGCCTGGGCGGCGTAGCCGATCGCCTTCGACGTGACCGTACCCAGTGCGTCCGCACTGAGGCCCTGGCCTGCCAGCGCCGACACGGTGATCGACGCCAGAGCGAAGTAGCGCATGCCGTCCGAATTGGAATTGGTAGAGGACGTGACGACTTCCGAGTTGCTGATGCGGCTCGTCATATTCTGGCTAGAGGCGCTAGACCAATCGCCCCAGGCTGGCGGCGTCACATATGCGGCAGGCGCCACCGGAGTGGGCGCGCCAGACGGGGGGAAGGAGGCCGGACTGGAGGTCGCGTCGA
The DNA here is from genome assembly GCF_050644135.1 of Rhizobium sp. YTU87027. NCBI lineage: Bacteria > Pseudomonadati > Pseudomonadota > Alphaproteobacteria > Hyphomicrobiales > Rhizobiaceae > Rhizobium > Rhizobium sp. YTU87027. Next base: position 310,620 of record NZ_CP098440.1, on the reverse strand, counting down.
ACGTGTCCTGAGAGAACATCGGCTGCACGAAGTCCGTGATGAACGTGTCCATCTCCGTGCCGGTCAAATCCGACACGTTTTTGCCCAAACCGCTCGCGTAGGCTTCGAGATTCGTCTGGATTGCCGTCGTCGCAGCAGTCGACTGGTCGGTCATCGGCTGAACGTCGGTGTTGATACCGGAGAACAGGTACTCGCCGTTGAGCATCGAGTTGCCCGTATCCATCAGCTGTGACAGCGCATCAGTCGCCGACTGCGTCGCGACCGTAATACTGGTCTGATCCTGGCTACCCTGAAGCGCGGTCAGCTTGGATACGAGTGAGTCGCCCGCCGTCTTCATGCTGTCGAGGCCGAGCTGCGAAGCCTCCATGCGTGCCGAAACGACGGAATTACTGCCCTTCAAGGCCGTGATCCGGCTGATTTCAGACGTGAAATTCACGCTCTTGGCCGCGCCCGAACCCAGGGAGGCGCCGATATCGGCGTAGACGCCGGTCGTTGCTTCGAGAGACGAGCTGACCAATTGCTTCTGCGACTGGCGGATCGTCAATCGCATTGCATTCTGAATGGCAGAGCTAGAAATAAATGAACTTTTCATGGCTTAACTCGCTATGTCCAGCAATGACTTCAGCATTTCGTCGACGGCATTCAGGATCTTTGTGCCCGCCTTGTAGGACTGCTCGATGTCGAGCAGCAGCGTCAGTTCCTCATCGAGATTGACGCCGGTCTCGTTCGAATAGGCTTCCGTCGAACGCGAGAGCGCCGCCGAAGTATTTTCGGACGCGGTGGTCGCGTCACTTCGATACTGCTCAAGCCATCCAACCGAATTCGAGGCGTAATCCATGATGCTGACGTTGGACGAAAGGCCTGCATCCGACGAGAAGGTCTGTGCCGTGCCCATCGCCGTGTAGAGCGCGTCGAGATTGTCGGAGAAGCCACTGCTGTTCGTCGTGTTGAGGTTCGTCAGTCCGCTGATCGACCCGTCACGCAGCTTCATCGGGTCGCCGCCCTGGCTGGTGATGACGGCTGTGTTAACCGAAATCGTTGCGGAGATCCCGTCGATTACGCCAGTCGTCGTCGGCACACCCCCAGCGGCGCCGGTCGAGGTCTTCCAGACGAACAGACCGGGCGCCGTCGTCGCAGGCGTACCCCCGTCGCTTTCAGAGAACATGGACACAAGCGACTTTGCGATTTCATCCAGCTGAGACTGGAACGTCGGCGCGATGTCGTCGCGGACCTGAAGAAGCGCCTGAAGGCTTCCCTGGGCCGATGTCGTCGACCCGGTGCCGCTCGCAAGCTGGACGCCGTCTATGTAGACGCCGTTGCCCTTGGTCTGCGCGGTGTAGGTGTCCTGCGCAACGAAGGTAACGGTGCGCGGTACAGTGTCGAAAACAACAGTTCCGTCGGTCGTGTAAAGCGCCATGTCGCCGTTATCACGGTCAACTGCGTTGACTCCGACGATCGAGGAAATCTGCTTCAGCAGTTTCTCGCGCTCATCCAGCGCATCGGCCGAATTGCCGCCGGTCGCGGTCGCGCTCTTGACCGCGTCGTTCGCGGTCTTGAACTGGGCGAGGAGCGTATTGAGCGTTGAAACCTGCGTGGCAATGTCCTTGTCGGCGCTCTGCCGAACTGCCTGAACGGATTTCGATGCGCTGTTCAGCGAATTCGCAACGTCCTGCGCTGCGGTGATCGCGCTTTGAGCTGCGATCGTGCTGCTCGGCGATGTTCGAAATGCCTGGAGCTTTTCCTGGAAGGTGGACAGATAGGTCGCGGGCGAGGTCTCGTAGTCGTTACCACCCATGATCGACTTCAGGTCGGTCAGCCCGGACAGCAGAGTCTGCTGTCCGCTGTCCTGTGCGCTGGCCTTCAGCCATTGCCGCAGCAGCGCGTCTTCCTGAGCGCGGCTGATTTTCACGACCTGCGCTCCATTCAGCGAGGTGGTAACCATCGCCTGCCGGCGCACGTAGTCGCTGTTGCTGGAGTTCGAGATATTGTTCGACACCACACTGCTTTGAGTGCCGGTAGTGTTGAATATGCTCTGTGCAGTATTCAGTGCGGAAGTGAGCGACATGGCTTATCCGAACCCTATTTATCTCTTGAGGTTGACGAGGACGTCCATGATGTCGGACCCCGTCTGGAAGACCTTGGAATTGGCGGTGTAGCTGCGCTGCGACTCGATCATCTCGGTCAGTTCGCCGGCGAGGTCGACGTTCGAACTTTCCAATGCGCCCGACTGGATCGAGCCGAAGCCATTGGTCTGCGGAAAGCCCGTGACCGTAACACCGGACTGCCCGTTGGCACTGTAGACGTTGCCGCTCATCAAAGTCATGTTGTCGGGGCTGGCAACGGTTGCCAGGGGAACGCGATAGACCGGCTTGGAAGTGCCATCGGAATACTTTGCGTAGACCGTGCCGTCCTTGTCGATCGTAACACTCTTGACCGGGCTGGCTGCCTGCCCGTTCGGGGTACCTGTGCCGGAGAAGTCGGAAGCCAGCTGCGTGAAGCCGCTAAGGTCCATCGCGATCGATCCACCCGTTACCGGATCAGTGATCGTCATTGCGCCGGACGTTGTCGTCGTATCTAGCTTGCCGTCTAGGTCGTAGGTCAGCGTTGTCGATCCGACAGCAGCAGACGAGTAGGGGAAAGATGACGTGCCACCTGTGGCCGCATCGGCATGTCTGAAGACAGCGACCTCCCAGCTTCCAGAGGTCGTCGCCGTCGCTGCTGCAGTCTTGGTGAAGTAGAAGTCGTACTGAACGGTGTTGCCGAGCTTGTCGTAGCCGACCATCGACATCTGCTTGGTATCGCTGGTGACCGTCGTCGGGTTGGAACTCGGCAGGCCGGTTGTCGCGACATTCGCGTTTGAGTTCAGGTTGCCTGAGAACGTACCGGTGGTCGAGGCAATCGCCGTCAGACCGGACTGGTTGACGTTGATCGGAACCAGGCCGGAGAAGCCGTTGACAACCACGGCCGGGGCGCCGGCGTCATAGGAATAGCCCATCAGCGTGTAGCCGGCGGAATTGACCAGATTGCCCTCGTCATCCTTGGTGAAGTCGCCTGCGCGGGTCAGGACCGGAGTGCCATCCGGGCTCTGAACGATGAAGAAGCCGTCGCCCGAGATCGCCAGATCGTAGCTGGACGTGGTGTAGGAGATATCGCCCTGCTCGGAAACGGACTGACGAACGGACGTCTGGACGCCGCCCGAATTGTAGTTGCCCGAGGTCGACGGCAGCACCAACGACGAGAAGGCGGTCGAAACAGCCTTGTAGCCCGTCGTGTTTGCGTTCGCGATGTTGTCGGCGACGGTACTGAGGCGGTTTGCCTGGGCGTTCATGCCGGACACGGCCGTCTTCATGCTGCCAAAAATGCTCATCTGAAAACCTCGATTCCCTTATTAGGCTTGAGAGTATTTGGCGGGCCTTGCGTGAAGCTGTCTGGGGCCGAACCATCGTCGAGAGAATGATCGACTAGATCCAGGCAACGCGGCCCGGTCTGAAAAAATCAGTTCCAATCAATGCAGTAGCCAAGGAAGCGCTTCGAATCGACCGGATCGAAACCGAGCTTCTTCCGGAGCTTCTTGCGCAGCTTGGAAATGTGGCTCTCAACGACGTTTTCTTCGACTTCCTCGTCGAAGATCCCGTAGATCGCGTTGAAGATCTGCGTTTTCGTGACACGGCGTCCGCGGTTTGCGATCAAATACTCGAGGATACGGCGCTCGCGACGGGGAAGCGCGAAGACTTCGCCGTGAATTTCCGGATCACGACCATCAGAGAACACGCGGATCGCGCCAATGTCGGTGTGGCTGGAAATCGCTTTAAGTCGACGCCGGATGGCGGCGGCTCGTGCCAGGATCTCGCGCGGATGGACCGGCTTGCGTACGACGTCGTCGACGCCACAATCAAAAAGTGCAAGGGTGTTTTCGAGCGACGGCTGGTCACTGACCGCGATAACCGGCGCCATGGTCCGGTCGCGAATCGCGCGGGGCAGCTCGAAATTCTGCTGCCCCTGCCCGATCAGAAATGCCTCGACAGCCGCGATATCGGAATCGGCCGCCGTCTGAACCCATTCACCGAATTCATTTGGATCGAACCCCGTGGAAGGTATGCCTTCCCGCCCGAAAAGTGAAGTGTAACCATCTTTCACGAGCTCACGCTCATCAACCACTACGATCATTCGTCCGCCTCCGAATCACTTGTGGTACCTCGATGCTCTATGGGTACGAATCGCGCGATTCTGGGACAAGCTGTAGGAACTAACTGGCAGAAATTAATAGTTGATTAAGAATTGAGGCGCGATTTGATCTAGATGTAGTAGCTCCTCTCAATTATGCACACAAATATTTCGTGGAAAAGTTAACGGCGGCTAAAATGTGACTTGTCTTGCCACATTGAGACAGATTCTCGCCACAATATGACACATTTCTGTTTTGTTCTATTTTCTACCAGTTTTGATTGAATCAATTCAGGCAGAAGTTGCTCGCATTGGGAGTCCATTTACCGTAGCCGGTGGCGACCAGATTGGCGATGACCCGGCAGACATACTGCTTCTGAGCAGGGTCGTTGTTGGGCCCGGCGTGATAACGGGCGACCGCCATCGTCCATGTTTCGTGACGGTCATGGAGATTGCGCAGGAACCGCGCCGCGTATTCCACATTGCGGCGGGGGTCGAACATCTCCTCTGCCGACCGGAAATTCTCACCATGGTAGTACTGGTTGATCTGCATGCATCCGATGTCGATGAGCTTCGCGCCTGATCTGCGCGCAGCATCGATCTGCCTCAGAGCGTCCTGCTCGGAGGGTGGAAAGAAGGCCTTTCCTTCGATGTTCAGCGCGTAAGGATAGAGCGATCCCTTGCGTCCGGTTTCAGTCAGGCCAACCGAATAGAGAATGCCCTCGGGGATACCGTACTTCAGTGCCGCCGCCTGGATCTCCTGTTCACAGGCACTGTTGGAGGCCTGCGCGCTAGAGGTAGACGTCGCCAGTGCGACCGCTGCCAGCGGCGCTAGAAGAAGCGCTTTCAACACCGCCTTCGCCCGAGCCATTGAAGCCTCCGCCAGTTCGCTGTCCTGATTGATTTTGGCGTTCTCGCGCCTCGCCGCCTTGACCCTGCTGAGCAAAGGCCTGGCCTTGCTGCTGGCCCTGCGCACCCGTTTGATTGCCGGCGTCCGAACGGTCCACGGGCGCCATGCTGATCGTCACGTTGTCGATCGCGTAGCCCTGGCTGCGCAACGCCTCGATGATCTTGCCGTGATCTTCCTTGAGCTGGCGATAGGCCGCTCCTGTCTCGACCTTGAGGTCGACGTTCAATGCGTCGCCCTGCAGTCGCATTGTGGCGGTGACCAGGCCAAGGTCGATCGGGTTCATCTGGATCTTGAGCGTATTCACCACCTTGCCGGTGCTGGTCCACTCTGCAGCGTTCGACAAGGCAGATGCAGGCTGCATGGCGTGGGCCCACTCCGGATCACCTGAAATCGTGGCCGTCACCGCGGCAGAATTGGTGTTCTGTGCAAGGCCGATGTAGCGGCGCGAATCCATAACCGAGACGCTTTCGATGTTGACCTTGCCGGGCTCGGCGGCATCCTTGTCGATGCCAAGGTGCATGTCCATGGATTGACCGCTGCCGTCGGCGCGGCTCAGCCGGAATGTCGTCGGATCAATATCGCCGGCGACCACTGTGCCGGGCACCTGGGCGTCGACAGTCGTATCGATGCCGGCGAGAGTCGCGTCAACAGACGTTTCGGCCTTGGGTTTGGTACTCGCAACGGACTTTTCTTTCGGATCGGTCGATACCTTGCCATCAGTCTGTTGGCTGGTCGCGGCCATTGCGGCGAACGCTGCCGCCGCAGATCCGTCAGTCGGAGCTTGTTTCAACAAGCTCAGCACGTCTGAGAGGGTGTCATCGCCTTCCGCGCCCTTCTTGACCTCGGTGACCTCGGCGCCGTCACGCTTAGCCGGCCTGGTGACCTTGGCCGAATGTGCCGTCGTTTCATCGTCCAGCTTATCGGCAAGATCCTGCGAGCCGGCTTCCTCGGCCTGCCTGCCATTGGCCTTCGGGTCGCGCTCCGCCTTTTTGGTCTCCTTGTCGGCCGACCCAGTCGTCTTTTCTTTCGTCTCCGTCTGCGCGGCCACGGAGGTGCTGCCGAGATCGATCAATGCCTTCGTACGCGCGTGAGGCGACGTAGCCGAAGCGCTGCCGTCACCAGCATGTTGGCCGGCAGTGGGCTGCTCGGCCGAATTGCCGCTGGCCTTGTTCAGCACATCGAAGAACCCGCCTGCATCCGCATCGCCGACGTTGCCCGTCTGACGGCCAGTGCCAACCGTGGAGGCAGCCCCTGCTCCAGACGCTCCCCCCGAAACGCTGATGTCCATCATCTCAATTGCTTTCTTTGTTCAAGAGGCCGTCGATCTCATCAAGCTGCGATCGGCTTGATGTCACGAATGCGCTGAATGACGGGTCGGCGTCCTGCTGTCCCCCAACATTGGATGGCGGCGCTGCAGCCGCGTCTCCGACAACAGGACCTGGAGCGGGATTTGGTATCTCTCCCTGCTCCGCCTCCGGTGAGGCCGCTGCCTGTTCAGAAGTAATTTCTTGATTATAAGATTTAGGGGTCGTCGCTTGCGTCAAGCTTGCCGGGTCCGGCGGACGAAGCACTTGTTCTGCAATGGCTTTTGCTGCCACTCTGAGAGCCTGATCGCGTGGCGACAGTTCCTGATCGGGAATGGATGTGATGTTCTTCGCGGCCGTATCAATCTTGTCCGTCGAGATCGCCGCCATTCCGCCGTAGAAATCCGCAAGCGCTCCAAGGGCGTTGTCGGAGTCACCCGCAAGCGTCTGCGCGCGTGCCGCGGCCATCCGCGCGAGATCACCCTTGCCGGCGATCGCCGCCGCACGGGCGATGCGCAGATAGACCTCGCGCTGCCTGGCCTCGTCCATGAAGGAGAGGATATCAACAACGTCGTCAGGCTTTACCTCATGATCATGATTGACCAGCAGCTTGACGAAAAGATCCGCGAACTGGCTTGCATAAGGCGAATGCAGGAAGCGACGCACATAACGCTGCGAATAAGCAAGCCCCTTATCCACCATCCCGGCTTCGACGCAGATCGATACGGAGCGGCGTAACGCCGCCTCCTCGACGATCGTGCCCGGCGCATTGAGGCGCGCCTGGTCATACAGCTTCAACGCTTCCATCGGGCTCTTGGCGATGGTGACATTGCCGCCGACCAGCGCAAGATAGGGACCGATTTTCTTATCCTTGTACTCGTTTGCGGTCTCGACAAGGCTCTTGGCGACAAGCAAGCCCTTGCCGCTCAGATACTTGCGCAACACATCACTGACGCGATTGTCGAAGTGACCGTTCACATCGCGGGCAACAAGATATTCGAGCGTCTCAGGATTGCCGCCACTCATCGCATAGATCAGCGCCGCGTCGACGTTTCTGGCGTCGTCAAAAACCGCCGGATCGATGGTACGCAGACGCTGATCGATCGTACCGAGCATAAAGCGCTGCATCTCGGCGGCGGAGTGATCGCCAAGCACGACGGAATCCTGCACGAACTGCAGTGACCGCAGCATCTTGTAAGGCGCAATGTCCTCCTGACCTTCCGCCTGTGCGACGGCAGCAGAGCTTACCGAGAGGCTGAGAATCAGAAGCAGAAGATGACGACGGTGACGGACCATGGATTATCCCTGATCCGCCTGCAGCAATATTTCGATACGCCTGTTGGTCGCGTTGAACGGGTCCGCCTGATCTTTCAACTTGCGATCAGCAAAGCCAGAGACCTGCGATATCCGCTTCTCGTCGAGACCACCGCGAACGATCATATAGTAGGCAGCCTGGGCACGATCCATGGACAAGCGCCAGTTCTCGTTCTCGCCCTTATACTGGCGGCCGTCCGTGTGGCCGCGGATGACGACCGCGCCCGGCTTGCTCTTCAAGATCTCACCGATCTTTTCCATCGCAAGGACCATCTCCTTGCGCGGAACGGCTGAGCCAATGTTGAACATGGAATCGTCGCTCTGATCGGAAATACTGACCAAGAGGCCACCCTCCGACGGTGTTACCGTTAGACCTTCGGCAAGCTTGCCGGCAATGCCGCTGATTTGCTGGGCGATTTCCTTTTGCAGATCCTCGGCCTGCTTCTGTTCGACGGCCCTTTGCGCCTGGGTCTGCGGCTTTTCCTTGCCCTCCGCATTTTCAGAAACCGTTTCCACCGATGACGCAGCGTGTTGCGACTTGCTCTTTGCGGCTTCCTTGGCTTGGTCGTCCGGAGCATGGCCGGCGTCGGCAGCCTTCGTCAGATCCGCCGACGTCTCGGTTTCGGCCTTGGCAACTTCGGTGGCATCTGCCACGCCATTGGCGGGAGCGTCGCTCGAAGCCGGCTGCTTCTTGTCGGCGTGCGTCACTTCGACCTGCTTGGTCCAGAAGTCCGGATCGAACGGATCACGATAGGCCTGACCGCCGTCGGCCCCGGTTGCCGGGCCGGAGTCGCTGGCGCCGCCCTCCCCCTTGGCGCTGACGTTTGCCTGCTGGCCGACTTCCTGCGCGATCTCCGCCAGAACCGAATAAGGATTCTCGAAGAAATCGGCTTCCGAGTAGTTGGTCTGGTCGCCGGACGTCGAGGTCTGATCGTCGCCGTTTGCGGCCGAGGCCCCCTTGGTCGGCTCGTCCTCTTTTTCCTTCGACTTGTCCTGCTTCTGGTCGCCGTCCGCCTGGTCGACAGGCTTCTTCAAGCCTTTTTCCGTCGGCTTTTCGTCGGCGAGCTTGATCGGATTGAAATAAGTCGCAACCGAGGCCTTGGTTTCCTCGTTTGCGGCGTTGACCAGCCACATGACGAGAAAGAACGCCATCATGGCCGTCATGAAGTCGGCATAAGCGATTTTCCAGGCGCCACCGTGAGCACCGTCGTGATCACCGCCGCCATGCCGCTTGACGATGATGATCTCGTTCTTGCCGTGGTGGTGGTTTTCGCTATCACTCATTCCAGAACTTTCTTCAAGCTCGTCGCCCAAGCGGACATGCGCGTGACAAGGACGGCGTCGCCAAATTCAACGGTCAGGTCGACATCGCCGGTTTCATGATGGCGCAGAAGGCCGGCCTTTTCCCCGAGTGTGTTCTTCAGCACATCGAACAGCCGGGCCGGGCCCTTGACGGTCACACTGCCGACGTCCCCTTCCAGCACCGCCTCGCGAAGTATGCCGGCAAGATCGACGGCAGCCCTCTGTGACAGGGCATCGGTCATCACGGGCGCCAGCGCCTTCGCGACCGTCGCGCTGACAAGCGCTGCAATCTCATGCGCCATGGCATCCAACCGGGAGGCGATCAGTTCCGCAGCCTCAACCTCGTACCGATCACGGAGCTCTTCGACTTCGCGTTGATGAACGAGCGCGACCGTTTGCGCCTCTAGTTGATACTTTTCCGTCAGCACTGCGGTCGCCTCGGCATAGCCCTCGGCATGAGCACCGCGGCGCTCGGCTTCGACATCCACGACCGGCTCGGTTGCGATCTCTGCAAAGCCGCCGAAATCGTTCGCGAGATCGTCGGCTTCCGCGACGGGAGCGATGACGACGGGCTCACCAAAATCCTTGAGGTACCGAGAAAGCAGCGCACTCACCGAAACCACCCTCTGGCTGCTAAAGACTGCGACATGCCGCGCCCCATCATGAACTGACAACTGATCAGGCACGGTTTCCGCACTGCGCCTTTGTACCGAAACTAGGGTGTCAAACTTGCGCGAGGATGAAGGGCGAAGCCAAGCGGGCCCGACGGCGCCCCGGCCACTATTGCAGCAGGATCAGCACTTTGCTGGCGGCGGTGTTCAGGATAGAAATCGCCTGAACGCCCATCTTCTGTTGCGTCAACAACGCCGTCTGGCGGGTCGATGCTTCGTCCATGTCGGTGTCAACGAGCGCACCGACACCCTTGTCGATGACATCGGACATATCCGCGGTGTAGGAAATGCGGTCGCTGATGCGTGCGCTCATAGTGCCAAGACCGGCAGCCGTCGTGGTCAACTGTGACAGGATAGAGTCGACCACGTCCAGCATGTCCGTCACCTGCTCGCTGGTGGTATTCTCGTCAAGTGCTATCTCCGTTCCGCTTGCAGGACTCGTCGAACCGGCGTCCAGCAGATAGTAGTTTCGCGCCGTCGAGGTGCCGTCGGAATTGAGCGTATTTGCGTCAATGGTCTTCGTGAGAAGGCCGCGGTTGGCATCCGTCGTGTCAATCATGACTGTCTGGTCGGCCGGGTAACTGATCGTTTGCGCCTGGTACTCGCCGTTCGTGCCGCGCACGAAACCGCCGATCACCGAACGCGACGTCGGAAGCGCGGTATCGCGATTGAGGAGCCAGTTCTCACCTGCAAAGCTCGTCGTCTGGACCGTCGTCTGCAATTGACCCTTCAGTTCTGTCAGGGTTGTATTGAGCTTCGTCTTGTCGACACCCGCCTCTTGAGCCGTCACCAGGGTTTTGCGGATCTCGCCCAGCTGGTCAATCAGGCTTTCCATCGAGGTGTAGGCGGTGTCTACCTTCGATGCACTGACGCCGAGCGCGTCGTGAACGTTCTGCAGAGAGCTGCTGTCCGAGCGCATGACGCTCGCAAACGACCAATAAGTCGCGTCATCCGCCGCTGTTTCGACGCGGTAGCCTGACGAAACCTGCTGCTGAACCGTCGCGACGTCCTTGTTGATGATGCGCAGCGCCGCGAGGGCGTTTACCTGGGCCGAGCTGGTAATTTTGTAGGTCATTTTTTCTGCTCTGAGTAGGGAAACGGGACAGGCCGGCGACCGGCAGCGACTGACCTGGCGTCATGCCCCCGGCTGGTCTCCCAGGCCGGCTTGTCGCTAAAAAGCAAATCAACTGTTAAGCGAAGTTAACCAAGGCCCGGAGCTGGCGCAAGAGCAGCAAGATCGGCGCCGCAAGCCTCGCGCAATCTTGATTATCGTTTCAAAAACAAAGAGAAAGCCGCATCGACGATGCGGCTTTCGATCTCGTCCATATGAGTTGCGGCACTCTTAGCCCTTGAACAGCGTGAGAACGTTCTGCGCGCTGGAGTTTGCGATCGACAGTGACTGGATCGCCAACTGTTGCTGGGTCTGCAGGGCGGTCAGCTTACTCGATTCCTCTTCCATATCGGCGTCGACAAGGCGTCCGACGCCCGAGTCGATCGAGTCACTGAGATTGGAAACGAAGCTTTCCTGCAGGTCGATGCGCGTGGAGATCGAGCCAAGCTGCGACCCCGCCTTGGTGAGCGCACTGAGGCCGGACTCTACGGTCGTCAGGGCGAGATCGATATCGGTAGAACTAAAGCTCGTGATATCCATCGCGTAGATTGAGCCAACGCTGCCTGAGGACGTACCGATAATGCCAGTCGTCGTGTCGATCGATCCTGACGTCGTCATGCCGAAAAGCACGTTGCCGGCGGAGGTGTCGTCGAGAACGTATTGGGTCGTCTGCACGGAAACCTGACCATTGGCATCGCGGACGAACGAGGAGACGACGCTCTTCGTCGTATTCCCGGCCACCCAGTTTTCACCGGAAAACGAGGCTGATTGCGCGACACTCAGCAATTGCTGCTGAAGTTGTCCGATCTCGTCTTGGATCTTGGTCTTGTCGACGCCCTTTTCCGTCGCCGCGACGATCTTGGCCTTGATCTCGCTTACGATATCAATAGCGCTGTCCATGGCCGAGTAGGCGGTGTCGACCTTCGCGGCGCCGAGTCCGAGCGCATCGGACACAGCGGAGAGAGCCTTGTTGTCCGAACGCATGGTCGTTGCAATTGACCAGTAGGCGGCGTTGTCCTTGGCTTCTGCGACACGGTAACCAGACGAAACACGGTTCTGCGTGTCCTCCAGGTTGCCGTTGATGCTCCGCAGTGTCTGGAGAGCGGACATTGCCGCTACGTTGGTCAAAATGCTGGTCATGAAATTATCGCCCCTTGCTGGCAAATATTGAAAAGGGACATTCCGGTCCGCCACCGGCAACGGCAATCAGCGTCATGCCAGCTAACCGCTTCTTAAGCTTGGTTAACATACCGTTTTGTTGATGGCAGAAAACACGAGTTTGGTTAACGGTTAGTTAATAGGCATTAAAAAAGCCGCGCCCTGGGAGCGCGGCTTTCCACGATATCCGCCGGAAGCACCAGCGGCTCTTCTTTGAAGCGCCCGAAGGCGCCCTAATATTAGCTGCGGAACAGCGAGAGGATGTTCTGCGAAGAGGAGTTCGCGATCGACAGCGACTGGATGGCCAGCTGCTGCTGGGTCTGCAGGGCGCTGAGCTTGGAGGACTCTTCTTCCATGTCGGCGTCAACCAGGCGGCCAATACCGGAGTCGATCGAGTCGCTGAGCGAGGAAACGAAGTCGGTCTGGATATCGACACGCTGCTGAAGCGAGCCGAGCTGCGAGCCGAGTGTCGTCATGCTCGTCAGAGCGGATTCGACGTCCGTCAGCAGGTTGTCGACGTCGCCCTGGGTCGTGCTGGAGCCGATCGTGAAGCCGTAGATCGAACTACCCGAGCTTGCACCGGTGGCGCCGAGGATGCCGCCCGTCGTCGTGCCGTCGAACAGGGTGTTGGTAGCGCCGAGCGTATAATCGGTGGTCTTGATGGCGACTGCGCCGCCGGTGCCGCGAACGAAGGACGATACGACGCTGACGGTGCCGCCGGCGTTGTTGACCCAGTTTTCGCCGTTGAACGACGCGGACTGAGCAACGCTGTAGAGCTGTGCCTGCAGCTGCGTGATTTCGTCCTGCAGCTTCGACTTGTCGACGCCGGCTTCGCTGGCGGCAACCAGCTTCGCCTTGATTTCGCCGACGATGTCGATGGCGCTATCGACGGCCGTGTAAGCGGTGTCGAGCTTGGCGGCACCCATGCCGAGGGCGTCGGAAACAGCCGAGAGAGCCTTGTTGTCCGACTTCATCGTCGTGGCGATCGACCAGTAGGCAGCGTTGTCGGAAGCCTTGCCGACGCGCAGACCAGACGAAACGGCATTCTGCGTGTCCGACAGATTGCTGTTGACGTTACGCAGCGTCTGGAGAGCTGCCATTGCGGAGTTGTTGGTCAGAATGCTGGTCATTTTAATTGCCCCTTTGGCAGAATGTGTAAGAAGGGACATTCCGGACTACCGGGAACGGCGGTCAGCGTCATGCCTGTTGACCGCTTTACTGTGCTCAGTCAACTCGCCGTTTCGATAGGCACATAAGACAGCAGCATGGTTAAGAAACCCTGAACTCAAAAAAGAAAAATAGTTAAAAATATCCTTATATTAGCTCGACTTATTAACTTACGATTAAAACATTTACGGCCGGGAGAACCCGGCCGTAAATCGCTTCTCAGATGGCTGGTGACGGCTATCAGCCGCGGAACAGCGAGAGGATGTTCTGCGAAGAGGAGTTCGCGATCGACAGCGACTGGATGGCCAGCTGCTGCTGGGTCTGCAGGGCGCTGAGCTTGGAGGACTCTTCTTCCATGTCGGCGTCAACCAGGCGGCCAATACCGGAGTCGATCGAGTCGCTGAGCGAGGAAACGAAGTCGGTCTGCATATCGACGCGGGTTTGAATCGAGCCGAGCTGCGAGCCGAGTGTCGTCATGCTCGTCAGAGCGGATTCGACGTCCGTCAGCAAGTTATCAATGGCGCCCTGGGTCGTGCTGGAGCCGATCGTGAAGCCGTAGATCGAACTACCCGAGCTTGCACCGGTGGCGCCGAGGATACCGCCCGTCGTCGTGCCGTCGAACAGGGTGTTGGTAGCGCCGAGCGTATAATCGGTGGTCTTGATGGAGACCGAGCCGCCGGTGCCGCGAACGAAGGACGATACGACGCTGACGGTGCCGCCGGCGTTGTTGACCCAGTTTTCGCCGTTGAACGACGCGGACTGAGCAACGCTGTAGAGCTGTGCCTGCAGCTGCGTGATTTCGTCCTGCAGCTTCGACTTGTCGACGCCGGCTTCGCTGGCGGCAACCAGCTTCGCCTTGATTTCGCCGACGACGTCGATGGCGCTATCGACGGCAGTGTAAGCGGTGTCGAGCTTGGCGGCACCCATGCCGAGGGCGTCGGAAACAGCCGAGAGAGCCTTGTTGTCCGACTTCATCGTCGTGGCGATCGACCAGTAGGCAGCGTTGTCGGAAGCCTTGCCGACGCGCAGACCAGACGAAACGGCGCTCTGCGTGTCCGACAGATTGCTGTTGACGTTACGCAGCGTCTGGAGAGCTGCCATTGCGGAAGTGTTGGTGTTAATGCTTGTCATAAGTCTGTCCCCAAAAACAAAATACAAAAGGAGGACATACCGGACTTCAATACCGGCGATGACGGACCAGCTTCATGCCACTCGGTGCCGTTTCGTTTGAGCAACCAAACCCGTCATGTCGAGGGGCAATCTCGCAGTCATTCATTGCCAACTCATTAAACCGGCTGACGAAACGGCGTCGGCTCCGCCGGGTGGTTAACAGTCTGCGAACGCTCAGCGAATCCCGGCTCGGTAGCGGACACCTGCTTCAAGCAAGCTTAATGTGTCTAGGTGTTTTAAACCGAGTGCGCATCGGGCCGAGAGACTGGCAGCTGCGCTCATTGACGACGTTCCTGATGGAGTGAGTTCTTGAATACGAATATATCGTTTGCGGCAGCATCGAAGGACTACCAGAAGGGCCAATATCTGAAATCCTTGGAAGTGCTAAACAAGCTCATCAACACCCAGCAGGACGTCAAGACCTACGTTCTCCTGGCCAAGAACCTTCTCAAGTTGGGCTTCAAATCGGAAGCGGCAAGCGCCTATGCGCTTGCCGGCGAACTCGACAGCGACAAGGAGTCGCCCTACACGCGTGAAGCTGCCCTCCTGTATTTTGCCTGCGGCGACGAACAGCAGGCCTTGCTGCAGGCACTGCGCGTCATGACCCTTGCTCGCTCGGACGCCGAGTTAGCTTTCGTTCTTGCCTCTATCCATCTCAAGCAAGGCCGAAAGGATCTCATCAGCCCCTACCGCAAGGTGATCTCCGAGAGCAGCAATCCCGACCACGCCCGCCTTGCAGTGCGGCTCCTCAGCGACGACGTTCTGGACGCAACGAACGCGACGCTCGTCTATAATCTGTTCAAGAAGTTTCCCGAGATCATGCCGCTCCGGCTGCTCAAGCTCGTCTTCGCTCGCGAGGTGTGCGACTTCGAGCTCGTCGCCAAGGAATTCCAGCCGGTGCAGAAAATGCTTGATAACGGCGACCTCAGCGTCCTGGAACGCGACAATCCCTTCTATAATCTCCACTGGTGCGGTGACGAAGCGCTCAATGCCCTTGCTTCTCACAATCCATCTCTTCTGTTGAAAGAAGCGGCAGCGCGACGAAAAGCCGTCCCCCACAGCTGGAGCAAGAAGATCCGTATCGGATATCTTTCGTCCGACTTCTGGGCCGGACATGCAACCATGAAGCTGCTGCGCCGTGTTCTGGAGCTGCACGACCGGGACAAATTTGAAGTAACGCTCTTCTGCCATACCGAAGAAAAATACCTGGAACATGAGGCCGGCACTGTCGATCGCTCACTTTGGGGTGATGTGTGCATCGTGCGTGACATGACAGACGAGGAAGCCGCAAAGGCCATCCGGGAGCGGCAGATCGACATTCTGGTCGATCTCAAGGGACACACATTTGGCGGCCGATCCAGAATCCTGAACTATGGTTGTGCTCCGCTGCAGGCAACATGGCTTGGTTTCCCAGGCAGCGTCACCGACGTCGACCTTGATTATTCCATCGGCGACCGGTTCGTGCTGCCCGCGAGCAGCGAAGCGAACTATTACGAGAAGCTGGTGCGCATGCCAGATTGCTATCAGCCCAACGACCCCGCCAATCGTCCGAAGCCAAGGCCAACGACACGTGCCCAAGTGGGGTTGCCGGAGGGAGCATTTGTCTTTGCCTCGTTCAACGCAAACCGCAAGATCAACACGGCGATACTCGACGTCTGGTGCAACATCCTGAAACGCGTGCCAAACAGCGTGCTTTGGCTGATGCTTTCCTCGCCACGCACCGAGAAGAACCTGCTCAATTACATGAACAAAAAAGGGCTGGAATCAGATCGAGTGATCTTCAGCCCGCGCGTGTCCTACGAAGAGCACATCGATCGCCAACAAGTGGCCGATCTTGGCGTCGATACCTTCCCGGTCAACGGCCACACGACAACCTCCGAGCAACTCTGGGGTGGCTTGCCGGTTTTGACTGTCAAGGGTACAAATTTTGCCTCTCGCGTCAGTGAAAGCTTGCTCAACGCGATAGGTCTGCCGGAACTGGTAGCCAGCGACATCAAGGCCTATGAAGACATGGCCGTCGAGCTTGCGAACGCCCCCGTCCGCATCGCTGAATACAAGCGCCGCATCCGGGACAATGCTGTCATCATGCCATTGTTCGACGCTGAGCGTTTCACCCTGCATCTCGAAAGGGCTTACGAAATGATGGTAGAGCGCGCGAAACTCGGGCACGAACCCGACCATATCGACGTCCCGGCGCTGCCACCCCGTACGGAACCATTCTTCAGCTTTGGCTAGGGAGCGGGGCCCGCCGGCCCTGAACTGACCCCCGAAAGTGAATTGCCCCCCGAAAGTTGGACAAAAACCTTCGGGGGTTTCTTATATCATGCTGCGTTTAGCAGCGGTACGGCTCAGTGGAACGAGCGGACGAGGCTTCCGACCAACAGGTTCCAGCCGTCGATCAGCACGAAGAAGAGGATCTTGAACGGCAAGGAAATCGATGTCGGCGGCAGCATCATCATGCCCATCGCCATGGTAATCGTGGCAACGATCAGATCGATAACGAGGAAGGGGAGAACGATCAGGAACCCGATCTCGAAACCGCGCCGGATCTCTGAGATCATGAAAGCGGGAATCAGGACACGGTAATCGATCTTTTCTTCAGTCTGGACGCTCTGGCCGCGCTCCCGCGCCAAGTCCACGAAAAGTGCCAGGTCCTTGTCACGCGTATTGGCCGCCATGAACGTCCGGAAGGGCTCGGCGATGCGTGTGACCGCCTGCTGTTCGTCGATCTGATTTGACAGAAGCGGCTGAACACCGGTCTGCCATGCCTGATCGAACGTCGGCTGCATGACGTAGAAGGTCATGAACAGCGCGAGCGACAACAAGATCATATTCGAGGGTGTGGACGACAGGCCCATTCCCGACCGAAGGATCGAGAAGGCGATGATGAAACGCGGGAAGCTCGTCACCATGATCAGGATGCCAGGCGCGACCGAAAGAACGGTCAACAGGCCGAAGGTTCTGATGATCCATGCCGCGACCGAACCGTCGACCGGCAAGTTCAACAAATTTGTCGGGAGCTGCTGCGCATGCGCCAGCTCCGGTGCCGCCATCATGGCAGCGAACAGCAATAGGAATCGAATCATTCGACGACGAAGGTCCTGAACATGACCTTCGATACGCGTCCTTGCGCGCGAAGGTCAACACGCTCCTGGATGTCATCCTTAAGATATTCGAAGCCGCGTGGCCCCTCGATCTGCTGCAGAGAAACGGTGCGAACATAGGAGAGAATATCCTGGTGGATATCCTCCGCGATTTTTACGTCAGGCGGACCATTGAACAGCAGGGCCACTTCTAGGCGAACCCAATTTTCGGATGGATAGGCAAGGTTTGAGGTGATTGGCTCGAGCTGCACGACATTGTTGGCTTCGGTCGAAATGTGAGGCAGGCCGGCCTCACCTTCCTTCTTCTGTGCGGCCTCGTCCTTAGCCGCTTTGGCCTGCTCGGCCTGTTCGGCGCCCTTGATGTTCGGCGCAACCATGCCGCCGACCACCCAGCCGCCGCCGGCGCCGAGTAGCGTCAGGATCGCGAGCCCGGCGATGGTCATCACAGCGGCCGATTTCCTCTTCGGCTGGCCTTCGGCGTCTTCTGTCTCTGCCATGGTATTCAGCCTCAGAGCGGCGAGAAGAGATCGACGGCTTGCTGACCGCGCGGCGGCTGCTGCACTTCCATCAGGCGGCCACGACCGCCGTAGGAGATGCGCGCCTCAGCAATCTTCTCGTAGGAAATCTGGTTGTCGGCGTTGACGTCCTGCGGGCGGACGATACCGGCAACGTTGAGAATACGGATCTCCTGATTGACGCGGACCTCCTGCGAGCCGCTGATCACGAGGTTGCCGTTCTCGAGGATACCCGTGACGACTGCGGCGACCATGAGCTTCAGCGTTTCGGACCGGTCGATCTTGCCCTTGCCGTCGGTACTGGTGTCGGAACCGTAGGTCACATCGGTCTTCGACTGGGGATTCCAGCCCATGACGTTGGCGTTGACATCCCAGTTCAAGCCACTCGAGTTGGTCCGGCTCCGGCTGGTGTCGTTCTCGAACTTGGCCTTATCGTTGATCTGGATATTGACAGTCAGGATATCGCCGACGTTGAGAGCGCGGGCATCCTTGAAGAGGGTGGCCTGCGAGTCGCTCCACAGGGAGTAGCCCTGCGCAACCTGGCGCGGCTGCTTCGGATAAAGCGCCATCTGCGGCGTCTGGCCGTACGCGAGACCGCTGCCGATCGGGCTCATGGCCGGGGCGCGGCCGATCTCGTTGACGGCCTGCGGCGATGCGCAGCCTGCAAGGAGGGCGACGGCGACGATCGCGGCGGGGAAACGCTTGTTCATGAGGGGTCCTTTGACGTATTTGGATCGGACGCGCTGGCGATGATGCTGGCAATGTTGCCGGCCTTCTTCGGATCCATCTCGTTGAGGATAAGGCTCGACTGCGAGGGGTTCAGCCGCATGATGACGGCCGCCGCTACTTCTATCCTCATTTGCTCCAGTTGCGATGCAGCCGCGTCCGGCTTCATTTTCTTATAGATATCGGTCAGGCCCGCCTCGGCCTGCTTGAGAAAATCGTCGCGGCGCTTCAGCCAGTCCTGATATTCCTCTTTGCGCTTGTTCATCTCGGCGATGCGGGAATCGACGTCGGCGCGAAGCTTCTCAAGCTCCTGCCTCTGTAGCAGATAGCGCTGATCGCGAGCGGGATCGGCAATGTTCGTGCAGAACTGCTTAATCTCCTCCTGCGAGGTCATTTCACCCTTTAGCGTCGGCTGCTCCTGTGCAAAGGCGCCGGGAATGGACAGAGCAACGACGGCTATCGCCGGCAAAGCAAGCCGTCGAACCAGGTCGGATACAGTCAACTTCTCTATCATTGCAGGACGAGCTCCGCTTGCAGCGCACCGGCTGACTTGATGCCCTGAAGGATGGCGATAATGCCGTCCGGCTTCACGCCGATATTGTTGAGACCCGAAACGAGCGTCTTGAGATCAGGTCCCTCGAGCAGGGCCACCTTGCCGCCTGTCTTCTGGGCAGCGATGTCCGTCTGCGGCTGTACGGCCGTTACGCCACGCGAGAACGGCTCAGGCTGAATGATCTGCGGCGTCTCGGTCACCTGGACAGTCAGAGTACCATAGCTGACGGCGACCGGCGACACGCGCACGTCGGCGCCAATGACGATCGTTCCGGTGCGCTCGTTCACCACAACCTTCGCCGGGGTGTCCGTCTCGACGACGAGATTTTCCAGATCAGCCATCAAGCGCGTGAGATCCGCGGTCCTCGGCTTCTGGACGATGACTTCCTGCGCATCCTTGGCTTCTGCGACCGGGCCACCGAAGCGAGCCGAAGCATAACCGTTGACAACATCGGCGATGCGGATGGCCGTGGAGAAATCCGGGTTTCGTAGCTGCAGGACGAGATTGACCGAGTCCTTGAAGCGCGACGGCAGTTCCCGTTCGATGATCGCACCGTTCGGCACCCGTCCGGCGGTCGTCACACCCTCGGTGACAGTCGAAGCTTGACCTTGGGCGGTAAAGCCCGAGACGACCACTGAGCCTTGCGCGACGGCGTAGATCTGGCCGTCAGCGCCCGACAACGACGTCATGATCAGTGTACCGCCGCGCAACGAGGTGGCGTCGCCCAGCGAACTGACGTCCACGTCGATGCGGCTGCCCGGGCTGGCAAAGGGCGGCAGGTTGGCCGTAACCATCACCGCCGCCGTATTCTTCGGATTGGACTGACTGCCCTGCGTGGAAATGCCAAGATTCTGCAGCATCGCGCGCATCGACTGTTCCGTGAACGGCGAGGCACGGAAGCCATCGCCGGTGCCTTGGAGACCCACAATCAAGCCATAGCCGATCAGCTGGTTGTCGCGTCCTGCCTGCAGGGACGCGATGTCCTTGATGCGTGATGTCATGGCAGCCGCCGGCGTCACGGCGGCGACGTTCGGAGACAGAAACGCGAGGGCTACGAAAAGGCGGAAAAACATCTTCATTTTGCGGCCACGTGTATGGTGCCGTCGGCGAGCACTGTGCCGCTGACAATCACGCCGGAATCCATGTTGCGAACGCGGATGAGCTGACCCGTCATGCCGTCTTCAAGCGGCGACCCGGCTGCCGAGATCGTCATCGCACCGAGCGTGAAGATCAGCCGGATTGAGGAGCCGCGGGTCACGGTATAGGGCTCCCGCAGGGCCGAGACGGAGATCGTGCGTCCCGGCAGGAGCGTGCGCTTTGAGATCATCCCCTCCACCTGGCGGATCGACTTTGCGTAGTCTCCCGTGAGGTTCGGGTTGGTCACTTCCACTTCCTGAAGCTGGGCACCAGAAACCGTTTCGCCGGGGTAAATGGTCGTTGTCGGAACGACCGCATAGCCCATGCCGGCAGCGGCGGCGGCTTGCGGCGCGGCAAGTGCGCTGATCGCGATCGCGGCAGCTGCCGCCCATCCGAGAATACCTTTGACCCGGCAAAACATCATGTTTCGGCCCTTCCCGATTACTTCAGGTTCTTGCTGACGATGGAGGCCATTTCGTCGGCGGTGGTGATGACCTTGGAGTTCATTTCATACGCACGCTGCGCCGATATCAGCTCGGTAATTTCCTTCACCGGATCGACGTTCGACGATTCCAGGTAGCTCTGCTTCATGTAGCCGAAGCCCTCTTCATCGGGCGTGCCCACAACGGGATCACCGGAAGCAGGTGTTTGCGCAAAGAGGTTGTCGCCGAGGGGCTGAAGACCGGCTTCGTTGACGAAGTCGGCGATCTGCAATTGACCAAGCGTCGTGACCGTCGTCGCGCCCGGGAGCTTCGCGGTCACCTGGCCGGAGCGGCTGATCGTCAATTCGGTCGAGCCAGTCGGAATCGTGATGTTCGGTGCGACAGTGTAGCCGTCGACCGTCACGATCTGGCCAGTCTCGTTCTTGTTGAATGCGCCGGCGCGCGTATAGAGCGTCGTGCCGTCCGGTGCCTCGATCTGGAAGAAGCCGCGGCCGACCAGGGCCACATCGAGATCGTTGCCAGTCTGTGCGAGTTCGCCCTGGATATGCAGATTGCGGACAGCAGACGTCTGAACGCCGAGACCGATGTTTGCACCTTCCGGAACGGTGGCTTGATTGGCGCGGTTGGAAACGCCCTTCGCCCGCTCTGTCTGATACAGCAAGTCCGTGAATTCAGCGCGAGCGCGCTTGAAGCCGGTCGTGTTGATGTTCGCGATGTTGTTGGCAATGACTTCAAGATTGGTCTGCTGGGCATCCATACCCGTTGCAGCAATGGCAAGCGCTCTCATGGCTTTGTCCTTAAATCAATTACATCTGCATCCGGGTTACGTCGAGAAACGCTGTCACCACCTTGTCGCGAATGGCGATTGCGGTCTGAAGGGTCTGCTGTGCCTGCATGACGGCATCGACGACCTCACGCGTCGTGGCGGTGCCCTTGATGCCTGCAAAAGACATGCTTTCCGCATTCTTCAGGGTGTTGACCGCTCCTGTCGCAACGTTGCTGAGAACCGCGCCGAAGCCGCCGTCGTTTGCGGCGCTTTCTGCAGCGGAGGAGGCCGTGGAATTGTCCTGGTCGATGGCGGCAAGGCCGCGGGTCATCGACAGGGAGCTGACACTATTGACGTTGTTGATCATTATTGGCTCTTCAGTAGATCGATCGTTGCCGAGATCAGGTCGCGGGATTGTTTGATGGTCTGCAGGTTGGCGTCGTAGGAGCGGTTTGCTTCCCGCATGTCGGCCATCTCGACCAGCATGTTGACGTTCGGAAGCTTGACGACGCCCTTCTCATCCGCAGCCGGATTGCTGGGGTCGTATTCGGTGGTGAACTTCGATTCATCTTCGCCGAGCTTCTTGACATTGACCGTGGTGACGCCGTTTGCGCGGTCCACGGCTTCCCCGAAGGTAATCGTCTTGCGGCGATAGGGATCGGCACCTGGCGTATCGCCGGTCGAACGGGCGTTGGCAATGTTTTCGGACACGATGCGCAGGCGCGTCGATTGCGCCTCTAGCCCGGATCCAGCGATTTTGAGTGCTGCTGACAAAGGATCCATGATCTTAGCTCTTCACCGTCATCAGCATCATCCGGTTGAACGAGCTCACCAGCGACGTGTTCAACTCGTATTGACGCTTGATTTCACCAGACTTGGAAAGTTCCTCGGCAAGACCGACTGTGTTGCCGGATTCCTGAACACCGATTTCCTGATCGAGGCTCGCATCCTTGACGTCGATGTCGCTCTTCGTGCCGAGATCGTTGCCGCTCAGATGCGCCGCATTCGTGCGCGCCATCGTGATGTCCGACTTGTCGAGAACGGCCTGGAAGGGCGTGATGTCCTTGGCGTGATATTTCGGCGTGTTCGCATTCGCGATGTTGCCGGCAACAACCTCCTGACGGATCGTCAGCCATTCGGCCTGCCGCGAGGCCAAGTCGAAAAGTTGAATCGGTTGCATGGGAACTCTCCGTTTTTACTGAGGCGAACCTACGGCGGTAATCTTGCGTCAGACTTACGGAGAATGAGGTCCGGAAATCCGGACCTTGTTGGCCGGTGGCTCCAGAATGCGAAGAAGGCTCCTACCGTTTTCCGGCGGAGCCTTCTGTTGATTCGCTGCTTGGTTATGCACTCAATTGTGCTGGTAGACATCGCCCTTGGAGGTGATGATGACCCATTTGCCATCGCGTTCCTCCAGTGTCGCCAGCCGGCTTTCGTCCGGTAGAATGGACCCTACACGCACGACGTACATGCCGGAGGCGTCTGCTATCAGAGCGCGGCCGTTTGCGACGTGGAGAAGGCGAAAACCAGATTTTCCAGGAAACGGCTGTTCTTCGGCCGGCGGACCTTTGTCGTCTTCCTTGCCGATGTTGGAGACGGTCGCGGTCGTCAGCGGATCGACCGGAATTTCAGGCTTCTTTTCGTATTGGTTCTTGTTGGCCATCGCTAGCGGCGAGACGCTGAAGACGTTTCGCGCCGGCCAGTTCGGGAGATCGCGCATGCGCTCGCCCTGCGCGACGTTGATGCCGAACTTGTCTTCATTGAAGAAGACGTACCACGGGAAGAATGCCGACGCTCCCGCCAGGGCGAGGCCGGCAATTGTTAGGGCACGGTCGAGAAAGACTGTTTTGCGCCGCAGAGGCTTCAGCGGGGCGATCTTCTCATCGTCATCGAAATCGTTCACGTCGCGCCCCTCTACCTGCGGATATTCGGCTGGCCACCGATGCCGGCCGCCGCCTTCAGCGCCCCGGCCAGATCGGCAAAGGCATCCTGCGAATCGACATCGCCCGGCGACTGTTTCAAAACATCGTAAATAATCGGTACCTGCTTGACCGCCATATCGAGATCAGGGTCAGCGCCCTGGCGGTAACCGCCAATCAGGCGGAGGTCGCGTGTCTCCTCGAAACGGTGAATCAGTGTCTTCAGGCGCGACACGAGCTTTTCCTGATCTGGAGTCCATGCCTTGCGCGCTAGGCGCGAGATCGAGGCAAGCGGATCGATCGGTGGGTAGCGCCCCTCCTCCGCCAGACTGCGCTGCAGGACGATGTGGCCGTCGAGAATGCCGCGCGTCGAATCGGCGATCGGGTCGTTGTGGTTGTCGCCATCGACCAGGATCGAAATGATCGCGGTGATCGTTCCCGTACCTTCCGGGCCGGGGCCCGCACGCTCCAGCAGACGTGGCAGTTCGGTAAAAACGGAAGCGGGGTAGCCGCGCGCGATCGGCGGTTCGCCGGACGCGGTTGCGACCTCGCGAATGGCGTGGGCAAATCGGGTGACGCTATCGACGATCAGGAGCACATTGTCGCCCTGATCGCGGAAATGCTCGGCGATGGTAACTGCGGTCAGCGGCGCCATCTTGCGCAGCATCGGGCTCTCGTCGCTCGTCGCGACGACAGCGATCGCCTTCCTCATGTTGGCGCCAAGCGTATCCTCGATGAACTCGCGCACTTCGCGACCACGTTCACCAACGAGCGCAATCACGACTTTGTCGAAGGCATCAGCGCGCGCCAGCATGGACAGCAGCGTCGATTTACCGACACCCGAACCGGCGAAGATGCCGAGGCGCTGTCCAAGGCAGAGCGGCGAGAAGATGTCGATGGCGCGAACGCCTGTCTTGAAACCCTTCTCGACACGCTTTCGCGTCATGGACGGCGGAGCGGTGTTCGAAATGGAGCGGCGGCCGAGCCCTTCGACAATCGGACCCAGGCCGTCGATCGGCTCGCACAGCGAGTTGATCGTACGCCCGCACCAGCTGTCGGACGGCGAAATGCGAAAGGCACCCTTGCGGATGACCGTATCATGGATACCGATCGGCTCGCCGGGCTCGATCGGGCAGACATAGGTCAGTTCGGGCTCGACGCGGACGACCTCACCGAGATGGATGCCGGTGGACGACTTGTGCGCCACGAATTCGCCGAGCCGCACGTGGCGAGACAGGCCGGTCACGGTGTAATGGCCGGCCGCAATTGTCTGGACGTGGCCGCCGGGAGCGACCAGGAACTCGGGGTTTGAATAGCGCGATACGAGCCCGGCAAGATGCGCGAGCTTCGGCGAGAGATCGGCTTCGGTGAGCGGCGTGTGGCTCATGCATCAGACCTCGGCTAGCGGCTGCCGCCGAGCGTCTTGATCGCCTCGCTGAATGAAGCCTCGCTGTCCTTCGAAAGCGATGTCATGCTCTCGAAGGCGCGATTGACTTCGATCAGCTGCGTGATTTCGCGCATGGCGTTGACATTGGAGTTTTCCAGATAACCCTGCTGGACGCCGACATTGAAGCGGTCGGTGACGGCACGCGGCTGCTCGGTCGTCATGATGCCGCTGTTCTCATAGCGCAGGTAACCCTTGCTGATATCGGCCTCGAAGAGACCCAGCGAACCGACCTGCTTGCCGTCCTGGTAGATCAATCCATCGGCGCCGACCTTAGGTTCGCCAGCGGCCGTGTTAAGCGTGATCGGCGAGCCACCGGCGTCGAGAACCGAATAGCCGCGGACGGAGACGAGCTCGCCGTTCCCCTTCATCGTAAAGCGACCATCCTTGGTGAGAACCTTGCCGGCCGGTGTGTCCAAAGAGAACCAGGCATCGCCCTTGATCGCGAAGTCGAGCATGTTTCCGGTATGCTCGAGCTCGCCGCTGTCGCCGGACAAATAGTCGTTGCCCTGTGACACATAGGCAATCTTGGCCTTGATCTTGTTGCCGGTCTCACCGAGCATCTCGTCGAACTTCACCTCCGTCCCGCGGAAGCCGGTCGTGTTCACGTTCGCCATGTTATCGGCGATGGTGGTGAGGCGACGTTCGAGTGCGATCTGCGACGACAACGAAACATAAAGACCGGATTGCATCCCGATAGGCTCCTGCATTGGCGATGAACGGTACGAAATCCAGGGTGTTTGAGTCGGTTCGACCACGGATTTCGCTGAGGCGGCATCTCAGAAACGGGCACGGATGCCCATTCGTCACCAACAAGCTGACAGCAAATGCTTGCGCGAAGCTGGCATGGAAAAGCTTGATTTGCAGGGGCAATCATCAGCCTCACGCAAGCCAGCAGCCCTATCCCTTCTGTTGAAAATAACGATCAGGTTTGGACTGACGATGAATATCATTATCGGATTTGTGATTACGGTCGGCTGCATCATCGGCAGTTTCATGGCGATGGGCGGCCATATCGACGCCCTCTGGCAACCTTTCGAACTCGTCATCATCGGCGGCGCCGGCCTGGGTAGCTTCGTGATGGGCAACCCGATGAAGGTCGTAAAGGATTCCGGCAAGGCGCTCGGTGAAGCGTTCAAGCACACGGTCCCGAAGGAACGGAATTACCTCGATACGCTCGGCGTCCTCTATTCCCTGATGCGCGACCTGCGTACGAAGTCACGCAACGAGATCGAGGCCCATATCGACAATCCGGCCGAGTCCTCGATCTTCCAGTCCGCTCCGACGATCCTCAAGAACAAGGAACTGACGGCATTCATCTGCGACTACGTCCGTCTGATCATCATCGGTAATGCCCGTTCGCATGAAATCGAAGCGCTGATGGATGAGGAGATCAACACGATCCTTCACGACAAGATGAAGCCATACTACGCCATTCAGATTATGGGCGACGCCTTCCCGGCGATCGGTATCGTCGCCGCCGTTCTCGGTGTCATCAAGGCCATGGCACACATCAATGATTCGCCCGAAGTGCTCGGTCACTTGATCGGGTCGGCGCTCGTTGGCACCTTCCTCGGCATTCTCCTGTCTTACTGCGTGTGCCAGCCAATCGTTTCCCAGATCAAGATCGTCCGCAACAAGCAGCATCGCCTGTATGTCATCGTCAAACAGACGCTGCTTGCCTACATGAACGGCTCCGTGCCGCAAGTCGCGCTTGAATACGGCCGCAAGACGATCTCGGCCTACGAACGTCCTTCGATCGACGCCGTCGAGCAGGAAATGATGAACCCCGGCGGCGAGAGCAAGGCGGCGTAAACGGTCATGAACGCTACCCTCAAGAAACCCCTCATGGACGAAGCACTTCTGGCCAAGCTGACCGGAAGGCTCGGCGACAAGGCAACTGTTGAGAAGATCTGCGGCGCATTCGGCGATGTCTATACGGTCTTCCTGCCCGACATCATCAAGAGCGAGACAAACCTCGACGTCGAGGTGGCCTACCTCGGTTGCGACAGCGGGCACAAGAACGACCTTGTTGCCGATCTCGGTGGCAACACGACACTTGTCGACGCGACGCTCCGCAATTGGTCGCAGAACATTACGCTGGCCTGCGGCAATAGCTTCATCATCACGCTGATGGAGCATTTGCTGGGCGCAGCCGCCGACACGGTCGAGCAGCCGGCGGACCGCCTGCTCTCCGTGATCGAGCTCGAGCTTGCGGTCATGGTCTTCGAGAAGATCGCCAACGTCCTTCGCTCCGCAGTGGACGCGCCTGGCGGCTTCGAGCCGACCGTGGAGTTTCCCTATGCGTTCGAAACGCGCGCCAAGCTCGCCGAAGACAAGCCTGACGAGTTTGCGGCCGCAATCAACATGTCGATCACGCTTTCCGGCATTACCTCGGACTTCTCGCTGATCGTTCCACAGGTTGCCCTGCTGAAGACGACGGTGGCAGCTCCGAAGGCCAAGGGGCAGTCGGCCAAATCGTCCGAATGGACGGATCAGCTCAGCGAGCAGGTGCGCCGCTCGCAGGTAACGCTCAACGCCAAGATCCGTCTGCAGGACCTGACGCTCAGGACCATTTCGAAGCTTGCAGCTGGCGATGTCATTCCCTTCTACGATCACGGCGATGTCCGCGTCGAAGTCAGCGCCAACAGCAAGGAATTGTACGTCTGCGAGTTTGGACGTTCGGGCGAGAATTATACCGTCCGGGTGAAGGATACGATTAACTCGGATGACGAACTCATCCGCCACTTGATGAATTAGCCCATTTTCCAACCGGGCTGGCCGCACGGCAGCTTGAGGCAAGTTTCAACTGGAATAGTGATTTCATGGCGACGAAGAAGACACCCAAGAACAGCGACCTTTCACTGGAGCTCCCGGGCAACGAGGCCGAGCTTGATCAGGCCATCGATGACCTGCGCGGCGTCCTGAAAACCGACGCGGAAGGCGGCCTGCCCGATTTCGCCGCAGAGAGCGACGCCTTCAGCGGCAGCTCCGATCTGTCCACCTTTGGCGGCGATTTCGAGGATACCGCTGGCGGTTCCGCGTTCGGTGGCAGCGATTTCGGCGCAACATCCGACTTTGGCGGCTCCGCCGATTTCGGCGACGGCTCCTTTGGTGCGGTCGCTTCCGAACCGGCGCCGCTTGGCAGCGCCATGCAGTCGAACCTCGACCTGATCATGGACATCCCGATCGACCTTCAGATCATGCTCGGCAGCAGCCGCATGCAGGTCGCCGGGCTGATGAACCTGAACGAAGGCGCAACGATCGCGCTCGACAAGAAGATCGGTGAACCGGTCGAAATCATGGTGAATGGCCGCAAGATCGCTCGCGGCGAGATCACTGTTCTGGAAAACGACGACACGCGTTTCGGCGTCAAACTGATAGAAGTTTTGAGTACGAAAAAAGCCTGATCCCGGTGCAGGGACGGAGAGGTTAGACCATGATGGACTTTGACGATTTCGGCGGCGCTCTAGCCGAGAAACCGTTGACCCAGGCTGAAAAGGCGGCGGCCGTTCTCCTCGCTATGGGGAAAGGGGTCGCCGGCCGGCTGCTGAAGTATTTCACGCAGGCCGAGCTGCAGACAATCATCGGCTCGGCGCAAACGCTGCGCGCCATCCCGCCGGATGAGCTGCTCGGGCTTGTCGCTGAATTCGAGGATCTGTTCACCGAAGGCGCCGGTCTTATGGACAATGCCAGGGCGATCGAGAGCATCCTGGAAGAAGGCCTGACGCCGGACGAAGTCGACAGCCTTCTTGGCCGTCGCACCACCTTTCAGGCGTACGAGACGTCGATCTGGGACCGTCTCGGCGAGGGCGACCCGGCCTTCATCGGCAAGTTCCTCCTGCGCGAGCATCCGCAGACAGTTGCCTATATTCTTTCCATGATGCCCTCTTCGTTCGGCGCCAAGGTCTTGATGCAGATCCCCGACGGCCGCCGCGCGGACATCATGAACCGTACTGTCAACCTCAAGTCCGTCAGCCCCAAGGCCGCACAGATCATCGAGAAGCAGGTGATGAGCCTGTTGGCGGAGATCGAAGCCGAGAAGAATTCGATCGGCTCGACGAAGGTTGCCGAGCTGATGAACGAGATGGACAAGCCGCAGGTCGATACCCTGCTCACCTCGCTCGAATCGATCAGCCGCGAATCCGTCAACAAGGTCCGCCCGAAGATCTTCCTCTTCGACGACCTCATGCTCATGCCGCAGCGCAGCCGCGTGATGCTGTTGAACGACATCTCGGCCGACATCCTGACCATGGCATTGCGCGGGTCGTCTGCCGACATGCGCGAGGCAGTCCTGGCATCAATCAGCCCGCGCCAGCGCCGCATGATCGAATCGGATCTGCAGAGCGGAACCGTCGGCATCAATCCGCGCGAGATCGCTATCGCACGCCGCGCCATCGCCCAGGAAGCGATTCGCCTGGCAAACTCCGGGCAAATCCAGCTCAAGGAGACCGAGGGCGAAGGCTCTGCAGCGGCTTAAGCCGCTGTTGTTGTGCACGAAGCGTCCCCTCCCCGCTGCCCCGGTTGATCGCGGCGGTAAAAGCGAGATACCCTTCAGGAAAGGTCGCGCCCTGGCGCGGCCGTTTCTTTTGATGGAGGGCCTCGGCCTTGGCCGACGACGACAAGGACAGCAAAACAGAAGACCCGACAGCGAAAAAGAAAAGCGACGCTGCCGAGAAAGGCAACGTGCCGTTTTCGCGCGAAGTGCCCCTATTTGCGACTGTTCTTGCCACTTTCGTCTACATCATCTTCTTCCTGCCGAGCGGGCTCAGCAAGGTCGGCGGGGCGCTGAAGGATATTTTCGAGCAGCCCGACCAATGGAAGATTGAGACGGGGCCGGACGTTCTCTCCCTGTTTGTTCACCTGGGCTGGGTTTCGGCGGCATTGCTCGCGCCGGCCTTCATCCTGTTCATGGTGTTTGGGGTCGCCGCCTCCATCTCGCAGAACCTGCCAACGCCGGTACTCGAGCGCATACGGCCGCAGTTTTCGCGCATCTCGATCGCCAAGGGATGGTCGCGGCTGTTCAGCCTGCCCGGGCTCGTCGAGTTCGGCAAATCGCTGACGAAGATCGTGATCGTTGGCGTCGTCATGTTCTTTGTGCTGAAAAGCGAATACTTCAACGCGATCGACGCGATGTTCTCCGATCCGCAGACGATCTTCGCGCGCATGATGACGTCGATGCAGAAGATCACCATCGTCGTTCTGATCGCTACCGCCGTCGTGGCGATCGCCGACTTCTTCTGGACGCGCTATCACTGGTTCACCGAGCTGAAGATGACGCGGCACGAGATCAAGGAAGAAAACAAGCAGTCGCAGGGCGACCCTTTCGTTAAAAACCGCCAGCGCTCGCTGATGCGCGACCGCGCTCGCCGCCGCATGATTGCCAGCGTCGATCGCGCGACGCTCGTTATCGCCAACCCGACGCACTTTGCGGTAGCGCTGCGCTATGTACGCGAGGAAAATGACGCGCCTGTCGTCGTCGCCAAGGGCCAGGACCTAATTGCGTTGAAAATCAGAGAGATCGCGGAAAAGAACGGAATACCCGTTTTCGAAGACCCGCCTCTTGCGCGCTCCATGTTTGCGCAAGTCTCGGTCGATAGTGTCATACCGTCTGTATTCTACAAGGCAGTCGCGGAACTCATTCATCGGGTTTACGCGACGCAAGCCAAGAACAAACGGGTAAGATAGCCGAATGAAAAAATGCCCCTACTCTGCCCAGCGTGAAAAAATCCTTGCTGAAGCAATCAGCCCCGTTGCCACGGAATTGCGGCTTCTGGACGCTTCGGATCTCATCTCTCTTCTGCGCTTCGAGTACTACGGCAATCTTTCCGATCTGGTATCGTCGGCCGCCGAGCTTTTCTTCCACCCCGGCACTGTCAACTTCGGCCATGGCGGCAGCTACACGCTGGAGTGGGGCGGCAAGCCCGAAGTGGTGATCGACCTCGAGGTCAAACCGCGCGGCATTACGATCTATGCGCAGCTGACGCTTGCCGAGGCGCACGCCGGCATCGAGATCAACCACATCGCGTTCCAGAATCCCTCAGCGGATCCCGACGAAAACACCGCTTTCCTACAGCAAAGCCTGCGCGACGCACGCTTCAACGTCGAACCTTTGCAGGCTCTCGCGAGCTAAACCGCCCGCGCCTTCACATCAGCTGATATATCCAAGGCGGATGGCTTTTGCGATCGCCTGGATTCGGTTGACCGAATCCAGCTTGATCGTTGCCGAGCCGAGGTAGGCGTTGACGGTATGCACGGAGAGCCCGAGCTTCTCTGCGATCTCTTCGCTGATGCGACCGTCTCCGGCAAGCTGCAGGCAGGCAATTTCGCGTTCGCTGAGAGCTTCGGCAGCCGCTACGCGGCGCTCGTCGAGCGACAGCAGGTCGATCATGATCTGGCACGATCTCGCGTGCAGTTCGACGATCATATTGCTCGCCGGCTCGAGATCGTCGCCGGTAAAGACAACAAAGCCGTTGCCAACGGCACCAAGGCGCACCGGAAACGCGATGCCGGAAAACGGAACCAGGCCGTCCGTCAGGCGCTTCATGAAAGGAGCGATACTGGCAGGCTGGGGAGCGGCGCGATCGAGCCCGCCGGCCCATACAACAGGAAGAAGCGACTTCTCGATATGATCGAGCAGCATCTCCCCATGGGCGTCGACGAACGCCCGGCTGAAGCCGCTGTTGACGGAACCCCAATTCTCCAGTTCGCAGACCAGGCGCTGCTTTGCCGGGACGCCAGCGGCGCTGATACGATAGACCGCGAAATTCTGGGCATCGGCGAGTTTCTGCATGCCGATCAGACGCGGGAACAGGTCAGACCGGCTCGCCACCTTGTTGACCCGCGCGCTGCGCATCATTTCCGAAGTTCCCATCGACCGACCGGATGGCTGCCCCATAACGCCGTCCCCCTAGACGAGATTGTTCCTCACCGCGAATGCGATGGCTTCGGAACGAGTCTTCGTAGCCGTCTTTCGCATAACACTGGTGATGTAGTTGTTGATGGTGTTACGGGAGATGCCGAGGATCATCGCAATCTCGTCGCTCGTCTTGCCCTCGGCGATCCAGAAAAGGCACTCCAGTTCCCGATCGGTCAGTTCGAAGTCCCGATCAGCCTTCGAAGCGCCGCATTGCAGGAAGCTGGCGAAATAGGCAGTCAGGAGCCCGACGTCACGCAACCGCTCCTGCGACAGGATGAATCCATCATCAAACAGGAACATCAGCACAAGGCGCGAGCGGCCGATGTTGAACATCAGCGAACAGTATTGGCGGCTGGCCCCGTCAGGGGCGTCCGCCGTATCCGGCAAGAGGGCAAAATGCGGCTGGAAGAGCTGCATGCATTTTTCGAGCTCCGTCGCCCGGGCGAAGCCGCCGACGAAGGTGTGCGCCAGATTGGTGACGAGGTCGAACGGCCAGTCGGAGGAAACGACGAAATCGAGGCCCGCCTCTTGAACCAGGTCCGCGCGCGCCAAGAGGTAGTGCGACGCGCCTACATAATCAGTCAGGGCACGCAGGCCAGGTTGCAACCGTCCCGTGCTCGAGATCTCGCAGAGTTGTGCGATCAGTTCGTCGCGTGAAGAGAGGTTTGTCGCCGCGATGCCAACGAAGTTTGCCTTGTGCGTGTCGCTCTTGAGAGCCTGCAAAATATGCATGTCCATTGGCAAAACCCCGCGGCTGTAAACCACCTACGACAGAAGCTTGATCCGCATGCTCCTGAACAAATTACGACCTCTCCGCGAATCACCCAAGATTACGATAGGTGGCACAATTCACCATCTCCGAGTTCTTGGGATTTACATTTTCTGCATTTCGTGCCCTGATTCGCGCACAAATTCCGCTTGTTAAGGAATTCTTAAATTAAAGTGATTCGGGGAAATCTGACAATACGATTCGCGTAAAACGCGTGGCCATATCAGCCCTCTGTCAAGGTCTATCCTCAGAAATCTTCACGTCCGCATTAGAGTGATGGCAAAATATGGCTGGATCGCCGTGCAGCGTGTGGGCAAAGAAAAAGGCCGGTTGCCCGGCCTTGTCTTATGCGGCTGCGTTGTCGACAGCCCATTTTCTGAGGATTTTCGCGGCGCGCTCCTCGTTGATCTCGACCATCCGCGCCAATTTGCGTTCCGGGCCTTCCTTGACGCGACGGTTGAAGTTGCCGTCGTCGTCGCCAAGGCTGAGCAGGTCCTCGGTACTGTCGAAGCCGAAGTCCGAACCGAAGCCGTCCATGAGTGCACCACCGGCGCCCACACCTCCCGCCGGAGCGAAATCCGGAAGTTCGAGACCGGCGCTTTCCGGCGAGGTGTCGCCGATGACTGCCGTGCCGTTACCCGTCACGCTGCGGATCATCGGGCGGACGCCCATCCAGATCACCAGGAAGGCGACCGCGACGAAGGCGAGCGAGTTGATGATGCCGGCGAGGTTGCGGCTCAGTATATCCATGACGCGGACGCCGCCGCCGGTTTCCTCGAGGAGCTGGTTCTCCAGGAAGTCCATTGCTGTGACGGTCACCACATCGCCGCGGTTGGTGCTGATACCAGCCGCCGATGCCACGATCTTCTGCATTTCGGCAAGGTAAGCATCAACTTTCGCCTGGTCGGCAGGTTCGCCGACCATCTGAGCAATGCGACCCTTGTTGACGACGACGGCGATGGAGAGCTTTTCGATCTTGTAGCTGTTACGCGTCGTTGCGGTCGTCTTGCTGTTGATTTCGTAGTTGGTCTGCTCTTCTTTCTTGTCAGACTTGTCCTGCGATTCCGGACCGCTGGCGCCACCCGAGTCAGGCGCTGCCTGCGGGATGTTCTGCTCGACAGTGGTGGCGTTGTCGGACTGCTTCTGCTGTGACTGCGAGGCTTCCTTGGTCGTGCGAATCGAGCGCTCGACCTTCGATTCCGGATCGTAGGTCGTTTCCTGGATCTGCTGGCTGTCGGTGTTCAGTTCCGCCGTGACGCTGGAACGGAAGTTGTCCATGCCGAGGAAAGGCGCAAGCGCCTTGTCGATGTTGGTTTCAACTTCGCCCTGGACGTTCTGAACGATGTTCAGCGAACGGTTCAGCGAGCTGTTGCTGGCTTCGTCACCGGAAGCGAGCAGTTGCCCGGCCGAATCAAGGATCGTGACATCACCGACGTCGAGGCCGGGAACGGCTGACGCAACAAGGTGGCGGATCGACGTCGCGGCGTTGCGGCCGGTGGCGGCGCTTGCGCGGATCATCACGGAAGCAGTCGGCTTCTGTTCGGCTTTGCGGAAGTTGCCAACCTCGGGCATGACGATGTGGACGCGAGCAGCTGTGATGCCCGAGATCGACTGGATCGTGCGGCCAATTTCGCCTTCAAGCGCGCGAACCCGCGTGACTTCCTGCATGAACGAGGTCAGGCCAAGCGAGCCGACATTGTCGAAGAGTTCATAGCCTGCGTTGGCGCTGTTCGGGAGACCGCGTTCGGCGAGTAGGAGACGCGCCTTGCCCGTCATGCCAGCGGGAACTGTAATGCTGGTCCCGTCGGTTCCGACCTGGAAGCCGATGTTCGCTTCGGCGAGCGCTATGCTGATTTGGTTCAGATCAGGCGTATCAAGCCCGACATAAAGCGTTTCCTGAGCCGGCTTGTTGACCAAAAAGGCCGCCCCAAGGATGAGCGCGACGGAAACGACGCCCACGCCAGCCAGCGCCAGCAGGCGATTCCGCCCTAGCGAACTGAAGTTCTTAAAAACTTGAACTAATTGATTTAACAGATTCATTCTGTTCTCGCACGACCGTCACAGACAAAGCGGGCTTATTGCCTCATTTCGACGATAGATGCCGAAACTTGTGCGAGCGTTTCGTGGGGAGGTGCGAGTAGAAACGGATCAGAAGAAGTCGAAGTCTCCGGCTGCCTTCGCCAGGGGCTGCACATTGCCATAGTGCTTGGCACCACCACCCAGCGCTCGTTGCATTTCACTCAGTTTCACCAGGCTCAACGCCGTTGCGACATCGACTGCCCAATCCTGCGGTATTTCTCCGGTGATCGTGTCAATGAACTCGGCAAGACCGCGTGTCTTCTGCACGGCGAGGTCAATCCCCTGGATCACTTTCATGCTTTCCGGCGAGCTCAGCAGTTCGGCACCGCCTCCCACGTCGAGGAGCTGCGGCTCGATCCGCTCGATCAAATAGGCGACGTCATGCAATTCCGAGACGATACGCATCAGGACATCAGGCAGGGCTTCAGCGGGCGACGGCTGCTCTGTCATTGCATTCACGGTCATCAATAAGGTCCTCGCCCTCAGAAGAATTCGATGCTGGTTTCGACGGGTTTCTGCGGAGCCGCCGGACGCTGCTCGAGCGCAACAGTTCTCTGCGTTTCCGCACCGGTCAACGGGTACTGCCGAGCGCGCCCGGAAACCGGCCAGTATTCGAGCTTGCGCCCATGGTCACCACCTGTGCTGGAGCCGACGACTGGAATACCTTCATCCTTCAGGAACTGCACAGCAAAAGCGGCGTTCTGTTCACCGACATTCGAGAATGTCGAGATCGTCTTCGCTCCGCCGAAGATCTTGGCCTCCAGGCGGTCGCGGCGCGCGCCCTGCTTGAGGAGGCCGTTGATCAGCAATTCCATCAGATGGACGCCGTAACGCGTGGCGTCTCCGCCCGTCATCGGTGTGTTTCCGGTCCCCGGCAGGAGGAAGTGATTCATTCCTCCAACGCCCGCCACGGGATCTCGCAGGCATGCAGCCACACACGATCCAAGGATGGTCGTCAGGACCGCGTTCGGATCATTCAGGACCTTCCATTCGCCCTGGATGATATTGACGCGGCGGGCTGCAACGTCGAGATTCATTTCAATGCTCCAAATACGGCTTCGATAGCCGCCTTCATCTTCTCGATCGTGAAGGGCTTGGCGAGAACGTTGTTGGCACCAAGCTGCGCGGCCTTCGTGACCAGCGCACGGTCGCCCTGCGCCGTGAGGATGATGAACGCCGCCTTCTTCGTCGCAGGGTTGGCGCGAACAGCCTGAAGGAAGCCGAGACCATCCATCTTCGGCATGTTGAAGTCGGAAATCACGAGGTGATGCGGCTGCTGCGTCATGATCTTCAAGCCCTGCTCGCCGTCACCGGCAGCGGTAATCTGCTTGAAGCCGAGCTGGGTCAGCGCATCGCTGAGCAGCAGACGGCTGGTGACCTGATCGTCGACGATCAGAACTTTGATTTTCTCTGCGATAGACATTAATCCGTTCCTTCCTTTCGGGCGGCTGTCATTTTTAGGATTTCTTCGCCGATGGCGTTCAGGGGCAGTTGCTGCTCGACGGCACCGAGTTCGTAGGCGACCCGTGGCATTCCATAGACCACCGAGGTCTTTTCATTCTGACCAAGGGTGCGCGCGCCGGCATGGCGCATCTTCAGGAGACCCGCGGCTCCGTCGCGCCCCATGCCGGTCAGAATCACGCCGACGGCGTTGCGACCAGCCAGCTCGGCCACCGAGTCGAACAGCACATCGACGGATGGCCGGTGACCGTTCACCGGATCGCGTTCGATCAGGCGGCAGCAAGGCGCATGAGCGTTGGTAACCTGCAGGTGGCGCTCGCCGCCTGGCGCGAGGTAGATCTTGCCGATCTCAAGGCGCGCGCCGTCCGTCGCTTCCTGCACGACGGGCGCACAGAGCCGGTTGAGGCGCTCCGCGAAGCTCTTGGTAAAGGTCGGCGGCA
This sequence comes from Rhizobium sp. YTU87027, assembly GCF_050644135.1. Taxonomy (NCBI): domain Bacteria; kingdom Pseudomonadati; phylum Pseudomonadota; class Alphaproteobacteria; order Hyphomicrobiales; family Rhizobiaceae; genus Rhizobium; species Rhizobium sp. YTU87027. Next base: position 274,074 of record NZ_CP098440.1, on the reverse strand, counting down.
TATGTTGTGTGATAACAGTCGGCGGGCAGTTTGCCGGAAACTTCTGAAGCACCGCAATCAATGCCTCGACGCCGCCGGTCGACGAACCGATAGCGACGATCTTGCGCCCGACACGGAAGTCGGCCACCGCCGGTGGCGGAGCGGCCGGCGCCGGCTGCGTATACTGGCGACGCTGCGAACGGGCGGCCGCCTTCACCTTCTCGGCCAGATCGCCGAAAGGACGAGCATCGCCCGGAAGCGGCTTGCCGACGCAGTCGAATGCGCCAATTTCAAGCGCTGCCAGCGAGGCATCGGCGCCGCGATGGGTCAGTGTCGAGACCATGATCACAGGCATTGGGCGCAGCCGCATGATCTTCTCGAGAAAGTCGAGGCCGTTCATGTTCGGCATCTCGATATCGAGCGTCACGACATCAGGGTTCAGCTTCTTGATCGCCTCGCGCGCCTCAAGCGCGTCGCCTGCCTGACCGATGACGTTGACCTCCGGATCGGCGCTCAGAACAGCCGTGATCAGGCCGCGCATTGTGGCGGAGTCGTCGACGACGAGAACTTTAGCTGGTGCGCTCATGCCTTCCTCCCCACGCCCTTGCTCGTGTAGCGGTAGGTCGTGATTCCGACATTGTCGAAGACATGCTTGGCGTCACCGGAGACGCGCTCGGAATGACCGATGTAGAGATGGCCGCCTTCCGGCATCAAATCTGCAAAACGCGACCAGATCTTCATCTGCGTCGGTTCATCGAAGTAGATCACCACATTCCGACAGAAGATGACGTCGAACTTGCCCTTGAACGGCCACTGCGCCATCAAGTTCAGCTCGTTATAGGTGATCAGACGCTTGACGCGGTCATCGACCTGGAACTTGCGCCGTCCTTGAACCTCTACCTCACTGAACCATTGCTTGCGCATGGCGGGCGAGACAGTTTCGAGCGCATTTTCGTCGTAGGCGCCCGCCCGGGCGATCGCCAGGATCTTCGGATCGATATCGGTCGCGAGAATCTTGAAGTCGTAGTCGGCGACATTAGGCATCATCGACAGAACGGTGAGCGCGATCGAATAGGGCTCCTGGCCATCCGAGGAGGCGGCCGACCAGATGCGGACCCGACCACCCGTCTTCGCGCGGTGCAGCAGTTCCGGCAGCACATGCTCACGCAGATGCTCGAAATGGTGGTTCTCGCGGAAGAAACGCGTGAAGTTCGTCGTCAGATGCGACAGCATCTCACGGCGAGGCGCGGCACCGGCCGGCGAGGAGACGAGCGCACAATATTCCCGAAATCCGGACAGGCCGAGGTTGCGGATATGCTTCGACAGACGCGAATAGACCAGCGACGCCTTGGTCTCGTTTAGGAAGATGCCTGCATCCGAGTAGATCATCGCAGCGATTTCCGTGAGGTCGCGGCGCGTCAGCGGATACTCTCCGCTCGCCAGCACCTCCTCGGGGCTTCCCTGCCGCATGTCTTTTGCACTCAGGACATTCATGCAGCTTCGCTTTCAGTTTCGGGGAAAATGGCTTCGAGTTCGAGCAGGCAGATCATGCGCTTGTCGATCGCCAGGATACCGCGGGCGAACTGACGCTGCAGTTCGGAGGCTATTTCCGGCGTCGGTTGCACATTGTCTTCGGTGACGGTCAGAATGTCAGACACGGCATCGACCAGTAGGCCGACGACCTTTTGGTATACCTGCGCCACGATAATCACGTGACGCTGCGAGGGCACCGCCGGTTTCATGCCGAGACGGGCGGACAGGTCAATGATCGGCAGTACTGCGCCACGCAGGTTGATGACACCCTTCATGTAGGACGGCGAGTGCGGCATCGCCGTTGCTGGCGTCCAGCCACGGATCTCGCGGACCGACATGATATTTACGCAAAACTCCTGATCCCCGACGCGGAACGCGATCAACTCGCGGTCCCTCTCGTTCAGATTTTTCACGGCATACGACATAAGCTTATCCTACCGCTGCCAGCGATACGTCCTGCTTCAGCGCCTGACCGCGCGAAGCGCCGACAACGGCATCGACGTCCAGAATGAGCGCCACGCGGCCATCGCCGAGGATGGTTGCGGCAGCGATACCGGGAACGTGCGTATAGTTCGCCTCAAGGCTCTTGATGACGACTTGGCGTTGGCCCTGGATCGCATCGACCATGAGCGCGCGCTGTCCGCCACCTTCCGATTCCACCAGGAGAGCAACGCCTTCGACGGGGTTCGCCTGGGTTGCGCGGAAGTTCAGGATCCGGCCGACATCCACCAGCGGGCAGAAGCTGTTGCGGATCGAGATCAAGCGGTGGTTCGCACCAAACGAGTGGATCGCGGCAGCTTCCGGCTGCAGTGTCTCGACGATCGCCGTCAGCGGCACCACCAGCGTCTGGCCGGCAACCGTGACGACCATACCGTCGAGGACGGCGAGCGTCAGCGGCAGGCTCATCGTGAAGATGGAGCCCTGGCCCGGCTTCGAGGTGATGTTGATGCGGCCGCCGAGCGCCTGGATCGAGCGCTTGACGACGTCCATGCCGACGCCGCGGCCAGAGATGTCGGAGATCTTATCGGCCGTGGAGAACCCCGGCAGGAAGATCAGGTTGTCGATTTCCTCGTCCGTCAGGTTGGCATCGGCCGGGATCAGCTCGTTGGCGATCGCCTTCTGCTTCACCTTCTCACGGTTGATGCCCGCGCCATCGTCCGCGAGCTCGATGAGGATGCGGCCCGAGCGGTGCTTTGCCGTCAGGCGAACCGTACCCTCGATATTCTTGCCGTTGGCAGCGCGCTTCTCCGGCGTCTCGATGCCGTGGTCGACGGCGTTGCGGATCATGTGCGTCAGCGGCTCGGCCAGCTTGTCGATCACCGTCTTGTCGACTTCGGTGTTTTCACCTTCGGTGATCAGGCGGATCGTCTTGCCGGTCATATCGGCGATTTCGCGAACGATACGCGACATGCGCTGGAAGACCGGCTTTACCGGCTGCGCGCGGATCGCCATGACCGAGTCCTGGATCTCGCGGGTGAGCTGCTGCAGCTCTTCCAGACCCATGTTGATCGACGACGTGCCGGTCGTATCGTTTTCGATGACGCTCTGCGAGAGCATCGCCTGGTTGATGACGAGCTCGCCGACGAGGTTGATCAGGCGATCAACGCGGTCGAGATCGACGCGGATCGTCTGGCCGGCGGCGGCATTGTTCTGCGCGGCGGCAGCCGCACTCGCAGCAGCGGCGGCAGCAGATTCCTTCTTCTCGACACGGGCAGCGGCGGCAGCCATCTGTGTGACGTTGGAAGCCGTCTCGGCAGCGGCAACGGCAGCGGCGGCATCGGATTTCGGCTGTGCGGCCGGCACTTCGGCAGCACCCTCATCGAGAATGGAGAGGTCGAAAGGAACCGGGATCATCGGCAATTCTTCGGCTTCGGCGGCGGCTGCCTTTGCCTCGACGGGTGTGATCTGCAGATCGCAATCCCACTCGGCGAATTCGAAGACGGTACGGATCGCGTCTTCGCCCTTGTCCGTCTTGAGCGTCACGTTCCAGTAGAAATAGGCCGCTTCCGGATCGAGATCATCGAGACCGGGCAGCGCATCCATGTTGCAGTAGCAGCTCATCTCGCCGAGACGGGAGAGGTCGCGCAGCAGCAGGGTCGCATCATTGCCCTTGGAATAGAGGTCCGAACGCGGCTTGAAGGTGATTTCGTAGGCTGGTAGAGCGGAGCCGGCTTCTTCCTCGCCGCCGAAGTCATCGAAAGAGAAGGGTATCGGCTGGAAGCCGCTGTCATCGGTCGGCTTCGGCGCTGGGGCTGCGGCAACAGGTGCCGGCTTCGCTGCTGGAGCTTCCACGGCTGCGGACGGCGTAGGCAGTTCGCCGTTGGCGAGCGCTTCCAGTTCCTTCACCAGACCGCGGCTGCGGCTTTCATCGACGCTGCCGCCGTCGCGGGCGGCATTGGTGAGATCGGCCAGCACGTCTGCCGACTTCAGCATGACCTTCAGGACGTCCTGTGTCGGCTCAAGCTTGTTGGAACGAACGCAATCAAGTGTGGTCTCGAACACATGCGCGAAAGCGACGAGATCATCCAGACCGAAGGCGCCAGCGCCACCCTTGATCGAATGGACAGCACGGAACACCGCGTTGACGGTTTCCGGATCGCGATCGCCATCATTCATTTTCAGAAGACCGGATTCCAGTTCAGCGAGCTGCTCCTCGCACTCCTGGAAAAAGATCTCTTTGATTTCGTTCATATCCATAGGAGAAAATCCTGGGTTTAAGCGGTTACACGCTCAATGGCATCGATCAGCTTGGCAGGGTCGAACGGCTTGACGATCCAACCGGTGGCACCGGCCTGGCGCGCTCGGTTCTTCTTTTCCGCATCGCTTTCGGTCGTCAGAACCAGGATCGGGATCGCGCGATACTTATCGTTGCGGCGTACACCCTCGATAAAGCCGAAACCGTCAAGGCGCGGCATGTTGATGTCGGTGACGATGACATCAGGATTGGACTCTTCCAGAACCTCGAGGCCCTCGACGCCGTCTTCCGCTTGAATCGTCTCGAAGCCCGCATTGTTGAGGGTCACGAGAAGCATGTTCCTGATGGTCCGTGAATCATCCACGGTAAGCACTTTTTTCTTCATTGCCGGATCTCCTTGGCGAGCAGATGGTGGATATCGACACCAATCAGCTGCATGGTTTTCTGAAATGCGTCCGAAACCTTGCTGAAGCTGAATGCGAACTTGTCCTGGTCCCAGGTCTTGGCGGCAGCCATGAGGACCTGGGCGCTCAGCGCACCGATGCGTTCGACGGCAGAGGCGTCGATGGCCAAATCGGCGCCACGCAACGACGCAAGCTTGTCGCGAAGTGCGGTCGCTTCGTTCAGATCAAGCACCGCTGACAGGTTCAGCGTCTTTCCAGTTTTCCTTGCCGCCATCAGCTCTTCCTTGTCTCCTGGTTCTCACTCAACAAACGTGAGCAGCGCTTATATACTGGTCTGTTAGTAAACAATCCGCCCTCCGACCGAGGCGACCGGCTGCGCGAATCCGAAATCCTCGTCGTCGGCCACGACATCGGCAGTCTGCTTGCCATCGATCGCCGAGGCCAACAGCGGCGCGCGGCGCGCGGGCTCGGCGTTCTGCCGGGCAATGCGAAATTCGCGGATCGTCTGGCCGAGTTCGACGATAACGGTGTGCAGGTAGTCCGCTCCTTCGGCGGAACGCGCGGCCGAAGCCGCGTTGTCGGTCATCTGCACGCCAAGCCCCTTTACGTCGGCCGTTACGACGTCGATGTTCGCGGCGTGCTCGCTTGCCTGATTTGCGACGGCGGCGATCGCCGTGTTGATCTCGCTGACCTGGCGAACGATGTTGCCGATCGAATCCTGGGTGCGTCCGACCATTTGGACGCCTGCGTCCACTTGCGATTTGGTGGTGCTAACAAGTGTCTTGATCTCGCGCGCGGCGTCCGCCGAGCGCTGCGCCAAGGCCCGCACTTCCTGTGCGACGACGGCAAATCCACGCCCGGAATCACCCGCCCGGGCAGCTTCGATACCCGCATTGAGCGCCAGGAGATTGGTCTGGAAGGCGATCTCGTCGATTGCCCCGATAATCTGGCCGATTCTCTCGGCGGACTGCTCGATATCGGCCATGGCAGCGATCGCGCGCCCGACGACTTCGCCGCTTTGTTCGGCTGCCGTGCGCGTCGAAGCCGCGGCCTGCTCGGCGGCACGGCTGCCCGCGGCACCGTGGCGGACGCTTTCCGAGAGATCGGCAAGGGCGGCGGCAGAGGAGAGCAACTGCCGGGCATGAGCGGACGCATTGCCGGCAAATTGCTTCGAAGCATCGCCGAGCGTCTGCACGGACGTTCCAGCAACCGCTGTCTTTTCGGCGATCGCCTGAAACTCGGACTGGACGGCATCCAGCGCGGTGTTGAGCGCCAACGCGATGTCCCGGTGGGCGCTTTCTTCCTCGACGGTTGCTCGAACCGTCAAATCACGGGCGGCAAGGCCATTAATCACGTCGGCGAAAACGCGAGCGATCTCTGCTTTGTCACTGTTGCGTTGATCGGCGAGCGCGCGCTGCTGGGTCGCCCGCAGGGCATTGAAACGCAGGGAGACGGCAATCTCGACGTCCACCATCACGAGGCGAATGATTGCCGATATGAGGTCGGAGACTTCCTTGGCGCGACGACGGCTGCTCGGCAGGAAGGAACGGCCGGCCAGCTCGATTGCAAGGCCACCGATGACATGCTCGAGAACAACGCCATGGCCGGCAACGTGCCAGCGCGGGTCAAGGCCCATCTTGCTTTCGGAATCGGACAGAACCTTCACGCGCTCAGCATAAAGGCTGTCGAAACGCGCATCCGTCAAAACGTCCCAGTGCGAGGCCTGCAGGTCGTGGAGTCGCTCGACCTGGCGCTCACTTTCAAAATTCCGTGCGGCGTCGGGAAAGGACTGAAACCGCTGGAAGAGATCACGCAGGCCGGCGGTCAGGTGTTGCTGAAGATCGACGCGATGGCGCCGGACCAAATCACAGTGTTCGGCATCGAGACCGGCAAAGCGAAGTCGGTCACGCAAGCTTCCTGCCTGCGCTCCTCGTGCCTGATCTGATGGCATTTCCTGCCCCAACGCCTGTCCCCAACCACATGCCGGGCAAGAGGCCCGTCACTAATCTATTGCCCCGAGCGGCAGGTACGTTGCTGACAGGTGGCTTGCCTCCGGCCGCCGCCGGCGGCCTGAAGCCTCCCGATCAGTAGATTCTGCTTCGGAGCTGCTTGATGAGATGGATTCCGGATCGACCGGTACGGCGGTGCGGCGTCATGCCTGGTGGGAACGAGTGAATTTTTCCCATTCCGACGTTTCATGCAATGTTTATGGTTAATTCCTTGCCTGAAGGTTAATGCGTATTTTATGAATGTCGACTTTCCAGCAGGCCCTAATAACCATCTACGAATTACTGGGCTTGCGTTGCATCGCTGCTACAAGTCCGGCGCAAGCTTTGTGTTATACGCCCAGAAATAACCGTGACATGACGTCAAAAGGATTGGGCAATGATTGTTCTCGGATTGGGGTCTTGCTTCCTCGCAATTGCTGTTCTCGCAGCCGTTACGCTGCTGGAGCGCATCGAAGCGACCCGCGGCCAAATTTCCCTGCGCGTCCTTTGAATTTCCATAACTAGGCGGTAAGGACCAGCCACGCGCCCGGCACGCCGGCGCGCTAAACTTCGGCTCTACTACTGCGTTTGCGTTTAACGGAACTTCCGTTCATGTCCGCCAGACTTGGCCTCTTTATCATTCTCGGCGTGACGCTCTGGCGAGTGATCACCCTTCATTTCGACACGACCGATCTGTTCGTCGATGAAGCGCAATACTGGCTCTGGTCGCAGCATCTCGACTTCGGCTACTATTCAAAGCCGCCGATGATCGCCTGGGTCATTCGGGCAATGACCGAGCTTGCGGGATCGACATCGATCTATTGGATCAGGCTTTGCGGACCGCTGATCCATATGGCGACTGCAGTCATGATGATGAAGACTGCCAAGCGCTTCGTCGGGCCTGACATCGAAGGGTGGACCGGTGTCACCTTCATCACCCTGCCGGGCGTTGCGCTGTCATCGGTGTTCTTTTCCACGGATGTCGTGCTTCTCTTTTTCCTGACCGTCGCGCTGTGGGCCTATTTCGGCCTGACCGCGAAGCGTTCCGCAGGTCTCGCCCTTCTCATGGGATTTGCCTTCGGCTGTGCCTTTCTGTCGAAGTACGCGATCCTCTTTGTTGTTCCCGGGGGGCTCATCGCGCTCATTCTTCTTCCCAGCGCTCGCATTGCCTGGCGGGATTTCTTCATATCCGTCATCGTTGCGGTTGCCGTCGCAGCGCCGAACCTCTGGTGGAATCTTGCCCACGACGGCACGACCGTTCGTCACACCACCAACATCGCGCATTGGAGCAAGCTCCGCATCGACGTTGCCGGAGGCCTGGAATTCTTCGCGGCACAATTCGGCGTCGTCGGACCGATCGTGTTCTTCGCGATGCTCTGGGCCGTCGCGCGCGCGATCAAGGGCAAGAGCGAGCCGCGGGAAAGGCTGCTGATCTGGCTATCGATGCCGGTCGTTCTGCTGATCACGCTTCAAGCACTGGTCGCCAAGGCCTATGCCAACTGGGGTGTGACCGCCTATATCGCGGGAACGATGCTTGCCGTATGGCTGCTTGACCGTCTCTGGCCAAAGGGATTGCGCATCTCGCTGATGATAAATGGCGCGGCCAGTTTCCTGTTTCCGCTCGCCGCGGTCTTTGCGCACCAGCTGGTGCTGCCCAACGGCAACGAGATCATGAAGCGCTATCTCGGCCGCAGTGCGATCAGCCGCGAGGCTGGCGAGGTGGCGCGTCAATCGGCCGTCCCAATCATTGTCAGCGACAGCCGCGACCTGCTGGCAGACATGTTCCACACGCTGCGAGACGATCCTGTCCGTATCTACGCTAAGCCACCATCCGACGCGCCGGACAACTATTACGAGCAGACCTTTGCCCTGCCGAGCGATGTTGCCGAGAGTGTTCTTTTCGTGACGACGCATCCGATGGAGTGCGCACAAACGCCCGAGTTGGTCCGGAGCTGGCAGCCGGTCGAAGGCTATTATCGCGGCAAAACGATCTTTTCCTACAGGATTTCACCGGCCTGCCTCACCGGCAAATAGACCGTCACTTCGGGGTGGATGGAGGCCAAGGCACGTTCCCGACCCCTCAACGTCCACAAACACGACGCCGCCTTTTTCAAAGGCAAGACGCAACTGCGCCTCGGTTGCACGATGAATTTCGTGGTGCTTTCCTTCATAGTCGCGGATTGTGCTGCGCGACACGGCCGCATGCTCTGCGAGGTCGAGCTGCGTCCAGTCAAGCAATCCGCGAGCGGCTCGGCAGAGTGCCGGTGTCAGAATTGTTTCCTTTGCGCCTTGACCCATAATGTCAAACCACCCATATTGGTTGATATAAGCCATATATGTCATGTTTTAGCCGAGATTTCTAGTTCAGGAGAGAGTGATGCCGCACGATACGCCCCTGATTTCGACAATCGTCGGAGGCCTCGTGCTTGCATTCCTTCTTGGCGCGCTTGCCCACAGGCTGCGACTGCCTCCCCTGGTCGGATATCTTGTGGCCGGCGTCCTCGCTGGCCCGCATACGCCGGGTTACGTTGCCGACCAGAGCCTTGCGCCCGAACTCGCCGAGATCGGCGTCATCCTGCTCATGTTCGGTGTCGGGCTGCACTTTTCCCTTAAAGATCTGCTGTCCGTTCGTGGCATCGCGGTCCCAGGCGCGATCGCGCAGATCGGATTTGCCACATTGCTTGGCTGGGGACTGGGCGCACTGATGGGATGGCCGACGGGAGGAAGCCTCGTCTTCGGGCTTGCTCTTTCCGTCGCTTCAACAGTCGTCCTCTTGAAGGCGCTGCAGGAGCGACGGCTCATCGAGACCGATCGCGGCAAGATCGCGGTCGGTTGGCTGATCGTCGAAGACCTCGCAATGGTTCTGGCGCTTGTCCTCATCCCAGCCGCGGCCAGTATCGGCGGTGGGGATCACGCGACGGTCGAGCCCCTTTCTGCCGCGATCAATAGGCTCTTCGGCCTCGACCTCGGCATCGGTGGCATTATTGTCATGACCCTCGTCAAGGTCGCGCTGTTTGTCGGGCTGATGCTGGTTTTCGGGCGCCGGATCATCCCCTGGACGATGCACCGCATCGCCCACACCGGATCCCGAGAACTGTTCCGCCTCGGTGTCCTGGCAATCGCTCTCGGCGTCGCCTTCGGCGCCTCCAAGCTCTTCGGCGTTTCGCTGGCGCTCGGCGCCTTCTTTGCCGGCATGGTCCTCGCCGAAAGCGAGCTCAGCCATCGTGCCGCCCAGGAGAGCCTTCCGCTTCGCGATGCCTTCGCGGTGCTGTTCTTCGTCTCGGTCGGCATGCTCTTTGATCCGAATATTGTTGTCCACAAGCCGTTACTGCTGCTTGCCACCCTCTTCATTATCGTGATTGGAAAGTCGATCGCCGCCTTCCTGATCGTGCTGTTGTTCCGGAAGCCCGTCGGCACGGCGCTGACTATTTCCGCAAGCCTTGGGCAGATCGGCGAATTCTCCTTTATCCTGGCGACGCTGGGCGTCTCTCTCGGCCTGCTGCCAGAGGAGGGACGCGACCTCATCCTGGCGGGCGCCATCATCTCGATCATTCTCAATCCGCTGCTCTTCTACGGTTGCGATCGCCTGCGTCTCTTGTTGGAGCGCACGAAGCGCGACGAGTCTGCCGCGGAGCCGGCGGCACCGGAGCCGGCTGAAGAGCCCGCGGTAGCGGATGACGTGCGACCGACAACCCTTCGTGGACACGCAATCCTTGTCGGCTACGGTCGCGTGGGCAGCATCGTCGGGCAGAGCCTCAAATCGTCCGGGACGCCTTTCCTTGTGATCGAGGACTCGGACAAGCGCATTGGGGAACTTCGAGACCAGGGAATCGAAGCGATCAGCGGCAATGCGGTTTCGCGCGAGGTGCTCGACCTTGCGAACCTCGCCGGCGCGCGCAGTCTTGTCGTCGCCATTCCCAACGCGTTCGAGGCTTGCCGTGTTGCCGAGCAAGGCCGCGCCGTCACCCCGTCCATCCTGATCGTGGCGCGCGCGCATTCGGACGCCGAGGTCGAGGCTTTGAAGGAATACGGTGCAGACACCGTCATCATGGGCGAACGAGAAATCGCCATGGGCATGGTTGACCGGCTGGCCCAAGTGCATCATGACAGTGTGCCCTATGAAGACAAAGCCGAGACTGCTACAATCGCAGTCGAGGAAGCGCCTTCTCCCGATAAAGAATGAGAGACTTTTGCGCCGTTGAGCCGGTACGAGGTTGAAAATCCAAATGATCACGAGATGAGGCTCGACGCGCGCCGCATGAGCAGCCGCGTTGCGATCTCCCTGGTCGTTGCCATTTTCGCCTATCTCGGTCTGCTGCTCGGCGGCAATCTCGTCATCGGTCCGACGCGCGGCCCGAATTCGGTTTCTTCGTCCAGCAAGGACAGCCAGCCGCCGCAGGTAAGCGCGCGAGACGTCGTTCGCGGCATCCTGACCGCCGAGCGCAAGCAGGCCTTCAAGTATACTCCCTATGATTCCGGCAGCGCGGCAACAAGCGCAACGCCTGGAGTCGCGCTCCTCTCAACTGGGGAGCCCACGTATCCGGTCGCCTTCCACCCGCAGCTTCGTGCTGCCGATGGCAAGGCTTACGATTCGCATGGCCCGCCAGCGGCCGCGGCATGAATGCGCGCCGACCCGGCGCTTTCCATTGCTTTTAAGACACGCCGCCTGCGCGAGGAGCGCAGGCTCAAGCGTTATCAAGGATAAACAACAACATGCGTAATTCACCATGGCTGGTGTTCACCTATACGGTGATCATTCTCCTCGGCATTTTGATCGCTTTGCCGAACGCTCTGCCGCAATCAACGCTCGACCGCTTGCCTTCATGGTTGCCACACAACCGGGTTTCGCTCGGTCTCGACCTTCGCGGCGGCTCGCACCTCGTTCTCGAAGTTGACGAAGCTGACCTGACCCGTGAGCGGCTGCAATCTCTCCTGCAGGACGCCCGTCGCGTGCTTCGTGAGAAGAGTATCCAGACGAAGTCGATCGTCCGCAACCAGAACCAGATCGTCGTCACCTTGACCGATCCGGCTCAGAGCGATGAAGCCGTCACGCAGCTGAAAACCCTCGGCAACGCGATCGCCACCGGCCTCAGCGCCGGCCAGTCCGATCTCTCGGTGACAACCAATGGCGGCAATATCATCGTCGCCTTCTCGCCCGCCGGCATCGCAGCAAACGTCGACTCGGCCGTTCAGCAGAGTCTTGAAGTCATTCGCCAGCGCGTCGACCAGGTCGGCGTCGCCGAACCGACGATCCAGCGTATCGGCGGAAATCGCGTTCTCGTGCAGCTTCCGGGCGCACAGGATCCGTCCCGCCTTCGCCAGCTTCTCGGCTCGACCGCGAAGATGTCCTTCCACATGCTCGCCCCGAACAACCAGCCGGGACCGGGCGTAACGATGCTCCAGGACGAAAAGGGCAATACCTATCCTGTTCTCGACCGCGTCGAGATCTCGGGTGACCGCCTCTCGGATGCCCGCGTCAGCTTCGATCCAAACACGCATGAGCCGGTCGTCAGCTTCCGCTTCGACAGCGCCGGCGCAACCCGGTTTGCCGAAATCACCCGCCAGAACGTTGGCAATCCGTTCGCCATCGTCCTCGACGACAAGGTTCTGAGCGCACCTGTCATCCGCGAACCGATCACCGGCGGCTCCGGCCAGATTTCCGGCAGCTTCTCGGCCGAGAGTGCAACCACGCTCGCCGCCATGCTGCGCGCCGGTGCCTTGCCCGCCAAGCTCACCGTCATCGAAGAACGCACCGTCGGTGCTGACCTCGGCGCAGACGCTATTCGCATGGGTATCTATTCGGGTCTCGTCGGCTTCGTGCTCGTCGCAGCGTTCATCTTCATCTTGTACGGCACGTGGGGCTTCCTTGCGAACTTCGCGCTGCTCGTCCACACGATCCTAACCTTCTCGGCCCTGACGCTCGTCGGCGCGACGCTCACCCTGCCAGGTATCGCGGGTGTCGTTCTCGGTATCGGTCTTGCGGTTGACGCGAACGTTCTCATCAACGAGCGCATCCGCGAAGAGACGCGCAAGGGCAAGAGCGCCTTTGCCGCCATCGACACCGGTTTCCGCCGCGCCTATTCCACGATCATCGACGGTAACATGACGGCGCTGATCGCGGCGGCGATCCTGTTCTGGTTCGGTACTGGCCCGGTTCGCGGCTTTGCCGTGACCATGGCGCTTGGCCTGATCATCTCGATGTTCACGTCCGTCGCCTTCGTTCGTGTAACGATGATCGAGATCACGCGTCGTCGTAAGCTGAAGGTCCTGAACATCCGTCCGCTGATACCGATGATGTTCAATCCTTACGGCCGCCACATCCAGTTCATGAAGGCTCGCTTCTTCGGCGTGACGGTCTCGGCGCTTCTGTCGATCGCCTCGGTCGTGCTCTTCATTCATCCGGGCCTCAACTACGGCGTCGACTTCCGCGGCGGCATCCAGATGTCGGTTAAGACGCAGGAGGCCGCCGATCTCGGCCGCTTCCGCGAAGGCTTGAACGGCCTTGGCCTCGGCGAAGTCTCCCTCCAAACCTACGGCGACAACAACACCATGGCGGTGCGCGCGCAGCGCCAGGACGGCGGAGAAGAAGCCCAGACGGCAGCCGTCGAGAAGCTGAAGGCGGAGATCATCAAGATCGATCCGTCGGCAACCGTCACCGGCACCGACGTCATCGGTCCGAAGGTCAGCGGTGAGCTTGCCTGGGCCGGCATCCTGTCGGTCGTTATCGCAAGCTTGGCGATGCTGTTCTACATCTGGTGGCGCTTCGAGTGGCCATTCGCTGTAGGCGCCATCGTCACGCTCATCCTTGACGTGACCAAGGCGATCGGCTTCTTCGCGCTGACCGGCCTCGACTTCAACCTGACGGCTATCGCCGCAATCCTGACGCTCGTCGGCTATTCGGTGAACGATAAGGTTGTAGTCTACGACCGCATGCGCGAAAACATGCGGCTCTATAAGTCGATGCCGCTCCGCGAAATCATCGACCGGTCGATCAACGAGACGCTGGCACGAAGCCTCTACACCAACGCGACAGCCTTCCTCGCCCTGTTGCCGATGGCGATCTGGGGCGGCAGCGCGGTCTCGAGCTTCGCGATCCCGATGGTCTTCGGCATCCTCGTTGCTGGCGCTTCGTCGATCTTCATCGCAGCACCGATCCTGCTCTTCCTCGGCGACTGGCGTCGCCGCCACGGCAAGGCCCTCACCGCGGCCGAACCCGAAGCAGAGATCATTCCTCCGCAAGAGGGCCAGTCGCGCAAGACCGCCGGCTGAGTATGATGCTGAGCTGAATGAAATGAGGGCGCCGGCTGCAGAACCGGCGCCCTTTTATTTTCAATGGAGGGAGATTCCGCGGCCTCGGCGCAAGCGCCTCCGCGATCAATCGCCGACACTCCGGCAATTCCGCGACGTTCTGGACGAACTGGACAGTTTGGATTTGCAGCCACGCGGAGATACTCTAGTTCTTTAGGCAGAACATTCGAAGCAAGCTCCAACTGCAACGGCATGACGTTTATAATCGCACTGATTCTGGCGCTTACGTCGCCCTTCAAGCCATCCGGACTGTATTCAATGGTATCTGGCATCCATCACGTGACCCTTATCACCCGAAAGGTACAGGCAAACGTGGATTTCTACGCAGGGTTTCTCGGCATGCGGCTGGTCAAACAGACCGCTGGTTTCGAAGACGCCACGCAGCTTCACCTGTTTTACGGAGATGCCAAAGGCAGCCCCGGTTCGCTGGTAACCTTCCTCGTATGGGAAGACGGCTCGCCCGGGCGCGTCGGCCACAGCCAGATCGGTGAGCTGTCGCTTGCCATCGATCCCGCCAGCATCGGTTATTGGCTGACGCGCTGCATGAGTTTCGGGATCCGTTCGGAAGGTCCGGTCGATGAGTTTGGTGAACCGGTCCTGCGCCTGAAGGATCCCGACAACATCATCGTCAAGCTCGCCGGAGCCCGCGATCTGAAATCTTCGGCCGTTTGGGATGGGGCGGGTGTGCCGGTGGAGCACGCGGTTCAACGTGTGCGCGGCGTTACCATGCTGACGGAAACGCCGACCGAAAGCCGCGACTTCGTGGAGCGCCATTTCGGCTACCGCTTCCAGACGAACCGCGGCAACATCGATCGGCTTGTGTCAGAATCCGGCGATATCGTCGACGTCAGAAATGCCCAGGGCTTCTGGTCCGGCGCTCCAGGTCCTGGGACGGCCGATCACGTCGCGTTCCGTGCCACCACCGAACAGCAACTTCACAAGGTTCACGATGCGTTGAAGGAGAGCGGCGCGTCTGCGACGAACCTGCACGATCGCAAATATTTCGAATCGCTCTACGCCCGCGAGCCGGGCGGAACCCTGATCGAACTGGCAACCGACAAGCCCGGCATGACGGTGGACGAGCCACAGGCCACGCTCGGCACCAAGCTTTTCGTTCCCAAGGATCCGATCACCGATCTCAAGGATCTGAAGGTCGTTCTTCCGCAGTTTTCGATGCCCGGCGAGCCGCGTATCAATTATCGCGACCTGCCCTTCGTGCACCGCTTCTATACCCCGCCAGACCCCGACGGCAATGTCTTCGTCCTGTTGCATGGCTCGGGCGGGAACGAGACGACACTGATGCCCCTGCTGCACGAGGTTGCCCCGCATGCCACGCTGCTTGGCGTACGCGGACGGGCGACCGAAGAGGGCATTCCGCGCTGGTATAAGCGCATCACGCCATTCTCCTTCGACCAGGACGACATCAAGAGCGAGGCCGAGGCCTTTGCCGCCTTCATCGAAGGCGCCGTATCCTCATATGGACTGGATCCGAAAAAGATCGTCTATGTCGGCTATTCCAATGGCGCGAACCTGCTCAACTCACTGCTCTATCTGCATCCGAATCTGGTGCACAAGGCGGTCCTGCTGCGCTCCATGTCAGTCCTGAAGACCTATCCGCACGCCGATCTCAAGGGCACGGATCTCCTGGTCATCAGCGGCAAGACGGATGCATATGGCAAGTACGCCAGCGAGCTTGAGACGCGTCTGAGGCAATCGGGAGCGACCGTCGATTCGGATATCATTTCCGGCGGACACGACCTCGGCGACGCGGACGTCCCGATCATCCAGAAATGGTTGTTACAGCGGAGCAACTGACATGGACGGGTTCTGGCTGCGCCGGCATGGCGTCTCAGGCGCGGCGAGTCCTGTCTCAGGTATGGCGTCCGCGCGGAAATGCCGGCAATTCCGTCCTCTTGCATTGTTCGGAAGCAACGATTGAAAGAAAAGGCGAGCAAGCCGCCATCAATTCGCGCCAGGCGATAGCAAAGAAATAACTTCTGTCCCTGTCGGTTGCACTTTTCTGCTTCGCGCTGCGTCAGAACAGTGGTCGCGGCGCACCGGCGCGTGTTGGTTATTTGTTGTTCATGAAGAAGTTTACGTTCGTTTCTCCATGGTTCTAAAACCGCTCGCATCATCTATTGCGAGACATACAACGCATAAGCATCTCTCAAGTAATATTTTGCGTCTTATAAAATAAATTTTGCTTTTCGCATTTTGCAAAACGCTATTTTGATCTTATCAATATTTTATTTCGTACAATTATGAATTTTTAAGAATTATTAAGACTTGATTTATCCATAGTGTTTAAGATCTATTTTTTACATCTATATTTAGATTGTATTATTCTCTACAAGCGGCAAGAAATTACCACATTCGTCTGCGAACTGCTCCACCTGTTCTATTTTGCTGCAGCGCAAAATGCTCCTTGCCGAAGCAGGGTCTCAGCCCTATCCTCGCTTCGACATCGATCGCAGAAGGGGAAATTGAATGCCTCCTCGACCCGTGGACATCAGCCTGATCATCTCGTCGAGAAATCGGGCCCATGGACTGACGAACTGCCTGGATGCTATTTCTGTTGCCGCCCGGCAGGCAGACTATCTGAGACTTGAACTCGTCTTCGTGGACAATGGGTCCACAGACGAAACGTCGGATGTCGTGCGGCAGTGGGCGTCGACCGCTCCGATCAAAACCAACTTGATCTATGAAGCGAAGCCCGGTCTCGCCGTCGCCCGCAATACGGGCTTGAGCGCCGCGAGAGGCCGCATCCTCGCCTTCACCGACGACGATTGCGAAATCTTTCCCGACTATTTCAGCACGCTCGCGGCCCTGTTCAGCTCGGATACGGAGATGGTCATGCGCGGCGGCCGGATCGAGCTCGGCGACGCGCGCGACCTGCCGGTGACGATCAAGCCTGAGATGGAACCTGCGGTGCTGACCAGCGACCTGCATGCCGGTGGCTTCATTCATGGTGCCAACATGGCGTTTCCCTACACGCTGGTTGAGAAGATCGGTCTCTTCGATACGCGTTTCGGCGCCGGATCACCGTTCCGTTCCGGCGAGGACACCGATTACGTTCACCGCGCCTTCAATGCCGGCGTGCGTGTCGAATATCTGCCCGATTTTGCCGTCAAACACTTTCATGGGCGGCGCGAGCTCGCGGATATCAAGCGCCTCCAGACCGGCTACGCCTTCGGCAACGGAGCACTATACGCCAAATACCTCTTCGATCGCCGGTCGAACATGCGCGGTATGCTGCGCTGGGAAATCCGCCAGGCGCTTATGGAAACGATGGGGCGCAGAAAACTCAACGGAGAGCTTGGCCTGACCTACCGCAGCCAGCTTCGTGACAACCTGACCGGCATGCTCGCCTACTGGCGGGCTCCGAAGGCAAAGCAGCCCGCCTGAGGCGCTCGCCGCGCCACCAACAGAATCAACACGCGACTCTTCGCGAGCCAAATTCGATTGGATAATGCATGGCCGATACGGCAATTGCCCACGCCGACCTCAAAAAGAAAACCGCGCTTTCCGTCCTGTGGTCGGTGGTCCGCGTCGCCTGGAGCACGATCGCAACCTTTGTGATCTTCGTCATCCTCGCCCGCATTCTCGGCCCCGGCGATTTCGGCACCTTTGCGCTTGCAAGCCTGTTCGTGGAAATTGGTCGCGTGCTTGCCTATGCGGGCCTCGGCGACGCTGTCACGCGTCAGCTCGATCTCGACGAGGAGCTTGCCGACACGGCCTTCTGGGCGACGATCGCCTTCAGCGCCATCGTTGCTTTGCTGGTGTTCTTCTTTGCACCCTACTACGGCAATCTGGTGCGCGATCCGTCGGTATCAGACATCCTTCGCTGGCTGGCGCCGCTGCTTCCGATTTCCTCGCTGGCGGTTATCCATAATGCGCGCCTCGCACGCGAATTTGGCCACAAGAGCCTCGCCGGACAGGCAATCGTCGCAAGCCTGCTGTCAGGCATCACCGCCGTCGTCTGCGCCTTTCTCGGCTGGGGCGTCTGGGCGCTCGTGGCGCAGACCGCGGTCAACGCCGCCGTCACCGTGCTCCTCGGCTGGTGCTACTATCCCTGGATGCCGAAGTTTCGCTTCAACGTCACGATGTTCCGGTCCGTCTTTCTCTTCAGCATCAGCCTCGTTGTGACGCAGCTGATGTGGATGCTGCTTGCCCGCGTGCAGGACATCTTCATTTCGCGCTGGTTCGGCCCAGTCGAAGTCGGGCGTTATCGCATTGCCTGGCGACTGATCGAACTGATCGGGCAGGCCGTGCTCGCGCCGATTGGCAGCGTGTCGCTCGTCACGCTGTCGCGGCTGCAGAACGACCACACGGCCTTCCGCAACGCCTACAACAAGATCGTCGGCGCTGCCGCGCTCGGAACCATGCCGCTGCTGCTCGGCTTCGGCGCTATGTCGAACGACATGATCGCGCTGCTCTTCGGTGACAAGTGGGGCAATGCCGGCGACATCGCCACCGTGCTCGTGCTGATGGCGGTTCCGTTCGTCATGAACTTCTTCGCTTCGTCGGCGCTTTCCGCGGTCAACCGGGCGGAGTCGATCCTGTCCGTCGCCGCCTTGCAGCTCGCGACGACACTGATCCTTACCTGGCTGCTCGTCCCCTACGGCGTTGTCGCTGTTGCTGCGGGCTACACGCTACGCGCCTGGCTGACGATGCCTTATCAGCAATATGTCCTCGCCCGATATGCGCACATCGACGCGAAGAGCACGCTGAAGGCCGTTGCCCTGCCCTTCTGCGGCGCGGCGCTTATGGCCGTCTGCGTCTGGTTTGCGCATCCTGTCATCCTGGCGCACGTTCACAACCGCTGGGTAGCGCTCGGCCTCAGCATTGGCCTTGGCGGCATGATTTACCTAGCCTTCCTGCCGATCTTCGGCCGCTCGGTGATCCGCCCCTATATCGCGCTCGCCATGTCCCTCAACCCATTCCGCAAACAGGCCGAAGCTTAGCCGCTTGCATGGACTACTTGTCCGTAAACAAGGAGCATTTCATGGAATCCAATATTACGATCATCAACCGTCTTCAGGGCGTGATCGCCAATTGCCTTTCCGATCTCTTTGATCCGTCCGAGCGTTTTGCGCTTCTCGACTTTCCGAACCACTACAATATCGGTGACAGCGCCATCTGGCTCGGCGAGCTGGCCTATTTCGACCGCAAGCGCACGCGCCCGTCCTACGTGACCGAAATCCCGACCTACGACGAAGACCGGATGCTCAGCGCGATCGGCAGCGGCCGCATCTTCCTGCATGGCGGCGGCAATTTCGGCGATATCTGGGCGGGCTACCGCCAGTTTCGTGAAGGCATGCTCGACAAACACAAGGGCCGCCCGATCATCCAGATGCCGCAGACGATCCATTTCAAGGAACAGGCCAACGTCGACAGCACCGCACGCGCCATCGAGCGCCATGGTCATTTCACGCTGCTCGTCCGCGACCAGCGAAGCCTGGAATTTGCCCAGCGCTGGTTCCAGTGCGAGACACGCCTTTGCCCCGACATGGCCTTCTGCATCGGTCCGGTCACGCGTCCGACGCCCCAGCATGAGCTGCTGCTCAATCTGCGCGAGGACCAGGAAGTCGGCGCCGCGCAGGATCTGACGGCGGCAACCTCGCGTCCGGGTACTGTGAAGTCGGACTGGCCCGACGAGCCCGCCGATTTCCAGCGCCAGACGAAACATGCCGCGATCTTGAAAGGCCTGCTGACCGGCCGCATCGGCGGCCGCGCGCGGATGACGGAGCTTGCCTATCGCGAACGGGCGCAGCAGCGTTTCGACCGCGGCGTGGCGCTCCTGGGCTCGGCGCGCCAGGTCATTACCGACCGGATGCACGGGCACATCATGTGCGTGCTCCTTGGCGCCGATCACTGCGTCCTCGACAACAGCTATGGCAAGACGAGCAGCTTCATCCAGGCGTGGGGCACCTGCAACAGCGACAAGGCGGAGCTTGCCTCAACGGTCGACGAGGCGCTTGCCATCCTCGATGCGCGCCGCGTTGCGACGGCGACCGCCGCCTGAAAGGCTCTCGATCAGCCTCGCCGGGCAACCAGAATCCCGGCGAGCACCGCGACCCCGCCGATCGCCTGCATTGGGCCGATCGGCTCGCTGAGCAGTACCCAGGCGAGGATTGCCGCCACGACGGGCTGTAGCAGTAGCGTCAGCGAGGAGAAGGCGGCCGGCAGATAGGCAAGTGCGTAAGCAATGGCCACCTGCCCGCCCGCATGGCTGACGAAGGCGAGCCCGAAGACGATTGCCCAACCGTAGGCCGTTGGCGGCAGCATGTGGCCTTCATAGAAGAAGCCTAGCGGAAAGATACAGACAGCGGCGGACGCAGTGCTCCAGAGCATAATGCGGACCGTATCGAAGCGGCTGCGCAGCTTGCCGATCGCTAGGATGTAGCCCGCATAGAACACGGCTGCGATCACCGCCACGCCGTCGCCGCGGAGATCGCCATTGCCGAGTGCCGCCGGGCCTCCCTTCAGGATGACCACACCGGCCAGCGCCAATGCCAGACCGAGAACGAAGACAGGCGTGACCGCCGCGCCGAAAAACAGTAGCCCGATCACCGTGACAAAGACGGGGGCAAGATTGGCGAGTAGCGTTGCGTCCGCCACCGACGTCATGGTGATCGAGACATGCCAGGTGGCAAGATCCACGGCAAGCACGACGCCAGGCAGGATCAGCATGGCATAATCCGAGAGCTTTTCAGGCTTCGGCCCGGCGTCCCTGCCCTTGGCAAGCGAGAAGATGAAGATCGGGATCAGGGCAAGGGCCACTCGCCAGAAGGCGGTTGCCATCGGCCCGACTTCGGACAGCCGCACGAAGATCGGCGAGCCGCCGATCGCCGCGCCGCCGAGGATCAGGGCAGCAAGGGGAAATCGGTTGGATGCGGGGGTTTCGGCAATGGCGGAAGCGGCTTGCGACATGTCTCTCAAATGCTTTCTGACTGCCTTAGGCTGGCAGCGAGCAACGGACCTATCAAAAGCTGTGGCGAGCGGATAGCCGAGGAACGGCAAGGGCAGGCAAAGGCGCAATCTTAAATATCTGTCGATGCGAATTTACCGCACTGTACAAATCAGCCCGAGATGACGGTCGAGAATTCAGGCGTCCCGCGGATGGTGTTGCTGACCGTGCAGATCTCTTCCGCCGCATGCGCGATCTTCAGGCGCGTCTCTTCATCGAGGTCGCCTTTGATCGAGAAGGCGATGTTGAATGTCTGGACGCGTGACGGGCCCTCGCTCGCCTTTTCACCTGTGACGTCGGCGGTAATCTCGGTGACGCGGTCGAGAATGCCCATCTGGCTCGCGGCAATACGGGCGCTCAGGACCAGGCAGGCCGACAACGACGCATATAGAAGGTCCAGCGGATTGAAGCCTGGTTGCGAGGCGCCGGTGACGATATCGAGCTCGCCCCTGGTGGCTGAGGTGATATGCGGAAAACCCGTGCGGCCAAGAACAGCGGTTGCGCCAACGGGACGGGGACGGGCCTTGAGGTCGGCCATGCGAAAATCCTTTGGTGATGAAAGCCTCTTCTAGATAGGCATTTTGAACCATCTGGGCAATGCGCTTCTCATCAGTAGCGGAAGGACAGCAGACCATCCCAGGTGATTCGGCGGGCCCTAATCTAACCGCTCGTCAACCTCAGTTTGCCATCCCGATTTCTGAGGATAGCCCCGCGCCAGCTTCAGGGTGCAATATAAGTATGCACTAAAACAGAAACGACTCATTGGAGTTATCCATGCGAGCACTTGCGGCTGTTCCTGTTGCACCGAGCGTCATCATCGATGCCGAGCCCTTCGGCTATGTCAGAAAAGTCTTCGTCGACGACGAAGCCTGCTGGGGTCTCTTCGATTCCGATGGCGACGTGATCTTCGTCGGCGACGTCGCCCGCGATTGCCACGACTACGCGGCCAAGGAACAGATCCGGATCCAGATCATCCATTGAACTGCCGGCCGCGCCCGAACCGGCGTGAGACCTCAAAACGGGCGCGGTCAAGCTGCCCGGCAAGCGCACAATGGCCTGCCGGACCGAAATGCAGGAAAGGCCATCAGCGATATGACGGCGCCGGCGGTGTCACCACCGCCTTCTCGCCGAAGAAGATGATGAACGCGAACAGCAACACGCCGGCCAGCGTGATGAACGATGCAATCGCCACGATCGGCTCCATGGCCGCGTTGCCCTGAAGCATGAGATAGAGCGACGGCACCATCAGCGCGATACCGGCCGTATAGACGTAGTACTGGATCATGGCGATGCGCTTCTCCGCTTTCTGGGGATTGAGCGCATGGTAACCGCCAAAGATCGCCATGGTCACCCAACCCAGGAGATTACAGTGGGCATGGGCGCCGATGACGCTATGATCGCCCGAGATCGCCATTTTCAGGCCCATGACGATACCGATGATCAGAAATAGAATAGCTGTCTTGAAGTAGAGTTGCGAGATTCGCGGCATAGAGTTCCCCCTCCGTTTGCACCCCAAGTATTATCATGGCGCAGGAGAAAGGAGAACGGCCGATACGGCGGACCGTTAGTTTCACAACACTGTCCCGTTACAATCGCCAAGGTGGATCCGCGAATCGGCGTTCTTGACCAGTGAGGCGAGCGGCACAGGCAAGAGACGACAGCAAATTTATAAGCAATTCCTTAAACTGATCTCAGTTACTCTGTATCGTCGGCTCGTTCGCGGAGAAACGGAAATGCGAGACGTCTACAAACCCTTCGTCGCCAACGACGACCCCGATCGGGACATCCGCTGCCAAGACGCGCTGCAGTTCGCCTTCCGCGATCTCGTCGCGGCATCGGCCGAGGCAGGCTGGAACGAGCAGGAAGCGCTCGAGGCCATTATCGCGCTTGCTGACGACAGCCTCAGGCGGATCGGCGCCAATGACGATGCCCACACGCTGCTGGATATGCTGCGCAAGATGGCTTAGGTCGGCGATCGGCAGCATATCCTGTCGATCTGAGATCAAAGTCGCGTCGCTGAATAGCGATCAAGCATCTTCTCCCACGACGAGTGTCATGGATGGCCTAGCCCCTAGATATCAAGCGCGGACTTGTGGATAGGCGCTCCATCGGCCAAACGAAAAGGCCCTAACAAACGTCGGGGCGCATTCGAGTTCAGTTCGCCTCCAAGGCGAAAATCAACTCACCCGGCAGCCATATAGGGCCTATCGGCAAGGTCGAAACGCAAAATCAGATGCGAATTTTGGAGTGGTGCCCAGAGCCGGAATCGAACCAGCGACACGCGGATTTTCAATCCGCTGCTCTACCAACTGAGCTATCTGGGCTAACCCGCTTCGTGGACATTCTTTCCTGCGAAAGAACCGAGGGCCTTGGTTCGCCCCGGAAGCGAGCGGGGTTATAGCATCTTGTCCGGACATGGCAAGCGCCAAATGACAGTTTTTTGAGAAGCCGTGGAATTTTCCAAATTCATCAACGAATTTAATGGGTTCACTCGTGGAAAAACCGACTTACTTCTCGTCCTCGCGGTCCGCCTTCGCTTCGTCGTCGGCAACGGGAATGGCGTAGGAGCCGGACAGCCAGCGCGAAAGATCGAGCTCGCGGCAGCGGTTCGAGCAGAACGGGTATTGTTCGCGCTGGGAGGGCTTGCCGCATTCCGGGCACGGCCGCGTCTTGCGCAGCGGTTCGACCTTGGCGGCTGTTTTCTTTTCGTCAGACATCAGCGGTCCCTTCGAGGATCAGCCCTCGGGCCACCGGCTATGCACGTCGAAGCCTTCGCCGGCCAGCAGAAGGATGGTTTCATAAAGCGGCAGACCGACGACATTGGTGTAGGAACCAACCATCTTCTGCACAAAACTGCCGGCCAGACCCTGGATGCCATAGGCGCCGGCCTTGCCACGCCACTGCCCTGACGCAAGGTAGTTCTCGATCTCGAAACCGGAGAGGCGCTTGAAGCGAACCTTGGTCTCGACGATCTTCTGGCGGATCTTGCGATCGGGCGTCACCAGGCAGACGCCGGTATAGACCCAGTGGCTACGGCCGGAAAGCAGATGCAGCGAGGCCGACGCCTCGTCCGCGAACTCGGCCTTCCCGAGAATGCGGCGCCCCACAGCGACCACGGTGTCGGCAGACAGAATGTAGCTGCCCTTCCACATCATGTCGCCCTTGATGGCGGCAAGTGCTGCCTCGGCCTTTTCCGTCGACAGGCGCCGGGCGAGCGAGCGCGGGTGCTCGGACTTCTTCGGTGTCTCGTCGATATCCATAGGCATGAGACGCGACGGCTCGATCCCTGCCTGATTGAGCAGATCGACGCGGCGGGGCGAGCCGGAAGCCAGAATGAGCTTGTATTTCAGCGTCATGGAACCTCGACCACCGGAAGACGGAGAAAGGAGCCTTTCGAGCCCTGCAAGCCCTACTTGAAGCGGTAGGTGATGCGGCCCTTGGTCAGGTCGTAGGGGGTCATTTCAACGAGAACCTTGTCGCCAGCTAGAACGCGGATGCGGTTCTTGCGCATGCGGCCAGCCGTGTGAGCGATGATCTCGTGTTCGTTTTCGAGCTTCACGCGGAACGTCGCGTTCGGCAAAAGCTCAGTCACAATACCCGGAAATTCGAGGACTTCTTCTTTAGGCATATAGTGGTTTTCTTCCTGTCGGTTGAGATGACGGCAAATAGCCGCCCCAAATTTTGCGCGGAAACTACACAATCAGCGGAGGTTTGTGAACCTAATTGATCGCGTTTCCGTCATTTGTTTCATGCCGATTGCGCGGCGATGCCGTTTCTCCTGACCAGCCGGCTCTCGATGAGTTCGGTCAGGTGATCGCGAACCTCCCGGTAGCTGTCCAGAATCTGCTCTCGCGTGCCTTGGACGACGGTCGGATCCATCGTCGGCCAGTAGACGACTTCGATGGCGTTTGACCGGGTCAGTTCCAGCGCGGCATGGTGTGCCTGCGGCGAGAGCGAGATGATCAGGTCGAAGTAGTCGTCCTCGAGTTCTTCCAGCGTGTGCGGATGATGCCGGCCGAGAGAAAGGCCGATCTCCTCCAGCGCGACGTCGACGAAGGGATCCCGCTCCCCGGCCCGGACGCCTGCGGACCTGACGTAGACATTCGCCGGGAGCATGCTGCGGGCGATCACTTCGGCCATCGGGGAGCGAATGGCATTCATGCCGCACATGAACAGGATGGCGCCCGGTCTTGCTCCCTCGCCTGCTTCGACCAGCGTTTCCATCGGCGTCAGCCGCGCCAGTAAAGCACGCAGACCAGCGTGAACAGCCGGCGCGCGGTATCGAAATCGACCTCGATCTTGCCGTTCAGACGGTCCCTCAGCGTCTGTGATCCCTCATTGTGAATGCCGCGCCGCCCCATGTCGATCGCCTCGATGCGGCTGGGCGAGGCCGAGCGGATGGCCTCGTAGTAGCTTTCGCAGATCAGGAAATAATCCTTCACGATGCGGCGAAACGGCGTCAACGACAGGATGTGGGTCGCCACCGCACCGCCGTCCTCCGTCGTGATTGCGAAAACCAGCTTGGAATCGACCAGCGAGATGTTCAGCCGGTACGGACCACCGGGATGGCCGATCGGCGTGAAGCTGTTTTCCTCAACAAGATCGAAAATGGCGACCGCGCGCTCATGCTCGACGTCGGGCGTCGCTCGGCCGATGGTGTCGTCAAGGACGACGTCGCAAAGCCGAAAGTCGCCCGCTGCCATCTGTCACCCTTCCAGGTTCAGGCGGATCGCAACCGATCGCGCATGCGCGTCGAGTCCTTCGGAAACGGCAAGCGCGATGGCGGCAGGGCCGAGCGTGCGAAGCTGTTCGGGGCCGAGACGCAGGATCGAGGTGCGCTTGACGAAATCGAGTACGGAAAGACCAGAGGAGAACCGGGCCGAGCGGGCCGTCGGCAAGACGTGGTTCGAGCCGCCGACGTAGTCACCGATCACCTCAGGCGTATGGGCGCCGAGGAAGATCGCGCCGGCATTGCGAATCCGCGGTAGCAGCGCGTCCGGATCGGCAACGGCAAGCTCCAGATGTTCGGGCGCGATCCGGTTTGCCAGCGAAATGACGTCCTTCAGCGACTTCACGAGAATGATCGCCCCAAAATCGCGCCAGCTCGCGGCAGCGGTTTCGGCACGATTGAGTGTCTTCAGCTGTCGCTCGACGGCAGCCTCCACCGCCTTGGCGAGCTCGGCATCATCCGTCGCCAGGATCGCCTGCGCGCTTGCATCGTGCTCGGCCTGCGCGAGCAGATCGGCGGCGATCCAATCCGGGTTGTTGTCCTTGTCGGCGATGACAAGCACTTCCGAGGGACCTGCGATCATGTCGATGCCGACGGTGCCGAAGACCTGGCGCTTGGCGGCGGCAACATAGGCATTGCCCGGACCGGTGATCTTGGCGACAGGCGCGATCGTCTCGGTGCCGTAGGCAAGGGCTGCGATCGCCTGCGCGCCGCCGAGGCGATAGATTTCGGTGACGCCCGCAAGCTTGGCGGCGGCGAGAACGGCTGGATTGACCGCGCCGCCGGTTGCGGGAACGGCAATGACGATGCGGTCGACGCCGGCAACCTTCGCCGGCACGGCATTCATCAGTACCGAGCTCGGATAGCTCGCCGTACCGCCCGGCACATAGAGCCCGACCGCCTCGATCGCCGTCCACCGGGAGCCGAGGCCGACACCCATGTCGTCTTCGTAAATATCGTCCCTCGGCAACTGGCGGCGATGATGCGATTCGATACGCACGGCGGCGACCTTCAACGCGCCCAGAACTTCGGCCGGAACCGCTTCGACGGCGGCGTCGATCTCAGCCTCGCTCACGCGCATCGGCGTCACGGCGAAATCGATCCCGTCGAATTTCTTCGAATATTCGGCAAGCGCCACGTCACCGCGCCTCCTGACATCGTCAATGATGGCGCGAACTGCGTTGTTCACATCCTCGGAGACCTCGCGCTTGGTTGTCAGGAAGGCGGCAAACCGTTGTTCGAAGCCCTCCGATGCCTGATCCAGCCAGATTGCCAATGCGATGTTCCTCTTTAGATACTCTAAGAACCAGATCTCACGCGCCGGGATGACGCGGCTTGGATGCGGTTTCCCACGCCCCGCCGATATCCGCAAGCTGAACCTCGATACATTCGACATCCAGCGCAATCGTTGCGGTGCCTGACAACGCCAATTCAACCGTCCCCTCGGGCCCTTCGCCCTTCTGCTCGAAGCGAATGGCCAAAAGGGACAAGACGTCGTCGCGGTTCTGGCGGTCGACACCGGTCGAGCGCACCGCAAGCACGCGCTTGAAGACGACAGCAGCGCGGCGGCGCTCGAAACCCTTGCGCTTCTTGCCGGCTTCCTCCCACACGAAGCGGTTGACGGCAACCGAGAACTGACCCTCGCGTGGCGACCAGGCGATATCGGCGACCTTGAAGACGCTATCCTGCAAATGCGCGGAGACGACGGCAAGATCTTCGTTATCGAGCGCAACGAGCCTCAGATCGGTCATTCAGGCAAAACCCCATCGCCAATGCATCGCCGGAATGGCGATGCGTCTGACAACGGACATAAGGCGCGACAGAAGAATGCGCAACCGTGACAAAGGGCGTGTGACGCCCTTTTAGTTACTCGCTGACGCGCTCGACGATGGCGCCGCAGCGGGTGAGCTTTTCTTCCAACCGCTCGAAGCCGCGATCGAGGTGATAGACGCGGGACACCATCGTCTCGCCTTCGGCAGCAAGGCCGGCGATGACGAGCGAAACGGACGCACGCAGGTCGGTCGCCATAACAGGCGCACCCTTCAGCCGCGGAACGCCCTCGATCTTCGCCGTCTGGCCCGACAGCGAGATCTTCGCGCCAAGACGCGCCAGTTCCTGCACGTGCATGAAGCGGTTTTCGAAAATCGTCTCGGTGACATGCGAGATGCCGGTCGAGCGCGTCATCAGCGCCATGAATTGCGCCTGCAGGTCGGTCGGGAAGCCCGGGAATGGATCGGTGACGATATCCACCGGCTTGATGCCGACGCCGTTGCGGCGGATGCGCATGCCGTTATTGGTCGGCGAGATCTCGGCACCCGAGCGGCGCAGCGTTTCGAGCGCCGTGTCGAGGAGTGCGACATCCGTGTTCTCGAGCGTGACATCGCCGCCGGCCATGGCGACGGCCATGGCGTAGGTGCCGGTCTCGATGCGATCGGGCAGAACGCGATGGCGCGCGCCGGAGAGCGAGGTAACGCCCTCGATCGTGATCGTGCTGGTGCCGGCGCCGGAGATCTTGGCGCCCATGGCGATAAGGCAGTTGGCGAGATCAACGACCTCAGGCTCGCGGGCAGCATTGCCGATCACGGTGGTGCCGCGCGCAAGCGTCGCCGCCATCATCATGACGTGGGTCGCACCTACCGATACTTTCGGGAAAGTGTAGCGGGCGCCGATCAGGCCGCCTTGCGGCGCCGTCGCGTTGATATAGCCGCCGTCGATCTCGAGGTTTGCACCGAGCGCGGTCAGGCCATCGAGGAAGAGGTCGACCGGACGCGTGCCGATGGCGCAGCCGCCCGGCAGCGAGACGCGGCACTGGCCTTCGCGAGCGAGCAGCGGACCGATGACCCAGAAGGAGGCGCGCATCTTGGACACCAACTCGTAAGGAGCGGTGGTATCGACAATGGTGCGGCAGGTGAAGTGGATGGTGCGCGAATAGGCGTCTTCCTGACGCTCGCGGCGGCCGTTGACGGCAACGTCGACGCCATGATTGCCGAGGATACGCATCAGGAGCTCGACATCGGCCAGATGCGGCACGTTTTCGAGCGTCAGTGTATCGCTGGTAAGCAGCGAGGCGATCATCAGCGGCAGGGCGGCATTCTTGGCGCCGGAAATCGGAATGATGCCGTTAAGCTCATTACCGCCGACAATTCTAATACGATCCATGTGCGCTTACGGGCGATGCCCGCCTTTCTGAAAGGCTGTCTGAAAAAAGATGCGGGTGTTTAGACGAAATTAGCGGGAGCTTCAATTCGCCGTGAACCGAACATTACGATTCGTCCATTTTTGCGGCAGGCAGCCCATCCGTCTCGTCCGCCTGCCCGGATCGGCGCGCCCGGGTCTGCTGTTTGCGGCGGGACAAATTTTCTCGGAGCTTTTCGGCGGCGCGCTCGCGGCGCAGTTTCGCCTGGCGTTCGATCTCCGCCTTGCGGCTGTGCTGGCCTTTTTCGGTATTCTCGGTCATGCCGCAGGCTTACCTGAATTTGCGCCAATTCAAAAGTGGCCCGACCTCAATCTCTACAAAGATGGAAATTGCGGCTTGCGCTTATCATGAAGCTGTGGCAATAGGCCCCCCGTTCACGCAATGCAGCCGGTTCGGTTGCGCGTCTGGTCCTTGCTGCCGTAGCTCAGTGGTAGAGCACACCCTTGGTAAGGGTGAGGTCGGTGGTTCAATCCCACTCGGCAGCACCAGTTTTCCATTAAAGAAATCAAGAAATTGAGAGCCGCTTTTTTGTCTTCGATGGGCAACTTGCCCCCGCAAGATACACGAGGATCATCCATGCTTTTGTTTGATGCATTTCTGATCTGGAAAAAGGTAACCCATTCGATACGGCGCAGCCTCATCGGAAAGAAGAGGTTCCATTCAGAAAATGCTCGCTACGGGTTCGAGACGATGCCTAAGAAAGTGCCACGCGTCGTATGGATGTATTGGGACAAGCCGCTGGATCAAGCGCCGCCAATCGTCCGCTACGCTGTGGATTCCTGGATCAAGAAAAATCCATCCTGGAATGTGAATGTCCTGAGCGATGCAAACGTGGCCGAATTCGTCAGCGTGCCGCCTCATAAACCCGGTCGCAAAATTCAGTGGAGAGCAGATCTAATTAGGGTTGCCCTCCTAAGGGATCATGGCGGAGTTTGGGTGGACGCGACGACTTTCTGCGTCAAACCGTTGGACGAATGGCTGCCACCTCTAATGGAAAGTGGATTCTTCGCTGTTCCGGACAGTTATCCAGGTCGGACAATGGGGATTTCCTTTCTGGCTGCGGAGCCGCAAAATTACCTCGTATGCAAGTGGTTCCGGTTGATGGTGAAATACTACTCAAAGCCCGGCAAGCTCCTGCATTACTTTTGGGTCATGTATCTTTTTGAGTACATTATAAGGACCGACCGCAGAGCACTCGCTATTTGGAAAGCTACCCCGAAGCTCTCATCGAAGGGTCCGATTCTTCTAAAGCGCATCCTCACGCAGCCGGATCTGTTGGAGCCTGTTCCGGACAACGTCGATACGACAGCGATTCCGTGGCTGAAGATCAGCTCTGATACCAAGCTTAGCAACAAAGAGGTCTTGTCCGCCCTCGAAAGCAATACCGATATTGACCTCCGGAAGGTCGCCGAAAGCGCGCTTCAAAATCGGCAGCGCGGAGGCCACGCATCATAACTGCACCTCGGTCCGGAGCCCTAACGCCCTGAGATTTCAGTTGAAACGCTCTGCGAGTGCTGCTTAGTTGCCAGCAACCAGGAGGACGTATCATGCGAAATGTGGTTCTAGCGGCTGTGCTTTTGCTGTCGTCCGCATCCTTTGCCGGCGCTGTCACCCAGATCAACGCCCGCGATCATACATGCGGCGAGATCGCGCAAATCATTCGCCAGGAGAAGAAGGTGTTCGTGCGCGTCGGCATCGGTGGCCGCAGCTTCCGTTATCCGCCGGCTCGCTGCGGGCCGGGCGACAAGCGTGACACGACCAACCTGCGCGATGCCGAGGGAAAGCAGTGCCTGCTCGATTACGCCTGCGTCTACGATCCGGAATCGCTTTATAACTTCCGGTAGGTTCGTTGCGCGGAACCGCAGGTCGTTGGCTCGAAGACGAACGGCCTCAGCGTGATGTCAGGCGTCGAAGTGCCAGTCCTTCGTCGGACGACATGACAGATAATCGGATGCATCGAGATCCTGGATCATCTGCCTCAACGTTCGGACCGTCTCCTCAAATGCCGCAAGCTTCGCATCGGTGACGTCCACTTTGCTGCCGGTGGCGTCGTTGACCTCGAGCCATCGATATTCACCACGTCGCATGGATACGACCAGAGACACATATTTCTGGCATTCCGCGTTCAGCACATGCTTGAGGTCCTGCATCTCCGATCTCCAACGCTGACAGGGGGCGGCTTACGTTGAGGCTTGATGGTTGCACAAAGCGCAACATTCGGCCAGTTAAAAGTGCAAGCAGCCGGTCTGCCGCCGCTCGAAGGGAGACAACGCCTTGCGGTGCAAAAGATCGTTAGACCCGGACGCCACGAATACAGCGGTCGACCCGCACCAGTTTTCCCATTTGCGGGGCCTGAAAATATCGCTAAAATACCTTCAGCATGAGACCTTCTGGAGGAACAAGGAGGCTGATGCGCATGTTTTTGGCCTAAGCAATAGAGGAGCACGCCGATGGCCGCAGAGAGATGGAATGATCCTATCCACGTGGGATTTGAAAATACGGGCGCGCGCACCATCCTCGGTCCCCTGGACGCGCTGAAATACCTGGCAGACCTTTGGCCGAGTGCTCGCGGATTGCGTTATCTGAAGGCAAGAAGCACATGCAGAGCCGCTCTCGATGGCCGCAAGACGGTTGAGGAGGCCCGCGCTGAGTTCGTCGCGGCTGCAGAGGAAGCGAAGCTGAAGCTCCATTGATCAGCTTCATCCGCCGATCCGCACAGATTTGACAACCTGTCTCAGAATAGGGCGATAGTTTATTTTTGGTTAACCCTTGGCGGCACTTGCTGTTATCAGCACGACAAAGCTGATTGCCATTCAGGCACGTCCCTTAATAGAACATCGGCAGCCATCATGATGATGGTCAGAGGCTCGTCACCCTCTGCGAAAGCAACGAGCCTCGATTGCAATAAGCCGCCTCACGCCGGCTTTAGACGCCCTCTCCCGATCCTGTCCAACACTTTGCGCCCGAGCTTCTGGCCCGGCCCTTCGATACGCGTGAAACCGAGGTAAGCCAACGCATAGGCTAGCGGCAGAAGGGCGGCCACGACGATCGCGAAACGTACCGGCGCGGAAATCTCAGCCCCGAAATGCCTGATGATGAACGCAGCGATCGGCTGCAGCAGCAGCAAATGGATCAGGTAGACGCCGAACGAAAGTTCGCCGAGCCAATGACAGAAGCGATTTCCCATGACGGAAGAGACACGGTCGCCGAGCCGTCCGATGAGGCCAGGCAACAGGTGATAGTGCACCAGCGCGAAGAAGCCGATCACGAGAAGCACGCGGATGGCGACCTTCGTCGAGGTCATGTCCCCGCCAATCGGAATCATCACCAGAATGACGGCAAGCAAGCCGTTCATGATCGTTTGCCGCTGCGACACGAACAAGCCGTTGGCGATCAGCATGCCGCACAGGAAGACGTGCATCTTCAGCGGCAGGAAAGACGGCATAGGAAAATCGACATGCGCGGCCTGAATGGTCTTGGCGATGAGGAAGGCGGCAAGCGCAACAACGGCAGCGCCCGGCAGCCATCTGGTTCTCCGCAAAAGCAGCATCGCAAGCGGGAAGACTGCATAGAACTGCATCTCCAGCCCAAGACTCCAATCCGGCAGCGGCGTGCGGAACGCATAGGCAGGATGCAGCCCGAAGAGGAAGCTTGCATGAATGAAGAGATTGCGCAGGCTGCCATCCACATAGCGCTCCGGCAATTGCTGGCCATGCGCGAGAAAGGTGTCAATGACCATGCGGCTCTCATAGAGCTGCGGCCCTAACACCAGGGCGATGCACAGCATCACATAATAGAGCGGCGCGATGCGGAAAAAGCGCTTCAGCCAGAAGCCGAACCAGGTGGATGGCTTTTCCCAGGGATTAGCCGTCTCGCGCAGCTGATAGTGAAAAACCATCAGGAAGCCGGACAGCATAATGAAGAGGTCAACGCCCAAATCCGGCGACGAAAGGATCGGAAGGTGCCAGCCTGTCAGTTGCAGGCTATGGCCCACGAGCACCCAAAGGGCGGCCAGGCCACGCAGGCCGTCGAGGCATCCGATCCGCTTGCTCTCAATGATCATCGGGTATCCTTCTGGTTGAGGCTCAGCTTCGCGGGAAGCTAACGCAATGTGCTGCAACGCACAACGCACAACCAGAAAAGTTGATCGACCCTACCGAGGAGAGCGCGATCTTGGCTACTCTATTTCATCGAATTTCCAAGCGAAGCAGAGACGATCAACAGTGACCGTCGCTCTGCACTTCCAGGTAGCCGACGCCGATAATCGTGCCGTCAAAAGACCGAATGAAGGATGGAACATAATGCGTCGTCGGCCCGGTGCAGGACACCGAACCGGTATATTCGTTCATCGCCATCTCATCCCGCGGCAGGGCGGAATAGTCGCTCGTGATCTCCAGCGAAGCCGAAGCCGGCGTGATGAAGGTCCCTATTGCCAGCGCAAAAGCCGGCACTCCCAGTCGAAGAAGTCTTCGCATGCGCCTCTCCCGTATTTTGATTACAAGCATTAACTAATGAAAAGCGGTTTTAGTTCCAGTGGCGCCGCTACTACTTTCGCCCAGTTAACTCTTCGTATTTTCGACTAAGCTAAATTGTATGATTTTACATACTGGTAGGTGGACGCTTCTGTATGCGCAGCTACGTGCAGTATGCGCGCGCCAAAACTGATGAATTTACAGTATTATATGTGAGTAGCCCGGCTAACGTCGTAGCATCCGGCCGCAGACGTGCCCCTTACCCACCACGTCTTCAGCGACCGCAATCGCCCGCTCGATATGGCCTTTATGCCGAACGAATCCCTCGCTGCTATCGATGTCATCGGCGGCGCTGAGGGCGCTTTCCACCGAGGCGCGGGTTGATGCGACGTCGTGGCCTTGCCCGCAGGCGTCGCCGTGACCTTCCGTCGTCTGAAAATCGAAGCACCATGATCGCCTCCGAATGGCAAAACCAGTCGCTGACTAACGCCGGAGGGGAGGTTTAGTTGCGCCGCATCAATCTATACTTGGACGAACCTCACATAGGCCAGCAAGCACTACTTGGCTTCTTGACCTAGAGGACAATATATACCCACGGTTTAGTGCGGGATTGCAACGATGAAAATTCTGCTTCCGACAATTCTATCGGTCGTGATGCTATCGGGCTGCACCACGGACAGCTCGACCGAGGTACAGCCGATCCCGGGCAGCATCACCTATGGCGGGC
The DNA here is from genome assembly GCF_050644135.1 of Rhizobium sp. YTU87027. Taxonomy (NCBI): domain Bacteria; kingdom Pseudomonadati; phylum Pseudomonadota; class Alphaproteobacteria; order Hyphomicrobiales; family Rhizobiaceae; genus Rhizobium; species Rhizobium sp. YTU87027. Next base: position 240,073 of record NZ_CP098440.1, on the reverse strand, counting down.
AGCCGCGCACAAAGTTGACGAAATCCCCACCCGGCAGTGTCATCTACAATTCCTTCTACGACTCGACCGGCAGCAGGGTTAAGGAAACCTATATCCTCCAGCCGGATCGCACCCTAAAGCTGACCCGACGTGTTATCGTACCCGATTTCCCCTCACGAAACGGTTCTTGACAGCGGCGTCCTTCGAGAACATTCAAGGAACGTCGAATATTTCCGCGGTGCGATTCTCCGCCGAAGCAACCGGACGGCTGAATGTATCTTGAAAAGCTCAATCCCCAGCAGCGCGCGGCCGTAGAATACGGCACGCTCACTGACGGCACACACGTTGCCGGACCACTGCTTGTCATCGCCGGGGCCGGTTCGGGCAAGACGAACACCCTCGCGCACCGTGTTGCGCACCTGATCGTCAAGGGCGCCGATCCACGCCGAATCCTGCTGATGACGTTTTCCCGTCGCGCGGCCGCCGAGATGGCGCGGCGTGTCGAGCGCATCTGCGCCCAGGTCCTCGGCGGCAATTCCGGCATCATGGCGGATGCCCTCGCCTGGAGCGGCACCTTTCACGGGATCGGGGCGCGGCTCCTGCGCGACTACGCGGAGCAGATCGGCATCGACCCCGCCTTCACGATCCATGATCGCGAAGACAGCGCAGATCTGATGAACCTCATCCGGCACGAGCTCGGCTTCTCGAAGATGGAGAGCCGATTTCCGACGAAAGGCACCTGTCTTGCGATCTACTCGCGCGTGGTCAATTCGGAAAGCGAACTCGGCCTCGTTGTGCGCGACGCGTTCCCGTGGTGCTCGGCCTGGGAAAATCAGCTACGGGAACTCTTCGGCGCCTATGTCGAAGCCAAGCAGAACCAGAACATTCTCGATTATGACGATCTGCTGCTCTACTGGGCGCAGATGGTCAGCGAGCCGATCATCGCGGACGATATCGGCAGCCGTTTCGACCATGTGCTGGTTGATGAATACCAGGATACGAACCGGTTGCAGGCCTCGATCCTGCTCGCATTGAAGCCCGGCGGACAAGGCCTGACTGTCGTTGGCGACGATGCGCAGTCGATCTATTCCTTTCGTGCGGCCACTGTGCGCAACATTCTCGACTTTCCGGCCGCATTCAGCCCCTCCGCAAACATCATCACGCTCGATCGCAACTACCGCTCGACGCAGCCGATCCTGGCGGCGGCGAACGCCGTCATCGATCTCGCCTCGGAGCGCTTCACCAAGAACCTCTGGACGGAGCGCCAATCGGCCCAACGTCCAAGGCTCGTCACCGTGCGCGATGAAACCGAACAGGCCCGATACGTCGCGGATAAGGTGCTGGAGAACCGCGAGGAAGGCGTGAAGCTCAAGCAGCAGTCGGTTCTTTTCCGCGCATCGCATCACAGCGGCGCGCTGGAAGTCGAGTTGACCCGCCGCAACATTCCGTTCGTGAAATTCGGCGGACTGAAGTTCCTCGACAGCGCGCATGTGAAGGACATGATGGCCGCTTTGCGCTTTGCGCAGAATCCGCGCGACCGCGTCGCCGGCTTCCGGTTGATGCAGCTGCTCCCGGGCGTCGGACCCTCGACGGCGCAGCGCGTCATCGACCAGATGGCAGCGGACTCGAGCCCGATGCAGGTGCTTGCCGAACTGCCGGCCCCTCCCCGCTCCGGAGAGGATTGGACGGCCTTCGTTTCGATGCTGCAGGAGGTCAAGACAAGCAAGGCGGGCTGGCCGGCGGAGATCGGTCTCGTTCGCGAGTGGTATTCGCCGCATCTCGAACGACTGCACGAAGACGCCTCGACTCGTCAGGCCGACCTTCTGCAGCTCGAGCAGATCGCCAGCGGTTATCCTTCCCGCGAACGCTTCCTGACGGAACTGACGCTCGACCCGCCGGATGCGACCAGTGACCAGGCCGGCGTGCCTCTGCTCGACGAGGACTATCTGATCCTGTCGACAATACATTCCGCCAAGGGACAGGAATGGACGAGAGTGTTCATGCTTAATGTCGTTGACGGCTGCATCCCGTCCGACCTTGCGGTCGGCACCAGCGCCGAGATCGAGGAAGAACGGAGACTTCTCTACGTCGCGATGACCCGCGCGAAGGACAATCTCGACCTCGTCGTGCCGCAGCGCTTCTTCACGCATGGTCAAAACGCGCAGGGCGACCGGCATGTCTACGCCTCGCGCACGCGCTTCATCCCGGCAACGCTGCTGCAGTTCTTCGAGGTGGTCGGCTGGCCGCAGGCGAGGGCCGACGGCGGTGCGTCACATCAGGCGCGGCAGGTGCGCGTCGATGTCGGAGCGCGAATGCGCGGGATGTGGCGCTGAAGATTAGAGCGCGAGCGGTGGCTCCGCCGGCCGGAAGAAAGCATCGATGGCCGCCTGGTCGACCGCTTCCGGTGCAGCCGGCATCCAGTGTGGATTGCGATCCTTGTCGATAATGGCGGCGCGGATGCCCTCGTAGAAATCCGGGCTTTTCAATATCTGCTGGCAGGCGCCGAGTTCGCGGTTCAGGCATCCGGCAAGGTTTCTGCTTTGCCGGCCCTGGCGCAGCAGACGAAGAGCAAGCTTAAGACTGGTCGGGGAGCGCGTCTCGATGATCCGCAGCGTTTCAGCGGCAAAATCGCCGGGCTCCCTTTGCAGCGCATGGATGATTTCCTCGACGGTGCCGAAATGAAAGCAACGTTCGATCAGGTCGCGGTTGCTTCTGATCGCGCTCGTCCCCGGATTGCTGGATAGGTTCTTCAGCACCGCCTCGACGTCACGCTGCGCTGCGTTTCGCGGCAATTCCGCCAGCGTGTCGACGATGTCAGGCAGCCGGAAGGAAGCGATGTGGTGATCGGCCAATCCAGCATAGATGATATCTGCTGCGTCGACCGTCAGTCCCGTCAATCCCATCCAGGTACCGGCCTCGCCTGGCGCACGCGGCAACAGCCACGTCGCCCCGACATCCGGGAAATAGCCGATCCCGGTTTCCGGCATAGCAAGCTTGGTTCGTTCGGTCACGACACGGTGGCGCCCGTGCGATGAGAGACCGACGCCACCACCCATGGTGATGCCGTCCATCAGAGCGACATAGGGCTTGGGATAGGTCGCGATACGGTGATTCAGGCGAAACTCTTCGCGCCAGAAAGTCATGGCCAGATCGGTGCCGGCGCGGCCGCTTTCGTGCAGTGCGCGAATGTCGCCGCCGGCGCAGAAGCCGCGCTCCCCTTCCCCGGATACGATCACAGTGGCGATAGTGGCGTCCGCTGCGAAGTCGTCCATTGCTGCGGCAAAGGCGCGGACCATGTCGAGTGTCAGGCTGTTCAGCGCACGCGGTCGATTGAGGCGGACGATACCGGCCGAGGCGCGCCGTTCGACAATCACCTCACTCTGCTGAACCTCATCCCGCATGCTGACCTCCTCGCTTCCATGACACCCTTCGCCGCAATTCGGGAACCTCGCTTGGAGTGAACCGGCACTGCCGCATGACGTCACCTTACCGCACTCGGCGGCATAGTCGATGGCCGCCGGCGGAGGTCGAGGATTGCATTGGGTCTCAGAACGACGCGGCGGCGAGCGCCCGGTGGAGGCTCTGTAGATCGTCGGCGTTGCGATTGAGCAGAAACTCTTCCCAGTCGAGCGCGCTTTGAACGATCGTCTCCAATGAATCGTGCGTCGGCTTCCAATCCAGAACGCGTTGGGCAAGCCGTGAGTCCGCGACAACGCTTGCGGCATCGCCCGGACGCCTTGGCGCCATGTGAACCTTGAAGGAGTGACCGTGCAGACGGGTGACCATGTTAAGCACGTCGAGGACGGAATAGCCGGTGCCGTAGCCGCAATTGGCGACCAGCGAGCCGCTTCTACGGCGTAAATGCTGAAGCGCCTTCAGATGAGCCACGGTGAGATCGCTCACATGGATGTAGTCGCGCACGCCGGTACCGTCATGAGTCGGGTAATCGATGCCGTAAACATGAACGCCGCTGCGTTTACCAAGCGCTGCCTCGCAGGCGACCTTGATCAGGTGCGTCGCGCCTGAAGTCGATTGACCGCTGCGTCCGAGCGGATCGGCGCCGGCGACGTTGAAGTAGCGCAGCGCCACATAGTCGAAGTCGTAGGCCGCCGCAGCGTCCCGCAGCATGAATTCCGTCATTAGCTTCGACTGGCCGTAAGGGTTCTCGGGATTGAGCGGCGCCGTCTCCTTGACCGGCTCGGGCGTGTTCTGTGGCCCGTAGACGGCGGCCGTGGAGGAAAAGACGAAATGGCGAATACTGGCATTGATCGCAGCGCTCAACAGCGCCCGCGTCTTGCCGGAATTGTTGTCGTAATAGGCAAGCGGATCTGCAACGGATGCGGGCACGATCGCCGAGCCGGCAAAGTGGATGATCGCTTCGATGTCGTTCTCGACGAAGATCGTCTTGAGAACCTGGCCATCGGCGACATCGCCGAGATAGAAACGCGCACGCGGAGCGACCGCCCAGCGAAAGCCAGTCGATAGATTGTCGAGGACAACGACGCCCTCCCCCGCATCCAGCAATGTCCAGACCATGTGGCTGCCGATATAGCCCGCCCCGCCCGTGACCAAAATTGCCATGTCCTGCATCTCCGCCTCATTTACGCGGGGTGCATCTGACGCGGCTTTTCCTTACAGAATCTCCTATCGAATCCGGCTTCCAGGGTTTCAGCCCGGGTAAGTTTGATGGTGTGGTTAGAGGCCGATTTCGCGCTCTGCTACAATTTTATCGATCCGCCGTTTGAGCGAGAAAGTGACCACCCATGGCCCCAAAACAGACTTCTCTGCACCGTTCATACAAGGCGTTCCAGAAACACGCGTTCATAGCTCTCGAATGGCGGGGTTTTTCCATATCTTGAATTCGCCTCGATCGCTTCAGCGTCTCTGGCAACCTCGTCGCGATACCGAAAATAGGCGGCGTCATCCGGGAAAGTGAATCGCGCAACAGCAAGCGCACGAACTTCATCCTTCCCTGCTCCTGGGAAGGTCAAGATGGCCCCAGCCGGGCCCTGACGCGAAATGAAATATCCGTCGTGCGTCCCGCCGTAACGTTCAATCAGCCTCATCCAAGTCTGCGCGTAGCTTTTGAACTCACTAATCGCATCCGAGTCGATGTAATAGCGAACCTCGCAAATGACGGGGGTGTCGGACATTGGAGCTCCTAAGGACAACACTGGACCGTTTACATGGCCTTTCGAAGAAGGCCAATCATCGAATGATGGCCGCCAGGCCCCAAAGTCGACGATGAGTCGGGCAATGACGATGGATTGTGCTTTCAATTTTGCTTCCGCAACTCGTCTCGGCGAGACGCGAAGAGTGCCGCGACATCAATCCTAAATGGTGGTACGCTTCTCCACGGGTCGCTCCGATCCCCGGAGAAAAGGGCATGGGTAATTCTGAGGAAAGGCCTTCGTCCGCGTCATCGCGCGGCGTGGGAAGGGTCATTGCGGACGAAGTCAGTCGATCTCCTGCTCTCGCGCTTATTGTTTTCGTGCCCATTGTTATTCTCCTGGAACGGATCATGCCCGATGCGCATACGCTGCTGTTCCTCGTTTCAGTGGTGGCGATTGTGCCTTTGGCCGCGCTCCTCAGCCGCGCAACCGAAGCCGTTGCCGCCAGGACCGGAGACGCTGTCGGCGGCCTGCTAAACGCCACCCTTGGGAATCTGACCGAACTTGTGATCTCGCTTGCGGCTCTTCAGGCCGGGCAATACCTATTGGTCAAGGCGTCCCTGGCAGGCGCGATCGTGACCAATACCCTATTCATGCTCGGAGGTGCATTTTTCCTTGGAGGTCTCAAGCATCACGTCCAGGAATTCAATCGCATCAACGCACGCTTTCAGGCCTGTCTTCTATTCCTTGCAACAATCGCCATTCTGGTTCCATCGTTGATTAGTGAAGTGGACCAGCCTCCTGCCCTGCATGTCTCTCAAGACCTCAGCCTGGGCTTGGCGGTTCTTCTCATCGTGGTCTATGCGCTCGGTATGCTGTTTTCATTGAGGACACACCGGGAGCTTTTCGCCAGCGTCGGCCACGCGGATGAAGACGAAAAACCTTGGCCGCTCGGGCTCAGCGTCATCCTGTTGATCGTCGTTACGCTATTGGTCGCGATGGTGAGCGAGATCTTCGTCAGTTCGGTACAAGTCGCGGCAGAGCACCTTGGAATGACACCCGCCTTCGTCGGTTTCATCGTCGTAGCCTTGGTGGGCGCAGCCGCGGAGATGACCACCGCCTTTTCGGCCGCCCGTGCAAATCGCCTCGATCTCAGCGTCGGGATCGCACTGGGCAGTGCAGCCCAGATTGCCCTCTTTGTCGCGCCGGTCCTGGTGCTCGTCAGCTATTTCGTCGGCCCAGAACCGATGACCCTTCAGTTTTGGCGGGGCGCGGTCACGATGATGATCGTTGCCACGATAGCAGCAACCCTCTTGTCCAATGGCGGGCGTGGAGCATGGTATGCCGGGGTCATGGCCCTTGCGCTCTATGCCATTTTTGCATTCACGTTGTTTGTCTTGCCTCCTGCAAATCCGTCTTGATATATGCGCAGTGAGCAACTGGCATAAGACGCCAGGTGCGTGGTCATCCGCGCCTCGGACCTCGGGCATGCGGTTCGACAGCACTGCAAGGGAGGCATGGCGACGCACCATACGAACTGAGAGGGAGAAGGCATGGCGGAAAGCTCCAGGGTTCAATCGAAGCGAATGAGACGACTGTTCTTTGCCGCGCTGTTCCAGCAGGTTCGCATATTATGGCCAGTCATCTCCGGGATTCTTGTCATCATGGTTGGCTTCGGCGTGGTCATCGGCCAGATCGAAGACTGGCGGTTCGGTGAAACGGTGTATTTCACTTTCGTCACGGGACTGACGATCGGCTACGGCGATCTTGCACCGAAGCATACCTTGGCGCGGATACTGGCGTTGGTGATCGGCTTTTCCGGCATCGTCCTGACTGGCCTCGTCGCCGCCGTCAGCGTGAAAGCACTCGACGCGGCGGATCGTGCAAACCGCACAGACTGACGCCTCCCCCACCAGTCGTGGTGTCGGCTTCGGCGGTCTGTGAGACTTCCGCGGCCGGTAAATCTTATCGACGCGCCGCCTCGCTGCACCATCTTCAGAAGCCGACGCTCTCGATTGCCGAGGCTGCCGCCGGTGTCTTGAGGCGCAAGCCGAGAACCATCGGCACACTGATCGCGTAAACGACGATGACCGATAGCCAGATGGCACCGGGCCATTGCTCTTTGACGACGAAGTAGAGGCTCGAGAAAGCCAGCGGCCCCACGATCGACGCCAGACTCACCGCCGATGCCAGCACGCCCTGGAACTGGCCTTGCTGGCTCTCGTCGACCTGCCGGGTCGCCAGGGATTGCAAAGCCGGCACGCCAATGCCGCCGAGGGCAAAGACCGGCATGATCGCGAAGATCATCCAGCTCTGGGTCGCGAAAGCCATGACGGTCAGTGCAATGCAGACGCCGGCAACGCCCGTCAGAACGGCGCTGCGCTCGCCGAGCAGTTTCACGGTTGGCCCCGGGAGGAACGCCTGGGCGAGCGTCTGGCAGACGCCGAAGGTGCCGAGTGAAAGGCCAATCCAAAGCCCGTTCCACTGGAATGCGTCGCTGCTCCAGAGGGCCCAGCATGTGCCGTAGGCCTCCCCGGTGGCGCTGAAGACGAAAAAGATGAAGATGATGGGCAGCACACTCTTCACCGAAAACACAAAGCGCAGCGGTCGAAGGGGATTGAGTGCGCTCAAGTCGATCTTCTCGCGGGTCGGCGTGCGTGACTCCGGCAGCACCAAGAACGCCAACAGGAGATTGCAGGCGTTCAGCACCGCCGCCGCGATGAACGGCAGCCGCAGCCAATGGTCGCCAAGGGCGCCGCCGAGGACAGGACCAATGATGAAGCCGATTCCGAACATGGCGTTGAACAAGCCGAAGCGACGTGCGCGCATGTGCTCAGGAGAAATGTCGGTGATGTAGGCGGTAGCCACGGATATGTTGGCGCTTGTCAGGCCCGCGATCGCGCGGCCGAGCAGCAGCATCCCGAGATTGGATGCAACCGCCAGGAACGAGTAGTTGATGGCTGCGCCTGCGAGGGAAATCAGCAGCACCGGTCGACGGCCGAGCCTATCGCTGAGAGCGCCAAGCACCGGCGCAAAAATGAACTGCATGACCGCGTAGAGAGCGGTCATGGTGCCTATGTAGGGCGCCACGTCATTGGAATGGGTGACCTCCTGCAGCAACGAAGGCAGAATCGGAAAGATGAGGCCGATGCCGACGGCATCGAGGACAATGGAGGCAAAGATGACTATGAGTGGTCTGTTCATGGGCGTGTTCCGATCGACGCAAGCATGCAGCGTCGCCCGCCTGAGGCTTGCGGTGGTTGGGCCTGACGCGATGTCAAGCATTGCTTGTTGGAAAACGCTGGCCGAACCATGCCTCAAAGCGCATGGCTGGCGTGTACTCGGCCACCTGGACGACTATTCGTCCACCTGTTTACTCCGCCGTTGACGGATCAAGGGAAGCGGCCGCTTTGCGCGATAATCGCCAGTTACACTCGACGATCGCGGGCGACAAGTCATTTTTTGGCCATGACCGCTGATCGGCCACCACCATCTTCTGACTTTAACGGCGTCGAAGGAATTCCGTCAGGTCTTCCCACAGGATCGCTATCCCAATGGCGAACAATCCACCGGGAACCAGGAAATACAGGATTCTGACGGGATTGACGGTAAAGTACAGCAGGTACAGGAGGCCATAGACTCCTGAGATGACGAGAACCGTTCCCAAAACGAGGGAAATTATCTTCCTGACCAAGACGCACCCCCTCGCTAAACCTCTAAGGGAATTGCTACACCATCCATACCTAACCTGTATAGCCGGCGCGGTGGCCGTCAAAGGGACTGGTTGCTGCTCTCGGGGTGTCACATGACAGCACTTGGCTCGAGAAAGGTGGCAAGCTTCTGCTGTAGGCCAAAGAAGCTACGGGGGGCAGCAACGACACCGCGTTTAGTTGCGTTGTTTGTCAAATTGCTTCAATCAGCTGATGTTCGGGTGCCGCGCCATTGCCAAGGGTAAATATCAGCGCCCTCGCAAGATGAAAACGGTCTCGATTAACTATAAGCTGACACTGAATACCACGGCGAACCAACCGCCCTAGTCCACCGAGAGGAATTCACAGGGAAATGCTCGGCGTGGTTTAGCATGCCGTAGAAACAGAGATCATCGTGCATACGGGGCGATCATGACGACGATCGCCCCGCTGCTCGGCCACACCTTAGATCGCGTGGTATGCCGCGATAATCGCTTCCACCTGAGACGTGTTGAGTGCTGCGACCTGCGCCGTGGTGACGGCCAGCAATTGGTCGCTGGACAGGTGCGAGATGTCGTCTGTGGAAAGACCTGGCATTGCGGTCGACTTGATCGCCGCGATATCGGCGGTCGAGAAGGTCGCAATATCATCGGTAGACAAGGCTGCGATCTGTGCCGAGCCGAGGGCAGCCACCTGACCGGTGGTCAGAGCCTCGGCCTGGGCCGTGCTCAGAGCACCGATCTGAGTGGTCGTCAGCGAGCCGATGGACTTGGTGTTCAGCGCTGCAACCTGATCGGTCGACAGGGCTGCAAGATCGTCCGTGCTCAGCGCCGCCACCTGGGTGCCGGACAGAGCATTGACCTGCGACGACGTCAAGGCACCGATCTGGGCGGTGGTGAGTGCCGCGATCTGGGTGGTCTTCAGTGCGGCAACCTGAGTGGTCTTCAGCGCCGCGGCCTGATCGGTCGACAGGGCTGCAAGATTGTCGGTCGTCAGACCCGCCAGGGCGGTGGCGGTGATTGCCGCAACATCGGCGGTCGAGAAGGTCGCAATGTCTGCGGAAGAAAGGGCCCCGATCTGCGCCGATCCGAGGGCAGCCACCTGGCCGGTGGTCAGGGCTTCAGCCTGGGCCGTGCTCAGGGCACCGATCTGGGCAGTCGTCAGCGAGCCGACGGACTTGGTGTTCAGCGCTGCAACCTGATCGGTGGAGAGCGCCGCAAGATCGTCCGTGCTCAGCGCCGCCACCTGGGTGCCGGACAGAGCATTGACCTGCGACGAGCTCAGGACGCCGACTTGGGCGGTCGTCAGAGCCGCAACCTGGGACGTCTTCAGTGCCGCAATCTGTGTAGTCTTCAGTGCCGCAGCCTGATCGGTCGACAGGGCTGCGAGATTGTCGGTGGAAAGGCCTGCCAGCGCAGCCACCGAGATTGCCGCAACATCGGCGGTCGAGAAAGTGGCAATATCTGCGGAAGAAAGGGCTGCGATCTGCGCCGATCCGAGGGCAGCCACCTGGCCGGTGGTCAGGGCTTCAGCCTGGGCCGTGCTCAGGGCACCGATCTGGGCAGTCGTCAGCGAGCCGACGGACTTGGTGTTCAGCGCTGCAACCTGATCGGTGGAGAGGGCTGCAAGATCGTCCGTGCTCAGCGCCGCTACCTGGGTGCCGGACAGAGCATTGACCTGCGACGAGCTCAGAACACCGACCTGGGCGGTCGTCAGCGCTGCAACCTGAGCCGTCTTCAGCGCCGCAATCTGTGTAGTCTTCAGGGCCGCGGCCTGATCGGTCGACAGGGCTGCGAGATTGTCAGTCGAGAGCCCCGGCAGCGCAGCCACCGAGATTGCCGCGATATCGGCCGTCGAGAAGGTGGCAATGTCTGCGGAAGACAGCGCGCCCACCTGCGCCTGGGTCAAGGCGGCGACCTGCGTCGAGGTCAGCGCCTCGGCCTGGGCCGTGCTCAGAGCACCGATCTGAGCGGTCGTCAGCGACGCCAGGGATCTGGTGTTCAAAGCGGTGACCTGATCGGTGGAGAGTGCGGCAAGATCGTCCGTGCTCAGCGCCGCCAGCTGGGTGCCGGACAGAGCATTGACCTGCGATGAACTCAAGACGCCGACCTGGGCGGTGGTGAGCGCCGCGATCTGGGCAGTCTTCAGCGCCGCAATCTGTGTAGTCTTCAGTGCCGCGGCCTGATCGGTCGACAGGGCTGCAAGATTGTCGGTGGAAAGGCCTGCCAGCGCAGTCGCGGAGATTGCCGCGATATCGGCCGTCGAGAAGGTCGCAATGTCTGCGGAAGAAAGGGCCGCGACCTGCGTCGAGCTCAGAGCGCCGACAAGAGCAGAGGTCAGCGCCTCGGCCTGGGCCGTGCTCAGGGCACCGATCTGAGTGGTCGTCAGTGAGCCGATGGACTTGGTGTTCAGCGCTGCAACCTGATCGGTCGACAGGACGCCAATATCGGCCGTGCTTAGCGCCGCCAGCTGGGTGCCGGACAGGGCATTGATCTGCGACGACGTCAAGGCACCGATCTGGGCGGTCGTGAGTGCCGCGATCTGGGCGGTCTTCAGTGCGGCAACCTGAGTGGTCTTCAGCGCCGCGGCCTGATCGGTCGACAGGGCTGCAAGATTGCCGGTCGTCAGACCCGCCAGGGCGGTGGCGGTGATTGCCGCAACATCGGCGGTCGAGAAGGTCGCAATATCTGCGGAAGAAAGGGCCCCGATCTGCGCCGATCCGAGGGCAGCCACCTGGCCGGTGGTCAGGGCTTCAGCCTGGGCCGTGCTCAGGGCACCGATCTGGGCAGTCGTCAGCGAGCCGACGGACTTGGTGTTCAGCGCTGCAACCTGATCGGTGGAGAGCGCCGCAAGATCGTCCGTGCTCAGCGCCGCCACCTGGGTGCCGGACAGAGCATTGACCTGCGACGAGCTCAGGACGCCGACTTGGGCGGTCGTCAGAGCCGCAACCTGGGACGTCTTCAGTGCCGCAATCTGTGTAGTCTTCAGTGCCGCAGCCTGATCGGTCGACAGGGCTGCGAGATTGTCGGTGGAAAGGCCTGCCAGCGCAGCCACCGAGATTGCCGCAACATCGGCGGTCGAGAAGGTGGCAATATCTGCGGAAGAAAGGGCTGCGATCTGCGCCGATCCGAGGGCAGCCACCTGGCCGGTGGTCAGGGCTTCAGCCTGGGCCGTGCTCAGGGCACCGATCTGGGCAGTCGTCAGCGAGCCGACGGACTTGGTGTTCAGCGCTGCAACCTGATCGGTGGAGAGGGCTGCAAGATCGTCCGTGCTCAGCGCCGCTACCTGGGTGCCGGACAGAGCATTGACCTGCGACGAGCTCAGAACACCGACCTGGGCGGTCGTCAGCGCTGCAACCTGAGCCGTCTTCAGCGCCGCAATCTGTGTAGTCTTCAGAGCCGCGGCCTGATCGGTCGACAGGGCCGCGAGATTACCGGTGGAAAGGCCTGCCAGCGCAGTGGCGGTGATTGCCGCGATATCGGCGGTCGAGAAGGTGGCAATATCTGCGGAAGAAAGGGCAGCTATCTGCGCCGAGCCAAGGGCAGCCACCTGACCGGTCGACAAGGCCTCGGCCTGGGCCGTGCTCAGAGCACCGATCTGGGCAGTCGTCAGCGACCCGATAGCCTTGGTGTTCAGCGCAGCGACCTGATCGGTGGACAGGACGGCAAAATCATCGGTGCTTAGTGCCGCCATCTGGGCGCCGGACAGAGCATTTACCTGCGACGAGCTCAGAACACCGACCTGGGCGGTCGTCAGTGCTGCAACCTGAGCCGTCTTCAGCGCCGCAATCTGTGTAGTCTTCAGGGCCGCGGCCTGATCGGTCGACAGGGCTGCAAGATTGTCGGTGGAAAGGCCTGCCAGCGCAGCTGCCGAGATTGCCGCGATATCGGCCGTCGAGAAGGTCGCAATGTCTGCGGAAGAAAGGGCCGCGACCTGCGTCGAGCTCAGAGCGCCGACAAGAGCAGAGGTCAGCGCCTCGGCCTGGGCCGTGCTCAGGGCACCGATCTGGGCGGTCGTCAGCGAACCGATGGCTTTCGAGCTCAGAGCGGCGACCTGATCGGTGGACAGGACGCCAATATCGGCCGTGCTTAGCGCCGCCACCTGGGTGCCGGACAGAGCATTGATCTGCGACGAGCTCAAGGCACCGATCTGGGCGGTGGTGAGCGCCGCGATCTGGGCAGTCTTCAGCGCTGCAATCTGGGTGGTCTTCAGCGCCGCGGCCTGATCGGTCGACAGGGCAGCGAGATTATCGGTGGAAAGGCCCGCCAAGGCAGTCGCGGAGATCGCTGCGACATCGGCGGTCGAGAAGGTCGCAATATCATCGGTGGACAGGGCCGAGACCTGCGCCGAAGTCATGGCACCAACCTGCGAAGAGGTCAGCGCTTCGACCTGGGATGACGTCAAAGCAGCAACTTGCGTTGAATTCAGTGCCGCAACCTGAGACGACGCCAGGCTTTCGATCTTCGAGGTGTCGAGAGCGGCAAGCTGGCTCAGAGTCAAGCCAGCGACCGATGTGGCCGCAATCGCGCTCATCTGCCCGGTGGAGAAAGCCGCGATATCGTCGGTGCTGAGCGCCGCGATTTGGGCCGAGGAGAGAGCCTTGACCTGAGTGGTCGTCATTACCGCAATGTCGCTGGTGGTCAGCGAGGCGATTGTGACGGTCGAAAGGGACTTGATCTGATTGGCGCTAAGGGAGCTGATGATGGAAGTCATGGACGCGAGCCTTCGAGGTTAATCGTTTGTGAACATCACCGATGCTGCCGACCACGAGACAAACGCGGCGAACCCCTTATCCGAGGCTCAGCTTCGTAATGCGCGTGCCATATGCGGCGCCCGTTCATCTCGACGCGAAAACTTGGGTCGAAGCGTCTCAACGAACGGAAATGTCGGATTGAGGACATGGCTCGCGGGAGCCCTAGCGCAGGAAGGCCTCATGCAGACAGGACACAAAGCATCCTGCTTCCTACGCCCATGAATGAAGCCTCCTCAGGAAAGGGTCGGTCCATTCATTTTGCCGAAGTCTTACCCAGTTGCGAACTGTGGACTTCTGAGACAACAGGTAGCGGCCAAGCTTAAATTTTGAGTTAACGGGCCGAATCCAAGGACAAATTTGTCTCGGACTTGGACAGGGCAAACTTTACTGGATCGAGAAGGTTTAAGCACAGGCTTACCTCGGACACAAACTAGGCGGCCGACCGATTTGGCAACATATCGGCGAGACGCGGGCGTCGAAAGTCTTCAATATGACCTGAGATCCACGTAGTCGCGGCTCTTCGAGAGCCAATAAGCCAGATAAAACATTTCGGTAGGATCTGAGTTTTTCGACATGGGGACTTCCTATGCTTTCGGGAGGTCGGCGATTCGAATGATGTGGGTTGCGGACGGAATAGAAGAGGCAAAACTGCGCGAACAATGAAAGCACAAGCCCAAAGCAAGCTAACGCGACTATGACCCTTCAAAACATGTTCTCAGTGTCGGCCGCCTGTCATCGGAATTTCTATGGACATCAACACCAATCTTGCCTCAGAGCCTCTTTCGCCACTTCCCGGTCTACTTGAACGCGCACGACAACAGCGACTTTCGCTGACGGAATTGTTTCAGTGTGCCGAGAGTTTGAATTCCGCCGGACTGAGAGAGCAAGCTGGCGAACTTTACCGGTCGTGGATTGCATATAACGATTCCAATTCCCTGCTTCATCTCGTCTACTTCAATTATTCCGTCACGCTACGGCAGCTGGGCGATCTGGCCGGCTCGATTAATGCACTGCGCGCCGGCCTGAAGATTGAGCCGCGTTTCGGTCAGGGCCACATCAATCTTGGCCGCGCTCTGGAGGATGCCGGCCTGACCGGACTGGCGATCCAGCAATGGCAGGCCTTTGCGGAGATGACGGCCGAGATCACACCCGAACGCGTTACGCATCGCCTGATGATTCTACAGCATATCGGCCGAGTGCTTGAGAACGCAGGACTTATGGAAGAGGCGGAAAAGACCCTTTGGCAGGCGATTGAGTTGCGGCCCGACAAAATCGAATCAGCTCAGCATTGGACCTCTCTGCGGCAACGCCAGTGCAAGTGGCCGACGTTGGTCCCTTCGGAACACGTCTCCGAGCGACAACTCCTGGATTCATTGTCGCCGCTGACCCTCGCCTGCTATGCCGACGATCCTATCTTCCAGCTTGCCAAAGCCTATCGCTACTGCAAGTCGCTTGTCGGTCGACCCGACTTGACCGGGTTTGCGCGCATCGCCCCTCGTCAAAAATCCAACACTGCGCAACGGTTGCGCATCGGCTATGTGTCGTCTGATCTGCGCGACCACGCCGTCGGCTTTGCGCTCAGCGAGGTCTTCGAGACGCACGACAAGAGCACCGTCGAGATCTACGCCTATTATTGTGGTGAAGCGCGTACGGCTGATGCAACACAATCGCGCATAATGAATGCCATCGACTGCTGGCGCGATATTTCGATGATCAGCGACAGCGATGCCGCAAGGCAGATCATTGCAGACGAGATCGACATTCTCGTCGATGTGAACGGCTACACGAAGCACGCGCGCACCAAGATCTTTGCTTATCGGCCGGCGCCGGTGATCGTCGCTTTCTGCGGCTATCCCGGCACCATGGGCAGCCCATTCCACCAATACATCATCGCCGACGAGCACATCATCCCGCCGGGCAACGAGATCTATTATTCGGAAAAAGTACTGCGGATACCTTGCAACCAGCCGGTCGATCGCAAGAGGCAGATCGCGCCTCGACCGGACCGGGCGGAGGCAGGGCTGCCCGAGGATGCGTTTATATTTGCCTGCTTCAACGGCATGCAGAAGATCACCGCTGCTTGCTTTGACCGTTGGATGGCTATTCTTTCGGCAACACCGGGTAGTGTTCTCTGGTTGCTCAGCGGAGGCGAGGATGTCGATCAGCGTCTCAGGCAAGCCGCCGAGCGACATGGGGTGGCGCCGGAACGGTTGATTTTCGCCCCCAAGGCTCCCAATCCGAAGCATCTTGCCCGGATTGGTGTGGCCGATCTCTTCCTGGATACCTTTCCTTACGGAGCGCATTCCACGGCAGGCGACGCCGTTACCATGGGATTGCCTGTCCTGACTTTCCCCGGCAATGGCTTCGCATCGCGCTTCTGTGCCAGCATCGTCGCTGCGACCGGCGTGCCGGAACTGATATGCGACGGGCCTGACGACTACGTTGGCAAAGCCGTCAGACTTGCGCAGGACCGTGAGGCCCTCGCCGCAGTAAGGCAGTCCTTGGAGAGCCACCGCGACGCCAGCGTTCTTCGCGACATTCCCGCTCTCGTTCAGCGCCTCGAGCAATTGTATTGGCAAGTGCAGGGCGAGTGCGAGCGTGGCGAAACACCCATGCCTGATCTGAAAAACCTCGACATCTACTACGAAGTCGGGGTGGAGATCATGAACGAAAACATCGAGTTCGAGGACAGCGCCGACTACCGCCGGCGTTATATCGAGAAACTGGCAAACTGGCACGCCTTTTCCCCGATCCCGTATGACGACCGTCTGTGGACGGCAGAAACTGCTCGTGCGCAATGAGCGGAACCAACCCCAGGAAGCGAGGCTGAAATGGCTCCAGTTATACTTGTCACCTTTGCGGGCAGGCAGAAAAGAATGGAAATCCTGACCCGATACATTCATTCAGCCATGGATGTCGGGATCATAGACGAGTGGCATGTCTGGGATTTCACGCGCTCGCAGGAAGACCACGAATGGGTCACGCGTGAATTCGGCCCGGTTCGCTTTATGGGGTCGGATGCTCCATACCAGTCGAAGGGCTCGGTAGGGCCCAATCAGCCGCTCCGCCTCAGCGCAACAATCACCAACGACCTTCACATCGCAATCATTCCCAACGACGGCGGTGAAGAGTATTTCGAGCTGGTGGTGGGCGGCTGGAACAATTCGCACTCCGTCCTGAGGAAGCTGTCGCGGAGCGGGCTCAGCAATTTCGATCGTGACGGTATTCCTGCCATCTGGAGCAGAGCGACCCCCGGTATTCTGTCGCCAGGCACTCCAAACCAGATCGTACTCAACGTCGATGCGGCGGGTATCCCCTCGCTCCACGTCAACAACGTGGCTGTCGGGACCTGGAGTGACCTGGATATCTCTGCCGGTGCGTCGATCATGGTCCGCGGCGGCTGGGGTGCTTCCCTGGAGCTCGGAAATGTACGCTCGCGGATACAGCGCTTCGTGGGCAATCGGAACGAGCATATGCCCTATTGGCAAGCCTATAACTTCTACGCGACACGGTTGCGGGCATTTTCAGACTCGATATTCTTGAAGTGTGATGACGACATCGTCTATTTGGATCTCGAAAAACTCAGTGATTTCATTGAGTTCCGGCGAACAAACCCAAAATACGTGATTGTCTCCGCCAATGTGGTGAATAACGGGGTCTGCGCCCATTGGCAGCAAGTGGCCGGTTCCATCCCCGAATATGTCGGTCACTTCGAGCGCCCGCCGGGTGGGTTTGGCGGAAGCCTGTGGCAAAGCGCGGATCGTGCGAACGAACTGCACGACTACTTCCTGCAAACCAACAGCAAGCATTTGCCTTTGCCGAGCAAAGTAATCGAATGGAAGGAGCGCCAATCGATCAACTTCATTGCCTGGCTTGGCAAGGACCTCGTGCATATGGCCCTGCCGAAAGGGGACGACGAGCGCGCATTGACAGTCGATCTGCCGGAACTCCTCGACCGGCCCACGGCGATTTATTCGGATTTCACTGTCAGCCACCTCAGCTTCGGCCCCCAGGAGCAAGGTCTCGCTCTGGATCATTTGATCGGCGCTTATGACGAACTGATGCGCAGCTCGATTGCGGCGTAACACCTTTAGCAAAGAGTTTCTCGATACAAGAGTGGAGCGTCCTGGAATGCGGGCAAATGGAAGAATTGGTATCGTTGGTGCAGGATTGTCCGGTGCGGTGATCGGCCGGGAACTTGCGCTGGCTGGCCATCAGGTCGAGATCTTTGATATGCGCGCCCACATTGCAGGAAACTGCCATACCGAGCGCGACGAAAAAACCGGGGTGATGGTCCATGTGTACGGGCCGCATATCTTCCATACGGATGACACTGAAGTCTGGGACTATGTGAATAGGTTCCAGACCTTCATGCCCTATAAAAATCGGGTGAAGACAACCTCGAAGGGCCAAGTCTATTCATTGCCCGTCAATCTGCACACGATTAATCAGTTCTTCGGGAAAACTTTCCGCCCAGACGATGCCCGTGCCTTCATCGAGACGCAGGCGGACAAAACGATCGAGGACCCGACAACCTTCGAAGAGCAAGCGCTCCGCTTTGTCGGCAATGACCTCTACGAGGCCTTCTTCAAAGGATATACACAGAAGCAGTGGGGTTGCTCGCCGACGGAATTGCCGGCGTCCATTCTCAAACGACTTCCCGTGCGCTTCAACTATGACGACAACTATTTCGCGCATAAATACCAGGGAATGCCTGAGAACGGCTACAGCGATATGGTCGGTCGCATTCTGGACCATCCCAACATCCATGTGAGCCTCAAGACGCGCTTTCTACGCACGCAAAAAGAAGAATTTGCGCATGTGTTTTACTCCGGCTCGCTCGACGGCTATTTCGATCACGAGTTCGGCCCATTGGGATATCGAACGCTTGACTTCGAGCGCTTCGACTATGACGGCGATTACCAGGGCTGCGCGGTCATGAATTATGGCGACGCGTCCGTGCCCTACACGCGCATCACCGAGCACAAGCATTTCTCACCCTGGGAGAACCATACAGGTTCCGTCTGTTACCGGGAATTCTCCCGCATTTGCGGTGATGATGACATCCCCTACTATCCAATCCGTCTCGTCAAGGACAAAGAACAACTGGCCCAATATGTACAACGTGCAAACGCCGAAACATCCATCACCTTTGTTGGACGCCTCGGAACCTATCGCTATCTTGATATGGATGTGACCATTCGCGAAGCGCTTGATACTGCGCGGCTTTACCTTAGCCGATTGTCAGAAGGCACGTTGATGCCGGTCTTTCAGCACTCGCCGATTTAGGCGCCCGAGTGAGGCTCAGTTGAAAATATTCCGCCGAGACCTCACAGGCGCTTTGTGCCAATCAGCCGGATTTTCTGCAACAGCCCTCAAGCTGCCGTGCGGAGTTGCCGCACACCACCAAAGCGCGAGCGGGCAGCTAGAGCGTCAGGATGTAGTCGCAGAGCCGGTTCGCCGCCATCCGGATCTGGGCCGGATCGCGCAGGAAGCAGGCGCGCACGAAAAGCTCGCCACCCGGGCCGAAAGCCGCGCCCGGCGCTAGCCCGACACCTGTCTTGTCGACGATGTCGATCGCTGCCTTGCGGCTGTCGGTCACCCCATCGATCTTCAGAAAGGCATAGAGCGCGCCATCCGGCTTCAGCGTTTCGACGCGGTTCGTCGCAATCAGCGCGTCGCAAAGGATGTCGCGGGAACGCCTGGCCTTTTCGATGTTGGACTGCACGAACGCGTCGCCATCATTCAAGGCGGCGACTGCCCCCCGTTGCATGAACTGCGCCACGCCCGAGGTCGAATATTGGATGAGGTTCTCAAGCACCTGGCCGGTCTGCGGCGGGGCAACGATCCAACCGATGCGCCAGCCGGTCATCGACCAGTTCTTCGAGAAGGAGTTAACGAACATGATCTTGTCGTCCGGCTCCATAATGTCGAGGAAGGACGGCGCCCGGCCGCCGGCAAAGTAATAGCGCGCGTAGATCTCGTCAGCCATGATCCACAGGTCATGCTTGCGCGCGAGCGCGAGGATGGCTGCCAGATCGTCCCTGGTTGCTGTCCAGCCGGTCGGGTTGGACGGCGTGTTGATGAACAGCCCCCTCGTCCTCGGCGTGATCGCCGCCGCGATACGGTCGAGATCGACTGACCATCTGCCGCCCTCGAAAGTCAGCTGCACGCCGACCGAACGGGCGCCGGCAATTTCCAGGGCGGCCGCAATGTTCGGCCAGGCGGGCGTCAGATAGACGAGCTCGTCACCTGGCGAAGTCAATGCCTGCACTGAGATCTGGATCGCCTGCATGCCGGAACCGGTGACGTAAAAATGCTCGACCGGCAGAGTGATGTCGAAATGCCGGGCGTAGTAGTCCGAGAGCGCCTGGCGCAGCTCGGGGATGCCGCGCTGATAGGTATAGAAGGTTTCGCCGCCTGCGAGCGCATCAATCGCCGCCTTGTTGATGAACTCAGGCGTCGGCAGATCGCCCTCGCCGACCCAAAGCGGCAGAAGCCCATCGCGGCCACGGGCATAGTTGACGACTTCGACGATCCCGCTTTCAGGTGCCATAACGGCGCGCGGGCTAAGGCTGCTGACAATCGACATGCATCACTCCGGTTTGCGCCTACATAAAGCAAAGGCGGCCGGAAATCTCATGACAATCGGTGAAGCCGCATCGATTTCTGTGATGATTGGTCCCGCCACAACGGCAGGACCAATCCTTGAACTCATGCCGGGCGCTTGGCCAGCAGGTCGCGGATTTCCGTTAGCAACGCGACATCGGCCGGCGGCGCAGCGGCCTCTTCATTCGCCTGCTTGATCTTCAGCTGCTTGTCCACCTGCTTCTGCAGCGTATTCACGCCCTTGACCATCAAGAAGATGATCCAGGCAAGGATGAGGAAGTTGATAAGAACCGTGATGAAGCTGCCATAAGCAAGCACCGCGCCCTGCTGGCGAGCGGCGGCCAGGGTCTGCGCGTTGACATTGGAAGACAGGCCGATGAAGTAGTTCGAAAAGTCGAACCCACCAAAGACGGCGCCGACGATCGGCATGATGACATCGTCGACCAGCGACTTCACGATACCGCCAAAGGCACCGCCGATGATGACACCGACAGCAAGGTCCATGACATTGCCGCGGGCGATAAATGCTTTGAACTCATTGAGCATCCGATCCGTCTCCCTCTGATGCAGTCTCGCTGACAGGTCATTGTTTTCATTAGCTACATCTTCGATGCAATTAATCAATTGGCAATAATCAATTATCGACAGCCTTCGAACGTCTTTGACTTAAGGCCTAGAGCCCGCCCAATGTTCAAACTTTGGGAATTGCCTTAGTCTTGGTGCTCCGGGAGGACTGGCGCGTGGTGCGCCGGTGGAGGTTTTATGCTGCCAGGCTGGGTCATAATTGCATCCGCATTCGGCTATCTGCTCCTGCTTTTCGCAGTGGCGAGCCATGGCGACCGCAGACGGCGAATGTTCGGAACGCCGGCCGGCGGCCGCCCGGCCGTCTATGCGCTCAGCCTCGCAATCTACTGTACATCCTGGACCTATTTCGGCAGCGTCGGGCTGGCCTCTCAGCGCGGACTGGAATTCCTCGGCATCTATATCGGCCCGATCCTCGTCTTCACGCTCGGCATGCCCGTGCTGCGACGGATCACCGAGCTTGCCAAAGCCGAGAAACTGACGTCGGTCGCCGATTTCATTTCCGCGCGCTACGGCAAGAACCCTGCGGTCGCGACCATCGTGGCGCTGATCTCGCTGGTCGGCGCCATCCCCTATATCGCGCTGCAGCTGAAGTCCGTGTCGAGCACCATGACGGCGATGCTCAACCCGTCGGACTATGGCATCGGCAGCGGTAATCTCTATTTTCTCGACCTGCCGCTACTCGTAACGCTCGTGCTTGCCTGCTTCGCAATCATGTTCGGCACACGCCATACGGATGCGACGGAGCACCAGGATGGATTGATCCTCGCCGTCGCCATGGAATCCGTAGTCAAGCTTTTCGCCTTTCTCACGGCCGGCATCTGCGTGATCTGGTTCCTGTTCGACGGCCCTCTCGACCTTTGGCAAAAGGCGAGCGAAAACCAGCTTGTGCTCTCGGCTCTGCACTACCAGACGCCGATCAGCCGCTGGATCACGCTGACGCTGCTATCGGCCTTCGCGATCATCATGCTGCCGCGACAATTCCACGTCACGGTTGTCGAGAACAGAACCGCACGGGAACTTCGGCTCGCCGGCTTCCTCTTCCCTCTCTATCTGATCGTCATCAATCTCTTCGTGCTGCCGGTGGCAATCGGCGGCCTGCTGACCTTCGGCGGCAGCGGCAATGCCGACCTCTACGTGCTTTCGCTGCCGCTTGCGGGGCAGATGCCCGTCGTCTCGCTGATTACCTTCATCGGCGGCTTTTCCGCGGCGACGGCCATGGTGATCGTCGCGTCCGTCGCGCTCTCGATCATGGTGTCGAACGACATCATCATGCCTATCTTCCTGCACCGGAAGCTGACCGATCGCACAGGGCAGCGCAGCGACTTCGCCAAGACGCTGCTCAACATAAGGCGCAGCGCGATCTTCGCCGTGCTTCTTCTCGGCTACTGCTATTATCGCTCAACCGACAGCACAGCGGGACTGGCCTCGATCGGACTGCTTTCCTTCGCCGCGATTGCGCAGATGGCCCCTGCCCTGTTCGGCGGCCTGATCTGGCGGCGGGCCAATGCGCGCGGTGCCATCCTGGGGCTGACGTCGGGTTTCGTGATCTGGGTCTATCTGCTGTTCCTGCCCTCGCTTGGCGGGCCGGACTATTCGGGCGTCGCAAGCGCCGTTCTCGGCTTCATCTTTCCGGGGACGACAATCTTTGCGGCGCCCGATGCCGATCCGCTGGTCAATGCCACGGCGATGAGCCTCCTCGTCAACACCGCCTTCTTCGTCATCGGCTCGGTAACCCGCAACGCGCGACCGCTCGAGCGCATTCAGGCCGGTATTTTCGTCAAGCGGCAATCCCGCTCGCAGTTTGCCACCCGTGGTTGGAAAACGCGCATCAGCGTCGGCGATTTGAAGGCGACGGTCTCCCGTTATCTCGGCGAAGAGCGCATGGAGCGCTCCTTCCAGACCTACCAGCAGAATTCGGGACGCGAGCTCGAGGACGATCAGCCAGCAGATATGGCGCTGATCCACTTTACCGAGCAATTGCTCGGCAGCGCGATCGGTTCCTCGTCGGCCCGGCTCGTGCTGTCGCTGATCCTCCAGAAGGTGGAAGACGCCTCCGCCGATACCGCCTGGCTGCTCGACCAGGCGAGCGAGGCGCTGCAATATAACCAGGACATGCTGCAGACCGCGCTTTCGCAGATGGACCAAGGGATCGCGGTGTTCGACAGCTCGAACAACCTGACGATATGGAACCGGCGTTTCCGGCAATTGCTTGATCTGCCGGAGAATACCGGACAAGTCGGCTTCCCGCTGGCCGACATCGTGGCGATCCTCAGCGAGCGCGGCGACATTGCGGCCGGCGACGTCAACCAGACAGTCCGCCATTTCCTGACGCTGGACAAACCCTTCGCGCTCGTGCTTGGCGGCGGCGAGCGCATCATCGAAGTGCGCTCCAACGCCATGCCTGATAAGGGCATCGTTGCGACCTTCACCGACATCACTCAGCGGGTCGCCGCCGACCGGGCCCTGAAGCAGGCAAATGAAACGCTGGAACAGCGCGTCGTCGAGCGCACGGCAGAGCTCACCCGCGTCAACCACGAACTCGGCGAGGCGCGGGCCGCGGCTGATGAGGCCAATCTCGGCAAGACGCGATTCTTCGCTGCAGCCGGCCACGACATCCTGCAGCCGCTCAATGCCGCCCGGCTCTATTCCTCTGCGCTGGTCGAGCGCATGGGCCAATCCGAAAGCAGCGCCATCGTGCGCAATATCGATTCCGCGCTGGAATCGGTCGAGACCATCCTTGGCGCCGTGCTCGATATTTCGCGGCTCGACACCGGGGCCATGCGGCCACGCCTCGCCCCCGTGCCCCTCTCCGATCTGCTGGAGCGAATCCAGACCGATTTCGCACCGATCGCCCGCGAGAAAAAGCTGAAGCTGGTGGTGATGCCGACCTCGCTGCGGGTTCGCTCCGACCCCAATCTGTTGCGCCGCCTCGTGCAAAATCTGGTCTCCAACGCGATCAAATACACGATCGACGGCAAGGTGCTGGTCGGCGCGCGCCGGCGTGGACACCAGGTCGTCATTCAGGTGATGGATTCGGGGATCGGAATTCCGCCGTCGAAGTTCCGGACGGTCTTCAAGGAATTCGCCCGCCTCGATGAAGGCGCCAAGACAGCCTCGGGGCTCGGCCTTGGCCTTTCGATCGTCGATCGCATCGCGCGCGTCCTCAACCATCCGGTGGAACTGCACTCGACACACGGCAAGGGCACGGATTTCCGCATCATCATGCCGCGCGACGCGTCGCGACTTCCCGAGCGTTTGGGTGCTGCTCAAGCGGTGGAACATTCTGCGCAGAACCTCAAGGGGCTGAAGGTCCTCTGCGTCGACAACGAGCCGCATATTTTGGAAGGCATGCAGCTCCTGATCAGCGGCTGGGGCTGCGAAGTTCGATGCCTGGGCTCGCTGGCCGAGGTCGACGCACTCGATGCGCGCCAGGCGCCGCCCGACCTTGTTATCGCCGACTATCATCTTGGCGACGGCACCGGCGTTTCCGCCATTCTGACGCTCCGGGAGCGGTTCATGGCGTTCATTCCAGCGCTGATCGTCACCGCGGATCGCACGCCGGAGGTTCGCGCCGAAGTCGAGCGGCACGGCATCGGCCTCCAGCACAAACCGGTCCGCCCGGCGGCACTGAGGGCCTACATCACGCAGATTTCCGCTCAGAAGCGTGCGGCGGCGGAATGACATTCTCGTTCGTCGTCATGACCCCGGGATGGCAAGTCGCCGAACGCGACAGGGTTGCGAGGCTACCGGTCTGAATTAAAGGTAGCTCGTCACCGCAGGTTCGTTCCACCAATTGTCGTGACGCCCGTCCATGTAGCGAACCGGCAGACCGGCAAGCTCTTCTGGCGATATGTCATCAAGGCAGGCAATGTTGATCGAAACATAGTCTCCGCCAATCTCTGGAATATGACCATGCCCATAGGCATGGAGGCCGCATGTCGGGCAAAAGCGGTGGTGGCCGCTCATCGTTGCGAACTGATAGTCAGCGGCCGCCGTCTCCTCGCACAGCAAACGGAAATCCTCGGGCTTCACGACCGCGCCCCAATAGCGCCGCTTGCCGCAGACGGTGCAATTGCAGCGGCCAGTGCCGGCCTGGAGATCCGCATCGACCTCGTAGCGGATTTTGCCGCAATGGCAGCTGCCCGTGTAGGTTTTCTTCATGGATTTCCTCCTTCGCCCTTTGCAAGGGTCATTGGTAATGACAATATGTTGTCATGACCAATGAGATACCAACACGACAACATGTTGTCAAACAAAATCGCCCGCAACGGACCGCCGAAGGCGATGCCTTCTCGCTGTTCACGATCGCTGCGCTGCGGCTCGCAGGCCGGTTGACCGCCGCCGGCGACGAGTTGGCGAAGCCCGCCGGGCAGACGAGCGCCCGCTGGCAGGTCCTTGCAGGTGCACGAAGTGGCGCGCATTCCGTCGCACAGATTGCCCGCCTGCTCGGGATTGCCCGGCAGGGCGTGCAACGGCTGGCGGATGCACTCGAAGGCGACGGGCTGATCAGCTACGTCGACAACCCGCAGCACCAGCGCGCCAAACTGGTAAAATTGACGGAGGAAGGCGAATCCCGCCTCGCCGCGATCGAGACAGCGCAGGCGGAGTGGGCCGACAGGCTCGGGCAGTCTTTTACCGCCGCTGAAATGGAGGCAGCCCTGGCCGTCATGACCAGATTGATCGAAACCCTCGACGCGGAAACCGGCAAGGCATAGGCCGGCTATGGCGCCCGATCGGCCTGAAGCAATTAAATTAGCTCATGGATATCTGCCAAAAAAACGCGAGCAGTCGCGGAGCAGGCCCCTAAGCCGGAGGCTGCCGTACATAGAGCAACGCAATATCAGGTTCCCTGAACGGCCTGCGACCCATTGGAACGGGCATTGGCTGCATGCGCTTCGAGGATCGCGGCGGCTATGACCTTCTGAAGCTCGTAAACCAGCATGCGCGAGCGCTTACGATCCAGATCCTGCGCCGCCTTTGCAAGATTCAATCCCTCGTTCAGGACGATATGGTGAGCTCGCGTTAGCGCCCAGCTTTCAATATCAAGACTTATCATTCGGAATCTCCGCCAAATCATTTAGCATCAACGACATTCACCGAATCACGATACACAGAGCACTTACACAGCAAGAAGAATCATAGTTGCAATATCTTGCAAATAACATTTTCCAAAGAATACGCGCGGGATGCGAAATTTCTTCTTGAGCTGCGATAGATACAACCGCACTGCCTCTGAGCCCGCACAAACTGAGTCCGGGCTCTGATCACATATATTTGGCGAAGCTTGCACGGACCTGCACACATCATGGCTTGCATTTTGATCGATCTCCCGTAAGCGCACGGAAGACCGGGAGGGTGCCGCAATCAGACCTTGGTGGCCGGGCCCTTGTTGCGATCCAAGAGCGCCTTCACGGTAATGTCGTTGATCTTGCCGCTCGGCTCCTGGCCGATCGACTTCTGGAAGCTCTTGATCGCCGCAACGGTCTTCGCGCCCATCTCGCCATCCGGCTGACCGGCGTCGAAGCCGTTGTTGTTGAGAATCGCCTGGATGTTGCGGATCGCCCTCTTCACGTCGACGGTCGAGGTCTTGGTGGCATTGCCGATCCATTCATCCGGAACGTCGACGCCGTTCGCCTTGCTGTCGAGCGGTGCGGCCTTCCAGAGGTCTGCCTTGGCACGCGCCTTTTCCAGCTGGTCCGGCTTCATCGCGTTGGCGACTTCATCACGCTTCTGTGCCGCATCCTTGTCACCGCCCTTGGCCGCAACCGCGAACCACTTGTAGGATTCAGTCAGATCCTGTGCGACACCATTGCCGCGAGCGCAGAGGATCGCCAGATTGAACTGGCTGTCGGTGACGCCGAGGTCGGCCGCCTTGATGAACCAGCCCGCC
Organism: Rhizobium sp. YTU87027; assembly: GCF_050644135.1. Classification (NCBI taxonomy): domain Bacteria; kingdom Pseudomonadati; phylum Pseudomonadota; class Alphaproteobacteria; order Hyphomicrobiales; family Rhizobiaceae; genus Rhizobium; species Rhizobium sp. YTU87027. The sequence goes on along the minus strand of NZ_CP098440.1, from coordinate 213,457 downwards.
GCCACCTTATAGTCCTGCTGGCCGAGCGCACCAGACGCGTAAAGCACGGCGAGATTGTGCATCGCACTGGCATTGCCCTGGTTGGCAGCCTGTTCGTAATATTGCTTCGCCTTGGCGATATCGCGTCCGACGCCCGTGCCCTTCTCGTAAATGTTGCCGAGACGATATTCGGCCGGCGCGAAGCCCTTGTTCGCGGCGAGCTGATACCAATTTGCCGCTTCCTTCGCATCGACGGTGACGCCGGCACGGCCCTCGCTATAGCGGGCACCAATTTCGAAGAGCGCCAGTGGATCGCCACTCTTGGCGGCATCGGCGAGCGACTTCGGCTGCACCACATCCGGGACGGCAATGCTTGCCGTTTCCGCAGTCGGTGTGGTGGCCACTCCAGCCGCAACCGGCGCAGCATCCTTGGCAATGAAACCGGAGGCGTCCTGCGGAGTACCGGAAAGCGCAAGCGGCGCCGCCGCATCACCGTTCAGCGGCGCGGTTGCAGTCAGATGGTCGGGTGCTGCCGGCGCGGGCGCTGGATCGCTGCTCGCGATCGGCGCGACAGGGGCTGCAGCCGGGACTTCCGCAGCGATTGCCGCGACTTGGTCCGGCGCGGTTTCGCTGTCGGGCGGCAGCGTATTGCTGGAAGTATCCGTCAGCATGGCAACTTCGGCGGACGGCGCCGGCTGACCGCTCGTCAGCGTGCGGGCCAGTGGAAACGCCATGATCGCCAGAAGCACGGCGCCGACGGCAAGCAGAATCGGACGGCGGAAGCGCGACAAGGCGCCTCCCTTGGTCGAGTCCTTGACCTTTGCCTTCTTGTCGGCCTTGGCGGGCTGCGGCTTGGCGCCGGGTTCGGTCTCCATTGCCGCAGCCTGCGCGGCGCGGCGGGCGGCGGCAATGTAGTCGGCGCGCTCATTTTCCGTTGCGGGCTTGGCGTTCGTTCGCGCAGCGTTCTGGCTGGCGCGCACACGTTCCAGGATTTTCTTGACATCGGGCGCACCTGAGCCCGGCTCCAGCGGCTCATTGGCGGCTTCGGGCGGCATCACATCGACGGGATCAATGGATGGAGTCGGATCGATCACCGTGCGCTCGGCGGCAGCGGTTTCCGCCTTCACCTTTTTGCTTGGCAGCAGACGCTTGCCAAGGCTCGCGAGGAGGCTGCTCTTTGAGGCATCAGCGGATGCGGCAGGTTTCGTCGCCGCCTCAATGGCGACCACGCTGGTATCGGTCGCAGCCATGACCGGTATGGCGAGCGCTTGTTCGGCGGCCTCGGGCTGACGGCCTGCAGGGGCGCGAGTTCCGAACACCGCCGGCTTCTGCGCATCCTCGGCTCCAGCCTGCATCATCGCGAAGGTATCGACCGCGAAATCGACGTCGGCGCTCGGCATTCTCGGCGCAGGCCTTGCGGCGGCGCGATCTTCCATCGTGTCCAATCGCTCGGCGATCTGGACCAGCGTTTCGTGCAAGGCCTGGAAGGTCTTGTGCGTGCGCTCCTCGCTGCTGCGGCTGAGGTCCTCGAGCTGGCGCAGGTCTTCGGCAAGCGCAGTGAGCGCCGATATGTCGGCTACAGCCGGCGCACCGCCGTGGAGGACGCCGCTTCTTGCATAGGCCTCGACCACCGCTTCCGCCGCCTGGCGGGCGGCCTCGATGATATATTCGTCGCTGGTCGCCATGTAGTCTTCGATCGCGCCCATGCGGCGGTCGAAATCCAGCGGCAACTCCGCTGCGGGCCGCGGTTCGCTCATCAGGGCCGAGAGGTTTGCGATCTGGTCTTCAAGGTTCTTCAGCGCATAGGAATCGGCCGCTGGCGCGGCGGCGCTTTCCTCAATGCGCGCGGCGATATCGCCGAGCCGGCTTTCGATGCGACGGATGGCGCTATCATCCGCCGGAGCGGCGACAGGCTGAAGCGGCTGGAAATCCATTTCGTCGATGCGGCGTGCGAGATAGTCCAGGCGCTGCGCCAGCGCGTCGTTAACCGAGCCGACCTCGAGCGCATCGATCTTGCGCGAGATATCGGCGAGCGCTCCGGTCAGTTCGGGCCGCGGCGCGGCCGTGTGGCTTCGCTCGAGCAGGTAGGACAGATGCTCCAGGCGTTCGTCGAGGCGCGAGGCGGCCTCGGCGTTGGCGAGTTCCTCAACGCGCAGCGTCAGCGTTTCGAGCCGATCCGCCAGAGCATCGGTCGGGCCTACGCGGCTCGCGAGGCTATGGCCCATCATATCGATCTGCTCGCCCAAGGCGTTCAGGCGGCCTTCGAGGCGATGCATCATGGCGGGGTCGCCGCTGGTGGCAGCGCGGCCGGTTGCCGCAATGGCGCGGCTGATTTCGTCGAGCCGGCCATCGACCGCTGCAAACTGCTCGGCCATCGCCCGATCATGCGGCTGGATCATCGTGCCAAACTGCTCCATCGCCGTTGCAATGGAGAGAAGCTTGTCTTCCAGCGCCCGCACGGCCGGGCTTTCGCCCATGCCGCCGATATGGCGCTTGATGTCGTCGAGCCGGTAGGCAAGCGCCACCAGCTCTTCCTGCAGGCCCGCCGTATCGAGCGCATGCAGCTGGTTCTCGAAGCCGTCCCAGCGCGTCTCCATATTGCGGATTGAATCTTCGCGCGCCAGCCCGTCCATCAGCGAGCGCAGCTCTTCGAACTCGCCGCGCAATCCTTGCGCTTCGGGCGCATTGGAGCGGCCAGCAAGCTGGTCGATGCTGCTGGCGAGACGGCCCATATCGGCGCGAATGTCATCAGCAAAGCGACGGTCTTCCGCGCCGACCTTGATGCTGCGGATCTCCTCGCGCAGTGCGTTCATCTCGCGCGTCACGCCATCGGAGATGTCGCGCTTCAGATCCTGACGAAGATTGACGAGCGCCTGGGCGATCTCGGTCATGGTGTCGTCTGCGGCGCGATAGGCCGGCTTTGGATCGGCCGGACGCGTTGCGCGTTCGGCAACACGCGATGGGGCTGGCTGCTCGCGCACCGCCGGCCGTTCCCGGCTTGCCTCCAGAATGCGCTGGCGCTGGCGAATTTCCGCAAAAGGATCCGGCCGAGCTTCAGGGGCATAGGGCGCGTGGCCGGCATACGGATCCTCGCGCTCCGGCGACGGGGCGCGCTGGCGCTGGTCGCGAACGCTCGCGCCCAGCAAACCCTCGATCCTCGCTTCCAGACCTTCGATGGTGCGGTTCAATGCATCAAGCGACGCCCTGTCGGAATGCCGGGGGGAATTTGATCGCGATCCGTTCATCTTCTTGCTCGCTTCATCTGTCCGAACCCTCGTCAGGGCCGATCATTGGCTTCCGTCAGCGCCGCACCCGAATGCGGACGTGAGCACCGTTCATGAAGGGATAATCAATTAGACTTTCCTCAACCTGTGCGGCGTAGCGGCATTCCATGAAACGCGAGACTGAAAAAAGGAATGCAAGTCGCCAATGCTCAGACAGCACCTTTCACGAAACGTGGTAAACAACCCGTTAATCGGCGTGAGATTTTTTTTAACTTTTCAGTATTTTCAGCCGTTTCCGTGCTGAAGTGGGCCGCAAGCGCTCTGGGCGCATCCAGCGACTATGTTAGGCAGACATCAGAAGGATTCCGTCCACGGCCGCACCTCGATTTCCTGCGACCAGGCGCTCCGGTGCTGCAGGAGCACATTGATATAGGTCTGCGCGATGGCGTCAGGATCGAGCGTCGCATCCGGCTTGGCCGGGTCTTCCCGGCGCATCTGCGAACGGATTCCACCGTCGATGATGAAATGGGCAACGTGAATGCCCTTTGGCCCTAGTTCACGGGCGGCACTCTGGGCAAGACCGCGAAGCGCAAACTTACCCATGGCGAAAGCGGCCGACAGGGCATATCCCTTGATGCTCGCCGTCGCCCCGGTAAACAGGATCGCGCCGCGCCCATGCGGAAGCATGCGCCTTGCGGCCTGCTGGCTGACCAGGAAGCCGCCGTAAGCGCTGATCGCAATTGCCTGTTCGACAGCGGCTGGATCGAGTTCTGCCAAAGGACCGCGCAGGCGGCCACTGGCGTTATAGACGACGACCTCGGGATCACCGATCGCAGCCGCGACGCCGTCAAAGAGTGCAGCGACGGAAGCCGGCTGCGCGGCATCCGCGGCAAAGGTCAGCGCCCCGGTTTCTCCGGCAAGTTTATTCAGCTTGTCGGTATCGCGCGCCGCCAGCGCAACCTTGACGTCGCGCTCCGTTAACTGACGCGCAAGCGAGGCGCTGAGCCCCGGGCCTGCGCCGACGATGAGAGCGGAGCTGTAAGGAAACTCGGTCATGGCTGTCCTCCGGTCGATATCGCCGAAACCTGGGCACAGAATACGCGTCGTGTTTGCCTGCGGATACCAGGCGAACCAGGATTTGAAGCGAATGGCGGGTAAGCGCGTATTGTGCCGCTCGCCTGCATGATCCGCCGACCTTCACTTGATTGCACCGCCACGCCAAGCGCGTGCGAGCAGGACCGACAGGACAGCATGCAGGACGACTGTTGGCCAAAGCAAAACGCCCGTCAGCCCATGGGCGAGGCCGAGATAGGCGAGATAGAGCGTAACGAGCGCACTGTAGAAGAGCATGCCTTCGAGGGGCCGACTCCGCCAGCAGGCGATCCCCAGTCCGATGAGCGCCATGCCGGCGACGCGCGCGGCGGCCGCCGCTACGCCCACCAGCGCCTCCCCAAGCAGTAACACACCGACGAGCGCTGGAATGGCGACCAACGCGAGGCCGGTCACGATTTCACCGATGGCCGCGACAGCCAACGCCCTGTTCATCGTGCCGATCCTCCTCCATAACACGGCGTCACGAAGACGCTGCGACACTAGCACGGAGGCAGCGGATAGTAGCCGCAGGCCCGTGGCGGATAGTAAGGACGATCGTAGACGGCAGCGGCAGCTCCCGCCGCAGCCGCACCGTACCAGGCTCCCCGGTAGGCCGTGCGGCGCGCCACGCCTGCAACAGACATCGGCGTCCTCGGCATTCCAATAATATCGATGAAGATCGATGCTGGGCCATCGGCCCTGGCGAGACTGTCTTCCAGCACGTCCACCTTGAACGTCAGGTTCGTGCCCTCGAGCTTCGGCGCCTTAAGAACGACGACGGCGTCCTCAACGCTCGACGCATCCTTGTTTAGCACCGAGACGGTGGCGTTCGGCGGATCCTTTTCGAAGCTGCCGCCCTCAGCCCACTCTTCCAGCAAGTGCGTGGTCAGCGCATGGCCGGCTGAGCGGACCGGCCGGTCGGCGAACAAGATCGAGTTGTTGGAAATGCTCGTCAGCGTCAGCGTGTCGCCTTTCAAAGTCGCGCCGTCGGAATTCATCACGATCAGTGACGGGACCAGTTCGGTCTTCTGCGTGCTCGAGGTGCCGATGGACTTCGTCGCTGGCGCGGTGATGGCATTTTCGGCCATCGCTGTCGACGGTGTGAGAATGCCGAGCGTCGCGGCCACCGCAAGGGTGCTGATCGTGTGTTTGAGGCTCATTGGTTGCTCCTGCCTAGCTCGAAGGTTAGTTTGTCGATCTTGCCGGTGAACCTGAACGGCGTGTCGTAGCGATACTCCACGAGCGCCACGCCTGTGCGCGTATCAAGGCCGACGTCGAAGGTCTCGTCCTCAGGGAACGTCACCGGAATGCCGTGTTCCAGCGAGTTGCGGGCAACTTCTTTTCCGTCGACGGAAAGGACACCCTTACCGCCTGTACCCAGATTGGTGCCGTCCGCCTTGTAGTCGAAGGTGATCCGGTGCTTGCCCGCTTCCAGTTCTGGCCCTTCCCACATGGTCCGCTTGAGGTCGAGCAAGTTGTAAAGGAACACCACTTTGCCTCGCCCTACGCCAAAGTCGCCCTTGCTGAGGAACAGGCCGTAGCCGCCGAAACGTCCGCCTTCCGTGACGATCATCCCCTCCGCACCGCCCTCGGGAATGTCGACATCGGCGGTGATCGTGTAGGACTTGTTCATGATGTCGGGCGCCGCACTCGCTGGCACGCCGCTCAATTCACCAGAATAAGTGAATTGCGTTCGCCCGGCCGTGAGGTTCGGGCGCGGCGTGTTCCAGCGGGTAAGCGTCGAGTTGTCGAGCGGCAGCACGTTGTACTTTTTTGCCTCGGAATAGAAGAGGTCCTGCATCTGTTTCAGCTTGTCGGGCGTGGCCGACGCCAGGTCGTTGGCCTCGGTGGGATCATCCACGACGTTGTAGAGTTCCCAGTTGTAGCCGGTGATCACGTCGGGCGGCGTCTTGGTGCTGAGTTCCCATGGAAGCGTGGCCGGCGTCGTCGCCGCCACCCAGCCGTCGTGATAGATGGCGCGGTTGCCGAGCATCTCGAAATATTGCGTATCGTGCCGTGTGGGAGTGTTCGCGCTGGACTTGTTCCAGGTGTAGACCATGCTCACACCCTCGATCGGGCTCTGCGGAATACCGTTGATCATGTCCGGCGCCGGGATGCCGGCCGCCTCGAGTATGGTCGGCACGATGTCAATGACGTGGTGGAACTGGCGGCGAATGCCCCCGGCATCGGTGATATGGCCGGGCCACGACATGACGACGCCCTGCGAGGTTCCCCCGAAATGCGAGGGCACCTGCTTGACCCACTTGAACGGCGTGTCCATCGCCCACGCCCAGCCGGCCGCATAATGCGGGAAGGTTCGTTCCGAGCCCCAGAAAGGATACCAGAGGAACTGGTCCTTGACCGGCACCGGGACACCGTTGAAGGTCGTGAACTCGTTCGGCGTGCCGTTGACCATGCCCTCGGCGCTCGCGCCATTGTCGCCACCGATGTAGATGATCAACGTGTTGCCGAGTTCGCCAAGGTCGTTGACCGCCTGGACGACGCGTCCGATCTCGTGGTCGGCATAGGCGAGGTAGGCGCCGTAGATGTCCACTTGCCGGATGAACAGCTTCTTCTCGTCGAAGCTCAAGGAATCCCACCGGGGCAGCCCGTCCGGCCAGGGCGTCAGCTTGGCGTCCTGAGGCATGATGCCGAGCCGCTTCTGATTGGCGAAGATCGTCTCCCGCACCTTGTTCCAGCCATCGTCGAACAAGTGCATGTCGCTGATCTTCTTTATCCATTCTGGCGTCGGATGATGCGGCGCGTGGGTGGCGCCCGGGACATAGTAGACGAGCCATGGCTTGCCGGGGGCGATCTCCTTCAATTGCTTGATGTAGCCGATCGCTTCATCGGCCATTGCTGTCTCCAGGTTCCAGCCGGGATTGCCTTCGAAGGGGTAGATTGCCGTGGTGTTGCGGTACAGGTTCGGCTGCCACTGACTGGCATCGCCGCCGACGAAGCCGTAGAAGTAATCGAAGCCCATGCCGTTCGGCCACTGGTTGAAGGGTCCCGCCTGGCTCGACTGATAGGACGGCGTGTTGTGGTTCTTGCCGAACCACGACGTGGCGTAACCGTTTTCCTTCAGGATCGTGCCGATGCTGCCCTTCCCGATCGGGATGATGGAATCGTAGCCGGGATAGCCCGTCGCGATTTCACCCACGACGCCGAAGCCGACCGAATGATGGTTGCGCCCGGTGATCAGGGCGGCCCGCGTCGGCGAGCAGAGCGACGTGGAGTGGAAATTGGTGAAGCGCAGCCCCTCCTTCGCGATACGATCCATCGTCGGCGTGGGAATGACGCCCCCGAAGGTGCTGGGCGCTCCGAAACCCTGGTCATCCGTCATGATCAGGAGCACGTTCGGCGCCCCCTTTGGCGGCACGATGCGTGGCCGCCACCACGGTTGCGATTCATCTGCCTTTTCCTTGATCACCCCACCGAATTTCGGATCAGCCTGAGGGATCTGCTTTCCCTCGATGGTGGTCGTGGCGCCCGGCGAGCCGAGCGCGCCGGTGACCTGCTGAGCCAGTCCCGGTGTGCAGCCGAGAGCAACAAAACCCGCACATGCCAGCAAACTGCGAACGATCTTCATCTCGGCAGCCCCCTCAAGCGTTGCAACCGGATTTCTCGCACAACTCGCATAATTAGAAATTTCTAATATAACATCGGGGCGAAGCCAGGTCGAGCGTTGCCTTTAGGTCAACAACCCCCAAGCAGTGACGGCAGCCCGATCGACCACATAGAACCCGCGCCGCAATGATTGTGTTGAAACACGCCTGTGGGCACCAGTCAGAGATCTACCCGCAGCATCCGGGGCTAACGGGGCCGGGATCGTGACAAGTCGACTGGGAAGGCTGCGGCTTAGCCTTTTTCAAGCGGCGCGGGCTGCGGAGACTACACCCGCCGCGCCTTGATCGTATTCATCACGAAGCTGGTCTCGATCGTATCAACACATTTCAGGCGGGCAATCTTATCCTTGATGAACCGCTCATAGTCTTCGAGGCCCGAGCTCATCACCTTCAGCACATAGTCGCGCGACCCGGTCACCAGATGGCATTCGAGCACCTCGTCCCACGCGCGCACGGCGCTCTCGAACATCTCGATCTCGTCCTCGTGCTGGCGGCTGAGGCGAATGGAGGCCAGCGCCGTCATTGTCCAACCGTCAACGGCTGGATCGACGAGCGTGGTGTAGCCCTGGATAATTTCCGCATCCTCAAGCCGGCGCAGGCGACGAAGGCAGGCCGATGCGGAAAGCCCCACGCGTTCCGCAAGCTCGTTGTTCGGAAGGCGGGCATCGCCCATCAGCTCCTTGAGAATCTTCCGGTCCATATCGTCAGCAATTTTCTGCGTCACAATTCGCCATTCTCCGCACTAAGTTGCTCAAGAGAGCATGGCGCCGCGGCAAATAGCAAGAACAGTCCTCGCGTTCTGATATAATTTGCGAGCATCACGGCATCTCTCGAGGAGACGACAATGACCGCACCGCACCCTTCCAAGACCCATATCGGCAATCATGCCCTGCATCCCGAGACGCAGATGCTGAACTACGGCTACGACCCGGAACTATCGGAAGGGGCGGTGAAGCCGCCGGTATTCCTGACGTCGACATTCGTCTTCAAATCCGCCGAGGATGGTCGCGACTTCTTCGACTACGTATCCGGCCGCAAGGAGCCGCCAGCCGGCAAGGGTGCGGGTCTCGTCTATTCGCGTTTCAATCATCCCAACAGCGAGATCGTCGAGGACCGGCTTGCCGTTTACGAACGGACCGAAAGCTGCGCCCTCTTCTCGTCCGGCATGTCGGCGATCGCCACGACGCTCCTGGCCTTTGTTCGTCCTGGTGATGCGGTGCTCCACTCCCAGCCGCTCTACGGTGGAACGGAGACCCTGCTGGCAAAGACGTTCCTCAATCTCGGGGTTGCGGCCGTGGGTTTTGCCGATGGCGTCAGCGAGGCATCGGTCCAGGCGGCTGCAGAAGACGCCCTGGCCAAGGGCCGCGTGTCGATGATCCTCGTCGAGACCCCGGCCAATCCGACGAACAGCCTCGTCGACGTCGCAATGATCCGCCGTGTCGCCGACGCGATCGGCAGAAAGCAGGGCCTGACGCCGATCATCGCCTGCGACAACACGCTGCTTGGCCCCGTCTTCCAGCGGCCGATCGAACACGGCGCCGATATCTCGCTCTATTCGCTGACCAAGTATGTCGGCGGCCATTCCGATCTGATCGCCGGTGCGGCACTTGGCTCGAAGGCCGTCATGAAGCAGGTCAAGGCGCTACGCGGCGCCATCGGCACGCAGCTTGATCCGCATTCCTGCTGGATGCTCGGCCGTTCGCTGGAAACGCTTCAGATTCGCATGGAGCGAGCCGATAGTAACGCGCGTGTGGTCGCCGATTTCCTGCGCGAGCACCCGAAGGTCGAGGGGATTCACTACCTGCCCTATCACGATGCGAAGTCGCCGGTCGGGCGCGTCTTCGCGGCGCAGTGCAGCGGCGCCGGGTCGACCTTCTCCTTCGACATCAAGGGCGGCCAGCCGGCATCCTTCAAGTTCCTGAACGCCCTGCAGATCTTCAAGCTGGCGGTCAGCCTGGGCGGTACGGAATCGCTTGCCAGCCATCCGGCAACGATGACGCATTCCGGCGTGCCGGCCGACGTTCGCCAACGAATCGGCGTCCTGGAATCAACCATCCGCCTGTCGATCGGCATCGAGCATCCGGACGATCTCGTCGCCGATCTGCAACAGGCGCTGGACGCTGCGTGAACGTAGAGCCGTTCAGGTTCTAGCGGCGGCTCAGGCGGCCGCCGTTTCCCTCACGTCGTCGAGCAGGAAATGCACGACGACATATTTCGTCGTGTAGTGGCGGCCGCTGTCGGAGACATTGTTGACGCTGCCGCCATCGGCGGGGTGCCAGCGATGATAGTGCGGGCTAGTGGTGATCAACGTGATCGCCTTGCCGACCATCTTGCCGTCGAGCCGGTAGCGCATCTCGGCGAGCGGCCAGATACGCTCATAGTCATCCATTGAAATGCGGACTTTCAGTGCCTTGCGGCTGACCGCTTCGCTGCGCGAGCCGTCCTCATGCTCCACCGCCGGCAGCTCCAGCGTGACTTCCTCGGCTCCGTCGAGAATGGAATTGAACTCCTCCGGCCACATCCGTCTCATAAAATCGCTCCTCCAAAGCTCTTTCATCGGTCTGCACGCGAAGTCTAGCGCGTCTTCGCTCGGACGCAACCCGGTTGCGTGGCGAGGAGGACGAGGGTTGGTGATTGTGGAAGTCGGTGCGACGCTCTCGCGTCTGTCGTCCCGCCTCTCACCGATACGCGGCTTCCAGCTTCGCGATGTCGAGCTTCACCATGCCGAGCATGACTTCGGTAACCCGTTTTGCGCGTTCGCGGTCGGGATCGGCAATCATCTCCATCAGTACGCGTGGAACGATCTGCCAGTAGAGGCCCCAACGGTCCCGCAACCAGCCGCACTGTTCTTCCACGCCGCCGTTCTTCAGGAAGGCGGCCCAGATCCTGTCGATCTCCGCCTGCGTTTTCTTTCCGACAATGGCGCAGATCATTTTTACAAAATCGCGCGTCATCGACATTTGACGTTTACGCAAACGTCAATATTTTGTAAGAGACTCTCAAATGCCGGTTTCGTCCGGTGTGCCGAATTGGAGGAATTCGAACAATGCCAGTCTACAAGGCCCCGGTTAACGACACGCTCTTCGTCCTGAACGACGTGCTCGGCCTGGAACGCTACAACAATCTCCCGGGGTTTGCCGATGCGACGCCTGACATGATCGAGGCAATCCTCGGCGAGTCGGCAAAGATTGCCGAGGAAGTGCTCTTTCCGCTGAACTACTCTGGCGATCAGGAAGGCTGCGTGCGACACGAAGACGGCTCGGTTTCTGTGCCAAAGGGCTTCAAGGACGGCTACGACGCCTACTGCCAGGGCGGCTGGACCGGACTTGCCGTTCCCGAGGAATTCGGCGGCCAGGGCCTTCCCTATGCGCTGCATGCCGCCGTCGGCGAATATACCTCCGCCGCCAACATGTCCCTGATGATGTATCCGGGGCTAACCCAGGGTGCAATCGCTGCAATCCTCGTGCATGGCTCGGACGAGCAGAAGCAGACCTATCTGCCGAAGATGATCTCCGGCGAATGGTCCGGCACCATGAACCTCACCGAGCCGCATTGCGGCACCGATCTCGGCCTGCTGCGCACCAAGGCCGTGCCGCAGGCGGATGGCAGCTATAAGATCTCCGGCCAGAAGATCTTCATCTCGGCCGGCGAGCACGACATGACCGACAACATCGTGCATCTGGTGCTGGCCCGCATCGAGGGCGCACCAGAGGGCACCAAGGGTATCTCGCTGTTCATCGTGCCGAAATATCTCGTCACGGCGGATGGCACCGTTGGCGAGCGCAACCAGGTCTCCTGCGGTGCGATCGAACACAAAATGGGCATTCACGGAAACGCCACCTGCGTGATGAATTATGACGGAGCGACCGGCTTCCTCATCGGCGCGGAGAACAAGGGCCTCAGCGCCATGTTCGTGATGATGAACGAGGCGCGCCTCAGCGTCGGCCTGCAGGGACTGGCAATCTCCGAAGTCGCCTACCAGAACGCGGTCAACTATGCCCGCGAGCGCATCCAGGGCCGCTCGCTCTCCGGCCCGAAGGCGCCGGACAGACAAGCCGATCCGATCATCGTGCATCCCGATATTCGTCGTTCGCTGATGACGATCCGTGCCTTCAACGAGGCAGGCCGCGCCTTCCTCCTCTGGACGGCTCTGAAATCCGACATCGCCCACCGTTCGGCGGACGAGAAGGAGCGCCAGACAGCCGATGACATTCTCGGCCTCGTCACCCCGATCCTCAAGGGCGTGATGACCGATAAGGGCTTCGACCACGCGGTCATGGCTCAGCAGATCTTCGGCGGCCATGGCTACATCGAAGAACAGGGCATGAGCCAGTATGTGCGCGATGCGCGCATCGCCATGATCTACGAAGGCGCCAACGGCATTCAGGCGCTCGACCTTGTCGGCCGCAAGCTTGCACAGAACGGCGGTCGCGCCGTCATGGCGCTGTTCAAGGAGATCGGCGATTTCTGCGAAGAGAACCGCAACGACGAGCAGATGACCTTCTTCACCAAGAACCTGAAGAAGGGCTTGAACGACGTGCAGGCGGCGACCATGTGGTTCATGCAGCACGCCATGGCCAAGCCTGACAATGCCGGCGCCGGCTCGACCGACTACATGCACCTCTTCGGGCTCGTCGTGCTCGGCTATATGTGGGCGAAGATGGCGAAGGCTGCAGAGGACGGCCTTGCGGCAGGAGAGGCGGAGCGCGAGGCGTTCCTTCGCAACAAGCTGATCACCGCCCGCTTCTTCATGGAGCGGATCATGCCGGAAACGGCGCTGCGCAAGGCCCGCATCGAGACCGGCGCAGAAACGATGATGACCTTAGCCGCCGAGGCTTTTTGAGTTCAACGGCACCCGCGCCGATAGGGAGATAGAGGAATGACCGAGGTTTTCATTTACGACCACGTGCGTACGCCACGCGGCCGCGGCAAGAAGGATGGTTCGCTGCACGAGGTGCCGTCGGTACGGCTGGCCGCCAAGACACTGGAGGCGATCCGCGACCGCAACGGGCTTGACACCGCAACCGTCGACGACATCGTCATGGGCTGCGTCGATCCAGTGATGGAAGCAGGCGCGGTGATCCCGCGCGGTGCCGCCTTCGAGGCGGGCTATTCCACCAGGGCGCCCGGCATGCAGATTTCCCGCTTCTGCGCCTCTGGGCTTGATGCGGTGAATTTCGGCGCAGCGAAGATCGCCCAGGGCGCCGATGACATCGTCATCGCAGGAGGCGTCGAGAGCATGTCGCGCGTCGGCCTCGGCATGTCCGGCGGCGCCTGGTTCATGGACCCGTCGGTGAACTTCCCTGCCTATTTCATGCCGCAGGGCATCTCGGCCGATCTCATCGCCACCAAATACGGTTTCTCGCGCGACGATGTCGACGCCTACGCGGTCGAGAGCCAGAAGCGCGCGGCGAACGCCTGGGACAAGGGCTACTTCAAGAATTCCGTCATTCCGATCAAGGACCAGAACGGCCTGACGATCCTTGCCCATGACGAGCACATGCGCCCAGGCACCGACATGCAGGCGCTGGCGGCGCTCACCCCCTCCTTCCAGATGCCGGGCGAGATGGGCGGCTTCGAAGCCGTCGCCATTCAGGCCCATCCGGAGGTCGAGCGTCTCAACTATGTCCACCACGCCGGCAATTCCTCCGGCATCGTCGATGGCGCAGCCGCCGTGCTGCTCGGCTCCAAGGCCGGCGGCGAAAGCATGGGCGTGAAGCCGCGCGGCCGCATCAAGGCCTTCGCCAATATCGGCTCGGACCCGGCGCTGATGCTGACCGGTCCGGTCGACGTCACCGAGAAGCTTCTGAAGCGCACCGGCATGACGCTCGCCGACATCGATCTCTTCGAGCTCAACGAAGCCTTCGCCGCCGTCGTGCTGCGCTTCATGCAGGCCTTCGCGATCCCGCACGACAAGATCAACGTCAACGGCGGCGCGATCGCCATGGGTCATCCGCTCGGCGCCACCGGCGCGATGATCCTGGGCACGGTGCTGGACGAACTGGAGCGGCGCGACTTGAACACCGCGCTCGTCACGCTCTGCATCGGCGCCGGCATGGGCACGGCGACGGTGATCGAACGCGTCTGAGGAAGACCGGATGGAACGCGAGGTCTACCGGCGAGAAATGAACCGGATCGAACGGCAGTTCGCGCAGCACAATCTGGAGAAGGACATGGCTGCGGACTACGCTGCCGCCTTCTCAAAGGCGGATGCCGGCGCACGCGTGCGTGAGCTCAAGTCGGCAAACCGTGCGCTGCTGGTCCTTCTCGCCGTGATTGCCATCGTGTTTGCGGTCGTTATCGCCGTCTATTGACGAAAACGAATTTGAGGGAAGAGGAAATCCCATCATGAGCACTTACAAGAACTTCACCGTCGAAACAGACGCCGACGGCATCGCCCTTGTCACCTGGGACATGCCCGGCAAGTCCATGAACGTCTTCACCGAGGAGGTGATGGACGAGCTGAATGCTATCGTCGACGCCGTGGTTGCCGATAGCGCTGTCAAGGGCGCGGTCATCACCTCGGGCAAACCGAGCTTTTCCGGCGGCGCGGACCTCTCGATGATCAGGTCGATGTTCTCGCTCTATCAGCATGAGAAGGCCACCAACCCCGATGGCGCAGCGCAGAAGCTGTTCGATCTCGTCGGCCGCATGACCGGCCTGTTCCGCAAGATCGAAATCTCGGGCAAGCCGTGGGTCTCGGCGATCAACGGCACCTGCATGGGCGGCGCCTTCGAAATGTCGCTCGCCTGCCACGGCCGCGTCGCCTCGAATGCCAAGTCGGTGAAGATCGCACTGCCCGAGGTCAAGGTCGGCATTTTCCCCGGGGCCGGCGGCACGCAGCGCGTCTCGCGCCTGGCGGATGCCCAGTCAGCGCTGCAGATGATGACAACAGGCCAATCGCTGACGACAGCGCGCGCCAAGGCGATGAACCTCGTGCATCAGGTGGTCGAGCCGGATCAGCTGATCCCCGCCGCCAAGCAGATGATCAAGGACGGGCTGAAGCCCGTCGCCCCCTGGGACGAGAAGGGCTTCAAAGCGCCCGGCGGCGGCATCTGGACGCCTGCGGCAGCGCAGCTCTGGCCGGCCGCACCGGCGATCCTGCGCCGCGAGACATCAGGCAACTATCCGGCAGCACTCGCCATTCTGAAATGCGTGTATGAAGGCCTGCAGGTGCCCTTCGACACCGGCCTCAAGATCGAGCAGCGCTACTTCACCGAGATCCTGCAGACCAACGAAGCCTTCTCGATGATCCGTTCGCTCTTCATCTCCATGCAGGAGCTCGGCAAAGGGGCCCGCCGCCCCGGCGGCGTTGCAAAGACGGAGTTGAAGAAGGTGGGTGTCGTCGGCGCCGGTTTCATGGGAGCCTCGATTGCCTATGTGACCGCCGCCGCCGGCATCCCCGTCACCCTGATCGACCGCGACATCGAAGCGGCGACCAAGGGCAAGGCCGTCGGCGAAGGCCTGGTGAGGGACTCGATCGGTAAGGGACGTCTTACGCAGGATGACGGTGCGGCACTGCTGTCGCGCATCGTCCCCTCCGCCGATTATGCTGACCTCAAGGAAGCCGATCTCGTCATCGAAGCCGTCTTCGAGGATCGCGAGGTCAAGAAGACTGTGATCGAGGCCGTTGAAGCCGTGTTGCCGGAAGGCGCCATCTTCGCCTCCAATACATCGACTCTGCCGATCACTGGTCTTGCCAAGAACTCCAAGCGCCCGGCCGATTTCATCGGCGTGCACTTCTTCTCGCCGGTCGCGAAGATGATGCTGACGGAGGTCATCCTCGGCAAGGAGACCGGCGACAAGGCGTTGGCCGTGGCGCTCGATTATGTCGCCGCGATCAAGAAAACGCCTATTGTCGTCAACGACACCCGCGGCTTCTTCGTCAACCGCTGCGTCTTCCGCTACATCCACGAAGCCTATGACATGCTGATCGAGGGCGTTCCGCCCGCGATGATCGAAAATGCCGCCAAGATGGCCGGCATGCCGGTTGGACCACTGTCCCTCAATGACGAGGTGGCGATCGATCTTTCGCAGAAGATCCTCAAGGCCACCGTCGCCGATCTCGGCGAGGCCGCCGTTAATCCGAAGCACATGGCGCTGATCAACAAGATGGTCGACGAGCTCGACCGTCGCGGCCGCAAGAATGGCAAGGGCTTCTACGACTATCCGGCGAAACCGGCCAAGAAGTCGCTATGGCCGGAGCTGAAG
The DNA here is from genome assembly GCF_050644135.1 of Rhizobium sp. YTU87027. Classification (NCBI taxonomy): domain Bacteria; kingdom Pseudomonadati; phylum Pseudomonadota; class Alphaproteobacteria; order Hyphomicrobiales; family Rhizobiaceae; genus Rhizobium; species Rhizobium sp. YTU87027. Next base: position 197,325 of record NZ_CP098440.1, on the reverse strand, counting down.
ACCTTCTACCCGCAGAAGAAGGCGGAGGAGGTCGATGTCGAAGTGCTGAAGCAGCGTTTCCTCGTCACCATCGCGCTCGAAGCGGCGCGCACCATCGAGGAAGGTATCGTCACCGATCCGCGCGAGGCCGACGTCGGCTCCATCCTCGGCTTCGGCTTCGCCCCCTACACCGGCGGCGTGCTCTCCTACATCGACGGTATGGGCGTGAAGACCTTTGTGACGCTCTGCGAGAAGCTTGCGGCAAGCTGTGGCGTACACTTCAAGCCGACGGCGCTGCTCAAGGACATGGCCGACAAGGGCGAGACCTTCTACGGTCGGTTTGATCCTTACGCAAAGGAGAAGGAGGCGGCCTGAAGCCGCCTCCGGGTACCTTTCATCTAAGCCAGCCGGATGCTTTCGGCTGGCTTTTGGTCTCCCTGACGGCTATCTCGTCACCGTCAGGCCGGCCTGCATGCCAGCTTCGTAATGCCCTTTGATATTGCACAAAAGCAGATAGGCGCCAGGGGCGAGTTTCGCTTTCAACTGCCCGTCCGCGCCCGGCTTGAGGTCCGAGACTTCGCCAACGCTCTTGAGCTGCTTTTCGTCGACCCGATGCCTGGAAGCAATCACCGGGATCTTCTGGTCGGGGGACTTCAGCTTGACGAGCACCATCTCGTGCTCCTCGGTCATCGCGTCGTTGTGAACGGCGAAGATTGTTTCGCCCGCCTTGATCGTGGTCTGGTCAAGCGTCAGGGTCATCGGCCCGCCGCCCTCGCCACCTTCGGTGACCTTCACCGTCGTAGCCGCCCATGACGGTGAGGCAATTGCGAGCGTGGCAGATGCGGCGATAGCGTACCATGTGAACCTGTTCATCAAATCAGCCTTTCCGTTGCAGCCCGTGCTTCGTGTAGGCAGCGCGACTGACGCTAACCTGAAGGGCTGGTGCAACCGTCGCAAGCTCCACAACACAAAAATCGGCGCTGAGATCGAGCAGCGGACGACGCGTCATCTGCCGGCGATCGAGGCCGCGATCTTCTCCGCCTCTAGTCCGATTTGCCGGAGCAGGCCGGTCGGCACGGCGGTGAAGCCACAAAAGTAGAGGCCGTCATTGGCCGGCTGAAGCTCGCCGCGGCCGGGGCCGTCGGCGCCGCCAAATCGCTGCGCGAAATCGGGCAGAAGCGCCTCGAGCGCCGGCCGGTAGCCGGTCGCCAGGACGATCGCGTCGAACATGCCGGATCGGCCGTCGGCGAAATGCACGCGCCGATCCTCGGATTTCGTGATTGCGGGGAACACCTTGATGTCCCCCGACCGGATCCGCTCGATCGTTCCGATATTGATCAGAGGCGTGCGGCCCCTTTCGATGATACCGGCCAGTGGCCCGCCTTTTGCCCGCACCAGCCCGAATTTCCCGAGATCACCGAACCGCAGGCGGAGGATCGGCGCGTTTACCGCATCGACCAGCCGATAGGGAAGGAACTGCTCGGCGATGGCGATACTGGCGCTCGTCACACCAAACAGCTCGAGCGGCACGACATTGACCGGGCCGCGCACGGACATCGCGACATCAAGGCCATCCTCGGCACATTCGAGCGCGATCTCGCCGGCCGAGTTGCCAAAACCGACGACGAGGACGTGCCCGGCCGCAAGCTCCGCAGCATTCCTGAACTCCGAGGAGTGTAGAAGCTTGCCGGCAAACCGGCCCTGCCCTTCCCAGGTCGGTCGTATCGGCGCGTTCGCGAGGCCGGTCGCAATGATGATGTTGCTTGCCTCGAATGGTCCATCGGAACTCTCCACGGTCCACATGTTGTCCTTTCGGATCGCCGTCGCGCGCACGCCAAATCTGACCTCGATGTCGTTCGACGAGCTGTAGGTTTCGAGATACTCGATGACCTGCAGCCGCGACGGGTACCTCGGAAACCGCCGCGGCATCGGCATTCCCGGCAGCGCCGAGTGCATCTTGTGGGTGTGCAGACGAAGGCGGTCGTAGTGGTGATGCCAGGACGCTGCCAACGTATCGCCCTTTTCGAGCACCAGAAACGAGCGACCCCGCGCGTGCAGCGCCGCGGCGCAGGCCAATCCCGCCGGTCCGGCTCCGATGATGATCGTCTCTGCATCCGTCATGGAGATCTCGAAGCTGCGCGAATTATACTATGGGCTAGCCACGCCGCGCCGCCTCGATCGCCGCGACGTCGATCTTCCTCATGGTCATCATCGCATCGAAGGCGCGTTTTGCCTCGTCACCGCCGATCGCCAGCGCTTCGGTCAGCACCCGTGGGGTGATCTGCCAGGACAGACCCCATCTGTCCTTGCACCAGCCGCACTCGCTTTCCTGACCGCCGTTGCCGACGATCGCGTTCCAATAGCGGTCGGTTTCCTCCTGGTTGTCGGTGGCGATCTGAAACGAGAAGGCCTCGTTGTGCTTGAACACAGGCCCTCCGTTCAGGCCGATACAGGGAATGCCGGCAACGGTGAATTCGACCACCAGCACATCTCCCTGCTTGCCGTCGGGATAATCTCCGGGCGCGCGAATGACGGCACCCACCGCGCTGTCGGGAAAAGTTTCCGCGTAGAACCGGGCTGCAGCCTCGGCGTCCTTGTCGTACCACAGGCAGATCGTGTTCTTGGCCATTGCGCGAGTCCTTTCGCTCTTCGCTTGCTGTTCCCTTCCTTGACATAAGCGGCAAGCCACCTTTCTCCACCTAGGGCGCGGTGATTTTGACCACATCGGGTAGAATCCATTTCTTGTCGAAGAACTCCTTCGTCGGACCATAGGCGCGGAACATCAGTTCGAACGACCGCTTCGGATCGGTCGGCACCCAGTTGGCGTCCTTGCCCTTCGGGGCCTTGGCAGCGAAGTAGAGATCGACGGAACCATCGCTGTTCTTCACTAGATCGGGAATCTGCGATGAGCGGCTGGCACGTGCGACATTCTTGATCAGCGCGTGCGTCTGCCGGTCATAGGCCGTCACCGACCAATACTGCTGAACGGGAACATTCGCGGGTATATTCAGGTGATAGGTCCTGCTGCCGTCGAAGGCGTCGCCGTTCTTGTCGCAGATCGAGATCGAATAGAATTGGCCGGCCCCCAACCTCTTGATGCCGATATAGGCGTAGCTGTAGGCGACGCCGCGATGGTCGACCGGATAGGCGTCCGGCGCATCGAAGTTGGATTGCGCGGCTGTGATAAGATCCGGATAGGCCGGGAAAGTCCATCGGCTCTTTTCGGTAAAGAACGGCGGCAGGCCGGCATCGTATTTTGCTTCCAGCAGCGTCTCGGCCTCCTTGATGCCCTTGGTCAACAAGGATTTCGTGTGCTGATCCGGCTCAAATGGTTTGCCTTTCTCGATTCCGAGGGACTTCAGCTGGTCGATCATCACGCGGTCGCGGGCGATCCACGGTTCCTCCTGGATGACACGATTCAGATTGTCGAAAAAGCTCTCGTCCCATCTGATCGTGGAGTCGAACACGGTATCCTTGACGTCGGAGAAGACGGTCTCCGGCGGATTGCCTGCGGTCGACAGGGGATAGACCCTAAGCTTCCTTCCGTAGTCGATGGAGGCCTGGACATCGGCATCGTCATGGCTTGCGAGGTTCGAACGAAACAGCATGTAGCCGCCGTAGACTTCGGACTGCAGTGGAATGAACCCGTCCGGCAGCTTTTCCTTGTAGCCTGGAGGCAGGACGACGAACTTGCCGCCCTTGCCCTTGTCGTATCCAAGCAGGCCGGCATCCTCGAGCGGCAACTGCCATGCGGTAACGATGTTGCCATTGAAGGAGGCCTTTTCCTCGGCCGGTGGCAGATCGAGAACGACAGGGCCATCCTTCGTGCTGAAGAAAACCATGAAGTACAGGGCGTCCGGATTGGGCGTCAGCGTCTGATTTCTCCAATCCAGCGGACGCCCCCAGTAGATGACCTGTCCGACCTTCCCTGGTGTCTTGGCAAGCATTTCCTGCCGCATCAGATCGTAGTTGACTGCCGGTATTCCCCATACGACGGCCTGGACCGCCTTGCGCTCTATTTCCTGGTCAAATGTCTGCCGCATCGCCTTGTCCGCAGAAAGCGCGGGGCCCGCGAGGAGCAATGTGCACAGTAAAGCGATGAACCTCATGATGGCATTCCTCCGATCCTGATGCGCTTTGGGGAGTGAATGCCTGAGAAACGCAAATCGGAAGTACGTTACGGTAAATCGGCCCGCAAAAGGCGGCCGCCATCCCCGCCTGCTGCCGCGGCCGCGCATGCCAGGGCAAGCTGGCGACGGCACAGATGCAGCACGATCCGGCTATCACCTCTATTCCCGCCTTCCGCGCTCCAACGAGGACCGGCGCCAGATCATTCACGGCGAAATACCGTGATCTGGAGCGCCGCTTGGCCGAGGCGGCGAGGGATAGCCGGGCCGACCTCAAAGGACGGCATCCCGGCGAGGCATCTGCTTTGTATCGAACCCACAGGCCGGCGGTCGCTACGTTCTCCTCAGCCCCGCAGGCCGGGTGCCTCGTAACCGGTGCGCTCGACATATTCCGTATAGCCACCGCCATACTGATGGATGCCGTCAGGCGTCAGCTCCAGCACGCGGTTGGAGAGCGCCGCGAGGAAATGCCGGTCGTGCGAGACGAACAGCATCGTGCCCTCATATTGCGACAGCGCCTTGATCAGCATTTCCTTGGTATCGAGATCCAGATGGTTGGTCGGCTCGTCGAGGACGAGCAAGTTTGGCGGATCGAAGAGCATCTTGGCCATGACCAGCCGCGCTTTTTCGCCACCCGACAACACGCGGCACTTCTTTTCGACGTCGTCGCCGGAGAAGCCGAAGCATCCGGCAAGTGCGCGCAGCGGCGCCTGCCCTGCCTGAGGGAAGGAATCCTCCAGCCATTCCAAGACCGTCCGCTCGCCATCGAGCAGATCCATGGCATGCTGCGCGAAATAACCCATCTTGACGCTGGCGCCAAGCGCGACGCTGCCCTGATCGGGTTCGGCGGAACCCGCGACCAGCTTCAACAGGGTCGACTTGCCGGCGCCGTTGATGCCCATGATGCACCAGCGCTCCTTGCGGCGGACCATGAAGTCCAGACCTTCGTAGATGGTCCGGCTGCCGTACTTCTTGTGAACGTTTTTCAGATTGATGACGTCCTCGCCGGAGCGTGGGGCCGGCAGGAAGTCGAAGGCGACGGTCTGGCGGCGCTTCGGCGGCTCGACCCGGTCGATCTTCTCGAGCTTCTTGACACGGCTCTGAACCTGCGATGCGTGCGAGGCCCGCGCCTTGAATCGCTCGATGAACTTGATCTCCTTTGCAAGCATCGCCTGCTGGCGCTCGAACTGCGCCTGCTGCTGCTTCTCGTTCTGCGCTCGCTGCTGTTCGTAGAACCCGTAATCGCCGGAGTAGCTGTTCAGCGAGCCGGCGTCGATCTCGATGATCTTGCTGACGATACGGTTCATGAACTCGCGGTCGTGCGAGGTCATCAGCAACGCGCCGTCGTAGGTCTTCAGGAAATCCTCCAGCCAGATCAGGCTCTCGAGATCCAGGTGGTTGCTCGGTTCGTCGAGCAGCATGACATCAGGGCGCATCAGCAGAATGCGCGCGAGTGCCACGCGCATCTTCCAGCCGCCCGACAGCGCACCGACATCGCCATCCATCATTTCCTGCGTGAAGCTCAGGCCGGCCAAAACTTCGCGCGCACGGCCCTCGAGCGCATAACCGTCCAACTCCTCGTAGCGCGCCTGGACTTCGCCGTAGCGCTCGATGATCCGGTCCATCTCGTCGAGTTTGTCGGGGTCGATCATTTCCGCTTCGAGCTCACGCAGCTCCGCTGCGACGACGCTGACGGGGCCGGCGCCTTCCATGACCTCGGCCACGGCGCTGCGGCCCTCCATCTCGCCGACATCCTGATTGAAGTAGCCGATCGTCACACCCTTTTCGGCGGCGACCTGGCCTTCGTCGGGCTGCTCCTGCCCCGTGATCATGCGAAAGAGCGTCGTCTTGCCGGCGCCGTTCGGGCCGACGAGACCGATCTTCTCGCCTTTATTGAGGGCCGCGGATGCCTCGATAAAGAGGATCCGGTGGCTGTTTTGCTTGCTGATATTCTCGATACGAATCATGTCTGCGTGGAGTCCGAAAGCGTTGCCATGCCCCTCGATCATGCGGGCCGGGGGCGTTTTGCGGCTCTCGCTAGCACGTTCGCCGCGTCATGGCCAATCCCGGCCCATGCAAAGAAGCTTAGGTCAGCAAAATGAAGGTCGTTTGTCGGCTGGACGGAACTGCAACGGCCGGCAGAACTTTTCCATAATGCGCCCGCGCCACTTGATCAGCCGATCAGCGATCATTTATGCGTTGTCAGCACGCCGGGGGGCGTTTTGCATATGTCAGGGATTGTCACATCATGGAAATCTTCACTTCGGCCGGCTTGCTGGCGCTTCTGCAGGTCGTTCTCATCGACCTCGTGCTCGCCGGCGACAACGCCGTCGTCATCGGCCTTGCCGCGGCCGGGTTGCCGGCCGACCAGCGCAAGAAGGCGATTCTCGTCGGTATTCTTGCTGCCACGGTATTGCGTATCGCGCTTGCCAGCGTCACCGTTCAGCTTCTCGAGATCATCGGCCTGCTGCTTGCCGGTGGTATTCTGCTGCTCTGGGTCTGCTGGAAGATGTGGCGCGATCTGCGCAACGGCAGCAGCGGCGAAGCAGATGGTGCCGAGGGCGGCGCGGCGGCACCGAAGAAGACCTTCTTCCAGGCAGCCAGCCAGATCGTCATCGCCGACGTGTCGATGTCGCTCGACAACGTGCTTGCAGTCGCAGGGGCCGCCCGCGAGCACCCGACGATCCTTGTCATCGGCCTGATCCTGTCGATCGCCATGATGGGTATCGCGGCGAACTTCATCGCACGCCTGCTCAACCGCTACCACTGGATCGCTTATCTTGGTCTGGCCATCATCATCTATGTGGCGCTGAACATGATCTATCGCGGCACCCTGGAAGTCTGGCCGCACCTGGCTCCGGTCGCTGCTGCCGCCTTGGGCTGATCCGGCCTAGGTTCGAACGGCCCTCAGGGGCCGTTCACCAGCTGCAGGACGAGACGGCGGATATTGCCACCCTCGCTCATCTCCAGCTTGTCGAAATCGCGCCCCTGCTGTCGCTGTCGCGCGGAAAGTTCGCCAAGCCGCTTCGTCAGTTCGACCCGGATCTTGCTGCAGTCAGGGTCATCGTCGGCGGAAAAACCGATGCTCATCGCCTCGATGTCCCTGACCATTTCCTTGATATAGTCGCCGTGCACCCGCTCATGCGTTTCAATTCCGGCAATGAAAGTCGCCCAGCTTGCCTGCGTTGCCATGGGAAGCTTTGTGGCGGGCTTCGGCAATGTATAGGTGATAATCAGCTTCGGCCGCGCCACGGCAAGTACGCAGGCGTTTCCCCGGCGCTCGTATTTTCTGGTCCAAGTCAGCTTAAACGTCGTATGCGCCACCGCGCGACCGCCGCCGAGCTCGGGACCGCGCTCGCCGATGGAATTGTAGAGCGCCGCACCGGAACTGCCGGTCACCGCATAGGTCTGCACCTGTTCAACCGGTTGCCATTCCGCCCTTGCTGCGATCGGCTGCAGGACACAAGCCGCCAACAACCAACGAACCAACCCTGCCTTCACGCGAATCCCCTGGATCATGCCGTGTCGACCCTAGTCGGCAGGTGCGTCACGTTCAACCGCAACGGATCAAGCATAGCGACGGATCCTGCGAAGCTCGTCCATCTAACGGTCTGTCATAAAACCCAAAAAAAGCCTGAATATTCGAGAGTGATCACACTATCGAGCGGATTGCACGTCGCGTATCGAAATCCTCTGGCAACGATTTCACTGTATGATGCGCCATTCGAACGGGATGTAGGAACGCCTGCCTGCGGGGGCAGTTCATAGATCGGGGTCTGCTGTGACAATCTATCTGCCTATCGCAGAATTGTCGGTGAACATCTTCATCATTCTCGGCATGGGGGCAGCCGTCGGCTTTCTCTCCGGAATGTTCGGTGTCGGCGGCGGCTTCCTGATCACGCCACTGCTGATCTTCTACAACATCCCACCGGTCGTAGCCGTCGCCACCGGCGCCAACCAGGTTGTCGCCTCCTCCATATCGGGTGCCATCACGCATTTCCGGCGCGGAACGCTCGACGTGAAACTCGGAACCGTGCTGCTCATCGGCGGTCTGACTGGCGCGACGGTCGGCATCTGGATCTTCTCGCTGCTCAGGCAAATCGGCCAGCTCGATCTCATCATCTCGCTGCTCTACGTCATCTTTCTCGGCACGGTTGGCGGGCTCATGCTGCTCGAAAGCATCAATGCCATGCGCCGGGCGGCGAAGAACGTGCCGCCGACACCACGACGCCCCGGCCATCATCATTGGGTGCACAAGCTACCGCTCAAGATGCGGTTCAAGAAGTCGAAGATCTTCCTGAGCGTGATCCCTGTCGTTGCCCTTGGCTTCGGCATCGGCATCCTGACGTCGGTCATGGGCGTCGGCGGCGGCTTCATCATGGTGCCGGCGATGATCTATCTCCTGCGTATCCCGACGAATGTGGTTGTTGGTACATCGCTGTTCCAGATCATCTTCGTGACCGCCTATACAACGGTCGTACAAGCCGCCACCAACTTCTCGGTCGATATTGTGCTCGCGTTCATCCTGATGATTGCCGGCGTGGTCGGCGCACAATATGGCGTGCGTGTGGGACAGAAGCTGCGCGGCGAGCAACTGCGTGCGCTGCTAGGGCTTCTCGTACTCGCTGTTGGCCTTCGCCTTGCCGTTGCGCTCGTCGTAACGCCGGCGGACGTCTATTCCGTGGTCATGGGAGCGAATTGATGCGCCGCTTCCTCGCCGCCCTGCTGTTTTGCGCCACGATGCTACCCGGTGTCGCGACCGCGCAGATGCTGCTCCCGGGCCAAGCCACGCAAGCGACCGCCGAAGGGCTTGAGATCGGCACGTCCACCAGCGAAATCGCCATCACCTCGGATTTCCGCGGCGCGGATCTGACGATCTTTGGAGCCGTGACCAACACCGACAGCCTGCTCTTGGCGATCGGCCAGTATGATGTGGTCGTTGTTCTTGAGGGGCCACGGGAAAATGCTACGGTGCGCCGGAAAGAGCGCGTGTTCGGCATCTGGGTCAACACGCGCTCGATGACCTTTGAGGCTGTGCCGCACTCCTATTCGATGTCGAGTTCGCGCATGCTGGATGATATCACCACGCCGCTCGACCTGACGGACATGGGGATCGGAATCGACCATATTCCGCTGACACCGGTCGGCTTCGTCGGCAATGCCAGCAATCTCGGCGAGTTTCGGCAGGCCTTTCGCCGGCTGCAGGAAAACGGGGGGCTCTACGATCGCGACCCGAGCGGTGTGCGTTTCGTCAGTTCCAGCCTCTTCAAGGCAAGTCTGCGACTACCGGCAAACATTCCGAACGGGGTGCACACCGTACGCGCCTATCTCTTCAAGAGTGGTAGCTTCGTCACTGAGAAGTCGGTTCCGCTGCGCGTTATCAAGACCGGGATCGAGCAAATGATTACCGACGCGGCGCACGCGCAGCCGATCGCCTACGGCCTGCTCTCTGTCTTCCTGGCGCTGATCACCGGCTGGGGCGCCAGCGTGGTGTTCCGCAAGGATTGATCAGGCCGATTTCGCCTTGCGGGCCACGACATCGAGATAGGCTTCGGTCAGGCGTGCGAGCACGGACGGCGTTCCAGCGGCCAGCTTCTTGCCTAGATGCTTGGCGCGCAACTCATCCATGAAAGCGTCCCAGAGCTCTGCACCTCCGGTCTCCAGAAGCTCGGCCCGGATGGAAAGCTCCTCGGAAACTGGGAGATGTCGTCTGCCCCAGGCCCCCATATGCGCGAAGATCGGCACCAGCTGGATCGCCATTTCGGTCAGACTGTAGATTGCCTTCTGCTTATGGCTTGGATCGTCCTCACGGGTCAGCAATCCTCTGTCGACCAAGCGACGCAAGCGATCGGCCAGAATGTTCGAGGCAATCCTCTCCTCCGAATTCTGCAGCAGTTCGCGGAAATAGCGTCGATTGCCGAACATGATGTCGCGAATAATAATCAAGCTCCAGCGATCGCCGAGAACCTCGAGCGTCAGATTGATCGGGCAGCCGGAGCGGTGAGCGTCGTCCATTAGCACCTTCCAAAAACTGCTTGCATTTTGCCACCGGTCGATCTAGCTTTCAACCAGTTGCTAATTGCAATCAGTTTCGAGAGAGGACGAGGAGATGAGAAAGCTTATCGTTTGGAATCTGATGACGCTTGACGGCTATTTCGAAGGCACGAAGCCTTGGGATATCGATTTTCACACTCTTGTCTGGGGTCCCGAACTGCAACAGTACTTCGAGCGTCTTGGCGAAGAGGGCGACCTGCTCGTCTTCGGCCGCAAGACATATGAGGGCATGGCCGCCTATTGGCCGACGGCCACGGACGAGGAAGGCGAGAAGATCAAGACCTATATGAACGGCATTGCCAAGATAGCCGTCTCGAGGTCGATGACGACAGCCGACTGGAACAATACCCGCGTCGTGAGTGAACCCGTCTCGGAACTCAAGAAGCTGAAGGCCGAAACCGGCAAGTCGATCTTCATTTTCGGCAGCGCCGAACTGGCGGATTCACTCCTGAAGGAAGGACTGGTGGATGAAATCCGCATCTGCCTTGTGCCTATCATCCTCGGCGGCGGCAATCCGCATTTCAAACCGGCCAAGCAGCGGCTTCCACTGAAGCTACTCGACAGCGCGACGACCGCGGCTGGCGCAGTTATCCTGCGCTATGAGCCGGCCAAGGCGTAACCCCGCCGGCTGCGGCAATGCCGCAGCCATCCCAGGCTTGAATCAATCCTTCGGCATCCCGCCCCGTCGCTCCAGCGCCGTCTTGCGGATGATCTCCGCGATCTCCGGACTACTGCTCGACAGCATCTGGAAGTCCACCGCGTAGAGCGACAGCAGCGACACCTCCGTTGCTGCGCTGACCGTCGCTGAGCGCGGTTCGCCACTGATGAGCGCCATCTCGCCGAAAAAGCTTCCGGCACCGAGTTCCACCGGATGGTCGGGTGTCGCCACACTGACCCGCCCCTCAACGATGAAAAACATCTGATCGCCAACATCGCCCTTGCGACAGATCACAGCACCGGCGGGGACAATGCGCGGTCGCAACGCCCGAACGATCTCGATCAGTGCCGCGGAGCCAAGCTTCTGGAACAGGGGCACGGCGGCGACCAATTGCCAGTTGCGAACGAAGTCCTGGCGGCGAACCTCTTCGTAGAAGCCGGTGGCGAGGATGCCGGCCCAAAGCGCAAAAATGCCGATCCCGCTCATCATCACCAATCCGGCCAGAACTCGACCTGCGAGGCTCTGCGGGATCTCGTCGCCGTAGCCGGTCGTCGACAGCGTCACGACCGCCCACCACATCGCCTGCGGGATGCTGCCGAACTTATCCGGTTGGACGTCTCGCTCGATGACATAACCGGCCAACGCAGCGCCAAAGAGAACGATACCGAACACCGATGTCACGCCAAGCAAATTGCGCGATTCGTTCGCGACCACCTTTGCCAGCAGCCTGAAGAAGGTCGAATCCCGCAATGGCTTGAGAAGCCAAATGGCGCAAAAGAGGTTTCGATCACGGGACCCGACGAACAAGAATGCAGCAGCCGGAACCAGAACCGCGAGCAAATCAATCACAAGGGCTGGCATCCCGTCCGACAGGCGGTGTCGCCGTGAAAGCAATGTGCCGCTCAATTGAAGGACATAGGCCAGCCAAATTGCCGCAAGTAGCAACTCAAAGGCGAGCCTCTCCTGTTCAGCAAGGCCCTGCGTCGTCAATGCGGCAACGACCAAGAGACCGATTGTAGCGAGCAGCGCATTGAGCGGCGTCGAAATTTTCGAGAAAGGCACTGCCGACATCACATACTCCCAACCGCCCAGGCATTGGTCGACAATAGATGCCTTCGGGCCACACGCAAGGGACACAGGGACTGCCCTGTGTCCTCCGCGCCAAGCAATTTGGCAACCTGAATCGCGTTACAGCATTTCCCTAAGAGTGTAGATCATCCAGAAAGCGAAACGGATGCTTGCGACGATGCTGACTTTGCGACGCTATGTGCCGGCAGACTGCGATAATACGGTGGAGATTTTCCTCCGCGCGATCCTCGAGGTTGCATCCCGGGACTACACGCCGGCGCAGATCGAAGCCTGGGCTAAGGTAGACGACCGACAGGTATGGGCGGAGCGCCGGGCAAGCCGGCCAACCTGGATTGCCGAAGTGCAGGATCTGCCGATTGGCTTTGCCGACCTGGAGCCCGACGGGCATCTGGACATGATGTTCGTTCACCCCGACCATCAAGGGATCGGTGCGGCGCGTACGCTGCTGCAAAGGATAGAGGCAGAAGCTCAGAAACTCGGCCTCAAACGCATCTTTACCGAAGCAAGCCTGACGGCCAGGCCCTTCTTCGAACGGCGAGGTTTGGTCGTGTTGGCACGACAAAGCGTCGAGAAGCGCGGACAGACGCTGGCCAATTTCCGGATGGAAAAGCCGCTCTCATAAATCGACTGGCCCCTGTCGCCATTTGCTGGGGCAACTCGCATCGACTAAAAACCGCTCGTTAATATTTACGAGTTAGTAATCTCTCGGAAACGAGAGGTTCCTTGTAATGCGTATCCGTGCCCTCCCCGTTCTCGTGCTTCTGGCACTTGTTGCCGGCTGCGCGACGGCTCCCAAACAGACCCGAAACATCTGCGCCGTTTTCGACCAGCGCGACGGGCTTTTCACGAGCTGGCAGCACGCGGCGGAAAAGACCGAGCGCAAATATGGGGTTCCGGTTCCGATCCTGATGGCGACTATGTACACCGAGTCCGGCTTCCAGCCTTATGCGCGACCGCCGCGCACCAAGCTGTTCGGCTTTATTCCCTGGACGCGCCCGTCCACCGCCTACGGCTATTCGCAGGCGCTCGACGGCACCTGGGATCACTATCAATCCGCCACCGGCAGCTGGGCGGCGCGCCGCACCAACTTCGCCGATGCGATCGATTTCATCGGCTGGTACCATTCACAAAACAGCCAGTTGACGGGCATCCCGCTGAACGATGCCTACAACCTCTACCTCGCCTACTATTCCGGCCCGAAAGGCTACATGCGCGGCGACTGGCGCTCGAATGCGCAACTGCAGAAGACGGCGCAGCGGTTCAACAACATGGCAGTGACCTATCAGCGGCAGTTGCAGGAATGCAACTGAACTCTTCGGAGCGAACTGAAACCTAGTAAAAGTCGTATGTGAATGCCCAGTACGAAACAAAATTGGGTTGATCGGCACATAGCGACAGTATTGTTTGACACTATAAGACTTATCGTGGGATTCCTTCTGACATAGAATCAGGAGAATAGATGGCCGAGCGCTACTTATACGACTACAGCTCGCACCAAGCCGTCATGTATGAGGTTGGCGACTATCTCTATGCGCTTTCTGGCAGCAAGGCGGACCACTGGATCTCCGGCGACTATATCTTCAGCCTGAAGACCCAGGCGATTTCGTTCTGGATCCTGGGAAACGATGTGTACGGCCATCTCGGCCGCGGCGAGCTGACGCGCCAGCCTCTCTACTATTTCGGTGACTGAGGTGAAGACGGCCGGCAGCCTATGGGTGTTTAGCCCACGAGGTTGCAAAATCTGACGGAGTAGATCCGGTCCCGCCCGAGGAGATGGGCAATCAGCGCGGTGTGATCGAACAGACCTTTCATCGCCTTGTGGCGAAGGTCGAGGCCACCGGTCATGACGCCGAACGCAGGCATCAGCAAGCGGGCGCCGTCGGTGGCAAAGCACGGGCGGCGGACCGATTTTTCGCGGCGGCGCACGGTTGCGGCAGGATGCAGGTGTCCCGCGATCTCGCCTTTCTGCAGGCCGCCCTTCGGCTCGTGGCGGAAGGTCAGGCCGCCATAATGCATTTCATCGGCAGATGTGCCCGGCAGATCGACTGTGCCATCCGGATCGTGGTTGCCGTTGATCCAGATCCATTCGCGACCGCGCGCCATTTCGGCAATCAGGCTTCGGAACGCCTCGGGCAGATACGTCGAACCGACGCGGTCGTGGAAATTATCGCCGAGCGACACCACCAGCTTCGGGTCGTAGCGGGCGATGACGGCCGAAAGCACGGTCAGTGTTGCCAGCGTGTCGTAGGGCGGCAACATCATGCCGCGGCGGGCGAACGCCGCGCCCTTCTCCAGATGCAAATCGGAAACGACGAGAATGCCGGCATCGGGCATGTAGAGCGCGCCGAGCGGATCGCAAACAGCAGCGACGCCATGGACGGAGGTCTCGACGCCCGGTAGCGCGGCCAGTCCGTTCAGTTCACGCGCGAGCGCCAAGCGGTTCATCACGTCTCGTATCTTTCCAGTGTGCGGGTGGTGTGTTGCCGTCGGTTCCTTTTGTTCGATTGCCCGAGGATCCAAACGCAAACCCAGTGTCACGCCGGCTTTCGCCGTTAAATCGTCTTCACGCCATCGCTTCCGCGATCAAGTCATCTGCTGCTTCCGCCAGCACCGCATCGTGGGCCTCGCCATGCACCGGCTCTTTGCCGATCTCCAGCATGACCGGCACCGCCAGCGGCGAGATGTGGTCGAGCGCACGATGCGTGATGTGGCCTTTGATTCGCCTGAGCATATCGCCAAGCCGGGAAATATCCAAAAGCCCGGTTGCCGCATCCTGCCGCGTCGCCTGCAGGAGGATGTGATCCGGCTCGTGAGTTCTGAGCACATCATAGATCAGATCGGCTGAGACTGTGACCTGTCGCCCGGTCTTTTCCTTGCCTGGGTGACGGCGCTCGATCAAGCCTGCAATCACGGCGCAATTGCGGAAGGTGCGCTTCAAAAGGAAGGATTCCTCAAGCCAGCTCTCGAGATCGTCGCCCAGCATGTCCTCATCGAAGAGATCGGCGAGGCTGAGCCGGCCGTTGCGGATCATCAGCCCGATGTCTTCGAAGCCCCAGATGCCGAGCGAATAGTCCGTCGCGACGAAGCCGAGAGGCTTGGCGCCGGCCCGCTCGAGCCGCCGCGTCAGCAGCATGCCGAGCGTCTGGTGCGCCAGGCGCCCCTCGAAGGGATAAATGACCATGTAGCAGCGGCTGCCGCGCGGGAAGGTTTCGATCAGCAACTCGTCGCGCTTCGGCAGTATCGACTTTTCCTGCTGGATCGCCAGCCAGTCGCGCACCTGGTCCGGCAGGCGGCGCCAGCGATCGGGATCGGCGATCATCGAACGCACTTGGTCCGCCAGATAGGTGGAAAGCGGAAACTTGCCGCCGGCATAGGATGGAATTTTCGGATCCATCGAGAAGGCCTGCGAGGCAAGCGCCTCGTTCTCGCGGATGCCCTCGAAACGCAGCACCTTGCCGGCGAAGATGAAGGTGTCGCCGGGTGAGAGCTGTTCGAGGAAATATTCCTCGACCTTGCCCAGCGTCGCGCCGCCCCGACCGATCCGGCCGCCTTCGCCGCGTTTGACCATGCGCAGGTTGAGCATCGGGCTTTCGACGATGGTGCCGAGATTCAGCCGGTATTGCTGCGCGACTTGCGGATTGGAAACGCGCCAGCGTCCTTCCTTGGTCTTGCGGATGCGGGCATAGCGCTCATAGGTGCGCAACGCATAGCCGCCCGTCGCAACAAAATCGACGACGCGCTCGAAGGTTTCCCAGGAGAGATCGGCGTATGGCGAGGCGCTGGTGACCTCGTCGTAGAGCTCAAGCATGTCGAACGGTTCGGCGCAGGCCATGCCAAGCACATGTTGCGCCAGTGCATCCAGCGCTCCCTTGCCGACCGGCGGCGTGTCCTGCGCGCCGATATAGTTCGCGTCGAGCGCCGCCTGGCATTCCATCACCTCGAAGCGATTGGCGGGCACGAGGATCGCCTTCGAGGGCTCGTCCATACGGTGGTTGGCGCGGCCGATGCGCTGGGCAAGCCGGGAGGCGCCCTTCGGCGCGCCGACATGGACGACCAGATCGACATCGCCCCAATCGATGCCGAGGTCGAGCGTCGAGGTAGCGACGACAGCGCGCAGACGGTTTGCCGCCATCGCGGCCTCCACCTTGCGTCGCTGGCCGACATCGAGCGAGCCGTGATGCAGCGCGATCGGCAGGTTTTCCTCGTTCACCGTCCAGAGTTCCTGAAACAGCATCTCGGCCTGAGACCGGGTGTTGACGAAGAGCAGCGTCGTGCGGTGATCGAGGAGTTGCTTGTAGACATCGGGGATCGCGTATTTCGCCGAATGTCCGGACCAGGGGATGTGCTCCTCGGTCGACAGGATCGAAATGTCGGGCTTGGCGCCGCCTTCGACGATGACCAGTCCGGCATGATGGTCTTCGCCTTCCTGCTGCGCGACGAGCCATTTCTGCAGGTCCATCGGGTCGGAGACTGTGGCCGAAAGGCCGATCGTCTGCAGGGCTGGCGCCAAGCGGCGCAGACGGGCGAGGCCGAGCGAGAGCATGTGGCCGCGCTTCGAGGTAACGAGCGAATGCAGCTCGTCGAAAACGACGTATTTGAGGTCCTTGAAGAAGCGCTCGGCCTCGCGGCTGGCGAGCAGCAAGGCCACTTGCTCGGGGGTGGTCAGCAGAATGTCGGGCGGGCTCAATCTCTGGCGCTGGCGCTTGGCAACGGGCGTATCGCCGGTGCGGTTTTCGACCGTCACCGGCAGGCCCATTTCCTCCACCGGCTTCATCAGGTTTCGCTCGATGTCGACGGCAAGCGCCTTCAGTGGCGAGATGTAGAGCGTGTGGATACCGGTGAAGGCGGAGCCCGGGGGGATCCTGCCGCGGCGCGTCAGATCGGTCAGTGACGGCAGGAAGCCGGCGAGCGTCTTGCCGGCGCCGGTTGGCGCGATCAGC
This sequence comes from Rhizobium sp. YTU87027, assembly GCF_050644135.1. Taxonomy (NCBI): domain Bacteria; kingdom Pseudomonadati; phylum Pseudomonadota; class Alphaproteobacteria; order Hyphomicrobiales; family Rhizobiaceae; genus Rhizobium; species Rhizobium sp. YTU87027. The sequence continues at coordinate 180,478 of NZ_CP098440.1, read as the reverse complement.
AGCGTGCTGTCGCCTGCCTCTGCGCGTGCCAGCAATTCCAGCTGATGGGCACGCGGGCGCCATCCCTTGTCCGCGAACCAGCGGGTGAAAGGCGGAGGCAGGACAATACGGGCTTCGGAATCGATCTGGTCCACGGCGCTAAAGGTAGTGCACGCGTTGCCGAAATAGAATGGCGGGTGGCGAACTAGAGGAAGCGATGCGGATGGAAAGGCTTGGGATCGGCAAACGTGTCATTGCCGGCCATCTGTTCCGCCAGCAGCCTGCCACTTGCCGGGCCAAGCGTCAGGCCGTGATGGGCGTGGCCGAAATTGAACCAGAGGCCGCGATGGCGCGGCGCCGGGCCGATCACCGGGCGCATGTCAGGCAGGCAGGGACGCAGGCCCAGCCAGGGCGTCACCTCTACCGGCTCGCCGAGCGGGAACAGAGCGCGGGCATGTTTCTCATCACGACGGAGCTGGATGGTATTTGGCGGCGCATCGGGCGCGGCGAATTCGATGCCCGTCGTCAGCCGGATGCCACGCGCCATCGGCGCCAGCACGTAGCCGGCTTCCTCGTCGACCACGGAATGGCCGAGTGGCTGGCCCTCGCGCTGCGCATAGTGCCGGTGGTAGCCGCGCTTGACCGCCAGCGGTAAGGGGTAGCCGAGCTTGCGGAAGATCAGACCGGATTGCGGTCCAAGCGCGATGACGACCTCGGCGGCTTCGATGACCTCGCCTTCATCGGTCGTAATCGACCAGCCGTTCTTCTCCTGGCGAAGAGCGGAGGCGTCGGCTCGGACGACCGTGCCGCCGGCAGTCGTGAAGAGGTTCGCATAAGCTGCCGTCAGCGCCTGCGGGTCGGTCACGGTCTTCGGGTCGAGCCAGTGGACGCCGCCGGCGATGCGGCCGCTCGCGGCGAAAGCGGGCTCCAGCGCCAGAAACTCGCGGGCGTCGAGAATGCGGATCGCCAGACCATGAGCGGAGAGGCTTTCGGCCTCCGCACGCGCGGCCTCGAAACGGCCTGGATTTTTGTAGAACGACACCCAACCGCGTGCATGGATGAGGTCCGATGCGCCGGCGCGGCCAATCAGCTTGTCGTGCTCGGTGACGCTGGCTTCTATCAACGGCAGCAGGGCCCGCGTCGCCTTCTCCAGATTGGTCGGCGAGGAATGCCACCAGTAGCGCGCCAGCCATGCGGCGATGCGCGGAAGGTAGGTCGGATCGTAGCGGACATCCGACGAGCCGTTCAGCGCATACTTGGCAATGGTGCCGAGCTGCCGTGGGAAGGCGTAGGGAACGACGGAGGAACGCTCGATCAGCCCGGCATTGCCGTAGCTGGTGCCGCCACCCGGCTCGCCGCGATCGGCAAGCACGACGGAGCGGCCGCGATCCTGCAAATGAATGGCCGCGCTGACGCCGACAATGCCGGCACCAAGAACGAGAATATCTGTTTTCATCGGATGGACTTGGTCAAAGGGCGCGGAGGCTTTCGGCCTCCGCGCGATTGGATCGACGAGCGATCAATAGATGTCGAAGGGGAAGTATTTCTTGGTGATCTGCTGATACTTGCCATTGGCGACAAGCGCGTCGATCGCCTTGTTGAAGCGCTCCTTCAGCTCTGTTTCGCCCTGGCGGATGCCGATACCAGCCTGCGTTTCCGTACCAGGGACATCGCCGAGCAGCTTGCAGCAATCCTTGCCGGCCTTGTTCAGCCAGTCGACCACCACGAACTTGTCGGAGATCAGCGCGTCCATACGGCCGTTCTGGAGGTCGGCTACGGCTTCGTCCTGCGTCGGATACATCTTCGCTTCAGCGCCACCCTTGGCGTAGACGTCGTTGGCATAGTCGGCCTGCGTGGTCGAAGCCTGCGCGCCGACGACCTTGCCCTTCATGTCGTCGACCGTGACGCCCTTGAGCGGACTATCCTTCGGCACGGCGATCGCAAGCGGCGTCGTGTAGTACTTGTTCGTGAAGTCGATCTGCTTCTTGCGCTCGTCGGTAATGCTCATCGACGCGATGATGGCATCATACTTCTTGGCCAGAAGCCCCGGGATGATACCGTCCCAATCTTGCGCGACGATCGTGCACTTGGCCTTCATCTCCTCACAGAGCGCATTGGCCATGTCGACGTCGAGGCCCTTCAGGCTGCCGTCGGATTCGACGTAGTTGAAGGGAGGATAGGCACCCTCGGTTGCGATGCGGATCGTGTCCTCGGCGGATGCGAGGTGTGTCGCCGCAAGCAAGGCAGCGGCCGTCAGAAAAATGGTCTTTCTCATTGCGGTTCCCTTATTGGAATTGTTTTTGCCCAACAACTTCGACTTTAGCGAATCCTTGCCGCTTCACAACCCCAGACGCGTGCAACACACCTTGCATTCGATCCCTTGCATATACCTGCTTGACATAGCTCACAATCATGGATATTTTTTATCCACGAATTGAAAAGGTGGTTCAATGAAACTGGGTGATGGCGTCGAGCAGGCGATACACAGCGTCGCGATGCTGGCCGGTCTGTCAGAAGGCGGCGTGCTTTCAGCCGCCGCGCTGGCGGAGTTTCACGGTGTTTCGACGAGCTATCTTTTGAAGCACCTGCAGGCACTCTCCGGTGCCGGCATCGTAAACACGGTTCCCGGGCCGAAGGGCGGATACAAGCTGGCGAAGCCGACAGAAGAGATCAGCCTCCTGGACATCGTCCTTGCCGTTGAAGGGCCGGAGCCGGCGTTTCGTTGCAGCGAGATCCGCCAGCGCGGGCCAAACCAGCTGCCGGGGCGCTATTTCACGAAACCATGCCAGATCAGCGCGGCGATGCTGAAGGCCGAGCGCGCCTACCGCGCCGAACTTGCCAAGACCAGCATCGCCGACATCCTGGCGCAGCTCGCTGCTGATGACGACGGCGGGATCGCCGCCCGCGGCTGCGCCTTCCTTGAAATGAATGAACGCAGAACGGCTCGCTGAGCCCCGAACCCAAAAGGAGAATGAATCATGCAAGCACGTTTCAACTTCGCCAAGGCATCGCCGGACGCTTACAAGGCTGTCGCCGCACTGGAGCAGTATGTTCAAGGATCAGGCCTCGAGCGCCGCTTCATCCACCTGATCAAGCTGCGCGCCTCGCAGATCAATGGCTGCGCCTATTGCGTCGACATGCATGTCAAGGAAGCCCGGCACGACGGGCTTAGCGAACAGTGGATCAACCTGATGTGCGTCTGGCGGGAATCCCCGGTCTACGACGCCAGGGAACGCGCCCTGCTCGGCTGGGTCGATGCCGTCACCCGCATTGCTGAAACCGGCGCGCCGGACGCCGATTTCGAAGCCCTGAAGGCCCACTTCACCGAAGAAGAGATCACCAAGATCACGGTCGCCATCGGCACGATCAATATCTGGAACCGGCTCGCCGTCGGCTTCCGCTCGCAGCACCCGATCGACAAGCCGGCACAGGCTGCGTGACAATCGCAGCCCCTCTCCCCGTCCCACGGGGAGAGGGAGTGTATTTTACAGCGCGATATAGCGATCGGCGCGGTGGTTGATAGCCACGAAGAGGTTGAGCACCACCGCGCCGAGCACGGAATAGAAGACCACCGGCGGTGTGGCGACGAAGAAGGCGGCGGCCAGTACGCAGAGGTCAATCGCCATCTGCACGAGGCCGGCACGGATACCGAAGCGCTCCTGCATGTAGATGCCGAGAATGCCGACTCCGCCGAGGCTGGCACGGTGGCGGTAGAGCGCCAGAAGGCCGAAGCCCAGCAACAGCCCACCGAGAAGCGCTGCCCAGGCCGGATGGATGGCGGAAATGTCCATGACCTTCGGCTGCAGGCTGGTCATCAGAGATGTCAGGCCGATTGCGATGAAGGTCTTGATCGTGAAGGCCACGCCAAGCCGCGTCCATGAGAGATAAAAGAACGGCAGGTTAAGCAGGAAGAAGGCAAGCCCGAAGTTTACCCCGAAGGCGTAATGCAGCAGGAACGCGATACCGGCGGTGCTGCCGGTCAAAAGACCTGCGCTGGCCAGAACATAAAGCCCGAGCGCCGCAACGAGGCTGCCAGAGAAAATCCCCTGAACGTCTTCGATCGGGGTATGGCGGCTGGCGCTGGTGTTCCAGAAGCCGAGGGCGTTGAAAAGTTGTGCCATTGCTATTGATCCCCAAACGGCAGACATGTTCAAATGCGCCCGAGCAAGACCCGAGCGTAACGAAACGTGCTTGATGAATGATGTCGGACGCCTCAAACTCCTGAGGACATTCCTAGTGAATTAGCCAGCATTATCAGTGGTTTTTGCCGTGCAATCAAGCGAAATACGTAAGTAATGCTGACCTATTATCACTTCGCAAGAATCGTTCCGCTATGTCGCCTTGCGCGTAAGGAACAGAATGCCTGAAATGATGTTTGCGCCATCTTTGCGAATGGCCGTCTTGCTGACGGCGATGACCCCAAAGCCATGGTGGGCGCAGAGCGCGCGGACATAAGCTTCGGAATGGGCGTAGCGCAATGACTGCGCGAGGTGGAAACCATCCCCCTCGCCCGCGTCCTCGACGGAAAAAGCGAAATCGGCACCCGGCAAAGCAAGTGCTGAAACCGCCTCGAACACACTCTCGAGATTGCCGAGATACATCAACACGTCAGCGGCGGTGACGAGGGCGGCACGATGCATCGTGCCCTCGGCAAAGAGGCCCGTCGCCTCAGGAGCCAGCGACAGGTCGGCTTGTGCCAGATGATCGTAGACGTGCTTCTCGACGGCCTTGGCAAGCATGTTCTGCGATAGGTCAAACCCCTCGAGGCGCGCAACGCGATCACGGATTTGCGGCCCCAGCAGGCCGGTGCCGCAACCAAGGTCCACGGCCAGCGCATAGCTCCTGCCGGTCGTCGCAACGAGTGCCGCAAGCTTGGCTGGAACGCTGTAATCCAGTTTCTCCACCAATGAAGTCTCGAATCGATCGGCATAGTCGTCGAAGAGGCGTTCGACGTAGCTGCTTGGTGGCTGGTCCGGCGCCTCGACATCGCCAAGCAAAGCGAGCTTGAGTTCAGCGCCGAAAATATCGTCCGGACTGACCTCCAAGGTTTGCCGGTAGGCTTCGATCGCGCCCACCTTGTTGCCTGCCTTCTCGCGGTAGCCCCCCAGCCGATACCAGCCGGCAGCCCAACGCGGCGCCAGCTCCAGCGCCTGTTCCATCAATTCGGCGGCCGCATCCGGCTCGCCGCTTTCGTCGAGCATCTTGGCATAGTCGGCGCGGCGGTCGGCGATCACGTCGCCTGAAGTGAACTGGTTGGGCTGCATGTTGAAGACCTGTTGGGATCGGTCCGCATTTGGCTGCGGCCACAAAAAAACTCAAGTCCTATTTCAGAGGCGGGAACGCCAGACCTGAAAAAGGCTTGCGAGCGACAGTTCGCGCCCGTATTTCAGGGATAAACAGGAGATGGCGCATGTCCGATCAGATGAACAAGTTTCTCGGCGATTCCCTCGGCCGCACATTGGTCAAGCTTTTGGTCGTATCGCTGATCGTCGGCTTCATCATGGCCGTGTTCGGCTGGGCGCCGCTGGATTTCATCTACGGCTTCCGCAATTTCGTTCTGGAAGTCTGGCATCGCGGCTTTGCCGCGCTGGGACGCGTCGGTGATTATCTGCTGCTCGGCGCGACCGTCGTGATCCCCGTCTTCCTCGTCATCCGTCTCTTCAGCTATCGGCGATAATATGACCTCTCTCATCCTCTCGCGGCGCGGGCTGCTGCACATTTCCGGCCTCGTGCTAGTCGCTGGTGTTGCAAGCTGCACCACGGCGCCCAAGTTCGCTTCCACGCCTTCGGACGGCGAAGACGAAACGGCCGACGCATTGCCACTGGTCAACCAGTTGCGCGCCAAGAATGGACTGCCGCCGCTTTCGGCGGATCCCGCGGCCAAGGACGCGGCGATGTTCCAGGCCAAGCGCATGGCATCGGCCGGCAAAATGAAGCACGTGATGGGCATCGGCGACGGCTTTGCACCGCGCGTCAAGGCAAGCGGTGTGCAGATGCCAGCTGCGGAAAACATCGCAGCCGGCCAGCAGTCGGTTCCCTCCGTGGTGACTGCCTGGATCAACTCCCCGCACCACCTGGAAAACATGCTCGGTCGCTACAATGGCCTGGGCGTTGCGGTGGCGCGCAATTCCACTTCCAGAAACGTCCCCTACTGGGCCATGGTGCTTTCCGGCTGAGGCGATTCCGCCTCGCCTCTCAGGGGCAGACATGGATACTCACGGTCACGAGAACAGGCTGGCATTCGACGTCACGCACCGGCTGGTGCTATCGATCGCAATCCCGATGACGCTCGGCTTCATGACGACACCGCTCCTTGGCCTCGTGGACACGGGCGTCGTCGGCCATATGGGTCAGCCGGATGCGTTGGCGGGGCTTGCGATCGGCGCCATGCTCTTCGACCTGATCCTCGGCAGCTTCAACTTCCTGCGCGCCTCAACGACGGGTCTGACGGCGCAGGCTTTCGGGCGGCACGACCGACACGCCGAGCAGGGCGTCTTCTGGCGAGCGCTGATCTCGGCGCTTGGTTGCGGAATAGCGCTTCTCTGTCTGTCGCCACTGCTGCTCGCGGCCGGGCTAAAGCTGATGGGACCGGAGAGCGCCGTTGCGGCCGCCACCAGCACCTATTTCTCCATCCGCATCCTCGCCGGCCCGGCAGCGCTTGCCAATTACGCGATCCTCGGCTTCGTGCTCGGCCGCGGCCAGGGCACCGTCGGCCTATTGCTGCAGACGATCATCAACGGCATCAACATCATACTGGCGATCTACCTCGGCCTCTGGCTTGACTGGGGTGTGGCGGGCGTCGCCTGGGGCACAATGGTCGGCGAGACGGCCGGTGCTGTCGTCGGCCTTCTGATCGTCCTTCGCGGCTTCGATCGCGCGCATCGCCCGACACGCACGGAGATCTTCTCGCGGCATCGCCTGGCCGAGCTTTTCGCGCTAAACCGCGACATCCTGATCCGCACATTCGTGCTGCTTGCTGCTTTCACGCTCATGACGCGGATCGGCACGAGCTTCGGAGCGGTCACGCTGGCCGCCAACGCCCTGCTGATGAACTTCTTCCTGCTCTCCGGATATTATCTCGACGGACTTGCCAACGCGGCCGAGCAGATCACCGGTCGGGCGATCGGCGCGCGCTACCGGCCGGCGTTCGACCGCGGCCTGAAACTGACGGCGCTCTGGTCTTTCGGGCTCGCCGGCATCATTTCGGTATTCTTCCTGCTGGCCGGTCCATGGCTGATCTCCGTGCTGACCACGTCACCGGAGGTGCAGCAGGCGGCCGAAACCTATCTGCCTTGGGCCGCTGTCACCGGGCTTACCGGGGCGCTCGCCTTCCTGATGGACGGCGTATTCATCGGCGCAACATGGTCGACCGACATGCGCAACTGGATGCTCATGTCGTTTGCCGGCTACCTGATAGCGCTGGCCGTCTTCGTGCCGCTGTTCGGAAACCATGGCCTATGGCTGGCGATGAACGGCTTCCTGCTGTTTCGCGGCGTCTTCCTGGCGATGCTCGTGCGGCCGCGGGCCGATCAGACGTTCCGTGCCGCCCAATAATCCGTCCTCGTATCCCTAAGGTCGCGGATGGATCTCACCTGCTCGCGATCGAGCAGCTTCGAGAGGCCGCGAACGATCGCGCCCGGCAGGCCCGGCCCCTCGTACACCATGCAGGAATAGAGCTGCACAAGATCGGCGCCGGCCTTGATCTTCTCGAGCGCCGTTTCGGCGGACGATACACCGCCGACGCCGATGATCGGTAGAGCCGGACCGACACGCTTGCGCATCTTGGCAAGAACGGCGGTCGATTTGTCGAACAGCGGCTTGCCGGAAAGCCCGCCCGCCTCCTTCGCCTGATGCTGGTCCCTGAGGCCTTCGCGGGAGAGCGTCGTGTTCGAGACGATCAAGCCGTCCAGGGCATGCGACAGCGCTTCGGCGGCGATATCGTCCAGCCCCTCTTCCGTCAGATCGGGGGCGATCTTCAAGAAGACCGGGATCTTTCTGCCTGCCTTCTCGGCTTCGGCGTCGCGGGCGGCAAGCACTGCCGACAAGAGCAGGGCGAGGCTTTCCCGCGCCTGCAGATCGCGCAGGCCCGGCGTGTTCGGCGATGAGATGTTGGCGGTGAAATAGCGGGCGACGGAATAGAAGCGGCGAATGCCGAGGACGTAGTCGCCGATGCGGTCTTCGCTGTCCTTGTTGGCGCCGATGTTGACGCCGATCATACCGTTGCCGCGAATGGCCGACAGACGCGCCAAGGCGGCATCGTGGCCCTCGTTGTTGAAGCCGAGGCGATTGATGACGCCTTCATCCTCGACCAGCCGGAAGATGCGCGGGCGCGGATTGCCGGACTGCGGCTTCGGCGTCACGGTGCCGATCTCGGTGAAGCCGAAGCCGATCTTCAGCAACGCCTCCGGCACCTCGGCGTTCTTGTCGTAACCGGCCGCCATGCCGATCGGGTTGATGAAATCGAGCCCGGCAACGCTCTGTCCCAGGCGCGGATCGGGCGCGATCCGGCAGGCAGGCACAGCACCCGCCTTCAATGCGGCAATCGACATGCCGTGCGCCGTTTCGGGGTCGAAGAGGAACAGGCCCTTGCGGGCGGCGAGCTTGAAAAGATCGATCATGGCTGAAGGTCCGGAAAGATGTGCTGGCCGGCGACATCGAGCGGCAGCGGCGCCTCCCACAACACGGCCGAAAGCGGCAGTTCGGCATAGAGATGCGGAAAGAGAGCACCGCCGCGCGAGGGTTCGAAAACGAGCTCGTCGCCGAACTTGCTGCTATCGACGGCAACGAGCAGAAGCCCCGTCTGGCCAGCGAAATATAGCGCCGCCGTCTGCTTGACCTGCGTGGCGGTCGAGAAGTGGATGTAGCCGTCCGTAAGGTCGATCGGAGCGCCGCGAAAAACGCCGGCCGCCCTTGCCTCCTGCCAACGCGTTTCCGTCACGATCTTGTAAAGCGTGGGTGTCAGGGTCATGATGGCCTCAGAATGGCTGGTCTTTCCCGGGCTTTGCCGCAAAGCGGCGGCGATGTCCACGCCTCGCCGTGAAAAATGCGGTGGCCACCGAGATTTCCGGAGGAAACCATGAACAATATCGCAATCGGCCTTTTTGCGCTTCTCCTGCCGCTTAGCGTTCATGCGGCCGAAACCGACGCGTCGCGCTTCCAGCTGGAGCGCAGCGGCGATCACTTCGTGCGTCTCGACAAGCAGACCGGTGCCATGTCACTTTGCGAGGAGAAGGATGGCGCGCTCGTCTGCCGGATGGCAGCCGATGAGCGGGCGGCCTACGAGCAGGAACTCGACCGGCTTTCAGCCCGCGTCACGGCGCTGGAGAACAAAAGCATCGTCAACAAGGCGCTGCCCTCGGATGCCGAAATCGATCGCTCGATCGGCATCATGGAGCGCTGGATGCGCAGCTTCATGGGGATAGTCAAGGAATTCCAAAGCGAAGAGGAGCGCAACGCCCTTCCGCAAAAGACATGATTTGGTATAGTCATATCAGAATGGCGGCATGTATCGCGTGGCAGCGCGCGGCATGATGCGGCAATCGAGCTCTTGGGAGGGAGTTATCGATGCAGGAACAGACAATCATCATTGCCGACGACCATCCGCTTTTCCGGGATGCGCTGCGCCAGGCGGTGATCGGCATGGAAGGCCACCCTGTTATCGTCGAGGCCGGCGATTTTGCTGCGGCACGGATGGCCGCCGGGAAGCACCCTGAAGCAGACCTGATGCTGCTTGATCTTTCGATGCCAGGTGTCAGCGGCTTTTCCGGTTTGATGGCGCTGCGCTCCGAATTTGTCGGGCTGCCGATCGTCATCATTTCTGCTACTGACGATACCACCACGATCCGCCGCGCGCTGGAACTCGGCGCATCGGGCTTCATCTCCAAATCCTCGGGGATCGACGATATTCGCCATGGCATCCAGACGGTTCTCGCCGGCGACATCGCCACACCCGAAAGCTACCGCGGCGGACAGGAGCAGGACCCTGACGTCGCCGACCTGATCCACCGGCTGCATACGCTGACGCCGCAGCAGAGCCGTGTGCTGACAATGCTGGCGGAAGGCCTTCTCAACAAGCAGATCGCCTATGAGCTCGGCGTTTCCGAGGCAACGATCAAGGCGCATGTTTCGGCGATCCTCCTCAAGCTCAATGTCGATAGCCGTACGCAGGCGGTGATCCAGCTCGGCAAAATCAACATGGCCATGGTCGCCTGACGAGACAGGATTTTATTCCTTTCTTCTCTTTACTCCCACAGGGCTTGCGGTTAATATTTCGTGGTTGAAGGATGGCGCAGGCGCGCAGGAATCAGGCGACATGCTGTCACACGAGCAGATCTGGGGCGCGATCGACAGGCTTGCCGAACGGCATGACCTGACGCCATCCGGTCTTGCCCGGCGGGCGGGGCTCGATCCAACCTCCTTCAACAAGTCCAAGCGGCTTTCTGCCGATGGGCGGTTGCGCTGGCCGTCGACGGAATCGATCGCCAAGGTGCTGGATGCAACGGGCGCCAGCATGGAGCAGTTCCTGACCTTCATGCGCCCGGCCGGCAGTTTTTCCAGCCTTCCGGACGGCGCCTTCCCGCCACAGGGCAGCTCGATCCCACTGCTCGGCTTTGCGCAGGCCGGCGCCGGCGGTTTCTTTGATGATGGCGGTTTTCCGGCCGGGCAAGGCTGGGATGTCGTGGAATTTCCCGCGGCGCCATCGCAGAAAGCGGGCGTCTACGCGCTCGAGGTGCAGGGCGAGAGCATGATGCCGCTCTACCGCGACGGCGACGTGCTGATCGTCGAGCCTGGCGCGCAGGTTCGCCGCAACGATCGCGTCGTCGTCAAGACCCGCGAAGGCGAGGTCATGGCCAAGGTGCTGTTGCGCCAGAGCCCGCGATCGATCGAATTGATGTCGCTCAATCCAGAACATCCGAACCGGACGATCGAGCTTTCCGACGTCGATTGGATCGCCCGCATCATCTGGGCCAGTCAGTAGGAAGATATTCCATGCGTCCTGCGGCCATTCTGACGGCTATTGCAGGAATCGGAACGGTCGCCGGTCTGATCGCGGCGGGCGGACAAAGGCTTGGCTCGGCCATTGATCCGGTGGAAACAGCAGCTCCGACGGAAATCCACGCGCCGCCGCCCGCGCCAGTTGCTCAGCCGACGACAAATCCCGAGGCCAGCATGCATGCCCGGCGCGTGGACGATGCCAGCCAGTTCTATCCTGCTGTTATCAACGGCAAGCCACTTGAACGCATCGCGGCGGTGAAGCCGCAGCGACCGGCGAAGGCTGCCGAAAACAGAGGCGTGGACCTCGTTCGTCCGATCGCCGAAAGCGCCGGCGTCCTTGCCTTTGGCGACCGCCGCCTACGGCTTGCCGGCATCACCCCCACGGTGGCGGACAAGACATGCACCGACAGCAAGGGCCGGGAATGGCCATGCGGGATGCTGGCAAAAACCAATGTGCGACTGTTTCTGCGCTTGAGAACCGTCCGCTGCGATCTCGACGGCGCCGATTGGACCGGCACCGTGACGACCGCCTGCCGGATCGGCACGCAGGACATTTCGCGGTGGCTGGTCGAAAGCGGCTGGGCAGAGGCAGAAAAAGGATCAGCGCTTACCGAGGCGGGCGAGACGGCAAGACAGGCAGGCAAGGGCATCTATGGTGATGACCCTCGCAGCGTCGCGGAAACCGGCACCCTTGAGAATCTGCCCGCCGATCTGCCGCCCGACGGCTTGTAATGTCGCCGGTCAGTTCCTAGACTCTTGGCTCATTCCAGAGGGACATCGAGATATGAGCAAGCCGCTTTCCGCCCATGACGCACTGATCTACGTGATGGTTATGGCATCCGCCGTCGACAGCACGATGAACGATCGCGAGATGGAACGTATCGGCCAACTGATCGGTTTCCTGCCGGTCTTCCGTGATTTCGACGACGAGAAGCTGATTTCGGTTGCGCGCGATTGCGCCGCACTGCTGGCCGGCTCCGAGGGACTCGACATCGTGCTTGAAATCGTCAAGGACACCCTTCCTTCGCGCCTTTACGACACGGCCTATGCGCTCGCTGTCGAAGTTGCCTCGGCCGACCTCTCGGTAAAGGCGGAAGAACTACGGCTTCTCAGCCTGCTGCGTGACCGCCTCGGTCTCGACAAGTTGACCTGCGCCGCCATCGAGCGCAGTGCGATCGCACGCTTCCGCAAGGGCTAATACAAGCCGTAAGGGAAATAGCGCAGATAGATTTCCTGCAGCCGGCCGCTGCGCGAGAGCGCTGCCAGGGCGTGGTCCAGCGCGGCCGTCAGCACATCGTCCTTCTCGCGCAGCATGATCGTCATGCCTTCGCCAAGAAACTGCTCGGAGAGATAAGGCCCGTCAAACAGCGCGCAGCATTTCGTCGAAGCCTGCGACGAAACCCAGAACGAAAGCTGGAGAGAATCGGCGAAGGCGGCATCCACCTTGCCGTCTCTCAATGCCGCCAAAAGGGCATCCTTGCTGTCGAAGGGTACGGCCTTCACTTTCGGGAAATAGGCAGACAGCATGGCTTCGTGCGCCGTCGCCTTGACCACGCCAACCGAATGGTCCGCGAGAGCGCCCGCATCTTCACCCTTGATGGGAGCCTTCAAGTTTCGAACAAAGCGAGCGGGCAGCATCAGATACGGTCGCGAAAAGGCGAACTGCTGCCGCAGTTCTTCGCTCACGGCAATGCCGGCGATCACGGCGTCGCCTTGCGATGCCGCCAGCGCAACTTTCAGGTCGGCGAACGGCAGCGCCTGGATCTGGCATTTGCTTGCAATCTCCAGTTCGTTACAGATCTCGCGCGCAAGATCGATGTTGAAACCGGCCAGTTTGCCATTCTGATCCGTAAAGTTGAACGGCGGAAAATCGATCGTCGTCAGGAAGCGCAGCCGCACGAGCGACGAAAGATCCGGCTTTGCAAGCCGCTCCCTGGAATCGAAAAGCAATGGCAAGTTTGGCGTTGCCTGCTGGGACGACAACGAGAACGGGCAAAAAAACACAACCAGAAACAGCCAAAAGCTGCATAGTGCCTTAAGATTTAGGGATGCTAGTTTAAATTGCATCATTATGATCGGCCTCGGTACAAGCATGCACTGCCATTCTGGAAACGGTGTATCAGAGTCATGCCTATCGGGGAATATGCGCCGGCCGGGATCGATGACCGCGTGCGCTTGGATGATCGTTCGACACGCCATGACGCGCCGCCGACGGTGCGCACGATCAACGATTCCTACCAGCAGGAAGCAGAGGTTCTGCTGCAACTCGGCATCGGCAAGCCGATCATCGCGCGGGCGATATTGCTCGCCCGCCGCAATGGCACCAGCATCGAGCAGGAACTCCTTGCAAGCGGTTCCATCGACGCCGACAGCTACTACGCGTCGCTGGCGCGCGGGCTTCGGCTTCCCTTTCTTTCGGCAATCGACAGTTCCCTTGTCAACGACGAAAAGGCGCTCGACAGCCCGCTCCTGCAGGCTCGCTGCATCCGGCTGAACTATATTAGCAAAGGCATGCTCGCGATTGTGCCGGAGGCCCGGAACCTCGCGGCACTCTCGCAGACATTCGAGAAGAAGCCGGGATTGGCCGACAGCATCGTCGTCACGACGCCCACAGCATTGCGGGCCGCGATGGGGTGCGCCGGTGGCAGCAGACGATTGCGGGAAAGCGTCAGCACCCTCTTCGAGGACAAGGCGCGCTTCAGCGCGCGGATCGTTCTTTCAGGCAAGCAGGGATTTCTCGCGGGCGCAGGCATCTGCGCATTTGCCTTCTCCCTCACCACCGGTACGCTCACGCTGGTCGCCCTGCACGCAGCAATCTCGCTGCTCTATCTGGCCGTCATCCTTGTCCGTGCCGCAGCACTTCTCGACCACCGGCGTCGGGAGCCGGACCCGCCCCCTTCAGACCATCTCCCTGTCTACACCGTCCTTGTTGCTCTCTATCGGGAGGCGGACGTCGTGGCACAACTCGTTAGGTCCCTTAGCCGGCTGAACTGGCCGCCTTCGAGACTCGATATCAAGCTGGTGTGCGAGGCGGACGATCACGCGACGATCGATGCTCTAAGGGCTGAGCGGCCCGGACCGCAATTCGAGATCGTCGAGGTGCCGCCCGCCCACCCGCGCACGAAACCCAAAGCGTTGAATTATGCGCTGGCCGGCGCCCGCGGCGAATTCGTCGTGATCTACGACGCGGAAGATCATCCTCATCCCGACCAATTGCGCGCAGCCAATTCGCAGTTTGCCACAAGCCCTCAGGACGTCGTGTGTCTTCAGGCGCCGCTCGTGATTTCCAACGGTGCGGCATCCTGGATCACCGCGGCATTCGCGTTGGAATATGCGGCGCTGTTTCACAAGCTGCTGCCGATGCTGGCTCGGCGGCGTATGCCGGTTCCGCTCGGCGGCACCTCCAACCATTTGCGCGTTGCGGAACTGAGGGAATGCGGCGGTTGGGACCCGTATAACGTGACCGAGGATGCCGATCTTGGTATGCCGCTTCATAGGCTCGGCTACAAGTGCGGCGTCATCGATTGCCCGACCTATGAGGACGCTCCGGCCACATTCAGGGTCTGGCTCAACCAGCGGGACTCGCTGGTTCAAAGGTTGGCTGCAGACATGGCTGGTGATGATGCGAGAGCCGACGCGTCTCCTGCGCGAGATGGGCACGGGCAGCTTCCTGATGTTCCAGTTGCTGATCGGCGGCATGCTACTGTCCTCGCTCACGCATCCCTGGCTGATCATGCTTCTCATCACTACCGCCGGCTACCTAGCCTTCGGTTTTCCACCCGCCGACAGCCGCGAAGGCGCGCTCCTCCTCCTCGATCTCACCAACATGGCGGCAAGCTATGGGCTTTTTTTGCTGCTCGGCAGGGTCGTGATGCTGCGGACAAGACGCCTCATGTCCCAGTCAGCACCAGTGAGAAGTTGCGCCGCGCTTAGCACTGCTCATCCCTGGGCGGCAGGGTCGAAATTTTTCCGGGGACAGGCCGCATGCGTTAGGAGCGCATTAAGCAATCTCCCATTCTATTCGCCGGGACGACGCCGGCTCACGGGCCGAATGCATGATGCGCATGTCGAGCCTTTTGGGCATCCCACCATGCCGTTTCCTGCGAATGCCCTGCATCTCAAAATGCTTCAATAGCCGGCCGCCCAATCGGCCGGATCGAGCGATTGGACATATCCATGCTGAAGAACCTCAAAATCCGGACGAAGATCATATCCGTCGTAGCGCTTCTCGGGGCGATCGCGCTCGGGGGGCTCGTTTACGTCATCGCCGAATTCCGCGACGCCGACGCCACATACAGCGCCTTCATCGATCACGAGGCGCTGGCCGCCATGCTGGCATCGCGCGCCAGCGCTTCGGCAAACGCAGCCGTGCTCCAGGTGACGCTGATCGCCGGCCTCAAACCGGACACGCCCGCTTTCAATACGGCGCTCGCAACGCCAAGCAAGATGCCGCAAGCGCGCGAACGCCTCGAACAGGCGGCCGCTTTGGTTCCGAGCCGCAAGCAAGCGATTGATGACATTCTCGTCGGCATCGGTGAGATGGAAGCGCTTTCCACCAAAGTCGTCGACCTCGCCAAGGCACAGGACAGCGCCGGCGCGCAGCTCGCTGCCAGCATGCTCAACGCCAAGCTGAGCACAGTCACTCCGAAAATGATCGCCAACAATGATGCACTGATGGCATTGCTCAACGATGGCGGCGATGCGCTCTCCGCGACTGTCAACCAGCGCATCACCCTCTGCTTCGCGCTGATCGGCCTCGCGGTACTGGGCGCGCTCGGCCTTGCCGTATGGGTTGCTCAAGCGGGGATCACTGCCCCGATGGCCCGTTTACGTGACCGCATGACACAGCTCGCTCAGGGCGATACACAGAGCCGCATCGACGGTCTCGATCGTCGCGACGAGGTCGGCCAGATGGCCGGCGCCGTTGCCGTCTTCCGCGACAATGCCGTCGATCGTATCCGGCTTGAGGGCGAGGCCGAAAAGAGTCGCAATCTCGGTGACAGTGAACGCCGCGAACGCGAAGCGCAGCGCGCAACCGAGGCCGCTGACCTTTCGCGCGCTGTTGGCGCGCTTGGCGACGGCTTGCGCCGGTTGGCCGCCGGTGACCTCGCATCACGGATCGACACGGCTTTCGTCGGCGATCTCGACTCGCTGCGACAGGATTTCAACAACTCGATCCTGAGGCTAAACGACACCATGCAGACGGTCGGCGCCAACGCCCGCGCCATCACCGCCGGTGCAAGCGAAATTCGCGCCTCGGCGGACGAGCTTTCGAAGCGGACGGAGCAGCAGGCAGCGTCCGTCGAAGAGACGGCGGCTGCTCTCGAAGAAATTACTACCACGGTCAAGGATGCCGCACGACGGGCCGAGGAAGCACGCGGGCTGGTGGCGCGCACGCGGGAAGGCGCGGAAAAGTCCGGCCAGGTCGTGCGCAAGGCAGTCAATGCGATGCAGCAGATCGAGCAGTCCTCCGCAGAGATCGGCAACATCATCGGCGTCATCGATGACATCGCCTTTCAGACGAACCTGCTTGCCCTCAACGCCGGCGTCGAAGCCGCCCGCGCCGGCGAGGCTGGCAAGGGCTTTGCCGTCGTTGCCCAGGAGGTACGCGAACTCGCGCAGCGCTCCGCCAACGCTGCCCGGGAGATCAAGTCCCTGATCACGACATCCGGCGGCCATGTCCAGACGGGCGTCTCGCTGGTCGGCGAAACCGGCAGGGCGCTCGATGCGATCGTTCATGAGGTTCAGGAGATCAACCAGCACGTCGACGCGATTGCGGAAGCCGCCCGCGAGCAATCGACCGGCCTGCACGAGATCAATACGGCCGTGAACACGATGGACCAGGGAACGCAAAAGAATGCGGCCATGGTCGAGGAAAGCACGGCTGCGAGCCACAGGCTCGCGACGGAAGCGGCGACACTGAACAATCTGCTCGACCAGTTCAAGCTCACCGGCACCGGCGGCTTCAGCGCGACGGTTGCCGCAGCGCCGCTGCAGAGCGCTCCGATCCACTCCGCGCCGCGCCCGGCCGCACCGCCGGTCGCAGCCAGAAAGGCGCCAGTCCGCATCGCCACTCCAGGGGTCACGCGCCCCTCCAATTCGCCGGCTCGGGCGCTTGGGCAGAAACTTGCAAGCGCATTCGGTGCTGGTAGTGCGCCTTCTAGCCCGCGCGACGACGCCGACTGGACGGAGTTCTGATCTCAGCAAGGGTAGAAAAACGAAGGGCGGCTCGATGCCGCCCTTTTTGATTACGGTTTTCTGATTTCATGCAGCAGGCCATGGCTTCGCTGCAGGGCGCGAGCTCGCGCCGAGACAAAACTACAAAGGGAAACTCAGGCGAACCCCAGCGGAACCTGCTCTACCTTACGGCCGCGACCATAATCACGTTCGTAGGACGCACGATCGTCATTGCGCGCAGACGCAAGAGCTACCTCAGGCGCAAGGTAGCCGTCGGCGTATGTGCCGGTATCGCCATTGTCCCGGATTTCGCGCTTTGCCGTGAAAATCTTCAAAAGCATTCTGCAACTCCTCCTGATCATGCCGACAACAACCAAGGGTCGTCTGCGTTTCCGTGATATCGGAGAATAGTTAAAAATTAACTATATTTATTAGAAGATTGTCAACTATCGCAATTTCCTTCGAGCCTACTTCTTAAAGGGCATCCTCTCCAGGCGTTCAAGCCGCTGAAGGCAGGCTGGCAGCGTGGGTCGTTGCATTTCCGTGGCAACGAAGTAAACCAGCAGGGATCAGGTGTCCTTGCACATCGGCCTGATTGATGAAGTTGTCGTGATGCCATACCGATGAATATCAGAGCTGTGGTGATATTTCCGGTTCTAGGAGTCCTGTGTTTTTCTCATGAAGTACCCATTTCCTTCCGGCGCGCCAGACCTTGCGCGCTCCTTTCTGGATCGCCTCCGGACGGCCTACGACACATTTCGGGTCACTCGTCGTGAACGGCGCAATCGAGCCGATGTGAACATTTCGCCAGTAGGCAAGATCCGGCCCCTGGGGACAACCGATGTGCCGCTTGTCTTTGTCACACATAACGACATCGCTCTTCTCAAAGCTTTCCTTCAACATTATCGCCAACTGGGTGTGACGCGGTTCATCTGTGTCGACGACGTCTCAACCGACGGGACAAGAGAAGCGCTGCTGAATGAGCCGGACATTGACGTGTGGACTTCTCCGGTGAGGTATGGCCGAGCGAGGCGTGGCAGAAACTGGCGAGAACGCCTCTTCTCCGAGTACGGCTCCAACCGATGGTACCTGAACGTCGATTCTGACGAATTCCTTGTCTACGACGACTGCTTCGGAAGACCATTGCCTTCACTCATTCGCGCACTTGAAGCCGCAAACCTCCGGCGAATGGCGGCACCGATGTTAGATATGTATCCCAAGCTGAGCGAAGTCGCCGGAGGGCAGTCTTTCGTCGACAGGCCTTGGCAGTTCTCGCGCTATCTTGATGGCAACAGCTATGTGTCAACGCTTACAAAACGCGGCATCAGTATCAAGGGCGGACCAAGAGGTCGGAAATTCTCCGAGGACAATGAGCTCATCAAGTACCCCGTCATTTACTGGGACAAGCGATGCTTTTTCGGAAGCAGTCCACATCAACCGCTGCCGTATCAGCGCAATTTCCCCTCTGTCTGGGGCGCCATTTTGCATTTCAAGTTCTTCACCAATTACAAGATAAAGATCACCGAGGCGGCTGAGGGTAAGCAGCACTACAACTCCTCCGAACACTACCAGAAGATGATGGATGTGCTTCACCGCGAAGGCGAAATAGATTTCAGCTACGATCAGTCAATTCGCTATGAAGGGCCGCAGCAACTGATTGATCGTGGCTTCATGACGAAGATCGACTTTCCGCAGGAACGCTAGCGGTGTGAAGCCCGGAAGCGCAGCCTCCGGGCCCACTCTGATCAATGCCAGGTTTGATGGCCGTACCAGTCGTCGATGTCGCGCCGTGCGCGATCGCGTGCGATGCCGTAGCGCTCCTGGATTTTGCCCTCCAACTGATCGCGCTTGCCGGCAATCTGATCAAGATCATCGTCGGTGAGTTTGCCCCACTGCTCCTTGATCTTGCCTTTCATCTGCTTCCAGTTTCCTTCGACACGGTTCCAATCCATGAGGTCGTCTCCTTGTGTGTTGGACTGGAGGCTAAACGACCGAGGCACGGGAGTGTTCCGCAAGGGAGCTAGCGTCCTCCCCGCACATTTGCCAAGCGTCCGCGTTAAAGCTTCGGCCGTTCGTCGGCTTTTGCGTCCATCAAAGGCGCGAGAATCGTTTCGATCATTGCTATGCGTTCCCTGCGCCGCTCGAGCATTTTGTTGCGGCCTCTCTTCTCGTGGGCCTTGGCCTGCCGACTTGCCTGCAGTTGCTCGATATAAACGGCCTCGGCCTTTGTGTTTAAGAGCCGGTCGAAGATCCAACAAAACGAAGGGGGAAGCTCGCCGACCCGATATTGCGGGCTCCCGCTTGCGCGATCTTCATCAAGAATTTCCTGCAGGACGACTTGATCCCATTTGTCGGGATCCTGGTCACACCGTTCTTTCCAGATTTCCAACAGGCGCAATGTCGCTGGCGTGTCATTCAGCAGGATGGTTGCGGAAATCAACCGGTCTGCTTCTCGATAGACCGCTACATCGCAGCTGTAGGTCGCCAAAACCGGCCAAGGATCTCGGTGAAACACCGCGTCCACATCGACGTAGAGCAGCGGGCCGCGATGGTTCC
The DNA here is from genome assembly GCF_050644135.1 of Rhizobium sp. YTU87027. Lineage (NCBI taxonomy): Bacteria > Pseudomonadati > Pseudomonadota > Alphaproteobacteria > Hyphomicrobiales > Rhizobiaceae > Rhizobium > Rhizobium sp. YTU87027. The sequence goes on along the minus strand of NZ_CP098440.1, from coordinate 160,771 downwards.
TACGCGCCTCGAGGAGAAAGGTGGGCTTCAGCGCCGCGTTGCGAACCCAACTGCCGGTGCTATCCACCGCGGTTGTATGAACGGGCAACCCAAGGCGTTGAGCGGATGCTACCATCCGTGCAGCCTCCTGCTCATAGAACGAATTTGACGTATAGAAGCCGACAATTTCCCCAGGCGTGGCCTGGGATATGATGATCTGGGAATCGATCGGGAATGGCACGATATGATCACGATACTTGGATTTGGACGCACTGAACAAATCGATGAATCGATAAAGCAACTTCGAACTCATTTTATGCGGGGATCCATTGAACTCGGAGGGACGGCTTGCAGGGCCGGGGTACCCTGATCGCGCGATGCCCACAAGGCAAATTTTGTTGAAGGAACCCCCATAACCAAAACGAGGGTTCCTTACCACGTAGTGCCTCTTGCCGGAGCAATCAACCAAACAGAACCCACCTGCTCTCCTCAGAGGAAAGTCAGAAGAAAGGGCAGCCCTTGCAAAGCAGGCCGGTTGAGTTCCTTCCTGATCGGATGCTGTCACAGTCCGGTCACGCGATATCACTGATATCAAGAGTGAGGTCGCGGGTCCTTCACTCCCTGTTGTTTTCCATCCTCGGCATTCCATGGGCCTGTTGGCTTCTCGCCAATTGCACTCTGGTGGCTGGGCCCAAGGACCTGTCGATCTCCTGTACCAGTTTGATGGGGCAGCGATATTCGTTCAACACCTCGACCGCGAGAATACCACTTGATGCGCGTGGCAGTCCCTCGCTGGCAAGTTCAGCAAGAGCAAAGCGTGCCTCCTCAATCGCATCCTCGGCCGAGGCGCAGTCGCAGCGGAGATCTTCCGCCTCGACACATTCCTTATCAATCAAACGCAAGAACGTTGGTCAACTCGAGATCCTTTGGAGACCAAGCTTCTTCATCGCTCCAAGGGGAACCAATTATCGAAGTGACCGTTCCATTCCAGGACTTCAGTCCGAGGGGGCGAGGACTTAGGTCCTAAGGAATGGAACGACAGGAACTCTCGGATGTTTCAACCGTTAATGGCGCGGAGGATCCGGTCCGTCGGCCTCCCCAATCAACAGGCAGAGGCGACGCACTTGCGAAACGGCCGAGTTCTATCTGTGCTTCTCATGTTTCCTGCCGCCGCATTCGCGCAGTCGACGGATCTTGAAGCCACCTGTCAATCAGTCGCCAAGGGCTTTTTCATGATGGACAAGCTTGCGGTCGGAACCGTTCAGTCCTTTCCTGAACTGAAGCCGCCGGGCGTGAGGATGACCTATTCCACGCGACAAGGCACCGCGCCCACCGACATGACAGACACGTTCGAATGCGAGTTCGACAAGGCCGACAAGCCGCATCATCTTGTGCGGTTTTGCGTAGCGAGCACGTGCTATTCGCCGAATGAGGCCGACGGCGATCGGAAGCGCCGTTTTGAGGAGGCGCGAATTCTCCTGGATCGGTCGGAAAAATAGCACTCCGGCCGATAGTCGCTCGGAGGTAAGAAGATATGACCACAGGTCAGCGAGAATGGATCAATGAACATGACGATCAACCGGCCGTAGACCTTTTGCATGCGGCAAAGATCGCGTTCAAGGCACACGCAGATCAGACCGACAAAACCGGCGCACCGTATTTCCTGCATTGCAGACGAGTGGCTGATGCCGTCGGGGGTGGAGACGAGCGCGTTGTCGCATACCTACATGACGTTGTCGAAAAGGGATCCGGTTGGACTCTGGATCGATTACGAAAAGAAGATTTCAGTTCCACAATCGTCGAGGCTGTCGATGCACTGACCAGGCGACCCGACGAGAACGATGACGAATTCGTCATGCGGGCCTTGAGAAACCCGCTTGCCCGACCGGTCAAAATCGCTGATCTCAAGGATAATCTCGCACAGGCCGAGAAGGCTGGATCCGACCCGGGCAAATATGAAAAAGGGCTGAAAATCGTAGCGCAGATGTACGGACATCCCGCCTGATCACTGGCGATGCAAGTCTTTCGGCTCTGCCCGACCAGATGGGTGCTGGAGCGGGTGAAGGGAATCGAACCCTCGTATTCAGCTTGGGAAGCTGCTGCTCTACCATTGAGCTACACCCGCGTTAAACGCAGAGTTCCAACAGATGCGCGCCGCTGTCAAGCGGGCAGCGGCATTGTTACAGGCGGAAGTGCTTCGAGAGTTTCAGGCCCTGTGCCTGATAGTTCGAGCCGAGGCCGGAGCCGTAGAGACTTTCCGGGTGCTCCTGCATGTGCTCGTAAACGAGTCGGCCGACGATCTGGCCGTCTTCGAGGATGAAGGGAACCTCGTGGCTGCGAACCTCAAGCACAGCGCGACTGCCGCGGCCGCCGGCGGGTGCGTGCCCGAAGCCAGGGTCGAAGAAGCCCGCATAGTGCACGCGGAACTCGCCGACCAGCGGATCGAAGGGGGTCATCTCGGCTGCGTAGTGCGGCGGCACATGAACGGCTTCGCGGGAGACGAGTATGTAAAACTCGTCCGGATCCAGGATCAGTTCGTTGCGCCCGCGGCTATAGAGCGGTTCCCAGAAATCATAGATGTCGTGCTGCGCCTTCTTGTCGACATCGACGACGGCAGTATGGTGCTTGCCGCGGTAGCCGATCAGGCCGTCCTTGTCGCCGGCAAGATCGATCGATAGGGCAATGCCGCCACCCGATACGTTCGGCTGCTTGCTGGCGACGAGCGTCTCGGCGCCATGCAGCGCCAGCAGTTCGGGCTCACCGAGCACGGAATGGCCGACACGGAAGCGGATCTGCGACAGGCGTGAGCCCCGGCGCACGACAATCGGGAACGTGCGCGGGCTGATTTCGAGGTAAAGCGGGCCGGAATAGCCGGCCGGGATCTTGTCGAACTCCTGCGCATAATCGGTGATGACGCGCGTGAAGATATCCAGGCGGCCCGTCGAGCTTTTCGGATTGGCCGAGGCCGACATATTGGCCGGCAGGTCGAGGCGCTCCATCAAGGGAACAATATAGACGCAGCCGGTCTCCAGCACCGCACCTTCGGAGAGATCGACGACGTGAAGGCTCAGGCGATCGAGCTTGTCGGAGACGAGATGCGAAGGGCCGGGCATGAAGCTCGCGCGAACGCGAAAAGCCTTGGCACCGAGCCGGAGGTCAAGGCTTGCCGGCTGGATCTGGTCGTGATCCAAATCGCGCTCCGAGCTGAGGCGCCCGGCCTCGAAAAGCCCGGCAATCGCACGATCTGCCAAAATTCCTGTTACGCGAGCCATCATGCCCCATCCATATTTGTCGGAGACAAAACCAAACTCGAGGAATTGACGCAAGCATAGAACGGCAGTATTGCAGCTTTATCCCGTGGTGATTTGGCCGGTCGGCTTGCAGCCACGTTAAACAAGTGGCTAAAAGGACCGGGTGCAAAACCGGTCTGCTTTCGCGGCCGGTTTTTTTGTTGTTTGAAAGTGGTGATTCATGAGCAAGACCTGGCGCCCGGCAACCCAACTCGTCCACGGCGGTTCGCTGCGTTCGCAGTATGGCGAGACATCCGAAGCAATCTACCTCACGCAGGGCTTCGTCTATGAAAGCGCGGAAGCGGCGGAAGCACGTTTCAAGGGCGAGACGGACGGCTACATCTACGCCCGTTACGGCAGCCCGACCAACGACATGTTCGAGAAGCGCATGTGTGCGCTCGAAGGTGCGGAGGAAGCCCGCGCCACGGCCTCGGGCATGGCAGCCGTCACCGCTGCAATCCTCTGCCAATTGAAGGCAGGCGACCACATCGTTGCGGCCCGCGCACTTTTCGGCTCGTGCCGCTGGGTCGTGGAAACGCTCGCGCCGAAATACGGCATCGAGTGCACACTGGTCGATGGTCGCTATCTTGAGAACTGGGAAAAGGCGATCCGCCCGAATACGAAGGTGTTCTTCCTGGAAAGCCCGACCAATCCGACGCTTGAGGTGATCGATATCGCTGGCGTTGCGAAGCTCGCCAACCAGATCGGCGCCAAGGTCGTGGTCGACAACGTCTTCGCCACCCCGATCTTCCAGAAGCCGCTCGAACTCGGTGCCCATATCGTCGTCTATTCGGCAACCAAGCACATCGACGGCCAGGGCCGCAGCCTCGGCGGCGTCATCCTCTCCGACCGGGAATGGGTCAACGAAAACCTGCAGGACTACTACCGCCACACCGGCCCGGCGATGTCGCCGTTCACCGCATGGACGTTGCTCAAGGGCCTCGAAACGCTGCCCCTTCGCGTCAAGCAGCAGACTGAAAATGCGTCGAAGATCGCCGACTTCCTGGCCGATCAGCCGAAGGTCGCCAAGGTCATCTATCCCGGCCGCAAGGACCACCCGCAGGCCGACATCGTCACCAAGCAGATGAAGGGCGGCTCGACGCTTGTCGCCATCGAGCTCAAGGGCGGCAAGGAAGCGGCCTTTGCGCTGCAGAATGCACTGCAGGTGGTCAAGATCTCCAACAATCTGGGCGACGCCAAAAGCCTGATCACGCACCCGGCAACGACGACGCACAAAAACCTCAGCGATGAGGCGCGTGCTGAACTCGGTATCTCCGGCGGCACCGTTCGTCTTTCCGCGGGCATCGAAGACACCGACGACCTGATCGAGGACTTCGCCCAGGCGCTCGCCAAAGTGAACGCCTGATCAGCCAAATGTCGGCCGGATTGACGCAAATCCGGCCGACAGTCCTCTGCTCTTGCCGCAAGCAAGGCGGTCAAAAGTTGGACTTAACACGCGAAACTTCTTGCCATTACAGGCATTTCGGACGTGATCGACTATCGGTTTATTGACGGATCGGCCGTCGTATAAGATACCGGTAACGTATGTTGACTATGGTGTAGGCATGTACCGCGCCCTTACACGAGACATTGAAGTCGTCGTCGAACCCTTTTATCTGGAGGAGCAATCCGATCCGGACGACGATCGCTATGTCTGGGGCTACAAGATCGTCATCAGCAACAATTCCGACACGACCGTGCGGCTGGTGAACCGTTATTGGAATATCACCGATCAGAACGGGATCGTCGACGAGGTCACCGGCGCCGGCGTTGTTGGAGAACAGCCACGGCTCGCGCCCGGCGATACCTATGAATATTCCTCGGGCTGCCCGCTCGACACGCCATCCGGGCTGATGTTCGGCCACTATCAGATGGAAACCGATGAAGGCGAGCTTTTCAATGTCGAAATACCCGCCTTCTCGCTGGATTCGCCAGGGCTACTCAGGGTCCTGAACTGAGCGTTACTCAGCGGCCTCTGCCACCTCTTCCACTTCGAAGCGATAGGTCGTCGAGCAAAATTCGCAGGTGACCGAAATTGTGCCGTCTTCCTGGCTGGCATCAATTTCTTCTGCCGAGAAGCCTTTGAGAACGCCCTTGATCTTCTCACGGGAACAACTGCAACGATCGAAGACCTCGCGCGGTTCGTAGACGCGAACGCCGCGCTCGTGGAACAGCCGGTAAAGCAGTCGCTCGGTGCCGACCTGCGGATCGGTCAATTCGTCGGCATCGATCGTGTCGACGAGGGAGCGGGCTTCAGCCCAGGCATCGTCTTCCTTGTGGGAGCTGCCTGTTGTGTCGCCATCGCCGCCGTGAAGATCCGGCTGGCGCATGCGCTCCGGCGCTTCCGGCAGAAACTGGGCAACAAGCCCCCCCGCCCGCCAGCGGTGGCGCGGCTTGCCGGCCTCGTCGCGGTCGAAGAGTTCTGCTGCGGCAAGACGTACCCGCGTCGGGATCTGCTCCGATTGGCGGAAATAGGTGCCGGCAATCTCCTCCAGCGTCGCCCCGTCGAGCGCAACGATGCCCTGGTAGGGTTGGCTGAATTTGCCCTGATCGATCGTAAAGGCCAGCATGCCCTTGCCGAGCAGCTGTTCGGGTTCAACCTGTCCGGCGGCAATGGCCTTGTCGAGGAGACCCTGATTGAAGCGCGCGTAGGCGCGCACGTTCTCCGGTGTCGAGAAATCGCAAACCAGCAGGTCGACCGGGCCATCGCCCTTGGTCTGCACCGTGAACTTGCCTTCAAATTTCAGCGACGTGCCGAGCAGCACCGTCAACACGACGACTTCGGCAAGAAGCCGCGCAACAGGGGCAGGATAGCGATGACGCTCAAGGATCGCGTCCAGCATCGGGCCGAGCTGGACAGCGCGACCGCGCACATCCAGGCCCTCCACCTGAAAAGGAACGACATGATCATCGCCGGCGAAATTGAATTCGCCGAGGGTGGCTGCAGATTCTGCCATGGTCTTCTCCTTGTCTGAGAGCGGCAGACAAGAGTGTCCATCCGCTCGCGCGGCCACTGGCCCTTCGGGCCCGATGTGGCGTCCAGTATGGTTCAGATCGCGCCCAGGCACCAAGCAAGAATCGACTTCTGCGCATGAAGACGGTTTTCCGCTTCATCGAAGACCACGGATTGCGGGCCGTCGATCACCTCGTCCGTGACTTCCTCACCACGATGGGCGGGCAGGCAATGCATGAACAATGCATCCTTGTCGGCCTGCGCCATCAAAGCCGCGTTGACCTGATAAGGCTGGAAGACGTTGTGACCCCGGGCCCGATGTTCCTGATTCATGGAGACCCAGGTATCGGTCACCACGCAATCGACGCCAGCGACCGCGTGGTCTGCATCATGGCAAAGCATGATTTCGGCGCCCTCATTGCGGGCCCAGTTCAAATAGTGATCCTTTGGCTCGGAGCCAAGGGGGACCGCCATATTCATGCGATAGCCGAAACGCGCAGCCCCTTCGACAAGCGAATGCAGCACGTTGTTGCCGTCGCCGGTCCAGGCGATCGTCTTGCCCTTGATCGGACCGCGATGCTCCTCGAAGGTCATGATGTCCGCCATGATCTGGCACGGATGTGTATCATCGGTCAGCGCATTGATAACGGGAACCGTTGCGTGTTCGGCAAGCTCCAGCATACGGGCATGATCGGTCGTGCGGATCATGATTGCATCGACATAACGTGACAATACCTTTGCCGTATCGCCGATGGTCTCGGCGCGGCCGAGCTGCATCTCGGTGCCCGACAGGAACAGCGTCTCGCCGCCGAGCTGGCGCATGCCGACGTCGAAGGAGACGCGGGTACGGGTCGACGGCTTTTCGAAGATCATCGCCAGCATCTTGCCGGCGAGCGGCTTGTCGCCCTGCCCGGCCTTGAAGGCCTGCTTGCGTGACATCGCGTCATTCATGATGAGCCGTAGGTCGGATGCCGTGACGGCGGAGAGATCGAGGAAGTGTTTTGGGGAAGCCATTGTCTTTACCTATCACGCCCGCCTTGCGACAGGCACTGTCCATTAAGCCGTCTTTTTGACCTTCGAAGCACGCACGCCTTCGGCGGCGCGTTCGAGGCGGGCAAGGCCCTCGCGGGCTTCGTCGGCTGTGACGACCAGGGGCGGCAAAAGACGAATGACGTTGTCACCGGCGGGCACTCCGAGCAAATGCGCGTCACGGATCGCCTGCAGCAACTCGGAGGACGGCACGGCGGCCTTGACGCCAAGCAGCAGCCCCTCGCCGCGAACGTCCTCGATGATATCAGGATAGCGATCCTTGAGCGAGGCCAGCCCCTGGCGGAAGACCAGCGAGACGTCGCGCACCTGCTGCAGGAAGCCGTCCGCAAGGATCACGTCGAGTACGGCGCTGCCCACAGCCATGGCAAGCGGATTGCCGCCATAGGTAGAGCCATGCGTGCCAGCCTTCATACCGGAAGCCGCTTCCGCCGTCGCAAGGCAGGCGCCGAGCGGGAAGCCGCCGCCGATGCCCTTGGCAACTGCCATGATGTCAGGGGTGGCGCCGGACCATTCGTGCGCAAAGAGCTTGCCTGTGCGGCCGACGCCGGTCTGCACTTCGTCGAAGATCAGCAACAGGCCGTGCTCGTCGCAGATTGCGCGGAGCGCCTTTAGAAAGGCGTTGGTCGCCGGGCGAACGCCGCCTTCCCCCTGAATAGGCTCGATGAGGATCGCGGCTGTCTCGCTTGTAATAGCGGCGCGCACGGCATCGAGATCGCCGAAAGGAACCTGATCGAAGCCAGGAGCCTTCGGACCGAAGCCTTCAAGGTATTTCTCCTGCCCCCCGGCAGCGATCGTCGCCAGCGTGCGGCCATGGAAGGCGCCTTCAAAGGTGATGATATGGAATCGCTCGGGATGGCCCTTTGAAAACTGGTAGCGGCGCGCGGTCTTGATCGCGCATTCCAGAGCTTCCGCGCCGGAGTTCGTGAAGAACACCTTGTCGGCGAACGTCGCCTCGGTCAGCCGCTTCGCGAGCGCTTCCTGACCGGGGATCTCATAAATATTGGACAGGTGCCAGACCTTATCAGCCTGCTCCTTCAGCGCACCCACCACATGCGGATGGCCGTGGCCGACGGAGGTCACGGCAACGCCTGCGCCGAAATCAAGATATCGCTCGCCCGTTTCGGTGATCAGCCACACGCCTTCTCCTCGCTCGAACCGCAGCGGGGCACGAGAGTAGGTGTCGTAAAGCGCGGCTTCAGCCATGGCGCGATCTCCTGTCAACATTCATCAGCGGCCGGACTCCGGCTAAGGAACGCAGTGTCCGAAAATTAAAAATGCCGCCTTTCGGCGGCAAGCAGCACTATTTACTTTTCGCACTGCAATGTCAACAAAACTGAGGTTTTCCCGCACGCGTCAAGCTGCCATCCGAAGGTGGCCGACCTATCAACAACTAATGTTGCATAAATGACTCTCACGCCCAGCAAGTTGGGGAAAACTTGAAATTCGATTCGCCGAGATTCAACCGACTCTTGTCACGGAGTCAGCCTCACACTAGGTTAAAACTCAATTACTAGACTGCATGCGGCGGAACTAGTCACCAAAATCGAGCAAGCGTTTCTTGCCTCGGATGCGTCCGGGGCAACGGTGAAGGATTCTGCCTGCACCAACGCTAATAAGGCGGAGACAGGGGCATGAACTGGACAGACGAGCGCGTTGAAAAACTGAAGAAGCTGTGGTCCGAGGGACTGAGCGCCAGCCAGATCGCAGCACAACTTGGCGGTGTAAGCCGCAACGCTGTCATTGGCAAAGTCCACCGTTTGAGTTTGCCGGGCCGTGCCAAGGCCGGGGGCACGACGACAACGGTCAGAACGCCCAAGCGCACCACCTCGGCGCCGCGCGCTCCGAACTATGCATCGCGCGTCACCACGCGTACCGTCACCCGCCAGCAGGGTGCAACGATGCTGAAGGAAGAGATCGAGATCGACGCGATCGAGCAAGTCAGCTTCCGTCCGGCCGCGAATGTGGTCGTTCCGATTTCGCGTCGCCTTGGCCTGACCGAACTGACCGAACGCACCTGCAAGTGGCCGGTCGGCGATCCGCTGAAGGACGACTTCCATTTCTGCGGCTGCGAGTCCCCGGATTCCTCCCCGTATTGCACCTACCATCAGCGCATGGCCTACCAGCCGGTCAACGAGCGCCGCAAGGCCGCCAACCGGGTCGCCTGACCCGGAAGCCGGATAAGGAACAAGAAAACGGGCCTTCGCAGGCCCGTTTTTTTGTTGAGGCGGTGATCGAAGCCCTTTCAAGCTTTCGCCTGAAAGGACTAAGCTTCCATGGAATATCCGGCGCCGCGAACGGTGCGGATGACGTCCTGCATGTTGGAAAAGTTCAGCGCCTTGCGCAGGCGACCGACGTGCACGTCGACGGTGCGTTCGTCCACATAGATATCGTGACCCCAGACGCCGTCGAGAAGCTGCGAGCGCGAGAAGACGCGGCCGGGCGATGCCATCAGGAATTCGAGAAGCCGGAACTCGGTCGGGCCGAGGCGGACCTCGCGGCTCTTGCGATGAACGCGATGCGTCTCGCGATCGAGTTCGATATCGCCGCATTTCAGCAGCGTCGAGAGGACTTCGGGTTTGGCTCGGCGAAGCATCGCCTTGACGCGAGCAACGAGCTCCGGCGTCGAGAACGGCTTGACCACGTAATCGTCGGCACCGGTTGAGAGGCCGCGAACGCGTTCGCTTTCCTCGCCGCGAGCCGTCAGCATGATGATCGGCAGGCGCTCGGTTTCCGGCCGCATACGCAGGCGTCGGCAGAGTTCGATGCCGGATACGCCCGGCAGCATCCAATCGAGGATCAAAATGTCCGGCGTGCGTTCCTGCAACCGGATCTCGGCCTCGTCGCCGCGAAGGATGGTATCGACCTCAAAACCTTCAGCCTCGAGGTTATAGCGAAGAAGCACGCTCAGTGCCTCTTCGTCTTCAACGACAGCTACTTTGGGGATCATTCGTTTCGGTCTCCTGGGGGCGCGGTCGCGGAACGATTATTCAGTGACTGCGCCGACGGTGTTGGCGGTATCGTCCTTCGGACGTTCGCCTTCCGGCTGGGCACCGGTGGCCATGTAGTAGATGGTTTCGGCAATATTGGTTGCGTGGTCGCCGATGCGCTCGATGTTCTTCGCGCAGAACAGGAGATGCGTGCAGCTGGTGATGTTGCGCGGATCTTCCATCATGTAGGTAAGCATCTCGCGGAATAGCGAGGTGTACATCGCGTCGATTTCCTCGTCGCGCTCACGGATCGACTTTGCCTTGTCAGCAGCGCGGCTCGTATAAACGTCGAGAACTTCCTTGAGCTGGACCAGCGCCAGCTCCGAGAGGTGCTCGAGGCCACGGGCGAGCTTACGCGGCACACCGGCGCTCTGGACGGCAATGACGCGCTTGGCAGTGTTCTTGCCGAGATCGCCGACGCGCTCGAGGTCTGCCGCTATTCGAATGGAGCCCATGATCTCGCGAAGGTCGGCCGCCATCGGCTGGCGGCGCGCAATCGTGACAATGGCCTTGTCGCCGATCTCGCGTTCGGCGTGGTCAAGGATCACGTCGTCGGAGATGACCTTCTGGGCGAGAGCCGTATCGCCGTTGACGAGGGCGCGAACGGCATCCGAGACCATCTGCTCGGCCAAGCCGCCCATTTCCGAAATGCGGCGGGACAGGAACTTCAAATCATCGTCGTACGCAGAAAAGATATGTGTCGATGCCATAGGGATCATCCTTGAATATCGTGAGTGCTACCGAAACGGCCGATCAACCGAAGCGGCCCATGATGTAGTCCTGGGTGCGTGGGTCGTCCGGGTTGGTGAACATCTTGTCGGTATCATTCTCCTCGACGAGGTTGCCGAGGTGGAACATGGCGGTTCGCTGCGAAACGCGGGCGGCCTGCTGCATCGAGTGCGTCACGATGACGATCGTGTAGTTCTCTCGGAGTTCGTGGATCAGTTCCTCGACCTTTGCCGTGGCGATCGGATCGAGTGCCGAGCACGGCTCGTCCATCAGGATCACTTCCGGGCTGACGGCAACAGCGCGGGCGATGCAGAGGCGCTGCTGCTGGCCACCGGAAAGACCAGTGCCGGCTTCATGAACGCGATCCTTTACCTCGTTCCACAGACCGGCGCGCTGCAGGCTGATTTCGACGATCTGGTCCATGTCGGCCTTCGTCTTGGCGAGACCGTGGATGCGCGGGCCGTAGGCCACATTTTCATAGATCGTCTTTGGGAACGGATTTGGCTTCTGGAACACCATGCCGACGCGGGCACGCAGTTCCACCACGTCGATATCCGGATCGTAGATATCTTCGCCGTCGAGCGTGATCTTGCCGGTCACGCGGCAATTGTCGATCGTGTCGTTCATACGGTTCAGGCTGCGCAGGAACGTGGACTTGCCGCAACCCGATGGTCCGATGAGGGCCGTCACCGTGTTTTCGCGGATGTTCAGCTTCACATCGAAAAGCGCGCGCTTCTCGCCGTAGTAAACCGAGACGTCCTGGCCGATCATCTTGTAGGGAATGGTATTCATCTTCCGATCAACCGCTTTCTCAACTGCTGCTTCCGTCAACATATTCATAATGTCTACTCCGTTTACCAGCGGCGCTCAAAGCGACGACGCAAGAGAATGGCTCCGAGGTTCATGACAATCAGGAACAGGAGCAGGACGATGATGGCACCCGATGTACGCTCGACGAAGGCGCGCTCGGCTTCGTTGGCCCACATATAGACCTGCACCGGCAGGGCCGTCGAAGGCTCCATCGGCGTTGCCGGAGCGTTGGCAACGAAGGCGACCATGCCGATCAGGAGGAGCGGCGCGGTCTCGCCCAGCGCGTGCGCCAGGCCGATAATGGTGCCGGTCAGGATGCCGGGCATCGCCAGCGGCAGAACGTGGTGGAAAACCATCTGCATCTTGGAGGCGCCGAGGCCCAGGGCAGCCGCCCGGATCGACGGCGGCACGGCGCGAAGTGCTGCGCGAGTGGCGATGATGATCGTCGGCAAGGTCATCAGCGTCAACACGAGACCGCCGACCAGCGACGCAGAGCGCGGCAGGCCTGCAAAGTTGATGAAGACAGCAAGACCGAGCAAGCCGTAAACGATCGAGGGAACGGCTGCGAGATTGTTGATGTTCACCTCGATCAGGTCCGTGAGCTTGTTCTTCGGGGCGAACTCTTCAAGGTAAATCGACGCTGCAACGCCGATCGGCAGCGCGAGAACAAGCACGATCAGCATCAGGTAGAGCGAGCCAATCAGCGCGACCCCGAGACCGGCGGCTTCAGGACGGCTGGAGTTGCCGTTGACGAAAAGGCCGGTGTTGAACTTCTTGTGCAGTGCGCCACTCTCGGCCAACTGGTGCATCCAGCCAACCTGCTTATCGTTGACCTTGCGGTTCTTTTCGTCGACCTTGAGGTCGATCTGACCCTTGTTGGCAGAGTCGATGTTGGCGTCGGCAAGCAGCGTTACGTTGACGGTCTTGCCGATCAGCGACGGATCGGCAACGACCATGTCACGCAACTGGATCGGCGCCCCTTTGGAGACCATCGCAGTCGCGTCACGGACATCCGGACGGCTCGACGGATTGAGGTTCAGTACCTTGATCATCGCGTCGCGGATGAGAACCGGGTAGTTCGCAGCGACCAGTACGGACGGGTCAGCCGCTCGCTTGTTATTCGGATCAAGTACCTTCTCGCTGAATTCGATCGGCAACGTGATCGCCGTCTGCTGAAAGGCCGTGTAGCCCTTGCTGACAATGCTCGTCAGCAGGATCGCCAGGAAGATCAGGCCAAAGGAGATCGCGCCTATGCCGTAGGCACGGAACCGGCGTTCAGCGGCATAGCGACGCTTCAGGCCGATATCACGACGTTCCGGCGCCTTCGAAACGACAACGCCCGGAACCGGAGAAACAATATCCGTCATTCGTACTGCTCCCGGTATTTGCGCACGATGTAGAGCGCGTAGATGTTGAGGCAAAGCGTGATGCAAAACAGCGTGATGCCAAGCGCGAAGGCGACCAGCGTCTGCGGCGAGGTGAACTCCAGGTCACCGGTCAGCTGGTTGACGATCTTTACCGTCACTGTCGTCATCGGCTCGAACGGATTGAGCTGGATGCGCGCGGCAACGCCGGCCGCCAACACGACGATCATGGTTTCGCCGATGGCACGCGATGCAGTCATCAAAAGCGCACCGACGATCCCGGGCAGCGCTGCGGGAAGCACGACCTTCTTGATCGTTTCCGAGCGCGTCGCGCCGAGACCGAGCGAACCATCGCGGAGCGCACGCGGCACGGCGGTAATGATATCGTCCGACAGCGACGATACGTATGGGATCAGCATGATGCCCATGACGATACCCGCCGTCAGAACGCTCTGTGCCTGAATGAAGTTCGTGTAATTGCCGGAGAGCAGGCCGCTCACTTGCGACGATAGATCGCGCAGGAACGGCCCAACGGTGACAAGGGCGAAGAAGCCGTAAACGATCGTCGGAATGCCGGCGAGGACTTCGAGCAGTGGCTTAGCGATCGACCGGACCCTGGGAGCAGCGTACTCGGCCATGTAGATCGCCGCGAAAAGGCCGACGGGCACCGCGACCAGCATTGCAACAAAGCCGATGTAGAGCGTCCCGAGCAACAGCGGGATCAGGCCGAACTGTCCGAAGGACGAGCTGCCTGCACCGGCAAAGCGCGGATCCCACACCGTTCCGAAGAAGAAGTCTGGGGCAGGAACGGCTGCGAAGAAGTGGGCTGCCTCCGTCAGCATCGACAGAACGATGCCGATCGTCGTCAGGATGGCGATCGAAGATGCCAAAAGGAGACCCCAGAGCATGACGCGCTCGACGCGGTTTCGTGCCCGGAACCGCGGCGCGACCTCCCGAAGCGCATAGAATGCGCCGGCTACTGCAAGGACGAGAACGATCGCCGTCATCACGAGGCGGCTGGAGCCGGATTCAGTATTCAGCTTCTGTGCTGCCACAATCATGTAGGGCTGCGGCTGGCCGGCGAGCGGAACTCCCTTCGCAGCAAGCTTTGCCTGGAGGCCCGCCGGATCGCTGGCAGCACTGCTGATCTCATCGGTGGTGAGCATCGGCAGGCCACGCGCGATCGCGCTGACCATACCGTAGTTCAAGTTCTGCTGCGCAGCAGGCTGCGCTTTGATTTCATCCGGGAACGCGCCGCGTACCGAGGTTTCAATGATGGAAGGACTGATCGCTAGCCAGGCGCAAAGCACAATCAGGGCTGGCAGGATCGCCCAGATGGCGGCATAGGCACCATAGTAGCCCGGTCGTGAATGCAGCGCAGAGGACTTGCCTCCGACCAGTGCCGTAGCGCGGCTGCGGGCTGCCAGAAAGGCAACGGCGCCCAACACCACGAGGCACAGGAGTATGACGGATGTACTCATTCGTAAGGTCCCCGGGCCCTCTGACCTCAAAAGCGGAAACGGCAGGCGGACCGATCCGGCTCCCAATCATGGAGAATTTCAGATGCCGTCCGCTATGGCGCAGACAAGCAATGCCGGCGCGATCTTCAAGATCGCGCCGGCAAAGGTCATTACATGGTCTTGCCGTCCTCAATGCTCTTACGGATCGCGTCGCGCTCTGCGTCCGGAGCGGCAACAAGGCCGTATTCAGCGAGCGGGCCGTCCGGGCCGATCATCTGGTCGGAAGCGAAGAAGTTGACGTATTCCTTCAGGCCCGGGATGACGCCGAGGTGTGCCTTCTTGACGTAGAAGAACAGCGGACGCGAAACCGGGTAGGTGCCGTTCGAGATGGTCTCGGTCGACGGAACGATACCGTTGACGGTCGCAACCTTCAGCTTGTCGGCGTTGTTTTCATAGAAGGACAGGCCGAAGACGCCGACGCCGGTCTTGTTGGCAGCGATGCGCGCCAGCGTTTCCGGATAGTCGCCGTCGATGTCGACAGCAGCGCCGTCCTTACGGACTGCGACGCAAGCCTTGGTCTGAGCAGCAGCGTCAGGGATCGAAGTCTTGATGACGTCGAGAGCGCCGGAAGCCTTGCAGCCTGCTGCGAGAACGTTCTGTTCGAAGACTTCGCGCGTGCCGTGCTTTTCGCCCGGGATGTAGGCAGCAATGTCAACAGCCGGGAGCTTCGGATTGACTTCCGACCACTTCTTGTACGGGTTGGCGACGAGCTTGCCGTCAACGACGACCTGAGCGGCCAGAGCCTTGTAGATGTCGGCTGGGACGTAGGCAACGTCCGGGTTGGACGAGTCGGTAGCAAAGACGATGCCGTCGTAGCCGATCTTGACTTCCTGGATGTCGGTTACGCCGGCTGCCTTGCAGGCGTCCAGTTCCTTGGCGTTGATCGGACGCGAAGCGTCAGCGACGTCGATGGTGTCAGGGCCGACGCCCTTGCAGAATTCCTTGAGGCCAGCGCCCGTGCCGCCGGATTCAACGACCGGCGTCTTGAAGTCCTTGAAGGTTTCGCCGAAGGTTTCGGCAACGATCTTGGCGTAAGGCAGGACGGTGGACGAGCCAGCGACCTGAACCTGGTCGCGAGCAACGGCCGCGCCAGCGAAAGCGGCGGAAGCGGCAAGTGCTGCGACCGTGAGTTTAAAAGCGTTCATAACAATCTCCCGGGCATATTGCGGTCTGAGTGCGGCCTTTAGCGGCCTTCGGCGGTGCCGTCTTATCAGCGGCACGCTCTCTTTAGCCCCTGATGACTAGAGCTTTTATGTCAATTCGATGAAACATTTGTGACAGTCTATGCATTTGAATTTATGCATGAAAAATATAATGCATCGGCAGACGTTTGCAGTTTTATGTCAAAACCGCACGGTGAAGCTCGTCCCCTTACCGACTTCCGACTTGACGATCAGGCGGGCGCGGTGCCGGGTTAGTATGTGTTTGACGATAGCAAGGCCCAACCCTGTGCCCTTCTTCGAGCGGCTATCCTCAATGCTCACACGGTAGAATCGTTCCGTCAGGCGAGGCACATGCTCGGCTGGAATGCCCGGTCCCTTATCGACCACGGTAACTTCCACCGGCTCTCCCTGACCGTTCTTCAGGAACACATCGACGGTCTTGCCCTCCTGCCCATACTTGCAGGCATTTTCTATGAGATTTTCAAAGACCTGAACCAGCTCATCGCGGTCACCGAGCACCTCTGCCGTGCCTTGCGGAAGATGCAGAGCGATCTCGACCCCGACGTCATTTGCAAGCGGCACCAGCGAATCCCTTACGTGACCGAGCAAAGGAACGAGATCGACTTTTTCATCGGGAGCAATATGCGACTTCAGTTCCAGCCTCGAAAGGGACAGCAGGTCATCCACGAGGCGGCTCATGCGGGTGGCCTGATCCAGCATGATGCCGAGAAACCGCTCCTGCGCCTTCGCGTCGCTCTTTGCCGGCCCCTGGATGGTCTCGATGAATCCGCGCAGGGACGCAAGCGGCGTTCGCAACTCGTGGCTGGCATTGGCGACAAAATCGGAGCGCATGCGGTCGATCCGGCGGACTTCGGAAATATCCCGGAAGGACAAGACGAAGAAGCGTTCGCCCGTTGCCTGTTGGTCGCTGAGCTCAACTGGCGCGCTTCGAACGACATAAACGCGTTCGGATGGCAGCCGTTCGGAGTGCTCGATCTGGTTCGGCGTGTTCGTGGCGATCGTTTCGCCGATCATGTCGAGAATGCCCGGCGAGCGGAGGCGCGCCGAGATGTGCGCGCCGATGGACACCTCGCCAAACGCCTTTTCCGCCGCTCGGTTCTGGTAGAGAACGGAGGCATCGCCGGAAAGGACCATGACCGGGATGTCCAACGCGGCCAACGTCGCGGAAACCTCCGGCAGGCGGCTGCGAAGGACTTCGACGTCTTCAGGAACCGGCCGCGGCGGCTCCTGACGAATAACCGGAACCGCGTGCCACAAGGCGGTGAGGATCACGATCAGCAGAAGACCGAGCACAGCGAACTTGTTCACGCCGGAAGCAAGAGCGATCAAGGCGATCAGCAAAGCCACGAGCAGGACGGGGCGTTCCTGGCGAATGCGCAAAAGCAGGCTTCGTGTCCATGGCGTTATGTCTTCCAACTGCCCCTCGCAATCTCGGCTCGTATTTTTATCTTCAAACTGTGCCTGATAGCGATGAATCATGACAGAAGTTTTCGACTGCAACCAGCGGAGGGAGACGCCGCAACAGGAACGCACAGGAATTTTCGCCATCCGCAAGATGTTTGATTTTTAACGGGAAATATGGTCGCCTGTGCTCAACGAAACTCGGAGCGGGGAGAACGCCATGGCCGACGATGTCGAAAGCAGAACCGTTGAACTGGACATCGGCGGAAAAAAGCGTGTCTTCGATGTCGATAACCCCGTGCTGCCGGACTGGGTCGACGAAGCAGCTTTGCAATCCGGCGACTTTCCCTACAACAAGAAGCTCAAGGAAGAGGAGTACCTTGAAGAACTGGAAAAGCTGCAGATCGAGCTCGTGAAGGTGCAGTTCTGGCTGCAGGCCACCGGCAAGCGCGTCATGGCGCTTTTCGAGGGGCGAGACGCGGCGGGCAAGGGTGGTGCGATCGCCGCCTCATCGGCGCACATGAATCCTCGCCTTATCCGCGTGGTCGCCCTCACCAAGCCTACCGAGCGCGAAGCCGGACAATGGTATTTCCAGCGCTACATCGCCCAATTTCCAACTGCAGGCGAGTTCGTGCTCTTCGATCGGTCCTGGTATAACCGGGCCGGTGTCGAGCCCGTCATGGGCTTCTGCACGCCCAAGCAGTATGAAGATTTCCTGAACCAGGCGCCTCTCCTCGAGAGGGTCATCGCTCACGAGGGCATTTTCTTCTTCAAGTTCTATCTCGACATCGGTCGGGAAATGCAGCTGAAGCGCTTCCATGATCGCCGCCACGATCCACTCAAGATCTGGAAGCTGTCATCGATGGATATTGCGGCGCTGACAAAGTGGGACGACTACAGCGAAAAGCGCGATCGGATGCTCAAGGAGACGCACACAAAATACGCACCGTGGACCGTCATCCATGCCAATGACAAGCGCCGGGCCCGGCTGAACCTCATTCGTCACATGCTGAAGACGATGGATTACGACGGCAAGGACAAGGACGCGGTTGGCAAGCTTGACGAAAAGATCATCGGCTCAGGTCCCGACTTCCTGAAATAGCTTACTGTCCCGGCAGGATCCGCACGGCATAGAGGTTGATGCCGCGCGCCTTGCCATCGACGTCGCTGTTGATCACAAGATTGCCGGCAGAGTTCGGTGCCAGCGATCGATCGAAGCGCACCTGGAGCAGCACATCAGACTTCTGCCGGGTGACAGTGAATCGATGGCGGGCGCAGTCGCCGAGCGACTGGAAATCGCATTCCACCGTGATCTGGGTCGGCTCATCGGAGGTCGATTGCAGCGTGATTGCAATTGTCGAAGACCTGCCGGCCAGTTGCTGCAGGACATCGGCCGGAACGCTGATGCTGATGTTGCCGTCACTGGCGGTGCTCTGCGAGATCAGGCGTACTGCCGGGCCATCGTTCTCGGCGACTTTCTGGATTTCAGATTTCGCACCGGTCTTGATCTTATCCGCGTCAGAAGGCTTGAAAACCTCGATCCAGTCAGCAGAAAACGAGTTCTGCGGATCGATCGTAACCGGTGCCGCATTGTCGCCTGTGGCAGCGCCCTCGTTACCGTTCCCTGCGGCGCCGTCAAAGTCTTCCGGCTGGGTGCTCGCTGGCGGATTGGCGACGCTTGTATCCCGTTCCGCCGCGCTCTTCAGCAGACCCGAAGAGTATACCCACCAGGCGCCCATGCCGATGAAGGCCAGAAGCACGCAGGCGACAAGCATCCTCGAGAAGAACTTGCGCGGCTTACGACGAACCGCCGCACGCTCCGGCCGAAAGTTCATCTGGGCCGGCTTTCGCTCCGCTGCCGGCGCCTCAGCAGCCTGCGCGACGCCCAAATGATCACCGCTGCCAGCACGTACGCCGGCGAGGCTGGATTCGTCGTCAAAGCGCGGGTCCGTGACAGAATGCCCGCGGGTTTCACCGCCGATCGAAACGCTCACCACGTCTTCCTCTGCCACATGGCCAGCAGGCTCCTGTATTTCCACCACGGGCGGAACGGGAACTTCCGGCGGTCCCTGGCGCGGATGAAGGCGCTCGCGCTCCTCCGCCTCGATCATGTGGATCGTCGTCTCGAGCCGGTGGCGGTGATAGGCAACCGCTTCCGTGTCGGTGATGTCCTGTTTGCGAAGACCGGCTTCGAGAGCCTGACGCGCGGACTGGTAAATCTTTGCACGGACTTCGGGATTGTCGCGATCGGCATTGCTGAGCGCCGTTCTGATAGCCGTTTCTAGTCCGCTCACGTCCGGTCCTTTATTTTGAGACTGGGCCAGTACTTAACACTTCGTAAATGCGGTAACCGCTGCTACGGCAAATCGCAAGCCTCGCTCAGCTTACAGGTCGCATCGGCAGGGGATAACGCGGGGGTTGCCGCAGGCCGTCTATGTCCTTGCAAGAATAGCCCATATTTGTGGAATCGATAGAGCGAGCTTTTCCTCCGTCAAACTCTCTGCTATCACATTGACGTTTTCGTAAACGTCAATTCTTACGGTGTCCAATGGCCCTACCCCCGATCCTGACCCGAAATCTCAGATTGCCGGTCGTCGCCTCGCCGCTTTTCATCATTTCGCACCCTGCACTAACGCTGGCGCAGTGTAAGGCCGGGATCGTCGGCGCCTTTCCGGCGCTGAACGCACGGCCCGAGAGCCAGCTCGACGAATGGCTTGCCATGATCACCGAGGATCTCGCCGCTCACAACGCTGCAAACCCTGGACGCGCGGCTGCCCCGTTCGCCGTCAACCAGATCGTCCATATGTCGAACAAGCGGCTGGAGCATGACCTCCGGCTCTGCGTCAAATACAAGGTGCCTATCGTCATCTCCTCGCTCGGCGCCGTGCCGGAGGTGAACGCCGCCGTGCATTCCTACGGCGGGATCGTCCTCCACGATGTCATCAACAACCGTCACGCCAACTCGGCCATCCGAAAGGGTGCCGACGGGCTAATCGCCGTTGCGGCCGGTGCCGGCGGCCATGCCGGCACGCTTTCGCCCTTTGCGCTTGTCCAGGAAATCCGCGAATGGTTCGACGGGCCGCTGCTGCTTGCCGGCGCGATTGCCAATGGCGGCGCCATCCTCGCGGCGCAGGCCATGGGAGCCGACATGGCCTATGTAGGCACTCCCTTCATCGCCACCGAGGAAGCCCGCGCCTCTGACGCCTACAAGCAGGCGATCGTCGACGGCATGGCGAACGACATCGTCTATTCCAACTATTTTACCGGGGTGCATGGTAACTATCTCAAGCCGTCGGTCCGGGCAGTCGGCCTCGACCCCGACAACCTGCCGGTCGCTGATCCCTCGAAAATGGATTTCGAACAGGCCGTCGGCGGCGCCAAGGCCTGGAAGGACATCTGGGGCAGTGGACAAGGCATTGGCGCCATCAAGGTAATCGAACCGGTCGGCAAGCTCGTCGATCGGCTCGAGGCCGAATATATGGCCGCCCGGAAGCGGCTGTCGCTCTAGCGCAGGCCACAGATTTCCACAGCACCCTTCTTTTTTACCGAAGAGATGACAGGGTGCTTGAAATCTTCAAACAATGCCTGTATCAGCGCCATGCAAATCGCGAGCCGCATCGTTCGGCCACCGAAATTGCCGCTTTAGCTCAGTCGGTAGAGCACATCATTCGTAATGATGGGGTCACGTGTTCGAGTCACGTAAGCGGCACCATTATCTCTTTATTTTCAATCGTTAGTTCCGCTCGTAGCTTTTTCTCCGGGGCAATAGCAATTGAAACGCCTGGAAATGTAAGCAGCGCCGGCCGTTAGGCTTCTATTCAGGGCGTCCTCCATGAGAGACAATAGACCGTCATTAACTGGATCAGTCGAGAGCTACGCCCCCAGGATGACGCCGTGAAGGAGATGTGGCCGACTATACGCGGTGCGCCATTGCGGTCGCGTCGCTAATCATTGTTGAGAGCTGACCGCCCCGGCCTTGCCTGCGACCGGGCGATGTTAACGATGTCGTCGCGCGAGGCGGTTGGGTCTTCCCGGTTCCAGCAAACCCGAGCCCGATCCGAAAATCGATCCTCTTTACCGTCTTCAACTCCAAGGCGTGGTTCGGAGGCTCAAGCGTCCATTCCGGCGCAAAGCCGATGTGATGCGGATATGTGACTGGATCGTTCGTCAGCGGAGTCTTTGTCCGAAGGTCATAGTGAAGGCGCGGCAATAAGCGTCGCGACTATTCCGACAATGAGACCGATCGCCCTAGCGAACCACAAATAGATATTCTGCAGCCGCCGGTCACGCGCACCCTGCGTCAGATGGCGCAATTGAAGCAAGTGTCTTCGAAATTCCCGGCTCTCTAGTTCCAATTGTTGAACGGCCGTCGCCATCATGCCTTCGCCTCCTCGTTCGAAGGCCCGTACGAAATACTCAGGCCCATTCTTGAGAAGTGGCGATTTGCCAATGAGGTCGATGCGTTGGTTCATGCCAACCAGAAACGGCGCGATGCGGAAAAGATCTTCGCGGTCACCGCCTTTGGTAGCGCCCAGTCCAACCCAGACTGCCAACGAAACCATTTACTTCCGGCCGGCCAACGGCGGTGCTTGGTGAATATCGCTTCGCCTGGACATATATGCGATCCAGGCCAAGACGATCCTCGTTGATCAGGCCGTCTACGTCACCGTCCCCAGACCGACCAAGCTGAGCCGCTGCGTCCCTGCGATCCGCCGTGACCCGTTGCCACCAGCAGATCGACGATGAGCTGTTCGAAGAACAGCTGGCTATTTTGTACTATTCGATCAAGGAGGTCATTTCGCAGTGCTATGTTCAGGGCCTGATGGGCTGCATCTACACGCTCTTCTGGGGTCGTGGCTGTGATCGAGCAAATTTCCGGGCAGATCAAATCCATGGTGATAGTTACGGCACGGCCTTGAGTGCTGAGGTTGGCTGGCGTTAGGGTGATGTGATCTCGAACCCGCGAGGACCCCATGCTAATCGACATCGATAAGCTAAGTGAAGGCGAATTGATCGATCTCAACAATCGGATTGTCGAGCGACTGCGATTTCTTCACCAGATGCGCGCGCACAAGACTATGCTCAATTTCTCGATCGGCGACCATGTGGCGTTCGAAGATCAGCAAGGTCGGACAATCGAAGGGACGCTGACCCGTTACAACAAGAGATCTGTAACGGTAATTGGCCATGACGGGCGTCATTGGAATGTGTCGCCGGGCTTTCTGCGCAAGGCGCACGCACCGGCCGCCACGAAGACATCCGCGGTTATAACCCTCGCCGAGCGATGATCTGATTTAGCGTCGGCTGGCGACGAGCTGGGGGAGTGCCGGAATGCGAGATATCACTGAGCCAAGGCCGAGGCTATCGCCGAGATAGCAGAAGAACGAGATGCCGCGCGGGCCGGCATCAAACGGATCATGGCGCATCTCAAGCGAACACCTCACCTGCACGCCGTCGAGGCACCGGCCCAACGCTCCTTAGAAGCCGCCAAGGGCCAGAGCATCGCCGTTCCCGGCGAGGCCAGCTTCGCCGGCATCGTCCGCGAACTCGCCGCTGTGGCCCTGCAGGCGTGCGAGGCGATCGTCCGCATCGACCGCGACTTGGAGCCGCTGCTCATCCCCTCGCTGCCGGGGATGGGGGCGGTGTCGTCGGCAGAACTCATCGCCAATATCGGCACCATCGAGCGATTCCACTCGGCCGGCGCCCTGGCCAGCGCCGCAGGCCTGACGCCCGTCACCGCCAATCCGGAAAATTCAGGAACTGGCGCCGCGCATTTGGCGGCGACAAGGCCCCTCAAGCGGGCACTCTTTCAGAGTGCCTTCAGCGCCGTCTCCACCAGAGACCCGCTCTCCAAAGCCTTCTACCACCGAAAATGGCGAGAGGGAAAACATGACACTCAGGCCATCATCGCCTTGGCCCGCCGACGCGTCGCCGCCCTGTGGACAATGCTCCGAGCCAGGCAAACCTTCGAGCCAACTCAAAAAGCCGCCTGACTTGCGCATCACTCCGCCGCCGGCGCCTCATCAGAGGGCGTTTGCGGAATCGATTGCAGCAGCGTCTGCCGAGCCGAGCGCAGATGCAGGCGGCAGGCGACACCGATCGCTGCCTGATCGCGTGATTCCAGTGCGGCGATATAGTCCAGATGTTCGTGGATCGCGCGTTCGTTGCGCTCGCGGGCGAAAGCCTTGTTCCACTGGTAATGATAGTGAAAGATGATCGCGATCGCATCGTAGAAGTCGGCAATGAAGCGGTTCTTCGAGGCTGCGTGGATCAGCAGATGGAAGCGTTCGTCGAGGGTGGAAAACTCCTTGTAGCGCGTATCGAGGTCGCGCAGCATCGCCTGATGATCCGCCTTGATGTCCGACAGCGCGCGCCACGCATCGCTCTCAGGTGGAAGCTTGCCGAATTCCGCCGCCGAATGCAGCTCGAACATCTCGCGCACGTCTGCGAGTTCAAGTGCAAAATCGCGTGTGAAGCCCTTGAGAATCCAGTGGCTGTTCGGGCGCTTCTCGATCAAGCCGAACCGCGAAAAGCGGATCAGGAACTCGCGGACACTGGTCGTGCCGGTGCCGATTTCGCGGGCGAGTTCCAGCTCGTTGATCTGCATGCCGGGTGCGGCATCATCCGATAGAATGCGCTGCATAAAGCTGCGCTCGATAATGTCATGCAGCGAATCGGTCTCTTCCGTTGGGAAAAAATCGGCTTCCGTTGGTTGCCGAAGGACGACCTTCTGACGCTTGTTCCAGCGAATGATGCCGAGGTCGCTGAGCCTTGCCAGGATGGCGCGCGCAGTGCTGCGGCTTATGCCGAGCTGGGCCGCGATTTCGGGCTCCGACGGTAATGCCGCATCCGTCCGCAACGCGGCGGCATAGCGGTTGTAGGCTTCCTTGAAGACTGTATTCTGCCTTGCCATGCGCGCCCCGCCCTCTTACTCCCAACACGGATCGGTCGGCCGCACAGGTGCGGCGCGAAACGTGGCAGAAGCTTATCTCTCAGCAATCCTTATCTTATTTTGGATTGCATGCGGCTGTTTGCCTCTCTAGTCCACAGGATCAATAATCCCGTTGACTTGAAAATGTTTATTGTAGATAAAAAACAAAATCAATGAGCATTCGCCGACGCAGCGAGTGTTTCCCTAGGGAGAAGAATGTTGACCAAAGACCCCTGGATCATCTTGTCTGCCGGCGACAACGTTGCGGTCGCAACGGCGGCGATCCCCTCCGGCGCGACGGTCGCCGGCATCCTAACACGCGACAAGATCGACCCCGGTCACAAGATCGCCCTCACCGATATTCCGCTTGGCCAGCCAGTCGTCAAATACGGGCAGGCAATCGGACGCACGACGGCGGACGTCAAGGCCGGCGACCATATTCACAGCCACAATCTGCATTTCGAAAACGATCGTCTGGCTGCGACCGCCAACTCCGCGCCCGAGGAGGCAAGCGCTGCAGATCGAGCGCGCACGTTCATGGGATATCGCCGCGCCGACGGCCGCTCGGCGACGCGCAACTACATCGGCATCATTGCCAGCGTGAACTGTTCCACCACGGTCTGTCGGGCGATCGCCGACGAGGCCAACCGGACGATCCTGCCGCATTTCGACGGCATCGACGGTTTCGTGCCAATCGTCCACGACCAGGGCTGTGGCATGAGTTCCACCGGCGACGGCATGGCGGTCCTCCACCGGACGCTTGCGGGCTATACGCGGCATGTGAATTTTGGCGGCGTGCTGATGATCGGGCTCGGCTGCGAAGTCAACCAGCTCACCCTCTACGGCCAGAGCGGTGCCGGCAACTCCAAGCGCCATTTCAACATCCAGGATGCCGGCGGCTCGCGTCGCGCCGTTGAGCGCGCCATGGGTATGCTGCGCGAGATTGCCCAGGATGTCGGCAAGGAAAAGCGAGTGGCGCTGCCGATCGGGGACATCATCATCGGCCTGCAGTGCGGCGGCTCGGATGGCTTTTCCGGTATCACCGCCAATCCAGCTCTTGGCGTTGCCGCCGATCTTCTGGCGGCTGCCGGCGGCACGGCAATCCTGTCTGAAACCTCGGAGATCTATGGTGCTGAGCACCTGCTGCGCAGCCGCGCCGTCAACGACGAGGTTGCCAGGAAGCTCGACGACAAGATCGCCTGGTGGGAGAAGTACGTGGCGATGCACGGCGCATCGCTCGATAACAACCCGTCGCCGGGCAACAAGCGTGGCGGCCTGACGACCATTCTCGAAAAGTCGCTCGGAGCCGTCGCCAAGGGCGGTCGTTCGCCGCTGACCGCCGTCTATGGCTACGCAGAGCGGGTCACTGAGTCCGGCCTCGTCTTCATGGATACGCCCGGGTACGACCCAGTCTCCGCAACCGGTCAGGTGGCCGGCGGCGCGAACGTGATCGCCTTCACCACCGGCCGCGGCAGCTGCTTCGGCTGCCGTCCGGCGCCTTCGATCAAGCTTTCCAGCAATTCGGCTCTCTATGCCTCGATGGAAGAGGACATGGATATCGATTGCGGTACGATTGCCACAGGCGACGCCACGATCAGCGCCAAGGGCCGCGAGATCTTCGATCTGATCATCGACACCGCGTCAGGCAGGAAGACGAAGAGTGAAGAATTCGGCTACGGCGACAATGAGTTCGTGCCGTGGCATCTCGGCGCGACGCTCTAAATCACACGCATATCAAGTCTTCCGAGGAGGAATGATGAAGACGAGGAGGATCGGCCAGACGGAGCTTGAGGTCACCGAAGTTAGCTTCGGTGGCGCGGCTCTCGGCGGCCTGTATCGGACCTGCCCGCGCGAGCAGGCCATGGAGACGCTGGAGGCTACATGGGACAGCGGCATTCGCTACTTCGATGTCGCACCATGGTATGGCCTTGGCCTTGCCGAGCGTCGCTTTGGCGATTTCCTGCGTGACAAGCCGGAAAAAGAGTGGGTGCTTTCGACCAAGGTCGGTCGACTGCTACGACCGGTGCCGACGGGAATGGTTCCCGACTACAGCTACGTCGATCCGCTCTCTTTCGATGCCGACTACGACTATTCCTACGATGGCATCATGCGCTCGGTGGAGTTCAGCTATGCCCGTCTCGGACTGAACCGGATCGATATCCTCTATGTCCACGATCTCGGCGGCTACACTCATGGCGCGGCGAAAAACGCCGTCCTTCAGAAGCAATTCCTGGATACCGGCATCAAGGCGCTCGAACAACTGAAGTCCTCCGGCGCGATCAAGGCCTTCGGGCTCGGCGTCAACGAGGTTCCGGTCTGCCTCGATGTGATGCGCAATGCCGACATCGATTGCATCCTGATGGCCGGGCGTTACACCCTGCTCGACCGGTCGGCGGAAGCAGAGCTTCTGCCGCTCTGCCGGAAGAAGGGAACATCACTCGTCGTCGGCGGCGTCTTCAATTCCGGCATCCTGGCAACAGGACCTGTGCCCGGCTCGCACTTCGACTACATGCCGGCAACAGAGGAGGTGCTCGCCAAGGTCGCGAGCATGGAGAGGATCGCCGTCAAGCATGGCGTGCCGTTGGCCGCCCCGGCGCTGCAGTTTCCGCTTCGCGATCCGCTTGTCTCGTCCGTGCTGATCGGCACGGCGAAGGCTTCCAGCCTCAAGCGCAATATGGAACTCTTCGAGCCCGCCCTGCCGGGCTCGATCTTCCCCGAATTCGACGCTCTGACGCTCGTCGCGCCGCCGCTCGGCGAAGACGCCGTGCGTGTTTAAGGATCGACCATGCTGAGAGGTATTCACCCCATCCTCAATCCCGACCTGCTGCGCGCGATCGCTCGCATGGGACACGGCGACGACATCGTGATTGCCGACGCCAACTTCCCTTCGAGCACGATGGGGCCGGACGTCATCCGCGCCGACGGCGTCAGCGCGACCGATATGGCCGAGGCAATCCTGACGCATTTTCCACTCGATACCTTCGTGCCGGAAACGGCCTGGCGCATGGAGGTGGTCGGCGATCCGGCCGCCGTGCCCGACGTCTGCGCCGAATTTCAGGAAATCGTCTCGAGGCGCGCTGGCGACTTCAAGATCGCCTCTCTGGAGCGGTTCGCCTTTTATGAGCGTGCCCGCTTGGCCGCCTACATCGTGGCGACGACAGAATTCCGGCTCTACGGCAACTTGATCTTGAAGAAAGGTGTTGTTCACCCGCATGAAGTCTATCGCGGTTGACCGAACTTTAGACTACGATTGAACAACTGGAAAAACAATTACTTGCGACGAATGAAGAAACGATCATCGAGGCGATTGCACCACTTGCAATTTGAGTTTCACTCGGCTAGCTTCTCGCTGTAACTGTTTTTTATCGATAAAAATCGTCCGCCTGCGTTCCGCGGTACGGTTTATTTGGAGGAGAACGCACCTTGGAGGAGAACCACATGCGCATGAAATCCATTCTCTCCCGCCGAGCCTTCACGGCTCTTGCGGGCGCCGCTGTCATCGCCACCGCAATGCCGGTGACGTCGTTCGCGGCTGATGTGACGATCCCGATCATCGTCAAGGACACGACGTCCTTCTACTGGCAGATCGTTTTGGCCGGTGCCCGCAAGGCTGGCAAGGATCTCGGCGTCAACGTGCCGGAACTCGGTGCACAGGCCGAATCCGACGTTAACGGCCAGATCAGCATTCTTGAGAACGCCGTCGCCGGCAAACCTGCTGCAATCGTCATCTCGCCGACTGAATTCAAGGCGCTCGGCAAGCCGATCGATGAAGCCGCCAAGTCCGTTCCGATCATCGGCATCGACTCGGCTGCCGATTCCAAGGCGTTCAAGTCGTTCCTGACGACCGACAACGTTCAGGGCGGCCGCATTGCAGCCGACGGCCTTGCAGCAGCCATTAAGGAAATGACCGGCAAGGAAGAAGGCGAAGTCGTCATCCTCACCAACCTGCCTGGCGTCGGCTCGCTCGAGCAGCGCCGCGAAGGTTTCCTCGACCAGGTGAAGACGAAGCATCCCGGCCTCAAGGTCATCGCCGACAAGTACGGTGACGGCCAGGCAACGACCGGTCTCAACATGATGACCGACCTGATCACCGCCAATCCGAACCTTGTGGGCGTCTTCGCCTCGAACCTCATCCTCGGACAGGGCGTCGGCCAGGCGATCGCGGAAAACAAGCTCGGTGACAAGATCAAGGTCATCGCCTTCGACAGCGACGACAAGACGGTCGGCTTCCTCAAGGACGGCTCGCTTGCTGGTCTCGTTGTTCAGGATCCCTACCGCATGGGCTATGACGGCGTGAAGACGGCGCTTGCCGTATCCAAGGGCGAGAAGGTCGACGAGAAGGTCGATACCGGCGCCAACCTGGTCACCAAGGCCAACATGAGCGATCCGAAGATCGACGCTCTGCTGAACCCCAAGGTCAAGTAATCATCTGACGATGGCCGCGCGGGAGAATCTCCGCGCGGCCTTTCTGTCACCTGTGTTATCGTTCGCAGAGCGCCGACGGCGGGTGGGAGATGGCAGGCAATTCGCGAGGAGGAGACGCCCATGAGCCTGGAAGAGGTCAGTCATCGACACGATGATAGCGCCACGCTGACGGAGGCAAACCGCATTCCGGCGGGCACACCGATCCTCGAACTCAAGGGATTGCAGAAGAATTACGGCTACGTCCAGGCGCTGAAGCCGGCGACGATGACGTTCCTGGCGGGTGAGATTCACGCGATTGTCGGTGAGAACGGCGCCGGCAAGTCGACACTGATCAAGCTGCTGACTGGCGTTATCACCAGAACGGCAGGCGAGATCCTCTGGTGCGGCCACCCGGTTGCCCTGGCAACGCCCAACGAGGCAATCGCGCGCGGCATCAACGCCGTCCATCAGGAAGTTGTCCTTTGTCCGCATCTGACGGTGGCGGCCAACCTCTTTCTCGGCGACGAGGTCAATCAATACGGTCTGATGCGCAAGCGCGAGATGGAGAAGATGGCACAGGCCGTCCTCGACGATCTCGGCTTCGGACTGCCCGCCGGCGTACCGCTCGCCGACCTGACAATCGGTCAGCAGCAGCTTGTTGCGACGGCACGCGCCGCAATGCGCGGCACCCAGTTTCTGATTTTCGATGAACCGACCGCTTACCTGACCCGCCAGGAATCCGCGCAGCTTTTCAAGCTGATCCGCCGTCTGCAGGGCGAAGGCGTCACGATCGTCTACATCAGCCACCGCATGGAAGAGGTGTTCGAGCTCGCGGATCGCGTTTCGGTGCTGCGTGACGGTACGCACGTCGGCACACGCACGATCGGCGAGACGAACGAGGCCGAGCTGATCGCCTTGATGATCAACCGCTCGATCGAGCAGATCTATCACAAGGAAGAGATTCCGATCGGCGAGACCATCCTCGACGTGCGCGGGCTTTCCGGGCCGGGCTTCGATAATATCTCGCTCTCGGTCAAGGCCGGGCAGATTGTCGGCCTCTATGGCCTGATCGGCGCGGGGCGCAGCGAATTCGCGCTGGGCCTCTTCGGCCGGGAAAAGACGACGTCCGGTGAAATCCATTGGATGGGCAAGAAGGTTGATATCAAGGACGAACGTGCCGCGATGGAACTCGGCATCGCGCTTGCGCCGGAGAGCCGTCGCGACCAGGGCCTTTGCCTCAATCTGCCGATCGGGCTCAACATCAATCTGCCGGTCTTCAAGCGGCTGAGCAAGGGTCCCGTCATCAGCCACTCCGAGGAAACGCAGAATGCCGACCAGCAGATCCGGGACCTCGCGATCAAGACACCCAGCCGGCGCGTCCTGGTTTCGGCCATGTCCGGCGGCAATCAGCAGAAAGTCGTCATCGGCAAGTGGCTGAGCTATGGCGCGCGCCTCTTCATCTTCGACGAGCCGACCGTGGGCGTCGATGTTGGCACCAAGGCGGAAATCTACCGGCTGTTCGCCAAGCTTCTGAAACAGGGGGCCGGGATCATCCTGATCTCCTCCTATCTGCCTGAAGTTTATGAACTCGCCGACAGGCTGCACGTATTCCGCCGCGGCCAGCTTGTGGCGAGCCACGACTTCCACGCAGCAACGCATGAAGAAGTGCTGAGCGAAGCGATCGGCGTCTAAAAGAACAAGAGGGAGAGAAAACCAATGACCGCAACCCCCACCGAGATCGCCGCACCGCCCCCGCGCCGGAAAGTGAACATCCTCTTCGGCCTGACCCTTATCGGCCTGCTGGCTTTCCTTTGGATCGTTCTCGGCTTCGTCACCGCCAGCTTCTGGACGCCGCTGAATATCTCCAACCTGCTGCGGCAGGGCGCGATGACCGCTATCCTGGCGCTCGGCCAGACCTTCGTGATCATCACAGCCGGCATCGACCTTTCGGTCGGCGCGATCGTCGGCTTCACCAGCGTTATCCTTGCCTGGCTGCTGCAGGCCGGCGTGCCGGTCTGGGCATCCATCCTGATAACTCTGCTGATCGGCGTTGGCATCGGCGTGTTCCATGGCTTCGGCATCGTCAAAATGGGGCTGCCGCCCTTCATCATCACGCTGGCGACGCTCACGTCGCTGCGCGGTATCGGGCTCTTGATCACCAACGGCTCGACCATCAACATCGTCAACGAGCCCTTCACGAACTTTGCCCGCGCCGACTTTCTCGGCGTGCCGAGCCTGTTCTGGATGGTCATTCTCGTCGCGGTCCCGTCCTATGTCTTCCTGCATCTGAGCCGCTGGGGGCGCTACCTCTTCGCTGTCGGTTCGAACCGCGAAGCGGCGCGCCTCTCGGGCGTCCGGGTGAACGGCATCATCTATCTCGCCTACATTCTTTCCGCGACCTTTGCTGCCTTTGTCGGCGTTCTGCTTGCCTCACGTATCGCGATTGGCAACGCCACGCAGGCCGACGGATGGGAACTGCAGGCGATCGCCTCCTCGGTGATCGGTGGCACCAGCCTGTTCGGCGCCGTCGGTTCGGTCCAGGGGCCGCTCATCGGCGCCTTCATTCTGGCGACCATCAACAACGGCGCGAACCTGCTTAACGTCAATTCGTTCTGGCAGCGTATCATCACCGGCCTGCTGATCATCGTAATTGTCTACTTCGACCAGTTGCGCCGCCGCCGCAATCCGTAAGCCGGAAGCGACATACGGAGCCGGCCCCGAGGCCGGCTTCTTCCATTTCAGGAATGCGAGACCATCATGAAAGCAGTGCTCTGCCAAGAACCCGGTGTCCTCGAACTCGTGGAACGCCCTTCCCCCGGCACGCCTAACACCGGCTGGGTACGGCTTGCGGTCAGCCATGTCGGTATCTGCGGCACCGATTACCACATCTTCGAGGGCAAGCATCCGTTCCTCGAATATCCGCGCGTGATGGGGCACGAGATCTCGGCGACGGTCCTGGAAGCAGGTGACGGTGTTGCCATGGCGGTCGGCACGCCCGTCATCGTCAACCCGTATCTTTCGTGTGGTAGCTGTGTTGCCTGCCGCCAGGGCAAACCAAATTGCTGCACCGATATCAAGGTGCTGGGCGTCCATACGGATGGAGCGTTCTGCGACGAGATCAGCGTCCCCGTCGGCAATCTCTATGCTGCAAAGGGCGTGAGCCTGGAAGCTGCGGCCACTACCGAGTTCCTCGCAATCGGCGCCCATGCGGTTCGCCGTTCCATGGCGCCGGCCGGATCACGCTCACTCGTTATCGGCGCCGGTCCAATCGGGCTGGGCGCGGCGATCTTTTCGCGGATTGCCGGGCATGAGGTCACATTGCTCGACACCAGTCAGGAACGACTGCAGATGGCCGCCGATCGGTTTGGTTTCTCCTCGGGCATCGTTGCCGGCGAAGGCGCCTCCGAAGCTGTCAAAGCGAAGACCGACGGCAATGGTTTTGACGTCGTCTTCGATGCCACCGGCTATGGCCCGTCGATGGAGAAGGCCTTCAGCTTCGTCGCCCATGGCGGCGCGCTGGTCCTGGTCAGCGTCGTCAAAGACGACATCCGTTTCTCCGATCCGGAGTTTCATAAGCGCGAAATGATGGTGATCGGCAGCCGCAATGCGACGCGCGTGGATTTCGAGCATGTCGCGGATTCGATCGCCAGAGGGCTCGTGCCTGTCGAGCAATTGATCACCCACCGCACGACGCTCGCGGACGCACCGCGAGACCTGGCACGCTGGGCTCACGAAAAGAGCGGCCTGATCAAGGCGGTCGTCAAGGTCAGCGCCTAAAGCGCGTCGATCACCGCGCGCATTTGCCGGACGACGTCGGCATCCGTCCGGTTGGTCGTCGGTGCTTCGAAGCCGAAGGAAACCGCCCGTGGATCGATGCTGTCGATCCGTGAGCTGCAGGAGGCGTGAACCTCGCTTGCGCCTGTAACCCTCAGTATCTCGCCCACGTTGCCGGGACGCACACCGCTGCCGGGCATGATCGAGATGCGGCCGGCCGCCTTGCGGGAGAGACGGCCCAGCGTCTCCAAACCGTCGATCGCTTTCGGCACGCAGCCGGACGTCAGAATGCGCTCACAGCCAAGCTCGATCGCCTGTTCCAGCGCTGCATCGGCATCAGGCACGAGATCGAAGGCGCGGTGAAGGGTCGATCCAAGGCCCTCGGCGCGCGCCTTTAACCGACTGATCAGCGCTACGTCCAGCGCACCGTCCAAACGATTGGCACCGATGACAACCCCGGCGAGCCCAAAAGCGCGCGCGGCATCGATATCGGCCATCATCGCCTCTTCGTCAGCCTCATCGAATACGAAGGGGCCCGCGTGCGGCCGGATCATCGCATAGACAGGAATAGGCGCGGCAGCCGCAGCCTTCATCAGGCCAGCAACCGGCGTCAGTCCGCCGAGCTCCAGAGCCGAGCAGAGCTCGATGCGGTTGGCACCGCCGGCGATCGCGGCCGCAAGGCCCTGTGGGCTGTCCACACATACTTCCAGCAAAACACTCACGTTCGAATCTCCCTGTCCGCCGCTGTCTCTTTAAGCGAAGGCGCTCTCTTGCGCGACGGGCCTGGCAATTATTTTGGCAACGGCATCGATGATCATGGCGCTTGCGTCAGCCGAGGCTTTCCGATGGTTGAAGGCAACGTGATAGGACATCGGAATATACTCATCGAGCTCGACGATCCGAACCCTATCGGCAATAGGCATGGCGCTGACGCGGCCAAGAAACGAGATGTAGCCGTGATTGGCCACAAGGTCGACGATGACAGGTAGCGAGTCAGCCGCCGTGATATCCTGGTTCCTGTAGCGGCGATTGTTGGCGCGCTCATGACTCAGCGCCATCGTGGCGTGTCCGAGGCCGGTTCGCGAACTCGGCGTGCAGATCGCGTGACTTTCGACAAGTTCGGTTACGGTCTGCCCGCGGCTTAGCAATGGTGCGATAAGAACCATGTTCGTCTGCAGCAATTCACGGTGCCGGAAACGCTCGAGCCCGAAGACGGAGTCGAGAATTGCAACATCAATGCGGCCAGCCTTGAGGGCTTCGCGCAAATCATCCGCCGTCATCAACACCAGCGAGATCGCATTTTTGCTGCGGCTGGAATTCCATTCGGCGACCAGAGTCCCAAGGCATCGCGCCACCCAGCTTTCTGATCCTGTTGGAATAATCGAACCGATACGTAGCGACCGCGCCGTGCGCTGATAGCGTTCGTCTGCGGATGCCTTCAGGTCATTCCATCCCTGGGTGATGGCCTGGAAGATGGCATAGATTTCACTCCCCCGGTCGGTCAGCGCGGAGCCCTGAGCTTGCCGCTCGAACAGTCGATAACCCACCGCCTTCTCCAACGTCGCGATCTGGAGCGAAAGCTGCGGCTGACCAAGCTTTAGCCGCCGTGCCGCCCGGTTGATGCTACCCTGGTCCGCGACTTCGAGAAATCGCTCCATCGTGGCGATCTTGAACGGCAGGCGCGATGGCTCGTCACTTCCCATCCATCCCGCCAGCGTCTCGGCCAACCGCACGATCGGCAGGAGCTTTTCACGGACGTCGTCGCTGGCAAGCAGCGTCGCGAGCTCGCCGGAACTACGTTCTGTCAGCTTCAGTGCCAACTCGGTTTCAAGATTGCGGACTGCTGTCGAAACCGTCGATGCCGCGAGTGAAAGGGCGCGTGCCGTCTCCCTCACCGAGCCTGATGACAGCACCCGACTAGCAACAAACAACGTGCCGAGCTGCAACCGCGTTCTCCGTAACAATATGAAAAATCGAACGATATGACGTGTTCGCTAAAAAAGATATCCCTGCCGCGAAATCGGAAGGCTATCGTTTCTTGTCAAGAACAAAAGCGGGCGTGGCAGTAGAACCACTCAAAAGAGCACCGGACATCTGCGGAAACGCGCAAGGGAACAAAAACAAATCGCGACGGCGATAGAAAAGGAAATGCATTTTCGCGCAAGCGTTTGTGTTCACCTCCATAATCACGCCGCGACCGCAAAACTGGAGAGGCCTGCATCGATTTTTCGAACGCGAACGCTATTTCCATCACGCACGTATTTCCGGCATGATCGCAGCAACGCTGCTTTCGCCGGTGGTTTTATACGTGGGGGCCTCCGCCAGGGTCTTCCGCGCAGTCAAACGGTGTAAATCAAGGGGACAATCCATGCTGAAGAAATTCGCTCTTGCCGTTTCGCTTTCCGCTTTTGCGGCAGGCGCGGCCCACGCCGCAGACGTCGTGGTTTCATCGAAGATCGATACGGAAGGTACACTGCTCGGCAACGTGATCGTGCTGGCGCTCAATGCAAACGGCATCAAGACGCAGGACCGCGTTGCGCTCGGCACGACGCCGGTTCTTCGTAAGGCGATCGCCGCCGGCGAAATCGACATCTATCCGGAATACACTGGCAATGCCGGATTCTTCTTCAACAAGGCCGATGACGCCGCCTGGAAGGACCTCCAGCAGGGCTACGATCTCGCCAAGAAGCTTGACTACGATGCCAACAAGATCGTCTGGCTCACGCCATCGCCGGCCAACAACACCTGGGCGCTTGCCGTGCGCAATGATGTCGCCGGCCCGAACAAGCTGAAGACCATGTCGGATTTCGGCAAGTGGGTCGCCGGTGGCGGCGCTGCAAAGCTCGTGGCTTCAGCCGAGTTCATCAATTCGGCCGGCGCGCTTCCGGCATTCCAGACGACCTACGGCTTCACGCTGAAGCCGGACCAGGAAATCGTCCTTTCCGGCGGTGATACAGCTGCGACCATCAAGGCCGCCGCCGATCAGACAAACGGCGCCAACACGGCCATGGTCTATGGCACTGACGGTGCGATCCAAGCCGCGGAACTGACCGTTCTCGAGGACGACAAGAACGTCCAGCAGGTCTATGCGCCGACCGCGATCATCCGCGAGGAAGTGCTGAAGGCAAACCCGAAGATCGAGGTCGTGCTCGCACCGATCTTTAAGAGCCTGACCGCCGATGAGCTGCGCAAGCTGAACGGCAAGATCCAGGTCGATGGCGAGCCGGCGAAGTCCGTTGCCGAGGGCTACCTGAAGGAAAAAGGCTTCCTGAAGTAATCTCGTTGCCAGATGCTCCGCCTGTTCGCGGGCGGAGCATCCTTTCGACCGGATAGGATGGATCGATGGAAGAAACCTTAGCGGTCCGCAAACTGGACCGGCTCGGCGTGGTGCTGGTGACAACAGGCGTTCTCGCAACTGCGCTCCTGCCTTTCATCTATGTGAAGGCAAACCGCATCGCCGCCGGAAAACCCATGCTGCTGATGCAGCTGCTCAATCAACCCTCCGCCATCATCCTGACAATTCTCCTTATCGTCACGGCTCTGGCCGTTCTGTTTCTGCAGAACGCGTTGTTGCGGCTGGTGATTTCGACCCTCTGTTTTGCAGCCCTGCTCGCGACCATTGGTTTTGCGGCCTCGGCCTTCACGCCACCCAACAGCAATGCCGCGCGCATGACGCCGGGCGGTGGGTTCTGGGTCTTGTTTGCCGTGATCGGGCTCATCGTCTCGGATGCCCTCGTGAAAATCAAGCTGACGCCGTGGATGCGCATTGCGGCACTTGTCGGCTACACCGGACTGCTCGGCATCTTCCTTGCATCCGGACTGCTCGACGATCTCTCGATCATGAAGGAATTCGCGACCCGATCCGCTCAGTTCTGGACGGAAGCGCTCGCCCATTTGCTGCTGGCGTTCGGCTCGCTGGCGATCGCCATCGTCATTGGCCTGCCACTCGGCATCCTGTGTTTCTGGGTGCCAAAGTTGCGGGCGGTCGTCCTGCAGGGCCTCAGCCTCATCCAGACGATCCCGAGCCTGGCGCTTTTCGGTATCCTGATGCTGCCGCTCGGCTATCTCGCGACCCATGTTCCGGCCGCTGCCTCGATCGGTATTCGCGGCATCGGGGCGGCACCCGCATTGATCGCCCTCATCCTCTATTCGCTGCTGCCGATCGTCGCCAACGCGGTTGTCGGCCTCCAGGGGGTTGATCCCTCAGTACGCGACGCCGCAGCGGGGATGGGCTTGACGCGTCGCCAGATCCTCACGCGCATCGACCTGCCGCTGGCCTTTCCCGTCATTCTCACCGGCATTCGGATCGTCCTCGTGCAGGCGATCGGCTTGGTGACGGTGGCAGCACTGATCGGCGGTGGCGGATTCGGCATCTTCATCTTCCAGGGGCTTGGTCAGACAGCCATGGACCTCGTTCTGCTCGGCGCCGTGCCGACCGTTTTCTTCGCCTTCTCTTCGGCCGTCATCCTCGATGCGGTCATCGACAGCATACGGGGATCCACCGCATGAGCATGATCGAAATCAGGAACGTCACCAAGCGGTACGGCACAGCGACCGTCGTCGACAATGTCTCGATGGATGTCGAGAAGGGCTCGATCACCGTCGTTGTCGGCACCTCGGGCTCGGGTAAGTCGACGCTGATGCGGATGATCAACCGTCTCGTGCCGATCACGTCGGGTGAGATTTTCGTCGGCGGCCAGAGCATCATGGACGTGCCGGTTACGGAGCTACGCCGCAAGATCGGCTATGCGATTCAGGGGCATGGCCTTTTCCCACACCGCACCGTTGCGCAAAACATCGCGACAGTGCCGCAGCTTCTCGGCTGGGACACGGCGAAAATCAATGGCCGCGTCGAGGAACTGCTCGGCCTGTTCAACCTCGATCACGCAACCTTTGCCGAGAAATATCCACATCAGCTTTCTGGCGGTCAGCAGCAGCGCGTCGGCGTGGCGCGGGCACTAGCGGCGGAACCGGAACTGCTGCTGATGGATGAGCCGTTCGGCGCGCTTGATCCCGTTATCCGCGGCAAGGCGCAAGACGATCTGCTGGCGATCCAGAAGCAGTTCGGCACGACCGTCGTCCTCGTCACGCACGACATGGACGAGGCCTTCCACCTCGGCAACCAGATCGCCGTGATGAGCGCCGGCAAGTTGCTGCAATGCTCGACGCCGGAGAAGATCCTGACCGAGCCGGCCGACCCCTTCGTGCAGCAACTGACCGGCACCTCCGACCGGGCCCTGAAGCTGATGTCGCTGCTGCCGCTGAAAGAGAGCATGGAGCCGGCAAAGTCAGGACTGGCTTACGTATTGCCGCAGACGCTCAGCCTGCGCGACGCGCTTGCTGAAATGATCTGGCAAGGGGTGGGAGAAGCCGCCGTTCACGATGCCAGTAAGGTACCGGTCGGCTCGATCTCGATGACGCGGCTGCTTCAACTGGGCCGCAAGGCATGAAGCTCGTCTCTGCGAACCTTTTCCGCGTTGCCGCGTTGGTGCTGCTTTTGATCCTCTTGTTCAGAACGGAGTGGTTGTCCTTCCTGCTCGTACCTTTGACGAACAACAATGCGCCAGCCGTCTACACCCAGAACAGCCTTCCGCAGCTTGCCGCCTCGCATCTCTTCCTTGTGGCGACCTCCATCGTCGGCAGCGCCGTTCTTGCGATCCTCGGCGGCATTTTCGTTACCCGCCAGAGCGGCGAAGACTTCCTGCCTTTGTCACGAGCGATCGCCAATGCCGGCCAGACGTTTCCCCCGGTGGCGGTGCTCGCGCTTGCCGTGCCGGCAACCGGCTTCGGCACCGGACCGACATTGATCGCACTCTTCCTTTATGGCTTGCTGCCGATTTTCGAGAACACCGTTTCCGGACTCAAGCAGGTCTCTCCATCGGTGCTCGATGCCGCCGACGGCATGGGCATGAATGGCACGC
Organism: Rhizobium sp. YTU87027; assembly: GCF_050644135.1. Taxonomy (NCBI): domain Bacteria; kingdom Pseudomonadati; phylum Pseudomonadota; class Alphaproteobacteria; order Hyphomicrobiales; family Rhizobiaceae; genus Rhizobium; species Rhizobium sp. YTU87027. The sequence goes on along the minus strand of NZ_CP098440.1, from coordinate 122,474 downwards.
AGCGGCTCTTTCAGGTGGAACTGCCGCTTGCCCTGCCGCTGATCCTCGAGGGCTTGAAGGTTGCGACCGTCATCAACATTGGCACAGCAACGATCGGCTCGACGGTGGCCGCCAAGGGACTTGGCGAAGTCATCATCGCCGGGCTAATCTCGGACAACACCGCCTTCATCCTGCAAGGCGGCCTGATCGTCGGCCTGATGGCGGTGCTGATCTATGATGCGATGGGGCTGATCGAAAACGCGATTACCCAAAGAATTGGCTTGCGCCCCGCATGAGGCGGCGGCTACCAAGGCTGCCGTGATATCGGCAATGGGAGGCAGCCTTGGCCAAGATGATTCACTCCATGATCCGCGTTCTCGACGAGGCGCGCTCGGTTGAGTTCTACGGCAAGGTCTTCGGCCTCAAGGTTGCCGATCGCATCGACTTCGACACCTTCACCCTGATTTACATGAGCAATGGCGAGACCGGCTTTGAGCTGGAGCTGACGGTCAACAAGGGGCGCACCGAGCCTTACGACCTCGGCAATGGCTACGGGCATCTGGCCCTCTCCGTCCAGGAAGTGGAGGTCGAGCACAAGCGCCTGACGGAGGCCGGCCTGAACCCCGGCAAGATCGTCGAGCTCAATCGCGACGGCAAGCTGCTGGCTCTGTTCTTCTTCATCACCGATCCCGACGGCTACAAGATCGAAGTCCTGCAGCGCCACGGCCGTTATCTCTAAGAGTTTCCCATGATCAAAAAGACCGAACTGAACCGGGGCTGGACGCTTTCCTGCAACGTTACAGGTCGACGCGACCTGCCGGCCGAAATTCCAGCACATGTGCCAGGCTGCGTGCATCTCGACTTGCTTGCCAACCGGCTGATCCCGGATCCCTATCTCGACGTCAACGAGATCACCAACGACTGGATCGGCAAGGAAGACTGGACATATCGCTGCAGCTTCGATGCATCGCCGGACGCCGGCAAAGTCCACGAGTTGGTGTTCGAGGGCCTAGATACGGTCGCGACAATCGTACTGAACGGCGAGGAACTCGGCCGCACCTTCAACATGCACCGCACCTATCGCTTCGACGTGTCGGAGCGGCTGAAGCAAGGTCCGAACGAGCTCGTCGTGGCCTTCCGCTCCGCTTATGCCTACGGTGCCGAGATGGAGGCGCATTACGGCTATCGGCCGAACAACTATCCCGGCCCCGGCAACCTGATGCGCAAGATGGCCTGCAACTTCGGCTGGGACTGGGGTCCGACGCTGGTGACTTCGGGAATCTGGAAACCGGTACGGCTGGAAAGCTGGCAGCGGGCCCGGCTTGCGGAAATGCGGGTTTCGGTAACGCTCGCCGGTGGCGACGGGCGCGTGACGGTTCGCGCTAGCGTCGAGCGCCACGACGGCGTTCCGGCAAAGCTCGTCGCAACTATTGCCGGTGTCAGCCATGTGGCCGAGTTTCCGGAAGGAACTGACGGGGTCGAGTGCCAGCTGACTGTTCCCACCCCACAGATCTGGTGGCCGCACCATCTTGGCGCCCAGCCGCTCTATTCGCTGCAGATCGAATTGCGGGATGGCGTAAGCGATGACTTACTCGATAGCTACTCGAAGCAGATCGGCTTCCGCTCCGTCAGGCTTGATACAGCACCCGACGGGCACGGCTCGGCCTTCACCTTCGTCATTAACGACGTGCCACTTTTCCTCTGCGGCGCGAACTGGATTCCCGACGACTGCTTTCCGTCGCGGGTGACCGCCGAGCGCTACGCCTCGCGGATCGATGAGGCGAAGGCAGCGAACATCAATCTGCTGCGCGTCTGGGGTGGCGGCATCTTCGAGCGCGACGAGTTCTACGAGGCGTGCGACCGCGCCGGGATGGTCGTCTGGCAGGACTTCCTGTTCGCCTGCGCCTCCTATCCGGAAGAAGAGCCGTTGCGAAGCGAGGTCGAGGCCGAGGTGCGCGACAATGTCGTGCGACTGATGCCGCATCCGTCGCTGATCGTCTGGAATGGCAACAACGAGAATATCTGGGGCTTCGACGAATGGGGCTGGCGGCCGATCATCAAGGAGGGCGTCAGCTGGGGGCTAGGCTACTATCTCGATGTTCTGCCGAAGCTCTGCGCCGACCTCGATCCGGATCGGCCCTATTACCCGGGCAGCCCCTATTCGGGGACGATGGAGATCGAGCCGAACGCGGACGAGCACGGCTGCAAGCACATCTGGGACGTCTGGAACGATGTCGGCTACGAGGTCTATCGCAACTACATCCCGCGCTTCTGCTCGGAATTCGGTTGGCAGGCGCCACCGAACTGGGCGACGATCGAGGAAAGCGTGCATGACACGCCGCTGACGCCCGTTTCGAACGGGGTGTTCCACCATCAGAAGGCGACGCAGGGCAATGACAAGCTGATCCGCGGCCTTGCCGGGCATCTGCCGGTGCCGCAGACGATGGACGACTGGCATTTCGCCACGCAGCTGAACCAGGCGCGCGCCATCTGGTTCGCGATCGAGCACATGCGCTCGCACCGAGATGTCTGCAAGGGCGCCGTCGTCTGGCAGTTCAACGACTGCTGGCCGGTGACGTCCTGGGCGGCACTCGACTCGGCGGGACGGCGCAAACCACTCTGGTATGCGATGCAACAGGCATTCGATCCGAGGCTGCTGACAATCCAGCCGCGCAACGGCGGGCTGGCAGCCGTCGCCGTCAACGAGCGCACGCTGTTCTGGCGGGCGAAGATATCGGGCAAGCGCCTGCGGCTTGACGGAACGGTGCTTGCAGAATTCGAGTTCTGGCGGCTGCTCTGCGACCGCTTCGAGGCGAAGGAGTTTCCGCTACCGGCGGATATCGCAGCACCGGACGATGCCGGTGACGAGCTCATCGTCGTACAGATGCTCGACCGGCGCGCGTTCCACTATTTTGTCGAGGACATCGATCTCAAGCTTCCCCCACCCCAGGCGTTGATCGAACTTAACGCCACGGCGGATGGATATGCAGTGAAGGTGACGGCAGAGACCCTGCTGAAGGACCTTTGCCTGATGGCCGACCGGCTCGATCCGGCAGCCGTCGTTGATTCCATGCTGGTAACGCTGCTTCCAGGGGAAAGTCACGTCTTCACGCTGCAGACCGCAAAAGCGTTGTCGGTAGGAGACATCACCATTGGCACCGTGCTGCGTTCGGCCAACGATCTCGTCGCCAAAAACTGAAAAGGCCCCGTCCGCGACGGGGCCCATCCAGGTCGTTTTACCACGCCGAGTACCAAGTGAGCGCGTGCGGCGCAGCGCATATGCGCGCGATCAATCGACCGCGCGCATGCGGACGACGTTACATCCAGTAGGGAGGCACGCCGTAGTAATCATACACTCGGCGGCCATTATTGTTGTACCAGCTGTCGTCATCATCCGCATAGCTCGGCGCGCCTTCGATCTCAGCCTTCGTCAGGTCGATGCGGTAGCCGTCAAGCTGGGTATCGTAGGTCAGCTTTTCCCACGGCAGCGGATAGTGATCGTGTCCAATGCCCATGAAGCCGCCGAACTGAAGCACGGCGTAGGCAACGCGGCCATCCTGCTTGCCAAGGATCAATCGTTCGATAGAGCCGATGTGCTTGCCATCGGCACCATAGACGCGGGTGCCTTCCACGCGGTCACTGGCAATCAGCGTCGGCGTATCCTTCACATTCGGGTCACGGCGGGTCTTGTCAGCGTCCTGATGCAGCATGGTGCATGCCCCTCCTTTTTTTCGTTTCCTCGGTTTGTCCACATGTTGGGAACGCTGCCTCGCACTCGATGTTCCCACTTTAGTCCCGACAGCCGGCTTCGCATGATTATTGACGTTTACGTCAAGGTTAGTGTAACGCTATTCTCGGCTTGAACCATTCAGGCGATGACATAAGCTGCCGCGTTGGAAGATGGAGGATCGTCCAATCGGCTTGCCGGTCGGACCGGCCGGCAGCGACAGGGAGAGAGACAAGATGAACAGCATTTCCGTCCATCCAGGCGGTGCGAAGCCCGAAAAGCCTTGGCTTGCGACCTACCCCGACAGCGTGCCGGCCGAGCTTCCCGCACTGGAATACGAATCGCTTGCCGAGCTGCTCGAGAAATCCTGCGCGCGCTATGCCAATCGCGTTGCCTTTTCCAGCATGGGCAAGACGCTGACCTATGGCGAGCTTGAGGGCCAGACCCGCAAAATTGCAGCCTGGCTGCAGAGCATCGGCCTTGAAAAGGGTGACCGCGTTGCCGTCATGATGCCGAACGTGCTGCAGAACCCGGTTGCCGTTTACGGCATCCTGCGCGCAGGCTTCGTGGTCGTGAATGTCAATCCGCTCTACACGCCCCGCGAGTTAGAACATCAACTGCGCGACTCCGGCGCCAAGGCCATCTTCGTGCTCGAAAACTTCGCGCGTACCGTTGAGCAGGTGCTTGTGAAGACGGACGTGCGCCATGTCGTCGTCACTTCGCTTGGCGAGATGCTGGGCGCGAAGGGGTTGATCGTCAATCTCCTCGTGCGCAGGGTCAAGAAGCTCGTTCCCTCTTGGTCCATCCCGCAGCATAAGACCTTCAAGCAAGTGCTTGGTGAAGGCGCAGGCAAGGCACTGAAACCCGCAAACCTCAAGGGCGACGACATCGCCTTCCTACAATACACTGGTGGCACGACCGGCATTGCCAAGGGCGCGGTACTGACGCACCGGAACTTGCTCTCCAACAAGCTGCAGCTGGAACTCTGGCTGCAATCGGCCTTCGACAGGAAGCCGCGCCCAGAGGTTCTGAACTTCCTTTGTGCCCTGCCGCTCTATCACATCTTCGCGCTCACCGTGAATTCGCTGATGGGCATGTCGCTCGGCGCGCACAACATCCTCATCGCCAACCCGCGCGATATTCCGGCCCTCGTCAAGGAATTCGGCAAGGTCAAGGTCCACATCTTCCCTGGCCTCAATACCCTCTTTAACGCATTGCTGAACAATGCCGATTTCGCCAAGATCGACTTCTCCTCCATGGTGATGTCGCTTGGCGGCGGCATGGCGGTGCAGCGGCCAGTCGCCGAACGCTGGATGAAGATTACCGGCTCCCACATCACCGAAGGCTATGGCCTCTCGGAGACCTCGCCAGTGGCAACGGCAAATCGCTTCGACTCTGCAGAATTCACCGGCTCGATTGGCTTGCCGATCCCATCCACTGAACTCGACATTCGCGACGAGGACGGCAATTCGCTTCCGCTTGGCGAGATCGGCGAGATCTGTATCCGTGGTCCGCAGGTGATGGCCGGCTACTGGAACAAGCCGGAGGAGACCGCTCGCGTGATGACGCCGGATGGCTATTTCCGCAGCGGCGACATGGGCTTCACGGATGCGCGCGGCTACACCAAGATCGTCGACCGGAAGAAGGACATGATCCTGGTATCCGGCTTCAACGTCTATCCGAACGAGATCGAGGAAGTGGCGGCGATGCATCCGGGCATTCTCGAGGCGGCAGCCGTCGGTATCCCTGATGGGCACTCCGGCGAGGCCGTCAAGCTTTTCGTGGTGCGCAAGGACCCGGCGCTGACAGAGGCCGACGTAAAGGCGCATTGCGCCGCAAACCTCACCAATTACAAGCGTCCGCGCTTCGTGGAATTCCGCACCGAATTGCCGAAGACGCCAGTCGGAAAAATCCTGCGCAAGGATCTCCGCGGCTGAGTTTGACGGTTGCGTGAAATTATCAGCCATCCGTTTTGCCCGGGTGGCTTTTTTGCAGCTCGAGAGGTCGCCGAACTTGATTTGCGCCCTACAAAGCGAATAGTTTCCGCGACCCTCTCGCCCTGCAAAGGAGCCTCTCATGAATGCTATCGTCGAACAATTGAAGAGCACTGCGGCCGTCACCAAGGCAGCCGACCTGCGCGCCGCCTTTGCCGCCGATCCGCAGCGTTTCTCACGCTTCAGCGTGTCGCTTGACGATCTCCTGATGGACTATTCCAAGACGGCCGTGAACGACGAGATCCTGGCCCTCCTGGCCAAACTCGCGGAAACGGGCGGCGTCGAAGCCAAGCGTGACGAGATGTTTTCCGGCAAGGCGATCAACTTCACCGAAAACCGCGCCGTCCTGCACACCGCGCTGCGCAACCGCTCCAACACGCCGGTGCTGGTTGACGGCAAAGATGTCATGCCCGATGTCAACGCCGTGCTTGCCGCCATGGGCAAATTCGCCGACGGCATCCGTTCCGGCAGCCTCAAGGGGGCGACCGGCAAGGCGATCACCGACGTCATCAACATCGGCATCGGCGGGTCCGACCTTGGCCCCGTGATGGCAACGCTGGCGCTGGCACCCTTCCATGACGGCCCGCGCGCGCACTTCGTCTCCAACATCGACGGCGCCCACATCGCCGATACGCTGAAGCTCGTTCAGCCCGAGACGACGCTCTTCATCGTCGCCTCCAAGACCTTCACGACGGTGGAGACGATGACGAATGCGCAGACGGCGCGCAAGTTCATCGCCGACGCGCTCGGCGAGGCCGCCGTTCAGCATCATTTCGCTGCCGTTTCGACTGCGCTCGACAAGGTCGCGGCCTTCGGCATCGAGAGCGAACGCGTCTTTGGCTTCTGGGACTGGGTCGGCGGTCGCTATTCCCTCTGGTCGGCGATCGGCCTGCCGATCATGATCGCCATCGGACCGGAGAATTTCATCAAGTTTCTCGAGGGCGCCCATGCCGTCGACAATCACTTCCGCACGGCCCCGATCACCAAGAACCTCCCAATGCTCCTCGGCCTGATCGGCTTCTATCACCGCAATGTGCTCGGCTATCCGACCCGCGCGGTCCTGCCCTATGACCAGCGCCTGTCGCGCTTCCCGGCCTATCTGCAGCAGCTCGACATGGAATCGAACGGCAAGGGTGTGACGATCGACGGCACGCCTGTCGAGGGCAATTCCGGCCCTGTTGTCTGGGGCGAGCCGGGCACCAACGGCCAGCACGCCTTCTACCAGTTGATCCACCAGGGCACGAGCATCATTCCGGCCGAATTCATGATCGCTGCCAATGCCTTCGAGCCTGAACTGCGTCACCAGCACGAGCTTCTGATATCGAACGTGCTCGCGCAGTCCGAAGCGCTGATGAAGGGCCGTACTTTCGAAGAGGCCAAGAAGCAGCTGACCGACAAGGGCATGGACGACAGACAAGCCGACTTCATCGCGCCGCACCGCGTCTTCACCGGCAATCGCCCCTCGATCACCTTCGTCTACGACAAGCTGACGCCCTATGCGCTCGGTCGCCTGATCGCGCTCTATGAGCACCGCGTTTTCGTCGAAGGCGTGCTGTTCCGCATCAACTCTTTCGACCAGTGGGGCGTCGAACTCGGCAAGGAACTGGCGACCGGCCTGCTTCCCGTCGTCGAAGGCAAGGAAAGCGCTGCGGGCCACGATTCTTCGACGCAGGGTCTGGTTGCGGCGCTGGCGAAGCTCGCGAAATAACATCGGGACGGCGCTATGGAAGGCAGGGAACCGAGCCGGACCGCCCGCATGGTGGCGGGTTCTCGTGCCGCCCATCAGATCGTCGATAATGCCTCCGTCTTCAAGGATCCCTACGCCCGGGTGATCCTTGACGCGGAGGCCGTAGCAGCAGCGGACGAGCGAGCCCGCGATCCCACTACGAGGCCTTTCCGGCTGTTCCTGGCGGCGCGCAGCCGCTTTGCGGACGATTGCATCGCAAGAGAAGCCGAGCGCGGCCTGCGCCAGGTCGTCGTCCTCGGCGCTGGCCTCGATACGTTCGGCCTGCGCAACCCCTATCGGGACATCGGCCTGAAAGTCTTCGAGGTCGACCATCCGGCAACCCAGGCGTGGAAGCGGGAGCGGCTCGCGGCCGCAGGGATTGCGCGGCCTTGCGAACTGGCTTTCGTGCCTGTCGATTTCGAAGGTGACGATCTGGCGGAAGGTCTCTCGGCAAATGGCTTCCGTAAGGACGAGGCGGCGCTTTATATCTGGCTCGGCGTGGTACCTTATCTCGAGCGACAAACGGTCTTTTCGCTGCTCCGCTTCGTTGCCGGCTTCGCCGAGGCTGGCATCGTTCTCGACTATTCGGAGCCGCTGGAAAATCATGAACCGGAAAGGCGCGCACGTGCCGCTGCCATGGCGGCCCGGGTGGCTGAGGCCGGGGAGCCGTGGATAACGCTCCTCGACCCCCCAGAGCTTACAGCCGAACTGACGGCGATGGGCTTCGGCCATATAGAGGATCTTGGCCCCAATGCGACCGCGCGGCGTTATTTCGACGCTCCGGCGAATGCCCCAGATAGTGGCGCTGGTCCGCATATTCTCTTTGCCAGCACACGGCCCGGCGGCCGATAGCTCCAGGGCCGATTTCGTGGGTAGGAGGCGTCGTTACCTCGCTGGTAAACTCGCCAAGTCGTATCGGGATGGCCTCGTGCAGAAATTTGCGGGGCTTTTCACGGCGATGTCGAATGCCGGCTGCGCCGTTCGTTACACTGTTATAGTGGCACCACGAGGAGAGGCCAATGCACGTAACGGATGACGAGCTTGTGAATTTTGAGGCACATGGAGCGCTGCCGCTGCCGAAACCCAAGGATGAGGGTTTCGTGGAGAATGACGGCGCCCGCATCTGGCATGCGACCTACGGCTTTGGGCCGACCGTGATCCTGCTGCATGGCGGGCTCGGCAACGCCGGAAACTGGGGCTATCAGGTACCGGCATTGATTGCTGCAGGCCAGCAGGTCGTCGCCATCGACAGTCGAGGCCATGGCCGCAGCACGCGCGACGCACGTCCCTTTCACTATGCCCAGATGGCAGACGACGTGCTAGCGGTGATGGATCGGCTGGAGCTAGCAGAAGCTGCCCTCGTCGGCTGGAGCGACGGTGCCTGTACCGCGCTGATCCTCGCGGATGAACGGCCGGACCGAATTTCCGGTGTGTTTTTCTTCGCCTGCAACATGGATCCCAGCGGCACGCTTGAATTCAAGCCAACACCGGTGATTGATCGTTGCTTCAGTCGCCATCGCAAGGATTATCAAGCGCTGTCCGCCACGCCTGACGCCTTCGATAGCTTCGTGGCCGACGTGTCGAAGATGATGGCAAGCGAACCGAACTACGCTGCCGCGGATCTCGCCCGCATCAAGGTGCCGGTCGCGATCGTGATCGGAGAAAGTGACGAGTTCATCAGGCGCGAGCACGCCGATTATCTGGCACGCAGCATTCCCGATGCCGAACTGATCCTCCTTCCGGAGGTCAGCCATTTCGCGCCACTTCAGCGGCCCGAGCACTTCAACCGCGAAGTGCTCGCCTTTCTCGATCGGTTATAGGCCGCACCTCAGAGGCCGATTTCCTTCGCCCAGGGCGGATTGGCGCCGGCGCGCGAAACCGTGACGGCAGCCGCCTTCGCGCCAAGCGAAAGCGCGTTCTGCAGCGCCTTTTCGCTGAGCGACGCTACTTTTTCCTTGGTGAGGAGGTCGTCGATCTTCAGCGAGGCAAGCACGCCGGCATCGAAGGTGTCGCCTGCGCCGACGGTGTCGACGACGGTGACGCGCTCGCTCGGGACGGTCACCTTGCGCTCGTTGGTGTAACCCGACGCGCCTTCGGCACCCTTGGTGATGACGACGAGCTTGGCACCCTGCTTCAGCCAGTAGGCCGCCAGGTCGTCATGGTTGCCCTTGAGGCCGAACCACTCCAGGTCCTCGTCGGAGAACTTCAGGATGTCGGACTTGGAGGCCATGCGCTTGATGCGCGCCATGTGGGCTTCCTTGTTCTTGATGAAGCCGGGGCGGATGTTGGGATCCAGCGAAATCACCCGCTTGTCGCACTCGCGGTCGAGCAGCGCCTCGTAAGTCTCGCCGCAAGGGCTCGGAATGAGGCTGATCGCGCCGAAATGCAGCGCCTCGCAATCGTCGCCGAGAACAGGCAGATCGTCGGTCGTGATCATGCGACCCGCCGTGCCTTCATCATAGAAGGCATAGGTCGCCTGACCGTTGACCAGCTTTACGAAGGCGAGTGTGCACGGACGAGGCGCGATCGCGCAGAGGCTGAAATCGACATTGCTCGCCTTCAGCGTATCGCGCAGGATTTCGCCCATCATGTCATCGGCAAGGCCGGTGAAGAAGGCCGTCGGAATGCCGAGGCGTCCGAGCGCGATCGCCGTGTTGAAGATCGCCCCTCCGGCGTATGGGGCAAAGCCCTTCTCGCCGAGAGACGTCTCCCGCGGCAGCATATCAATCAGCGCTTCGCCACAGCACAAAATCATTCCGGCCTCCCAAGCATTACGATCCATCGATGTTCAAATCGATTAGATAATTTCATGGCAAAAGCAAAGCGCCGCGATGCAATTCTTCATTCAAAGTGATGAAATGCCACCATTGCGTCCCGACCAGGCGAGCGGCGCATCGAGGAAGGCCTCGACTTCGCTCAAGGTCTTTTCGTCGAACAGCTTCTGCGCTTTGGCAACGGCGAGCACATCGCGCCAAGTTGCGATGTAGTGCAGCTTCACCTTGCCATCGGCAAAGCGCAGCGCGCCTTCGTCGAAAATGCCATAGTAAAACAGAGCGATACCGTGATCGACCACGCCGCCGGCAGCCCGGACGGCATCGATGAACTTGAACATGCTGCCGCCAGCCGTCGTCAGGTCCTCGATGACGAGGACGCGCGAGCCCTCGGGCATGTTGCCTTCGATCTGCGCGTTGCGGCCATGACCCTTCGGTTGCTTGCGGACATAGATCATCGGCAGGCTGAGGCGATCGGCGAGCAGCGCTGCAAACGGGATGCCCGCGGTCTCGCCACCGGCAATGCAATCGAACTGCTCGAAACCGGCTTCGCGGAGCACGACGCTGGCGGCAAAATCCATCACGGTCGAGCGGACACGCGGGAAGGAGAGCAGCTTGCGGCAGTCGATGTAGACCGGGCTCGCCATGCCGGAAGCGAGCTTATAAGGCTGGGCGGCATTGAAGTGCACCGCCTTGATCTCCCAGAGCATCTTCGCCACGAGTTCCGCCATCACGGCGCGGTCGGTGAATGTCGTCTGGATCATCGCTCTCTCCTTTGGTCAAGTTTATGGGGCAATAGCAGCAAGCGCTGCAAGTTTCCAGAACGGCGAGCGCTCGCGGGGGCAGAAAGCGTCCGTGCCGGTCGGATCCGGTGATAACAAGGGAAGCGCTGCGGTTCGCGCACCGCTGATGCGCCAATACTTTCAGCTATTTGCGCTTGCTTGGCGGCGCGGTGGCGATATCGTGCACGGCATGGAACATATCGAAGTCTTCCGCCGTCTCGGCGTTGCGCTTGCAATCGGTCTGCTCGTCGGCGTCGAACGGGGGTGGCAGGAACGCGAGATCCGCGCCGGCGGGCGAGTGGCCGGCATCCGCACATTCGGCCTCACAGGCTTTCTCGGCGGCGTCGTCGGCACGCTTCAGCCAATGACCGGGCCCTTTCTACCTGCCACGATCGCGGCCCTCCTTGGTCTCCTTTACATCGTCGGCAAGTGGCAGGAGACGATCGAGGACAGGGACTACAGCATCACCACGACGGTTGCGGCGCTTGCAGTGTTCGCGCTCGGCGTACTTGCTGCGGTCGGCGATCTTGTCACTGCGGCTGCCAGCGCTGTAGCCATGACCGTCATTCTCGCAGCGCGCCAAAGCCTGCATAGTTTCCTGCGCGGATTGACTTGGGTGGAACTCCGCTCCGCCCTCGTACTGCTTGCAATGACCGCGATCGCACTGCCTCTGCTGCCTGACGAGGCGCTCGATCCCTGGGGAGCGCTCAATCCCTACTCGCTCTGGCTCCTGACGATCACCATCGCCGCCCTATCCTTCGCCGGCTATGCCGCGATAAGATTGATGGGCACCGGCCGCGGTGTCCTGCTGGCGGGTGCTGCGGGCGGACTTGTCTCGTCGACCGCGTTAACGCTTTCCTTCGCCCGCTATTCGGCGGAAGCACCCGAGGGTGCACGACACCTTGCGGCAGGGGCAGGTATTGCCGGTGCCCTTTCGTTCGCACGCGTTCTCGTCATCGCCAGCGCGCTCTCCTTCAGCATGCTGGTGCCGCTCGCTTCCGCGCTCGTCCCGGCAATGATCGGCTTCCTGGCGGCCGGTCTGCTTTCGGTGTGGCGTTCCAAGACCGCGACTGAAGCACCGGAAATTGACCTAAAAAACCCCTTCGAGCTCAACACAGTCATATCCTTTGCGGTGCTGCTCGGCCTTATCAGCCTCATCTCGAAGATGGCGATCGACTATGTCGGGCCGTCCGCGCTCTTCGTCGTGGCGGCGATCTCCGGCCTTGTTGATGTCGATGCCATTACGCTCTCGACGGCACGCCTCGTTGGCTCAACGATCAACGTGGCGACGGCGGCCGATGTCATCCTGATCGCTGTCGCAGTCAACGTGGTGACGAAGGTGGTGCTTGCCTTCACAGCCGGACGGCGGGAGTACGCGATGGCGCTCGGCGAGGCATCGGCGGTGGCCGTGATGCTCGGAGCCATCGGCTATCTCGCAGCGCGCAGCTTTCTGTTCGCCTGAGCCAATTGCACAAATCGGACACCAGGAAAAAGGTCGGCGAACCCAGCGACTACGGCAGCCGGCCGATATCGGCCGGTAGCATCCGCTGATAGAGCGCGATCGCCGTCCGTCCCTCCGCATCATCCAGTGAGATCGCGTAGCGTACGGCGGCAGCCAGCAGCTGCATGGTAAGTCTGGCAATGGCGACAAGTTCGCCCTTGCTCCGCTCCGGCTCCAGCGTTGCGAGGACGGAAAGCAAGGCTTGGGCATGGAACTCCATGTCTTCGGTATCGACCTCCTGCAGCAGCCGATCGGCCTGCGTAGCGAACCATATGTCCCGCATGACCGGCTCCTGCCGGAAGAAGTCGTAATATTGGTCGGCGATATTGCAGAGCGCCTGTCGCAGCGTGGTAGCGTCCGCCACCATTGCAAGCTCGGCCGCGACGCAAGCCCTGCCCTGCTCATTGAAGCGTTCGGCAAGCGTCCGGATGATCGAGCTCTTGTCCGGAAAATATTGGTAAAGCGCTCCGAAGGATAACTCGGCCTTTTCAACGATCTCGCTCATCTTCAGGGCGTCGCTGCCGTTTTTCTCGATCAGCTCCAGGGCTACCGAAAGGATCTTCTCGAAACGCTCCCGGCCCCGCTTCTGCTGCGGTATCCGGCGCGGCTGGCCGGTCGGCTCCAGCTGCCTTCTGCGCCTGGCGGCAACCTCTTCGCTCATCCTTCCCTCCATTTTTCGGTTGACGAAGAAAATAAGAGAGTTTATCTCATTTTGCAAATGAGAGACTTTCTCTTGTTTTATTCGGAGGAGTATTTTTACATGCAGAATTCCGAAATCATTCTCGTCGGCGGCGCAGGCAAGACGGGTGGCCGCATCGCCGAACGGCTGGCGAAGAGAGATCTCAGCTTCCGCTTTGCCTCACGCTCCAGTGCGCGCCCATTCGACTGGGAGAAGCCGGCCGACTGGGCAGCGGCGCTCGCCGGCGCAAGGAGCGCCTATGTGAGCTTCCAGCCTGACCTTGCCGTGTCATGGGCGGCGGACGCGATCGGTGGGCTTGCCCGCACGGCGGTCGATTGCGGCCTCACCCATATCGTCCTGTTGTCGGGTCGTGGCGAGGAAGGCGCGCAACACGCGGAGGAAGCACTCAAGGCATCCGGCATCGGCTACACTATCTTGCGCGCCTCGTGGTTCTGCCAGAATTTCAGTGAAGGCGCCTTTGCCGAGCAGGTCGCAGCCGGTGAGCTGGCTCTTCCGGCAGGCGCGGTGACGGAGCCCTTCATCGATGCGGACGACATCGCCGATGCGGCAGTGGCCGCGCTGACTGATCCCCGCCATATCGGCAAGACCTATGAACTAACCGGCCCCCGTTCATTGACGTTTCGCGAGGCGGTCGGCGAGATCGCCACTGCAGGCGGCAGAAACATTGCCTATCGGCAGATCTCCATGACCGAATTCAGGGAGGGACTTGGCGCCGGCGGGTTGCCAAAAGGCTTGATCGACCTGCTCGAGGAACTCTTCACGCAGGTACTCGACGGCAGAAATTCTCAAGTTGCGAATGGGGTCGAAGAAGTTCTCGGCCGTCCTGCCAGGGATTTCGGCCACTATGCGCGCGATACCGCAGCCAATGGAACATGGAGGGCATGACAATGACGCTTGTTCTTGGGATCCTTCTGGCGGCCGCTACGATTGGCAGCGGCCTAGTCGCCGGCATTTTCTTCGCCTTCTCGACCTTCATCATGACGTCGTTCGCCCGCATTCCCACCGAGCAGGGCATAGCGGCGATGAACTCCATCAATGTCACGATCGTGCGCTCGCCCTTCATGTTGCTTTTCGTACCGACCGCAGTTCTCTGCCTTGTGATTGGTGCCATGGCGTTCTTCAACTGGCGCGGTGGCGTCAGCGCCTGGATGTTGGCCGGCGCGGCTCTCTACGTCTTTACGTCGTTCCTCTCGACGATCGTCTTCAACGTGCCGATGAATGATGCGCTGGCGAAAGTCAGCGGCAGCGGCGCCGAGGCGACGGCGCTCTGGACGGCCTACCTCAAGGATTGGACATGGTGGAACCACGTAAGGACGATCGCCTCGTTGCTCGCGTCTATGGCCTTCGTCCGCGCCCTGATGCTGATATGAAGAAGGCGAGAGGCCATCCTCCCGCTGGCAGCGTTATCTTCGCTCGCAGAAGTTAGCCGGCCATTGAAGTGACCGATGCCCTCTTTCAAGGCCAGGCGAGCGACACTTTCCGATCAAGAGCCGGTGCGGACGGCGCCTGCCGGCACAGGATGGAGATGGGCGGCAACCTCGATCCGGTTCCGACCGGCGCGTTTTGCCGTATAGAGGGCCTTGTCGGCCGCGCTCAACATGGTGTCGAAATCCACTGGCGTGGAGCGCCCGGGCGCGACGCCGACGCTGACCGTGCATTTCAGGGTCTCGTCCTCAAGGTAGATCTCGCGGCCGGCGAACGCCTTACGGATGCGTTCGGCCACTGTCTCGGCGCGATCCGGAATAACCTCTTGCAACACCAGTGCGAACTCCTCTCCGCCAAGACGTGCGGCGGTATCCCCAGTTCGACAGTTCGCCGCTAGCTCGGCGGCGAAAACCTTCAGCACCCGGTCGCCGCCTGCGTGCCCGAAAGTGTCGTTGATGGACTTGAAATGATCGAGATCGAAGATCAGCACTGCGCTTGCCGGTCGCATCAGACCCTGCCCATAGCGATCAAAAAGCGCGCGGCGGTTCACGAGGCCGGTCAGCGGATCCGTAATGGCTTCCAGACGGTGCCTTGCGGCGAGCCGCCATTGGTGAAGCGCCAGCGACAGGGCGCCGATGCCGGTCATGCTGGCGATGCAGATCGCGAGGCTGAGATCCTCGGCCCAATTGCTCGGCGCAACACCCAAAACCATCTTTCCATCGGCGATCAGGACGGCGGCGCAGAGGACGAAGGAGATTGCCGTCAGGCAATAGAGCGCGGCAATTCCGGTCAGAGGAGCCGCCGCCTCCTCGCGCGCCCGCCAATACTGATAGGCGGTCGCGAAGAGCATGGCAGCGATCGCCGCATTCTCGGCGATAAATGCGAGCCCGTCATAACCGATCAACAGCGGAGGAATAGAGACGAGCATTGCCAAGAGAGCGCAGGCGACGGTGGCTCGCAGCCGCAATCTGTCAGTGCGGAACTGGCAGCCGGCGGCCCAGATAATTGCAAAGCCGGCATAGAAAAGCGCGAACGCGACAACGGCAAGGACCACCACCGGATCGTCGACATACATGCCGTAAGCAACGATGCCACTGACGATAAGAACAAGGCCTACGGTGCAGGTTAAAAGAAAGGTCTCCGAGCGGCGCACAAACCAACTGCCCAGCGACGTAAGGGCAAGACACGTGGTTGAGACAGCAAGCGCAATCAAAAGGGAATTGTAATCAAGCGTCATGCTTTAGAAATCGCGACCGCCATCGCGCCCCCATTCGTGCGAAGCCTACGGGTCCGCTATGACGAATGTCTTACTTATTTCGTTAAAAATTCATGCATTTAGACTGGCGATGCCGCAGGCATAGCAAATCGAGGCGGCTCTCAAAGAAGAGCGGCAGTAAACATTCCGTGATGATAAAAGATCTTTAGCGCTCAACGTCCCAATGGAGCGGGAACATTGGATCGAAAACGGTAACCAGGCCTGCGCCGGTTTCGACCTTGCGCGGAAAATTGACGGGGTTGTCGCGCTTGACCAGCGTTATTCTCTCTTCGTTGACCGGCAGGCCATACCAGGCTGGTCCGTTCAGCGATGCGAAGGCCTCGAGCTTGTCGAGCGCATTTTCCTGTTCGAACACATGCGCAAGGCAGCTCATCGTGTTGATCGACGTGTAAATGCCGGCACAGCCACAGCCGCACTCCTTCAAGGGATCGACATGCGGGGCTGAATCCGTGCCGAGGAAGAAGCGCTTATCGCCGCTTGTCGCGGCGGCGCGGAGCGCAAGGCGATGGTTTTCGCGCTTGGCGACCGGCAGGCAATAGTAGTGCGGGCGAATGCCGCCGACCAGGATGGCATTGCGGTTGATGATCAGGTGATGAGTGGTGATCGAGCCTGCGAGATTGCCCTTTGCGGACTTGATGTAGTCGACGCCGTCCTTAGTGGTCACGTGCTCCATCGTGACCTTGAGTTCGGGCAAACGCTTGCGGAGAGGATCGAGGACGGTTTCGATGAACACCGCTTCGCGATCGAAAATGTCGACATCAGGTGTCGTCACCTCGCCATGGACGCAAAGCGGCAAGCCGATCCTGGCCATGCGCTCCAGAACCGGCATCGCCTTTTCGATATCCCGCACGCCGCCATGCGAGTTGGTCGTAGCGCCAGCCGGATAGAGCTTGACCGCAGTGATCAGCCCGCTCGTCATGCCGGCCTCGACATCATCGGGATTCGTATGTTCCGTCAGGTAGAGCGTCATCAACGGCTGGAACTTGTCGTCCTTCGGCAGCGCCGCCATGATGCGCCCGCGATAGGCTTCGGCGTCCGCCGTGGTCACCACCGGCGGCACAAGGTTCGGCATGATGATTGCGCGGGCGAAGTCCCGGCTGGTATCGCCGATCACACCTTCCAGCATGGCGCCGTCACGCAAATGCAGGTGCCAATCATCGGGGCGACGGATGGTGATCGATGGCATGCGCTGAAACTCCGGAGGCTGGCCTATAAGGTTCAGCCCTGCGCATTATCACCCGGACGCGGGGCATGGCAAACATTTTGCCCGCGTCTTTTTAGACAGGTGCGCCATGTTCATTGAAGCCGGGCATGCCGGGGCTGAGATACCAGACGAGAAGAACGATCCAGCCCACCAGCGGAATGACGCCGACCAGAATCCACCAGCCGGAGCGGCCGATATCATGAAGGCGGCGGACCGCAACGCCCAGGCCGGGAAGCAACACGGCAAGACCGTAAAGGGCGCCGAGTATCTCATGGCCGAAGAGGATCTTGTCGAGAAAGGCCAGGATCAGCGAGGCGATGACGTTGAAGAGCGCAAACCACCAAAATTCCGGTCGGCCGGCGCGGCCACTGAAGACGGCATACTTAGAGAAGACTGACGAGACTGCTTCCGTGAAGCCCATGCGCTCTCCCTCCAGATCTGGCCACTTTGCTTAGAGCAGAAGTTGCATGAGGGTGAACCTGCAACGATTCCACCTGACGCTGCAAGTCCTGTCGGGAACGGCGGAGAGATCAGGCTGTTTCGAGGGTCACATCCGCCCTGCGGCGATTGCCGAGGATCAGCCGGCCATTCGGCAGATCATTGCCGTAAACCTTGGCGCTTGCCTCCTCCTCGCTCAGCTTATAGCCGCGCCAGCGCGCCCACAGCCGTTCCTCGAGCAGCTCGATCGGCGGCGCCAGCATGACTGAGTAGTCAAAGATGCCTTCGAGCTCGGCCCACTTGCCCTGGCTGAACAGCAGGTAGTTTCCCTCGACGATGATGAAACGATGCTCCGGCGACACGACACGCGCTGAGGCGATGGCAATCTCTCGGGATCGGTCGAAGACGGGGATCAACACCTCCTGGTCGGCAGGGCGCACGGCCCTGATGATATCGAGGAATCCCCTGACATCGAAGGTTTCCGGGATACCCTTTCGCGCCAGAAGACCGCGTTCAATGAGGATGGCATTATCCATATGGAAGCCATCCATGGGCAAGACCTCAGCCGTTTCGCCCCTGGCTTTCAGGGCATCGGCAAGATTGTCCGCCATGGTGGACTTGCCAGCGCCGGGGGGACCGGCGATGGCGATCAGGAAACGTTTGACATCGCCGGCGCGGTCGATGACATCGCCGGCGATTTCATCGATCGTTGCGCTCATGCGGCGACCGGCTCCGTCGGCACGGCCTTGGCGCCGGTCATGAAAGCAACGGCATCGGACATCGTATATTCCTTCGGATTGATGACCGTCAGACGACGGCCTAGCCGATGAATATGAATGCGGTCGGCGACCTCGAAAACATGCGGCATGTTGTGCGAGATCAGCACGATCGGCAGGCCACGCGAACGCACGTCGAGGATGAGTTCCAACACCTTGCGGCTTTCCTTGACACCAAGGGCAGCCGTCGGCTCGTCCATGATGACGACCTTCGAGCCGAAGGCCGCGGCGCGGGCCACAGCCACACCCTGGCGCTGACCGCCCGAAAGCGTTTCGACGGCCTGGTTGATGTTCTGGATCGTCATCAGGCCGAGCTCGGAGAGCTTGGCGCGTGCCCGCTTCTCCATCGCCGGGCGATCGAGCATACGGAACCAGCTGCCGAGCAAGCCAGGCTTCCTGATCTCGCGACCCAGGAACATGTTGTCGGCAATCGACAGTGCCGGGGAAAGCGCGAGATTCTGATAGACGGTTTCGATGCCCGCCTCTCGCGCCTCCATGGGGGATTTGAAGTGGACCGGCTTGCCCTCCAGCGTAATCTCGCCCTCATCGGGAGTGATCGCGCCCGATATGGCCTTGATGAGCGACGATTTGCCGGCACCGTTGTCGCCGATCACAGCGAGAATCTCGCCGGGATAAAGGTCGAAATCGGCATGATCGAGTGCGGTGACGCGTCCGTAGCGTTTGACGAGCCCGCGAGCCGAGAGAATGGGTTCGTTTGCCATGTTACACCGACACCTTTCTGATCCACTGGTCGATTGCGACTGCGGCGATGATGAGCACGCCGGTGAGCAACACCTTCCACTGCGGATCGGCGCCGAGCATGTTGAGGCCCATCGAGACGACACCGACGATCATCGCACCGAACAGGGTACCTAGGATCGAGCCGCGACCGCCGAAGAGCGAGATGCCGCCGATCACGGTCGCCGTGATGGCCTGCAAATTATAATCCGTCACCGCGGACGAGGGAGAGATGGAGCCGTTACGGCCGATCGAGACCCAGGCTGCGAAGGCCGCAATGATGCCGGAGACGGTATAGACCGTCAGCAGCACGCTCTTGGCCTGGATGCCGGAGAGCTTGGCCGCTTCCGGGTCATCGCCGACCGCATAAACGTGGCGGCCCCAGGCCGTGTGATTGAGAATGTACCAGAGCACGAGAACGAGCAGCACCATGGCAATGACGCCGAGAGTGAGCACGGCGGTACCTAACCTGAAGCTGAGCGCAAAGAAATGCAGCAGCGGCGCCTGCGCATCGACATCGGTGTCGCGGATCGTTTCGTTGGCGGAATAGATGAAGTTCGTCGCCATGACGATGTTCCAGGTACCGAGCGTGACGATGAACGGCGGCAGCTTCACATAGGCGACTAGGAAACCGTTCAGCAAGCCGCAGAGACCACCGACGAGCATCCCGGCCAGCACCGCGATCGGTGTGGGAATGCCGTAGGTAATGGCGCAGTTGCCCATGATGACGGCCGAAATGACCATGATGACGCCGATCGAAAGATCGATGCCGGCGGTCAGGATGACCAGCGTCTGCGCGGCACCGAGAATGCCGACGATGGCGATCTGCTGCAAGATGAGCGTCAAGGTGTAGGACGAGAAGAACCGTCCGCCGAGCGCGAAGCCAAAGATGATGATCGCCAGCACCAGCACGATCAGCGGCACGGCGGCCGGCGTCGAGTGCAGGAAGTGCTGCGCACGTTTCACAAATGGTACGCTTTGATGCTCGAACGACGCGACGTTCTTGTCGCTGCCGTCAAGCACCCGTTCGAATTCCTGTGCTCCGGTCATTGTTCCTCCTCCGCTTTCGCGCCAAACCGCGCGCGGAAAGCCCCTGCCCATATCACACCGGTCTTTGTTCGCCGGTTCCTGAGACAGCAGCTATGGTCAGTCGAAACCGGCCGGGGATCAAGCCCCCGGCCGGCGCTAGATTCATATCGTGGGACTTAGCCCCAGCACTTGTCGGTGCCGACCTTGGTGTCGATCGACTTGAGGCCCGAGACCGGCTTGTCAGTGACGAGCGAAACGCCGGTGTCGAAGAACGACTTGCCTTCGGTCGGCTTCGGCTTTTCGCCGCTGTCGGCGAACTTCTTAATGGCCTCGATGCCGAGCGAAGCCATCAGCAGCGGATACTGCTGCGAGGTGGCGCCGATCACGCCTTCCTTGACCGACTTCACGCCCGGGCAACCGCCGTCAACCGAGACGATCAAAACGTTCTTTTCCATACCGACAGCCTTGAGGGCCTGGTAGGCGCCGACAGCAGCCGGCTCGTTGATCGTGTGAATGACGTTGATGCTCGGATCCTTCTGCAGAAGGTTTTCCATGGCCTTGCGGCCGCCTTCTTCGTTGCCGTTCGTCACGTCATGACCGACGATGCGCGGATCGTTTTCATCGCCGATCTTGTTCGGGTCCTTGGTGTCGATGCCGAAGCCCATCATGAAGCCCTGGTCACGCAGAACATCGACGGTCGGCTGCGACGGCGTCAGGTCAAGGAAGCCAACCTTGGCATCCTTTGCCTTGTCGCCGAGCGTTTCCTTGGCCCACTGGCCAATCAGCTTGCCGGCGAGCAGGTTGTCGGTTGCGAAGGTTGCGTCGGCAGCGTCAGCCGGATCGAGCGGGGTGTCGAGGGCGATCACCAGGAGGCCGGCATCGCGGGCCTTCTTGACCGACGGGACGATGCCCTTCGTGTCGGACGCGGTGATCAGGATACCCTTCGCGCCGTCGGCAATGCAGCTTTCGATCGCGGCAACCTGGCTTTCGCTGTCACCATCGATCTTGCCGGCGTAGGACTTCAGCGTCACGCCGAGTTCCTTTGCCTTGGCCGTCGCACCTTCCTTCATCTTGACGAAGAATGGGTTGGTGTCGGTCTTGGTGATGAGGCAGGCGGAAACATCCGCGGCCATTGCCGGCGCCGAAAAGGCGACACCGAGGGCGAGCGCGCCAAGCGCGGCGGAAAGCACTGATTTCTTCATTGAGTCCTCCCTGAGATTAGCCGACCCACCCCCTGGCGGTGCCGGAATTGACGGGCACGCGAACCGCTGCAGTCTCGCCGGCGGCCTCCTCCAAGCCGTTCCGTGCCGTTTGACGATGGCAATTAAGAGCGAAAGAAATTGCCTTGTCAATAAATAAATCCAATTGAATTATTAATTCCATATGGCATGCTTGGTAAAAATAGGGCATAGGCCAACAGATGGGAGGAGTGGCCAATGTCGTCTTTGGACGGTCCGGCACATACGCCGGCTCAACCGCCGATTTTAAGTCCGGCAGGCGGTGCGAACCAGATCAGGGTGCGCGCCTATAACGAACGGCTTGTGCTGTCGCTGGTGCGCCTTTACGGCTCCCAGTCGAAGGCCGATATCGCGCGGCGAACCGGGCTTTCGGCGCAAACAGTCTCCGTCATCATGCGGGCATTGGAGAAGGAAGGCTTGCTTTCCCGCGGCGAGCCGGTGCGTGGCCGCGTCGGCCAACCGTCGATCCCGATGCGGCTCAATGCCGACGCCGTTTACTCGTTTGGCGTGAAAATGGGTCGACGCAGCGCCGACCTTGTGCTGATGGATTTCGTGGGCAAGATCCGCCTGCAGCTTCACCAGACCTATGCCTATCCGCTGCCCGACGTCTTTCTGGATTTCATCACCTCGGGGATCCGCGAACTCGAAAGCCGGCTCGACGAGAAGCAGCGCGGCCGCATTGCCGGCATCGGTATCGCAGCACCGTTCGAGCTCTGGAACTGGGAAGAGGAAGTCGGTTCACCCAAGGGTGCAATGGATGTCTGGCGCGACTTCGATCTCCACACCGAGATTGCCGCCCGCGTGCCCTACCCGGTCTACCTGCAGAACGATGCGACGAGCGCCTGTGGCGCCGAACTTGTGTTCGGCATCGGGCCGTCCTATCCCGATTTCGTCTATTTCTTCATCGGCTCCTTCATCGGCGGCGGCATTGTGCTCAATTCCGCGATCTTTTCGGGACGCACGGGTACGGCTGGCGCCATCGGCCCGCTCCCGGTGCGTGGCAAGCACGGCGAAACGTTGCAGTTGCTTGAAGTTGCCTCAATTTTTGTTCTCGAGAACATGCTGCGCGAACGCGGCATCGACCCGCAGCCCCTCTGGTATTCCGCCGACGACTGGATCGATTTCGGCGAGCCTCTGGAGATGTGGATCCAGGACACCGCCCGAGCGCTCGCACAGGCGATCGTCGCGGCCGCCTCGATCATCGATTTCAGCGCTGCCGTGATCGACGGCGGCTTTCCCGGATGGGTGCGAGAACGGATTGTGCAGGCAACGATCCACGAGGCCGCGATGCTCGATCTGCAGGGCGTCGTCATGCCCGACATCATCGAAGGCGCAATCGGCCCTCATGCGCGCGCCATCGGCGGCGCCAGCCTGCCGATCTTCGCGCGCTATCTCACGGACCAGAACGTTTTATTCAAGGAGGTCGAAAATGCTGAAGGGACTTAACCCACTTTTGAGCCCGGAACTGCTTTCGACGCTGCGTGCCATGGGACACGGCGACGAAATCGCCATCGTCGACGGCAATTACCCCGGCGTCGAACATGCACGGCGGCTGATCCGCCTCGATGGCCACGGCATCGTGGCCGTTCTCGATGCCGTTCTCAGCGTCCTGCCAATCGACGATTTCGTTCCGGACGCAATCTTCCGGTCGACCGTCAAGGCCGAGCGGGACAGGCTCGATCCGGTTCATGAGGAAATGATCGACTGCTGCGCCCGCCACGAGCCGCACCGGCAGGTGGTGCCGCTCGTCGGCGCGGAGTTCTACAATCGGGTGCGGGCCGCACACGCCGTGATCCAAACCAGCGAACCACGGCTCTACGCCAACATCATCCTCCGCAAGGGTGTCATCTACCCCGAGCAGGCGGGCGACCACGCCGTTGAAAAGGCAGAGGTCGACCCCTTTACCTACTGAGCGTCAGATTTCGCCGGCCAACGGCCCCCAGACATCCGTCAAGGCAAAACCGCCCGGATGCGGATCGAAGGGATCAAGCGCGACCTGCGAAAGACCGAAGGTGAAACCGCGCCCGGCGATCGTTGGTATGATCGCGGGACGACCGGCGACTTCGGTTTCCGCCAGCAATCCGACTTCGAACTCGGAACCGATGATCGAGCGCGACTTGAAGACGTCGCCGACCTTCGCCTCGCCGCGCGCATGTCGTGCCGCAAGGTTGGCAGAATTGCCCGTGCCACAAGGCGAGCGATCGGCACGGCCCGGCCACATGGTCGTGCAGGTGCGAACGGTGCCGTCTGCCTCGAGGTCGCGGAACATGACATAGGCAACGCCCGAGATCGCCGGGATTTCCGGATGAACAACCTCGATGCTGCGGTTAATCAGCTCCTTCAACACCATGCCAGCCTGCACGAGCGCCGCGGCATTGCCCTTCTCGATCGTCAGGTTGATCTGCCCGACATCGACCAGCGCGTAAAAGATACCGCCGTAGCAGAGATCCACCTTGATCTTGCCCCAGTGCGGCGTATCGATCTCCACGTCGAGCTCATGCACGAAGGACGGAACCATGGTGAGCTTGACCTTCTCGCAGCGCCCATCGCGGCAGGTCGCCGTCGCCTTGACGAGGCCGGCTGCCGTTTCCAGCGTGACGACGGTTTCCGGCTCCTTCATCTCGACGATGCCGGATTCCAGCAACGCCGTCGTGACGCAGATCGAGTTCGAGCCTGAGCTTGCATGCGCCTGATCGGGCTGCAGGATGATGAAGGCCGCATCGGCATCCGGATGTTTCGGCGGCAGCAACAGATTGACGGAGCCGATCGGCGCGCCCCGTGGCTCGAGGCAGAGGAAACGGCGAAGCTCCTGACCCTTCGGATCGCTGTTCAGCCAGTTCAGCTGTTCGGCGACCGTATTGCCGGGGATCTTCGGCACCCCCCCGATCGCGACCTTGCCGATCTCACCTTCGGCGTGGACATCCAGAAGCTGGATCGTGCGCTTCCATCTCATCAGTCAACTCCTCTCAAGCGTGCCGGGTGATGCCGCCTTAGGCAGCATCATTTCGCCATGGTCCGGCATTATTTCAGCCTGATATATCAGATCGTCGGCAGTTGCCTATGGGAATTTTCGTCTGCGAGGACTTGCGATGGCCAAGTGCCGGCACGGGCACTGAAGCGCGACCGCGTCGCGCTAGCGAGGATGTCACGATTTATCGACACGGAGACCAAAATAGAAAAGAGCCCGGTGCGGGAGGAGGTGCACCGGGCTCTTGATCCTGACTGACAACTGGGAGGAGGAGTGTTGCCAGTCCGATGAAGGAGCGCTGGGAGGAGGAGTGCGCTGCCTTCGAGATAATAGATAGCCTATCGTTTCGATCAGGAATAGGGATATTACCGCAATGCAGCAATGCGATAGGCGCATGGCTTCGCCAGCAGTCCAGCCTCTTTTTGTGGCATTTTTGATCAATTGGTCAATTTCTTGAGCACAATGGGCAGCCCCGTGTGGGGAGCAAGGTTCCCTTTCAACTGTCGAGAGACTTGGTTCGGGCGACGACAAGCAGCGCTTCGCAGGCCACCTAGGCTGGCCGCTGGATTACCGCCTATCTGGCCGGCAACCCCAAAAACTATTACCCGCGGTTGAAGTAAGTCATGAACGCAAAGGCGGGAATTGATTCCGCCTTTGCTCTGGCATCATGGTATCAGTAGCCGTTGTCGCACGGCATGCTACCGTCTCCATTGGTGCCGCCGAAGGTGTTCTGGCAGTAGCCCTGCCGTTGCATTACTGGCTGGGTGCCGATCGAGCCTGTGGTGCCGCCTTCGACGTTGAAGGCTGCCAACGGATACCAATAGCCATCCAGACCGCGGCGAGTGCCGGGGCGCTCGGTGCGCGTACCGCGATAGCCGTTCAAGTAGCCCGCCCGCTGATTGTATTGCACCATTTCGACGTTCGAGGCGCTTGGGCGGGGAACCTGTTGCACCGGTGGCGCCTGAACAGGAGCGATCGATACCAGCGCGAGGAGCCCGCCTGCTGACAGGACGGAAGTTCAACATTCTCATGATAAATTTTCCTTCTGGATTTATCGATAAAAATGCGTTCTTTCGTAGCAAAGTTCCGCGATCACACGCGGCCTCCAGCAGTCGTGATCGGCAGCGACCGGACGTGATCCAGAGGGTCTTACGCAACAGCCTGCCCGAATCCCCGAAGGTGCATCAAGCGGTCGACGCTGAGAGCGGTAAAGTTACCGAGCCGAGCTATCCCGCGATCCGGTATCCCTGGCTCGACAGACACGTGACATACTGCCGGTGTGCTGCGGCGGTCGCGGTCGCCTCTTCCACCGCCGGATCAATCGGATAGCCGCCCATGCCGGCGCGCAGTTCGTATTGCTTCTTCGCCTCGCGATACATGAAATTGCCGTCGCCGACACAGATGTGATGCGCGACGCCCGGCAGATTGAGCGGCGGGTCAAAGGGCGCCGCGACCGGCACGAGGGTCGGCGCATTGGCGTCGACGCAGCCGGCAAGCGCCGCAACGACCGCGCACAACGCAAACGCTCGCACCATACTCCTCAGCATATTCCCTCCGGCCACGCGCAATGAATCGCTGCACGCAGGCAGCGCCGACCGCACCATGACTTCGCAATATTGCGCCAAGCTAGCGCGCCGGCTCGGGTGTCGGGTCAGGCCGTGCAGATACCGGCGACGCCGACCTTCTGAAACAGGTGCGGTCTTGCAATTGCGGACGACGGATAGCTCGTCAGCTTTGCCCGGAACTCGGGGTGTGTGAAAGCTGCGCGAAACGCTTCATTCGATTCCCACACCGCATAATTCAGGTAGGTCGGGCTCTCACCGATGGCGCGATGGAGTTGGGTCGAGATAAAGCCCGGCCGGCGCTTCATGAACTCGGCGTCGTCCTTCCAGACTTCGAGAAAGCGCTCTTCATCTGCCGCATCGAGTGTGAAGAGGTTGATGAGTACGACTGGTGCGGCTTCGATGGCCAGCTGGCGTTCGATAGGTAGTTTCTCGTCCATAGGCTTCATATGTGACATTTCCAGTTCCTTCCGAGTTGTATGCATGATGCCAATTCGGTACGATGAAAACATATTAATTTGACACAATGATGTCAATATAGATGGATGAAGACAATGAGCGAGCGGACTCGAAGCCAGAAGGGCAATGCCTTGACCGACCTGATCCTCACCCTGTTCAGGGCTAACAACCTGACCCTGATGTGGGGTGATAGACTGGTTGGGCCTTACGGACTGACCAGTGCCAGGTGGCAGATTCTCGGAGCGATCGTGCACGCCCACCGGCCGCAGCCGGTGGCGTGGCTCGCCCGCGATCTCGGAGCGAACAGGCAGAATGTGCAGCGCATCGTGAACGATCTGCACCAGGAAGGGATCGTGATGTTCGAGCCCAACCCGCACCACCGGAGGGCACATCTCGTGGTGCTTACCGAGAAGGGACGCAGCGCCTACGACTCAGCGATCAATGCATACAACCCGAGGGTCGATGCGCTGGCTGAGGACCTTTCAGTTGAGGATATCAGGACAGCGCACCGCGTGATGGCGACGCTGCGAGCAAGACTCGAAGGAGAAATGGATGCTGAAAAGCACAACTAGAAGCCGCTACTGCGCGATCCCCCGTCGGAAGCCATCAGCCAATAGGCCTTGCTCCGACCTTTCGCACACCTGCGCGGCATAATGCCGGACCTCATACCCGCCCGACCAATCCGAAACGGTTGCGGTAGTCTCCCGGCGACAGCCCGGTGATCTTCTGGAACACCTTTCGGAACGCGCCCGGATCCTCGTAGCCGGCCGACGCGGCGATCTGCTCGACCGTGCGGTTCGAGAATTCGAGCATTTCGCGCGCCTTGCCGACCCGCAGATGCTGGCAGTATTCGGTTGGCCGAAGGCCTGTCGCCCTGTGGAACCGGCGCAGGAACGTACGCTCTTCCAGGCCGGCACGCCGCGCCATCGCCGCAAGTGTCACCTCGCGCGCGCCGCTCGCGTGCAGCCAATGCTGAACCTTTAGTATCTGCTCGTCGCCATGGTTCAGGCGTGGCGAGAAACTGCTGTAGCTGCGCTGCTCCCTCCCCGGCGGATCGACGAGGAGGTGGCGCGCGGTGTCGAGCATGATGGTCGATCCCAGCAATCTGTCGACGAGTTTGAGACCGAGATCGGTCCAGGCCATCAGGCCACCCGCGGTAATGACGTCGCCGTCGTCGATGATGAGTTTGTCAGTGTCCACCCGCACCTCCGGAAAGCGTTGTGCCAGCAAGTCCGCATAGACCCAGTGGGTAGTCGCCGTGCGGTGTGCCAGAAGGCCAGTTTCGGCGAGAAGGAAGGCGCCGACGCAGACCGAGCTCAGCGTCGTCCCCTCGGCATGCCGCTCACGAAGCCATCGCGCCAGCGGAGCGGCTTCCTTCGGTGTCATCGGTTCGTCGAAGCTGGGAGGCAGGATCAGCACGGTCGGCGATCTCATAGTGCCGGGCGCCGTATCGAAGACGCGCTCGACGGCCGCCGAGGCTCCCATCGCTCGCCAATGACTTACACGCAGGGTCGGGCCTCCCGACGGTTGCCGGGCCGTTGCGAACCGATTGGCCAGGTAGAAGAGATCCGTCAGGCCGTAAACGGCTGCGAGCTGGACGTTCGGATGAAGCAGGATACCGATCTCGGCCGGCGCGTCGGTCTGGCTCATTTGTCAGTTTTGGCCTCTATAATGTCAATTTCGCCAATCCATACGATGCCGCGTCGGACGTAATCTGTCCATCAGCGGGCAGAAGTCGCCCTCCGAAGGAATGGAAGGATACAAGGACATGAACAAGCGCGCCCTCATCGTTGTCGATATTCAGAACGATTATTTTGCGAACGGCAAATGGCCATTGGCTGGCGCCGAGGCAGCGGCCGACAACGCCGCGCGGGTCATCGCGGCCGCCCGCGATGCAGGCGATCTTGTCGTCCACATTAGGCATGAGTCGGCCGGCGAGAATGCCGCCTTCTTCGTGGCCGGTTCGGAAGGCGCGCGGCTTCACCCGAAAGTGCTGAACCGACCCGGCGAGACCGTCATCGTCAAGAACCATGTCAACGCGTTCCGCGAAACGGACCTGAAGGCGAAGCTCGACGGCAATGGCATCGAGGACGTCACCGTCGTCGGCAGCATGAGCCATATGTGCGTCGATGCCGTGACGCGGGCTGCCAGCGATTTCGGGTATCGGGTGACTGTCATCCATGATGCCTGCGCAACGCGCGATCTCGAATTCAACGGCACGCTGGTCCCCGCCGCACTGGCGCATGCAGCCTTCATGGCGGCATTCGCTTTTGCCTACGCCTCGGTACTCTCCACGGACGAGGCACTTGCCGCACGCGGCGAACTGAGAGCCTCGGCTTGAGCCAGCGATCATCACCGAGCAAAAACCCGACCGACCGCCATCACCCATGGCGGTCATCGGCCAGCAGGCCGCGGCAGGCATTTACGGCCGTTCGCCGTTGACTTCACAGGCAATGAGAGGACAATGCCCCTATGCCTCACCACGCCATATAAGGGGGCTCAAGATGACAATCGCAAGGAAACTTCAGGACTACATCGACGGTGAGGGCATCCCCTATGAAACCCTCGATCATCATCGCACGGCGACAACCAGCCAATCGGCGCAAGCCGCGCATGTTCCCGGCAGCCGGCTGGCCAAATCCGTCGTCGTACATCACGAAATGGGATACGTTCTGGCCGTCGTTCCCAGCACGCACCGGATCGAGCTCAGCACGTTGCAGGACGTGATGAACAAGCGCCTAGGCCTCGCCTCGGAAGATGAGGTCAGTTCGCTTTTCGCCGACTGCGACATTGGCGCGGTCCCACCGATCGGATCGGCCTACAATGTGCCTGTGATCCTGGACGAAAGCCTCGGCACCGCCAGCGACGTCTATTTCGAGGGCGGCGACCACAGGACGCTGGTGCATATGAGCGGACTGAGCTTCCGCAACCTGATGAAGGATGCGCAGATCGCCCGCTTCAGTCACCGGCCGTAACGTCGTGACTCCTGGGTTCTTGCCGACGCGGACTTGATGCCGCCCAAAAAGGTCGACCAAGCCCGCCGGCTGGGTACGTCAAGAGACGCACATCGAATGCTTTTTTGGCAGGTATCGGAAAGACGTGATGCGCCGTGCCTGCTTCGCGTTCTCTCCGGATCTTGCCGAACGAAGCAGCAAGGATCGCGCGGCCGGCAAACCTTGCGAGTTCCACAGCATACCCTAGTTTTCAGCAACATACCCTAGTTTGAAGTCGCCGAGAATTTCTGCGACCGATGCGCATGCTGTTGTTCTAACGTGGCTTTCCAATCACAGAGGGCTTCCTTCATGTCGGACAAATCGAAGAATGGCATCGATCGCCGTGATCTCATAATTGCATCCATTGCCACGGTCGGCGCGTCGGCTGCCTTTGCCGTCAGCGCTGGTGCTGCAAATGCCCAGGGCGCAGTTGCACCCGCTTCCCATCCGGCATCAGGAACGGTCTATACCGGTGATGTCATCCAGGGAAAAAGGGTCGTCAGCGCACTCGACGTCAACGACCTGGAGCCGGGACAGAAACACTTCCTCTATTTTCAAGGTGCGCAGATGCCCACGGGGCAGCACTGGTACGTGTCCGTGACGGTCGCAAAGGGGGCGAAGCCGGGTAAGCGCGGCGTCCTGACCAGTGGTGTGCACGGCGACGAAATGAGTAACATTCACACGGTCCAGACCGTGATGAACCAGCTCGATCCGGCGCAGATGTCGGGCACGGTCATGGCTGTCACCGACGTGGCACGCCCGGCCATCGAAAGCATGCAGCGCAGATGGCCCAATCAGGGCAGAGGCCCAGATCTGATCGACATGAATCGGGAATGGCCCGGGAACGAGAACGGTGCCACCGCGCCCAGCCGACACGCCGGGCTGCTGTTCAACCGGCTACTGCGGCCGAACGCCGACTTCGCGATTGACTTCCACACCGGAACAACCGGATTCGAAGTCACGGCATTCAATATTGGCGGCATGGATGTGCCCGAGGTCAAGGCAATGGTGGAGCTCTATCCCGTCGGCCAGATCTTCGACAACCATGTCTATCCCGGCGTCCTGCACAACGCGTTTATGGACGCAGGCATCCCGTCCTTTACGCCGGAGATCGGCGCTGCTCGCGTTCTGGACATCGAGATGATCTCGCGGTTCGTCGAAGGCACGATGAACGTTCTCAAGCATCACGGCATTGTTGCTGGGCCGATGGGCCGGACAGGCAAGGACGTGAATGTCTTCGTCGGCAACAGTGCCTTCCCGATCCTGGCAACCCAAGGCGGGATCGTCGAGCATTTGGTCAAGCTCAACGACAAAGTCGAACCCGGACAGAAGGTGGCTATTCAGCGCAACAGCTTCGGCGAAGTGGTCGCGGAGTATACGAGCGGCGTGGCCGGAGAGATAACGGGCCAGCGCAGCGATGCAATGTCCGAGCCCGGCAACCCCCTGGTATTCATCCTCTTCCACAAGGCGGCGTCGGAGGGCGTCGAGTCCTATCCCGAGTAGGCCGCCAAGTACTTGTACAACGATCAGCCCCGACAGCCCGGCCGAGTCGGCGGGGCTTTTCCTATCCTAGCCGCGCACCGAGTTCTCCACGCAGTCACGATCTATGTACGCGCCCTGCATAACTCTATACGTTCTTGATGATTTCACTGTTTTATACCCAGGGAGGTTCCAACCCGATGCAGCTCGACGCACACCCACGGCAGATACTGTCCCAATGGCCGACGCCGATCGAGACGCTCGACCGCCTCTCCGACGCTTACGGTGGCCCGCGGATCTCCATCAAGCGGGATGATTTCGGCAGCATCGCCATGGGCGGCAATAAGCTGCGGAAGCTCGAATATCTGATGGGGGACGCGTTGGCGAAGGGATGCGACACCGTCGTCACGTCCGGAGCCTTGCAATCGAACCACGCTCGCTTGACTGCGGCGGTCGCGGCCAAGCTTGGCCTGAGGTGCCATTTGGTCCTCAAGAACGAAGTTCCCGACCGTTCCGAGACCTACCACAACTCGGCAAACCTGCTTCTGGATAGGCTGGTCGGTGCGGAGATCGTGCAGGTCGGACGCAACGACCCGCTCGCTGACGCGGTGGTGGCTCATGCCGCGTCGTTGCGGCCGCAAGGCCTTTCGCCGTATGTCGTGCCGCTGGGCGGGTCGAACGCGATCGGCTGCCTGGGCTACGTGACCTGCGCTGTGGAAATCGCGGAACAGGAACGGAAACTCGGAAAGGCGTTCAGCCACATCTTCGTCGTGTCAGGATCAGGCGGGACGCATGCGGGGCTGCTTGCCGGACTCAAACTCACCGGCTCGACCGCAAAGCTTGTCGGCGCGACAATCTCACGGTCGAAAGCGATGCAACGTCCTCTTATCGAGCAGTTAGTCTCTGATGTCGCTCCCCTGATCGGGATCCATGAATCCGGAACCATGGATGCTATCGAACTCGATGACAGCATGTATCTTCCCGGCTACGGGCTTCCGAATGACCCTTCGAGGAAGGCCGTCGTCCAGTGCGCGAGGTCCGAGGGCATCCTTTTGGACCCGGTCTACACGTCGAAGGCGATGGCGGCTCTTTTCAGTCGGATCGAGGCGGGAATCTTTAAGCCCTCGGATGAGGTTCTGTTCATCCACACCGGCGGTGCGCCAGCGTTGTTCGCCTACGATGAGATCTACGCCAAGAACGCTCCATTGTAGTCGCTTCCCCGGCAGAGCCCTCGCACTACGTCTGTCAGCTTTCGCTGCCGGCCGTCTAAAGGTCCGCTCCTAGCTTTGGGCAGGAAGAGGATATCGAACGGCTGATTTAGGCCATCCCATATCGGTGGTCAGTTCTGTTGCGGAGTGGTGGAGAAAATGGCGCGCCGGACAGGATGAAACCGGGCACCGCTATGTGATTGTTTGTGCTTTATGATTTTCCAAGGCAGCACTATGAACGGAATGATGTCGTCGTAAGTGACAGCGCACCATCCCCGGAGCTGCGGTCAAACTCAAGGAATTTCTCCGCGTTGGCGCTGAATATCCGGGCGCCAGGAAAAGGCTCAATCGTCTCGGCTAGCCCCAGCTCCACGGGCACTGGTGTTGGCGCACCTGCGATATTAATGATCCGGCGGACGATATCGGCGGCAGGATGAAGAGCCCTATCGGCACATAATCCTGAACATGCCATTCGTTACTGGTTTTGCGCAGGTCGATGCTCCTGGCGCAATTTTCTTCAGTGGGATCAAAACCGAGCGAGCCGTATTCGTTGCTTCCGCTGTCTTCATGGGAAACTGACCGGATGATTGTACGCGGGCCAATATCTACAAGCATCCCGACGCTGCCCTCAGCGCCGCCTCGACCACCACCATCGGGGTTTGTATCCCCTCTCAGGATCGTTGAGAACGCCAACGGAACTCCTTGCAGCCTGGCGGCATTGCGGCGATCGTCCGGGAAGGTCAGTTCGGGACGCCTGTCCATGACAGTAGAGAAGTGAACCAGCACCGCCTGGCGGTCTCGTCAGAATGAGCGGGGTTAGAATGGCACGGTCATTTTGAAGCCGGCTTTCGCTCAAAATGGCTTAGGCCATGTGCCTTGCGAAATGGGCCCAGAGCCTCGCACCAGTCTGCGCTGATCGCCAGAACTCTCTCTGTTACCGGCCTCAGTAGTTCTGGCGTAAAGAACGCATTCTCCAGCCCCGGCTCGACATTCACAAATTCCATGACGTTGCCGTGGCAGATGTTATTGCGCAGTCGCACGATGTCGACATCGACCCTGTTGGGCTTTTCCGATTTGAGTTTTTCAAAGAAGTCCTTTTCCTCGTTGAAAGCGAGGTATTTGACCGGCATCCCTGCCGCATCCGCCTGCAGGATGAGATTGTTGCTCAAAACACGGTAGGGAGATAGATCCCGGATATCTTCGCCAGCTTCCTTGTTAATAAGATGGAGGGTTACGCGAAGCCTCGCCTCGATGCCATTAAGAAGCGACGAGAGCGCAGGTACGTACAGCTCGTGGACGTAGGCATCATGCCCCTGCACGAAAAACCAATGCTGTTCCGCCGCGCTCAGGCTTTCGAAAAACAGATTCCGCACTTCATGGAATTCGGAATATCGAACGTTCTGCCGGGTTATGTAAATTTTTCCATCAATATTCTCTTGCAAAAATCTAGCGAACTTTTGACCTTGTTGCTCTCATTTGTGGCAGGCCCTCGTCAAGCTTACTCATCCCGATACCCGACAAGGCACTTGGGGGACTGTTAACCCTTCAATGGTGCGCCGCCGCGCGCAAGCGCATCTGCCAGTTGATCGACGAGACGTTTACGGAATTCCGGGGAAAGCTTGTCGAGATTCAGCTGCTTCCATCTCACAGCCGGTAATTCCGCCGCCTCGGGAAGACCGATCAGCGTCCAGTCCGGTTCGCCGCGCTTGAAGCCGAGCAGAAACTGCCTGTGTGGGTCCGGCATTTCGCCGGTCATCGTCGCGATAAGCGTTTCCCGTGCCTTCTCCAGTTCCGCCAGCGGCACCGCCACGGTGGTCATGCCTTCAAATCCCTGCGCAAATTCGTGCGCGATGTCCTTCCGGCTAGGTGCCAGAACTTCCGACAAAGGGCGGTCGTGGCTGACGAGGTACACGAGAAATGCGCGACGCAGATCGTCGCTGATACCCTCGTTCGCCAGCAGATCACGTATATCGAACAGGTCACGGGGATGCTGCCGGTCGAGGGCGGCCATGATCTTGCCTGCATATAGGTCGGCGAACGAAACCACCTGCGTTTCGGCATAGCCGAACGCATCTTCCACCGCCGGAGAGACGGAACGGGTTTCCGGCGTGAACACGCACCCGCGCAGGACCGGCGTAACCTCGATTTTGATCTGCGCGTCCGTCTGCTGGACCGTCAGTTTCGTGACGACCTGCTCCCGGACGTTGACGACCTCTGTGACCTTTGCACCGCGCAGGCCCTTACGAATTGCAGCAGCCATTCGTTTCATCGCCGTGTCGATGGCGGCCAGCGATTCCGGTCGCCCGGCCACCGGCAGATATGTCAGGTCGATATCGACCGAGAGGCGCGGCATGTTGCGCACGAAGAGATTGATGGCCGTGCCGCCTTTCAGAGCGAAGTCCTTTTCTGCCGCGACGAACGGCATGGCGTATATGAGGAGTGCGACCTGGCGCTGATAGCGTTCAGACAGGGGCATCGAGATCATCCGGTACGGTTATCAGCAGATCGGGATCAAGCGTCCCGCCTTTCACCAGCGAGCGCTTTCCGGTCCCGAGATCGACCGCATCGCGATCGATCTGCTTTACCCAGGCGTGGGGATGGCGGGCGGCGAACCAGAAGAACAGCCGTTTGACCTTCACGCTCCGGCAATCAGCCAGCAGCATTTGAAGCCGTCGCGGACTGAGCATGCTCAGCCCCTCCATCAGCATATCGACCTGATGGAAACTCTCGCGAGCCGGAAGTTCGTCCAGCATCTCCAGCAGAGCGCGCTCCGGTGCGGAAACGGTCAGGTTCCATTCGGTCATGACGGGGAGCTGCCGAAGAGTGCCCTCCTGGGGGAAAGGCTTCTCAGCAAGCGACCGAAACAAGGTCGGCGATCGGTGAAATCGGAATGTCTGCGGCAGCGGCAGCTTCGAAAGCCATCCGGGTGGCGAGCTTACGCCGTAGAGATGGATGACGGCGGGACCGGATGCCGAAAGATAATGGCTGAAGCCCTGGAGATCGAGCGCTGTGCGACCGCCTACAGTGAGGGTGCTCCCCAGCAAGGTCTGGAGTGAGACGATGACCCTGTCCCATGCCAGTTCGCCGCGAGGCCGTTTATAGGTACCCCGCGCCGGTTGATCCAGCCAACCTGCCGCAACATACTGGCTGCGCAGGCTCGTCGAGTAACCGTGACGCTCCATCCACGCGGCATCGACCAGCAGCCCCTCCGGAAGGGTCCGTTCAAGCAGGTTTAGTTTTCCTGAATTTTGCTCAGTCATACTTTGTAAAATAGCATAAATTCAAACCAAAGTGAAAGTTTAAATCCATCCTCATTTGCGAAGCAACGCTTCGTAAAACCAGCCATTCGTAAACCCAAGTATTGCCCTTGGATTACCGTAGCGGTGTCAAAAAATGCGGCTTGCTGAGCGCTGTGTCGCCCGCAACCCTAATTCTGCGCAGGAAGGGATCGGAGAAGATGGCAATAAGAGGCACCGTCGATGATAAAGGTCCTGCTCACCTGCCGTTGGCTAACCACCTTGAAAAACAGGTGCGCACCGTCGCCGACCGTAGCCTCGCCGCCCTGCATCAGGCGAGCTGCAAGCTCCAGCAGGTCGGTCACCCGTGCTGCCTCGCTGAGGTCCCTACGTTTGGCAATCCGGTGGTCGGTGGTCCCGAGAGACTTGGTGAGTTCCCTCTTGAAGCATCCGGTGTCGGGGTTAATCAGTTCGCCGAAATGCACCTTAAGCGGCACCGGGCACGGCCTTCCCGCCAAGCTGGACGGAAGCCTCTTGCGAAACTCGTAGATGCCGCTGCCTTTGCGACGCTGCATGTAGGTGAGCCCTGTCATCTTGTGGCCATCCCTTGCGTGCCCCTGTTGTGTACCAGACGGCTTGCGCTAAGGTCCTGAGACCATAGATGTTTTTGCACTTCAATGCATTAGGGAAATGATGGCGCACCCGAAGAGATTCGAACTCCTGACCCCCAGATTCGTAGTCTGGTGCTCTATCCAGCTGAGCTACGGGTGCGTGCCGGAAGCGGCCGAACCGCTTGCGTGGGCGGTTCTCTAAAGGGTCCTTTGAGGGATTGCAATAGGCTTTCTGAAAAAATCGCGACTTTGGTAGCGCATATCTGAAATGCGCAGAAACACATCACTTTTCGTAAAGCGCGCGGCTGCGGTAATCATCCAGGGATACCGGGCGATCCGGAATCTCGATGCGGAACTGTGTCCCGACGGATGGCTTTTCCACAAGCGCGATCGTGCCGCCGTGGGCCAGCACCAGCTCGCGGGCAATCACCAGCCCCAGGCCCGTGCCACCGGAACGCGCCGAGCCGCGGAAGGCTGCGAAGAGATTCTGCCGCGCCTTTTGCGGCATGCCGGGGCCGGTGTCATCGACGATGATGCTGACGACACTGCCGACGCGCTGGGCGGAAACCGTGATTCGCTTGCTACCATCCAATCCTCGCCTGCCGGCCGGAGCGCTCAGCGCCTGCACGGCGTTGCGGCAGAGATTGTGGATCACCCGGAACAGCTGTTCGCTATCGGCATCGACCTCGAGCTCCGGCGCCATCTGATCGATAAATTCGATGCCGCTCTGAGCATCGATCGCCAGCATGTCCTTAACGTCCTGCGTCAGGTCGAAAAGCCGGACGCGGCGGCGGCGCGGCGCTGCTTCGGTTGCCTGCCCATAGGACAACACCTCGGTCGTGTAACCCACTGCGCGGTCAATGGTGCGCAGCAGCTTCGGCGCAAAGGCCTTCACCATAGGATCGTCGACATCGACGAGGCGGTCCGACATCAGCTGCGCCGAGGCGAGGATGTTGCGCATGTCGTGATTGATCTTCGAGACGGCGAGGCCGAGCGCGGCCAGGTTCTTCTGCTGCTTCAGCGTCTTTTGCAGTTCCATCTGCATCGAGGTCAGGTGCCGGCCGGCAACCGCGAGCTCATCGCGGCCGCCATCGCCAACGAAGACGTTGTGCGGATTTTCTGGATCCGAGGAGAATTGCTGCATGCTGCCGGTCAGCTTGCGAATCGGCCGGATCAAAATGCGGTCGATCGCGAAGAACACCAGCGTCGCTGTGAA
Organism: Rhizobium sp. YTU87027; assembly: GCF_050644135.1. Taxonomy (NCBI): domain Bacteria; kingdom Pseudomonadati; phylum Pseudomonadota; class Alphaproteobacteria; order Hyphomicrobiales; family Rhizobiaceae; genus Rhizobium; species Rhizobium sp. YTU87027. Next base: position 85,438 of record NZ_CP098440.1, on the reverse strand, counting down.
CAACGAGATCAGGATCGACAGCAGGAAGACGTTGCGTGAATACCCAAGCATCGCATTGCGCAGATGCTTGTCCTTCATCACCACTTCGACGCCGGTATTGGTGTCCTCCACCGGGCCATAGACGCGAATCATGCGGTCACCGCCGAAAATCAGCGTATCGAGCGCATCGCTGATCGCCGTCAGAGCCGGCACGTCGGTCAAATCGTATTGTTTGTCGACGGAGGTCGGCATGTCGGTCGTGGCGAGGAGACGAGACGTGCCCTCCTTGCGCAGCACGATCGCCTTGGTGCCCGTCGCCTCCAGCGTCTCCTTCTGCAGTGCGCGCGGCAGCTCCACCGGCTGCAGGCCATCGATAACGATCGCGGCCGCGGCGGCGGCGTTCAGCCTCTCATCCAGCCACCGCAGACGCATGCTGGCGACTGAGGGAAAGAATATCAGCACCTCGGCGAGCATGATGCAGACAACCGTCAGCCATAGCAGCTTGCCGGAAAGCCCGCCGAATTTGCCGGGTGCGCAGTGTTCGGCCTTATCGATCTCGGTCCCGGCAGCACCGCCTGGAGGAAGATCGTCGCCTTGTTCGTTGCCTTGCATCATCTTTCGTCCGCTTGGCGCCGGGCGCCCTTTGCGCCTTCTATATTAGACGATGACGGTCCGCTTTCAAATCTTTGAGAGCAGTCCCGTTTGCTGCAAAAGGAAACGCCGCCCGGAGGCGGCGTTTTCAATCGATCGAGAAGGACGAGGTGATCAGAACTCTTCCCAATTCTGTTCGGCCACGGCGGTATTGCCGCTGAACGCCCGCGCGACGGTGCCCATGGCGCGACGAGCTGGCGAGGCCACCGGACGATGCTCCTGATGGCGGGTAACCGCGACCGGGGCCGCAGCCGGCGCATTCGAGACCTTGAAGCGCGAGATGAGACGGACGAGACCGTCGGCTTCGCCGGAGAGCTTGTGCGTCGCAGCCGAGGTTTCCTCGACCATAGCGGCGTTCTGCTGCGTTACCTGGTCCATCTGGTTGACGGCCGTATTGACTTCCTTGAGGCCCGTCGACTGTTCCTTCGCGGCGGTCGCGATCGAGTGGATGTGGTCGTTGATCGCGTTGACGCGGCGTTCGATCTGGGCCAGCGCCTCACCGGTCGCCTGCACCAGCTTCACACCGACCTGCACTTCATCGCCCGACTTGGTGATCAGGCCCTTGATATCCTTCGCGGCCGTTGCCGAGCGCTGCGCCAGTTCACGGACTTCCTGGGCGACGACGGCGAAGCCCTTGCCTGCCTCCCCGGCACGCGCAGCCTCGACGCCGGCGTTGAGGGCAAGCAGGTTCGTCTGGAAGGCGATCTCGTCGATGACGTTGATGATCTGGCTTATTTCGCGCGAAGCCTGCTCGATGCGACCCATGGCGTCGACGGCGTTACGGACAACCACACCCGACTTACCGGCATCGTCCTTGGCCTCGGAGACCATGACACTGGCTTCCTGGGCACGCTCGGTCGAGTTGTTGACCACCGCGGTGATCTCGTCGAGCGCCGCTGAAGTCTGTTCGAGGGCTGCGGCCTGCTGCTCGGTACGCTTGGAGAGGTCGTCGCTGGCGGCGCGCAATTCGTTTGTGTTGCCGTGGAAGCCTTCGGCGGTTTCACGGACCTCGCGCATCGTCGTCTGCAGCGTCGCGAAGGTGCTGTTGACGTTCTGCTGCAGCTCGGCGAAGGCGCCCTGGAAGGTACCCCGCATCGTTTGCGTCAGGTCGCCTTCCGCCAGGCTTGCAATCACGCGGCGCGTTTCGCCGACGCCGGTATCGATGCTTGACAGCAGATGGTTGATGTTGCTGGCAAACTGATTGAGGCTTTCGTCGCCGTAGTCTTTTTCGATGCGGCGGCTGAAATCGCCCGCAGCTGCAGACGCAACGACGACGGACATGCTTGACTGCAGATCGTCGCTCTTCGCACGCATGGCAGCTTCCTGCGCATTCATGCGGCGAACGGCGAGACCATTTTCCTTGAAGACGGCAACAGCGGCCGCCATCTCGCCGATTTCATCCTGACGGCCAGCGAACGGCACATCAGCATCAAAGTTGCCATCGGCGACCGCCTTGATCGCGTCCGTCACTTTCTTGATCGGGCGGCTGAGCTGAATGGTGCCGATGTAGACGCCCATACCGACACCAGCAACGATGCCGATGCCGGTGATCGCGACCACCAGCCACAGAACAAAGGTGCGCGAGCTTTCGACCTGCGCATTGACGGCGTCCAGCGTCGCCTTGTCGGTGGCGACGATCGCATCGATCTCCGCCTGGAAAGCCTTCCGGTTGGCGCGGTTAGCGTCGTTGTTGCCCTGCTCGTTCGCAGCCTGTGGGTTCACTTCAGTGCCGAGGCGCGCTGTTTCGGCACGGAACGTCCGAAACTCCTTGGCGCGCTGAACCAACTTGGCAAACGCGTCCTTCTGGCTTTCGGGCACGAGCGGGGTCCAGGACGCAATGACCTTGTCGATCTGGTCGAGGTCGGCCAGCAGCCCCTTTGCGAAGGTGGCAGCTTCCTTCGTCGACGGCGCACCGTAGATTCCGCGTGCCTCCATTACCGTCGCCGTCACAAAACGGTTAAGGCGTTCGCCGGCATAGGCGCGATCGGACGCATCTGCGTACGCCGACAGGTTCTCATCATATTGACGCACGGCCCAAATTGCCGTTGCCCCGATCAGCAGTGCAACGCCGCACATGGCGGAGACAAGCAGATTGATCTTACCTCGAATTTTCAAAGAAAGCCTCCCAAGACTAATCACAAGCCGGGAAAGCATTCCGGCCGATAGCTAAATTTGGCCGAAATAAATTAACGTTCGCTTTCGGATGCTCGCCCGCGTCACTACAAAAAATTACCTGTACTTAGTCGCCACCGTTTCTTTTTTTGCGCCGAAAGCGTTAGATTATTGCAATAATGCGCGCGACAGTTGCGATTAAAGAAAAATATTACGCAGACGCAGCGGTTAACACATCGTCACAAACCTTAATGCGCTTCGCTAAATCCTGTACCGCAGCCTGAGACGCGGAAATTCCGGGCGATAATTGACTTTGGCAGCCTTCATCCGTATAAGCCGCCGCACGTCCGGTCATATAAGGCTCTCGTTAGCCTCGCCCGTTCGACAAAACAACGCTCCTTGCAATATGCAAATTCAAGAAGGGCCGCACTCCGCGGTGTTTAAATAAATGAAGCGTACGTACCAACCATCCAAGCTTGTTCGCAAGCGCCGCCACGGTTTCCGTGCACGTATGGCCACCAAGGGCGGCCGTAAGGTTATCGTTGCTCGCCGCGCACGCGGTCGCAAGCGTCTTTCGGCCTAAGGCCGGAATTGCCCGATAAGAGATGGCGGGCGAATTGACGACCAATAAAAAGAAAATGACTGCCGGGCGGCTGAAAAGCCGCCCGCAGTTTCTTGCTGTCCGCCAAGGCGAAAAACGCAAGGGCGGTTTCTTCCTGCTCGAAGTGCTCGACCGGAAGGAACCCGAAACCGAAGCCCGCGTCGGCTTCACCGTCACCAAAAAGCACGGCAACGCAGTCGAACGAAACCGTATGCGGCGGCGCCTGAAAGAGGCGGTGCGACTTCATGCAGGGTTTGCAATGCAGCCCGGACACGACTATGTGGTTGTCGCGCGAAGGGACGTGCTGAAAGCATCCTTCAAAGAATTAGCCGCAGAGCTCAAAACTCGCGTCGAAACCAAGCCGAAACACAAGCGGTCCGGAGACGGCCGCCCCAGGAACGTATGATGCAAAACAACCGCAATTACTTCATTGCGATCGCTCTCTCGGTGCTGATCGTTCTCGGCTGGCAATTTCTCTATATGAACCCGCGCATCGAAGCGCAGCGGAAGGCCGAACTGGCTCAGAAGGCCCAGCAAAAGACCGAACAGGTGCAGACGCCGGCGGCCGGCGGCGCGGGTACGGCGCAGCCGAACGGTGCCGCTCCCACCGGCCAGGTTCCGGCGGTGGCATCGATTGCAGATGCTCTTGCGAAGAACCCGCGCGTCACGATCGATACGCAGGCACTTTCCGGTTCGATCAACCTTGTCGGTGCCCGTCTGGACGACCTCCGTCTCAAGCGCTACCGCGAAACAGTCGACCAAAACAGCCCAATCATCACCCTGCTCAGCCCCTCCGAAACGAAGGACGGGTATTTTGCCGAACTCGGCTATATCGGCGGCGACGCGACCGGCAGCGTGCCGGGCCCCTCGACACTGTGGACGGCGCCCGCTGATGCGAAGCTGACCGAAAAGACCCCGGTCACGCTGACCTATACCAATGACAAGGGCGTCACTTTCGCGCGCACCATTTCCGTTGACGAAAACTACATGTTCACCGTCACGGACAAGATCACCAATGCCGGTCAGGCTCCAGTCGCGCTTTCGGGCTACGGCCGCATCACGCGCTACAACAAGCCGGCTGTCGCCTCGACCTATGTGCTGCATGAAGGCTTCATTGGCGTTGTTGGCGACAATGGGCTTGTCGAAAGCAAGTACACGGCCGTGGAGAAGGAAGCCGTCAATCTGGCGAACGCAACTGGCGGCTGGCTCGGTATCACCGATAAGTATTGGGCAGCGACGCTCATCCCCCCGCAGCAAACTGCCTTCGACGCCCGCTTCAGCCACTTCACGGACGGACAGCCGCGCTTCCAGGCAGACTACAAGCAGAACGCCGTCACTGTCGCGCCCGGCCAATCGACTGAGCTCAAGAACCTGATCTTTGCCGGCGCCAAGGTCGTTCCTGTCATCGACAACTACAAGGATACGTATCAGATCCCTCGCTTCGATCGCCTGATCGACTGGGGCTGGTTCTACTTCCTGACGAAGCCGATGTTCAGGCTGATGGACTTCTTCTTCCACTACTTCGGCAACTTCGGCGTGGCGATCCTGCTGACCACCATCATCGTCAAGGCGCTGTTCTTCCCGCTCGCCAGCAAGCAGTACGCTTCAATGGCGAACATGAAGCGCGTGCAGCCGAAGATGGAAGAGTTGAAGGCGAAGTTCGGCGACGACCGAATGGGCCTGCAGCAGGCGACCATGCAGCTCTATAAGGAAGAGAAGATCAATCCGATCGCCGGTTGCTGGCCGATCGCGCTGCAGATCCCGATCTTCTTCTCGCTCTACAAGGTGATCTACATCACCATCGAGATGCGTCACGCGCCGTTCTTCGGCTGGATCCAGGACCTTTCGGCGCCTGATCCAACGTCGTTCATCAACCTCTTCGGTCTCCTGCCGTTTGCGGCTCCGACCTTCCTGCATCTCGGCGTCTGGCCGCTGATCATGGGTGTGACGATGTTCCTGCAGATGCGCATGAACCCGACGCCGCCGGATCCGACGCAGGCAATGATCTTCAACTGGATGCCGCTAGTCTTCACCTTCATGCTGGCGAGCTTCCCGGCCGGTCTGGTCATCTACTGGGCCTGGAACAACACGCTCTCGGTCATCCAACAGTCGGTGATCATGAAGCGCCACGGCGTGAAGATCGAGCTCTTCGACAATCTGAAGGGGCTCTTCAAACGAAGGCCGGCTCCAACAGAAAAATGATGATAGCCCCGCTTCGGCGGGGCTTTTCATTTGTGCCAGCATCGCCCTATCTCGGCGACGGCCGGCCTGGCGGTTGACAAAATCGCCCGAAACCTGAATGCCATAGGCACACTGGACTTGGACTGGAAAAGGCCGAATGACCGACAACAAGAACGACAAGCCGCTCTTCGGGCGCCCCTGGACTTTTATCCGCGGCGTTCCATCCCTGAAATTCCTGCCGCCGGAAGGACCGCTGGAAGTGGCCTTTGCCGGTCGCTCGAATGTCGGCAAGTCTTCGCTGATCAACGCGCTCGTCAGTCACAAGGGGCTGGCTCGCACCTCCAATACGCCGGGACGCACCCAGGAGCTCAATTACTTCGTGCCGGAGGGCTATTCAGGTGAAGCCGGCGACCTGCCACCAATGGCGCTGGTCGATATGCCAGGCTACGGTTATGCACAAGCGCCGAAGGATCAGGTCGATGCCTGGACGAAACTCGTCTTCGATTACCTGCGTGGGCGCGCAACACTGAAGCGCGTCTACGTGCTGATCGACAGCCGTCACGGCGTGAAGAAGAACGATGACGAGGTCCTGGATCTGCTCGACAAGGCGGCCGTCTCCTACCAGATCGTTCTGACCAAGACGGACAAAATCAAGCCACCGGCCGTGACCAAGCTGCTCGCGGAGACGACGGAAAAGATCAAGAAGCGACCGGCCGCTTACCCCGGGATCATTGCCACATCGTCGGAAAAAGGCGAAGGCCTCGATGACTTGCGCGAGGCCATTGCGCAGACGGTCGGCGTCGCCAACTGGAAATAAATGAGGCGCCCCGGGAATAGGGCGCCCACGGACTGCCTGAACTTCTTTTACATCTTCGGCAGCAGAACCCTGTCAACGACGTGGATGACGCCGTTGGACTGTTTCACGTCAGCGATGGTCACATGGGCAACGTCGCCGTTTTCATCGGTGAGGGTGATCTCGCCCATGCTTTCCTTGGCCTTCAGCACGCAGCCGCCAACCGTCTTGATGTCGTGTTCGCCGCCATCGGCCTTGATCATCTTGGCGACGGTCTTGGCCATCGCGTCAGCGGCAACGACGTGGCAGGTCAGGACCTTTGTCAGCTGGGCCTTGTTCTCTGGCTTCAGCAGCGTATCGACTGTGCCGGCGGGCAATTCCGCGAAGGCCTCATTGGTCGGGGCAAAGACCGTGAAGGGCCCCTTGCCTTCCAGCGTCGATACCAGGCCAGCAGCCTTGACGGCAGCAACCAGTGTCGTGTGATCCTTGGAGTTCATCGCATTCTGCACGATATCCTTGGTCGGATACATGGCAGCTCCGCCAACCATCGGGTTCTTGGCCTGCGCGGCAAACGCAAATGCGGAAACGGCAGCGGCAAGCGCGGTCAGGCGCAGTGCAGACTTCATCATGGTGGTTCTCCTCTAGCGTCCGCACAAAAGACCGGCTGAATGCCAACATTCCCTTGCGGACATGAGGATCTACGGGAGGCTTGTGGGGAGAGTTTCAGCGAGAGCGCAAGCTTGCTGAAAAAAGGTCAGCGGCGGTGCACCGTACCGCTTGCCACGATCGGCCCGGTGACCTGCCCGGTCGGCGAACCGCCGAAGGGTTCGAGGCTGACGGCAAGGGCCGCGCCCTCGTCTATATTGCCGCGCATATCGACAGGTATGACCAATTCGCCCGCCTGCCCCGGAGGGAACACGCCAAGCGATCTTGGCGCACCGCTTGCCGGAACAAGCCAGAGTTCCAGTGACTTTTCTTCAGGTTTGCCGGTGGCGATGGGCACGATCCTCAGTTTTCCGCTCTGCCGCTCATAGGAGGTCAGCAGGTTGACCTGGCTGTTGGAAGCGGTCAGCTCGGCCACGAGCGGCGCGGAGGTCTGAGGCGGAGTGACAGCAACGGTAGCAATCGTCAGTGCGCCCGCTGTAATCAGCAATGAGACGAGCGCAAGACAACGCCAGAAGACGATGGAAGCCCACAGACCACGTGCCGGCGTTGGGGCAGCTTCCGGCGTACCGAACAGCCGCGCTTCGATCTGCTTGAACGTTTCCTGACCGGGGCTTACGACATCGTAGTCGTCGTTGAAAGCGGAGAGATTAGTCTCCCAACGGCTGACAATAGCTGCGAACTGCCTGTCGCGGCGCATACGCTCTTCCACCACCCGCCGATCCTTGAAGGAAAGAACACCAAGAACATACTCACCGGCGAGTACCTCGTCGCGGGAGCGGCCTCCCTTGCTCTGATCCGGCGATGTCATCGTTCCATGCACTCTCTCAGTTTCAAGAGGCTGCGACGCAGCCATGTGCGCATCGTGTTCAAAGGGACGCCAAACTGATCGGCCAGTTCCTGATAGCTCTGCCCTTCGACGTAAGCTCTCTTCACCGCCACTGCCCGATCAGCTTCCAACTCTTCCATGCAGGTGTCAATGCGCCTTCCTTCATCCTTGATCACAGTCTGTATCTCCGGGGAAGGACCGTCATCCGCGAGGTCGTATGCGCTATCCAGTTCGTCGGCGATCGGCTTGCGCGCGCGCATGATGTCGATCGCCTGATTGCGCGCAATTGCGGCGAGCCAGGACGAAGGGGCACCTGCCCCGGCGGCAAAGACGCCGGCGCGCTGCCAGATCTTGACATAGACCTCCTGAAGCGCTTCCTCGGCGTCCGTTCTGTCCTTCAAGATACGCAAGCAGATGGAAAAGAGTTTCGGGCCGGTCTCGCGATAGAGCATCGCAAAGGCTTTGCGATCGCCGATCGCAACCTGGCTGATCAGATGCGCGATTTCGTCGCCTGTCATGTCATGCCTCTCGGCGACAGCTGTGTCGTCCTGCGCTCACTTGCCAGCAGATACGCTAAACTAATGGTCTCTGGATTATTCCATCTGTCAAAAACTTGCGATAAAAGGCCGCGATCAATTCCGCGGGGTATCCCATGAACCAGTCTGAAAGCGAAACCCAGGCACGCCTGCTTGCGCAGGCCCTGCCCTTCATGCAGCGTTACGAAAACAAGACGATCGTCGTGAAGTACGGCGGCCATGCCATGGGCAATCCCGAGCTCGGCAAGGCGTTCGCCAGCGACATCGCACTCTTGAAACAGTCGGGCGTCAACCCGATCGTCGTCCACGGCGGCGGCCCGCAGATCGGCGCAATGCTGACCAAGATGGGCATCGAATCGAAGTTCGAGGGCGGCCTGCGCGTCACCGACGCCAAGACGGTCGAGATCGTCGAAATGGTTCTGGCCGGCTCGATCAACAAGGAGATCGTCGCGCTCATCAATCAAACGGGCGAATGGGCAATCGGCCTTTGCGGTAAGGACGGCAACATGGTCTTCGCCGAAAAGGCGCAGAAGAAGGTCAAGGATCCGGATTCGAACATCGAACGCGTGCTCGACCTCGGCTTCGTCGGCGAGGTGGTCGAAGTCGACCGGACGCTGCTCGACCTGCTTGCCCGCTCCGAAATGATCCCTGTCATCGCTCCGGTTGCTCCCGGCCGCGACGGCGCAACCTACAACATCAACGCCGACACCTTTGCCGGCGCGATCGCCGGTGCGCTGAACGCCACCCGCCTGCTCTTCCTGACCGATGTCCCCGGAGTCCTCGACAAGCAGGGCAACCTCATCAAGGAACTTTCCGTCGCGCAGGCGCACGCGCTGATCGCCGACGGCACGATCTCCGGCGGCATGATCCCGAAGGTCGAGACCTGCATCGACGCGATCAAGGCGGGCGTCCAGGGCGTCGTCATCTTGAACGGCAAGACCGCCCATTCCGTGCTGCTCGAGATCTTCACCGAGCACGGCGCGGGAACGCTGATCGTTCCCTGAGCCTTTACTTTACGCAGTTCCGGACAAAAAAACCGTGGAATTGCTTTAGCCCGCGGCGGCATAGACCGCCGCGGCTGCCTCTTTCAGCTTCTCCAACATCATCCGATAGGGTCCTGGCCCGTAGCTGATGCGGCTGACGCCAAGTTTCGCCAACGTCTTCACATCCGGCGCACCCGGCCGCATCATGATGTTCACCGGCAGTGGCGACGCGTCGCAGATTTTCTGGATCAGCGCCGGCTCAATCAGCCAGGGCACGAAGAAGCCGTTGGCGCCAGCGGCAGCGTAAGCCTTGCCACGCTCGATTGCCGCATCGACCAGGCTCGCATGTTTCGAGAGGTCGCCTTCGCGCAGGAACAGATCGGTGCGCGCATTGATGAAGAAGGCAATGCCGCGGCGGTCCGCTAACTCGCGAATGGCGCGGATGCGGGCTACCTGTTTTTCTACCGCGTGCAACCCATCGCCGCCGACTACCTGATCTTCGAAATTGATACCGATAGCACCGGCGTCGATCAGCTTCTCGACGTTGGCGGCAGCGCCGGCAGGCTCGGTTGAGTATGCCCCTTCGAAATCGACGGAGAGCGGCAGGTCATTGACCGCCGTGATCTGGCGGGTCGTGGCGACCAACGCGTCCATCGGAATCTTCTCGCCATCGCCATAACCCTGTGCTGCGGCAACCGACCAACTTCCCGTTGCCAGAGCCTTGGCGCCCGCCTCAGTCACCGCCTTCGCCGTTCCCGCGTCCCATATGTTGTAAAGAACGACGGGATTACCCTTCTGATGCAGCGCGCCGAATGCCTTTGCCTTCTCAGCCTGATTCATTGGATCTCCTCCACAAACAATCCCTTGGTTTTCATCTCATCTTCGTGTCGCAAAAGCCATTGCTTGCGCCAGAGCCCGCCGCCATAGCCCGTCAGTGACCCGTCGGCACCGATCAGCCGGTGGCATGGGATGACGATCGCCATCTGGTTCGCCCCATTGGCGCGGCCGACGGCGCGCACCATCTTCGGGTTTTCCATATCACGCGCAATGTTGCCGTAGGCGCGTGTCTCGCCAACGGGTATCTCCATCAGCTTCGACCAGATTCGGCGCTCGAACGCCGTGCCGAAACCCAGCGCGAGCGGCGTGCGGAAGGCGGCCGACTTGCCATCGAAATAGACTTTCAGCTCGGCTTCGATCTGATCGATCGCCGGCGTGCGGCCGGTTGCGACCGTAGAGCGCGTCTTGCGCTGCAGCTTTTCCAGCTCCGCAGGCAGCGCCTTGCGATCGTGGAACTCGAGGAGATGCAGATGTGTCTGGTCGGCCACAGCGACCATCGGGCCGAGCGGCGTTTCGAAGCAATCGGCGAACAGGAGATCGCGATTCTGCGACATTGCAGGCGCTTTGCCGATCAGCCGCTGAAACGCGGCGCGGAAACCGCTGCCCGATTCGTACCCTGCCTCGATCTGCGCATCGATGACGCGCGCGCCATTCGCCAGTTGCTTTGCCGCCTCGCCAAGACGGCGATAGCGGGCAATATCGAGAAACGTCATGCCGAGGGATCGCTTGAAAGCCCGCCGCACGGTCGAGGGATCGTAGCCGCGCGCGATCAGATCGTCCTCCGTCCATCGCGCCGCTGGACTATGGTCGAGCGCGGCGAGGAGCTGGTCGACGATCGGCTCCCGGCCTGCTTCTTGCAGTGGCCGGCACCGTTGGCAGGGCCGGAAACCGGATTGCATGCAGGTGGCGATGGATTCGTAGAAGAGCGTATTTTCCCGCTTCGGCTTGCGAGCCGGGCAGGTCAACCGGCAAAAAACGCCGGTTGTCTTGACGCAGACATAGGCGAGGCCTTCGTAGGCCGGGCTGCGGGCAATCAGCGCATCATAGAGCGCGTCGTCACTGGGGAGGTCGAAGAGCATGAGGCGTTTTACCATCCCTTGCGGGCCGCGTCCGCCGCAAATCGGGCGTCTATTTTTTCTTGCCGATTTCCTTGCTCGGCCGGCCGTGCCATAACGCCCCCATGACCAAGATAGATCGCACGCCGACCAAGGCGGACTTCTCGCATGTGACCGAGTGGGTTTTCGACCTCGACAACACCCTCTACCCGCATCATGTCAACCTGTTCGCGCAGATCGACAAGAACATGACGGCCTACGTCTCAACGTTGCTGCAGATGGAGCGGGAGGAGGCGCGCAGGCTGCAGAAGCAATATTATCTTGATCACGGCACGACGCTGCAGGGGTTGATGATCCACCACGGCGTCGATCCGAACGACTTCCTCGAGAAGGCGCATGCGATCGACTATTCAAGCCTGACGGCGCAACCCGAACTGGGTGCAGCCATCAAAGCACTACCGGGTCGCAAGTTCATCTTCACCAATGGCAGCGTCAAGCATGCCGAGATGGCGGCCGGCGCGCTCGGCATCCTCGAGCATTTCGACGATATCTTCGACATCGTGGCTGCGGACTTCGTGCCGAAGCCAGCGCAGGTAACCTACGACAAGTTCACCGCACTGAAGCGGATCGAGACGGGCAAGGCGGCGATGTTCGAGGACCTTCCCCGCAATCTCAGGGTTCCAAAGACGCTTGGTATGCAGACTGTCCTGCTGGTGCCGAACAACCTTGAGGAGACGGTTGTCGAATGGTGGGAAAAGACCAGCGGCGAGGATGATCACATCGACTTCGTGACCGACGATCTCACTGATTTTCTTGCGAAGATTGCCGGCTAGATTACTAAAGTTTCATCCAGCTTACCGATCTTTAATTGGGCGATTTGCTACATCGGCCCTACCCTTTTGTCTGTAATCCCATTGCGATTGCACTTTGAAAGGAGCTGAAATGTCTCGGAACAAGCTGATACTGGCCGCACTCTCCTCCGTCATGATCGTCGGTGCCGCAGCCGGCACCAGTTTTGCTGCGTCTCACGACAAGAAGCATCATCCGCCACGTCCGCAACACGGCATGGGCATGATGATGGGACCGCGCATGGGCGCGATCCGCGAAATCATCTTCGTTCGCATGCTCAAGCAATTCGACACGAACAAGGATGGACAGATTTCCAAGCAGGAAGCCAAGGACGGGATGGAGGCGATCTTCGTCGCGATCGATACCGACAAGGACGGCTCGCTGACGCCGGGCGAAATCCGCAAATACCGCGAAGCCCAGATGGCCAAGGTAAAGGCGTCCGCCGATGATACCACAGATGACGACACTATGCCGATGGCACCGCCTCCGGATGCCGACAGCGCCCAGCCGGCACCACCGCAGCCTGGGCCCGACGCCCGACCGGATCGCCGCGGCATGCATGGCGGTATGATGCGAGGCATGATGATGATGCAGCGCTTCGATACCGACGAGAATGGTCAGATTTCCAAGCAGGAAGCCGAAGCCGCATTCGACAAGTTCTTCACCTGGATGGATCGCAACAAGGACGGCGTTATCTCGCTCGACGACATGCCTGATCGCCCGTTCCCGTAAGCGGTAGCTTACCGAACTCGAAGCCCGCCACCTCGGCGGGCTTTTCTATTCGTGGTGCTCGTAGAAATCCTGGATGATTTTCCAGGCAGCATCGGCGGTATCGACAAAGCTGATCAGATCGACATCGTCAGGCGCAATGGTGCCAAACTCCGCAAGCGCCTCGAAATTGACGATGCTCCTCCAGAACTTCTCGCCAAACAGGATGAGCGGCATTTTCTCCATGCGACCGGTCTGGATCAGCGTCAGGCACTCGAAAAATTCATCGAGGGTGCCGAAGCCACCCGGGAAGACAGCAATGGCCTTGGCGCGCACCATGAAGTGCATCTTGCGGATCGCGAAATAATGGAAATTGAAGCTCAGTTCCGGCGTCACGTAAACGTTTGGTGCCTGCTCATGCGGAAGTACGATGTTGAGGCCGATCGAAGGGGCGCCTTCGTCGGCTGCGCCACGATTGCCGGCCTCCATCACGCCCGGGCCGCCGCCGGTCACGATGACGTATTCACGGAAATCGAAGCCGGCCGAATATTTCGAGCATAATCGCGCGAACTGGCGCGCCTCGTCGTAGTAGACCGATGCCGCTTCGAGGTTGGCACGCTGCGTTTCGTTTCTCGCGGCCCATGCGCTTTGGCCCGGCGCGGGAATGCGGGCGCCGCCGAACATCACGACCGTCGACCGGATGCCGCGTTCCGCCAGCATCATCTCGACCTTCAGCAGTTCGAGTTGCAGTCGGATCGGCCGCAGTTCCTCGCGGCACAGAAACTCTTCGTCAACATAGGCAAGGCGATAGGACGGCGACAGCGTCTGCGGCGTCTTCGGCACGGCCTCGGCACGGTGCTTGTCTATCGCGCTCGTCTTCAGCGGATCCCAAACGCCATCCTTGCGCCGCAGCCTGCCGTTCCGTGCCTTTGCCATGTCAAAATGCCTTTCAATACCGCCGGCTTTCACAGCCGGTATGTCGTCTCGAAGCGTTGAATCGCCGCGGAAAAATCATTCCATTTTAGCCGTTCATGCGATAGAGCAGATCGCACCCCGCCAATCACAATTCCGGAGGCTTCGGTCTCCACGATAGAGATCGAAGTTTAAGGAATTCCCATGAGCGCCAGTGACCTTTCATCCCTTGCAAAGACAATCGAAGCCGCCTTCGATAACCGTGACAACGTCAATACGTCTACGAAGGGCGAAGTTCGCGATGCCGTCGAGGCAGCGCTCGAACTTCTCGACGGCGGCAAAGCACGCGTTGCCGAACGCGGCAGCGACGGCGCCTGGAAGGTCAATCAGTGGCTCAAGAAGGCCGTGCTCCTCTCGTTCCGCCTGAACGACATGGAAGTCGTCAAGGGCGGTTCGGGCAATTCGACCTGGTGGGACAAGGTGCCGTCCAAATTCGAAGGCTGGGGGGAAAACCAATATCGCGCCGCCGGCTTCCGCGCCGTGCCGAACTGCGTCGTCCGTCGCTCCGCCTATATCGCCAAGAACGTCGTGCTGATGCCATCCTTCGTCAACCTCGGTGCCTTCGTCGACGAAGGCACGATGGTCGATACCTGGGCGACGGTCGGCTCCTGCGCGCAGATCGGCAAGCACGTGCATCTCTCGGGCGGCGTCGGCATCGGTGGCGTGCTTGAGCCAATGCAGGCCGGCCCGACGATCATCGAGGACAACTGCTTCATCGGCGCGCGTTCGGAAGTCGTCGAAGGCTGCATCATCCGCGAGGGCTCGGTCCTCGGCATGGGCGTCTATATCGGCAAGTCGACCAAGATCGTCGATCGCGCCACCGGCGAAGTGATGTACGGTGAAGTGCCGCCCTACTCGGTGGTTGTCGCGGGCTCGATGCCGTCGGGCAATGCCACGATGGCCAACGGCCAGCCGGCACCGCACCTTTACTGCGCCGTTATTGTCAAGCGCGTCGATGAAAAGACCCGCTCGAAGACTGGCATCAACGAACTGCTTCGCGACTGATAAGTCCTGAGGTTCCGGCGGTCAGCGCGCCTGAAACGACGCGCGCCGCCCGAACGCTGATAGTCGGACTTGATCCGGCAAAATGAACGGCACATTTCAACAAGGCGGCATCGTCGCCTTGCCATTTCTTTGCCACTACCGCTGGATAGTTCCCTCCCATGACCGCTACTGATCCCATCGCCAATCTTCAGACCCTGATTCGCTGCCCGTCCGTCACGCCCGCCGAGGGCGGTGCGCTTTCGGCGCTAGAGGCGATGCTGTTGCCGCTCGGCTTCAAGGTGGACAAGGTGAAGGCGACGGCGACGGGAACGCCCGATATCGAGAACCTCTACGCACGGCTCGGCACCGAGGGTCCGCACCTGATGTTTGCCGGGCATACGGACGTGGTGCCTGTCGGCGACGAAGCCGCCTGGACGCATCCGCCCTTTGCCGCCGAAATCGCGAACGGCGAACTCTTCGGACGCGGCGCCGTCGACATGAAGGGCGGCGTCGCCTGCTTTGTTGCGGCCATTGCCCGCCATATCGAAAAGCATGGCGCGCCGAAGGGCTCGGTTTCCTTCCTGATCACCGGCGATGAGGAAGGCCCGGCGATCAACGGCACGATCAAGCTGCTGCAATGGGCCGCCGAGCGCGGCGAACGCTGGGATGCCTGCCTCGTCGGCGAGCCGACCAATCCGGACAAGCTCGGCGACATGATCAAGATCGGCCGTCGCGGCTCGCTCTCCGGCAAGATCACCGTGCACGGTGTCCAGGGTCATGCCGCCTATCCGCATCTTGCAGACAATGCCGTGCGCGGCATCCTGCAGCTGACGCACGCGCTGATGCACCCGCCATTCGATGGCGGCACCGACAACTTTCAGCCATCCAACCTCGAAGTGACGACCGTCGACGTCGGCAATCCGGCGACGAACGTCGTGCCGGCCAAGGCGACGGCGAGCTTCAACATCCGGTTCAACGACACGTGGACGGCGGAGAGCCTGCAGCAGGAGATCCTGCGCCGCCTTGATGCCGCCGCGGCTGAGGGTGTCCTCCGTCCCGGTCGCGAGGCACTCAAGTATGATATCGTCTGGGCGGAGCGACCGAGCCACGTCTTTCTGACGCGTAACAATGCACTGATCGCCTCGCTCTCGTCCGCCGTCGAGAGCGAGACCGGCCAGTCCCCGAAGCTCTCCACCACGGGCGGCACGTCGGACGCCCGTTTCATCAAGGATTATTGCCCCGTCGTGGAATTCGGTCTCGTCGGCCAGACCATGCACATGGTCGATGAGCGCGTTGCTGTTTCCGACCTCGAGCGACTCACGGTAATCTATGAAACTTTCATCGAGCGCTGGTTCGCGAATGCCGGGCTTTAGAGAAGTTCAGTATTATCTCGCGGGGATCTGGCTGCTGATCCGCATGGACCCACGCGGTTTCCGCTTCCTCGATATGTCGGAGCGCGGCGTCAACCGCTCGTTCTGGGCGATCTTCTGGTGCCTGCCGCCGATGGGGATCTCGTGGCTCTGGTGGCGCCAGGCCTTCCTGCAAACGATGCCGCCGCATACCAATGTCGGGGCGCTCTTCTATTTCCGGCTCGGGCTTGTCGAAGCCGCAAATTGGTTCGTGCCATTGGTCTTTGCGGGCTTGCTGCTCCTCGCCTTCAAGAAGGGCGAGCGCTTTGCGCCCGTCATCGTTAGCGTCAATTGGCTCGGCGTTCCGCTTTCCTATATCAACGGCTTGCTGCTCGCGCTGGTTTTCTTCCTTCCACAGCTGGTCGGGCTGGTCTCGCTGCTGCTCTTGGCCTTCATGCTTGCGCAGGTCTTTGCGATCGCCCGCATCCTAAGGATGATCTTCTACGGCCAAGGCCTGATGGTCGGCGCACTCACACTGGTGCTGCTCGTGCCGTCGCTCATGCTGTCGGAATATCTGCAACGCTTTCTCGGCATCTATCCGATATAGATCCGTCGGAATCGACCTATTCCGATAGGGCGGCCATCCGCGCCTTCAGAAGATCGATCATCCCTTTCACCTTCGCCGTCAGCGCGCCCGGCGGCCGGAGCGCGTGGATGCCGCTGCCATCCGGTCTAGGTGGCAGCGTTGGGAAGAGCCGCACCAGCCTGCCGTCTCTGAGCGGTTCTGCTACCAGCCATGTTTGCAGATGGATGATCCCCAGGCCGGCGATGGCGCTTGCAAGAAGCCCATCCATGTCGGCGCAGACAAAACGGCCGGAAACCTCGAGCCGGTCTTCGGATCCGGCGTCGCCGAACTGCCACATCCCGGCCTTCATCGGCTTCGGCGTGGTCAGGCAGGCGTGATGCACGAGGTCTGCCGGGACGGTCGGAACACCGTGCCGCTGAAGATAGGACGGCGCGGCGCAGACAACGCTCGCCGTTGTCGCAAGCTTCGTCGCGAGAAGCGCGGAATCGTGTAGCTTGCCGATGCGGACAGCGAGATCGATGTTCTCCCCGATCGGATTCACGGCCCGATCCTCCAAAGACAGTTCGAGATGCACCTTCGGGAATCGTTCCAGATAGATTGGCACGAGTGGTACGACATGACGTTGCCCGAAGCAGACCGGCGCCGAAATCGCCAGCCATCCCTGCGGTTCGCTAGCCATTGCCGCGACGACGCTCCTAGTCTCCTCGAGCTGACCAAGTGCCTGCCGGGCGCGGTGGCGAAGTGTCTCCCCTGCTGACGTCAATGCGAGCCGGCGCGTCGACCGATAGAACAGCTCCACTCCGAGCTCGCTTTCCAGCAGGTCGATCTGCCGCGATATCGATGACGCCTGCATGCCAAGATCCCGACCGGCAGCGGAAAAGCTTCCCGTGGCAACGACCTTGAGGAAGATGTCCAGTCGATCCGCGAAACCCGTCATCTTTGCGCTCCATGCCAAGCTCTTGCAGATATAGAGCCGATTATCGCAATCGTGCGCAAGTATTAAGGTCCTCTCGTCGCCAATGACGCTAGGAAGTCCCCTCCTCGGCGAAAACCCACATCTTCCGAATTTACACACTGCTGGCCCCCCCGACCGGCAGACCGATACTGCACACCATTTTCTTTGAGAGGAAAAACATGTCTTCCGACGCAATCGCCATCAGACCGAACCCGCAAATGGCTCGGCTGCTCGACAGCGCAATTGACTCCGCTTTGGAGGAGAAGCGGCTCGTCGGAACTGTTGTCCTGGTCGCCCGGGAGGGCAGCATTGTCTATGGTCGCGCCGCCGGCATGGCGGACCGCGAGAACGGCCTGCCGATGCGCACGGATACCATCTTCCGGCTTTCCTCGGTGACCAAGCCAATCGTCGCCATCGCCGCCATGCGGCTCGTCGGAGCAGGACGGATCTGTCTGGCTGATCCTGTTACCCGCTGGCTTCCCTATTTTCGTCCCCGGCTTCCGGACGGGTCCACGCCTGCCATCACGATCCATCATCTGCTGACGCACACAGCTGGCCTCGACGGCAGTTTGCCAGGAGATGCCGGCGAAGGGAGGCTGGGCGGTACCAATCTCGCGGGTGAACACCCTGCCTGCATCGCGCTCGAAGAAAAGCTTCGCCGGCTTGCAAACGCACCGTTGCTTTACGCACCCGGCACGGGCTGGCGCTATTCGATCTCGATGGATGTGCTCGGCGGCGTCATCGAGAAGGAGACCGGCGGCCCGCTGGGCGAAGCGGTCGCCGCGCTCGTCACTCGACCGCTCGGACTTTCCGATACTGCGTTTCATGTAACGGATCGCGCCCGTCTTGCCGTCCCTTACAAGAATGCGACGCCAGAACCCCAGCCGATGGAATGCGAGGATTCGGTTGTCACCTCTTCCGGCGTGATCCGCTATTCGACGGAGCGCATCCTTGATCCTCATACCTATCATTCCGCCAGCGGTGGCATGGCAGGCACAGCCGAAGACATCCTCGCCATACTCGAAATCGTTCGGCGCGGCGGAGCGCCGCTGCTCGACACAAGCACAGTCTCAGCAATGGTCCGCGACCAGACGAACGGCCTCGCCGGACTCGAGCGACCCGGGCTCGGCTTCGGCTACGGTTGGGCTGTGGTCACTGATCCGGATCGTGCCGATCTGCCGCTGGCACGGGGAGCACTCCAGTGGGGCGGCGTCTACGGCCACTCTTGGTTCGTCGATCAGGAGAGGAAACTGACAGTGGTAGCCCTCACGAACACCGCGCTCGAAGGATTGTTCGGCACATTCCCTTTGGATATCGGCAAGGCCGTCTATCGGGCCTTATAGCCCTGCCGAACCGGAGGCGGCTTCAAATATTCGATGATCTTGAAAGGCTCCTCGCCGGACTGGCGGATCATGGCGAGTTTTGCGGGAGGTACAGCAGGACTGATTATGATAGATCGTCGTCGTCTGCCGTTGCCTGGCGGCGGTCTGTGATCACCGCCGGATAATCCACCTGCATGAAATAGAGTCCATCCGGCGGCGCAACGGGGCCACAGGCCTTGCGGTCGCGTGCGTCCAATGCGGCGCGGACATCGTCCGGCGTCCATTTGCCCTCGCCTGCGAGCTTGAGTGTTCCCGCGAAAGAACGGATCTGGTTGTGCAGGAAGCTTTGGGCGGTGGCACGGATCTCGATCAGCTCGCCGTTTCTTGTCACATCCAGCCGATCAAGCGTGCGGATCGGGCTGTTCGCCTGGCAATGGGCGGAACGGAACGTCGAGAAATCATGCTTGCCGATCAAGGTCTGCGCCGCCGCATGCATAGCCTCATGGTCAAGCGGCTTCGGCACCCACCAAGCCTTGCCGGCTTCGAGAGCCAGCGGCGCCCGGCGGCTGATGATGCGATAGAGATAGTGGCGCCGCAGTGCCGAGAACCGTGCATCGAAGAATTCCCTGGCGACTTCCACGCTGATGATTGCGACCCGCTCGCCGGCCATCTTGAGATGAGCGTTCAGAGCATTCTGGAGCTTGAAGGCCGACCACTCTCTGTCAAGGTCGGCATGAACCACCTGCCCCATGGCGTGAACGCCGGAATCGGTGCGGCCCGCCCCACGGATCGAGACAGTCTCACCGCTTGCCGACAGGATCGCCTTCTCGATCGCGCCCTGGACGGAAGGTCCGTTTTCCTGCCGCTGCCAGCCGACATAAGGACCACCGTCATATTCGACGATCATGCGGTAGCGATGCATCAGGACAGCCTCGAGCCAGATGCAAGCGGTGTCCCGCGCAGAAAATCGGCGGCAGGCAACGGCTTGCCTCCAGCCTTCTGCAGCCTGGTCAGGCGAACGGCGCCGGTTCCACAAGCAACGACCAGATCGTCTGTCACCAGTTCGCCGGCACCGCCACTACCTTGCGCGAGTTCGGAGGCCAGCACCTTGACGCGCTCAGGCTTGCCGCCGATCGCCACTTCGAACCATGCGCCCGGAAATGGTGCCAAACCGCGAATGTGGTTATGGACTTCCACGGCGTCCCGCGAGAAGTCGATCCGAGTCTCGCCCTTGTCGATCTTGGCGGCGTAGACCACGCCGTCTAACGGCTGCGGCATCAGGGAAAGATCGCCCATCTCGAGCTTGACCATCGCGTCAGCCATCGCCTTGGCACCGACATGCATCAGCTTGTCGTGCAACTCGCCAGCCGTGGTATTGGCGTCGATCTTAACCTCGGTGGTGAGCGCGACGGGGCCGGTGTCCAGGCCCTTGTCCATCTTCATCACCATCATGCCGGTCTTCTCGTCGCCGGCCATGATCGCCCGTTGGATCGGGGCGGCACCCCGCCAACGTGGCAGAAGCGAGGCGTGTCCATTGTAGCAGCCGTAACGCGTGCCGCTCAGGATCGCCTCCGGCAGCAGCAGGCCATAGGCGACGACAACGGCAACGTCGGCATCGTGAGCCTTGAAGCGCTCACGCTCTTCCGGATCCTTGAAATTCACCGGCGTAAAGACAGGGATACCGAGCAGTTCGGCGGCCTGATGCACGGGCGACTTCTGCAGGTCCAACCCGCGCCGTCCGCCGGGCCTTGGCGGCTGCGTGTAGACGGCAAGAATCGTATGCCCGGCATCGACCAATGCGCGCAGGGTCGGCACGGAGAATTCGGGCGTGCCCATGAAGATGATGCGAAGCGACATTTTATCCGCCATGTTTCCGGTCAGCCTCTTCAAACGGGTTTTGCGAGCGCCATATCAAGCCCCCTGCGAACCCGTGCTCGACGACATCGCTACCCGGACGGGGCCGGTGCCGGCGCGGTCGGACCACAATCGCCGCATCGCAAGCTGGCTACCGCCGCAGCCTGGAGCTAAAGCGCCTTCGCCGACTTAGCCGCCTTGGTGAACTTCTTGATCACCATGTCTCGCTTGAGGCGAGAGATGTGGTCGATGAAGAGAACGCCGTTCAGGTGATCGATTTCGTGCTGCAGGCAGGTCGCGAGCAAGCCGTCGGCCTCCACCGTCTGCTCCTTGCCGTCCCGGTCGAGATATTTGACGGTGACGGTCGCCGGGCGTTCGACCTCGGCATAGTAGTCAGGGATAGAAAGGCATCCCTCCTCATACACCGAGCGCTCGTCGGACGATACGACTATCTCCGGATTGACGAATACGAGGGGCTGCTTCTCTTCGCCTTCGCGGGAAACGTCAATGACCAGCATGCGGCGCGGCACGCCGATCTGGATGGCAGCAAGGCCAATGCCCGGCGCATCGTACATGGTTTCAAGCATGTCGTCGGCAAGGCGCTGAAAATCGGCATCGACGCGCTCGATCGGCTTGGAAACCTGACGAAGCAGCGGATCGGGGAGAATGATGAGTGGCTTGATGGTCATGGCGTTCCCATAACGCATCTTTTTCCAGGATGGAATTATCCGACAGGCGGGCGGAGCGCTTTTTTGCGCTCCAGCCCGGAAATTTGCCGTATTCGTGTCAGGCGGCGCGACGCGGAGCGATCATCGAACGACGTTCAACGCCGGTCCGGAAGCGCTGCAGCAATGCCACCAGATTGTCGACTTCGCCACGAAGGTGCCGCGTCTCGGCAGAGGTGTTCTCGACCATTCCCGAGTTCTGCTGGGTGATCGTGTCCATGTTGCGGATGGCGACGCTGACCTCATTGACACCTGTTGCCTGATCGCGGGCGGCGGCGGCGATGTCGGCGACGAAGCGGTTGATGACATCGATACGGTTGATCATGTCGCTCAGCGCCTCGCCGGTGCTGCTGACGATGTCGACGCCCTCGTTCACCTGGACCGAGCTTTCCGAAATCAGGTTCTTGATCTCCTTGGCAGCGTCGGCGGTGCGTTGCGCGAGCTGGCGGACTTCCTGCGCCACCACGGCAAAGCCCTTGCCCGCATCGCCGGCGCGCGCGGCTTCGACACCGGCGTTCAGCGCCAGCAGGTTCGTCTGGAAGGCAATCTCATCGATCACGCCGATGATCTTTGCAATCTCGGTCGACGACTTTTCGATGCCGGCCATCGCCGAAACGGCGCTGGTGACGAGTTCGCCCGAATTCTTGGCCTTCTGCTGCGTCTCCCGAACGGCACCCGATGCCTTTTCGGCGTTTGCGGCAGTCTGACCGACGCTGACGGAAAGCTGCTGGAGCGCCGCCGAGCTTTCCTCGACGCCCGCGGCCTGCTGGGCGGTTCGCAAGGCAAGGTCATCGGAAGCCTTGGCGATAATATCGGTGCCCCTCAGGATTTCGCCCGAGGTTGCCCGCACTGAGGCAAAAGATGTACGAAGAGCCGCGACCGCACGGTTGTAATCGTCGGCCATGTCCTTGAAGTTGCCCGGAAGGTCGGACGGCAGTGTCGCCTCAAGATCGCCGTTCGAGAGCGCTTCCAGGCTGCGGCGAAGATGATCGAGCGCGATTGTCTGATCCTGCTCGGCTTTCGCGCGCTCTTCCTCCAGCTTCCGGCGCTTCTCTTCAAGCGCTTCGAGGTAGACCGAGATCGAGTAGTCCATATCGAGCATCGCGGCTTTGATGACGGCGGCAAGCTTTTCAGCCAGCACCTTGCCCTGCTGCCTTGCGAACATAGAGGGCCACTGCTTGGCCATCAGGCCCTTGACGAGTTCGCTCATCAGCAAGGCATAGCCGCCGATATACCAGCGCGGTTCGAGGCCGATGCGGGCATGCGTCTTGCCGACCGCGACAACACCTTTCACATAGGCCTCGTCGAAGTTGCCGCCAGCCAGATTGGCCCAATGGTCTTCCTGGCGCTTCTTGGCCTGCCCCATATGCGCCTTGTCGGCAAAGAAGCTCGCGACCTCGGATGTCTTCGTCAGTTTCGCGTAGAACTTGTCGAGAGCACCGCCGAGTAGCTCGGAGATCGCCGGACGCATTTCGCGGAGCGCCGTGCGAGCTCCATCGTCCAGCTCGATGAAATCGAGGCGTTGCTTGAGCGCGCTGTCGGATTGCTGGCTGGTCATGATGTCTCTGCTTTGTGATTGATACGAAAGGAAATTTGAGCAGAGCTTTTGCGCAATATGGTTGAGCAATAGTTAAGTAGGCTCCTCATTTGTCGGCCGTCGTTTGTTCCTTCCGGTCATCTCACTTGCCAAAACGCTTGTGAGTTGTTCACGTTTTGATCTAGATATCTCATTTGAGTTTGCTATTGTTGCCGGCATGAACACCAGCTCTGAGTCGTTTCTCCTCGCCCTGTCGCAGACAAGCCCCGCCATGCTGGCCCTCGCCGGAGGCGCAATCGCCGCGCTCATCCTGCTTCTGGTCGTCCTCCTCGTCCGCGGCGGGCAGGTGCGACGCGAGCAGGCCGAGGTGGCGAGTCTTCGTGCGGCCGAAACGGATGCCCGCATGGCGGAACTTCTGAAGATCCAGGCAGAGATGCACGGACGCATGTCGACGATGGCCGAGGTGTTCGGCTCGAGACAGTCCGAGCTCAACCAGGCGATCAACCAGCGCCTGGACGGAATGTCGCAGCGCGTCAGCACGACGATCAGCGAACAGACCAAATCGACGCACGAGAACCTGCAACAGCTGCAGGAGCGTCTCGCCGTCATCGATGCCGCCCAGAGCAACATCCAGACGCTGGCGAAGGACGTCGTCGGCCTGCAGGCGATCCTCTCCAACAAGCAGACGCGCGGCGCTTTCGGCCAATCGCGAATGGAGACGATCGTTGCCGACGGCCTGCCGATGGGCGCCTATGCATTCCAGCAAACGCTGTCCAACGGCTCGCGCCCCGACTGCACGATCCGTATGCCCAACGGCGCACCGCCCCTGGTGATCGACGCGAAATTTCCGCTTGAGGCCTGGAACGCGATCCGAGATGCCGGTGGTCCGGATGGAGCCAAGGTCGCCTCGCAGCAGTTCCGCCGCGATATGGAAACGCATATTCGCGACATCTCCGAGAAATACCTGATCCAGGGGGAGACACAGGACACGGCCTTCATGTTCGTGCCATCGGAATCGATCTTCGCGGAGATCCACGAGAATTTCGAAGCGATCGTGCAGAAGGCGCATCGATCGCGCATCGTCATCGTGTCTCCTTCGCTGCTGATGCTGTCCATCCAGGTCATCCAAGCTGTGCTGAAGGATCAGCGGATGCGGGCGCAGGCACACGTCATCCAGGGCGAAGTCGCGAATCTGATGGACGATCTCGGTCGCCTCGACGAGCGCGTCCGCAAGCTGCAGAACCATTTTTCCATGGCCCAGAGGGATGTCGACCAGATCCTCACCTCCGCCGATAAACTCACCAAGCGCGGCGCGAAGATCGAGGCTCTGGAATTCGAGGGCGGCGACAGCGGGAAGGCCGGCCGCGACAATGATCCCGCAGATCCCGCACCAAAATCCGTCGACAGTCGCAGTGGGCTTCTCAAGCTCAGGGTGGTTGACGACGAGTAAGGCCTTCGGGCAGTGTCGCGCCCAAGAAAAACACCGGACGGGACACCCATGATCACAGTTTTCGGCTCCATCAACATGGACCTCATCGCCACCACCGCACGCTTGCCGAAACCCGGCGAGACGGTCGCTGGCAATGGCTTCTCGACCGCCGCAGGCGGCAAGGGCGCCAATCAGGCGCTGGCGGCGCGACGCGCCGGACGCATCGTACACATGGCAGGCGCCGTCGGCCGCGATAGCTTCGCGGAGCCAGCGCTCGCGCTCCTGAAAGACGCCGGTACAGAGCTTGGGACAGTCAAGCAGGTCGACGAGCCGACAGGAACCGCGCTGATCCTCGTCGGCGGTGACGGCGAAAACATGATTGCCGTTGTGCCCGGCGCAAATGGTACGGTGACGCCAGCCGATGCCGACGCGGCGGTGGGTGCCATGAGCAAGGACGACATCCTGATGCTTCAGTTTGAAGTTCCCGTTCCGGCCGTCGAGCAGGCGCTAGCCGGCGCCCGCGCCAAAGGCGTGACGACCGTTCTCAACCTCGCCCCGCTGATCGACGATGCCGCTCGCCTCGGTCGCCTTGCCGACATCGTGATCGCAAACGAAACAGAGTTCGAGCGCCTTGCCGGCCAGGAGAACATGGCGGCAGATGATCGCGAGGCTGCATTGAAGCGGCTCAATGCAGAAACCGGGCAGACCCTGATCGTGACGCTCGGCGCGGACGGCGTGATCGCGATCCGCGATGGTGTCATTTCCCGCGCCAAGGGACTGAAGATCGAGCCCGTCGATACGGTCGGGGCCGGTGACACCTTCTGCGGCTACTTCGCGGCGAGCCTGGACGAGGGGTTGGATTTCGAGGCCTCTCTACGCCGCGCGGCGGTCGCCGGATCGATCGCGTGCCTCAAGCGGGGCGCGCAGCCATCTATCCCGTCGAGCGCCGAAGTCGCAAAAGCGCTATAGGGCAAGTCCTCCCGCGACATGCCGCGACCGCTTGGCGCAGATGCGGTCGATTTTCATTAGATTTCATTCAAATTTAATAGGTTTCCGGCGATGGTCCTGCCATCACCGGACCTCTCCAGGGGCCGGGCTCTGTAACGGCTGCTCCATGAGGGGGCGACGCCTCGTCCCCTGTGCCGATGAATGCCCCGTTCGGCGCATCCTTGCTTCCCGAGGAATCCATGTTCATCTTTCGCATGAAATCGCTTGCAGCCAAGCTTATCCTCATTACCGGCATTGCCATCGCGCTCGTCCTCCTCGTGTCCAACTACTTCCTGATCGGTGAGACGCGCAATCGCGTCCAGACCCTCACCATGGATCAGGCTAATCTCGAAGCGAAGGCGATCGCCAACGAGGTCGCCTCCTCCGTTGGAGAACTAGCCGGAGCGGCACGTTCCATGGCCGGCTCGATCGGCCGTGGTCAGGAAGGTAAATACCTCGATCGCAAGGCCGTTCTCGACATGCTGAAGGCGAACGTCGAGCGCAACCAGTTCGCCTTCGGCAGCTGGTTTGCCGAAGAGCCTAACGCCTTCGACGGCCAGTCACCGTCCATGGCAGGCAAGGCCGACTTCGGTGCCGCCAAGGATGGTACTTTCAACCCGTACTGGACGAAGAGCAAGGATGGCGGCTTCACCTTCTCCACCTTCAATTCCGACTACAAGGCCGCCTGGTACGCGCTTGCCGCGGAAAGCAAGAAGGGCGCGCTGACGCCGCCTTACGCGGAAACGACGACCGGCGAAAACACCGCGATGACCTCGATTGCCTATCCGGTCATGTCCGGCGGCAAGATGATTGGTGTAAGCGGCGTCGATATCTCACTGAAATCGCTCCGCGACAAGCTCTCGACGCTTCATCCATTCGGCTCCGGCCGCGTCACGCTGCTCTCGCAGACCGGCAAATGGATCGTCGCGCCGATCCCCGATCTATCGATGAAGGACTATGACGGCGAAGGCGCTGATGCGGTCAAGAGCGCGCTCTCGGCGTTGCAGCCCGCGGTCGTCAAGAACCTGACTTTCGACGGCTACGAACCCTTCGACCGCGTCATCTATCCCTTCGCCCTGCCGGACGTGAACTCGACCTGGGCGATCCTCGTGGATGTGCCACACACAGCTATCAACGCGCCTGTGCAGGATCAAACCTTGCTGATGATCGTCGCTGGCATCCTCGTGCTTGCCGCCGTCATGATCGCTCTCTACTTCGCGGTCCGCGCCTTCGTTCAGCGGCCGATCGGCGGCCTGGTCGCCACCGTCAAGGCGCTCAGCGACGGCAAGTACGAACAGCCGGTAGCCGGCCAGGATCGCGCCGACGAGATCGGCTCTGTGGCGAAGGCCCTTGAAGGCTTCCGCTTTGCGCTTGCTGACGCACAGCGCCTTGAGACCGAGGCAAACAGCCAGCGTGACGCCGCCGAAGCCGAGCGCGGCCGCTCGGAAACGGAGCGTCAGCAGTCGATCACGTTGCAGCGCCATATCGTCTCGATCGTCGGCTCCGGTCTGTCCGAGCTGTCGCAGGGCAATCTCGGCCACCGCATCACCGAGGACTTCCCGGGCGAATACGCCAAGCTGAAGCAGGATTTCAACGCGGCGCTCGAAAGCCTCGAGGAAACCATCAACACGATGAATCTCAGCGTCATGAACATCGGCTCCGGCACCAGCGAAATCAGCGGCAGCGCCTCCGATCTCGCCAAGCGCACCGAGCAGCAGGCGGCAAGCCTGGAAGAGACGGCGGCCGCACTCAACGAGCTCACCGCACAGGTCAACTCCAGCGCCGACAACGCCCGCACAGCAGCTGACAACGTCAACCTCGCCTGCCAGGATGCTGAGAAATCAGGCGAAGTGGTACGTAAGGCGATCGCCTCGATGCAGGGCATCGAGCAATCCTCCACCGAGGTTTCGCGCATCATCGGCGTCATCGACGAGATTGCGTTCCAGACCAACCTGCTGGCGCTGAATGCCGGCGTCGAAGCGGCACGCGCCGGTGAAGCCGGTAAGGGCTTTGCCGTCGTCGCGCAGGAAGTTCGTGAACTTGCACAGCGTTCCGCCAATGCTGCCAAGGAGATCAAGACGCTCATCAACACCTCGGCCGTGCAGGTCAAGGAAGGCGTTGATCTGGTCGGCCGCGCCGGCGATACGCTGCACAAGATCTCCGAGCAGGTCATGGGCATCAATGGCCTCATCCGCCAGATCTCGGCATCGGCCAGCGAACAGGCGATCGGCCTGAAGGAGATCAACCAGGCCATGAACCAGATGGACCAGGTTACTCAGCAGAACGCCGCCATGGTCGAGGAGACGACGGCAGCCAGCGTCACGCTCAACGACGAGGCCCAGACGCTGAAGCAACTCGTGACACGTTTCCGCGTATCCGGCATGGGTCACGCTTCCGCACTGCGCTCGACGGCTCAGCAGATGCGTGCTCCGACCGGGGCACCGACCTATCGTCAGGCCGCAGCACCGGCCCCCCGCCGCGCGGCTCCTCAAACACACGGCTCGGCAGCACTTGCCCAGGACAACTGGGAAGAGTTCTAAGCCGAGTTCGACCGCTTGAAACAAAAAAAGGCGCCTGAGCAATCAGGCGCCTTTTTACTGAAATGTTGAATGCTCAGGCTGCGTTCGAGGTCTGCTCCTCGTTGAGGAACGCATAGATCGCCGAAGCGGAGTCGGTCGCACGCAGCTTGGCGACGAGATCATGATCGCGCAGCACGCGGGCGATGCGCGACAGGGCCTTGAGGTGATCGGCGCCAGCACCTTCAGGCGCCAGCAGCAGAAACACCAGATCCACGGGCTGATCGTCCAAGGCCTCAAAATCTACCGGCTGATCGAGACGCGCGAAGATGCCGACGATGGAGTGGACGCTTGCGAGCTTGCCGTGCGGTATGGCGATGCCGTTGCCGACGCCGGTCGAACCAAGGCGCTCGCGCTGCAGGACAACATCGAAAATTTCCCGCTCCGAAAGCCCTGTGACTTTCGACGCCTTTGCAGCCAATTCCTGGAGGAGCTGTTTCTTGGAATTTACCCTGAGGGCGGGAATTATCGCA
The DNA here is from genome assembly GCF_050644135.1 of Rhizobium sp. YTU87027. Classification (NCBI taxonomy): domain Bacteria; kingdom Pseudomonadati; phylum Pseudomonadota; class Alphaproteobacteria; order Hyphomicrobiales; family Rhizobiaceae; genus Rhizobium; species Rhizobium sp. YTU87027. The sequence continues at coordinate 56,912 of NZ_CP098440.1, read as the reverse complement.
TTTTGCTGCAGCAAATCTGCCAATGCCATTTTATTTTCCTTCTGCGCCGAGAAAGGAGAGCGGCAGCCTAACTGCCGCCCTTCGCCTTGATCTCAGCTTTTGATGCTGGCTGCATCGATCCAGCCAATGTTACCGTCATGCCGACGATAAACGATGTTTAGTTGTTCCTTGCCTGGGCTGCGAAAAAGCAGCAGCGGCTCGTCCGTCATGTCGAGCGCCATCACGGCGGTCGCGACCGACATTGTTTTCAGTTGCTTGGTGCTTTCGGCGACAATCGCCGGCGCGAAATCATCCGGAATTTCGTCGTCGTGATCCGACATCCCACCCATCACGGTATACGCGACTTCGGCAGAACCATTCTGGTGATTTCCGGAGTGGTGATCCTTCAGTTTGCGCTTGTAGCGGCGAAGACGCTTCTCAATCCGTTCGGACGCTGCATCAAAGGCCAACTGCGGATCCATCGCCTCCCCGGCGGCATGCAATACAACTCCGCTATCGAGATGAAGCTTGCAGTCGGCGGAAAACCGGGCGTTGGCCTTCTGCACGATCACTTGACCGGAATACCCTCCGTCGAAGTATTTCGTGACGGCGACACCGATTTGGTCCTCGATCCGCTGACGGAACGAGTCACCAATTTCCATATGTTTACCGGATACACGCACACTCATGGAGTTTCCCTTCTTATGATGGTTTGCGAGTACCAGTCTACGCCAAGGCTCACCCTCATCCAAGCACTTCGCGCGATCCCAAGCAAGATCGGCCGAAGTTCCCGGCTTCAGGCACCCTGAGGATGATGGGGATAACTCCAACGCTGTCCACAGCGCCAATTGCGGCGCGCTTCTAGCCAGAAGTTACCAAAATGTCAACAGACACATGCATTAGGACTACGGAATACACGCAGTAGTCGCTTCAGACAACTATCAAAAGCCGGCGACCTTCGCCAAAGCCCGCTTCTCCCGCCTGCGCTGGACCGACGAAGCGATGTTCATCGCCTCGCGATACTTGGCCACCGTTCGACGGGCAAGGTCGACGCCGCCCTGCTTCAGGATATCGACGATGTCGTCATCGGAAAGCACGGCTTCCGGGCTTTCCTGCGAGATCAGCGTCCGGATCTTGTGGCGCACGGCCTCGGCCGAATGGCTGTCGCCGCCTTCAACGGCGCTGATTGAAACGCTGAAGAAATACTTGAGCTCGAACAGCCCCCGCGGTGTCAGCATATACTTGTTCGAAGTCACGCGGCTGACGGTGGATTCGTGCATCTTGATGGCATCGGCCACCGTCTTCAGGTTGAGCGGGCGCAGATGATCAACACCGTGCATCAGGAAGGCATCCTGCTGGCGCACGATTTCGCTTGCCACCTTCATGATCGTCTTGGCGCGCTGATCAAGGCTCCGGGTCAGCCAGTTGGCGGTCTGCAGACATTCCGACAGAAAGGCATGGTCGTCACCATTCTTCGTGACTTTTGAAAAATACGCCTGATTAACGAGAACGCGCGGCAGCGTGTCGGGATTGAGCTCGACCAGCCAGCCGCCGTCGGAGCCTGCCCGCACGACGACGTCGGGCATGATCGCTTCCGACATTCCCGCCTCGAAGCCGGCGCCCGGTTTCGGATTGAGCTGGCGGATCTCGCCCAGCATGTCGAGAAGGTCCTCCTCATCCACGCCACAGAGGCGCTTCAGCGTCGCGAAATCGCGCCGGGCCAGAAGCTCGAGATTGCAGACCAGCGCCTGCATGGCGGGGTCGAAGCGGTCCTTCTGGCGAAGCTGGATCGCCAGGCATTCGGCCAGATTGCGCGCGAAAACACCGGGCGGATCAAGCGTCTGCAAAGCGGCGATCACGCGCTCGACATCGTCGACGCTTGCGCCCAGTCGATCGGCCGCTTCCGTCGCATCGCCCTGGAGATAGCCTGCCTCGTCCAGCAGATCGACAAGGTGCTGGGCGATCAAGCGATCGGACATATCAGGCAGGATAAAGGGCAATTGCTGGGCAAGGTGATCGCGAAGCGATATCTGACCGGCAACAAAGTCATCGAGATCGTAGCTGTCGGCCCCTTCGCTATTACCCGGCATCGACTTCCACTGGCTGATCAGTTCGGGAGCATCGGCGCGCTGCGGAACGCCGTCATCAGGAAAGACGTTGGCATAGTTGGCATCGAGCTCGTCGTTGAGGCGGCTGGCACCACTGTTGTTGCCGCTCTCGTACCAATCGCCCGACAAGACCTCGGTTCGGCTGTCGTAGCCACCGTCGCCGGGCTCTTCCACCTGCGGCGCGTAGGTTTCTTCTTCCGTGCCGCCGCGCTCACTGCCTGATTCCGCATCATTTGACGGAATCTCGAGCAGCGGGTTCTTTTCGACTTCCTGGGCAATAAACTGCGTCAGCTCGAAATGCGTCATTTGCAGCAACTGGATGGACTGCATCAGTTGCGGTGTCATGACCAGCGACTGGTTCTGGCGCAGGAAAAGATTGGCCGACAGTGCCATAGCGGACGCGAAACTCCCGTTCGTCTCCTCCGGGAAACCGCGTCCTGCCACGGGCTCAGGCCACGGAAATCCAAGTTGGCCCAAAAATTGCTTTTTTATTCTATTTGGTCAAGCGGAACTGTCACAGAAGGTGAATTTCCGCGGCGGCGGAGCGCGTCAAAGGCTGAAATTGTCGCCCAGATACAAGCGGCGCACTTCGGGGTTGTTGACGATGTCGTTGGCACGACCGTGGGTCAGGACTTCACCCGCATGGATGATATAGGCGCGATCGATCAGGCCGAGCGTCTCGCGCACATTATGATCGGTGATCAGCACACCGATGCCGCGTGCCGTCAGGTGATGCACAAGGTGCTGGATGTCGGCCACGGAAATCGGATCGACGCCCGCGAAGGGCTCGTCGAGGAGCATGAAAGTCGGATCGGTCGCCAGCGCGCGGGCGATTTCGAGGCGACGGCGCTCGCCGCCGGAAAGCGACACGGCCGCGTTCTTGCGCAGCTTGCGAATGTGAAACTCATCGAGCAGTTCGTCGAGCTTCTTTTCGCGTGCGGCCTTGTCGTTGATATGCACTTCCAGAACGGCGCGAATATTCTCTTCGACGGTCAATCCCCGGAAGATCGATGCTTCCTGCGGCAGATAGCCGACGCCCAGCCGCGAGCGGCGATACATCGGCATCGTCGTCACGTCGTTGCCGTCGATCTCGATCGTACCCTCGTCAACGGGCACAAGCCCGGTGATCATATAGAAGCAGGTCGTCTTGCCGGCGCCGTTCGGACCCAGCAGGCCAACAGCCTCGCCGCGTCGAACGACCAGCGACACGCCGTTCACGACACGCCGCGTGCTATAGGTCTTTGTCAGACCGCGCGCAATCAGCGTGCCCTGGTAACGGCTCTTGTCACCGGCGGGGGTCCCAGCAGCCACTTGGGCCCCGGACCTGCCGAACATGGTCGATAGCGAGAATAACTTCACGTGGTAAGGCCGGGGTCAGTTCTGTTTCTGTGACTTCGGATCAAGCTGAATCTGGACGCGCCCCCCGCAGCTCTCCAACTGTGCCTGTCCCGTCTCCATGTGCACCGTCAGTTGGCAGCCCGTGAAGACGTTCGGTCCATCAGTAAGGATCACCTTGTCGCCCTTGAGGATGAAAAGTTGCTTGGCCATATCGAAAGAGCCGTTGTCGGCCGTGGCCGTCTGCGTACCGGAGTTCAGAAACACCTTGTCCGTGACGATAATGTGATCGATATCGGCGTTTCCCGACGAAATCGACGCCGAAGCGGTCTTGGCGCCAGCCGCCGGAGCCGCATTGGCATCGTCTACCTTCGGCTTGTAATAGACCGTCATATGTCCGGCCTGCAGCGTCGTCTTGCCCTGCACCACCTTCACATTGCCCGTGAAATCGGCCGTGTGCTCCTGATCATGGATCTCCAGCTTGTCGCTCTCGATCTGGATCGGCTCGTCACTGTTCAGCTTCAGGCCATCCATCTGACTGGTTGTTGCCTGCGCCAGGGCGCCTCCGGCCAACAACAGCAGCGCGACTGCACCACTAAGAAATACTGCTCCCGCCTTGCGGGTAGAAATGCGACAATCGTTTGTCATGGTGACCCGGCTGTTAAGTGCCCTGTTTGTGAATAGCGGACGGATCGACATTCATACGTACATTCCCCTCGAATGTGATCGTCTGCCCCTTATCCGTCATCTTGATCGAGCGCGCAACAATAGACGCGCTATCTTTCTGAATACTTACGGGATCCTCGCTCGTGAGTTTCCCGCCCTTGATGTCAACCTTGGCGCTCTGGAACTTGGCCGTCAGCCCGTTGCTCAAAAGGACCGCAAAAGGTGATTTGACATCGAGATTATCGGTCGCACGGTCGTAATCTGCGGCCGTGGCTTCGACGCGGGCGATCAGATCGTCCTTCATCGGCACCGCGGCCTTGATGTTCTCCAGCGTCATCAAGTTCGGATTCTTGATATCCTGAAGCGCCCGTTCGGCCAGCATCGAATAGTTGATCCCATCGGAATTGCGACCGGAGATCGCGGGCTTCTCCATCACTACCTTGCCGTTCTCGATCTTCGCCCCCTCGATCTTGATGTTCTCCGGTAGATAAGTGCGGATTACGGAAACACCAATAAAGACCAGGGACACCACGACGGCGGCGATTGGAAGAATGATCTTCAGGCGGCGCACGCGCGCGGAATGGAAGCGCGCGGCGCCATAGGCGCTTCGCTCCGGCCTCACGTAGTCAGCCTCCCCGGTGGTGTTCAAAGTGTTGAGCATAAACAAGGTCCATCTCGGTGATCAGGCAGCGTATATAGGCATTGTCGCGCCCGATCACAGTTCGTTTCGCATTATTACACTGACTTGCCAATATGGATTTTTTTCTGCAACAAACAAGAAAGGTGCCGACGCGTGGTAAATCAACGCGTCCGAAAGGCGCCGGAATCCTAGATTTGCGGGATCCCGCGTGCTCGCCACCCCTGGAGGAATGAATGGACAGTTCGATGATCGCCGACCGCCGCAGGCTTCGCCGCAAGGTCGGTTTCTGGCGCGTCGTTGCGGTACTGCTGCTGGTGGTATTGGGATTCGCAGCCTACCGGCTATTCGTCGGCGATATTGCAACCAGCCGGCCGCACGTCGCCCATGTGACCATTTCCGGGTTGATTACCGATGATGACGAACTGCTGGAACGGCTGAAAAAGATCGAGAAGAACGATGCGGTGAAGGCCGTGGTCGTCTCGATCTCCTCCCCGGGGGGTACGACCTATGGCGGCGAGCGGATCTTCAAGGCGATCCGCGCCATCGCCGCCAAGAAGCCTGTCGTATCCGACGTGCGCACGCTGGCCGCTTCCGCCGGCTATATGATCGCGACCGCCGGCGATATGATTATTGCCGGAGACAGCTCCATCACCGGCTCGATCGGGGTGATCTTCCAATACCCGCAGGTCAAGCCACTGCTCGACAAGATCGGCGTTTCGCTGGAAGAAATCAAATCGTCGCCGTTGAAGGCCGAACCCTCGCCGTTCCACCCCGCGAGCGAAGAGGCCAAGGCCATGATTAACAATATGATTGTCGACAGCTATGGCTGGTTCGTCGATCTCGTCGCCGAGAGGCGCAAGCTGCCGCGTGACGAGGTCCAAAAGCTTGCGGACGGCACGATTTTCACCGGCCGTCAGGCGCTCAAAGTCAAGCTGATCGACCAGATCGGCGGCGATGACGAGATCAGGGCCTACCTTGAGACACGCAAGGTCAGCAAGAGCCTGCCTGAGGTCGATTGGGACAGGAAGAGCAGCACGCCATTCCTGCTCGCAGACAGCGCGTCTCAGATACTAACGCTGTTTGGCTACGACAATCTTGCCAAGGCTCGCGATCTCGGCGGAATCCTGCCTCAAAAGTTGCTCCTTGACGGGCTCCTTTCAGTTTGGCAGGTTGGCCATGACTGATAAGAAATCAATAATTTAAGGGGGCGAACGTGATCAAGTCCGAACTGGTGCAGATAGTTGCAGCCCGCAACCCGCATCTTTACCATCGCGACGTCGAAAATATCGTCAACGCGGTGCTCGACGAGATCACCGACGCGCTCGCTGCGGGTAACCGCGTCGAGTTGCGCGGATTCGGTGCGTTCTCGGTGAAAAATCGCCCGTCCCGCTCCGGCCGCAACCCGCGCACCGGCGATACCGTTTTCGTCGAGGAGAAGTGGGTTCCCTTCTTCAAGACCGGCAAGGAGCTTCGCGAGCGCCTCAATCCGGGACAGGCCGACCAAGAGGATTGATCCTCGCTCTCACGGCTGCGTGCGGCAACACCGCACTTGAACTTGGCTCCCGGCCCACTATCCTGCTGACCAGATCAAAGCGCTGCGTCGAAGATGGCGAGCGTTGAAATACGGAGGCCGAGCATGGCGAAGAAGATCACCAACCTATTGATTTTTCTGCCACTCGGAATCATCCTCGTCATCTTCTGCGTCGCCAACAGACAGGTTGTGACGCTTGCCTTCAATCCATTCCTGCCGGAAGACCGGGTGCTCTCGCTGTCGGCACCATTCTTTGTGTTCATCTTCATCGCGCTGATCATCGGCATGGTCGTTGGCTCGGCCGCCACCTGGCTAAACCAGGGCAAACACCGCAAGCGCGCTCGCACCGAGGCCAAGGAAGCCGTTCGCTGGCAGGCAGAGGCGGACCGCCATAAGACCCGCGCCGAGGAAATTGTCGGGCAGTTGCCGTCGCGGTAACGCGCTCGCCAGCGCACAAAGGCCATGGCGCAGGCTGAAATTCCGGGGCGCAAGCACTTGCAGCCACAAGCCCACCTCCATAGCTATATGAGATAGGCCCCACTGCACGTCTGCCAGGCACAGTCGTTTCGCGACACACGCGCCGCGCCTTGCGAGGATGAGACCATGAATATCGACGAAATCCTGCGGTCAGTTGTGGCCGTTAGCTCCTCAATTCCGGAAGACGCCTTTACGGCCGGCACACTCGGCACACGCCGGGAAGGCAGCGGCGTCGTTATCAGGGAGTCTGGACTGGTCCTCACGATTGGCTACTTGATCACCGAGGCGGAGGAAGTGTGGCTGACCTCGCTTGACGGGCGTGTCATCGCGGCCCATCCGCTCGCCTATGACCAAGAGACCGGGTTCGGCCTGCTTCAGGCGCTGGGCGACCTCGGCCTGCCGGCATTGGAATTCGGCGACGGCACGGGAGCCAGCCTCGGCGACCCCGTCGTGCTGGCGGACGGCATCGGCCAGTTCGTGGAAGCCAGGATCGTGGCAAAGCAGGAGTTCGCCGGCTATTGGGAATATCTGCTTGAGGAGGCGATCTTCACGACACCCGCGCATCCCTCCTGGGGAGGCGCGGCACTCATTGACGCCGAGGGCAAGTTGCTTGGGATCGGCTCCCTGCGCCTGCAGATGAGCCAGAACGGCGAGGTTGCCGACATCAACATGATCGTGCCGATCAACCTGCTTCCACCAATTCTCGACGATCTGACGACTCGGGGCCGCGTGAACAAGCCGCCGCGGCCGTGGCTCGGCGCCTTCTCCGCGGAAAGCAATGGCGATGTGGTCGTGATGAGCGTGGCCGAGGGAAGCCCGGCGGCTGACGCCGGCTTGCGGCGAGGCGACATCATTTCCGAAATCCGCGATGGCGAAGTCGATGGACTTGCCGATTTCTATCGCAAGGTCTGGAGCAGCGGCCCCGCAGGCGCGGAAATCCCGATGCGTGTACTGCGCGATGGCCGCGAGGCGTGGCTGCGCGTCAGGTCCGCCGATCGCAACGCGTTCCTCAAGAAACCGCAATTGCAGTAGGGTCGGCGAGGGTCGCTTACCCGCCCGGATAAAAGCTCATCTCTTCGTAATCGCCTTCCGCTGATGTGCCTGATCCCGTAACGATGAATCCCTTGGAACGATAGAAGGCATTCGCGCGGCTGTTCCTCACCAGGCATTTCAAACGATACTTATTGTGCGGCCAGTCCGGCAGCGCCGCGAGCAGCGCGGCACCGGCACCCTGCCCTTGCCAGGATTTGCTGACATAGAGCATGTGAATGAAATCGTCCGGCGGCCACAGCGTCATGAAGCCCGCGGTCTCGCCATCCGGAGCCTCCGCGAGCCACAGGTGTTCGCCTTGCGTGTGCGCTTGGAAATCTTCGTGGCGGAAGCTTAAGGGATCGACCCACACGAAGGTCTCGCGACGCACGGCCAGATAAATGTCGGCCAGAATTTCCAGGTCTGACGGACGTGGCGATCTGATTGTCCACTTTACGGATTGCGGCTGGGTTTGGACGGAGAAATCTGTCAATTCGGACCCTTACTCCGCCGCCTTGGCACTGACGGCGGCGTTGAAATTGGAGAAGAACTGCTGCGCCAGCTTCGCGGATGTCGAGTCGATCAATCGCGCTCCGAGCTGCGCGATTTTACCCCCGACCTGCGCTTTTGCTTCGTACTGCAGGACCGTTTCGCCGCCGTCGTCCTTCAGCACGACATCAGCCCCGCCTTTGGCAAAGCCAGCGATACCGCCCTTGCCTTCGCCTGAGATCGTGTAGCTCTCCGGCACGTTGATATTGGAAAGCGTGACTTCGCCGTTGAAGGTCGCCGAAACGGGGCCGATCTTCACCTTAACCACCGCCGCCAACTCGGTCGCCGACTTCATCTCCAGGCTCTGACAGCCCGGAATGCACTGCCTCAGTATCTCAGGATCATTCAGCGCGGCCCATACGACATCCCGCGGCGCCATAATCCGTTCTTCGCCGGTCAAGTCCATCCGAAATCCTCCCATTTCGACCTGGCTCAATTTATCACAGCCGGAAAGCGCTTTGCCAAGGTGAAACGGAATGCTATTTGCACGAGCTCTATCGAATTGAAGCACGCGGAAAATCACGTTGAGACAGAAAGAACGCCGGCCAGGCCAGAAACCCGCCGCCGGCCCCTCCGGCGGACGCCGCGCCGACGATCGCAGCCCGCGCCCGACGAAGCCCGCTGCAAAGCCTGCGCAGGCTCGCGAGAAGGTCCGCGAACCGGCGTCCGTGCCGACGGCGATTGAGCGGCAGCTGATGGTGCGCACCGGAGAACGTCCGGCTGAGCGCGTTCCCGTCATTCTCGAATCCCTTGGCGCGGGTGACTTCCATCTGATCGACAGCGGCAATGGCGAAAAGCTCGAACAATACGGCCCCTACCGGATCGTGCGCCCGGAAGGCCAGGCGCTGTGGCAGCCATCCTTGCCAAAGCAGGTCTGGGAAAAGGTCGACGCCGTCTTCACCGGCGATACCGACGAGGAAGGCACAGGGCGCTGGCGCTTTCCCAAGGAGGCACTTGGCGAGACCTGGCCGCTCAACCTGCTCGGCGTGGATTTCCTTGGCCGTTTTACCTCCTTCCGGCATGTCGGCGTCTTTCCCGAGCAGATCGTCCACTGGACCTGGATGAAGCAGCAGGTTGAAGCCGCTGGACGACCACTGAAGGTGCTGAACCTCTTCGGCTACACCGGCGTCGCCTCTCTCGTCGCGGCAGCGGCAGGCGCAGAGGTTACGCATGTCGATGCGTCGAAGAAGGCGATCGGCTGGGCGCGCGAAAACCAGGCCTTGAGCGGGCTGGAGAAGGCGCCGATCCGCTGGATCTGCGAAGACGCGATGAAGTTCATCCAGCGCGAGGAACGCCGCGGCAACAAATACGACATCATCCTCACAGATCCGCCGAAGTTCGGCCGTGGGCCGAATGGCGAGGTCTGGCACCTCTTCGAGCATCTGCCTGTCATGCTCGACATCTGCCGCGAAATCCTGTCGCCGAAGGCAGTCGGGCTCGTGCTGACCGCCTATTCGATCCGCGCCAGCTTCTATTCGATCCATGAGCTGATGCGCGAGACGATGCGCGGAGCCGGTGGTGTCGTCGAGTCAGGCGAGCTGGTCATTCGCGAGGCCGGGCTGGACGGCAAGGCGCCGGGCCGCGCGCTCTCCACATCCCTCTTCTCCCGCTGGGTGCCGAAATGAGCCATGAGCACAAGGGCCACGGCCCGCATAAGGTCGGGCACGTGAAAGAGGTCACCTCGCTCGCCAATCCCATCATCAAGGACATCAAGGGGCTCAGCGACAAGAAGACGCGCGAGCAGAGCGGCACCTTCATGGCCGAAGGGCTGAAGCTGGTGATCGATGCCATCGAGCTCGGCTGGACGATCCGTACGCTGGTTTACGCCAAGGCAGCCAAGGGCAAGCCGCTCGTCGAACAGATGGCGGCAAGGACTATCGCCACGGGTGGACTGGTGCTCGAGGTCAGCGAGAAAGTGCTTTCCTCGATCACCCGCCGCGACAATCCGCAGATGGTCGTCGGTATCTTCGAGAGCCGCTGGAGGCCATTGCGCGAGATCCATCCGAAACAGGGTGAAACCTGGATTGCGCTCGACCGCGTCCGCGACCCCGGCAATCTCGGCACGATCATTCGCACGGCTGACGCTGCCGGCGCCTCCGGCGTCATCCTCGTCGGCGAGACAACCGATCCCTTCTCGCTGGAAACCGTGCGCGCCACCATGGGCTCGGTGTTTGCCGTTCCCGTTGCGCGCGCCACGGCGGAAGAATTTATTGCCTGGAAGAGGCACGCCGGCGTTTCCGTCGTCGCCACGCATCTGGCCGGGTCAGTCGATTACCGGACGATCGACTACAAAAAGAGGCCTGTGGTCATCCTGATGGGCAACGAGCAGTCCGGTCTGCCGGAGCATCTTGCCAAGGAAGCCGATGCGCTTGCCCGTATTCCGCAGCAGGGCCGCGCCGACTCGCTCAATCTGGCCGTCGCCAGCGCCGTCATGCTGTTCGAGGCACGCCGCCATCTCCTCTCACTCGACGAGGCCAAATGACCGAACAGACGCTTGAACGACCGACCCTGTTTGCCCGTCCGCTGCCGATCCTGATCTTCATCGTCATTGCCGTCGTGCTCGACCAGATCGTCAAGATCGTCGTCGACCACACGTTACCACTGCAGGAGCCGGTGCATCTTATCCCGATGCTGGCGCTCTACCGGACCTACAATCTCGGCGTCGCCTTCTCGATGCTTTCAGGCATGGACGGCTGGTTCATTGTCGGAATGCGCCTCATTATCGTCGCCTTCGTGATCTGGCTGTGGCATCGCACAGGCAAGCAGCGCACCTTCGCCCATCTTGGCTATGCGCTGATCATTGCGGGGGCGCTCGGCAACCTGATCGATCGCTTCCTCTACGGGCATGTGATCGACTACATCCTGTTTCATACCGAGACATGGTCGTTTGCCGTCTTCAACCTGGCTGACAGTTTCATCACGATCGGCGCGGGATGCGTGATTCTGGACGAGCTGATACAACCTAAAAACGCAAACCGCTAAAATCTTAGCGGTTTGCTGAAGGCATTTGGAACCGCCGCTATGCTATCACGGGACCATGCACGGTCTCGGTCAATTGCACGAAAGACTTGCCGCAGCTTTCCGGCGGCATACCGCTCATCGCGACGGCGAGCGGGTTTCGAATGCTGTTGCGCCCCAAACCGCGGTCGTTTCGCCATTCCAGCGTGACCGCGTCGGCCGCAAGTTGCTGTCATGGTGGTTGGGCGGCCTTGGCGTTGTTGCCGGCTCTGTCCTTGTTGCCATGGCCCAGGCGGGCAGCCCGCTGTTGCTGGCGATCGGCCTAGGCTTTGCCGCATTGTCTTTTGTCGTCCTTCTCGCAGTCCTTTCGACCGCGAGGCGGAGACCCGCGCGGAAACATCCCAGCGGCGTCTCATCCGTATGGAGCCAGGGGGCGGCTCTTTTCGCCGATATCCATGACGCGCTTGGCGACATTTCAGTCACGCGCAACATGGACCGGCGTATCGTCGGCGCCAACGAGGTATTTCGTCGGCTGACCGGCAGGCTCAATCCGGAGGGACTGACTTGTGAGGAGATCGGGATCGCCTTTCGTCCCGGCCCGGCACCGCATCGCTTCGAAGTGGAGATCTCGACGCCCGAAGGTCAGCGCATCTACTTCTGGCGTGACGTCGTTACCCGCGATCCTGGCGATGGACGATTGCTACTGCAGAGCATCGCCCGCGACGTCACCGAAGAGCGGCTGACGGCACAGGCTCGCGAGGAGGCTCGGCAAAAGGCTGAGTATAACAGCGCGGCCAAGTCACGCCTGCTTGCCACAGTCAGCCATGAAATCCGCACACCGCTTTCCGGCATCCTCGGCATGACGCATCTCTTGACCGAAACCCGACTGACGCAGGAACAGCAGAATTATCTCACAGGCATCCGCCAATCCGGCTATGCATTGACACAGTTGGTCGAGGACCTGCTCGACTTCTCGACCATCGAGGTTGGCCGCTTTCAGCTGCGGCCGCGGGCCGAATCGCTGCGAAAGCTGCTTGAGAGCGTCGTCGAGATGCTCTCCCACCGTGCCCATGACAAGGGTATCGAGATCGGTGCCACTGTTTCCTCCAACCTGCCTGAACTGATGAGCTTCGATCCGGCGCGCCTGCGTCAGGTGCTGTTCAACGTGATCGGCAACGCCGTGAAATTCACCCAGGCAGGCGGTGTTTTCGTGCGAGCCTCGCTGGAGGCCAGCGACGTCCTGATCAGCGTCAACGATACCGGGCCGGGTATGACTCGGGAAGAACAGAACCGCGTCTTCGGTGAATTCGAGCAAGGCGGAACGCCGATCGAAAAGAGCGCCGGGACGGGCCTAGGTCTCTCCATCTCCGCGCGTATCATGCGCGAGTTCGGCGGTTCCCTTGCGGTCGCCAGCGAAAAAGGAACCGGCAGCGAATTCATCATTCGGTTTCCGATCGACATACCGGAGGAAAGCCGCGGCAGCCGCAATGGCGTGCTTGCCGGCAGCCTCGTGCTGCTGCTGGCTCCTGCCGGCGCGGCGCGCATGGCGATATCGGAGACGATCGCAACACTCGGCGGCGATTGCCATCTGGTCACGGATGGCGCGAGCGCACACGACATGCTGCTCGCCATGGCCGCGAGCGGCCGCCGCCCAACCGACATTATCGTCGACCACCGCATGTCAGCGGAGTTTGCCGACCACCTCGCCGACCGGGCCGAGATCGCGGCATTGGGTCTGCGCAAGATCTTCCTGGTCAACCCCGAGGAGCGCAACGCCCATGCGCTCGACCTGTTCGACGCCTGGCTGATACGACCGCTGCGCGAACAGTCGCTGATCGACGTGCTGCGTGGACGGATGCGCGGCATGGAGAAGCGCGATGCGCTGAACGACAACCAGCCCGGGTTCAGCGTTGCCATCCCTGATGCCGGAATCCAGAGCGGGCTGCGGATCCTGCTGGCGGAGGACGATCCGATCAACGCGATGCTCATTCGCGCGATGCTCGAAAAAGCCGGCCACACGGTCGAGCATGTCGAACATTTCGAAACGCTCCTCGACCGTGCGCTGTCTGAGGGAAGCGTGCGCCCCGATATCGTCATCAGCGACCTTTCCATGCCCGGGGGCGACGGCATCGATATGCTTGGCCGGCTACGCGGCCATGAACGCCGGCTCGATGTTCCACCCGTCCCGATCATCGTACTGACGGCCGACAAGCGCGACGAATCCCGTAGACAAGTCTTGCTGAATGGTGCAAACCGCGTCATGGTAAAGCCGGTTGACCCGATAAGGTTGCTGACGGAAGTCCAAGCTGTTGCTGCGCTTTCGGCCCGCCGCGCGGAGGCGCGGTAGCCATCAAACAACCGGCACGCTTCTTGCGTGTGACCGGGTATATGATGTCACTTTCCTGTCGCATATAAGTGTTTTATGGCGTGTCAAAAGCCGGCAACGGGAGAATCGCCATGTCAGTAGACGCCCTCAACTGTGACGTCGTCGCCGAGGTTCATCGGCCGTCGAGCACGCTTGCGCCAAAGGACGGCGATATCCTCGGCCGCATCGGCAATCTCGAGACCCGGCTTGCCCGCACAGCCAGCGAGATCGATGCCGCCCAGGCTGTTCGCTTCCGGGTTTTCGTCGAAGAAATGGGTGCACAGCTTTCACCGGAAGCCATGCGCCGCAAACGTGATTTCGATTCCTACGACGCATTCTGCGACCACCTCCTGGTGCTCGATCGCTCGATCGAGAGCGACGGCGAGGATCAGATCGTCGGCACCTATCGCCTGCTGCGACAGGAAGTCGCGATGGCGAATGGTGGCTTTTACTCGGCTTCGGAATTCGCGATCGACGAACTGCTTGCCCGCCATCCGGATAAGCGGTTCATGGAGCTCGGTCGCTCGTGCGTGCTGCCCGACTACCGCACCAAGCGTACCGTCGAACTTCTGTGGCAGGGCAATTGGGCCTATGCGCTGAAGCATGGCATGAGCGCCATGTTCGGCTGCGCCTCTTTCCCCGGCATCCACCCGGAAAGCCACGCGCTGGCGCTGTCATTCCTGCATCACAACGTTGCCGCCAAGGATGAGTGGGCCGTTGCCGCCCTTCCACACTTGGCCCGCGACATGGATTTGATGCCGGTTGAAGCGGTCAACCCGAAGCGGGCTTTGATGGCGTTGCCGCCGCTGATCAAGGGTTATCTCCGCCTCGGCGCCATGGTCGGTTCGACTGCCGTCGTCGACAAGGCTTTCAACACGACGGATGTTCTGATCGTTTTGCCGATCGCCAGCATTTCCGATCGTTACCTGAACTATTACGGCGCTGACGCCGGACGGTTCGCGAGCTGATTTTTTCCATCGATGGAAGGATGGAGCGGGAGGATGCCTCCCGCTCCATTTTCTGTTTCACGATCCAGTGTAGGCTGCGATTGCGGCCATGTTGACGATGTCGGAATCCTTCGCACCCATCGAAGTGATCTGAACCGCCTTGTCGAGGCCGACGAGGATCGGGCCAATGACGGTCGAACCGCCGAGCTCCTGGAGCATCTTCGTTGAGATCGAGGCCGAGTGGAAGGCCGGCATGACCAGTACGTTCGCCGGCCCCGACAGGCGGCAGAACGGATACTGCTCCATCACCTTGCGGTTCAGCGCCACGTCGGCCGCCATCTCGCCGTCGTACTCAAAATCGACGCGGCGCTTGTCGAGGATCTTTACGGCCTCGCGCACGCGCTCGGAGCGCTCGCCCGAGGGATGGCCGAAGGTCGAATAGGCAAGCATGGCGACACGCGGTTGATAACCCATGCGGCGCGCGAAACCCGCGGCTTCCACGGCGATATCGGCGAGTTCGGCGGCCGATGGCATATCGTGTACGGCGGTATCCGCGACGAAGACGGTGCGGCCGCGGCAGAGCGCAACCGAAACGCCGATCACCTGATGCCCCGGCTTCATGTCGATGCAGCGGCGCACATCTTCGAGCGCCGTCGAATAGTTTCGGGTGATGCCCGTAACCATCCCGTCGGCGTCGCCAAGCGCCACCATGCAGGCAGCGAAGTGGTTGCGGTCCTGATGGATCAGGCGCTGGGCATCGCGGTGCAGGTAACCTTTGCGCTGCAGGCGCGCATAGAGGTAGTCGATATAGGCCTCGACGCGGGTGGAAATGCGTGCGTTGACGATTTCCAGTCCCGGCCGATTGAGATCGATGCCGGCGCGCTCGGCGGTCGCACGAATCAGGTCTTCGCGACCGAGAAGGATCGCCGTGCCGAGCTGCTGGTTGGCGTAGGACATTGCCGCACGCATGACCTGCTCTTCTTCGGCTTCGGCAAAGACCACCCGCTTCGGGCGGCGGCGAACTCGTTCGTAGAGGCTCGCCAGCGTCGAGGCGATGGGATCCCGGCGGCCGGAAAGTTCGCGGGCATAGGCAGCCATGTCGGCGATCGGTTTGCGGGCGACGCCGCTGTCAATCGCAGCCTGCGCTACGGCAACCGGGATCGCAGAGATCAGGCGCGGATCGAACGGTACCGGAATGATGTATTGCGCGCCGAAGCGCGGACGGTTGCCCTGGTAGGCGGCAACGACATCATCAGGCACGTCCTCGCGAGCCAGGTTTGCCAGCGCCTGGACTGCGGCGATCTTCATGGCGTCATTGATGGTGGTGGCTCGAACATCCAGCGCGCCGCGGAAGATATAGGGAAAGCCGAGAACATTGTTGACCTGGTTCGGATAGTCGGATCGGCCCGTTGCCATAATGGCGTCGTCGCGGATGCGGGCGACCTCTTCCGGCGTGATCTCAGGATCGGGATTGGCCATCGCGAAGATGATCGGTCGGTCGGCCATCGAGCGAATCATTTTCTCCGAGAAGGCGCCCTTCTGCGAGAGGCCAAGGACCACGTCGGCGCCCTTCATGGCCTCCTCGAGCGTGCGCGCCTTGGTCTTGACCGCGTGCGCCGACTTCCACTGGTTCATGCCCTCGGTGCGGCCCTGATAGATCACGCCCTTGGTGTCGCAAAGGACGATATTCTCGGGCGCGAAGCCCATCGCCTTGATGAGTTCGACGCAGGCGATGGCCGCGGCACCCGCCCCGTTGCAGACGAGCTTCGTCGTCTTCAGGTCGCGACCCGTCAGTTCCAGTGCGTTGATGAGGCCGGCGGCCGCGATGATCGCAGTGCCGTGCTGGTCGTCATGGAAAACCGGAATGTCCATCAACTCGCGCAAGCGCTGCTCGATGATGAAGCAGTCCGGCGCCTTGATATCCTCAAGATTGATGCCGCCGAACGACGGGCCGAGGTAGCGGACGCAGTTGATGAACTCGTCGACATTTTCGGTGTCGACTTCGAGATCGATGGAGTCGACGTCGGCAAAGCGCTTGAAGAGCACCGACTTGCCCTCCATCACGGGCTTGGAGGCCAATGCGCCGAGATTGCCGAGACCAAGGATCGCCGTACCGTTGGAGATGACCGCGACCATGTTGCCGCGCGTCGTATAATCATAGGCGGTGGCGGGATCGGCGGCGATTGCCTTCACCGGAACGGCAACTCCCGGCGAATAGGCAAGCGACAGATCGCGCTGCGTCGCCATCGGCTTCGTGGCGTTGATCTCCAGCTTTCCGGGCCGCCCCATGGCGTGGAACTCAAGAGCCTCGTTGTCGGTCACTGATGTAACCGGCCGCTGCTTCTTCTCGGTATCGGGCATTTTTCCTCCAACGTCTTGTGGGTGACGCCTTGCTCTTCCTCAATCGCGGTTGTCATCTATAGCTGTGGGCAGCTAGGGTTGGCACCTCTTTTTTGGAAAAAATGCATCTCCGTGAACGAACGAATAGACACTGGAATAGAAGCCTTTTCGGCTGCCGAGCTGGCCACGGAAGAAAGCCGCGCCTCGGCGACACCGATGATGGAGCAATTCATCGAGATCAAGGCTAACAACCCTGACTCGCTGCTGTTCTATCGCATGGGCGATTTCTACGAACTGTTCTTCGAGGATGCGCTGGACGCCTCCCGCGCGCTCGGGATCACGCTGACCAAGCGCGGCCAGCACATGGGGCAGGATATTCCAATGTGCGGCGTGCCGGTGCATGCGGCCGACGACTACCTGCAGAAATTG
The DNA here is from genome assembly GCF_050644135.1 of Rhizobium sp. YTU87027. Lineage (NCBI taxonomy): Bacteria > Pseudomonadati > Pseudomonadota > Alphaproteobacteria > Hyphomicrobiales > Rhizobiaceae > Rhizobium > Rhizobium sp. YTU87027. The sequence continues at coordinate 39,559 of NZ_CP098440.1, read as the reverse complement.
ATCGCGCTCGGCTTCCGGGTTGCCGTCTGCGAGCAGGTCGAGGACCCGGCGGAAGCCAAGAAGCGCGGCTCCAAATCCGTGGTCAAGCGCGACGTGATCCGCCTGGTGACCCCGGGCACGATCACCGAGGAAAAGCTGCTTTCGCCATCGGAATCGAACTATCTGATGGCGCTTACCCGGATTCGCGCCAGCGCCGAGCCTGTGCTGGCGCTTGCCTGGATCGACATTTCGACCGGGATTTTCCGGCTGGCCGAGACCGAAAACTCACGCCTGCTCGCCGATATCCTGCGCATCGACCCGCGCGAACTGATCGTGCCCGATACGATCTTTCACGATCCCGAACTGAAGCCTGTTTTCGACGTGCTGGGACGCACCGCCGTTCCGCAGCCGGCCGTGCTCTTCGACAGCGCCACCGCCGAAGGGCGGATCGCACGCTATTTCAATGTCTCGACACTCGATGGCTTCGGCACCTTCTCGCGCGCCGAGCTTGCTGCGGCGGCGGCAGCCGTCGCCTATGTCGAGAAAACACAGATCGCCGAACGCCCGCCACTCGGACGGCCGGAGCGTGAAAGCGGCGCTTCCACCCTGTTCATCGATCCGGCGACCCGCGCCAACCTCGAACTTGCCCGCACACTGTCAGGCGACCGCAACGGCTCGCTGCTGAAGGCCATCGACCGCACCGTCACCGGTGGCGGAGCACGATTGCTCGCCGAACGGCTGATGTCGCCGCTGACCGATCCCGTCCGCATCAATGAGCGGCTGGATTCGATCGGCTTCCTGATGGAGGAGCCGTCGCTTTGCGGCGACTTGCGCCACCACCTCAAGCATGTGCCGGATATGCCGCGCGCGCTCTCGCGCCTGGCGCTCGACCGCGGCGGGCCGCGCGACCTCGCCGCCATCCGCCAAGGTCTGAATGCCGCGGGCGATCTTGCTCGGCTGCTTGCTGAAGCGCTGCTGCCCGAAGAACTGAAGCTTGCGCTTTCCAGCCTCCAGGCCCTCCCCTCCGGCCTCGCAGCGCTGCTTTCCGAGACCCTCGGCGACGAGTTGCCGCTATTGAAGCGCGACGGCGGCTTCCTGCGGGACGGCGCCAATGCCGAACTCGACGAGGTCAGGGCGCTGCGTGATCAATCGCGTCGTGTCATTGCCGGCCTGCAGCTGCAATATGCCGAGGAAACCGGCATCAAATCGCTGAAGATCAAGCACAACAATATCCTCGGCTACTTTATCGAGGTCACTGCCGGCAATGCCGGGCCGATGACCGATACGCCGGAGGCAAAGGGCCGCTTCATTCACCGCCAGACGATGGCGAACGCGATGCGCTTCACCACGACGGAGCTTGCCGATCTGGAAAGCCGGATCGCTAACGCCGCCGACAAGGCGCTCGCGATCGAACTGGCGGCCTTCGACCACATGACATCAGCCGTCGTCGCCGAGGCCGAGGCAATCAAGGCAGGCGCCCGCGCGCTCGCGGTCATCGACGTTGCCGCCGGCCTTGCGCTTCTGGCCGACGAACAGGCCTATTGCCGGCCGCTCGTCGATGGCTCGAAGATGTTTGCGATCGAGGGCGGGCGCCATCCTGTCGTCGAACAGGCGTTGCGGCGGCAATCATCAGGCCCGTTCGTCGCCAACAACTGCGATCTCTCGCCGGTCTCCGACGGCAAGGATGGCGCGATCTGGCTGCTGACCGGCCCGAACATGGGCGGCAAATCGACCTTCCTGCGCCAAAACGCGCTGATTGCCATCCTCGCACAGATGGGTTCCTTCGTGCCGGCGATCTCCGCCCATATCGGCATCGTCGACCGGCTGTTCTCGCGTGTCGGCGCCTCCGACGATCTCGCGCGCGGCCGCTCGACCTTCATGGTCGAGATGGTCGAAACGGCGGCGATCCTCAACCAGGCGACCGACCGTTCGCTGGTCATTCTCGATGAAATCGGCCGTGGCACTGCAACCTTTGATGGCCTCTCCATCGCCTGGGCAGCCGTCGAGCATCTGCACGAGGCAAACCGCTGCCGCGGCCTCTTCGCCACCCACTTCCATGAGTTGACGGTGCTTTCGGAAAAGCTTGCGCGGCTATCGAACGCCACGATGCGCGTAAAGGAATGGGACGGCGACGTGATCTTCCTGCACGAGGTCGGCCCCGGTGCTGCGGATCGCTCCTACGGCATCCAGGTCGCCCGGCTTGCCGGCCTGCCGGCCTCGGTGGTGGCGCGCGCCCGCGACGTGCTGACGCGTCTCGAAGATGCCGACCGCAAGAACCCGGCGAGCCAACTCATCGACGACCTGCCACTGTTCCAGGTCGCGGTGCGTCGCGACGATGCCAGCCGTGGCCCCTCGAAGGTGGAGGAAGCGCTGAAAGGCATGAGCCTCGACGACATGACCCCGCGCGAGGCAATGGATGCGCTCTACGAACTCAAGAAGAAGCTAAAGCAAGGCTGATCAAATGTTCATCGACCGGTTGTTCAACGAGACCCAGAGGCTTGCGGCGATCTTCAGCGCGCTTGAAGCGCTGCGGCTTGCGGACGAGCGCGGCATGCCGCGCGGCTGGGCCTCGCCCTTCGGCCTGCTGCAGATCATCCGCTGCTGCGCCAGGATTCTGGAGCTATCGTCTTGCGTGGCCAAAGCCGGCTACCGCGAGTGCGACCAAGAGACGCTGGAGGCGATCACCAGCGAGACGCGTCAGGTACTCTATTCCGTGCAGGCACAGGTGGCTGCCTGATTGCCGCATGCCGACAGTTTCGGGCACAGCAACACCTTTTTGCCAAAATTAAGGGTTCTGCAGTAGGAAAGCCCGTGTCATCGGCGGGCAAAGAGGCTATAGCGCATGCAGACGAAACGAGAGGTGCAGCAGGAAACGGCTGCGCCGCGCGAACAGGAAGCCGCCCCGCGCATGGCGACGACGAACGAAATCGATTTCTCCGATATCCTCGACACCGACTATCTCCTGAAGATGTGCGACGCCGTGGCCGAGGCCAACAAGACACGGCCCGACGTCATGCGGTCGGATCTGCTGGCGACCCTCAAGAAGGCGAGCAGCGAAGGCCGCCAGAAGGCGCGCGCGCTGCTTTCGGCCGATGGCAGTGGCATCAATTGCGCCCGGCGGATTTCGTGGCTGCAGGACCAGATTACGACGGTTCTCTACGAGTTCGTCTGCGCCCATGTCTTCCCGAAACAGAAGGACAAGTTCGCCGTCACGGCCGTCGGCGGCTATGGCCGCGACACGCTGGCGCCGGGCTCCGACATCGACCTCCTGTTCCTGTTCCAGCCGAAGCCTGCCGAGGAAACGCACAAGGCGGTCGAATTCATGCTCTACGTCCTCTGGGACATGGGCTTCAAGGTCGGCCACGCGACACGCACGATTGAAGAATGCATCGCGCTGTCGAAATCAGACATGACCATCCGTACCGCGATCCTTGAAATGCGCTACATCTGCGGCTTGCGCTCGCTGGAGACGCAGCTTGAGACGCGTTTTGACAAGGAGATCGTCACCGGCACCGGCCCGGAATTCATCGCCGCCAAGCTTGCCGAGCGCGACGAGCGCCACCGCAAGGCCGGTGACACGCGCTATCTCGTTGAGCCCAACGTCAAGGAAGGCAAGGGCGGCCTGCGCGATCTACACACGCTCTTCTGGATCTCGAAATACTACTACCATGTCCGCGACACGGCTGAGCTCGTGCCGCTGGGCGTTCTCTCGAAGCACGAGTACCACGTCTTCCAGAAGGCCGACGACTTCCTCTGGGCGGTGCGCTGCCACATGCATTTCCTGACCGGAAAAGCCGAAGAGCGGCTGTCCTTCGATATCCAGCGCGAGATCGCCGAGGCGCTCGGATATCACTCGCGTCCCGGCCTTTCGGCCGTCGAGCGCTTCATGAAGCACTACTTCCTCGTCGCCAAGGACGTCGGCGACCTGACGCGCATTCTCTGCGCGGCGCTCGAGGACCAGCAGGCGAAATCGACGCCGGGTCTGACCGGCGTCATCAGCCGCTTTGCGAACCGCAGCCGCAAGATCGCCGGCAGCACCGAATTCGTCGAGGATCGCGGCCGTATCGCGCTCGCAAGCCCAGATGTATTCAAGAATGATCCGGTCAGTATCATCCGCCTGTTCCATGTCGCCGACATCAATGGGCTGGAATTCCATCCGGACGCACTGAAGCGCGTGACCCGCTCGCTCAGTCTGATCGACAACAATCTGCGCGAGAACGACGAGGCAAATCGCCTCTTCATGTCGATCCTGACCTCGAAGCGCGATCCGGCGCTGATCCTGCGGCGCATGAACGAGGCCGGCGTGCTCGGGCGCTTCATCCCCGAGTTCGGCAAGATCGTCGCGATGATGCAGTTCAACATGTACCACCACTATACGGTGGACGAGCATCTGATCCGCACTGTCGAGGTGCTATCGGAGATCGACAAGGGCAAGGCCGACGACCTGCACCCGCTCGCGAACAAGCTGATGCCCGGCATCGAAGACCGCGAGGCACTTTATGTCGCCGTGCTGCTGCACGACATTGCCAAGGGCCGCCAGGAGGACCACTCGATTGCCGGCGCCCGCGTCGCTCGCAAGCTGTGCACCCGGTTCGGCCTGTCGCAGAAGCAGACCGAAATGGTCGTCTGGCTGATTGAAGAACATCTGGCGATGTCGATGGTCGCGCAGACGCGCGATCTTACCGACCGCAAGACGATCACCGACTTTGCCGATGTGGTGCAATCACTCGACCGGTTGAAGATGCTGCTGATCCTGACGATCTGTGACATCCGCGCCGTCGGTCCCGGTGTCTGGAACGGCTGGAAAGGCCAGTTGTTGCGCACGCTCTATTATGAAACGGAACTGCTGCTTGCCGGCGGCTTCTCGGAGGTTTCGCGCAAGGAGCGCGCCAACTTCGCGGCCGAAGCGCTCTACAACGCGCTCTCCGACTGGAGCCAGAAGGACCGCAAGATCTACAGCAAGCTGCACTATCAGCCCTACCTGCTCTCCGTTCCCCTGGAAGACCAGGTCCGGCATGCAGGCTTTATCCGACAGGCGGACAAGGCCGGCCAGGCATTGGCGACGATGGTTCGCACCGACAGCTTCCACGCGATCACCGAGATCACTGTGTTGTCGCCTGACCATCCGCGCCTTCTGGCCGTCATCGCCGGCGCTTGTGCCGCGGCGGGCGCCAACATCGTCGACGCGCAGATCTTCACGACCTCGGATGGCCGTGCGCTTGATACGATCCATGTCAGCCGCGAGTTCAAGGACGACGCCGACGAGCTGCGCCGTGCTGGCACCATCGGACGCATGATCGAGGACGTGCTTTCCGGCCGCAAGCGGCTGCCCGAAGTGATTGCGACGCGGACCAAGAACCGCAAGAAGAGCAAGGCCTTCGTCATCCCGCCGTCGGTCAACATCTCCAACAGCCTGTCAAACAAGTTCACCGTTATCGAGGTCGAATGCCTCGACCGACCGGGCCTGCTGTCAGAAATCACCGCGGTTCTTTCGGACCTGTCGCTCGACATTCAATCGGCCCGCATTACCACCTTCGGCGAGAAGGTCATCGATACCTTCTACGTGACCGACCTCGTCGGCCAGAAAATCTCGGGCGACAGTAAACGCTCGAACATCACCGCGCGCCTGAAGGCGGTGATGGCCGAGGAGCAGGACGAGCTGCGCGAGCGCATGCCCTCCGGCATCATCGCGCCGCCGACCACGGCCCGCGCCGCGCCGCAGACAGAAAAGAAGGCGGATTCGCCCGCATGAGCCAAAACGCATGAGCCTCGTCAGAAAATTCGCCACCGTCGGCGGCGCCACGCTTGGCAGCCGTATCTTCGGCTTCGCCCGTGAAACGCTGATGGCGGCAGCCCTTGGCACCGGTCCGATGGCCGACGTCTTCTATGCCGCCTTCCGCTTTCCAAACCTGTTCCGCCGGCTCTTTGCCGAAGGTGCGTTCAACGCCGCCTTCGTGCCGTTGTTCGCCAAGGAGATCGAGGCGAACGGAACGGATGGCGCCAAGCGCTTCTCCGAAGAGGTCTTCGGCGTGCTGTTTTCGGTGCTGCTGCTCATCTCCATCGTGATGGAGCTTTGCATGCCGCTGCTCGTGCGCTTCGTCATCGCGCCGGGCTTTGCCAACGATGCGGAGAAATTCTCGATCACCGTGCGCATGGCGGCGGTGATGTTCCCCTATCTCATGTGCATGTCGCTGACGGCGATGATGAGCGGGATGCTGAATTCGCTGCATCATTTCTTCGCGGCGGCCATAGCGCCCGTTTTCCTCAACGTGGTGATGATCGGGGCGCTGTTTTATGCGCTCTATACCGGCGCCGAACCGCTTCAGACCGCCTGGTATCTCTCCTGGGGCGTGCTCGTTGCGGGCATCCTGCAGCTCGTCGTCGTCTATGTCGGCGTCCTGCATGCCGGCATGAGCATCGGTTTTCGCTTTCCCCGCATCACGCCGAACGTCAAGCGCCTGCTGATCCTGGCGGTGCCTGCTGCCGTCACCGGCGGCATTACCCAGATCAATCAGATGATCGGCCAGGCAATTGCCTCCTCGCGCGAAGGCGCGATCGCCGCGCTTCAATATGCGGACCGCATCTACCAGCTGCCGCTCGGCGTCGTCGGCGTTGCTGTTGGCGTGGTGCTGCTGCCGGAACTGGCGCGGGCGCTGAAGGGCGGCAACCTGCGCGAGGCAGCGAATTTGCAGAACCGGTCGATGGAATTCGTGCTGTTCCTGACTATCCCGGCCGCCTTTGCGCTCTGGATCCTCTCCGACGAGATCATCCGCGTGCTCTACGAACGCGGCGCCTTCCATCAGGAAAATACCGCGATCGTCGGCTCCATCCTCGCCGTTTATGGCGTCGGTCTCCCTGCCTTCGTGCTGATCAAGGCACTGCAGCCGGGATTTTACGCGCGCGAAGACACCAAGACGCCGATGCGCTTTTCGGCGATTGCCGTTGGCGTCAACTGCGCGACGGCATTGACGCTCTTCCCGTTCCTCGGCGCTCCCGGCATTGCGGTTGCGGAAGCAACGGCCGGCTGGATCAGCACCGTCCTACTCTTCACGACGCTGCTCCGCCGCGGTCATCTCACCTGGGAATGGGCTCTGGCGCGACGCGCAGCATTGCTCGTCGTCTCCGCTGGTGTCATGGGCGGCGTAATAATGTACCTGCAGCACCGCTGGGAACCGTGGCTCGCCTCAACTGCGCATCTGACGACCAAGGTCGGCACGCTCGGTCTGCTGATCGTCATCGCCATGGCTGTCTACTTCGCGACCGCGTTCCTGATCGGCGGCGCAAGCCTCGGCATGATCCGGCGCAACCTGAACCGCAAGCCGGTTGCAAAGGTGGACGGCTAGCGGTCCGACGCAGCGCTTCAGCAGTAGGTCCATCGTCGTTTTGGACCTACGTCCACATGGACGATGCCGTTGCAATAGCGACCGATTCCGCCAATTCCCGGTGCCGATTCAGCGATAGCAATGATCGTGCGCTCCGATACGCCGGGGATCCGAATATCGGCGGCTGCGCAATAGCGATGCTGGGAATGTGATCTACCGTGCGACCGGAGCCCCGAGGTTACCATTGGACGGCGACCGGTCTTGGCGGCGATATAGGCAAGAACGCCGCGCAGTTGCGGCGGGAAGCAGTTCGCCTTGACGCTGACGGTCTGCAGAGAATAGGCGAGCGTTTCTTTATACTTGAGCGGCGGTATTGCAACTCTTCTGGCATTCTGGGCGTCGGCACTGTCGAAACACGACAGACAGAACAGGCCGGCGAGTGCGATGGAAAATGCGGACTGCATGGTTCCCTCCCCTCGAAATACACCGGGCGACCGGGTAAGTTTCTGGCGGATGGAACGCTCTCCCTAAAAATGGCCTTTTTGTGAAATTGTTTACCTTACGCAACGGAAGAATGTCATAATTTACCGCTAATTGACGAATTTGAGATACCTAAAAAGAGGTATAAATTTCCCTTCACGTAAATTTGTGAGAAATACTCACAGAAAAAATCTGTCACCAAATCTCCCCGCTCGGTGAGCTCCTCCTACAATAGGATCGTCCCGTCGCGGATACACCGCAAGGCGTTGCGGCGAGGCGGGACCGGCGCCGGGTGCGGAGGAAGGACGTGAGCGTGCGCATCAGGGGTCCGCAGAAAATGGTCTCCCTCCGGGGACGGCGGCGTCTGCGCGAATGCGGCGTCGAGTTGAGCCCCGGACGTGCCTGTGTGGCACACATGGCCCCCCAGGGGAAGCAAGACCTTCCTCGGGAAAGGCCGCAGAGGGACCGGAGTTGCGGGCACAAACCGCCGAACGGGGCGCTGGGAAGCGCCATATCGTTTTACTCAACGAGGCAATTTCCAGCGCCCCGTCCGAGTGACAACGCAGGATCAAGCCACGGGCCAAAAGGATCGCGTGAAGGCGAAGGTGCGCGCCGCTACCCTCACGATCGCCTCTCCCCCGCCACCCCGGACTTGATCCGGGATCTTTCGCGCTCAAGTCCTTGAGCGCGAAAGACTCATCTGCGCCGCAGACGCGGCGTTGCTGGATGCCGGATCAAGCCCGGCATGACGCAAGCACATGGGCCGAACGACGGCAGCCCGCTCTCCCTTGACCGGCCGCCCGTGCTTGGCAACAACACCACATCGCAAATCGGAGCCCTGTAATGTCCCAATCGCTCTTTCTCGTAACACTCATCGTCGACGACTACGATCGGGCCAAGGACTTCTACTGCGGCGCGCTCGGCTTCGACTGCCTTCAGGACGACGTCCAGCCGGACGGCAAGCGATGGGTCGTGGTCAGGCCGAAGGGCGAAGATGGAGCGGCATTTCTGCTCGCGCAGGCTGCCAACGACCGGCAAATGGCGGCGATGGGCAACCAGACAGGCGGGCGGGTTGGCTTCTTCCTCAAGACCGATGATTTTGCGGGTGACCATGCGTCGATGCTGGCCAAGGGCGTGCAATTTCTCGAAAGGCCGCGACTCGAAGTCTATGGGACCGTCGCCGTGTTTTCGGATCCTTACGGCAACACCTTCGATCTGATCGAACACGCCGCAGGCTGAACCCCTTGATTGCCGTATCGCGCGCGTGCATAAGCCGCGACGTTAGCAACATGGGTTACAGACCCTGGGGCCCTCCACCAGCCTAATCGAGGACATAATGAGCGAATTCAAGAAAGTCGTATTCTCCGGCGTCCAGCCGACCGGCAATCTCCATCTCGGCAACTATCTCGGCGCAATCCGCAAGTTCGTGGCACTGCAGGAAGGCAACGACTGCATCTACTGCGTGGTCGACATGCATGCTCTGACGGCGCAGCTCGTCCATGACGACATGCCGAACCAGATCCGTTCGATCGCCGCAGCCTTCATCGCGTCCGGCATCGATCCGGAAAAGCATATCGTTTTCAACCAGTCGGCCGTGCCGCAGCATGCCGAGCTTGCCTGGATCTTCAATTGCGTCGCGCGCATCGGTTGGATGAACCGCATGACGCAGTTCAAGGACAAGGCCGGCAAGGACCGTGAGCAAGCCTCGCTCGGCCTCTACGCCTATCCGAGCCTGATGGCTGCCGACATTCTCGTTTACCGCGGCACGCATGTCCCGGTCGGTGACGATCAGAAACAGCACCTTGAACTCGCCCGCGACATCGCGATGAAGTTCAACCTCGACTATGCGGAGCATATCCGCAAGACGGGCTACGGCATCGACATCACCGTCGGCGATGAGCCCGTGCACGCCTATTTCCCGATGGTCGAGCCGCTGATCGATGGTCCGGCGCCGCGCGTCATGTCGCTTCGCGACGGCACCAAGAAGATGTCGAAGTCGGATCCGTCGGATCTCTCGCGCATCAACCTGATGGATGACGAGGACGCAATCTCGAAGAAGATCCGCAAGGCCAAGACCGATCCGGAAGGCTTGCCCTGCGAAGTCGATGGACTCAAGGGCCGTCCGGAGGCGGACAACCTGGTCGGCATCTATGCGGCGCTCGCCGACAAATCGAAAGCGGACGTGCTTGCCGAGTTCGGCGGCCAGCAGTTTTCCGTCTTCAAGCCGGCACTGGTCGACCTGGCGGTCAACGTGCTTTCGCCGATCACCGCCGAGATGCGCCGGCTGATGTCGGACACCAGCCACATCGACGCGATCCTGCGCAACGGTGGCGAGCGGGCACGGGCCCGCGCCGAAGTGACGATGAAGGAAGTGCGCGACATCGTCGGCTTCCTGTACTGAGATCCCGGCTCTGCCGAAATCGTCCGGGGCGGCGTACATGCGGCCCCGGACTTGTCGAACCTCTACCTGCGGCGTACTGTTCCTAAACAGACCGTCAGGAGGCTTCGGTGCGAGATCGCAACCTCATCCAGATCGGCGCCATGGAGATCCGGCTTCTGATCGACGAGGACCAGAGCGCCGGAAGTCTCGTGATGTTCGAATTCACGGTCCCACCTCAGGCACGTGTCCCGGCCGCCCATTATCACCGTGACGTCGACGAAGTGATCTACGGATTGTCCGGCACGATGACCACGACACTGGACGGGCGCAAACACGAGATCGCACCGGGGGGTACCCTCTTCATCCCGCGTGGCTGCGTCCACACCCACGAAAATCTGCACGGCGAAACCGCCAAGGCTTTGATCACCATGACACCCGGCTTGATCGGCAGACGCTACTTCGAGGAGATGGCTCTGGCCATCAATGTTCAGGGCAAGCCGGATATCGAACATGTGAAGGCAATCATGCGCCTTTACGGATTGGTTCCGGTCTGACGTAGACCTCGACAGAGCCCCTCGAGGGATCAAAAACGAGGGCTTGCAAATTTTCAGGTTCAGGTGTCAGAGTCCGCGGCATGGTATCAAAACGACTCTCCCGGCTCGAAGGTCATCGCCGCAAATTCATGGCGGTCATTGACGATACGCCCGAATGCTCCCGCGCCGTTCACTATGCCGGCCGGCGCGCCAAGAACTCGAATGGCGGCCTTGTGCTGATGTACGTGATTCCGGAGGGCGACTTTCAGCAATGGCTAGGGGTAGAGGAGATCATGCGTGCCGAGGCGCGCGAGGAAGCCGAAGCCGTGGTCGCCAAGGCGGCACATGTGGTTCGCGAAACGATCGGCATCGACCCTGAGATCGTCATCCGCGAGGGAAGCGCCACAGAGCAGATCAACGCCGTCATCGAGGAAGACCGCGATATCGCGATCCTGGTGCTGGCCGCAAGCTCGGCCAAGGAAGGTCCAGGACCGCTGGTGTCGTCGATCGCCGGGCGTGGTGCGACATTTCCCATCCCCGTCACCGTCCTGCCTGATACATTGACGGACGAGGAACTGGATGCCCTCGCATAAAGCCATTTCTTGAGTGCCAGTCTCTTGAATAGAGTTGCCAATCGGCTTATTTTCTTTTTTGAAGAATTCTAAAGACGGCCCGGGCCACTGCCCGCCGCACGGAGAGCGACATGTTTATTCAGACCGAAGCCACGCCGAATCCGGCCACGCAGAAGTTCCTGCCGGGTCGGGTCGTAATGGAGAGCGGAACGGCCGAATTCCGTAGCGCCGACGAGGCTCAGGCATCGCCGCTTGCCGCCCGTCTGTTCGAGATTCCTGGCGTGACCGGTGTCTATTTCGGCTACGATTTCATCTCCGTGTCCAAGGACAATGCCGAGTGGCAACACCTGAAGCCGGCCATCCTTGGCTCGATCATGGAACACTTCATGTCGGGCAAGCCTGTGATGGGCGATGCATCGGTTCTTTCCGAGGATCTCGATGCCGGCGGCGAGTTCTTCGACGAAGCCGACGAGTCGATCGTTCTGACGATCAAGGAACTGCTGGACACACGTGTACGCCCGGCCGTCGCGCAGGATGGTGGCGACATCACCTTCCGCGGCTTCAAGGACGGCAAGGTTTACCTCAACATGAAGGGCTCCTGCTCCGGCTGCCCGTCTTCGACGGCGACGCTGAAGCATGGCGTGCAGAACCTGCTTCGCCATTTCGTTCCGGAAGTCGAGGAAGTCGTCGCCGCCTGACGACGACACTCCGTCCCGGCATTCGTCCTGGCGCAGCATTTGCAAGCGCGGCAGGGTGAAGGTATGGACGCTCAGGAACGCTTTATTCGGAAATTGATGCCATGATCATACTGGCGCTCGACACCGCAGGTGTGGATTGCGCTGCCGCTCTCTATGACAGCGGCAGGGATACGATGCTGGGGGAGGCATCGGACATGATCGGCAAGGGGCATGCTGAGCATTTGATGGGAATCATCGACCGCGTGCTGGAGCAGGCGGATATGTCGCTTTCGGCTGTCGATCGCATTGCTGTCACCATCGGTCCAGGCTCGTTTACCGGCATTCGCGTCGGTGTCGCGGCCGCGCGCGGCTTTGCGCTGTCGCTCGGCGTTCCGGCGGTCGGGGTGACCACGCTTGCGGTGATGGCCGAAGCGCAGCGGCTGAAAACGCCGGGGCGTCCGGTGCTCGCCGCCATGGATGCCAAACGAAACGAGATTTATCTGCAGGCGTTCAATGTCGACGGCGAACCGTTCGACGAAGCGCGCGCCGTGACCGTCGAGGAAGCGCAGGCGTTCGCCGCGGCGTTCGAGGGCGAACTCACCGGTTCGGCCACGCCTCTCCTGAAGCCGGACGCGACCGGCGACCAAGCCAACCATTTCCCGATTTCCATTGTGGCACGCATCGGCGCCACCGCCGATCCTTCTGCCGGAAAGCCAAAGCCTCTTTATCTGCGTGGACCCGACGCCAAGCCGCAGGCCGGGTTTGCAATTGCGCGAGTATGACCATGTTGGAATCCTATTTGACGTTGAAGCCGGAATTCGAAATCGTCGCGATGGATGCCGATGATTGCCGCGCGGTCGCCGCGCTGCACGGCGAGCGTTTCGCCCGCCCGTGGGGCGATGGCGAGTTCTACAGCCTGCTCAGCCAGGACACCGTCTTCGGCTTCGTGGCCCGCCAGACCAACGCCTTCCTCAAGAAGCCGTTGCCGGGCTTCGTGCTGGCGCGCCAGGTCGCCGGCGAGGCGGAAATCCTGACGATCGCCGTGCAGACGAAGGTCGCGCGCGCCGGCCTCGGCTGGCGGCTGATGCAGGCCGCGATGCGCGAAGCGAAGCTGCGCGGTGGCGAAAGCATCTTTCTGGAGGTCGATGATGGCAATGCGGCAGCGCTCGGGCTCTACCGCAAGCTCGGCTTCGAGAAAGTCGGCGAACGCAAGGGATATTACAAGGATGCCAAGGGCGCCATTTCCACAGCGCTTGTCATGAAGCGCGTTCTTCGCTAGTTCCGTTGCTTAAACGTTGACTATCGGAAGGCAGCCCATGACTGACGTCGCCAAGACCCTCGAGGAGCTTTGCGCTGAACGCGGCATGCGCATGACCGAACAGCGCCGCGTGATTGCGCGTATTCTCGAAGAATCCGCCGACCATCCCGACGTGGAAGAGCTTTACCGGCGTTCGGTGAAGGTGGACGCGAAGATTTCGATCTCCACCGTCTATCGGACCGTGAAGCTGTTCGAGGATGCCGGCATCATCGAACGCCACGACTTCCGAGACGGCCGCTCGCGTTACGAGACCGTGCCGGAAGAGCATCATGACCATCTCATCGACCTCAAGTCGGGTGTCGTTATCGAGTTTCACTCGGCTGAGATCGAGGCGCTGCAGGAACGCATCGCCCGCGAGCACGGCTTCAAGCTGGTCGATCACCGGCTCGAGCTTTATGGCATCCCGCTCAAGCCGGACGAGCGCTGAGGCCATGATCGCAGTCGCGGAGTCTTCGTCTTGATCGCCTGGCTGCGCGTGGCGCTTGCCGGCATCGTCATTCTTTTCGCCAGCATCCTGCTCATGCCCTGGCAACTCCTGGCGCTCCGCTTCGACTGGAAGCTGCGGCGCTGGCTGCCGCGCATCTGGCATCGCATCGTCTGTTTCTGCTTCGGCATCCGCATCCGCGTCCATGGCGAGATGGAAACGCACAGACCCTTGATGCTTTGCGCCAATCATTCGTCGTGGATGGACATCATGGTGTTGTCGGCTGTGGCCGACGTTGCCTTCATCGCCAAGATCGAGGTGCGCGATTGGCCAATCTTCGGCACTCTGGCGAAGCTACAGAAGAGCGTCTTCGTGGTGCGCGAGGAAAAGCGGAAGACCGGCCATCAGGCGAACGAGATTGCCTCCCGCATGGCGGATGGCGAGATCGTCGTATTGTTCCCGGAGGGCACGACCTCGGATGGAAACCGTCTTCTGGAGGTCAAATCCTCGCTGTTTGGCGCTGCCGCCATGGCGGTTCCGGCTTCGCCGACCGGTGCCGTTGTCGTCCAGCCGGTCGCGGTTGCCTATACGGGCGTCCACGGTCTGCCGATGGGGCGTTATCATCGCCCACTTGCCTCGTGGCCCGGCGATGTCGAGATGCTTCCGCACTTGAAAGACATGCTGCGATGCGGCGCCTTTGAGGTCGACGTCTGTTTCGGTGAGGCGATCGAATATCGCGCCGACAGCAACCGCAAGGACGTCAGCGCGACGATTGCCCAGCGAATCCGCTCGATGCTTGGCGCAGCCCTGCGCGGCCGCAACACGGCGTAAGACAAGATTTCCTTTTCTCGCGCATGAAAAACCACTAAATAGCCGGCCATGACCCAGGACAGCGCCCTTCTTCAGGCCCCGGAGACCGATCTCCGCGATGGCAGCAACAGCCGCAAGGTATTCATCAAGACCTACGGCTGTCAGATGAACGTCTATGACTCGACGCGCATGAGCGATGCCCTCGCCCGCGACGGATATGAGTCGACGGAAGTCTTGGAGGAGGCAGACCTTGTTCTGCTGAATACCTGTCATATCCGCGAAAAGGCTGCCGAAAAGGTCTATTCGGCGCTCGGCCGCCTGCGCGATATGAAGAAGGAGCGCAACAAGGAGGGCCGGGAGTTCATGATCGGCGTTACCGGCTGCGTGGCGCAGGCGGAAGGCGAAGAAATCCTGCGCCGGGCGCCCGCCGTCGACGTCGTCATTGGTCCGCAGACCTATCACCGCCTGCCGGAAGCGTTGCGCAAGGCGAAGGAAGGGCAGCGCATCGTCGACACTGAATATGCGCTCGAAGACAAGTTCGAGCATCTGCCGATCGCGGAGAGCAAGAAAATCCGCTCGCGCGGCGTCACTTCGTTCCTCACCGTTCAAGAAGGGTGCGACAAATTCTGCACCTTCTGTGTCGTGCCCTATACACGCGGCTCGGAAGTGTCGCGGCCGGTCAGCCAGATCGTCGAGGAAGCGCAGAAGCTCGTCGAAGGCGGCGTGCGCGAGATCACGTTGCTCGGCCAGAACGTCAACGCCTGGCACGGTGTCGGCGCTAATGGTCAGGAATGGACTCTCGGCGACCTGCTCTACCGGCTGGCCGAGATCCCGGGCCTTGCGCGCCTGCGCTACACCACCAGCCATCCGCGTGACATGGACGATCGTCTGATCGAGGCGCATCGGGATCTGCGCGCGGTGATGCCGTACCTGCATCTGCCGGTGCAAGCCGGCTCCGACCGCATCTTGAAGGCGATGAACCGGCGGCATACGGCCGCCGAATATCTGACGCTGATCGAGCGCATCCGCGCAGCCCGTCCCGATATCGCTCTCTCCGGCGACTTCATCGTCGGCTTTCCGGGGGAGACAGACCAGGATTTTGAAGATACACTCCGTCTTGTGGAGGAGGTGCGCTATGCGCAGGCTTTCTCCTTCAAGTACTCGACACGGCCGGGCACGCCCGGCGCGGAACTGAAGGACCAGGTGCCGGAAGAGATCAAGGCAGAACGGCTGGAACGCCTGCAGGCGCTTCTCCTGAAGCAGCAGCAGGAATTTGCCGAATCCTGTGTCGGGAAAACGATCGAACTGTTGCTCGAAAAGCCCGGTCGCATGCCAGGACAGCTTATCGGCCGTTCTCCCTGGCTTCAGTCCGTGAATGTTGATGCAAAAGCATTGCAAATCGGTGACATTATTAATGTGCGAATCACCGGAACCGGAACCAACAGCCTGTTTGCCGAGATTGCAAAGGCTGAGGTCTAACCCAAGGAGCCTGACCGCTTGAACGGACAAGAATTGGTTTCTTCTTCACCGCGCCACCCACGCATTGCGAGCGACGCCAATCACTTTATTCTGACGTTCGAGAACAATCGGTTCGCCAGTGAACTGTTCGGCCAGTTCGACCAGAACCTCAAGCTCCTTGAAGAGCGTCTGCACATCGACGCGCGAGCGCGGGGCAATTCCGTCGTTATCTCAGGAGACATCGTCGCTACCAATCAGGCGCGGCGTACGCTCGATTACCTCTATGAGAAGCTCCAGAAGGGCGGCAGCGTGGAACGCTCCGACGTCGAAGGCGCGATCCGTATGGCGATGGCCGCCGACGACCAGTTAAGCCTGCCGACAATGGAGAAGAAGGCCAAGCTGACGATGGCCCAGGTTTCCACGCGCAAGAAGACCATCATTGCCCGCACGCCGACGCAGGATGCCTATCTCAGGGCCTTGGAGCGCGCTGAACTCGTCTTCGGCTGTGGTCCGGCCGGTACTGGCAAGACCTATCTCGCCGTCGCTCATGCCGCTCAACTGCTGGAACGCGGCGTCGTTGAGAGGATCATTCTTTCGCGCCCTGCGGTCGAAGCCGGCGAACGCCTCGGCTTCCTGCCAGGTGACATGAAAGAGAAGGTCGACCCTTATCTTCGCCCGCTCTATGACGCGCTCTATGACATGATGCCGGCCGACAAGGTCGATCGCGCCATTACCGCTGGCGTCATCGAGATTGCGCCGCTCGCTTTCATGCGAGGTCGTACACTCGCCAATGCCGCCGTTATCCTCGACGAAGCGCAGAACACCACGTCGATGCAGATGAAGATGTTCCTGACGCGTCTCGGCGAGAACTCGCGCATGATCGTCACTGGCGACCCAAGCCAGATCGACTTGCCGCGGGGCGTCAAGTCTGGCCTCGTGGAAGCGCTGCAACTGCTGAATGGCGTCGAGGGCATCTCGATCGTCCGCTTCAAGGATACGGACGTCGTGCGCCATCCGCTCGTCGGGCGGATTGTCAGGGCTTATGATTCCACCTACGCAGCGGAAACCGAAGAGGTTAGCCGGCAGGACTGATGGCGGAACTCGATATCCAGATCAGCATCGAGGAGGGCAATTGGCCCTCCGAAGATGCGTTGCATGCATTGGCGGATCGCGTACTCGAAACGGCGGCAACCTATCTTCGCGAGAGCGAAAGGCAGCCTTTTCCCAAGATGATCCCCGAAGTCTCGCTGGTTTTCACCGACGACGCCTCGATCCAGGACATCAACGCCGAATGGCGCGGCAAGGACAAGCCGACCAACGTGCTTTCCTTTCCCGCCTTCCCGGTAAAGCCAGGCAAGGTGCCGGGTCCGATGTTGGGCGACATCATTATCGCAAGAGAAACCGTGGAGCGGGAGGCGGTAGAGCTCGAAAAGAGCTTTGACGACCACCTGACGCACCTGATAGTGCATGGATTCTTGCATCTCTTCGGCTACGATCATAATAATGACGCTGAAGCCGAGATAATGGAAGGGCTCGAGACTCGCATTTTGGCGGTACTCGGCCTATCTGACCCATACGAGGGTCAAGACCTTAAAATGGAACCATGAGCGACTTTACGACGAGACCGGCCGCTGAGGCCAAGGACGCCGATCAATCCTCCTCCTCCGATGAGGGTGGCAGTAGTAGGCAGTCCGGACGATCCCAATCCTTCTGGTCGCGCGCAGCGCGCATCCTGAGACCACAGCAGGGCTCGCGCCTCCGTGAGGACATCGCCGATGCGCTGATGACCGACGCTGCCGTGGGCGACGTGTTTTCACCCGACGAACGGGCGATGTTGCACAACATCCTTCGCTTCCGCGAAGTGCGTGTCGCCGACGTGATGGTGCCGCGCGCCGATATCGAGGCCGTCGACCAGAATATCACCATCGGTGAACTGATGATCCTGTTCGAGGAGTCTGGCCGTTCGCGCATGCCGGTTTACGCGGATACGCTCGATGATCCGCGCGGCATGGTGCATATCCGCGACCTCCTGTCCTACATCGCCAAGCAGGCGCGCAACAAGCGCCGCGGCAGCACCAAGGCACTCAAGCCGGTGGAGCCTTTGGTCGAGGTTTCCCTCGAGCACCTGCAGAAGCCGACGCGCGCTGCCAAGCCGAATTTCGACCTCAGCCGCGTCGACCTGCAGAAGACGCTGTCAGAGGCCGGCATCATCCGCAAGATCCTCTTCGTGCCGCCTTCAATGCTTGCTTCGGATCTCCTTCGCCGCATGCAGGTGAACCGCACGCAGATGGCACTCGTCATCGACGAGTATGGCGGCACCGATGGGCTGGCATCGCACGAGGACATCGTCGAGATGGTCGTCGGTGACATCGACGACGAGCATGACGACGACGAAGTCATGTTCAAGCGCGTGTCCGAAGACGTCTTCGTTGCCGACGCCCGTGTCGAACTGGAGGAGATCGCCGAAGCGATCGGACCGGACTTCGACATTACCGAGCAGGTCGATGAAGTGGACACGCTGGGCGGCCTGATCTTCTCCGAACTCGGGCGCATTCCCGTGCGCGGTGAGGTCGTACAGGCCCTGCCCGGTTTCGAGTTCCATATTCTTGATGCGGACCCGCGCCGGATCAAGCGCGTGAGGATCACCCGCAAGCGCCAGGCGATCCGCCGTCGTGTCAAGATCGACGGTGAAGGCACGTCCGGCTCGGATCACGGCGAAGAGCGGCAAACAGACGCTCCCACAACAAACTGATTGCCGCAAACCACGACAAACGGCGGCTTTTTTGAAAGACTGCGGTCGGGTTGATTCGCAGCGTGATGGGAGTGCGCATGGAGCGGCTTGCAGACAGGGTTATCCTGGCCTGGGGGTTCAAGAGGGTTGTACTGGCCGTCCTTGCAGGCGCCATCGGCGTTCTGGCCTTACCTCCCTTCGGCTTCTTTGCCGCGATGTTCATGTCGTTCACGCTGCTTGTCTGGCTGATCGACGGCTCCGCCGCCGCTCCTGAAAGCGGGTTTCTTGGCCGGCTGTGGCCATCCTTCGCCGTCGGCTGGCTATTCGGCTTCGGCTATTTCGTCGCCGGCCTCTGGTGGCTCGGCCATGCCTTGATGATCGATGCCGAGGCCTTCGCCTGGGCGCTGCCGTTGGCGATTTTCGGCCTGCCTGCGGTGCTCGCCATCTTCTACGGCGCTGCTGCCGCTCTGGCGCGAACCCTGTGGTCCGACGGCATGGGGCGGATTGCGGCGCTTGCCGCGAGCTTCGGATTGCTCGAGTGGTTACGGAGCGTCCTTTTCACCGGCTTTCCCTGGAACGCTGTCGGCTACGGCATGACGCCCGTGCCTCTCATGATGCAATCGGCGCATGTCATCGGCATCATGGGTATAACGTCGCTCTCGGTCTTCATCTTCGCCGCGCCTGCGCTTCTCGGAACACGTCAGGGCGCGAAGCTCGGCCTCTCATTGGCAGCCCTGCTTTTCGCGGCGCATATCGGCTACGGCGCTTATGCTCTCTATGGCCCGCAGCCGACGCCCGCAACCGACTCCAAGAGCCCGGTCATCCGTCTCGTTCAGCCGATGATCGAACAGACGGCGAAGATGGACAGCGACGCTGATCGCGCCGCTATCTTCGAAAAGCATCTGAAACTCTCCGTCGAGCCTCCGAAGGACGGCGGGCGGAAACCAGACATCATCGTCTGGCCGGAGACGGCCATTCCCTTCATCCTGACCGACAATCAGGATGCGCTCAGCCGGATCGCGGACACCCTAGACGACAATCAGATCCTGATCGCCGGCGCCGTTCGGGTGGAAGACACGGGGCCGGGCAATCCGCCCCGCTACTACAATTCGATCTATGTCATCGACGGTCGCGGCCAGATCGCCGGCGCCGCCGACAAGGTGCACCTCGTGCCGTTTGGCGAATACGTGCCGTTCGAAAGCATCCTCGACGATTTCGGCGTCCAGAACGTCGTTGAGATGCCGGGTGGCTTCTCACCCGCCGCCACGCGTCAACTGCTGACCTTGCCGACGGGGATCAAGTTCTATCCGCTCGTCTGCTACGAGATCATTTTCCCCGATGAAATGACAGGCGACCTTGGCGCGGCCAATGCCATCCTCAATGTCACGAATGATGCGTGGTTCGGTGCAACGCCCGGCCCCTACCAGCACTTTCAGCAGGCCAGGTTGCGTGCCGTTGAGACCGGTTTGCCGCTGATTCGCAACGGCAACAGTGGAATTTCAGCGATCGTGAACGCCCGCGGTGAGGTCATTGCCGGACTCGGCCTCAATGAAACCGGCTTCATCGACGCAACCATTGAGAGCTTCAGCGCGGAACGCGATCCAGGCTACCCGCGCCAAACTTACTTCCGGTTGATCGAAATACTTCTGTTTGCAATTGCGCTCGTTTCGCGTTTTGGTTTTGTTTTCAAGCAGAATTGACCGAAAACCCCTAAAATTGCATAGTGGTTGGGATCGGCGTTCTTAGCGTATGTTTCAAGGTGGTTAATCAGGACTTTGCAACGTGACGTTTTGGGGATGGGTTTGGGCATGCCGGTTTAAACAAGGTTGAAAATTATTGTTAGGGCAGGACCATGATTGAGAACAAGAAGAGGCCGAACCCCATCGACGTCCATGTTGGCAGTCGCATTCGCCTTCGTCGAACAATGCTAGGAATGAGCCAGGAAAAACTCGGGGAGAGCCTCGGCATCACGTTTCAGCAGATCCAGAAATACGAAAAAGGCACCAATCGCGTCGGTGCAAGTCGCCTTCAGAACATCTCCAGCATTTTGAACGTCCCCGTCTCCTTCTTTTTCGAGGACGCGCCAGGCGAACAATCTTCCGGTCTATCCGGCATGTCGGAGGCCTCCAGCTCGAACTATGTGGTCGACTTTCTTTCATCGTCCGAAGGACTCCAACTCAACCGCGCCTTCGTGAAGATCACGGACCCCAAGGTCCGTCGTAAAGTGGTCGAACTTGTGAAGGCGCTCGCCGCCGAAGCCGACAGCGAATAATCGCCACTCAAAATTTGGAGCAAAATAGGAAAGCGGTCGCAACGGCCGCTTTTTGGCGTTTTTTGGGCATATTTTGCCACTTCGCCGCAGATATAAAGATATATTTATGTCCTTGTACGCTTGTTTTTCGCGTACGAACTGAGTACCTACTAGGCAGCTTTTGTTCTTTGAGGGGAATCCCGGAATGCGCGCGAATTACCTTTTCACCAGCGAGTCAGTTGCCGAAGGTCACCCGGACAAGGTGTGTGACCGGATCTCCGACGAGATCGTGGATCTGGTCTACCGCGAAGCCGCCAAGACCGGCGTCAACCCCTGGGGCGTGCGCATTGCCTGCGAGACGCTGGCAACGACCAACCGAGTCGTGATCGCCGGTGAAGTGCGCCTGCCGCCGAGCCTGATGAAGAAGGACAAGGACGGCAAGGACGTCATCAATCCTTCGAAGTTCAAGGCCGCTGCCCGCCGCGCCATCAAGGACATCGGCTACGAGCAGGACGGCTTCCACTGGAAGACGGCGAAGATCGACGTGCTCCTGCACTCGCAGTCCGCCGACATCGCCCAGGGCGTCGACAATGCCGCCGACCAGCAGGGTGACGAAGGTGCTGGCGATCAGGGCATCATGTTCGGCTACGCCTGCAAGGAAACGCCTGACCTCATGCCGGCGCCGATCTACTACTCCCACAGGATCCTGCAGTTGCTCGCCACGGCCCGCAAGAAGGGCGACGGCGACGTCGCCAAGCTCGGCCCGGACGCCAAGAGCCAGGTGACGGTGCGCTACGTCAACGGCAAGCCCGCCGAAGTCACGTCGATCGTTCTCTCCACCCAGCACCTCGACGAAAGCTGGGACTCGAAGAAGGTTCGCGCAGTCGTCGAGCCCTATATCCTCGAAGCTCTCGGCGATCTGCCGGTCGCCGACGATTGCAAGTGGTACATCAATCCGACCGGCAAGTTCGTCATCGGCGGTCCCGATGGCGACGCGGGCCTGACCGGCCGCAAGATCATTGTCGACACCTACGGCGGCGCTGCTCCGCACGGTGGCGGCGCATTCTCCGGCAAGGACACGACCAAGGTCGACCGTTC
Organism: Rhizobium sp. YTU87027; assembly: GCF_050644135.1. Lineage (NCBI taxonomy): Bacteria > Pseudomonadati > Pseudomonadota > Alphaproteobacteria > Hyphomicrobiales > Rhizobiaceae > Rhizobium > Rhizobium sp. YTU87027. The sequence continues at coordinate 17,526 of NZ_CP098440.1, read as the reverse complement.
GGCCGCCTATGCTGCCCGCTACCTCGCGAAGAACGTCGTTGCCGCCGGTCTTTCCGATCGCTGCACGATCCAGCTCTCCTACGCTATCGGCGTCGCACAGCCACTGTCGATCTATGTCGACCTGCACGGCACCGGCAAGGGCGTGACGGAAGACCAGGTCGAAGCCGCTATCCGCAAGAACATGGATCTGTCGCCGACCGGCATCCGCCGTCATCTCGACCTCAACAAGCCGATCTACGCCAAGACCTCGGCCTATGGCCACTTCGGCCGCAAGGCCGGCCGCGACGGCTCGTTCTCCTGGGAGCGCACTGACCTCGTCAAGGCACTCAAGGAAGCCGTCAAGGTCAAGGAAGCAGCATGACCGACATGGAACGCCGCGGACGCGCGACCGAAGCCTTCTTCGGTCGCCGCAAGGGAAAGGCTCTGCGCGAACATCAGGCAGAGCGACTGAACACCCTGCTTCCGGCGTTCCTCATCGATCTTTCAGCGGCTCCACCCGAGCCGCTGAAAACTCTCTTTCCGGTGTCGACCGAAAGGCTGCGCCTGGAAATTGGCTTCGGCGGCGGCGAGCATCTGATCCATCGCGCCGTGGAAATGCCCTCCACTGGCTTTATCGGCGTCGAGCCTTTCATCAATTCCATGCAGAAGCTGCTGACGAGCGTCGACAAAGCGGGCGCCAAGAACGTCCGTGTCTATAACGATGATGCGACGCAATTGCTGGATTGGTTGCCTGATGCCTCGATCGACCACATCGACCTGCTCTACCCGGATCCATGGCCGAAGCGGAAGCACTGGAAGCGCCGCTTTGTATCGAAGACCAATCTCGACCGCTTCCACCGCGTCCTAAAGCCGGGCGGGCTGTTTTGCTTCGCGTCCGATATCGATACTTACGTCAACTGGACGCTACTCAAGTGCCGCGACCACGGCGGCTTCGAATGGCTCGCCCAGAATGCTGCGGATTGGCTGACGCCCTACGAGGGCTGGCCGAGCACACGCTACGAGGCCAAGGCGCGGCGTGAAGGCAGATCTTCCGCCTATCTCACATTCAAGCGCGTCTGAGCCTGCCTTAGTGCAGGCTCACCGTTTTCAACTCATCCTCGGCAGCCTTGAAGAAGGTGCTCGAGCGGTTGTCCGTCAACAGGATCGGCGTGCCATCGGCGCCGAATAGCGCCCATAGGTCAACGCTCGGATCGATATCCGGCGCTTCAGGGAAGCACTTGGAGACTTCTTCAGACCGCATTTTCCGGATGTAGGCGACCTCGCCGTTGCCGATACCGGCAAGTTCGGTTTTGGTCAGGTGAGAATTGGCTTCTTTCATCAACATTCCTGTACCTCCAACAGAAGGGACCAACGGCTCAAGTTGCGCCGTTGTCCTACTGTGAGACCGAAATGTTAATTTTCTTCACCATACGGTTCGGCTCCGGGCGGATGAGATCCACCGACAACAATCCGTTCTTGAGGCAGGCGCCCAGAACCTGCATCCCGTCGGCCAAAACAAAAGTCCGCTGGAACTGACGCGCAGCGATGCCGCGATAAAGGTAATCACGTTCCCCCTGATCGACTTGGCGACCCCGGATCGAAAGCTGATTTTCCTCGACCGACACGTCCAGTTCTTCTTCGCTGAACCCGGCTACGGCAAGGGTTATACGCAGCCTCTCCGGATCACCGGAGGCGCGATTGGCGGCGACGCGCTCGATATTGTAGGGGGGGTACCCGTCGCTAGCCTTCGAAAGGCGCTCAAGCGTCTTTTCCATGGCGTCGAAGCCCAAGAGCAAAGGGCTCGCGAAAGGCGTAATGCGGCTCATCGTCTTCAAGTCCTTGATCCAAGCGACCTTGCCGGACCTGAAGAACAGCATCCGATTGCTCCTAATATGGGAATTGCTGGCGACGGACGCAAGGCGGATATCCGCACTCGCTGCCGCGGGGGGCGCGCAGGGGTCCGACCTTGACAAAGCAAGCGCCGCCTCGCATCAAAACCTGCCCGTACCGGCTGTGCCGATTTGCGACGGGAATATAAACAAACGGTGCATGCCAAGAAGACGCGCACCCGAGGATGGAACGATCGGAATGGCAAACCCTAGAAAGATCATCATCGACACTGACCCCGGCCAGGACGATGCCGCCGCCATCATGCTGGCCTTTGGCAGCCCGGAGGAACTCGCCGTTCTCGGGATCACCACCGTCGCCGGCAATGTGCCGCTGTCCTATACGAGCCGCAACGCACGCATCGTCTGCGAACTCTGTGGCCGGACCGATACGAAAGTCTTTGCCGGCGCCGACAAGCCGATCGCGCGCAAGCTGGTCACCGCCGAGCACGTGCACGGCAAGACCGGCCTCGACGGCCCTGTCCTCGACGAGCCTGTCATGCCGCTGCAGGCGCAGCATTCCGTGGACTTCATCATCGAGACACTGCGCAGCGAGCCGGAAGGCACGGTGACGCTGTGCACGCTTGGGCCACTGACCAACATCGGCCTGGCCTTCCAGAAGGCGCCCGACATCATCCCGCGTGTCCGCGAACTGGTCATGATGGGTGGCGGCTTCTTCGAAGGCGGCAACATTACGCCGGCGGCCGAGTTCAACATCTACGTCGATCCCGAGGCCGCCGACATCGTCTTCCGTTCCGGTGTTCCGATCGTAATGATGCCGCTCGACGTCACGCACAAGCTTCTGACGCGCAAGGACCGCGTCAAGCGCATGGCCGATCTCGGCACGCGCCCGGCCATCGCCATGGTCGAGATGCTGGAATTCTTCGAACGTTTCGATGTCGAGAAATATGGCTCCGACGGCGGTCCGCTGCACGATCCGACGGTTATCGCCTACCTGCTGAAGCCTGAGCTTTTCAAGGGCCGGACCTGCAATGTCGAGATCGAGGTAAAGTCGGAACTGACAGTCGGCATGACCGTCGTCGACTGGTGGCACGTCACTGACCGCAAGCGCAATGCGCGGGTCATGCGTGATGTCGATGCGGACGGCTTCTTCGATCTGCTGATCGAGCGTTTCGCCCGCATCTAATGCCTATAGGTGCGCCTGAGAGATCAGGCGTCCTTCTGGTCGAAAACCGAATTGGCTTCGGACTCGACGAGCTTCGGGCCGCCCTTGGCGACGCCGACCATGGCAGGACGCAGAACGCGTTCACCGATGGTGTAGCCGGCCTGAACGACCTGTACGACCGTGTTGTTCGGCACATCAGGGTTCGGCACTTCAAACATGGCCTGATGGAAGTTCGGATCGAACTTCTGGCCGACCGGCTCCAGCTTGCGGACACCGTGGCGCTCGAGCGCAGACAGCATCGAGCGCTCCGTCATCTCGACGCCTTCGATCAGCGTTGTCAGACCGGCGTCGGCCGCTGCCTTGGCTTCCTCGGGGATCGCATCGATGGCGCGGCGCAGGTTGTCCGAGACGGCCAACATGTCGCGAGCAAAGCCAGCGGCTGAGTAGGTCTTGGCGTCCTTGACTTCCCGCTCTGTGCGGCGGCGCAGGTTATCCATCTCCGCGGCAAGGCGCAGATAGCGGTCGCGCAGCTCTGCATTCTCGCCCTTCAGAAGTTCCAGCGGATCGGGCTGAGCTGTGGCTTCGTTCTCGACGTTTGCGGCGGCGTCCGCTGCGGCTTCGACCGCGGCTGCGTCTGGTCCGTTCTTCGTCGTTTCGTCAGTCATGACGTTCTCCGGTGATTGGTGTCTTTTAGGATGTGCCCGATATCGAGCTTTGACGGGCAAAAATCAAGTCTGCGTGACCGAAAAGCACGTGATGCAAGGCAACTCATGCAGGGTTGATCGAGAGGGCTAGCTTGACTTGCCCGTGCTAAAGTTCTTTTATTTTAGCCGTATCTAAATCTTTGGTGCTTCGACCTTTCCAGGTCAGGGAGCTGCTACCATGAGCGATCAGAAAAGCTATTCCGGGCGCTGCTTCTGCGGCGCCGTGGAGATTGTTGCTACCGGCGAACCGGTGGCTATGGGTTATTGCCACTGTGCCTCCTGTCGACATTGGTCGGCGGGGCCAGTCAACGCCTTCACGCTCTGGCAGCCGCACACTGTCCGCGTTACCAAAGGCGGCGAGCACGTTGAGGGCTACCAGAAGTCCGATACGAGCGTGCGGAAATTCTGCGAGTTGTGCGGCGGGCATCTCTACACCGAGCACCCCACCTGGGGCGTCACCGACGTTTACGCGGCACTTCTGCCCGATCTTGACTACACTCCGACGCTGCATGTGAACTATCAGGAAAGCGTACTGCCTATCCGTGACGGTCTGCCGAAATACAGAGACATGCCCGCTGAGATGGGTGGCTCTGGCGACATGCTGCCGGAGTAGCTGTCCTACTTCGCGCCGCGTGACAATCGTGTCATCAGCTGAGCAGTATAGTCGACCATCGGGACAATGCGTGAGTAATTGAGCCGCGTCGGCCCGATGACGCCGACGGCGCCGACAATGCGGTCGTCGTCATCACGATAGGGCGCGACAATCAGCGACGAGCCGGAGAGCGAGAAGAGCTTGTTTTCCGAGCCGATGAAAATACGCACGCCCGGCCCGCTCTCGGCGAGATTGAGAAGCTCCAGCAGGCTGTCCTTCTTTTCGAGATCGTCGAAAAGCATGCGCAGGCGGTCGAGATCGTCAGCGCCCGCGAGACCGGCGAGGAGATTGGCGCGGCCGCGAATGATGAGCTGGGCCGGCTTGCCTTCGTCGGCACTGCCGGACCAGACAGCGATGCCGCGCTCGACGAGATCCTGCGACAGTGTATCGAGTTCGCTGCGCACCTCGTCCTTCAGTCGGCTTAATTCATTTCGCAGTTCCGGCAGCGTCTGGCCGGTCATGTGGGCGTTTAGGAAGTTGGCGGCCTCGGTCAATTGCGACGACGTCACGCCGGCCGGAAGCTCGATGATGCGGTTTTCCACCTGGTCGTGATCGCCAACGAGGACCGCAAGCGCCTTGGTTGGCTCAAGCCGGATGAATTCGACATGCTTGAGAACGGGATCACTTTTCGAGGTGATAACAAGTCCGGCGCCGCGCGAAATGCCCGAAAGCATTCGGCTAGCCTCGTTCATCATCAATTCCATCGGATTGTCACGGCTTTCGGCGCGCACCTGGCGGTCAATGCTAGCGCGGTCCTCGGCCGAGAGGTCGCCGACCTGCATGAAGGCATCGACGAAAAAGCGCAGGCCTATCTGCGTCGGCAGACGACCGGCACTGACATGCGGCGAATAGATGAGACCGAGTTCTTCCAGATCGCTCATCACGTTGCGCACGGACGCCGGTGATAGCGACATCGGCAGGATGCGCGACAGGTTGCGGGAGCCGAGCGGTTCACCCGTTTCCAGATAGCCCTCTACGATGCGGCGAAAGATTTCCTTAGAGCGTTCATCCAGCGCAGCCACTGCATCTGAAACCGACGTCGACCTGAACTCCATGAAACCTTGCATACCCGTGCTGACGATGATCCGACAAAATATAGCCAATCTCCCCGCAGCGGCAAAAGGGAAATTGCAAATGGGCGCTGCCAATCGTAGAAGCTCTCAACACCACAGCACGCATGATCTATCCGAAGGCTGCTCGCGCCTTCGGCATGACGATTAGGAGAATAGTATGCGGCCCTCAGGCAGAAAAACCGACCAGATGCGCAAGGTCTCGTTCGAGCGCAATTTCTCCAAGCACGCGGAAGGTTCCTGTCTGGTGAAGTTCGGCGATACGCATGTACTGTGCACGGCTAGCGTCGAGGAAAAGCCGCCGGCATGGCTGCGCAACACCGGCAAAGGTTGGGTCACGGCCGAATACGGCATGTTGCCGCGCGCCACCGGCGATCGCATGAAGCGCGAGGCCGCATCGGGTAAGCAGGGCGGCCGCACGCAGGAAATCCAGCGGCTGATCGGCCGTTCGCTCCGCGCCGTCGTCGACCTCAAGGAGCTCGGCGAGCGCCAGATTACCCTCGACTGCGACGTCATCCAGGCGGATGGCGGAACGCGCACGGCATCGATCACCGGCGCCTGGATCGCGCTTTACGACTGCCTCAAGTGGATGGAGAGCCGCAACATGCTCAAGGTCGAGCGCGTGCTCAAGGACCATGTCGCGGCCATCTCCTGCGGCATCTTCGCGAACCAGTCGGTGATCGACCTCGACTATCTCGAAGACTCCTCGGCCGAGACCGACGCGAACTTCGTAATGACGGGCGCGGGCGGCATCGTCGAAATCCAGGGCACCGCGGAAGGCACGCCCTTCACCGATGAGGAGTTCGGCTCGCTGATGGCACTCGCCAAAACAGGCATTGCCGAGCTCGTCGCGATGCAGAAGCAGGCGATCGCCGGATGAACGACATGCTGGAAGGCATGCTGGAGACGGCGCTCTATGCGGACGATCTCGACACGGCCGAAGCCTTCTATGCAGGCGTTCTCGGTCTTTCGAAGATCTCGCGGAGCGGCAACCGGCACGTCTTCTTTCGCTGCGGCCCCGGCGTATTGCTGATCTTCAACCCTAAGGAAACGATCAAGCCGCCCTCGCCCACCGCGCTGCAGGTGCCGCCGCATGGAACGACGGGTGCAGGACACGCCTGTTTCCGCGTCTCAGGCGAAAATCTCGATGCGATTGCCGCCCGGCTGAACTCCGAGGGTGTCGCCATCGAATCCGAAGTCACCTGGCCGCAAGGCGGCCGATCGATCTATTTCCGCGATCCGGCGGGCAACAGCCTCGAATGCGCCGAAGCCCGCATCTGGGGAATCGAATAGGACAATCATGCGCAAGCTCGAAACCAAGACCATCGTCGTTGCCAGCCACAATGCCGGGAAGATCCGGGAAATCCAGGACCTGATCGGTCCATTCGGTTTCACGGCGAAGTCAGCGGCTGAACTGAACTTCGTGGAGCCTGATGAGACGGGCACCACCTTCGAGGAAAACGCGAAGATCAAGGCGCTCGCCTCTGCCGAGGCCGCCGGACTGCCGGCGCTGTCGGACGATTCCGGCCTCGCCATCGACGCGCTTGGCGGCGATCCCGGCGTCTATACCGCCAACTGGGCCGAGAAGCCCGACGGCACCCGCGACTTCGCGATGGCGATGGAAAAGGTCGAGGCAGCAATGGACAAGGCCGGCGCCTCAACGCCGGAGCAGCGCACCGCCCGCTTTGTCAGTGTGCTCTGCCTTGCCTGGCCGGACGGCCACACGGAGCTTTTCCGCGGCGAGGTCGAAGGCGCCGTCGTGTGGCCGCCGCGCGGCAGCCAGGGCTTCGGCTACGATCCGGTCTTTCAACCCGAAGGTTATGACACTACCTTTGGCGAGATGAGCGCGGAAGAAAAGCACGGCTGGAAGCCGGGCGACGAAAGAGCCCTGTCGCACCGCGCCCGCGCCTTCAAGATTTTCGTCGAAACCTGCCTGGAAGCCTAAGGGCACACGTGGACACTTTGGAACAGCCTGACTTGACGCGCTATGCCGCTCTTTTGCCCGATACCGGCGAACCCGGCTTCGGCGTCTACGTGCATTGGCCGTTCTGCGCCGCCAAGTGCCCCTATTGCGATTTCAACAGCCACGTCCGCCACCAACCGGTAGACCAGGAGCGCTTCACCGCGGCCTTCCTGAAGGAGATGGCGACGGTACGCCAATTGAGCGGACCGAAGACGGTGACGAGTATCTTCCTCGGCGGCGGCACACCCTCGCTGATGAACCCTTCGACGGTTTCGGCCATTCTCGACGGCATCGCCAAGCACTGGCATGTGCCCGATAGCATCGAAATCACCATGGAGGCCAATCCGTCCAGCGTCGAGGCGGAGCGTTTCCGCGGCTATCGCGCCGCCGGCGTCAACCGCGTCTCGCTCGGCGTCCAGGCGCTGAACGACCGCGATCTGAAGTTCCTCGGCCGATTGCACGACGTTGCCGACGCCTTGAAGGCGATCAAGTTGGCGCGTGACATCTTCCCGCGCATGTCCTTCGATCTGATCTATGCCCGCCCGAACCAGACCGTCGACGAATGGGAACGCGAGCTGAAGGAGGCGATCTCCTACGCGGTCGACCACCTCTCGCTCTACCAGCTGACGATCGAGGAAGGCACGCCCTTCTACGGCCTCCACAAGGCTGGCAAGCTTATCGTACCAGATGGCGATCAGTCGGCTCTGCTCTATGAGGCGACGCAGGAGATCACTGCCCGCGAAGGGCTGCCTGCCTATGAGGTGTCCAACCACGCGCGCCCGGGTGCGGAAAGCCGCCACAACCTCACCTACTGGCGCTATGGCGACTATGCCGGCATCGGCCCCGGCGCCCACGGGCGGCTGACGCGCGGCAGCATGAAGATCGCGACCGCGACCGAGCGGAAGCCGGAAAGCTGGCTCGATCTCGTCGAGAGCGACGGCCATGGCATCCTCGATCAAGAGCAACTCGGCTACGAGGAGCAGGCGGACGAACTGCTGCTGATGGGGCTGCGCCTGAAGGAAGGCGTCGATCTCGCCCGCTGGCAGCAGCTTTCGGGCCGCGATCCGGATCCGAAGCGGGAAGAATTCCTGCTGGAGCACGGCTTCATCGAGCGGATCGGCAATTCCAGGCTTCGCTGCACGCCATCAGGGATGCTGATCCTCGATTCCGTGGTCGCCGATCTCGCCTGCTAGGCAGGCCGCTTTCTGCCAAGCGAGAACAACCGCCCGTCGATCGCCGCAAGGCCGATCGCGATCATCGCCATGCCAATCAGGTGCTTGGCCTGCAGCTGCTCGCCGAGAATAGCCGCTCCGAGCAGGATGGCGCTGACGGGGATCAGGAAGGTCACGAGCATAAGGTTCGTCGCGCCAGCCGTCGCCAGGATCCGAAAGAACAGCACATAGGCAATCGCGGTCGACAGCAGGGCCAAGCCCAGCAATGCTATCCAGGTTTCGAATGATGGGGCGGCCAATGTCCAGGGTTGATCGACGATGAGCGCGATCGGCAGCATCAGGAGCGTCGACGCGGTGACCTGCCCCGCAGCGGGAATGAGCGGCGCCATGCCCATCTGGCGAAAACGGCGACCGAAGATACCGGCAAAGGAATAGGAGAGTGCAGCACCCAGCACGGCAAGCTGCGCCAGCACGTTCGAGCCGAGATCACGCAGCACATCGAAGCCGATCATATAGGCGACACCTGTAAAGCCGATGAGGACGCCGAGCAGGCGGTTGCCGGTCATCTTTTCGTCGGCAGTCAGGACGTGCGCGACAACGACGCCAAACAGCGGCGTGGTGGCATTCAGGATTGAGGCAAGGCCGCTTGCGATATGCGTCTGGCCCCAGACAATGAGGCAGAACGGGATCATGTTGTTCAGGACGCCCATGCCGAAGAAGGCCGCCCAAGCCCTGCCGTCGCGCGGCAGGACGTGGCCGGTTGCCCGGACGATCACGTTCAGCGCCAGCGCGGCGATCAGAACCCGGCCCGTGACGATCGTGAACGGCGGCAGGGTCTTTACCAGAATGCCGTTGAAGAGGAAGGAGCCGCCCCATAGCAGGGAGAGCACCAGCAGCATTCCCCACTCGGCAAAGCCCATCTGTTTCTGCTGCATCATCTTCTCCCTAGTCAGCCTGCCACCGGAATACATCCCGTCACAGGCTGCCACCACCCGATTGTTGCGCGGCGCGGACGTGGCAATTCTCGATTTATTCTCGCTCATCACAAAGCTTGAGTCAGCTTTTGCGACGGCTTTCTTCCTGATATTATTGCGGCGTCTGCCGAGAGACAAACGAGTCTTTCTCGATCCATGATATAGCTGAGCTAAACCATGAGTGACTACCTCCCCTCTCTTTCGGCGCTTCGAGCCTTCGAAGCCGCTGCCCGGCACCTCAGTATGACGCTCGCAGCAAAAGAGCTCAACGTTACGCCAGGCGCCGTCAGCCTGCAGATCCGCGACCTGGAAGCATCGCTTGGCGTCAAGCTGTTCGAGCGCAAGACCCGTGCGCTCGCCTTGACCGTGGAGGGCGCGGACTACTTCTCGACGCTCAGAGCTGCATTCCGTCTCGTCAGGGAAGCGACGGCTGCAATCACGGCGCGGGGACGCGGCGCCGTTCTCAACGTCACCTGCACGGCGGGATTTGCGACCTACTGGCTCGTGCCGCGTCTTGGACGTTTTGAGGCGATGCACCCTGAAATCGACGTGCGTATCAGCGCATCACACCGCGTGCTCGATTTTCAGCGTGACGGCATCGACCTTGCAATCCGCCACGGGCTCGGCGGCTATGACGGCCTGATCAGCGAGCGGCTCGTCGATGACGAGCTCGTGCCAGTCTGTACGCCAGGGCTTGCCACTGAAATGGGGGACCATCCGTCGCCAAGCGCGCTCACTCGTTTCCAGTTGATCCACGACGTCTATCGCCATGACTGGCGGCTCTGGCTGGAGGCGGCAGGCGCCAAGGGGGTCGACCCCTCGCGCGGGCCGATCTTCATGCATGGCAACGGAGCCTATGACGCGATGAAGGCCGGGCTGGGCTTTGCTTTGATGCGACGATCGTTCCTTGAGCGCGACCTGAAGGAAGGCGCGGTGGTCACGCCCTTCCCGCTTGGCATCGCAAGCCGACTTGCCTTCCACCTCGTCTATCCGGGTCTTGCGCTGGAGCGACCGGCCGCGGCCGCCTTCCGTCGCTGGCTGCTGTCGGAGGCGCAAGCCTGAGCTGACTGTGGCCGATTTGTCATACAAATCGCAAAGTGGAGTAGATTATTCATGAAATTGGGTTTTCTTCGGGCTTTTTCTTGACTATTAAGCTCCAGATAAATCCACAAATGAGCATACCCGGTGCAATAAGCCAATGAATAATCTCCGCTTTTCCTCTCGAATCCTCTCCACATCAGCATTGACGGGCGTGGCGCTCATCCATCTTCTTGCGCCAGCCGCAGCTCAGGATGCCACGGGACAGCAGCAGGACGGCGCGACGGTTCTTGAAGATATCATCGTCAATGGCGGCAGCGGCGGCGTGATCCAGGCAGACGGATATGTCGGCAAGAGCAGCGCGACAGGCACGAAGACCGACACGCCCTTCATCGAGGTGCCGCAGTCGATTTCGTCCGTGACCGAGCAGCAGTTGAAGGACCGGAACCCACAGACCCTGCTCGATACGGTCGCTTACACGCCGGGCACGCGCGTCGGCGCTTATGGTTTCGATCCGCGCTTCGATTCGTTCTCGGTGCGCGGCTTCGACGTGACCTATACCGGGATCTTCCGCGACAACCTTCGCCAGCCCGGCGCAGGTTCGTCACTCTTCAAGACCGAGCCTTACGGCCTCGAGGGAGTCTCGATCCTCCGCGGCCCCTCCTCGGCGCTGTATGGGGCGACGGGTGCAGGCGGCCTCTACAACCTCATCACCAAGCGGCCGACGGACGAGCCTTTTCACGAGGTTCAGCTGCAGTATGGCACCGAACAGCGCTATCAAACCCAGTTTGACGTCTCGGGTCCGGTTAACGATACGGACCCCTTCTATTATCGTCTGACGGGCCTCTACCGCGATGCCAACACGGAGCAGATCAGCGTTCCCGACGACCGCGTTTATATCGCGCCAGCCTTCATGTGGAAGCCGGACGAGGACACGAAACTAACCATTCTCGGCGAATATTCCCGAACCAAGACCGGCGGAACGGCGGCCTACTACAATGATCCAGCCGGCAACGTCACGGATTATTTCGCCGGCAATCCGGCCTTCAACGACTCGGTCCAGAACCAGGCCCGCATAGGCTATGAGTTCGAGCATCGACTGAACGACGTCTTCATCTTCCGTCAGAACGCCCGCGTCTCGACACTCAACATCGACGCCGACTGGGCCTTCGCCTACGCACCCAATGCGGTTAACCCGAGTCTCCTCGACAGTAGCGCCGGCACCTTCGACGAACGGCTGACGGCTTTCGTCATCGACAATCAGTTGGAAGCCCAGTTCGAGACGGGCGCGGTCGACCATACACTGCTTGCGGGCCTGGACCTGACCAAGCTGCGCTGGCGCTCGCTCGATGGCCGGGGCGTCTCGCCGCCGCTCGATACCAACAACCCGACGGCAGGAGCTTTCGTTGCACCGATCGATTTCGACACGCGTACCGTCCAGGACCAATGGCAAGTCGGTACCTATTTACAGGATCAGATCCGCTATGACGCATGGATATTGACCCTTGGAGGTCGCTACGACTGGGTCTCGACGGACACTGACAATACCGACCTCAGCACGAATGCGCTGACGAGCATTTCGCAAAAGGACAAGGCATTTTCCGGCCGTGTCGGCTTGGGCTACGAGACCGATTTCGGTGTTGTACCTTATGCCAGCTACTCCACCGCCTTCGCGCCCAATGCCGGCATCAACCAAGAGACGGACCAGCCCTTCAAACCGACGGAAAGCGAACAGGAAGAGATCGGCGTCAAGTACCTGCTGCCGAACAGCAATACGCTGCTCACGGCAGCGCTGTTCAATATCGACCAGAAGAACAGCCTCTACTACGAGGTCGTGAACCTTGCGACCGGACCGGCCAATATACAGGTGCAGCGCGGCAAGATTCGTTCCCGTGGTTTCGAGCTCGAAGCCAATACGAGCCTCGACAACGGCCTGTCGCTAGTGGCGTCTTACACTTACACCGACACTGAAATCCTGGAGGGAACGACCGGGACGGTCGGCAATTCCGTCTCGTCGGTTCCGAGGCACATGGCTTCGCTCTGGGCGAACTATACCTTCCAGGAGAGTAGCCCTATCTACGGTCTCGGCATCGGTTTCGGCACCCGGTATCTCGGCAAGAGCTACACCAGCGACGCCAACATGGCCCAGAACGGTTCACGCGTCCTCTTCGACGCCGCCGTCAGCTATGATTTCGCGGCGCTCGACAAGAAATACGAGGGCCTGAGCCTGCAGCTCAACGCCACCAACCTCGTCGATCGCCGTGAGCCCATCTGCTCGGCTGGCTTCTGCTACCGCGACCAGGGCCGCACTGTGATCGGCAGCCTGCGTTACACATGGTGAGCTGATGGCAAGCGCGCGGCACCATATCGCTGATCCGGGCCACAGCGCCTCGGTTCTCTCGCCGGCCTTTGCCGGCGAGCATACGTGGTGCCGTGAGAAGATGGCCCTTGCCGCCGATTTGCCCGACGGAGTACTGCTGCCGCTGTTCTTCGGCGATGGTGGGTTCGAGCAGGCGATTGACCGTTATGCAGAGGCCTGCGGCGACAGTGACCGGCGCGCCATCGTCTCGATGTGGTCGTTGTACTACTTCTCCGCCCTCTCCATTCCCTATGTGCTGGCTCGCCGCCTTGCGGCGCAGCAGCTTCCCGTCGCCTTCGACGGGATGACAATCGCATTGCAGGACGATGGCCTGCCACGGGCGTTCGGCGTGCCGCATCGCGGCCGAAATACCGAGGGCGACAAGGAGGACGGCTTTGAAGCCATCGGGCCGTTGTTGGAAGAGCATCTTCCGGAGGCCGTCAGGAAGCTCACCACCTCCGCCATTTCGGCCAAGCTGTGCTGGAACAATGCTGCTGTGTATCTCGACTACGTGCTGCGGTTGACACGGCCGCCTGAAAGTCCGGATCTCACGATCTTTGTGCGCGGCTGCCTGCCCGATGGTGGCGTCAATCCTCTTTGCGGCAGCCTCCGGTATGTCGAGGAAGACGGAGAGCGTGTCGCCCGTCGGAAGATATGCTGCCTGCGCTACATGCTGCCAGGCGTTCAGAGCTGCGGCAAGCTTTGTGCTCTTCCCAGCCAGAGGAACGTGCAATGATCCCCACCACGATTACAAGACGCGGCTTTCTCGGTGCGGCGTCCGCCATGCTCTGCGCGCCGACTCTGCTGAAGGCCGAGATGCAATGGCCGTTGACTGTAACTGATGCCGTCGGGCGAACCGTGACAATATCGAGGAAACCGAAGTCGATCATCCTCGGCACAGGCTTCAATCTTGTCGCACTATCGCTGATCCATCCGGATCCGGTCAGCCTGCTGGCCGGCTGGGCGACTGACATGAAGACGGATAACCCGTTCATCTACGATGCCTTCCGCGGCAAGTTCCCGGCCCTCGCCGACGTCCCGCTCGTCAGCAACGGCCTGGCGGATGGCATGAACTTCGAAGCCGCCCTCTCGTTGGAGGCCGATCTGGCGGTTATGGGCATGTGGCAGGCAGAAGGTGAGCAAGGGAAACGTGCTATCGACTATTTCCAATTGACTGGCGTGCCTGTCATCGTCGTCGATTTCAATGTCGATCCACTGAAGAGCACCCCGCGGGACATCCGTCTCCTTGGTCGTATCCTGGAGTGTGATCAGCAGGCTGAGAACTATGCGCAGTTTTTCGAAAAGCGGGTGCAGCGCATCAGAGCGGGAGCGACGGGGAAAGGCGAGGATGGGCCGCTGGTGCTGATGGATGCCTTCCCGAGCGCAACCCGGGGCAGCTGGGCATACGGCCGAACCGGCCTCGGCGAATTGATCACGCTTGCCGGCGGACGCAACATCGCCGACAAGAACCTGCCGCCGCAGGGCGGACCGGTGACGGCGGAGTATGTCATCGCAGCTGAGCCGGACATCTATATCGCCACAGGCTCGCCGGGCAGCAACTACACCGTCTTCTCGATCGGTCCCGGCGTCGATCCTGCAGAAGCCCGTCGGTCGCTGCAGGAAACCGTCAAGGCGCCCGCCCTTGCCCCGCTGAAGGCGGTGCGTGAGGGAAATGTTCACGGCATGTGGAACTTCTTCAACGCCGTGCCGCTGAACGTACTGGCCGCCGAGGCCATCGCATCCTGGGTAAGGCCCGACCTGTTCGGCGATGTCGATCCCCTGGGCAGTCTCGCCGAGATCAACGAGCGCTTCGCCGCTGTGCCCTTCGAGGGGGCATACTGGACGAGCCTGAGAAGCTAGCGACCTGGCGCGCCGGTCTTGAAAAGGCTGCCAGTCGGCGTGTTCAGGAACATCTCCAGCGGAATGTATTCCTGATGCAGGAAACCGGTGGACGGCAGCAAGTCGTCGCGCACCATCTCGATCACGGCAACCACCGACGCCGACGTCGTCCAGGCGATCGCCGTGCGGCGAGCGCCAGCGATCTCGATCGGATAGTAGGCGCGGACAAATTCCTTGCGGCGCAGGTTGCCGTTCTCCGTGCCCTCCGCCGCCACATGGACATAGACGACATCGTCTTCGACCGGCGGCTTGGCGTTGGTGAGGATTTCGCCGGCGAGCTTGCGCCTGTCGCGCATCAGGAGTTCATGGAAAAAGAAGTTCATCAGATCCATGTGCCCGGGATAGCGCATCGTCTTGTAGTCAAGATTCTCGACCTTGCCGAGCATGGTGTCGCACATGGTTCCGAGGCCGCCTGACGTTGTGAAGGCTTCGAGCTTGACGCCTTCGACATAGATCGTCTCGTGCCACTCCATCGGCGAGACGAGCTTGCGAATGCCCCCCTCGATCACTTCGCAGTCGTTCAGATACTCGTTGACCACGCCCTCTGGCGACCAGTTGAAGGCGTAGCCGAGGAGACCGGTCGGATGCTGCGGCAGGGCGCCGACCCGCATGCGAATGGACCGGCATTTGTCGAATCCATCCGCAAGACTCGCCCCGACAATGCCGACGAAGCCAGGGGCGAGGCCACATTGCGGTGCCATCAGCCCGCGCGCGGTCTTGGATAGTTCGATAATGAAATTTGTGGTCGGCACGTCCTCGGTCAGGTCGAAATAGTGAATGCCCGCAAGATGGGCAGCGCGCGCCAGGCCGATGTTGAGGTGATAGGGCAGGCAGGAAAGCACCGCCTCGACGCTCGATAGCAGTTCGCCGATGACAGCAGGATCGGAGATGTCTTCACTCCTGCATTCGAACGGCAGGCCCTCCGTCGACGCCTGAACATCGACGCCGAGAACGTCGAAGCCTCCCTCGTGCAAGAGCGTTGCGGCCAATCGCCCGACCTTGCCCAGCCCGAGAACAGCGATCCTGTCGAAACTCATCCGGCTCCCTCCCTGTACCGCCAGCCCATGCTCCTCCAAGCCAGCCTACAGAAGATTGTGCGCAAAAGAAAACGGCCGGAGCGATGCCCGGCCGTCAACTTGCACAGAAGGTTTCCCGACTATTCGTTGATCAGGCGCTTCAGCAACTCGATCTCATGCGAGAGCTTCGTGTCACCGGCAATCAACTCCTCGATCTTGCGAACGGCATGCAGCACGGTCGTATGATCGCGACCGCCGAAGCGACGGCCGATTTCCGGGAAGGACCGCGGCGTCAGCGTCTTCGACAGATACATGGCGATCTGGCGCGGCTTGACGATGACGCGGGTGCGGCGGTTCGAGACCAGCTCCTGACGCGACACATTATAGTGCCGTGCGACGATGCGCTGGATGTCCTCGATGCGGACACGGCGCGGCTCGCCCGAGCCAACGAGATGAGCAAGAAGCTCATCGACGCGCTCGACCGTCAGGTTCGGCTCGAAGGAGCGGCGGAAAAGCAGCTGGTTGAAGGCGCCTTCCAGTTCGCGGCCGCTTGCCGTTATGTTACGGGCAACGTGGTTCAGCAGATCGGCCGGGATTTCCAGAGACGGATCCTCGACACGAGCAGCAGCGAGGCGACGCTTCAGGATTTCGAGACGCATCTCGTAGTCCGGAGCGTCGAGTTCGATGGCCACACCGCCCTGCAAACGCGAGCGGACGCGTGGATCGAGCGATTCCAGCTCCCAGGGAGCCCGATCGGCAGCGACGACGACCTGCTTGGCGCTGTCGAGCAGCATGTTCAGCAGGTGGCAGAACTCATGCTGGATCATCTTGCCCTGCAGGAACTGCATGTCGTCGATGATCAGGAGGTCAATGTTGCGCAGCGAGTCCTTGAGCGTCAAAGCATCATTGTCGCGGATCGCGGTTGCGAAACGCCACATGAAATACTCTGCTGTCAGATAGACGACGCGCAGTGCGCGCGGGTTCTGAACCGCGGCATTGGCGATCGCCTGCAGAAGATGCGACTTGCCGAGACCGACGCTGGAATGGACGAAGAGCGGATTGAAGCGGACAGCGCCCTGTCCAGCTTCCGCAATCGTCTTGGCAGCGGCAAGAGCCACACGGTTGGAGCTGCCCTCGACGAAGGTGTCGAAGGTGAAGCGAGAGTCCAACGGCGAGCCAAAGAGCGGCTGGCCGGAAGTGGCCGGACGGGCTGCGGCTGCAGACGAAACCGCCTGCTGTACAATCTGGCCGGCATGCTGCGCCGCTGGGCGGCGCGTCTGCGCAGTGGCGACAGGCTCTGGAGAAACCGGCTCTTCAGCGGGTTTGCCAACGCCACGCGTTGCCGTGCGAACAAGAATTTCGACTTTCAGGATTTCGGAGTCTTCTGCCTGGAACAGGTTGGTGATCAGCTCAAGATACCGGTTGTTGATCCAGGACTTCAGGAAAGTCGTCGGCACCGTCAGGCGCACGACGCTCTTTGAAACCGAATGCAATTTCAGCCGCGCGAACCAGCTTGCATAGACATCCGGACCGACTTGCGCCTTCAGGCGGGCGCTGACACGCTCAAAAAGTACACCATGCTTCATGTCTCCCTTTTCCCCTGCCGCTTCGGCGCACATAGAGCCAAACGCCTGCGGTTCATTGTCCCCACTCTCCAGGACATCCGCCGTCATTGTATTCATCTGCAT